>NZ_CP039382.1:0-3047905 GCF_011045535.1 Brevundimonas sp. 'scallop' | reverse complement strand
ATCTTTGCCCGCCCACCTTAGAAGAACCATTCCGACCTTCCGCGCTCCAGGGCGATGGTTCAGGGACGACTTCTCCTGCGCCGAAAAGCGATGCTTTTCGGACGGGGTCTAACCTCTGAACAGACATCTCCCGCCGACGCGAAACATAGGCCTCGCGCCGTCTTCATCCGTGCTGGGATGGAAGTGCGTTAGAGGCCAAAACTTACGCCGCGAGCCGGGTGGGTCAACGCTGATTCGTTGGTCGATTCGCAGTTAAATTGTTTGACTCCGTCAAACCCTGACACCGCTTGGAATTTCGGCCGGATCATGGCTCGACGATCGGTGTTTTCGATTTTGACAGTTAGCGACACAACGCAAAACGGCGAAGGAGCTTGCGCGCCTTCGCCGTTGATATTGCTTTATAATCCCACAACGAAACAGCGACAGCTGCTCCGTCCGCTGTTGGATTATTTTTGGCTCAGGCGGCCGACAGCTTCTTCAGCTGGGCGGCCAGGCGCGAGACCTTGCGCGAGCCGGTGTTCTTGTGAACGACGCCCTTGGAGACGGCGCGCATCAGCTCGGACTGAGCCTCGATGAAGGCGGTCTTGGCGACGGCGGCGTCGCCGCCGGCCAGAGCTTCCTGGAACTTGCGCAGATAGGTGCGGACGCGCGAGCGGCGCGCCTTGTTCACTTCGGTACGCGCTTCGATCTTGCGGATCGCCTTGCGGGCGCCGGGGTTGTTGGCCATGTCAAACCTTCGAACGGAAAACGCCGCGGAGCACACGTCCACGGCGCGGAAATCTCAAGAGGGCGGGCCTATAGCCGAAAGCCCGGAGGCGGTCAACGCGGAGTCTTCATCGCTGGACTCCGAGGTTGGGCCAAGACGTCAGTTCGAGCGCGCCTTGCGCGCTGTCATCCAAACGCAACCCAACAGGCTTTAACGCGCTTTAGCGGGCTTTCCGTCGCAGTTTTTTGCGTTGTGTCGAAAGTGCGCAACGCTTTCACTTTGTTCATGAATTGTGTCGTTTTACGGCCATGTTTGTCCCGTCCTGACAAGGGCTGAAATCATCTCCCGGATCGTCGTTCCATGACCCAGACCGCGCTTCTCCTGCTTGCGCTGGCCCCCGCCGCCGGTGTCGTCCAGCCTGTTCAGGCCCAAACCAACGAGGCCCAGCCGGTAGAAGCCCAAGCGCAGGTCCAGCAGGAGGAGCCGACTGTCGTTTTGCCGGACGTGGAGGTGACGGCGGCGCGGCGCGGGGTGGCCCTTGGCGGGCAGGAACCGATCGTCTCTTACGACTCCGCCCAGATTCAGGCGTTCGGCGCGACCAACATCGGCGAGCTGATCACCCTGCTGGAGGCCCAGACCCGCAGCGCGCGGGGTGGGTCTCCGGTCTTCCTGGTCAACGGGCGGCGTATCTCGGGCTTCCGCGAGATCCGCGGCATTCCGCCCGAGGCCATCGAGCGCTTCGACGTCCTGCCGGAAGAAACCGCGCTGTCCTATGGTTACAGCGCCAATCAGCGGGTGGTGAACATCGTCCTGAAGGCGGACTTCAAGTCCCTGACCGCCTCGGTCAACGTCAGCCGGCCGGAGCAGGGCGGTCGCACGACCACCGCAAGCGAGAACAACGTCCTGCGTATCGCCGGCTCCGATCGCTGGTCGGTCGACATCAACGGCACGACCTCCAACACCCTGTTCGAGACCGAGCGCGACATCGACCGCAGCACGACGGCCGGCGGCGACAGCGAATTGGCTAGCGCCTATCGCACCCTGCTGCCCAAGACGGACGAGCTTTCGGTGTCGGGGACCTACAAGCACGACCTGAACGACAAGGTCGGCATGACGCTGAGCGGCAGCGTGGAGGACTCAAACAGCTTCAGCTATCAGGGCCTGCCCAATGTTCAGCTGACCGTGCCGGGGACCAATCCGTTTTCGCCGACCGGTCAGGACGTCAATCTGTTCAGCTATCTAGACCTGCCCGGCGCCCTGACGCGCAAGACCGACACCCGCACGGCCGAACTAGGCACGGTGTTCGACGGCTATGTCGGCGACTGGCGCTGGACGGCGACGGGGGAATACAGCCGCGTCGAGACCGACACCACGACGGGACGAGGTGTGAACGCGACGGCGTTGCGGGCCCTGATCGCAGGCGATCTGACCGTCAATCCGTTCGGCGACCTGACCGACCGGGCCATCGTCAATCCGCGCGACACTGCCAACTCTGTGGCCCAGACGGCGACGGCGGAACTGGTGTTGAACGGGCGTCCCTATGAGCTGCCGGCCGGCGACATCACCTCGACCTTCAAGGTCGGGGCTGGTTATCAATCGCTGGATTCCGAGAGCCTGCGTTTCTCGGAGAGCCTGGGTTCAAGTGTCGCTGTGGAGCGGTCGCAGTCGCGCAACTCGGGCAGCGTGCAGGCCAACTTCGATCTGCCGATCTCCAACGTCGAGCGCGGCGTCCTGCCCAAGATCGGCGACCTGTCGGCCAATCTGAACCTGGCCTATCAGGAGCTGTCCGACTTCGGCGGCGTGTCCTCGGTCGGGGCCGGGCTGAACTGGTCGCCGGTCGAGCGGCTGTCCTTCTCGGCCAACTATTCCGATGAGGGCAAGGCGCCGACAGTCCAGCAGTTGAACGACCCGACAGTATCGACGCCGAATACGCCGGTCTTCGACTTCCGCACCGGCCAGACCGTCGAGATCAACCGCATCACCGGCGGCGATCCCAATCTGCAGGCCGAGGATCGGCGCATCCTGAAGCTGGGCATGAACTGGCAGCCGGTGTCGGACAAGGATTTCCGCCTGAACCTGGCCTACACCCGCACCGAGGCGGACAACGAAATCTCCAGCTTCCCGGCCATCACGCCCGACCTTGAGGCGGCCCTGCCGGATCGGTTCGTTCGCGATGCGGACGGCAATCTGGTGTCCATCGACGCCCGTCCGCTGAACTTCTTCAAGCGCGAGCAGCAGGACGTTCAGTGGGGTTTCAACTTCTCGCGCCCGTTCGGCAAGCCGAACCCGGCGGCGGCGGGCGGTCGTGGTCCGGGTGGGCGCGGCGGTCCTGGTGGCGGCGGAATGATGATGATGGGAGGGCCGGGCGGTCCCGGCGGTCCCGGCGGTCCCGGCGGCGGCGGGCGGATGCGCGGCGGGCGAGGATCGGGAATGCAGCCCGGCCAAGGGATCTTCAACCTGTCGCTGACCCACACCTGGCGTGTCCAGGACGAGGTCACCATTCGCGACGGTCTGGCGCCGCTGGATCTGCTGGACGGCGATTCCATCTCCGGCTCGGGCGGTCAGTCGCGCCATGAGGTCCAGCTTCAGACCGGCCTATCCAGAAACGGCGTGGGCGCCTTCGTCAACGCCAACTGGCGCTCGGGCACGACGGTCAATGGCGACGCGCTGGGGTCGCCCGATCTGGACTTCTCGGGCCGGACAACCGTCAATCTGTTCGCCTTCGCCGACCTGACCCAACGTACCTCATGGGTCGAGCGCTTCCCGTTCCTGAAGGGCACGCGGATCGGCTTCGGCGTTCAGAACATCTTTGACGACCGCGTCTCGGTGACCAGCAGCGACGGTCAGACGCCAGTCAACTATCAGCGCGACTATCTGGACCCGCAGGGGCGCGTCTTCCGCATCAACCTGCGCAAGATCCTTTTCTAGAGGATCAGGGCCAGACGGTCGCCAGCGCGATCATCACGACGGCGGCGGCGAGCGCCAGGGGAAAGAAAAGACGGTCGGACATCGATCCGACCGTTACCCCGACCTGCGCGGTGCGACAAGCGATGGCGCGGCCCGCGAGCCTTGACCGACTTCGGAGGGCGTCCTACCCCGAAAGGCCGTATTTCGAAGGACCGACCGAATGCCGCGCCTGATTCTGCTCCGCCACGGCCAGAGCCAGTGGAACCTCGAGAACCGCTTCACCGGCTGGGTCGATGTCGATCTGACGGCGGAGGGCGAGGCCCAGGCGCGTCGCGGCGGCGAACTGATCGCTGAGGCCGGGTTCAAGCCGACGGTGATGTTCACCTCGGTCCTGACGCGCGCCCAGCGCACCGGCGCACTGGCGTTGCAGGCGGCGGGCCTGACCGATGTGCCGGTGATCGAGGACTGGCGCCTGAACGAGCGCCACTATGGCGGTCTGACGGGTCTGAACAAGGCTGAGACAGCCCAGAAGCACGGCGAAGACCAGGTCAAGATCTGGCGTCGCAGCTATGATGTGCCGCCGCCCCCGCTGGCGCCCGGCGGCGAGTTCGATTTCAACGCCGATCCCCGCTACGCCGGCAAGGCCATTCCCGACACCGAAAGCCTGAAGACCACTCTGGACCGGGTGAAGCCCTATTGGGACGCCGAGATCGCGCCGCGCCTGAAGGCGGGCGAGGACGTGCTGATCGCCGCTCACGGCAACTCCCTGCGCGCCATCGTCAAACTGCTGTTCAACGTGCCGGACGATCAGATCGTGGGCGTCGAAATCCCGACGGGCAATCCGCTGGAGATCGATCTCGACGCGAATCTGAAGCCCACCGCCGCCCGCTACCTCGACGCCGCTCGCGCCGAGACAGTGCCGACCGCATCATGAGCTGGAGCGAAGCCGACCAGGCCTTTATGGCCCAGGCGATCGCCCTGGCGACCGGCCGCATGGGCGAGACCTGGCCCAACCCGGCGGTCGGCTGCGTCATCGTCAAGGACGGCCGGGTCATCGCCCAGGCCGCCACCGCGCCGGGCGGTCGTCCCCATGCCGAGGAGCAGGCCGTGCCCGCCGCCGGCGCGGATGTCGTGGGCTCGACTGTCTATGTCACGCTAGAACCCTGCGGCGCCCGGTCGTCGGGCCGCAAGTCCTGCGCGCACTTCCTGACCGAGGCTGGCGTGGCGCGGGTCGTGATCGCCTGTATGGACCCGTCGCCGTTCGCGGCCGGACGCGGCACCGAGCGGCTGCGCGCGCAAGGGCTGACGGTCGAGACCGGCCTGATGTGCGAAGAGGGCGCGGCCCTGTGCGAAGGCTTCCTGCACCGGCTGGAAACCGGCCGCCCGATGGTGCGCATCAGCGAGGACGGCGCCGGCTTCGACGGCCGGTTCGTCGCTTCGCCCAAGGCCGATCTGGTCACCGAGCTGAAGCGACTGGGCGAAGCGGGTTATACGCGCCTGTGGACCGGGCCGGGCGAGCTGGCCGAGGCGCTTCAGGCCCAGGGGCTGCTGACCGTCTGAGGCGGCTTGGCCGTTCAAAGGTTTCTTAAGTCAGGGCGCGTAATGTGCCCTGATGGCCCTCGCCGCTGAAGCCCTCGTGAGAAAGCGCCTGACGCAGGCGGAGCTGGACGTCATCTGCGCCCGGCACGATCGGCTATTCCAGGCCCGACCCGGCGGCGCGCGCGCCGTCTTCGCCTGGATGGACCTGTCGGGCCTCAGCCTGAAGGGCCGCAATCTGGCCGACGCCGATTTCGCCGCCGCCTGTCTGGAAGGCTGCGATCTGACCGCGGCCAAGCTGGACAACGCCAACTTCTTTGGCGCGGACATGCGGGACGCGATCCTGGCCGAGGCCAGTCTGCGCCGTTCGGACCTGCGCGGCGCCTGCCTGCGCGGGGCCGACTTGTCGGGGGCCGATCTGTTCGAGGCGGACCTGCGCGAGGGCACCATCGCCGCCGCCGACGCCAGACTGGGCTTCAAGGTCATCGAACCGCGCCACCGCGACGAGACCGAGGCCAGCGGCGCCTGCCTGGCCGGCGCCAATCTTCAACGTTCCAAGATGGCCGGCGTCATCGCCGTGAAGGCCGACTTCTCCGGCGCGGTAATGAAGGACTGCAAACTGGTGCGGGCCAATCTGAAACAGGCGGATTTCCGCGGGGCCGACCTCGCCGGCGCGGATCTGTCAGGGGCGGACCTGTCGGGCGCGGACCTGCGCGACGCCATCCTAGTGGGCTGCAAGACGACCATGTGGCGCGCCGACGGCGCCGACATGCAGGGGGCCCTGACCGACAACAAGTCGTCCTGCGAGTCCGTGGAAAAGATGCCCGCCGCCGAGATGCTGCGCGAACACGCGCGCTGGTGCGAGACCGGCGGCGTGGAGGGGCAGCCGTCGGTCTTCAACGGCGTCGACCTGCGTCCGCTGAAGTCGATCACGGGCCTGAACCTGACCGCCCTGTCGGCCAAGGGCGCGGTCTTCTACGGCCTGGATATGGAGGGGGTGCAGTTGCAGGGCGCCCAGCTCGACAACGCCGACCTGCGCTCGGCCAAACTGCGGCGCGCCGACCTGCGCGGCGCGCGCCTTCGCGGTGCGCGACTGAACGGAGCGGACATGCGCGAGGCGCAACTGGGGCCGCTTCTGATCGCCGCTGACCGGCTAATGCCTGCAGATCTGACGGGCGCCGTGCTCCGCGGCGCGGACTTGTCGGGCGCCGACCTGAAGCGCGCCGTGCTGGCCGGCGCCGATTTGGGCCGTGCAACGATGCACGGCGCCCAGACCCGTCAGGCCGACCTGACCAACGCCAACCTGGCGGGCGTGCGCGGCCTGACCATCGATCAGGCCGCCTGAAGCCTTAGGCCAGCGCCTTGAGCTGATCGACCAGATCGGTCTTTTCCCAGCTGAAACCGCCGTCCGCGTCCGGCTCGCGGCCGAAGTGGCCGTAGGCGGCCGAGCGGGCGTAGATCGGCTTGTTCAGTTGCAAGTGCTGGCGGATTGCACGCGGCGTGGCGCCGCCGATCAGGTCCAGGATCTTGTCTTCCAGCACCGCTTCGGAAATCTTGCCGGTGCCGTGCAGATCGACGTGGATCGATTGGGGTTTGGCCACGCCGATGGCGTAGGAAATCTGGATCGTGCAGCGGTCGGCCAGACCGGCAGCGACCACGTTCTTGGCCAGGTAACGGCAGGCATAGGCGGCCGAACGGTCCACCTTGGTCGGATCCTTGCCCGAGAAGGCGCCGCCGCCGTGGGGCGCCGCGCCGCCGTAGGTGTCGACGATGATCTTGCGGCCGGTCAGGCCGGCGTCGCCGTCCGGTCCGCCGATCTCGAAGATGCCGGTGGGGTTGATGTGCCAGACGGTGTTCTCGTCCGTGAAGCCTTCCGGCAGCACTTCGAGAATATAGGGTTTGACGATCTCGGCGACCTGCTCGGAGCTCAGCCCCTTGGCGTGCTGGGTCGACAGAACGATCGAGGTAGCGCGGACAGGCTTGCCGTCCTCGTATTCGATCGTGACCTGGCTCTTGGCGTCGGGCTCGAGCTGAGAGCCGCCGGCGTGGCGAACCTCGGCCAGACGTTTCAGGATGTTGTGGCTGTACTGCAGGGTCGCCGGCATCAGCTCCGGCGTCTCGTTCGAGGCATAGCCGAACATGATCCCCTGATCGCCCGCGCCCTCGTCCTTCTCGTTGGTCGAATCGACGCCGACGGCGATGTCGGCCGACTGGGCGTGCAGGAAACAGGCGTAGTTCGCCGTCTCCCAGTGGAAGCCGTCCTGCTCATAGCCGATGTCCTTCACCGCGGCGCGGACCAGCGGCTCCAGGCTGTCGATGATGCTCTGGGTGAAGGCTTCGTTCTGTTCCTTGGTGTTGCCCGGCTGGGTGGCGCGGACCTCGCCGGCCAGCACGATGCGCTGGGTCGTCACCAAGGTCTCGCACGCCACGCGCGCCTCCGGGTCCTTGGCCAGGAAGGCGTCCACGACCGTGTCGGAGATGCGGTCCGCGACCTTATCGGGGTGGCCTTCGGAAACACTTTCCGAGGTGAAGAGGAAGGAAGAACGAGCGGCCAAGAGAGGCTCCTGTCAGTGTCAGACCGACAGACATATAAAGATATGCTTATATGTTCAAGTGATCTGACGCAGCGCCCAGCCGCCAGAAACTGCTTTGCGGCGTAAGCATATCGGCTGACTCCTCCTCATTTTAGGGTAAACAGATCCAAGGGGGTCCCCATGCCAGAAGGCCTGACGACGAGAGAGAGCGAATGTGTCCGCCTGGCCGGCCAGGGTCTCGAGGACAAGGAAATCGCTGCGCGCCTGCGTATCTCGCCGCGCACGGTCGGCAATCACCTGCATCGCGCCTATGCCAAGCTGGGCGTTTCGGACCGCAAACTGGCGGCCAGGCGACTGAGTATTGGCTACTCAGAGGCGTCGATACTCATTCCCGACACCGGCCCCAATACGCTCAATGATCCCACGTCGGCCGAACAGTCGGACGATGCGGTTTCCGACCCAACGACTTCCTGGCTTCTGCCTGCGCCTCCTCGGGGCGCTCTGGCGAGAGTGGGGATCATTGTCGCCGGGGCCGCCATCGCCCTTCTGTTCGCCATCGGGATCGTGACGGCGGGCATGGTGGTTCCATCCCTTTTCGACCGGCTTGCTCCCGCTGAAATGCGCTGACCAAACGGCTTAAAGGTAAGGTGAGCCAATGAAGAACATGCACGTCGGCGTCCGCGTGGCACGGCAGGTCAGAACCGCAGAACACGCCGTCGATCAGGCGATGATCGAGGTCAGCCGCTTGGTTCAGACCGCGTTGGAAGGTCGGGTCGAGGCGCGTCTGGCGGCCGAGGTTGGACAGGAAGCGCTGGCCAATATGGTGCGCGGCCTAAGCCAACTGGCCGAGGTTCGTAGCGCCGTCATCGCCAGTCACTGCAAACTGGCCCAGGTTGCCGACGACCATCAGGTCGGCTGGCACATGGATGGCGCGCAAGAAGACAAGACGGTCAAACCCACTGGGTTCGCCCCGGTTCTCGCCGTCGCCGCTTGATCGCGGCCGTCGGAATGGGGTCGCCGCTGTCCTTGTTTCTGGTGGGTCTGACCTACGGCGTCATGGCGCTTCTGCTCTGGAAGGGCCGTATGCCGGAGCGGATCGCCTTGGTCGCTCTGGTCGTCCTTAACTGGGGCACGCCGTTGGTCGATCACTTGTTCATCGGGCATTTCCGGTGGGGCGTGGCGATCTTGTCGGTGTCCATGTTCTGTCTGCTGGTCGGTCTGGCGCTCCGTTACGATCGATGGTGGCTGCTTCTTGCCGCCGGCGCCCAGCTTATCGCGGTCTCGACCCATCTGGCCGGCATCGCCGGTTCTGACGCCCTGCTGTGGTCGATCGTATCGACCCGAATGGTCGTCTGGTTCGAGCTCCTGCTCCTCGCCCTCTTAGGCGTCTGGGAGGCTCAGTGCGCCCCCTACGCCCGTCCCAAATCAGCGCCCGGATCGATCCGGGCGCTGCAGAAAGTCTGAATGTCATGAATACCCAAACCACCCCCGCCTTCATGCCGCTTTTCCGCTCGTGGCTGGAAACGGCCAATCTGGCGAAGCAGGTCGGATCGTCATCGCTGTCCGCCAGCGGCGAGAACCTGCTCGTCGAACTGGATCTGGCGCCGATGGAAGCGGCGGAAACCACGCTTCTCGATCACGCCCCGACCTCAGCCGTCGAGGCGGTCTGCATGATCGAGATCATTCGCCAGAGCCTGTCCGACGCCGGCCGCTCGGACGGTCGCGATGCGCGTGCGCTGGATGCCATCCAGTCGTGGTTGGCAGGCGCCGCTCTCGACGGCGCCGATCATCGTGATGAGGTCGAGCAGTTGCTGAAACGCGCCAGCAAAAGGGCCTGATCAGCCGCGCAGGCCCTTGGCCACGGTCAGAAGGGCGTCGCGTTGAGCGGCGTCCTTAATGCCGCGGAAAGCCGCCAGCAGTTCGGCGACCCCGGGGGCGGCCAAAGCCAGCTCGTCGCCCTCGGCCGTTTCCAGTTCGCCCAGCAGGGCCGCGCCGGTCGATTTCAGCACCGAGGCGATCTGCAGCAGGCGGGCGGCCGAGACGCGGTTCACGCCCCGCTCGTACTTCTGAATCTGCTGGAAGGTCACGCCCGCGCCGGCGGCCAACTGCGCCTGGGTGATGCGCAGTTCCTCACGACGGGTGCGGATGCGTCCGCCGATGGCGATGTCTACGGGATCAACTGCGTCGTTCATGTCGGCCTGCGGGCATAAATAATGCGGCGCCATGGCCCCAAAACACCAATCCCGTCAAGCCAAAGCTGCTCAGCTAGGGATTGCTACGTGCGCCACAGGTGACGATTCAACCATGAGGATATATTTCGGCGCTCAAGACGCCGCCTCCCGCGCGAACCGCGCTCGGAGAAGTGGTGCCGCTTAGGTGACTCGAACACCTGACCCCATCATTACGAATGATGTGCTCTACCGGCTGAGCTAAAGCGGCCCGGTTGCGACGGACGAAGCTGTCCGCGCGAGACGCGGTCTTTATACGGCCGGATCGCGCTTGCCAAGCGCGGTGTTCAAGATCGTGAGCAATGAGGTCTCGTCGGGCGATTTTGCCACAACGGGCATCAGGCCCAGCGCGGCGAGCGGGGCCGCGGCGGCGGGAGAGATGCAGGCGAGGACCGCGTGCGCCAAGGCGTCGTGACCAAGCTTGGCGAGGGCTTTTCCGGCGCGGGGGGAGTGGATCAGAACGGCGTCGAACAGTGCGGGCGCTGCGACTGACGTTTCGATGGCGCGATAGACCGTCAGCGACTGGATCGACACATTGCGGGCGCCGGCGGCGGTGAGGGCGGCGGTGAAATCGCCGGCGGGGGTTTCCGCTTGAGGGACCAGGACGGCGGCGCTGGCGATGGCGCTCGCGATCAGGCGGGCGAGGTCGCGCAGGTCGCCGGAGGCGGAGCGGACATCGGCGAAGCCCGCATCATGGGCGGCCTGGGCGGTCGCATCGCCGACGGCGAAGACCGGACGGTCGCGGCGGGGCGTCAGAGCGGCGAAGGCGGCCACGCCGTTGATGCTGGTGAAGGCCAAGGCGGCGAACGACGCCAGATCGGGAACGGGAGGCGTCAGCGTTTCGAGGCTCAGCAGGGGCGCGACGATCGGCTCGAACCCCATGTCGCGCAGGCGGGCGGCGGTGCGTGCGGCGCCCGGTTCGGCGCGGGTGATCCAGACTCGTGTCGGCGGAACGTTCATCCGTCCAGGGTCGCGGGATCGACTTCCTGATCACCGGCCGAGGCGTGGACCTCTCCGCCCAGGCGTTGGCCCAGTGCGCGCGCGTCGGCTTCGGTCGGTTGGAAAAGATCGCCGACGCGCCGCCAGCGGGCGGACCCATCCGGGCTGAGCATCTCGGTGGTCAGGTGCAGGGTGTCGTGTTCGATGCGGGCAAAGGCGCCGACGGCGGTGCGGCACGACCCCTCCAGCGCCGTCATGGCGCCGCGCTCGGCGGCGATGCACAGGGCGGTCTCGGGGTGGTTCAGGGCGGCGACCCATTGGGCGTTTAGGGGCGCGTCGATGTCGGCGGCGCGGGTCTGGATCGCCAGGGCGCCCTGGCCCGGCGCCGGCAGGAAGGCGTCCAGCGACAGTTTCTCGCGGATATGGTCGGTGACGCCCAGGCGCGTCATGCCCGAGACGGCCAGAAGGATCGCATCGAAATCGCCATCGGCCGCGCGACGCAGGCGGGTGTCGATATTTCCGCGCAGCATCTCGACCTTCAGGTCCGGCCGCAGGGCCAGCGCCTGGGCCTGCCGTCTCAGGCTGGCGGTGCCCAGGCGCGCGCCGAAGGGCAGGGCGTCGAAACTGTCGAAGTCACGGCTGATGAAGGCGTCGCGGGCGTCCTCGCGCTCGGGAATGGCGGCGATGCACAGGCCGTCGGGCTGTTCGGCGGGGACGTCCTTCATCGAATGGATGGCGATGTCGATCCGGCCGGCCAGAAGGGCCTCCTCGATCTCCTTGGTGAACAGAGCCTTGCCGCCGACTTCCAGCAGGCGGCGATCCTGGATGCGGTCGCCGGTGGTGACGATCTCGACCAGAGGAACGGCCGTCTCGATCTCTCCCTCGGGCACGTTCAGGGCGCGGCCGATGGCGCGCTGCATCATGCCGGATTGGGCGAGCGCCAGCTTGGAGCGCCGGGTGCCGATGCGGAGAGGAAAGGTCATGAGCGTTGCGCACCGGTCGCCGGGTCGCTACCTCGACCCGATGGAGATGTCCGCCGACTATAGCAGCGGCGCCGATGCGGCAACTGGACGGGATGTCCCCCCTCGTCCCGGTCCGCTGACGGTGCTGGGCCTGGAGACCAGCTGCGACGAGACCGCCGCCTCGGTCGTGCGCCTGACGGGCGGTCGGGCGGAGGTGTTGTCCTCGGTCGTTCACAGCCAGATCGACGACCATGCGGCCTATGGCGGCGTGGTGCCCGAGATCGCAGCGCGCAGCCACGTTGAGATGATCGCCGAGGTCACGCGACGCGCGATGGCCGAGGCCGATATGGCCTATGACGGGCTGGACGGGATCGCGGCGACGGCCGGACCGGGTCTGGTCGGCGGGGTCATGGTGGGCCTCAGCTTCGGCAAGGCGGCGGCGCTGGCGCGCGGCCTGCCGCTGGTGGCGGTCAACCATCTTGAGGGGCATGCGGTGTCGGCCCGCCTGGGGGCGGAAGTCGCCTATCCCTTCCTGCTGCTGCTGGTGTCGGGCGGCCACTGCCAGCTTCTGGAGGTGCGCGGCGTCGGCGACATGAGCCGGATCGGGGCCACCATTGACGACGCGGCCGGCGAGGCGTTCGACAAGATCGCCAAGGCCTTGGGGCTAGGTTATCCGGGCGGCCCGGCGCTGGAGCGGTTGGCCATGCAAGGCGACGGGTCAAAGATCGATCTGCCGCGCGCCCTCTTGGGCCGCAAGGATTGCGACTTCTCCTTCTCGGGCCTGAAGACGGCGGCCTTCCGTATCGCCCAGACCTGCGAGACCGAGCAGGACAAGGCGGATCTGGCCGACGCGGTGCAAAACGCCATCGCCCGCCAACTTTCGGATCGGTCGGAGCGGGCCTTGGCGGCCTATGCCGAAACCCACGAGCACCGGCTTTTCGTCGTCGCGGGCGGGGTCGCGGCCAACAAGACCATCCGCGCGACCTTGCAGGCGACGGCGGCGAAATACGGCTTCGACTTCCTGGCGCCGCCCATGGCCTATTGCACCGACAATGCGGCGATGATCGCCCTGGCGGGGGCGGAACGGCTGGCGCTGGGCCTGACCAGCGACATTGACGTCGTCGCCCGGCCGCGATGGCCGCTGGACGAAGCGCGCGCCCTGTCCGATCCTTCGCACAAGCCGGGCCGCAAGGGCGCCAAGGCGTGAACGATAAACAAGCCTCGGGAGGGCGCATGGAATTCCGCACGGCAGGGGTCATCGGCGCGGGCGCCTGGGGCACGGCTCTGGCGCAGGTGTGCGTTCGGGCCGGACTGGACACGACCTTGCAGGCGCGCGAACAGCAGTTGGTCGAGACGCTGCGGGCGACGCGGGCCAACGACCTCTATCTGCCCGGCGTGCCGCTGGCCGACGAATTGAAATTCACCGCCGATCTGGCTGATCTGGGCGACTGCGACGTGATCCTGGCGGTGCCGCCGGCCCAGCATATGCGCGCCACGCTGACGGCGTTTGCGCCACACTATCGCGCCGGCGTGCCGGTGGTGCTGTGCTCCAAGGGCGTCGAGCGCGGCACGATGAAGCTGATGACCGAGGTGCTGGCCGAGACCCTGCCGGACGCCCCCGCCGCCGTCCTGTCCGGTCCCAGTTTCGCGGGCGAGGTGTCGCGCGGCCTGCCGACCGCAGTGACCCTGGCCTGCGCCGATCAGGGGCTGGGCGAGGCCTTGCTGAATACCCTGTCGGCGCCGGGCTTCCGGCCCTATCTGGCGACCGATCTGGTGGGCGCCGAGGCGGGTGGCGCGCTCAAGAACGTCCTGGCCATAGCCTGCGGCATCTCCGAGGGGCGTCAGTTGGGCCGCAGCGCCCACGCCGCCCTGATCACGCGCGGCTTTGCGGAAATGACCCGCCTCGCCGTCGCCATGGGCGGGCAGGCGGAGACGGTGGCGGGCCTATGCGGCCTGGGCGACCTCGTCCTGACCTGCTCCAGCCCCCAGTCGCGCAACATGAGCCTGGGTCTGGCCCTGGGTCAGGGCCAGACGGTGGAACAGGCCCTGGCCGGCAAACGGTCGGTGGCGGAAGGCTATGAGAGCGCGCCGGCGGTTCGCGAACTGGCCGCGCGTCTGGGCGTGGAAATCCCGATCTCGGAAGGCGTCGCCGCCCTGCTGGCCGGCGAGATCGATGTCGATGGTCTGATCGACGGCCTGCTATCGCGCCCGCTGAAGGCCGAGCGTGTCTGAGGCGGCCGAGGCGCCGGGCGAGCGCAAACGGGTCTGGAAGACGCCGCCGGGCGTGGCCTTATGCGCCGAGGGCGACATCGCCGACCCCGGCTCGCGCGGCTTCGTGCTGCAGATCGGCGAGGCCTTCTTCCACGGCTTCGTGGTCAGGAAGGACGGTCAGGTCGCGGGCTGGGTCGATCGCTGCCCGCATGCGGGCTTTCCCATCGCCATGGAGATCGACCGCTATCTGACGCCGGACGGCGCGCTGATCCTGTGCGGCTGGCACGGGGCGGTGTTCGAGCCGCTTACCGGCGAATGCAAGGGCGGCCCGTGCGCGGGCGGGCGGCTGACGCCCTGGCCGGTGGCGGCCTCTGGCGGGATCGTCAGAACGGCCTGAGGCGCCTTCAGCGCGCCAGCTTGCCCTTGGCCTTGCCGGCGCTGAACACGACGTCGGAATCCGGCTTCCTGATGTTGATGCTGGTGTGGCTCAGCACCGACAGGATGTAGCGGCCGATGTTCAGCCGCGCAGTCTTCTTGTCGTCGGTGGCGACGACGGTCCAGGGCGCATAGTCGCGGTCGGTCTCGTCCAGCATCCGGTCGCGGGCGTCGGAATAGGCGTCGAACCGCGCCTCGGCCTCGGCGTCCAGCGACGACAGCTTGAACTTCTTCAACGGATCCTCGCGGCGTTCCTTGAGCCGCTTGGCCTGCTCCTTGCGCGAGATGTCCAGCCAGATCTTGATCAGGATGATCCCGTCGTCCGTCAGCATCCGCTCGAAGCGCGGGGCGTCGGTCATGAACTGGGCGTACTGCTCGGGCGTGCAATAGCCCATGACCGGCTCGACCCCGGCGCGGTTGTACCAGGACCGGTTGAAGATCACCGTCTCGCCCGCCGCCGGCAGGTGCGGGACATAGCGCTGGAAATACCACTGGCTGGTCTCGCGGTCGCTGGGCTTGGGCAGGGCGATGACGCGGGTCTGGCGCGGCGACATATGCTCGGTCAGGCGCTTGATCGCGCCGTCCTTGCCGGCGGTGTCGCGGCCCTCCAGCACGATGACCACGCGCGAGCCATGCTCGATGCTCCAGGCTTGGGTCTGGACGATCGCCAGCTGGATCTGCTCCAGCTCGGCGTCATAGGCGTCGGATTTCTTTCCCATGGGAAGAGAGTGGGCCGAGGGCGGGCAGAGAGCAAGGGCGAGGGAGCCGACTGCGAAGCTGGGCGTTAAGGCGCCGGGCCCGTCCGGCCTCCGAGGGGCCGAATGAAGCGCGATCTGGCGGACATGTGGAATCTGGTGTGGGAGCTGGCGCTGCTGGTCTGCGCCGGCTTTGCGTTGCTGAACGCCTTCGCTCCGCCCCAGGACCTGCCGTGGAAGCCGCTGGATTTGGATCGGCCTTTGGGCCGCGCGACAGCTGCCAAGGTCGCCGGATTCGATGTGCCGACCGCCGCCACCCCCGAGGCTGTCGAGGGCGCGACCGAGGCCTGTATGCAGGCGCTGCGCAATGCGGGGGTTCAGGTCGAACGCGCGCCCGACCGCGACGACGGCGGCTTCTGCGTGGTGCGCGGGGCGGTGCGGATCACGGGCGGCGAGGTGACGCCGCTGGCGCCGGCCGACGTCGTCATGCAGTGCCCGCTGGCGGTCCGCTACGTCATTTGGGATCGACAGGTGCTGCGCCCGGCCTCGCGCGACATTCTGGGCTCGGCGCCCGCGCGGGTGGAGAACTACGGCACCTATTCATGCCGCCGCATCTACGGCTCGCAGGACGAGGCCGAGCGGCCCAGCGAACATGCCAAGGCCAATGCGCTGGATGTCGCAGCGGTGACCTTGAAGGACGGTCGGACCGTCAGCGTGCTGAACGACTGGCGCGGCGACGGGCCGGCGGGCGAGCCGGGCGGCCGCTTCCTGCACGCCTTGCGCGACGGGGCCTGCCAGCTGTTCTCGACGGTGTTGACGCCCGACTACAACGCCGCCCACGCCAACCATCTGCACATCGACGGGGCCGCGCGGGGCCTGTGTCGTTAAGCCTGAATGCGTCCGGTGCGACTCGCTTTGCTGTTGACCGTCTGGAAAAGCCGGGTGACAACATCGCTGCAGTCCGGATTTCGCGTGGGGTCCAAACCCGCGTTTCGCTCCTTCGCCTGAACGAGCTGTCCAGATGGATTGTCGGGTCACCTCGAGGGGGATCCGCCTGGAAAAGCGCGTTTACGGAGACGCAGACATGGCGACCGGCACGGTCAAGTGGTTCAACCCCACCAAGGGCTACGGCTTCATCCAGCCCGATAGCGGCGGCTCCGACGTGTTCGTTCACGTCACCGCCGTTCAGAAGGCCGGACTTCAGGGCCTCGATGAGAACGCCAAGGTCGAATACGAGCTGGAAAACCAGCGCGGCAAGACTTCGGCGATCGACCTCAAGGTTCTTTAAGTCGATCCAGCCTTCAAGGCTTAGAGGCGGGCGCGGGAGTTTCTCCCGCGCCCGTTTTGTTTTTTTCGGGCTACCGCGCTTCGCGCTACTTGAGCCCGTTTAATGCGCCCTGCGGCTTGGTCTCGGCGGCTTGGACGGTCTTGGTGCGTTGGGACCGCTGCGCCAGGACGATGGCGCCCAACATGAGGGCGCCGCCCAGGGCCTGAACCGGCGTCAGGGTCTCGCCGAAGATCCACCAGCCCAGCAGGCCCGCGACGACCGGCTGGATCAGGATGGTCACGGCCGTGACCGAGGCCGGCAGTTTGCCCAGCGCCCAGGCCACGCCGCCTTGGCCGAAGACGTGCATCACGCCCATGGCGACGCAGGCGGCCCAGCCGGCCGGCCCGGCGGGGATGACAGCCTCGCCCAGCGCCAGGGCGACGATCAGCAGCAGGGGCGCGCCCAGCAGGGTCGCCCAGAAGGTCACCCGCATCGCGCCGGCCGTGCGCCGCGCCGCCTGCACCGCCAGGAAATAGCCCGAATACCAAATCGCCACCGACAGCGAGAACAGGTCGCCCAGCATCGGATTGGTCCCCTGTCCGCCGTCCGCGCCCGCCGCCATGGCGAAGGCGCCGCCCATGGCCAGGGCCAGGGCTAGGATGAACAGCCGGTGCGGCCGCTCCTTCAGCACGAACCAGCCGAACAGGGTCACGACGACCGGCGTCAGGTTGCACAGCACCGTGGCGTTGGCGACCGAGGTCATGACGATGCCGTAGTGCCAGAAGCTGAGGTCCAGGGCGAAGAACAGGCCCGCCAGCAGCGCCCATTTCGATGGGGTCGCGATCCCGCCCGGCTCGCGCGCCGCCAGGATCGTCAGCAGGGGCAGGGCGAACAGGAACCGCCAGAACCCCGCCGCCGCCGGTCCCGTCTCGGTCAACCGCACCAGAATGGGCGCCAGGCCCAGCACGCTGGCCGCGATCAGCAGAACGATCAGCGCAAAGGCGCGCGAGGAAGGACGAAAGGCCAGGGCGGACATGGCCCGGCTCTTACGGCGCCCTGCGACCTGACGCCACAGGCGCCGTCAGGCCGCCCCTTAAACGAGCGGGTCGATCCGCGACCGCAACACGACGCTGAGGCCCGGCGCGCGGTCTCGATAGTCGATTGTCCCGTCCAACTGACCGACCAAGCTCTTGATCATCATCGAGCCGAACCCCTTGCCGGCCAGATGCCCGCCGGCGCCCTCGTCCTCCACCGTCATGCGGAAGAAGGCGCCGTCTTCCTGAAAGGCGATCCGCAACGGACCAGGCTTGCCGCCATAGGCGTATTTCTGGGCGTTGATGATCAGTTCCGTCAGGATCAGGCCGATGGTGATGGCGCGCCCTGGCTCGATGCAGACCGGGTCCAGATCGGTTTCGATGGCGGCGGCCCAGTCGGGCCCCATGCTGGAGCCCAGATCGCCGATCAGCTCGCCGATATAGCGGCTCATGTCGATGGTCGTGACCTGATCGCTCAGATACAGCCGGCTGTGGACCGCAGAGACGGCGCGCACGCGACGTCGCGCCTCGTTCAGCGCGGTCGCGGCCGAGCCGCCCGCCTGTTCTCGCGCCTGAAGGCCCAGGAAGCTGGACACCAGCGTCAGGCTGTTCTGAACCCGGTGGTTCACCTCGCGGATCAGATACTGCTGCTGTTCCAGCCGCAGGTCGCGCTCGGACAGGCGGTCCTGTAGCGATCGGTTCAGCCGTCGGATCTGATGGACCGCGGCGTAGTCGGCCAGCGCGTCTCTGAGCCGGGCGGCGGATTCCACGGCGGCGGGGCCCCAGCGGTGCGCGCGGCCCGAGACGGTGTCCGACCAGCTTTCGAACGAGGCGCGGGGCGTCAGAATGGCGTTGGGGCCAGTCTTGTCCGCCGTTGAGGGATTGCCGGCCCAACGCACCGTTTCCAGCACCTCCGAGCGGAACCACAGCAGCGAGACCGGCTGATCCAGAGGCAGGGTCACCGCCAGCAGGCCGCTGGCGTGCGTCTTCCAGGCCTCGGCGGCGGGCAGAACCGAGGCCAGGTTGTGCGACGAGACGGGGCGCAGGCCCGGCCGTCCCGCAGCCCAGGCGGCGATGGCGCGTACGCCGTCTTCGGGCGGTGTATGGCCAAAGGTCTGGATATCGCCGTCGCTGACGATGGCCAGACCGTCCGCGCTGGTCAGCTGCATCAGGGCGTCAGCCTTTTCGCCCAGCGCCTCTCGCATCGGTCGGTCTGGCGACAGCCGTGAAAGCAGTTCGTCCTCCATCCGACGCAGGCGCGTGCGCTCGCGATAGAGGTCAGCGTCGGTCCTGGACTTCAGCTGTCGCGCCAGATTACGCGCCACGGCCGTGCAGCCCACGCGCAGCTCATAGGGCAGCAGCTTAGGCGAGGCGTTGTGGCAGGCCACCAGCCCCCACAGGGCGTCATCGACGATGATCGAAACCGAAGCCGAGGCCCGAACGTCCATGTTGCGCAGATATTGCAGATGGATTGGGGACACCGAGCGCAGGCCGCTGTCGCTCATGTCCAACGGCGCCTCGCCAGGCGCGATGGGGCGCAGGGGCTGAGGCGTATAGCGGCTGTCGGGAATGACCCGCACGGGGTTGCGCAGATAAAGGGCGCGCGCCTGCTGCGGGATGTCGGTGGCGGGGAAATGGTGGTTCAGGAAGGAGCCGGACCCATCGGCGCGGCTTTCGGCGACGACCTGACCCGCCTCGTCGTCCTGGAAGCGATAGATCATCACCCGGTCGAAACCGGTCAGGCGACGGAAGGCGTCCGCCGCCCGCTCGCACACCGTCTGGATCGTCACCGCCCGTTCCAGCGCGGCGCCGGCGGCGTCCAGGTTGGCGATCAGATCGACGCCGAGGCGGGCCTGCTGCGAGCTCTGCTCGACCTCGATCATCATCAGATCGTTGATCGTGCCAGAAGTGGTTCCCGGCGCACGATGCACCACGACGTCGTATTCCAGACGATTGGTCGCGCGCCAGCGACAGGCGAAGCCGGCCTCCTGATGTGCGGCCATGGCGCGCACGGCCCGGTCGGCGACATCGCCCAACACGTCGGCGACGGTGCGGTCGATCCAAATCTTACGGCCCGTCAGCTCCTCGATCGCGCCCGCCCCCTGGCGGATGGTCAGGGATTGCAGATCCAGCACCAGCATGAAGCCGTGCGGTTGGATCGATTGAGGAATGTGGATCGGCTCGCGATCGCACTCGTTCAGCGCGGCGTCGGCCAGGTCGAGCGTCTCGGTCATGCCGCGGCCTCCTGCGGCTGGGGTTGCAAGGTGCGGTGGGCGAAGGCGAAACCGTCGACGCCGCCCTTCACCACCTGATCGATCGTGACAAGGCCGCCAAGGCAGGCCCGGTCCAGCAAATCCATGAAGGCGCGCCAGCGTGCGCCGGTTTCTTCGCCATAGGGATCCAGAAAGCCGAGGCCGTCCAGATCGCGACCCTCGGCGGCCAGCCGGCGTCGAATGATCCGACCGCCTAGCATCGACCCTTCGGCCAGATAGACCCAGCCCAAGGCTTCGCCGGCCGAGGCGGGCGCAGCCGGACGCGCGGGCGGAGAAATGCGCTGACCCAGTATCGTCAGGTCCTGGGCGATCCCGTTCGCACGTGATCGCGGTTCGAAGCCGGCGCCCAGTTCGGCGTTCAACGCCGCCACCAGCGGATGGCTGAGCGGCTCCAGTCCGGCATGGAAGCGGTAAAACGCCGCAACGGTCTCCGCCCGCGTGGCGGGGTCCGACAGACGCGGCTCGATCCGGGCCTGGACTTCCAGGGTTTCGTGGGCTGAGGCGGTGGCTTCCCGAAGAGCGAGAAGGGCAGGGGAAGCGATCATGGGACTCAGATTAACACACTGTCTTGTCTTGTCGATTTGCACAGGCCAGAAGGCGCGGACCACCACGGAACGGCCCAGACCGCGTGGCGTTCACCAGCAACCTTCTCATCTCCCTTTGATCGGCAGATTTTCATGAAACTGCGCGTCCGCGCCGAACTCGTCTATCGTTTCGATCCGCCGACGGACGCCATTTACAAGATCCAGGTCGCGCACTGGCCGGGCCAGGACATTCTGGAAGAAACTCTGACCTTCGACCCGCCGGTTGATTTCCATGAGGACGAGGACGTCGATTTCGGCGCCCGCACCCTGCGCTGCCACGTCGAGGGCGAGGTCAAGCTGACCTATGAGGCAGTGGTCGAAAACGGCGTGCTGAAGGGCCTGCCGCCTAGCGTATCCCAGCATGACTGGGGCGAGCTGCCCGCCGAGGTCCTGCCCTATCTCCAGCCCAGCCGCTATTGCCCGTCGGATCAGTTCGGCCGCTTCGTGACGCGCGAGTTCGGCGACACGGCGGGCGGCGCGCGCGTGCTGGCGATCCTGAACTGGATCACCGAGAACGTCGATTACGAGCACGGCGTGTCGGATACCGAAACCACGGCGGCGCGCACCTTCATCGACCGGGCCGGCGTGTGCCGCGACTTCACCCATCTAGGCATGACGCTGTGTCGGGCGTCGGGCATTCCTGCGCGCGCGGTCAGCGCTTTCGCCCACCAACTCAGCCCGCCCGACTTTCACGCCATCTTCGAGGTCTGGCTGGATAACGGCTGGTGGCTGGTCGATCCGACGGGCCTGGCGCCGGTCGAAGGCCTGGTGCGGATCGCCTGCGGGCGCGATGCGGCGGACATCGCCTTCCTGACGACGCAGGAGCGCTGTCAGATGGTGCGCCAGTCGGTGACGGTGGCCGAGGCCTGACCGGCCGCTACTTCGGCTTCTGCGCCGCCTTATAGGCCTGAAGCTCGTCGATCACGTCCATCTGGCGCAGCACCTTGTTCTGCGGATCGATCAGGACATGGGCGCCGGCCGCAACCGCGATCTGGCCCCGCCCGCCGGTCATGGCCACGGTTTGAACGCGCCCGTCGATCTCGACCTCCAGCGGCATGGGGAAGACGCCGCCGTCGCCCGTCGTCCACTCCAGCTTCAGCACATCGCCGTCGCGGGTCTGGGTCAGCATCGGCAGGGCGGCGTTGTAGAGATAGCCGCGGAAGAACCAGCCGTAGTCCCGGCCCGTAACATCGTTGATGATCGCGAGGAAGTCTCCAGTCGAACGATAAAGCGGCGCGAAGTTGCCTGGTCTGGGGTCGGCTCGCCCATAGACCAGACGCGTGACCGCATCGTGGAAGGCGGCGTCGCCGATCAACATCCGCAGCGAATGACTGATCAGCGATCCCTTGGAATAGATGTCATTGCCCGGCCCAACGTCGCCTTTGTAGACCTCGTCTTCGGTCTTGGGCGTGCCTGAGACGACGGGATATGTGTTGATCAAACCCTCGCGCTGATTGGCCAGTTCGCGCTGCATATAGCGGTCGCCCAGCAGCCAGCGGGCATAGAGCGGCTGCATGTATGACCCCAACCCCTCGTGCAGCCACATGTCGTCGGCGTTCTGATTGGTCAGCTGGTTGCCGAACCATTCGTGGGCGAACTCGTGCTGCAACAGCCAGTCGTAGCCCCGCCCGTCGATCTTGTAGCCGTTGCCGTAGGCGTTGATCGTCTGGTGCTCCATGCCCAGGTGCGGGGTCTCGACCACGCCCATCTTCTCGTCGCCGAAGGGGAAGGGGCCGACGGTGGCTTCGAAGAAGTCCAGCATCCTAGGGAACTGGGCGAACAGGCCCTGGACCTGTTCGGGGGTGTCCGATTTCAGATGCCAGTAGCGCATCGGGATCGTGTTGCCGAACCGGCTGGCGTATTCGCCCGACACCTCTTCGTACGGCCCGACGTTCAGGGCGATGGCGTATGTGTTGGGCGATTTCGCCGACCAGTTCCAGGTGGTCCAGCCGTCGCCGTGATCGACCTTGCCCAGGAAGCGGCCATTGGACGGCGCCGATAGGGCCGACGGGACGGTGATGTGCAGATCGACCCGGCCCGGTTCGCCGTGCGGGCTGTCGATGCAGGGCCAGAAAATGTCACAGCCCTCGCCCTGAACCGCCGTGGCGATCCATGGCTCGCCCGACGGCGCGGTGGACCAGACGAAGCCGCCGTCCCAAGGCGCACGGGGCGCCACGCGCGGCTGGCCGGCGTAGGCGACGCGCAGGGCTACCGACCGGCCCGTGGCCAACATGTGGGGCAGCTGCACCGTCAGCCGGCCTTCGGGGTTGGACCAGCGATCGACGGCGACCTCGACCCCGTCGATCTGGACCGAGGAGATGGTCAGCAGTGTGTCCAGTTCGACGACCAGAGCGGTCAGGGGCGCCTTGGCGGTGAAGTCCAGCACGGCGACCGCGTCGATGGCCTTGTCTTCGGGCAGGACCTTGATCGACAAATCGGCCTTGTCGAACTGCATCGCCTGCTGTTCCGGCGTCAGCGGCTGATCGGTGGCAAGAGTGAAGGCGGTCGATTCACGTGGCGTCGGCGTCGGCTGGGCCACGGTGGCGCAGGCCGACAGCGTCAGGGCGCTGGCTGCGGCCAAAAGCAAAATCTTGAAGCGCATGAAGCCGTCCCTCTCTGAGGCGACAGGCTAGCGCGAGCGGTCAATGGCGCAAAGAAAAAGGCCGGTGTTTCCACCGGCCTCTTCCAGAACTCTATGTCGCGGTCGCCGATCAGGCGGCGGCTTGTTCGGCCAGCTTGGCGCGAATCTGGCGCTTGATGCGCTGAGCGGCGATCGACAGCTGCTCGTCGCGGGCCTTGACGATGAAGACGTCCAGGCCGCCCTTGTAGTCCAGGGTGCGCAGCGCGGCGTTCGAGATGCGCAGGCTGAACGTCTGGCCCAGGGCTTCCGACGTGACCTTGACCGTCTTCAGCGACGGCAGGAAGCGGCGCTTGGTCTTGATGTTCGAGTGGCTCACATTGTGGCCGACCATGGGGCCGATACC
Organism: Brevundimonas sp. 'scallop'; assembly: GCF_011045535.1. Taxonomy (NCBI): domain Bacteria; kingdom Pseudomonadati; phylum Pseudomonadota; class Alphaproteobacteria; order Caulobacterales; family Caulobacteraceae; genus Brevundimonas; species Brevundimonas sp. 'scallop'. The sequence continues at coordinate 3,024,610 of NZ_CP039382.1, read as the reverse complement.
GGTGAGTTCGCAACGACGCGACATCGTCAGATCCTTAAGGTGCGGCGTCCAGCCCGAGCGTGGGAGAGGACGCATGAAACAGTTGCGCGCGGGAACCAGCCCGCGCGAGAGGGGGCCGTATAAGGGAAGAGGCGGTTCGGCGTCAAGCCGAGTCTGGACCCATCGTCCCCGCGTCTCGTTCAGCCGTCATTCAAATGCCGCCCTGTATGGCCCATATGGTGACGACCTCAAAAGAGACCCAAGCAAAACAGAAGGCTTCCATGTCCCGTCCGTCCTTGATCGACCGCCTGCCCAAGCGCGCGCTCGCCGTCCTGGCCCCGGTGATGGCCGGCGGCTTCATGCTCGCCTCGCCCGCCATCGCCCCGGCCCAGACTGCGGCTCAGTCCGAAGTCCTGCCCGGCTATTGGGAATACACCACCAGCGCGGTGGGCCAGCGCGATACCGAGCAGAAGTGCGTGCGGCCCAGCGAGATCAACCGATTCTTCGGCGGCCTGTCGACCAACAAGTGGCGCTGCACCTATCCGACCCGCGTGGTCGGCAACGGCAACGCCCGCTTCGAGGGGACCTGCCAGGATCGCAAGGGCCGTCGCATCGCTGTCCGCCTGAACGGCACCTACACCGAAACCAGCTTCAGCTTCCGCGGCGGCGCCCAGATCGTGCGCGGCACCCCCTATATCCCCGCCAGCATCACGGCGCGCCGCATCAGCGCCCAGTGCCCGGCCAACGCCGAATACTTCTGACCCCGGCTCTGCGACGCATCAAAAAAGGCCCCGGATCGCTCCGGGGCCTTTTCTTTAGTCCGAGACTCGAAGCTTAGGCGGCTTCGGCGGTCGGGATCGGCTTTTTGGCGCTGAGCGACTTGGCGAGCAGCTCGACGGCGGCGTCCTTGTCGATCTTGTTGGCGGCGGCGACTTCGCGCGCCATGCGGTCCAGGGCCGATTCATAGAGCTGGCGCTCCGAATAGGACTGTTCCGGCTGGGTGTCGGCGCGGTGCAGATCGCGAACCACTTCGGCGATGGAGATCAGGTCGCCCGAGTTGATCTTGGCTTCGTATTCCTGGGCGCGACGCGACCACATGGTGCGCTTGATGCGCGCGCGGCCCTTCAGGGTGGTCAGGGCCTTCGTCACGACGTCGTCGGCGGCCAGCGAACGCAGGCCGGCCGTGACGGCCTTCTTGGTCGGGACGCGCAGGGTCATCTTCTCGTGGTCGAAGGTCACGACATAGACCTCCAGCGACATGCCCGCGACTTCCTGGGTCTCGATCGCCGCCACCTTGCCGACGCCGTGCGCCGGATAGACGACCGCGTCGCCAACCTTGAACTCCAGACCAGTCTTGCTCGTCATAATCGTCCTTTCCCGGTCAGGGCCGGGCGAAACGAAGGCGCAGGAAACGCAAACAGGATCTCATCCGCCGGATCGCTCCGTCGGAGGGGATGATGTTGGGCGTCAAAAGCGGAAACGGATCACCAAACCTCTGGCCGATCCCGTCTAGGGCGGGATTCTGTCGCAAACACGGGCGGCGCGAAGATTTCGCGGACCGCCCGATCCAATGAAACAGAACCTATCACAAATCTGCGGAATTTCAAAACGTCCACAGGGCGGACGTACAAATACGGCAAGGCTTGAGCGCCGCCAGTCGTTAAATCAGGAACCCTTGCCCGGCTTGGGGCTGAAGTATTTCTCGTATTTGCCGGTTTCGCGCTCGTACTGCTCGCGGTCGGCGGGGGGCGTGCCCTTGACGGTGATGTTCGGCCAGACCTTGGCGTATTCGGCGTTGACCTGAAGCCATTTGCCGTCGGGCTCGTCCTCGGTGTCCGGCACGATGGCGTCGACCGGGCATTCCGGTTCGCACACGCCGCAGTCGATGCATTCGTCCGGCGCGATCACCAGGAAGTTCTCGCCCTCGTAGAAGCAGTCCACCGGACACACCTCGACGCAGTCCATGAACTTACATTTCACGCAGGCGTCGGTGACGATGTAGGTCATTGGGCGAAAAACGGGTGTCGGTCTGTGGGCGGGAGGCCTGCGACATGGCGGCCACGCAACCAACTGTCAACAGCGCGGCTTAAGGCGAGAGCCATTCGCAGCGCCTTGACAGAACGGCGCCTAATCGCAACTGTATTGATTGCATATTCGCCCATCGACAGGAACTCCCCATGCGCACCCCCTTGATGAAATACGCCGTCGCCGGCGCGGCCGCCCTCAGCCTGGTCGCTGGCGGCGCGGTCGTGGCTCAGGCCGCTCTGACCAAGAACCCCGCCGAAGTCACCGCCGGGAACTACGATCTCGATTCCGGCCACGGCAAGATCACCTGGTCGGTCAATCACTTCGGCCTGTCGACCTATACCGGCCAGTTTGTGAACGTGAAGGCGGTGCTGAAGCTGGACCCGGCCAACCCCTCGGCCTCGACCCTGACCGCGACGGTTCCGCTGACCGACGTGGCGCCGAACGACGACCGTCTGAAGGCCCACCTGCAGACCGCCGACTTCTTCGACACCGCCCAATATCCGACCGCGACCTTCGTCTCGCGCTCGGTCACGGTCGACGCCGATGACGCCAACGAGGCGACCGTGGTCGGCGATCTGACCCTGAAGGGCGTGACCAAGCCCGTCACCATCGAGGTCGAGTTCAACGGCGCCGGAACCGTCATGGGCGCCTACAAGGCCGGCTTCGACGGCGAAGCGACCATCAAACGCTCGGGCTTCGGCATCAACTACGCCCTGCCGGCCGTCTCCGACGAGGTGAAGCTGCACATCGAAGGCGAGTTCGTCATTCAGAAGTAGGGCCTACCGCGCTGCGCGCGACTTGAGCCCGTTTAGACCGTAAGCGAATACAGGGCGCGGGCCTCCTCGGCCGGTCCGCGCCTTTCGCCCAGCGCCTCGACTTTCAGACTGGTGACGCGTCCGTTCTGGGCGAAGGTCAGCAGGTCGCCGACGTGAACGCATCGGCTGGGCTTGTCGAGCCGCGTCTCGCGCCCCTGATGCGTCAGCCGCACCGCCCCCCGCTCCACCAGATCGGCCGCCAGGCCGCGCGTCTTCACGAACCGCGCGCGCCACAGCCAGATGTCGATGCGACAGGCGTTCTCGTTCAAGCCTTCGCCTTTCGACGCGGACGACGACGCTTGGGCCGCGCCGGGGGCGCCTCCGTCAGGGCGGCGAGCGCAGCGAAGGGCGAGTCCTTGACGATCTTCGGCGCTGCGCCCGGCTTGTCGGGCAGGCGGGCGCGTTCGACCTTCAGGGCGGCGATGATCTGTTTGGCCTGATCGGCGCGCCAGCCCAGATCGGTCACGGCCTCGTCGGACAGCCGGCCGTGATTGGCGGCCCGCAGCTCGGCCATCTTCTCCAGCGTTTCGACCGGCGCCAGCCACCGTCCCGCCAATTGCAATCCGTGCGCGGACAACAGCCGCGCCGAGGGCGGCTCCACGGGCGCGGGGATCAGATCGGGCGTCGCCGGGATCAGCGGCGCGGCGACGAAGGCCTGGGCGAAATGGCGCGCGCGCGGCTTCTGAAGACCGGGCAGCCACACCGAATGCGCCCCGATGCGGATGGCGAAACTGCGCAGCGTACGGCGCTCCACCTGGCTCAGCGCAGCCAGATCGCGCTCGACCTCGCGCCGGTCGATCACGCCGCCGGCCTCGATCAGGCGAAAGGCGATGCCGCGCGGAAGGCCCTTCAATGTCCCCGACTCGACCGCCTGACGCAGCCGTCGCAGATCGCGCAGCGCACGGCCCGCTTCCGCCGCCAGCCACGCCTCGATCCGGCGCTGGGCGCGCTCGCGAGCGGGCGTCGGCCCCAGATCGCCCAGCAGGCGCACGGAAGGCGTAAACGGATCGACCCCTTGCGGCGTCGCATTGATCTGCGCCGTCAGCACGCCGCGCCACAGCACCGCCCCGTCCGGCGTGACCGAAAACCCGTCGTCGGTCTCGGCCGCCAGACGCCCCAGCCGTCGATTGATCTCGGGCGTCACCGCACGCACGGCCGCCTGACGCAGGGTGCGGTCTTCCAGGGCCGAAGAGCCCTTCTCCATGTGGAAGCGCACGCCCTCCAGCTGGCCGACGACCTGGCCTTCGACCGTGACCTCGCCGTCTTCGGCAACGCCTGCAAACGTGTCCTCGCGCACGTTCAGCGCCCGCATCAGGGCGGTGGTTCGTCGATCCACGAACCGGGCGGTCAGCCGCTCGTGCAGCACGTCGGACAGCCGGTCTTCCAGCGCGCGGGTCTTGTCGCGCCAGCCTTGCGCGTCGTGGACCCAGTCAGGCCGGTTGGCGATGTAGGACAGGGTGCGCACCGCCGACAGCCGCGCCGACAGCTGGTCGATCTGACCGTCGTCACGATCCACGAAGGCGAAGCGCGGCGCCATCCAGTCGTCGGTCAGCCGGCCGCGCTTGCCGGTCAGGGCGTGAAAGACGTCCTTGGCCAGCCGGGCGTGTTCATCCAGCGTCGTCTTCTGGAAGTCCGGCAACTGGCACGCCTCCCACAGACGCATGACCGCCCCGCGCGAGCGCCCGACGCGCGCGATCTCCTCGTCCTTGATCAGGCGACGCAGCAGTGTCTCATCCAGCGCCTCCGCCGTCAGGCTCAGCCCCGATCGCTGGGGCGTCACGGTCAGCGAGCGCAGCAGATCGGGCAGGGTGTCGAAATCCAGCCGGGCGTTCCGCCACTCCGCCGCCTCGATCGGATCGAATCGATGCTCGACCACCTGTTCGACCAAGTCGGGGTCCAGATCCTCAGCCTCGGCCGTGACGCCGAAGGTGCCGTCGCGCAGATGCCGGCCCGCCCGCCCGGCGATCTGGCCGATCTCATGGGCGTAAAGCCAGCGCGTGCGCCGCCCGTCGAACTTTCTAAGGCCCGCGAAGGCGACATGGTCCACATCCATGTTCAGCCCCATGCCGATGGCATCGGTGGCGACCAAGAAATCGACCTCGCCCGACTGATACAGCGCCACCTGGGCGTTGCGGGTGCGGGGGGACAGGCTGCCCATCACCACCGCCGCGCCGCCGCGCTGACGCCGGATCAACTCGCCGATGGCGTAGACGCGGTCGGTCGAGAAGGCGACGATGGCGCTGCGGCGCGGCAGGCGGGTCAGCTTCTTGGAGCCCGCATAGGACAGGGTGGACAACCGGTCGCGCGTCACGATCTCCACGTCCGGGACCAGGCGGCGGATCAATGGCTCCATGGTTCCTGCGCCCAGGAACATCGTCTCGAACCGGCCGCGCGCGTGCAGCAGCCGCTGGGTGAAGACGTGGCCGCGTTCGGGGTCGGCGACTAGCTGGATTTCGTCGATGGCCAGAAACTCGACCGATCGCTCCAGCGGCATGGCCTCGACGGTGCAGACGAAATAGTGCGGGCGCGGCGGGACGATCTTTTCCTCGCCTGTGATCAGCGCGACGGCCGCCGCGCCGCGCTGTTTGGCGATCCGCTCATAGATCTCGCGCGCCAGCAGGCGCAGCGGCAGGCCGATCATGCCCGAGGCGTGACCCAGCATCCGCTCGACCGCCAGATGGGTCTTGCCGGTGTTGGTGGGCCCCAGGACCGCAGTCACGCGGGACGGGGCGAGGCCTGCGGACCGGTCGCTCATGTCGCGACTAAGGTGGCGACGAATCTCTTCGGGCTCAAGCGTCGCCGGCGCGCATTCCGATCCGGACCAGGGTGGACAGGTTCGCGGCCTGCATTTTCGTCATCACCTTGGCGCGAAAGATTTCCACCGTACGCGGGCTGATCTCCAGCCGTTGGGCGATCTCCTTGTTGGAACAGCCGTCGATCAGGGCGTCGAACACCTGACGCTCGCGCGGGGTCAGGGTGTCCAGTCGGGCCTTGGCGTCCTCGCGCGCGATCCGCTCGGCCTCTAGACTGGTCAAGGAGGCCAGGCAACTGGAAACCGCGTCCAGCATTCGCTGCGGATCAAATGGCTTTTCGACGAAATCCACGACGCCCGCCTTCATCAACTGAACCGCCAGCGTCACCTCCCCATGACCCGTGATGACGATCACCGGCCAGGTGTCGCCACGCAGGGTTTTTAGACGCCCGACCAGCTCAGAACCCTGAAGCCCCGGCATCCGCACATCGGTGATGACGCAGGCGCTGCGGTCTTCGGGCAGATTGGTCAGGAAGTCGTCGGCGCTGAGGAAACTGCGCGCCCGATACCCCGCCCCGCGCAGCATCAGCACCAGGGCGTCGCGCATGGCAGGGTCGTCGTCGATGATGAAAACGGAGTGCGGGCTCATCAGATTTCGGACTCCGTGGGACGCGGCAAACGAAACGAAAAGGTCGCTCCACCCTGAGAACTTCGGCTGACGACCAGGGTCGCGCCATGGCTCTCGACGATTGAACGCGTGACCGACAGCCCCAGACCCATGCCGCCGGCCTTGGTCGTCGCCATCGGATGAAAAATGCTGTCGATTCGGTCTTCGGGGATGCCGTCGCCATTGTCGCACACCGCGATCTCATAGCCGTCCGCGCCCAGCGTCCGGCCGGTCACCGTCACGCGCGCGCCTTCGCGTCCGATGACGGCGTCCACGGCGTTGCGCACCAGATTGGCCAGCGCCTGCTGAATTTGAATGCGGTCGGCCAGAACCTGATCGTCGTTCTCTTCCACATCCAGAGCGATCGTCGTGTCGGTGTCCTGTCCCGTCAGGGCGAAGACCGGCGCCAGGTCCAGGACGATCAGCGAGGCGCGCTCTTCGGTGAAGGACCGCGAACCTGTCGCGACCTGTTCGCGCATGCGCCGGATGATGTCGCCTGCGCGCAGCAACTGGGTCTTGGCCAGGTCGATGGTCTTGGCCGGCTCTTCCGCGACCGTTCCCAGCCGGGTCAGTTCGGCCTGGCCGGCATGCAGATAAACGGTGGCGGCGGTCAGCGGTTGGTTCAGTTCGTGGGCCAGAGTCGCGGCCATTTCGCCCATCGAGTTCAAACGCCAGACGCTGCTGAGCTTGTCGTTCAGGTCACGCTCGCCCTTGCGGATCGTCTCGGCCTGACTTTGATCGCCCAGCGTCAGGACGATGTGTTCGGGGGCGATGTCGTCGGGCAGGACATTGGCGTGAAGCGTCAGCGGCGGCCCAGGCTTGTCTATATTCCCGCTCGTCCAGGGGCCGGAGGACGGGCCCAGCACCTCGCCGCCCTGACGGGCCTTTTCCAGAGCGGCGTCGTCGAAGCCGGGCAGCAGCGATGCGAAAGGCTGCGCCATCGCCGTCTCTCGATCCACACGCAGAAGATCGGCGGCGGCCGGGGTCACGCGGCGCGTGCGTCCTTCACGGTCCAGGGTCACGATCGGCGTCGTGGCCACGATGGTGTCGAGCAGCATCTCGCGCAGCGCCAGATCGCGCGTCAGGGCGCGGGCCTGTTCCAACGAGTCGATCAGCCGACGACAGACCTCGGCGATGACCCAGGCGATGACCGCGAAAAGCGCGGCGTTGGTCGCCGCATCCAGCACGCTTTCGCGATGCACCAGCCACAGGTTGGCCCCGATGGCCAACAGGATCGACAGCACGACCGCGCCCCTTTGCGCGAGCAGAGCCGTAACAATCACCGCCGGAACCAGCGGCAGATAATAGAAGTTTCCAAACGGTTCGAGCGCGCTGCGAACCAGCGTCGCCACAAGAACAGCCAGACACGCGATCAAGACCCCGCTCCACCATGTCCTGGACCTGAAGATCATGTCTTCGTACTGTTCCTGGGCTGCTGGATATATTTCACCGGAGTATGAATGGGGATGCGAAAACTCGCCAGACCTCAAGCTGGCGGGCCTCGCCGCTTTTCTGACAACTTTCGTATAGGCTCATTTCGACTACGTGAACATACGTATTCGCTCAAATTCGGTTTGGAGTGACCCGCATCCCTACCGATGCCGCGGCTTGGACGCTGGGCGAGCCACCTATGGGTTACGCAATCCTACATACGGTCCGGTTCAGATTTAATATTAATCATCGCCTCATCCTTGGGCTTCAGAATGCAGAAGCTTCAGGGATCATCATGTTTCGTTCGTCAGCCTTCTTTGTTGTCGCGGCAGTAGGCCTCGCAGCACCGATCACCTCCCAGGCCCAATCGTTCGGCCTCGATGTCGGTGTCGCCAGCCAGTATGTCGGCAAAGGGCTGGGCAAGAGCAATCAGGACGTTGCGCCTTTCGCCAAGGCGGAAGCCAGCTTCGGCGAAGGCTACGTCAGCGTCTTCGTCTCTGACGCCGCCGGATCTCAAGGCTACGACATGGAAATCGTCAGCATGGTCGGTTGGCGACCCAAGGCGGGCGGTTTCACCTTCGATCTGGGGGTCATGAGTCGCGACCTGCCAGGGTCGCGCGCCGGCGTAGACAAAAACTACTGGGAATATCAGGCGGACGCTTCACGCAAGCTGGGCCCCGTGGCGACGCGCCTGCGCGTCAACTATTCGCCCGACGGCTTTGCGGCGACGAAAGAGGCCTGGTGGCTGGAGCTTCAAGGCACGGTCTCCGTCGCCGCCAAGACAAAGATTTCGGCCGCCGTCGCCAACCGCATGGCCGACGGCGGTGTCGATTACAACGCCTGGAATGTCGGCGCCAAACAGAAGCTGACCGACGCCTTTGCCGTCGATCTGCGCTGGTACGACACCGACCGCCACAGCGCAGGCGAGCCCTATGAGGGTCGCCTCGTCGCCGCCGCCACCTATTCGTTCTGAGTTACCGATCCACCGGGGGATGCTGAGTTGAAGTTGATTGAAAATATGCCCGTCGGCCGCAAGCTGTTCGCGGCCTTTGGTCTCGTTTTGGCGGCGATCGCCGTCATGGGCGTCGTCGTTGTAACCAGCCTGCTCCAGTTGGAGAAGGCCGGCGAAGTCCGCACGGTGGAAAACCAGGCCAACCGCACCACCGCTACGGCCGAGTTTTACATGGCCCGCCAGGAGAACGCCTTCCGCGGCTACCTCCTGTCTCAGGATCCCTATTATATAGAACGCGTCGATGCGCACCGCGCCAAGTTCCTGGCGGCCATGGATGAGCTACGCGGCGAACTGCCGGCCGATCGCGCCGCCTTGGTCGACAAGGCGGTCGAGGCCAATGCGACCTGGTACAAGAATGTCGTCGAAACCGGTTCGGCGATGGTGCGCGATGGTCGCGCAGCCCAGGCCGTTCAGATGGTCGGGCGTAACGGAACCGCCGACAACTACGTCGCCCCCGTCGAAGAGGCGGTGGATCAGATCAAGGCCGCCAATGAAGTCGCCCGCGAGGCCTCGACCGAGGCCCAGGACGCCGCCAGCCGCACCGCGCTGATCGCTACGATCGTGGGCCTTATCTCGGCCCTAGTGATCGCCGTGATTGCGGGCTTCGTCGCCACGCGGTCCATCGTGCGCCCGATATTCACGATGATCGGCTATATGCAAAAACTGATGTCCGGCGATACCGACATCAAGGTCGCCAGCGCCGAGCGCAAGGATGAGTTCGGCAAGATGGGTCAGGCCATCGTGGCCTTCCGCGACGCCGCGATCGAAAAGGTCCGCGTCGAACGGGAGGCGATCGCCAACCGGTCCATGAGCGAGCAGGAACGCGCTGAACGCGAGGCTGAGAAGGCGCGTGAGGCCGCCGAGGACGCCCAGGCCATCGGCGCCCTGGGCCAGGGTCTTTCCGCCATGTCGAACGGCGACCTGACCTACCGGATCGAGATCGACTTCAACCCCAAGACCGCGCAGCTGAAGGCCGACTTCAACGCCGCCATCTCCCAGCTGCAGCAGGCCGTCTCGGTCGTGGTCAACAACGTCTCGGGCATCCGCTCGGGCGCCGGCGAAATCTCGCAGGCCGCCGACGACCTGTCGCGCCGCACTGAACAGCAGGCCGCCTCGCTGGAGGAAACGGCTGCGGCCCTGGATGAAATCACCGCCACGGTGAACAAGACCGCCTCGGGCGCCCGCCAAGCCTCGGACGTGGTTCAGGCCGCGCGCGGCGACGCCGAGAAGAGCGGCGTGATCGTTCGCGACGCCGTCCAGGCCATGACCGCCATCGAAAGCTCGTCCACCCAGATCAATCAGATCATCGGCGTCATCGACGAGATCGCCTTCCAGACCAACCTTTTGGCCCTGAATGCGGGCGTCGAGGCCGCGCGTGCGGGCGAAGCCGGTCGCGGCTTTGCGGTGGTCGCCTCCGAAGTTCGCGCCCTGGCCCAGCGTTCGGCCGAAGCCGCCAAGGAGATCAAGACCCTGATCTCGGCCTCGACGGGTCAGGTCGGCTCGGGCGTCAAATTGGTCGGCGAGACCGGCGAGGCGCTGCAACGGATCGTGGACCGCGTCGCCGAGATCGACAGCCTGGTCACCGAAATCGCCGCCTCGGCCCAGGAACAGGCCGTCGGTCTGGCCCAGGTCAACACCGCCGTGAACCAGATGGACCAGGTCACCCAGCAGAACGCGGCCATGGTCGAGCAATCGACCGCCGCCAGCCATTCGCTGGCCCAGGAGGCGGAAAGCCTGCAAGCCTCGGTCGCCCAGTTCCGCGTCGGGGCCTCGTCGCCGCGCGCCGCTGCGCCCACGCCGGTTCGCACGCCTGTGCCCGTCGCCAAGCCCGCTCCTCGCTCCAGTCACATGGTCGCTGCGCTGAAAACCATCGGCCGGGGCGGCGCTGCGCCCAGGCCTCAAGTCACCGCCGCCGAAGACGGTTGGGAGGAATTCTGATGACCGAAACCGTGATCCTGTCCGACGTGCTGGACCTGAATGCGGCCGAGCCTCTGAAGGCCGAACTGCTGGCCCTGCGCGGTCATCCGGTGGTCCTGGACGCCTCTGCGGTTCAGCGCCTGGGCGGCCTGTGCCTTCAGATCCTGCTGTCGGCGCGAAAGACGTGGGCGGCCGACGGCGTCAACCTAAGTTTAGGGTCTGTGTCCCAATATTGGACGGAACAATGGGCGGCCTATGGCGCGCCGGACTTCAACACCGAGGGGGCGTTGGCATGACCAAGACCGTTCTGACGATCGACGATTCACGCACCATGCGCGACATGCTGCTGATGGCGCTGGAAGACGCGGGCTATACCGTGATCCAGGCCGTGGACGGCGTGGACGGTCTGGAGACCCTGGCGTCCAAGGGCGCCGATGTCATCATCACCGACATCAACATGCCGCGCATGGACGGCTTCGGCGTCATCGAGGGCGTCCGCGCCGATCCGAACCACCGCACGACCCCGGTGCTGGTGCTGACGACCGAGAGCGACGTCGAGAAGAAGGCGCGCGCCCGCGCCGCCGGCGCCACCGGCTGGATCGTCAAGCCGTTCGACCCCGCAAAGCTGGTGGACGCCGTCCGCCGCGTCGCCGCCTGACCGCCTGAAGCCCGCCGGACCCCGACCTAATGGACGCCTTCGAAGCCATCAAAGCCACCTTCTTCCAGGAATGCGACGAACTGCTCGCGGACCTGGAAGCCAAGCTGATGCTGCTTGAACAGGGTCAGACCGACCTGGAGACGATCAACGCCGTCTTCCGCGCCGTCCATTCGGTCAAGGGCGGGGCAGGGGCCTTCGGTCTGGAGGCCCTGGTCCGGTTCGCCCACGTCTTCGAGACCCTGATGGACGAACTGCGCGCGGGCCGTAAGCCGTGCGACGCCATCACCATCAAGACCCTGTTGCGCGCCTCCGACGTATTGGCCGATCACATTCAGGCCGCGCAAGGGTTGATCCCGCCGGTGGACGAGGCGCGGTCCGCCGCCCTGGTCGCCGAAATGCAGGTCCTGACCCACGGCGGCGAGGCGCCGGTCGAGGTCGAGGAAGACGAAGATGACTTCGGCTTCACACCCATGGCCTTCGACATGGCGCTGGACGAGCCTGCGCCCCTGCCCATCGCCGACCTGGGCGCCGACGCCCCGTCGGTCGGCTGGCGCATCGTGTTCAAGCCGATGGGCCGGATGTACGTCAACGCCAACGAGACCAGCCTGCTGCTGCGCGAACTGGGCCGCCTCGGCCCGGTCACGGTCGTCGTGGACGACAGCGAGACGCCGACGCTGGACGCGCTGTCGATCGAGGACGGCTGCCTGACCTGGACGGTCGATCTGGCCGCCGCCGTCGACGAGGCGGCCGTGCGCGAGGTCTTCGACTTTGTCGAAAGCGACTGCGATCTGACCATCACGCCCCTGGGCGCCGGCGGCGCAACCGACATCGTCGCGTTCGACGACGAACCGGCCGCCGTCCTGCCCGCCAGCGACGATCTGGACATCGCCGCCCTGCTTGCCAAGGCCGCTGGCGCCGCCGCCGAGCCGGCGGCCGAGGTCGTGCCCTTCGCTCCCCTGGAGTTGGAGCCCGCGCCGGCCCCGATCGCGGCTGCACCTGCCGTGGAGCCGGCGGCTGCCCCTGTCGCCGCACCCGTGGCGGCGACGCCCGCGCCGGCTTCCGCCCCTGTCGCGCCCGCGCCGGTGACGATCCGTGTCGATCTGGACCGCGTGGATCGCCTGATCAACGTCGTCGGCGAACTCGTCATCCAGCAGGCCATGCTGTCGCAGCGCGTCCTGGAAAGCGGCCTTGCCCGGTCGTCCGGCATCGCGCTGGGCCTCGAAGATCTGGAGCTGCTGACCCGCGAGATCCAGGACAGCGTCATGGCCATCCGCGCCCAGCCGGTGAAGTCGGTGTTCCAGCGTATGCCCCGTCTGGTCCGCGAAGTCGCCGACATGGTCTCCAAACAGGTTCGCCTGGTCACGGCCGGCGAGGACACCGAGGTCGACAAGACCGTGGTCGAACGCTTGGCCGAGCCCATAACCCATATGCTGCGCAACGCCATCGACCACGGGCTGGAAACGCCCGAGGAGCGCGTCGCCGTCGGCAAGCCGGCCGAGGGCACCGTGCGTCTCGCGGCCCTGCACCGCTCGGGTCGGATCGTCATCGAAATCTCCGACGACGGCCGCGGCATCAACCGCGAACGGGTCAAGAAGATCGCCGTCGATAAGGGTCTGATCGCCGCCGACGCGCCCCTGACCGACGAACAGATCGACAATCTGATCTTCGCGCCGGGCTTCTCCACCGCCGCCGTCGTGTCCGACATCTCGGGCCGGGGCGTGGGCATGGACGTGGTCAAACGCTCGATCCAGGCTCTGGGCGGCCGCATCTCCATCAGCTCGGTGCCGGGCAAGGGCTCGACCTTCACCCTCAGCCTGCCGCTGACGCTGGCGGTGCTGGACGGCATGGTCGTCACCGCCGCTGAACAGACGCTAATCGCGCCGCTGCCGGCCATCGTCGAGAGCCTGACCCCGCAGGCCGTCGACCTGCACTTCGTCGGCGGCGTGGATCCCGTCATCCGCTTCCGCGATCGTTTCCTGCCGCTGATCGACGTGGCCCTGATCATGGGCTTCCGCGAACGGCCGATGAACCCTACCGAAGGCGTCGCCGTGGTCGTCGAAACCGAAGGCGGTCAGCAGGCGGCCCTTCTGTTCGACGCCATTCAGGGCCAGCGCCAGGTGGTCATCAAGAGCCTGGAAACCAACTACCAGCAGGTCGAGGGCGTCGCCGCCGCCACCATCCTGGGCGACGGGCGCGTGGCCCTGATCCTGGATGTCGACGTGCTGGTCACCGACATGCGCCGCAAATCCGTCCGTCCCGACTTCAAGCTCGCGAGCTGAACCATGACCGAAGCCAAAGATCTCCAGCGTGAACTGATCGCCTTCCGCATCGGCAGTCAGGAATTCTGCGTCGATATCATGTCGGTGCGCGAAATCCGCGGCTGGACGCCGGCGACGCCTCTGCCCCGCTCGCCGGGCTATATGAAGGGCGTCATCAACCTGCGCGGCACGGTCCTGCCGATCATCGACCTGGGCGCGCGCTTCGGCCTGACGACCTCGGAACCGACGGCGCGCCACGTCATCATGGTGGCCCACATTGGCGGCCGCATGGTCGGCCTGCTGGTCGACGCCGTGTCCGACATCCTGCAGATGAGCGAGGCCTCGGTCCAGCCTACGCCCGACGTCGCCAGCGATCAGGTCAAGACCTTCGTCAAGGGCATCTTCTCGATCGACGGCCGCATGATCAGCCTGATCGAACTGGATTACATCCTGCCGCAAGTCGAGGCCGAAGCCGCATGACCGCCGCCGCCGGCCGGGGATCGATCGTCGAAGGCGAGTTCGTCTTCACCGCCGAGGATTTCCGCCATATAGCCCAGATGCTGCACGCCCACGCGGGCATCGCCCTGAACGAGGGCAAGGCCGCGTTGGTCTATTCGCGCCTGGCCAAGCGCCTGCGCACCCTGGGTCTGACCAGCTTCCGCGACTACTGCGCCCTGGTCGAGGGCGTGGATGGCGTCGACGAGCGTCAGAAGATGACGGCGGCCCTGACCACCAACGTCACGCGCTTCTATCGCGAACCGCACCATTTCGACGACCTGCGCGACCGGGTCATGCCCGAACTGGCGGCGCGCGCCCGCGCCGGCGGCCGGGTCCGTCTGTGGTCGGCGGCCTGCTCGAACGGGCAGGAGCCCTATTCGATGGCCCTGACCGTGCTTCAGGCCCTGCCCGAAGCGGCCGAGCTGGATGTGCGTATCCTGGCCACCGACATCGATCCCAACATGGTCGCCCAGGGCCATGACGGCGTCTATTCCGAAGAGGCGCTGGAGCCCGCGCCCGTCACCCTGTGGCGCAAATATTTCGACCGCGCCGATCGCGGCCAGTGGGTCGCGGGCGCGCAGCTGAAGCGTCTGGTCAGCTTCAAGGAGCTGAACCTGATCGGCGACTGGCCGATGAAGGGCAAGTTCGACGTCATCTTCTGCCGCAACGTCGTCATCTACTTCGACGACGCGACCCAGGAGCGGGTGTGGAAGCGGTTCACTCCGCTGATGAACCCCGGCGCGACCCTCTACATCGGTCATTCCGAACGCGTCTCCGGCCCGGCGACAAGCCAGCTTCAGACCGCCGGCCTGACGACCTATCGCCTGGGTGGCGCATGAGCCCCGTCCGCGTCCTCGTCGTCGACGACAGCCTGACCATGCGCGGGCTGATCTCGGCCGCCCTGAAGTCGGATCCTGAGATCGAGGTCGTCGGCACCGCCGCCGATCCCATCGAGGCGCGCGCCGCGATCAAGGCCCTGAACCCCGACGTTCTCACCCTGGATGTCGAGATGCCCAATATGAACGGGCTGGAGTTCTTGGAAAAAATCATGCGGCTGCGGCCCATGCCGGTGGTCATGGTCTCGACCCTGACGGCGGCGGGCACGGACGTGACCCTGGCCGCGCTGGAAATCGGCGCCGTGGACGCGGTGGCCAAGCCGGCGGTCGCCAGCGTCGATGCCTTCCACGACCTGATCGGCAAGGTGAAGACCGCCGCCCGGTCGCGCGTCCGCGCCCGCGGCGACACGCCCGCCGCCGCCGAGGCGCCGCGCGCCTATCACGCCGACCCCAATCAGATTCTCGCCATCGGTTCGTCCACTGGGGGGGTCGAGGCTCTGCTGACGGTGCTCAGCGGCTTCCCGCTGGATTGCCCGGCGACCGTCATCACCCAGCATATGCCGGCGACCTTCACCGCCAGCTTCGCCGCCCGCCTGGACCGCGTCTGCGCCCCGACCGTGACTGAGGCGGTGGACGGCGCCCCGCTGAAGCCGGGCCACATCTATCTGGCCCCCGGCGGCGCAACCCATCTTGAGGTGTCCGGCGGCCTGACACCCCGGTGCCGCCTGATCGCCAGTGATCCCGTCAACGGCCACCGTCCGTCGGTCGATGTGATGTTCGAATCCGTCGCCCGGCTGAAGCGTCCGATGACCGGCGTCATCCTGACCGGCATGGGCCGTGACGGCGCCAAGGGCCTGCTGACCATGCGCCAGGCCGGCGGCCGCACCCTGGGCCAGGACGAGGCGACCTGCGTCGTCTACGGCATGCCCAAGGCCGCCTATGAAATCGGCGCCGTGGAGCGGCAGTTGCCGTTGCACCGCCTGTCCCCCGCCATTCTCGAACTGTGCGCCGATCCGGCCGCGCGGTCTGTCGCCTAATCGGGAGCGTAACCTATGCCCGCCGCCGCCTCACTTCACTGCCTGGTCGTCGACGATCAGATGACGATGCGTTCGCTGGTCCGCACCAGCCTGCAACAGCTCGGCGTGCGCGAGATCCGCGAGGCCGCCGACGGCGAGATTGCCCTGCGCGAGATCGTGTCCAAGCCCGCGCACCTGATCATCTCCGACTACAATATGCCGAACCTGGACGGTCTGGGCCTTCTGCGCGCCGTGCGCGCCCACCCGCCGACCTCCAAGACCGCCTTCATCATGCTGACGGGCCGCGCCGACCGCGAGCTGGTCCAGCGCGCGGTGCAGTTCGGCGTAAACAACTACCTGGTCAAGCCTTTCACCGTCGCTCAGCTGAAGGGCAAGCTGGAAGCCGTTTTCGGTCCCCTGACATGAGTTTCGCCGCCCTGAAGGACACGGTCGAAAAGCGCGTTCACGTCGGTCAGGGCGAGCATTTCATCACGTCCGATCCCAATGTCGTGCTCAGCACCATCCTGGGGTCCTGCGTCGCCATGTGCGTGCGCGATCCGCTGGCGGGCGTCGGCGGCATGAACCACTTCCTGCTGCCCGAAGGCTCGGGCGCAGGCACCGATGCGGGGCGTCGCTACGGCGCCTATGCGATGGAGCTTCTGATCAACGACATGCTCAAGGCCGGCGCCCGTCGCGATCGGCTGGAGGCCAAGCTGTTCGGCGGCGGCCGCATGTTCGACAGCCTGCGCGACGTGGGACGCAGCAACGCCGACTTCGCCGAGAAATTCCTGCGCGACGAAGGCATTCCCGTCGTCGGCGGCAGCCTGCGCGGCGACGGCGGACGGCGCCTGCACTACTGGCCCGTCACAGGCCGCGCCCTGCAGCGCGCCGTCACCGACGTCGTCGCCCCCAAACCCGTGCCCGTCATGGCTCCGGTCGATACCGGCGCCTTGGAACTGTTCTGAGCATGAGCGCCCCTCCCGAACACGCCGATCTGCTGGCCGCCGTCGCCGACGAGCTGATGCTGGTGCGCGAAGGCATCGACGGGATCGAGGCCCTGGTCAGCGATCTGGTCCGCCGCGCCCCGCCCGAGGAACGTCCCAACGCCCTGACCCAGGCCCAGGCCCTGGACGCCCTGACCCAGCGTCTCGAGGCTCTGTCCGGCGTCCTGCGCATGCTGGGCGGCGGCGCCAGCCCGTCCGAGGCCGTCAGCCGCCTGTCGCTGGCCGACATGGCCGGCCGCCTTCGTCCCGCCGCCGGCGAGCATCGCCCGCAATCGAACGCCGACGCCGGCGACCTCATGCTGTTCTGACGCCATGGCCAAGAGCGATCGGGTCAATCTGGCGCACACGACGGTCCTTCTGATCGACGACCAGCCCACGTCGCTGGATATGCTGGGTTCCATCGTCCAGGGCTTCGGCTGCAAGGAGCAGATCAAGTGCGCCTCGGCCCAGGCGGCCGTCGAACTGCTGGCGCGCCGCTCGGTCGATCTGATTTTGATCGACTGCATCATGCCGGACATGGACGGCTATGACTTCGTGCGCTGGCTGCGGCGCGACGCCCCCACGCCGACCCGCTATGTGCCCGTCATCATGATCCTCGGCCACGCTTCCCAGGCCAAGGTCCAGCAGGGCCGCGACTGCGGCGCCAGCTTCATCGTCGCCAAACCCCTGTCGCCGTCCCTGCTGCTGAAACGGATCATCTGGCTGGGCGGCGAGGACCGGGATTTCGTCGAGGCCGAACACTACATCGGGCCCGACCGCAGGGTGCGCAACTATGGGCCGCCCCCCGGCACCGACGGCCGCCGCTCAAGCGACCTGTCCGGCGATCTGGGCGAGGCGGTCGAGGAAAACATGGATCAGGACGACATCGACATGCTGATGAAGCCGATGAAGGTCAGCCTGTGACCGAGCCAGCCGCCGCGCCCAAGACGCCCACCGTCCGCCGCGTCCACACCTCGCTCCAGCGTCAGATGGCGCGGCCCGGCGGTCGTCTGATCGTCGAGGCCGAGTCGCGCGCCAACCAGGCGCTGGATGAACAGCGCGACCACGTCTTCACCCTGTTGACGGCCAATGTCGACGCCATCGAGGCCCTGTGCGCGACCCGCCCGCAGGATGCTCCGGCCCAAATCTACGCCTTCGCCTCCGCCATGGTCGACATGGCCGGCTATCTGGACGTCCCGACCTTCTTCGAGGCCGCCTTCAGCCTGTGCGAGATCGCCGACCGGATGAAGAGCGCCGGCAGCTGGTCTTGGCCCTCGGTCGAGGTTCACGTCCGCGCGCTCCGCCTGACCCTGGCCGCCCAGGGCCAGACCAGCGCCGATTCCGACCGCCTCCTGGAGGGCCTGCGCGCCCTGACCGCTCACGTTCCGCCCGTCGGTTAACGGCCGTTCCGTTCTCGCGGAACAAGGGCGAAACGAATCAGGACCGAATCGATGACATCGCCCGTTTCGTCCTTTGTTCACCGCGATATCTTGTAGGTTAAGACCCCTTAACCACAAACGCTCACCACCGCAGTCGACCGACCGCCGCCCGACTTTTTCGTCGCCCCGACTTCCCCCCGCCGCCCCGACCCGCTACGGCGTCAGGCGTGGCCCCGTAGCTCAGCTGCATAGAGCAAGGCTTTCCTAAAGCCGAGGTCGCAGGTTGGAGTCCTGCCGGGGTCGCCATCGCACTGTCGGGTGCCTAATCGTCGAGGGGCAGCTCGCTCTCGAATGGAATCCGGTCAATCGCCTCCCACGGGCCGTCCAGGTAGCGCCAGACGAGCAGGCCTTCAGCGAGAATGTCGAACGGCTCGAACTCCAGCTGAAGCTGCTCAAGCAGCTGTTTGGCGTCTGCGGGCTCGACCTTGTTCTGGATCGTGATGTGCGGTCGGAACGGGGCCTGGTCCTGGCGGGTTAGCCAGGGCGAAAAGGCCTCCGCGAGTTGTCTACGCAGTCGGTCCAGATCGGCGGACGCCAGGCGGTAGGCCACGCCACGCCCCAGGGGCCACGGGCCGCGCACATCGAGGCGGATGGGCGCCTGGCGTCGGCACGCCGACTTCAGCGTCTCCAACACGAAGTCTTCCTGCGCGCCAGGGAGGGCGTGGAACAGGGTCAGATGGGCCGGGACGACGTTGCGGTGGCGGGGAAAGTGCGCCTGACGCAAGCCGTCGAACCAGTCGAAGGCGCAGTCGTCCAGGGCTGCGGTGATGATGAGCGGCGCCGGGTCTGCCACGCTCAAGCCTACCGCCGGGCCAAGCCGCGCCGCCAGGCTTGGGCGGCCGCGCGATGGAGCGTCGCGTGGCGGCGCGCGAGACGATCAATGTCGTGATCGTATCCACCGCCGATGACGCCGACGAGCGGCGCAACCGCCAGACAGGCTTCAAGCACATAGGCGTCGCGCTCAGCCAATCCCTCGTCGCTCAGCGACAGCCGCCCCAGCCGGTCGCTTTCGTGCGGATCGACGCCTGCGATGTAGAAGACGAGATCCGGCGCAACGCGTTGAAGCAGGTCGGGCAGAACGGCTTTGAGCCTGGCGACATAGGCTGCGTCGCCTGTTTCGTCGGGCAGGTCGATATCCAGATCGCTGGGCCCCCTGCGCACCGGAAAGTTCTTTTCGCCATGCATTGAGAAGGTGAAGACGCGGGGCTCGTGCTCGAAGATGAAGGCGGTTCCATCGCCCTGATGGACGTCCAGATCGACCACAAGGACCTGTCCGACTTCGCCATTATCGATCAGGGCTCGAGCCGCGACGCCGATGTCGTTGAAGACGCAGAAGCCTGCGCCGCCCATGGGGCCCGCATGATGGCTGCCGCCAGCCGTGTTGCAGGCGAGGCCATGGCGAAGGGCGAGACGGGCCGCCGTCAGCGTGCCGCCGACGGCGGCCTGCGTGCGTTCGACGACGCTTTGGGTGATGGGTAGGCCGATGACCCGTTCGACCTTCGGCGGAACGCGGGTGTTCAGTACCTGGCGCACATAATCAGGATCATGCACGGCGGCGAGCAGGGAATAATCCGCAGGTTCGGGCTCCCACAGCCCCTCCGGTCCGATCAGCCCTTCCTCTCTCAGCACCTCCACCAAGCGCGCATACTTCTGCATCGGAAAGCGATGACCCGATGGCAGTTCGGCGCTGTAGGCCGGGTGATAGACGATCGGAGGGAGGGGGCCTGGTTCAGACATGGGTTCCGCAGACAACGCGCCGGCCTTTATGAGGCTGCATCGGAAAAGACAGTCGAACCCTCTCGTCGAAGGGCTCAGTCCGCCAGCCGATAGCCCACGCCCGGTTCGGTCACGAGAACAACGGGCTGGGCCGGATCGGCCTCGAGCTTGTGCCGGAGCTGGCCGACGACGACGCGCAGATACTGGACGTCGTCGGCGTGGCCGGCGCCCCAGATGGTCTTGAGCAGGTCGGCGTGGCCGAGGACCTTGCCGGCGTTGCGGGCGAGGTAGGCCAGGACGTCGTATTCCTTGGGGCGAAGCTTCACCCGCTCGCCAGCGCGGGTGACGACGCGGCGGTCCAGATCGATGACGACATCGCTGGCCGTGACCACCCCGCCCGCGACCGGCGTCAGCGCGCCCTGACGCAGGCCCGCCCGGATGCGCGCCAGCAGTTCGCCGACGCCGAACGGCTTTTCGACATAGTCGTTGGCGCCCAGGTCCAGGGCCGTGATCTTCTCGGCCTCGCGGTCGCGGGCGGACAGGACGATGATCGGCCCCTGATAGAAGTCGCGCGCCCGCGTCAGAACGTCCTTGCCGTCCATGTCGGGCAGGCCGAGGTCCAGAACCACGGCATCGGGGCTCCACAGGGCGATGGCGCGCAGCCCTTCCTGACCGCTATCGGCGCGGCGGGGTTCATAGCCGGCGGCGTCCAGGGCGGGGGCCAGGAAGCGGTGGATCTGGGGTTCGTCATCGATGACCAGAACCTGGGGGCGAACGGCGGACATCAGAGCAGATCCGGGTGGGTGGCGATAGACTTGGGCAAACTGATCAGGATGCGGGTGCCGCGTTTGCCGTCGGCGTCGTCCTGGATCGGGCTGGCGGCGGCGATGCGGCCGCGCATGGCCTCGACGAAACCCTTGGAGATGGCGAGGCCGAGGCCTGCGCCTTTCGCGCGATCCGTAGACTCCTCCATGCGGCGGAACTTGTCGAACACCCGTTCCAGCTCGGCGGTGGGGATGCCGCGTCCCTCGTCCTCGATGGAGATGACGACCGCGCCGCGATCCTCATAGGCCGCCAGTTCGATGGTCGTGCCATCGGGGCTGTAGGCGATGGCGTTTTCCAGGATGTTGACCACGGCCTGTTCCAGCAGGCCCGGATCGGCCTCGACCATGCTGAGCTGGGCCGGAAAGTCGCGCGTGACCTTGCGCTGGCCCAGGCGGCGCGACACCCGGTCGGCGGCGGCGTTCAGGATGTCGCGCACATCGGTCCAGTCTGTGCGCACGTTCAGCCCGCCGCCCTCCAGCCGGGTCATGTCCAAGAGGTCGCCGACATAGCGCGACAGGCGTTCGGCCTCCTCGCGGATGCTGAGCAGCAGGTCATCGCGGACCTCGGGCTTCAGGGTCGCGCCATAGTCGATCAGGGTCGTCGCCGAGCCCAGGACGGTGGACAGGGGCGTGCGCAGGTCGTGGCTGACCGAGTTCATCAAGGCCGCGCGGAAACGGTCGGCGCGACGCAGGGTTTCGGTCTCCAGCGCCTGACCGGCCAGGTCGGCACGCTCAAGCGCCACGGCGCCCTGGTCCAGCAGGGCCATGGCCAGGCGTTCCTCGTCCGAGCCCGCCGCCACGGCCGAGGCGTCGACGCCCGCCACGCCGGCCCGGCCGCGCACGCCCTGCAAGGGCTGAAACCGCCAGTGGGTCTGCGGCAGGGTGCCCGTGCCGTGGCCCGTCACCTCGCCGTGGGTCCAGGCCCAGCGGGCGGCGGCCATGGCGTCGGGGGCCAGGGTCACGCCCTCGGGACTGGCCGCCGTCAGAACGATGTCCTCGCCGTCGGGCAGCAGGACGACGGCGCCCGCGCCGGCGGCGGCCGAGGCCTGTTCAGCCAGACTGCGGGCCGTGGTCGCGCGATCCTGGCCCGCCGACAGGGTCTGACTGGCGGCCAGCAGGGCCGAGACGGCGGCGGCGCGCCGCTGGGCGGCCCTGGCCTGTTCGCGCACCCGCCCCGCCAGGGCGCCTGTGCCCAGGGCCACGCCCCAGAAAAGGACCAAGGTCAGGAAATCGGTCGGCGAACCGATCAGGAAGCTGTAGCGCGGCTGAAGGAACAGAAAGTTGTAGGTCAAAAAGGCCAGGGTCGCCGCCGCCAGCGCAGGCCGCAGACCATTCAGCACCCCCGCCGCCACCACCGCCGCCAGATAAATGACGCCCAGATCGACCCGCTCGAACCGGGTATCGAGCAAAAGAGCCGCCCCCGTCGCCGCCAGGACGAACCCCGCGCCGGCCGGATAGCCGCGCCAGTCCAGCGCGGCCCTGACGCCCGACTTGGACGCCGGTTCGGGCGCGGTCAGGTCGCCCTCGGTCACGACATGGACGGCGACGCCCTGGGCCTTGCGCAGAAGCTCAGTCGCCAGCGCCCGGCCGGTCCATTCGGCGAAACGCCCGCCGCGCGTCTTGCCGATGACGATCTGGGTGACGTTGTTGCGGTGGGCGTGGTCCAGAACGGCGCGCACCACGTCGTCGCCGCTGATCGTCACCGGGCGTCCGCCCAGCTGTTCGGCCAGTTTGAAAGCCTCGGACAATCGTCCCGCCGAGCGGGCGTCGGCGCGCGATCCGCTGGGCCGTTCGACGTGGGCCACAGACCAGGGGGCGTCCATCATCATGTCCGACATCCGCCGACCGGTCCGCACCAGCGAGGCGGTCATGGCGTCGCCGCCGACCAAGACCAGGATCCGCTCGTTCGCCGCCCACGGCCCTGATACGCCCCGCTCGCGCAGGTGGGTCAGCAACTGGTCGTCGACCGTCTGGGCCGCGCGTCGCAGGGCCAGTTCGCGCAGCGCCGTCAGGTTTTCGATTTTGAAGAAGTTCTCGGACGCCACCCGCGCCGTCTCGGGCACATAGACCTTGCCTTCAGCTAGACGCACCCGCAGGTCTTCGGGCGTGATGTCGATGACCTCGATGTCGTCGGCGCCGGTCAGGGCGCTGTCGGGCACCGCCTCGCGCTGGCGCACGCCGGTGATGCGCAGAATGACGTCGGACAGGCTTTCCAGATGCTGGATGTTCAGCGTGGTCCAGACGTCGATGCCCGCGTCGCGCAGCTCCTCCACATCCTGCCAGCGCTTGGGATGGCGCGAACCCGGCGCGTTGGAGTGGGCGTATTCGTCGACCAGCAACAGTTCGGGCCGTCGCGCCAGGGCGCCGTCGAGGTCGAACTCCATCAAGGCGCGGTCGCGGTGTTCAATGGGCGCGCGCGGCATGACGTCGAGCCCGCGCAGCAGGCTCATCGTTTCCTTGCGGCCGTGGGTCTCGACCACGCCGACGACGACGTCCAGCCCCTCGGCCTTTCGACGGCGTGCGGCGCGCAGCATCTCATAGGTCTTGCCCACGCCGGGCGACATGCCCAGAAACACCTTCAGCCGCCCGCGCTTACGGCGCGGAGCGGCTGAAGTCGCGGGCGTTGCGGGCGCCGTTTCGGGCAATCAGCCCTCCGCCCCGAAGCGGGCGTCCAGCGCGCGGTTGGTCAGCAGGACATTGACGTGCGGCTGGCCGATGAAGCCCAGGAAGGCCCCCTCGATATGCGCCTCGATGATGCTCTGGACCTGTTGCACGGGAACGCCTCTGGCGCGGGCGATCCGCGCGGCCTGAAGCCGAGCGTAGGCCGGGGACACGTCCGGGTCGAGGCCCGAACCCGAGGTCGTCACCGCATCGGCGGGGATGACGCCGGGGCCGTCCTCGGCGCGGATCGCCTGGGCGCTTTCGGCGACGCGGGCGATCAGGTCCGGGTTCAGCGGCCCCATGTTGGAGCCGGACGAGGCGGCGGCGTCATAGCCGTCGCCTGCCGCCGCCGGGCGCGGATGCAGATAGGTCGCGCTGACGAAAGGCTGGCCGATCAGGGACGAACCGACGACCTTGCCGCCGGCGTCGCGCACCAGGCTGCCGTTAGCCTGATCCGGGAAGGCGACCTGGGCGATGCCGGTGACGGCCAGCGGATAGGCCAGGCCCAGCAGCAGGGTGAACAGGGCCGTCATGACGAGGGCCGGGCGAAGTTGGTTGACCATGGCCGTCGCCTCAGAAGGTCGCCTTCAGCGTGGCTACGGCGCGTGCGCCGTAGATGTCGCCGAAGTCGTGTTGATCGGTGTCGTGATAGCGCAGGTCCAGCGCCAGATTGTCGGTCAGCTGATAGGCCGCGCCGAGGTTCCAGGTGGTGTAGTCCAGGTCCGAAGACACCCACTGACGCCCGACGGCGCCCGAGACGGTCCATTTGTCGGCCGGGCTGACCGCGCCGTTGACCTCGGCATAGGTCGCCTCGTCCTCGGCCGCGCCGAAGAAGTCGGGCGAATAATAGACGGCGGCGCCCAGGGTCGCGGGGCCAAAAGCGCGCGAGGCGGCGGCTTTGAACTCGACATAGTCATAGTCGGCGCCGTCGGGCTGACCGGCGTAGAGATAGCCGATCACGCCAAAGTCCAGCGCATAGCCGGCGACCTCGGGCCGATAGCCGGCATAAAGATCGACCTCGGCGTCCGTGTCGTCGCCGAAATCGACGTTGGAGGCCCAGCCGCCGGCGTAGAAGCCGCTTCTGGTCAGATCGACGCCGGCCGAGATCGCGGGGTTTTCCTGGGTCTGGCTGACGCCGCGGAAGACGTAGTCGGAGGTGACGGCGACGTTCGCCGACACGTCCTGGGCCTTGGCTTCGCTGCATAGGCCGAGACCGGCGAGACCGACGATACAGGCGGCGGCGAACCAGGCGTCGTTGCGGCCCGAGGCCTTGGAGAGGGATTTACGCATTGGATTTCTCTATTCGAACAGGATGAATGGCCATGGGGTTGGTGCGCGTGCGCGGATCGGTCTGCTGCAGCGTCGCCACGCCCCACATCACGGCGATGACCAGCACCGCCACGACGAGTTGCAGGATGCGAGAGACCTCCCGACGCATCAGGCCAGACCCAGGCCGGAGATGAGCAGGTCGATCAGCTTGATGCCGACGAACGGGGCGATCAGGCCGCCCAGGCCGTAGATCAGCAGGTTGCGACCCAGAAGCGCGCCAGCGCCGATGGCCCGGTATTTGACGCCCTTCAGCGCCAGCGGGATCAGGGCGACGATGACCAGGGCGTTGAAGATCACCGCCGACAGGATGGCGCTCTCGGGGCTGTGCAGGCGCATGACGTTCAGCGCGCCGAGCGACGGCAGGGCCACCACGAACATCGCCGGGATGATGGCGAAATACTTGGCCACGTCGTTGGCGACCGAGAAGGTCGTCAGGGCGCCGCGCGTAATCAGCAGTTGCTTGCCGACCTCGACGATCTCGATGACCTTGGTCGGGTCGCTGTCCAGATCGACCATGTTGCCGGCCTCGCGCGCAGCCTGGGCGCCGGTCTGCATGGCGACGCCGACATCGGCCTGTGCCAGGGCCGGGGCGTCGTTGGCCCCGTCGCCGCACATGGCGACCAGACGGCCCTTGGCCTGTTCGGCCTTGATCAGGCGCATCTTGTCCTCGGGCGTGGCCTCGGCGAGGTAGTCGTCCACTCCCGCTTCCGAAGCGATGGCTGCGGCCGTCACCGGATTGTCGCCGGTGATCATGACGGTGCGCAGGCCCATGCGGCGCAGGTCGGCGAAGCGCGCCTTTACGCCCGGCTTGACCACGTCTTTCAGGTGGATGACGCCGACCAGGACGCCGTTCTGGGTCACGGCCAGGGGCGTGCCGCCCGAACGGGCGATCCGGTCCACGGCCTGGCGGAACTCGGCCGGGGCCGAACCGTCCGCCAGGTTTAGATCCTTCAGCACCGCATCGACCGCGCCCTTCCTCCAACTGTCCTTGCCGACGTCCAGGCCCGACTGGCGGGTGACGGCGGTGAAGGGAATGGCGACGGCGCCGGCGGGCTGATCGACCGAAACCCCGGCGTTGCGACCCAGCACGACGATGGAGCGGCCCTCCGGCGTCTCGTCGGCGAGCGACGCCATGACGGCGGCGGCCAAGGCGGCCTCGGGGCGCACGCCCGGGACCGGAATGACCTCGGTCGCCATGCGGTTGCCGAAGGTGATGGTGCCGGTCTTGTCGAGCAGCAGGGTGTCGACGTCGCCTGCCGCCTCCACCGCACGGCCCGAGGTGGCCAGCACATTCACCTTCAGCAACCGGTCCATGCCGGCGATGCCGACAGCGGACAGCAGGCCCCCGATCGTGGTCGGGATCAGGGTGATGAACAGGGCGCCCAGCACCATCGGGTCCAGATCGACGCCGGAATAGGCGCCTAGGCCCACCAGGGTCACGACCGCGATCAGGAAGATAAGCGTCAGGCCGGCCAGCAGCACGGCCAGGGCCAGCTCGTTGGGCGTCTTTCTGCGATCCGCGCCCTCGACCATGGCGATCATGCGATCGAGGAAGGTCGAGCCGGGCTTGGCGGTGATGCGCACCTTGATCCAGTCCGAGACGACGGTCGTGCCGCCGGTCACCGCCGAACGGTCGCCGCCGCTTTCGCGGATCACCGGGGCGCTCTCGCCGGTGATGGCGGCCTCGTTGAC
Source organism: Brevundimonas sp. 'scallop' (assembly GCF_011045535.1). NCBI lineage: Bacteria > Pseudomonadati > Pseudomonadota > Alphaproteobacteria > Caulobacterales > Caulobacteraceae > Brevundimonas > Brevundimonas sp. 'scallop'. Next base: position 2,998,099 of record NZ_CP039382.1, on the reverse strand, counting down.
CGAGGCGACGCCCTCGATGATTTCGCCGTCAGAGGCGATCACGTCGCCGGCCTCGACCAGGATGATCGACCCGACTTCAAGCTCGGAGGCGTTGGTCGGGACCACGCTGCCGGTCTTCGGATCGACGATCAGCTTGGCCTTGGTCGTGACGCGGGTGGCGCGCAGGGAATCGGCCGCCGCCTTGCCCCGCCCTTCGGCGATGCTTTCGGCGACATTGGCGAACAGGACCGTGGCCCACAGCCACAGCGCCAGTTGCACCGCAAAGCCCGCCGACTGACCGCTCGCGATGGCCGCCGCCGCCGACAGCGTGGACAGAAGCGCCACGATCCAGGTGGTGAAGATGACCGGATTGTTGATCAGCTTGACGGGGTTCAGCTTGACGAAGGCATCGCCCACGGCGCGTCCGATCATCTGTCCCGAGAGGCCGCCCGCGAGAGGCGACGCACGGCCGCCCTCGCGCGGATCCAGAGTTATTTGTGTCATGTCAGGATGTCCGAAGGATCAGGCGCCGGCGACCGCCGCGAGCACCTGGAAGTGCTCGACGATCGGTCCCAGGGCGAGGGCGGGCAGGAACTGCAGGCCGCCAAGGATGAGGATCACGCCGATCAGCAGGCCGATGAACAGGCCGTTGTCGGTCGGCAGGGTGCCGGGGCTTGGCGCCAGCTTGGGCTTGACAACCAGACTGCCGGCGATGGCCAGGACGGCGACGGCCGGAATGAACCGCCCGAACAGCATCCCAAGACCCAGGGTCGTGTTCCACCACGGAGCGTTGGCGGTCAGGCCCGCAAAGGCCGAGCCGTTGTTCGCTCCCGCCGAGGTGTAGGCGTACAGGATCTCCGACAAACCGTGCGGCCCCTTGTTCAGCAGGCCCGCCAGCGCCGTCGGGAAGACGGCCGACACGGCGGTGAAGCCCAGGATGGCCAGCGGCAGGATCAGCACCGCGATCATGGCGAACTGGATCTCGCGCGCCTCGATCTTCTTGCCCAGATATTCCGGGGTGCGCCCGACCATCAGGCCGGCGACGAAGACCGACAGCAGGGCCATGACGACCATGATGGCGATGCCCGAACCGACGCCGCCGGGCAGGATCTCGCCCAACTGCATCAGGAACATCTGCAACCCGCCGCCCAAGGGCATGAAGCTGGCGTGCATCGAGTTGACCGACCCGTTCGAGGCGCCGGTCGTGACCACGGACCAGACGGTCGAGGCGGGCGCGCCGAAGCGGACCTCCTTGCCCTCCATATTGACCGAGGCGTCCACCTGGGCCGCGACCAGGGCCGGGGCCGGCTGGGTCTCGATCACATACATGGCCGCGCTGGCGGCGCTCAGCAGGATAAGGGCCGCCGCCGCCAGGGCGCGGATGTCGCGTCCCGCCATGGCGGTGCGGCCGAAGGCGAAGAAGGCCGCCCAGCCCATGACGTTGATCGCCACGGCGGTCAGCAGATTGGTGATGGCGTTCGGGTTCTCGAACGGATGGGCGCCGTTGACGTTGAAGACGCCGCCGCCGTTGATGCCCAGCTGTTTGATCGCCACCTGGCTGGCCGCCGGGAACAGCGGCAAGGTCTGGGATCCGCCCTCGACGCCGGTCGCCGTCACATGGGCCGCCAGGCTCTGAACGATGCCGAGACCCGACAGGGCCACGGCCAAGATCAGGGCGGCAGGCAGCAGGACATAAAGGGTCGTGCGCGTCAGATCGGCCCAGAAGTTGCCGACCCCCTCGCCGCGATTGGCCACGAAGGCCCGCGCCAGGGCCGCCGCGATCGTCGCGCCCGTCGCCGCCGAGACGAAGTTCTGCACCGTCAGGCCGACCATCTGGGTGAAGGTCGACAGAGTCGCCTCCCCGCCATAGCTCTGCCAGTTGGTGTTGGTCACGAAGCTGACGGCGGTGTTGAAGGCCAGATGCGGCGACACGCCTGCGAACCCTTGCGGGTTCAGCGGCAGCACGCCCTGCAGACGCAGGATCGCATACAGCAGCACAAAGCCCGCCAGGTTGAAGGCCAAAAGGGCGCCGGCGTATCCCAGCCAGCCTTGGCTGCGTTTAGGATCGACGCCGGCGGCGCCGTAGAAGACGGCCTCGACCGGCTTCAGCACCGGGTCCAGCCAGGTCCGCTCGCCATTCCAGACGCGCGACATATAAACGCCGATGGGCCAGCCGAGCATTACGGCCAGCCCAAGGGTCAGGGCGATCTCGCCCCATCCTTGCATGTTCATGAAATCCGTCCCGGTTCCTCAGAACCGCTCGGGCCGCAGCAGCGCCGCGACCATGTAAACGGCGACGACCAGCGCCCCCGCCCCCCAGAGCATGGCGATCATCGTCACACCCGTTTCAATGCTGTGGCCAGCAAGGCGAAGACGGCGAACGTCCCCGCACCCACCGCCAGAAAAATCACATCGGCCAATCCGGCCTCCTCGCTCAAGTTCGAGCGGGAACAGACCACCGGGCGGCATAATGGCGCGATGCGAGTCCGGGCCGCCGACCTAAAGGATTCATAAAACCAAGGAAATCTGGATCGGTCGCAGCGCGGGCGACGTGTGAAGGGCCGGCGGCGGACTTTTTAATGCAAGGATGCTTGAGGATGTGCCGCGCAGCCCACGGCTGTGCGGCTTCAGATCAAATAAGAAAAGCGCGGCCTTGCGGCCGCGCTTCCAACTGTCTTCGTCGAGATGATCAGCCCCGACGGTTGTCGTAATCGCGGCGTTCGTAGCGGATTTGGGCCGAGAGGCGGTCGAAGCGACGGTCCAGGTCCTGGCGTTCCCACGCGGTCAGGCCGCCGCGGCGATAGTTGGCTTCCAGGCGCAGGATGCTGTTGAACTCTCCGCGCAGACGGGTGGCTTCGCGGCGGCTCAGTTGGCCGTTGCGGACGCCCTGATCGATGCGGCGGTCCAGGTTGGCCTGGCGGGCGTTGATCGACTGCCACGAGCCATAGCTGGCGTGATGGGGCGGGGCCGGGCGGTGGTGATAGGATTGGGCGAAGGACGGCGCGGCGACCGAGGCGGCGGCCAGGGCGATGGCGGGGACGATGAGCTTGCGCATGGCGATCTCCTCAAATGTTCTGCCGGTCGGGGTGACCAGCGATGAGGCGATTTCAGCACCCGGCGACTGAGCCGGTTCTGAACAAGATCGATCAGGTTCGGTTCATCTGGATGAAAAAGACGTCACGCCGCCGTCTTATGATCTGGTCTCCGGTTTGGAGCAGCGTTCGCTTTAAACTATACGACGTATTCAGCGCCCGTTCAGATGATCGGGACTAGATCGGTCGCCATGTTTCGTAAACCCGTCCCTCTCCTGATCGCCCCTCCGGCCCTGGCCCTGGCTCTCGGTCTGGCTTTTGCGCCCGTCATGACGACGTCGGCGCAGGCTCAGTCGCGCGACCAGGATCAGCGGTCGCAGGACCGTGGTCCGCGCGTCAGTCCCGACGAGGCCCGTCGTCGGGGCGGCGAGGCCGGCGGCGGTCGTCCCATCGACACCCAACCGCGCCGCGACGGCAACTATTCCGTCCTAGTCGAACGCGACGGACGCGTGCGGGAGGTCGTGGTCGACGGCCAGACCGGACAGGCGCGTCCCGACAACAACAATCAACGTCGCAGGCCGAACTGATGCGCGTGCTTCTGGTCGAGGACGACGCGGATCTGTCGCGTCAGCTTAAGGCGGCGCTGGGCGACGCGGGCTATGCCGTGGACCATGCGCCGGACGGCGAAGAAGCCCATTATCTGGGCGAGAACGAACCCTATGACGTCATCGTCCTGGACCTGGGCCTGCCCAAGATCGACGGCGTGTCGGTGCTGGAGCGTTGGCGGCGAGAGGGCAAGACGACGCCGGTTTTGATCCTGACGGCGCGCGGCGCCTGGTCGGACAAGGTGGCGGGCTTCGACGCCGGCGCCGACGACTATCTGACCAAGCCCTTCCATACCGAAGAGCTGCTGGCGCGTCTGCGGGCGCTGCTGCGCCGCTCGGCAGGCATCGCCTCGGCGACCTTGTCGTGCGGCGGCTTGCGGCTGGATCCCCGCGCGGCGCGGGCCAGCGTCAATGGCGAGCCCCTGCGCCTGACCTCGCTGGAATACCGGCTGCTGCACTACATGATGATGCATCAGGGGCGCGTCATCAGCCGCACCGAACTGGTCGAACACCTTTACGATCAGGACTTCGACCGTGATTCCAACACCATCGAGGTCTTCATCGGCCGGGTGCGCAAGAAGGTGGGATCGGACCGGATCGAGACTGTGCGGGGCCTCGGCTATCGGCTGACGCCGCTGGCGGGCGAATCCGACCCGGCGTGACCGAGGCGACGGCTTCGAAACCCAACGCCGGTGGGCTCCACGATTGGGGCCGCTGGTTCGGTCGCCCCGGTCGCTCCCTCACGCGCCGGCTGATCTGGCTGGCCTCGGCCTGGATCGTGGTCGCTCTGGTCATTTCAGCGCTGGTGCTGACCCAGGCCTTTCAGGAATCCGCTCTGCGGCGTCTGGGCGCCATGCTCAACGAAACGATCGACGAGATCGTGGTCGGCGCCAGTCGCACGCCGCAAGGCGAGGCCATTCCGCAGATCCAAGACGCCAGAACTCTGCGGCTGCTGTCGGGCAAATACTGGCAGATCATGGAGGTTCGCCCCAATGGTCAGTTGGTCAGCCTGGCGCGTTCGACCTCGCTGTGGCGCTATGACCTGGCACTGCCCGCCGACCTGCCCGCGCGCCTGGATGCGGCCTTCGGCGACGTCATCACCTTCAACACCACCGGCCCCAAGGACGACGCCGAGACGCGCGAGCCGCTGCGCGTCGCCGCCAGCATGAAGTCCATTCCCCGGCACGAACATCCGGTCATCTTCATCGCGGCACTGGATCGCTCCGACGTCGATGCGGACACGCGCCAGTTCGCGCGCGTAACCTGGATCGCTTTCCTGATCTTGGGGCTCGGCCTCGTATCGGCGGTCTTCATCCAGGTGCGGATCGGCCTGCGCCCCCTGTTCGACCTGCGCGATGAGATCGCGGATGTGCGCAAGGGCAGGTCGGCGCGGATCGGCCGCTCGTACCCTCAGGAAATCCAGCCCCTGGCCGAGCAGGTGAACCGCCTGCTGGATCACAATCAGGAGGTCGTGGATCGACAGCGCACCCACGTCGGCAATCTGGCCCATGCGCTGAAGACGCCGATCTCCGTGATGCTGGCCGAGGCGGGGACGAGCGAGGGCGATCTGCCCGAGTTGGTGCGGCGCCAGACCAAGATCATGCAGGGCCAGGTCGATCACCACCTGCGCCGCGCCCGCGCCGCCGCGCGCGCCGCCCACGGTCTGGGCGAGACGACGCCCGTCGCTGAGGTGCTGGACGAGCTGGCGGTGATGATCGAACAGGTCTTCCGCGACAAGAACGTCGAGATCGACTGGCGCGCACCCGACAGCCTGTCTTTCTTGGGCGAGCGTCAGGATTTGCAGGAAATCCTGGGCAATCTGATCGAAAACGCCGCCAAGTTCTCCAGGCGTCGGGTGCGCGTCTCCGCGGGCGGCAGCGGCCTGGGCCAGATGATCCTGGTGGTCGAAGACGACGGAACGGGCCTGCCAGCGGATCAGCGCGATACGGTCATGCAGCGCGGCGCGCGGCTGGACGAAAGCGCGCCGGGGTCGGGCCTGGGCCTGTCGATCGTGGACGACCTGACGCGCGCCTACGGCGGGCGGCTGATGCTGTCGGACAGCGACATGGGCGGGTTGAAGGCGGTGCTCGAACTGCCGGCCGCCCAGGTCGACTAGGCCTGCCGGTCTCCCCCCCGGCGGTAGCATTCGCAGGCCGCCCGTTCCAAGGCGGCGCGATCAAGCACCGTGATCCGGCCGCGCGAATAGGCGATGGCTCCCGCCTTTTGAAGCCCCTGCGCCGCCTCGTTCACCGTGGTCCGCTGCGAGCCCAGCATGGAGGCCAGATACTCCTGCGTCAGGTTCAGCGTGTCGCCCTCCACCCTGTCGTGGCAGCGCAGCAACCATTTGGCGAACCGCTGCCCGGCGTGGTGCAGGGCGTTGCAGGCGGCCGACTGCTCCAACTCGCCCTGAAGTCGGGCCATGTATTCGGCGACGGCGTCGCGAACGCCCGGCCGTTGAGCCGACAGGGCGCGGAACTTGGCGGCGTCCGCCCGGCGCGCCGTTCCGGCGACCTGAGCCACGCTGCGGGTGTGGGCATGGTGCGGCACGACCGAGGCGACGACGCCCAGCACGCCTTCGCGCCCGATCATGACAGTCTCCACGGTGCGGCCGTCTTCCAGCACCGCGACCGAGGAGCAGAAGCCGCTGTCGATGAAATGCAGGTGTTCGATGGCGTCGTCAGGTTCGCTGAACACATGGCCGGGCGCGAATTCCACCGGAGTGGCGATGGCGAGAAGAGCGTCGCGATCATCGGGGTTCAGCCCCTGGATCAATCGGTTGCCAGGCGAAAGGCGGTTCATGAGTTCGCGCATAAGGCGATCTGAGCGCGGCGTCTGTCGAAACTCGACACAGCGTTGCTATATATCACACGGCTTGCTGGGGAAAAGTCGTGTCTTTACCGCGCTGTGTACGCCAGCGAGCAGAGCGCCAACGACGCTCAGCGGGTGACGCGCCCGACCAGACGCCCGGCTTCCAGCACCTCGACGCCCGAGCAGGAGGCGTGGCGCGCCAGCTGCGACCGCGCAGCTTCCAGCGCCGTGGCGTCATCGGCGCCGTCGAAGAAGTCGAGCAGCGGACGGCGATCCGCCTCGTCGAAGAAGTGAAACTCGTAGATGTTCAAGCGAACGGCTCCCAGCGATGCGAACCGTAGCGGCACACGCCCACCGGCGTCTGTCGGATGTCGACACAGCGACAAGCGGAGCCTTTGCCTCGGCAGGAGCGTTAGGGCGGCCTGACGTGGGAGACATCATGAACGCCGCCAAGACCCTTCGCCTGCCGCCGCTGGCGACCCTAATCGAATGGGCGGCGCGGGTCGGCTATGGGGCGCGAGGCTTCGTTTACCTGTCGGCCGGCGCGCTGACCCTGCTGGCTGCGACGGACCGGATCGGCGATGCGGTGGGGACCAGCGGGGCGGCGGGCTGGCTGGCCGAGCAGCCGTTCGGCAAGGTCTGGCTGGTGTTGCTGGGACTGGGCCTGTGGGCCTTCGTCGGCTGGCGGGTGTTGCAGGCGGTGTTCGACGCGGACCATGAAGGGACGGACCTGAAGGGCTGGACGACGCGGGCGGGCCAGGCGGTCAGCGGCCTGTTCTACGGCGTGCTGGCGTCGGGGGTGTTCGAATATCTGGACGAGTTCGGCGAGGCGACAAACGCCTCGGCGGCCCAGGCCGAGAGCGTGGCCGAGAACCAGGAGAAGGCGGCCATGCTGCTGGGGATGCCGTTTGGCGAGGTGCTGCTGATCGGGGCGGGGCTGGTGGTGCTGGGCGTCGGCGTCGGCAATATCGTCAGGGCCGTCCGCGACGACTTCGACGACGCCCTGGCCTGCCCCAAGGCCTTCTGCGGCACGGCGACGGCGTTGGCGCGGGCGGGCTATGCGGCGCGGGGGTTCGCCTATCTGCCCTTGGGTGTGTTCGTGGTTCTGGCGGGGCTGCATGCGCGCTCGGGCGAGGTGACGACGACGGCGGCGGCGCTGGACGCGCTGGAGGCCCAGCCGGGCGGGTCGTGGATCCTGGGGCTGACGGCGGCGGGGCTGATGGCCTTCGGCGCCTTCGCCTTCGTGGAGGCGCGCTGGCGCCGGATTCGCCCGCCCAGGGATTTGAGCCTGGGCTGAGACTTGTCGCGCGGCGCGGCGTCGCCATATCCTTATGCAACACACGCTGTTCCAGAAGGCCGCGCCATGAACGCTCCGCTCAAGACCCTGAAGATCGACTTCGTCTCGGACGTCGTCTGCCCTTGGTGCGTGGTGGGGCTGGGCGGGCTGGACACGGCCCTGGACGCGCTGAAGGACGAGGGGATCGCCGCCGACATCGCCTTTCAGCCGTTCGAGCTGAACCCCCAGATCGCGCCTGAGGGCGAGAACATCGTCGAACACATCGGCCGCAAATACGGCGCGTCGCCTGAGCAGTCCGCCGCCAACCGCGCCATGATCCGCGAGCGGGCGGGCGAGGTGGGCTTCGACATGCGCATGACCGACGACAGCCGCATCTGGAACACCTTCGACGCCCACCGGCTGCTGCACTGGGCGCATGAGACGGCGCCGGAGAAGCAGAAGGCCCTGAAACAAGCGCTGTTCACCGCTCACTTCACCGAGAACCGCAACCTGACCGACGCCGGGGTCCTGACCACCGCCGCCGAAAAGGCCGGACTGGACCGGGCCGAGGCGGGCGAGGTGCTGGCCTCGGGCCGCTACGCCCAGGCCGTGCGCCAGGCCGAAGACCTGTGGCGCGCGCGCGGCATCACCTCGGTCCCGGCCGTGGTGGTCGAGGGCAAATATCTGATCTCGGGCGGCCAGCCGGCCTCGGTGTTCGAAGAGGCCCTGCGCAAGATCGCGTCGGAGGTCTAGGCCGTCTCCTCCCTGCGCAGCGGGGAGGTGGCGCGGCGCCGCTTGGCGCCGTGACGGAGGAGTTCCTTCTGTAAAATCGACGTCTGTGAGGCCTCAACAGCCCCTCCACCCCGCCCAGAGGGCGCGGTCCCCCTCACCATCGCAGGCGATGAGGAGGAGACGGTCAGTCCGGCGGTCGGGGGACAAAAACACCGTCTATTTCGTCTAATTCGTCTGATCTCGGGGCCGGTGTCAGGTCGTCGAGCGCCTCGAGGCGGGCCATCAGGGCGTCGCGGCCGGCGTAGTCGCCGCGTTTGAGGGCGCAGGCCTCGCGGGCGATCTGGCCGACCTGTTCGGCGACGGCGGCGGCGCGTTCGCCCAGGTCGGGTTCCTTGGGCGGCGCCGGCGGCTTCGGCGGGGGCGGAGACGAAGGTGCGGGCGGGGCGGCCGCCATGCGGGTCAGGTCGGCGTGCAGCCGCACCCAGCGCGCGGCCTCCAGCGCGCGCCCGGCCTGAAGCGCCCGGTTCAGCCGCACCAGGGCGTGGGCCGCCATGGCCCCATAGTCAGGCAAGCCCTCGGCCGTCTCGGCCTCCAGGTCGACGGGCTCGCGAAGGGGATGGGGCTGATCCTCGCGCCGCCAGCCTTCGTCCCTGGCGCGGGCGCGAAAGGTGCTGACCGCCATGCCATAGACGGCGCTGACCTCCTCGGCCGTGGAGCCCGCCAGATAGGCTATCCCCGCCGCCTCCCACGCCTCTTTCGACAGGCGGCGATAGCCCCGGTTCTGCACCCGGTCGGCCGCGCGCGCGGCGGGGTCCGAGGTGACCAGATCGGGCAGCCGCAGCAGATGCATCGGCAGGCCGTGCGCGCGCCAGAAGGCGGCCTCGGCCTCGGGCGAGGAATCGTGATGCAGGGCGTCGCGATACGTCTGCTCCAGACCCGCCTCGCGCAGGATGCGGATCTGATCCAGCGCCTGCTGGGTCATCGCATCGTAAAACGGATCGCGCGGCCCCTCGAACCCGCCGTCGTCATAGCTGTGGTCGTCGTCCATCCCATCCCCGGCCTGTCGCCCGCGCCCGACACAGGACGCGCCGCCAGTCTAAGGCCGCCCCGAAGCGTGTTCGGGTAGAGGGCGCCGATTTCGCGAAAGACGAGGGATTTCAACGGCCGGGGCAGGGACGTCGTGCATAGGTAGGGGCGCTAGCTGCGCATCCCCTTCCTTTCGTCATTCCGGGCGAAGCGTAGCGAAAGCGGGGGGAGACCCGGAACCCAGCGGCGCGCGAGAGCGCGACCCTGTCGCGGACGAGATGTCTGAGATCGTGCGGGGTTGAGAGTTCGCCTGACGGCGCCGCTGGGTCCCCCGGTCTGCGCCGCGAAGACGCGGCTTGCCGGAGGATGACGAAAGGGGGGGATTCGGTCGGCAGATTGTCGTTGCACCGCGCAACGGCAACGTGTGAACCTTCGGCCCTGAAGGGGAGGGAGACGATGATTGCAGCCTTGGCGGTCGTGCTGGCGATGATGATGTCGGGCGGCGCGGATACGGCGACCGACCGTTATGCGGCCGGTCAGGTCTGGGAATATCGGACACGGCCGCAGGAGCCGAAATCGCTGCTGATGATCCGCGAGGTCGAAGACGTCGCGCCCATCGGGCGCGTCTATCATGTGTCGATACTCGGCATACGGCCGGCCGCGAAAGGGGCGCCGACCCAGATCGATCATTCGCCGGTCAGTCGCCAGACCCTCGACGCCAACGTCATCCGCCTGTCGTCCGAAACACCGGCGGCGCCGGACTATCAGCCGGGCATCGCAGACTGGCGCGCCGCGCGCGGCGGCGTCTTCACCATTAGCGTCGCCGAAATCGTCGATCTGATCGACCGGCAGCTTTCAGGATCGGGTTACTGAGGCGACTCGCTTCTTCGGTGCAGGCGCGGCGTCGGCGGCGGTGACCAGATGGCCCTTCCAGCCGGGCGGCGGCAGGAACTTGCCGGACTTCTCCTCGCGCGTGCCTTCGCGCGCGATCCGGGCGGCGTCGCGTCCGGCTTTCAGAACGGTTTCTCGGTCGAAGAGCATCTTCATTTCGGCCCCCAATCTAACATTTCGAGGCCGTCGTCGCTACTCGCATAGACCTCCCACGCGTCCACCAGCGGTTTGTAGGTCGTCTCCAGATAGTCGAGGCTGAGCGCGAAACGGCGACGCAGCGTGTCTTCCGGTATGCCGTGACCGCCCTGGGCGACACGGCGCGCCACGCGGGCGACGGAGAAGTCCGCCGAGGGCGGGCGCAGATAGATCAGTTCGACCCGGTATCCGGCGGCCTTGAACCGGCGGATGCGCGGGGCGTGGGAGCGGGTGGCCAAGGTCGTCTCCAGCACCCCGTCGGCCCGTTCGACGAACAGGGCGTCCAGCCGCTCCAGCACCAACCGCCCGGCCGCCAGATCGCGCGCCGCGCCTTCGCCCGCCAGACCCCGCGCCACCTCGTCCGGGTTCACGAACCGGAACGCCTCCGCCCGCTGACGCAGAAACCGGTTGATGAAGGTGGTCTTGCCGGCGCCGTTGGGTCCGGCGAGGAGGACGAGCGTGGGCACTTTGGATGTCGATAGCTTTGAGGAAGGGTGGTTGACCACAACCTCTAGCATACTACGGTATTCGGAATTCGGGGGAGTTATCTATGACCGCAACAACAATACCGGCCCAAGCGCGGCAGGCGCTGGGCCTGAGAAAAAATATTGGGAAAGAAGCAGCCCTCAAAGAGATGAAGGCGATCAGAAAGGAAAATCATCCCGACACGTCAGGCGGTGAATTTATTTCGGACTCCCAAAAGACCAGGTATTTACTCTCTGATAGCTTCATAAATGCGTTGGAAAGAGAGGAAGCTTCGGGAAATCTGCCTGCAGTCAACGACGGTAGAGATGCCGCAATAGATCTGATAAAGGCCATTTCTACTCAAAATGATGAAGATAGAAAAATTGCTGCCGCAGATCGAGCCAAGCAGGAAATCCTTAGTGTCCGCCATGAACTAGAAAAAGCAACGTCCCAGCCATTTCATGCGCCAAAATTCTCGCTGTGGGGATTCGGTTCAGTTGGACTCATTCTAGTCGCGGCTCAAGCTCCGCTTGAAACCGTGAGTTCTAGGGTCGGGGCGGACTCAGGAATGGTTACGGTGGTTCTGGGTGCTGCGTCAGCTATTTCTCTGTTAGCTGGATTGGTAGCGCAATCTGCCGAAAATATATCTAAGCAACATGTCCGTCATTTGCTGACGGAGAGAGGTGTTGCGCTCGTCGTGGCTGTCTTAAACGATGAGCATAGATTGTATGGGGAATCTATAGCTCTTGATGACTTTACCGAAGCTGTATCGATGGTGGTCGGTACAGCCGATCATGCATCTTGCGAAGAAGCTGCTCGTGTAATCACTTCTCAGCTTACTGATCGTGGATTGCTAAAAAAGCGAGATGATATTTCTTTCTCACAACAGTACGATCCGACAGACGAAATTAGATCTTTATCTTTTAGGTTTCGGGATCAGGCCAGGATGATTATTAAACGTCACAAAATTAAAAGAGAGATGGGGCCCTTTGCACTACTAGCGAGCCCCATATTTTCATTATTGGGGAGGAGATAGGTTACGCCCTCACACCTTCACCTCCACCACCCCGCCGCCAGCGCGGAACTTCGCGCTCATCTCCGCCATGCCCGCCTCGGCCTCCGCCAGCGAGCCGCCCGCATCGTTCTGCGCCTGGGCATCGCGGCGGATGTCCTGGCTGATCTTCATGCTGCAGAATTTCGGGCCGCACATGGAGCAGAAGTGGGCGGTCTTGTGGGCCTCCTTGGGCAGGGTGGCGTCGTGGTATTTGCGGGCGGTTTCGGGGTCGAGGCCCAGGTTGAACTGATCCTCCCAGCGGAACTCGAACCGGGCGCGTGACAGGGCGTCGTCGTGCAGGCGGGCGGCGGGGTGGCCCTTGGCCAGGTCGGCGGCGTGGGCGGCGATCTTGTAGGTGATGACGCCGTCCTTGACGTCCTGACGATCCGGCAGGCCCAGGTGCTCCTTGGGCGTGACGTAGCAGAGCATGGCCGTGCCGAACCAGCCGATCATGGCCGCCCCGATCGCGGATGTGATGTGGTCATAGCCCGGCGCGATGTCGGTGGTCAGGGGGCCAAGCGTATAGAACGGCGCCTCGTGGCAGTGCTTCAGCTGCTCGTCCATATTCTGTTTGATCTTGTGCATCGGCACGTGGCCGGGCCCCTCGATCATGACCTGGCAGCCCTTGGCCCAGGCGATCCTGGTCAGTTCGCCCAGGGTGCGTAGTTCGGCGAATTGGGCCTCGTCATTGGCGTCGGCGATGGAACCGGGGCGCAGGCCGTCGCCCAGGCTGAATGACACGTCATAGGCGCGCATGATGTCGCAGATGTCCTCGAAATGCTCGTAGAGGAAGCTCTCCTTGTGGTGGGCCAGGCACCACTTGGCCATGATGGAGCCGCCGCGCGAGACGATGCCCGTCACCCGCTTGGCCGTCATCGGCACGAAGGGCAGGCGCACGCCCGCGTGGATGGTGAAATAGTCCACGCCCTGTTCGGCCTGTTCGATCAGGGTGTCGCGGAACACCTCCCACGTCAGGTCCTCGGCGACGCCGCCCACCTTCTCCAGCGCCTGATAGATGGGCACGGTGCCGATGGGGACGGACGAGTTCCTGATGATCCAGTCGCGGATGTTGTGGATGTTGCGGCCCGTCGATAGGTCCATGACGTTGTCGGCGCCCCAGCGGGTGGCCCAGACCAGCTTGTCGACCTCGTCGTCCACGGAGGACAGGACGGCCGAATTGCCGATGTTGGCGTTGATCTTCACCAGGAAGTTCCGGCCGATGACCATCGGCTCGACCTCGGGGTGGTTGATGTTGTGCGGGATGATGGCCCGGCCGCGCGCGATCTCCTGCCGGACGAACTCGGGCGTCACGAAGTCGGGGATGGCGGCGCCGAAGGATTCTCCATCGCGGATGCAGGGGCTGTTCTGCTCGCGGCGCAGGTTCTCTCGGATGGCGACATATTCCATCTCGGGCGTGATGATCCCGGCTTGGGCGTATTCGTACTGGGTGACCGGGCGGCCCTCGACGCCCTTGAAGACGCGGTGGTTGGAGGTGTCGAAGCGCGGGGCCAAGTGGCGGCCGGACGCATGGCCGTTGTCCTCGGGCTTGACCTCGCGCGGATTGGCGACGGGGGCGATGTCGCCGCGATCCAGCTGCCAGCTGGATTTGACGTGGGGCAGGCCGCGCTTGATGTCGATGGTCACGGTCGGGTCGGTGTAGGGGCCCGAGGAATCGTAGATCGTGACCGGCGGCTCGTTGGCCGAGGGGTGGACGGCGACCTCGCGGAAGGGAACGCGGATATCGGGGTAGAGCTCGCCGGCGACATAGACCTTGCGCGAGCCGGCCCGTTCGCCGGTCGGGATGGTTCCAGTCTCCTTCATCACCTGTTCGCGCGCGTCCTTGAGGGCGAGGTCGACGTTCGGCTCTTCGGGCAGGGCGGGCGGGGTGACTTGGATGTTCATGGCGGCCTCAAACGGTTTGAGGTCCGCCGACGTCGGGCGCGAGGGGTCCTGTGACGTCAGGACCGATAGCGTTACTCATCCCTTCGCCGGCATGACCCGGATCAGGTTCGACGGGTCAGAGGAGAAACCTCTATCTCAGCCGCTCGATTGCGACCCCCCGGAGAACGCCTGCAGGCTAACCCGCGTCGCGCCGGATGTCGAGTTGTCCGAAACCGCACATAAGTCGTTGTAGGCGCGGCGGATTTATTGGGCTATGCGCAAAGCTTGGGCCGGATGCCGGCGTCGGCGGAGTGAAACGAGGATATGAGCCTGAACCTGGAACGCGTCCTCTACACCAGCCGCGCGCGGGGCAATGCCGACAGCCTGATGATGCAGGTGGACATCCTGGCCACGTCGCAGCGGAACAATGCGCGCGACGACCTGACCGGCGCGCTGCTGATCCACGACGGACGGTTCTTGCAGGTGCTGGAGGGCGCAGCGCAGGATCTGGACCGGCTGATGACGCGGCTGGCGGGCGATCCGCGTCACGACGAGGTGGTGGTGATCGAGCGCAAGCCGATCCCGGCGCGCGGCTTCTCCGGCTGGGCCATGGCCAGCGTGCGCGTGACCCCGGCGCTGGAGGAGACGCTGCGGGCCACGGTGGACGGCGCCGGCGCGCCCCAGCAGACGGTCGAGCGGATGCAGGACGCGGTGCTGGCCCAGGCGGCCTAAGCGCCCGCTAGGGCGCCGACCAGCCCTTGACCGAGACGGCCGCCGCGCGCGGATCGGCGTCGAAGCGGAGGTAGGCCTTGGCGTGGCCGTGGCCGGGGACGTAGTCCAGGCTGGCGGTCGCGGTCTGGTCGCCCAGAACCCCTTCGATATCCACTGCGGCGGCGGTGTCGTCGCCGTCGTTCTGGACCCGGACGGTCGCGACTTGGCCTGCGGCGGTGACGTCCACGGCGACGATGCGGGCGCTGAGCGCGGGCGGGGCTGTGGGCTGCAGCGCCTCCCACACCACAATGCCGATAGCGGTCAGGGTGATGACGGCGCCGAGCATGGCCATGCCCCATTGCAGGAGAGGGCGGGTCGACGCGGCGGGCTTCTTCTTGGTGGGCATGGGTCAGACCAACAGACGGGCGGCGGCGGCGCCGATGGCGGCGGGGAAGCCCAGGACGACCATGGTCTGGACCACGCCAGCGATGGCATGGCCGTCGGTGCGCCCGAACAGGAATAGGGTGAACAGGCTGACGGCCAGGGCGATGGCATAGCCGGGCAGGGTGAAATGCAGGAAGGCCTTGATCGGATGATCGGCCTCTTCCTGACCGGCGAAGCCCGCCTTGAAGACGATCAGGTGGAGCAGAAGGATGGAGACGGCGATCAGGGCCAGGATGTGGGCGGGCGTCGCCTTGTAGGCGATCAGGATCATCTCTTCGGTCGGGGCCACGTTCAGGGCGAAGAAAAGGGCGCCGGCCGCCATCAGGAACAGTTCGCCGAAATAGGAGGCCTGATCTTCGTCGGTGTCGCCCCCGCCGTCGCCGCTGAGCTGACGCCGGGCCAGAAGCGCGCCCATGGCGCCGGGAATGGCCTGAAGCGCGACCATGCCCAGGCCCTCGCGCGGCGGCGCGTCCCATTCGACGACGCCAAATAGGATCAGCAGCACCGAGGCGGTGATGAAGCCGACCGCCAAGGCCACGGCGGTGTCCAGCGCATCGTTGACCGGCCCGCGCCGCTTGGAGAAGCCGGCGTAATAGGCCAGGCCGTACAGCAGCGGCAGGCCGGCGACGATGAAGGTCAGCAACCGCCAGCGGTCCATGATCACGCCCTGCGCCCACATCTCCATCGTCATCAACAGCGGAATGTTGAACACCAGGGCGCCGGCGAAGGCGCGGCCCAGATCGCGGACATAGGCGCGCTCGCGTTGCAGATCCAAAAAGGGCGCGGCGGCGATCATGCGGCGGCAACGCTTGGACGCCGGCTTTGGCTCCGGACCGCTTGTCGAACGGCGTTCAGGCGGCGTTCATTCGAAGCCAAGCTTGGTGTTAAGCTCTAGGGAGAGGGAATGATGAAACAGATCAAGACGACCGCCGTGATCGCGGTTCTGGCGTGCGCGGGCTTGACGGCCTGCGCCTCGGTGGAGGTCGGCGGCGCGCCGATGGCCCTGTCGCCCGCCATGGCCGAGCAGGCGCGGATCGGCAGCGTCACGACGACGACGGGCTGGCTGGACGCCGAGGACGACTTCGCCGACACCTTCAACGACGAGGTGCTGAACGAAATGGGGCTGTGCGCCGGCGGCCGGCATCGGCTGAACCTGAGCATCCACGTCGAGGCGCTGAGCCGGGCGCCGCGCCTGGCCATTCTGGCCGGCGATCGCGCCGAACACCGGATGCGGGCGACGGCGGAACTGCGCGATCCGGCGCAGGGTGGTCAGGTGGTCGGGCGTTATCCGCTGGTCGTGACGGTGGATGCGGGGGCAGGGGTGCTGGACGCCCTGATGGACCGGCAGGCGGTCACGTCCCACGCCTTCGCCCAGGCCCTGTGCGCCGCCGCCTTCGTCGCCCCGACGCGTGTGGCCGAGGCCGGCGCGCCGGGCTGAGGTCGAGGCGGGCGAAGGGGCGGGCGGCTAGGCTGGCGCTTTTGAATGTCACGGGCGCGGGCTATCAAGACGGCGAACAGGAAACCGTCCCATGCATCTCGCCCGTTTCGCCCGCATCCGCCTGGCCCATCTGCCGACGCCGCTGGAGCCGCTGCCCCGTCTGTCGGAAGAGTTGGGCCTGGATCTGTGGATCAAGCGCGACGACTGCACCGGCCTGGCCGGCGGCGGCAACAAGACCCGCAAGCTGGAGTTCCTGCTGGGCGCGGCGTTCGAACAGGACGCCGACACCCTGGTGACGCAAGGGGCGGTGCAGTCGAACCATGTGCGCCAGACGGCGGCGGCGGCGGCGGCCCACGGTCTGGCGTGCGAGATCATTCTGGAAGAGCGGACGGGGTCCAAGGCGACGGACTATGTCGGCAACGGCAATGTGCTGCTGGATCGGCTGTTCGGGGCGACCCTGCGCACCGTGCCGGGCGGGACGGACATGGTCGCCGAGCTGGAGAAGACGGCGGCCGAGGTGCGGGCGCGGGGCGGAAAGCCCTATGTCATTCCCGGCGGCGGATCGAACCCGGTCGGGGCTTTGGGCTATGTCGATTGCGCGCGCGAGATCGTGGTCCAGGCCGACGAGATGGATCTGGAGGTCCACCGGATCGTGACGGCGACGGGCAGCGCCGGCACCCACGCGGGCCTGGTCGCCGGGCTGGCGGTCATGGGGGCGGACATTCCCGTGCTGGGCATCGGGGTGCGGGCGCCCAAGGACAGGCAGGAGGCGAACGTCTTCAAACTGGCCGAGGAGACGGCCGCCCTGCTGGGGCAGCCGGGACGGGTGACGCGCGAGCAGGTGGTCGCCGACTGCGACTATGTGGGCGAGGGCTATGGCCTGATCGACCAGGGGGTGATCGACGCCTTGACCCTGGCCGCGCGTCTGGACGGGATCGTGCTGGACCCGGTCTATTCCGGCAAGGCGATGAAGGGGCTGGTCGCCCTGGCGCGGGCCGGCCGGTTCAAGGGCGAGACGGTGGTGTTCCTGCACACCGGCGGGGCGCAGGGGCTGTTCGGCTATCAGACCGAGATCGAAGGGGCGCTGTAGAGGCGGCGCGCGTCATGGACCCGCGCGAGGCGACGCTGGCGCTGCTGGCCGCCCGGGCCGAGGACGCCACCGTCTGCCCCAGCGAGGTCGCGCGGGTGGTCGCGGGCGAAGACGGCGCGTGGCGCGAGGCGATGCCTGACGTTCACGCCGCAGTGGACGCCCTGGTGCACAAGGGCGCGGTGCGACTGAGCTGGAAGGGACGGCCGCTGGCGATGCGCGCGGGGCCCTATCGGATCGCGCGGGCTCGAGGCGGTGAAGACGGGGGCGGCGGGTGACGGTGCGCGAGATCGAACCTGTCCCGCCCGCGCTGTCTTTGACGGCGGTGTTTCTGCGGTTCTTGCGGTTCGGGCTGCTGGCGTTTGGCGGACCGGTGGCGCAGATCGCGATGATCCGGCGCGAGCTGGTCGATCAGGACGGGTGGATGTCCAGCGCGCGGTTCAACCGGCTGCTGGCGGTGTTGCAGGTCCTGCCGGGGCCGGAGGCGCACGAGCTGTGCGTGCATATGGGCATGCGGGCGCGGGGGCGGATCGGCGGCCTGCTGGCGGGCCTGGGGTTCATGCTGCCCGGGCTGATGCTGATGCTGGGGATCGGCTGGGCCTATGTGGCGCTGTCGCCGGTGGTGGGCCTGCTGGCCGGGGCGTTCCTGGGGGTTCAGGCGGCGGTGGTCGCCGTGATCGTGCGCGCCGTCTGCAAGATCGGATCGCATATTCTGGAGGATCGCTGGCTGTGGGCCGTCGCCGTCGTCGGCTTTGCGGCGACCCTGGCCGGGGCGGCGTTCTGGATCGTGCTGGCGGCGGGCGGGGCGGCCTATGTGCTGGCTCGGGCCGGGCGGGTCGGCCTGGCCGTCGGGGTCGTGGCGCTGGCGGTTCTCGCAGCCTTAACGATGCACGGGCTGGGGGACGGCGGGCCGGTCTTGGGACAGGCGTCGGGGCAGGGGGGCGACGTGGGCGCAGCCGCGATGTTCTGGACGGGGCTGAAGGCGGGGCTGCTGACGTTTGGCGGCGCCTATACCGCCATTCCCTATGTGCGCGCCGATACGGTGGGGCGCGGGCTGATCGACGACGGGGCGTTTCTGGACGGGATCGCCTTTGCGGGGGTGATCCCGGCGCCGCTGGTGATCTTTTGCACCTTCGTCGGCTTTGTGGTCGCAGGATGGGGCGGGGCGCTGGCGATGACGGCCGGGGTGTTCGCCCCCGCCTTCGCCTTTTCGATGATCTTCTATGAGCGGCTGGAGGCGGTGGTCGAGGACCGGCGGCTGCACGATCTTCTGGCCGGGGTCGCCGCCGCCGTCGTAGGGATCATCGCCGCGACCAGCGTGGAGCTGGGCTGGGCGACCTTGCAGCGGGCGCCGTCGATGGCGGCGGCTGCGGCGATCTTTGCGGGCGCCCTGGCGGTGGCGTGGGCCTGGAAGAGCCGCTACGCCGTGCCGGCAGTTCTGGCCGCCGCGGCGGTCGTGGGATGGGGCGTGATGCGATGAGCAAGATCCTGGGCGTGATCGGCGGCATGGGACCGGCGGCGACGGTGGCGTTTCTGGCGCGGGTGCAGGCGCTGACGCCGGCGGACGGGGACGCTGATCACATCCGGGTGGTGATGGACCTGAACCCCCAGGTGCCCGATCGCAACACGCGGCCGGGCGAGGCCGAGGTGGTGCTGGGACAGATGGCCGAGGGGCTGGCGGCGGCGGGGGCCGAGGTGATCGCCATGCCCTGCAACACCGCCCACGCCCAGGCGGGCGGCATCCGCGCGGCGTGCGAGGCGAAGGGCCTGCGCTTCATCGACATGATCGCAGCGACGGCGGATGCGGCGGCGGCCTCTGGCTCCAAGAGGATCGGCGTGCTGGCGACGCCGGGGGGCGAGCGGCTTTACACGCAGGCGCTGGCGGCGCGCGGGCTCGAGACGGTGCTGCTGGAGGGCGCGGACCGCGAGGCCTTCATGGCGCTGGTCTATGGGGTCAAGCGCGGCGATGTCGGCGAGGCGGCGCGGGCAGGGATGTTGCGGCTGGCCCAGGCCCTGGCGGACGCGGGCGCGTACTGGCTGATCGCGGGCTGCACCGAGGTGCCGCTGCTGCTGCGCGCCGAAGACGCCGCCATACCCCTGACAGATTCGGCCGAGGTGCTGGCCCAGGCGTGCGTGAAGGCGTGCGCGGAGGCCTGTCAGGTCTGAGGCGCGGTTGCGGCTTGCTCCGCGCGGCCGGCCTGCCTAGTCATGAGCGGTGTCTATTCAGTCCCTGATCATCGATTGCGACCCCGGCGTGGACGACGCCGTGGCGCTGTTTCTGGCCTTCGCCGCGCCCGAGCTGGAGCTGCTGGCCGTCACCACGGTCGGGGGCAATGTTCCCGGCGCCAAGACCCAGCGCAATGCGCGCATCATCCGCCAGATCGCCGGGCGCGAGGAGGTGCCGGTGTTCGGCGGGGCCGAGCGGCCGCTGAAACGTCCGCCGGCGGGCGCGGGCGAGTTTCACGGGGTCGAGGGTCTGGGCGATCTGGAGCCGTTCGAACCGACGGGGATCGTCGGCGACGGGCCGGCCGCCAACGCCATCGTCGATCTGGTGATGAGCCGGCCTGAAGGCTCGGTCGCCATCGCCGTCCTGGGGCCGATGACCAATCTGGCGCTGGCGATGCGGCGTGATCGGCGGCTGGCCGAACGGCTGGGGCCGGTGGTCGTCATGGGCGGGGCGCGGTCGGAAGGCGGCAATGTCACCGCATCCGCCGAGTTCAACATCTGGGCCGATCCGGATGCGGCGGCGGTGGTGTTCGGATCGGGGTGTCAGGTCGTCGCCTTCGGCCTGGACGCGACCCATCAGGTGCGCGCGACCGAGGGCCGGATCGTGGCGATAGAGGCCATAGACAGCGAGGCCGCGCGGGCCGCGGCGTCGACGCTGCGGTTCTCGCAGCGGGTGGAGCGCGAGATCGTGGGGTGGGATGCGGCCCCGTTGCATGACCCGTGTCCCATCGCCTGGCTGATCAAGCCCGACCTGTTCGAGACGAAGCCCTGCCGGATCGAGGTGGAGACGGGTTCGGACCTGACGCGCGGCCATACGGCGGTGGAGTTCCGGATCGATCCGGCGACGGCGCGGCATCGCTGGGCGGTCGCGGCGGACGCGCAAGGGGTGTTCGACCTGATCGTCGGCAAGCTGAAAGCTCAGGCGCTGGAGGCCGCCGCATGAGGATCACTGTCGTCGGCTCGATCAACCTGGATCTGGTGGCCACTGCGCCCCAACTGCCGGCGCCGGGCGAGACGGTGACCGGGGCGACCCTGGCGCGGCATCCCGGCGGCAAGGGCGCCAACCAGGCGCTGGCGGCCGAGAAACTGGGGGCCGAGGCCAGCCTGATCGGGCGAGTCGGCAATGACGCCATGGCCGGCGAGGCCCTGGCCCTGATGGAGGATCTGGGCGTCGATCTGGCGGGGGTGGAGGTGGATGTGGCGGCCCCGACGGGCGTCGCCCTGATCGCCGTCGATCCGACCGGCGAGAACCAGATCGTGGTCGCGGCCGGCGCCAACCACATGGTCACGCCTGAACAGCTGCCCCAGCGGATCGAGGGCGCGCTGATCGTGCAGCTGGAGCTGCCGATCGAGACGGTCGAGGCGGCGGTGGGCCGGGCGACGGGCTTCGTCTGCGCCAATCTGGCGCCCGCCGCGCCAGTGTCGGAACTGTTGCTGCGCCGCGCCGACCTGATCGTCGTCAACGAGACCGAGGCGGCCTTCTATGGCGATGGCCTGCACCGGGGCGGGGGACGGGTCGTCGTCACCAAGGGCGCGCGGGGCGCGGCCATGTATCAGCGCGGCGTCGAAATGGCCTGGGCGACCCCACCGGCCGTCGAGGCGGTCGATGCGACGGGCGCGGGCGACGCCTTCGTCGCCGCCATCACGGTGGCTTTGCTGGAAGGCATGGACCCGGCCGAGGCGCTGCGCTTCGCCTGCGCCGCCGGAGCCTTCGCCGCGACCCGCCCGGGCGCGCAGCCCTCAGCGCCGGAGCGCGATCAGGTCGAGGCGCTGCTGGCGGGGTAGGGACGCGGTCTGCGCCTCTTCATCGTGGTCAGACCCCTGGCGGCGGACCGGGGGGCGTGGGGAAGGCGAGCGGCGCGACGGCGGCGCCGAGAGAACCGGCCGTGACAGTCTGGTAAAGCTGAAGGCCGAGCGGCGACCAGGTGAGGGCTTCGATCGCCGCGATCATGGCGATCTGAACCCCCAGACCCCAGAACCAGGCCGGGTGGATCCGGCGGGTCTTCGCCAGATCGATGATCATGCCGATGACTGGAAACGCCAGGGTGACGAGCGTGGTCGCCTCCCAGGCCCAGGGGATCAGCAAGGGCATGGGCAAAAGCCGACCGACCGCCGGCCCCAGCAGGATCGCCATGGCGGAATAGTGCAGGCGGCGATGCCAGTCCGTCGACCGACGAAGCCACACCGCCGCGATGGTGAGGCCGACGAAGGTCGCGAGCGACACGGGGTCGAAGACCAGAAACTGCAAGGGCCGGAAGAAGAAGGGCACATCGCCGCGACGCACCATGGCCTCGGTAACCAGCCAGCCCAGGATCAGCATGGGCGCCAGCCATGCGGTCGCCAGCCAGCCCAGCGGCCGGTGCCAACGCAGCTGGCCCGTGGCGATCAACAGGTTCTGAACCAGGAAGATGACGACCCAGCCCATGAAGACCACGGCGTGGGCGTGCACCAGCAGCGGAGCCTCGAAGCTGGAGCGGCCCATGGCCAGCTGAAGCGAAAAGCCCGCCACGACGACAAGCGCCATGACGACGGCCAGCCCCGGAAAGACGCGGTCGGTCCCGCCCGTCGTGTTTGCAGCCGTCATGACACACCCCCCGATGTTTCCGGCGAAACTTAACGCCGAAGCCCGAAAGCGGCAGTCTGGAATATCAGCGATATGTCTAGGATCGACTGGGCCAGGCGCAGGCGTCGCCGCGCCAATGTGACACTGTAACGCCGAATCGGGTTGTCGGCGGTGGAAAGGCGAGGGTAGGTCTGCGGTTCGGGATTTGTGGGGACTTCAGACGATGATGATGCGTGGACGTGGGGTTGGGCTGGTTCTGGCGGCGGTGCTGCTGAGCGGCGTGGCGGGTGGGGCGTTAGCCCAGAACGCGGCGCCGGCTGCGGGGCCGATGGTCTATCAGCAGCCGCCGGCGCCGATCGCGGACATCCTGGACGCCAAGCCGACGCCGTCGTCGATGCTGAGCCCGGATCGGCGGACGCTGGTGTTGATGGACCGGTCTAATCTACCCAGCATCAAGGCCCTGGCCGAGCCGATGCTGCGGTTGGCGGGGACGCGGATCAATCCGAGGAACAATGGCGCGGCCGAAAGCCGGGTGGCGTGGCTGACGGGTCTGAGCCTGCAGGCGGTGGATGGCGGGCAACCTCGCGTCGTGGCCCTGCCCGACGGCGCGCGGTTCACGGCGCCGCGGTTCTCGCCGGACGCCAAGTCGCTGGCCTTCGTGCTGGACCGGCCGACGGGGCTGGAGCTGTGGGTCGTGGATGTGGCCTCGGCGCGGGCGCGCAAGCTGACCGATCCGGTGGTCAATATGACGGGCGGAACGGGCTATGAATGGCTGCCCGACAGTTCGGGTCTGCTGGTCGAGGCGGTCCCGGCGGGACGCGGTCCGGCGCCGGACGTGACGGCGGCGCCCACGGGGCCCAATATCGAGGAGACCGCCGGGCGGGTCGCGCCGGTGCGGACCTATCAGGACCTGTTGTCGAACCCCGGCGACGAGGCCCTGTTCGACCATTATTTCACCAGCCAGCTGACGCTGGTTCCGCTGAACGGCCGTGCACGGACGATCGGGGCGCCGGCGGTCTATCTGGACGCGTCGGTGTCTCCGGACGGCAAATACATCCTGCATGAGATCGCCAAGCGGCCCTATTCCTATGCGGTGCCGGACGACCTGTTCCCAACCGAGATTGTGGTGACGGATCTGAACGGTCGCGTGGTGCGCACGGTCGCCGACCTGCCGCTGAGGGACGATGTGCCGACCGCCTTCGACGCCGTGGCGCCAGGGCCGCGCTCGGTCGAGTGGCGGGCCGATGCGCCGGCGACCCTGACCTGGGTCGAGGCGCTGGACGGCGGCGACATCCGCAAGCAAGCCGAGTTCCGGGACCGGGTCTTCATGCAGGCCGCGCCGTTCACGAGCGAGCCCGTCAAACTGATCGACCTGAAGGAACGGTATGGCGGCGTCGTCTGGGGCCGGGACGACCTGGCCATCGTCAACAGCCGCTGGTTCAACACCCGGCATGAGACGCGCTTCGTGGTGGATCCGTCCAACCCCGGCGAGGGCCGGGTGTTGCTGGAGCGGAACTATCAGGCGCGCTACGACAATCCGGGCCAGCCGGTGACCCAGCCGAATGCGCAGGGCCGTTCGGTGATCCGCTTCGATCCGCAGGGGCGCATCCTGATGTCAGGCGCCGGGGCGACGCCGCAGGGCGAGTTCCCCTTCCTGGCCGCCATGGACCCGGCGACGGGACGCAGCGAACGGCTGTGGACCTCGGCCAATACGGATTACGAGACCGTGGTCGGCTTCCTGGATACGGACGGCAAGCGGGTGGTGACCCAGCGCGAGACGCGGCTGGATCCGCCCAATCTGCAGATCCGCGACCTGACGACGGGCCAGACGACGCGGCTGACCAACTTCCCCGATCCGGCGCCGCAGCTGGCCGAGGCGACGCGGCAACTGGTGACCTATGAGCGGGCCGACGGGGTCAAGCTGTCGGGGACGCTGTATCTGCCGGCCGGTTACGACAAGGACCGCGACGGGCCGCTGCCGATGCTGATGTGGGCCTATCCCGCCGAGTTCACCGATGCGGCGGTGGCGGGCCAGACGGTGGACGTGCAGAACCGGTTCGTACGGCCCGGCGGGTCCAGCCATCTGTTCCTGCTGACCCAGGGCTATGCGATCTTCGACAACCCCTCCATGCCCATCATCGGCAAGGATGGGGCCGAGCCGAACGACACCTATGTCGAGCAGCTGGTCGCCGATGCGAAGGCCGCGGTCGACGCCGTGGTCGGCATGGGCGTGGCGGACCGCGACCGGATCGCGGTCGGGGGGCACAGCTACGGCGCCTTCATGACGGCGAACCTGCTGGCGCACAGCGATCTGTTCCGCACCGGGATCGCGCGGTCGGGGGCCTATAACCGCACCCTGACGCCGTTCGGCTTCCAGTCCGAGCAGCGCAACTATTGGGAGGCGACCGAGGTCTATACCGAGATGTCGCCCTTCACCTATGCCAACAAGCTGAACGAGCCGATCCTGCTGATCCACGGCGAGGCGGACGACAACTCGGGCACCTTCCCGGTGCAGTCCGAGCGCTTCTATGCGGCGCTGAAGGGGCTGGGGGCGACGGCGCGTTACGTCACCCTGCCGCTGGAGGCGCATGGATATCGCGCGCGGGAATCGGTGGGCCACACCCTGTGGGAGATGACCCGCTGGCTGGACCAGTATGTGAAGAACGCCCCGCCGAAGCCGGCGGAGTGATCTAGGGCTTGGGCGTCGCCGGACCTGCCGCGACAGATGCTGCGATAGCGGCAGCGGCGGCGTTCACCTGTTCCAGACGAGCGTCCTGCTCCGACTGGGGCGGGACGCCGAAGACGGCGCGCAGGCTGTCGGGGATCAGGGCGCGGTCGTAGGGATCGAGGGTGGCCGGGGCGTCGCGGGTCTTGCGGGTCTGGGTGCCGTAGATCTGCGGTTTTTCGGTCATCTGCAGATAGCGATCCAGCGTCGCGGCGGCGATCCAGGCGCCTTCGGGCGAGCCCTTGGCCACGGCGGCGACGGCCAGGCTATGGGCCAGCAGATAATCCTCGGGCGTGGAGCCGTGCTGGAAGACGAAGGCGGCGGCGCGGTAGTCCTCGCCAGTCTGGAGCGCGCCGGCGTCCAGCAGGGCGCGGGTCTGGACACGGCGCGCGGCGTCTTCGGCGAGCATTGCTGTGACGCGGGCACGGTCCTTGAAGAAGTCCGGCGTCAGGTTCTGCCTTACGGCCTGGTCGGCGGCGAAGATGGCGGCCATCTCGGCGTTGTTTTGAGGCGAGGTCTCCTGCGCCAGCGCCGGAACGGCGAAGGCGAGGACGACGGCCGACATCGCGGCGGCGCAGGACAGGCGAGACGGACGCATGGGAGATCTCCGCTGAAGCTTGAGCGGACATTGGTCTGCGGATTTGCGGCCGAAACCGGGCGACGGGATTATAGTGTCGTCAGGGTCTGACGATCAGTCGCACGACCTCGCCGGCGTGGAGGCGGTCGAAGCCGGTGTTGATGTCATCCAGGGGAATGACGCCGCTCATCAGGCGATCCACCGGCAGGCGGCCCTGGCGATACAGGGCGACGTAGCGGGGGATGTCGCGGCTGGGGACGCAGGTGCCGATGTAGGAGCCCTTCAGCGTGCGCTCCTCGCCGACGAGGGAGACGACGTTGACGGCAAGGGCCGCATCGGGCGGCGGCAGGCCGGCGGTGACGGTGGTTCCGCCGCGCCGGGTCATCTTCCACGCCGCCTCCAGCGCCCGGACCGAACCGGCCATTTCGAAGGCGAAGTCGGCGCCGCCGTTCGTCAGGGCGCGGACCTGATCGACCGCATCGGGGTCGGCGGCGTTGACGGTTTCGACCGCGCCGAGGGTGCGAGCCAGGGCGAGCTTGTCCTCGGACAGGTCGACGGCGACGACGGGGCTGGCGCCCGAGGCCAGGGCGCCCAGCACGCTGGCCAGGCCCACGCCGCCCAGGCCTATGACGACGACGCTCTGGCCCGCCTTGACCCCGGCGGTGTTCACCACGGCGCCGACGCCGGTCAGGACGGCGCAGCCGAACAGGGCCGCCTCTTCGAACGGCAGGTCGGGATCGATCTTGACCAGGGAGCGTCGCGAGACGACGGCCCGCTCGGCGAAGGCGGAGCAGCCGAGGTGGTGGTTGACCGGCTCGCCCTCGCGGAAGATGCGGCGAGCGCCGGACAGCAGCTCACCCCGGCCGTTGGCGGCGGCGCCAGGCTCGCACAGGGCGGGACGGCCGCCGGCGCACGGATTGCAATGACCGCACGACGGCATGAAGACCATGACGACGTGATCGCCGACGACGAGATCGGTGACGCCGTCCCCCAGCGCCTCGACCACGCCCGCCGCCTCGTGCCCCAGGGCCATGGGGAGGGGGCGAGGGCGGTCGCCGTTGATGACCGACAAGTCCGAGTGGCACAGGCCCGCGGCCTTGATCGCAACCAGCACTTCGCCGGGGCCGGGCGGGTCCAGCGTGACGGTCTGGACCGACAGAGGGCGGCTGTCGGCATAGGGGCGGGCGGCGCCCCTGTCGGACAGGACGGCGGCGCGAGTCGTTAGGGTCATGTGGTCAAGCTCATTCTTGCGCTAACGCCGCCGACGCAGTCGGCCGCTTCTTGAGCGCGTTCGTGATCAGACTGTTACCGATAGTCGCTTGACCTAACGTCGTCCAAGCTAGAGCGTCGAGATCGAGAGCGACGTTTCGCGTCGCCGAGGGAGACGACGATGCCGAAACGAGACGAGGGCGCGCTGGCGCAACGGGCGACCTACAAGGCCTTTCACATGGTCTCCACCCGCTGGGCCGACAACGACCAGTACGGCCATATCAACAACGCCAAATTCTATGAGTTCGTCGACTCGGCGGTGAACGCCCATCTGCTGATCGCCAATGCGCTGACGGAATCGATCGGCTTGGTGGTGGATTCGGGCTGTCGCTACACCTCGTCGCTGAAGTTTCCCGATGTGATCGAGGTCGGCATCAAGGTCGATGCGATCGGCACCTCCAGCGTCACCTACGGCTTTGGGGTCTTCAAGCGCAGCGTCGACGTCCCCGCCGCCATCGGCCATTTCGTCCACGTCTATGTCGACGCCGAAACCCGCCGGCCCAAGCCGTTGCCGGCGCGACTGAGAAGCGTGGTGGAGAATCTTCGCGCGGGGTGAGGACTTTCGCCCCTCGTCTGTACTCCAGCGCCTGTTTCCGTGATGCCAATGCCTTCCGACCGCGCCGATCCCGATGACGCCTTCTATCTGAGCCTTACGGAGGCGGATGCCGCAACGACCGGGGACGATCCGCGCGGAAGCTTGGAACTGGTCGTGTCCATGCGCATCGCTTTTGTCGCGCGGGCGTGGATCACGCGGGCCAATGCGCTGTTTCGCGGTCGAGGCTATACGGCGGCCCAGCGCGCGCACCTTTATGTCCTGGCGTCCAAGCCCAAGGGGATGACGCAGGCGGAGTTGGCGGCGATCCTTCGGATATCGGAGGCCTCGCTGTCGCGCCGCATCAAGCTGTCGATCGAAGAAGGTCTGGTGTCGCGCCACCCGTTTTGCGGCGACGGACGGGCCAACCTGATCCGGCTGGAGCCCAAGGGGCTGGAGGCGCTGAACGCCTCCGATCGCGTCGCGCGCGAGGATCGCACGCGACTGCTGGCGGGCGTGACCGACGAGGAACTGGCCATCACCGCCAAGGTCCTGAAGCTGCTGACGGATCGTATTCCGCAGACGCCCGAACGGTCCGACGCCTGACGGCATCGGACCGCCCTCAACGTCAGTCGCCAGCCCCTAGGCGTCGAGAATGACCTGGCCGTCTTCCTTGACGAAGGGCTTGGCGAGATGGTCGGGCAGCAGGTCCAGAACCGTCTCGGACGGGCGGCACAGTTTGACGCCCAAGGGTGAGACGACGATGGGGCGGTTCATCAGGATCGGGTGCGCCGCGATGGCGTCCAGCAGCTGGTCGTCAGACAGGCTTGTGTCGCCCAGGCCGAGGTCGGCGTAGGGCGTGCCCTTTTCTCGCAGGATATCGCGCACCGATACGCGCATCCGTTCGACCAGTTGGGCCACCAGCGCGCGGTTGGGCGGGGTCTTCAGATACTCGATCACATGCGGCTCGATCCCGACGTGGCGGATCAGGGCCAGGGTGTTGCGCGACGTGCCGCAGGCGGGGTTGTGATAGATAACGACGTCCATTGGCCTCAGTCGCAGCAGGGGGCCAGTTCGGCCAGCAGGGGTTGGCAAAGCTCGGCGCGGCCCTGGCAGCAGTCCTTCAGCAGGAACAGCACGACCTCACCCAGTCGATCCAGATCGGCCCGGTAGATGATCGACCGGCTGCGCCTCTGGGACGCGATCAGCCCGGCGCGAGACAGCACGCCCAGATGCGCCGACATCGTATTGGTCGGAACGGCGAGCCGATCGGCGATCTCTCCGGCCGGCAGGCCGTCCGGCGCATGGCGGACAAGCAGCCGGAAGGCGTCCAGTCGCGTGGATTGCGCCAGGGCGGCGAGCGCGAGAATGGCGGGTTCGGATTCCATTATTCCAAGATACTGGAAATATAGTTTCGTGCAAGCTAGAGAGGGCGGTGCGGTCGTCGTTCGACCGGGATGGAGCCGCCCATGGTCGTCGCCTTTCTGATCTTCGCGGTCACCATCACCCTGGTGATCTGGCAGCCGAAGGGGTTGCAGATCGGCTGGAGCGCGATGGGCGGTGCGGCGGCGGCGCTGTTGCTGGGCGTCGTCACCCTGGCCGACATCCCCGTGGTCTGGGACATCGTTTGGAACGCCACGGCGACCTTCGTCGCGATCATCATCATTAGCCTGTTGCTGGACGAGGCGGGCTTCTTCGAATGGGCGGCGCTGCATGTCGGGCGATGGGGCGGCGGCCATGGACGCAGGCTGTTCGTCCTGTTCGTCCTGCTGGGCGCGGCGGTGTCGGCGGTCTTCGCCAACGACGGGGCGGCGCTGATCCTGACGCCCATCGTCATCGCCATGCTGCTGGCGCTCGGCTATGGCCCCAAGGCGACGCTGGCCTTCGTAATGGCGGCGGGCTTCATCGCGGATGCGGCCAGCCTGCCGCTGGTGGTGTCCAACCTAGTCAACATCGTCTCGGCCGACTTCTTCGACATCGGCTTCGACCGCTATGCGGCGGTCATGGCGCCGGTGAACCTGGCGAGCATCGCGGCGACGCTGATGGTGCTGTTTTTCGTCTTCGGACGCGATATTCCCAAGGCCTATGACGTGGAGCGGTTAGCCGCGCCGTCCAGCGCGATTAAGGACCGGGCGACCTTCCTGTGGGGCTGGATCATCCTGGCGTTTCTGCTGATCGGCTTCTTCGTGCTGGAACCGCGAGGGGTGCCGGTGTCCGCCGTCGCCGCGACGGGGGCGGTCGTCCTGTTGGTCGTGGCGGGCCGCGGCGCGGTCATCAGCACGACGAAGGTGCTGCGCGAGGCGCCGTGGCAGGTCGTGATCTTCTCTTTGGGGATGTATCTGGTCGTCTATGGGCTGGGCAACGCCGGTCTGACACGCCAGATCGCGGGCCTGCTGGACGGCTTCGCGCAGGGCGGAGTCTGGGGCGCGGCCTTCGGAACCGGGTTTCTGACGGCCTTCCTGTCGGCCATCGCCAACAATATGCCCACGGTCCTGATCGGCGCCCTGTCGATCGACGCCTCGGGCGCGACGGGCGCGGCGAGGGAGGCGATGATCTACGCCAATGTCATCGGCAGCGACCTGGGGCCTAAGATGACGCCCATCGGCTCATTGGCCACATTGCTGTGGCTGCACGTCCTGGCGCGGAAGGGCGTGAAGATCGGCTGGGGCTATTATTTCAAGGTGGGCGTGGTGCTCACCCTGCCGGTCCTGGGCGTCGCCCTGGCGGCCCTGGCCTTACGCTTGAGCGTCTAGGGCCTCAGTCGTCCAGACGGCCGATCAGGAACAGGGCGCCGACGGCGGTCAGGGCGCCCAGGGTGAAGGCGGTGACGATGGCGCCGGTGGCGACGGCGGTGGAGACGGTGACCGGGCGGGCTTCGTACCACTCGACAATGTCGGCCTCGTGCAGGTCCTCGTCCATATAGCCTTCGGCTTCATAGATGGTGTCGTCTGCGGTCATGGCTTTACGCTCCGTCTGTCTTGCCCGGATCAATACGCCCAAACGGTACAGGTTCCACCCCTGTCGCCCCCGATCGGCGTATCGTGACAGGATGCCGCTCTTCGTTTAGGAGGCGCGGCTCAGGTTCAGAACGCTCAAAGACGATCCCATGGCCGGCCACTCGAAATTCAAGAACATCATGCACCGCAAGGGGCGCGCCGATGCGCAGCGTTCCAAGCTGTTCTCCAAACTGTCGCGCGACATCACCGTGGCGGCCAAGTCGGGCCTGCCGGATCCGGCGGCGAACCCGCGCCTGCGCCTGGCGGTCAACAACGCCAAGGCCGAAAGCCTGCCCAAGGACGTGATCCAGCGCGCCATCAACAAGGCCGCCGGCGGCGACGTCGATACGATGGAAGAGGTCCGCTACGAGGGCCGGGGTCCGGGCGGCGTGGGCATCATCGTCGAAGCTTTGACCGATAACCGCAACCGCGCGGCGTCCAACATCGGGGCGGCCTTCAAGAAGAACGGCGGCGCCCTGAGCGAGATGAACTCGGTCGCCTTCATGTGGGACAAGGTCGGCAAGATCACCTACGCCGCCGAGGCCGGTTCGGAAGACGCCGTGATGGAGGCCGCCATCGAGGCCGGCGCCCAGGACGTCGAGAGCGACCTGGTCAAGCCCGACATCTACGAGGACGCGCCGGGCCACACGATCTGGACCGCCTTCGAAGACCTGAACGACGTGGCCGAAGCCATGTCCAAGGTGCTGGGCGATCCCAAGTCCACCGCCATCGTCTGGAAGCCGCAATCCGAAGTGCCGGTGACCGGCGACGCGGTGGGCACGCTGTTCAAGCTGCTGGACGCGCTGGACGCCGAGGACGACGTGTCGGCGGTCTATTCCAACGAGGACATCTCCGACGAGGACGCGGCCAAGTACGCGGGCTGATCCCGAACGACCGCGAGTCGTTCGCACGGAACCGGGTCGTGCGCCGGGCGTAACGAGGCTTCACCGTTACGCCTGGAGCCCCCTATGGACATCACCCAGCTGATCCTCGACGACCATGCCGAACAGCGTCGACTGTTTGCGATCATCGAACAGATCGACCCCAAGGACACAGATGCGCTGAGCGCCGTCTGGACGCGGTTGTCGGCGTTCCTGGATGTGCACGCCGAGGCCGAAGAGCGGTTCTTCTATCCCGAGCTGCTGAAGCAGGGCGAGGGCGCCAATGACGCCGAGGACGGCACGGTCGAGGGCGAGACCGAGGACGCCATCGAGGACCACAACAAGCTGCGCGACGCGGTCAAAGCAGTCGAAAAGCATAAGGTCGGCACCAAGGCGTGGTTCGACGCCGTGGGCGAGGCGAACGTCGTCAACTCCAAGCACATGGGCGAGGAAGAGCGGCAGGGGCTGACCGACTTCCGCATGAACGCCGACGTCGAGACGCGCCATGAGCTGGCGGTGAAGTTCGCCGCCTTCGAGGCCGAGTACATCACCGGCGTCAAGCCGGTGAACAAGGACCCCGAGACCTATATCGAAAAGCACGGCTGAGGCGGGCGCTGCGACCACGATGTCGCAGCATCGTCCGTCCAAGGAACATCCGCGCTCGGCCCGTCGTTGAGCGCGGATGAATCTGGGTAGTCTGGAAGGCGCCGTCCTGCCGATCCTCGGCGCGGTGATCGCGGGCGGGGTCATCGGCTTCGAGCGCGAATGGCGGGGCCGGGCGGCGGGCCTGAGAACGCACATCCTGGTCAGCCTGGCGTCGGCCTTGCTGATGCTGGCGGCCATGTCGCAGGCCGATTGGGCGTTCCGCGCCCTGCCCGACGAGAACATCGTCACAGACCCGACGCGGATGGCGCACGGCGTGCTGACGGGGATCGGGTTCCTGTGCGCAGGCGTGATCTTCCGCACCGGATTTTCGATCCATGGGCTGACCACGGCGGCGTCGCTGTGGATCACCTCGGCGATCGGCATTCTGTTTGGGGCCGGCCTCTATGCGCTGGGGACAGCGGCGACGGTGGTCACGGCGCTGATCCTGATCGGCTTGAGGCTGATCAACGGGCGTTTGCCGGCGCGCACGGTGGTGGACGCCGAAGTGTGCTGGGAACGGCGCGAGGCGTCGCCGGAGCCGGCGATCGAGGCGGCGCTGAAAGCCATCGATGCGGACGCGCGACACGACCGGTTCGAGCTGATCGATGGACAGACCGTTCGACGGACCTGGCGATTGAAGGCTGCCGAGGAAAGCCAGCTAAAGCGGCTGGCGGAACAGCTGTGCGCCATACCGGGCGTGGTCGCCTACAGCCTGGACCCGCGCGACGACTGAAACCGTTCATTGCCCGATAACCCTCTTTGCGGCATGAGGGGAACGGATGGCGAACGAACCTGTCAGAATCATCGGCCTGGACCCCGGTCTGCGACGCACCGGCTGGGGCGTCGTGGTGTCGGATGGCGCGCGCCTGAGGTGGGTGGCGCACGGGGTGGTGGCCCCGCCCGAGACCGCGCCGTTCAGCGAGCGGCTGCTGCATCTGTTCGAGGCGCTGGGAACGATCTGCGCCGACCACGGCTGCGAGGAGGCGGCGGTGGAAGAGGTGTTCGTCAATGTGAACCCGTCCTCCACGCTGAAGCTGGGTCATGCGCGGGCGGCGGTGATGCTGGCGCCGGCCAAGGCGGGTCTGACGGTGGCGGAATATTCGCCGAACCTGATCAAGAAGGCGGTGGTGGGCGCAGGCCATGCGGACAAGAGCCAGATCGCCTTCATGGTCAAACGGCTGCTGCCGACCGCGGGCGACGTGAAGGCGGATGCGGCCGACGCGCTGGCCGTCGCGATCACCCATGCGCAGCTCAGGAAGCGGTCCCTGCTGGAAGCGATGCACCGGGGGGCGGCGTGATCGGGCGGTTGAGAGGCGTGCTGGCCGAGGTCGGCGAGGCGGAATGTCTGATCGACTGCGCCGGCGTGGGCTATGTCGTGTCGTGCGGGGCGCGGACGCTGGGGCGACTGCCGGCGCCGGGCGACGAGGCGACTGTGCATGTCCATTCGCAGTGGAGCGAAGATGCGGGGCCGCGCCTGTATGGATTTCTGACGCGCGACGAGCGGCGGGCCTTCACGACCCTGCTGGCCATTCAGGGCGTGGGGCCCAAGGCGGCGCTGGCGGTGCTGGACGTTTTGCCGCCCGGCGAACTGGCGTCGGCGGTGGCGCGCGAGGACAAGGCGGCGGTGGCGCGGGCCAACGGCGTGGGGCCGAAGCTGGCGCTGCGGATCGTCACCGAGTTGAAAGGCAAGGCCTTGGGCGACGCCAGCTTTGCGCCCGTCGCACCCGGCATGCACGTCGAGATCGCAACGCCCGTTCCCTCGATCACCGGCGAGGCCGTGTCCGCCCTGCTTGGGCTGGGCGTCGCCGAGGTCAATGCGCGCCGGGCCGTGGATCAGGCCTTGATCCGTCTGGGCGAAGAGGCGGAGCTGTCGGCGGTGATCCGCGCGGCGCTGCAGGAGTTGGGCCGATGAGAGCCGCATCGACATGACCCGCGTCATCTCCCCCGAGGCCGAGACCGGCGAATCCTTCGACCGCGCGCTGCGGCCGCAGACGTTGTCGGAGTTCGTCGGCCAGTCGCAGGCCAAGGGCAATCTGAAGGTCTTCATCGATGCGGCGCGCGGGCGGGCCGAGGCGCTGGACCATGTGCTGCTGTTCGGACCGCCGGGACTGGGCAAGACGACGCTGGCGCAGATCGTGTCGCGCGAGCTGGGCGTGGGGTTCCGTGCGACCTCCGGGCCGATCTTGGCCAAGGCGGGCGATCTGGCGGCGATCCTGACCAATCTTGAGCCGCGCGACGTCCTGTTCATCGACGAGATTCACCGCTTAAGCCCCCAGGTCGAGGAGATCCTGTATCCGGCCATGGAGGATCATGTGCTGGACTTGATCATCGGCGAGGGGCCGTCGGCGCGTTCGGTGCGGATCGACCTGGCGCCGTTCACCCTGGTGGGGGCGACGACGCGGGCGGGCCTGTTGGCCACGCCGCTCAGGGACCGGTTCGGCATTCCGCTGCGACTGGAGTTCTACACCCCCGACGAACTGACGGCTGTGGTGCGCGGCACGGCGCGCAAAATGGGCGCAGCCATCGACGAGGCGGGCGCGCGCGAGATCGCGTCGCGGGCGCGCGGCACCCCGCGCATCGCCGGGCGCCTGCTGCGCCGGGTGCGGGATTTCGCCTCGGCGGAAGGGGCCGAGACGATCTCGAAACTGGTGGCGGCGCGGGCGCTGGCGCGGCTGGAGGTGGACGAGGCCGGGCTGGACAGCCTGGACCGGCGCTTCCTGAAGGCGCTGATCGAGAACTATGGCGGCGGGCCGGTCGGGATGGACACCCTGGCGGCCGCCATCGCCGAGGCGCGCGATGCGGTCGAGGACGTGATCGAACCCTATCTGCTGCAACAGGGCTTCATCATGCGCACCCCGCGCGGCCGCATGGCCTGCGCCAAGGCCTATGCGCATCTCGGCCTCAGCGCGCCGGCGCAACCGGCCGCCGGACCTGTGCCGGGCGACCTGTTCGAATAGGCGTTGCCAAGCGGGGCGGGCGGGGGTTTGCTGGGGCGAACCGGAGCCGTCGTCCCATGATCCTGCGCACCCTGGCCGTGATGGCGTTTGCGGCCGGCCTGACCGGTCTGGCGCCGCCTGCGAGAGCAGAGGCCCCCGTCTTCACCGACAAGGCCTGTCCCAGTGATTGGCCGACGGGCCTGCGCGAGGTGCGGTGCGGGACCCTGACGGTGGACGAGGCGCGCGACGGCTCGGTCAGCGATCGGCGCATCGACATCGCCGTCGTCATCTTCAAGGCCAGCGCACCCTACAAGGACGCCTCGGGCCAGGCGCTGCCGCCGATGGTGATGTTCCATGGCGGGCCGGGCGGGGCTCTGACGCCGGGGGCGGGGCGGATGCTGGCGGCGCTTCGTCGCAATCCGGAGGCCTTTGCGGTGGATCAGGACGTGATCCTGTTCGACCAGCGGGGCGGCGGGGCGAGCAACCCGTCGATGGACTGTCCGGGCGTCGAACTGACCGATGCGGGACCGCCGTCCGACAAGGACCGCGACGGGCTGATCTCCTGTCTGAAGGGCTATCAGGCGCAAGGGATCGACCTGAACCAGTACAACGCCGCCGCAATCGCCGACGACGTGAAGGACATGGCCCAGGCCCTGGGTCTGGCCAAGATCGACCTGTGGGGCGGATCGTATGGCCCGCGCATCGAGGCGGCCGTCATCACTCATCAGCCCCAGATCGTGCGCGCCGCCGTGATGGACAGCCCCTGGCCGCCCGAGGGCAACTGGGCCGTCGGCACGCCCGAACAGGTCTCGGCGGCGGTGAAAATCATCCTGGCCAAATGCGCGGCCCAGGCGGCCTGCGCGGCGCAGCATCCGGACCTTCAGGCGCGGTTCGAGGCCGAGGCGCGCAAATGGCTGGCCGGTCCGGTGACGGGCAAGGACGGGCGCACCTTCACCGTCGACGACCTGTCGGCCTTTCTGATGGACACGACCTATAGCGCGACGGGCGTGCGCAGCCTGCCGGTCGATCTGGACAAGATCATCACCGGCGACCTGACGCCGGTCGCGGAGATCGCCGAAGATCGCACCTATTATTTCGAGGGTCAGCACATGGCCCATCTGTGCAAGGAAGAACTGCCGTTCGAGTCCAAGGCGCGGCTGGCGGCCGGGGCGGCCGGTGATCCGGTCGCCGAGGTGCTGGTCCCGTCACTGTCGCGGCTGTTCGACGTCTGCGCGGCGGTGGGCGAACGGCCCGCGCTGCCGATCGAAAATCTGCCGGTCCGGACCGACATCCCGACCCTGTTCGTCGCCGCCGAGATCGATCCGGGCTGCCCGCCGCCGCTGACCGAGGCGGCCGCCAAGGGCTATGCGAACAGCCAGGTGGTGATCGTGACCAACGCGACCCACGGCGTCATCAACGCCAGCCCCTGCACGCGCAAGATGGCGCGCGATTTCCTGCGTGATCCGTCCAAGCCGGTGGATCGGACCTGCCTGCCCGCCGCCGACACGCCGCTGGACTTCACCCTGGATGCGCCCGCCGCATGAGGGTGATGCGCCATCGCAGCCCGCTTCAGCAGCGCCTGATAATCGCGGCGGCGCTGGTTTTCGCCCTGTGCGCGGTCGGCGTCTGGATGCTGATGCAGCCGGCGCACACCCCGTCGCCCGAGCCGGCCGATGCGCGGGTGATGCGCCAGATCCGCACCCAGGCGGGGCGCGGCGCCGAGCTGCGCTACGCCGAGAACGGCGAAAGGCGATCGGTGTGCGGCTATGTCGGGCGCGTCGCGGGCGGTCCTGCGGTGGGCTTTGTCTCCATCCCCAATCGCATCCTGTTCAGCGACGACCCCCTGCCGACTGAGTTCCGCGAAATGCGCCAAAGCTACTGCCCTGGTTTCATGGCTGCGCCGAACCGCCGGCCGTGATCCGTCGTCGGTTGAATGGGCCAGCACTCGCTCTGATCGCACAGATCACGGCGACGGCGGCTATCAGCCTGCTGGCGATCCGGGCGGCCGGGGCGGGGACGGCCTCGGTTGCGGTTCAGGCCGCGGCGTTTCTGATCGGGGCCGTGGCGCTGTGGGCGGCGTCGCGGATGGCGCGGCCAGGCCGGGGTCCGAGGTTGATGTTGGCGGCGGCGATCCTGGTCGTCGCCGTCCTGATGTTGACGACGGGCGTGGAGATGCAGGGCGCGCATCGCTGGCTGGCGCTGGGGCCGGTTCTGATTCACCCCGCTTCGCTGCTGG
Organism: Brevundimonas sp. 'scallop'; assembly: GCF_011045535.1. NCBI lineage: Bacteria > Pseudomonadati > Pseudomonadota > Alphaproteobacteria > Caulobacterales > Caulobacteraceae > Brevundimonas > Brevundimonas sp. 'scallop'. Next base: position 2,960,889 of record NZ_CP039382.1, on the reverse strand, counting down.
GCGCGCCGCTGCTCTGGCTCGTGGCGCAGGATGCAGACGATGTGTGGACGGCAGGCGCCGCTGGCCTGACGATCCTGACGTTCGGTCTCGGCTTCGACGGAGCCGCCAGCCTGGCCTTCGCGGTGGGAACGACTGCATTGCTGACGGCGGCGAGAGGGTCGTGGAAGACGTTGGCGCCGCTGGCGGCCCTGTCCTGGATTCTGGCGCTCTGGAGCCTGACGCGTCCGGAGGCCCTGCCGCGCGTTCCCTATGTCGAGGATGTCGTGCCGACGGTCTGGGCCACGTCGCCGATCCTCGGCGTGGCGGCGGGCCTGGCGTTAGTCGTGCTGTCGGCCCCGTTGCTTTGGATGGGATGGCGCACGCGGGGCGTCGGAGCCGCCGTCGGACTGGCCATGGCCGGGTTCTGGATCGGTCTGTCGGCGGCCAATCTGCTGGGCGCCTATCCGGCACCGGTGGTGGGATATGGCGCTTCGCCCGTGATCGGATGGCTTGTCGCGGTCGGACTGGTTATGGCGTCTGCACGACGCACGAGGTTTCAGTGACCGCAATCTCCGACCAACCCACCGCCGGCCGTTTCGATGGGCGCGATCACCTGTTGCCGGTGCGCGTCTATTATGAAGACACCGATTTCACCGGCCTGGTCTATCACGCCAACTATGTGCGCTATTTCGAGCGGGGGCGGTCCGATTTCCTGCGCGCCATCGGGGTGGGGCACGCGGATCTGCTGGAGGAGGCCGAGCCGCTGGCCTTCGTGGTGTCGGAGCTGAACATCAAATATCTCAAGCCCGCGCGGATCGACGACGCCCTGGTGGTTCGCACCGTCTATGAGCAGGTGAAGGGCGTGCGGCTGATTATCCGCCAGAGCGTGGAGCGGGCCGGCGAGGTGCTGTGCCGGGCCGAGGTGACGGCGGTGTGCATCCATCTGGACGGGCGGCCGCGACGGCCGTCGAAGGGCCTGGTCGAGAAGGTCACGCCGTGGCTGGCGGCCAGTGGAACCGCCGACTAGGATCGCGCCAACGAGGGGGAAACGTCATGGCCGCAGAAACCTACAAAATGTCCACCAGCGCGGTGATCGTCACGATCCTGCTGTTCGTGCTGCTGATCGGCGGCGGCTTGGTGGGCTGTCCCTATTATAAGGTTTGGGAGCGCAAGATGGCGGGCCAGGCCGAGCTGCAATACCAGCAGGGCGCGCGCCAGGCCCTGATCGCGCAGGCCGCCGCCGAGGACGAGGCGGCGATCAAGCGGGCCGAGGCGGCGACGCGCCGGGTCCTGGGCTGGACCGATGCGGCCAAGCGCGGCTGCGCCGAACTGGGCCGGGCGGGCGATCGCCAGTGCGAAGAGCAACTGCTGAAGGACGCCGCCACCTATTCCATCGCCAAGGAAGGCCACGAGGGCGTCATCATAAGCGTCGGCGCCCCGGTCTCTGTCGCGGTCGATCCGAACGCGCGGCGGACGGCGTCCGAGTAACCTGCCGTTAACCCTTATGACGCGCCTGTCAGATGACGGGCGGACGGGTCGGGGCTAAACGGGCCGGACGCCACACAATGGTCACGTCCGCTCGGTCGAAGAGGGGACGTGACGATCTCGATTCCGCCCGGAGCGCCTGAATGACCACGCCTGTCGACGCCGCGATGATGAACCCGGTCGAGCTGTTCCTGACCGCCGACTGGGTGGTCAAGAGTGTGATGATCGGGCTGGCGGCGGCCTCGATCTGGTCGTGGACGATCATCATCGACAAGGCGGTTCGGTTCACGGCGCTGAACAAGCGCGCCGACGAGTTCGAAAAGTCGGTTCAGTCCGGCCGGTCGCTGGAAGAGGTGGCGTCCCAGGCCGGACCCGAGCCGGACCACGCCTTGCCGCGCATGCTGGTGATCGCCCTGTCGGACTGGCGCGAGGCGCGTCAGCGCGGGGCGTTGAACGAGCATCAGGGCGACCTGCTGCTGGTGCGGATCGACAAGGCGATGAACAGCCTGATCTCGCGCGAGGGCCAGCGGATCGAGAACGGCCTGGGCGTGCTGTCGGTCGTGGCCACGGCCTCGCCCTTCATCGGCCTGTTCGGCACCGTGTGGGGCATCATGAATGCGTTCGGGCGGATCGCGGCGGCGGGCAACACCAATCTGACGACGGTGGCGCCGGCCATTGCCGAAGCCCTGTTCGCCACCGCCATCGGCCTGGCGGCGGCCATCCCGGCCTATATCGCCTACAACAAATTCTCAATCGACGCGGGCAAGTTCGTCGGCCGGCTAGAGGCGTTCGCCGACGATCTGCAGGCCGCCGTGGCGCGCCGACTGGGCAGCCCGTCGGCCCCGCCGCCTCCGCCCCCGCCGTCAAGCGACCTCAGCCTGAAGCGGGGCGTCTGAGCCATGGCCTTGGGCGGTGGTGCGAGCGGCGGCGGGCGCCGGGGACGCAGGGGGCGTAAAGGGCCTCTGACCGAGATCAACGTCACGCCCCTGGTGGACGTGATGCTGGTGCTGCTGATCATCTTCATGATCTCGGCGCCGCTGCTGACGGTGGGCGTGCCGGTCGAACTGCCCAAGACCGAGGCCAGCGCGGTCGAGATCAAGTCCGAACCTCTGTCGGTCAGCATCGACCAGCAGGGCGCGATCTTCGTCGGCGACAGCGAGACGGCGTTCGACGCCCTGTCCACGCGCCTGTTGACCGAGGCCGGCGGGGCCGACAAGGCGGCCGAGCGGCCGGTGTTCGTGCGGGCCGACGGGCGCGCGCCCTATCAGGCGGTGGCGCGGGTGATGGCGCGGTTGAGCGCCTCGGGCTTCACCAAGCTGAACCTGATCACCGACACGGCGCCGGAGGCCTGAATCCGTTGCGTCGGCCGAGCCCCGCCATCCTCGGATCGCTCGCCCTGCACGCCGGGGCAGTCGCGCTCGCCTTCTTGATGGTGTCGCCAAAGATGGACGAGGACGAGACGCCGCTGGTCGCCTCGGTGCCGGTGACCATCGTGTCGGAAGAGGTGATCCAGGCGGCGCCGGCGGACAATCCGCAGCCCGAACCCTCGCCCGACGACGCCGCGACCGCCCCGGTGCAGCAGCCCGATCCCGTGCCGCCGACGCCCGAGCCGACGCCGCCGCAACCCCAGCCGCGCCCGACCCCGACACCGCCGCGGCCCACGCCGCCGCGCCCGGCCCCGACGCCCACGCCGACGCCGAAGCCCACGCCGACCCCGACGCCGCCGCGTCCGACGCCTCGACCCCAGCCGCCGACGCCGGCGCCGCCGACCAAGGCCCAGCCGACCCCGCGCCCGGCGACGCCCGCACCCGCCCGCCCCGCGCCCCAGCGCACCGAGCCGAGCCTGGATCTGGACGCCCTGGCCGGACCGACCCGCCCGACCAACAATCGCGGCCGACCGGCGACGGGGCAGCAGGGGGCGGGCGCGGCGTCCCAGGCCACGGGCCCGCAGATCACGGCCATCTTCAATCAAGTCTATCCGAACTGGATCCTGCCCTGCGACATCCCCGGCGCGGACCAGCTGCGCATCCAGGTCGAGCTGACCCTGTCGGCCGATGGGCGGATCACGCGCGGGCCCAGCCTGATCAACGCCCAGTCGTCGAACGTCTATCGCGCCGCCGCCGACGGCGCCCTGCGCGCCCTGCGCCAGACCGCGCCCTTCGACGTGCCGCAGGGCTTCCCCGGCGGGGTCTATCGCCCGACCTTCAACACCGAACGGGCGTGCCGTAATCGCTGAGCGTCAGGCCGTTATGAGATGTAGGGCAGCCTTGCCGCCCTTCACCGCGTCAGGCGCCAGGCGTCGGTCGAACGTGGCCAGCCGCCCGCCGTTCGAGACGGCTAAGGCCAGCAGATAGCTATCCGTCAACTGGCCCGAGGTGAGCAGGCGATCCTGCGCGATCAAACGGTCGCTCAGCAGACTGATGTCGTCGGGCCAGAACACATGGCCGGGTTGGCTCAGCAAGGAGTGAAGCGCGGGCAACACCTGCGCAGGCGCGCCCGGCGAGTTTGGATATTTCGGATTGCTGAGGATTCGAAGCGCGCCGTTTTCGGTCAGCGGGCAGGTCGCCCAACCAGCCTGATACTCATTTGCGAACCAGGCGTGGGCGGTGAGATGCTCGGTATGGGCTGGATCGATCAATGCGATCAGGACGCTGACGTCCAGAAGCGCGATCAAGGCAGCTCATCGCGCAGAGCGTTGATCTGTTCGGTCGTCACCACAGCGCCCTTGCGGTGCGGCAGGAGACGAATGCCGTTGCGGAACTCGGGCGACGTGTCCGGCTTGGCCTGTGTGATCGAGCGGCGCGCGAGATCGGAAATGACTTCGCCCACAGAGGTTCGGGTCTGAACCGCGATGGCCCGTGCGGCGTTCAGCACGTCGTCGTCGATGGCGAGTGTAGTGCGCATGGCTGTAAGATAATGCATCACGCATCACGCATCAATGATCGCTCCCGTCCCGAATGTCGCCCTATTCCCCGTGAAGCTGGCGAAAGTCGAACGGCCCGGCGATAAGGGGCGGCGATCCTTCGAGACTTATGGGAGCATCTGATGCGTCTGAACCTTCTTCTGGCCTCCGTGGCGGCTGTCGCGATGGCGGCTCCTCTGACGACGGCGGCGCAGACGCCTCAGCAGAACCAGCCGGTCGAGGTCGAGATCGATCAGGGCGTGTTGCGCCCGCTTCAGATCGCGGTCGTGCCGTTCGCCGGGACGCACGGGTCGGACATCTCCAATGTCGTCAGCGCCAATCTGAAGCGGTCGGGCTTCTTCGAGCCGCTGAACCCGTCCAGCTTCATCGAGACCGGGCTGACGCTGGCCAATGCGCCGAACTTCCCTCAGTGGACCCAGATCGGCGCGCAGGCGGTGCTGTACGGCGGGGTGACGACGCGCGGCGACGGGCGGCTGGACGTGGGCTTCCGGCTGTATGATCCCTACCGCCAGTGCCAGCTGGTCAGCTATCAGTTCACCGCGACCCAGGAGCAATGGCGCCGGATCGCGCACAAGATTTCCGACGTCATCTATCAGCGCATGACCGGCGAGGCCGGCTTCTTCGATTCCCGCGTGATCTTCGTGTCCGAGGAGGGCACGCAGCTGAACCGGATCAACCGCCTGACCATCGCCGACCAGGACGGGTTCAATCCGACCTATCTGACGCAGGGCGACGAGGTGATCATGTCGCCGCGCTTCTCGCTGTCGCAGCCGGACGAGATCACCTATGTGGCGCTGGGCAAGGACTACAGCCGCATCTACCTGTATAATCTGACGACGGGCCGGCGCGAGAGCCTGGGCGAGTTTGACGGTCAGGTGCTGGCGCCGCGCTTCTCCAACGACGGCAACAAGATCGCGTTTTCGATCATCCGGGGCGGCAATACCGACGTCTATGTGATGGACCTGCGCAGCCGCCAGATCACGCGCCTGACCAGCGACCCCGGTATCGACACCTCGCCGTCCTTTAGCCCGGACGGCAGCCAGATCGTCTTCACCTCGGACCGCTCGGGTTCGGCGCGCCTGTATGTCATGCGGTCGGACGGATCGGGCCAACGACCGATCTCGCGCGGCGGCGGCATCTATACGGCCCCGTCCTGGAGCCCGACCGGCAATCTGATCGCCTTCACCAAACAGGGTGGCGGCCGGTTCTCGACCGGGGTGATGAACGCCGACGGTTCGGGCGAGCGCATCCTGTCGTCCAGCTATTTCGAGGAAGGCCCGAACTGGGCGCCGAACGGCCGATACGTGATGTTTGCGCGCCAGACGCCGGGCGGCGACACGCGTCTGTGGACCGTGGACCTGTCGGGGCGCGTGGTGTCGCAGGCGGGCTATAACGGGCGCGGGACCGACCCGGCCTGGTCGCCGCTGCTGGACCGCGGCCCGAGCAATCTGGGCGTGAACCAGGGCGCCGACAGCTGCCCCGCCTAGACGCCGCACCGACACCGTCGGAGCCTTAAAGCTCAACTGTGCGTTATCGCCTCTAGCGTCGAAAAATCGCCCGAGGCAGACAGTAAAGCCAAGCTTGAGGCCCGCCCCTTGCCAGAAACGATACGTCAGGAGACGACCCCATGAAGACTTCCCGCATTCTCAAACTGGCGATGGTCGGCTGCGCCGTCGCCGCCATGGCCGCCTGCACCCGAAAGCCCCCGGTCGAGACCGGCGTGCCCGGTCCGAACGACGGCACGACGCAACCGACGGGCCCGGCCTATCCGACCGCGCCCACCGGGCCGGTGACCGGCGGAAACATGGGTTCGGCCGCGCCGGGCACCGAACAGGATTTCGTCGTCAACGTCGGCGACCGCATCTATTTCGACCTGGACTCCTATGAGGTCCGTCCCGAGGCCATGCCGCGCCTGGACGCCCAGGCCCAATGGCTGCAGCGCTATCCGTCCGTGACGGTCCGCATCGAAGGCAACGCCGACGAACGCGGCACGCGCGAATACAATCTGGCGCTGGGCGCTCGTCGTGCAGAATCGGTGCGCACCTATCTGATCAACCGGGGCATTCCGGCCGGCCGGATCGACACCATCAGCTTCGGCAAGGAGCGGCCGATCGCGGAGGGTTCGAACGAGGACGCCTTCGCCCGCAACCGCAACGCCCACACCGCTATCGTCTCGGGCGCGCCGCGCTGACGACCGGCTGATCGGCTGATCTGAAGGAGGCGCCGGCCGCAGGGTCGGCGCCTCTTTTCGTTTCCGCGCTTGTCCTGACGCCGGGCCGGCGGCAGAACCGTCGTCACAGGGATCGGGGGATCAGCGGATGGATATCGAAGGGGCGGGCGCCGTCGTCACGGCCGGACTGGTCGCAGGCGCGATTGAAAAGCCGACGGGCAAGGCCGGCGAGGCCCACGCCCACGGCGTCTGTTCCGACTGCGGGGCGGAAACGAGCGGCAACTTCTGCGCAAACTGCGGCCAGCCGACCCATGTCCATCGCAGCCTGCTGCACCTAGGCGAAGAGCTGCTGCACGGGGTCATGCATTTCGACGCCCGGATCTGGCGCACCCTGCCGCTGCTGTGGCTGAACCCCGGCCGGCTGACGCGCGAGTGGGTCGAGGGCAAACGCACGCGCTTCGTCTCGCCGCTGGCGATCTTCCTGTTCACCCTGTTCGTGATGTTCTTCGCGCTCAGCTTCATGCCGCATCCGGAATCCAAGTCCGGCGAGGCGGCGGAGATGAGCGAACGGATCGCGTCTCAGCGCGTCGGCCTGGCCGAGGCCGAAAAGGCCCTGGTCCAGATGCGGGCGGAAAGCGGCGCCCAGCCGGACCCGACGATGCAGATGGCGATCAACGCCGGACAGAAGCTGGTCGACGACCGCCGCGCGGCCCTGGCCCGGCTGGAGATCGAGCAGCGCGACGGCCGCGCCGACGGTCTGAAGCCCGGCAGCTGGCAAGCCGGGATCAAGGACATGGCGACCGGCGAAAGTGGCGAGACCAAGCTGAAGGTCATGGGCAAGGATGCCAAGAAGGAAGGCCACGGCATCGGCGCCACGGTGTTGAAGAAGCTGCAGAACCCGGACCTGGCGGTTTATAAGTTTCAGCAGACGGTGTACAAGTTCGCCTTCCTGCTGGTGCCCTTGTCGATCCCGTTCGTGGCCCTGCTGTTCCTGTGGAAGCGGGGCTTCACCCTTTACGAACACGGGGTGTTCGTTCTGTACTCGCTGACCTTCATGGCCATGCTGCTGATGCTGATGGTGCTGTCGGCGACGATCGCCGGGTGGCTGGGCGCCATCGTCATTCCGCTGGGGCTGCTGGCCGTGCCCGTGCATGTGTTCGCCCAGATGAAGGGCGCCTATTCGCTGTCCTGGTTCTCGGCCCTGTGGCGGACGATCGCTCTGTTGGTGTTTTGCAACATCGTGGTCGGCCTGTTCTTCGCGGCCATCGTCTATCTGGGTCTCGGCCACTAGCTCGGCCTTGCGGCGGCCCCAAATCGGTGAAAGCTAGACCCATGACCAAGCTCTCGATTTCTCGCGTTCATCTCCTCGCCGCCGCCGCCCTTGGCGTCCTACTGATCGGGGGCGGTGCGGTCGCCCAGCAGGCCCAGCCCAACATCATGGAGCGGACCGAGTGGGACAATCGGCGCCTGGACCAGCTGGACCGCAATGTGCGCCGGCTTGAGCGCGCCCTGACCCAGAGAAACGCCGCCGGCCAGCCCGTGCTGGTCGAGCCGGACCCCGAGGTGGTGACGTTGCAGGGGCAGTTCGCCCTGATGGACCGACGCCTGGGCGACCTGGAGGCCACGGTGCGCCGGATCAACGGCGACAACGAGCGGCTGACCTTCCAGCTGGACGAGGCCACGCGCGAGAACGAGACGCTGAAGACGCGTCTGGCGGACGCCGAGGGCCGGTTGCAGAAGCTGGAGACCCAGGCTGAACTGAATGCGCCGATCGAGGCGACCTCGCCGACCGGCGATGCAACCCGCGACTTGGCGGCGGCGGTGGCCCTGCTGTCGACCGACAAGCCGCGCGGCGAGCGGGCGCTGGAAACGGTGATCGCGGCCTGGCCCGATACGCCGCAGTCGCGCGAGGCCAACTCTCGCCTGGGCGACCTGCGGGTCGCGGCGAACGACAAGGCGGGGGCGGTGCCCTATTACGCCGCCGCGCTGAAGGACTGGCCGCGCATCGGCTGGGCGGCGGATACGACGCTGAAACTGGCCGACGCCTTGTTCGCGACGCAGCGGAAGCCGCAAGGGTGCGCGGCCCTGGCTGAGTTCACGCGCCGCTATGCGCCCGCCGCCTCGGACCCGCAAAAGGCGCGGGCGGCGCAGCTGAAGACCACGGGGTCCTGCGCCTGACGCCCAGCCCAGCGATTGGGGACGATCTGACGGCGCGGGTCTTCGCGCGGCTGGATGCGCGACTGACGCGGGACACGGAGCGGCCGCTGGCGCTGGCCCTATCGGGGGGCGGGGATTCCATCGCCCTGTTGCGGCTGACGACGGACTGGGCGCGGACGCGCGGGCGTTCGGTGCTGGCCCTGACCGTCGATCATCGGCTGAATGCGGACAGCGGCCGCTGGACCGACTTTGCGGCCGAGGCGGCGCGGGACGCCGGAGCCGACTGGCGCGGGTTGAGTTGGGGCGGAGACAAGCCCGCGACCGGGCTGACGGCCGCGGCGCGGGCGGCGCGACATGGGCTGATCGCCGATGCGGCGCGCGAGGCAGGGGCCTCGGTCGTCCTGTTCGCCCAAACCGCCGACGACATCGCCGAGGCCGATCTGATGCGGAGCGAAGGTTCGACCCTGGGACGGGTTCGCGAATGGTCGCCGTCGCCGGCCTGGCCCGAGGGTCGCGGCCTGATGCTGTTGCGGCCGCTGCTGGGCGAGCGGCGGGCGGGGTTGCGGGACTGGCTGGCGGGCGAGGGGGCGGACTGGATCGAGGATCCCGCCAACGCCGATCCCCGCTTCGGCCGCAGCCGGGCGCGGCAGGCGCTGGCGGGCGCGGCGCTGCAACCGGTCGAGCAGGCGGCGGCGCAAACCGGGGCGCGGCCGATGATCAAGGGCGAGGCCATGGCGCGTGTGGACCGCGACGTGGGCGCGCGGGCGCTGGCGGCGGCCCTGGTCTGCGTCGGCGGCGGATCGACGCCACCTCGGGGAGCGCGGCTTGAAGCCCTGATAGCGCGGCTGAAGGCGGGTGAGGATTTCGCGGCGACCCTGTGCGGGGCGCGCATCGAGGCCGTCGGCGCGACGGCGCAGCTGATGCGCGAGGCCGGCGAGCTGCGCAGACGAGACATTTCGCCGCTGGCGCTGACGCCCGGCGTCGAGGCGGTGTGGGACGGGCGGTTCGTCTTTTGCGCCGATCGTGCCGGTTGGTCCGTCGTGGCGGCGCGGGGGCGGTTGGCCAGCCTGTCGGACGCCGACAGGGCCGAGATCAATCGGCTGCCGGCGGCGACGCGCGGGGCTTGGCCTGTGTTGATCAGGGACGACGCGGTGGCCCCGGTTCTTGCAGGCGAAGGGGTCGAACGGCGCGGCCTTGTCGCGGAACGGCTCAGGCTGGCGCTGGACGAAACGACGCACGAAGACGACCTGATTTCCGCCACCCGATAGCGTAACGCTAATTAAGCCCCTATTTTCCCAGACAGACACATCCAGACCGTCGATCCCACCGGGGTCGCGGACGACCGAGGACCTCAATGAACCTGCGTAATCTGGCGATCACCGGCGTGATCATTCTGGCGTTGCTGGCGGGCTATGCGGCGCTGTCGCAGGGCGGCGCCATGAACGGCGTGACGGGCCAGCCGGCCGGCAAGCCCGAGGCCATCAGCTATTCCCAGCTGGTGCAGCGCGTGAACGCGGGTGAGGTCAAACAGGTGACCATCCGCCTGGACAAGGTGAACGGCGAGCTGAAGAACGGCGAACGCTTCACCTCCACCACCGTCTATCCGAACGAACAGCTGGTGGCCCAGATGCTGGCCGCCAATGTCGAGATCGACGCCAAGTCGGGCGGCCAGTCGATCTGGATGAGCCTGCTGCTGGGCATCCTGCCGATCGCGCTGCTGATCGGGGTGTGGATCTTCTTCATGCGTCAGATGCAGGGCGGGGCGAAGGGCGCCATGGGCTTCGGCAAGTCCAAGGCCAAGCTGCTGACCGAGCACAAGGGACGTAAGACCTTCGACGACGTCGCCGGCGTGGACGAGGCCAAGGACGAGCTGCAGGAGGTCGTCGACTTCCTGAAGGATCCGGGCAAGTTCCAGCGTCTGGGCGGCAAGATTCCCAAGGGCGCGCTGCTTGTGGGCCCTCCCGGCACCGGCAAGACGCTGCTGGCGCGCGCGGTCGCGGGCGAGGCGGGCGTGCCCTTCTTCTCGATCTCGGGTTCGGACTTCGTCGAGATGTTCGTCGGCGTCGGCGCGTCGCGGGTTCGCGACATGTTCGAACAGGCCAAGAAGAACGCGCCCTGCATCATCTTCATCGACGAAATCGACGCCGTCGGTCGCCACCGCGGCGCGGGTCTCGGCGGCGGCAATGACGAGCGCGAACAGACGCTGAACCAGCTGCTGGTCGAGATGGACGGCTTCGAGGCGTCCGAGAACATCATCCTGATCGCCGCGACCAACCGTCCCGACGTGCTGGACCCGGCCCTGCTGCGTCCCGGGCGTTTCGACCGCCAAGTGGTGGTGCCGAACCCCGACGTCTCGGGCCGCGAACGCATCCTGCGCGTCCACATGAAGGACGTGCCCCTGGCCGCCGACGTCAACGTCAAGACGATCGCGCGCGGCACGCCCGGCTTCTCGGGCGCCGACCTGGCCAACCTGGTCAACGAGGCGGCCCTGACGGCGGCGCGCAAGGACCGTCGCATGGTCACCCACCGCGACTTCGAAGACGCCAAGGACAAGGTGCTGATGGGCTCCGAACGTCGCTCCATGGCGATGAACGAGGAAGAAAAGCGTCTGACCGCCTATCACGAGGCCGGTCACGCCATCGTCGCCATGAACGTCAAGATGGCCGACCCGGTGCACAAGGCGACCATCGTCCCGCGCGGCCGGGCGCTGGGCATGGTGATGCAGTTGCCGGAAGGCGACCGCTATTCGATGAAATATCAGCAGATGATCGACCGGATCGCCATCATGGCGGGCGGCCGCGTCGCCGAGGAACTGATCTTCGGGCCGGAAAACATCACCTCGGGCGCCAGCTCGGATATAGAACAGGCGACCAAGCTGGCCCGCGCCATGGTCACCCGCTGGGGCTTCTCGGATAAGCTGGGCACGGTGGCCTACGGCGAGAACCAGGAAGAGGTCTTCCTGGGCCACTCGGTCGCCCGCAGCCAGAACATCTCCGAAGAGACGGCGCGCACCATCGACGAGGAAGTCCGTCGCCTGGTGACCTCGGGCTGGGACGAGGCCCGCACGATCCTGACCACCAAGGCCGAGGATCACGAGAAGCTGTCTCAGGCCCTGCTGGAATACGAGACCCTGTCGGGTGAGGAGATCAAGGACCTGCTGGAGAAGGGCGTCGCGCCAAACCGTGACGAGAACAACTTCCCCAACGCCGGGCCTTCGGTCTCGGTGCCGGTGACGCCGGTGTCGGACGGCACGGACATCGAAGTCCCGGTCGCCGCGCCGGCCGCGACCAGCGTGCCCACGGTTCACTGAACCCAGGCCTGATCTGAAGATGGACCCGCCGGGAGATGGCTCTCCCGGCGGGTTTTTTCTTTGGGCGTCTGGCTGCCCCACTGGCCCACCCAAAACATCATGACGAACAAGTTTGCGTTGCAAACCTGTCTGTGAGATATGGCGGTCTCGATCTTGGGAGGGACGTCATGGTGATATCGCAAGCAGAGCAGGTGGAGCGGCTGCACGGACTGGATGCGTTGCGCGCCGGGGCGCTGCTGCTGGGGGTGCTGCTTCACGCCAGCCTGTCCTTCTTTCCGCAGCAGATCTGGATCGTGGCGGACGACAGCCGGTCGATCGGCGCCGCCTGGCTATTCTTCGCCATCCATCTGTTTCGCATGACGGCCTTCTTCCTCATCGCGGGCTTGTTCGCCCATAGGATGCTGACGCGGCAGGGCTGGGTCGCCTTCGCCAAGGATCGGGTGGTGCGGATCGCCGGGCCGCTGGCGGCCTTCTGGTTTCCGGTCATGGCGGGGATCGTTACGGCCCTGGTCTGGAACGCTCATGCCAATGGTCTGGTGACGCCCGGCGCGCCGCCGCCGCCTCCGCCGACGTATGAATGGACCAACTTTCCGCTGACCCACCTGTGGTTTCTGTGGGCGCTGACCCTGTTCTACGCCGTCGTCCTGATCGTGCGGGCCGTGCTCGGCGTGCTGGATCGCGCGGGGCGAGCGGGTCCGGTCGTGGACAGGATCATCGGCGCGCTGATCGGCCCGTGGACGCCTGCCGCGCTGGCCGCCCCGCTCGCCCTGGCGCTGTGGCTGGATCCAACGTGGATCGCCTTCTTTGCCGTGCCGACGCCGGACGCGGGCGTGATCCCGAACACCTCCGCCCTGGTCGGATTCGGCCTCGCCTTCGGCCTGGGCTTTGCGCTGGATCGGCGGCGTGATCTGCTGGGCCGCATCGCCAAGGGGGCGCCGCTGTTCCTGAGCATGGCGTTGGTTTCGGGCGTCGCGGCCTATGTGCTGGCGGGCGGACCGAGCATCGCGCCGATGGGCGAGCCGACGGCCGGCAAGGCCCTGGCCGCCGCCGTCACGGCGGTCGCCGTCTTTGCCTCGGCCTTGGCGGCCACGGGGCTATGCCTGCGGTTCGCCTCGGGCCACAGTCCGGTTCGGCGCTACCTGTCCGACGCATCCTACTGGATCTATATCGTGCACCTGCCGCTGGTCATGCTGGCCCAGGTCTGGGTGCAGGATTGGGCCGGGCCGTGGTGGGTTAAGCTGATCGGCGTGTCGGCGGGCGTCCTCGCCGTGTGCCTGGCGTCCTACGAACTGCTGATCCGTCATAGCTTTATGGGACGGTGGCTGAATGGCCGGCGCGTGCCGTGGCGCAACCGGCCTGCGCCTGCCCTGGTCCCCGCCGAATAATTTGCAAACCCTTCCGGCGGCGTCCATCCGAGGGACGCGCCCGTCGCACAGGAATCACACAGCGATGTCCGACAAGTCCCGCACCGGCCCCGAGACCGACCTGGCCTTCATGAAGGCCATTGTTCAGGGCGGCAATAATCCCAGAGCGACCCTGACGCTGGGCGTCGCCTATCTGGCGGGCGGTCTGCTCTACGGTCTGCAATGCCTGTTCCATATCGGTCAGGTTTGGGGGATCGTGCGCTGGCCGCCTCTGGCAAATCTCAGCTTCGTGGTCGCCATCACGGTCGCCTTCCTCATCGTCCTGACCTGGGCCGTGCGTGAGGACCGCAAGACGGGAACGGCCGGCCCCATCGTCACGCGCACCCTGAATGCGGCCTTCAGCGGCGCGGGCATGGCCAATCTGGCGATCATCATCGTGTTTGGCGTGGGGGCGCGCCGCGATCAGGACTTCGCTGTCTGGCTCTATTATCCGGCGATGATCTTCGCGCTTCAGTCGGCGGCCTGGTTCGTGGCCTACAGTCTGAAGAAGAAGCTATGGATGCTGGCGACGTCGTTGGGCGGCTGGCTCACGGCGGTCGCGCTGGGCGTGCTGGTGCGCGACGCGGTGGTCTATCTCTACGTCTGCACCCTTGCCCTGTTCGTGCTGTTCGCGGGGCCGGGCTGGATCATGACGCGTGCGGCGCTGAAGGTCCGCGCCGTCGACGCGGACCTCGGCTGATCCATGGGGCTGGACGCGCTCGGCAAGATCGACGAGGTCATCCACGGCCGGATGCGGCTGGGGATCATGGTCTATCTGGCCGACGCCGAGGCCGCCGACTTCACCGAGCTGAAGACTGTGCTGGAGGCGACGCAGGGCAATCTGTCGGTCCACATCAAGAAGCTGGAGGAGGCGGGATACGTCGCCGTGGCCAAGAGCTTCGTGAACAACAAGCCCCTGACCCGCGTGTCCATCACCCCCGCCGGCCGCAAGGCCTTCGCCGCCTATCTGGAGGCGCTGGGCGGTCTGATCGGGCGCTAGTCGCCGCCAAGGATTTCCGCATCCTCGACCATGACCGGCGTCAGGCTGCGCTCGGCGCCCGAGGGATCGCTCCAGGAAATGGTGTGGCCTTCGATCAGGCCGATCAGGCCCGCACCGACGTGGGACAGGACCGACACCTTGCCCGCATCGATGTCGGCGTCTGCGGGCAGGACGATCTGGATGCGGCGCGGATCGGACGCGCGGCCGTCGACATAGTGCAGCCAAAGGTTCAGGGGCACGGCGCCCTTGGGAAGGTCGCCCGGTTCGCAGATGACGGCGCGCTCCAGTTCCTCCTGAAGCATTCCCGCCACGCCGTCGCCGGGCATGTCGCCGACCAGGCGCGACAGGGTGTCGTGGTCTTGGGCGCTGAGGAAAACATCGGGGCGGACGGGCAGAGTGGATTTGGTCATGGTGGGCTCGCAGACGGCATGGGACGCCGCATGCGCGTGGCGTCATGCGGCGGCGAAGAGGAATGGGGTTCAGATCGATGCCCGGAACGGGGCGAAGGGCGCGCGGCAGTTCCGGGTCAGTCGCCTGCGACGAGGCGTCCCGCGTGGGAAAGGCGTCGAGCCTGGCTGACGAAATGCGCGATCACGGTTACAGGCTGGTCCCATGGCCCATGAAAGTCAAACCGCGCGGACGGCCGCCTTGTCGCAGGTGATGGGCATCGTCAATGTGACGCCCGACAGCTTCTCGGACGGGGGGCGATGGGCCTCGACCGAAGGCGCGATCGATCAGGCCATGCGGCTGGTCGCGGACGGGGCCGATATGCTCGATATCGGCGGCGAGAGCACCCGGCCGGGGGCCGAGCCGGTGGACGAGGCCGAGGAGATCGAGCGGGTCGCGCCGGTCATCGCCGGCGTCCGCGCGCGCTGGGGCGGGGCGATCAGCATCGATACGATGAAGCCCGCCGTCGCGCGCGCCGCCGTCGCAGCCGGGGCGACGATGTGGAACGACGTGACGGCGCTGAGCCATGCGCCCGACAGTGCGGCGGTCGCGGCCGAACTGGGTTGCGACGTGGTGCTGATGCACATGAAGGGCGAACCCCGCACGATGCAGGCGGACCCGCGCTATGACGACGTGGTGGGCGAAGTGCGGGATTATTTGCGCGGGCGGGCCGAGGCGGCGATGGCGGCGGGCGTGGCGCGCGAGCGGATCTGGCTGGATCCCGGCATCGGGTTCGGCAAGACGCTGGCGCATAACATGGCGCTGACGGCGCGGTTGGACGCGCTGGTCGATCTGGGCTTTCCGGTCCTGTACGCCGCCAGCCGCAAGCGCACGATCCAGGCCCTCGATCCAACGGCGACCTTGGCGACCGACCGGCTGGGCGGGTCGCTGGCCTTGGCGCTGGAAGGCGCGCGGCGCGGGGCGCAGATGGTGCGGGTCCACGACGTGCGCGAGACGGTGCAGGCGCTGAAGGTCCAGGCGGCGGTGACGGCGGCGGATTGAAGGCCCGCGACGGACGGTCGCAGCCGGTGTAGAGGGCAGGTCTGCAACAGCCCTGATCTGCCCATGCCCCTGACCGCCTACATCGCCCCCATCGTCATGTTGTGCCTGTCGAACTTCTTCATGACCTTCGCCTGGTACGGCCATCTGAAGTTCGATCACAAGCCGCTGTGGATCCTGGTCATCGCCAGCTGGGGCATCGCCTTCTTCGAATACTGGCTGGCGGTGCCGGCCAACCGGATCGGCATCCAGGTCTATTCGCCGGCCGAACTGAAGACGATGCAGGAGGTGATCACCCTGTTGGTCTTCGCCGGCTTTTCGGTCCTGTATCTGGGCGAGAAGCTGACGGTGAACCATCTGGTCGGCTTCGCCTTCATCGCGCTTGGGGCCTTCTTCATCTTCAAGGGGCCGCTGGGCGGCTGATCGCGGCTTGCTCCTGACCGCGGCCTGTTCCATCTGGTCGCCATGTCCTGGGTGATGTCGATCAATCCGTGGGCGACGCTGGTTGTCGCCGGTCTGCTGGAGGTCCTGTGGGCCTCGGGCCTCAAGAATGTGGGCGTCAGCCGGCCGTGGACCTCGCTGGGGGTTCTGATCGCGCTGGCGGGCAGCATGATCCTGTTGTGGGTCGCCACGCAGAAGCTGCCGATCGGCACGGCCTATGCGGTGTGGACCGGCATCGGGGCGGTGGGCGCGGCGGTGGTCGGCATCCTGGTCTATGGCGAGCCGGCGACGGCGGTCAGGGCCGTGTGCATCCTGCTGATCGTGGCGGGCATTGTCGGGCTGAAACTGTTTTCGGGGGCGGCGGCATGAGCGCGCTTCGTCAAGGTCGGGTGCTCATTCTGGCCGGGTCGGACAGCGGCGGGGGCGCGGGCATCCAGGCCGACATCAAGGCCGTGACGATGATGGGCGGGTTCGCCGCCACCGCCATCACGGCCATCACGGTGCAGAACACCCTGGGGGTTCACGGGGTCTATCCGTTGCCGCTGGACCTGATCGCGGCCCAGGCGCGGGCCGTGCTGGAGGACATCGGGACCGATGCGGTCAAGACCGGCATGCTGGGCTCGGTCGAGGTGGTCGAGACGGTCGCGGCCCTGCTGGACGAGGCGGACGCCCCGGCGGTCGTCGATCCGGTCATGGTGGCCAAGGGCGGTCATCCCCTGTTGCCGGATGCGGCGGTCGAAGCGGTGAAGCGCCTGATGATCCCGCGCGCGGCCCTGCTGACGCCCAATGCGCCCGAGGCCGAGGCCCTGACGGGCTTTGCGGTCCACGACCTGGACGGCCAGAGACGGGCGGGCGAGGCCTTGCTAGCCATGGGGGCGCGGGCGGTGCTGATGAAGGGCGGTCACGTGTCGGGGCCGACGGTGATCGACCTGCTGATGACTGCAGACGGCGAGACGGTGCTGGAGGCTGAACGGGTCGACACCCGCCACACCCACGGCACCGGCTGCACCCTGGCCAGCGCCTGTGCAGCCGGGCTGGCGATGGGGCGGCCGCTGGAGGTCGCTGTGGCCGAAGCCTGGGCCTATGTCGGCGAGGCGATCCGCCGGGCGCCGGGACTGGGCGGCGGACACGGGCCGCTGGATCACGGCTGGCCGGTGCGGGGATGAGCGAGCTGGAGGCGGACCTGACCGCCATCGTGCGCGCCGATCCCGGTCTGATGCACGTCCTGACGACCGTCCGGGCGCTGGACCTGCCCGACTGGCGGCTGGTGTCGGGGGCGGTCTATCAGGCCGTGTGGAACGCCAGGACCGGGCGGCCGGCGGGCTATGGGGTCAAGGACTACGACCTGGCCTATTTCGGCGGTTCGGACCTGTCCTACGAGGCCGAGGACGTCGTCATCAAACGCGTCGCCGCCGCCTTCGACGAACCGTTCCGCAGCCAGGTCGAGGTCCGCAACCAGGCGCGGGTGCACCTGTGGTTCCAGAACCGGTTCGGCGAGCCCTATGCGCCGTTGCATTCGACGGATGAGGCGCTGGGGCGATTCGTGGCGCCGACCTTTGCGGTCGGGGTGCGGCTGGAGGCGGACGACAGCCTCAGCGTCGCCGCGCCGTTCGGGCTGGATGACGTGTTCGCGATGACGATCCGGCCCAACCCGAACCGGCCGGTGGCCAAGGGCTGGGCCAAGGCCGTCGACAGCGCGCGGGCGCGCTGGCCCGAGTTGACGGTGATCGAGCCCTAGAAGGGTCCGTGCTTGCCGTTCGAGGAGAACTCTGGCGGGGCGGCCTTGTGGACATATTGTTCGGCGACCAGCCAGGACTTGAAGGGGCGCAGGCAGCCCAGGCACAGGGCGACCAGGATCGGCAGGGTCACGACCAGATGCACCCAGATCGGCGGGTGGACGGTGAAGTCGAACACCATCAGCAGGATCATCCCCACCACCCCGACGGCCGTCATGACGAAAAAGGCCGGGCCGTCCGCCGGATCGGCGAAGGCGTAGCTGAGCCCGCACTGAGGACATTCCGTCTGTAGCGTCAGGTAGCCTTTGAACAGCGGTCCCTTGCCGCAGCGGGGGCAGCGACAGGCCAGGCCGGTCTTCAGGGTGCTGAGGCGCGGATAATCGGTCATGGGACGACTATGGGCGCTTAAAACGGTGCTGTCGCGTGGACCGGTTGTCCTAACGCCATCCATCATCACGGTGAACGGCGGTTAACCGCGATTAAAGGCCTTGTGCGGCATGGGTCGGGAGATATGTCCGGGGCCTCGCCGACAAAGCGCATCCTGAAGACGACCGTGGCCGCCGCCACGGCCGGCGCCGTCGTGTTCGCGCCGATGGCGCCGCTGGCCCAGGAAGTCGGGCGCTCGCGCGATCCGCTGTCCATCAATATCGGCGCCAACGCCGAGTTCACGCGGGTCGAGTTCGGCGGCGTGATCGGGGTGCGCTCGCGCATCAGCCGCGAGGGCGATAAGGTCGTCGTTCGGCTGGGGACCACCGCTGCGCCCGACGTCTCGCGATTGAAGGTCGATCCGCCGGCGGGGGTGAAGTCGGTCGAGACGCGGCCAAGCCGGGGCGCGGGCGGCACGGACCTGATCCTGACCTTGGAACCGGGTGCGGATGCGCGCTCGGGCGTCGCGGACGGGGCGGTTTGGCTGAACCTCTATGCGCCCGGCAAGGCGCCGGAGGGCGGCGACGCCGCCGCGCCGCAGACGACCAAGGCCGTGGTGCCGGTGCGGGCCGAGACGGCCGGCGGCAAGACCGTCCTGACCTTCGACTGGGGCGCGCCGGTGGGGGCGGCCGTCTTCCGCCGTGGCGATGCCGTGTGGGTCGTGTTCGACACCGCCGCCCGCATGGATATGAGCGGCGCCAAGGCGCTGGGATCGGCCAAGAATGCCCAGTGGGCGGCCGGGCCGGGCTATACGGCCTTGAGGATCGCCGAACCCGAGGGGCTGGGCGTCTCGGCGCAGGGTCAGGGCGGGACCTGGACCGTGACGCTGGGCGGCCCAGACGGTGCGGCCGGCGGGGTCGAGGTCGGCCGGTCCGACGACGGCGCGCCGGTGCTGGTGGCGCAGATGGCCGGGGCGACCAAGGCGGTCTGGCTGACCGATCCGCTGGTCGGGGACCGGTTCGCGGCGGTGACGGCCCTGGCGCCCGGCAAGGGTTACGCCGGCGGACGGCGCACGGTCGATCTGAGCCTGATACCGACCGCGCAGGGCTTGGCGGTCGAAACGGCGGCCGACGACCTGAAGATCGAGGCGGCGGGCGATCTGGTGACGCTGAGCCGGCCCAAGGGGCTGGCCTTGTCGTCGCCGGCGGCCGGACTGGAGACGGGCGACCACAATGCGGATGCGCCCAAACGGGCGGCCTATCCGGCGCTGATCGACGAGGCCTGGGCCGCGACCGGCGAGGCGGGCTTCTCGGCCCGCTATCGCCGGCTGCAGGACGCAGCGGGGTTGGAGACGATCGCGGCGGCGGACAATCCGCGCGCGCCGATCGAGGCGCGGATGGCGCTGGCGCGGTTCCTGGTCGGGTCGGGCCTGAACTATGAGGCCATCGGAGTGCTGAACGCCCTGATCGCCAAGGCGCCCAACCTGCAAGGCGAGCCCGAAGTGCGCGGCCTGCGCGGCGTGGCGCGCGTCGGCGTCGGGCGGTTGGAGGAGGCACAGGTCGATTTCGCGGGCGCGGCCCTGGCCAACGATCCGGCGACCAAGGTCTGGCTGGGCTATATCGCCTCGGAAATGGGCGACTGGGAGGGGGCGCGTCGCAACTTCGCCGCCGGCGCCCCGGCCATCGACAGCTTCCCCAAGGAATGGCGCGCGCGGTTCGGCGCGGCCCACGCCATGGCCGCGATCCAGTTGAACGATCTCGCCGCCGCCCAGCAGCTGTTGGCCTATGTGTTCAGCCAGGATGCGCCGGCGGTCGATCAACTGACCGCGCGGCTGGTGCAGGCGCGTATGTTCGAGCTGAACGGCGACAAGACCCGGGCGCTGGGGGTCTACAAGGCCGTGGCGCGCGCGCCGCTGGACGGGATCGCCACGCCGGCGAAACTGGGCGCCATCAGCCTGGAGCTGGACAAGGGTGCGATCACCCCGGATCAGGCGACGGCCCAGCTGGAACAGCTGAAATGGCGCTGGCGCGGGGACGCGACCGAGATGGCGGTCGTGCGCAAACTGTCGGGCATCTATCTGCAACAGGGGCGATATCGCGAGGCGCTGGACGCCCTGCGCGGCGCGGGCAAGCGGATGGCGGGCGTGCCGGGCGCAGCCGAGGTGCAGGCGGATCAGGCGAACGCCTTCCGCGCCCTTTTCCTGGACGGGGCGGCGGACGGTTTGCAGCCGGTGCAGGCGCTGGCGCTGTTCTATGACTTCCGCGAACTGACCCCGATCGGGGCGGACGGCGACGAGATGGTGCGGCGTCTGTCGCGCCGGCTGATCGACGTTGACCTGTTGGATCAGGCCGCCGAACTGCTGAAGCACCAAGTGGACGAGCGTCTGGACGGTGTGGCCAAGGCCCAGGTCGCGACCAATCTGGCCACCGTCTATCTGATGGACCGCCAGCCGGAGAAGGCGTTGCAGGCCATCTGGGGCTCGCGCACCACCCTGCTGCCCAATGCGATGAACAGCGAGCGCCGGGCGCTGGAGGCGCGCGCCCTGATGGATCTGGGCCGGTTCGACCATGCGCTGGAGGTGCTGGACCGGGATCAGTCGAACCCGGCGCGCGAGGTGCGGGCCGATATCTTCTGGAAGCAGCAGAAGTGGGGCGAGGCGGCGCCGATCTATGAGGCGCGGCTGGGCGATCGCTACAAGACCGCGACCACGCCGCTGACGCCGGCCGAGGAAAGCTGGCTGATCCGGGCGGGCGTCGGCTATTCGCTGGCGGGCGATCGGGCGGCGTTGCAGAGGCTGAGCGGGCGCTTTGGGCCGATGGTTCCCGGCGCGCGTTCGGCGGCGGCGCTGCGGGTCGCGCTGGATGACAATCTGTCGGGCGTGGCGGGAACGGGCGACTTCGCCAATCTGTCCAGCCAGGCCGACACCTTCGTCGGCTGGGTCAACAGCGCCAAACAGGCGTTCAGAAAAGACGCTGACGCCAAGAGCGCCGCCTGAAATTGAAACGGGCGGAGATCGCATCGCGACCCCCGCCCGTCGAGCAGTGCCGGTCCTGCATCGCAGGACCGAAAAGGCTTAGCCGTTGACGGCGTCCTTCAGCGGCTTGGAGACGCGGAAGCGCACGGCCTTGGAGGCGGCGATCTTGATGGTCGCGCCGGTAGCCGGGTTGCGGCCTTCGCGCTCAGCGCGATCAGCGGTGTCGAAGACGCCCAGGTTCGAGATGCGGATGTCGCCGCCCGACTTCAGGGTCGAGTGGATGTTTTCGACGATCGCGGTCAGCACCTTGCCGGCGTCGGCCTGCGAAACACCAGCGTCTTTGGCGACGGCGGCGATCAGTTCGGCTTGAGTGGTCATAAGAAGCGTTTCCAGTGTTAGTCGCCCGATTCCGAGCGAGGACCGGGGGATCAACACGGATTTCCATACGCTTTGCAAGCGCCGATGACGCTTAAAGCCATATGGGGCGGGGGATTATCCGGTACCGGACGCCCGCTGGAAGCTCTCGACCAGGCTTCCGGCGACCAATCGCCAGCCGTCCACCAGCACGAAAAAGATCAACTTGAAGGGGAGGGAGACCACCACCGGAGGGAGCATCATCATGCCCATGGACATCAGCACGCTGGCCACCACCAGATCGATCACAAGGAACGGAACGAAAAGGAGAAATCCGATTTCGAAGGCCTTCTTCAGTTCGCTGATCATGAAGGCCGGCGTGACCACGCGCAGGGGCAGGTCCTGGACGTTCTGGGGCGGGTCGATCTTTGAGAGACGGGTGAACAGGGCGAGGTCCCCACGGTCCACCTGGGCCAGCATGAAGGTTTTTACGGGTTCGGACGCCTGATCGAAGGCCTGGGGCAGTTCGATCTGCTGATCCATCAGCGGACGGATGCCCGAATCATAGGCGTCCTGCCAGGTCGGGGCCATGACGATGGCGCTCAGGAACAGCGACAGAGACACCAGGACGGCGTTCGGCGGCGACTGTTGCAGGCCCAGCGCCGTGCGCAGCAGCGACAGGACCACGATGATCCGCACGAAGCTGGTGGTCATGATGACGATGGACGGCGCCAAGGACAGGACGGTCATCAGACCGACCAATTGGACCACGCGCTGGGTCAGGCCGGCGCCGGTGCCCAGATCGATGTTGAGGGCCGACCCGCTTTGCGCCGCCTGCTGAGCCAAGGCAGCGACAGGCCAGGCCAGGCAGACCAGAGTGGTGAACAACGACAGCAGGGCCGCGCGTTTCAGCTCGGCGCCGGTCGGCTTGACGAAGACGGCGGGCTTCACTGGCCGCCTCCCATTTTGCCGAGAGGGGGCTGGCGCGGCTCGATCAGTTCGCGGCCTTCGCCCAGCAGGATCAGCCGCTCCTCGTCGTCGACGCGGACCAGAACGAGGCGACGGGCGGGGTCCAGCACCAGGGTCTCGACGACCTGAAGCCGGCGCTCGCCGCGCTCAGCGTTCAGCCGGGCCAGGATTTGCGGAGCATAGCGGCGCGCAGCCCAGGCCGCGATCCCGATCAGGCCGAGGGTGAAGGCCAGGCCGAAGACCGCCCGGGCGAGATCGAGGAAATTCATGACGCTGCAAAGGCCCCGCGCAGTCCGCGCTTGAGCGTGATCGTTTCTGGAGGAACCGCTACGGCGGTTCCGGCAGAAGCGTGAATCACGCTCTCGCATAAATCTGGAGCCTGATTCACGGCATCGTCGGAATCGCGAAGCGATTCCTCCTCAATCGATCAGGCTCTAGACCCTGAATGTTAACCACCACGGTTAACGACCCGTTGAGATAACCCCCTATTAACCATCCAGGCGGCATTTTCTGCCCATCGCGCGCATTTGCGTCGCACGGGAGACCGCCATGGGCGTCGCCGACATACCGCTGCTGGGGCAGATCAAGGGCCGACTGGGCTGGCTGGACGCACGCCAGCGGGTCATCGCCGAGAACGTCGCCAACGCCGATACGCCGGGCTTCGTCGGGCGCGACCTGAAACAGCCGACCGACTTCGCCGCCGCCATGCACTCGGGCGGGGGGCTGCAGATGGTGCGCACCAATGCTGCCCATATCGCGCCGGCCGGTTCGCCGGTGCGGTTCGCTCCGACCAAGGCCCCCGATTCGGAGACCACGCTGGACGGCAATTCGGTGGTGGTCGAAGAGCAGATGCTGAAGATGGCCGAGAGCCGCATGGCCTATGACGCCGCCATCGGCTTCTACCAGAAATCCATGTCCATGATCCGCATGGCCGCCAAGCGGCCGGGCGCCTGAGCCGATGGCCGATAAGGACTGACCCATGCCTGATCCCATCCCCCCTTCGAACAGCGCCATGGCGGTGGCGGCCTCGGCCCTGAAGGCGCAGCAGTCGCGCATGCGCGTGATCGCCGAGAATATCGCCAACGCCCAGTCGACGGCGCGCACGCCGGGCGGCGAGCCCTATCGCCGCCAGATCCCGGTCTTCCAGGCGCGCGAGGTCGATGGGGCGACCGGCGTCACCCTGGCCGAGGTGCGGCCCGACCAGGGCGACTTCAAGATGGACTATGACCCTTCGCACCCGGCCGCGAACGCGCAAGGCTATGTAATGCGGCCCAATGTCGACACCCTGGTCGAGGCGATGGACATGCGCGAGGCGCAGCGCGCCTATGAGGCCAATCTGAACGTCATCGAGACGGCGCGGTCGATGGACAGCCGCACCCTCGACATCATCAAACGCTGAGGGCTAGGCCATGAATCCGATGATGGCCGCCAAGGCCTATGCCGCCGTTCAGGGCGGCGCCATGCCGACAGCAGCCCAAGCGCCCGGCGTCGGGGACGGCGGCTTCGCCGACCTGGTCAAGAACGCCATGACCGACATGACCCAGCAGTCGCGCGCGGCCGAATCCCTGATGACCCGCTCGGTCCAGGGTCAGGGCAATCTGATCGATGTGGTCACGGCGCTGAGCTCGGCCGAGGCGTCCCTGGAAACGGTGATCTCGGTCCGCGATCAGGTGATTTCCGCCTATAAGGAGATCATGGCGATGCCGATCTAACGGCAGGTCAGAAGTAGCGTTCGCCGATCCGCAAAGTGTCGCCGGGCGAAACACGCGCATCGGCGGTCAGCGGCTGGGCCTCTTCGACCTGTGAGCCGGCGCGACGCACGAAGACACGGCGCGTGTTTGCGCGATAGGTGAAGCCTTGCGCCGTCGCCACGGCGTTCAGCACCGTCAGGTCCGGCAGATAGGGGTATTCTCCCGGCCGATTGACCTCGCCCAAAATGTAGATCGGCCGATAGGTCAGGACCTGGGCGGTGACGCGCGGCTGGTTCAGATAGCCCTGGCTCAAGGCGTGAGCGACGGCGTCCTGAAGCTGGGCGCCTGTCAGACCAGCAGCCTGGACCTCGCCGATCAGGGGTAGGGCGATCCGGCCGTTGGCGTCGATGACGAACTCGCCGCCCAGCGCCGCCTCGCCGAAGACGCCGATGCGCACCTTGTCGGCGGAGGCGAGGCGGTAGTCCGACACGCTCTGAGGCGCAAAGGCCGTCAGGCCCATCGACAGGATCGCGACCAGCAGGCCGATGCCTCTTCTTGCCTCCAATGTCATCGCCCCTGATCGCTTCAGGTGTGAAGGCTAAACGTGTCGGTTGTTCGGGTCTAGGGGCGGTTCGACAGGATACGGGCGGCGAGATCGCGGGCCTGGCCGCGTAGGTCGGGCACGGCCGTCATCTCCCAGAAGGCGCCGCGCGTCAGGGGGCCGATGGCGTGAAGACCGCGCGCTGGGGCGCCCGCCCCGTCCAGCAGACCGCCCTCGTCATCGACCTGCAGGCCCAAGCCCAAGGGGTCGGGACGACCGTAACCCTTGTTCAGGATGTCGCGGATCATCGGTTCGGTGCTCTTGGAGATCACGCCCAGCGGCCCGGTGCAGTTCACGACCAAGTCGAACCGCTCCTTGATGGCGCGCTTCTTTCCGCGCGGACGCCACGAGACCTCGATGACGTCGGTCGCTTTCAACTCGGTCAGCTTGCCGGCCAAGATCGTCAGCTCGCCGCCGGCCAGCATGGAATGGATGTCGCGGGCCGGACCGGGCGACAGGCGGTGGCGATGCACGTCCCACAGGGGGCGCAGATGGCGCAGGAAGCGACTGCGCTCGACCCGCGACCAGCCGCGCCAGATGTCGCGCGCGGAATGGCGCAGGCGGTCGAACACGGCGCGCCAATCGGCCTCGGCCGTCGCGGCGCGGATCTGACGCAGGATTTCGGCCGGGCTGCCCGAAAAGGCGCCGACATAGGGCGTGGGCGGCACGGTCGCGTGGGCGCGGGGCAAAAGCCCGTGACGCGACAGGGCGGTCAGGCGGCGTCCGGGTCGGCGCAGGGTGATGGCCGCATCCACCATCGTCAGGCCCGAACCGATCAGCAGGACATTGCGGGCGTCGCGCGCCGTCTGGGGATCGAACCGCCAGGGGTTTTCGACATAGGCGGGGGAGGCGCGCACCGCATCCTCGACGCCAGGGGGCGAGGCGGGCTCCAGATTGCCCAGCGCCAGCACGACCTGATCAGCCGCGACCTCTTCGTCGCTGGTCAGGATACGCCAGCCGTCGTCCTGGCGATCGATGGACTGAGCCTCGGCGCCGATCAGGTTCAGGCGGTCGGGGGCGTCGTCCAGCGCCTCGTCCAGCAGGGCTTGAAGATAATCGCCGTAGACGCCGCGGGTGATGAAGCCGTCCTGCGCGCGCCACGACGGCTGTTCGGCCAGCCAGTCGGCGAGGTGGCTGGGCTGGTCGGGAAAGGCGCTCATATTGTCCAGGCGGACGTTCAGCAGATGGCCGGGATTGCCGGTGTCGTAGGCGGTGCCGGGACCGAAAACGCCGCGCCGCTCGATCAGGGTGACGCGCACATCGCGCGAGGCCTTCAGCAGATTGACGGCGGTCAGCAGGCCGCTGAAACCCGCGCCGACGATGGCGACATGCGGTCCATTCTGCTGCGGCACGCGCACCCCCGTTTCCCGTTTCCGTCGCTGTCGATAACACGCGGCGGTCCAGAGGGATCATGGCGATAAATATCTATCTGGCCAGTAGGAATAACGTGATCAGCGGTTGCGACCCCTGGCCTTGCGGATGTCGCGCAGGACCAGCGGCAGGAGCGTCCAGGGCTCGACGCAGTAGCGGACGAACAGCCGTTTCGGATCGTGCAGCAGGCGATAGGCCCATTCGACGCCCGCGCGTCCCATCCAGCGCGGAGCCGCGCTCTGAACCCCCGCCTCATAGTCGAAGGCGGCGCCGACCGACAGGATGACGCAATCGGGCAGGCGCTCGAAGTTTTCGGCGATCCATAGCTCCTGGCGCGGCATTCCCATGCCGACGAACAGGATATTGGGCTGGAAGGCCGTGATCCGATCCAGGACGGCGGCGTTCTCGGACGAACCGGGGCGGGCGTCGAAGAAGCCGTGGTGGATGGCGATGTCGGCGTCCGGATAGCGGAGCTTCAGCCGGCGGGCCGCCTCGTCGCCGACGCCGGGCGCGCCGCCGACGGACAGGACGCGCCAGCCCTCGCGGTTCGCCACGCTCCAGAAATGGTCGCGCCAGTCCAGATAGGTGCAGCGGTGAAAGCCCCGGCTGTGCAGGCCCACGGCGCGCGAGAAGGCCAGAAGCGGTGTCGAATCGACCTCGATCAGATCGGCCTTGTCGTAGAAGGCGCCGAGTTCAGGCCGCTTCTGCATCAGATACAGGCTGTGCAGGTTGTGATTGGCGATCAGGCTCTTTGCCCCCTGTCGCACCGCCTGCTGAATGTGGTGCAGCACCTCTTCCGGCTTTACCAGATCCATCGGTTGACCCAGGATCGTGACCCGCTCGTGGGCGCGGCGGTTCTGGCGAAACGGCGCGCGCGGCCGGGCGCGGCGCTCCGTGGCGAAGCGTTCTGGCGCAGAGGGGCTGAGAGACGGGTCCGCCATCAGGCGCTTGTAGGCGACCCGGCCTCAAGACGGGGTTAGAAAACAGGCTTAGCGCCCATTAAGTCGCCACCGAACGCGGATCGAAAATCATGTGCGGCCGCGCTTGCCGCGCCGCGTGCGCAAGAAATCTCGCAAAGGCGAAAAATCCTTGTTGACCCCGCCCGGAGCCTCCCTTAGAGGTCCGCGCCTTCCCGATGGAAACGCCGCAAGGCGCTGCCGACGGGGCCCAGATGGCGGAATTGGTAGACGCGCTGGCTTCAGGTGCCAGTGGCTTAACGGCCGTGGAGGTTCGAGTCCTCTTCTGGGCACCATTTTTCAGAAAGCGTCGCACCGAACGGTGCGGCGCTTTCTTTGTTTTGGCCTATCGCCTCGCGCGCGACGGCATTTTTTGTGGCCTATCGGAATGCGCGCGGCGCATTCCTGCTTGAGGCCGTTTCGTGAATAAGCTTGCCCGTTTCGCGCGCCGTGTTCGCCGTGTAAGAGCCTGAGCATGACCGTTTACCTGCATGAGGGCGACCTGCCCGACGATCTGGACCTGGGGTCCGAGGTCGCCATCGATTCCGAGACGATGGGCCTGCGTTTTCGCCGCGATCCTCTGTGCGTGGTGCAGCTGTCGTCGGGCGACGGAAACGCCCATGTCGTGCGGCTGAACCGGCCGGCCTATGACTGTCCGAACCTGAAGCGGGTGCTGACCGATCCGGCGGTGACCAAGATCTTCCACTTCGGCCGGTTCGACATCGGCATGTTCCTGCTGCACCTCGGCGTCGAGACGCGACCGGTCTACTGCACCAAGATCGCCTCCAAGCTGGCGCGCACCTATACTGACCGGCACGGGCTGAAGGACGTGGTGCGCGAGACGGTGGGCGTGGACCTGTCCAAGGCGCAGCAGTCCTCGGACTGGGGCGCCGAGACGCTGAGCCCGGCGCAGCTGGACTATGCGGCGTCGGACGTCCTGTATCTGCACGCGGCCAAGGCCAAGCTGGACATGATGCTGGCGCGCGAAGGGCGAACCGAACTGGCCGCCAAATGTTTCGACTTCCTGCCGACACGGTCGGCGCTCGACCTGGCAGGCTGGGACGAGACCGACATCTTCGCCCACAGCTGAGGCGCGCTTGACCGAACACGGCGAACAGTCCCGCATCGAGGCCGACGAGGCCAGGGTCGCCCTGGCCGGCGCCCGCTGGCGTGCGCGCTCGCGGCGGGTGAAGTTTTATCGCCGCGTCCTGCCGATCGTCATCCTGGTGCTGGCGGGCGGCGCCCTGACCTGGACCGTGTTCCGCACCGTCATGTCGGGGGTGGAGCGCAAGGCCAGGCAGAGCCAGGAAGTGCGCCTGGATGCGCCCCTGTTCCACGGTCAGGATGCACAAGGCCGCGCCTTCACTGTCGGCGCGCAAGGCGCCGTGCGCGACCCCAATACCGGCAAGTTCAAACTGATCGGCCCGGCGCTGAAGCTGAACCTGGGCGGGCGCAAGGTCACCGAACTGACCGCCGACGGCGGCATCTATGACGAGCAGGCGAAGACGGTGACGATCGGCCCGAACGTGCGCATTTCGGACGGCGGCACGGGCTTTGTCCTGACCACGCCCGAGGCGGTGGTCGACACCTCGACCGGAAACGTCACCGGTTCAAAGGGCGTTCAGGGTTCCGGCCCTATTGGAACCATCAACGCATCGTCCTATGCGATCTACGATCAGGGACAGCGCGTCGTGTTCGACGGCGCAGGCGACAACAAGGTGAAGGGCGTTCTGACGCCCAAGGGGTCAGGCGGATGATCGTGACGAAGATTTCGAAGACGCTGGCCGTCATCGCGGCGGCGGCCGTCGTGGGCATGCCGGCCCTGGTGGACGCGCAGGCTCAGGCGACCAATCAGCCCGTCGCCTATGGCGCGGACTCAGTCGAATACGCGCCCAACCGCATCATCCTGCGCGGCCGGGCCGAGGCGACGCAGGGCGGCAACCGCTTTCGCGCAGACACTCTGACGCTGGTCAGCGGCGAGGGCGGCGATCTGCAACGCGCCGAGGCCAGCGGCACCGTCTATTTCGTGACGCCCGACCAGTCGATGCGCGGCGACCGCGCCGTCTACAACTTGGGCAACGGCGAGATCGTGGTGACGGGCAACGTCATCCTGACCCAGGGCAAGAACGTCCTGACCGGCTCGCGTCTGGTCTACAACATCAACACCGAGACCGCCCGCATGGACGGCGCGCCGCGCGGCGCCGCCGGAAGCCGCGTGCAGGGCGTTTTCTATCCCAACTCGAACTGAGGCCGTCTGGCCGTCACGGACCTGAGCATTTGGCGCGCAAGGAACTGTCAGCCCTGAACCTGGACGAGCGGCCGCAACCGGCCGCCGTGGCGCCCGCGCCCGCGGAAAAGGGTTTGCGGGTGATGAACCTGGCGCGGTCGTTCGGCCAGCGTCAGGTGGTGCGCGACGTGTCCCTGACGGTCCAGCGCGGCGAGGTCGCGGGCCTGCTGGGTCCCAACGGAGCCGGCAAGACCACCTGCTTCTACATGATCACCGGCCTGATCCCACCGGATTCGGGCGCAATCTGGCTGGACGGCGAGAACATCACCGGCCAGCCGATGTATCAGCGCAGCCGCATGGGCCTGGGCTATCTGGCGCAGGAAGCCTCGATCTTTCGCGGCATGACGGTCGAGCAGAACGTCAAGGCGGTGGTCGAGCTGAACTATCCGCGCGACCAGATCCGCGCCGAGACCGACCGGTTGCTGAACGAGCTGCACATCGACCATCTGCGCCATGCGCGGGCGACGGCGCTGTCGGGCGGCGAGCGTCGGCGGGTGGAGATCGCGCGGGCGCTGGCCGGACGGCCGTCCTTCATGCTGCTGGACGAACCCTTCGCCGGCATCGACCCCCTGGCCATCGCCGACATCCGCACCGTGATCCGCTATCTGGCCAGCCAGGGCATCGGCGTGCTGATCACCGACCACAATGTGCGCGAGACCCTGGACATCACCGACCGGGTTTCGATCATTTCAAACGGCGCGGTGCTGTTCGAAGGCACGTCCGACGAGGCGATCCACGACGCCGAGGTGCGCCGGGTGTATCTGGGCGAAAACTACATCTGACGATTAGCGTCTCCTCCCTGCGAAGCGGGGAGTGGGACCGCGCGCAGCGTGGTGGAGGGGTTCTTTGAGCCCACGAGCGCTAGCGATGCGGTGAAGACCCCTCCGCCACGGCGCTTGAAGGACGCGCCGCGCCACCTCCCCATGAAATGGTGAGGAGACAAAAAGCGCGTTCGTCTCGCGTTAACCGGTTCGGCGACATTCTGTCCCAGCAAGTTCCGGGCCACTCGGCGGGCGGGCGGGAAGATTTCGGACGTGATCGGGCAAAGGTTAGAGGTCAAGCAGGGGCAGGGGCTGGTCATCACGCCCCAGCTGCAGCAGGCGATCAAGCTGCTGCAACTGTCGAACCTCGAGCTGGAGGACTTCGTCGAGGCCGAACTGGAACGCAATCCGCTGCTGCAACGCGAGGAACCGGAAGGCGAGACGCCCGAACCGGTCGAGCGCGTCGAGGCGGCCTCGGATAGCGAAATGTCGTTCGGCGACGGCGTCGCGGACGCAGCGGCGTCCTCGATGGACGCCGGTTCCGACGATGTCTACGGCGACGCCGCCCCGGGCGAGCGCACCAGCGACCGGATGACCGACGAGGCCCAGCCGGGTCTGTCGGACTGGTCCAGCGCAGGCAAGGGTGGCCAGATGTTCGAGGGCGAGGGCGAGCGGCCCGACGCGCACGAACTGACCCTGTGGGAGCATCTTCAGGCCCAGGCGTCGAGCGCGGGCCTGTCGCCGGCCGACCACGGCATCGCCCTGACCCTGATCGATGCGACCGACGAGGGCGGCTATCTGCGCGGAGAACTGACCGAATTCGCCGACCGGCTGGGCGTGCCGCTGGAGCGGATCGAGGCGGTGCTGAGCGTTTGTCACGGCTTTGAGCCGACCGGGATCATGGCGCGGTCGGTGCCGGAATGCCTGAAGCTGCAACTGATCGAGCGCAACCGGTTCGATCCGGCGATGGCGGCGCTGCTGGACAACCTGGACCTGCTGGCCAAGCGCGATCTGGCGGGCCTGCGCCGCGTCTGCGAGGTCGATGGCGAGGATCTGACCGACATGATCGCCGAACTGCGGGCGCTGACGCCGCGTCCGGGCGCAGGCTTCGGCGGCGAGCCGGCGCAGACGGTCGTGCCCGATGTGCATGTTCGGCCGGACCCCGCCGGCGGCTGGCGGGTCGAGCTGAACGCCGACACCCTGCCGCGCCTGTTGGTCGATAAACGCTATCACGGCCTGGTTCAGGCCGGCGCGCGATCGGATACGGAAAAGACCTTCGTCGCCGACTGCGCCGCCCAGGCCAACTGGCTGGTCAAGTCGCTGGATCAGCGGGCCAAGACCATTCTGAAGGTCTCATCCGAGATCGTGCGCCAGCAGGACGCCTTCCTGGCCTTCGGCGTCGAGTTCCTGAGGCCGCTCAATCTGAAGACCGTCGCCGACGCCATCGGCATGCACGAATCGACCGTCAGCCGCGTCACCTCGAACAAATACATCGCCACGCCGCGGGGCGTGTTCGAGCTGAAATTCTTCTTCACCGCCGCCATCCAGTCGGTGGATGGCGCATCGACCCATTCGGCCGAAGCCGTCCGTCACAAGATCAAATCCATGATCGACAGCGAGGGGGTTGAGGGCGACGTTTTGTCCGACGACCGGATCGTGGAAATCCTGAAGGAAACGGGCATCGACATCGCCCGCCGCACGGTGGCCAAATATCGGGAAGCCTTGAGGATTCCGTCCTCGGTCGAGCGCCGCCGGATGATGAAGACCGGCTGACATCCACAGCCAAGCGTGACCACAAATCAGTGATCTGGATTGACACCAAATCGGGTCGGGCGCGTTCTATCGGCATGCAAGTCCAAGTCAGCGGCAAGCAAGTGGATGTCGGCGAAGCGTTAGGCTCGCGCATCTCCCAGGAACTCGAAGACGGGGTCGGAAAATACTTCGCCCGAGGCGGTGAAGACGCCGAGGTCGTGGTGTCCAAGGACGGCCACAACTTCAAGGTGGACTGTTGGGTCCGCCTCGCGTCGGGCCAGACCCTGGTGACGACCGGAATGGGCGGCGACGCCCACTCGGCCTTCACCGAGGCGCTGGATCGGCTCGAAAAGCGAGTTCGCCGCTACAAGCGCCGGCTCAAGGATCACCACATCGGACCCAAAGGTCTATCGCCCGAGAAGACCGAAAACGCCGCCCGCGAAGTCGCACGCAGCATCGTGCTGCGTGATCCCGACAGCGTGGAAGACGACGTCTTCGGCGACACCGGCGAGAACGACGGCCCGCCGCCGGTGGGCATGGTCATCGCCGAGACCGAGCACGAAATCCGCACCATCACGGTCGGACGGGCTGTGCTGGAGCTGGACATGACGGGCTATCCGGTCGTGCTGTTCCGTAACGCGGCGCACGGCGGTTTGGCGGTCGTCTATCGTCGTCCGGACGGCAATGTGGGGTGGATCGATCCCGAACGGACGGCCAAGTCCAACGGTTCGGTGAACTAAGCCTCAGTTTGACTTCGGCGCGGTTGTCTCTAAACGGGCGGCCGCGCCGTTGTCTGCTGCGTGTATCGAGGTTGTGTAATGGACATCGGTGATCTGCTCGCGCCCAAGGGCGTGGTGCTGCGCAGCGGCGCGTCGTCCAAGCGACAGGCGCTTCATGCCCTTGCCGAGGCGGCGTCCCATGCGCTGGGCCTCGACGAAGCCCGCATCTTCGACGCCTTGATGGAACGCGAGACGCTGGGATCGACCGGGCTGGGATCCGGGGTCGCGGTGCCGCACGCGCGTCTCACCGAGGTCGAGAAGGTGACGGCGGTGTTCGTGCGGCTGGATACGCCTGTGGCCTATGATGCGGTGGACGACCGGCCCGTCGATCTGATCGTCGGCCTTTTCGCGCCGCCTAAGGCGGGCGCCGAGCATCTGCGCGCATTGGCGGCGGTGTCGCGCGCGCTGCGGTCTCCCGAACTGCGTGAACAGCTCAGACAGGCGCGCACGACCGATGCGATCCGCGCCCTGTTCGTCAAAGACGCCACGGCCGCGACGGCGGCCTGAACGGCGGCGCCTGCGCGCCGCCATCCATCAGATCAGTGAACGGAAACCGGCTCCAGCTCATGCGCCACGGCGGCGGCGAAGGCGGTGTCGCGGTCGATCATGACCGCCAGACGCTCGCCGTCGGCGCTATGGACGGCATAGAGCATTTGGCCGGGGTTCAGATCCACGTCCTTGATCTCGACCGCCTCTTCAAGCAGGTCCGAGGCCTTGATCTCGCGCACATACACGAGGTCGGGGGCGCCCAGTCCGGCAAAGTCTTCCTTGGTCATCGTCATCGGCGTCATTAGGACCGCCTCCTTCATGTTAAACAACGCCCGGATCGCCGGGCGGTTCGAATGGCTGTGGTTTTCAGCCGGCCGCGATGGGCCCGGACGTAATTGGAATCCGCCGCACCTGGCGCTCGGCCTCGGGCCGGATCAGGTCGACGTGGAGCAGGCCGTGCTCCAGTCGGGCGCCCTCGACTTCCAGCCCGTCGGCCAGGACGAAGTTGCGAACGAAGCCGCGCGCCGCGATGCCGCGATGCAGAAAGGCCTGTTCACCCCTGCCGGCGTCGTCGCGCTTGCCGGCGATGGTCAGCTGGCGGCCGTCCAGGGTGATGGCCAGTTCGTCAGGCGCGAACCCGGCGACGGCCAAGCTGATGCGGACGCCCGCATCGCCGATCTGTTCGACATTGTAGGGCGGATAGCTTTCGGCCGCGGCCTTGGCGGCGCGGTCGATCAGGGCGCGGGTGTGGTCGAAGCCCAGCAGAAAGGGGCTGTCGAACAGGAGGGTGCGCGTCGTTGTCATCTGGGGTCCTTGCGTCAGCGACCGAGCGGTCGGTCTCCCGCAATCGGCAAGACCGTCCGTCACAGATGAAGATGGGGGCTGGCGAGGGCGGGATCAACCGGCAGCGCCTGTGGGGTCAGTGGATGGCCTCGCCGTGCTGGGTATAGTCCAGCCCCTCGACCTCTTCATCCTTGGTGACGCGCAGGCCCGTGGTGAACTTGCAGATCATCAGGACGACGAAGGTGCCCGCCGCACTCCAGGCGATGACGCCGACCAGGCCCACGGCCTGTTTCCACACGGTGGCCCCCTCCGACAGGGCGTTGACGGTCGTGGTGGCGAAGACGCCGGTCAGCAGGGCGCCGACGATGCCGCCCACGCCGTGAACTCCGAAGGCGTCCAGGCTGTCGTCGTATTTCAGCGCGTGCTTCAGCCAGACCGCGCCCGCATAGCAGGCCGGGCCGCCGATCAGGCCGATGAAAAAAGCGCCCTTGGGATCGACGAAGCCGGCGGCGGGGGTGATGGCGACCAGACCGCCGACGACGCCCGACAGCAGGCCAAGCAAGGTCGGGCGCTTGCGGTCGAACCATTCGATGGTCATCCAGCCCAGGGCTGCGCTGCCGGCGGCCAGGATCGTATTGAACGCGGCTGTGGCGGCCAGCGCGTCCGCCGCGCCCGCCGATCCGGCGTTGAACCCCAGCCAGCCGACCAGCAGCAGGCCGGTGCCGATGGCGCTATAGACCAGGTTGGCGGGGGCCATGTTGTCGCGCCCGAAGCCGTGGCGCGGCCCCAGCACCAGGGCGCAGACCAGGCCGGCGATCCCGGCGTTGACGTGGACGACCGCGCCGCCCGCAAAGTCGAGCACGCCCAGCCCGCCAAGATAGCCGCCGCCCCAGACCTGATGACAGATCGGCGCATAGACGATCAGGTGCCACAGGCCAAAGAACAGCAGGCTGGCCGAGAACTTCATCCGCTCGGCGAAGGCGCCGGCGATCAGGGCCGGGGTGATGATGGCGAAGGTCATCTGGAAGCTGACGAACAGCAGTTCGGGCAGGCCGGGCAGCAGGCTGTGGGCCGTCTGGGCCGTCACGCCGTTCAGGAAGGCCGCCTGCACCCCGCCGATGAAGCCGTTGATCGCGTCCGGTCCCTTGCCGAACGACAGGCTGTAGCCGACCAGGAACCACAACACCGAGACGATGGCGAAGGCGGCTGCCGACTGGGCGACCACGCTGATGATGTTCTTCTTCCTGACCATGCCGCCGTAGAACAGGGCCAGGCCGGGCAGGGTCATCAGTAGCACCAGCGCCGTCGAGGTCAGGATCCAGGCGGTCGCCGCCGTATTGATGACCAGCGGCGACTGATGCGCCAGCAGCGCCGGGGCCGCCAGGGCCGGTGAGGCGAAGGCCGCCGCCCCGGCGACGAGCGTGACGGCGAGGGCGGCGGATCGGGTCATGGCGGCTTTCTAAGGCAGGCGGTTCGGTGTCAAGCGGAGGTCTTCAGGCGTTCCGTGCGGGCGACGATGTCGGTCAGGGGCACGATGCGGACGAAGCGTTTCAGGCTGTTGTCCCAATCCGCCAGCAGACGCCGCGCAAGGGGCGAGGCCGTCGCGGCCAGATGGGCCTCGATCAGGCCCTTCAGTCGATCGGCCGCCTGTGCGTCAATGTCGG
Source organism: Brevundimonas sp. 'scallop' (assembly GCF_011045535.1). NCBI lineage: Bacteria > Pseudomonadati > Pseudomonadota > Alphaproteobacteria > Caulobacterales > Caulobacteraceae > Brevundimonas > Brevundimonas sp. 'scallop'. Next base: position 2,925,042 of record NZ_CP039382.1, on the reverse strand, counting down.
TCACGCCCGCCAGGTCGCCGTTCAGGGCGCGCTCGGCATGGCCCGGCTGGTCCAGCACGAACAGCTCGCCGCCGCTCATGCCCGCCGCCAGGTTCCAGCCGACCGAACCCAGGACGACCACGCGTCCGCCGGTCATATATTCGCAGCCGTGCGCGCCAAGGCCCTCAACCACGGCCTCGGCGCCGGAGTTTCTGACCGCAAACCGCTCGCCCGCCGCGCCGGCGACGAACAGACGGCCGGAGGTCGCCCCATACAGGGTGGTGTTGCCGCAGATCAGCTGATCCTCGCGCCATTCCGGCGTGCGGATCGAGATTTCGGCCCCCGACAGCCCCTTGCCGACATAGTCGTTGGCCTCACCCGTCAGGTGCAGTTCCAGACCCTTGGCCGCAAAGGCGCCGAAGCTCTGACCTGCGATGCCTTCCAGCCGCAGCTTCAGCCGGCCCGCCGGGCCTTGCGCGCCGAAGCGGCGCACGATGGCCGAGGACAGGGCCGCGCCGACCGTGCGCTGGGTGTTGTTCAGCGGATAGGACAGCTCCAGCGTCTGGCCGCGATCCAGGAAGCGCACGGCGTCCTTCAGCACGGCGGCGTCCAGGCTGTCGGCGATGGGCTTGCGCGTCGTCTTATCGGCCCATTTGCCGGCCGCGCCCTCGTCCACCTGAACCAGCAGGGGGTTCAGGTCGAGGTCGTCCAGGTGCGAGCCGCCGCGACGGACCTGACGCAACAGGTCGGTGCGGCCGATGATCTCGTCCATCGTCCGGGCGCCGATGGAGGCCAGGATCTCGCGCGTCTCTTCGGCGATGAAGGTGAACAGGTTCACGACCTTGTCGGGCGTGCCGGTGAACTTCTCGCGCAGCCGCTCGTCCTGGGAGCAGACGCCGACGGGGCAGGTGTTCGAATGGCACTGGCGCACCATCAGACAGCCCATGGCGATCAGGGCGGCAGTGCCGACGCCGTATTCCTCGGCCCCCAGCATGGCGGCGATGACCACGTCGCGGCCTGTGCGGACCCCGCCGTCGGTCCTCAGCGTGACCGAGCCGCGCAGATTGTTCAGCGTCAGCACCTGATGGGCCTCAGCCAGTCCGATTTCCCACGGCAGGCCGGCGTGCTTGATCGAGGTCTGGGGCGAGGCGCCGGTGCCGCCGTTGTGGCCGGCGATCAGGATGGCGTCGGCGTTGGCCTTGGCCACGCCCGAGGCGATGGCGCCGATGCCCGAGGCGGACACCAGTTTCACCGTCACCCGCGCATCGGGGTTGATGGCCTTCAGGTCGTAGATGAGCTGAGCCAGATCCTCGATCGAATAGATGTCGTGGTGCGGGGGCGGCGAGATCAGGGTCGTGCCGGGCACGGCGTGGCGCATCCGGGCGATGAACTCGGTGACCTTGAAGCCGGGCAACTGCCCGCCCTCGCCGGGCTTGGCGCCTTGCGCGACCTTGATCTCGATCTCGCGGCACTGGTTCAGATATTCGGCCGTGACGCCGAACCGGCCCGAGGCCACCTGCTTCACCGCCGAGTTGGCGTCGTCGCCGTTCGCACGCGGGTGATAGCGTTCGGGATCCTCGCCGCCCTCGCCCGAGACCGAGCGGGCGCCGATGCGGTTCATGGCGATGTTCAGCGTCTCGTGCGCCTCGGGGCTAAGCGCGCCAAGCGACATGGCCTGGGTCAGGAAGCGACGACGGATGTCCGACACGCTCTCGACCTGGTTCAGCGGGATGGGCGTGCCTTCGCGGAAGTCCAGGAGGTCGCGCAGGGACAGGTCGGCCTGGGCGCGGACGACTTCGGAGAACTGCTTGAAGCGGCGGTAGTCGCCCCGGTTGCAGGCGTCCTGCAGCAGGTGGATGGTCTTGGCCTCGTGGGCGTGGGCTTCGCCGCCCGAACGGATCTTGAAGAAGCCGCCGATGGCTGGGGAAGGGACAGCCTCGCCCCAGGCGATGCGGTGCCGCTTCATCGCCGCCTGCTCCAGACCGGCCAGGCCGATGCCGGAGATGCGCGACGGGGCGCCGGGGAAGAACTCGGCGGTCAGGGCGCGCGACAGGCCCAACACCTCGAACTCGCAGCCGCCGCGATAGGCGGAGATTACGCTGATCCCCTTGCGGGCCAGGGTCTTCAGCAGGCCCGCCTCGATGCCGGCCTTGTAGTTCAGGCAGGCGTCGCGCAGCGTCAGGCCAGGATACAGGCCCCGGTCCAGACGCTCCTGGAACAGGTCCTGGGCCAGCCAGGCGTTGACGGTGGTGGCGCCGACCCCGACCAGGACCGCGAATCCGTGCGGGTCCAGCGTCTCGGCGGTGCGGACCACGATCGAGCAGTAGGAGCGCAGGCCCGCCTTGGTCAGGCGGCCGTGGACCCCGGCCGTGGCCAGGATCATCGGCGCGGCCAGACGATCCGCCGAGCCGGCCTGGTCGGTCAGCACGATCAGGGCGGCGCCGTCGCGGGCGGCGGCCTCGGCCTCGTCCATGATCCGGTCCAGGGCGGCGCGCAGGCCGGCGCCCGGACGGGCCTCGTCCGAGGGAACGTCATAGCTGCAGTCGATGACCACGGTGGAGCCGGCGCCGACCGTGTCGATCATCCGCTCGTACATGCCGTTGGTCAGGACGGGGCTGTCCAGCACGAAGACGTCGGTCTGGGCCTCTTCCTCGGCCAGGATGTTGCCCAGATTCTTGAACCGAGTCTTCAGGCTCATGGCCCCTGCTTCACGCAGCGGGTCGATCGGCGGATTGGTGACCTGGCTGAAGTTCTGGCGGAAGTAATGCGACAGCGGGCGGGGCAGGGCCGACAGCACCGCGGGCGGGGCGTCGTCGCCCATGGAGCCGACCGCCTCCTTGCCGTCGCGGACCAGAGCGTCCAGCAGCAGGTCGAGGTCCTCGCGGCTGTAGCCGGCGGCGATCTGACGACGGGTCAGGGCCTCGCCCGAGGCTGAGCGCGGCTCCGGTCCGGGGCCGATGATCGGCTCCAGATCGACCATATTGTCCAGCCACTCGGTATAGGGGTGGGCGGCAGACAGGGCGTCGATGGCCTCATGCTCGTCATAGACGCGGCCATGCTTCAGATCGACGGCGATCAGCTTGCCGGGGCCGATGTGCAGGCGGCGCTTCACCCGGCTCTCGGGGATCGGCACCAGGCCGGCTTCGGAGCCCGCCATCAGCAGACCATCGACCGTCTCGACGGCGCGCAGGGGACGCAGGCCGTTGCGGTCCTTGCCCGCCACGATCCATCGGCCGTCGGCGGCGCAGATGGCGGCGGGGCCGTCCCACGGCTCCATCACCGCATTGCAATAGGCGTAGAAGGCCCGGTGTTCGGGCGGCATGACCACGTCGTCTTTGGCCCAGGCCTCGGGGATCAGCAGGGCCTTGGCCATCGGCGCGGGGCGACCGGCGTGGACCAGCACCTCCATGACATTGTCCAAAGCGGCGCTGTCGGACCCGCCCGGCTGGACCACCGGCTTCACCTCGCCGTCGCGGTCCCCGAAGGCGCCGGCCGCCATGCGGATTTCGTGCGACTTCATCCAGTTCAGATTGCCCTTCAGCGTGTTGATCTCGCCGTTGTGGGCCATCATCCGGAAGGGCTGGGCCAGCTTCCATTCGGGGAAGGTGTTGGTCGAATAGCGCTGGTGGAAGACCGCGTAGGCCGAGACGAAGCGCGGGTCTTCCAAGTCGGGATACAGGTCGCCCAGCAGCTCGGCCCGCACCATCCCCTTGTAGGCGATGGAGCGCGCGGACAGGGTGCAGATATAAACGCCGGCCAGGTTCTCGGTCTTGACCGTCTTTTCGATGCGGCGGCGGCACAGATACAGCTCGCGCTCCAGCGCCTCGCCATCTAGCGGCTGTCCGGCGTCGTCCAGCGGCGGGGCCAGCATGATCTGTTCGATCTCGGGCCGGGTCGCGCCGGCCTTGGTCCCGACGACCGACAGGTCAATGGGCGTCTGGCGCCAGCCATAGATCCAGAAGCCGGCGCGCAGGGCCTCGGTCTCGACGATGGCGCGGGCGCGGTCCTGGGCGCCCAGATCGGTGCGCGGCAGGAAGACCTGGCCGACGCAGATCGGGCCGGGACGCAGGGACTGACCGATCGAGGCCACCTGTTCGGCGAAGAAGCCTTGCGGCAGCTCGGCCATGATGCCGGCCCCGTCGCCCGATAGGCCGTCAGGATCGACCGCGCCACGGTGGGCCACGGCCTTCAGGCTGCGGATCGCATATTCGACCACGTCGCGGCGCGGCGTGCCGTCGATGGAGCAGACCAGGCCCACGCCGCAGGCGTCGCGCTCGGAGGCGCGGTCATAGGCGTTGCCGGCTTCCAGCCGGTCGCGGGTGTCGTTGTACTTGTCTAACCAGGTCATGCCGCGACCTCCTCGGTGCGGGTCTTGAAGTAGCGATCGATCTCGGCGGCGGCGTCCTGGCCTTCGCGGACGGCCCAGACGACGAGCGATGCGCCGCGCACGGCGTCGCCGGCGGCGAAGACGCCGGGCAGGCTGGTGGCGAAGCTGATGGAGCCGACCTTGATGGTGCCGTCGTCGCGCAGGCGCAAATCGGCCTCATGCGCCGCGAACGGCTCGGGCGAGAAGCCCAAGGCCTCGATGACGATGTCGGCCGGCACGTCGAAGTCGGCGCCGGGCACGGGCACGATGTCGCGACGCTGGCCGGGAGCGGCCTCGGTCAGTTGCATCCGCGCGGCGCGCACGCCCGTGACCTGGTCGCCTTGCGAGAGCAGGGCCTTGGGCGCGGCCAGCCATTCGAAGACGACGCCCTCTTCCTCGGCGTTGACGACCTCGCGGGCCGAGCCCGGCATGTTCTCGCGGTCGCGACGATACAGGCAGGTGACGCTGGCCGCGCCTTGCCGGACGGCGGTGCGGACGCAGTCCATGGCGGTGTCGCCGCCGCCGATGACGACGACCCGCTTGCCGCGCGCCTCGTGCCAGCCGTCCTGTTCGGCGTCGCCCAGGTCGCGCCGGTTCTGATGGGTCAGATAGGACAGGGCGGCGACGGTCGAATCCGGCCCGCGACCGGGAGCGGACAGGATGCGCGGCTGATAGACGCCCATAGCTAGCAGGACGACGTCGTGGCGGGCGCGCAGCTCGGTCAGAGTCACGTCCTTGCCGACCTCGCAGCCCAGAACGAACCGGACGCCGCCGTCGATCAGCCGATCCACGCGACGCTGCACGACGTGCTTTTCCAGCTTGAAGCCGGGGATGCCGTAGATCAGCAGCCCGCCGGCGCGGTCGTGACGGTCATAGACCGTGACCTGATAGCCCTCGCAGCGCAGGCGGTCGGCGGCGGCCAGACCGGCCGGGCCGGCGCCGACGATGCCGACGGTTTCGCCGCGTTCGGCCGCCGGGCGGATCGGCTCGACCCAGCCGTTGGCGAAGGCCTGGTCGCCCAGCCAGGCCTCGACCGAGCCGATGGTCACGGCGTCCCAGCCGGACTGGTTCAATGTGCACGACCCTTCGCACAGCCGGTCCTGCGGACAGATGCGGCCGCAGATTTCGGGCATGGTCGAGGTCAGGGACGCCACCCGCCAGGCCTCGCGCGGCTCGTTCTCGGCCGATAGGCGCAGCCAGTCGGGGATGTTGTTCTGAAGCGGGCAGGCGTTCTGGCAGAAGGGCACGCCGCAGTCGGTGCAGCGCGACGCCTGTTTCTCGGCCGTCTCGGTGGAGGGCGGAATCGTGATCTCGCCGAAACCGCGTGCGCGCAGTTCGGCCGAGGCCTTGGACAGGCGGCGGGGTTCGACGACGAATGTCCCGCCTTGCTTCAGGGTCTTGTGCATATCTCGCATATGCCGCAAACGACGCGTTAGAGGCAAATATTATTGCCGCGAGGCGTTCTCAGCGAAACAAAAAGAATAAATCATCCAATCTGACGCGTTTCTTCGTCAAAAGTTGCTGATGTTGGCCGTTTGCGCCGCAACAGGATTTTGTTCCAGGGGTGCGACAATAGGAACCGGCGCAGTCTCGAGGCGTTCGAAGGACTGATTTCAGCAGACCACAGAGAGTGCGCCCATGCCCCGATGGACAACCCCGACCGGCCTTGGGGGATGGCTGACCTTGATGCTCGGGGTCCTGCTGGCCGTGATCGGTCTGGTTCTGACGGTCGGCGGCGTTCAGCTCGCGATGCTGGGCGGCTCCTGGTATTATCTGATCGCGGGCCTGGCGCTGATCGTGTCGGGCCTTCTGCTTGTCTATCGCGACGTGCGTGGGGCCTGGCTCTATGGCGCGGTCTTCGTCGCCACAGTGATCTGGGCGCTGTGGGAGAAGGGCCTGAACGGTTGGGCCATGATCCCACGCCTGGTCGGGCCGCTGGTGCTGATGTTCCTGGTGGTGGCGACCCTGCCTGTTCTGCGTTCGCGCGGCGGCGGCAAGACGGCGGGCCTCGGCGCGCTTGGTCTGGCGGTCCTGACGGTCGTGTTCGGCCTGGTGGTCGGTCAGATCAACGCGCCTGGCGTCGACAGCCCAGTGCCCGGCGCGCGCGGACCGTTCGGCGATCCCGCCCTGACCAAGGCCGGCATGGACTGGCCCGCCTATGGCGGATCGGACGCGGCCCAGCGCTATTCGCCGCTGAATCAGATCAACAAGACCAACGTCCGGCAGCTGGAGCGGGCCTGGACCTTCCGCACCGGCGATCTGCCCGGCGAACGGTTCGGCGCCGAGACCACGCCGCTGAAGATCGCCGACACCGTCTATCTCTGCTCGGGTCGCAACAAGATGTTCGCCCTGGACGCTGACACAGGTCGGCAGAAATGGGCCTATGATCCCAAGGTGGCGGACGAGCAGATCCCCTACACCGCCGCCTGCCGGGGCGTGACCTATTACGCCACACCCAACGTCGACCAGGCCCAGCCCTGCGCGACGCGCATCATCGAAGGCACGCTGGACGGCCGGATCATCGCGGTCGATGCGCGCACCGGCGTGCCTTGCCCCGCCTTCGGAACCAACGGCGCCGTCAGCATCAAGGAAGGGATGGGCAATCCCTATCCCGGCATGGTGTCGATCACCTCGCCGCCCGTCGTCGTGCGAGGTGTCATCGTCACGGGCCATCAGGTGCTGGACGGCCAGAAACGGTGGAACGCCTCGGGCGTCATCCAGGGCTATGACGTCGTCACCGGCCAGCTGCGCTTCGCCTGGGACATGATGCGTCCCGACATCACCACCGCTCCGCCGGCCGGTCAGACCTATACGCCGGGCACGCCGAACATGTGGACGACGGCGACGGGCGACGAAGCCCTGGGCCTGGTCTATCTGCCGATGGGCAACTCGGCCGCCGACTACTATTCGTCGCTGCGCCGGCCCCAGGAGAACCAGTATTCCAGCGCCCTGGTCGCGCTGGACGTCACGACCGGCAAGCCGCGCTGGCGCTATCAGACCGTCCGCCGCGACGTCTGGGACTATGACCTGGGTTCACAGGTGACGCTGGTCGACATGCCGACCGCAGGGGGCGTGACGCCGGCGGTGATCCTGCCGTCCAAGCGCGGCGAAATCTTCGTGCTGGATCGCCGCACGGGCCAGCCCCTGCACGGCGTTCAGGATCGTCCGGCCCCGCGCGGCGGCGTCGAACCGGCGCAGCGTGCGGCGACCCAGCCCTATTCGCTGTTCAACACCTTGGCCAAGCCTGACCTGCGCGAAGTCGACATGTGGGGCATGTCGCCGATCGATCAGATGATCTGCCGCATCCAGTTCAAGAAGGCGTCGTATCAGGGCCAGTTTACGCCCCCGACCGCCGACCGTCGCTTCATCGAATATCCGGGCTACAACGGGGGTTCGGACTGGGGCAGCGTGGCGCTGGACCCGCGTCGCGGCGTGATCATCGCCAACTATAACGACATGCCCAACTACAACCGTCTGGTGCCGCGCGCCGAGGCGAACAAGCTGGGCTGGTTCCCCCGCGACGACCCCCGCTATCAGGAAGAAACGACCGGCGAGGGCGCCAAGGCCGAGGGCGCGGGCGATCCGCAGATGGGCGTGCCCTATGCGATCGACGTCAACGCCGGCTGGCGGATGCCCTTCACCGGCCTGCTGTGCAAGGAGCCTCCGTACGGCGGCATCCGCGCCATCGACGTGCAAAGCGGCAAGACCCTGTGGGATCGTCCGTTCGGCACGGCGCGCAAGAACGGCCCGTTCGGCATCCCCTCGATGCTGCCGCTGGAAATCGGCACGCCGAACAACGGCGGCTCGGTGGTCACGGCCGGCGGCTTAATTTTCATCGCCGCAGCGACCGACGACCTGATCCGCGCCATCGATATCGAGACGGGCAAGACCGTCTGGTCCGACGTCTTGCCCGCCGGCGGCCAGGCGAACCCGATGATCTACGAACAGAACGGCCGCCAGTATCTGGTGATCGTCGCCGCCGGCCATCACTTCATGGAAACGCCGGAGGGCGATTACGTCATCGCCTATGCGCTGCCGCAGCGCGGCTGAGGTGACGAAGCACCAATCTCCCTCCCCCACGGGGGAGGGTGGTCGCGCCAGCGACCGGGTGGGGGCGGCTCGGAAACGAGCCGCCTTTTCTCATTCAGCGGGATGTCGCCAGCCGCCCCCACCCGGCCTCGCCTTCGGCTCAGCCACCCTCCCCGAACGGGGAGGGAGAGCGTGCGCGACCTACGGCCTGATCTGGCCCTGGCCGCGCACCACATACTTGTAGGTGGTCAGTTGCTCGGCCCCGACCGGGCCGCGCGCGTGCAAGCGATTGGTGGAGATGCCGATCTCGCCGCCGAAGCCGAACTCGCCGCCGTCGGCGAACTGGGTCGAGGCGTTGATCAGGACGATGGCGCTGTCGACCTTGGCGGCGAACCGTTCGGCGGCGTGGGCGTCTGTGGTGACGATGGCCTCTGTGTGGCCCGAGCCGTAGCGGGCGATGTGATCGGTGGCGGCATCCAGATCGTCCACGACGCGGACGGCGAGGATCGGGGCCAGATATTCGGTGGTCCAGTCGGCCTCGGTCGCGGGCGTCATGGCGGGGACCAGGGCGCGGGCGTGGGCGTCGCCGCGCAGTTCGCAGCCGGCGGCGATCAGGTCGGCGGCGACGGGCGGCAGCAGGAGCTGGGCCGCCGCCCGGTCCACCAGCAGGGTCTCGGTAGCGCCGCAGACCGAGACGCGGCGCATCTTGGCGTTCAGGACGATGGCGCGGGCGGTCTCAAGATCGGCGGCCTCATGCAGATAGGTGTGGTTCAGGCCTTCCAGGTGGCTGAGCACGGCCGTTCGCGCCTCGGCCTGGACGCGGGCGACCAGGCTCTTGCCGCCGCGCGGCACGATGACGTCGATGGCGCCGTTCAGCCCGGTCAGCATCAGGCCCACGGCTTCGCGATCGGGGGTGTCGACCAATTGCACCGCATCGGCGGGCAGGCCGGCTTCGGCGAGGGCTTCCGCGATCAGGGCGGCGATGGCCAGGGAGGACTGAAGGCAGTCCGAGCCGCAGCGCAGGATGGCGGCATTGCCCGAGCGGATGCATAGGGCGGCGGCGTCGGCGGTGACGTTGGGGCGGCTCTCGTAGATCACGCCCAGCACGCCGATGGGGGTGCGGACGCGGGCGATGTCCAGACCGTTGGCGGGGGTCCAGCGTTCGGTCTCGACGCCCAGCGGATCGGGCACGGCGGCGATGGTCGCCACCGCCTCGGCCATGCCGGCGATGCGGGCGGGGCTCAGCGACAGCCGGTCGATCAGGGCCTCGGTCATGCCGTTGACGCGGGCGGCCTCGACATCGCGGGCGTTGGCGGCGAGCAGGGCGGGTTCGGCGCCCGTCAGTTTCGCGGACAGGCTTTCCAGCGCGCGGGTGCGGGCGGCGGCCGGGGCTTCGCGCAAGAGCACGGCTGCGGCGCGGGCGCGCTGGCCCAAGTCGAGCATTCGGGTCGAGAGGTCGGTCATCGGTCGTCCAGCACCATGTCGTCGCGGTGGATCAGAACCGAGGCCCCGCGATAGCCCAGCAGGGTTTCGATCTCGTCCGAGCGGCGGCCGCGAAGGCGCGCGGCCTCGTCGGCGGCATAGGCGGCCAGCCCCACCCCGACGGCGCAACCGTCCGGGTCGATCAGACGCACGCAGTCACCCTTTTCGAAAGCGCCGGAGACGCCCGTGACTCCGGCGGGCAGCAGGCTCTTGCCCGCCTTCAGCGCCGTGACGGCGCCGGCGTCCAGCGTCAGGACCCCCGTTGGCGACAGGCTGCCGGCGATCCACTGTTTATAGGCGGCCATCGGCCCGTCGGGGGCCGCGATCAGGGTGGCGCGGGCGCCGTCGCGGATGGCGCTGAGCGGCGACAGGGTCTGGCCCGAGGCGATGATGGTGGCGCAACCCGCCGAGCGCGCGATCTGGGCCGCCGCCAGCTTGGTCGCCATGCCGCCGGTTCCGACGCCCGCATCCGCATTGGCGCCCCCGCCCATGGCCAGGATGTCGGGGCTCAAGGTCTCGATCAGGGGCAGATGGGCGGCGTTCGGATCACGGCGCGGATCGGCGGTGTACAGGCCATCCACGTCCGACAGCAGGATCAGCAGATCCGCCCGCGCCAGCTGGGCCGTGCGCGCCGCCAGCCGGTCGTTGTCGCCGTAACGGATTTCCTCGGTCGCCACCGTGTCGTTCTCGTTGACGATGGGGATGACGCCGTGGGTCAACAGGGCCTCGACGGTCGCGCGGGCATTCAGCCACCGCCGACGGCGTTCGGTGTCGTCGCGCGTCAGCAGAACCTGGCCCGCGATCAGGCCGTGCGGCGCCAGGGCCTCGGACCAGGCCGCCATCAGCAGGGACTGTCCGACCGAAGCCGCCGCCTGCTTGTCCTCCAGCCGTGCGCCCAGCGCGGGCAGCCGTCCCCGGCCCAGGGCGATCGAGCCGGACGAGACGACGATGACCTCGCGCCCTTCGGCCTTCAGCGCCGCCAGGTCCGAGGCGACGGCGGCCAGCCAATCACGCGTCGGCTGACGCGTGGCCGCGTCGATCAGCAGGGAGGATCCGATCTTGACCACGACCCGCCGGGCGGCGCCCAGCGCCGACGCAGCGTTCGGGCCGACGGGGAGGGCGGCGCGCTGGGACATGAAGCTTTCTCTAACGCCACGGTTCGGGCTTGTCTCTTGCCGTGTCTCGCCGCAATGCAGACGGATGATGGAATCCCTTTCCCCCATCGCCGCAGGCGGTCTGGGCAGTCTGGCGGCGGGCATGATGACGGCGGTGGGCGCCGTGCCTCTGCTGTTCTTCCGCAAGGCGGGGGTGCAGACCCAGAGCGCCCTGCTGGGATTCGCCGCCGGGGTCATGCTGGCGGCCTCCTTCTTCTCGCTGATCATCCCCGGCGTGGACGTGTTGCAGGCGGGTGGGGCCAGCCAGGCGGCGGCGGCCGGCGTCATGGGGGCGGCGGTGCTGATCGGGGCGACGGTGATCGGCCTGATGAACCGGTTCGCGCCGGTGGACATGCTGGCCATCGGACCGGCGGGATCGCGCGACCTGTCGCGGCGCATCTGGCTGTTCATCATCGCCATCACCCTGCACAACTTCCCCGAGGGGGCGGCGGTGGGCGTCAGCTTCGGCGGCGGCGACATGCATCAAGGGCTGTCCACGGCGCTCGGCATCGGCATCCAGAACATGCCGGAGGGGCTGGCCGTGTCGGCGGCGATGGCGACCCTGGGATACGGCCGCTGGCCGGCCTTTGCGGCAGCCTTGGCTTCGGGCCTGGTCGAGCCGGTCGGCGGGCTGATTGGCGCCAGCGTGGTCGATCTCTTGCCCGGCGCCCTGCCGTGGGGGCTGGGCCTGGCGGCGGGCGCGATGATCTATGTCGTCACCGCCGAGATCATTCCCGAGACCCGCGAGAAGTCCAAGGGGGAGGGGTCGATGATCGGCCTGATGATCGGCCTGGTCGGTATGATGTTCCTGGACATCGCCCTGGGATGACGGCGGCGAAACGCGGCGTGACCGCGCAGCGGGGCGTTACATCGATTTACATGGCAGGCGGGGGTTGAAGCCGTCGGGGCCGAGAGGCTAGGCCTCTCGCTTCGCTGCTCGATTGTCCCCCGAAAGGAGCGCCAGCCTAAATGACGCGACCTCTCAAGCCTGCGGCTTCCCGTAGAAATTTCTTGTCTGGCCTGGGGCTTTTGGCCCTGATGGGCGCCGGAGTGTTCCCCATGCCTGTTTCCGCCCAAGCGTCCCGCACCGTCGCCCGTCACCGCCAGAAGATCGAGGATCTGATCGCGGCCATGACGGTCGAGGAGAAGGCGGGCCAGCTGAACCTGCTGGCCGATCCGTTCCGCTGGATGCCGACGGCGGTGAACCCGCTGGACGGCACGGGCGATCCCGCGCGCGTCACGGCCCTGATCCGCGAAGGCAAGGTCGGGTCGCTGTTCAACGGCATCGGCGCCGAGGCGGGCCGTCGCATCCAGCGCGTGGCGATGGAGGAGAGCCGGCTGAAGATCCCGCTGCTGTTCGCGGCGGACGTGATCCACGGCCTGTCGACCATCTTCCCGGTGCCTCTGGCCGAGGCGGCGGCCTTCGACACCGAACTGGCGCGTCGCACGGCGCGGGCGGCGGCGATCGAGACGGCGGCGTCGGCCGTTCACCAGACCTACGCCCCCATGGTGGACGTGGCGCGCGACCAGCGCTGGGGCCGCAACGTCGAGGGCGCGGGCGAGGACGTACTGCTGAACAACCTGCTGGCCGCCGCCCGCGTGCGCGGCTTCCAGGGCGAAAAGGGTCTGGACGACCGTGACGCGGTCCTGGCCACCGCCAAACACATGGCCGCCTATTCCGCCGCCGTCGGCGGGGTCGAATACAACACCACCGACATGAGCGAGCAGACGCTGCGCGGGGTCTTCCTGCCGCCGTTCAAGGCGTCGGTGGACGCCGGCGCCCTGTCGATCATGAGCGCCTTCAACGACGTCAACGGCGTGCCGGCGTCGGGCAGCCGCAAGCTGCTGACCGACATCCTGCGCGGCGAATGGGGTTTTGAGGGCTTCGTCGTCTCCGACTACACCTCCGAGCAGGAGCTGGTGGCCCACGGCTTCGCCGAGGACGGCCGCGACGCCGCCCGCCTGGCCTTCAACGCCGGGGTCGATGTGTCGATGGTTTCGGGTCTGTATCTGGAACATCTGCCCAGCCTGGTCGCCTCTGGCGAGGTGTCGATGGCGCGTCTGGACGAGGCGGTGCGCCGCGTCCTGAACACCAAGGCGGCGCTGGGCCTGTTCGACGATCCCTATCGCGGCACCGATCCGGTGCGTGAAAAGGCGGTGGTCGGGTCGCGCGAGCACGTCGAGCTGTCGCGCGAGGCGGGCCGCAAGTCGGTCGTGCTGCTGAAGAACGACAACGGTCTGCTGCCGCTGAAGAAGAGTCAGAAGATCGCCCTGGTCGGTCCGTTCGCCGACGACGTGGACAATGTCTGGGGGCCGTGGACCATCTGGGGCGCGCCCGAGCGGCGCGTCTCGCTGGAAGCCGGCTTCCGTGCGGCCATGAGCGATCCGCAGAACCTGACCCTCGCACGCGGCTCGGGCGTCGAGACGCCGCTGGACGGCGGGATCGAGCAGGCCGTCGCCGCCGCCCGCGACGCCGAGGTCATCGTCCTGGCCATCGGCGAGGCGACCAACATGTCGGGCGAGGCCCAGTCGCGCACCGAGATCGTGGTGCCCGCGCCGCAGGTCGCCCTGGTCGACGCTATGGCGGCGCTGGGCAAGCCCATGGTCATCCTGCTCAGGAACGGCCGGGCGCTTGCGCTGGAAGGCAATGTGAAGAACGCCCAGGCCATCGTCGTGACCTGGTTCCTGGGCGAACAGATGGGCCATGCCGTCGCCGACGTCCTGTTCGGCGATCACGGCCCGTCGGCGCGCCTGCCGGTCAGCTTCCCGCACAAGTCGGGCCAGCAGCCCTATTCCTACGACCGCAAGACCACCGGCCGCCCGGCCAATCCCGATCTGGCGAGCGAGGAATACAAGGCCCGCTATCGCGAGACGACCAATACGGCGCTGTATCCCTTCGGCTATGGCCTGACCTATGGCGCGATCAGCTATGGGCCGGTCGAGATGGAGAGCGACAAGTTGGCCTGGGCCGGCGCGCTGGACCTGGCCGTGACCGTGACCAACACCGGGCCGCATCCGGCCGAGGAGCTGGTGCAGCTTTATATCCACGACCGGGTCGCCAGCCTGACCCAGCCTGGCCGTTTGCTCAAGGACTTCAAGCGCGTGTCGCTGAAGCCGGGCCAAAGCACAAAGGTGACCTTCACCCTGAACGCCCGCCAGCTGGGCTTCATCGGCGCGGACGAGACCTGGCGCATCGAGCCCGGCCTGTTCGACGTCTGGCTGGCGCCGCACGCCCAGGGCGGGGCCAAGGCGACGTTCCAGCTGATCGGTCCGGCGTCGATCACCGACGGGCGGTGACGCGCGCCACGTTGACGGGGCAGGCGGCAGGGCTTAACGACGCCGCCGTTTGCCTTCGGCCTTCGTATCGGCCGGATTCGATTTTAGGAGCGCGCCCATGACGACGAAGATTCTTCCGGGCGCCACCGGCGTTCTCGCGCTCGCGGACGGCACGATCCTGCAGGGCATTGGCGTGGGCGCCGTCGGCTCGGCCCTGGGCGAGGTGGTCTTCAACACCGCCATGACCGGCTATCAGGAAATCCTGACCGACCCGTCCTACATGAGCCAGATCCTGGCCTTCACCTTTCCGCACGTCGGCAATGTGGGGACCAATGTCGAAGACATCGAACAGATGGGCGGCGGGTCCGACACCTCGGCGCGCGGCGCCATCTTTCGCGACGTTCCGACCGATCCGGCCAACTATCGATCGGACGCCGGTTTCGACGACTGGATGAAGCGGCGCGGCGTCGTGGGGCTGGCCGGCGTCGACACCCGCGCCCTGACCAAGATCATCCGCGACAAGGGCGCGCCCCACGCCGTCATCGCGCACGACCCGGACGGAAACTTCGACCTGGAGGCCTTGGTCGCTCAGGCGCGCGGCTGGACCGGCCTGGTCGGTCTGGACCTGGCCAAGCCCGCCTCGACCTTACAGGCGTTCGAATGGAACGAGGGCCTGTGGGACTGGCCGGAAGGTCACCCCAAGACCGAAGGCCGCAAGGATGTGGTCGTCATCGACTATGGTGTGAAGCGCAACATCCTGCGCGCCCTGGCCTCGACCGGCGCGCGCATCACCGTGGTCCCGGCGACGACGACGGCGGAAGAGGTTCTGGCCCGCAATCCCGACGGCGTGGTTCTGTCCAACGGTCCGGGCGATCCGGCCGCGACCGGCGAATACGCCGTGCCGGAAATCCAGAAGCTGGTGGCCAGCGGCAAGCCGTTGATGGGCATCTGCCTGGGCCACCAGATGCTGGCCCTGGCCCTGGGCGCCAAGACTGTAAAGATGGATCAGGGCCACCACGGCGCCAACCATCCGGTCAAGGATCTGACCACCGGCAAGGTCGAGATCGTGTCGATGAACCACGGCTTCACCGTCGATCGCGACAGCCTGCCCGACGCGGTGACAGAGACCCACGTCAGCCTGTTCGATGGCACCAACTGCGGCATCGCGGTCAAGGACAAGCCGATCTTCAGCGTCCAGCACCACCCCGAGGCCTCGCCCGGGCCGACCGACAGCCTGTATCTGTTCGACCGGTTCGCCGATCTGATGGGGGTGCGCTGAGGCCATGAAGCAGGGGGCGGTTCGGTCGGACTATCTGGACTGGCTAGCCGAGGCGTTCGAGGTCGGTCGCCGGTTTACGCGCCTGCCGGACGGCGATGTCGTCGTTGGTTATGCGACGGGATACGACGCGGCCGACATCGCGCCCTTCGTCCTGTCGCTGCGGGCTGTGTTCGAGGGCCCTGTGGCCCTCGTGGTCGACGCCCAACCGGATTTGCGCGCCTTTCTGGCCCAACATCGGGTGACCGCCGTCGATGCGCCGGTCTGGCGCGGATGGGCGCCGCATCCGGTGATGCAGCGGTTCGTGGCCTTCGCCGGTCTGCTAGGCGAGCGGCCCGGCGCGGCCCTGGCCTGCGACGTGCGCGACGTGATCTTTCAGGCGCCGCCTTTCGATCCGGCGCCCAAGGGCCTTGAGGCCTATATCGAGGCCGAGACGCCGCTGGCCGATCACGCCTTCAATATGAAGTATCTGCGCGCCCTGTTCGGCGAGGCGCAGGCGCGGCAACTGGCCGACAAGGCCTGTCTTTGCGTCGGCACCATCGTCGGGCCGCGCGCCGACGTGTCGCGCCTGTCCCGACTGATCCTGTCGCTGGCGGCGACGCCGCGATCCGAGATCGGCGGGGCGTTCGGCGCCGATCAGGCGGCCTTCAACATGGCGATCCATCAGGGTCTGACGGCGATGACCGTGCGCCCCAACTATGGTCGCGTGGCGACCCTGGGCCTGACGCCCGGCGAGACCCTGAGGTTCGAAGGCGGCAAGGTCGTCAATCCCGACGCCAGCGTCAGCCCCATCGTCCATCAGCATGATCGCCATCCGCATCTTGAAGCGCCTGTCCACGCGCTGTGGGGTGGCGGGCTGGAACTGCGTCGGCGGGTAAGGCCCAAGTCGGCGGGGCAGAAGTTCGAAAAGCTGACAGCCTCGCTGCGCCGCCGGATGCCCGAACTGCGCTGACCCGGCTGTGCCAGGCCCAGGCGCTGGCGACGATGGAGGCCAGGTCAGACTGGCGTGGCGCAAAGCCCAGCGCTTGGCGCGCCACGGTGATGTCTGAGACCAGATGCGGCGGGTCGCCCGCGCGGCGCGCTCCGGCTGCGTCGGGCAGACGAAGGTCGCTGTGCGCCATGATAGCCTCAAGCACCTGCCGCACCGAATGGCCGCAACCCGCCCCCAGATTACAGGCGAAAAAGCCGCGTCGGTCGCCGAGCAACTGCGTCAGGGCGGCGAGATGGCCCCGAGCCAGGTCGCAGACGTGGACATAGTCGCGCACCGCCGTGCCGTCGGGCGTCGGATAATCGGTCCCATGAACGGCGAAATCGTCGATCTGGCCGCGTAGGGCCATCATGGCGCGCGGGATCAGATGGGTCTCGACCGGCCGATCTTCGCCGATCAGGCCTGACGCCGAGGCGCCGCTGGCGTTGAAATAACGCAGCGCGATGACGTTCAGCCCGTGCGCTGCGCTGGCGTCCGACAGGATCTGCTCGCAGCCCAGTTTGGAGCGGCCATAGGGGGTGACGGGGGCCAGCCGCGTCGCCTCGGTGATCGGATTTTCGCCGGGATCGCCATAGACGGCGCAGGTGCTCGAAAAGACCAGCCGGTTTACGCCCGCTTCCCGCATCCCGCCCAACAGGCCGAACAGACCGCCGACATTGTTGCGGTAGTAGTCCAGCGGCGCACGCACCGATTCAGGGACCACGGACGAGCCGGCGAAATGCATGACGGCGCTGATGTCGTGGGCGATCAGGGTGTGGCGCACCTTGTCCGCGTCCCAAACATCGCCCTCGATCAGCGGCCCCCAGCGTACGAACCGGCGCCGGCCGGTCGACAGGTTGTCATAGGTGACGGGCCGATAGCCGGCGGCCGCCAGGGCCTCGCACACATGGGCGCCGATATAGCCCGCGCCGCCCGTGACCAGGATCGCCTTCGCAGATGACAGCGCCGATCCGACTTCGCCCATCCGCTCTTGTCGGATACCGAGGGTCGGTAAATCAACCCCAAATCACTCTCGTATGTATTCAGGGGTGTGTGGCGACTGTCAGGGGATCGGCGAGAAACTGCGTTCTTCGCGCAGGGCGCTGGCTTTCCGGACGGCGATCGGTGCGGCATGCAGCCAGTAGTCGGCGTCTTCGAGACGCTGCTCCCTGCGGCGCTCCAATCCGCGCATGCGGCGCAGGGCGGCATTCTGGAGAAGGCGCGCATGCAGGGCGCGGGGCGACAGTTCGGCGATGGCGGGAGAGCCGGGGACGGCGACGGCGTCGGGGCCTTTGGGCTCCACCGCCGGGCGGGCGATGGCGATGAACATGAGGATCTCGGTGCAGGAGGGAGAGGCGCTTCTGCGCCGAGCTAACGAGGGGTTAACCACAGTCCCTGTGGATAGTTCCTGACTGCGTCCGAAAAAAGTCCGTGAATCGAAAGACTTACTGCCCGTTTCCGGACAAAATAGTTACCGAAATCTTAATCCGGGGTCGGAGCGTTCGCTCAACGATGTACGGTAAGGGCGCTGAAAAGGCGCCGCCGGTGGCAGTCCCTAGGGGAGTCGAACCCCTCTTTTCAGGTTGAAAACCTGACGTCCTAACCGATAGACGAAGGGACCGCGGCCGGGGCGGCGCATTTGCCCCGGTTCGGCCGCTCCTGCAAGCAAAAAGTTACGCCGCTTCCGCCTTCGCCGGGACGAGGGCGTCCAGCGCCGGGAACAGGTCGGCGATCAGATCCTCGACATGCTCCAGACCCACCGACAGGCGCACCAGGCCGTCGCCGATGCCGGCCGTCGCGCGCTGTTCCGGCGTCATGGCGGCGTGGGTCATGGTGGCGGGGTGGGCGATCAGGCTTTCGACGCCGCCCAGCGATTCCGCCAGGGTGAAGATCTCCAGCGTCTCGACCAGATCGCGCACGGCGTCCGTGCCGCCTTGCAGCTCAAAGCTGAGCATGGCGCCGGGTCCGGCCTGCTGGGCCGCGACCAGGGCGTGATTGGGGTGGGACTTCAGGCCCGGATAGTGGACAGCCTTGACCGCCGGGTGGGCGGCCAGCTTTTCGGCGATCTTGCCGGCCGTGGCTTGTTGCCGCTCGATGCGCGCGAACAGAGTGCGCACTCCGCGCAGGGTCAGATAGGCGTCGAAGGGCGAGCCGGTCACGCCGGTGCAGTTGGCCCACCAGGCCAGAGTCTGGTGATCCTCGGCGTCGGCCGAGATGACGGCGCCGCCGACCACGTCGGAATGGCCGTTGATGAACTTGGTCGTCGAGTGGACGACGAAGTCGGCGCCCAGCTTGATCGGGTTCTGCAGCGCCGGCGACAGGAAGGTGTTGTCGCACACGACCTTGGCGCCCGCCGCATGGGCGCGGGTGCAGATGTCGGCGACATCGACCAGACGCAGCAGCGGGTTGGACGGGGTCTCGACCAGTACCAGCTTGGGCTTCAGCGCCAAGGCGGCCTCGAAGGCGACGGGATCGCCCTGATCGACCAGCAGCAATTCGAAATGCCCCTTTCGGGCGCGGGCGTTCAGCAGGCGACAGGTGCCGCCGTAGCAGTCGTGCGGCGCGATCAGCAGGTCGCCCGGCTCCAGCAGGGTCAGGGGCAGGTCGACCGCCGCCATGCCGGTGGCGGTGATGACGCAGCCGGCGCCGCCTTCCAACTCGGTCAGGGTCTCGGCCAGCACGTCGCGGGTGGGATTGCCCGAACGGCTGTAGTCGTACTTCCGCTTCTGATCGAAGCCGGCGAAGGAATAGTTGGACGACAGATACAGCGGCGGCATGACCGCGCCATGGGCCGTGTCCGTGTCCACGCCCGTGCGGGCGGCGATGGTGTGCGGATTGGCGGGGCGGGAAGTCATGCTTTGATATCCTTCAAGGCGGCGCGGAGGATGTCGCCGACGAAGGCGTCCTCCTTCAGAAAGGCGTCGTGGCCATAGAGAGAGGGCGCCTCGACGAAGCGCCACAGGGTCGGCAACCGCGCGGCCAGTTCGCGGATGTCGTCGATCGGCACCAGACGGTCGGAGGTGAAGCCGATCAGGGTGACGGGGGTGGTGATGGCTTCCGGCGTCACGCTGTGGCGATCCAAAGAATCGGACATCGACAGCCAGCGGGCCGGGGTGGTGTGGGTCCGGTAGGCCTGGCCCCGCGCCGTCAGATAGTCGCAGACGGGATAGGCGCCGCCGACAGCCGCGGGCGCAGTGGTGTCGAAGCGGTCGTCGAATTCCTCGGCCGTGCGATAGGTGGTCATGGCCAGTTCGCGGGCCAAGGCGACGCCTTCTTCCGGACGGCCGGCGGCGACGGCGAACTGCAGGATGCGGCGCTGGATGCCGCGCCAGGCGGTCGCCTGGGGATGGGCGCGGTGGGCGGCCGACACGATGATCAGCTGCTCGGCCCAGTCGGGGAACAGTTCGGCGAAGGCCAGGCCGACCATGCCGCCATAGGAGCAGCCGACGAAGGCGGCGACGCGCTCGATCTTCAGATGGTTCAGCACCAGGGCCAGCAGGCGGGCCTGATCCTGGGTGGTGATGGTGACGGGCGCATCCAGGAACTCGGCGCCGGGGGCGAAATCGACGGCCAAGACCTGAAGCCGGCTCAGATCGATGGGCCCGCGCACCGATACGGCGCCGGACCACCAGCCCAGGCCGTTGGTCTCCGTCCGGTGGACGAAGCGTCCGGCCGAGATGCCGCCGGCGACCACGACGACGGGGGCGCCGATCCGGCCATGCAGGCGGCCGACGATGTTGGGCTGGTTCAGCTTTTCGCCCGAGGCGAGGCGGAAGTCGGCGGGAATGGGAACGATGACGTCGCGGGCGCCGCCGCGCTCACGCGTCGGTTCGCGGACAGGGGTAAGGGCTGTCGCGCGGCGACAGTCGGGGTCTTCGAGCAGGGTGGTTTCGGCCAGGGTCATCGTCGTTCCGCATCGTTCTCGCTCAGCAAGTCTCGATGCGGTGACAGAGCGTGGAGCGTCGTCTCGTCGATGCTCCACTCATCTCTCGCGACCCCGAAGGACCCCGCAGGAGTTGGCACCGTTTCGAGCTGTGAGACCCGATGGTTGCCCCAGCGTCAAAGGGCCTAATCCCTCGGCTGGTCTTGATGAGTGACTTTACGTTGATGATCGAGGCGGTGCCGGTCAAGCGAAAAATTCAACCTCATTGGTGGCATGGGTCGACTCGATAGGGGTGAAAACGCGCAATAAGCGCCTTGTCGTGAAAAAATCATCCCATGCGACTTGACAGAGTCAGGGTTGTCCGATCACCCTAGGCTCAGATTTCAACCGGACCTGCCCTGTGCAACAGCGCTCGCTCATCGCCGAAGTTTCGACCGTCGCCGGCCTCGCCGCGACGCGTTTCGGCATGATCCTCGGCGGCACGATTATCGGCGGTACCACCGGCACCACCACCATGCCCGAACGGGCGGGACGAGTTTAGCGCGCCGAACACCGGCAACCGCAGAACCCGAACCCCGCCCGGTCCGCCAGGCGGGGTTTTTCTTTTCACCCCACCCCATCCCGATCTTTCCCGAGAACCCCGATGTCCGCCCAACTCGCCGTCGTAGAAAAATCCGAAAGCCTCGACCCCAGCAGTCAGCCTGCGCAAGAGGTGGTGGTGCTGAAGTTCGGCTCGTCCATCCTGCGCAGCCCGGCCGAAGCGCCGCTGGTCGCCTCGGCCGTCTATGGCCATGTGCGGACGGGCCGAAAGGTGGTAGCGGTGGTCTCGGCCTTCGGCGGGGCGACGGACCGGCTGCTGGGCGAGGCGCGGGCGCTGGGCCTGGCCCATTCCAACGACCTGCTGCCGGGCTATGTGGCCCTGGGCGAGGAAAAGTCGGCGGCCCTGGTGGCCATCGCCTGCGACCGGATCGGGCTGGACGCCTGCGCCCTGTCGGTGCGGGAGCTGGGTATCGTGGCGGAGGGCGAGCCGGAGCATTCGCGCCCCTGCGGCCTGCGACCCGACCATCTGAAACAGGCGCTCGATAGGCACGAGGTGGTGGTGGTGCCCGGGTTCGGCGCGGTGCGGCCGGACGGCAAGGTGGCCTTGCTGGGACGAGGCGGATCGGACCTGACGGCGGTCTTCCTGGCGGCTGAGCTGGGGCTGAAGAAGGTGCGGTTGGTCAAGGACGTGGACGGCCTCTACGACCACGACCCCAATGACAAGACGGCCCCGGCCCTGCGCTATCGCCGCGCCTCCTGGGATGTGGCGCGCAAGCTGGGCGGCGCCCTGGTCCAGCACGACGCCATCGACCTGGGCGAAAGCCGCGGGGTCGAGATCGAGGTGGCGGCCCTAGATCGCGCCGACGGCACGGTCATCGGCGACAAGTCGGCGCCGCCCGGCCCCGCGCCCGCCCTGCCGCCGCTGAAGGTCGCGGTCGCCGGATGCGGCGTGGTCGGCGGCGGCGTGCTGGCCAAGCTGCTCGATGATCCCCGTTACGAGGTCGTGGGCGTGCTGGTGCGCAATCCGAAGAAGGCCCGCGACGTGGACTGTCCGGCGTCGTTGTTCACCTCAAACCCGGCGGACCTGTGGGCCAAGAAGCCCGACATCGTGCTGGAAGCCCTGTCGGAGGGCGAGGCGGGCCACGCGGTGATCCGCGCCGCGCTCGAGGCCGGCTGCGATGTCGCCAGCGCCAACAAACAGGCGGTCAGCCGCGATCCGGGCGGGCTGCAAGAACTGGCGAAAGCCAACGGACGGCGCATGTTCTGGTCGGCCTCGGTCGGCGGCGGATCGCCGATGATCGAGACGGTCCGCGCGGCCCGCGCAGCCGGCGAGGTGGTCGGTTTCGAGGCGGTGCTGAACGGCACGGTCAACTTCATGCTGGAGCGGCTGGGCGACGGGGCGGCCTTCAACGAAGCCTTGGCTGACGCCCGGGCGGCGGGCTTTGCGGAGGAGGACCCGTCCTCGGATCTGGAGGGTCTGGATGCGGCGGCCAAGGTGCGGCTGCTGTGCCACGAGGCTTTCGGCCGTTCGCCCGACGGCGACGTGCCGCGCGACCACCTGACCGAGGCGACCTCGGCCGCAGGCGGCGTGCGCCAGATCGGCGCCGCCCATCTGAAGGACGGGGTGATCCGCCCGTCGGTGTCGCTGAACGCCGACCATGGCGACCCGCTGTTCTCGACCCTGCGCGGCGAGGGCAATGCGCTGAAGGTCTACGGCGCCGACGGCCGCGTGTGGCGCTGCCGGGGCCGGGGCGCCGGGCGGTGGGCCACGACCGAGAGCATCATGGCGGACCTGGCCGAGATCGTGCGTGCACGGCGCGCCGATGCGGGCCTAAACTAAGGCCATGGCCGTCTTCACCCCCGTTTCCATCGCCGACGCCGAGGCGTTCCTGGCCGGCTACGACATCGGCGAGGTAGTCGAACTGACGGCCATCGCCGAGGGGGTGGAGAACACCAACTATCGGCTGCACACGACGCGCGGCCGTTTTGTGCTGACCCTGTTCGAGGGGCGGACGGACGAGGCCTCGCTTCCCTTCTGCCTGGGGCTGACGGCGCATCTGGCGTCGCGCGGGTTTCCTTGCCCGACGCCGATCGAGGACCGGACGGGCGGCTGGCTCGGGCGGCTGAACGGCCGAGCGGCGGCGGTGATCGAATGGAAGACCGGCGCCTGGCTGCGCACGCCGTCATCGGCCGATCAGGCGGCGGCGGGGGCGGTGCTGGCGCGGCTTCATCTGACGGCGGCTGATTTTGATCTGAAACGCGCCAATCCGGTCGGGCCGGCGATGTGGCGTCGACTGGCGGATCGGTGCGTCGAGGGAGAAGGGCGGGCGTCCGAGGTAGATCGCGCGCTGCTGAGACAGGTCCAGGTGACGCTGGCGCGGCTGGGCGATCCCTTTACGGACGATCTGCCGGGCGGGGCGATCCATGCCGACTATTTCCCCGACAATGTGCTGTTCGAGGACGGCGCCGTGTCAGCGGTGATCGACTTCTATTTCGGCTGCACCGGCGCCTTCGCCTATGACCTCGCCATCGCCCTGTCCGCCTGGGGCTTCGACGCCGAGGGGCGACCCATGCCGGACGCCCTGACGGCCTTCCAGCGCGGCTATGAATCCGTGCGGCCGCTTAACGGCGCCGAGCGGGAGGCCTTGCCGCGTCTGGGCGAAGCGGCGGCCCTGCGGTTCACCGTGACCCGGCTGCACGACCGCATTTTCCACAATCCCGCCAATCTGGTGACGCCCAAGGATCCTGCGGTCTTCCTGCGTCGGATGGACCACTGGCGCGCGACCGAACCGGCCTGAGGCGCCTGCGCGGCTTCGTCGCTGGAACCGAAAGCTTGGCCGGGATTTTGATGGTGCAACGGCGAAGTCCGCCGCTCCCCGAGGACGAAGATCATGACTGACGAAACCATCAACGGCGCCGCCTCGCAGGCGCAAGGCAAGTTCCAAAAAGGCGTCGGCAAGCTGGTCGGCGACCAGAAGCTGCAGGTTGAAGGCGCTTATAACGACGCCAAGGGCCGTTCGCTGGAAACCTTCGGCAAGGCCATGGATTCGGTCGATCGCCTGGTCGAAAAGGTCCCCGTCGACTACCGCGACAAGGCCCGCACCGTCGCCGCCGAGGCGCGCAAGCGTCCGCTGGTCACGACCCTGTCGGTCGCCGGCGTCGGCCTGCTTCTGCTGCGCGCCCTCACCGGCGGCGGTCGTCGCTAAGACGTTTTAGTGGCGGCCTGAAAAGGCCGCCACGGCGTCACGCGCCGCTTCCATCGTCCCATCGACGATCGTCAACCGCTCGGGCTTGTCGCCCAGGGCGGCGATGACGTTTGCGGGTTCGGGTTCGAAGCCCAGGACGTTCGAGACGAAGTCGCCGAACTTGGACGGATGGGCGGTGGACAGGGCAACGACGGGGCCGTTCGAGCGGTCCTGGCGACGCGCGGCGGCCAGCGCCACGGCCGTGTGCGGGCAGACGACGCGGCCCCAGGCCTGATAGGCGTGGGCGATCTCGGCGCGCGTCTCGTCCTCGTCGATCGAAACCGCCGAGACCTGGTCGCGCAGGGCGGCCAGCAGGCCCGGATCGAAGGCGATGGCGCCGTCACGGGCGAAGGTTTCGAACACCACGCGCGTCGCCTCGGCGTCGCGCCCCGCCGCCTCGAACACCAGCCGCTCGAAGTTGGACGGCGCCTGCACATCCATGGACACGCTGCCGCTTTCGACCGCCGGACGGCGCGAATACAGGCCGTCGTCCAGGGCGCGGGCGAGGGCGTCGTTCTGGTTCACGGCGGCGACGAAGCCGTTCGACGGCAGGCCCATCTTCGTGGCGGCGATGCCGGCGAAGGCGTCGCCGAAGTTGCCGGTCGGCACGACGAAGGTCGCGGCGTCGCCCAACTGGGCCGTGGCGGAGACATAGTAGGGGATCTGGCCGGCCAGCCGCGCCCAGTTGATCGAATTGACCGAAGACAGGCGGCCGCGTTCGCGCAGGGCCTCGTCGGCCAGCAGGCCCTTCACCAGACGCTGGCAGTCGTCGAAATCACCACGCACGGCCAGGTTCAGGACATTGTCGGCCTCGACCGTCGTCATCTGTTTGCGCTGAACCGGCGAGACGCGGTCCAGCGGGTGGAGCACCACCAGATCGACCGACGTGGCGCCGGCGAAGGCGCGCACGGCGGCGGCGCCGGTGTCGCCGGACGTGGCGGTCAGTATGGTCAGACGCTCGCCCGAGGCGGCCAGGGCCTCGTCCGTCAGGGTGGCGACTAGCTGCATCGCCAGATCCTTGAAGGCGGCGGTCGGGCCGTGGAACAGCTCCAACACGAACAGGCCCGGCTCCAGTTCGACCAGAGGCGTGACCAGCGGATGGTCGAACCCTGCGGTCAGTCGGTCCAGCGCGCGGTCCAGCGCGCCGGCGGGCAGGGCGTCGCCGATGAAGGGGGCGATGGCGGCCAGCGCGATGGATTTGTAGTCGGCCTTGCTGGTCCAGGCTTCGGGCGACAGACCGGGCCAGGCGGTCGGCATGTAGAGGCCGCCGTCGGGGGCGATGCCGCGCAGCAGGGCGTCGGAGAAATCGGTTTCGGGCGATTGGCCTCGGGTCGAGACGTAGCGGGCGCTGGAGGTGCTCATGACGCCGATGGTCGTAGCCAGACGGGGCGGCGGCGTCACCCGCTTTCTGGATGATCTTGTCGGGTTTTCGCGGGCTGTGGCCCGACTATCCGCGTCGGGACGCTGCAGTGGCGGTTTAGGCGCACATTTTTGCCGCTTCAGGGGTGATGTCGTCGGTCCTGCAAGAGGGGTTGCGACATCGCCCCGCTGGCGCGGATCGCTGCGACGGTCCATGTCAGGAGCATGAGACGACGCGATCTTCTGATCCGGCTGGGGCTGGTCGCCGGCGGCGCAGGCGGGGCCTGGTGGCTGCGCGACCATGTGGTCTGGCGCGGGCCGACGG
Organism: Brevundimonas sp. 'scallop'; assembly: GCF_011045535.1. Taxonomy (NCBI): domain Bacteria; kingdom Pseudomonadati; phylum Pseudomonadota; class Alphaproteobacteria; order Caulobacterales; family Caulobacteraceae; genus Brevundimonas; species Brevundimonas sp. 'scallop'. The sequence continues at coordinate 2,899,161 of NZ_CP039382.1, read as the reverse complement.
TCGCCTTCGCGGCGAACGGCTCCAGCGGCTGGCTGCCCTATGCCGAGCCGCGCGCGCCGACCCCGACGGTCGAGGTGACTGTGAACGGACAGCCGGTGCGGGCCCTGATCGATTCCGGGGCGCAGTATTCGGTCATCGACCGGTCGCTGGTCGAGCGTCTGGGGCTGACCAATGTCTTCAACATCCCGATGGTGGCTTACGGCGTCGGCGGCGACGCCCAGGTCGGACGCGGGACGACGCTGGATGTGGCGATCGGCGGCTTGCGGCTGACCGGATTGCGCGCGGCGATTCTTGGCCTGGGGCCGCTGGCTAGCGATCAGGGATTGGGTGCGGCGCTGATCCTGGGGCAGGACGTGCTGCGCGAACTGGTGCTGGAGCTGGACACGGCCGAGCATCGGGTCCGGTTCCTGCCGCGCGAGGGTTGGACGCCGCCGTCGTCGCTGAAACCCGTGCCGGTGACGCGGGCCGGCAAGACCTTGCAGGCGGGCATCACCCTGGAAGGGGCGACGGTCAATGCGGTGATCGACACCGGCGCCTCGGCCGTGCTGGCCGTCACGCGCGAGACGGCCGAGGCCGCCGGCCTGCTGGACGGCCGCGAACGCACGCCGGGCCAGAGCATCGTCTTGGGCGGAACGGTACGGGCCGAGACCGTCGTCGTGCGCACCTTGACCATCGGCGACGAACTGTATCGTCAGGCGAAGGTCGCCATCTATGACGACGTCGCCGTGCCGGGCTTCCCCAAGGCCCTGGTCGGCATGGCCGCGTTCGAGAACCGCCGGCTTGCGCTGGACCTGGGCGGCCCCGGCCTGTTCGTCGAACGGCCGATGGAGATCACGGTCGCGGCTTGAGCACTGTGATCGGCCGAACCGCGCCCGGCCAGAGCTGGATGCGATAGCGGTCGTCGCCGTCAAGCCCGTCTTCGGACAGGGTGGTCAGTCCGCCGTGCGAAATGCGGGCCGCATAGTCGCCGGCAGGCACAGCGATCCGCTCTGCCTGATCCGGATCGTCCGTGCAGCCGAACACAATCAGCGCGCCGCTGGCCAGGCGCAGGCCGCAGTCGCGCATCTGGTCCCAGGCGTCCGCGTCGGGCGTCGGCGCTGTGGTCAGGATTTCAAGTTCGACCGGGACCAGCATGTTGCGAACCGTGCCGATCGCGATCAGGTCGGGGCCGACGGCCAGCATGCGGTCGCTGTCCGAGCTCCACAGGGCGGCGGTATCGGTGACGTAGGTCTCGTCGCAAACGTAGAACTGGAAATAGTCCGCGAAAATCTCGAAACGGCGGACACACACCGACTTCAGCTCGCCAGAGCCGTCGCCACCACGGCCCTGGCCTCGGCCTGAACGGTCGCCAGATGGTCGGGGCCGAGGAAGGATTCGGCGTAGATCTTGTAGACGTCCTCGGTGCCCGAGGGACGGGCGGCGAACCAGGCGTCGGCGGTGACGACCTTCAGCCCGCCGATGGCCTCGCCGTTGCCGGGAGCCTTCGTCAGGATGTCGGTGATCGGCTGACCGGCCAGGGTGGTCGCGGACACATCCGAGGAGCTGAGCGCGGCAAGCCGGGCCTTTTCCGTGCGATTGGCCGGAGCATCGACGCGGGCGTAGGCGGGAGCGCCGTATTGGTCGGTCAGGCCAGTGTAGAGTTGGCTGGCGGTCTGGCCGGTGCGGGCGTGGATCTCGGCGGCCAGCAGGCACAGCAGGATGCCGTCCTTGTCGGTCGTCCACACCGTGCCGTCGTGACGCAGGAAGGAGGCCCCGGCCGATTCCTCGCCGCCGAAACCGACGGTTCCGTCCAAGAGGCCGGGCACGAAGTGTTTGAAGCCGACGGGGACTTCCAGCAGGCGGCGACCCAGGCCGGCGACGACCCGGTCGATCATGGACGACGAGACCAGGGTCTTGCCCACCGCCACGTCCGCGCCCCAGCCGGGTCGGTTCGCGAACAGATAGGCGATGGCGGCGGCCAGGAAATGGTTGGGGTTTATCAGGCCCGCGTCAGGGGTGACGATGCCGTGGCGATCCGCGTCGGCGTCGTTGCCGAAGGCGACGTCATAGGCTGAGCCGCCCCTCATCATGCCGATCAGACCGGCCATCGCGCTGGGAGATGAGCAGTCCATGCGGATCTTGCCGTCGGCGTCCAGCGGCATGAAGGCCCAGCGCGGATCGACGGCGTCGTTGACGACGGTCAGGTCCAGTCGGTGGCGCTCAGCGATCTCGCCCCAATAGGCCACGGCCGCGCCGCCAAGAGGATCGGCGCCGATACGGACGCCGGCGTTGCGGATGGCGTCCAGGTCCAGCACGTTGGGCAGGTCGTCGATATAGGCGGACAGGTAGTCGAACCGGCCCGCCGCCGCATGGGCCTGGGCGAAGGGGACGCGGCGCACCTCGGTCAGGCCGCCTTCGATCAGCTGGTTGGCGCGTGCGGCGATGGCTGATGTGGCCTCGCCCCCGGCAGGGCCGCCGGAGGGGGGATTGTATTTGATGCCGCCGTCGCGGGGCGGATTGTGCGAAGGCGTGATCAGGACGCCGTCCGCATGCCGGCTATTCGTGCGGTTATGGGTCAGGATGGCGTGCGACACGGCCGGCGTGGGGGTGAAGCCGTCGCGGGCGTCGATCAGCACCTCGACCCCATTGGCGATCAGCACCTCCAGCGTCGTGCGGAAGGCGGGCTCGGACAGGCCGTGGGTGTCGCGACCGAGAAACAGCGGGCCGTCGACGCCCTGAGCCGCGCGGTATTCGGCGATCGCCTGGGCGATGGCCAGGATGTGCGCCTGGTTGAAGGCGCCGTCCAGGCTGGAGCCGCGGTGGCCCGAGGTGCCGAACACAACCCGCTGCTGCGGATCGCCCATGTCGGGCCGGGTCGTCTCATAGGCGCCGAGCAGGGCGTCGAGGTCGATCAGGTCTTCGGGGCGTGCGGTCGTGCCGGCGCGGTCATGCATCGTCAGTCAATCAATCGTTTCGAAGGATGGCGGCGATCAGGCGCCGCTGAAGGTGTCGCAGGAGGCCGGATCGCCCGACTGATAGCCGCGTTGCAGCCATTCCACCCGTTGCGCCGAAGAGCCATGGGTGAAGCTTTCGGGCGAGACGCGGCCGCCGCTGCGCCGTTGCAGGGTGTCGTCGCCGATGGCCTGGGCCGTCTTCATACCCTCTTCGATATCGCCGGGCTCGAGCGCGACCTGACCGTTCGAGACGGCCGAGGCGTTCCTGGCCCAAACGCCGGCGTAGCAGTCGGCCTGAAGCTCCAGCGCCACGGAATACTGGTTGGCCTCGGCCTGACCCGAGGCGCGCTGCTGGGCCTGGCGAACCTGATCCGAGGTGCCGGTCAGGGTCTGGACGTGATGGCCGAACTCGTGCGCGATGACATAGGCGCGGGCGAAGTCGGCGCCTGAGGCCCCGAGCTTGTTCTCCATCTCCTGCCAGAAGCCGAGGTCGAGATAGACGGTCTTGTCGTTCGGGCAATAGAAGGGCCCCATGGCCGACTGACCATAGCCGCAGCCGGTCGGCGTGCCTTGTTCGTAGATGACGACGTTAGGCCGCTGATAGCCCTCCAGCTTCTGCGACCAGACATCATCAATGTTGGCGCCGATGACATCGACGAACCGGCCGGCCTGATCCTTCGGTGTCCCGACTTGACCCTGCTGTTGCTCGGCGCCGACGCCGCCGAACTGGCTGGCCAGTTGTGTCGTGGTCGAAGGATCAATGCCGAAGACCAGATAGCCGATAAGGGCCAGAACGCCGACACCGAGACCTCCGCCGGCGATGGCTCCACCGCCGAGACCCCGTCGATCCTCGACGCCGCCGCCTGTCCGTCCACCTTGCCAGCGCATGCCCTATCCTCCGCCCGATCCTGGTTAAGCTAGGCAGGAACGCGGGTGCAAGGGAAGGGATGCGTCAGTTTGGACGCTTCACTGCGAACGGGCCAGCCAGTTGTCGATCTGGCTCATGCCCTGGGCCGTCTGCTGGCGGCGTTCGGCGGCGGACTGGCGCAGGGTCCGCTCCTGCTCGGGGCTGTAGAGCGGGCGGGTTGGCAAGGGCTGGGTGACGCTCGGTTCGCGTGCGCCTTCGATGGTGCGCAGGCGAAGCTGGGTTTCGATCTGCTGTTGACGCGCCTGGTCCGCGTTCGACTGCGCCTGAGAACGCAGGCGGTCGTTCTCATAGCGGTGTTGGTCGGCGATCGCGGCGGGGACGCCGCCCGGATAGGCGCCATAGGGGCGGCCGGCCTGAGGATAGGTCTGGGCCAAGGCCGGCGTGGCGGCAGCGGCCAACAGGGCGGTCAGGGTCAGGAGCGATCGCATGGATACCATGTGGGGACGCGCGCCATCGCCGCCAAGCGGAGCCGCAACCCTTTGAGTTTCTGTGGGTTCATCCCGCCGAACCCCCTTTATGAACGGAGCATTCCTCATGGCCCAATCCCTTTCCGGCAAGACCGTCGCCATCCTGGCGACCGACGGAGTCGAGCTGGTCGAACTGAATGAACCGATGAAGGCGCTGAAGGATGCGGGCGCGGTGGTCGAGATCGTGTCGCTGAAGGCCGGCGAGTTACAGGGCTTCGACCATCTGACGCCGGGCGACAAGGTTACGGCCGACAAGGCGGTGGCGGCGGTCGACGCCTCGACCTATTCCGCCCTGCTGCTGCCGGGCGGCGTCGCCAACCCGGACCTGCTGCGGGCGGACGAGGACGCGGTGAAGTTCGTTCGAGCCTTCTTCGACGCCGGCAAGCCGGTCGCCGCCATCTGTCACGCGCCCTGGCTGCTGATCGAGGCGGGCGTGGTCGAGGGACGCACGATGACGTCGTTCGAAAGCATCCGCACCGACCTGAAGAACGCCGGAGCCAATGTGGTGAATGAGGCGGTGGTGGTGGATCAGGGCCTGGTGACCAGCCGCTGCCCCGACGACATTCCCGCCTTCAACGCCAAGATGATCGAGGAGTTCGCCGAAGGCCGCCACGAAGGTCAAGCCGCCGCCTAAGGCATCGCCCAGACTGAGGACCGTTTGATCTCTTGGTCCTCCAGTTCGCGCGAGGTCGGGACGCGGTACTCGGCCAGAAAATCCAGGCCCGTACGCGGGAAATAGGTGCGTCCCGGATCGCCGATCAGGACCCACGTCCCCTTGGCGCGGGCCTGGGCCAGCCAGGCCAGAACGGCGTCGGTCATCGGGCGCTCGTAGCAGATGTCGCCCGCGCAGATGACCTCCACATCCGGCGGGGCGGCGTCCAGCAGATTGGTCTGGGTGAAGTCCAGCGCCACGCCGTTCGCCGTCGCATTGGCGGCGACGGCGGCCTGGCAGAAAGGGTCGATGTCGGCGCACAGGACATGGGTCGCCCCCGCCTTCATCGCCGCCACGCCGACCAGACCCGAACCGGCGGCGAAGTCCAGGACGCGCTTGCCGACGACCTCATGCGGATGATCCAGAAGATACCGGCTCAGCGCCTGTCCGCCGGCCCAGGCGAAGGCCCAGAAGGGCGGCGGCACGCCCAGTTCGCCAAGCTCTTCTTCCGTCAGCCGCCAGATGGGTGTGATCTCGTCCGCCAACCACAAGGAAATCTCGGGGGCGTGCGGCACGGGCTGAAGCCGCGTGTTGTCACGGATGAAGGCGACAGGATCGAGAACGGTCATTCCGGCTGGCGCGTAACAGCCTTCAGCACACTGGCATAGCCGGGTGCGACCTCCATGGCCTCGGCTTGCGGCTTGGCATGGAGGGCGCGGTGCAGGCGCGGCAGCTTCCAGCAGGGCACATGCATGAACAGGTGGTGCTCGGCGTGGAAGTTGACCCAGTAGGGCGCGATGAAGGCGCGTTCCCACAGGCTGGCCTTGGTAGTGCGAGCGGCGCGAAAGGGGTCGGCCGACGAACCCTCGACGCAGGCGTGTTCGGCGATGTTTCGCAGGCGCGTCACCATTGGAAACCACGTCGCCATCGGCAGCAGCCACAACACGAAAAAGGCCCACCAGACGCCGGCGGCGATGAAGCCCGCCAGCGGGACCGCGTTGAAGGCGAGGAAGGGCAGGACGGATCGGCCCGTCACGATCGACTCGTAATCATGGGCGCTGTCGCTCATTCCTTTTGCGCTATCGCCCCTCGGGCTGCTTGAGCGCGCGTGCGCTTGGGCTAGCGGCAGCAGCACCCGCTGCTTGAAGAAGGTCTGGCCCGTCAGGTCGCGGACCAGCTTGCGGCGCAGCGAGGCCGGACTGACGGGAAACGGCGCCGACAGCATCAGATCGGGATCCTCCGCCTGCTGGGCGAAGCGATGATGCGTCAGATGATAGGGGCGATAGGCCTTCAGGCTGGCGCCGATCGGCACGGCGCATAGCCAATGGCCGAGAAAATCGTTCAGGCGGTTCGACTTCAACAGGCCGCCATGCGCCGCTTCGTGCATCAGAATGGCCAGACCCAGCTGACGCGTGCCGACGATCATTATGCACAGCGGGATCAGCCAGGGGATCAGGACGCCGGCGAGAACAGCCAGGGCGATCACCGCCCAGCAGTGGACCACCAGCAGCGGGCCGGCCCAGGCCGAGCGCATTTGAAACGGCGTCCACTCCTGGGGTGTGAACAGGGCCGACGGGGCGATGCGTGGGGCGGCGGACATGAGACGAGTCTAGCCCCAGACGCGCGTCTGGAAAAGCAACGCAAGAATGTTGGGCGCGCCTGACAAAAAGTCAGGTTGACATGACATCCGGTCGGTGTCAGGTTGTCCTTACACAAGGAGACCCGATATGTTCACCGCCTGGAAGACCGGAACGCCTGCGCATCGACGCTACATCGTCCGCACGATGGCCTTCTCCGTGCCCTACGTCGCGATCTGCATCGCCATGATGACGACGGACGCGTTCGACGATCTGATGAGTAAGCCGGCGGCCTGGGTGCTGGCGGCTGCGGTGTCGGCCCCGGTCATCGGGCAGATCTGGGCGACCCTGGCGCTGATGCGCGAAAGCGACGAGTTCGTGCGCGGCGTGACGGCCAAACAGTTCATCGTCGCCGCAGGGCTGGCCATGGCCGTCGCCACCTTCTGGGGCTTTGGCGAGAGTTTCGCCGGGGCGCCGCATATGCAGACCTGGTTGATCGTGCCGGTCTTCTGGGGCCTCTACGGCGTCGTTTCACCCTTCATCCGGAGCAGCCGATGAAGAACCGCCTCAAGCTTCTGCGCGTCGAACGCGGCTGGACCCAGGAACAGATGGGTCAGGCGCTGGGTGTCTCGCGTCAGGCGGTGATCGCCCTGGAGACAGAGCGGCACGATCCCTCGCTGGACCTCGCTTACCGGATCGCCGCCGTATTCGCGCGGCCGGTCGAAGAGATTTTCGAGAACCCGCACGCGGGCTGACCGAAAAGTCAGAATAACCTTACAATTGGAGACTGTGATGTCGAACGTCATTCGCCCTTGCCGAGGCGTCTTCGCCCCGTCGCGCCTTGCCGTCATCCTGGGCGTCGTGATCGCCTGCGCCGTGGCCAGCGATCAGGCCCGAGCCCAAGCCGCGCCACCTGTGGCGTCCGCCACCGCGCCCTTCACCTCCGACCGGCTGTCGGTTGAGGTGGTGGGCCAAGGCCCCGACGTGATCCTGATTCCCGGACTGGCGTCTTTGCGCGAAGTGTGGCGAGCGACAGCGGATCGGCTGAAGGCGTCGCACAGAGTACATCTGGTGCAGTTGGCGGGTTTCGCCGGCGAACCCTGGACGCACGGCGACGGCACCTTCGTCCAGCCCGAGGTGGATGAACTGGCGCGTTATATCCGTCAGACCCGGCTGGATCGGCCGGCGGTGATCGGCCATTCGATGGGCGGTCTGAGCGGACTTCTGCTGGCGCAGCAGCAGCCGGATTTGGTCGGGCGGGTGATGACGGTCGACTCGCTGCCCTTCTACAGCGCCATGTTCGGGCCAACCGCGACGGCAGAGAGCGCAAAGCCTTTCGCGGATCAGGCGGCCAATATGATCCTGTCTGCGGACACAGCGAGCTTCCGCACCCAGCAGGAGGCGACAGCGCAGGCGCTGTCGCGGACGGCATCGGAACAGGCGCGGATCGTGGCTTGGTCGTTGGCGACCGACCGTCACGCGATGGCCTCTGCGATGAAGGATGTGATGACTACCGATGCGCGGCCGGGGCTGGCGACCATGACGACGCCGGTGACGGCGCTTTACGCCGCCGATGCGGACGGTGGGGCGCCCGCGGCGGTGGCCGATGCGATGTGGACGCGAGAGTATGCGGCCTTGCCCGGCGTGACCCTGATCCGCGTCGATGGATCGCGGCATTTCATCATGGCGGACCAGCCCGAGCGGTTCGCCGAGCTGGTGGAGGCGTTTCTGGCGAAGTGAGCCTTGGAGATCCTCCCCCGAGCAGCGCAGCGAAACGGGGGAGGGGGACCGCGCGAAGCGGGGTGGAGGGGGCGAAACCGGTCTCGGTAGCTGGGGTGAAGCTCGTGCGGGGTCCGCCCCCTCCACCACTTCGTGGTCCCCCTCCCCCGCAGGCGGGGGAGGATTGGTTCAGCCGTTCTTCGGCGTCACGTCGCCGGCCTTGACCGGGGCGCCGTCGAACTGGTCGGCGTAGGCCGGATTGAGCAGGGCGCGCAACGCGCTCTGCGGCAGGGCGATCCAGTAGGGGCCGTCGGAATAGGGGCCGATCTGGTACGGTCCCATCAGGAAGGTCACGCCGCCCGCCTTGCCCGGCGTCTTGCCCGGCGTCAGTACGAAGGGGGTGGAGACGGCCTTGGGGCAGGTCCACATCTTGCCGTCCAGGGTCGCGGTTTCCGAGCCCGGCGAGCGGGCCTGTTTGGCGGCGTTGGCGGCGGCGCACAGGGCCTTGTCCAGAACCGACAGGTCGGCGCCCGGCCGGAACAGGTCGGCGAAGCCCAGTCGCTTGTTGGCCGTCTTGTCCCAGATGACGGCGTCGAAGCTGGTGTTGGGATGGGCGCCGCCGGTGAACTCGAAATCGGTGCGGGCCAGGCTGACCAGTTTGCCGGTCTCGGCGCCCGGCGCGAAAGCGATGGTCTTTTCATAAGGGTTGGGGCCGCCGCCGGCCTCGCTGAGATCAGCCTGGGCGCCTTCCTCGAACTGCTTCAGGTCGCGCACCGTGTCGGCGTAGAGGGCGGCGTGCAGGGCGGGCGTGGTCTTGATCGCCTGGGGCAGGGTCAGTTTGACGGCGGCATAGGGGGTCTTGCTGTCATAGCCGACGGGGGTGTTTGACATGGCCGGCGCAGCGGCCGGGGCCGGCGCGGCCGGCGCCTGGGCCTTGTCTTCCTTGCGCTGGCAGGCAGCCAGGGTGGCGGCGACAGCGGCGGACAGCAGCAGGATGCGGGCGGTGCGCGACATGGGAAACTCCATCATCGGGGGGATCACAAGGAGATTGAGCCAAGAGCGATGGCGGCCAGCAGGATGACGCCGGCCTCGCGATTGGACTTGAACAGTTTCAGCGCCAGGGCGCCGTCGTTGCGGTCGAGCCGCACGACCTGACGCCCCAAATGGGCGGCATAGATCAGCAGTCCGAGCCAGAACAGCGGACCGAGATTTACGGACAGGCCCGTCAAGACAGCGAGCGCGACCGCCAGGCCATAGAAGACCGCCACGCCGGGCCGCACGGCCGAGGCCAGGCGACGGGCCGAGGACTTCACGCCGATCATGGCGTCGTCCTCGATGTCCTGAAGCGCGTAAATGGTGTCGTAGCCCAGGGTCCAGAAGACCCCGCCGATCCACAGCAGCACGGCGGGAAGATAGGCCTGCCAGGCCAAGGCGATCGCATGGCCGCTGTCGCTGGCCGGGGACCACAGAAGGGGCCGGAACTCGCCGACGAGATCGGCGGGCAGCAGCAAGGCGGCCGCCGCCAGCGGCAGGGCGGCGGCGAACCCCATCAGCGCGCCCCAGTTGAACGTCAGGCCCAGCCAGGCCTGGGGCCACCAGGTGATCCGCTTCATGAAGGGATAGGCCGCGACAAGGCCCAGCGACCCGACGCCCAGCCCGATGGCGACGGTCGGCAGGGTGAGCAGGATCAAAAGGCTGATCAGGCTGCACGCGACGACGAAGGCCCAGGCTTGCTTCACCGAGATGCGGCCGGACGGAATGGGTCTCTGGGCGGTACGGGCGACCTGGGCGTCGAAATCCCGATCGACGATGTCGTTGAAGGCGCACCCCGCCGCCCGCATCAGACAGGCGCCGATGGCAAAACCGACGAACAGCCACAGATCATAAAAGCCGGGGCTTTGCCGATACTGCGCCAAGGCCAGCGTGATCCCCTGCCACCCAGGCAGCAGCAGCAGCCAGATGCCGATGGGCCGGTCGAACCGCCCCAGCTTCAACCACGGCTTCAGCCCCTCCGGCGCATGCCGATCGACCCAGTTGGCGCCGGCGTCGGGGAGGGGAGCGAAAGTCATGCGGCTGACTTAGCGCGTAGGGCCCGAGGGGTGAAGGCGCCGCTCCCTGTTTCCAAGGCGGGCGCACAGAAAAAAGGGGCTGGTGGATCCAGCCCCTTTCCACAGTGATCGGTGCGACCGTCAGTCCTGATAGACGTCGCCGGAGCCGGAGACGGTGCTGTTCAGGTTGGCGGGGCGGGTGGCCAGGGCTACGTCGCCGGAGCCGGCGATGGCGACCTTGACGTCGCCGGTCGGGGCGATGCGGGCGTCGCCGGAGCCGGCGATGTCCACCCAGGCGTCGCGCGTCGCCAGGTCGCCCAGGGACGCATCGCCCGAGCCGGCGATGTCCAGCTTCAGCTCGTCGGTTCGACCCGAGGCGGTGACCTCGGCCGAACCGGCGATGTCGACCGTCAGCGAAGGCTGGTCATAGCCGGTGATCTGCAGGTCGCCCGAGCCCTTGGCGTTGAAGCGGTTCACCTTGGGCGCGGTGATGACGACCTTCAGTTCGTCGCGTTCGGAGCGGGCGGAGAAGTTGCCGTTGCTCCAGCCGAACACGACCCGCTCGTCGCCGTCGCCCAGATCGAGGCGGCCGTCGACCAGACGGACACGGTCGGTCAGACCCTTGGGCCCGGTGATGACGACGGTGTTGGCGTCACCCTGCACATAGTCGACGTCGATGCTGGAATCGACAGTCAGGGTCTCGCCGCCGGTCCAAGGCAGGGTGCGGGTGGTGAGCGGGCCGAGGTCGTCGGTCCCGCCGCCCTTGACCCGCTCGAAGCGGATGGTCTCGCCGTCCTGGTCCTTGATGGTCCAGGCCCAGCCGTGGCGCTGGAGGTCGTGGCCGCCGATCGCCAGCGCGCCGCCGACGGTGACCAGGCACAGCACCAGGGCGGCGCCGGCGATGATGAACAGGGTGCGGATCATGCCGAGACTCCCGAGGTCGAGGTGGATTGAACGCTGGTCGGCTCAAGCGCCGGCTTCAGCAGGCGGTAGTGCAGGCGGGCGAACCAGACGACGCCGTTGACCAGCCAGATGGTGAAGATGGTCAGCAGTGCGCCGATGAAGACGGCGCCGGCCATCAGGCCCAGCCCCATCAGGATCGCCGCGAACGGCCCGCCGGGGAAGCCGGCGAAGGGACCGGCGACCATGATCACGCCGCCTGCGATGAACAGTCCGATGGCGGCGATGAAGAAGCCGAACACGGTCCCGATCACGCCCATCAGCAGGGGCAGGAGGATCAGGATGTCCAGCGCCCCCAAGCCCAGGACCGCGAAGACGGCGCCGGCGGCGGCGGAGGGGTTCTTCTCCTGATGCCAGCGCTGGATTCCGGCCTCGGCCTTGAGCTCGCGAGCCAGGCGGACCGGATCGCCGAGCGCGGAGGCCACCTCGGCCTCGGTGCGGCCGGCGGCAAGGCCGTCGTCGAAGTGGGTCTGATAGTCGGCGATGATGTCGTTGGCGGTCGTGGTCGGCAGGCCGACGAGGCCTTCCTTCAAACGATCGATGAATTCGGCGCGCGTCATTGAGCGGCTCCCTGATCGGCGTCGTTCGCCACGATGGCGTCGACGGCCTTGGTGAAGGCGGACCATTCGGCAGTCTGGGCGGCGAGGGCCCCCCGGCCCGCTTCGGTCAGTCGATAGTATTTGCGCGAAGGCCCGGCGGAGGATTCGACCAGGTAGGTCTCGACCTGTCCTTCGGACTGCATGCGGCGCATCAAGGGGTAGATCGTGCCTTCCCCCATATCGATCGCGTCCGACAGGCGGCTGGCGATCTCGTAGGCGTAGCTGTCCGCCCGGTTCAGAAGAGCCAGGACGCAAAGCCCCAACACGCCCTTCTTCAGCTGTATCTCGATAGTTTCTGGCACCTCGGCTCTCCCGTTGATGGCCATTGACTACGACAAGGTATCTTGTGACGCAAGGTAGCTATCGAAACATGACAGCGATTTAATCGAGGCCGGCTGAAGGCGGCTTTGCGGCCTGAGCGCCGTTGATCGCTTGGCAAGCCGAAAGCGATCCGATAGGTGACCGAGAACGCCGGGCGTGGGAATCGCGCCAGCGTGATCTCTTGCGAGCCATTCGCAAGTATCTGCTGCATAACGGTTTTATGGGGAAGTCTCATATGGGGATGGGCAAGCGAGCCCAAGGGACGTTGAAGAAGGCCGCGACTTGCGCGTCCTCCATCGTTCTGGGCGCCGGACTGGCGATGTTCGCTGCGGCGCCGACGTGGGCGCAGGACCTGATGGGTCAGCCGACCCCGGGCGGCATCACGCTGCAACCGGCGGCGTCGCCGCTGAAGCATGATGCGCACTTCTTCCACGACGTGATCCTGATGCCGATCATCACGGCCATCACCCTGCTGGTGCTGGGCCTGCTGGCGTGGATCGTGTTCCGCTACAACAAGAAGGCCAATCCGACGCCCGCGCGTTGGAGCCACAACACCACGATCGAGATCATCTGGACCGTGCTGCCGGTGTTGATCCTGGTCTTCATCTCCTTGTTCTCGTTCCGCCTGCTGTTCGCCTATCACGACATGCCGTCGCCGGACCTGACGGTGAAGGTGACCGGCAACCAGTGGAACTGGGCCTATGAGTATCCGGACCAGGGCGTCGCGGAATATATCTCCAACATGCTCCCGGAAGAGGAAGCCAAGGCCAAGGGCGTGCCCTATCGCCTGGCCGCGACCGAGCCGATGGTCGTGCCGGTTGGCAAGACGGTGCAACTGGTCATCACCGCCTCGGACGTCATCCACGCCGTCGCCCTGCCGGCGTTCGGCCTGAAGACCGACGCCGTTCCCGGCCGCATCAACACCACCTGGTTCAAGGCCGAGCGCACCGGCGTCTTCTATGGTCAGTGCTCGGAACTGTGCGGCGTCGACCACGCCTTCATGCCGCTGGAGATCCGGGTCGTGACCCAGGCCCAGTTCGAACAGTGGATCGCCTCCAAGGGCGGTTCGATGACGCCCAAGGTCGCCGCGCCCGCCGCAGCCGCCGCTCCGGCCGCAGCCGCGCCCGCGCCCGCCGCCGATGCCGCGACCCCGGTCGCCGCCCCCGTCGGCGCCACCGCCGACCAACCCGTTCCCGCCGCGGCGTCCGCCGCGCCGGCCGCCCAGTAAGAGGCGAACAGAGACACATGGCTGACGCTACCGTAACCCGCGACGCGACCCACATCGGTCACGCTCACGACGACCACCACCACGACCACAAGCTGGGCTTCTTCACCCGCTGGTTCCTGTCCACCAATCACAAGGACATCGGCACCCTGTATCTGATGTTCGCCATCATGGCGGGCATCGTGGGCGGCGCCCTGTCCGGTCTGATCCGCTGGGAACTGGCCGAGCCGGGCATCCAGATCTTCAAGGAAGGCTCCTCGATCCAGTTGCTGGGTCTCGTGGAGCAGTCCAAGCACGGCTATAACGCCGTCGTCACGGCCCACGCCCTGATCATGATCTTCTTCATGGTGATGCCCGCCATGATCGGCGGCTTCGGCAACTGGTTCGTGCCGATCATGATCGGCGCGCCGGACATGGCCTTCCCGCGCATGAACAACATCTCGTTCTGGCTGCTGGTCGCCGCCTGGTGCCTGCTGATCCTGTCGATGTTCACAGACGGCGGACCGGGCAAGGGCTTCGGCGGAGGCTGGACAGCCTATCCGCCGCTGTCGACCACGGGCCACGTCGGCCCCGCCTTCGACCTGGCCATCTTCGCCCTGCACGTCGCGGGCGCCAGCTCGATCCTGGGCGCGATCAACTTCATCACCACCATCCTGAACATGCGCGCGCCCGGCATGACCATCCACCGGATGCCGCTGTTCGCCTGGTCGGTGCTGATCACCGCCTTCCTGCTGCTGCTGTCGCTGCCCGTGCTGGCCGGCGCCATCACCATGCTGCTGACAGACCGCAACTTCCACACCCACTTCTTCGATCCCGCCGGCGGCGGCGACCCGATCATGTACCAGCACCTGTTCTGGTTCTTCGGTCACCCGGAAGTGTACATCCTGATCCTGCCGGGCTTCGGCATCATCAGCCACATCGTCTCGACCTTCAGCCGCAAGCCGGTGTTCGGATATCTGGCCATGGCCTACGCCATGGTGGCCATCGGCTTCGTCGGCTTCATCGTGTGGGCCCACCATATGTACACGGTCGGCATGAGCATCAATCTGCGCGCCTATTTCATCGCCGCCACCATGATCATCGCGGTGCCGACGGGCGTGAAGATCTTCAGCTGGATCGCCACCATGTGGGGCGGCTCCATCAGCTTCAAGACGCCCATGCTGTGGGCGATCGGCTTCATCTTCCTGTTCACCGTCGGCGGCGTGACCGGCGTGGTCCTGTCGAACGCCGGCATCGATTACAGCCTGCACGACACCTATTACGTGGTGGCGCACTTCCACTACGTGCTGTCGCTGGGCGCCGTCTTCGCGATCTTCGCGGGCTTCTACTACTGGTTCGAGAAGATGTTCGGGGTGAAGTACAACGAGTTCCTGGGCGCGACCCACTTCTGGATCATGTTCGTGGGCGTGAACCTGGTGTTCTTCCCGCAGCACTTCCTGGGTCTGCAGGGCATGCCGCGTCGCTACATCGACTATCCGGAAGCCTTCACCCTGTGGAACCACGTCTCGTCGATCGGCTATGCGATCACGGCGGTCGGCGTGCTGGTCTTCCTGATCATGCTGGCCGAGGCGGCGATCCGTCGTCGTCCGGGTGTCGATAATCCGTGGGGCGAAGGCGCCACGACCCTGGAGTGGACCCTGTCCTCGCCGCCCCCGGCCCACCAGTTCAACGAACTGCCGGTCATCAAGGCGGAAGAGCACTAAGCCTTTCCAGCGATATGAAATCGAAGGCCGCTCTTTCCGTCGGAAGGGGCGGCCTTCTTCATTTGGGTATGCTATGCGGCCCTCACCGATGACCGAAGTTCAGACCCGCCCCGCCATCTCGACCGCCCAGCCGGAGGATTTCTTCCAGCTGCTGAAGCCGCGCGTGATGTCGCTGGTGGTGTTCACCGCTGCGACCGGGCTGATCGTCGCGCCCGGATCGGTCAATCCGCTGGTCGCGGCCATCGCCATCCTGTGCATCGCCGTGGGCGCAGGGGCGGCCGGGGCGCTGAACATGGCGCTGGAAGGCGAGACCGACGCCCTGATGCGGCGCACGCGCGGCCGGCCGGTGGCGGCGGGACGTGTGCGCAAGAACGACGCCATGGCGTTCGGCGTCATCCTGAGCCTGTTTTCGGTCATGCTGTTGGGGATGAACACCAACTGGCTGGCGGCCGGTCTGCTGGCCATGACCATCGTCTATTACGCCGGCTTCTACACCCTGCTGCTGAAGCGGCGGACGCCCCAGAACATCGTCATCGGCGGCGCGGCGGGCGCCTTTCCGCCCGTGATCGGCTGGGCGGCGGCGACGGGCCATGCGCCGTGGCAGGCGTGGCTGCTGTTTCTCATCATCTTCCTGTGGACCCCGCCGCACAGCTGGGCGCTGGCGCTGTATTCGGCCGGCGATTACGCCAAGGCGGGCATTCCGATGATGCCGGTGGCCAAGGGCGCAAAGTCCACGCGGTTGCAGATCCTGCTCTACACCCTGGTCTTCGTGCCGGTCGCGATCGCCCCGGCCTTCGCGGGCCTGGGCGGGATCATCTATCTGGTCGTGTCGGTCGCGGGCGGCCTGGGCTTCCTGGGCTTGGCGGTGCGTCTTTATCGCTCGCGCGCGGGCGACGAGCCGGACAAGGCCGAGGCCGTGGGACGCGAGGCCGCATTGTATGACGTCAAGGTCCAGGCCAAACCGGCGCGGGACCTGTTCGCCTTGTCCATCCTCTATCTGATGGCGCTGTTCTCGGCGCTGCTGGTCGAGGCCCTGTCCGGTCTGGGAGCGTAAAACCATGCGTCTGACGCCTGAGGAACTTCGCGCGCGCAAGCGTCGCAACGTCTGGATCGCCTCGGCGCTGGTGGCCTTCATCGTGCTGGTGTTCGCCACCACGGTGCTGCGCCTGCAACAGAATCAGGCGGCCGAGCGCGCGCTGGCGACGGCGGTGGAGACGTCCCAACCATGAAGGCGGGCCGCAAGAATCTGATCGCCATCATCTGCGTCTTCGGCGTGATGGGCATGACCGGGGCGGCGTTCGCGGCGGTGCCGCTCTATCGGATGTTCTGTCAGGTCACGGGTTTTGGCGGCACGACGATGAAGGCCGACAAGGCCTCCGACACCGTGCTGGACGAGACGGTCATGGTGCGGTTCGACACCAATGTGCGTGGCGTGCCGCTGACCTTCCGCGCCGAGCAGTCGACCCAGCGGGTGCGGATCGGCGAGACGGGCCTGGCCTATTTCGACGTGACCAACACCTCGGACAAGCCGATCCAGGTGCGCGCCAGCTACAATGTCTCGCCCGAGCAGACGGGGCCGTATTTCCAGAAGCTGCAATGCTTCTGCTTCACCGACCAGACGCTGGCGGCGGGCGAGACGCGCCAGTTCCCGGTCCAATATTTCATCGCCCCCGAACTGGCCACGGACCGTGAGGCCAAGGGCGCGCGCGACATCACCCTGAGCTACACCTTCTACCCCTCCGTGGACGCGCCCAAGGCGTGACTTCGAAGCCGGGCGTGGACTTTCCCGGCGTTGGCTGCGGCCTGGTGATCCAGCGCGCCGACGGGCGGGTCTTGCTGTGCAAGCGGCTGAAGGCGCCCGAGGCCGGGTTCTGGAACATCGTCGGCGGCAAGATCGACCTGATGGAGCGCTCTATCGACGCCGCGCGGCGCGAGGCCGAGGAGGAGAGCGGGCTCAAGATCGGCGCGGTCGATTTCCTGTGCCTGGCCGAAGAGATCATTCCCGCCGACGGCCAGCATTGGGTGTCGCTGATCTATGTCACCCGGGACTTCACCGGCGAGCCGACGCTGACCGAGCCGGACAAGCTGTCGGAGATCGGCTGGTTCGCGCTGGACGACCTTCCCCAGCCGCTGTCGGCCTTTTCGGCCAAGGCGTTCGCGGCGATGAACGGCTGATCACACGGCGCCGTTCGCGTCGGCGCGCGTTTCATCTCCAAGTGTACGCTGCACGCCGAGACGGAGATGGAATTTGCGCGGTCTGGATTTCACCAACTGGCACAGTCTGCTGCTGACCCTGGTCGGACTGGCGCTCGTGACGCTGATCGGCATGGGCATCCGGCTGGTGATGATGTTCACCATCCAGCAGCGGCGCGAGCGGATGAACCGTCAGATCAACGAACGGCTGAAGACCCTGATCGCCGCCTACAAGGTTCTGGGCGGGTCTTTCACCGGCGACCTGACCGTCGATCCGACGCACAAGCGCGACCTGAGTCGTCGCAGCGTCTCGCAAGGCGAGGCGGGACTGGATCTCAGCGCCGAGGCGACGGCGGGGTCGGACCGGACCCGGCGTATCCGCGACGCGGTCGAGGCCAGTCTTGCGGATATCATCCTGCTGGGCACCGAGGACCAGGTGCGACTGGCGCAGCAGGCGGCGCGTGAACTGGTCGCCGGGCGGCCGGTGCGGACGCATGATCTGGTCGTTTCGCTGCGCGACTTCATCCGCCAGGCGCTGGACCTGGCGCCCGTGCCGACCGGACCGGACATTCCCTTGCAAGGCCCGACGCGCCCGTCCTCGACCGGAGGCCGCGGCGCCGGCGCCGGCGCCGGCGCCGGCGTAACGGGCGGCCGTGGTGGGGGCGGAGGCGGCATGGGCGCAGGGATGGGCGCAGGGATGGGCGGCGGGGGCGGAATGGGCATGGGCGGCGCATTGGCCGACAGCCCGGACGATCCCGCCGATCCAATGGCCCGCAAGGGCTGAGCCCCGTCCGCATGCCCGAACAAGGCGGAAAGACGGCGTGGCTCTGGCGTCGGGGAAAATCGAACGCTATAGCCGCTATAACAACCGACTCTGGCCGACGAAGAGACGCGATTCATGGCTGACGCCCACGCCACTCCGCAGCACGACTACCACCTGGTGGCGCCCAGCCCCTGGCCGCTGGTGTCCTCGGTCGCTGCGACCATCATGTTCATCGGCGCGGTGATCTGGATGAAGGGCCTGGCCCCGGCGGACGGCGGCCCGATCGCCGCCAACTTCCTGGCGGAAGGCAAGCCGGGCGTCTTCTTCGCCGGTCTGGCCGGCGTTCTGATCTCGGCCTTCTGCTGGTGGGCGGACGTCATCAAGGAATCCAAGGCGGGCGACCATACGCCGGTCGTGTCGCTGGGCCTGCGCTACGGCATGATCCTGTTCATCGCGTCGGAGGTGATGTTCTTCGTCGCCTTCTTCTGGATGTTCTTCGACATGGCCCTGTTCCATGAATCGCGCGCCCTGACGCCGGAAGTCGGCACTTGGGCCGATACCGCCAAGGCCTGGTCGACGTGGCCGCCGAAGGGCGTCGAGGTTCTGTCGCCGTGGCAGCTGCCGCTGCTGAACACCGTGACCCTGCTGCTTTCGGGCTGCACCGTCACCTGGGCCCACCACGCGATCCAGGTCGGCGACCGCAAGGGCGCCAAGATCGCCCTGATCATTACCGTGGCCCTGGGCGTGCTGTTCACCTGCGTCCAGGCCTATGAGTATAACCACATCCTGCACGAGAAGCTGTTCTTCAACGAAGAGGCCGTGAACTCGGGCCTGTACGGCTCGATCTTCTTCATGGCGACGGGCTTCCACGGCTTCCACGTCCTGATCGGCACCATCTTCCTGGCGGTCTGCCTGATCCGCCTGCTGAAGGGCGACTTCACCCCGCAGAAGCATTTCGGCTTCGAGGCGGCGGCCTGGTACTGGCACTTCGTGGACGTGGTCTGGCTGTTCCTGTTCGCCTTCGTCTATGTCGTCTTCGGTTGATCCAAGACGGCCCTGAAGACATCGCAGCGGCGCGGGACGAGGAATCGTCCCGCGCCGTCGTCGTTTCCGATACGCCGGTCCGCTGGGCGCTGCGGGGGCGTTGTCCCCGGTGCGGCCAGGGCGCGCTGTTCGCGGGCTTTCTGAAGGTGGCGCCCGGCTGCACGGCCTGTGGTCTGGACTATTCCACCATCCAGACGGGCGACGGCCCCGCCAGCTTTATCATGCAGATCGCCGGGTTCATCGTCGGCTTCTCGGCCCTGTTCGTGGAAATCAAATACCATCCGCCCATGTGGGTGCATCTGATCGTCTGGCTGCCGTTGGTAGTCGCCCTGTCGCTGGCCCTGATGCGGCCGGGGCGGGGGCTGATGATCGGGCTGCAATATCGGAACCAGCGATGAAGCGTTTCCCCTGGATCCTGACCCTGTTGACGGTGCTGGGCCTGATCCTGCTGATCGGGCTGGGCGTATGGCAGGTCGAGCGGCTGAAGTGGAAGGAAGGGCTGATCGCGGCGGCCGATGCGGCGGCGGCGAAACCGCCCGCGCCGCTGGAGCAGGTGCTGGCCGAAGGTGATCTGGAGTTCAGGAAGGCGCTAATCGTCTGTCCGGGCCTGGCCAGCGCGCCCTTCGTCGAGCTTCAGAGCATCCATGACGGCGAGGCCGGGGTGCGGCTGATCTCGGCGTGCAAGCCGGCGGGGGCGGATTTCACCCTGCTGGTCGATCGTGGCTTTGTCGGCGACGGCGTGACGGCGCGTCCGCGCGTGCTCGAAACCACCCTGCCGCTGGTGATGGTCGGAGAGTTCCGCACCTTCGACAAGCCCGGCGCCATGAGCCCGGCGCCCCGCGACGGCCGCTTTTACGCCCGCGACACGGCGGCGATGGCCAAGGCGCTGAACGTCACCGGCCCGGTCCGGCCCGAGGCCGTGTTCGCCATCACCGCCGTCAATCCCGATTTCCCAGCGCTGAGGCCGTCCGCGCCGCCTGCGGCCTTTTCCAACAACCATTTCGGATACGCCCTGACATGGTTCGGACTAGCGATCGCGCTTGCGGGTTTCTATGTGGCCCTGCTTCGCCGTCGCACCAAGAAAGACATCCCCTGACCGCTACGCTTCACACCCTGTCCAACGGCGTTCGCGTCATCTGCGATCCGATGCCGGGGCTGAAGACCCTGGCCGTCGTCGTCACCGTCAAGGGCGGGGCGCGGTGGGAGCCGCTGGATCGATCCGGCTGGTCGCACCTGTTGGAGCATCTGGTGTTCAAGGGCGCCGGCGACATGGCCGCGCGCGAGATCGTCGAGCGGATCGAGGCCGAGGGCGGCACGATCAACGCCTCCACGGGTTATGAGCGGACCAGTTTCGAGGTGCGGGGGCTGGACGGCTCGCTGCCGCTGGCCATGCAGGTGCTGTCAGACCTGGTGTTCCGCCCCACGCTGGACCCGGCCGAGATCGAGCGCGAGAAGGACGTGGTCGCCCAGGAGATCGCCGAGGCCTTCGACACGCCCGACGACCATGTGTTCGAGATGGTCCAGACGCGCGCCTTCGCCAAGCAACCACTGGGCCGTCCGATCCTGGGCTCGGTCGCCAGCCTGAAGCCGGCCGACAAGACGTCGGTCGAGGCGTGGCGCGCGCGGCTTTATTCGCCCGACCGGATGGTGGTGTCGGTCTCAGGCGCGGTGGACGAGACCGAGCTGCTGGCCTTGGCCGAGCGCTGGTTCGGCGATGCGGTGACGACGCCGGCTGACGCGCCCGCGCCGGCCGCCTTCGTCGGCGGACACGCGAAGCTGACGCGCAAGATCGAACAGGCCAATCTGGTGTTCCAACTGCCGGCCCTATCCGCGACTGATCCGGCGCTTTCGGCCATGCGGCTGTTCGGCGAGATTCTGGGCGGCGGCATGGCCTCGCGCCTGTTCCAGAGCGCGCGCGAGGAGCGGGGCCTGGCCTACGCCATCGACGCCTATCAGGAGCCGTATGAGGATACGGGCGTGCTGGGCATCTACGCTGGGGCGGCGGCGGATCGGGCGAAAGAACTGGCCGAGGTCTCGGCGGCCGAGGTGCGGGCCCTGGCCGAGGTCGGGCCCACCGAAAAGGAGCTGTCGCGGGCCAAGGCGGTGATGAAGGCCGGCCTGTGGATGTCCGACGAAAATCCGATGAGCCGCGCCGGGCGCAACGCCGCCCAGACCCTGATCTTCGGCGCCCCGCGCTCCAGCCTGTCGATGACCGAGCAACTGGAAGCCCAGACGATCGAGGACGTTCGCGCGGTCGGCGGCCGGGTGCTGGCCTCGGGTCAGGCGGCCAGCGCGGTGCTCGGGCCGAAGTCGGCGGGACCGGCAGGTGAGGCGTTCGCGGTGGCCCTGCTCGGGGGCTAGGCTTCGGCTCTTCTTTCCAAACTCGCGTCGCTCACGCGGAGGGGCATCGGCGCAGACGATTTGCAGCGATTACCCATGTGAGTGTCCGGGTAGAGAAAACTGTCTGGTTGATCCATCGCCTCCATGACCGAAAGGTAACTCGACAAACCCGAGGTACTTCCCGCAAGCAAGGCGTTTGGGGGGAGAACATCGTGCGAAATACCCGAACCGTCGGCGGCAGCTTCTACATGTGGTTCGCGTTGCTGGCCGTGGCAGCCTATCTCATTCATGAGGCAGCGCATTGGATCGTCGGCGCTACTCTCGGCTACTCAGTATCTTACGGGATCAACAGCGTGATTCCCGCTTCGCCGATGACGGCCGGAGATCACATACTGATGTCGGCGGCCGGGCCAGCCGTCACTCTCGTCACGGCCTTGATAGGCTTCTACTTTGTAATGCGTCGAGAAAGCCTCATCGGCTACGCAGTTCTCTACTTCGCTCTGTTCATGCGCGTCGTTGCGGCTGGTGTCAGCGTGCTGAACCTGAACGACGAGGCGCGGATTAGCGACATGCTGGGCTTCGGCCCCTGGTTGCTACCAGGCCTAGTCGTCGTCCTCCTCCTCATCCCGACCGTCATCGCAAGTCGGCATTTGCGTCTGTCTTGGAAGGTCAACGCCTTGGCCTATGTCGTTTCCAGCCTCGTGGCGACGGCGGTAGTCGGTCTCGACATGGTTCACAGAGGCGCCCTCTAAACCAGCCGCTTTCAAACAACCGCCCTTCAGCCGTAACAGCCCGTCGCAATGTCGGCTTTTTGTGCCGACAAGCGGTCTCATTGTCGGCACCTGGGACGAGCATCAGTGCAGAATGCGTCGTGGGCTAGACGGAACATCCGACCGCCGGGATCGGTTATGCTGGCGCTTGAACCCGTCCAGCCCGGAGACCTTTTATGACCGTCCGCGTCGCCCTGATCGTCGGCAGCCTGCGCAAAGGCTCCTATTCGCGCGCCATCGGCATGGCGTTGAAGGCGCTGGCCGAGCCGGGGCTGGAGATCGAGTTGGTCGAGATCGGCGACATGCCGCTCTATGACCCCGATCTGGAGACCGACAACCCGCCGCCGGCCTGGGAGCGGTTCCGCGAGGAGGTGGCGACGACCGAGGCGGTGCTGTTCGTCACGCCCGAATACAATCGCTCCATCCCCGGCGCGCTGAAGAACGCCCTGGACGTCGGCTCGCGCCCCTATGGCCACAGCATCTGGCAGGGCAAGCCCGCCGCCATCGTCAGCGTCTCGCCCGGCGCCGTCGCGGCCTTCGGCGCCAACCACCACCTGCGCCAGCCGCTTGTGTTCCTGAACATGCCGACGATGCAGCAGCCCGAGGCCTATATCGGCAATGTCGTGGACCTGCTGGACGAGAACGGCAAGCTGAAGAAGGACGACACCAAGACCTTCCTGAAAAGCTTCACCGACGCCTTCGCCGCCTGGATCGACAAGACGAAGGCCTAGACCTGCAAAGCTGATATGAATTTCGCGGGGTCGCTTACCCGAAGATCGACAACGACGGGATTGTCCATGTCGGTGAGACGCAGTCGGACGTTCATACCTGTCCAATCCCTACGCGCCTCGGCTCTGACGACGGCGAGAGGTTTGCGGAACTCAAGCCCGAACGTCCCGTAGGGCATAAACAGGGTGATCGGGAAAATAGGCGAAAGCCAAAGCTCTCCGCCATCGATGACCACCATCAGGCAGTTGCTCGCGCCTCCCCACTTCCCCTTTTGTTTGCCAGAGGCGCGGGTGTCAGCGTAACGCGCCGAAGCGGGAGGCTTGGGCATGAGGGGTTCGCCCCGACCTCGTCGGCTATTCACGGCAAACCAGATCAAGGCTGGCCATGTGATAACAACGCCTATTACCCAGACGGTTAGAAAAACGATCTCTGGTTTCATGTGGCTAAGCTAGGGCTGGGTCAGACGAGAGTAATCTGTTCCATTGGACGGTCGAAATTGAAAACGGCGGCTCCGTGAGGAGCCGCCGTCGCCAGATCAGCTGTGACGCTGAAATCAGCCGATGGTTTGCAGCTGGCCAGCCGATTCCTTGCCCGAACGCTTGTCGCGTTCCAGCTCGTAGGAAACCTTTTGGTTTTCATCCAGGCCGCGCAGGCCAGCGCCTTCGACGGCCGAGATGTGGACGAAGACGTCCTTGCCGCCGTCGTCGGGTTGGATGAAGCCGTAACCCTTGGTCGGGTTGAACCATTTGACAGTGCCGGTAGCCATTTTGAGACCTCCGTTAGAAATTGACCGAGGGAACGTCCCTGCGGCCTGTCGGGTCTGAATGGGAGCGGCCTTGACTCGTGCGTTCGCAGAGAGAGTGGGCGTTACGCAGAGAGATCGACGAGCTCTATGTGCGCAGATATTCATGACAGATGCAAGCGCGGGCCGGGCGGGCCGAAAATCCAATAATGGGAACGGTTTAGCTTGGCGCACGTTGTTGGAAGGCACGAAAGGCTTCCAACATGAACCGCACCCACGTCGTGGAGCGCGCCTACCAGCTCGCTCGGACCAACGATTGTCTGAACACCGGCGACGTCGTCAAGGCGCTGTCGGGCGAGGGCTATTCAGGCGCCGAAATCTCGCACTTCCAGGGCAGCTCGATCCGGGCCGACCTGAACCGCATCTGCAAGATGCCCAAGCCCGACCTCGAACCGACCTCCAACGCCGCCTGACGGCTCAATGCGCGCCGGCGCCGTCCGGCAGGTGCATCTTCTCGAACCGCCCCACCCGCGTGACCAGGGTGTGGGCGGCGTCGTTCATGCCCAAAACCTGCACATCGGCGCCCTGACGGCGGTAGCGGAAGACGACCTTGTCCACGGCGGCGACGCCGGTGAGATCCCACAGATGGGCGTCGCTGAGGTCGATCTCGACGCGCCTGGGATGGCCGTGATGCTCGAAGCTGGCGGCGAACAGGTCGGCCGAGGCGAAGAACAGCTGGCCTGAGACCCTGTAGCGCAGCACGCCCTCATCCGGCGTCTCGATCTCGGTGACCGTGATGGTCTTGCCGACCTTGCGCATGAAGAAGACCGCCGACAGCAGCACGCCCAGGATCACGCCCTTTGACAGGTCGTGGGTGGCGACCACGGTGACGGTGGTGGCGATCATGACGATCGAGGACTGGAACGGGGTCGAGCGCAGCTTCAGCACCGAACCCCAGTCGAAAGTGCCGATGGAGACCATGATCATGACCGCGACCAGAGCCGCCATCGGGATTTGCGCGACCCAGTCTCGCAGCACCAGAATCAGGAATAGCAGGAACAGGCCGGCCCACAGGGTCGAGAGCCGCCCCCGCCCGCCCGAGGTGACGTTGATGATCGACTGGCCGATCATGGCGCAGCCGGCCATGCCTCCGAACAGGGGCGACAGGATGTTGGCGATCCCTTGGCCGCGCGTCTCGCGATCCTTGTCCGACGGGGTGTCGGTGATGTCGTCGATCAGGTTCGCGGTCAGCAGGCTTTCCAGCAGGCCGACGAAGGCCAGGGTCGCCGAGATGGGCGCGATGATGACCAGCGTCTCCCACGTCAGGGGGACGGCGGGCAGGTGGAACATCGGCAGGCTGGTCGGCATCTGGCCCATGTCGCCGACGGTGCGCACATCCAGATTCAGCACGATCACCAGGGCGCTGATGGCGACGATGGCGACCAGGGGCGAGGGCACGGCCTTGGTGAGGCGCGGAAAGCCGTAAATGACGACCAGGGCCCCCGCGACAAGGGCGTAGGTGATCCAGCCTCGGCCGATCAGCTCAGGCATCTGGGCCAGGAAGATCAGGATAGCCAGCGAGTTGACGAAGCCGGTCATGACGCTGCGGCTGACGAACTTGATGTAGCGGCCCAGCTTCAGCAGGCCGATGACGATCTGGAACACGCCGCAGAGCAGCGAGGCGGCGAAGAGATATTCCAGCCCGTGGTCGCGCACGAGCGTGACCATCAGCAGGGCCATGGCGCCGGTCGCGGCCGAGATCATGGCCGGACGGCCGCCGACGAAGGCGATGGTCACGGCGATGACCACGCTGGCGTAGAGGCCGACGGCGGGATCGACGCCGGCGATGATGGAAAAGGCGATGGCTTCTGGGATCAGGGCCAGGGCCACGACGGTCCCCGCCAGAAGATCGCGGCGAGGATTGGCGAGCCATTGCTGGCGCGCGGAGGCGATGATGGACATTTCAGGATTTCATCTGGATGAGCCTTACCGATGCTTCGGTTTCTGGCGGCTCGGTTTCCCAGCGGATCGGCGGCGGGGATAGCCACCCGTCGCCTGCGAACAGGGCCGGGTCCAAGGTGATGGCGTCCTGATGCGATGTTGCGCCGCAAAAAGCAAGCGTGAAGGCTAGACCAGTCCATCCATGGCCGGCGCTTCGGCGGCGCTGCCGGGGAAAACGCGGGCGTCCAGGGCGGCGCGTTCAAGGCCCATGTGATCGCGCAACACGCCCTTGAACACCGAACGGATATCCAGGGTCGGCGCCAGGTCGCGGTTCTCGAATAGGCGGTTGTCGGCCAGGGTCGGCCAGTCGCCGATGGGACCGCCGCGCTTGACCGCGGCGCCCGCCAGCAGAAGCGAGGAACCAGTGCCGTGATCAGTGCCCTGCGTGCCGTTGGCGCGGGCGGTGCGGCCGAACTCGGTGGCGACGATGACCGCCGTGCGCGACCAGGTCTCGCCCAAGCCGTTCTTCAGGCCCGTGACCAGTTGATCCAGTCCGGTCAGGCGGGTCTGGAGCTGCGCCCTCTGACCCGCGTGTGTGTCCCAGCCGTCCAGCGAGACGGCGACGATGTCGGCGCCCTCCGGTCCGGTCATCAGTTTGGCGACGGCCTGGCCCAGGCCCTGGACGTCGTTGCGACGCAGGCGTTGGTCGCCGCCCTCCATGCTGACCAGCTGCTCGGTCGCCAGACCGCTCGCCAGGTTCTGGCCCAGCATCGGATCCTCGACATAGAGATCCTGAAGCAGGGAGGCGATGCGGTCGCCGTCGCGCACCAGACCGCCAGGCGCCCAGCTGGACACCGGGGCGTCGCCGCGCAGGATCAGGGGCGTCTGGGCGCCGATCGACAGGCCCTTCAGCGACGTTCCGCCGGCCGCGACGATGGCGCGGTTCAGCCAGCCGTCGGATTGCTGGCGCAGACCTTCGCCGCCGTTCTCCAATACGTCCTGGGCGTCGAAGTGCGAGCGGATGCGCACGGGCAGGGCGACGGCGGGGGCGAACCGCATCTGACCCTGACCATAAAGGGCGTGCAGGCCCGCCAGCGCCGGGTGCAGGCCGAAGCCTTCGCTCAGGGCCAGGGCGCCGTTCGCCTCGTCCGGCGCGGCGATGGCCAGACCGCCGCGCAAGAGGACATAGTTCGGATCGGCGTAGGGCACGGTGACGGACAGGCCGTCCATGGCGCCGCGCGCGATGACGACGACCAGCTTGTTGGCGGGGCCGGCGGTCTGGGCGGCGACACGGCCGGCGAAGGCCAGGCCGACCCCGGCGGAGGCGGCGGCCAGCAGATGGCGGCGGTTGATATTGAGGGCGGTCATCGGCGTTGGAACTCCGGCGACATGAACAGAAGGGTGAGGGCCTCGGGCCTGCTTTCGGCGCGGGCAACGGCGAGCCGCGTGCGTTCGCCGAGGCGCGGGCCGAGGGCGGCGGCGGCGACCGCATTTGGATCTCTTGCTTGCGCCAGATCGGCGGCGGTGCGCGACCAATTCAGCCGTTTGACCAGGGCGTCGGGACCAGCCCAGTCGGCGGCCGTGTCGGGCCAGCCCTCGGGCGACGCGGGCGCGAACGGCGGTTGGCCCATGTCGAGCAGGGCCTGGCGTAACGGCTGGATCCGCTGAGGCTGGGTTCCCAGCGCGCGATGGGTCGAGACGATGAAGTCGTAGGGCGTCTTGATCTTGGCGGGCTGGGGCGTCCAGGTCTCGGGCGCGTCGACCAGGGCGCGGGCGACCTGGGCCAGATCGCCGCCCGAGCCGGTCCACGCCGCTTCCAGCCGGGCGACCAGGGCGGGCGGCGGATCGTCGGCGACGAAATGGGCGGCGAGGCGGCGCGACAGACGTTTGGCCGTCGCCGGATGTCGGGCCAGGTCGCGCAGGATGGCCTGACCCTGGGCCAGGCTCGCCGCCGGATAGGTCTTGCCCATCACCGTGCGGGTTCCGGGTTCGTGCACATTGGCGCGGAAGACGAATCCGTCGGGGCCGGGCTCGGTCGGGGCGGCCATATTGCGTGCGCGACGCGGACGGTTGGCCTGACGCTGGTCGCGAGCGGCGGGGATGGACCAGCCGGTCAGGGCGCGGGCCAGTTCGGTCACGTCGCCCTGCGTATAGCCGCCGTCGGCGCCGACGGTGTGCAACTCCATCATCTCGCGGGCCAGGTTTTCGTTCAGCCCGGCGTTGCGGCGGGCGCCGGCCAGGCTGTCGGGCCCGACGGAGCGGGCCTGATCCAGATAGAGCAGCATGGCGGGATGCTGTTCGGCGGCCAGGACCAGATCCTCGAACCGGCCGAAGACGTGGGGGCGGATGGCTTCGCGCTCGTACTGGCCGACGAAGGCGCCGCTGGCGAACTTGGCGGCCGAGACGGTCAGGGCGTTCGACCAGAACAGGGCCCAGCGCTCGGCGAAGCCGTCGTCGGTGGTCGCGCCGAGCTGGGCGCGGGCCAGGAACTCCTGCGCCGTGTCCTGGGTGATGTCGCGGCGCGCGGCCTGACGGGCCTCGCGCCGGGCGACGGCCTGCGGATCGGCGGCGTCCGGCATGCCGGCAGTGGGGGCAGGGGAGGGGTCGGCCTCGGCCGTCGCCGGAGCGGCGGCGCGTCGGTCGCGGCGGACCAAGCCGGCGTCGCTCTGATAGTCGATATATTGGGCGACGCGTTCGGCGGTGTCGGCGAACTGGCCGGACGGCTGGGGCGCGCCCTGGGACCGAATCTGGCCCATGGCCCAGCCGCGCGGATCGGCGGCGACGCGGTCGATCTCGCCCGGCCGGGCGCCCAGACCCAGGCGGGACACGGCGACGGCGGCGTCGGTCGGTGATGAAGCCATGGCCTTCTCCTCGTCCGTCCCCCGCACATTGTAACGCCTTCGGGCGAAAACTCCGTCGCGGGGTCGGATTTGAGAGTCAGGCCGGTTGGGCCAGGCCGGCCTCCGCGTCCTCGATCAGGTCGCGGTCATCGACCTGCCACGGGTGGAAGTCGGGTTTGTAGAAGGCCAGGTAGTCGCCGATCATCCGGCGATACAGACCCGGCTTCAGCCACAGCCAACGGAACAGGCCCAGACGCGCCTTCCAGCCGACGATGCCGTCCTGTTTCAGCAGCATGAAGGTCGTCTCGCGCACCGTGCGGGTGAACAGCAGCGTCGTCAGGAACATGGCCCAGCGCCGGATGCGCCAGCGCTTCAGCGGACTGAGGTCCCGGGTCGCGTGCAGGAAGACGTCATAGGCCACGCCCTTGTGCTCGATCTCCTCGATGGAGTGCCAGCGCCAAAGGCGAGCCAGGTCGTGGGGAGAGCCCTTCAGCAGCTCCGGATCGGCCAGCAGCCGATGGGCGAAGGCGGCGGTGAAATGCTCCAGCGCCATGGTCGCCGCCAGCTGGGCCAAGGCGGGACGGGCGCGGGCGATGTCGAGACGGGCGGTGACATAGGCCTCGATCTCGGCGGTGTCGTAGCCGGCGCGTTCGGTGATGGCGTTGAAGGCCATGTGTTCGCGGGTGTGGGCGCCCTCCTGGACCGTGAAGGCGCGGATGTCGGCGGCCAGGGCCGGGGGCGCGTCCTTGGCGAACCGCTTGACCGACTGGATGAAGAACCGCTCGCCGTCGGGGAAGGTCAGGCTGAGGGCGTTCATTACGGCGGTGCCGAATGGGTCGCCGTTCAGCCACCAGCGTGGCGTCGGAGCCTCGCGGTCGATATGCAGGTCGCGCGGCTTGATCTGGAGGTCGGCGGGGGTGGCGGATTTCGCCATAGTTCTGCTCCTCGATTTCGAGAGGAGGATGGAGTTAACTGACATCAATGTCAACTAATGGTCCGATGAAGCGGCGACGCGGGGCGGTGGCGCGCGAAGAGGCGCTGGAGGCGGCGCGCGACCTGCTGCTGTCGGGCGGGCCGGCGGCGGTGACGCTGAAGGCGGTGGGCGAGCGGATGGGCGTGGGTCACGCCAATCTGATTCACCATTTCGGCTCGGCGGCCGGGCTTCAGGGCGCGCTGATGGATGCGATGGTGCGCGATCTAGCGCAGCGGATCGAGGCCGGCCTGAACGAGGGCATGGGAGAAGGGCGCGACGGCGTCGAGCCGGGGCGGCTGATGAGCGTCGTGTTCGACGCTTTCGGGCCGGGCGGGGCCTCGCAGATGGCGGCCTGGCTGGCGCTCGCGCGCGAGCAGGGCCGGGCGGAGAGCTTCGCCGAGGTGGTGCGCGATCTGGCCGAACGGCTGGCGGCCATGGCGCCTGATGATCCCAAGGCGGCCGAGCGGGCCAAGGCCCTGGTGGTGACGGCGGCCTATATGGCCTTCGCCGAGGGGCTGATCGGGGACATCCTGACGCCGATGCTGGGCGCGCCGGAGGGGCTGGGCCGCGACCTGGCGCTGAAGCTGACCGCGACACTTTTGGCCGAACCGTAAGGTTCAGAGCCGAATCTTGATGCTATAGTCCCATCGATGGCGCTTCTGGACTGGATGAGCGATGTAGCCGGCCCCGTGATCCGGGGAGACGGCGTGCTGCTGCGCCCGCCGCGCGCCGCCGATTACGCCGCTTGGTCCACGCTGCGCGACGGCTCGCGCGACTATCTGCAACCGTGGGAGCCGGCCTGGCCTGAGGACGACCTGACCAAGGCGGCCTTCCGGCGCCGGCTGTCGATCTATTCGCGCGAGATGGAGCTGGGCAACGCCTGGCCCTTCTTCGTCTTCGTGCAGGACGGCAAGACCCTGGCGGGGGCGGTGACCCTGTCGAACGTGCGGCGCGGCGTCGCCGAGACGGGGACGCTGGGCTACTGGATCGGCCAGCCTTTTTCCGGTCAGGGCGTGGCGACGGCGGGCGTTCGGGCCGTCGTCGGATACGCGTTCGACAAGCTGAAGCTGCACCGGCTGGAGGCGGCCTGCCTGCCCACCAATCACGGCTCGCGACGGGTGCTGGAGAAATCCGGTTTTCGCAACGAAGGTCGGGCTCGCGCTTATTTGAAAATTAACGGCGAGTGGGCAGACCATTTGTTGTTCGGCCTGGTCGAGGACGAGCGTTGACGGCCGGGGGCCGTCTGGAAGGGCGAGACGCGTGACACCACGATCCCGATCGCTGGCCTGGGACGCCACGACCGCCATCGAGGCGCTGGCCGCCGCCGAGACGGCCCTGTGGGTCTGGACCCCGGCGACCGACGAACTGCGCTTCACCGGGGCCACGCGATCGCTGGGCCTGGGACCGTTGGCGCCGGAATGCACGGCCGCCGGATTTGTCGCCCTGGCCATGCCGCAGGATCGCAGCCTGGCCGAACGGATGCTCAAACCTCAGGACGAGGGCGCCGAGATCGCCGTGCGGCTGCGGATGCGCGGGTCCGAGACCTGTCTGTGGCGCGGCGTCTGGCTGGAGGACGGGCTGCGCGCCGCCGGCGTCGTGGCGCTGGAGACCAAGTTCGCCGGATCGGACCGCGACACCCTGACAGGCCTTCTGGATCGTCGCGCCTTTTTGGCCCGCGTTAGCGAGGTGCTGACCCAGCCCGGCGAATACGAGATCGTGGTCGGCGACGTGGACCGGCTGCGGCGCCTGAACGAGGCGCTGGGGCACGAGCGGACCGACCTGGTGCTGTCGGCCCTGGGCTCGCGGTTGGCCGCCGCCTTTAACAAGGACGCCTCGGCCGCGCGCATCGGCGAGGACGAGTTCGCCATCATCGTCCCCAAGACCGCCTCGCACACCAGCTACCGTGTGCGCGACGCGCTGGAACAGCCGCTGCGGGTCGCGGGCTTCGACATCTATCCGACCGTCTCCATCGGGGCGGTGATGGTGGAGGGCGGGCCGGATGCGCCCGACGCCGCCGAACTGTTGCGCCGGGTCGAGCTGGCGGTCGAATCGGCCAAGGGCGCCGGGCGCGGCGGATCGGCCGCCTATGGCCGGGCGCTGGAAAGTGACAGCTTGAGCCGTCTGGCGCTGGAGGCGGATCTGAGGAACGCCTTCGTGCGCGGCGAGATCGTGCCCTTCTTCCAGCCCATCGTGAACCTGAACACCGGGGCCGTCGCCGGTTTCGAGGCCCTGGCGCGCTGGCGTCACCCGCGCCGGGGTCTGGTGCCGCCTGACGAGTTCCTGGGTCTGACCGCCGACCTGGGCATGATGAACGACTTGGGCCTGCTGATGATGACCCAGTCGGCGCGTCAACTGGCCGAATGGATCGAACGCCATCCGCTGGCCGGCAAGCTGTTCTGCAGCGTCAACCTGTCCGTCGGCGAGATCGAACGTCCGCACCTGTGCGAGGATGTGGCGCGCATCATCAAGGAAACGGGCCTGCCCAAGGGCGCGCTGAAGCTGGAAGTCACCGAGGGCGACATCATGCGCGACACCGCGCGCGCCGCCGAGGTGCTCCAGTCGCTGAAGGACGTTGGGGCCTCGCTGGCCCTGGACGACTTCGGCACCGGCTTCTCGTCGCTTTCCTATCTGGCGCGCCTGCCGTTCGATACGCTGAAGATCGACCGCTATTTCGTGCTGACGATGAACAAGGACGAAGGCTCGGCCAAGATCGTCAAGTCGGTGGTCAATCTGGGCCGCGACCTGTCGCTGGAGGTCGTCGCTGAGGGCGTGGAGAACGCCGAACTGGCCCGCCTGCTACTGGACGCCCAATGCCACTACGGCCAGGGCTTCGGCTATGCCCCCGCCCTGCCGGCGCAGGAGGCTGAGGTCTATCTGGCCGAAAGCCTGGCCGACGGAACCGCGCCGCTGAAGCAGCGGTCGGCTTAGGGCTCAGATCGCGTTTAGCGGCAGGCGCAGGTAGCGCTGGCCGTTGGCGTCGGGGGGCGGCAGGTCGCCGGCGCGGATGTTGATCTGAAGCGAGGGCAGGATCAGCTGCGGCGCGCCCAGGGTGGCGTCGCGGGCCTCGCGCATAGCGACGAAGGCGTCTTCCGATACGGCGCCGCCGATGTGGATGTTGTGCGCGCGTTGCTGAGCCACGGTGCTTTCGAACAGGTAGTCGGTGCGACCCTGCGGCAGATAGTCGTGGCCGACGAAGACGCGGGTCTCGTCGGGCAGGCTCAGCAGGCGCTGGATCGAGCGATACAGGGTCCGGGCGTCGCCGCCGGGAAAGTCCGTTCGCGCCGTGCCATAGTCGGGCATGAACAGGGTGTCGCCGGTGAAGACCGCATCGCCGATCCGGTAGCTGACGCAGGCGGGGGTGTGGCCGGGCGTGTGGATCACTTCCACCGTCAGATCGCCCAGGGCGAAGGCGTCGCCGTCCGCATAGAGATGATCGAAAACGGCGCCGTCCGGGCGCACATCGTCAGCGCCGAAAAGGCGGCCGAAGGCGGACTGAACCTGGGTGATCCGCCCGCCGATGCCGATCGACACGCCCGTCGTCGCACGCAGGTGCGCCGCCGCCGTCAGGTGGTCTGCGTGGGCGTGGGTTTCGAGCACCAGGGCCAAGGTCAGCGCTTCCGACCGCAGCGCCGCCATGACGGCGTCGATCGATCGCGTCGAGGTGCGGGCCGAGGGCGTGTCGAAGTCCAGGACGGGGTCGATGATCGCTGCCTGACCCGTCGCGGGATCGCTGACCAGATAGGTGACGGTGTGGGTCGCGGGATCGAAAAAGCCGCGGACGTCGGGAGATTGGGCCATGAAGAACGCTCCTTTCGCGATCCAACATATTAGGCATTACTTATTTAGCAAGTGCGCATATATTGCGCCCCATGATCGACCTTCAGACCATCGGACTTGAGCTTTTCCAGGCCAGCGCGGGCGAGGCGGCGGCGCTGCTGCGCGCGCTGGCCAACGAGAAGCGGCTGATGATTCTGTGTCAGTTGGGCGAGGGCGAGATGTCCGTAGGCCAACTGCTGCCCCAGGTCGGCCTGTCGCAATCGGCCCTGTCCCAGCACCTGGCCAAGCTGCGCGAAGAGGCGCTGGTCAGCACGCGTCGAGACGGCACGACCATCTTCTACCGCATCGCCGATCCGGCCGTCCTGAAGGTCATCGCCGTGCTGGCCGAAATCTATTGTCCCCCTGTTTCTTCCGAAAAGGCATGATCCTGATGAGCGTTCTGACCCCCCTGTCTCCTGCCGAGGTTTCGCGTCGGCTGAAGCAAAAGACGGCCGTGCTGGTCGATATTCGCGAGCCCGACGAGTTCGCCAGAGAACATGTCGTCGGCGCCGTCCATGCGCCGCTGTCGGCCTTAGACGCCTTCATGCCCGTAAGCGCCAACGGGCGCGACGTCATCTTCACCTGCCGGACCGGCAATCGGACGGGCGTCAACTGCGACCGTCTGGCGGCCAAGACGACGGGCCAAGCCTTTGTTCTAGAGGGCGGGCTGGACGCGTGGAAGGCGCAGGGCCTGGCCACCCATGCCGATCGTTCAAAGCCGATCGAACTAATGCGTCAGGTGCAGATGGTCGCGGGCGGCCTGATCCTGATCGGGGCGGCGCTGGGGTTGCTGGTGCATCCGGGCTTCTGGGGTCTGTCGGCCTTCGTCGGCGCGGGTCTGTTCGTCGCAGGCGCAACGGGCTTTTGCGGCATGGCGCGGCTGCTGGCCGTCATGCCGTGGAACAGAACCGCGACCCGGCCCATGACAAGAACGGCGTGATCCGATGACGACCGAACTGACCCCGCTCGTCCTGACCGCCTTCAGCGGCGGCGTCGTCGCCCTGTTGCTGACCCTGTTTGGCGGCGGCGGGTCGGTTCTGGCCGTGCCGCTGCTGCTCTATGTCGTCGGCGTCGCCGATCCCCACGTCGCCATCGGCGTGTCGGCGGCGGGCGTGGCGCTGAACGCCCTGACGGCTTTGGCCGGTCACGCCAGGGCAGGGCGGGTGCGCTGGCCCTGCGCGACCCTGTTCGCCGTCACCGGCGCGGCTGGGGCCTGGTTCGGATCGTCGCTGGCCAAGATGATCGACGGCCATCAGCTGCTGCTGATCTTCGCCGTCGCCAT
Organism: Brevundimonas sp. 'scallop'; assembly: GCF_011045535.1. Lineage (NCBI taxonomy): Bacteria > Pseudomonadati > Pseudomonadota > Alphaproteobacteria > Caulobacterales > Caulobacteraceae > Brevundimonas > Brevundimonas sp. 'scallop'. The sequence goes on along the minus strand of NZ_CP039382.1, from coordinate 2,864,596 downwards.
GGCGGCCGTGGGCTTATCGATGCTGCGTCCCAAGGCGACGGCCGCACGGGTCGAGCCTCGGCTGAACTGGTCGATGTCGCCGCGCGTCGGCATGGCGGGCGCCGGCGTCGGCTCGGCCGCAGGCTTCTTCGGCATCGGCGGCGGCTTTCTGATCGTGCCCGGCCTGATGGCGTCGACGGGCATGAGCCTGGCGACCGCCCAGGCGACGTCTTTGCTCAGCGTGGCCGCGTTCGGGGCGACCACGGCGGGCAACTATGCGCTGTCCGGATGGGTCGATCCGGGCCTGGTGGCCGCCATGGCGGTCGGCGGGGTCGCCGGGACGGCGGCGGGTCTGCCGCTGGCGCGCCGGCTGGGGTCGAACGCCCGGCTTGGACGCATCCTGTTTGCGGGCCTGATCCTGGTGGTCGCTGCCTATGTCGCGGTGCGGGCCGTCCTCGCGCTCTGAGACCTCTGTTCAGCGGGCCGTCTTTCGACGACAGTTCCGCCCATGACCGACGCCAGACTGGAGATCGCCGCCGGCTTTGCGACCTTGCAGGGGCCCAGGGCGGACAATCAGGACTTCGGCGGCGTCCACATCGGCACGGCGGCCGAACAGCGCGAACATGGTGTCGTGGCGGTGATCGCCGACGGGGTGTCGGGATCCAAGGCCGGGCGGATGGCGGCGGAACTGACGACGCGCAGTTTCATCGACGGCTATCTGGATCAGAACCCGCTGAACGGCATCGCCGCCAACGGGATCAAGGCGCTGAGGGGGTTCAACCGCTGGCTCCATTCGCGGGGGCGGATCGATCCGGCCATGGAGGGGGCGGCGACGACGTTCACGGCCCTGATCCTGCGTGGGCGCGAGGCGACGGCGCTCCATGTGGGCGACAGCCGGGCCTGGCATTTTCGCGACGGGGTTCTGACGCGGCTGACCGAAGACCACACGCGGGCCCAGCAGGGGCTGAGCCATGTGCTGTATCGCGCCGTCGGCATCGAGGTGGATGTGAAGCTGGACGTCCGGCAAGTCCGGCTGGAGCCGCACGACCGACTGCTGCTGACCACCGACGGGGTGCATGGGGTGCTGGCCGAAGCGGCGATCGCGGGCCTGTTGGGACGGCGCAGTTCGCCCGATGCGGACGCCAGGGCGATCCTGGCCGAGGTCGAGGCGGCGGGGCCGCGCGACAACGCCACCGCCATCGTCATCGACGTGGTCCGCACCGGCGCGCCCGACTGGGAGGCGATCACCGCCGAAGCGGAAGGGCTGGCCATCCTGCCGCCTCCGGCCGTCGGCGACAACGTCGACGGCTTCGCTCTTCAGCGACTGGTCGCGGACGGGCGCTATACGACCCTGTTCCTGGCCAAGGATACGCTGGGCGATGCGGGCGCGGTGGTGCTGAAGTTCCCCAAGCCCGCCGTGGTGTCCGAGCGCGGGGCGCGCACCGCCTTCCTGCGCGAGGCCTTCATCGGCCGGCGCATCGACAGCCCCTTCGTCGGCAAGGTGCTGAGCCTTGATGCGGGTCGCCAGAGCCGGCTCTATATCGCCCAGCCCTTCCATGCCGGTCAGACCTTGCATGCACGGTTGGCGCAGGAGGGGCCGTTTGAAATCGCAGAAGGGATCGGCGTTGCGCTGCGCCTAGCGCGGGCGGTTTCGGTCCTGCACCGGGAGGGGGTGACGCACCGCGACATCAAGCCGGACAATGTGATCCTGGAGACACAGGGCGGGCTAAAGCTGGTCGATCTGGGCGTTGCGCGCCTGCGGCTGGCCGAGGAGTTCGCCGAGGCCGAGGCGCCGGGCACCGCCGGCTACAAGGCGCCGGAAATGTATGCGGGCGAGAGCGGGAACGCCGCGACCGATCAGTTCGCCCTGGGGGTGACGCTGTATCGCCTGTTCACCCGCACCTATCCGTGGGGCGAGGTGGATCCGACCGATGCGCCGCGCTTTGACCGGGCGCCTGCGCCGCCGACGCGACACCGGCCGGATATGCCCGCCTGGCTGGAAGCGGCCATCATGCGCGCCGTCGCCGTCGACCCGAACGAGCGGTTCGAGGATGTCGAGGAACTGATCCATGTGCTGGAAACCGGCAGCGCCGTCGCCGCCCCGCCGCCGCGCCAGCTGTCCCTGATCGAGCGCGATCCGGTGCGGTTCTGGCAGGGGGTCAGCCTGGTCTTGCTGATCGCTTTTCTGGTGTCGATGGCGACGCGCTAGGGCGGCCTACGTTCAACCGAAGCCTTTGGATGTGCGACATTTGGCGATGGGAACTCGAGGGAACCTGTGGCCGCCTTCGGCTTTTGTGACGGCGAGCGGGGATGTCGCGCCCGCACTTTCGGCACGAAAGCCTCCCCCAAATGATCAAGACCCTCGCCTCCAGCGCCCTGGCCCTGGCCATGGTTTCCACCCCCGCCCTGGCGCAGTCCGTCGCCCCCGACTGGTCCGGCCCCTACATCGGCATCTTCGGCGGCTACAACCAGTCGAACGACGACGGTGACGAAATCCTGCGCTTCGACCGCAACCTCGATGGCATCTATGGGGACCAGGTCACCACCGCGCCCGTCGCCCCCGCCACCGTCGGAACCAACGCCTTCAGCCCCGGCTTCTGTGGCGGCATGGCGACCAGCACCGCGCCGGGAACCGGCTGCCGTGATGACAACGATGGTGTCGAGGCGGGCGTTCGCGCCGGTTACGACATGCAGTTCGGCAACTTCGTCGTCGGCGCCCTGGCCGAATACAGCGTCAACAACGTCCAGGATTCGGTGACCGGCTTCTCGACCACCCCGGCCTTCTACACCTTCACGCGCGAGCTGCAGAGCACGGCGGCCGCCCGTCTGAAGCTGGGCTATGCAGTCGGCCCGGCGCTGATCTACGGCACCGGAGGTTACGCCTATGGCAAGTTCGAGAACAAGTTCCGCACCTCGAACCAAGCGAACAGCTTCACCGAAACCAGCGAAGGCGATGACGGCGACGGCTGGCAGGCCGGCGGTGGCGTGGAATACGCCCTGGGTCGCGGTCTGACGGTCAGCGGCGAATACCTCTACACCTCGCTGGACGTCGACAGCCCGGTGATCCGCGTCAGCCGCGGCACGGCGCCCGCCACCAACCCGTTCGTCCTGGCCCCGAACACGACGGGCACGGACATGGTGCGCGGCAACGGTCGCTTCGGAACCCACATGTTCCGCATCGGCATGAATTACCGCTTCTAATCGCCAAGCGGGCGGTCTGGCCTTAGGCCCGGCCGCCCTGGCTCGACAGCATGGCCGCGTCCACGCCCAGCTGGGCGAGGGCGCGCGTCCATTTCGACGTGTGTTCGCCGTCGAAAATCAGGTCCAGATCGGCGTCGGCGGTCAGCCAGACGTTGTCGGCCAACTCTTCCTCCAACTGCCCCTCGCCCCAGCCGGCGTAGCCCAGCAGAAGGGCCGATCGGCGCGGACCGGCGATCTCGTCGGTCATGGCGGCCAGCGCCTCGCGCGTGCCGGTCATCGCCAGACCGTCGCCAAAGGCCAGGGTGTCGTCGCCGACCGTCCAGTCGTCGGTATGCAGCACGAAGCCGCGCTCGCGCTCGACCGGTCCGCCCATCAGGACCGCGCGACCGATGGATTGATCGGGCGCCGGCGCGTCCAGCTTGTCCAGAACCGTCTTCAGATCGACGCCCGGCGCCGGACGATCCAGCCGCAGGCCCATGGCGTGATCCGGCCCGTGGGCGCAGATCAGGATGACAGCGTGTTCGAACCGGGCGTCGTCGATCCCGGGCATGGCGACCAGCAGTCGGCCGGTCAGGGTGGAGGCTTGGCTCATGATCCTGGCATCATCCGTCCGGAAAGCGGCGCAAGCAAGCCGAACCGGCGCTTGCGGTGTCGCCCGTGGTGTCTATGTGTCGCACACGGCCGCTCAAACGCGCCGGCCTCAAACCTCAGCGAGACAGACATGACCATTCAGATCGGCGATCGCATCCCCAATGCAACCCTCGCCCAAGCGACCGCCGAGGGCCCCAAGCCCGTCAGCACCGACGACATCTTCGCCGGCAAGACTGTGGCCCTGTTCGCCGTGCCCGGCGCCTTCACCCCCACCTGCTCGGCGCGTCACCTGCCGGGCTTCAAGGATCACCTGGCCGACATCCAGGGCAAGGGCGTCGATACGGTCGCCTGCATCTCGGTCAACGACGCCTTCGTCATGAAAGCCTGGGGCGAGAGCCAGGGCATCACCGACGACAGCATCGTCATGCTGGCCGACGGCAACGGCGAACTGACCCGCGCCCTGGGTCTGGTGCTGGACGGTTCGGGTTTTGGCCTTGGCGAGCGCTCGCAGCGCTATTCGATGCTGGTCAAGGACGGCGTGGTCGAGCAGCTGAACATCGAACAAGGCGGCGAGTTCAAGGTGTCCTCCGCCGAGCATCTGCTGGCGCAGCTTTAAGTTGGATCAATCCACGCTACCGCTTCGCTACTTGAGCGTGGATTGATCGTGAACTCGGATGTGTTCAGCCCCGAGAAGCGCAGCGCCGTGATGCGTCGCGTGAAGGGGCGGGATACGTCGCCGGAACTGGCCGTGCGCAGAATCCTGCGTGCGGCCGGGATCGGCTATCGGCTGGGCGGCATGGGTCTACCGGGCCGCCCGGATGTGGTGATGAAGGGCCGCAAGGTCGCCCTGTTCGTCCATGGCTGCTTCTGGCACGGCCATGATTGCGCCCGTGGATCACGCCAGCCCAAGACCAACGCCGATTACTGGGTCGCCAAGATCGAGCGGAACCGCGCGCGCGACGCCGTTGCTGAGAAGGCGTTGGAGGCGTCAGGCTGGCGCGTGGTCGTCGTCTGGGAATGCGAGATGAAACAGCCTGATTTCGCCGCGCGTCTGATCGCGACCGTCCGGGATCAGGCGGCCTCGGTCGCGGCCTGAGCGGCGGTGTCGTTCAAGACGTGCTGCAAGGCGCCGATCAGGGCGGGCGGCGTCAGGGGCTTGGAGACGAAATAGGCCATGCCGGCCGCCTGGCAGGCCGCGACGTCTTCGGGCGCGGTATCGGCGGTGACGGCGACGACCGGGGTGGCGGCGTTGGGTCCGCCGCCGGCGCGCAGGCGACGCGTCGTCTCTCGCCCGTCCAGCTCGGGCATCCGGACATCCATGAAGATGACGTCGAACACCGCCTCCTGACAGCGTTCTAGCGCGATCATGCCGTCGGCGGCGGTGGTGATCTCGCAGCCCAGCGGCTGGAGGATCAGCTGCACCGCGCGGCGGTTGATGTCGTGATCGTCCACGACCAGCAGGCGCAGCGGCTGGTCTTCGGCCTCGTCGGCGACCGCAGGCGTCGCAGCCACCGGCTCGGGCTCAGGCGCGGGCGAAGGGGCGACGGACGCGGGCTGGGGCGTGGGCGCGACCGAGGGCGTCAGCGAGCGGGCGATGTCCAGGCGGCTTTCATCGACGACCTCGACGATCTGCGCCGCCTCGTCGCCGCGGGGCAGGATCAGGGAGACGGTGAAGCGCGAGCCCTGACCCGGCGCGCTGCGCACCGTCAGCCGACCGCCCATCAGGTCGATCAGATTGCGGCTGATCGCCAGCCCCAGACCCGAACCGCCATAGCGGGCGGAGACGCCGTCGGCGGTCTGGTCGAACGGGGTGAACAGGCGGGCCAGTTGATCGCTCGTCATGCCCGGCCCCGTGTCCACGATCTCGAACAGCAGGGCGTATCCCGACGGCTCCTCGGGCCAGGCCTGGACCCGCAAGGTGATCTGGCCCTGCTCGGTGAACTTCATGGCGTTGGACAGCAGGTTGTTCAGCACCTGACGGATGCGCATGACGTCGCCCTTGACGTGGCGCGGCATGGCCGAGGCGCCTTCGATGCGCAGCTTCAGCCCCTTGGCGTCGGCGACGCCGCGCCACAGCATCAGGGTCTGGGCCAGCATTTGCCGCAGGTCGAAATCCTTGGCCTCGACCGTCATTCGCCCGGCGCCGATCCGGGTGTGGTCCAGCAGGTCGTCCAGCAGGGCCTTCATCATCAGGCCGGCGTCGGTGATCAGATTGGCGATGTTGCGCGACTGGACGTCGGGCGCGCGCAACTCGGCGGCGCCGGCCAGGATCGCGCCGATCGGGGTGCGCAGGTCATGGCCGATGGCGGCCAGGAAGGTCGTATGGTCGGCCAGGCTGCGCTCGGCCCTGAGACGGGAGTCCTCGGCCAGGGCGTGGGCGCGAACGACGGTGACGCTGGCCTCGACCATGCGCTGACCGGTGATGGCGACATAGAAGGTGAACAGCACCACGGCCGCTGCGGCCGACATGACCAGCGGGCCGGGCGCGTGCAGCGCATAGACGAAGAAGGGTGTCGCCAGCAGGAAGCCGACCTGCGGCGCGAGGCCGGCGATCATCACGGCCTGGCATCGGGTGGCGTTCACGATCGCCGTCAGCATGACCGCAGTCAGCATCAGGACCGCGCAGACACCGCCAATCGCGCCGCCGATCCACCACAGGACCAGCGAAAGCGAGGAGAAGACCGTCGAATTGGCGAAGACGACGGCCAGGATCGCCAGCTTGCGGCCCGTGGACAGCTCGTCGGGCGATTTCAGGATCGGTCGATAGACGACCACTTCCATGGCCTGGACCGCCATATACAGCACGACCCAGCCGAAGGTGAACCGCACCCCGACCATCGGCGTCACCACCAGGGCGACAGCCGCCGCCGCCACGAGCCGTTGCACCGAAGCGGCCGAGCGTTGGCGAACGGCGGCGGTCCAGCTGCTTTCAGCGATATCGACGGCGGTCGATTTCATTCAGGCTCTCGGATGACGAACGCAGATCGCTCGCATCGGTCACCCTAGACGTGTCGACACTAACGCTCCGTCAACGGGGTGCGCCGACCGCGTCTGTGACTGCGGAAAAACCGTCGGCGCGCAGGCGAGCGGCCAGGTCACGCTTGATGCGGGCGACCAGGCCGGGCCCTTCATAGATCAGGGCGGAATAGATCTGGACCGCCGATGCCCCTAGGCGGATGCGAGCATAGGCCTCGGCCCCGCTGTCGATACCGCCGACGGCGATCAGCGGCAGACGGCCGACTGCGGCCTCGGCCGCTGCGCGCAGGGCCTTTTCCGCGAACGGACGGATAGGCGCGCCGGACAGGCCGCCGGTCTCGTGTGCGTCCGAAGAGCGCAGGGTCTCGGGGCGCTCCAGCGTGGTGTTGGATACGATCAGGCCGTCGATCCGATGGGCTAGCGAGGCCTCGACGATCATGCCGATCTCGTCGGCGATCAGATCGGGCGCGATCTTCAGGAAGACGGGTACGCGGTCTGACTTGGCGGCCGGCCGGGCGGCGTCGATGCGGCCTAACAGGTCGTCCAACTGCTCGCGGCCCTGAAGCGCGCGCAGGCCCGGCGTATTGGGCGAGGAGATGTTGACGGTGAAGTAGGAAGCGCGGCCGGCAAGGCGTTGCAGACCGGCGACGTAGTCGGCCGCCTTGTCCTCGGTGTCCTTGTTGGCCCCCAGATTGGCGCCCACGACGCCCGTCGGGCGCTGGTCCAGCCGCTCGGCGAAGGCGTCTAGCCCGGCGTTGTTGAACCCCATCCGGTTGATGATGGCCCGGTCCTCGCTGAGGCGGAACAGGCGGGGCTTGGGATTGCCGGGCTGGGGCCGGGGCGTGACCGAGCCGCATTCGACGAAGCCGAAGCCGAGGCGCGACAGGCCGCGCAGGGCCTCGCCGTTCTTGTCCAGACCCGCCGCCAGACCGACCGGATTGGGCAGATCCAGTCCCGCCAACTGTGTTCTCAGGATCGGATCGTCGGCGGGCGGGACGGGCAGGGGGGCGAGGGCCAGACCCTTGATCGCCAACTGGTGTGCCTGCTCCGGGTCCAGCCGACGCAGCAGGGCGGCGCCCACATCAGCCAGGCTCATCGGTCGTCCCCGAACGCCATCTCGCCGTCGGCCGTGACCGAGAAGGCGCGCGAGGCCGTGACGGCGGCGACGGGCAGGGGGGCGTAGAGATGCGGGAACAGATCGCCGCCGCGCGACGGCTCCCAGATCAGGTCGTCGCCGAACCCGCTGAGATCGACGGTCAGCAGCAGCAGGTCGCCGCGCCCGGCGAAGTGCCGTCGCGCGGTCTCGGCCAGTTGCGCCTTGGTCGACATGTGGATGTAGCCGTCGGCCAGATCGACGGGCGCGCCCTCGTATCGGCCCTCGGCGACGGCGGCGCGCCACTCGGCGGCGTCGACGATCTTGTAGGCGACGTCGCTCATGCGGATGGCGCGCCCAGCGACCGCGGCGTCAGGAAGCCTTCGTAGGTGCAGCGCCCCGCGACATCGACGCTGAACAGGGCGGCGGCGCCGGTCGGGAAGCCGGCCGACAGCTTGTCCACCACCGCCGGCGAGGCGGCGCTTTCGATCAGATATTCGGCGGCCAGAACCTGGACGCCGGGATTGTGAGCCAGGATCAGCAGGCAGCCGGCCTCGTCCTCGCTGGCCTCGACGAAGCGGCGGATCACGTCGGAGGGGGCGTTGTAGAGGGCGTCCTCGTCGCGGACTTCCACATCGCCGAAGGCGTCGTGCATCTGCTCCCAGGTTTGGCGGGTGCGCACGGCGGTGGACACCAGGGCCAGGTCCGGCTTCAGGCTCCGCTCGGCCAGGGCGCGCCCCATCAGCAGGGCCTCGGCGCGGCCGGCGGCGGACAGGGGGCGGGCTTCGTCGCCGCCAGAGGGGGCGGAGGCTTCGGCCTGGGCGTGCCGCATCAGGATCAGTCGGTGCATGGCCTTCGCCATAAGGCGGTTTCGCCCGGCCCGCCAGATGGGGCGACGGTCAACTCGCCGTCAGTCGCGGTGTTCGCCCCGCGAAGAAACGGAGGCGGCCGCCGATGTCGAGGGTTGGGGCGCCAGGACGGGGGCGGCGACGCGCTGGGCATGGCCGCTGGGGCGGATGCGAGCGTAGCTGTGGCGTGAGGCCTCCAGCAGGATCAGCCCGGCGGTTCCGGGAAACACACGTCGTCCGATTTGTTCGAACCCCTCGGCCAGGGGCAGCATCGGCCCCCAAGGCGGTACATACAGGGTTTGGGACCAGGCCATCGGCTCCAGCCCGACATCGCGCACCAGTCGTTCCAACTGGCGCCGGGTGAAGGGTCGGCCATGACCAAAGGGGGTGTTGTCCGCTCGCGCCCACAGGCCGCCGCGCGCCGCCGCCGCCAGGATGATCCGCCCGGTCGGCGAAAGCGCGCGCACCGCTTCCAGTAGCAGGGCGGCGGGATCGTCGGCCTCTTCCAAGGCGTGGACCAGCAGGATGCGGTCGAACGATCCGGCGGGGAAGGGCAGGCGGCGATCATCTACCAGCAGGGTGCGGTTTCGCCCGACCGTTGGCCAATGCTCGACACCTTGCCCGCCCGGCATGGCCGCGACGACACGCCGCGCGCCGACGAAGGCGTCCAGCCAAGGGGTAGCGTAACCGACGCCCAGCACGTCGCAATCGGTCGCCTCGCCCCAGGCGTCGTCCAGCCGTCGCGCCACCAGCCGTCGCGCCAGCGCTCCGGTCGGCTCGCCGTAGAAGGTTCGAAGCTCGTCGATGCTGCGCCGCATGGCCCCACTATAGGCCTGTCGGCGGCCCTGCTGCTAGGATGGGCGCATGACCCTGGATGTGCATCTCTTTCCCTGCCGCAGCGACAACTACGGCTTCCTGATCCGCGATGCGGCGACCGGCGTGGTCGCGGCGGTCGATACGCCCGATGCAGCGCGCATTCTGGAGGAGCTGGAAGGCCTGGGCTGGGGGCGTCTGGACCTGATCCTGAACACCCACTGGCACCCCGATCACACCGAGGGCAATGCGCGGCTGAAGGCCGACTGGGCTTGCGAAATCGTCGGGCCGGAAGAGGTGCGAAAGGTCGCGCCGCTGGACAGGGTGATCGCTGACTGCGATGTGGTGATGGTGGGCGAGACGCGGTTCGAGGTTACTGAAACGCCTGGCCACACGCTCGGCCATGTGGTGTTTCATGCGCCGGCGGACGACTTGGCCTTTACCGGCGACACCCTGTTCGCCCTGGGCTGCGGTCGGTTGTTCGAGGGCACGCCCGAGCAGATGTTCGAGAGCCTGCAGCGGCTGATGGCCTGGCCCGATCAGACCGTGATCTGGTGCGCGCACGAATATACGGCGTCGAACGCCCGCTTCACCCTGAGCCTGGATAACCGGCCAGAGACCGCCGCGCATGCCGAGGCGATCTTCGCGGCGCGCGCGCGGGGCGAACCGACCGTGCCGACGACGCTGGGCGTGGAGAAGCGGTTCAATCCGTTCCTGACCGCCACGGATGCGGATCAGTTCGCCGCGCGCCGGGCGGCCAAGGACAGCTTCCAGGGCTAGCGGTTCAGGGCGTCCCCGCCCACGACCCGCACGATCCGGGCCGACGACGGGCGGCCGGCGATGCCGGCGTCGGCGTCGATGACGATCCGCAGCGTGCCCTGGACCAGGCTGACGCCGGGACGCCCCTGATCCGACACGACAACACGGCGCACCCGCTCGACCTGGGCGCGCAGGTTGGAGGACCGCGCCATGCGCACGATGGCGTCGCTGGCGGCCGAGACGGTGTCTGCGGCGACCTGTTCCGAGCCGGGCTGGATATCCACGTCGATAACGATCAGCCGGCCCATCGCCGTGCTGGCGCGGTAGCTCTGGCGCATGAAATATTCGACAAGCTGAGCGCCCGTCATGGCCGCGCTGGCCAGCCCCTGCGCTTCGCCGACGCGCGAGGCGGGCGAGCCTTGGGGCGTCGCGGTCGTATACAAGGTGACGGCGCCGTCGGGCGTGACGCGCAGCACCTGATCGCCGTTGTCATTGCGATAGATGATGTCGCCGCGCGGCGCGGGCGTGGGGCGCAGCACCCAGACCTCTGTCGACCGCTCCAGCCGCATCAACGGGCGCGAGCCGGACGTGTCCAGAATGAAACCCTGGCCGCTGCTGCTGACATAGCGGGCGGTCGGCGGCACGGTCCGGCGGGACTGGGCCTGGCTTTCGGTCGGGAAAACCACGGGCGCGGCGACGCCCACGCCGATAACCGCAATGGCGGCGACCGCCATCGCGGTCACGCGTGGCGACTTTTTCGCCCTGACCGATCCCAACAACTTCATGACAGACTTGATGAAACCCGCGCGCGGCGGATTTTGGGCGAAGCCCGCCTCAACCCACCAGGTACTGACCGCCGTTCAGCGACAGTGTGCAGCCTGTGACATATCCGGCACGCTCGCCCACCAGCCAGGACACCATGTCGGCGATCTCTTCGCCCTTGCCCAGGCGACCGACGGGGATGTGGCTGATGATGCCTTCCAGCACCTTGGGGTCCATGGCGCCGACCATTTCGGTGTCGATATAGCCGGGCGCGATGCAGTTCACGGTCACGCCCTTGCGCGCATTCTCCAGCGCCAGCGCCTTGGTGAAGCCGATCATCCCGGCCTTGGCGGCGGAATAGTTGGTCTGGCCGATCTGACCCTTTTGACCGTTGATCGAGGAAATGTTGACGATGCGCCCGTGGCCCCGGTCGCGCATGCCGTTGATGACCTGGCGCGTCATGTTGAAGACGCTGTCCATATTGACGCGGATCACGTCCGACCACTGGTCGTGGCTCATCTTGTGGAAGAAACCGTCGCGGGTGATGCCGGCGTTGTTGACCAGGATGTCGATGGGGCCGAGCTGATCCTCGACCTCCTTCACCGCGCGGGCGCAGTCGTCGAAGCTGCCGACATTGCCCTTGACCACCATGACGTCCAGCGCATCGGCGATGGCCTTGGCCGCCTCGTCGTTGCCGGAATAGCCGGCGGCGACCTTGAAGCCGTCCTCATGCAGGCGCTGAACGATCGCCTTGCCGATGCCCCGGGTCCCGCCCGTCACGAAAGCTACGCGCGCCATATCGTCTCCTGTCCCTGTGCAGACCCTTAGAAGGCCTTGTCGGAGTTCAGGATTAACGTGCGAGTGCTAGCGCGCAAGGCGAGAATCTGACGCGACGGAAGTTTCATGCCTCCGTCGCGTTTGGATGATGTTCGCTCCGGCGATCAGGCGGCCAGCTTTTCCATATCGATGACGAAACGGTAGCGGACGTCGGACTTCATCATCCGCTCATAGGCGTCGTTGATCTGCTCCGGCGCGATGGTCTCGATGTCGCAGGCGATGCCGTGCTCGGCGCAGAAGTCCAGCATCTCCTGTGTCTCCTTGATGCCGCCGATCAGGGAGCCGGCGATGCGGCGGCGACGCCACAGCAGGGGCATGGCGAAGACCAGCAGGCCCTCGGTCGTCAGGCCCAGCATGATCATGGTGCCGTCGCGGGCCAGCAACTGAATGTGGCTGGCGATCTCGTGCGTGGCCGAAACGGTGTTGATGATCAGGTCGAACTTCTCGGCCGCCGCCTTCATCGCATCCTTGTCGGAGTTGATCAGGAAGTGTTTGGCGCCCATCCGCTCCGCGTCGGCCTTCTTGCGGTCCGAGGTGGACAGGACGGTGACTTCCGCTCCCATCGCGGCCGCCAGCTTGACGGCCATGTGGCCCAGGCCGCCCAGGCCGATGACCGCGACCTTGGAACCGGGTCCCACGCCCCATTCCTTCAGCGGTGAATAGGTGGTGATGCCCGCGCACAGCAGGGGAGCGGCGACGTCCAGCGCCAGGCTGTCGGGGATGGACAGGACGAAATGCTGATCGACGGTGATGTGGTCGGAATAGCCGCCCTGGGTGATGGCTTCCGAGGTGCCGCCCTTCTTGTCCTTGCCGCCATAGGTGCCGGTGAAGCCGGGGATGCAATATTGTTCGACGCCTTCCTGGCAGGAGGCGCATTCGCGGCAGCTGTCGACCATGCAGCCGACGCCGACGCGGTCGCCTTCCTTGAAGCGGGTGACGTTCGATCCGACCGCCTTAACCACGCCCGCGATCTCGTGACCCGGCACAAGGGGGAAGGCCGTGCCACCCGTCTCGCCGCGCGCGGCGTGCAGGTCGGAGTGGCAGACGCCGCAGTATTTGATGTCGATCAGCACATCGTCCGGGCCCGGATCACGACGCTCGAAGCTGTAGGGCGTCAGCGGCTTGTCGGCGGCGGTCGCGGCGAAGGCGCGTGTGGCGATCGGCATGGGAATAGTCCTTCAGGCTTTGCATTGAGCCGGCCTCAGATGTGGGGGCGGCTGCGGGTCCGCAAGCGTACGGACCGCTATTTCAGCTTGGCGATCAGCGCCTGAGCCGCCGCCGGGTTCCGCACCTTCGCGCCCGAGATGAAATAGGCGAAGACCTCGCCGCGCTTGGCCCAGGCTTTCGCCTGATCCGCCACCGCCTCCAGCTCGGCCGTCGTCATGCCGGTCGGCTCGTCCTCGCGGCTGGACATCAGCCGGGCGTAGCTGAAGTCGGCGGTCGCCTCGTCGATCTGGGGCCAGGTCGGCTCCTCGTCATCGACGGCATAGACGATGGCCGCGCCGTATTTGCGGGCCAGGTCATAGAACTGTTCGGTGGCGAAGGTTGGATTGCGAACCTCCAGCGCGTGCCGCAGGCGAACCCCGTCCTTCTCCTTGGGCAACAACTTCAGGAAGCCCTCGAAGTCCTCGGCATCGAACTTCTTGGTCCCCATGAACTGCCAGTTGATCGGCCCTAGTTTGTCGCCCAGTTCGATCAGGCCTTGGCTCAGGAACTTGTCGAAGCTGTCGGCGCCGTCGGACAGCACCTTGCGATTGGTGCAATAGCGGCTGGCCTTGACCGAAAAGACGAAGCCGTCCGGCGTCTCGTCGCGCCATTTCTTCCAGCTGTCGGGCTTGAAGGTCGAATAATAGGTGCCATTGATCTCGATCGAGGTCAGTTTCGACGCCGCATATTCCAGCTCGCGCTTCTGAACCAGGCCTTCCGGATAGAAGGCCCCGCGCCACGGCTCGAACGTCCAGCCGCCGATGCCGACATGGATGGGGTGGGTCATGGTTCGCTCCGTTCGTCGCTCGATCCGACGCCAGTTGTGTCGGACTGCCAGTCTTCCAGCTCGTGCCGAATGCGTCGGACGAACACGTCCGCATCGTCGATTCGATAGAGAATGGCGTGGCTTTTGTAGAAGATCACATGGGCGTCCGCGCTCAACTCCGGTCGACCGCTCCAAGACGTGGAAAATCCGCAAGCAAGTCCAGTTTCGCGAACAGACCCTCGATATAGTCATCGGCCTGACGGCCCCCGAACAGCTCGAGGCCTTGCAGATAGACCTGCTGCAAGTCCGCCCGCGCCGCGCGGCTTAGGCGAAGCATCAGGAGGCGCGACGCAACTGGGCGCGCAGTTCTTCGATCACTTCACGTGGCGACTGGTCGGAAACACCGGAGGCGTCGGCCTCTACGATCAGCCTTTGCCAATGCGCGATCTTCTCGGCCTTGACCTGCTCGCGGCGGATCAGGTCGCGCACCACGTCCGACGTGTTGGCGTAGCGGCCGGATTTCGCCTGTTCCTCGACCCAGGCCTTCATCGGATCGGGCAGGGAGATGTTCATCGTCGCCATGATCGGCCTCCTCTCAAAGAGAATGGGCGCTTGGCAAACTTTGTCAACGTCGGATCAGGGCGCGGTCGCCGCCTGGATGCCGGCCAGCAGGCTGGCGGCCGTGATAGGCTTGGGGACGTGCAGGTCGGTGCCGGCCTCGCGCGCCTGGTCGCGATGCTCGATCATGGCGTTGGCGCTCAGCATGATGATCGGCGTGCGCGACTGATCGGGACGGGCGGCCTCGATCTGGCGAATGGCGCGAGTGGCGGTCAGGCCGTCCATGCCCGGCATCTGCATGTCCATCAGGATCAGGTCGAAGGTCTCGGACTGGAAGGCGGCCAGGGCCTGTTCGCCATCTGCGACGGTGACGACCTGCATGGCGTGCGCGGCCAGGATCAGCTGAACGACGCGCTGATTGACCGGGTGATCCTCGGCCAGCAGCACGCGCAGGGGCGCCAGGGGGCGGTCGGCCTCGGCCGCACGCGCGCGTCGTTGGGCATCGTGTTCGGTCAGGGAGGCGGCGCGCGTCAGGGGGATCTCGACGGTAAACCGGCTGCCGACGCCCGGCGTAGAGGCTGCGGAAATCCGCCCGCCCATCAGCTCGACCAGCGAACGACAGATCGACATGCCCAGTCCCGTGCCGCCGAACCGACGCGTGATGGTGCTGTCGGCCTGGCTGAACCGATCGAACAGACGGGCCGCGTGGTCGGAAGAGAAGCCGACGCCCGTATCCTCAACCCGCAGCGTCATCTGGGTCAGGCCGTCGGAGTCCTCGTCCACCGCAATGGCGACGCCGACCGAGCCCTGATGGGTGAACTTGATGGCGTTGGACAGCAGATTGTCGAGCACCTGACGGATGCGGGTGCTGTCGCCGACGAACATGCCGCGCGCATCGGCGTCGCGGCGGATGTCGAAAGTCAGTCCCTTGGATTCGGCCTTCAAACGCATGACGTCCAGCGGGGCTGCGACGGCCTCGTCCAGATCGAAGGGCCGGCTTTCCAGGTCCAGATGCCCGGCCTCGATCTTGGACACATCCAGAATGTCGGACACCAGCCGTTCCAGCGTTACGCCGGAGCTTGCGATAAGGGCCACCATCTCAGCCTGCTCGGGCGTCAACTCGGTGCGCGACAGGGCGTCGACGATCCCGATCACGCCGTTCAAGGGCGTGCGGATCTCGTGGCTCATGTTGGCCAGGAACTCGGACTTCGCGGCATTGGCGGCCTCGGCGGCGGCGGTCGCTTCGCGCAGGGCCTGCTCTGCCGCGACCTTTTCGGTCACGTCGCGGGCGATGCCATAGATGCGGTCGCCCTGCCGATGGGCGCGCCATTCGACGGCGACGTAATGACCGGCCTTGTGGCGATAGCGATTGACCTGGCCCAGGACGGGATCGCCCGGCCGCCGGTTTTCGACCTCGATGATGCTCTGGCGGGTGGCGGCGTGGTCGTCCGGGTGGATCAGCCGCAACAGGCCCTGGCCCTCGATCTCGTCGGGGCGATAGCCCAGCATGGTGAACCAGGAGGCGCTGGCCTTGACCACGCGCCCATCCAGCTCGCGCACCACCAGCAGATCCAGCGACACATCGAAGAAGGTGTCCAGATCCACATCGGCTGTAGGGAAGGCTAGGGCCGCAACGGGCGAACAGGTCATTGCGCACTCTCTCGAACTGAGACCCATGTTACGGCGCATCGGTTAAGCTCGCCTTTGCAAAGGATCGAAAAGAGCCGATGGCGTCGTGCGCCGTCTCGGCTAGGATCGGCGCATGATCTTGCTCCTCGCCGCGATCGCCATGCTCCAATCCCCGCCATCAGGGGACGGGATTGAACCCCTGACCCTGGCCAAGGATCGGGCCTGCACGGACGACGGGACTCAGTGCGTCGGTCTGACGCAGCAGACGCGTGACGGCGAGCCGGTCTTCACCCCGATCGTTAGTGCGCCCGACGCCCTGCCGGCCGCGCCGCAAGGGGCGTCGGGCGAGGTGGAAAATTACAAGCCATGGAATGGCCTGATCAGGCTGTCGGACGGCGGGTTTCTGGCCGGGGTCGAGATGGAGAGCCGCAGCATGTATTCCGGCGGCGGCGGACAGGCGACCGAGTTGCGACTCTATCGGCTGGATGCGGACGGCGAGGTTGGCGCCGCCCCGGTGCTGACCGTGCCGATCCAGGGTTCGCTGATGATCCGCGCCTGTTTCAGCGAGGAGGACATGACCCAGCGCGCCGGCGCATGCCGCGACGAATACAGTTTCGCTGCGACCCTGACCGCGAGCGACGCGGCGGATGCGATGCCGGTCCTGACCTATGAGACGACCGCCACGGCCTATCCGCGCGGCGCCTCGCGATCCGAGGACTCGCTGGAGAAGCCGCCGCTGAAGCCTGCCGACCTGATCGCCGCGCGCGATCCGAAATGCAGCTTCATTCGTCGGTTCACCTTCGACGCCAAGGCCGGCGAATACAAACCGGAAAGCCCGCTGCCCGACTGCTCGGACTACACCGTCCCCTAGTAGGCGAAGTCGGCGTAGATGCGCTTCACGTCGCCCTGCCAGGCGCCGTGATACAGGTCCAATAGGCGCTCAGCCGGGGTGACGCCGCTGTCGGCGATGTCTTCCAGTTCCGACAGATAGCCGCGCTCGTCCACCATGCCGCCCGAGAATTTGGCGCGGTTCTTCAGCCCCTGTTTGGCGATGTTCACCAGGTCGACGGCGATGTCGCGCACCGATCGGCCCGCCACCTCGGCCGTCAGACCCAGGCGCGTCACGTCGCGGCGCAGGCGCTCGTGGTCGGCGATGTCCCAGTCCTTGACCAAGTCCCAGGCGGCGACCAGCGACGGCGCGTCGTACAGAACCCCGGCCCACAGGGCGGGCAGGGCGCAAATCCGGCTCCACGGCCCGCCGTCGGCACCGCGCATCTCCAGATAGGCCTTCAGCCGCACCTCGGGGAAGAGGGTGGTCAGGTGGTCGTTCCAGTCCTTCAGGGTCGGATACTGGCCGGGCAGGGCGGGCAGTTTGCCGGCCTGGAAATCGCGGAACGACTGGCCCGAGGCGTCGACATAATGGCCGTCGCGCTTGGCGAAATACATCGGCGTGTCCAACGCATAGTCGGCGTAGCGCTCGAAGCCGAACCCCTCCTCGAACACGAAGCCCAGCATGCCGGTGCGGTCGGCGTCGGTGTCGGTCCAGACGTTGGCGCGGGCCGACAGGAACCCGTTAGGCCGTCCCTCGGTGAAGGGTGAGCAGGCGAACAGGGCGGTGGCGATGGGTTGCAGCGCCAAGGAGGTGCGGAACTTCATCACCATGTCGGCTTCGGAATCGAAGTCGAGGTTGGCCTGGATGGTGCAGGTGCGCAGCATCATGTCCAGGCCCAGGGTCCCGACCTTGGGCATATAGGCGCGCATGATGTTGTAGCGGCCCTTGGGCATGACCGGCACTTGTTCACGGGTCCACAGCGGGTCGAAACCGGCGCCCAGGAAGCCGAGGCCGATCTGGTCGGCGACCTGCTTGACCTCCATCAGATGCTGGCCGGTTTCGTTGCAGATGTCGTGGATGGTCAGAAGCGGCGCGCCCGACAGCTCGAACTGACCGCCCGGCTCCAGGCTGACGGAGGCGACGAAGCCTTCGCTGTTCCTGCGTTCCAGTCCGATCAGAAAGCCGTTTTCCTCGACGGGCGACCAGCCGAAGCGTTGCAGCCCCTCCAGCATGGCCTTGATGCCGTTCGGGCCGTCATAGGCGGGGCGCGCCAGGGTGGTCTTGTCGAAGCCGAACTTCTCGTGTTCGGCGCCGATGCGCCACTGGTCCTTGGGCTTGATCCCCTTGGACATGGCCTCAATGAGGTCGGTCCGGGTCAGCGGCGCGTTGTCGGTCATGCGTCAGTCCCCTGCGGGCGCATCGTAAGCGACCGTGTGTCGCGGCTAGATGGGCAAGATTGGGGCAAGGCTCAAGAGGGCTTTCGTCTTTCCCTGACGGTCGGTCTGCGTCGGCTCGCTGCCTGAGGGGCGGACTTATCGTTCCCAATCACCGACGGCCGCCTGCCACAGGGTCATGGCGGCGATGGCGGCGGTGTCGGCGCGCAGGATGCGCGGGCCCAGCGACACGGCGGTGGTGAAGGGCAGGGACCGCAGCCGCTCGCCCTCTTCCGGCGAGAATCCGCCCTCCGGCCCGATCAGGATGGACCAGGGGCCTTCGCCGGCGTCACGCAGGGACGAGACGGCGGGCGCGCCGCCCGTCTCGTCGCAGAACATCAGCCGGCGTCCGGTTTCCCAGCCGTCCAGCAGGGCGTCCAACTTGATCGGATCATCGACGGCGGGCACGTCCATCCGCCCGGTCTGTTCGGCGGCTTCCTCGGCGATGGCGTCCAGCCGGTCCAGGCGGATACGGTCGGCGTTGGTGCGTTTTGTCAGCACCAGCCGCACCCGTCGCGCGCCAAGCTCGGCGGCCTTCTCCACAATTGTCTCGACGCGAGCCTTCTTCACCACCGCCACGATCAGTTCCAGATCAGGACCGAAGGTCTGGGGTCGCACCTGTTCCTCGGCGCGCAGGATCACGCCCTTCTTCAGCACTTCCGCGACCGTGCAGCGCCACTCCCCATCGCGCCCGTTGAACACCAGCAGGTCGTCCCCGCCCTTCAGCCGCATGACCTGGGTCAGATAGCGCGACTGGTCCAGCGTGGGCGCAACGGGCGCGGCGACGGCGAGCGGCGATGTAACGTGAAGGCGGATCATCGGTCGTAGTGATAGCGACATTGGGCGATCGAAAGCGCATCGTCGGTCACGCGATAGACGAGCCGATGTTCCTGGTCGATGCGCCGCGACCACCATCCCGCAAAATCGCCCTTCAACGGTTCTGGCTTTCCAGTCCCGGAAAAAGGCGTCCGCTGGCATTCCCTGATCAGCCGATTGAGCTTTCGCAGCATCTTTCGATCATGCTCTTGCCAGTGAAGGTAATCCTCCCACCCGTAGGTCTGGAAGGTCAGCTTCATTCTTCGATCAGTTCGCGAACCTGACCGCCGCCCGCATCGAGTTCGGAAATCGCCTCACGCAACCGCGCGGCGTTCGCCGGGCTGCGCAGCAGATACTCCGTCTCCTGCCACGAAGCGAAGTCCTCCAGCGACATCAGCACCGCCGCCGGCTTACCGCCCTCGCGCGTGATGATGGTGTAGTCATGATCCGCCGTCACCCGGTCGATGGCCGCGGCGAGGTTCTTGCGCAGTTCGGTGACGGACATCGCGTTCATGACGACAATGTACGAAGTATCGTACATTGTCGCAAGTGGTGAGTATAGGCTGTCAGAGCGTCCGCGCGATCAGCAGCTTCATGATCTCGTTCGTGCCGCCGTAGATGCGCTGGACGCGGGCGTCCTTGTACAGCTGGGCGATCGGATATTCGTTCATATAGCCATAGCCGCCATGGAGCTGGAGCATCTCGTCGATGGTCTCGCCCTGGATGTCCGTGACCCAGTATTTGGCCATGGAGGCGGTGGCGGCATCGAGTTTCCCCTGCAGATGCAGGCCGATGCAATGGTCGGTGAAGACCTTGGCGACGGTGAGCTTGGTCTTGACCTCGGCGAGCTTGAACTGGGTATTCTGGAAGTCGATGACGCGTTTGCCGAACGCCTTACGCTCCTTGACGTAGGCCAGAGTGGCTTCAAGGCCGCGCTCGGCTGCGGCGACGCCCTGGACGGCGATGTTCAGCCGCTCCTGGGGCAGTTGCTGCATCAGTTGGACGAAGCCTTGGCCTTCGGTCCCGCCGATGATGTTGTCGCCCGGCACCTTCACGTCGTTGAAGAACAGTTCGGAGGTGTCGTTGGCCTCCATGCCGATCTTGTGCAGGTTGCGACCACGTTCGAATCCTTCCGCGCCATCGGTCTCGACCACGATCAGCGAGGTGCCCTTGGCGCCCTCGGCCGGATCGGTCTTGGCGACCACGATCAGGAAGTTGGCCAGCTGGCCGTTGGTGATGAAGGTCTTGGAGCCGTTGACGACATAGCCGTTGCCCGACTTGATGGCCGTGGTCTTGACCCCTTGCAGGTCCGAGCCCGCGCCCGGTTCGGTCATGGCGATGGCGCCGACCAGTTCGCCGGATTGCAGGCGCGGCAGCCAGCGCGCCTTCTGCTCCTCGGTGCCGTAATGCCAGATGTAGGGCATGACGATCGCATTGTGCAGCGAAATGCCGAAGTGGTCTGCGCCCTTCCAGCCCAGCTGACGCATCAAGACGACCTCGTGCCGATAGTCGCCGCCGAAGCCGCCGTCCTCTTCCGGCAGCGACAGGCCCAAGAGACCCGCCTCGCCCGCGTCGTTCCACAGCTGGCGCGGCACAGAGGAGTCGGCGATCCATTGCTGCACCTTCTCGAGCGGCGCGTGCTCGTCGATCCATTTGCCGACGCTGTCGGAGAAAAGGGTGATCTCTTCTTCACGCATGAAATCGGGATCGGGGCTGCCCAGCACGTTCATCGGTTTCGTCCCTGAGGTTCGCGGGCTTTTGCCCGTCTGGTCGGTAAGAAAAACGGGCCAGCGAGATCGCCGACCCGTTTCGTCGTCAGTTTGAGATCAGAACGCCTCGGCCGGCATGGCCATCAGCACGTCGGCCCCGGTCTTCATCTTCTTCAGATGGGCTTCGGCGTCGGGCAGGATGCGCTCGACGAAGTAGCGGCCGGTCTGAAGCTTGGTGGCGTAGTAGGGGTCGGTCGAACCGGCCTCGACTTGGGCTTGAGCCACCTTGGCCATCTGCGCCCACATATAGGCCAGAGCCGTCAGGCCGAAGACGTTCAGATAGTCGGTCGATGCGGCGCCGGCGTTGTCCGGATTGGCCATGCCGTTCTGCATCAGCCACATGGTGCCGTCCTGCAGCTTGGCCTTCACATCGGCCAGGCCGTCGACGAAGGGCTTGATCGCGTCATTGCCGCTGTTCTCGGCGACGAAGGCGTCGATCTCGCCGAACCAGGTCATGATGGCGCGACCGCCGTTGGCGGGCAGCTTGCGGCCCACCAGGTCCAGCGCCTGGATGCCGTTGGTGCCCTCGTAGATCATGGTGATGCGGGCGTCGCGCAGATACTGCGAGGCGGTGAAGTGTTCGGTGTAGCCCGAACCGCCATGCACCTGCATGCCCAGAGACGCGACGTGGAAGCCCTTGTCGGTCAGATAGGCTTTCAGCACCGGCGTCAGCAGGCCCATGTAATCCTTGGCCTTCTGGGCGACGGCGGCGTCCTCGGACTTCTCCAGGTCTGCGTGAAGCGCGGTCCACAGGATGAAGGCCTGGCCGCCTTCGACGAAGGCCTTGGACTCCAGCAGCATGCGGCGAACGTCGGGGTGGACCATGATGCTGTCGGCCGGGCCGTCCGGGTTCTTCGGTCCGGTCAGCGAACGGCCTTGCAGGCGGTCCTTGGCGAATTCGACGGCGGCCTGATAGGCGGCGGTGCCGATAGCCAGACCTTGCAGGCCGGTGCCGAGGCGCGCCTCGTTCATCACGACGAACATATTGTTCATGCCGCGGCCTTCTTCGCCGATCAGCCAGCCCTTGGCGCCGTCGTACTGCATGACGGCGGTGGCGTTGCCGTGGATGCCCATCTTGTGCTCGAGGCCGGCGCATTCCAGGCTGTTGCGCTCGCCCAGCGAGCCGTCCTCATTGACCAGGAACTTGGGCACGACGAACAGCGACAGGCCCTTAATGCCCGGAACCGCGCCTTCGACGCGGGCCAGCACCGTGTGGATGATGTTGTCGGCGAAGTCGTGCTCGCCCGCCGAGATCCAGATCTTCTGGCCGGTGATCGAATAGGAGCCGTCGCCGTTCGGCACGGCCTTGGTGCGCACCATGCCCAGGTCCGTGCCGCACTGCGGCTCGGTCAGGTTCATCGTGCCCGACCATTCGCCGGTCGCCATCTTGGGCAGATATTTCTGCTTCAGCTCTTCGGACGCATTGGCGTGGATGCCGGCATAGGCGCCGGCGGTCAGGCCCGGATACATCGAAAAGGCGGCCGAGGCGCCGGCCGTCATCTGACCGAAGGCCGAGGCCACCACGCTGGGCATGCCCTGGCCGCCGTACGCCGGGTCGGCGGCCAGCGCCATCCAGCCGGCTTCGGACATGGCCTTGTAGGCTTCCTTCCAGCCCTTGGGTCCCGTCACCACGCCGCCCTCGGCCCAGTGACAGCCTTCCTTGTCGCCCGGATTGTTGATCGGGGCGATGACCTCGTCAGCGAACTTGGCGCCTTCTTCCAGGATCTGGCTGACCAGATCCGAAGAGACGTCCTGGAAGCCCGGCTGGTTGGTGTAGCGGTCGATCTCCAGCACTTCATTCAGGATGAAGGTGAAGTCGCGGACAGGCGCCTTGTAGGCCATGGATTACGCTCTTGCTTTGAAGGGGTGGTGGTGGTCGTGGTTGAGACGCGCGCGCAGCAGCTTCTCATAATCTTCGGCGCCCGGCAGCAGGTCGGGGCGGTGTTCGGACAGCTTGGATTCCATCCAGGCGCAGGCCTGTTCGGCCGTCTCGATGGCGCCTTCGATATCTTCCAACTGCTGTTTCAGCGCCGCGATCTGGGCGCGGTGCCGCACCAGGGCCACGGCCATCTGATGGACGTTGTGATCCTTCTGATCATAGAGATCCATCATGTCCTGGATCTCCTGAAGGGTGAAGCCGATGCGGCGGCCCCTCAGGATCAGTTTCAGCCGGGCGCGGTCGCGCGCGTCATAGACGCGGGTTTGGCCCTTGCGTGCAGGGGTCAGCAGGCCCTTGTCTTCATAGAATCGAAGCGCGCGCGCCGTGGCGCCGAACTCGCGGCACAGCTGGCGAATGGAATAGGTGCGGTGGTCGTCGGCGGTGGCCATACGCCTTCATAACTTGACGTGCGCGTAAAGGGAAGAGGCTTACGCGCACGTAAGGGTAAGCTTTTCTCCCTTACCGGCGATCAGGCATGAAAAAGCCCGGAACCTGGGGGAGGCTCCGGGCGCAAACGCCGGACTGCAGGGGGGAGAGGGGTCCGGCGTTCGATCTCTTTCAACCAGGCCTGCAGCAATCAGGTTCTGCGGCGGCCCAGCAGCACCGGGACGGTGATGGCCAGCAGGACGGCGTTGACCGCCGCCAGTCCCAGGTCCTGGCTCAACGCGTGGATCGTCATCATGGTCGCTTCCATGACGATCAGGCCGACCGCCGCCGTCAGCAGCAGGGGGCGACCCACTCGCCACGAGATCAGCGGGCTCAGCACGCCCATGGCCAGAACGATCTCGACCACGCCCAGGCCGCGCACCATGTTCTCGGGCGCGACGGCGGGCCAGCCCATCAGATTGATCAGGTTGGTCATCGGCTCGGTCAGCTTGGCGTAGCCGGCGGCGATGAAGAACATCGCGATCCAGCCCTGCAGCGTCCAAAGGGCGATGTTGGCGTAGGCGGCGCGGTTGCGCGACGGCGCGGTGGTGAAGGTCGAGGTGGTCATCGGGGAGGACGCCTGAAGGTCATGAACGGCTGCGATCCGGTCTTGGGGCGTTCCCAGGGGAGCCGTTCGCTGAAGCCTATATAGCGGCGCTTCAGACGGTTGTCATCATGCGATGACATCAACTGATGACATCAGTTGATGACTTTCTGTTACGGGCCGGGGGCATTGGGCCGATTCCCAATGCCCCACAAGGATTCGCGACGCGCAATTTCAGTCTTCGGGCTGCGGCCCCGGCGTCTGGACGATCAGGTCGCCGGGCTGGCAGTCCAGTTCGCGGCACAGGGCGTCCAGGGTGGAGAAGCGCACGGCGCGGGCCTTGCCAGTCTTCAGGATCGACAGATTGGCCAAGGTGACGCCGACGCGGTCGGACAGTTCGGTCAGGGACATCCGGCGTTCGAGCAGCAGCCGGTCCAGTTGGATCATGATCATGGCGCGCGCTCCTCAGACCGTGGTCAGCTGTTCGTCGCGCATGGCCGACCCTTGCCGGAACACCTCGGCCAGGATGAAGACCACCAGAATGCCCAGCCAGGACCCCAGGTCGAAGTCATAGTCGGATGGTGACTGGCCTATGCTCTGCGGGGCGACGAAGACCAGCAGCAGCGCCGTCAGCTGAATGCCGATCAGGCCGAGACCCACGCCTTGCAGCCGTTTGACGTTGGCGAACTCGAAGGCGTCGCCCTGATTGACCGACAGCAGGATGCGTCGCAGCCGGTTGATGATCCACCAGGTGAAGCCGCAGGCCATCGCCGCGCCGAGGAAGGTCAAGCGTCCGGTCCATTGCAGGGTGTTGCTCGGATCCGCGCTCGCGCCCTTCAGCCCGTCGATCAGGCCTGCGCCGAAGCTGGGTACGATCAGGGTGAACAGGAAGACCAGGATCGTCGCGACAGCGCCGATCATCACGAACACATTGACGAAGCCCAGCAGCCAGCGCAGGGCGCTGGCGACGGAATATTTGCCGATCATCTTCATCTCGAAAGCCCTTCCATTCGGGTCGCCCTCCGCGACCGCCTTGGTGACTATCGATATGGATTTATCGATAAACGGGCAAGAACATTATCGATAAACGAGATGAAGCTTTCGTAAGGTTCGGCGTCAGGCCGTGAAGCCCCAAGCCAGAAGCGCCGCCTCCAACCGATCCAGCTTGGCGTGGAACGGCGCCCAGTCGTCGGCGTCCTCGATGGCGGCCCAGATCGCCTCGACCTCGTCGATCAGCATCTCTTCCGGCTCACGGGCGGCGAACATCGGATGCTCCAGTCGCTCGATCCGGTCCGGTTCGTGATCCATCAACGCAAAGCGGAAGGCGTCGAAGGCCTCGCCTTGATAGAGTTTCGCGCGCGGTCCCGACAGGGCGCGGGCCGAGGAGGCGAAACCGCCGAACCAGTCGAAAAACAGCGGCTCCCACCGCAGGGCCGCGCCGCCTTCTCTCAACAGGGCCAAGGTCGTATCGACCAGCCGCTGATCCGCCGCCTCGCCCAGGCTGTGGACGCCCAGCCGCATCAAAAAGGCGGCGCGCAGTTCGCGGATATAGGCCGGGCCGAAGCCGTTCAGCGCATCGGTCAAAGGCTCGACCTCGGCGACCAGTTTCAGACATCCGGCCAGCTGCGTCAGGTTCCAGAACACCGCTTCCGGCTGGCGTGCGAAGGCGTAGAGGCCCGTCTGGTCGAAATAGGCGGCGGTGAAGGCCGGGTCGTATTTGCGCAGGAACCGCCAAGGGCCATAGTCGAAGCTCTCGCCCGTGACGTTCAGATTGTCGGTGTTCAGCACCCCGTGCACGAAGCCCGCTGCGATCCACCGCGCCGTCAGTTTCGCCGAGGCCTCGACAACAGCCCGCAGCAGACCGGGCGCATCGTTGCTGGCCACGTCCGGATGATACAGGCTGCGCACATGTTCGATCAGCGCCTCGATCTGGTCCTTGCGTCCCAGATAGGCCGCGCGCTGGAACGTCCCGAACCGCACATGGCTGTGCGACAGTCGCACGAGCACGGCCGACCGCGTCGGCGACGGCTCGTCTCCGCGCTCCAGCGCCTCGCCGGTCTCGATCAGCGAAAAGGCGCGGCTGGTCGGGACGCCTTGCGCCTCCAGCATCGTCGCCGCCAGCACCTCGCGCACCCCGCCCTTCAGCGTCAGCCGCCCATCGCCGCCACGCGACCAGGGCGTCTGGCCGGTGCCCTTCGTTCCCAAATCCATCAGCCGACCCGAGGCGTCGCGCATCTGCGCCGCCAGGAACCCGCGCCCGTCGCCCAGATCGGGATTGTAGTGACGGAATTGATGCCCGTGATAGCGCATGGCGATCGGACCGGGCTGTCCCGGCAGGGGCTCGAACCGCCCGAACGCCGCGATCCATTCCGCCTCGCTCAGCCCCTCCAGCCCGACCTCGGCCGCCGCGCGGTCGTTGCGAAACCGCAGGATCGTTTTCGGAAAGTCCGCGGCCTGAACCGCATCGGCATAGTCCGCGCCCAAGTCAAAAAAGCGCGGTTCGGGGCGGTAGGCTGGGGAGACGGGCATGGCAGGCTAGGTGCGTGTCCAAGGAGAGGAGCGCAACCGCGCGCACGTCTTTCTTTCGTGATCCCCCAGTTTCGCTCTGCTCGCCGCACGATCACTACGGGGTGGGGCCAGGCATCCTATTCGCCTGAGGTCAGTCTAATGTTTTCAATCTTCTCTCGCTCGCCGGCGTCTTCTTCCTGCCCACGCTTCCAAGCCGTGCGATCCTGTCTCGGTTCGTTCGCACGAAACGCACCGCATAGTCGGGGAGAAAGAAATCAGACGAATTAGACGAATTAGACGGTGTTTTGCCGACGACTGTCTGAATGGGCGTCGGCGCGTCAGCCCGCGCCCAGCAGGTCCGACCAGCGCCAGCTACCCTTGCCCAACGCGAGCTGCGCGCCGCCGGGGCGGTCTTCCAGCTTCAGCACGGCCAGGCCCGTCATGCGCTGGCTCTTGCACTCGGCCGGGGCGAAGGCGACTTCCAGGGCGATGGCTTGGCGCACGCCCGCCAGACCCTTGCCCGCCTGGTTGCGGCTTTGCAGCCAGTCGCCGTTCCAGACCAGGATGGCGCGTCCGTTCGCATCCATGTCCTGGGACGCGGCGATGACAGCGCGGCGCACGGCCTGGTCGTCGCGCACCGCGTCCTGAACCCAGCGCACCATGTCGCACGCCCCTCCGCCCGAGCCTGAACCCACGCCGGTCCCACCCGAGCCGCCCGATCCGCCGACGCCCGTTCCACCGCCGCCGCCCCGACCTGAGCCGACCGTCATGGCGCCGGCGATCTGGGCCGCGCCCAGCAGGGGCAGGGGCGGACCCGGTGGAGCGGGCGCGGCGGGCAGGGGTTCGACGTCGGGCGGGCGTTTGCTCACCACCAGTCGCGGTCGCGCCGCCGCCACGGCTGGCGCTCGCCGCTGGGGCGCGGGCTTGGCCGGCGCGGCCGCCTGGGCGGCGGCGGCCGGCGCGTCGGGCTTTGGCGAGAGATCGGGCGCGATCACGCGCGCGGGCGGCGGCGAAGGCGGCTCGACCAGTTCGACCATCATGGGCGGCGTCTGCGGCGTCTCGACCATCGGCTCCGCACCGCCGTGCATCAGCAGCGCCAGCCCCAGATGCGCGGCCAGGATCGGCGTCACCGCCAGCGCCCAGCGCCGTGTGCGCGCCACGCTCAATCGCCTATCCGTGATGGGAGTTGAACACGCCGCCGCATGGTCATCGGGACAAAACGCCTGTAAAAACCGCCAGGCTCCGTTGAAAACATTCGGTCGCGTCAGGAAAGTGGCGTCGTCGTGAATACAACCGCGCGACGGCGTAGAGCGGCGATAGATGAGCGTGTCCGCCCTCCGGCATTGGCCGTCGGCGGCGCAACGTCTTCACTGAGGCGATGGTTCCGTGCTCATGCAAGAATAACGCGAATATTCCATCTGCTTATGGTCAAGCTGACATGATGCCGCCCAAAGCGCGTCATTACTCCGCCTTGTCTCATACGCCATTTTCATCTTGCGCATGAACTGGGTGTGGCGCTCCCGGCAAGAAGGAGACAGAACTTGAGCAGATCGAAACTCAGGACGGCGGTCGTCGGCGGCGCCCTCATCGCCCTCGGCTTTGCGGCCAGCGGCTGCGCCAGCCATCGTTTCGTGCGTGATCAGGTCGAAGTCGTCGACAACCGCGTGACCACCGTCGAAGGCACCGCAGGCCAGGCCCTGCAACGCGCCAACGACGCGCACAAGCTGGCCGAGGGCAAGTTCCTCTATCAGGTCGTGCTGTCGGACGATTCCGTGAAATTCCCCACCGACGCGGCGGCCCTGTCGCCCGAGGCCGAGCAGCGCCTGGCCCAGTTCGCCCAGCGTCTGCAGGGCGAGAACAAGAACGTCTATCTGGAAATCCAGGGCTACACCGACTCGACCGGCACGCCCGAGCATAACGACCAGCTGGGCGAGCAACGCGCCGAGGCCGTGCGTCGCTTCCTGAACCGCCAGGGCGTCGCCCTGAACCGCATGGCCACCATCTCTTATGGCCAGGAACAGCCGGTGGCCTCGAACGACACGCCCGAGGGCCGTTCGCAGAACCGCCGCGTGACCATCGTCGTCCTGGCCTAAGCCGCCTCGACCTCGAACGCCGGAACGGCGGCCGCCTTCGCAGCGGCCGCCGTTTTCGTCTCTACAGCGCGTCGAAGAAGGCCGGCACGGCCTGCGTCGCCGGCCCGTAAACGCCTTCGTCGAACAGGCGCGCCCCCGACGTGGGCTCCAGGTTGATCTCCACCGTCCGCGCCCCGGCATATCGCGCCGCCTGCACGAACCCCGCCGCCGGATAGACTGCGCCCGACGTGCCGATGGACACGAACAGGTCGCAGGCCTCCAGCGCCCGCTCGATCCGCTCCATCTGAAGCGGCATCTCCCCGAACCAGACGATGTGCGGCCGCATGACGCCGTCGGGATGATGCGGCGAGGCCTCATCCGCCGCCATGTCCCCGGCCCAGTCCATCACCACGCCCGACCGGGTGCAGCGGCCTTTCAGCAGTTCGCCGTGCATATGGATCAGCTCGAACCCGGCGGCCGGCGGCGTCTCTTCATGCGCTCGGTCGTGCAGATCATCGACGTTCTGCGTCACCAGCAGGAAGTCGCCCCGCCACCGCCCCGCCAACGCCGCCAGCGCCCGGTGCGCCGCATTGGGCCGGACATCGGCCAACTGCCTTCGCCGCTGGTTGTAGAAGTCCTGCACCAGCGCCGGATCGGCCGCATAGCCCTCGGGCGTCGCCACATCCTCGACCCGATGCCCGCACCACAGCCCATCCGAAGCCCGAAACGTCGGCACGCCGCTCTCGGCCGATATGCCGGCTCCGGTCAGGACGACGAGGTTTGTGTATGACATGACGGCTTCATACCATCCTGCGCCTGCCCTAGAAGAGAAGGGAATCGTTCAGGAGCCCCGCCATGAAAACCCGCGCCGCCGTCGCCTTCGAGGCCAAACGTCCGTTGGAGATCGTCGAGGTCGATCTGGAGGGGCCGCGCGCCGGCGAGGTGCTGATCGAGATCAAGGCCACCGGCATCTGCCATACGGACGCCTATACGCTGGACGGCCTGGATTCCGAGGGCGTCTTTCCCTCGATCCTGGGGCACGAGGGCGCAGGCGTGGTGGTCGAGGTGGGGCCGGGCGTGACCTCGGTCGCGGTCGGCGATCACGTCATCCCGCTATACACGCCGGAATGTCGCCAGTGTAAGTCGTGCCTGTCGCGCAAGACCAACCTGTGCACCGCCATTCGCGGCACCCAGGGCAAGGGCGTCATGCCCGACGGCACCAGCCGCTTCAGCTACAAGGGTCAGGCGATCGCCCACTATATGGGCTGCTCGACCTTCTCGAACTACACCGTCCTGCCCGAGATCGCGGTGGCCAAGATCCGCAAGGACGCGCCCTTCGACAAGGCCTGCTACGTCGGTTGCGGCGTGACCACCGGCGTCGGCGCCGTGGTCAACTCGGCCAAGGTCGAGCCGGGCGCCAACTGCGTCGTTTTCGGCCTGGGCGGCATCGGCCTGAACGTCATCCAGGGGCTGAAGATGGTCGGCGCCGACATGATCGTCGGCGTGGACATCAACGGCGACAAGGAAGAATGGGGCCGTCGCTTCGGCATGACCCATTTCGTCAACCCGAAGGAAGTCTCCGACGTGGTCGCCCATCTGGTCGAACTGACCGGCGGCGGCGCGGACTATACCTTCGACTGCACCGGCAACACCGTCGTCATGCGCCAGGCGCTGGAGGCCTGCCACCGCGGCTGGGGCGAGAGCGTCGTCATCGGCGTCGCCGAATCCGGCAAGGAGATCGCCACCCGCCCGTTCCAGTTGGTGACCGGCCGCGTCTGGCGCGGTTCGGCCTTCGGCGGCGCGCGCGGCCGCACCGACACGCCCAAGATCGTCGACTGGTATATGGACGGAAAGATCGAGATCGACCCGATGATCACCCACACCTTCGCCCTGGACGACATCAACAAGGCCTTCGACCTAATGCATGAGGGCAAGAGCATCCGCTCGGTCGTGGTGTTCTGACGCCTTGCGCGTCGCCAGGTTCGTTGTTTAAGAAAACGGACCGAGAGAGGGAGGTCTGACCATGTTCACCCACGTCACCGTCGGCGCCAACGACATCGAGGCGTCGCGCCGGTTCTATGACGCCGCGCTCGGCGCGCTTGGCGTCGAGCCGGGCCAGGGGCCGGACCCCAAGGGCCGCTACTGGTGGCGCACCCGCATGGGCGCCTTTGCGATCGGCGCGCCGATCGACGGCGAGCCGGCCTGCCACGCCAACGGCGGCACCATCGGCTTTCACGCCAAGACGTCCGAGATGGTCCAGGCCTTCCATGACGCGGGCGTCGCGGCCGGCGGTCGCGCCATCGAGGACCCGCCCGGCGAACGCAAGGGCCCGTTCGGCCCCATGATCCTGGCCTATCTGCGCGATCCCTCGGGCAACAAGATCTGCGCCATGCATCGAAAGACCGACTGAGTGGAAGCCACCAAGACCCACGCCGTCCACGGCGGAACCCTGCGCTATCTGAAGCACGACAGCACAGCGACCGGTACGCCGATGACGCTGTCGGTCTTCACGCCGGCGGGCGAGGGGCCTTTCCCGGTGCTGATCTGGCTGTCGGGCCTGACCTGCACCGAGGATAACTTCACCACCAAGGCGGGGGCCTACCAGGCCGCCGCCGAACACGGCGTCATCATCGTGGCGCCCGACACCAGCCCGCGCGGAGACGGCGTCGCCGACGATCCGGCCTATGATCTGGGTCAGGGCGCGGGCTTCTATCTGGATGCGACGCAGGCGCCCTGGGCGCCGCATTTCCGCATGGAGACCTATGTCACCGAGGAATTGATCGCCCTGATCGACGCCGAGTTTGCGACCACGGGCGTCCGCTCGATCAGCGGCCATTCGATGGGCGGCCACGGCGCCCTGACGCTGGCGCTGAACCACCCCGACCTGTTCCGTTCGGTCTCCGCCTTCGCGCCGATCTGCTCGCCCACCCGGTGCGCCTGGGGCGAAAAGGCCTTCACCGCCTATCTGGGCGACGACCGTGCGACGTGGGACCGCCACGACGCCGCCAAGCGGATCGCTGCCGGCGCGGCGCGCGGCGTCTATGACGACATCCTGATCGACCAAGGGGACGCCGACACCTTCCTGACCGACCAGCTGAAGCCGGAATTTATCCAAGCCGCCGCCGACGCCACCGGCCAGAAGGTCACGATCCGAATGCAGCCGGGCTACGACCACTCCTACTTCTTCATGGCCAGCTTCATCGCCGACCACATCGCCTTCCACGCCGAACGTTTGAAGACCTGAGCCGTCATCGGTGCTAAGCGGCCGCCATGAGCGCTTCTGATCCCTACGAACCGATGTTTTCCGCCCTGTGCCGCGAGGTGGGCTATTGCCTGCATGCCAAGGGGCAGAAGCGGGTGATCGAGGCGCTGCCAAAGGGGCTGGACGCCGCCGTGCGCGCCGTCTTCGCGGCCGAGGGCGTGGATGAACCCAATGCGCCGGGCGATGTGAAGCGCGCCGTTCGCGATTGCCTGAAGGCGAACTTGCCAGCTTGACCGTTACAAGTCGATAAGTCGGAACAAATCCAGGCGCTGTCGCTTGGGTTTCATGAACGGGCGCCTATCTGCTTTCCCATCAGAATTTGTCGCGAGAGGAACCTCCCATGGCCTTCACCCTGCCCCCGCTGCCCTACGCCTATGACGCGCTGGAGCCGGCCATCGACAGGGAGACGATGACCTTCCACCACGACAAGCATCACCAGACCTATGTCGACAATCTGAACAAGGCCGTCGACGCCGACGAAAACCTGAAGGGCAAGTCGCTGGAGGAAATCTTCACCAGCATCTCCACTGCGCCCAAGGCCGTGCGCAACAACGGCGGCGGTCACTGGAACCACAGCCTGTTCTGGGAACTGCTGGCCCCGGCCGATCGGGCGGGTGAGCCCTCGGCCGAGCTTAAGGCCGCCATCGACGCCGATCTGGGCGGCATGGACAAGTTCAAGGAAGACTTCAACGCCGCCGGCGCCGCGCAGTTCGGCTCGGGCTGGGCCTGGCTGATCGTGCAGAACGGCAAGCTGAAGATCACCTCGACCCCGAACCAGGACAATCCGCTGATGGACGTCGTGGACGAGCGCGGCGAGGTCATCCTGGGCGCCGACGTGTGGGAGCACGCCTATTATCTGAAATACCAGAACCGCCGCGCCGACTATCTGAAGTCGTTCTGGACGGTGGTGAACTGGAACAAGGTCAACGAACTCTACGCCGCCGCCAAATAAGGCCGGTTCAGACCAGAGACCCAGAGATGACGACGCCCGCCGGAACCTCCGGCGGGCGTTTTCGATTGCGTCATCGCAAACGGAGATCGAAGCGATGCGGATGATGATGACGGGGGCTGCTTTCGCGGCCCTGATGTTGGCGGCCTGTAACCCCAACGCAAACGCACAGAAGCCCGGCGATCCCGCGCCGCCCAACCCCACCCAGACCGTCGCGGCCCCGGCCGAGAAGCCGGTCTATCGCTTCAAGATCGGCGCGCTGGACGCCATCGCCCTGTTCGACGGCGAGAACCCGGTCAAGAACGACAACCAGACCTTCGGCGTCGGCCTGACGCCGCAGGCGGTCGCCGCGCCGCTCACCGCCGCCGGACAGCCGGCCGATCCGATCATGCTGGAAATCCATCCGCTTCTGGTCAGGAACGGCGCCCGCACGATGCTGTTCGACACGGGCCTGGGCGAGGGCAAGGGCCAGTTGATGGACAGCTTGCAAAAGGCGGGCGTCGATCCGGCCTCGATCACCGACGTGCTAATCTCGCACGGCCACCCGGACCATGTCGGCGGCCTGATCCGAAACGGCGGCCTGGCCTTCCCCAATGCGGCGATCCGGATGTCGCAGGCGGAATGGGCGTCCATCCGCGCCAATCCCGAACTGGCCGATCTGGTGCGGATCATCACGCCCAAGGTCCAGGCCTTCGAGTCGGGCGGCGAGGTCGCGCCGGGCGTCCAGTCCCAGGACACGGCCGGCCATACGCCGGGCCACGTCGCCTATCTGATCGCCGACGGCCAGAACCAGCTGCTCTACACCGGCGACCTGATGCATCACTGGATCCTGTCGGTCGAACATCCGGACTGGAAGGTCGGCTATGACGACGACCAGGCGGCAGGCCTGAAGGCGCGGCTGGACGAGGTGACGGCGCTGCGCAACTCCGGCGCCCACATCTACGCCTATCACTTCCCCTTCCCGGGCCTGGGCAAGGTGGCGACCCGCGAAGGTCGCGCCATGTTCATCTCCGAAGCCCAGTCCGCGAAGGATTAGGCCGCGAAGGACTAGATGCGAAGATCCACGCCGTGCCGGGTGCGCTCGTTCATGCGCTCGGCATGGTGCTGGCGAACCATGCGGCGCTGGCGCAGCATCTCATGGATGCCGTCGGCGAGATCGAGCAGTTGGTGGTCGCTCAAAGGCTCGACCAGATCGACGAGCTGCTTCTTGAGTGTTTCCATGGCCTTGTCGGACAGGCCGGTCTGAAAGCTGTTAGGTTCGGTCTGCATTCCACTCCTCCTTGTCCTCATGCGTGGTTCGGTTGCGTCAAGGGAAGGGTGGGGCGACGGGATCGTTCCATTCCATCGTGCTTAACGGCCCGCCGTGCTTGACTCCGCCGCCCCCGCTGGCCATAAGCGCCGCCTTCCACGGGTCCGCTTCGGCGGGGCCGGGATGAATGACGGAAGATGCGTGGACCGCCGTTGAGATCGCATTCCCAATCCAGGGGATGCCGGGCCGTATCGTCGAAAAGAGAATAGAATGTCCAAGCGCCACAGCGCCAAGTACAAGATCGACCGGGCCATGGGTGAGAACCTGTGGGGCCGCGCCAAGTCGCCGGTCAACAAGCGTTCTTACGGTCCCGGCCAGCACGGCCAGCGTCGCAAGTCCAAGGTTTCGGACTTCGGTCTGCAACTGAAGGCCAAGCAGAAGCTGAAGGGATACTACGGCAACATCACCGAGAAACAGTTCGCCAAGACCTACGACGAGGCCGCCCGTCGCAAGGGCAACACCTCGGAAAACCTGATCGGTCTGCTGGAATCGCGCCTGGACGCCGTCGTCTACCGCGCCAAGTTCGTCCCGACCGTGTGGGCCGCCCGCCAGTTCGTCAGCCACGGCCACGTCCTGGTCAACGGCAAGAAGGTCGACATCGCCTCCTACCGCGTGAAGCCGGAAGACGTCGTCACCGTGAAGGAAAAGTCGCGTAACATGGCTCTGGTGCTTGAAGCCCAGCAGTCGTCGGAACGCGATGTGCCGGATTACCTGGAACTGTCGGACCGCTCGTTCTCGGTTCGCTACGTCCGCGTGCCGGAACTGTCGGACGTGCCGTACGCCGTGAAGATGGAACCGAACCTGGTCGTCGAATACTACGCTTCGTAAGCGGAGTTTTCTTCAGAGCGGCTATCGGCCTTCGGCCTACTTGAGCCGCTTCTGGATTTGAGTTTGGAGGGCCTCGGATTCGTCCGGGGCCTTTCGTTTTTTATCCTGTTCCCTCCAAGGGCGAACAGGCGCATTCTCGGCCGGTTCAGGCTTTGAGGCAGGGGAGGTCGTCAGTTGCGCGACTCCATCATGAAACGCTTGGCTTTGATCGCCGCCGCATCGGCGGGCCTGGCCGCCTGCGCCAGCCGCGGCGAGCCGACTGTCTCCACCGCGGGCATGCCCGGCGCGCTGGAGCCGATCCACGCCGCCGCCTTCACCAAGGACCAGGCCGTCTTCTGGGTCAGTTCGAACGGCTGCACGGCCAAGGAAGACCTGATCCCGATCGTCAGCCTGCAGGGCGGCAGCGCCGTCATCACCCTGCGCCGCATCGACGAGGACAAGTGCAAGCAGGACTTGGTCCAGGGTGTCGAGCTGAAGTGGTCGTTCGAGGAACTGGGCCTGACGCCCGGCTCGCCTGTCAGCGTCAACAACCCCTATCAGATGCCCCGCTCCTGAAAACGGCCGTAGCGTTTCGTTAAGCCTGTTCGAGCGCGTCTGATTAAGCAACGTCCGTTACGACGACAGACCGTCCCCCCAAGGTCTGTAGCTTCATGCGCTTCTTCACCTGCCTGACCGACGACCATAATCTCTGGCTCGTCGCGTTGGCCGCCGGCCTGTGCCTGATCGGTTCGATCATCACCTTCCGCCTGTATCGCCGCCTGCGCGCCGCCGAAAAGGGCACGCGTCTGGCCTGGGCCTTCATGGGCGCGGTGGCGACCGGGGCGACGATCTGGTGCACCCACTTCGTAGCGATGATCGCCTATGAGCCCGGCGTCACCATCAGCTACGGCCCCGTGCTGACCGGCCTGTCCCTGGGCGTCGCCATCGCCGGCAGCGCGCTGGCGCTCTGGGTGGCCTCGCGCCGGATGCCGGCCTCGGCCGAGATCGGCGGCGTGCTGTTCGGCCTGACCGTGGTGGCCATGCACTATACCGGAATGGCGGCCTTTGCGACCGACGCCGTCATCCACTGGTCGGCCCCCTATGTCGCCGCCTCCGTGGCGGGGGCTGTCGTCCTGGGCGCCCTGGCGTTCAATCGCGCCCGACAGTCCGGCAAGGTCGTCCCGGTCGTGCTGATGGTCCTGGGCATCGTGGCCCTGCACTTTACCGGCATGGCCGCCATGACGATCGTACCGGTCGGTGCGTTGGTCGATATGGGCGCCGTCGGATCGACCAATCTGGTCCTGGCCTTCGCCGTCTCCGCCGTCGGATTGATGATGCTGGGCACCGGCGTCGCCAGCCACGCCTTGGACGTCCAGTCCCGTCTGCAGGCCAAGGCGCGCCTGGATCACCTGATCGAGGGCAGCGTCGATGGCATGGTGGTCGAACAGGACGGCGTGATCCTGGCCGCCAACGCCGCCTTCGCCGATCTGGCGGGTGTCCCTCACCACGCCCTGATCGGCGAACCGCTGTCGCGCTGGATCGCCGGCGTCGCCGATCTGGCGGTCAACGGCCTGAGCCAGTCCAAACTGGTCGCCGAAGGCGGGGCGGACATCCCCGTCGAGATCGCCGTGCGCCGCGACTGCGGTATGGATCACGTCATGATCTACGCCGTGCGCGATCTGCGCATGCGTCAGGCGCAGGAGCGTCGCATCGCCCATCTGGCGCGCAACGACGGCCTGACCGGCCTGCCCAACCGTTCGTCCTTCCTGGAATGGCTGACGCGCCAGACCGCCGATCTGACCGTTCCGAGCAAGGTCGCCCTCTTGGCCATGGACCTGGACCGGTTCAAGGAGGTAAACGACGTTCACGGCCATGCCGCCGGCGACCAACTGCTGATCCAGATCGCCGAACGGATGCGCGCCTGCCTGCGCCACGACGAGTTCATCGCCCGCCTGGGCGGGGACGAGTTCGTCGCCGTCGTGCCGATCCAGCACAAGGACGACGCCCTGGATCTGGTCGCGCGCCTGCGCGACGCCGTCACCGCCCCGGTCGTGCTGGACCATGCCGAGGTCGCCTGCGGTCTCAGCACCGGCATCGCGATCTGGCCCGACGACGCCCACGATCCGTCGGCCCTAATCAATGACGCAGACTTAGCGATGTACCGCGCCAAGGCCTCGCTGGGGACCGACGTCTGCTTCTACGAGGAGGAGATGGACGAGGCGGTGCGCAATCGCCGTCGCATGGCCCAGCAGATGCGCGAGGCTCTGGATCAGGGCCAGTTCAGCCTGAACTGGCAGCTGCAGGCCGCCGTCGATACCGGCGACATCACGGGTTACGAGGTGCTGCTGCGCTGGATCCAGCCGGACGGGACCTTCATTTCGCCGGCCGACTTCATTCCTCTGGCTGAAGAGAACGGTCTGATCCTGCCGATCGGCGAATGGGTGCTGCGCACCGCCTGCGCCGAGGCCGCCAGCTGGACCGAACCGCACAAGATCGCCGTCAACCTGTCGCCGGTGCAGCTAGGCCACGTCGACCTGCCGCGCCTGGTGCATCAGGTCTTGGTGGAGACCGGCCTGGCGCCGTCGCGGCTTGAGCTGGAGATCACCGAGACGGCCATGATCACCGACATGGAGCGCACGACCCACGTCCTGCGTCAGTTGAAGCTGCTGGGCGTCTCCATCGCCATGGACGACTTCGGCACCGGCTATTCATCGCTGTCGACCCTGCGCGCCTTCCCGTTCGACAAGATCAAGCTGGATCGCTCCTTCATGTCCGAACTGGACGGCGGACCTCAATCGGCCGCCATCATTCGCGCCGTCCTGGCCCTGGGCGAGAGCCTGCATATCCCCGTCCTGGCCGAGGGCGTCGAGACGCTGGAGCAGCTGGCCTTCCTGCGCGACCAGGGCTGCGACGAGGTCCAGGGCTATCTGCTCGGCCGCCCGCAAAAGACGGCCGATGCAGAGGTTCAAGCCGCTGCACGCGTTCTATGGGCCGTCGATCCGTCGATGGAAAAGGCCGCCTGATCAGGCCTTAAACGTCGGCCTTGCCGTATGCCGGCCAAACGCCCTTGCCGGCGCCGCGATACTGGACCGGCAGGCCTTCGTCCTCGCCCAGGGCTACGGCTGCATGGTGCGCCCAGTGCGGGTCGTCCAGCGCCGCGCGTGCAATGGCTATGAAGTCCGCCTGACCGGACGCTACGATGTCCTCGGCCTGCTGCGGATCGAAGATCATGCCGACGGCCATCACATTGGCCTGAGGCGTCGCCGCCTTCACGGCCTGGGCGAACCGCAGTTGATAGCCCGGCTCGCCGCCCGGAATCTTCGCCTGCGCAACGTTCCCGCCCGACGTCAGGTGCAGATAGTCATAGCCCATGTCGTGCAGCGCCTGACCAAGGGCCGTCACCTCGTCCAGGGCGATGCCGCCCTCGACCCAGTCCGAGCCGTTGAAGCGTACGCCAAGCGCCTTGGTCCGGGGCCAGGCGTCGCGCAGGGCCTGGGCGACCCGCAGCGGGAAGCGCGCCCGGTTCTCATACGATCCGCCGTAATCGTCGGTGCGGTGGTTGGACAGGGGCGATAGGAACTGGGTCAGCAGATAGCCGTGGGCGGCGTGCAGTTCGACCAGATCGAACCCGGCCCGGTCCGCCCGCCGCGCCGCGTCCTCGAAGGCGGCGACCACGCGGTCCATGTCGGCCGGGGTCATGGCGGTCGGCGTGTGCCAGTCATCCTTGAACGGTTCGGCCGAGGCGCTGAAGGTTTCCCACGCGCCGTCTTCGGCCTTCAGGGCGCCGCCGCTCTTCCACGGCGCGCTGGTCGAGGCCTTGCGTCCGGCGTGGGCCAGCTGGACGCCGATCGGCGTGTCGCTGTAGGTGCGGATGTCGCGGATGATCCGGGTGAAGGCCTCTTCCTGCGCGTCGTTCCACAGGCCGGTGTCGTCCGGCGTGATCCGTCCTGCCGCCTCGACCCCCGTCGCCTCGACGATGACCAGTCCCGCGCCGGAGATCGCCAGTCGTCCCAGATGCTGCACGTGCCAGGGCTGGGGCACGCCGTCGATGGCCGAATACTGGCACATCGGCGCGATGGCGACGCGGTTCTTCAGCGTCAGGGGGCCGACGGCGCGGGGCGAGAACAGCTGGCTCATGAAAGGCGATCCGTGGGGCAGGAGAGGGGGGACTGTAGCTATGGCGGTTGCGGTCACGTTCAACCCCGATCCTTTCCGATTGTTCACCCAGCTTTCCGATTATTCACGTGTGCGCGCCCGGCCCACGCGGCACAAAAGGGTCAAGCTTCAACTGGGGAACACACCAATGCTTCGTCTCGCTCTCGCCGTCGCCATCGCCGCCCCGCTGCTGTCGGGCTGTATCATCGTCTCGACTGAAAAGCCGACCACGCGCGTCATCACCGCGCCGGCCTCGGGTCAGTGATGCGCAGCCTGGTCAAGGGCCCGATGATCAAGGGCCAGATGATCAAGGGCCAGATGATCAAGGGTCTGGCGGTCGCGGCCCTGGTCGTGCCGCTGCTGTCGGCCTGCGTCATCTATGACAGCGACGCGGGCGAAAACGTCTCGGTGAACCTGCGCCGCGACGACGCCCCGCCGGCCGAGGCCATCCGCGAAGCCCGGTTCGCCGACGGCGCCCTGGTCGCGCGCGTCGATTCGAACGGCTGCACCCAGGCGTCGGATTTCGAAGTGTCGGTGTCGGACGGCTCGCCGGCCGAGATCACGCTTCGCCGCACCAAGCAGGACCTGTGCAAGGCCCTGGTCCCGGACGGCGTCGAGCTGCGCTGGACCTATGCCGACCTGGGCTTGGAGCCCGGCACGCCGGCCCGCATCCTCAATGCGCTGAAGTAGGCGTCTCGAACACGACCAGCATGTCTGGCGGAATGCGCTGCGGTCTCAGGGTCGCAGCGTCCACCAGCACCCATTCGGTGACGCCCTGGGCGCAGACGCGGCCTTGGGCGTCCTCGATGCGGACATAGCGGGTGAAGCGCGGTCCCTGCGGATCGCCGACCCAGGTGCGAGCGACTACGCCCTCTGCGCCCGGCTCGATGCCGCGCAGATAATCGATCTCATGCCGGGTCGCGACCCACGACCATTTCGCCCGCGTCGCCTCGTCGAAGCGCGCATTCCAGTGGGCCGTGCCCGCATCCTGCAGCCAGCCGACATAGACGACGTTGTTGACGTGGCCGTTGGCGTCGATGTGCTCGGGCCGCACGTCCAGCGGCACGACAAAGACCTCGCGGTCCTCGCGCGGCGTGAGGGTCTTCCTGGCCATCAGGCCTCGCCGAGCGGCACGCCCTTCTCGACCATCAGGGCCTGAAGTTCGCCCGCCTGGAACATCTCGCGGATAATGTCCGATCCGCCCACGAACTCGCCCTTCACATAGAGCTGCGGAATGGTGGGCCAGTCGGTGAAGCTCTTGATGCCTTCGCGCAGGGCTTCGTCCTGCAGCACGTCCACGCCCACGAAGCCGGCGCCGACATGGTCCAGGATCTGCACCGCGAGGGACGAGAAGCCGCAGCGCGGCTGGTCCGGCGTGCCCTTCATGAACAAAACCACGTCGTTCTGGGCGACGGTTTCGCCGATGAAGGCGTGGACGGGATCGGCGGCTTGGGCGGTGTCGGTCACGGATACGGGCCTTTCGTGAAGCCCGTCAGCTAGGGAGCCAAACGGGCGCGGTCAAGGCGTCCGCGACGTTCTGCACAGCCGGGAAGTACGGTCAGGCCGCCTGATTGGCCACGACGCGCGCCATCTCGATCTGCGCAGCCAAGCCCGGCGGCATGTCCCGCTCGGGCGCGGCGGCCAATGTCGCCAACCGATCGGTGTCGGTCGGATTGACGATCACGCTGGATACCGACGGGTCGGTCAGCACGTAGGACAGGCAGATCGCCTCGGCCGTCCAGTTTTGGGTGCGGTACAAGAAGCCGAAGGCGTCCTTCTTGGGCGTATCGACGGGACGCTTGTCCTTGCCGAAGCCGAACAGACCCTTTTTGAAGATCGGCGCATCGGGCGCCCGCGCGCGCCGGTCGGCGTAGAAGTCATAGGCGAAGACCGCCATGTCCTGCTCGCGCGCCGAGCGGATGCGGTTTCGGATCTTCCAGTCGGCGTTGATGTCGAATGGCGTCAGCAGGGCGTCGAACGCCCCTGTCGACACATAGGCGTCCATCACGTCGCCGCCGCCGGCGATGCCCAAAAGCTTGATCCGTCCGGTGGCGCGCATGGCCTTCAGCGCGCTGAGAGACGATTGCGCCAGTTCGGTCTCGCCCGGCTCGTGCAGCACTGCCACGTCGATCCAGCCCAGCCCCGAGAAGTGCAGCACCCGGTCGATGGCCGCCGTCATCCCCTGGGCCGAAAAGTCGCGCTGCTGGTCGCGGCCGTCGCCGGCGCCCAGGGTCAGGCTGACATAGACCAGCTTGCGGTCGACGTGCGACAAGGCCTCGCCCAGCACCTCGGCCGCCACCGGGTCGGCGGTCTCCAGCCGATAGCTGTTCACCCCGGCTTCGAGCGCCGAATACAGCAGGTCCAGCCCGGCCTCGCGCCCGCGCTTCAGCACGTCGGCGCCGAAGCTGAGCGTCAGGTTGGAGATGGCGGCGCCGGAGACGCCGAAAGGGCGATAGCGCATGGCCGTCAGCCCTCCTTGACCGGCGCGGAGGTCTCAAGCGCCAGGGCGTGCAGTTCGCCGCCCATCTGACCCTTCAGCGCGGCATAGACCATCTGGTGCTGGCGCACGCGCGGCAGGCCGGCGAAGGCGCTCGACACGATCCGCGCGCGATAGTGGTCGCCGTCGCCCGCCAGATCCTCGATCTCGATCTCGGCGTCGGCGAAGGCTTCGACCAGATGCTGGCGCAGCGTTTCCACGGACATGGGCATGACGGGCACTCACACTTCGTTGGACGCTAGTTTGCCCGGTAATCCTTAATGCCGACCTACGCTCCGTAGCGCTGCCGTTCGAACAACTTCACCGGCTGGTCTTTGTAAGTCGTCGTCGCATAGGGGCGATAACCGACCCGCGCCGCCAGCTTCAGCGAGGCCAGGTTCTCGGGCGAAATCATGCAGACGGTTCGCCCCTTCAGCCTCCGGTCGGTCCAGGCCAGGGCCGCCGTCAGGGCCTCGGCCGCATAGCCCCGCCCCTGAAACCTCGGCGCCACGCCCCAGCCCAGCTCCGGCGCATGGAACGGCGGCTCCAGCTCGCGGCGATAGTCGAACACCCCGACGCTGCCCAGATAGGCGCCGCCGTCCCGCAGCCGGATCGTCCAGTTGCCATGGCCCATCGCCGCCCAATGGCCGAGATCGCGCAGAAGCCGGAACCACACCTCTTCGCGCCCCAGGGCTCTGTTGCAAACTGTGATGACGGGCGCAGTTCGTCTCATGGCTGTTCGAGCGGTGCCCATTAGGCTGCTTCAAGTTCCATCCGTTTGCCGATGAGTTGAATGGCTTCGGTGAGGGCGCAAGCGCCGAGGCCGAAGGCACGCTCGACCAGCCGCGCCTCGCCGCAAATGTCGCGGGTGAGATTGAAGGCAGCTGCCTGTCCCTTGCGCAGGGCCCGCATCACCTCGAAGCCTTTGATCGTCGCATACGCCGTCTTCAGTGTCTTGAAACCCCGCACCGGCCGGATCAGCTGCTTCAGCTTGCCATGGTCAGCCTCAACGACGTTGTTCAGATACTTCACCTGGCGATGCTGGGTATCCTTGGGACATTTGCCTTCCGCTTTCAGTTCAGCAATGGCGGCGGTGTAGGTCGGCGCCTTATCGGTATTGATGATCTCGGGTTTCTCCCAGTCCTTCAACCCGCCCAGCGCCTTGCCCAGGAAACGCTTCGCAGCCTTCGTATTCCGCGTTGGCGAGAGATAAAAATCGATCGTGTTCCCGTCCTTGTCGACCGCGCGATACAGATACGTCCAGGCACCACGAACCTTGATATAGGTCTCATCGACCCGCCAACTCGTCGAGGCAGGGCGGCGCCATTGCCAGCGCAGCCGCTTCTCGATCTCCGGGGCGTATCTCTGAACCCAGCGGTAGATCGTGGAATGGTCAACATTCACGCCACGTTCGCCCATCATCTGCTCAAGATCCCGGTAGCTGATGCCATACCGGCAGTACCATCGCACCGCCCAAAGCACGATCTCACCCTCAAAATGCCGCCCTTTGAACCCTGACATCGCGCCACCCTCACTCTCGGCAAGACAGATCACCGAAAATCGGATCAGTTTGCAACAGAGCCTCATGGAGCGCGTTTCCATTCTTGCGCGCGCGCGCAGCGCGTTGAGCCAGGACCGTCAGCCGTCGATCGGCGGAGCATTGCGGCAGGTGTGCGAGGCCTTGCACGCGCAGGCCGAGCCGCGCTCCATCCTGATTTCGATGCAGGTCGAACAAGAGGTTCACGGCCTTTCCCCCCACCAGATCACTACCTTGGCGCTTGTCGTGAATGAGCTGGCGACGAACGCCATCAAGCACGCGTTCGAGGAAGGGAAAAGCGGGCACATCCGCATCACGGCCGGCGGAAGTCCCGGCCGTGAGGTGACGATCATGGTCGATGACGATGGTCTTCCCTTCCCCGAAGCTACGAGCCGCAGCGGTGATGGTCTCGGGCTTGGGCTGGTGAAGCGATTGGTGGCATCGATCGGGGGGTTGTTCATTCCGCCCCCTCCCGGATCGAAAGTGTTCGAGATCAGGGTGGCCGTCCAATCTGGTGGAGCTTGATGCTCCCGGAACAGCCAATCAGGCCGGACCTGTCAGGCGAAGCGAAACGCATCCTAGAGAACCAGCAGTTGAACCTTGTAATGGATAAATGCCGGAGCCTTTATGACTAACGATAACCTTGAATACTATGAACGCCGCGCCCGCGAGGAAGCCGCAGCGGCTGAAGCCAGCGCCAGTACCGAGGCTGCATCGGCGCATCGGCTGCTCGCGATCGAATATGAGGCTCAGGCGCGCGAGTTGCGTCTAGCTCAGACTCGTCCGAAGCTGACAATTCGTTCAAGCTGATAATAGGGAGGACAGGGACGATGCCGCAGGGCGACAAGGACAAATATACCGACAAGCAGAAGCGCAAAGCCGAGCATATCGAGGAAGGCTACGAGGATCGCGGCACTCCTAAGGACGAAGCCGAGCGTCGCGCCTGGGCGACTGTCAACAAGGAGAGCGGCGGGGGCAACAAGTCCGGGTCCGGCCGTGGCAAGCCCGACAC
Source organism: Brevundimonas sp. 'scallop' (assembly GCF_011045535.1). Taxonomy (NCBI): domain Bacteria; kingdom Pseudomonadati; phylum Pseudomonadota; class Alphaproteobacteria; order Caulobacterales; family Caulobacteraceae; genus Brevundimonas; species Brevundimonas sp. 'scallop'. The sequence continues at coordinate 2,820,732 of NZ_CP039382.1, read as the reverse complement.
GCACGAGTCCTCCGAGAAGGGTGGCAAGAAGGGCGGCGAAGCATCGGCGCACCGGTCGGCCGCTGATCGTTCTGCATCAGCCAAGAAGGGCGCAGCGACCCGCAAGCGGAACGCCGAGAAGAAATGAAGCGGGGCGACGGCATGACCGCCGCCCCTGCGAAGATCAAATGTAGCCGCCGACGCCGTAGTAGCTGTTGACCTGCTCGCCATAGGCGCGGTCGTAGCGGGGTTCGTCGCCCGAGCGGTAGGACGGCGCCTTTTCGAGCATGTCCTTGTCGAGATCGACGACATAGCCGCCTTGATCGGTTTCGTAGGTAAGCACCTTCCAGGATGATGTGGCGATCGATCCCGGCAGACCGGAACGATCGCCGATCCTGAGCGTTCTTCGGTAATAACGTCGGAGAACAATAATGCGCGCACTATGTTGGCATGGAAAAGGTGACGTTCGGGTAGACACCGTTGCCGATCCCGAAATCAAGCATCCTCGGGATGCCATCATCAAGGTTACGGCCTGCGCGATATGCGGATCGGATCTCCACCTGCTCGATGGCTATCAGCCGACCATGGAGAGCGGAGACATTCTGGGCCATGAGAATATGGGCGAGGTCGTAGCGCTGGGCTCGGAGGTGACGAACCTCAAAATCGGCGACCGCGTGGTGGTGCCGTTCACGATCAGCTGCGGCGAGTGCTGGTTCTGCAAGAAGGGACTGTTTTCGGCCTGCTGCACGACCAACCCCAATGCCGAAATGGCGATCAAGGCGATGGGCCATTCGCCCGCCGGCCTGTTCGGCTTCAGCCACATGCTGGGCGGCTATTGCGGTGGCCAGGCCGAATATCTGCGCGTGCCGATGGCCGATTTCGGCCCGATCAAAGTGCCCGACAATGTCACCGATGAGCAGGCGCTGTTCCTCTCGGACATCTTCCCGACCGGTTACATGGCCGCCGAGAATGCCAATATCGAGGAAGGCGACACCGTCGCGATCTGGGGCTGCGGTCCGGTCGGCCAGTTCGCGATCCGCTCGGCGCTGATGCTCGGTGCCGGTCGCGTGATCGCGATCGACGAAGTGCCCGAACGCCTCGCCATGGCTGAAGCCGGCGGTGCCGAAACGATCAACTTCGCCGAAGTCGACAATGTCTATGACGAGTTGCAATTCCGCACCAAGGGCCGCGGGCCTGACAGCTGCATCGACGCGGTGGGCGCCGAAGCTGCCGGGCATGGCTCGGTCGATGCGGTTCTCGACAAGGCCAAGGCCACGGTCGGCCTTGCCACCGACCGCATCCATGTGCTGCGAGAAGCGATCATGAGCTGCCGGATGGGCGGCACCGTTTCGATCCCCGGCGTCTATGTCGGGATGGGCGACAAGGTCCCGCTCGGCGCGATGATGAACAAGGGGCTGACGATCAAAACTGGCCAGACCCACGTCCAAGCCTACACCGCGCCGCTGATGGCACGCATTGAAGCTGGCGAAATTGACCCCAGCTTTGTAATTACTCACCCGGCCAGTCTCGAGGACGCTCCCGAGATGTACAAAAAGTTTCGGGATAAGGAAGACGGCGTCATCAAGGTGGTGATGCGCCCGCACGGTTGAAATGACTTAGAGCCCGCGTACCGTCAAGCGGTGCGCGGGCTTCCTTATGAGCCGTGGTTTTGGCGAGTGTCATAACCGGTCGGTTTTGACACCGGCACCCTGCCCCAGCTTTTTCAAGGGTTTGCAGGTGTCAAAACCCCATGTCAGAATGACGGCATGGAAACTGGCTATGCTCGCGTGTCCCGAGGTGACTCCCAAGACATAGACCCTCAGCTTCGCGCGCTCCGCGATGCGGGGTGCGATCCCATTTATCAGGAGGAGGCATCGGGCGGCCGAGCTGACCGTCCCGAGCTGGCGCGCGCGATCGGCGCGTTGAAGCCCGGCGACGTGTTGGTGGTGTGGAAGCTTGATCGACTGTCGCGATCCCTCCGCGACCTTCTGTTCACGCTGGAGGCGATCACCGCGGCCGGTGCTGGTTTCCGATCGTTGACCGAGGCGATCGACACCACCACCGCGCCAGGCCGGCTGATGACGCAGATGCTGGGCGCGTTCGCCGAGTTCGAGCGCGCCATGATCCGGGAGCGGACCATAAACGGCTTGGCACACGCACGCAGCGCCGGCCGGCACCTTGGCCGTCGACCGAGTCTCACCGGCCAGCAGCGCGCCGAGATCATCGCCAAGGCGGAAGCCGGCCAAGGTTCCCCCGCCCAGCTCGCCAGCCTGTTCCGCGTGTCCCGCTCGACCGTGCAGCGCGTGTTGCGGAAGCATCGGGAGCAAGGCTGACGCTTCAATAGTATAGATGGCTGAGATAGGAACAGGTCGGGAACCTCAGCGAGTCAGGGTCGTGGAAGACAGCAGCAAGCGGGTAACGGCCCAGATTGGAAGAAAGCCGGCAGCCAACATTCATCATGCAACACGACTGGCCGAGCAGATCGGTTGTCCGCTAAACCAATTTGTCACAATCAATTACTCGAAGACGCAGTGCCCGGCCGACGACGCGACCGCGACCTTCCGCAACCTCCTGTCGGACTGGTTTGCACGTTGGCTTCGTCGGCATCCCAAAAACAGGAAGGGCGTACCGCCGGCCTACGTTTACGCATTTGAGGCGGCCGGCGGGCAGATCGCCGTACACTGGCTGGTGCATATACCGCGGGGGCTGATCCGTGAGTTCTGGCGCCAAGTACCTGAATGGGTGGCGGCCACTGCGGGAGCCATCGACAGCGCCACTGCGATAAAGCACCGCCGCATCTACCGTGTCGTTGGAGCCAAGCGTTACATCCTGAAGGGTATGGACCCGCACTTTGCGCGTCTCTGGAAAATCCGCCCGTCACCACAAGGCAGCATTGTCGGCCGTCGCAGCGGGTTCAGCAGAAGCCTCGGCCCTGCGGCACGACGCGCAGCTTCCTATCGTCCGCAACGATACCAAGCGGGGCGCTGGGCACTGGCGTCATCTGCGCTGTCCTGACCACGCCTTGTGTTTTGCACGCGAAGGAGTGAGGTGCGGCAGATGATCGACGATGATGAGCTGAAAACGATCACCCGTACGCTTCACAGCGGACATGACATGCTGCCCTTCATCACCGGCCTGCATCCTGCCAGCACGATGCAGTTTCGGCGTTTGCCCAGTGAAATGCAGGCATTGCTGGAGTCCTCGCCCGACTATCAGGCCCCCGATCCAGGTCGGGGGCCTGTCTGGCTACAGATAGCGAGCGGCGGCGATGCAGCGGAATTGGTGGTCTATCGTGCCCGCGGAAGCGGCACCTTGTACGTCATGGCACCCGATCCGGGCCGATAACAGCGGACCCCTCAAGAACCGAACACCTGCCTGACTACCTCGCTCAGTTCACCGCAATTCGTGTTTTGTTCTTGAAAATAGGGAAACGCCACGACAGAGTGGCACAAATATTCCCAGAGGTTGCCGTGCGATCATCCGTTTCCGACTTTTCCCGCCTCCGCACCAGCGCCGGTGTCAGCATCGACGCATTCGCGGCCAGTTCGGGATTTTCGCGCCGTACCGTATATCGCTGGGAACGCGGCGAGACACTGCCCCGCAAGGCGGCGATGCGGATGTTGGACACGTTGATCCGCGAACACCGACAGGCGGCGGTGCCAGCCAGCACGAAGGCTTTCCGTTTTATCGACCTGTTCGCGGGCATTGGCGGCCTGCGCCGCGGCTTCGATGAGTATGGCGAATGTGTCTTCACCAGCGAGTGGGACAAATACTCGCAGGCCACCTACCTCGCCAATTATGACTGCGAGCATGAGGTCACCGGCGACATAACCAAGGTGTCGGTGGAGAGCATCCCGCCGCACGACCTGCTGCTGGCGGGCTTCCCTTGCCAGCCCTTTTCGATCGCGGGCGTATCAAAGAAGAACGCGCTCAACCGGCCGCACGGTTTTGCCGACGAGACGCAGGGCACGCTGTTCTTCAACGTGGCAAAGATCATCCAGCATCACCGCCCGCGCGCGTTCCTGCTGGAGAACGTCAAGAACTTGGTCAACCACGACAAGGGGCGGACGTTCGAGGTGATCCACCGCACGCTGACGGCCGAGCTGGGCTATCAGGTCCACTGGAAGGTCATCAATTCCAAGGCGTTCGTGCCCCAGCAGCGCGAGCGCATCTTCATCGTCGGCTTCCGCGATCCGAATGACTTCACCTTTGCCGACCTCGTGCTGCCCGACATGCTCAACGGTCCGAAACTCAGCACCATCCTGCATCCCGAGGACGGCACCGAAGAGCTGGACGCGCCCTATACCCGCGGCAACATCGCGTCGGTGTCGGAGAAGTACACGCTCACCGATCACCTGTGGCGCTACCTTCAGGGCTACGCGGCCAAGCATAAGGCCGCCGGCAACGGGTTCGGGTTCGGGCTGGTCGGGCCCGGCGACGTCGCCCGCACGCTGTCGGCGCGCTACTACAAGGACGGTTCGGAGATTCTTGTCGAGCAGAAAGGGAAGAATCCCCGCCGGCTTACCCCGCGTGAATGCGCCCGGCTGATGGGGTTCGATGAACCTGGCGGCCGGGATTTCATCATCCCCGTGTCCGACACCCAAGCCTATCGCCAGTTCGGCAACGCCGTTGTCGTGCCGGTGGTGAAGGCAGTGGCCGAGCATATGCTGCCGTGGCTGGTCGATCGCGCGCAGATCGAGCCGGAACGGCTCCAGCGGAAGCTGGCGCTTGCCGGGTGATATAGTCGATGCGGCGACACGCAGCCGCATGATGGCCGGGATCAGGGGGAAGGACACCAAGCCCGAGCTGGTGGTACGGCGCGGCCTTCACGCCCTTGGTTTCCGGTTCCGGCTTCACGATCGCGCACTGTCCGGCAAGCCCGACATGGTGCTGCCCCGGTGGCGCGCGGTCATCTTCATTCACGGCTGTTTCTGGCACGCGCACGACTGCCCGCTGTTCCGGTGGCCGGGCACGCGCCAAGATTTCTGGCGGCAGAAGATCGGCCGTAATCAGGAACGTGATGCTGAGGTGGAAGCCGCGCTTGACCATGCCGGATGGCGCGTGCTGAAAATCTGGGAATGCTCGATGAAAGGCCCCGGCCGGATCGGGGCCGATGCCGTCATGCCACTCGCGGCTGACTGGCTTCGCTCCGATCGGAAACAGGGGGAGATCAGGGGAACGCTGCGTGCCGGTAGGTGATCTTGTCGAATGGCTAGACGAATATGGCGGCCCGGGCTTCGTCTGGTACGTGAAACGCCTGTCGGGCAACGACACGCTGGCGAACCAGACCCATCAGGCCGGTCCCTATATCCCCCGCGAGGTGCTGTTCCCGCTCTTTCCTGCGCTCAACCGGAAAGACGTGAAGAACCCCGACGTATGGTTCAGCCTGTACGTCGATTCTCATGCCGATCACCGGGAGGTGAGGGCGGTTTGGTACAACAACCACTATCATGACACGACGGCGAAGCGTGGCCGCGATGAAACGAGGGTCACGAACTTCGGAGGCGGAGCATCAGCGCTGCTCGACCCGGAAAGCACCGGGGCGCTGACCATTTTTGCGTTCAGTAAGGTTGAGCCTCCCGAGGTAGCTGACTGTCACGTCTGGGTCTGCCGCCATGAGACGGAAGAGGATCTGGTCGAAGATCGCGTCGGGCCGGTTGAGCCGGGCAAATGGCTGTTGTGGCCCCCTGCGCAGGAGGGGTTGCTTGGCTTGTTGCAGGCCCCGCCGGTGCGGGCGAGCTGCTGGCTGGCGGATAATGAAATACCAGCGGCGTGGCGCACCAAATTCCCCTCTGGCGTCGATATCATCCGCAAGGCGGTCGAGCTGCGTGCCGATGCCGGCCTTGACCCCGACAAGCGGCTGGTGCGTCGCCGCGATTGCGAGTTCGAGATTTTCCGAAGCGTCGAGCAGGCGATCGAGCTGCCGTTCATCCGAGCCGGGTTCGTGACGGTGGACGACTTCATCGCACGTGCCCAGACCATTCTCCAGCGCCGCAAGGCGAGGTCCGGCCGGTCGCTGGAACTCCATGCCCGCGCGATCTTTATTGAAGAACGGCTGGTCGAGGGCACGCACTTCGCTCACCAGCCGGAATCCGAACCCGGCAAGCGACCCGACTTCCTGTTTCCCTCGGTCGCCGCTTATCGCGATGCGAGCTTTCCGGCCGACCGACTCCGGATGCTGGCGGTAAAGACGACATGTAAGGATCGCTGGCGACAAATCCTCAACGAAGCCGATCGCATTCCCGCCAAGCACCTGCTGACGTTGCAGGAGGGTGTTTCAGAGTCGCAGTTCCGCGAGATGACCAATGCTGGCGTGCAGCTCGTCGTACCAGCCGGTATTGCTGATACCTTCCCGAAGGACGTTCGCCCTCACCTCCAGACGCTCGAAAGCTTCATCGGCGACGTGCGGCTGTTGCCGCTAGCAGGGCACGCTTAACTGTTCCCTTTGCTGTAGAGAGTAGTCAATCCGCACCTGTTTCTTAGGCTCAGGACTCATAGCCAGAATAGCACTGTAGCGGCGAGGGCGATGGCGGACAGGAAGACGGTCGGGCACCGATCGTAGCGGGTGGCGACGCGACGCCAGTCCTTGAGCCGGCCGAACATGATTTCGATGCGGTTTCGGCTTTTGTACCGGCGCTTGTCGTAACGGATAGGCGCGGTCCGGGATTTTCGACCGGGGATGCAGGGCGTGATGCCCTTGGCCTCCAAAGCGTCCCTGAACCAGTCTGCGTCATAGCCCCGGTCGCCCAGCAGCCATTGGGCCTTGGGAAGGCTGTCCAGCAGGGCCGCAGCACCGGTGTAGTCGCTGACCTGGCCTGCCGTCATGAACAGGCTGATGGGGCGTCCGTTCGCATCGGTTACGGCGTGAAGCTTGGTGTTCATGCCGCCTTTGGTGCGTCCGATGAGCCGCCCAAGACCCCCTTTTTTACCGCGAGGCTCGAAGCCGTACGGTGCGCCTTGAGATAGGTCGCGTCGATCATGAGGGTGCGCCGTTCGGCCTGAGCGCCGGACAGTCCCTCCATCATCCGGATGAAGATCCCGGCCTCGCTCCAACGCTTCCAGCGGTTGTACAGCGTCTTGTGTGGGCCATAGACCGGCGGCGCGTCACGCCAGCGAAGCCCGTTGCGGTTGACGAAGATGATCCCGCTCAACACCCGACGATCATCCACCCTGGGCTTGCCGTGGCTCTTGGGGAAGTGCGGCTGCAGCCGCGCCATCTGCTCGTCCGTCAGCCAATAGAGGTCGCTCATATCCAGTCTCCTTACAGAGCCTGAATCAGATCGAGCACATCACATCAATGGGTCCTGAGCCTAATCAAACGCATTGGGAAACCGTTTATGAACAAGGCGGTGGAAGAGGTCAGCTGGTATCGACCCCATCTTGAGGTTTCGCTACGGCTCATTGCAGACTCTGCGCCATCCGCCAGCAGCGCGATCATTGACGTGGGCGGCGGAGAAGCGACGCTGGTCGATGATCTCGTCGCGCAGGGCTACAGCGACGTCACGGTCCTCGACATCTCCCCGGCGGCGATTGACGTGGCGAAGTCCCGTCTGGGTATGTCCGCCGCCGCGGTGCATTGGATCACCGGCGACATTACGGCTGTTGAGCTGGAACCGGCTCGCTACGATGTCTGGCACGACCGGGCCGTCTTCCACTTCCTGACCAGCGCAGGCGACAGAGCCGCATATGTTCGGCAGATCGCCCGCTCTGTCAGGCCCGGGGGCCACGTGATTGTCGCGACGTTCGGGCCGGACGGTCCGGACAAGTGCAGCGGCCTGGACGTAGTCCGCTACGACGCCGAACATCTTCACGGCGAGTTTGGGCCGAAGTTCCGTCTCCTGGACAGCGTTAGGGAGTTGCACGAGACGCATTGGGGTACGAATCAGCAGTTCATGTATTGCCTCTGTCGGATGGAGTGAGAGGCCAACCCGCCCCAGCGCGCCGCTTCGGCCCTGATCGGACTGAACGCCAGCGGCAAGGCCCCGGCCCTCGCCGTGCCGGTCGAGATGACGGTGCTCCAGTTCCACCCTTGTTCGCCGCCCGCCTTCGGCGATAAGACGAACCTCCCCCACGTCGCTCGATCACGCCCGATCTGTCTCTCGATATGCCAGCGCGGGGAGATAAAAGCGCTATGTCGCTCGTCGTTTTCAAACCGCGCAAGCCCTCGACAGCCGAACACAGCCGCGGGCGGAGGCGCAGGGCCTCGGCGTCAAACGCGGAGATCGGTTCACATGGAGAGCTCATCATTTCACCCGTTCATCACCGCCCCCAGTTGAGGCTGGCCGGAGCAAGTTCACAGGAACGGCGCGCCCCATCAAAGGCGTGATACAAGTGAAGATTGATGTCGCCTGAGGACGACGAGATGCCTTCTACGAGCCCTTCTGCACGGCCAGCGCCGCGTTGACTCCCTGGGCCAAGTCCTCTGCGGGTCCCTTGCCCCAATAGTGGACGAAATAGAACGCGGGGGTCTCCCCAATCATGTGATTGTGCAAAGCCACGACATGGATGTCTCCGGCCCGTAACGACCGGAGCACCGGCTGCACCTCCTCAGCGGTCATGATGAAGTCCCCGGCCACAGTCGCCATCGCGGTGCTTCCGGAGAAGGCCGCCCACGTCGTCAATCCCATCGATCCTCCGACTTCGACGCCATGCATGCGACCCGTGCGCGGCAAGGTGAACTTGACCACGCCACCGTTCAGCTCGGGATCGACTTCGAAATAGCGCCGCAATGAAGCGACATCGAACTCTCCGGCAACGGTCGGGGTGGATCCAGGAAAGCGTCGTCGAGGTGTCGGCGTCTCCGCACGAACGGCTCGAATGGCGTCCCACACGGCCTTCACCCCGGTGGCCAGGTCGTGCGCCGGCCCCGTGCCGCCGACGTGCATGAAATAGACGGGCGGATCGTCGAAGATGAAGTGATTGTGCAGGCCGGTGACCTGCAGCCCGGCGGCGAAGGCGGCGTCCATGGCGGCCGTGATCTCGTCCTCGAACACCACGGTGTCGCCCATCAGCATGACATTGTCGTCGCCGTGCGCTTTGAAAGCGGCCCAGGAACCCAAACCGGCGGCCGGCGCGAGGGGGGCGCCGTCCACTGTCACCGGGACGTCGGTTCGCGACCAGGCGATGCGCACGACACCGTCGGGAGCCACGGTCGCCTGGACGCCGGCCGCGGACGAGATGACCTCCCGCTTGTCGGATTGGGCAGCGCCCTTGGTCGCTATCGCCGTCGGCGATAGCGCCATGACTGCCAGGATCTGGACCATATGTCTGCGGTTCATCGCACGCTCCGTTTCGTAACTGATTATTCGATGCTTGGGGGACTTACGATAGTTGTAGTCGGCCACGCTTTAACTCGCCGGAGCGAAAAAGACCCAGCCCGCTAACCCGGCGGCGGCCAACGCGACCACGACGTTGAGCTTATTCTTCCATGTGTAGAGCAACGCCAAAGCGACCGCGAAGATAGACACGCCAATGATCAGATCCGGGACGCGCTGGGCTGTGACCGTCGCCAAGTCGATCGTCGTAGCGGCGATGAGGCCAACCACGCCGGCTGAGACGCCTGCCAAAAAGGCATGCAGCCGCTTGGCTTCCAGCACCGATTCCAAACGGTCGTAGAGGATCAGCGAAAATGCGAATGCCGGGAGGAATATTCCGACGGTCATGGCTACGGCGCCGAGCGGTCCGCCGCCGAAATAGCCGACGAAAGTTGCGAAGATGATCAGAGGCGCCGGCAGGATGCCCGACAGCGCCAAGCCATCCAGAAATTGGCCATCGTTCATCCAACCTTGACCCACGGCGTCGTTGCGAACGAACGGGATCGCGGTGTAGGCGCCGCCGAAAGTGAGGAGGCCGGCCTTTAAGCCGGAAACGAACAACAGCCAAACGGGCGCTTGGCCGGGGTCACCGATCGCCGTTTGGACCTCTGGCGTTGCGGCATCGGGCGCCAAGAGCATTACCAGAATCGTCAGAGCCGTCGCCCCGGCGGCGACAAGCGCAGCGAATACTCGCAGCCCGAGCGCCCATAGCGCGTAGATCGCCCCGGAGGCCGGAAGGGTGATCCAGAACGGAGCGCCGGCGAAGGCTGCCAGGCCGCAGATGATGGCGAGCATCCACAGGCGACCGTCCAGCAGGATATGCTTTCCGATCCGATGGACGGCGGCGACGATCAACGCGATCACCGCCGCCTGAATCCCCAGGAACGCCGCGCCGAGCGCTGTGTCGATCAGGGCGATACGGAAATAGAGCCATGACAGCGCCATCATGAGGAGAAAGCCGGGAAGCATGAAGCCCAGGCCAGCGAGGATGCCCCCGAGTCTTCCCTTGGCGCGCATCCCCAGGTGGACGCAGAGTTCGTGCGCCTCGGGGCCCGGCAGCACCTGCATCACTGCCAGCAGCCTGTTGAAGCGCTCGCTGGAGATCCAGCGCTCGTCGTCGACCAGTTCACGGCGCACCATGGCGATCTGTGCGACCGGACCGCCCCAGGCCAGCAAGCCGAACCTTAGAAACCGAATGAACAACTGCGCATGCGTCAGGTTGGGCGGCGCGGCCTCCGGGCGCGGTTCCGAGAGATCGACCGTCGTATTGATGTCCGTTCCGGCGCTCATGCCGCTAGGCCCGGAGTCGCGCCAGGGACCTCGTTCCGACCAGACCAACTTCCAGTTTCAGGTGACCAATCGCAGGCGACCCAGGTCATACCACCTCCTCAACTCGCTAGCTCGTTCACCTGTATCATTTGTGGTCATTGAATGATACACCTTGTATATGATTTCGTTCCCCGGCTCGCGCGCCCCTTGGCTGCTGTTGATCCACCAACTGCCCGCCAAGCCCGCCTATCTGCGCGTCAAAGTCTGGCGGCGGCTGCAGGCGATCGGGGCGACTCCGCTGAAGAACGCCGTTCACGCGCTACCGCTTCGCGACGACACGGCAGCTCTGTTCGACGACCTGCTGCGCGAGATCACCGAGGGCGGGGGTGAGGCCATCATTTTGGAGGCTGCGCTGGTCGGTGGCTTGGGAGACGCGGACGTGCGAGCCCTGTTCGATGCGGTTCGCGATTCCGATTACGAGGACCTCGCCCGCGAGGCGCGCACGATCGACGACGGGCAGGTCGCCCGCGAGATTGTTCGCCTGCGCGCGCGTCTGGCCGAAATCGCGGCCATCGACTATTTCGGCACCCACGGCCGGCAAGCTGCCGAAGCGGCGCTCGCAGACCTGGTGACGCGCTCGACGCGGCACCCTGACGTCAGTTCGACGTGTCAGGCGGTGATCGCGACCGCCGACCTGAGACAGCGGGTCTGGATCACCCGGCGCGGCATCCATGTCGATCGTATCGCGTCGGCCTGGCTGATCCAGCGCTTCATCGACCCCGAAGCGACTTTCAAGTTCGTCGACGGCCAAGGCTACGAGCCTGCCGCGGACGAACTCAGGTTTGACATGGCGAATGCCGAGTTCACCCACGAAGGCGAGCGCTGCACCTTCGAGACGCTGCTCGTGCGGACACAACTCGACAATGATACCGCGCTGGTCGCGATCGGCGAAATCATTCACGACCTCGACATCGCTGACAGCCGCTTCAATCGGCCGGAGACGGCCGGCCTGGGCGCCCTCATCGCCGGAATTTGCGCCCGAACGGATGATGACAACGAACGGCTGGCGGAGGGAACCGCCGCGCTTGAACAGTTTTACGCCTATTTCAGCAGAGGGCGAAAGGCGTGAACTGCGAGCTCTGCATGAAAGTTCTCGTAACAGGTTTGACCCAAGGAGGCCGAAGATTATGAACCTCGGTATTTTCTACTTTTCGCTCGCAAGCTTAGTTGTCTCACCGGGATCGGGCGTGACTCAAGATGTTCCGCCTTCCGCAACCGGCTCCGCCCTTTTGGAGCAATGCAGACGCGGGGCGCCCGAGTGCGGAGCCTATCTGCAGGGTATGCTCGATGAGTTGATCGTCCGTCGCGCCGTGTGCGGCGCCCCGAGATATGACCGTCAGCGTCTCCGCCAAGCTTATCTGCGCTGGGCCGAATCAGAGACTTATCTCAGAGACAAGCACATGGCGGCCGGAGCCAACGAGGCGTTGACTAAGGCGTGGCCTTGCGCTCGGCAGATCGATCCCAGCTCCAGCTGAGGGCCTGTTTGAGCCTGCCGACTTGGGCATGCTCGACACGGGCGTGGGCGGGATTATCGCCCTGATCTTCCTGCGGTCGGCAATCCGTGTATTGCGCGAGGCGTTGCCCGCGCGGCCGAGGGCTGGCGCGAGCTGATACACCGGTTCTGTTCGCGCCGTTCCTGCGGCGTCCGCACCGCCATGTTGCCCAGCGTGTAATAGCCAGCGCTCTGCCCCTGGAAGGCAGTCGGGCCGGTGACGTTCGCCGAACCCAGCGAACTGGACCAATAGGTGTCCATGCTGCTGTTCACGTCGCTTGCGGGCGCTGCGCTCGACAGGAGCGTGAAGGAGGCCGCGACGACGCTGGCCAGCGCGGCCCGGCGCCGACGTCGGCCCTTCAACTTGGCGACCCGAGAGCGCCCGAGTTCGCCCGTCGCCTCGAAGAACCTGTCGTCCAGCGCGAGGTCCAAGAATGTATCGAGGGCGGTCGCTTCGAACGCTCGGTAGGCGTAGCCGCCCTTGTTGGTGCAACGGCCTTCCTGCGAGCCTTCACAGCGAACGTAGGGGTATGGCTTGCCCTTCTGAACCGACGTGGACAGCGAGGCCCGTTGACCACAGAGGCCGCACTTTGTGATCCCGGCGAAGAGGTTGGTGTAGCCCGTCCCGGCACCCTTACCAGCAACCTTCCGCCGGGCTTTCAGATCGGCGCGGGCGCGGGCCACTGTGTCTGCGTCAACAATCCTCGGATAAAAGTCGTGGATGACCCGGCCCTTGAACATGCCGGTGTTGGGTCGGAAGTCGCCTTCGACAATCGGGCTGGTCAGGTATTGCCTGACTGTCGTCCGCGACCACGCCGGAACGCCGCTGCGGTAATCCTTCTGCCGTCCGAAGGGGGGCAGATCAGGCCGGGCGTTGAGCATGTTGACGATAGTGTTCACGCCGATGCCGTCAGCGGACCACTTGTAGATTTGGACGATGGTGTCGGCCATGTCCTCATCGACGATCCAGCCGTCACAGGTGGCGTTCCGCTTAAGCCAGCGAGGCAACAGCCCAGCGAGGTTGACCCATTTCCCCTTACGCTGTTCGGCCAAGGCCCACAGCGTGTTCTTAGATCGCCGCGTCTGGTCGGATTTGTCGGCTGACGCTTGGTGGCTAACTCCGAACTTGATGGCGGTCTGAAGGAAGTCGCCGAGCGACGGGTTCGGCTTGAAAACCTCGCGCGTGTCCGCCAGCCCGATTTCCACGCCCTTGCCGGTCACTTGGTGGACCCACGCCATGGCCTCATCGACCGGGCGACGCGAGAGACGCGAGAGGTTGTCAGCTATCAGAATTGTTCCTTTCGCGAACTCGCCATCCTGAAGGCGCGAAATGAACCGGCCAAGGTCCGCGTCAGCCCGCAGGTGGTCGCCCGTGAACGCCGATTTGGCTTCGTCGGTCAGAACCTCAACAACGGTCCAGCCCTGCGCCTTGGCGAACGACTGACAGCGTTCAAGCTGCGCGTCCAGTGTCTGGGCAGACCCGTCCCCCTGTTCATCCGAAGAATATCGCCGATAGACTATGGCTTGCATGTGGTAGCCATATAGGTCTTTTGCAGATGGCACTCAATCTGGACAAGAAGAACCAGCTGATCTTGGACGAGGTGCAGAACCGCGGCACGGTCGATCATGCGCCGGTCTATCCGCGCGAGGTCGTGCGGCGCGCGCTGGAGTTGTCGGCCAGCGCCCTGATCCTGGTGCACAATCATCCGTCGGGCGATCCCACCCCCAGCCGCGCCGACATCGAGATCACGAAACAGGTTGTGCAGGCCGGCCGCGCCCTTAACGTCGAGGTTCACGACCATCTGGTCGTCGGCCGCCACGGGTTGGCCAGCTTCAAGCAACTGGGCCTGATGTGACCGACAGGATTCTGACGACCGAGCGACTGGTGATGAGCCCCGTCTCGACCGACGATTTCGACGCTCTGCTGACGCTGTGGTCCGATGAAGATTTCACGCGCCACATCATGGGCCGGGCGCTGGGGCGGGCTCTGTTGCAAACTGATCCGATTTTCGGTGATCTGTCTTGCCGAGAGTGAGGGTGGCGCGATGTCAGGGTTCAAAGGGCGGCATTTTGAGGGTGAGATCGTGCTTTGGGCGGTGCGATGGTACTGCCGGTATGGCATCAGCTACCGGGATCTTGAGCAGATGATGGGCGAACGTGGCGTGAATGTTGACCATTCCACGATCTACCGCTGGGTTCAGAGATACGCCCCGGAGATCGAGAAGCGGCTGCGCTGGCAATGGCGCCGCCCTGCCTCGACGAGTTGGCGGGTCGATGAGACCTATATCAAGGTTCGTGGTGCCTGGACGTATCTGTATCGCGCGGTCGACAAGGACGGGAACACGATCGATTTTTATCTCTCGCCAACGCGGAATACGAAGGCTGCGAAGCGTTTCCTGGGCAAGGCGCTGGGCGGGTTGAAGGACTGGGAGAAACCCGAGATCATCAATACCGATAAGGCGCCGACCTACACCGCCGCCATTGCTGAACTGAAAGCGGAAGGCAAATGTCCCAAGGATACCCAGCATCGCCAGGTGAAGTATCTGAACAACGTCGTTGAGGCTGACCATGGCAAGCTGAAGCAGCTGATCCGGCCGGTGCGGGGTTTCAAGACACTGAAGACGGCGTATGCGACGATCAAAGGCTTCGAGGTGATGCGGGCCCTGCGCAAGGGACAGGCAGCTGCCTTCAATCTCACCCGCGACATTTGCGGCGAGGCGCGGCTGGTCGAGCGTGCCTTCGGCCTCGGCGCTTGCGCCCTCACCGAAGCCATTCAACTCATCGGCAAACGGATGGAACTTGAAGCAGCCTAATGGGCACCGCTCGAACAGCCATGAGACGAACTGCGCCCGTCATCACAGTTTGCAACAGAGCCCGCGCCGGCGTATCCACCAATTCGCCGGGGGCGCCATCGCCGCCTCCCTGCTGATGCTCGCGACCGCTCCGCACCTTCTGCTGCTGATGCGCGCTGATTATCGGACCGGAACCGGCCAGCGTCAGGAGGCTTCGCTGCCTGATGGCTCGCGTGTCGTGCTGGACACCGATTCCGCGATCGCGCTCGCTTACGACGGGAATGAACGGCGGATCAAGCTGCTGCGCGGCCGTGCCTGGTTCGATGTGCGGCATGATGACGCCCGCCCGTTCCGTGTCGCGGCGGAGGGGGGCGTCACCCAAGACGTGGGGACGGCCTTCGCGGTCGAGCGCGATGACGATGGCGTGGACGTAGGGGTCAGCGCCGGCGTGGTGCGCGTGACGGCGCCGGAGGGCCAAGAGGAGGCTACCACGCTCAGGGTTGGCGAGCGGCTGCATTATCGGCCGGGAGGTTCGTCCGAACGGCTCGCCTCGACGGACGGCGCCAGCATCGCCGCATGGCGCTCGGGCGCGCTGCTGCTGCGCGACCTGCCGCTGTCCCGCGCCATCCATGAAATCGGCCGCTATCGCTCGGGGCCGATCTTCACCTTCGGCGATCTCGACGCGGCGCAGCCGGTGAGCGGCGCCTTCCGCACGGATCAGCCCGACGACGCCTTGGCGACGCTCGCGGCGATGCGCCAGCTCCGCATTCGTGCGCTGCCTGGGGGCATCTTGATCGTGCAGCCCAAAGCCCCCTCCTAAAAATATTTTCGTGCTGCCTTTGGGTAAGGGCCTTCGAGAACAGTCATAGGGGCGTCCCAAGCGAGTTGCGATTGCGTCGCAGGGGCAAGAAGCCCGCCTTCGGTGGGTTGGACAACCGCTCGGGGGATTACCGAATGTCGCTTTCTACGCCGTCTGCCAACCGTTCTGTCCGTGCTTTCTCTCGCCGGCTGCTCTATGCCGCGAGTGCGTTGAGCCTCGCCATCCCGGCAGCGGCCTGGGCGCAGGCCGCCCCATCGGCCACCAGCGCCAGCCATGATTTCGCGATCCCCGCTCAACCGCTCGAAGCGGCGCTACGCGAGTATATGCAGCAATCGGGCGTGCAGGTCGGCTATGAGAGCGGGGATGTGGCAGGGCGCACCAGCGCGCCGGTCAACGGCGCAATCGGCGCCAGCGAGGCGCTGTCCCGGCTGTTGACCGGCACCGGCCTCACCTATCGTTTCACCGCGCCCACAGCCGTCCGGCTCGAACCCGCCCCTACGGCCGAAGCCGGCACGGTGCAGCTCGGCCCGGTGCGCGTCGAGGGCGACAACGGTTCACAAGCCAGCACCTATGCCAACGGGTATGATCCCAAAGCCAGCGATCCCTATGCGAAGATGTCTAATCCGCCGACGACGGTGGGCAGCAAAACCCCGCTGACCCAGCGCGAAATCCCGCAAACGATCACGGTCATCACGCAGGAGCAGATTCAGCAGCAGAATATGCAAACCCTCAATGACGCCATGCGTTGGACGCCTGGCGTAACCATTGGCAACACCGACTCCGAACGAACGGACTTCTACTCGCGTGGTTTCCCGATCACGACATGGATGTTGGACGGGATGCCGACAACGCAGAATCTGTCCTCAATCGCACCAAATCTTGCGATGTTTGATCGGGTTGAAATCCTGCAAGGCCCTGACGGGCTCATGAACGGCTTCAGCAACGAAGGTGGTGCTCTCAATATGGTGCGCAAACGCGCGCCGAACACCTTCCAACTCAAAGCTGAGGCCCTCGCTGGGACATACAACGACTTTGGAGGCACCCTCGACGTGGGCGGCCCGCTCAACAGTTCCGGTTCCATCCGGGCGCGCGTGGTTGGCAACATTCAGAGCCAAGACCTGATGTGGGATACGAGCTTTCGCCACGACAAGCTCATTTACGGCACGCTTGAGGCTGATTTGACGCCGACTACGCTGCTCCGGGTGGGTGGGAGCTATACCGACATAAATGAGAGGGGGAACTGGGAAGGGGCCTTGGCCTACGACACGCCAGTAAATGGCGAATATATCCTTTACGGCAACAGATCGACCAATACCGAGGCGCCGTGGAGCCATAATACCTATTCATACAAGACCGCGTTCGCCGAGCTGGATCAAAAGCTTGGCTCAGGCTGGTCCGGCAAGCTCGCCTTTAACTATTTGGGCAGTCACTCGGTCGTTCTTCAAGGGCTCGCCCAAGGGTTTCAAAACAACTCGGACCTTACAGACTATATAGCCGAGACGTGGCACCAAACCGACAATCAAGAGTCGGTCGATGCGTTCGTTACCGGGCCGGTGCACCTGTTCAATCGCACCCACACTCTAACATTTGGGGCAACCTATCAGCGGGAGGATTTCGTCGACACGGCATATCGGTGCGGGCCAACTGACAGTGCAGGCGGCGGAACCTTTTGCCAAGCCGAAGAGCCATTGTCCTGGGTGCAAAATGCACCGGAGCCGGCCTTTAACTCACCCACTACCTTTCATTATACGACGGCGATCAATCAATACGGTCTCTATGGCAATGCACGTATCAGCTTGGCTGATCCGCTGACTCTCGTGGCCGGCGCACGCGCAATATGGTGGGACACCAACAGCCAGGGTAATGTCACCGCCTCAAATCGAGTCTCGGGCAAGGTGACTCCTTACGCTGGCCTTATCTACAATATCAGCAAGAACTATTCCGCATATTTCAGCTACGCTACAATTTATAATCCGCAATCTTCTAGAAACGCGGAGGGCAATGTTCTGCCTCCTCTGGAGGGCGTTCAGTATGAGGCTGGCGTAAAGGGGGAATATCTTGATGGTCGGTTGAATGCCTCGGTTGCTCTGTTCCAGCTAACGGAAGAGAATCGAGCAATTTCTGACCCGAGATACCCGGACCAAGGTTATTATATCGCGACGGGGCGCGCTAGAAGCCGTGGCGTCGAGGTAACGGCAACCGGCCACTTAACAAACAATTGGATCATATACGGCGGATACACATACACGGACGCAAAGTATCTCGACTCCAGCGAGAACGCCAGCGGCGTTGGATTCGCCAGCATTGCTCCGAAGAATCTTTTTAAGCTGTCAACGACTTACACTCTGCCCGGAAGCCTGAGTAAGTTCAGTGTGGGCGGCGGAGTTTATGTTAGTAGCGGAATCTATGCCACCGATGGCAACGGAAACTATTTGCGCCAAGGTGGATATGCGACACTCGACCTGCGCGCCGCATACAAGATTACGGATCGGCTCACAGCGTCTGTGAATGTGACTAACGTAACCGACACCCATTATCTGATCCTAGAAAGTCCTTATGGTGGCTTCTATGGCGATCCTCGCAAAGCGCTGTTCTCCCTGCGCTATAGCATGTGATGGGTAGCCAGGCCGTGCGGTCACATGACAAGATTCGCGCTTGGGCCTCGATCCATAAGTGGGCGAGCTTGATCTGCACGGCCTTCCTGCTGCTGATCTGTCTGTCGGGGCTTCCGTTGCTGTTCAGTCGGGAAATCCATCATCTGACCGATACGGCCGTCTATGCGGAGATGCCGGCCGGCGCCCCCCGCCAGTCGCTCGATCGACTGGCGGGGCAGGCAAAGCGCATGTTTCCCCGCGAGATCGTCACCTCGATCTATGCCGACGATGAGGAGCCGCAGGTCTATGTCTGGATGGCGCCGTCCTTCGCGGCACAGCAGGCCAATCCGAAGGTCGCGCACTTCGTCCGCTTCGACGCTCATACGGGCGGGGTTATTGGTCGATCGACCCCGCCCGGTCAGCAGCAACGGACCTTTATGAACTGGATGCAGGGGCTTCACGAAGACCTGTTCGCCGGCTTGGTCGGCGAGCTGTTCCTTGGAACGATGGGCCTGCTGTTCGTCATTGCCATCGTCTCCGGCGTCCTTCTCTATGGTCCCTTCACCCGAAAAATGGATTTCGGCGCGGTGCGAACCGGGCGCTCCCGCCGCGTGCGCTGGCTCGACCTTCACAACCTGCTCGGCATCGTCACGCTAACCTGGGTGTTTGTCGTCGGCACAACGGGCGTGATGAACGAACTTTCGACGCCGCTGTTCGCTATATGGCAGCGGACTGACGTGGCGGCCATGCTGGCGCCCTGGCGGGGGAAGCCAACGCCCCGGCCTGATGAGCTGTCCTCGCCGCAAGCGGCGGCCGATACCGCGCTACGCGCGCTACCCGGCATGATCGTCACCAGCATCACTTTTCCCGGCGACGACTATGGCAGCCCCTATCACTATTTGCTTTGGGCGCATGGCAGCACGCCGCTTACCGCGCAGCTATTCAGCCCGGTTCTGGTCGATGCCCGCACCGGCAAGCTGACGGCTGTGGTGAAGATGCCGTGGTATCTGCGCGCCCTTGAGATTTCTCGCCCGCTCCATTTCGGAAATTATGGCGGGATGCCGCTCAAGATCATCTGGGCGCTGCTCGACCTCGTAACGATCGTGGTGCTGGGGAGCGGCCTCTATCTGTGGGCGGCCAAGCGCAAGCGCGCGCCGGCCGAAACGCAACGCGATCCGCACGCGCCGGCGCCCCCCCTCGATCTGCTAGAGGCGGCCGAGTGATGAAACGGCATCGCTCCACCTTTCGCCGTCAATGGTCGTGGCCGATCGCCCTCGCGGCGCTGACCCTGTTCGGCTTGCTCTCGGCGCTGTTCGGCGAAGGCGGCATCTGGTGGTGCCTGTCGTGGGCGGCGCTGGCGATCCCGCTGCTGGTGATCGCGCGCCACGTCCTGCGACCGACAGGGAGGCCGCAACATGCTCGCCACCATGCGCCCTGACGGCGACGACGCGCGCCAGGCGCGCGACGATGCCGAAACGCTGCCGATCGTGCTGCCGCTCCCGGTCGAGCGGCATCCCTATGCCCCGCCGCCCGAACACAAGATATTCGGCTTTCTCGGCACATGCCTGGTCTTTGCCGTGGCCTTCGCCGGCCTGCTCCTGACGTTCGAGCATCATTTCAACCCGCCGCCGCCCTCGGCGCCGCTGGTGGTGAGCCTGCTTCCGCTCGCCTCGCCGCCCGAGACGCCGCCCAAACCGAAAGAGGCGCCCAAGCCGGTCGAGAAGCACCAGCGCCAGCCCACGCCGCAAAAGGTCGTGCCGGTCGAGCGTCCGATCATCCCGGTCCCGACGATCGCGCCGCCCCCACCCGCGCCAGCGGTGAAGCCCGTCGATCCGACGCCCCCGCAACCGGAAACCGCCGCGCCCAAGACGGCGCCGGCGCCCCCCGCGCCGCAGGTATCGAGCAACGCGCCCGATACGTGGGAGGGCCGCGTTCTCGCCCGCTTGCAGAAATACCAGCGCTATCCCGGCGCGGCGAAGAGCGCCCGCCAGCAAGGCGTCGCCTATATCCGGTTCCGGATGAACCGCGACGGCCATGTGCTATCCTCGTCGCTGGTGCGGAGTTCCGGCTTCCCGGCGCTCGATCAGGCCGCGCTCGACACGCTGCGCCGCGCTGATCCGCTCCCCAAGATTCCGCCCGAACGGCCCGACGAAATCGAGCTGGTAGTGCCTGTGGAGTTCCTATTACGTTGAGCGCGCCCTTCTCCCCGATCGCGCTGCGTCGCCGCCCCGCGCTCGAACGCCGCGCCCTCGCCATGCTGCGCGGCGACGAACAGCATTTCCATGCCGATGAAGATGCCCGCGCCTCGGAGCCGTCGCGCCAGGCCGCGAAGTCGCAAGCGCTGTTCTTCGCCGAGCTGCGCCGCGTGGCGGCCCGCCACGGCATCACCGTGCTGCCGCCCGGTTCCCGCCTCGTCGGCGAGGGCGAAATGCTGCTGCTGACGTGGCTCGCGCAGGAACAGCGTATCACCAGCCACGGCCGCGCCATCCCGGCCGATCCGCTGCTGATCGCGGCCGTCGCCCGCTGCGCAGGCCTGCTCGATGCGCTCGGCATCCATCTCGGCCCGAATACCCTCTATGGGGCGCGGCTGCGCGGAAATCACGCGAGCGGGGCCGGGTCCGCCCTATAGCGGCCGATAGGCGACGCCGATCCGGTTCTCGGCCGAGTTGCGCCGGCGCAAGGTCGCGGCGATATGGCGCTCGGCCGCCTCGCGATCGGCGAAGGCGTGGGAACGGGCCTGACCGCGCGCGCCGATCCGGCCCCAGCGGGTTTCCACCAAGATCATGCCGAACAGGTCGAGGCTCGCGGTGATGCTGTAGCCGCGCCGGACGTTGCGGGCCGGGTCAAGCGCCACCAGCTCGATCGGATCACAAAGCGGGAGAGCTGCGCCATTCATGGCGCAAAGCCTACAAAATCAGGCCCGCGAAGTCCGGCGACATTCCTGAATCAGTGCGGGGGCGGTGATTCACAAAAGCGATCAGCGCGCCCGTGGTGCAGATTTCGATACACCGTGTTCAGCCGTTGAACACCGCCCGATCGGCTTGCCCATGACCGAGATGGCGAAGCCTGCTAGAAGATCGATGAAGCTGCGCGAACGGAGGGCGGCACATGGTTCAGGGCATCGTCATCGTCGCCATCCTGGCCGGCGCCGTTTGGTTCCTGATCCGGCATTTCAAGCGCGGCTGCTGCGACTGAGGTTCGGCCTCGCTATTGGGCGGCCTTCAGCTCCGTCGTACAATACACCGGATTCTTGGCCTTGGCCGCCCTCCATTCGTCATCAGCGCAACTGGCTGTCCTTGCTGCCCCGGCGATTGATGCCGGTGAAGGTGGGGCGCTTATCGCGTTCGCTTTGACAGGCGACACAGGTTCTTACGCCGGGTATGGCCGTGCGGCGTTTCGCGGGGATTTCGTCGCCGCACACCTCGCAGTCGGTGCTACCCTCGCCGGAAGGCAGACGCGATCGGGCGGCGAAAACCGCGTCCATGATCGTTGCATCAATCTGGTCCTGCACCGCACTATCGGGTGCCCATCCATTTGCCATCGCCGCAAGCTCCTCGATTTTGACCTTGGGGGTCAGATAGTCGGGGGCGCATGGGCCAAGCACGCGACTATCCAGCACAGCACCCGAATATAGGGTACTCCCTGCCAGTATCAAGGAGTGCGCAAATTTAGCTCAGGACGGATTTATGGGGTTCCAGTGGAGCGGGTAGATCTTCTTCGCCAAGCAGCGACAACATATCCCGCTCGATTGTCCGCTTCATCGCATAAAGCGGCAGACAGTTGGGCTCGACGCCGAACGGGTCTTCCAGCTCGTGTCCCAGCGCGTCGAGGCCGAAAAAGGTATAGGCGGTAAGGAGCACCGGCAGGAGCGTCCACCAGTCGAGTGATCCTGCGAGCGCGAAGGGAAGCATCACGCAAAAGATAATTGCGGTGCGATGAAGCAGCAGAGAATATGCGAACGGCACGGGCGTCGTGGATATCCGCTCGCAAGCGCCCTGAACCTTGCCGAAGGATCGCATGTCTTCTGCCACGACGGCATAGTGAATCGGCGTAATGACGCCAGTCTGCTTCAGGTGGAGCAGCCTACGCCCCATACGATCGAGCACGAGGTTGGTGACGTTCGGGCTCTTTGTCGCCGGGCCGATTTCGACCCACGGCGCAATAGCGGCGATTTCGTCCTCGCCGCGAAGGCGTGCGGTGAGGCCGCAGGCAAAGCCACATATGCTGTGGAGCAACGCTCGCCGATCCTCGTCAGGGAGAAGCGATGTCTCGCGCGCGAACGAACGGGCCGAGATAATCAGCTCGCCCCATAGCTGCCGCCCCTCCCACCATCGCGCATAGCAGGCATTGTTGCGAAAGCTCATGAAGATCGAGAGCGCGATGCCGATCAGGGTGAAAGGGATCGTCGAGATACGCGCGAAAATGCCGGGATGGGCTTGGGCGGCCAGGATGGCGATCACACTGACGATCGCTATCGCCGCCAGCCTCCGCGCGATGCGCGGCAAGATCGAGCCATGCACGGTGAAAATGATATCTTGGAAGCTCGGTTGCGATCGAACGATCATGGTCCGTGGAATGTCCTTCGCCTGTTTGCCGGCATTTCCCTCGGCAGCTCGTCGAAACGAGCTGCCGTCAGGGTTTGAGGATGAGGCGAATGACCTGCGCGACAGCCCCCAGCGCCAAAACGCTGGCCGCCCAGATTAAGACCATCCAGGCGAGCCGTCGACCGAGCGGTTTTTGCTCATCCATCAGTGATAGCCGTGGGCGCCGACCTTACCGCGGAACACCCAATAGGCCCACGCGGTATAGCCGAGAATGATCGGAATGATGATGGCCGCACCCGCCAGCATGAAGAGCTGGCTTTGCGGGGGAGCGGCTGCATCCCAGATCGTGACGGCGCGGGGAACGACATAGGGATAGATGCTGATCCCCAGCCCAACGAAACCGAGAAAGAACAGGCCAAGCGCCATAATGAAGGGCAGACGCTCCGCGCCGCGCTTCAGACTCCAGAAGAAGGTTGCAGCGCAGATTGCCACCAGCAGAGGAACCTGCGCGGTGAGAAGCACGCCGGGCATCGCAAACCAGCGTCGCCAATAGTCATAGGTCAGGAACGGCGTCGCCGCACTGACGGCGAAAAGCGCGAGTAGCGTCGCACCGCCGAGCCAAAATGCCAGTCGACGGGCGCGTTCCTGGCCCGGCCCTTCGGTTTTCCAGACCAGCCAGGCCGCGCCGAGAAGCGCATATCCGATTACGACTGCCGCGCCGGTCAAGAGGCTGAACGCGCTCAGCCAATCCAGCCATCCCCCGGCATAGGCATCGGCCTCGACCCGCACGCCTTGCAGGATCGCGCCCAGCGTGATCCCCTGCGAGAACGCCGCGAGAACGGACCCAAAGCTGAAGGCGACATCCCAGAAGGGACGATGGCGTGGATCTCGCCAACGAAACTCGAATGCCACCCCGCGGAACACGAGACCGAGCAACATCGCGATGATGAGCGGGTAGGTCGCGGGAAGGATGATGGCGTAGGCAAGGGGAAAGGCCGCGAAGAGACCGCCTCCGCCCAGCACCAGCCATGTTTCGTTGCCATCCCAGACCGGCGCGATCGAGTTCATCGCCTGATCGCGCTCCCCTCCGACCGAAAGGCTCGGGAAGAGGATGCCGATCCCCAGATCGAACCCGTCCATCACGACATAGGCGAAGACAGCAAAACCGATGATACCGGCCCAGATTATGGTGAGATCGAGGTGCTCCATGTTCATGCCTCCCGTCCGGTCGATGCCACGACGCCGCTCGCCGGCGTAATGCCCGCCGCGCGTTGCGGCACCTTGGACGGTTCCGGCTCACCGGCTGCGGGCGGCTTTGCCATCATCCGGAGCAGATAATAGGTGCCGGCCCCGAAGGCGCCGAAATAGACGAGGATGAAAGCGACGAGGGACGCCGCGACGGCGGGTGCGGCCAAGGGGGAATGGGACTCTGCGGTTCGCAGCAGGCCGTAAACGGTGAAGGGCTGTCGCCCAACCTCCGTCGTGACCCATCCTGCTATGACCGCGACGAAACCTGACGGACCAAGCGCGACAGCGGCGCGGTGAAGCCAGTGCCAGTCATAGAGCTTGCCGCGCCAGCGGGCGAGCAGGCTCCAAAGTCCCAGCCCCAGCATGGCGAGGCCCATCGCCACCATGATCCGAAACGACCAGAAGACGATCGGCGTGGGCGGCCAGCGATCGCGCGGGAAGTCGTTGAGGCCGGGGAGGGGCGCTTTGGGATCGTGCTTGAGGATAAGCGATCCCAGATAGGGGATTTCGACCTTGCCGTGGACCACCGCATCCTTGTTGCTCGGGAGGCCGAAAAGGATGAGCGAAGCGCCGTCGGGGCTGGCCTCATAATGACCTTCCATCGCGAGAACCTTCGCCGGCTGATGCTCCAGCGTGTTGAGGCCGTGCTGATCGCCCGCGAGAATCTGGATCGGAGCGACGAGCGCCGCCATCCACATCGCCATCGAGAACATCTTGCGCGCGCCGGGATTCGCGCGGTCGCGCAGAAGGTGCCATCCCCCGACCGCACCGACGACCATCGCCGTCGTCAGATAGGCCCCGATGACCGTGTGAACGAGGCGGTATGGAAAGCTCGCGTTGAAGATGATCGGAAGCCACGAACCTGCGGGCACGAACTGGCCCTTGGCATTGATCGCATAGCCTGCCGGCGTCTGCATCCAGCTATTCACGGAAATGATCCAGGTCGCCGAGATGAGCGTCCCGACGGCGACCATGCAGGTCGCGAAAAAGTGCGGCCCTTTGCCCACCTTGTTGATTCCGAACAGCATGACACCGAGGAAGCCCGCCTCAAGGAAGAACGCGGTGAGAACCTCATAGGCCATCAACGGGCCGATGACGGGGCCGGCTTTGGCCGAGAAGACCGACCAGTTCGTCCCAAACTGATAGGACATGACCACGCCCGAGACCACGCCCATGCCGAAGGCTACGGCGAAGATCTTGAGCCAATAGCGGTAGAGGTTGGCGTAAACGCCGCTCCCCGTTTTCAGCCACAACCCTTCAAGCACCATCAGGTAGCTTGCCGTGCCGATGGAGAAGGCCGGAAAAATGAAGTGGAAGGAGACCGTGAACGCGAATTGCGCGCGCGCCAGGATTACCGGATCGAGATTCGCAAGCACCAGATTTTCTCCCTGACTTTCGGCCTCCTCAACTGCGACCAGCGTTGTGGTGCTGCGGCGCGTGCTCGGCGAAAGGTGGAACAGCCTTGCGCACTTTAATACCATACTCCCCACCAGTATCAAGGGGGCAGGGAACCATAGATCAGCTCCTGATGTTTGGAGGGGGAAAGCGGGCCGTTGCAGCTATGAATCGGCAGAGGCCGTCGACGAGCCGCGACCCTTAATTCACAAGCGGCTTGAAACTCCCCCCCTGTATAGTATGTAGTGGTGATCTTTCAGGAAAGCGCGATGCCACATTCACCAGAGGACAAGAAGCGGGCCATCACACGCCTTCGCCGTATCAAAGGGCAGGCGGAAGCGCTGGAAAGGGCGATCGAGGCAGGTACGGACTGCGCACCCCTGCTCCAACAGATCGTGGCAATGCGGGGAGCGACCAACGGATTGATGGCGGAGGTGATGGAGAGCCATCTTAAAGAGACGTTCGGACCCTCAAGCAAGGCGATTGGGGGGCAGGACGGTGACTCTTACGATAATGACATGGAGGGGGTCATGAAGATATTGAGAACATATCTCAAATGAGCGCGGCCAAGATCATCCCGTATAGGTAATTATCTGGATATCTGATGCGTATGTATCGGTAATGTGGTGGTAATAATGAAGATACGACCAATCTTCGCTTGGTACGATTTGTGGGTTGGCGTTTTCATAGATCGTCCGAAGAGGCGGATATATATTTTTCCGGTTCCGTGTCTTGGATTGATGATTCAGCTTCAACACGCCGCCGCATCCTGACCGATCTATCTTCCAAGGGTCTCAGTGCAGGATTGCCGCCGCCATGCCCGAGCGAGTCGAGCGCAATTGCGAATTGTCGCTGCGCCGGATGCCGCAGGCAGATGGGATAGCATATGATCGTCAAGAATTTCGAATATCTCATAGCGCTCGATCGCGAGGGTCACTTCGGGCGGGCCGCCAAGAGCTGCAACGTGTCGCAGCCGACGCTTTCGGCGGGGATCAAGCAGCTAGAGGAAGATCTGGGCGTCGAGATCGTGCGGCATGGCCGGCGATATGACGGTCTCACATTGGAAGGCGGGACAGTGCTCGCCTGGGCCAAGAAGATCGAACGGGACTGTGACGGGCTGGAGAGTGACCTGTCGGCCCTCAAGCGAGGGCTGGAGGGCCTGTTCCGCTTGGGCATGGTATCAGGCACTTCGGCTGTCGGCGCGATCGTCAGCGCCGCTCTTGCGGATCAAATCCCCTTGCTGGGGCAAACCGTGACGGCGAGTGGCACTGCTTCGCTGTTGAGATCCTTGCTGGATCACGAAATGGACATGGCGCTGACCTATCTCGGCGAGGTTCCGAAGGACGAGTTCGAGACCCATCATCTCTACCGGGAACATACGACCCTGTTCCAGATGAGCAAAGAGCCGCAGCCCAAGCGAGTCGCGTGGGATCATGTCGTGAGCCTGCCGCTTTGCATTCTGGCAGGCGCGCTCCCCAGCGAGGCACAGTTGCAGCTCGCGCACTGCTCGGCCGCGACGATCAACACGGACACGATCGACATTCTGGCGGCGCATCTGGCCACAGGGCGTTACGCGGCAGTCTTGCCCCAATCGCTTGCGACCCGCCTCGCCCACATTCCAAACCTTCAGGCTTCAGCACTGACGGGTGCGGGCGCGCACGCAGATGTTGGATTCGTCAGCGTCAAGGGGGAGGCAAAGTCGCCGCCCTCGGCAGCCCTTCTTGAGCTGGTCCACACTCCCAAAGTCGTGTCTCCTTTGCAGGAAATCCTTGCATTGCATCGCCAATTTCAGCCTCGAAAGGGCTGAACCGGCAATGTTGCGGTGCGAAAAACGCTCATAGGAATTTCCTATCTCAAGATAGAAACTTCGAGTTTGCTGTCACATGCAGCCAAAGCCATTCTGCATGGACGATAATGAAGAGGTCTGGATCGCCAAAGGCGTATTGTGTTGATTTAATTCAGCGCAGCTCCTTTGGCGCGTCCGGTAGAAACTTCAACATTATTGAGGGGTGGCGGACGAGAGCTAGGAGATAATTCGATGGCTACCGGAAACAGGATCGTCACATTCGAGAAGCCGATGGAGATGAAGGTCAACACCTTCAAATTCCCGGAGCTGATTACGCCGCAGGGCAAGAAAGCCCCCCACGGCGCCATTCTCAAGATCGTCACCACCAACATCTGCGGCAGCGACCTTCACATCTACCGCGGTTCGTTCGAAGTCCCCAAGGGGATGACGATGGGCCACGAGATGACCGGCGAGGTGATCGAGGTCGGCTCCGACGTCGAATATATCAAGGTCGGCGATATCGTGTCCGTTCCCTTCAACGTCGGCTGCGGACGCTGCTACAACTGCAAGCACATGCGCTCGGACGTGTGCGAGCACACCAACCCCGAAGTCGATTGCGGCGCCTACGGCTTCAACCTGGGCGGATGGACCGGCGGTCAGGGGGATTACCTGTTCGTGCCCTATGCAGACTTCAATCTGCTGGCCTTCCCCGACAAGGACGCGGCCATGGCGAAGATCCGTGATCTGACGCTGCTTTCGGACGTGCTGCCGACCGCGTTCCACGGGTTCGCCGCGCCCGACTGGCCGGCGCAGCCTGCGTATATCGTCGGCGAGAACGTGCTGATCTTCGGCGCGGGGCCTGTCGGTCGCGCGGGCGCAGCCTGCGCGAAGCTCCTCGGTGCCGGCGCCATCATCGTCGCCGACTTCATTCAGGAGCGGCTCGATCTGCTCAAGCCGCACGGCGTCGAGACCATCAACCTGTCGGACGGCATTCCGATCGAGGATCATCTGGAACGGATCACCGGCAAGCGCGAGGCCGATCGCGTCATCGACTATGTGGGCCTCGACTGTCGCGGGTTCGGGGCGGAGTCCGACCAGATCGTCGAGAACGCCGTCACCAACGCGCTGCTGAAATATGTCCGCTTCGGTGGGATGACCAGCACGGTCGGCGTTTACTGCCCCAATCCGATCTCCAAGAATAGGGACAACAAGAAGGGCAGCATGGAAGTCGATTGGGCCAGTGGCTGGATCAAGTCGCCGCGGATGTCGGCAGGCCAGTCGCCGACGGCGAATTACAACCACGCCCTCATGCGGGCGATCCTGAACGATCGGATGCCCTATCTGACCCCGATGATGAACACGAAGATCATCAAGCTGGAGGATGCGCCGGCGGCCTACAAGGAGTTCGATGACGGATCGGCGTTCAAGTACGTCATCGATCCGCACGGCTCCGTAGCGGCCTGATCTTCTTCTAACCCGGAATATCCCCCGGTCATGACCGGGGGATATTCTGAGTCGTAGGGGGCGGACTGCTTTCCGCACGAACACCCCCTTCCGGCTTGTCGATCTAACTCCCCCCCGGATCGGCAAGCCGCCCCTTTCCGGAAACGCAGCATCAACGATCGCGCTGCGCTTTCCCAAGCCATGACGTCCTGTCAGGCGCCTCCATCCCTCAGTCGATATCCCTCTTGCATACTGGCTAGGAGTATATTAGACATACTCCCGCCAGTATGTGTTTGTCCGAGAGTCGCGCTTCGCCGGGCTTCACAACCGGCGGTCCGATTCAACCAACGAGGGAAATCAAAATGAAATCTCGCGCCGCCGTAGCCTTCGAGGCAGGCAAGCCGCTCGAAATCGTCGAGATCGATGTCGCACCGCCCCAGAAAGGCGAAGTGCTCATCAAGGTCACGCATACCGGGGTATGCCACACCGACGCTTTCACGCTGTCCGGCAACGATCCGGAGGGCATTTTCCCGGTCGTTCTCGGTCACGAGGGCGCGGGCATCGTCGTCGAGGTCGGCGAGGGCGTCACCAGCGTCAAGCCGGGCGATCACGTCATTCCGCTCTACACCGCCGAGTGCGGCAAGTGCGAGTTCTGTCTGTCCGGCAAGACCAACCTGTGCGTCGCGGTCCGCGAAACGCAGGGCAAGGGCCTGATGCCTGATGGCACCACGCGCTTCTCCTACAACGGCCAGCCCCTCTATCACTACATGGGCTGCTCGACGTTCAGCGAATACACCGTCGTCGCCGAAGTCTCGCTCGCCAAGATCAACCCGGAAGCGAACCCCGAGCATGTCTGCCTTCTGGGCTGCGGCGTCACCACCGGCATCGGCGCGGTCCACAACACCGCCAAGGTGCAGCCGGGTGACTCGGTTGCCGTGTTCGGTCTGGGCGGCATCGGTCTCGCCGCGATCCAGGGCGCGCGTCAGGCCAAGGCAGGCCGCATCATCGCGATCGACACCAACCCGACGAAGTTCGAGCTGGCACGTCAGTTCGGCGCGACCGACTGCATCAACCCCAAGGACTATGACAAGCCGATCCAGCAAGTGCTGATCGAGATGACCGGATGGGGCATCGACCACACGTTCGAGTGCATCGGCAACGTCCATGTCATGCGGGCCGCGCTGGAATCCGCGCATCGTGGCTGGGGCCAGTCGATCGTCATCGGCGTTGCCGGCGCGGGCCAGGAAATCTCCACCCGTCCGTTCCAGCTCGTCACGGGCCGCGTCTGGAAGGGGTCGGCCTTTGGCGGCGTCAAGGGGCGCACCCAGCTTCCCGGCATGGTCGAGGACGCCATGAAGGGCGAGATCGATCTGGCGCCCTTCGTCACCCACACCATGGGTCTCGATGAGATCAACGAGGCGTTCGACCTGATGCACGAAGGCAAGTCGATCCGCACCGTGATCCACTACTGATCCGACAGATTACGCCGTTTAGTTTCAAACACTAACCTCAAGGAAGAATATCATGGCTGACCCCGTTATCTCCGGCAACGGCGTGTTCTCGCACGTCTTCATCGGCGCTGCCGACGTCGAGCAGTCGTCGGCGTTCTATGACGCCGCTCTGGGCGCCCTGGGCGTCAAGAACCTCGGCCCCTTCGGCAATGGCTGGGTGCTGTACGGTCGCGACAAGCCCGCCTTCATCATTGCCCGTCCCGGCAATGGCGAAGCGCCCTCCAGCAACGGCGTGACGGTTGGCTTTGCCGCCGCGACGCCCGCCGAAGTGGACGCTTTCCACGCGGCCGGCCTCGCGGCCGGTGGCACCGACGAGGGCCAGCCCGGCCCGCGTGGCCATCTGCCGGGTGCCTATGCGGCCTATCTGCGTGATCCGGCGGGCAACAAGGTCTGCTCGTACACCTTCATCTGAAGCCGGAAGGTGAGGGCGATACCCGCAACCCTATGACTGGCTGTCGCCGGCGCTGAAACAGGCGCCGGCGCTTCCCCCCGCACAACAGCCAGCAAAAGGGCTCCTATCGCCACACCGTCCACCAACCGTCGAAGCAAGGAAACAAAAATGGAACGTGTCGAACATCACGCCAGCTTCGGCGGTTGGCAGGACGTCTATCAGCATGACTCGATCAGCCTCGGTTGTCCGATGAAGGTCGGCGTCTATCTGCCTCCCCAGGTGAAGGACGGTCGCGTGCCGGTGCTGTATTGGCTGTCCGGCCTGACCTGCACCGAGCAGAATTTCATCACCAAGGCTGTCGCGCAGCGTTTCGCGGCCGAGCACGGGATCATCCTCGTCGTGCCGGACACCAGCCCGCGAGGCGAAGGCGTGGCCGACGATCCCGGCTATGATCTGGGGCAGGGCGCCGGCTTCTACGTCAACGCGACGCAGGAACCTTGGGCCGCACACTACCGCATGTACGATTATGTCGTCGAGGAATTGCCGGCGCTGATCGAAGCCACATTCCCGGCCGATGATCGCCGGGCTATCGCGGGCCATTCCATGGGCGGGCATGGCGCCCTTGTTGCCGCCCTGCGCAACCCCGGACGCTATCGCAGCGTATCGGCCTTCTCGCCGATCGTAGCGCCGAGCCAGGTGCCTTGGGGCGAGCGTGCCTTCACGGCCTATCTGGGTGACGATCGCGAGGCGTGGAAGCAATATGACGCCATCGAACTGGCTCTGTTGCAAACTGATCCGATTTTCGGTGATCTGTCTTGCCGAGAGTGAGGGTGGCGCGATGTCAGGGTTCAAAGGGCGGCATTTTGAGGGTGAGATCGTGCTTTGGGCGGTGCGATGGTACTGCCGGTATGGCATCAGCTACCGGGATCTTGAGCAGATGATGGGCGAACGTGGCGTGAATGTTGACCATTCCACGATCTACCGCTGGGTTCAGAGATACGCCCCGGAGATCGAGAAGCGGCTGCGCTGGCAATGGCGCCGCCCTGCCTCGACGAGTTGGCGGGTCGATGAGACCTATATCAAGGTTCGTGGTGCCTGGACGTATCTGTATCGCGCGGTCGACAAGGACGGGAACACGATCGATTTTTATCTCTCGCCAACGCGGAATACGAAGGCTGCGAAGCGTTTCCTGGGCAAGGCGCTGGGCGGGTTGAAGGACTGGGAGAAACCCGAGATCATCAATACCGATAAGGCGCCGACCTACACCGCCGCCATTGCTGAACTGAAAGCGGAAGGCAAATGTCCCAAGGATACCCAGCATCGCCAGGTGAAGTATCTGAACAACGTCGTTGAGGCTGACCATGGCAAGCTGAAGCAGCTGATCCGGCCGGTGCGGGGTTTCAAGACACTGAAGACGGCGTATGCGACGATCAAAGGCTTCGAGGTGATGCGGGCCCTGCGCAAGGGACAGGCAGCTGCCTTCAATCTCACCCGCGACATTTGCGGCGAGGCGCGGCTGGTCGAGCGTGCCTTCGGCCTCGGCGCTTGCGCCCTCACCGAAGCCATTCAACTCATCGGCAAACGGATGGAACTTGAAGCAGCCTAATGGGCACCGCTCGAACAGCCATGAGACGAACTGCGCCCGTCATCACAGTTTGCAACAGAGCCGGCTGGCCAGCATCATCGAGCGCGCAAAGCTCGCCATCCAGCACGCAGTCCTCGAGCATCGCGGCCGCGGCCGAGTGCAAGGGCAGCTTCTGGGTCCAGTCGTGGCCGTTGCGGGTGAACCAGGTAGCCCGTCCGGACTGGACGTTCAGCTGAAACCGGTAGCCGTCGAATTTGATCTCGTGGATCCAGCCCACGCCGCTAGGCGGCCGGGCGACAAGGGTCGGATGCGCCAGGGGGAGGAAAGTCCCGGGCATCGAGGGCGTCAGCGCTAGATCCTGATTTCTGCGAGCCATGATCCGGACTCCAACGGAGGTCGGCCGGAATCGCTCCGCACCCATATTCACCGGACTACTGGCCATCGGTGTCGGCCGACGCGGACAATCCCCACCATCCAGTCAGAGCAGGCCATCGCTCTTTGAGCGAGGGCGGCGAAAAACCAATCCGGGAGGGCAAGGTCAAGGCTGATGGAA
This sequence comes from Brevundimonas sp. 'scallop', assembly GCF_011045535.1. Taxonomy (NCBI): domain Bacteria; kingdom Pseudomonadati; phylum Pseudomonadota; class Alphaproteobacteria; order Caulobacterales; family Caulobacteraceae; genus Brevundimonas; species Brevundimonas sp. 'scallop'. The sequence continues at coordinate 2,787,956 of NZ_CP039382.1, read as the reverse complement.
GGGCAGGGGACCCCTGCTGCAGCCGAAGGCGAAGCTGGGGACGCCCGAGATCACCGCGCCAGCGGTCGCCTTGAGCAAGCCCGGGCGAAGCCCATCTCAGGGGATGTCTGGGCGATCAGCAAAGAACCGGGGTAGATGCGCTACAGCGTCAGCGACCATGTCGTGCACGAGGCCGCCTTCGCCGCTGAGAATCCGCGACGCGACGTCCAACTTGCCGACGACATCGGCGAACGATCTGGCTGAGGTCCTGGCCAGCGCCTGAGTGCAGCTGGCCTTGTCGGCGTCCAGGAAGACGAGGCGATCATCGATAAGCGTCATTTCATCGGCCGCGCCGGGGCTGATGTCGCCCGATTGAGGCGGCGGCCTCAACACCAAAACCTCCAGAGCCGACCATCGACCGGTGAGGTGGATGTCCCCGCACAGGTCTCTGATCGGGCGTTAAAGGTGGTCAGCTTAAAGCCGTCGCCTTTGCCCTTCTCGGTGTCCTTGAGCGGTTTCCCTGTGCGCCAGAAGGGCACGAGGCCCCAGCGCATCTTCTCGACGATCCAGCCGTCCTCGCCCAGCCGCGCTGTGGCCTGACTTGTCGTCGGCCGCACATCGTCATTTGGTTCAAAATTCAGAGGGACTGTCGTCACGGGCGCATAGGTGGACAGCGCTGTGTGGATTTCGGCCCAACTGAACTTGCCTGTGGTCTCAAAGCGTCCGCACATCGCCTTCGCCCTCCGCAGGTGGGGCAACAAGAAACGCAAGGTGCGGGCGCTCACCGAGCCGGGCCGTGATGAACGCGGACAGGTCAGCCTCGCTTCCAGCCATCTGCTCCTCCGTGATTGCGCCTCGGAAAAGTTCGTAGCGCAGCCACACCCGGTAGGTGTTCACAACATCGGTCTCCCCGTAGTTGGCGCACTCTTGAATGTGACCGGCTCGGACGTGCTCCCAGACCTTCGAGCCGTCGATTCCCTCCGGTTTCCCCGGAAGGCCCATCATCTTGCACAGGTCGTCCAACGATGCCTTCGCGTTGGATTGGAAGCTGGCAAGTTCGTCGCACAGATCGACATGCGCCTGATCGTAGCGCTTGAAGTAGGGTCGGGAGGTCAGACCCGGCGCGGCGATGCCGTTGACCATCGCCCGGTAGCGCAGAACGGGCATATCGAACCCATTGCCGTTGAACGTCACCAGCGTCGGCCGAAGGCTGTCCACGCGGGCGGCGAACGCGGAGATCAAATCGACTTCTGTTCGGTCCCCGATATGGGGAGCGCCCAGCGACTGGATTTTCCAAACGCCGTCGATGCGCTCCGCTATCAGTGCAGCAAGAACCGCAACCTTATGGAGGGGCAGCTTTGGGAACTTCTCGCCGAGGATTTCGACAGCCTCTACGTCGGTGAGGGCTTCGCGCCGGTGAAGGCGTGCGAGCGTCTCGGTGCAGGGCACGGTTTCGAGATCGAAGACGATGGTGTGCTGGCTCAAAGGACCTCCCGGTTGCAGAGTGTCATTCTCTCGCATCGCTGTCTTTTGTCACCCATAACAGCCCGACACCGGCGACTTCGGAGTTCAGCGATACGCACACCACTGGGTCCAACTTAAGACCGCGAACTACCGCGCCTCCAACGGCTTCCTTGTCAGTCCGCCTTAAGGGCGTATCGGATAGCCCCAGTGCAGTTATCTATCCAATCTTGCACCTCCAAGTCGTCAGAGTCCTTTCTTATCAAATCAAGCAGAACCCCCAGCTTTATCGCAGTCATTTGGGGCAAGTCTATTATGATCTCATTCTGGTCTTTGCGTCGGCGGCGAGCCGCAAAACCATCTCGGATTTTCGAAACATCTATCGCATCAAGGAATTCGTTGAGCTTGGGGTTGCCGTCCATTTCTGCAATGAAGTTCTGTAGATCAAATGCTGCGCGAGGTAAGAATTTTATAGTGACTAATCTATTATAAACGGGGTGGTGCAGCGATATTGGAACAGCGTCGGACATCGTTTTGTTCTCTCCTATGAATGAAGAGACATCAAAATAAATCTCCTTCCGTCCTGTATTTGTGGAGAGGACGAAATGCTCTACGGTTCGATCACCAGCTTTCATTAGCTTGCGATTTAAAATCTTCCAATCCGTTTGAGGTTTACCAAAGAGCTTTGACATTATCGAATATTCGTAGCGTATACCTTCCGCACTATTCGGAGCTTTGATGACCCACGCTCTTTCGGGAGTCGTTCCGTTGTTATGCACCGTGGATGGGTTATCTGCCGTCTTTATAGCATTCGGCGGTCTGTCCTTCTCCGGCCCAGTCATTGCTAAAACTGACAGGAAGACGGTTATCAGAACCCCGCCGATCCACGTCACGCCCTCGAAACCATCGTTCATAACAAGCGACGCTGTTCCCGCTCCTACGACGAGTGCAGCAGCGACAAGAGCGAGCCGTTGGGCTTTGTTGGGCTTAAACATTCGCCGACCATAAGCGGACGAGCTTGGTGGCTACAACATTCCGATGTGTTTCCAGTGCCGCAGACGCTCTGCTTGCCACCGCAAGGCCGACCATTTCATCTATGGTCACCCACAGGTGCGCAGGTTTGTGAAACGCACACTATCGGTCCAGATACAAGACGCGAAACTGTTCGCGCGGCTCGTGCTGCAAGGCGACGCGGACATAGGCCAGGAGCGCTGTCCAGGACGAGATCACCGGCCGCTTGGCCGTCGGCTCCTTCGCGATCCGCCGCGTCACGTCGAAGATGAACTGAAGGTCGAGCGCCACCGCCCGCGTCGCCTTGCCGACGGCGTATCCCATCGACCGCGCCACCTGATCCTCGATCGCCTCATGGCTGGCCGCCCCGATCCCCTCCAGCCCTCCGAACCGCGCCAGCAGATCCTTGGCCAGCGGCTTGGTGTCCTTATAGGGCACGCTGCGAAACAGCAGCAGTTCCAGCAACTCATAGTCGGGCAGGGCGCCCAGGCCCCCCTTCGCCGCCCGCTCACGCAGCCGGTCGCGATGACCGCTGTGGCGGGGTTTGGGCTTGATGAGAGTTTCGTCGGTCATACGCCGTCGGGCTCGCAGATGCGCAACCTTGGCAGGATCGGTCGATCCGGCGATGGGCGCAAGTGCAGCGTGTGCGACTACACTTTTCTTTCGTCATCCTCCGGCAAGCCGCTTGCGGCGCAGACCGGGGGACCCAGCGGCGCCGAAGGCGATCCATCAGTTCGCAAGACGTCGAAAGACCGGGGTCGCGGCAGGTTCGCGCTCACGCGCGCCGCTGGGTCCCCCGGTCTCCTTCCGCTTTCGCGGGGGTTGCCGGAGGATGACGAAAGAAGAAGCTCGCCGTCAGTTCGGTCGGAACAGCCCTGCCGGCGACGCCGTGAAGATTTCCAGTCCGTCCTCCGTCACCCCGATGGTGTGCTCGCACTGGGCCGACAGGGACTTGTCGCGAGTCACGGCGGTCCAGCCGTCGGACAGGACCTTCACGTGCGGCTTGCCCAGGTTCACCATCGGCTCGACGGTGAAGAACATGCCGGGCTTCAGCACCGCGCCCTCGCCGCGACGGCCGTAGTGCAGGACGTTTGGGCTGTCGTGGAAGACGCGGCCGATGCCGTGGCCGCAAAAGTCGCGCACCACGCTCATGCGCTGGGCCTCGACGAACTTCTGGATCGCATAGCCGATGTCGCCGAACGTGTTGCCCGGCTTGACCTGCTCCAGGCCCAGATCCAGAGACTGATAGGTCACGTCGATCAGCTTCTTGGCCCGCGCACTGATCTCGCCCACCGCATACATGCGGCTGGAATCGCCGTGCCAGCCGTCCACGATCACGGTGTGGTCGATGTTGACGATGTCGCCGTCCTTCAGCACCCGGTCGCCGGGAATGCCGTGGCAAACGACGTGGTTGATCGAAGTGCAGACGGTCTTCTCGTAGCCCTTGTAGCCCAGGCAGGCGGGCAGGCCGCCGTTGTCCAGGGTGAACTCGCGCACGAGATCGTCGATCGTGCTGGTCAGGACGCCCGGCTTCACATGCGCCGCGATCATGTCCAGCGCCTCGGCGACCAGACGGCCGGCCTTGCGCATGCCCTCGAAGTCTTCCGCCTCATGGATGCGGATGGCGCTGGAGCGGACCAGGACGTCGGTTTCGAGTTCGGGCGTTTCGTACATGGGGCGATCGGTCTGCAAAAGGCGGGATACGGCGCAATCCGTTCGCCGCAGATGGGCGTTATAGCATGAAACCTCAAGCCTGCCCCCGGATTCCCGCATGACCGACGCTGACACCGACCGTTCCGGCCCGACCGCCGCCGTCCTGGTCATCGGCGACGAAATCCTGTCGGGCCGGACCCAGGACACCAACACCAACACCATCGCCCGGTTTCTGGCGGCGTTGGGGATCGACCTGATGGAGGCGCGGGTCGTCAGCGACGATCACGGCCGGATCGTCGAGGCGTTGGACGCCCTCCGCTCACGCTGGGACTATGTCTTCACCACCGGCGGCATCGGTCCGACCCATGACGACATCACCGCCGACGCCGTGGCGGCCGCCTTCGGCGTGCCCCTGCCTGAAGATCCCGACGCGATGGCCATCCTGTCGCGCCGATATGGCGACGAGTTCAACGCCGCGCGCCGTCGCATGGCGCGCATCCCCGAAGGCGGCGTTCTGATCGCCAATCCGGTCACCGATGCGCCCGGCTTCCAGGTCGGCAATGTCTTCGTCATGGCCGGCGTGCCCAAGATCATGCAGGCCATGCTGGAAGACGTGGCCCCACGCCTGCGCACCGGCGCCATCGTTCATGTCCAGACCTTGAAGGTCACCGGCGTGGGCGAGGGGGCGGTGGCCGATGTGCTGCTGGCGGCGGCCAACCAGCGTCGGGACCTGTCCTTCGGCAGCTATCCGTTTGGCCATGGCAGCGTCGGCGAGATCGGAACACAGTTGGTCATTCGTGGCCGCAACGCCGATCAGGTCGATGCGGCGGCGCATGATTTGATCGCAGAACTGCGTAATCTAGGCATCGATGTTGCCGCTGCGTAACCTCGCAAAGCCGTGATCGTGTGCGGCTCAGGCGCCACGGTTTCGCCTGTTTCCGGTCCGATGGGGGCCTTGCCCGCAACGCTTTCGCGCCGCGAACGCTGAGAGGGCTCCTCCCCTGATCGACCGCGCGTAATGCGGCCGGCGCTTACTTAGGTGTATGAAATGACCTCCAGGAACTTCGCCCGCGTGGGCGGGATCGCCCTGACGACCGCCCTGCTGGCCGGCGTCGCCGCCCCGGCCATGGCCGGCTCCTTCTATGTCCAGGAACAATCGACCCGCGGCCAGGGTCGCGCCAACGCCGGCGTCGGCGCCGACAAGGGCGTCCAGTCGCTGTGGTGGAACCCCGCCGCCATCGCCGGAACCCAGCGCGAAGTCTATGTCGGCATGCACGGCCTGATCTTGGACTCCGACGTCGACAACCGCGGCTCCACGCTCAGCTACAACCTGCCTGCCCCGACGCCGCCGTTCCCGGCCGGCACCATCCTCAGCGGCTCAACCGTTGTGGCTGGCGACCCGCATGTCCACGACGTCGTCGAAAGCGGCATCGTGCCGAACTTCGCCGTCTCCATGCCGATCGGCGACCGCTTCAACGTCGGCCTGGCCGTCCAGGCGCCCTACAACTTCACCACCAAATACGAGCAGCCCGACTTCGCCCGCTACGACGCCCTGACGTCGGAACTGCGTTCGGCCAACGTCAGCCTGGTCGCCGCCATGACGGTCACCGACTGGCTGGACATCGGCGCCGGCTTCGACGCCCAGTATGCCAAGGCGACCCTGTCCTCGGCGCTGCCGAACCTGCCGACCGTTGCTGGCGTTGCTCCGCTGGTGCTGATCCCCTCGGCCACCGACGGCCGCAACCAGCTCGAAGGCGACGGCTGGGAATACGGATGGAACGCCGGCGCCCAAATGCACTTCGGCAAGCTGGACCTCGGTCTGTCGTACCGCTCCAAGATCGAGCACGAACTGGAAGGCTCGGTGAACATCTCCGGACTGACTGGCGCATTGGCTGCGGCGAACGTTTCGGCCGACGGCCAGGCCAGCTTCAACACGCCCTGGTACGCCACCGTCTCGGCCCGCTACGCCGTCAACGATCGCCTCACGCTGAACGCCCAGGTCAACCAGATCGGCTGGAGCGAGTTCGACGCTATCCGCGTGACCTATGGCGCGAACGGCCGTTCGACCATCGTTCAGGACTATGACGACGTCACCACCGGCGCGATCGGCTTCGACTACAAGATCGATCCCTCGATGACCTTCCGCGCCGGCCTGGGCTACGACCCGACCCCGACCTCGGACGATCACCGCACCGCCCGTATCCCGGACGGCGACCGCTGGCTCTACGCCGCCGGCCTGTCCAAGACGGTCGGCAACATGACCTTCGACGGCGCCGTGACCTACATCGACATCGACACCGCGACGATCAACGACACGCGCGACGTTTACGGCAACGGCCTAGTCATCTCGAACCTGCGTGGCGAAGCGCAAGGCTCGGGCGTCGGCTTCTCGCTGGGCGCGACCTGGAACTTCTAAGTTCCGCTCAGCCCCGGCTGACATGAGAACGGCGGCTCCTTCGCAGGAGCCGCCGTTTTTTTGTCTCAACATGAAGGCGGCGGGGAGCAAACGCTCCCCGACCCGCAGGCTCAGCCCTTGGCGGCGCCGCCGTAGCCCTTGCCGCCGTTCGACGGGCGGCGACGGGGGCGGCGCTTCATTTCGCCCTCGGCCGGTTTGACGTTGTCGTTGATCGAGGGGACGCGCTCGCCGGCCAGGGGGTTGTAGGCGCGCTCGGGACGCGGGGCCGCCGGGGTCTCGCCCGGGCGGTTGCGACGCTGGCGGTGCGGCTGGCCGCCGCCTTCCGGACGCACGCCCTCGCGGTGCGGCGCGCGACGGCCGCGACCGCCCCGTCCCTGGCCGCCCTCGTTGCGCTCGCCGCCCTCGCGTTCCGGCATCGTCGCCTTCTTGCCGACGCCGGTGGCCATGATGGTGGCGTCCAGCTGGCCCAGGGCCTTGTCGTTACGGCGGTCGATGGCCGGAATCTTCTGGCGCGTGACCTTTTCGATGTCGCGCAGCAGCTTCATCTCGTCCCCGGCGACGAAGCTGACGGCGGTGCCGTCCTTGCCCGCCCGCGCGGTGCGGCCGATGCGGTGGACGTAGCTCTCCGGCACGTGCGGCAGTTCGAAGTTCACGACGTGCGAGACGCCGTCCACGTCGATGCCGCGCGCGGCGATGTCGGTGGCGACCAAGACGCGCAGCTTGCCCTTCTTGAAGGCTTCCAGGGTGCGCTCACGCTGAGGCTGGCTCTTGTTGCCGTGGATGGCCCCGGCCTCGACGCCGCCGGCTTCCAGATAGGCCGCGACCTTGTCGGCGCCGTGCTTGGTCTTGGTGAAGACCAGGCAGCGCGTGTACTCGGGATCCGAGAACATCTCGGTCAGCAGGGCGCGTTTGCGGCCCTGTTCGATATAGACGACCGACTGGCTGATACGCTGCACCGTGGTCGACTGCGGCGTGACCTGGACCTTGACCGGGTCCTTCAGCAGTTCGCCCGCCAGCTTGCCGATCTCGCCGGGCATGGTCGCCGAGAAGAACAGGTTCTGGCGTTTGGCCGGGATCTTCGAGACGATCTGGCGGATCGGCTTGATGAAGCCCAGGTCCAGCATCTGGTCGGCCTCGTCCAGCACGAAGATCTCGGTCGAGGACAGATCCAGGTTTTTCTGCTGAATGTGGTCCAGCAGACGGCCCGGCGCGGCGACCAGGATGTCCAGACCCTGTTGCAGGGCCCGCTCCTGACCGCCGTATTTCACGCCGCCGAAGATTACCGCGACCCGGAAGCCCAGGTGGGCGCCATAGGCCTTGAAGCTGTCGCCGATCTGGGTGGCCAGTTCACGCGTGGGGCTCAGGACCAGCACGCGGGTCGTGCGGGGCTTAGGGGCGATGCGGTTTTCGGCCAGGCGATGCAGGATCGGCAGGGCGAAGGCGGCGGTCTTGCCGGTGCCGGTCTGGGCGATGCCCAGCAGGTCCTTGCCGGCCATGACGTCGGGAATGGCCTTTTCCTGGATCGGGGTCGGCTTGGTGTAGCCGGTCGAGGCCAGGGCCTGCAGCAGGGCCTTGTTCAGGCCCATGGATTCGAATGTGGTGCTCACAGCAGTCTGTCTTTCGCGTAGCGGCAGGGCGCTTTCAGCCATGGCATGACGCCGTCGGGCCGCGCACCGCCAGTCCCGACGGGGCCTCGGGGAGGAGGCCTGCGGGGTGGATCGGGCGCCGCCCCGCGTGTCCGGGCAGCGAATGGATATGAGGGGCCGGCGGCTTCTACAGACAGGTCCGAAGGGGACCCACACGCGCTGGAGACGCCGGAGATCGCGAGTGTGCGACGCCGCGCAAATGGGCGCTTATCGCCGATAAGTCAACTGCGGCGCCCCTCAGGGCGCGTATTGCGTCGCCGCCTCGGGCAGTCCGTCGGGCAGGCCGATGGCCGCGCGCCAGTCCTCGGGATGCAGCCGCGCCATCTCCAGGTCCAGCCACGCCAGCGGCTTCAGCGCGCCGTCCTCCTCCCAGAACCGCTCGGCCCACGGCTGGCCCGTCTCGATCGCCCGCGCCCGGTCCCGCGCTGTCGCCTCGGGCCCCAGATGCGTCGCGCGCCAGTGATACAGCCACGGAATATGCCAGTGCGGCGCCCGGCTCAGCCGCTCGTCCGTCATCGCCGCCGCCAGACATTCCGCCAGCGCCCGCGCGTCCTCCAGCTGGGCGTTGAAGGCGTCGCGCCGCGCCTGGATATGCCGGTCCCAGCCCTCGGCCGGCTCGATCGGCGCCAACGTCGGCTCAGGCCGTTTCCAGCCTTCCGCCTCGCGCCGCTTCCACAGGGCGGGCACCCCGACGTCATAGCGTGCGGCGACCGACCGCGCGGTCTCGCCGTCCTCCCACGCCTTCCTGACCTCGGCCCAGACGGCGTCCGGCCGGATTTTGCGATGTATGCCCTGGCTCATGCGACAGGGGTGTCACACGCCCCTGCGTCATCATCGGTCGCACCCGCGCCTCATGCACAGCTGGCGCGTGACCCCTGACATCTCGCGATGTGGAAAATCAAATCTCTAGCCTCGAAAATCGGCCTTCTCCCGGCCTGGGGTAGCGACGGCCTCATAATGTCCGCATGGAAAAACGCCGCTACAAGATCAAACCGCCCGAGGTCTGGACCCAGGTCCGAAAGGACTATCTGTCCGGCCTCGACGCCAAGACCGTCGCCGCTCGCCACGACGTGACCGAGGCCTCCATCCGCGCCCGCGCGACGAAGGAGGGCTGGTCCCGCCATCCGCGCCGCGAGGCCGCGACGCCCGCGCCCCAACCCCTGTCGCCCCACGACGCGGCCGACCTGTCGCCCGACGACCCGAATGACCCGGCGGCCCTGGCCCGCGCCGCCGCCCAGGCGTCGGGCCGCGCCCTGCACGCCCAGGACTTCGCCCAGGCCCGCGCCCTGGCGGCCTTGGCCGAGACCTATCGCAAACTGGCCGACCGCGACGGCCCCGGCCGTGCCGCCCGCCTGACGGTGAAAAACGCGCCCCTGCAACTGGTCTTCGACATCCTGACCAATGAGGCCGAGGCCGAGAACCGCTTCGCCATGAACACCAGCGACAAGAGCGACTGGGAACTGCGCGGCCAATACTGGCAGGCGAAGCAGAAGCTGGAGCGCGCCAACACCGAATGGGGCCACGCCCAACTGGCCCGCCGCGTCCAGCTGGACCGCCGCATCGCCGCCCTTGAAGACCAGCTCCGCGCCGCCGGCCTCGACCCCGTCATCGAACGCGAACAGGACCGCCGCATCTCCAAGGGCCTGGACCTCTACGTTGGCGAGCCGCGCGGGACCATCACGATGGAGGAGTGGGACAAGACGCTGGATGAGTTGTGAGGCCGATTACGGCAGATGGTTGCGCCGCTGCCGGAATCTCGCTCTTGCTGCCGCATGGCTGAAGAAGACGATTTTGAAGAAGAGGTTTCGCGGGACGAGGTCGCCGATGCGCCAGAAGCTGGCGATCCCCAATGGCTGGTCGACTCCAAAATCCCGCTGGAGCTTCGCCAGAAGTATGAGGTCTATAGCTACCGCAGCGCCGCTACCATCCTGGCGGAGAGCCACCCCCAGGAATTCACTGAGCTCTGCGACGCGCTGCGCGAGTTCGTCATCACTAAAACGATGATCCGCACGGCGGGCGGCAATGAATCGGATGTCCCCAAACTGCTTTCGGCTTCTCTGCGACCGAAGGGATGGCAGGAGACGATTATTCGCGGCGACCTGCTCGTAGAAAAGATTTCCCGTGTTCAGATCGGCGTTCAGAGAAACGGTAAGCCCAAAACTGAGAAGCACCGTGAAACCATCCGTCGCTCCAAATATCTAGACGGGCACAAGGTTGACTATGTGAAGGGCCGGGTCGCTTTCGACCTGGAGTGGAACAGCAAGGACCAGACTTTCGACCGTGACCTGTATGCTTTCTCGGCCTTCGCTCAGACGGGCATCATCGACGTCGGCGTGCTCGTCACGCGCGGCGGGCCGGAGATGACCGAATTCATTAAGGGGCTAGGCCAGTCCCTGACCAAGAAGGGCGAACCCGAGTTCACCAAAGGGGGGGCACCGCGCATGGTCGGCGCGAAATACGGAGCCAGCACCACCTGGATGGGCAAGCTTCTCTACCGTTTGAACGCTGGCCGTAACGGCGCCTGTCCGGTGTTGGTTTTTGGTATCACGCCACGCTGCGTGATCGACTGAAGTTTGCTGTCCGCAAACTTTTTCTGGAACAAATGAAGAACCTGTGTAGGTATTCTATTGGTAAGGCCCTAGGCTTTCTGTTGGTCGTGCGACGATTCTCGTTAGTGCGCGGAGTGAGTGAATGGCCTACGACGCCGAATTGCCTGACCCTGTTCAGAATCTGCGCGCCTTCACCAGCGGGCGTAAGTTCAAGACCGTTCTCGCCGATCCGCCTTGGCAGTTTCAAAATCGCACCGGCAAGGTAGCGCCTGAGCATCGGCGTCTGAACCGTTATCCGACCATGACACTGGACGACATCTGCGACCTGCCGGTGTCCGAGGTCGTGGAGGATACGGCCCATCTTTACATGTGGGTGCCGAACGCCCTGTTGCCCGAGGGATTGCGGGTCATGGAGGCTTGGGGCTTCCAGTACAAATCCAACCTTGTCTGGCACAAGATCCGCAAGGATGGCGGCTCCGACGGACGCGGCGTCGGTTTCTACTTCCGCAATGTGACCGAGCTGATCCTGTTCGGTGTGCGTGGCAAGAACGCCCGGACGCTCGACGCGGGCCGCAGCCAGGTCAACATGATCCAGACCCGCAAGCGCGAACACAGCCGCAAACCTGACGAACAGTATGAACTGATTGAGGCATGCAGCCCTGGGCCGTATTTGGAGCTGTTCGCGCGGGGCGAGCGGCCGAAGTGGGCCGTTTGGGGCAATCAAGCGGATGAAACGTACACGCCGACGTGGAAGACATATGCCTATAATTCGGCGGTGGCGGCAGAATAGCTACTGTGACCAGCAGTACTGCTGAGCATATGAGGGGCTTGGGGCTTGGGGCTTTGAGCCATGCAAACTGGCACGCTGGCTTCGTAAGTTTCGAAAATCCTTACTGGGCTCAACTCTCCATTCTCCAAGCTGCTCATGCGGCTGAAATTCTCATCAAAGCGAGAATTGCGGAAGAGCATCCTCTGTTGATTTTCCGGGATCTACCTAAGCAGCAGGGGTCAGAGATTGCCAGCTTGAGCCAAAGCAGGCTCCTCTCTGAAGGGCGAACTTACGATTTCAGTGAGTTGCCAGACCGTCTTTGGGCAACCACTGGTATCCATCTTCCTAATCGTGATTTGTATAGTAGTTTCGGACGTTTAAGAAACACTATCCAACATTTCACATATCCCGACGGTCATGATCTTTCACAGCGAGCGCTAGAATTCATATTTGGCGTAATAGATCCTTTTATAAATAATTGTTGGGGGTTGTACGGGGTCGATTTTGTTGAGGACTATGACGGTATAGTTGATTTCGCAGCTACGTTGCTGCGGCGACAAATACGCTTTCTTGTATCTCCTGACCTATCAAAAGACTGGTCATATATTCATGACCCTTGGCATGGCGTAGAAGATAACTATCGAAGTGAAATGGAGCGGAGGCTACTTCAGTCTGAGAGTGGCACCGAGGAGAGTTCAAGCTCGACTTAAAAGTTAAGCTTGCGCTCTAAAGTCGCCCCTTCCTGAACCGCTCCTGCGCCTCCGCCGCCGCCTCGGCGCGCCAGCGTTTCGGCGCGGATTTGTCGACGGTTTCGCCGGCGCCGGTCAGGGCTTCGTTGGCGAACTCCAGGTCCATCAGCTTCATGCGCTTGATCTCGTCGCGCAGGCGGCCGGCTTCCTCGAACTCCAGGTTGGAGGCGGCCTCGCGCATGCGGCCTTCCAGGTCGCGCAGGGCGGCCTGGAAGTTGGAGCCGACGAAGGGTTTGGAGGCTTCGGCCACGCCTGGTTTGGTCAGGCGATCCATCTCGCGCGACTCATAGGGGCTGTCCATGATCTCCTTGATGTCGCGCTTGACCGTTTCGGGCGTGATGCCGTGTTCGGCGTTGTAGGCCATCTGCCGTTCGCGGCGGCGGTCCGTCTCGGCGATGGCGCGCTCCATGCTGCCGGTCATGCGGTCGGCGTACAGGATGACGCGGCCGTCCACATTGCGCGCGGCGCGGCCGATGGTCTGGATCAATGAGGTCTCCGAGCGCAGGAAGCCCTCCTTGTCCGCATCCAGGATGGCGACAAGGCCGCACTCGGGGATGTCCAGACCCTCACGCAGCAGGTTGATGCCGATCAAACAGTCGAACGTCCCCAGCCGCAGGTCGCGCAGGATCTCGATCCGCTCCAGCGTATCGACGTCGGAGTGCATGTAGCGGACGCGGATGCCCTGCTCGTGCATATACTCGGTCAGGTCCTCGGCCATCTTCTTGGTCAGGGTGGTGACGAGGCTGCGATAGCCCTTGGCCGTCGTCGCCTTGACCTCGTCGATGACGTCGTCGACCTGGTTGCGGGTCTTGCCCGAGACGGGGCGGATCTCGACCGGCGGATCGATCAGGCCGGTGGGGCGGATGACCTGCTCCACGAACACGCCGCCCGCCTGTTCCATCTCCCACGGGCCGGGGGTGGCGCTGACGTGGACCGTCTGGGGGCGCATGGCCTCCCATTCCTCGAACTTCAGCGGGCGGTTGTCGATGCAGGAGGGCAGGCGGAAGCCGTATTCCGCCAGCGTCGACTTGCGGCGGTAGTCGCCCCGGAACATGCCGTTGATCTGGCCGATGGTGACGTGGCTCTCGTCCACGAACAGCAGGGCGTTGTCGGGGATGTATTCGAAGAAGGTCGGCGGCGGCTCGCCCGGCGCGCGGCCGGTCAGCCAGCGGCTGTAGTTCTCGATGCCGGCGCAGCTGCCGGTGGCCTCCATCATCTCCAGGTCGAACCGGGTGCGCTGTTCGAGGCGTTGCGCCTCCAGCAGCTTGCCGTTCTCGACCATCCAGTCCAGCGTCTCCTTCAGCTCCGCCTTGATGCCGGCGGCGGCCTGGTTCAGCGTCGGGCGCGGGGTCACATAGTGGCTGGCCGCATAGACGGTGATCTCGTTCAGATCGGCCGTCTTCTTGCCCGTCAGTGGATCGAACTCCTGGATCGCCTCCAGCTCGTCCCCGAACAGGCTGATGCGCCAGGCGCGGTCTTCCAGGTGGACCGGGAAGATTTCGATCACGTCCCCGCGCTTCCTGAACATGCCCCGGTCGAAGTTCAGGTCGTTGCGCTTGTACTGCAGCGCGATCAGATCCGCCCGCAGCTTCGCCTCGTCGATCTGATCCCCCACCTTCAGCGTGAACGTCATTGCCGTATAGGTCTCAACCGATCCAATGCCGTAGATGCAGGACACCGACGCCACGACGATGACATCTTCCCGTTCTAGTATAGCCCGCGTCGCAGAGTGCCGCATACGGTCAATCTGCTCATTGATGCTTGAGTCCTTTTCAATGTACGTGTCCGTACGCGGAACATAAGCCTCTGGCTGATAGTAGTCGTAGTAGCTGACGAAGTATTCTACCGCATTATCGGGGAAAAACGACTTGAACTCGGAATAGAGCTGGGCCGCCAGCGTCTTGTTCGGCGCCAGGATCAGGGCGGGGCGCTGAGTTTCCTCGATCACCTTGGCCATGGTGAAGGTCTTGCCCGAACCGGTGACGCCCAGCAGCACCTGGTCGCGGTCCCCGGCCTGGGCCTGGGCCACCAATTCGGCGATGGCGGCGGGCTGGTCGCCGGCGGGCGTGTATTTGGTCTCAAGCCGGAAGCGCCCGCCCTTCTTCTTGCCCTCGTGCGAGGGGCGGTGCGGCACCCAGTCGGCGGGCGCGGCGACCGGCTCCTCCGGCGTCAGGCGCGGCCCGGCGACCGGGGCGAACATCGGCATCTTGCCGGTGTCGCGGATGAAGGCGGCCGAGGCCTCCTGCACCCCTGGATTTGGGACGTGAACGGGCTTGGCCGGCTTGGCGGCGGCGGGCTTCGGCGTCGAAGAACGGTTCATGAACAGAACTTAGTGAGTGAGGGCGTGTCTCGCCATAGCGCGCTGAGTTGCGCTGGGTTGCGGTCGGTTCAGCTTGACACCCTCGCACAGTATGCCCCATACACTGTGTGTCACACACTATGTGGCGTACGGAGGTGGTGGGTGAGCGAGAACGACGAGGCGCTGCTGTTCGAGAGCCTGCGGCTGGAGCTGCGGCGAGGGTCGTTGATCCTGGCCGTGCTGGCGAGCCTCAGGCGCGAGCAATACGGCTATTCGCTGCGGGTCGCCCTGGGCGAGGTCGGGGTCGAGATGGAGGAGAGCACCCTCTATCCGCTGCTGCGCAGGCTGGAGAGCCAGGGGCTGCTGGATAGCGAATGGCGCGAGGAGGAGCGGCGCAAGAAGCGGTTTTACCGCCTGTCGCCGCGCGGGGAGGCGATGCTGGAACGGCTCGCTGTGGAATGGCGCGGCCTGTCGGCCTCGCTGGAGAAGACGCTGTGAACACCGGGAAAGAGGGAGAGACCGGCATGGACCTGGTCGAACGTTATCTGAAGGCCGTGGCGGCCCAGCTGCCGAAGGACAACCGCGACGACATCGTCGCCGAGCTGCGCGACGAGATCATGGGGCGTCTGGAGGCGCTGGAGGCTCGACTGGGAAGGGCGCCCACCGACGACGAGGTCGAAGCCCTGCTGCGCGAGGTCGGTCATCCGCTGACCGTGGCGGCGCGCTATCGCCCAGGACCGCAGGCGCTGATCGGGCCTGAGCTCTATCCGTGGTGGATGTTCGGGCTGAAGGTCGGGCTGACGGTGATGGCGGCCGTCACCCTGATCGGCCTGGCGGTGCGGGTCTTGGCCGGCGACGTCTATGTGGGCCAGGCGATCGGGCAGGGGATCTCCAGCCTGATCAGCGGCGCGATCACGGTTGTCGGCCTGCTCACCGCTGTCGGTTTCGTATTGGAGCGTCAGTCGAAGAAGCCGGACTTCATCGCCAAATGGCGCGTCAAGGATCTGGGCCTGTTCGAGTTGGGCGGCGATTTCGACGCCGAGCAGTGGACGACCCAACGGATCGCCAAGGGCGAATGGTTCACCAGGGGCGACGAAGGGGCCTCAAAGTCGGGCCAAGCCGTGCGCAAGAGCGCCGAAATGTCGCCCGTGGCGCGTGCGGTGGCCAGCGCCATCGGCTGGACCGTGGTGCTGTTGTGGTGGACGGGCCTGTTGCAGGCCGCGCCGATCCGGCCGGAGGAACTGGCTGGCGTTGTCGACGGCGTCGATTACGGGCGCATTCTGGCCGACATGGTGCGGGTCGCCTATTGGCCGGTCGCCCTGTTCGCCGCCTGCCGCATCGGCTTCGACCTGTTGCGGGCGGCGTCGGGCGGCAATGTGCGGGTCACGGCGCTGGGCGACCTGGCTTTCGGGATCGCCGCCGCCTGGGGCCTGCTGTGGGTCTGGTTCTGGTCGGCGCTGTCGCCGCTGATCTGGGTCGGCAGCGTCACCGATTTCGTGGATCGGATTCGGGTTCTCATCGGCCGCTCCGGCGACGATGTCGGCGGGGTGGCGACGATCCTGATGGTCGTGGTCGTTTGGGCCTTCGCCGCAGAGGTGGTGCGGGTCATCCGCGCGGCGGCGCGACTGGTCGTCGGTCGATAAGGCGATATCCCCTCTTGACGGCGTGTAACCTATAGGTGATATGTCACCTCAAGGTTACTTCAGGAGGAAGTTGTGAACAAGGACGAAAACGCCGCAGTTCTGCGGGTGCAATCGAGCCGGCGTCGATACTGGTGGGGCGGCGTCGCCATGCTCGTCATCGGCGCCGCCGCCTTGGCCGGCGGCGCCGGCTTCGCGCTCATGCATGGAACGGAGGGCGATCAGGCGACGACCGCGGGCGTGGCGGCCGGCTTCGGTTTCGGGCTGTTGATCATCGGGGCCATGATGGCCTGGTGTGGCCGCCCCGGACAGCCGATCGATGTGGCGGAAAGCCGTGACGGCGCCCGCCGCGAAAAGCTGCAGCGGGGGCGCACGCAACAGCTGGTCCTCTATCCGTTGGTGCTGCTGCTGTTCATGGCTCAGGCGCATCTGGCCATGCAGCGGGTCTTGGGCGGCGACCACAACCTCGGCGCCTATGTGCAGATCCTGCTGCCGGTTCTGTACGGCTGGCTGATTCCCGTGCTCGTCATGGGCTGGGACTGGAATGCGCAGAAGAACCGCCGTCTGATGGAAGACGAGCTGACGCAGGTGCTGCGGGCGCGATCGATGATCCTGGCCTTCGTCGTGCTGATGGGCGGGGTCACCGTGGCCCTGGGTCTGGGTCTATGGCGCGCGGACTATGGCGTGCTGGCTCTGCCTTATGTCCTAGCGCTGGGCGGGGCGTCGGCGGGCCTGCGGTTCGCCTGGCTGGATCGCGAGGCCGGTCGCGATGGGTGATCCCAGGCTCGGCTCGCGGCTGAAGGAGGCGCGCACCGCCGCAGGCCTGACGCAGCAGGGGCTGGCCGACAAGGCCAGCGTCTCGCGCAAGACCATCAACACGGTCGAGAACGGCGTCTTCGTGCCCTCGACCGTTCTGGCCCTGGAACTCGCCCGGGCCTTGGATACGACGGTGGAGGCCTTGTTCTTCCTAAGAGACTGATCCGATTGATGTCCGAAAACCGCGAGACATCGCCGGGCAGGCGGCGCATCCTTCGGGCATGGATCAGCTGTTGGATCAGGAGGCCTGCTGGCGCGCCGTCGTGGCGCGGGACGCCCGTTTCGACGGGCGTTTCTTCACCGGCGTGACCTCGACGGGCATCTACTGTCGGCCCGTCTGCCCGGCGCGGACGCCGAAGCGCGAGAATGTGGTCTTTCATCCCAGCGCCGCAGCGGCCGAGGCGGCGGGCTTGCGGGCCTGTCTGCGGTGCCGGCCCGAGACGGCGCCGGAAATGGGCGCCTGGCGCGGCACGTCCAATACCGTCAGCCGGGCCTTGGCCCTGATCGAGGCAGGGGCGCTGGATGTCAGCAATACGGATGGGCTGGCGACACGGCTGGGTATGGGCGAGCGGCAGCTGCGCCGCCTGTTCCGCCAGCATCTGGGCGCCGCCCCGGTCAGCGTGGCTCAGACACGGCGCGTCCTCTTGGCCAAACAGTTGATCCACGAGACCGACCTGTCGATGGCCGAGGTGGCGATGGCGTCAGGCTTCGGCAGCGTGCGACGATTCAATGAGACGTTTCAGGCCTTGTATAGTCGCGCGCCGTCGGACCTGCGGCGTCGCAAGGTCGAATCCGAAGCGGGCGGAGTGATCAGGATTGGTCTGTCCTATCGTGCGCCCTATGACTGGCCCATCATGATGTCGGCGCTGGCTATACGCGATGTCGCGGACGAGACCGTGGTGGACGGCGCCTGGACGCGGCGGCTTCGATTGGACGTGGACGAAACCGACGGTGCGGTGACGGTTCGACCGGCCGGTGAAGGCAAGGCGGCGGTCGAGGCGCTGATCGACAATCTGAAAGCCTTGCCGGGCGTGCTGGCGCGGGTGCGGCGCGTTTTCGACCTCGCCGCCGATCCCGAGGCGATCACGCGCGACCTGTCGGCCGATCCCGTTCTGTATGCCGCAATCAGGGCTAGGCCGGGGTTGAGGCTTGCGGGCGACTGGATCGATGCGGGTGAGGATGCGCCCAGCGACCGGCTGACGACGACGGACGCCGCGCTGCTGGCGCGCGCCGAGCGGTGGCGGCCGTGGCGGGCCTATGGCGCACTCTATTGGGCCCTGAGCGAGGAACGGCGAAATGACCGAGCAGCCTGACATGCATCTGACCCTGGATCGCATCCCGTCCCCGGTAGGCGAGGTGCTGGTCGTCACCGACGCCGACGGCGCGGTGCGGGCATTGGACTTCCACGACTACGAAGCCCGTCTGCGCCTGCTGCTGCGTCGACACTACGGTGAGGTCGTGCTGACCGAAGGCCGCGCGCCGGAGCCGGTGCGCCGGGCGGTAGAGGCCTGGTTCGAGGGCGATCTGACCGCCTTCGACGCGATCACGGTCCGCACCGGCGGCACGGATTTCCAACGCGCGGTGTGGAAGGCCTTGCGCGACATTCCGACCGGCGAGACCCGCACCTATGGTCAGCTTGCTGCGGCCATCGGCGCGCCAAAGGCCGTCCGCGCCGTGGGCCTGGCCAACGGCGCCAATCCGGTCGGCGTCATCGTGCCCTGCCACCGCGTGATCGGAGCGAATGGAACGTTGACCGGCTATGCTGGCGGGCTTGAGCGCAAACGCTGGCTGTTGGCGCATGAGGCGGGCGGCCGGCTGCTTTAGCCCCGCGTGAACCGTTCGGGCGGCAGGGCGGCGTGTGTGAAGCGGGCCTGACGCACCGCGCCCTTGAAGTAGTTCACGCGGTTGATGCGGCAACCGACCGAGGCGCGGCCTGGCCCTTGCGGCTTGAACGGCACCGCATGTTCGCCCTGCAGGACGCCGTCGACATAGGCCCGGTATAGGATGCCATCGAATGTTTGCGCGACG
The DNA here is from genome assembly GCF_011045535.1 of Brevundimonas sp. 'scallop'. Classification (NCBI taxonomy): domain Bacteria; kingdom Pseudomonadati; phylum Pseudomonadota; class Alphaproteobacteria; order Caulobacterales; family Caulobacteraceae; genus Brevundimonas; species Brevundimonas sp. 'scallop'. The sequence goes on along the minus strand of NZ_CP039382.1, from coordinate 2,768,940 downwards.
TGGAACCATTGTCCGCACGGATGGAGCCGCTCGGGGAAGATCAGGGTGTGGTTGTAGCCCGGCCCGCGCGTGAAGGCGTCCAGGTACCAGCGGTCCTGAACCACGCGAATTTCGAACAGGAAGCGCGTCTGCGACGGCGGCTGACCGGCGGGCGCGTCTTCGGCGAGATGAAACCAGCGCTGTTCGAAGGCGCCGCCGTCGGGTCGGAACAGGGCCTCGAAGGTGAAGGTTTCGGCCCCGGCCAGCGGATGCTGATCGATGAACAGGGCGTCGTCCACGCCGTCGAACTGAACCGCTTGGCCGAAGGGACTGTCGATAAGGCCCGGCGCGTCCTCGACGCGGGTTTCGATCCCCCCGATGTCGGTCAGGCGATCGAAGGTCCATACCGTCTGGAGCGGCGACGCAGCCGTCATGGTCGCGCACCCCGGCAGGATGACAGCCGCGGCGCTTGATGCGCCCAGGGCCATCAGGCGGCGGCGGTCCAGCGGCAGGACGTCAGGCATGGTTCATCTCCCGGCGGTTTTGTCGCGCGACACTATGGGATCGGCGGCGTGAGGCAACGGCCTGCGTCCCGGTTCGTTGTCTCGATCCCTACAGACTGGAGTATCGACGATGAAACTTTCCAATGGCGCGCTGGTGGCGGTGGTCGATGGCGAGAAGCTGGCCCTGTTCAAGAATACGAACGCTTCGGACATCAAGCTGACGCCGCTGGAAACCCCGGCCATCGCGGATCGGGTTTCGGGCTCTGCCGGCCGCCGATCCAATGAGGCGAACCCCGACAATGACACCCAGGCTGAGGACGGTTTCGCCATGGGCGTCGCCGAGGTGCTTAACAAATGGTCGGTCACCAACAAGATCGACGAATTGCTGGTTATCGCAGCGCCCAAGACGCTGGGCGAACTGCGCAAACATTGGCACAAGGACCTTCAAGCCAAGCTGGTCGGCGAGATCGCCAAGGATCTGACGGGCCATTCCAGCGATCAGATCGCCGCCGCCATCGACAAGGCGTGAAGACAGACGGGCGCTGTGCGTGGCGCCCGTCCCTTGATCAGGCGACGCGTCTCGATTGCGCCGTCTGACCCAAATCAAAGCGGCTGATCAGCCCCTCCAGTTCGCCGGCCTCGTTCGTCAGGGCGTGGCTGGCGGCGGTGGATTCCTCGACCATGGCGGCGTTCTGCTGCGTGAACTGGTCCATCTGATTGATCGCCACATTGATCTCGCCGATGCCGACCGACTGTTCGCGCGTCGCGGCGGCGATGGTGCGAACCAAGGCGTTGGCCTCCGCGACCTGGACAGCGATGGCGCTGAGGCTATCGCGCGTCAGCGACACCTGATCGGATCCGCGCTGAACATTGCTTTGCGACAGCGCGATCAGCGCCTTGATCTCTTTTGCGGCGCTGGCTGACCGTTCGGCCAGGCCCCGCACCTCGGAGGCGACCACAGCGAAACCGCGTCCGGCTTCCCCGGCCCGGGCGGCCTCGACGCCGGCGTTCAGGGCCAAAAGGCTGGTCTGGAAGGCGATTTCGTCGATGACGCCGACGATCTGATTGATTTGGGTGGAGGACTGCTCAATCTCAGACATGGCGCCGATCGCGTCGTGGACGACGGCTTCGCCCTTGTCGGCCGCCGCCTTTGCAGCCTCTGTGATGTCGCGGGCGCGCTCGGCGTTTTCGGCGCTGCTGCGCACCGTCTGCGTCAGCTCATCCAGCGCGGCGGCGGTCTGCTCCAGACCGGCGGCCTGCTGTTCGGTGCGGCGCGACAGGCTGTCGGCGGCGGCGGCGATGTCCTGGCATCCGCCGCGCATCGACTGAGCCGTGGTCCAGATTCCGGTCATCGTCGTGTGCAGCTGGTGCAGGGCGGCGTTGTAATCTTTCGGGATGCGACGCGTGTCGGCGGTGAAGCCCGCCTCCGGCATCCGCCAGGCCAGTTCGCCTGCGGCGAGACGCGACAGACCCTCGCCCAAAGTCTCGACGGCGCGGGTTTGCGAGGCGGCGAAAAGCTCGGTCTCTTCGGCGTGCCGGCGACGATCGGTTTCGGCGGCCGCACGCTCGCGTTGCTGCTGATCGCGACGGGTCAGACCGTCGGCAAGCTCAAGCCGGAACCCTTCGAGCGCCCGCGCAATCTGGCCCAGTTCGTCGGCCTTGTCCGCACCGGCGACGGGAATGTCAAAGCGTCCTTCGCTCATGGTCCGCACATCGGCCGTCAGGCGCGCCAGCGGGCGTCGGATCAGGCGGTCGCTGGTGACTAGAAGCGCGACGATGATGGCGGCGATGATCAGAACGCCGCCGACCAGAAGCATCAAAGCCAACTGCCGCGCCGGGCCCTCGATCGTCTTGACGGGGATGTCCAGCACGACGGCCCAGGTCGCCTTTTGGCCGGGCAGGATCACGGGCTGAACCAGACGTCGAAGCGGCTCGCCGTTCACGCTGACGCCCTCGACCGCCTGCGCTTGTCGTTTGGCGATGACGTTGCGCACGATGTCCGCGCCGGCGTCGGCATAGGCCTGGCCTCGCACGGCGGCGTCGGGATGCGCGACCCAGACGCCCTTGTTCGACACCAGAGTGACGCGACCGGCGCCCAGCGGCTTCATCGCCGCCAAGCGCTGCGACAGGTTGGCCAGGGTGATGTCCAGTCCCGCGACGCCGATGATGCGGCCGTTGGCGTGCACCGGATAGGCGACCGAGGTCATCGCGACCTTGCCGCCGCCAATGTTCTCTTCGTACGGTTCGACCACGACCGGCGCGCCGCTGGCCATCGGCTCGGTGTAATAGGCCTGTTCGAAGTCCGAGCCGTCTGCCTCAGGTTCCAGGGAAATCTGGCCGTCGCGGCGCACCCAATAGACTGAAAGTCGTCCGTTGACGTTCGAACTGGTCGCCGCATCACTAATGTGGGCGGCGTCGGCGCCGACGGCGTCAGGGGCGGCCATGAACCAGGCGCCCATGACCTGATCGGTCGCTTCGGCGTTCGGCTTGACCAGGGCCATATAAGCGGCGCGGTCGGTCAGGCCCGTCTGTCGTGCGGCGCCCAGTGTCGCTGCCAGGGTTTTGGCGCCCGTGCCCGCCGAGACGATCTCGTTGCGGATTTCTTGCGAGGCCTCTTGCGCAGCGCTTTCGGCGTATCGGCCGGCCATGTCGCGGACAATCGCGCCGGAATAGGCCGTCACGCCGATGGCGGCGACGATCATCAAGGCGCCGATGGCGAGCCCCGCCACGACGGCGAGCTTTAGGGCGATGGAAAGGCGATTGAACGAGAACATGTCGGGCTCCGTAGGCCTGTCCCTATGCCCCCGCGCCCGCAAACGCCCGGTTAAGGGCGCACTACGTATTTACGCGCCGTCCAGAAACAGGCGGCACGCCGCATTGGCGGTTTCATCGACGTAGGGGTAGCCCAGGTCGGCAAGGGCGGCTGACAATTGGTCCTGTTCTTCAGGCGGCACGCTGATGCCCGCCAGCACCCGGCCGACGTCGTCGCCGTGGTTGCGATAGTGGAACAGCGTCAGGGCCCAGGCGGGTTGCAGGCTGTTCAGGAACCGCAGGAAGGCCCCGGGGCGTTCGGGGAACTGGAAGCGCAGGATGCGTTCGTGGGGCAGGCCGACGGTGCGACCGCCGACCATGTAGCGGACATGCAGCTTGGCGGTCTCATTGTCGCTCATGTCCTCGACGGCGTAACCGCCCGAACGCAGGGCCGCGATCAGGTCGTCGCGCTCGTGCGGACCGTTTCGCAGGGCGACGCCGACGAAAATTTGCGCCTGCCCGTCGCCGGACCAGCGATAGTTGAACTCGGTGACCGAACGACCGTCCAGACTGTCCAGGAATCGACGGTAGTCGTCGCGGTCGTCCTTCATCGCCACGGCCAGCAGGGCCTCGGCGCCCTCGCCGATCTCGGCCCGTTCGGCGACGTGGCGCAACCGGTCGAAGTTCAGATTGGCGCCCGAGTTGATGGCGATCAGACTGCCGCTTCCGGGGTGGGCGGCGGCCCAGGCCTTCAGCCCCGCCAAGGCCACGGCTCCGGAGGGTTCGGCAATGGCGCGGCTGTCGTCGAAGATGTCCTTGATCGCGGCGCAGATGGCGTCGGTGTCTACCAACACGATCTCGTCCAGCAGATCCTTGCACAGCCGAAAGGTCTCGGTCCCGGCTCGACGCACGGCGACGCCGTCGGCGAACAGGCCGACCTCGTTCAGGGTCACCACCTCGCCGGCGTCGATGGCGGACTTCATCGTCGGGGCATCCACCGGCTCGACGCCGATGATCCGGGTCTCGGGACGCAGGAATTTGACGATGGCGGCGACCCCGGCGGCCAGGCCCCCGCCGCCGATGGGCACGAAGATGGCTTCGATCGGATCGGCGTGCTGACGGGCGATCTCGAGGCCCACCGTGCCCTGGCCCGCGATGACATCGGGGTCGTCGAAGGGATGGATGAACGCCGCGCCGGTCTGGCTTTCCAGGTGGCGGGCGTGGGCATAGGCCTCGTCGAAACTGTCGCCGTGCAGGACCACCTCGCCGCCCAAAGCGCGGACGGCCGCGACCTTTATGCCGGGGGTGGTGGTGGGCATGACGATGGTGGCGGGAATGTCGCGACGTGCGGCCGCCAGAGCCACCCCTTGCGCGTGATTGCCGGCCGAGGCGCAGATGACGCCCCTGGACAGTTCGTCCTCCGACAGGCCGGCGATCTTGTTGTAGGCGCCGCGGATCTTGAACGAAAAGACCGGCTGCAAGTCCTCGCGCTTCAGCAGGACGGGCCGGTCGAGCCGGGCCGACAGGCGGCGCAGCGGGTCGAGGGGCGTTTCCTCCGCCACGTCATAGACGCGGGCGGTGAAGATGCGGCGGATGGTGTCCTGCATGGAAATGCTGCGGATAGGCGCTTGGAAGCAAAGAAGTGGGCTGCCGTCTAGGCGATATTCGCCGAAATGGGAACGGTTTTTGCAAATCTTTGTCTTCGGTGGCGGATAGGAGGCGGCATGCATTTCCTCTTGCACAGCGCCCGCATAGGCCTACATTGCGCCTGCTTATGCTAAATGTGAGCATAAGGGTATGGAGATGATCATGGCTGACGACGCCTTTGGTCTGACGAAAGAGCTGGCGCGGGAAACCGCCGGGGTGTGGGCCAAGGTCAAGGACCACGTCACGCCTTTGGAGTGGCCCGAACAGGCGCGCCTGATCAGCGAGATCAACCGGCTGAAGCGTGAACGCGACGCCGTAATCCTGGCCCATAACTATATGACGCCCGAGATCTTCCACGGGGTCGGCGACTATGTCGGCGACAGCCTGGGCCTGGCCAAGGAGGCCGCGCGGTCGGACGCCAAGGTGATCGTCCAGGCGGGCGTCCACTTCATGGCCGAGACGTCCAAAATCCTGTCGCCCGAGAAGACCGTGCTGATCCCCGACCTGCGCGCCGGGTGCTCGCTGGCTTCATCGATCACCGGGGCGGATGTGCGGCTGATCAAGCAGCGCTACCCCGGTCTGCCGGTCGTGACCTATGTGAACACCACCGCCGATGTGAAGGCCGAGACCGACATCTGCTGCACGTCCGCCAACGCTGTTCAGGTGGTGGAGTGGGCGGCGAAGGAATGGGGCGTGGACCGCGTCATCCTGATCCCCGACGAATATCTGGCGCGCAACGTCGCGGCCCAGACGACGGTCGGCATCATCGCCTGGAAAGGTCGCTGCGAGGTGCATGAGCGGTTCACGGTGGACGACATCGCCGAGATGCGCGCCGCCTATCCGGGGGCCGAAATCCTGGCCCATCCCGAATGCCCCGAAGACGTGCTGGCGGCGGCGGACTTCGCCGGCTCGACGGCGGCGATGACCGACTACGTCGAGGCGCGCCGGCCCAAACAGGTGGTGATGATCACCGAATGTTCGATGGCCTCGAACGTGGCCGGCGACGTACCGGGCGTGCAGTTCATCGGCCCGTGCAACCTGTGCCCGCACATGAAGCGGATCACGCTTCAGAACATCCACGACTGCCTGCTGAACATGCAGTTCGAGGTCACGGTGCCGGCCGACATGATCGAGCGTGGACGCCTTGCGGTGCAGCGAATGATCGACCTGCCGCCGCCCGCCATTCCCGCGCGCTACGATCTGGTCAAGGCGCGCCACCACGTGGATGTGGAGCTGATCTGAGCGTGACGCGGCGATCGGTCCCGGAGACGGGACGGTCGTCCGCGCCCATCTGGACGCCATGAGCAACACAGACACCACAGATCAGACGCCCCACCGCACGCCGGGGCCTTGGGACGCCAAGCCCGAAGCGACATCGGCGCGTGAAACCGCGCCGGCGCCCGCGGCCGAAGCGCCGATCGAGAAGGACCAGAGCCTGGTGTGGGCGATGCTGTCCACGGGGTTGATGGGCGGCTTCCTGTGGTGGATCACGGGCAGCGCCATCGTGGCGGGCGCGGTGCTGATCGGCCTGTTCGTCCATGAGGCGGGCCACGCCCTGGCGATGAACAAGCTCGGCATGGGGCCGGCCCGTATTTACATCATCCCCTTCCTGGGCGGCCTCGCCAAAGCGCGGCGGGAGCCAAAAAGTGAGTGGGACGGGGTTCTGGTGTCGTTGGCCGGACCGGCGTTCGGCCTGCTGGTGATGATCCCGTTCGTCGGGGTCTGGATGGTTCTGGGGCAGGGAGAGTGGCTGATGGGCGCCTTCTTCATCGCCATGCTCAATCTGGTGAACCTGGTGCCTGCGCCGCCTCTGGATGGATCCAAGGCTCTTGGCCCGGTGCTGACGCGTGTGCATCCGCGTCTGGAGCAGATCGTGCTGCTGGTCATCGGCGTGGCGGTGGTCTGGTGGGGGCTGACGACCGGGCGGTTCATTCTGGCCGCCTTTCTGGCTCTATCGGTGTTCAGCCATTTGAAGCGCGGCGTCTGGCGTGCGGCCTGGGGAACGCTGAGCTGGCCCGAGGCGGGCAAGAGCTTGGCCCTCTATCTGCTGACCCTCGCGGTGTGCGCGGCGGCGGCCGTCGGCGCCCTTATGCCGATGACCGGGGGCGATCCGGCCGGCGCGGTGCAGTTGGGCCTCAACTATTTGGGCTTTGGACGATGAACCGAACGCGGCATGACGGACCTCTGATCGTCGGGGCGGGCCTGGCGGGGCTGTCGGCCGCGCTGGAGGGGGCCAAGACCGGCGCGAAGGTTCTCGTCGTGACGCCCGAGCCCTTGCTGAGCGCCTGTTCGTCCGCCTGGGCGCAGGGCGGGATGGCGGCGGCGCTGACAGGGCAGGACTCGGCCGCATTGCACGCGAAGGACACCGAGGCGGCGGGTGCGGGTCTCGTCGAGCCGGTCGCGGCGCGCGCCCTGACCGACGCCGGGCGCGAGACTGTGGAATGGCTGGCGGCCCTGGGCGCGCCGTTCGACCGCGATGCGGACGGCGGTTTCGTCGTCAGCCTGGAGGCGGCCCACTCGGTGCCGCGCGTGGCGCGGGTCGGCGGCGACGGGGCCGGGCGGGCCATCCTGTCCGCCGTGGTTGCGGCGGTGCGAGCTGAGAAGCTGATCGAGGTGTGGGACGACGCGCGGCTGAAGGGCCTGCTGCAGGACGCCGACGGCCGTGTGGTCGGGGCGGTGGTCGTGCGCGGCGGACGTCTGGTCCAGATCACGGCGACGGCGGTCGTCCTGGCCACCGGCGGGGCGGGCGGCCTGTTCGCGGCGACCACGACCCCGGCGGCGCTGAAGGGCGAGGGTATGGCGCTGGCGGCGCGCGTCGGCGCGGAAATCCTCGATCCGGAGTTCGTGCAATTCCACCCCACTGCCATCGACGTGGGACTGGACCCCGCGCCGCTGGCGACCGAGGCTCTAAGGGGCGAGGGCGCGCGGCTGATCGATGGTCAGGGGCGCTTTCTATTGGGCGACGAGGCCGACGCCGATCTGAAACCGCGCGACGTGGTGGCGCGAGCGGTCCATGCGGCGCGGGCCGACGGTCGAGGGGCCTTTCTGGATGCACGCACGGCGATCGGGGACGAGTTTCCGCACGCGTTTCCGGCCGTCTTCGCCGCCTGTATGCGCGCCGGCCTGGACCCGCGCATCGGCCCGATCCCGGTGATGGCGGCGTGCCACTATCACATGGGCGGGATCGCCGCCGACGCGGACGGCCGCACGACGGTTGCGGGCCTTTACGCAGTCGGAGAATGCGCGGCGACCGGAGTGCACGGCGCCAACCGGCTGGCGTCCAACTCTCTGCTGGAAGCGGCGGCCTTCGGTCGGCGCGCGGGCCGGTCGGCGGCACAGGAAGTCGGCGGCGGCCGCGCGTTGGCGACCGAGGTTTCGCCCGACCTGCCAGATGAGGCGATGGCCGAACTGCGGACCGCCATGACGGCGCATGCCGGCGTGGTGCGTGACGCGGAGGGACTGCAGGCCCTGATCGCCTTGATCGACCGGCTGGAGAGGCAGTGCGGGCCAGCGGCTGTTCTTCTGGCGGCGCGGCTGATCGCCCAAGCAGCGCTGGACCGGCGCGAGAGCCGGGGCGGGCACTATCGCTCGGACTATCCGCAGACGGATGGGGTCGCTGTGCATACGCGGGTGCGGATCCCGCACCCGGCTGCGTTGGAGGCGGCGGAATGAGACGACTTCCAGAAGTCCTGATTGAGCCCGTCGTACGCCTGGCGCTAGCCGAGGATCTGGGTCGGGCCGGCGACGTGACCGCCATGGCCTGCATTCCAGAGGATGCGCGGATGAAGGCGGCCTTTTCGGCCAGAAAGCCCGGCGTGCTGGCCGGCATCGACTGCGTGCGTCTGGCCGTGCTGGCCATGGACCCCAAGGCCTCGGTCGATTTGAGATTGAGAGACGGCGACGCCTTTGACGCGGGCGCCGTGCTGGCTGTTGTCGAGGCCGAGGCGCGGGCCTTCCTCTCGGCCGAGCGGACGGCGCTTAATCTTGTCGGACGGCTCAGCGGTGTGGCGACTTTAACGCGCACCTATGTCGAGGCCGTCGCCGGGACCAAGGCGCGGATCGCGGATACGCGCAAGACTACGCCGGTGCTGCGCGCGCTGGAGAAGCACGCCGTGGCCTGCGGCGGCGGGATCAACCATCGCTTCGGTCTGGATGACGCCATCCTGATCAAGGACAACCACGTCGCCGTCTGCGGCGGCGTCGCCGAGGCGGTGCGGCGGGCCAAGGCCTTCGCTCCGCATCTGATGAAGGTCGAGGTCGAGGTCGATGGGCTGGATCAGCTGGACGCCGTATTGGCCCTGATCGACGAGGGCGCGGCGCCCGATGTCATCATGCTGGACAACTTCAGCCTCGACGACCTGCGCGCCGCCGTGGCGCGCGTCGCAGGGCGGATCGTGCTGGAGGCCTCGGGCGGGGTCGATCTGACGACGGTGCGCGGCATCGCCGAGACGGGCGTGGATGTCATCTCGGTCGGCGCCCTGACCCATTCGGCGCCCGTTCTCGATATTGGCCTGGACGCGCTCTGATCGCTTCCAGGCCTCCGCCGATCAAGCGGGGCTGGAGGCCGTTTCGGCGACTTCGGTCTTGGCCGAGGTCTCGTTCGCCCGCGCAGGGCGGGAAGCCGGTTGGGACACGGCGGCGCGCGTGGCGGCAGGCGAAGGTGTCGTCGACTGGGCCGCCGGTGCGGGCAGGGCGCGACCTTCCTGCGCCAGCACCATCGAATAGGCGACCGCCTGTCCGGCCTGACGCGCAGTTTCGACCGGGTTGAGGCCGGCCTGGATCAGGCGCGGCTGGTCCGCCGGCGCCGCGCGACGGGCGGCGTAGGTGAAGGTACCGCCGGTGCTCGAACGGCCGCCGAAGCGATAGAACAGATGGCTGCCGACCTGGCTGACCTGCACCAGCGACGAACGCCAGCCCGGCGTCACGGCTGTGGTGTGGAAGTGGGTCGCATTGCCGACGCGCGAGAAGACCGACCCCGACATGGCGTTCGAGGCCACGGTCCTGGCGCGGTTCCAGGCGGCCTGGTTGACGCGGCCGCGCATCGCTCCGGAGCAGGTGAAGGAGAACTGGCAACCGGTGCTGCGCGCCGCGCCCTGGAAGACGACGCCGCAGACAGTCTTGGGGAAGGCGGGGTGGCGCACGCGGTTCAGTACGACCTGGGCCACGGCCTTCATGCCGTCGGCGCCCTCGCCACGGGCTTCATAATAGACGGCCTGAGTCAGGCAATCGAGATCGCGGCTGGCGTCCAGCGCGTTGGCCACGCGGAAGGCGGGCGCGGCGGTCGGTGCTGTCAGGCTGGCGCGGCGAAGGTTGGGATCGCCGGGCGCACGGAGTTGTTCAAGACGGGCGGCCAGCAGTTCGGCCTGACGGTCGCGCTGGGCCGAGCCCGCGCTGGTGTAGGGATCATGACGACGCGCAATGGTCAGGGCGCTGGCGTCGAGGCCGCCGGCGGCGGCGGCCAGGGCTTCTTCCGTGAAACCGGCGGCGGTGGCGCCTTGAATCCGTTCGGCCTGGGCGCGCAACGTCGTCGCGCGCGCCGTCGTGCCGCCCAGATAGGCGCATCCGATCGCCAGTCCCAACAGACCGCCAAAGGCTGCGACAGCCGTCATGGGCTTGATCTTGGCCACACGATCGGCGCGCAAAATGGCGCGCGTCTGCGAAGAATGCGACAACGAGGTAGTCCTGTTCAGCAGGGCGAGAAACGCGGCCCCCGGGGTAGTCTTGCCGGCGAGGCGACCCATTGCGGTCGCGGTCCAGCCTGCAAATTCCGGCGCTCGGCTCAGTGGCCCGGGCGTCGAGGACGGGCCATTAGCCAGCCTTTTATGGCCTCAATGTGTTCGATTCGCAATCCGATGGTTAACGCATCGGATTCGGTGGGTATTTTTCAGTCGCGGCGACCCGTGTGGCTGCAAAACGGCAAGACTGGATAAATCTATAGGCCGAATACTGTATCCATCAACAGTTGAACTTGTCATATCTAAATATGCTGCATCGCAGCAAGCTAACTGGAACGAACAAAGCTGTTTAGAATTATGGCGGTGGTTGTCGGCGCAACTAGAGCCCAAGCCAGGAACCGCTATGACGCGTTCGCGTTGAAGCGTGGCCTTTGGAGAGAAGCCCATGACTAAAATGATCACCTTGAGCGCAGCCGCTGCGGCGGCGCTCGCCCTGTCCGCCTGCGGCGCGACCATCGAACAGAAGGCCGCCAGCGGTGCTATCGCCGGCGCGGTCGTCGGCGGCCCGGTCGGCGCCGCCGTGGGCGGTGCGGCCGGGACGGCTGTCGGCCAAGCGCAAAAGCCGAACTAAGACCGCCTCGGTCGACGCACGCTCTTATCGCCGCGCTTGCGATCAGGCCTGCGGCGCCTATCTGATCGAAGTGTTGCGGCCACGCCGCCGCGACGCTCCAAATGACGCATCGGGCCGATTTGCGGGCTGCGAACCTTGATTTTCGCTCGCTTATCGGCTTTGTGCGCCCCGCTTCGGGCCGTGCGTGGCGCAGCCTGACCCCCGACGACCGCCCTGGTCGCTCACAAGGAACCCTGACGCTTTCGCATGAAAGATCTGAAGACCGGATTCTCCGACCGCATTACCGCCCAGCAAGAGGCCAAGAAGGCCCTGCTCGCCAAATTCAAGCCAAAGGCCGCCGCGCCCGATCCCGAGTTCGAGCGTCTGGCTGAAAAGCGCGCCGCCGAAAAAGAGGCCCTGCGTCAGCAGCACGAGCTGGCCAAGGCCGAGCAGCGTCGTGAAAAGGCTGAAAAGGAAGCCGCGCGTCTGGCCGCCGAACTCGCCGCCCAGGAAGAGATCGACGCGGAAAAGCGCGCCGACCGCAAGGCGCGCAAGCAACTGACTAAGGAAGAGCAGAAGGCCAAGCGCGACGCGCGTTACGCCGCCCGCAAGGCCCGCCGCTAAATCCAGCTGCGGCTCCAAACAGATCGACGCGTCGCATCGGTGCGGCGCGTTTTTCTTTGGCCGTCAGGTCCCCGCTTCGTTAGTTCGTCGTCGCGGCGCTGAGGCGTTCCAGCAGGGCGCGCAACTGGTCCGACGAATAGGGTTTGCGCAGCAGGGGCCAGATCGTGTCGGCCAGCACCGCATCCACGTCCTCGCCGACGTAGCCTGAGGTCAAGGCGATCCGCAGATTCGGCCAGCGCGCCGCCGCCTCGCGCGCCAAATCGATGCCGCTCATGCCGCCGGGCATCACCACGTCGGTCAGCATCAGATCGAAGTCGTCGGCTTGAAGGAACTTCAGCGCATCGTCGCCCGTCTCGGCCCAGTCGACCTCCAGCCCGAAGCCTTCCAGGATTTCCAGCGCGATCGCGGCGACGCCGGCGTCGTCCTCCACCAGCAACATCCGCCCGCCCTCGACCAAGGGGGCGCCATCGGCGGCGACCAGACAGGACGTCATTGCGGCGTCTTCCGCCGACAGAGGCGGCAGGAAGATGCAGATCTCGGCCCCACGTCCCGGCTCGGAGATGATCTGGACGCCGCCGCCTGACTGGCGTGCGAACCCATAGACCTGGCTCAGCCCCAGGCCCGTCCCTTTGCCGACGCCCTTGGTGGTGAAGAACGGTTCGAACACTCGGTCGCGGATGTCCGGCGACATGCCTTCGCCGTTGTCGGCGACGCTGACGCAGACATAGTCGCCCGCCGCCAGTTCGGCGATCTGTCCGGCCTCGACGGTGCAGGCCCGCGTCTGCACGGTGATGCGGGCCTGGCGGCCCCTGGCCCCGGTCACATCGCCCAGAGCGTCGCGCGCATTGACGATCAGGTTCAGCAGCGCGGCTTCGAACTGGGCCGGATCGACATTGGCGGGCGCGCCGCCGCGCTTCAGCTTGACCTTGAAGTCCACGGCCTCGCCGACGGCCCGGCGCAGCAGCGGTTCGCTCTCGCGGATCAGGGCGTTCAGATCGATCGGCTCGGGCCGCAGAGCCTGACGACGCGAGAAGGCCAGCAACTGGTGCGTCAGGCTCTCGCCCCGTCGCGCCGCCGCCAACGCCGCCTCGCCCAGCTTCTTGCGCTTGGCCGCGTCCTCGCTGCGCAGGATGATGTCCAAGGCCCCGATCACGACGGTCAGCAGGTTGTTGAAGTCATGCGCGACCCCGCCGGTCAGCCGCCCGACCGCCTCCATCCGCTGGGCATGAACCAGTTGCGCCTCGGCCTGGGCCTTTTCGATCAGGGCCTCGTCAACCCTTTCTTCCAGCAATTCATTGATGCGTTTCAGGTCGTCTTCGGCCCGCTTGGCGTCGGTCACATCTAGACAGGCGCCGACATAGCCTTGGAAAAGGCCGGAGGCGTCGAAGCGCGGCACGCCTTCGGTACGCAACCAGCGCGGACCGAGCGTCGGGTGGTTGATCCGCGTCAGCGCCTCGAACCGATCCCGGGCCTCGAAGGCGCGCATGAAGGCGCCGGCGAACACCCCTTCGTCGTCCGGGTGGATCAGGCGTCGCCAGCTATCGGGCAGATGCGCGTCCGCCTCCACGCCGAAGAAGGTGCGGTAACGCTTGTTGGCGAACACCATCTGGGCGGCGTCGTCGCTCATCCAGATCAGGGCGGGCGCGCTGTCGGCGACGGTGCGGAAGCGGTTCTCGGATTCCTCTAGGCGCGCCTGGGCCGTGCGCATATCCGTCACGTCGAACGCCACGCCCACGAAGCCGACAACCTCCTGACCGGCCAGACGGGGGCGGGAAAAGGACTTCAGCCAGCGCCATTCGCCATCGTGACGGCGATAGCGCGCCTCCATCGAAAAGGGCTCGCGCGTCGCTTCCCCATTCACGGACTCGGCCAGAATGCGCGCCTGATCCTCAGGGTGCAGCACGTCGCGCCAATCCAGGTTGAGGACGGTCTGATAGTCCGAGCCGTGGAAGTCGACATAGGCGCGGTTCACGAAAGCGCGTTTCCGATCCTGTTTGGTGACCCAGATCAGCACCGGCGCGGTGTCGGCGATGGCGCGGAACCGCTGTTCGCTCTCACGAGTCTCGTTTTCCGCGCGTGCGCGTTCGACCTCGGCCCAAGTGCGCGCCGCGACTTCTTCGACCAGGCTGACCTCCGCCTCGGTCCAGTCGCGCGGCGTCGCCGAATGGACATAGAGAAACGCGCGCAGGCGTCCGGTGCGGATCAGCGGCGCGCGCACCAGGGCGCGGGTCTGGATGGCGTCGAAGGCGTCGGCGACCGCCGCCGTGCGAGGGTCCTCGCGCACATCCGAGATCTCGATGGTGCGGCCTTCGTTCAGGTCCGCGATCAGACCTTCGCCAAAGGCGTTCAGGCTGAACTGACCCTGAGCGCTTGCGACGCCGGCGGTCCAGTCGCGGCTCATGGAGACGACGCCCGCCGCCTGATCCACCTCGCCATAGCCCACCCGCTCGACATCCAGCAGGGCGCCGAGCGTGCTCTCCACATCGGCCATGATGTCTTCGGGATCGGTCAGGTCGCGGAGCCGGTCGCTGAGGTCCAGCAGGAAGGCCTGGCGTCGCGCCGCCCGCGCCGCCGCATCCAGAGCTTCACGGGTTTCGGTCACGTCGAACGAGATGCCGGCATAGCCCACGAAGACGCCTTGCCCGTCGAAGCGCGGCCGCACGACGGCCCGCATCCAGCGCCAGACGCCGTCCTGCCCCAGAACGCGCGCCTCCATCTGAAACGGCTTGCGATCAGCGGCGCCGGCCTTCTCTGCCGCCTTTACGGTCTCCAGATCGTCGGGGTGAACGGCGGTCTTCCAGCCGCCTTCGCGCAACGCCTCGATGTCCAGTCCATGCAGGGTGAAGACGGCGGCGTTGACGAACTCGAACTCGCCCTTGGCATCCAGCAGCCAGATCGGCGAGGGGGCGGTATCGGCGAGTTCGCGGAACCGGGTCTCGCTTTCACTCAACCGCGACAGGGCCTTGCGGAGCGACGCCCCCACCGCCGCGATGAACAGGCCGACGAGAACGAAATTCCAGGTCGCCGCACCGCCGATGGCGTCAAGCACGCCATCCCGTCCGGTGGCCGTCAGCGCGACGATCGCCCAGCCGCCGCCGGTACACACCGCCAGCGCCGTCAAGGCTGCGGTCCAGCCGGCCGCCAGAGCGGCCAGGGTCACCGCCGGCAACAGGATGGTGAAGCCGGTCACCTCGCCATACAGCGGCGACGCCGCCGCCCGGATCGCCAGACCCGCGAGAGCGATGCCGATCCCGATCAAAAGGCGATGCGTCGGCGAGGCCGTCGACAAGCGCGCCAGGCCGATCAGCCAGCGATCCATGACCGCGATCCGCCGTTTCGATCCGCCTGCGCTCATATCGTCGGTTCGCCCCACCAGCGACGCGTTTGCCTCGCTGGAACATAGTTTTACACCTTGCGTTTGGGGCGACCACCCCTGACGCGCAGTGGGTTTGATAACGGCGGTCGTCGTGACGCCGGAAAATGGCCTAGAAGTCGGACTAGACGCGCGATCTCAGCGAAAGGCCGGTGCGCCGATCGCGGCTATTGGACCCTGAATGACCCGGTTGCCCTGGAAGACGATGTGGAAGGCGCTGCGGCGTTCGGCGGCGGCCTTGCCCGCAGCCGGCGCGGTGCTGGGCGTCGCCAT
Organism: Brevundimonas sp. 'scallop'; assembly: GCF_011045535.1. Lineage (NCBI taxonomy): Bacteria > Pseudomonadati > Pseudomonadota > Alphaproteobacteria > Caulobacterales > Caulobacteraceae > Brevundimonas > Brevundimonas sp. 'scallop'. The sequence continues at coordinate 2,753,505 of NZ_CP039382.1, read as the reverse complement.
GGCGGCGGGGTCCAGCGTGCGGCCCGATATGGATCGGACGGCCGAGGCGGTTTCGCGCATCACCGGCGGCGACCTCGGCGCGGGCGGGCTGGCCGCGATCAAGGGGCGATTGACGCCGTCACAGCTGGCCGTCGCCATGCGGCATGATCCCAACCTTCTGCAGCCGGCTCTCTACGGACTGACGCCGGGCTGGGAGAGCCTGACGCTGGCCGGCAAGCCAGGTCTGGAATCGGGCAAGAGCGGCCTTGAGGCCCAACGTCTGAACGCGGCCATGGCGCCCGCGTCCGGCGCTCTGCGTCCCGCGTTGCCGTTCGTGTTCAAGGGCAGCGCCGAGGATCGCCGCCGCGCCCTGCGCTGCCTGACCCAGGCGGTCTATTATGAGGCGGCGCTTGAGCCGGACAACGGCCAGGCGGGCGTGGCGCAGGTTGTCCTGAACCGCGTGCGCGATCCGAATTACGCCAGCACCGTCTGCGGCGTGGTGTTCGAAGGGGCCGAACGCGTCACGGGCTGTCAGTTCAGCTTCACCTGCGACGGCTCGCTGGGCCAGGCGCCGGTCGGCTGGGCGTGGGAGCGGGCGCGCAAGGTGGCGGAGCGGGCGCTGACCGGCGCCGTGGCTCAGGAAGTCGGGACCGCCACTCACTATCACGCCGACTATGTGCATCCCTGGTGGGCGCCGACGGTGGCCAAGGTGACGCAGATCGGCGCGCACATCTTCTATCGCTGGAAGGGCGTCTATGGCGAAACGGCTGCCTTCCGCAAAACCTACAATGGGCGCGAGCCGGCGATCGACGAGGCGCGTTTCTCGCGTCCGCGCATGACGATCGCCGCCGGCTCTGCAACCGGCGGCGCCGATCCCGACGCTCCGCAGAAAGACGCGCCTCTGAAGACGGTCGAGATCGATGGTCAGCAGCGGGTCGTCGGCGTGGTCAGCCTGGGCGGTCGCCGCCTGCCGACGCGTGATGAAGTCGCCGCCATCAATGCGCGCCTGAATGCTCTCGAGCGGCCCGCATCGGCGACCAAACCTGCCGCCCCGGCGCCCACAGGCGTCACGACGATGGATGTGGAGGAAGTCGGTCGCCCCGCGAACTGACATCCTGCATTGCAACGCTTCGCCACTCCAAGCATTGATGTCGATGGCCGGACCTGACCGGCCCAGCGAGGACGCCTGCTTGACCCACCCCGAAGTCGATTGTCCGAGGTGGGACGAAGCCGACCGTTTGAAGGCCCTGACAAGCTACGGCGTGCTGGACACGACGCCTGAAGGGTCGTTCGATGATCTGGCGTCGCTCGCCGCGCGCATCTGTGAAGCGCCGATGGCCGCCGTCAGTCTGGTCGATTCCCAGCGTCAGTGGTTCAAGGCCGAGGTCGGTCTGGGCGTGCGCGAAACGCCGCGCCCGCTGTCGTTCTGCGCCCACGCGATGCTGGGCGACGACGTCATGGTCATCCCCGACGCGATGCAGGATGACCGCTTCATCGACAATGACCTGGTGACGGGCGCGCCGCACATCCGCTTCTATGCCGGCTATCCGCTGAGGACGCCGGACGGCGTGCCGCTGGGCGCCCTGTGCGTGCTGGACGACACGCCGCGCCCGCAAGGTCTGACCGAGCTTCAGCTGATGGCGCTCAAGACCCTGGCGCAACAGGTGATGACGCAACTGGAGCTGCGTCGCGCCTTGTTGGACCGGGACCTCAGCGACCGCACCGCGCGGTTGGCGATGGAGGCCTCAGCCTATGTCGGGGCCTGGGACTGGGACATTCCTGAGAACCGCGTGATCGCCGACGAACGCTTTGCGCGGATGTATGGCGTGGATCCCGAAGCGGCGCGCGAGGGCGCGGCCATCGAGGTTTTCACCTCCAGCGTCCATCCCGACGACGCCCAACGCGTCACCGACGAGATCGACCGGGCCATGACGGACGACGGCGCCTTCGTCAGCGAATATCGTTTGGGCCAGGGCGATGACGTGCGTTGGATTCTGGCGCGCGGTCAGGTCTATTTCGACGCCGAGGGCGCGCCAATCCGCTTCCCCGGCGTCGCGGTGGACATCACCGAACGCAAGACCATCGAGACGGACCTCGCCGAAACCGCCGTGGCCCTGAGCGAAAGCGAGAGTCGGTTTCGGGTGTTGGCTGACGCCATGCCGCAGATGGTGTGGTCCACCCTGCCGGACGGTTTTCACGACTACTACAATGCGCGCTGGTACGAATTCACGGGCGTGCCCCTGGGCTCGACGGATGGCGAGGGCTGGAACGACATGTTCCATGCCGACGACCGCGAACGGGCGTGGACCGTGTGGCGCAACTCGCTGGAAACCGGCGAGCCCTATGAGATCGAATACCGGCTGAAGCATCACAGCGGCGTCTATCGTTGGACCCTGGGCCGCGCGGTGGCGATCCGCGACGAGGCGGGCGAAATCACCCGCTGGTTCGGCACCCTGACCGACATCGACGAGTTGAAGCGGCTGGAGCAGGGCCGCGAGCTGGTCAGCCAGGAGCTGAGCCACCGGATCAAGAACATCTTCGCCGTCGTCACCGCCCTGGTCGCCCTGTCCGCGCGCCAGTATCCGGAGGCCAAGGCATTTTCGGCCTCGGTGCGCACGCGCATCACCGCCCTGGCCCGCGCGCATGAGTTTGTGCGGCCGCACACCGAGACATCCAAGACCACGATCGGGGCGACAACTCTGCATTCCTTCCTGTCCGACCTGTTCAAGGCCTATGCGGACGAGACGGGTGGGGCGCGCGTCGTCATCCAGGGCGAGGACGCCGTCTTCGACGATCAGGCGGCGACCTCCGTGGCCTTGCTGTTCCACGAACTGGCGACCAACGCCGCCAAATACGGCGCGCTTTCCGAGCGTGGGGGCGTCGTGACGCTCGAAACAGAACGAAAGGAGGATCGCTTCGTCCTGACCTGGTCGGAAACGGGCGGTCCGGTCATCCAGGGCATGCCGCAACGCACAGGCTTCGGTTCGTCTCTAGCCAGCCTCTCGGTCGAGGGACAACTCGGCGGGCGGTTGTCGCGCGAGTGGCGGCCAGAGGGGCTCCAGGTCATCGTGGACCTGCCGGCGACGGCCCTGTCCAGGCGCCGCGCGGCAGGCGGATACTCAAATTAGTCTTCTATTGAAACCTATCCCTCACACTGACGTTACGTACGCTCCCGAGCACTGATTGAACCCATGACTGCGCGTATCCTCATCATCGAAGACGAAGCTCTCGTTGCGATGGAGCTCAGGTTCGTCCTGGAGGACCTCGGCCACGAGGTTCTGGGCGTCGCCGCGACCGCACAGGCCGCGCGCGATCTGGTGCGCGAGAACGACGTCGATCTGGCGCTGGTCGATATCCACCTGTCCGACGGTCCCACAGGAATCAATCTGGGCCGCGAACTGGGTCAGGACATGGGCGTCTCCGTCCTGTTCATGACGGCCAACCCCGGCATGGTGCGCGACGGCGTCGCCGGCACGATCGGCGTCTTGTCCAAGCCGACAGACGAACATGCGGTCCAGACGGCTGTGGATTATGCCCTGCGCCGTCGCCAGGGACAGCCGGTCGACTACGCGCCTCCGGGTCTTCAACTGTTCGGCTGACCGCAGCCGAGGCGGTTGCGGTCGCAATGATGCGGCATATGTCGAGGTCTCCCCAAGAGGAGATCTCCGCATGACCACCCTTTCCAAACGCAAGCTCGGCTCCAGCGACCTGGACATCGCCCCCCTGGTGTTCGGCGGCAACGTCTTCGGCTGGACGGCGGACGAGGCGACCTCATTCGCCCTGCTGGACGCCTTCGTCGAGGCCGGTTTCGACGCCATCGACACCGCCGACGCCTATTCGCGCTGGGTTCCGGGCCACTCCGGCGGCGAAAGCGAGACGATCATCGGCAAGTGGCTGAAGGCGCGCGGCCGGCGCGACGACGTCAAGATCCTGACCAAGGTTGGATCGGATATGGGGCAGGGCCACAACGACCTGTCGCCGGCCTGGATCGAGAAGGCTGTGGAGGCGTCGCTGCGCCGGCTCCAGACCGACTATATCGACCTGTATCAAACTCACTGGCCCGATCCGAAGACACCGCAGGACGAGACGCTGCGCGCACTGGATAAGCTGGTGCAGGCCGGCAAGGTGCGCGCCATCGGCACCTCCAACCATTCGGCCGAACAGGTGTCCGAAGCTCTGGACATCTCGCAGCGCGAAAGTTTGGCCGCCTATGCGACGATCCAGCCGCATTACAACCTCTACAGCCGCGACACCTTCGAGGGCGAACTTCAGGACCTGGCCGTCGAACAGGGCCTGGGCGTCATCACCTATTTCAGTCTGGAGAGCGGCTTCCTGACCGGCAAATACAAGACCGTCGATCAGATCGCCGGGACCAAGCGCGAGGGCATGCTGAAGGACAAGTTCGACGAGCGCGGCGTGCGTATCCTGGCGGTTCTGGACGCCGTGGCCCAGAAGGCCGAGGCCACCTCCGCCCAGGTCGCCCTGGCCTGGCTGCTGGCCCAGCCGGGCGTGACGGCCCCGATTGTCAGCGCCACCTCGACCGAACAGCTGGCCGACACGCTGAAGGCGGCGACACTGACGCTATCGGACGAGGATCTGGCAGAACTGACGGAGGCCTCGGCCTACTGATCGCGCAGGATCGGGGTCACCAGACCCCGATCTTCTCCGCCTCGGCGTGGCTAATGGGGTTGTGGGCCTTGGCGTGGTCCTCTTCGGCAAGGAAGCGGCTGACTTCCAGGGCGGCCATGCAGCCCATGCCGGCGGCGGTGACGGCCTGGCGGTAGACGTCGTCGGTCACGTCGCCGGCGGCCCAGACGCCTTCGATCTCGGTCGAGGCGGTGCCGGGCTTCACCCGCAGATAGCCGCCGGCGTTGGTTTCCAGCTGGCCCTTGAACAGTTCCGACGACGGGGCGTGGCCGATGGCGATGAAGACGCCGTCGGCGGGGATTTCGTGGGTCGAGCCGTCCTGGACGTTCTTGAGCCGGACGCCCGTGACATTCTTGGCCATGCCGTCCACGACGCCGACGATCTCCTCGATCGCCGAGTTCCAGATCACCTCGACCTTGGGGTGGGCGAACAGCCGGTCCTGGAGGATCTTCTCGGCGCGGAATTCGTCACGGCGGTGAACGACCGTGACCTTGGAGGCGAAGTTGGTCAGGAACAGCGCCTCTTCAACGGCGGTGTTGCCGCCGCCGACGACCACGACCTCTTTGCCGCGATAGAAGAAGCCGTCGCAGGTGGCGCAGGCCGAGACGCCGAAGCCCTGATAGGCGGCCTCGCTCTCAAGCCCCAGCCATTTGGCCTGGGCGCCCGTGGAAATGATGAGCGTCTCGGCCAGCATCTCTTCGCCGCTGTCCAGCTTCAGCCGGAACGGGCGTTGCGACAGGTCGGCGGAGACCACGATGTCGTGGATGACCTCGGTCCCGACATGCAGGGCCTGGGCCTGCATCTGCTCCATCAGCCAGGGGCCCTGGATGGTGTCGGCGAAGCCGGGATAGTTCTCGACGTCGGTGGTGATGGTCAGCTGGCCGCCGGGCTGGATGCCGGCGATGACGACGGGGTTCAGCGAGGCGCGAGCGGCGTAGATGGCGGCGGTCCAGCCGGCGGGACCGGAACCGATGATGGCGACGCGAACAGTACGAGCTTGTGTCATGACCCCTATTTAGGCGGTGATTCCCGTTTGCGCGATGCTAGTCTCGCCTAACACGCAGGGGATATGGGGATGACGAACAAGAACGCGGCCTTCCTGCCGATCGGGATCGGCATGGGCTTGTCGATCGGCGTGGCGCTGGGCGTGGCCCTGGACAATGTCGGCCTAGGTCTCGCGCTGGGCACGGCCATCGGATCGGGCTTTGGCGTGGCCTTGATGGGGGCCGCGAACGCCAAGGCCAAGAAGAGCGGCGGGTCGGACGGCGGCGCGGTCATGCCTTCATCGGATACGACGCAGCACAGCGGCTCAGACTGTAGCGGGGACAGCGGCTGTGACGGCGGCGACGGTGGCGGCGACTAGGGAAGGCCACTCCAAATTTTTGGAGTGCACTTTAGTGCAGATTTTTGCGAATCGTTCTTTAGAATTCTGCCGATGACGGTCGCCACTCTGGGGGCTGGCTGCGTCAGGAACGGACGTGAGCCGCTATCGCGTCCGCATCGCTTTCAAGACGGCGCGCGCGGCGCGGTCGGTTTCGGCCAGCGGGTCGTAGGTCCAGCCGTCCAACGCGCCGTCGAACGGGCGGGTGGCGCCGCGCGACTGCAGGTCGTCGTGCAGGCGAGCGAACTTGTCGCCGGATTTCAGCGGGATCATCGGCAGGACGTGGACCGGCTTGCCGGTCGAGGCGGCCTCGGCGGCCATATTGGCGCTGTCCTCGGTGACCAGGATGTGGTCGGCGAAATGCAGAAAGCCGAACAACGGATTTTCGCCTGTCCCGTCCCAGATCCACCCCGGCAGATCCGAAAGGCGAGCGGTCATGACGGCCTTCGCCGCATCGGGCGTGCGGCGTGAGAAGGTCAGCATCAGTGCGCCGCCAGATGCTCGCACGGCGTCCGCGATCTGGTCGGCCAAGTCAGCCGCATGGGCCTCGGTCAGGTCGAAAGCCTTGGACTTGCCGCCGATCAGCACGGCGATGCGCGGATGGGGCAGAGGGGCGATCCGGTCGGCGAAGGCGGGCGCGGCCTCGGCGATCCGCTGCGGCGTGATGCGGTGGGGCGAGCCGGTGATTTCAAAGACATTTTCGCCCGACAGACCGTCATGGGCGGGCGCGACGATCAGGTCGTAGCGGTCATTGGCCCAGCGGGGATCCTGCGTCTGAACGACGAAGGTCTTGCCGCCGCTCCAGGCCTTGACGCGGGTCGACAGCGGCAGGGTCGCACGACCCGTGGCGATCCACAGATCGGGCCAGGGGGCGGTCAGCGGCGCGGACGCCAGCATGGACAGGCTCTTCAACGCCGACGGCAGGCGGTCGAAGATCGGCCGCCAGCGGATGTGTTTGATCGTAACCTCGGCCGGGGTCAGGCGCTGTACGGCCTCGGCGAGACCCAGCGCCTGATTCTCGATGCCGGCGCGGCCGTCGGAGACGACCCAGATGGCCAAAAGATTGGGAGAGAGGGGCTGCGCGGACGCTGCCCCAGCCACCGCTGTTACTTCCACTCGACCTTGAGAATCTCGTAGGCCTTCACGCCGCCGGGGGTGTTGACCTCCACGACGTCGCCGACCTCCTTGGAAATCATGGCGCGCGCGATCGGCGAGGCGATCGAGATCTTGCCCTTCTTCACATCGGCTTCGTGTTCGCCGACGATCTGATAGGTGGCCTCTTCCTCGGTGTCCTCGTCCACCACAGTGACCGTGGCGCCGAACTTGACCTGGCTGCCCGACAGTTTGGACACGTCGATAACCTGGGCGCGGCTGATCTTATCTTCGATCTCGGCGATCTGGCCTTCGATCCAGCCCTGACGCTCCTTGGCGGCATGGTATTCGGCGTTTTCGGACAGATCGCCGTGCTCACGCGCCTCGGAAATGGCGGCGATCACGCTCGGCCTTTCGACCGACTTCAATTGCTTCAGTTGATCGTCGAGGGCACGGTAGCCCTCGCCCGTCATCGGCACTTTTTCCATTTGTGTCGTGATTTTTCTGGTTCGCCCGGAGACTGGAAAGACGCGAGATAAGCACACAAAAGGCCGCGGGGCGGGCGCGGCCGGGCATCAAGACTAGGGTTTCTCGCTCAACAATTCAAGAGCCCAACGCCCGCACCGGTTGACCGCTCAGGCGCGGGCCGGCGGTTCGGGCTTGTGGTCGCGGCGCAGGACGCCCTTTATGAGGCTGTAGGCCAGCCAACCGACGGCGGCGAGGCCAGCGAGCATGAAGACGCCGGAAATCAGGGCGGCTCCTGCCGCCATGAAGGCGAGAACGAAGGCGACGGCCGCAGCCAGTCCGGCGACGATCTGAATGGTTTGAAGGCGCATGAGACCTTAACGCCCTCGACCACGGCGGGTTGCGCCGCCGCGATCACGATCCGATCACGCGTAGCTGTAGGGACCGCCGCGCTCGAGCGCGCGTTGATAGGCAGGCCGCGCATGGATGCGGTTCAAGAAGGCCTTTAGACGAGGTTTGGTTTCGGCATTGAACGCGCGGTCGGCGCCGGCCTCGACTGGAAAGCTCATCATGATGTCGGCGGCGGTGAACTGATCGCCCGCGAACCATTCCGAGCGGCCTAGTTCGTCTTCCCAGAAGCCGACGTGGGTGCGCAGCTGCGGATCGACGAAACTGGTGATCGCCTTGTTGGCGACGCCATTGACGATGGGTTTCAGCAGGGCGGGCGCACGGCGCGGTAGCATGCTGAACACTAGCTTCAGCAGCAGGGGCGGCATGGCCGACCCCTCGGCATAGTGCAGCCAATAGGTGAAACGACGGCCGTCCTCGGTTCCCGCCGCCGAACGCAGCCGGCCCTGACCATAGGTATCAAGCAGATATTCGACGATGGCCCCGGTCTCTGCGACCTTGACCGCGCCGTCCTCGATGACCGGCGACTTGCCCAGCGGGTGGATCGCCAGCAGTTCTGGGGGCGCCAGCCGATTGCTAGCGTTTCGTTCGTAGCGCACGACCTCATAGTCCAGGCCCAACTCTTCGAGCAGCCACAGGACGCGTTGCGAGCGGCTGTCGTTCAGATGGTGGACTTTGATCATGGGTCGGCTCCGGGCGGCGAGGCGTGACTATTCGCAACGCCGCCCGAGAAGTCGAGCGGCGATTGCGGACTCAGCGCGGGCGGCGGCCGCTCCAGCGTCCGCGCGGTTGCGGCGCGACCTTGGGCTTGGCGACTTCGCGGCGGTTGCGCCACACCTCATAGGCCAGGGTCGCCAGGGCCAGTTTGCCGGCGTGACGACCGGCGACGCGACGGCCGCCCTTGGAGAGCAAAAGGCTGCCGATCAGCGGGACGAGTTTGTTCAGACGGGACATGATTGAGTTCCTTTCGTCGTCGCAACGCGCCGTGCGCGATCAGGGTTCGCCCTGCGACGACATGAACTGTCAGGGACCGGCAGAAGGTTTGGCGCGCGCGATGCGCCGAGCGGTGCTAGCGCTAGGGCATGAGCCAATCCCGCATCGCCGCCTTCTTCACCTCCTTGAGCTTTTTCGTCATCGCGGCCCTGGTCGCCGGCGTCGTCGTCGGCGCTCTGGCGCAAGGGTCGCAGGCTGCCTGGCTGACCGGCGCCTTGGGCGTGGTCGAGAGCCTGGGCCAGGTGTGGCTGAACGCCCTGCGCATGACCGTCATTCCCCTGGTGTTCAGCCTGCTGGTGACCGGCATCGTGTCCATCGCCGATGCGGCGGCGACGGGCCGGATCGCGGTGCGGTCGCTGGTGGTGTTCGCGGTGCTGCTGGTCGGGGCGACGATCTATGCGATCCTTGCGGGCCTGGGCCTGCTGGCGGTCTGGCCAATCGATCCCGAGGCGGGGCGTGGCCTGCTGGCGGGCGTCAGCGCCGAATCGCTGGCGACCGTGGGCGAGGCGGCGCGCACCGACGGCCTGCGCGCCTTCCTGGCCAGTCTGGCGCCGGCCAATGTCATCAAGGCGGCGTCCGACGACGGGGTGCTGGCGGTGGTGGTCTTCGCCGTCGCCTTCGGCTTCGCCGCGACGCGGATCAAGGCCGAGCTGCGTCGGCCCCTAGCCGGCTTCTTCGAGGCGGTGGCCGAGACCATGGTGGTCATCGTGCACTGGGTGCTGCTGGCCGCGCCGTTCGGCGTGTTCGCCCTGGCGCTGGGCGTGGGTTTGCGCGCGGGCCTGGGGGTGGCGGGGACGCTGGCCCACTATGTCGCCATCGTCTGCCTCAGCCAGATCGGCCTGATCCTGATCATCTATGTCGTGGCGATCGTGTGGGGTCGGATTTCGCTGGCCCGTTTCGCGCGCGCCGTGGCCCCGGCCCAGGTGGTCGCTGTCTCGACCCAGTCGTCGCTGGCCAGTCTGCCAGTCATGATCGAACGGGCGCGCGACTGGCTGGGCGTGCCCCAGACCTCGGCGGGCCTCGTTCTGCCGCTGGCGGTGGCGGTTTTCCGCATCACCAGCCCCGTCGCAAACCTGGCGGTCTGCCTCTATGTGGCGCAGTTGCACGGGGTGGAGTTGGGGCTCGGCGTGCTGATCGCCGGCGGTCTGACGGCCATCGCCGTTTCCATCGCCTCGGTGGGCCTGCCGGGCCAGGTCAGCTTCTTCGCCGCCATCGGCCCCATCTGTCTGGCCATGGGCCTGCCGCTGGGGGTGCTGCCGCTGCTGCTGGCGGTCGAGGTCATCCCCGACATCTTCCGCACCGTCGGCAATGTCACCGCCGACCTGGCCGCCACGCGGATTGTAGCCGGTGAGGATGGGACGGGCGAAGACGGTCCCGCTACAGAATGACCCAGGCGGCGCCGCCCGCCAGCAGGATCAGGTGGAGCGCGACGACCAGGCCTAACTGCGTCCTGAACGGCTCCTTGCGGGTCTTATGGCGTAAGATGTGCTGACCCATCCAGGCGCCCAGCCCGCCGATCAGGCCGAGCAGCAACAACGTGGATTCTGGAGTCCGCCACAGGCCGGCCTTGGCGCGCCGCTTGTCCCTGGCGAAGGCGAGAAATCCCAGGACTTCGCCGCACAGGATGGCGATCAGGGCGAGGTCGAGATTGGACATCGGCGTGGCTCCGGCGTTCGGCCGCTACAGCCTTGCAGCGTGCGGCCGAAAACCGGAGATTTCGTCAACGTCAGGCGTAGTCCTGGATCGCCCGCACATCCAGGTCGCCAGCCTTGATCGCGCCGATGGCCTGGGCCGCCGCCAAAGCGCCGGCGGTGGTGGTGTAGTAAGGCATTTTCATCATCAGGGCGGTGCGGCGCAGCGAGAAGCTGTCCTGCAACGACTGCTTGCCCGATGTGGTGTTGAAGACCAGTTGGACCTCGCCGTTCTTCATCGCGTCCACGATGTGCGGGCGGCCTTCCAGCACCTTCTTGACCAGCTTCACCTCCAGCCCCTGTTCGACCAGATAGGCGTGGGTGCCGCCGGTGGCCATCAGGCTGAAGCCTTCGGCCAGCAACGTCCGGGCGGCGTCGACGATGAAGGGCTTGTCCTCGTCCTTGACCGAAATGAAGGCGCAGCCCGAGGTCGGCAGGGTGGTTCCGCCGCCGATCTGGGACTTGGCGAAGGCGCGGGCGAAGGCGGGGGCCATGTCGGCCTCTCCCGGCCGCTTGAAATCCAGGCCCATGACCTCGCCGGTCGAGCGCATTTCCGGGCCCAGGACGGTATCCACCCCGGCGAAACGGGCGAACGGGAAGACCGCTTCCTTGACCGCGATATGGTCGTAGGGCTTGTCCGTCAGACCGAACGACTTCAGCGGCACGCCGGCCATGACCTTGGCGGCGATCGAGGCGATGGGCTGACCGATGGTCTTGGCCACGAAGGGGGCGGTGCGACTGGCGCGCGGATTGACCTCAAGCACGAAGATGCGCGGGCTTTCGCTGTGCGGCTCCTCGATGGCGAACTGCACGTTCATCAGGCCGCGCACCTTCAAGGCCTTGGCCATTTCGGTGGTCTGACGCTTCAGCTCGTCCACGATCTCGGGCCGCAACGAGAAGGGCGGCATGGAGCAGGCGCTGTCGCCCGAGTGGACGCCGGCTTCCTCGATATGTTCCAGAACGCCGGCGACGAAGACCGTCTCGTCGTCGCACAGGGCGTCGACGTCCACCTCGGTGGCGCGGTTCAGATAGTGGTCGATCAGGACCGGATCGTCGCCTGACACGCGCATGGCCTCGTGGACATAGCGGTCCAGTTGCTCGCGGTCGTGGACGATCATCATGCCGCGTCCGCCCAGGACGTAGGAGGGGCGCAGGACGACGGGATAGCCGACCTCTTCGGCCTTTTGCGCGGCCTCCTCGGCGGAACGGGCCAGGCCGTTGGGCGGCTGGCGCAGGCCGATGCCTTCCAGCATCTGCTGGAACCGCTCGCGGTCCTCGGCCAGGTCGATGGAGTCGACGCTGGTGCCCAGAACGGGAATGTTGTCCTCTTGCAGGGCGTGAGCCAGCTTCAGCGGGGTCTGCCCCCCGAACTGGACGACGCAGCCGATCAGGTCGCCGTTCGAGCGCTCGACCTCGATCAGCTCCAGCACGTCCTCGGCCGTCAGCGGCTCGAAATACAGGCGGTCGGAGGTGTCGTAGTCGGTCGAGACGGTCTCGGGGTTGCAGTTGACCATGATGCTCTCGACGCCGATCTGGTCGAAGGCAAAGGCCGCGTGGCAGCAGCAGTAGTCGAACTCGATACCTTGGCCGATCCGGTTCGGACCGCCGCCCAGGATGATGGCCTTCTTCTTGTTCGTCGGTTCGGACTCGCACTCGGGGATTTGGCCCAGAGCGCCGGTCTCATAGGTCGAATACATATAGGCGGTGGCGCTGGCGAACTCGGCGGCGCAGGTGTCGATCCGCTTGAACACCGGGCGCACGTGCAGGCCGCGACGAGCGGTCCGGACTGATTTTTCGCTCTGGCCGGTCAGCTGAGCCAGACGGGCGTCGGAGAAGCCCTTGGACTTCAGGCGGCGGAACTCGGTCGGGTCGGTCGGCAGGCCCTTGACCCGCACATGGCCTTCCTCGCGCACGATGTCGGCGATCTGGCGCAGGAACCAGGGTTCGTAGGCGCAGGCGGCGTTGACCTCCTCGACCGTCAGGCCGTGGCGGAAGGCCTGGGCGATGACGCGGATGCGGTCGGGGGTCGGAACGCCCAGGGCGCGCACGACGGCGCCGCGGGCCGTGGCGTCGTCTTCGGCGCCGGCCACCCCTTCGATCTCGATCTCGTCGAAGCCGGACAGGCCGGTTTCAAGCCCGCGAAGCGCCTTCTGCATCGATTCCTGGAAGGTGCGGCCGATGGCCATCACCTCGCCCACCGACTTCATCGAGGTGCCCAGCAGGGGCTCCGAGCCGGGGTATTTCTCAAAGGCGAAGCGCGGGATCTTGGTGACGACATAGTCGATCGACGGCTCGAAGCTGGCCGGCGTCACCTGGGTGATGTCGTTGGTCAGTTCGTCCAGGGTGTAGCCGACCGCCAGACGCGCCGCGACCTTGGCGATGGGGAAGCCGGTGGCCTTGGACGCAAGGGCCGACGAGCGCGACACGCGCGGGTTCATCTCGATCACGACCATGCGGCCGTCGGCGGGATTGATCGCCCACTGGACGTTCGAGCCGCCCGTCTCGACGCCGATCTCGCGCAGCACATTGATCGAGCCCGTCCGCATCCGCTGATATTCCTTGTCGGTCAGCGTCAGGGCAGGGGCGACAGTGATGGAATCGCCGGTGTGGACCCCCATCGGGTCGACGTTCTCGATCGAGCAGATGATGATGCAGTTGTCTGCGGTGTCGCGGACGACCTCCATCTCATATTCCTTCCAGCCCAGGACCGATTCCTCGATCAGGACCTCGGTCGTCGGCGACAGGTCCAGGCCGCGCAGGACGATTTCCTCGAACTCCTCGCGGTTGAAGGCGATACCGCCGCCGGTGCCGGCCAGGGTGAAGGACGGGCGGATGACAGCCGGCAGGCCGACGAACTCCAGCCCCTCCAGCGCTTCTTCCATCGAATGGGCGGCCTTGGAGCGGGGGCTCTCCAGACCCAGCTTATCCATCGCGTCGCGGAACTTCTGGCGGTCCTCGGCCTTGTCGATCACCTCGGCCTTGGCGCCGATCATCTCGACCCCGTGCTTGGCCAGTGCGCCGGATTCATGCAGGGCCAGGGCCGTGTTCAGCGCGGTCTGGCCGCCCATGGTCGGCAGCAGAGCGTCGGGCTTTTCCTTGACGATGATCTTCTCGACCATCTCGGGCGTGATCGGCTCGATATAGGTGGCGTCGGCCACCTCCGGATCGGTCATGATGGTGGCGGGGTTCGAGTTGACCAGGATGACCCGATAGCCTTCCGCCTTCAGGGCCTTGCAGGCCTGAACCCCGGAATAGTCGAACTCGCACGCCTGGCCGATGACGATCGGGCCGGCGCCGATGATGAGGATGGACTTGATGTCTGTGCGCTTGGGCATCGCCAGCTCTTCTTCTTATTGAACGCTAGTGGGTCACGACCGCGCATTCCCAGCCGTCATACTCCAGCTGGAAGGCCGCGGCCCAGGTCTGCATCATGGCCGAGGTCGCGGCAAACGACGCCTCGTCCACCGCCATGGTCGTTTCGAGCACCGTCATATCGTCGGCGCCGCGCGTCAGAAATCCGGCGCGCCGGGCGACCTCGTTCAGGTCGCCGTGGTCGCCCTCGCCATAGAAGTAGAACAACGTATGGCGCGGCGTCACGCCGCTGTCGCCCTGTTCGGCCAGCGCCGCGCGCACCATGGCGTCGCGTTCGTCATGACGGATGTCCGAGGCGTCCAAGGGAGTGCGTCGTCCTTCGTTCTCTACGCGCGCGAGAAGCCCCCCGCAGAGCCTGGCCCTGCGACGCTCACGTCTGCTTGTCGGTTAAGCGGCCCGTTTAGAGAGGGTGGGGCGAGGGGGCAAGATGGAAAGCGGAATTCCGAGTGTTCGGTCCCGGTCCGGATTGGGCAAAAGGAAAGGGGCGACCGTTGCCGGTCGCCCCTCGTTTCAAGATCACAGGCTCTGTGAGTCTTAGAACACCTTGTAGTTCAGGCCGATGAAGAAGCGGCGGCCATAAGGATCGAAGTTCGAATACAGCGTCGTGCCGAGGTACGGCGCTTGTTCCGAATCGAAGGCGTTCACGACGCCGGCGCGCAGCGTCAGATCTTGGTTGACGTTGTAGCGGACGGTGAAGTCGTTGCGCACGAAGTTACCCGTGTCCAGCTGATCGGCCGAACGGCCGTCCGCGTTGTTCACGAAGTCGCGGCGGAAGACGATGTTCTGAGCCGATTGCCAGTCCGCCGTCCAGTTCACGCTCCAGGTTTCGTTGGGGGTCCAGGTCAACGAGGAGGTGAAGCGAACGCGCGGGTATTGCAGCGTGCTGGCCAGTTCATCGAAGTCGCCGGGATCGGCTTCATTCAGGAACTGCTTCTGTTCGATCAGCCACGAGCCGGCGAGCGAGTAATCGAACACACCCCAGTTACGGCCGAAGCTGTCGCTGGTGTCGAGGCGATAACGACCCGTGAAGTCCAGACCGCGGGTTTCCAGCGACGCATAGTTGAACGAACGCTCGATGAAGCCGCCGATCGGATCGCTAGCCGGCGCGCCAATGCCGAACGGAATGTTCGGATTGTTGCGGAAGATCGTCGAGCAGGCATCGACGTTCAGTTCCGCACCATTGACGCAGTTCGCCGCCGCCGTGTCGGCGGTGACAGCCGCGATGACGCGGTCAATCTTGATCTCGTAATAATCGAGCGCAAGGCTGAAGTTTGGCATGAAGCGCGGACGCAGCACCGTCGAGAAGGTGAAGCTGTTCGACTCTTCAGGTTGAAGGTTCGGGTTGCCGCCGGAGACGCCCGAGATGCCCGAAGTGTAGGTCGGGTTGAAGTCGTCGGTATTTTGCGGTGTCGCGCCGGCGAAGTCGAACGTCAGACCTTGCTGCGCGGCCAAGGCCGTGCAGTTCCGGATGCGGTTGGCCTTCGTTTCATTGTCGTTGACCGCGGCGATCGCAGCCGTGGTGCAGGGATCGGTGAACGAGTTGAGGAAGGTCTCGCTGTTCGGGGCGAAGTTCTCGGCCAAGTCGGGAACGCGTACCGAGGTGTTGTAGCTGGTCTTGAAGGTGATGTCCCGGATCGGACGGTAGACCAGGTTCACGCCATAGACGTCGACATTTCCGACCGTCGTATAGTCGGCATAACGATACGAACCGCTGAGTTCGGCATATTCGCCGAGCACGCTGTCGCGGAAGAGCGGAAGCGAGACTTCCGTGAAGACTTCCTTAGACTCATAGCTGGCTTCGGGGAAATCGGGCCCCGAGTTCAGGAACAGCAGGCGCCCGTCGGTGTCGCGGTCACGACCCGTGGCTTCCGTCGTTTCCTTGCGGTACTCACCACCCAGAGCGACGCCGATCGGGCCAGCGCCCCAGAAGTCCCAGAGGCTGCCGGAAACCGACGCGATCGCCTGCTGCTGCTCATTACGCTCGGTGATGCCGATTTCGGCGCCGACATAATCCAGCGCTGCGGCGCTCTGGTTGCCCTTGCCAAACACGTTGAGCGGGGCGCATTGCGCCACCGAGTCACGACCGTATTGCGTGTCACGCAGATCGCCGCCGCGCTGATAGTCTTCCAGAGCTGCGCCCTGCTTCAGCAGCAACTGCGAACGGCAGACGATCTCGCCGGCTCGGCCATTCACAACACCCAGGGTGTCGACAACCGCGTCCGCTGCGAGCGCGAAGCGTTGACCGTCGACCGCGCGTTCACGGTTTTCGATTTCGACCTTGCCGTAGGTATAGCCGATGTCCCAGCTGACGTCCTTGACGAACGAAATCTGGTCATGGTTGCCGCGGAGGCCCAGAACGTAACGCTGCAGTTCACGCGTGTTGTCTTGCGTACGATCCGGCCCGAACAGGGTGTGGCGCGCATTCTGGAGCAAGACGCCCGTTTGCGCCGCGCCCGGGCTGGTCGCGGTCGGCGGCGCGTAGGGCGTGACGACGTTCGTGCGGATCGCATCCTTGATGTTCTGCGGCAGGAAGGCGTTGTCTGACCAACGCAGGTCGAAGTTGTTGACGGCATAGATCGGGTTGACGGCGTTCGCGCCGTAGGAGTTCACCAGATCGATGTCGAAGAAGGTCGGTTGACCCACGTCGAAGGTGTCTTCGGTGACGTACTTCGCTTCGGCGTACGCCTCGATCGAGTCGGTGACCTTGAAGGTGCTTCCGATCTGATAGCGTTGCGATTCCGAGCGCGGAACGCGCGAGCCGGTCGAGAAGTCGGCCGGGTTTTCGCCGTCGCCGCCGATGTTGTACGGACGGTTGATGCCGGTGTTGCCGACCCGTTGGCCGAAGTCGGCCAGGCGCGCGGTTGTGCCGTCATACCAGTACGTCTTGCCTGGCGTCACACCGAAGCAGTTGGCGCTGTAGCTGAAGTTTCCGGCGACATTGCCGTCCGGGAAGCAGTTTGCGTACGGGACGTTCGGGTTCGTCAGGTCGCTCGGCTGCTGCACATTGGCGAGCGTGGTCTGACCCCAGCGCGGGATGTCGAGGCGACGGACGCCCGTGAACAGGAAGGCGTCCTGACGGCCGTCGAAGGGCGCCGAGGTCGGGTCGGCGTCGACGCCAATGCGGACCGGCGCGCGACGGATCCAGTCGATGTCCATCGACGTGACTTCGTCGACCTTCTCATACTCGGCATGAGCGTAAACGTTCAGGCGATTGTCGAAAAAGTTCTTGCCGATCAGCGCCGAGACACGCTGATTGGCTTCGCCGTCCTGGTTGATCTGGCCGTAGTTGGCGTCGATCTCCAGACCTTCGAAGTCCTTGCGCAGGATGAAGTTCAGAACGCCAGAGACGGCATCCGCGCCGTACACCGACGACGCGCCGCCCGTGACGATTTCGATGTTCTGGATCAGCAGGCGCGGAATGGTGTCGATATCCACCGAAAGCGAACCGCCCGACGAACCGACGTGGCGGCGACCGTCGACCAAGGTCAGCGTGCGGTTGGAGCCCAGCGAACGCAGGTTCGGCAGCGACAGGCCGCCGTCACCCAGGTTGGAGCCCGTCGTATCCGACGGAACGACCGAGTTCGACAGTGCCGGAATGGTAGACAGGTAATCGATGACCGTGGTCTGGCCGGTCGACAGCAGCTCGTCGCGCGACACCTGGATCAGGGGGGTGGGGGCGTTGGTGGCGTCGCGACGGATACGCGACCCGGTCACCACGATTTCACCAAGCTCGGCGGCTTGTTGGCTATCAGCAACGGGGGCGGTGCTGATGGGCTGATCTGCAGTCTGGGCGAAGGCGCTAGAGGCCGCCAAGGCACCCGCAAGGACCGTCGAAGTCAGAAGGAAGTTGCGCATTTACTCTCCAATGATCGCAGCAGGGGGGATCAGGAGTGCTAGTAGAGCCGTCGCTGAACTGCCGCAGGCGTGCCACAGACCGGACACATCCACAGGGGTCAAGCGTCGCCTTTTACTTTCATGTCAATATAACGTCGGTATTGCGATAATGTGGTCTCAATGCAACGCCTTGTTTGCCGCATTGATTTTCAGTCATATCCCGTTCTTGGGTCTAAAAATGAGCGGTAGAGGCGTTCGATTATTAAGCTAATATTGATCTGGTGTTGGGTGGAATCTATTCAGTATACCAACTATCGATTGCGTCCTTTAACTCCGCAATGCTGGACAGGGAAGTATAGCGCGGCTCATCGACAGGGGCGTCGGCCAATTCGTGGGCCCAAGTGACGTGATAGGGGATGTGGACGCCGAAGGCGCCGGCGGCGATGGCGGGCAGGACGTCGGACTTCATGGAGTTGCCGGCCATGACGGCCTCGGCGGGGCCGCTGCCGTGGCGGTTGAAGACCCGCTCGTAGGTGGCGCGATCCTTTTCTGAGACGATCTCGACGGCGCTGAACAGGTCGCCCAGGCCTGAGACGGCCAGTTTGCGCTCCTGATCCAGCAGGTCGCCCTTGGTGATCAGGACAAGGCGGTACTTTTCGGACAGTTCGGCGACGACCGCGTCCACGCCGGGCAGCGTTTCGACCGGGTGGGCCAGCATCTCGCGACCGGCGGCCAGGATCTCGCGCACGACATGGGGCGGAGCCTCGCCGTTCGTCAGCTCCATCGCCGTCTCAATCATCGACAGGGTGAAGCCCTTGATGCCGTAGCCATAGAGCCGCAGGTTGCGTTGCTCGGTTTCGGCCAGGCGCGCCTCGATGGTCGCCTCGTCGCCGTGGTCGGCCAGAAGATCGACGAACCGCGAATGGGTCAGGCGGAAGATCGTCTCGTTGTGCCAGAGGGTGTCGTCGGCATCGAGGCCGACCGTGGTGATGCTCATGCCGCGCCCCTATCATGGGACGAACGAGGAAGGGAGACGCGATGAACGGATCAGCGGTGGTGATCGGAGCGACGGGCGGCATCGGCAGGGCGATGGTCGAGCGGATCGTGGCGGATGGCGCGTTTGAGACCGTGTGGGCGGTGTCGCGGTCAGGCGCGGATGTGGCGGGCGCGCTAGGGTCGGCCGCCGATCTGGAGGATGAGGCCAGTTTGACGTCCGCCGCCGAACGGATCGGCCAGGGACCGGCCCCGACGCTGATCGTCGTGGCGACCGGGGTGCTGCACGACGGGCTTCAGCCGGAGCGGTCGTTTCGTCAGTTGGATGCGAAACACCTTTTGCGGGACTACCGCGTCAATGCGGTGGGGCCCGCGGTGGCGGCCAAGCAGCTGCTGCCGCTGATGCCGCGCGATCGGCGGGCGGTGTTCGCAGCCCTGTCGGCGCGGGTGGGGTCGATTTCCGACAACCGACTGGGCGGCTGGCACGCCTATAGGGCGTCCAAGGCGGCGCTGAACATGATCCTGCGCAATCTGTCGGTCGAGATGGCGCGCAGCCATCCGCAGGCCGTCATCGCCGGTCTGCATCCCGGCACTGTGGCGACGGAACTGAGCGCGCCGTTCCAGAAGGGGGTGGCGGAGGGCAAGTTGTTCACAGCCGACTATTCCGCCGAGCGGCTGCTGTCCGTGCTGTCGAACCTGACCCCTGCCGACAGCGGCGGCGTCTTCGCCTGGGACGGGGCGCGGGTGCCGGAATAGCGCGCAGTCGTGACTTGAGCGAAGCGGGCGACTGACGTCAGATGGCGCTCATGCGTCTGAGCGTTTCCGCCCGGCTTTTCAGCCTCATGTTGTTTGGCCTGCCGTTGAGCGGTCCGGCCGTGGGCCAACCGGTCGATTCGCCGGTGGTCGATCCGACCGTCGCCGCAGCGCCCTCGCGTGACCGCGTGAGGCTGAATCAGCGGGTGTTCGACCGGGTGTGGAGCGAGGTGCGGCGGGGCTATTACGATCCGACCCTGCACGGCGTGGATTGGAACGCCGCGCGGGCGACGTTCCGGCCCCAGGCCCTGGCGGCGAGTGATGAGCGGGGGCTGTACCGCGTCATCAATGCGATGCTGGATCTGCTGGACGACGGTCATGCGGCGGCCAGTCCGCCGGCGGCGGTACGGCGTCAGGAGGCGCAGTTCGCCCGGCGCGCCGTGATGGGCCTGACCCTGATGCGGGGCGAGACGCCGGACGACTGGACCGTCGAACGTGTCCGGCCGGGCTCGCCGGCCGAGGCGGCGGGCGTGCAGATGGGCTGGGCCCTGAACTCGGTCGACGGGAAGCCCTGGGGACCGGATGTCGAGACCTATGATGGGGTTCCGGTGCAACTGGTCCTGACCGACGATGCGGGGCAGAGGCGCGAGATCGCCCTGACGCCGCGGGTGATGGAGGCCATCGAACCATTCACCGCCGACAAGTCGCGACCGGGGGTGCTGGTGCTGCGCGTCGAGCAGTTCGACAAGGGGCTGGGCGCCTGGATGGGTAGTGAGCTGGAAGGTCTGCCTCCGGACGTCGACGTGGTGCTGGACCTGCGCGGCAATCCCGGCGGGCGGCTGATGGAGGCGGAATCGGTCCTGACCTGTTTCCTGCCGCGCGATCAGGTCTGGGCGACGCGGACGGCACGCAGCGGCCGGCCGGTGGTGCTGAGGGCGGCGGGAGACTGCGGCGATCGGCGCGATCCCTTGGCCAATGATGTGGCGGTTCTGGTGGATCAAGGCAGCCGCAGCGCCGCCGAACTGACGCCGGCGGCCTTGCAGGAGGCGCGGCGCGGCATCGTGGTGGGCGAGAAGACCGGCGGATCGGTGCTGATCGCCCAGGAGACCAATCTGCCGGACGGCGGGCGGCTGACGCTCAGCCGAGCGGACTTCGTGACTTCGGGCGGGATTCGGCTGGAGAAGCGGGGGGTCACGCCCGATATCGCCGCGCCTCGCACCGTGGCCCAACGCCGCGCGGGCGACGATCCGACACTGGAGACGGCGATCGCCGCCCTTCAGGCCGAGGATCGCGCCAGGGCCGATACCCCCGCCAGCGGGCTTTGATTTAGCAGCATTTGAACCCGCCGGCGCCGCCGAAGCGGCGCTGTTCGTGCAGGCGGAAGAAGGCGGTCTTGTCCAGCGGCGGCTGGTCGGGATGGGTCGCCGCCGCGTGATCGACATAGGCCTGATAATCCGGCTGACCGATCATGGCGCCGGCCGTGCGCCTGACGCCGCGACCCCACCGCAGGGCGGTGTCGCGGCACAGGCACAGCAGGTCATCCTGAACGTCAGGCACGGGCCGCATCCGCCGCCTCGTCAGCCGCTGTCAGTTGGTGGCTTTCCGGATACTCGCGCACCGTCGGGCGGTTGTTCGCATAGGCCTTGCGGCACGCCAGGACGCCATAGACGACCATGGTGACGACCACGAACAGGAAGCCCGCCGTCAGGGTCGAGTTGACGTAGTCGTTGACGACGATGCGGTGCATGTCGCCGATGCTCTTGGCCGGGGCGATCAGTTCGCCGGCGCCCAGCGCCTCCTGATATTTGCGGGCGTGGGACAGGAAGCCGATGCGGACGTCCGGGTGGAACAGCTTCTGGAAGCCCGCCGTCAGTGTGCAGATCAGCAGCCAGGTCGCGGGAACGACCATGACCCAGGCGAACTTCTCGCGCTTCATCTTGAACAGGACGACGGTGCCCAGGATCAGGGCGACGGCGGCCAGCATCTGGTTGGCGATGCCGAACAGGGGCCACAGGCTATTGATGCCGCCCGGCGGATCGACCACGCCGGTGTAGAGGAAATAGCCCCACAGACCGACCGTCAGGGCCGTGGCGACGACGTTGGCGCCCCACGACTTGGTCTCGCGCATCTTGGGCACGGCGACGCCCAGCAGGTCCTGGATCATGAAGCGGCAGACGCGTGTGCCGGCGTCGACCGTGGTCAGGATGAACAGGGCCTCGAACAGGATGGCGAAGTGATACCAGAAGGCCATCATGGCCTTGCCGCCGATCACGCCGGACAGGATGTGCGCCATGCCGACCGCCAGGGTCGGGGCGCCGCCTGCGCGCGACAGGATCGAATGTTCGCCCACGTCGCGCGCCAGCTGTTCAAGCTCTCCGGGCGTGATGTGGAAGCCCCACTGGGCCACGGCGGCGGCGGCTGAGACCGCATCGTTGCCGATGACGGCGACCGGGCTGTTCATGGCGAAATAGACGGCCGGATCCAGAACCGTGGCGGCGATCAGGGCCATGACGGCGACGAAGCTTTCGCACAGCATGGCGCCGTAGCCGATCATCGGGATCTGGGCCTCGTTCTCCAGCAGCTTGGGCGTGGTGCCCGACGAGATCAAAGCGTGGAAGCCCGACACCGCGCCGCAGGCGATGGTGATGAACAGGAAGGGGAATAGAGCGCCGGCGAAGACCGGGCCGGTGCCGTCGATGAAGGGGGTGATGGCCGGCATCTGCAGGTGCGGGCGCACGATCAGGATGCCGACGGCCAGGGCCACGATCGCGCCGATCTTCAGGAAGGTCGACAGATAGTCGCGCGGCGCCAGGAGCAGCCACACCGGAATGACCGAGGCGATGAAGCCATAGACCATCATCAGGATCGCCAGAGTCGGGCCGGTCAGGGTGAAGGCCGGACCCCAGAACGGATCGGCCGAGATATGGCCGCCGCCGATGATGGCCAGGATCAGCAGGACGACGCCGATCACCGAAACCTCGCCCACGCGGCCCGGCCGCAGGAAGCGGGTGTATAGGCCCATGAAGATGGCGATGGGGATGGTGGCGGCGACGGTGAAGGTGCCCCACGGGCTTTCGGCCAAGGCCTTGACCACGACCAGGGCCAGAACCGCCAGGATGATGACCATGATCATCAGGACGCCGACCTGGGCGATGATGCCGGGGATGTTGCCCATTTCGGTGCGGATCATGTCGCCCAGCGACTTGCCGTCGCGACGCGTGGACATGAACAGGACCATCATGTCCTGCACCGCCCCGGCCAGCACGGCGCCGACCAGAATCCACAGGACGCCCGGCAGATAGCCCATCTGGGCGGCCAGCACCGGCCCGACCAGCGGGCCTGCGCCGGCGATGGCGGCGAAGTGGTGGCCGAACAAGACGTTCTTGGGCGTCGGCACATAGTCCAGCCCGTCGTTGCGGCGCATGGCCGGGGTCAGGCGCGCGGGGTTCAGCTGCATGACCTTGTTGGCCAAGTAGCGGCTGTAGAACCGATAGGCGATCGCATAGGTGCAGACGGCGGCGACCACCATCCAGACCGCGCTGATGCTTTCGCCCTGATGCAGGGCGATGATGCCGAGGGACACCGCCCCCAGGATGGCGATGGCGCCGAAGATTATGGGTGTGCTGAGTTTGCCCACGACAGATCCCTCCCGGCCGGCTGACTGCGACCCTCGCCCTTGGTTTGCACCACAATGCGGGACAAGGCCAATCGACTAAAGTCGTAGAAATGAGGGATCAGACGTCTCCTCCCTGCGGAGCGGGGAGGTGGCGAAGGTCAGCCCCGAACCACCTTCACACAGCCTGCGGCTTCACGCGCGCGTTCGCGGGCCTGTTCGACGTCGGCGCCGCGGGCGGTGGCTACGCCCATGCGGCGACGCTCGAAGGCCTCGGGCTTTCCGAACAGACGCAGATCGGCGGTCGGGACTGACAGGGCCTCCGCGACGCCCTCGAAGGCGATCCCTTGCGCGTCCATGCCGCCATAGATGACGGCGCTGGCGGCGGGTTCACGCTGGTTCACGTCGATGGGCAGACCCAGGATGGCGCGGGCGTGCAGCGCAAACTCACTCATCGTCTGGCTAGCCAGGGTGACCAGGCCGGTGTCGTGCGGACGGGGCGAAACCTCGGAGAACCAGACCTGGTCGCCCCTGACGAACAGTTCGACGCCGAAGACGCCGTAACCGCCCAAGGCCGCAGTAACCTTGGCGGCGATGTCCTGGGAGGCGGCCAGCGCAGCGGGCGTCATGGCCTGCGGCTGCCAGCTTTCGACGTAGTCGCCCTTGACCTGGCGGTGGCCGATGGGCGCGCAGAAATCGGTGCGGGTCGAGCCGTCGGCGTCGCGCGAGCGGACGGTTAGCAGCGTGATCTCGAAGTCGAAGTCGATGCGTCCCTCGACGATGACGCGGCCGCTGGCGACGCGGCCGCTGTCTTGGGCGTAGGTCCAGGCGTCGGCGATTTCATCGGCGCCTTCGACGAAGGACTGGCCTTTGCCCGACGAGGACATGACCGGCTTGACGAAGTTGGGATAGCCGACGGCCTCGGCGCCGGCGGCTAGTTCCTCGGCCGAGCCGGCGAAGGCGTAGGGGCTGGTAGGCAGGCCCAGCTCTTCGGCGGCCAGTTTGCGGATGCCCTCGCGGTTCATCGTCAGTTGCACGGCGCGAGCTGTCGGGACGACCGTCGCCATGCCGGCGGCCTCGATATCGGCCAGGACCTCGGTGGCGATGGCCTCGATCTCGGGCACGATGAAGTGTGGGGCTTCGGCCAGGATGACGCCGTTCAGCACCTGGGCGTCGGTCATGGGGATGACGTGGCTGCGGTGCGCGACCTGCATGGCCGGCGCGTTGGGATAGCGATCGACGGCGATGACCTCTACACCGAGCCGCTGAAGCTCGATAGCGACTTCCTTGCCCAGTTCGCCCGAGCCCAGCAGCATGACGCGCACGGCTGTGTCGGAAAGCGGGGTGCCGAGTTTCATGGGCGTCAGGCTCCGGTAGCGGGTTCGATCAGGTCCCAGGCGTTGCCGTAGAGGTCTTCGAAGACCACCACCTTGCCATAGGTCTCATGTCGCGGGGTTTCGCGGAAGTGGACGCCCGCGGCAAGCCAGGCGGCGTGGTCGCGCATCAGGTCGTCGGTCTCCAGAAACAGCCAGACCCGGCCGCCGGCCTGGTTTCCGACCTGGGCCTTTTGGGCGTCGGTCGTGGCGCGCGCCAGCAGCAGGCTGGTCTCGCCGCCTTTGGGGGTGACGCGCACCCAGCGTTTGCCGCCGCCCATGTCGGTATCCTCGCTGAGATCGAAACCCAGCTTGCCGACATAGAAGGCGATGGCCGCGTCATAGTCGTGGACCAGCAGGCTGATCGCGCCGATGCGGCTCATGGCTTCTGCTTTCAAAAATTCTCCCCCGTGAAGCGTCGCGCACGGGGGAGTGATCCGAGTTTTAAAGCCGGGCCTTGACCGCCGCGACGATGGCGTCCGAGGTGATGCCGAACTTCTCGTACAGAACCTCGGCCGGGGCCGAGGCGCCGAAGCCGGTCATGCCGACGAAGGCGCCGTCTTCGCCGATGAAGCGTTCCCAGCCTTGCTTGATCGCGGCTTCCACGGCGACGCGGATCGTGCCGCGGCCGATGACCGAGGCCTGGTAGGCGGCGTCCTGCTGTTCGAACAGTTCGAACGAGGGGACGGAGACGACGCGGGTCGCTACGCCCTCGGCCTCCAGGGTTTCGGCGGCCTTCAGCGCCAGGGCCAGTTCCGTGCCGGTGCCGAACAGGGTGACCTTAGTCTCGCCATTGGCGGCCTTGATCTCATAGGCGCCCTTGGCGGACAGGTTTTCGGTCGCGGCGACGGTGCGGACGGCCGGGGTCTTCTGGCGCGACAGGGCCAGGGCCGAGGGCGCGGTCTTGGTCTGCAGGGCGATCTGCCAGCATTCCATGGCCTCGATGGTGTCGGCGGGGCGGAAGACCAGCAGGTTCGGAATGGCGCGCAGCGCAGCCAGATGTTCGACCGGTTGGTGCGTCGGGCCGTCTTCGCCCAGGCCGATCGAATCGTGCGTCAGGACGTGGATGGCGCGCACGCCCATCAGGGCGCCCACGCGGATGGCCGGGCGGCTGTAGTCCGAAAACACCATGAAGGTGCCGCCGTAGGGAATGATCCCGCCGTGCAGGGCCAGGCCGTTCATGGCGGCGGCCATGCCGAACTCGCGGATGCCCCAGTTGACGTAGCGACCTTCGTAGGTCGGCGCATCCAGGATCGGCGTGCCCTTGACGAAGGTGTTGTTCGAGCCGGTCAGGTCGGCCGAGCCGCCGACCAGTTCGGGGATGGCGGCGAACAGTTCGTCGAGCGCCGCGCCCGACGACTGGCGCGTCGCCTGGGCCGGCTGGGTCTCGACCAGTTCGGCGATCTTGGCGTTCAGGGCGTCGAAGGCGGCCTCGGGCACGTCGCCCTTCATGGCGCGGGTGAAGTCGGCGGCCTGGGCCGAGGCGGCGAGGCGGGCCTCCCACTTCTTGCGGTCCTTGGCGCCGCGACGGCCGACCTTTTTCCAGGCGTCGGCGATGGTCTGGGGCATTTCGAAGGGATCGTGATCCCAGGCCAGGCCGAGGCGCGTGGCGGCGATCTCGGCGGCGCCCAGGGCCGCGCCGTGGGTCTTGTGGCTGCCTTCCATCGTGGCGGCGCCCCTGCCGATCTTGGTCTTGCAGGCGATCAGGGTGGGCTTGTCCTGACGCATGGCCCACTTCATCGCGCCCTTGATGGCGTTCATGTCGTGGCCGTCGATGGCCTTGACCGCCCAACCGGCGGCCTTGAAGCGGGCCTTCTGGTCGGTCGCATCCGACAGCGAGACCTTGCCGTCGATGGTGATCTCGTTGTCGTCCCACAGGACGTGCAGCTTGTTCAGCTTGTAGCGGCCGGCAAGCGCGATGGCTTCCTGCGACACGCCTTCCATCAGGCAGCCGTCGCCGGCGATGACCCAGGTGCGGTGATCGACCAGATCATCGCCATACTTCGCCGCCAGATGGCGCTCGGCCATGGCGAACCCGACCGAGGTCGCCAGACCCTGACCCAGCGGGCCCGTGGTGACCTCGACGCCCGGCATATGGCCATACTCCGGGTGGCCCGCGGTCTTGGAGCCCCACTGGCGGAAGTTGGACAGTTCTTCCTTCGTCGCGCCCTTGTAGCCGGTCAGGTGCAGCAGGGCGTAGATCAGCATCGAGCCGTGGCCGGCCGACAGGATGAAGCGGTCGCGGTCGGCCCAGTCGGGGCGCGAGGCGTCGAACTTCAGGAACCGGGAAAACAGCACCGTGGCCACGTCGGCCATGCCCATCGGCATGCCGGGGTGGCCGGACTTGGCCTTCTCGACGCCGTCCATGGCGAGGACGCGAATGGCGTTCGCCATCTGCTCGGGCGTGGCCTTTGGTGCGGTTTTGGCGTCGGTCACTGTGGAGACCTCTGTTGGGAAGGCGGAAAAAGGGGGCGCGCCCCTTTACCCCGGCGCGTCCTCGGCTTCTATACGGAATCTAAAGGAGCGACCGATGGCAGACGCCACCACGGCCGCACGGGCGCGTATCGACCGCGCCCTGGCCGAACTGGAACGCAAGATTCTGGAGCTGAAGGCGCGGCCCGCCTCGGCGCCCGCGATCGCGGACGACGATCTGTTCGCGCCCCGGTCTTCTGAAAAGGGGGCCGATGCTCAGCGCGTGGCCGAATTGGAGGCCGCCGGGCGCGAGGCGTCCGAGGCGCTGGGCCGCGCCGCCCAGGCCGTGCGCGAGGCCTTGGCCGAAAGCGAGGCCGGCTGATGGCGACGGTGACGGTCGAGGTCAACGGTCGCCCCTATGCGGTGGGCTGCGCCGACGGGCAGGAAGAGCGGGTCCGCATCCTGGCCAAACAGTTCGACAATCAGGTGCGCCAGGTCGCAGGCGACGTGGGCCATGTCGGCGATCTGCGGCTGTTTCTGATGTCCGCGCTGATCCTGGCCGACGAACTGCATGAGGCGCGGCTGAACGCCGGCAAGGCGGGGCCTTCTTCAGCGACAGCCCCGGCTCCGGCCTCGACGGACGGGGTCGCCGAGGCGCTGAACGCTGTCGCCGCGCGGATCGAAAAGATCGCCCAACACCTCTAGGCGATTATTCCGCTGCGGATGCTGGCGTCGGGGCCGGCGAAGGCCTATCTTGATAAACGGCGGGTCTTGCTGCGGCTCACGTCGAAGACAACATATCCTTCTGACCTTAATTCACTCATAGGGATCTGTCCCTGTCCGGGCTCGAGGGCTTGGGCATACGGAGCCCACCTGGCTACCCAGGTCGAGAGGATTTAAACGTTCTTCACGGTTCGTGCGGCGCCGCCACCTTCCTCCCTTTGCGAGTGTGCTATCGCTCGCCGTGCGGCGGCTCTCTGTATGAGCACGCGTTCGCAGGGGCGGTTCGATGATCCAGAACAAGCACGAACTTCGATCGGCTGCCCGCGCCTTGCGCAAGCGTCTGGCCGAGGTCGACCCGCTGGCCGCCAGCCGGGCGGCGGACCATGCCGATGCGCTTCCTGCCGCTCAGATCGTCGCGCTGTATCGCGCCATGGGGTCGGAGCTGGCCACTGACGCCCTCGCCGCGGCGCTGGAGGCGGCGGGCCGCCGGCTGTGCCTGCCGGTCGTCGTAGAGCGCGACGCGCCGATGGAGTTCCGCGCCTGGTCGCCCGGCGAGCCGCTGGAGATGGATTCCGCCGGATGCCCCGCGCCGCTGCCGCTGGCCGAGGTCGTCATGCCGGACCTGATCCTGACGCCGCTGCTGGCCTTTGACGATCAGGGCGGCCGCCTGGGGCAAGGCGGGGGCTATTACGACCGGACGTTCGCCGCCCGACCCGACGCCATCCGCATCGGTTTCGCCTATGCCGGCCAAAGGGTCGAGCGGCTGGCGTTGGAGCCGCACGACATTCGACTGCATGGCGTTCTGACCGAGACCGGCTATACGGCTTTCGCATGAGACTTTTTGCATGAGACTGGCATTTTTCGGCGACGTCATCGGCAAGTCTGGCCGTGACGGGATCAGCGATCATCTTCCGGGCCTGAAGCGGGACCTGAAACTCGACTTCGTGGTCGTGAATGCGGAGAACGCTGCGGGCGGCTTCGGCATCACCGAGAACACGGCGCGCGAGCTGTTCATGGCGGGCGCCGACTGCCTGACGCTGGGCAACCACAGCTGGGACCAACGCGAGGCCCTGACCTATATCGTGCGCGAGCCGCGCCTGATCCGGCCGGCCAACTATCCGCGTCTTATGGATGCGCCGGGCGCCGGCGCCAATCTGTTCGAGACCCATTCGGGCCGCACGGTCCTGGTAATGAACGTGCTGGGCCGGGTGCATATGGACCCGATGGACGATCCGTTCGGCGCGGTGGAGCGCGAGCTGGCGGCCGCGCCGCTAGGCGCGGTGGCCGACGCCGTGATCGTGGACATGCATGCCGAGGTCACGTCCGAGAAGATGGCCATGGGCCATTTCTGCGACGGCCGCGCGTCGCTGGTGGTCGGCACCCACACCCATGTGCCCACCGCCGACTGCCAGATCCTGCCCGGCGGCACGGCCTATCAGACCGACGCCGGCGGCTGCTGCGACTATGACAGCGTGATCGGCAACGAGAAGGAAGAGCCGCTCCGCCGTTTCACCACCCGGATTTCGGGCGGTCGCTACATGCCGGCTTCCGGCCCCGCGACGGTATGCGGGGTGTTCGTCGAGACAGACGACAGGACAGGCCTCGCCGTGCGGGTCGAGCCGATCCGGGTCGGCGGACGGTTGTCTCAGGCGATCCCGGTCGTCTGATGCGCCCGGCGACGGTCGATCACCGTCTGGCGGACGGCCATCAGCTCGGCCGCACGACGCTCGGGCGGATGGGTCGCCAGCACATAGGCTTGGGCGGATCGCGCCAGCGCCAATCGTTCCTCGGGTGACGAGATCAGCCGGTCAATCGCCGCCGCCAATGTCTTCGGCGTCACTGCATCGACATAGAGGGCGTGCGGCCCGCTGGCTTCGCGCAGGCCGCCGCGGCCGGACGAGACCAGGGCCGCGCCTGCCGCATGGGCCTCGATCGCCGTGAGGCCGAACGGCTCGTCCCAGACGGATGGCGTCAGGGCGATGGCGGCCGTCTGCATCCGTCGCCGCACCTCGCCCAAAGGCGCGGACTTCAGCACCTCGACCCGGTCGCCATACTTTTCCAGCGGGGCGACATGCCGGGCCGCCCAGCGCGCATGATCGTCCCAGTCGTTCAGCATCAGCACGGCGCGCCAGTCGGGATGGGCGTCCAGAACGCAGGGCAGGGCGGCGCACAGCACATCGACGCCCTTTTCCGGCATGGCGCGCCCGGCGAAAGCGATCACCGGCTCTCGATCCTCGGGCGAGGCCAGCCAGGCGCCGGCCTCGATGGGGTTGGGCACCGCGAACGCCCGGTCGTGCAGATCGGGGAAGGTGCGCACGAAGGCGTCGCGCTCCGCTACGCTCACGAAGACCAGGCCGTCTAGCCGCTCATAACGCGCCCGATAACGCCATCGGTCGATGGGGTGGCGCGGCGGGCGCAGGGCGTTGTGGCGATAGAGAAGGTGGGGCGTCTCGGGCAGGGCCTGCTGCACGGCCAGCGCCTGTTTCACCTGCTGATGATGTTCGATCACATCAGGTCGAAAGGCGCGCAGCCGTTCGATAAGTGTCGGCATGCGGCTACGCCCCGCCGGCAGGGCGTCCACACCCGGCGTCCGGCCGTCGTCGGCGCCGCTGCAGCAGAAGATGCGCGTCTCGCCGCCCCGATCGACGCCCACCATCGTCCGCACGACCGTCTCCATCGAGTTTGGTTGGGCTTCGGAAAACGGGCATCCCGGAGGGAGCAGGACAGCGGTGCGCAAGGGCGAGTTCCGATGGAAGGACGGCGCGACCTACAGACGGTTCGTGGCGGAACGGCGACGGCGTCGCTTGGTCAGACTCTGCGCCGCGCCCTCAGCCGCAGTCGCATGGGTTCGCGGCTGCGCAGGGTGATCTGGTGGACCGGGCGGGGTTCGACGGTGGTCAGGGCCTCGACATCGGCGATGCGCAGGATGGCGGCCAAGGCGATCATCGCCTCCTGCAGAGCGAAGGCGGCACCGATGCAGACGCGAGGTCCGGCGCTGAATGGGATGTAGGCGTAGCGATCAATGGCCTTGCGGTTCTCAGGCAGGAACCGCTCGGGCTTGAAGGCGTCTGGGTCGTCCCACAACAGCTGGTGACGCTGGAGGATCCACGGCGAGATGATGACGGTGGCGCCGGCCTTGATCGTCTGTCCGCCGATCTCGTCGTCGGCCAGGGCCTTGCGGGCCATGGTCGGGGCGGGCGGAAACAGGCGCATCGTCTCCTCCAGCACGGCCCGGGTCCAGGGCAGGGCCTCGGCCCATTTGGGATCGGAGACGTCGAAGGCGTCGGCCTCGGCCTGGAGCCGCGCCAAATACTCCGGCTGGCGCGACAGCAGATGCAGAGTCCAGCCCAGGGCGCGGGCCGTCGTCTCGTGCCCCGCCAGGATGAAGGTCAGAATGTTGGCCGCGACCTCTTCGTCGGTCAGACCCGGACCGCCGTTCTCATCCCGCGCCAGCAGAAGCGCGCTGAGCAGATCGGCCGGCGGCGCATCGCCCGTTTCGACGCCACGCTCGATCCGGGCGCGTCGGGCCTCGACCAGCTTCGTGACGCGCTGCTCGAAGAAGCGGGCCGAGCGGAAACTGGCCAGCCGGCCCAAGCGCGGCGCCCAGTCCGGCGCGCCCAGCACGTCCAGCGGATCGATGCGCGCGCCGTTGGCCAAGAACTGGTTCAACGCCCGCTCGAAACCGCGCGCCTCACCGCCCAGCTCGTCCGAGAACATGGTCGCGGACAGGATGTCGAAGGTCAGGCCCGACATTTCGCTGTCGATATCCAGCACCCGCCCGCGCGCCGACAGCGACCAGGCGGCCACGCGCGTGTGACAGACCTCGGCCATCCGGGCGTTCAGCGTCGCCATCTTGGCGGGGGTGAACAGGGGCGCGAGGATACGCCGGGCGCGACGCCAGACCTCGCCCTCGGTCAGCAGCAGGCCCTCGGCCAGCATCGGCCCCAGCACACGCCGTTGCAGATCGCCCTTCACATAGTTGGCGGCGTTCTCGGTCAGGACATGCCGCACGCCCTCGGGATGGCTGACAACCAGGATTTCGCCAAAGGCCGAAGATCCATGCAGTTGCGGCTCGGTGAAATGCCGCTCGGACCACATCTGGATCGGATCGCGCCAGCTGATCCACAGGAAGGGCAGCAGCGACAGTGGTTTGCCCGCGCGCCGGGGCGGTATGGCAGGGCGGAAAATGGTGTCGGCGGTCGTCGCGTCCATCAGACGCTCCCTGTTCAAGTCGCCGGTTCAGCCAGGCGCATCGCTTCTGAAACGCGCCATCCGGCTCCTGCGTTCATGCGGGATCAATGCGAAGTCAACGCGACGGGCGCGCCCTGCCGATCGCGGCGAGCAAGCGCGTCATATCTTCAGCAGCCAGATCTTTCGCGCGCTGGCTGGACACGGCGGGTTTTGAAATCGTCGCTGCGGGGGCCGCGGCTTGAGCCGCTCTCTTCTTTTCGCGCCTTTCGAAAAGGAAGCGTTGAAGACCCCAGACCAGGTGAGGCGTCCACGGCTGGCCGCAGGCGGTGCTCTTTCCCGCCTTGTTCAGCAGGCCGGCGACCTCGTTAGGCCGGGTGAAGCCGCTTTTGAAACAGGCGCGGAGCAGGGGGTCGAGCTCGTCCAGAAATGCCTCTTTGGAGCGATCACGAAAGGCGAAATGCCTCAGCTCGTCTCTGGTGATCTGCGAAGGCTTGGACGACGGGCGCCCAGTCGACGGAGCCTTGGTGCGGGTGGGCGCCGCTGGCTTTCCGCCGCCGCGATAGGGTCCCTTGGCCAATCTCAGTTCGCCGGAGGGGCGGTCGGCGCCCAGGCCTTCATCTCGGCGATCTCGCGCGTCTGCGTGTCGACGACGCTCTGGGCCATGCGGCGGATTTCGGGGTCGCGGCTGTCGCGCAGGGCGACCTTGGCCATGGCGACGGCGCCTTCGTGGTGGGCGATCATCTTGGCGACATAGGCCTGATCGATCGTCTGACCCGAGGCGGCGGCCATCTTGCGGTGCATCTCGGCCTCGGAGGCGGCGAAGGCCCGATCTCCAGACGTGGCTTCGGGGGTAGAGCCGCCCATGTCGTGACCGGCATGACCCGCGGCTTCCATCTGTTCCGTCGTGCGCGCCGCCGCAGCCTGGTTGGCGGCGGAGGTATCCCGAAGCGCCTGCTGCACCGGATCGCCGCCGCCATCGCAGGCGCTCAGCAGGCCGAGCAGGGCGAGCGGCGTCAGGACGCGGATCATACGGCGTCGCCCAGCCAACCCGGCATCCAGCCTTCGTGCCATTCGCGCAGGTGGGCGATAGGGATGCTGAACAGTTCGCCCTTGTCGCCCTTGGAGGCGAAGGCGGCGCCACCCGCATGGCCGACAACCGAAGCGTGCAGACCCGCCTCGCGCGCCTTGGCGATGATGGCGTCGGCGTCGGGGACGGCGACCAGGTAACGGGCCTGATCCTCGGCGAAGAGGAAGATGTGGGCGTGGGCCGCGCTGGAGGCGTCCAGGGTCACGCCGACGTCGGAGGCCAGCACGAGATCGGCGGCGGCGCCGATCAGGCCGCCGTCCGAGAGGTCGTGAACCACGGTCAGCTCGCCCGCCTCGATCCGGTCGCGCACGAAATCGCCGGTCTTCTTTTCGAGCTTCAGATCGACGGGCGGCGGTGCGCCGTCCTCGCGGCCCAGGACCTCGCGCAGATAGATGGAGGCGCCCAGTTCACCCTGGGTCTGGCCGATCAGGACCAGCGCATCGCCCTCGGCCATGGTCGAGAAGCCGGTCACCACGTCATAGTTGGGCAGCAGGCCGACGGCGCCCACGGTCGGGGTCGGCGGAATGGCGACGCCGTTGGTCTCGTTATAGAGCGATACGTTTCCGCTCACGACCGGGAACACCAGTTCGCGGCACGCCTCGGCCATGCCGTCGATGGCGCGCACGATCTGGCCCATGATCTCGGGGCGCTGCGGATTGCCGAAGTTCAGGTTGTCGGTGATGGCGATGGGGCGGCTGCCCACGGCGGTCAGGTTGCGCCAGGCCTCGGCCACCGCCTGTTTGCCGCCCTCATAGGGGTCGTTCTGGACATAGCGGGGGGTGCAGTCCGAGGTGACGGCCAGACCCTTGTCCGTGCCATGCACGCGAACCACGCCGGCGTCGGCGCCGGTCGAGGAGTCCTGAAGCGTGTCGGCCATGACGTGGCGGTCGTACTGTTCCCAGATCCAGCGCTTGGAGGCCATGTCGGGGCAGGCGACGACCTTCATCACCGCATCGGCCCAGTTTTCGGGGGCGGGAATGTCGGCGTGATTCAGCCTGGGCTGAAGCTTCGGTTGGACCCACGGGCGGTCATACAGGGGCGCGTCGTCGAACAGGGGCGCCAGGGGCACGTCGCAGACGGTTTCGCCGTGATGCTTCAACACCAGATGGCCGGTGTCGGTGGTCTTGCCGATGATGGCGAAATCCAAACCCCACTTCTGGAAGATGCGATAGCCGACGTCTTCATAGCCGGGCTTCAGCACCGCCAGCATCCGCTCCTGGCTTTCCGACAGCATCATCTCATAGGCCGTCATGCCGGTTTCGCGCTGGGGCACCTTATCGAGGTTCAGTTCGATGCCGACGCCGCCCTTGCCCGCCATTTCGACGGAGGAGGAGGTCAAGCCCGCCGCGCCCATGTCCTGAATGGC
Organism: Brevundimonas sp. 'scallop'; assembly: GCF_011045535.1. Lineage (NCBI taxonomy): Bacteria > Pseudomonadati > Pseudomonadota > Alphaproteobacteria > Caulobacterales > Caulobacteraceae > Brevundimonas > Brevundimonas sp. 'scallop'. Next base: position 2,719,132 of record NZ_CP039382.1, on the reverse strand, counting down.
GGCGACGGCGCCGGACGCCATCAGCTCCAGCGTGGCCTCGATCAGCAGCTTTTCGGCGAAGGGGTCGCCGACCTGGACCGTGGGGCGTTTGGCTTCCGACTCGTCGTCGAACTCGGTCGAGGACATGGTGGCGCCGTGGATGCCGTCACGGCCGGTCTTGGAGCCGAAATAGACCACGTCATGGCCCGCCTCAGGCGCGGCCGAATAGTAGATCTCGTCGGCGCGCGCCAGGCCGACGCACATGGCGTTGACCAGGATGTTGCCGTTGTAACCTTTGTGGAAGTTGGTCTCGCCCGCGACTGTCGGCACGCCGACGCAGTTGCCATAGCCGCCGATGCCGGAGACGACGCCCTTGACCAAGCGCTTGGTCTTCTCGTGGCTGGGATCGCCGAAACGCAGGGCGTTCAGCAGGGCCACCGGGCGCGCGCCCATGGTGAAGACGTCGCGCATGATGCCGCCCACGCCCGTCGCCGCACCCTGGTATGGTTCGATGTAGGACGGGTGGTTGTGGCTCTCCATCTTGAAGATGCAGGCGTCGCCGTCGTCGATGTCGATCACCCCGGCGTTCTCGCCCGGCCCGCAGATGACGCGCTCGCCGGTCGTGGGAAACTTGCCCAGGTGGATCTTGGACGATTTGTAGGAGCAGTGCTCGGACCACATGACCGAGAAGACGCCCAACTCGACATGGTTGGGCTCGCGCCCGAGCCGGTCGAGGACGACCTGATATTCATTGGGGGCCAGGCCGTATTCGGCGGCCAGTTCAGCCATCGACTTCTGGGGGGTCTTTTCAGGAGCGCTCATGGACGGCGCTTCTAGCCGCAGATGGGCCGAATGTCAGCCCGCGCGGCGCAACATCGGGGAACATCGTCCATCGCAGGTGGTTGATCCCGGCGACAGTCAAAGGAGCCGCCATGACCGATACCCCCATCGACCCCGCCGCCACCCCCGAAGACGACGATCTGCCAGAGATCGCCGCCGACGACGCCGGCGCCTCCGCCCTGGCCGAACGGGCTCAGAAACAGGCCGACGACGCCGAGGAGGACGAGGCGTGAGCAAGCCGCACACCGACCGCATCGTCCCGGCTTCGGGCCAGCAGATGGATCGTTCCAACGATCCCGAAACCACCGCAGAGATGGACGCCGCAGCGCCTGAAGCGGCGCTGGCCAGCCGTCGTCAACGGCTGACCGGTTCGTCCGTCGGGGTCGGCAGCGTCGGCTTCGACGAGGCCGGCGCCTTCGACGTGGGCGCCGATGACCACGCGCCTCAGGACGACGCGGTCACCGAAAAACCCTGAGGCTCAGCGAGCGCGTTCGACGCCCGGTCGCAGGCGGAAGGTCAGCAGCAGGCCGCCGACCAGCAGGACGATCGCGCCGGCCAGGGCCGTGAAGGCGACGGTCGGCTTGTCCGCCTGCTCGGCGACGAACGCGCCCAGAAGACCCCAAGCGGTCGGCAGCGGATAGGCGAGGGTGCGCAGCACGGCGGTCACCGCCAAGGCGACGACTGTGACTGCCACGATGGCGACGATCGCCCACAGGTCAGGCGACAGGGCGGCGGGCAGGGCGTTGAACGCGGTCGCCGTCGTGATCAGGTTCAACGGCGCAGCCACCGTCAGCCAGCCGGCCAGGGCCGCCAGAGGCCAGACCAGCAGGATGCGTTCGCGATCGAACATCCGCAGCGCTCGGATGTGGCCGGACACGGCCAGCATCGGCAGCAGCAGCGCGATCAGCGAGGCGAAGATCACGCCCACGCTGGCGGCCTTCAGGTTCAGGGCCGCGACGATGATCCAGAACCCGATGCCGAAGAACGCGACGGCGGACGGCAGGCCCATGCGGCCCAGCAGCGGGCTCTCGCCCGTCTGCGGCAGGGCCTGTCGGATCGCATAGGCCAGAATGCCGATATAGATCAGGCCCCAGATCGAGAAGGCATAGCCCGCAACACGCAGGGTGCCGTTGCCGTCAGCGGCGAACTCGGCCTGGTTCAGGCCCAGGCCCGCCAGGTTCTGCACCAGGGGCACGATGATGGCGAACAGGGCGGCGGCCAGGACGACCAGACGACGTGTGCGTTGGCGGGGCGTGGGACGGATTATGGAGGACATTCGATTTCCAGTGCGACGCGTGTTCCCGCCTTTACGCCTCGCCACGCCAGAAGGTTCACCGCGAGTGGCAGAAAAGTGAAGCTTGCATTGGCCGCCGGCGGCTTCATCCTGCCCGGCATGACGCTCAAAGCCTCCCTGCCGGCTCTATTGATCGCGATAATCGTGGCAGCGGGCCAGGCGTCCGCCCAGACAAGCGGAGCGCCTCTGCCGACCTCAATCCAGACTGCCTGGTCACGCGTTCGCGCGGCCCTGACGCCCCAGCAGCAGGCCAATGAAGTGCGGGGTTTCCTTTCGGCGCTCGCCAACGAAAACCGACGGCCGACAACGCCGGCGCTGGATGCGCGCGATATCGCCTCAGGTCGCGCCGTGTCGCTGGACGATCCGGCCCTGCTGCAACGTCCGCAAGCGCATGAGGTCACAGTGACGGTGGACGGTCAGTTCCTGATCTTCCGCCCGCTATCCCGCGCCAGCCTGGACCCGTTTTTCGGCCGTTAGGAACAATCGGCCCGACCGCGTGGTTGTCAGGGGCAGTCCATACTCAAGGGAGCCCATGATGGCCGATATCGACAATACTCAGCCCTCGCTCGAAGACGAAGTCGCCGCCAACCGCGCCATCGAACAAGGTCTTGGCGTCGGCGCCCGCGAACTGGCCGCCCAGCGCGAAGCCGGCGAAAAGGCGTTCGATGATGAAGAAACGGAAGACGATCAGGCTGATGACCTGTCCGACGGGCGCTCTCAAATCAAGGACGCCTGACCGGTTCTAGGGCTCAACCTTGAAGTTGACTGAGAAGCGAACCATCCGGTCAGCCAATGTCAAACCAGCTGCCGACGCTTCATCCGATAGCTTGAGCCGTGCTCGCGGCAACGACCGCTCAACCGCCTTCCACAAATCATATCCTGCTGGCTGCTCGCTTTCAGGCTGACACTCGGTCAACTGGCCCGAGGCGGTGACGACGCAAGAGAGCACAACGTAGCCCTCAAGCGGAGATCTGTCCCTGACGGGATTTGGGAAGGTCGGTCGTGGCATTGTTTGCCACTGAACGGTATTCGGCAGTCCGTCTTGACCATTGCCGTCAACTTCGGCTGCTCGGGTTTCGCGCGGATCAACCATCGGCCGGCCACAAGCCGTCAAGGTTTGTTCGATAGCAGTGCTCGACGGATCAAGCTCCATCACATAACGCGTGCGCGGTCCGCCGTTGTTTCCAGGCACAATAACCTGCAGCTTGCCGCCTTTCGCCAGATCGCGGGCGACCACGGCAGGAAGGCGACTGAACGCCATGCTGCGTTGCGTGCCCACAGTCCACACGGATGTATAGGGCTGTTCTTGATCGCCGGCCTGGATCCCGAGCTCCCGCGACGTTGACCCTCTCGTGGCCTCAGGCAATCCGGTGATCAGCACGTCGTACGCATTATCAACGCAACGTGCTGCGATCGTCAGACCTGAGGTGAAGTCGATCGTGGCCAGCACCGCCTTGCGTTCAGGGGCAGAAGTGAGAGTCCAGTCTTCACTCTGAGGCGTGATCTCCTGCGCGAAGGCAGGGGTGGTGGTGGTGGCGACCGCCACGAGATAGGCGGAAAGTAAAAGAAGGCTGCGCATACGATCATTGCGCACCAACTTGCGATTGCCGTCAAGCGGCGGCGTAGATGCTCCGGAACAGGGTCGCGCCGTCGGCGGAGCCGAGTTCGGCTTCGAAGGCGCGATCCGGGTGGGGCATCATGCCCAGGACGTTGCCGCGCGCGTTCTGGATGCCGGCGATATCGTTGACCGAGCCGTTGGGGTTGTCGACGTAGCGGAAGACGACCTGACCTTCGCCCTCGATCCGAGCCAGGGTTTCGGCGTCGGCGAAGAAGTTTCCGTCGCCGTTGCCCTGGGTCATCGTCACTTCGCGCTGGCCCTGATAGCCGGCGGTGAAGCGCGTCTGGCCGTTGGCGACGGTCAATGCGATGGGTTTGCAGACGTATTTCAGACCCTTGTTGCGCAGCAGGGCGCCGGGCAGCATTCCGGCCTCGCACAGGATTTGGAAGCCGTTGCAGATGCCGACCACGGCGACGCCGTCGTCCGCGGCCTTCTTGACCGCCTGCATCACCGGCGACTGGGCCGCCATGGCGCCGCAGCGCAGATAGTCGCCGTAGGAGAAGCCGCCGGGAATGACGATCAGGTCCAGGCCCTGGGGCAGTTCGGTCTCGGCGTGCCACACCATGGAGACCGGCTCGCCGGTGGAGCGTTCGACGGCGACCTTGCAGTCGCGATCACAGTTGGAACCGGGGAAGACGATGACGGCTGCGCTCATGGCGCGGGCCTTTAGCAGGGTTCTTTCGCCTTGTCAGGCCGTCGCGCGCGCCCGACCGGTCAGCCAGGCGATCAGGAAGATGACAAAGCCGCCCAGGGACAGGCCCATGCCGACCCAGCCGGTCGAGGCCCAGCCATAGCCCGCCGCGATCGCCATCCCGCCCAGCAGCGGCCCGATGGCGTTGGCCGTGTTGAACGCCGAATGGTTGAGCGCCGCCGCCAGGGTCTGGGCGTCGCCGGCGACGTCCATCAGCCGCGTCTGGAGGATCGAACCCAGGCCGCCTCCGCCGCCGATCAGGAAGACCACGACCATCACGGCCCACAGGTGAGGCGCCGCGAGCGGATAAAGCGCCAGCGCCGCTGCGCTCCAGAGCAACAGGCCGCCCGCCGCCTTGAACCCCAGGTGATCCGCCGCCCAGGCCCCCAGGATATTGCCCAGGAACATGCCGACCCCGAACACGGCGAAGACCCAGGGCAGGACGTCGGGGCCGGCGCCCGTCACCGCCTCAAGCGTCGAGGCGAGATAGGCGTAGACCGCGAACATGCCGCCAAAGCCAATGGCGCCCACGCCCAGCGTCAGCCAGACCTGGCTGCGCTTCAACGCGCCCAACTCGCGCCAGGGACTGGCGTCGGGGTGGGCCGGATCGCGCGGTGCGAACAGGGCGACTAGGGCCATGGTCAGAACCGCCAGCACGCCGACGATGGCGAAGGTCCAGCGCCAGCCGTGGGCATGGCTGATGATGTTGACGACGGGCACGCCCAGAACGGTCCCGACCGTCAGCCCCATCAAAATGGTCGAGACCGCGCGCGTGCGGAAATGCAGCGGCACGATCGAGGCCGCGACCAGAGCCGCCACGCCGAAATAGGCTCCGTGCGGCAGGCCGCTGAGGAAGCGGAAGACCAGCATCCAGTGATAGGTCGGGGCCAGGGCGCTGGCCACATTGCCGATGGCGAACAGGGCCATGAAGGAGATCAGCAGCAGCCAGCGTGGGTAGCGCGCGCCTAGCACGGCCAGGATCGGCGCGCCGACCACGACGCCGGCGGCATAGGCGCTGATGACGTGGCCGGCGGTCGGTGCATCGACGCCGAGCCCGGCGGCGAAGTCCGGCAGGATGCTCATGGCCGCGAACTCGGTCACGCCGATCGCGAACCCGCCCATGGCTAGAGCGATCAGCACGAGGGCGACCGCACCGCGCGAGCGGACGGGAAGGGGAGTGTCGAAGGCGGCGTCGGTCATGTTGCGCTGCAAACTAATCAGCGTTCATGACGCCACAAGGGCGACGCCACCCCGCAACGATCACGCTTTGTTTTCGTAGGTCGCCGTGATCGACGCCTTGGCCAGGGTGTGGAAATGCAAGTTGAAGCCGAACACGGCGCCGGAGTTGTCGGCCGTCACGTCCAGGCTTTCGACATCCACGGCGAAGACGGTGAAAATGTAGCGGTGCGGACCATGGCCGGGCGGCGGTGCGGCGCCGCCGAAACCGGGCTGACCATAGTCGGTGCGGCCCTGGATGGCGCTGTGGGGCAGATGCCCGCCCGGCGAGCCGGCGCCGGTTGGCAGCTCTGTCACATCCGCGGGAATATTGGCCACCGTCCAATGCCAAAAACCCGAGCCGGTCGGCGCATCGGGATCATAGCATGTGATCGCATAGCTCTTGGTCCCTTCCGGCGCGCCGGACCAGGAGAGCTGCGGCGAGGTGTTGCCCTTGGCGTGAACCTGGGCGTCCGGCAGCACGCCGCCGTCCTGAATATCGGTGGAGGTGAGGGTGAATGTCATGGGCGCTCCGTCAATCAAGCCGTCTGCTAAACTGGCGTCGATGCCGAAGGATGCAACCGTCTCCTTCCCGCGACATGGGAGAGGAGACGGCAGACTTTACGCCGTCTCGATGCGGTAGCTTTCGATCACCGTATTGGCGAGCAGCTGCTCGCACATCTTCTTGGCTTCGCCTTGCGGGTCTTCGGCGCCGGCGAGGTCGAATTCTATCAGCTTGCCGACGCGGGCGTTGGAGACGCCCGACCAACCCAGACCCTGCAGGGCGCCTTCGACGGCCTTGCCCTGAACGTCCAGGACGCCGGGCTTGAGGAAGACGTGAACTTTCACTTTAGCCATCAGTGCAGTCCTCCTTGGATCACCGTGGGCATGCCCTTCATGATGCCCAGGCGACGCGCGACTTCGGTATAGCTTTCAATGACATTGCCCAGGTCGCGGCGAAAGCGGTCCTTGTCCAGCTTCTCGCCGGTCGAGGCGTCCCATAGGCGGCAGCTGTCGGGGCTGATCTCGTCGGCCAGGAGGACGCGGCTGAAGTCGTTTTCCCACACCCGACCAAACTCGATCTTGAAGTCCACCAGGGTGATGCCGACGGCGCTGAACATGCCCGACAGATAGTCGTTCACCCGCACCGTCATCGCCAGCATGTCGTCCAGCTCCTGGGTCGAGGCCCAGTTGAAGGCGGTGATGTGCTCTTCGGTGACCATCGGGTCGTTGAGCTCATCCTTCTTGTAATAGAACTCGATGATCGAGCGGGGCAGGGGCGTGCCTTCCTCGATGCCCAGGCGCTGGCTCATCGAGCCGGCGACGATGTTGCGGCACACGACCTCGAGCGGAATGATCTCGACTTCGCGGATCAGCTGCTCGCGCAGGTTCAGACGCTTGATGAAGTGGTTGGTCACACCGATGCCGTTCAGGCGCGACATGATGAACTCGCTGATCTGGTTGTTCACCACGCCTTTGCCTTCGAGAACGGCCTTCTTCTGCGCGTTGAAGGCGGTAGCGTCGTCCTTGAAATACTGGATCAGGGTGCCGGGCTCGGGTCCTTCGTACAGGATCTTGGCCTTGCCTTCGTAGATCTTCTTGCGCTTGCTGTTCATGGTCCGGTCCCGGCTTACGGGCGCCCTCCAGAAACAAAAATCGCGCGGCCATATGTGGAGGGGGAAGACCCGGTCCTGGCGGCGCGTTTCGGAATCGTTCGGGCAGTCAATCTCGTTCGGGGTCTCCTTAGCCGAAGGCGGCCCTCGATACAAATGAGGATGGCCGGCGCTGCAATCATTGGGGACAGGATGTCCATGCGACGGAAGTCAGGTTGCGTTCGCGGGCGGGCGGTCTATAGACGGCGCTTGCCCCGACGTTAGCGGGGTGGACGGAGCTTTGCTGAGCGAAATGACGACCTTCGACGATCGGGAAAAGGCTTTCGAAGCCAAATACGCCCTCGATCAGGAGCAGGAGTTCAAGGCCATCGCCCGGCGCAACCGGATGCTGGGCCTTTGGGCTGCGGAAAAGATGGGCCTGTCGAGCGAAAGCGCGGACCAGTACGCCGCCGCCGTGGTGCGTGCCGATTTCGAACAGCCGGGAGACGAGGACGTGTTCCGCAAGGTCGCCGGCGACTTCAAGGCCTCGGGCCTGTTGGTATCGGAGGGCGAGATTCGCTCCAAGATCGATGAACTGGCATCGATCGCCCGCGAGCAGATCCGCGCCGGCGAGTAATCGCCTCTGTCTTTGGACTGATCTGAGAATTCGAAAGGGCCGCACCCGGGGGAAAGTGCGGCCCTTTCTTCTTGCCGGGGACGTTGGGGGGATGTCTCACCCGGCGTACTGTGCGTCTCGCGCCCCTGAAGAACACCAGGGCCGAGATTTGGTTTCAGGCGTCGCCGCCCGAAACCAAATATTTTTTACGGCATCAGAACCGTGTCGACGACGTGAACGACGCCGTTCGATTGGCCCACGTCGGCCTGCGTGATCGTGGACTTGCCGCCTTTGGCGTCGGTGATGACCCAGGTGTTGTTCGGGCCGGCCGAAACTTTCAGTTCCTCACCCTGAACCGTCTTCAGCGTGGCGGTGCCGCCGTTTGCCTCCGCCTGAGCTGCGATATCGGCGGCCGTCAGACGACCGGCGACCACGTGGTAGGTCAGGATCTTGGTCAGATCAGCCGTCATCGCCGGCTGCATCAGGCTGGTGCGCGTCGCCTCGGGGATCTTCTCGAAGGCGGCGTTGTCAGGGGCGAAGACCGTGAACGGGCCCGCGCCCTGCAGGGTGTCGACCAGGCCGGCGGCCTTCACGGCGGCGACCAGGGTGGTCAGGTTGGAGGCTTTGGAGGCGTTGGCGACGATAGTCTCGTTCGGGCTCATGGCAGCGCCGCCCACCATCGGGTCGGTCGTGGGGGCCATGGCGGCGCCGTCGGCCGGCGCCATGGCGGTCGATTCCGCCGGCGTCGTGGCGGCCGGCTCGTTGTTGCCGCAGGCGCCGAGCGCCATCAGCGCGCCGCCGGAGACGGCGACGAGCATAAGATTGCGAAGTTTGGTCATGTGTTTCGTTCCCTTTGGGCCGCTCTCAAGGCGGTAACGGGAACGTTACGCGCGACACCGCACAATGGATGCATGCCGCGCGACAAGACATCGCAGCTTCACCATTCAGTTTTCGCGCGCATTTCTATGCTGCTTCGCAGCAAGAAACCTATCGCTCAACCAGATCGGTCAACGAATTCCAGACGTTCGCCTTGCTCGTCAGTGGAATCGCATGAGCGGGGCTGGATGAGGGTAGGTCGATAAGGCGAACGCCTGCGACGTCGCCGATAATGCGCCGTCCCAACTTGGCCGCCAGCTTGCCGTTGAAGGCGATCGCTCTCAGCCGCGGCAAGCTGCCGATCAGGCCGCGCAGATCAGCCGCCTCCGGCGAGCGGATCGCGGCATCCAGACTGCCCGACCTTTCCGCCGACGCAATCACATCCCACAGGCCCACGCCGCGCGCCTTCAATCGATCCAGCCGCTGCTCGTAGGGTTGTGCCGCCAAGTCTTCACCCAGCACCCCGATGATTAGCGGCCAGAAGGCGTTGCGTGGATGGGCGTAGTACTGGGCCGCCTTCAGCGAGGCGTCGCCGGGCAGGCTGCCCAGGATCAACAATCGGGTTTCCGCATCGACGACGGGTGCGAACCCCAGCCTGCGACCGCCCGTATGGTCCGTCACTTGACCGGCGGGTCGTCGCGCAGCCAGCCGGTGATCGAGCGGCGCTTGCCGCCTGCGTAGGCGGCGACTGGTGCCACAGAGTGCTGGCGGGGTGTCTTGAACACCGTCCAGACGTTGAAACCCGGCTTGAAGCCGCGTTCGATATCGCCGTTTGCGTCGTGAAACAGCAACTGGCCGCCCCAATCCGGCCGCCAATCGCGCGACAGCCCCAACGTATAGGCCGCCCGCCGCTCGCCGACGCCTGTGTCGTCGTGCTGGGTCAGGAAGTCGCCGGGCCGGAACCAGGTGGCTTGCGCGTCGATCTTGGTCACGCTCGTTTCGCCGGTCACGGCTTTGGCGAATGTTGTGAAGGGCGTGTCGTTGAAAAACTGCATTAGGGCGTGCGTCGCATGGCCCTCGTCCTTCCCGGTGAGCAAGGTCGTGATGATCGGATAGGCCAGATAGATGAAGGAGAAGCCGTCGCGACCCTCCGCCAGCGCGCGCTGTATCTGGGCCCCGATCGCATCGCGGCCCATGACCTGCATGTCTTGCGGAGACAGCAGCTTGCCGCCCTCCGGCGTCTTCAAGGACAGATGCCAAGACGTGTCGTGTTCGAGCGCAAGCTCCAGCCATTCGGCGCTCGCCTCATCCAGCAGATCGGGTACCTGCACCATGCCGTCGCGCGCATAGGCCGCCGCATAGTCGCGGGGATTGAGCCGGGGATTGAGCCGGATTGTCTTGTTCAACGCGCATTGACCGTGATTGTCACGACCATCGTCCTGCCGATTGAAGATGCGGATGGGGCAGATTGTGTTTGGGCGATACAGCGCAGGGTTTCTAGATCGCGCACGCTCATATGACGGTCGTCAGTTAAGTCGCAGCCGCCCAACTGCCTGCCCGCACTCACCACGCATCGCATGTCTGTCTTGATCGAGCGCGAACCCTTGTGACGCCGCAGGCAGACTTCAGCGCGAGCGTCATCAGACAGCAGAGCGGTAGGTGCATACACCGACCAGCCGATGTAGCTGATCTCAGGCGTGTTGGCCTGAATGAACAGAGCGAGCAGCGCGGCGATCATGCCTCATTGAACACCCGCTTGAACACCACGTCCACGTTCTTGGTGTGGTAGCCGAGGTCGAATAGGGCCTCGAGCTGGTCGGCGGGCAGGGTGACGCGGTCGTCGGCCTTCAGGAAATCCAGGAAGGCGCCTTCACCGCGCCAGACCTTCATGGCGTTTTCCTGAACGGCGGCATAGGCGTCTTCGCGCGACACGCCGGCCTGGGTCAGGGCCAGCATCACCCGCTGCGAGTGCACCAGACCGCCCAGGCGGTCGATGTTCTTCTGCATATTCTCTGGGTAGACGTTCAGCCGCTCGACCACATTCGCCAGACGGTGCAGGGCGAAGTCCAGGTGGATGGTGGCGTCCGGGCCGATGCCGCGTTCGACCGAGGAGTGGCTGATGTCCCGCTCATGCCACAGGGCGACGTTCTCCATCGCGGGCGTCACGGCAGAACGGACCAGACGGGCCAGGCCGGTCAGGTTCTCGGTCAGTATCGGGTTGCGCTTGTGCGGCATCGCCGACGAGCCCTTTTGACCCTTGTCGAAGAACTCCTCGGCTTCGAGGACTTCGGTGCGTTGCAGGTGGCGGATCTCGACGGCGAGACGTTCGACCGAGCTGGCGACGACGCCCAGGGCGGCGAAGAAAGCGGCGTGGCGGTCGCGCGGGATGACCTGGGTCGAGACCGGCTCGACCGTCAGGCCCATCTGGTCGGCGACATACTGTTCGACCGCCGGATCGACGTTGGCGAAGGTGCCGACGGCGCCCGAAATGGCGCAGGTGGCGATCTCTTCCTTGGCGGTGATCAGGCGGCGTTTGGCGCGCTGGAACTCGGCGTGATAGCCGGCCAGCTTCAGGCCGAAGGTGACGGGCTCGGCGTGGATGCCGTGCGAACGGCCCACGGTCGGGGTGTATTTATGCTCCTTAGCGCGGGTCTCCAGCGCGGCCAGAACCCGATCAACGCCCTCGATCAGCAGGTCCGAAGAGCGGGCCAGCTGGACCGCGAAACAGGTGTCCAGCACGTCCGAAGAGGTCATGCCCTGGTGCAGGAAACGGGCTTCTTCGCCGACGATCTCGGCGACGTGCGTCAGGAAGGCGATGACGTCGTGTTTGGTGGTGCGTTCGATCTCGTCGATGCGGTCGGCGTCGAAGGTCGCATCCTTGCCCTTGGCCCAGATGGCGTCGGCCGATTCCTTGGGGATCACGCCCAGCTCGGCCATCTTCGTGGCGGCGTGGGCCTCGATCTCGAACCAGATCTTGTACTTGGTTTCCTGGGACCAGATGGCGGCGGCGACGGGGCGGGAGTAGCGCGTGATCATGGGCGGGTCGTGTCGGTCGTGGGGGGCGCGGAGTCAAGGTTTGCGGGACGGCGCGGTTGACTTTGCCGGCCGTTGTCCCAGATTCAGCGCGCTTTCAGGAGGACGACCTCCCCCACATGGGACTAACGCCGGGACGACCCGACGCCATGCAGGGAGAATGTCATGGCCTGGGTATTCCTTCTTTTCGCCGGTCTGCTCGAAGTCGTCTGGGCGTTCCTGATGAAGGCGTCGGCCGGCTTCACGCGACCGTGGCCGACGGTGGGGATGATCGTCTTCATGATCGGCTCTTTCGGTCTGCTGTCGCTGGCGATGAAGACCCTGCCGCTGGGCACGGCCTACGCCATCTGGACCGGCATCGGCGCAGTCGGCGCCTTTGTGGTCGGCGCGGTCTTTCTGGGCGAGCCGCTGACGCCGCTCAGGATCGCGGGCGTCGCCCTGGTCGCATCGGGCCTGGTTGTGCTGAAGTTGGCGGCGAGCCATTGATGGCGGCGACAGGAGACGCGTGATGGAACTGGTGATCGGCGACAAAGCCTATTCGACGTGGTCGCTGCGGCCGTGGCTGGTGCTGAAACATTGCGGCGCGGTCTTCGACGAGATACTCGTGCCGCTGAACCAGCCCGACACCGATCAACGCATCCGTGAACATTCGCCGTCCGGCCTTGTCCCGGTGCTGAAGGTCGAGGGCGAGGTGATCTGGGATTCGATGGCCATCGCCGTCTGGGCCGCCGAACGCTATCCCGAAGCGCGGCTCTGGCCGTCGGACGCCCATGCGCGCTGGCTGGCGCGTTCGGCGGCGTGCGAGATGCATGGCGGCTTCACCGCCCTGCGCACGGCCTGTTCGACCGGCCCGGATCACTGGATGGTCGGCCCCAGCCGCGCATCCGCGCCGGACTATCCGGGCCTGGCCAAGGATCTGCGCCGGATCGTCGAACTGTGGCGGAGCCTGCGTGAGCGGTTCGGGGCGGGCGGGCCATATTTGTTCGGCGACTGGTCCGTGCCGGACGCCTTCTTCACGCCGGTCGCCGCCCGCATCCGCCATTTCCAGCTGGACCTCTCAGCGCACGGAGACGACGGCACGGCCCGGGCCTATGCCGAGACCTTGCTGGCCCATCCGCATTTTCTTGAGTGGGAAGCCGACGCGCTGGGCTTAACGCACAACAACCATCCCGGCTGACGCCGCGTTAAGCGGACGCTGTTATGTCGATGGGGATGACGAGCCCGGTCCTGCCCAGCCCTCCGATCCAAGCCGTTGCGCGCGGCCTCAATCCCGTCATGGCCTATGGGCTAGCGGCCCTGGTCGGGGCCGCCTTTTGGGCCAGCCTGCTGTTCGCGGTCTTCTAAGAGGTTAGCGCGCGCCGGCGATCGGCGTCGTTTCGGCGATCAGGACCGGCTCGGCCTGCGGCGGCGGGGCGACGTAATCCAGCGCCATCGGAACGGCGCGCGCACCCGACGCGACGGCGTCCAGCGTCTTCAGCGGACCGCCGAACAGCCGCTGATAGATCCAGTAGCTGGCCATGACCTTTTCGACGTAGTCGCGCGCCTGGGGCACGTCGATCGTTTCGATCAGCAGCAGCGGATCGGCGTCCGCGCCCAACTTCCTGACCGCCGCCAGCATCGGCCCAGGCCCGGCGTTGTAGGAGGCCACGGCCCGCAGCAGATCGCCCTGGAAAGCCGGCAGGGCCAGCATCTTGTTGATATAGGCCTGGCCCAGACGCATGTTGACCGCCGGAACCAGCAGTTTGGTCGGGTCCGAGACGAAGGTGCGATCGCCGGTCATCTCGGCCGCCGTCGTGGGCATGACCTGCATCAGCCCATAGGCGCCGACGCTGGAGCGGGCGTTGGGGTTGAAGTCGGTTTCCTTGCGCGCCAGGGCGTAGACCAACGCCCGCTCGATGACGAAGCCGCCTTCGGGCGTCAGGTCCGGTATGGGATAGCGCGTCGCGTCGATGCGGGTGGCGTCGCCGTTATTGACCGGCAGGATGGCGCGCGCCAGGGCCGTCCACATCTTGGCCGCATCGCCGACGGCGGTGCGCAGGCCGGACCGCAGCTCGGTCTCGGCATCGGCGTTGCGCCCGACCTCATAGAAGGCGACGGTGCGTTTGGCGCGGGCGTCAGCCTGGACGAAGGCTTCCAGGGCGGTCGGTTCGACGGCGGCGCTTTGGGGCACATAGGCCGCGCGGCGCAGGCGGGGCTCGGCCTCGTAGGGGCGGGGCCCCATGTTCTCGATCGTCGGCTCTTCTCCGAGCTGACGCAGGGCGATCTGGCCATAGAAGGTGGCCGGCCACTGGGCCGACAGGCGCAAATAGTCGGTGACGCGATCCTGGCGACCCGACTGGGCGGCGGCGCGCGCGGTCCAGAAGGCGGCGCCGGCGCGGACCCAGGCGTCCTCGGTCGGATCGTTGGCGACGCGTTCGAAGGCGGTGAAGGATTCGTGGAACTGGCCCAGACGCCATTCCGCCAAACCGACCGTCCACCAGTCGCCGATCTGGCGCCCCAGGGCCGAGGCGCCGGTCAGGTCGTCGTTGTTGTAGGCGACGCGCGCCGCCTTGGCCGGATCGGTGACGCCGCCGTCGCCGGAAACGGCGCTGACCAGACTATTCCAGGTGCGGCCCAGCACGCCGCCGGGACGCATCGGCTCGGGCGCGCCGTCGGGGCGACGACGCAGCGCCAGCGTGTAGACCCGGTCCGCGCACGGCAGATCCGAATAGGTCTCAAGCCAGGCCGTCAGCTCTTCGTAGGTGGCGACATGGTCGGGATGAAACAGGCTCTCGAACTCGACCTGACCCAGCAGCACGCGGTCCTGCGCCTGACGGGCCGCCATGCGGGCCGTCTCGATGTCGCCGCGGCGCAGGGCGTCAAAGGCGGTGGTGTAGGAGATTCTGTCGGCCGAGCTCAGCGCGGTGGGACGTCCGGAACCGGCACTGGCCTCGGCGGTTGACCCGTAGGGCGTCTCGGCGGTCGCGGCCGTCGTGGCGGCGCAGAACGCAAGGACAAGCGTCGACGCGAGGATCGCGCGGCGGAACAGAAACATAAACGGCGGCCCCCTCGTTGGCGACGCGCGTAAGATACAGGCGCGTGTATGGCGATCGGTCGTCAGCATGCGAACATGCCGCGATTAGCCTTGTTCTTCAACCGAGTCCGTTTCAAGGCGAACGGCCAGCGAAAGCAGGTCGCTCCAGACCTGTCGTTTCGCTTGTGGCTGACGCAGCAGAAAGGCGGGATGCAGGGTCGGCATGACGGGCGCCGACACCGCCCCTTCCAGCAGGCGCCATTCCTTCCAGTTGCCGCGCAGCTTCATGATGCCTTCCTCGGCGCCGAGCACCGACTTTGCCGAGGCTGCGCCCAGCAGCAGCACGGCTCTGGGCTTAAGCAGGGCGAAGGCGCGCTCGACGAAGGGCGCGCATACCGCCTGTTCCTGCGGGCTGGGGGTGCGGTTGCCGGGCGGACGCCAGAAGACCGTGTTGGTGATGAACACCTTGTCAGTCAGGCCTGCCGCCGCCAGCATCCGGTCCAGCAACTGCCCGGCCTTGCCGACGAAGGGCTGGCCCGCCCGGTCCTCATCTCCGCCTGGACCTTCGCCGATAATCAGGATCGAGGCGTTGGGGTTGCCGCGTCCGAACACCGATTGCGTCGCGCCCATGCCGCGCAGCGGACAGCCCTCGAACGCCGCGACCGCCGCCGCCAGATCTTGAAGCGTCGCGGCGCCGGCGGCCAGCCGCCGCGCCTCGGCGAGGGCGTCGTCGGCGTTGACGCCGGCCAGGGGCATGACGACCGAGGCCGTAGCCCTCTGCACCGCCTTGACGGCCGGCGGCGGGGCGACATGGGTGTGATCGACGGGCGCATCGCCATAACAGGCGTCGACCCCCGCATCCCGCCAGAAGGCGAGCAGGCTTTCGACTGCAGCGATGTCATGGGGTTGCGCGTTCATGTCTCGAACCACCGATAAGCCTTGACCGCCCTCGCGTCACCTTCCGATAAGCGGCATAACCACACAGATAACCGGGATTCAGGGGAAACCATGGCCGAAGACGCCATCGAAGGCGGCGCGGAAAACGCCCGTCAGGACGCCATCATCGACAATCTGCCGCCGCTGGAGGCGCTGAACGGCGTCGAGCGCGAGATCATGGAATATGATGTCGTGATCGTCGGCGGCGGGCCTGCGGGCCTGTCGGCGGCCATCCGCCTGAAGCAGCGCGCGGAAAAGGATGGCAAGGAAATCACCGTCGCGGTTCTGGAAAAGGCGGCCGAGGTCGGCGGTCATATCCTGTCGGGCGCGGTCATCGATCCCAAGGCGTTGAACGAGCTGTTCCCCGACTGGAAGGAACGCGGCGCGCCGCTGGAGACGCCGGTCACGAAGGACAAGTTCCTGCTGCTGGGCCCGCAGGGGTCGGCGTCGCTGCCCATGCCGCTGATGCCGCCCTTCATGCACAATCACGGCTGCTATATCGCCTCGTTGGGCAACGTCACGCGCTGGCTGGGCGAGCAGGCCGAGGCCCTGGGCGTCGAGGTCTATCCCGGCATGGCCGCCAGCCACGTCGTCTGGGAAGAGGAAACGGGTCGGGTCAAGGGCGTCGTCGCCGGCGTCTTCGGCATCGACCGCGAGGGCAAGCCGACCGGCGATTTCCAGCCCGGCATTGAACTGCACGGCAAATATGTCTTCATCGCCGAGGGCGTGCGCGGCTCCCTGGCCAAGACCATCATCGCCAGGCACAAGCTTCAGGACGGCAAGTCGCCCCAGAAATACGGCATCGGCCTGAAAGAGTTGTGGCAGGTGCCGGCCGACAAGCACCAGCCCGGCCTGGCCCAGCACACGACCGGCTGGCCGCTGGACGAACACACCGGCGGCGGCAGCTTCCTGTATCACTTCGGCGATCGCTACGTGGCCGTCGGCTACGTGGTTCACCTGAACTACAAGAACCCGTTCCTGTCGCCGTTCGACGAGTTCCAGCGCTTCAAACACCACCCTGAGATCGCTCAGCACCTGGAGGGCGGAACACGCATCTCCTACGGCGCGCGCGCCATCACCGAGGGCGGCCTGCAGTCGATCCCAAAGCTGAGCTTCCCCGGCGGCTTGCTGATCGGCTGTTCGGCCGGCTTCGTGAACGTGCCCCGAATCAAGGGCAGCCACAACGCCATGAAGACCGGCATGCTGGCCGCCGACGCCGCCTATGAGGCCGTTCAGGCCGGGCGCGCGGGCGACGAACTGGTCGAATACCAGACCGCCTTCGAAAAGAGTTGGGTCTACAAGGAGCTGTCGGTCGTCCGGAACGCGAAGCCCCTGCTGTCCAAGTTCGGCACGACGCTGGGCGGGGCGCTGGGGATGTTCGACATGTGGTGCCGCACCCTGTTCGGCGGCCTGTCGCCGATCCCGACGCTGAAGCACGAAAAGACCGACGCCGCCTCGACCGGCCTGGCCGCCGATCACAAGGCGATCGCCTACCCCAAGCCGGACGGCAAGCTGTCGTTCGACAAGCTGTCTTCGGTGTTCATCTCCAACACCAACCACGCCGAGGACCAGCCGGCCCACCTGAAGCTGCTGGATCCGTCGATCCCGATCCGCGTCAACCTGCCCAAATACGGCGAGCCGGCGCGGCTTTACTGCCCGGCCGGCGTGTACGAGGTCGTCTATGGCGACGAGGCGGCCAAGGCCGATCCCCGCTTCGTCATCAACGCCCAGAACTGCGTTCACTGCAAAACCTGCGACATCAAGGATCCGTCGCAGAACATCGTCTGGACCACGCCCGAGGGCGGCGGCGGTCCCAACTATCCGAACATGTGACGGAACGGGGCAGGGGCGGCGTTCCGCCCTTGCCCGCCGCTGCAAAAGCGTGAAGGGTCCGGGCATGATCGCCTCCCGTTCTCGCCTGTTCGCCGCCTCCCTGGCCGTCCTCGCCGTGGCGCTTGCCGGCCATGCCTCGGCTCAGGACACGACCCCGCCCGCCCCGACGCCGGACACCCATCCGCCGGCCGTCATCCTGGAGCCGGGCCAGACGGCGCCGGGCCAGGCTGCGCCGGCTCAGGCCGCACCAAGTCAGGCGCCGGCCGAGGCCGCGCCCGATCCTCGCATCATCATCACCGATATGCCCGTGACGCCGGCGATCCCGGCCGTATGGGCGCCGATCCCGACGAACGCCGAGGGCCGCAGCGCCTATGGTCTGTATCTGGCGGGCAAGCTGGCCCTGATGCAGGGCGAGGGGGCGACCGGCTCGGACTATCTGGCCCAGGCGGAACGACTGACGCCTGAACAGCCGCGCGTGCGCGAACAAGCCTTCACCTCCGCCCTGCTGACCGGCGATCTGGATGTGGCGGCCGCCCTGGCCCCGACCGATGCGACCGCGTCTCCCGCGTTTGTGGAGGGTGGGCGGCTGGTGCGTCTGGTGCAGGACTTCGTGCGCGGCGACGCCAGGACGCCGAACGCCGAACTGGCGCGTCAGCCCATCGGCGCCCCGCACGCGCGCGCCGGTCTGCTGGTCGCGCCGTGGATCGCCGCCGCAGCCGGCGACTGGACCCGGGCGCTTCAGTCGGTCCCGACCGCCGGCGATCCCCTGACGCTGGCCTTCGCCCGCATCAATCGCGCCGCCCTGCTGGAAAAACGTCGCGACTATGCCGAGGCCGAGGTCGAGCTGAAGACCGCTTCCGAAGTCGCCGGCGTCGGCGCCCTGTTCAAACGCCCCTATGGCGAGTTTCTGGAACGGCGCGGTCGCCGCGACGACGCCGTCGCCCTGTATGAAGCCGCCATGGCGGTGCAACCCGTCGATCCGGGAGTGGCCCGCGCGCTGCAACGGCTAAAGGACGGAGGCCGCCCGCCCGCCTTGCCCGACTTCCGCGAAGGCGCCGCCCAGGGCCTGATCACCGCCGCCGCCCAGGCTTCGGCCGAGCGCGGCAATGAGTTCGCCGCCGTCTATCTGCGCCTCGCCCAGAACCTGCACGACGATGACGAGACGGAATATCAGCTGGCCCAGGTGCTCTCGCGCGCCGGTCTGAAGTCCGCCGCCCGCAACGCCCTGTCGCGGGTCGGGACCGCCGATCCGCAGCTCTACGCCGCCGCCCGCGCCCAGTTGGCCGTGGCGCTGGAAGAAGACGGCCAGTCGCAGGACGCGCTCACCGAGCTGCGTCGCGCCGCCGCCGCCAGCCCCGACGATCGGCAGATCGCCTTGGTCTTGGCCGGTCAGCTGATGCAGCTGAAACAGCATGACGAGGCGCTTGCGCTGCTGGACGGGCCGCTTTTGAACACCGCCGATCAGGGCGCCAGCGTTCACTTCCTGCGCGGCGCCGCCTATGAGGCGCTGGGTCGTGTTCCCGAGGCCGAGGCCGAACTGTGGGCCGCGCTTCAGACCGCGCCGAACGACGCCGATATGCTGAACTACCTCGGCTATCTCTGGGTTGATAAGGGGCTGCGCGTTCAGGAAGGCGCCGAAATGATCGCCCGCGCCCATGCGCTGGAGCCCGACAACGGCAACATCCAGGATTCGCTGGGCTGGGCGCAGTTCAAACAGGGCCAGTACGAAACCGCCGTCAACACTCTGGAAGAGGCTGTCGACAAGGAGCCGTCCAACGCCGAGATCAATGATCACCTCGGCGACGCCTATTGGAAGGTCGGCCGTCAACGCGAAGCCGTTTGGCTGTGGAACCGCGTCCTGGTGCTCGAGCCTGAACCCGAACGTCGGGCCGAGGTCGAACGCAAGATCGCCAATGGGCTGGACAGCGCGCCGAGCGCTCAGGGCGTCGCGCAATAGGTCATGCCTGCCCTGACCGCCCTGGCGCCGGCCAAGATCAATCTGTTCCTACACGTCGGCGCGGTGGACGCTGACGGCTATCATACGCTGTCCAGCCTAGTCGCCTTCGCCGATGTCGGGGATCGCGTGTCGGTCGAGCCGGCGGATCGTCTGTCGCTGACGGTCGACGGGCCTTTCGGCGGCGGGTTGGGGCCGACGGACGACAACCTTATCCTGCGCGCGCTGCGTCAGCTGGGCGAGGTCTGCGGCATCGGAGAGCCGAGACTGAAGGTCACGCTGGACAAGCGCCTGCCCATCGCGGCGGGGCTGGGCGGCGGATCGTCCGATGCGGGCGTGGCGTTGAAGCTGGCGCGCGACGTCCTTGCGCTCGATCTCGACGACCACGCGCTTGAGGCGGTTGCGGACGTCGTCGGCGCGGACGGGCCGATGTGTCTGCGGATGCGCACGGCCTGGGCCGAGGGCAGGGGAGACGTGCTGACCGACGAACCCCGACTGCCGCCGCTGCCGGCCGTTCTGTTCAATCCCGGCGTCCCATCGCCGACCGGCGCCGTCTATCAAGCCTACGACGCAGGGCCGGTGCGGGCCGCCGACAGGCCCTCGTCGCCACACGACTGGTCCCTCGCCGCCGTGATCGACTGGCTGTCGGCCCAGCGCAACGATCTGGAAGCGCCCGCGCTGGCCCTAACGCCGGCGATCGGCGCAGCCCTCTCGGCGGTTGCGGTGACGGACCAGGTCGCTCTGACGCGAATGTCTGGCTCAGGCGCGACGGTGTTCGGTTTGTACCCCAGCGACGAAGCGGCCCAATCTGCTGCGCGCGCATTATCCGCCGCACATCCCACGGCCTGGGTCAAAGCAACGCGACTGTCCGTAAAGCAACGCTAAAGCTTTGTGGCCGAATACCGGCGATGAGGCTGCGAAACCGGCGATTTCGCCCAGGTCTCGCCCAGATCACCACATACGTTACGCATTGTTTCGAAATCTCGGAACCAGATCACGGCGTTCTGATTTGAGTCGGCAGTTCCGATGTCTGGAACGGGTCGCCGTCTCCCCGTGGCGATCCTCAAACAGGAAAAAGGAAATCGCCATGCTTCGTGCAAAATTGCTTGCCGCCACCGCCGTCGTCAGCCTGATGGCTGCCCCTGCTTTCGCCCAGGACATGACCGCCCCTGCGACCACGACGACGCCCGCCCCCGCGACCATGCCGCAAACCGATCCGGCCATGCCGGCCATGCCGCAGACGCCGGCGCCGACGGCTGAGGCCGCCGCGACCACGACCACGACTGCAGAGGCGACCACGCCTGTCGCCGGCGAAACCGTTGTCGACAAGCTGAAGGCCAGCGGTCAGTTCACCACCCTGCTGGCCGCGCTGGACGCCGCCCAGCTGACCGACACCCTGGCCAGCCGTCCGGCCATCTCGATCTTCGCCCCGACCGACGCCGCCTTCGCCGCCGTGCCCGAGGCCGAGCGTACGCGTCTGATGGACCCGGCCAACGCCGCTGAACTGCGCCAGCTGCTGCTGTATCACGTCATCGTCGCCGACGTGACGCCCGACCAGATCATGGGCAAGAAGGGCGGCGTAGAGACGGCCGCCGAGAGCCAGGTTCTGCTGGACGGCACCGGTTCGGCCATCAAGGCTGACGGCGCGACCGTCGTCAGCGCCGAGTTGGACGCCTCGAACGGCGCCATCTTCCCGATCGACAAGGTCCTGAACCCGGCGAACTCCATGGCCGCCATGGGCGATGAAGAGGCCGCCGCGCCCGCCGAAGCCGCCGCTCCGGCCGCTGAGGCGACCCCGGCTGCTGAAGCGACGCCGGCCCCGACCGCGCCCAACGGCCAGCCCGCCGCGATGACGACCACCACGTCCTCGTCGCCGGTCGTCAACCCAACCGATGGTCAGGTCGACACCCCGGCCACGCCGCCGGTCGATGCGGCTGATCCCGCCGCCGACGGCGCGGCCGAAGCCAAGCCGACCCCGAACTGATCAGGGTCATCCACGCGCTCGCTCGGTAGCGTGTTGAAGCGGAAGGCGGCGGGCCCTATGGTCCGCCGTCTTTTTTGCAGCCCCTCCCCACGAGCCTGATTTGACCACCTCGACCGAGCCGCTCGCGTTTCAGGACCTGATCCTGACGCTCCACCGCTATTGGGGCGAGCAGGGCTGCGCCATTCTGCAACCCTATGACATCGAGGTCGGAGCCGGCACGCTGCACCCCGCCACCGTCCTGCGCGCGCTCGGCTCCAAGCCGTGGAAGGCCGCCTATGTCCAGCCCAGCCGCCGCCCGGGCGACGGCCGCTATGGTGAAAACCCCAATCGCCTCCAACACTATTACCAATACCAGGTCATCCTGAAGCCGAACCCGGACAACCTTCAGGAGCTGTATCTGGGGTCGCTGGCGGCCATCGGCATCGATCCGAAACTGCACGACATTCGCTTCGTCGAGGACGACTGGGAGAACCCCACCGTCGGCGCCTGGGGGCTGGGCTGGGAGGTCTGGTGCGACGGGATGGAGGTCACGCAGTTCACCTATTTCCAGGGCGTCGGCGGCATCGAGGTCGATGTGGTGTCGGGCGAGCTGACCTACGGGCTGGAGCGTCTGGCCATGTACGTCCAGGGCGTGGACAACGTCTATGATCTGAAGTTCACCAAGGAGGGGCTGACCTATGGCGAGGTCTTCCTGGAGAACGAGCGGCAACAGTCGGAAGCCAACTTCCACGGCTATGACATCGACGGTCTGAAGCGCCGGTTCGAGGATATGGTGGGCGAGGTCCAGCGCCTGCTCGACATGCGCGGCCCGCAGGATCAGCCGCTGGTCCTGCCCGCCTATGATCAGGTGCTGAAGGCCAGTCACCTGTTCAACCTGATGGACGCCCGCGGCGCTATCGCCGTGGCCGAACGCCAGAGCTACATCGGCCGCATCCGCGAACTCTGCAAAGCCTGCGCCCTCGCTTACGTCGAACAAGAGCGGAAAACCGCCTGATGCCCCAACTTCTCCTCGAAATCTTTTCCGAAGAAATCCCCGCCCGGATGCAGCAGGGCGCCGCGCGCGACCTGGAGCGTATGGTCTCCGACCGGCTGAAGGCCGCCGGCCTGACGTGGGAGGCGCTGACGACCTATGCCGGTCCGCGCCGCCTGACCCTGGTCATCGACGGCTTGCCCACGGCCACGCCGGACCGCGAGGAAGAGGTCAAGGGCCCGCGCGCCTCGGCCCCGGAACAGGCGCTGGAAGGCTTCCTGCGCAAGACCGGCCTGACGCGCGATCAACTGACCGAGCGCGACGGCGTCCTGTTCGCTGTCCTGTCGTCCAAGGGCCGCGCCACGACCGATCTGGTCGCCGAGACGGTCGATCAAGTCGTCCGCACCTTCCCCTGGCCGAAGTCGATGCGCTGGGGTTCCGGCACGCTGCGCTGGGTGCGTCCGATCAAGCGCATCCTGTGCCTGTTCGACGGCAAGGTGGTGCCGTTCGAGATCGACGGGATTCAGAGCGACGCGATCACCGAGGGCCACCGCTTCCTGGGTTCCGGCGAGCTGCTGCGCGTCAACGACTTCGTCGATTACCGCACCCAATTGGAAAAGAACTTCGTCCTGCTGGACGTCGCCGATCGCAAGCTGCGCATTCTGGAACAGGCCAAGGCGGCCTGCGCCGCGCGCGGCCTCGCCCTTGTCGATGACGACGGCCTTCTGGACGAGGTGGCGGGTCTGGCGGAATGGCCGACCCCGATCCTGGGCGACATGGACCCGCAGTTCTTGGCCCTGCCGCCCGAGGTCGTGCGCCTGTCGATGAAGGTGCACCAGAAGTATTTCGCCGTCCGTGATCCGTCCAAGGACGGCCTGGCCCCGAACTTCCTGGTCGTCGCAAACGTCGAGGCCACCGACGGCGGCAAGGCCCTGGCCGCCGGCAACAGCCGCGTCTTGTCCGCCCGCCTGAACGACGCCCGCTTCTTCTGGGACGAGGATCAGAAGGTCGGCTTCGACGCCTGGAACGCCAAACTGTCCGGCGTCACCTTCCACGCCAAACTGGGCACCCTGGCCGAGCGCGTCGAGCGCATCGCCGCCCTGGCCCGCGAGATCGCCCCGCTGGTCGGCGCCGACGCCGATCAGGCCGAAACCGCCGCCCGCCTGTCCAAAGCCGACCTCGTGTCAGGCATGGTCAGCGAATTCCCGGAACTGCAGGGGATCATGGGCGGCTATTACGCCCGTCTCGCCGGCCATTCCGACGCGATCGCCGACGCCGTGCGCGACCACTACAAACCCCAAGGCCCCGCCGACACGGTCCCGACCGCGCCCGTCACGGTCGCCGTCGCCCTGGCCGACAAGCTAGACACATTGGTCGGCTTCTTCGCTATCGACGAAAAGCCTACGGGATCGAAGGATCCGTTCGCCCTGCGTCGAGCGGCGCTGGGCGTGATCCGGCTATTGCTTGAGAATGGCGTGCGTTTGGGATTGCGGACTGAACAGGTTCTCGACCTCGTCCTCTACGGTCCTGCGCATTTGGCGGCTGCCAAAGTAGAACTGGCGGTTGCCAATCCTGCTCTGCCTGCGGCCATAGGCAAAAGCATAATGGAGAGCGACGAACCACTTGCTCAGCTTGAAGCGATAGCGGACGTTTTCCGTGAAGTGGAAGGAAAGTCTGCGGCCAGATGGGCTGATGGTGCGCCTCTAGCTTGGTTGATGCCTTTGAAGGCTGATGTGCTCGCCTTCTTCGCCGACCGCTTGACCGTCCTCCTCCGCGACCAGGGCCAGCGCCACGATCTCGTCGCCGCCGTCTTCGCCCTGGGCGATGACGATCTCGTTCGCATCGTGCGGCGGGTGGAGGCGCTGGCCGCCTTCCTCGCCACGGACGACGGGGCCAATCTGCTGGCCGGCTACAAGCGCGCCTCTAACATCCTGCGCGCCGAGGAGAAGAAGGGGCCGCTGCCCACCGGCATGGTTCGGACCGGCCTGCCCAATCAGCCCGAGGCCGAGACCACCCTGGCTTTCGCCGTCGGCGCCGCCCGCACCGCCGTCGAGGCCGCGCTGGAGACCGAGGACTTCGCCGCCGCAATGACCGCCCTGGCGCGCCTGCGCGCGCCCGTGGACCGTTTCTTCGACGACGTTCTGGTCAACTCCGACGTCCCCGCAGAACGCGAAAACCGCCTGAAGCTGCTGGGCCAGGTCCGCGACGTCATGGGCCAGGTCGCCGATTTCGGCCAGATCGCGGGGTAGGGGCCGCATCGTCTCCTCCCCACTTGTGGGGAGGGGGACCGCGCAGCGGTGGAGGGGCTCTTGACGTCTCACGGCTGCGATGTGGTGAAGAACCCCTCCGTCACGGCGCAAGCGCGCCGCGCCACCTCCCCATTTCATGGGGAGGAGACAGGGTGTTTCAGCTTCGGATTCGGTCTCTCGCCCTGTCGGCGATAAACTCGAGGACGTCGCCTAAGTCCACCCGCACCTGTTCGGCCGAGACGCGGATGACCGCAATGCCCTGGGTCGCAAGCCAGCGCGTGCGTCGTGCGTCATGCTCGCCTCGGCCTTCGTGGCTTTCGCCATCCACCTCGACGGCCAGCATCGCCTCGGCGCAATAGAAGTCGAGCACATAGACCCCGCCGGATGCTGACGGCGGAATTTCAGACCGTCCAGCGTGCGGCGGCGCAGGTGGACCCACAGTCGGGCTTCGGGCGGGGTCAGGGCGCGGCGCAGGATGCGGGCGCGCGAGACGGAGCCTTCGTGCGTCAAGAACCCCTCCATCGCTTCGCGGTCCCCCTCCCCATTTCATGGGGAGGAGACGATGACGTCAAGGTTGTGCGCGCACGTCGCTAGGAAACCGCACACCCCCTCACGCATTGTTACATCCGCAATGGTCAAGGCCGCTCTCACGCGCTAGATCATGCTGCATGTGCGAGCGGGGCCAACCCGCCGGACGATCCGAAAAGCTCAGGGACTGCATGATGACTCAGTGGGTGTACGGCTTCGGCGGAGGCTCCGCCGACGGCGACGCGTCGATGAAGAACCTTCTCGGCGGCAAGGGCGCCAATCTGGCGGAAATGTCGTCGCTGGGTCTGCCGGTTCCGCCGGGCTTCACCGTCACCACCGAGGTCTGCACCCACTATTACGCCAACAACGAGACCTATCCGGCCGATCTGGACGCCCAGGTCCAGGCCGCCCTGGCCAAGGTCGAGGGCGTGGTCGGCAAGACCTTCGGCGATGTCGAAAACCCGCTGCTGGTCTCGGTGCGGTCCGGCGCGCGCGCGTCCATGCCGGGCATGATGGACACGGTGCTGAACTTGGGCCTGAACGACCAGACGGTCGAAGGCTTGGCCAAGCTGTCGGGCGACCGTCGCTTCGCCTTCGACAGCTATCGCCGCTTCATCACCATGTATTCCAACGTCGTGCTGGGCCTCAGCCACGACGATTTCGAAGAGGTGCTGGACCAGCACAAGGATCGCCTGGGCGTCACGGTCGATACCGACCTGACCGCCGCCGATTGGGAGAAGGTGGTCGCCGACTACAAGGCCGTGGTCGAGCGCGAACTGGGTCACGCCTTCCCGCAGGATCCCAAGGACCAGCTGTGGGGCGCCGTGGGCGCCGTGTTCGAAAGCTGGATGAACGACCGGGCGAAATTCTATCGCCGCATGCACGACATTCCCGAAAGCTGGGGCACGGCCGTCAACGTCCAGTCGATGGTGTTCGGCAATATGGGCGAGACGTCGGCGACCGGCGTGGCCTTCACCCGCAACCCCTCGACCGGCGAGGCGCGCCTGTACGGCGAGTTCCTAATCAACGCCCAGGGCGAGGACGTGGTCGCCGGCATCCGCACGCCGCAGTCCCTGACCAAGATCGGCCGCGAGGAGATGGGCGAGACCGCCCCCTCGATGGAAGAGGCCATGCCTGAGGTGTTCGCCCAGTTCGTCGATGTCGTCGGCAAGCTGGAAAGCCACTACCGCGACATGCAGGACATCGAGTTCACGGTCGAGCAGGGCCGTCTGTGGATGCTGCAGACCCGCAACGGCAAGCGCACCGCCAAGTCGGCGCTGAAGGTCGCCGTCGATCTGGCCGCCGAGGGCGTGATCTCTCAGGAAGAGGCCATCAGCCGGGTCGAGCCGTCGGCGTTGGACCAGCTGCTGCACCCGACGCTAGACCCCGATGCGGCGCGCACCGTGGTCGCCGCCGGCCTGCCGGCCTCGCCTGGCGCCGCGACCGGCAAGATTGTCTTCGACGCCGACGAGGCCGAGCGCATGTCCGGTCTGGGCGAAGCGGTCATCCTGGTGCGCGAGGAAACGAGCCCCGAGGACATCCACGGCATGCATGCGGCGCGCGGCATCGTCACCGCCCGCGGCGGCATGACCAGCCACGCCGCCGTCGTGGCGCGCGGCATGGGGCGGGCCTGCGTCTCCGGCGCCGGCGAGATCCATATCGACGAGGCCAAGGGCACGTTCACCGCGCGCGGCCGCACCTTCAAGGCCGGCGAGGTCATCACCATCGACGGCTCCAAGGGCGAGGTGCTGGACGGCGCCGTGCCGATGATCGAGCCCGAACTGACCGGCGATTTCCAGACCCTGATGGGCTGGGCCGACAAGGTGCGCCGCCTGAAGGTCCGCGCCAACGCCGAGACCCCGCTGGACGCCAAGACCGCGCGCGGCTTCGGCGCCGAGGGCATCGGCCTGTGCCGCACCGAGCACATGTTCTTCGACGACACCCGGATCGCCGCCGTGCGCGAGATGATCCTGGCCGACGACGAGAAGGGCCGTCGCGCGGCGCTCGCCAAGATCGCGCCGTTCCAGAAGTCGGACTTCGTCGAACTGTTCGAGATCATGGCCGGCCTGCCGGTGACGGTGCGCCTGCTGGACCCGCCGCTGCACGAGTTCATCCCCCACACCGAGGAAGACATCGACGCCTTGGCCGCCTCGTCCGGCATCGACGCCGAGAAGCTGAAGCGCCGCGCCAAGGAACTGCACGAGACCAACCCGATGCTGGGCCACCGCGGCTGCCGCCTGGGCGTCGCCTACCCCGAAATCTACGAGATGCAGGTCCGCGCCATCATCGAGGCGGCGCTGGAGGTCAAGCAGAAGTCGGGCGCCGCGCCCCTGCCGGAGATCATGCACCCGCTGGTCGCCCTGGGCCTGGAGATGAAATATCTGCGCGAGCTGACCGACCGCACGGCCAAGGCGGTGTTCGAGGAGACGGGCCAGACCATCGACTATCTGGTCGGTACCATGATCGAACTGCCGCGCGCCGCCATCCGCGCCGGGGACTTGGCCGAATACGCCCAGTTCTTCAGCTTCGGCACCAACGACCTGACCCAGACGACGTTCGGCATATCGCGCGACGATTCCGGCCGGTTCCTGCAGGCCTATCTGGACAAGGGCATCTTCGAGACCGATCCCTTCGTGCGCCTGGACCGGGACGGCGTCGGCGGCCTGATCGAGATCGCCGCCGAACGCGGGCGCAAGGTCCGGCCCGAGGTCAAGCTGGGCATCTGCGGTGAGCATGGCGGCGACCCGTCGTCGATCGCCTTCTGCGAACAGGCCGGGCTGGATTACGTCTCCTGCTCGCCCTATCGCGTGCCGATCGCCCGTCTGGCGGCGGCCCAGGCCGCGCTGAACGTGGAGCGCGAGAAGGACCGCTAGACCTTCTCGGCAAGACGAACCGAAGAAGGGCGGTCTCGGTTGAGGCCGCCCTTTTTGCTGCGGCGCCATAAAGTCGCCGATCTTGACGGAACGTTGTATGTGTCCCTGCGTCCACAGGCATTCGTCGTGTTTTTGCGCCCCTGGAACAGATGACGCTGTCACCTATTTAAGCACTCGCTGGATGGGGCTGATGATCGGCTCGGTCATCACATCTAGGAGTTAATAAGAAACAATGCGTAACATTCTTCTCGCTGCTGTCGCCGTTTCCGCAATCGCCGCTCCGGCCTTTGCTCAAACCAATCCTGAGCCGCGTGGTTACGGCTCGCTGGGCTACACTCATCTTGAAGGCGACAATGCAACGACGGGCGCTGTCACCGGTCGTCTTGGCGTCAACCTCAACCGTTACATCGCTGTGGAAACCGAAGCCTCGGTCGGCGTGAAGCATGACGACTTCACCGTCGCGGGCGTCGATGGCGAGATCAAACACGAGTGGGACGCCGCCGGCTACGTGGTCGGCAAGGTGCCGGTCTCTGACAAGCTGGAACTGTTCGCACGCGGCGGCTACGGCCACACCGAGTTGAAGCAGAAGTTCCCGGGCGCCAACACCGACGTGGGCGGCGACAGCTGGAACTACGGCGCCGGCGCCAACTACTACCTGGACGGCGTCAACGGCGTGCGCGCCGACTGGACCCGTCGCGACTACCGCGACAACGGTGGTGAAGCCGACGCCTATTCGGTCAGCTACATCCGTCGCTTCTGATCTGATCGATCAGTCCTAACGACGAAGGCGCGCTCCGCAGGGAGCGCGCCTTTTTCGTTCAGGACAGTGAAATCAGCCGAAGTCGCCGGCCAAGGCCCAACGCTGCGAGCCTTCGCCGAACGGGCGAACGAACCAGTCGCGATAGTATTCAAAGGTCTCGATGATCTTTTGTCGAAGATCGGGCGGGTTGACCGCCTCGCCGCGCTGGCGCTTCATCGCCGCCACGCAATCGACCACCATGTTCTGATGCGCCGAGCCACCCATGCTCTTCAACACGGTGGCGATATCATGAGCCAAGCTTTCCAGGACCTGCTTGGGCGTCTTGTGAGCCATCTGGGACATCCCCTGTTCTCGACAGGAGAATGCGTGACAAAAAGTCGTGAAAGATTCAAGCGTGGCCGGGCGAGAATCATCATGGATGCGAATTAACCTGACATAACGCGGGTCGCGCGGTTTGGTTCTCTCAAGGGAGAAAACCATGACGAATTTCGATCCGGCGGCCGCGACAGCCCAGTGGCTGGCGACCTTGTCGCCCCAGGAAACGGCACGCGCCATCGCCTATACCCACGGTTCGCACTGGTTGATCCTATGGAGCTTCCTGGTCTCGGCCCTGGTCGCCTGGATCATCGTGCGCACCGGCCTGCTGGTCGCGATCCGCAGCCGGATCGAACGTCGCCGTCGTCGGCCGACCTTGGCCAGTTTCGCCGTCGCCCTGGTCTATTCGGGCATGAGCTGGGCGCTGACC
This sequence comes from Brevundimonas sp. 'scallop', assembly GCF_011045535.1. Classification (NCBI taxonomy): domain Bacteria; kingdom Pseudomonadati; phylum Pseudomonadota; class Alphaproteobacteria; order Caulobacterales; family Caulobacteraceae; genus Brevundimonas; species Brevundimonas sp. 'scallop'. The sequence continues at coordinate 2,689,593 of NZ_CP039382.1, read as the reverse complement.
CTGCCGTGGGCGATCTATCAGGGCTGGTGGCGCGAGAAACAGTATGGACTGACCAGCCAGGCCTTAGGCGGCTGGCTGGGCGAGGCCGTGATCGGCGCGGCCATCTCGGTCGTGGCGACCTCGCTGCTGCTCGTGGCGATCTATGCGCTGATCCGGCGTGCGCGCCGGTTCTGGTGGGCCTGGGCGGCCGGCGTGACAGCGGCCTTCATCGTCATCGGCCTGGTGCTCGCGCCCCTGGTGATCGAACCGATCTTCAACACCTATACGCCCGCGCCGAACGGGCCGGTGCGCGACGCCGTGGTGACCCTGGCCAAACAGACCGGCACGCCGTCGGACAAGATCTTCATCTACGACGGCTCCAAACAGTCCGACCGCTATACCGCCAATGTCTCGGGCCTGTTCGGCACGGCGCGGGTGGCGATGAGCGACACCATGTTCAAACAGGGCGCGGATCTGGCCGAGGTGCGCGGCGTGGTCGGCCATGAGATGGGCCACTATGTCCGGGCGCACATTCTCTGGACCGTCGGCATTCTGGTCCTGTTGTCGGTGCTGGCCTTCTGGCTGACCGATCGGCTGTATCCGGTGGCGCATCGTCTGCTGAGGGCGGATCGCGTGGGCGACATCTCCGACCCTGCGGGCCTGCCGGTCCTGGCCTTGGTGCTGGCCTTCCTGGGCGTGCTGGGCACCCCCGTCTTCGCCACCATGACCCGCACGATGGAGGAGGACGCCGATCACTTCTCGCTGGTTCACGCCAATGAACCGGACGGTCTGTCCAAGGCCCTGATCAAGACCGCCGAATACCGCGCCCCGTCGCCGTCGGCGATCGAGGAGTTCCTGTTCTACGATCACCCCAGCGTGGAGAACCGCATCCGCCGCGCCATGGAATGGAAGGCGACGCATCCCGCCCAAGCCTCGGCAGAGCAACCGACGCGCCCGTAAGGCATTGAAGGCTTCGCCATTCCAAGCGGAGCCTTAGCCCCATGATCGACCTCTATCGCGGCCTCGGCCTGGGCGTTCCGGCCCTGATGGACATCGCGCCCCTGATCGCGCGGGTCGTGGTCGGGGGAATGTTCTTCCTGTCCGGCTTCTACAAGCTGTTCACCCCGGCCCAGGCCGAGAAGATGAGCAAGACGATGGTCGAGGCCGGCATCGCCGCGCCGCGCCAGACCGCGAAGTTCGTGTCCGTGTGCGAGTTCGCCTTCGGCGCCCTGCTGATCATGGGTCTGTTCACCAGCCTGGCGGCCCTGGTGCTGCTGATCATCAGCCTGGTCGCCCTGGTGACCGTGGCGTCAAAGTCGGTGGAGGGGACCAGCCTCGGCTATCGCCTCTCCAGCTATTTCGACCTGCCCGAGACCCTGCTGATGGTCATCCTGGTCTGGCTGATCGCCAATGGACCGGGGCTGTGGAGCCTGGACTTCGTCCTGTTCCTGCCCCGGCTTTGAGACTTCAGGCGGCGCGCTTCCTGACGAAGACCGTCCCGGCCGAATAGCCGGCGCCGAAGCTGCAGATCAGTCCCGTATCGCCCGCCTCGAACCCGTCGTTGTGCAGGTGGAAGGCGATGATCGACCCCGCCGAGGAGGTGTTGGCGTATTCGTCCAGGATGATGACGTTCTCATCGGCCGAGGGCTCACGACCCAGCACCTTCTTGCCGATCATCGTGTTCATGTTGATGTTGGCCTGGTGCAGCCACAGCCGCTTCAGATCGTGCGGATCCAGGCCCAGTTCGCCGGCGTGATCCACGATCATGTCCGACACCATCGGCACCACGTCGCGGAAGACCTTGCGGCCCTGCTGGATGAACAGCTTGTCGTTCTGGACGCTGTCGTCGGCCTCGGGGCTGTCCAGATGCGCGGTGTCGCGCGCGTTGCGGTTCAGGAAGCCGAAGTTGTTGCGGATGTTGTTGGAGAAGGTCGTCTTCAGACGCGTGCCCAGCACGTCCCAGCCGCCCGGTCCCGCCGTGTCTGACGACTCCACGATCACCGCGGTGGCCACGTCGCCGAAGATGAAATGGCTGTCGCGATCGGTGAAGTTCAGGTGGGCCGAACAGACCTCTGGATTGACCATCAGCACCGCCTTGACCGAGCCGCCGGCGATGAAGTCCGCCGCCGTCTTGATGCCGAAGGTCGCCGAGCTGCACGCCACATTCATGTCGAAGGCGAAGCCCTCGATGCCCAGGGCCTGCTGGACCTCGATCGCCATGGCCGGATAGGCGCGCTGCATGTTCGACGCGGCGCACAGGACGGCGCCGATTTCCGAAACCGGCTTGCCCCACGCCTCGATCGCCTGACGCGCCGCCTTGACCGCCATCTCGGCCAGGATCGAGATTTCGTCATTGGAGCGTTCGGCCAGGTTCGGCGCCATCCGCTCGGGGTCGATGATCCCGGCCTTGTCCAGCACGAACCGGCTCTTGATGCCCGACGCCTTCTCGATGAACTCGGGCGAGGAGTGCGACTTGGCCTCCAGCTCGCCGGCCTCGATCTGGGCGGCGTGGCGGGCGTTCCAGCCGTCGGCCCAGGCGTTGTAGCTGTCGACCAGTTCGGCGTTCGAGACCGACTGTTCGGGGGTGAAGAGGCCGGTGGCGGCGATCACTGCATTCGACACTTTTTTGTTCCTATCGCTCGACGCGCGGCGTCTCGCTGCTTGAGGAGTGTGTTCCTATCGCTCGGCCCGCGGGACCTTGCTGCTTGAGGACAGTCCGTTTCCTATCAGAACGCGTCAATAGGACGGCGGCGGCTTGCGGTCGAGACTGGCGATGATGCCGGCGGCCCAGCGCTGCACCTGGCCGCGCGGCACCTTGGGCGTCGGCTGGTCGCGCGCGGCGATCAGCCGGTCCACCAGATCCTCGGCCTCGCAGGGCCAGCCCTCGGGCGTTACATACAGGGGATAGGCAATCAGGGCGGCGTGGACCAGGTGATCGACGCCGGCGCGGCGGCGGCGGCGCTCGAACGTCAGCCGGTCGTCGGTCAGTCCCCATCCGGCATAGAAGGGCCGGCCATAGACCGACACCGCCTTGCCCCGCATCAGGGCCTCAAACCCGGTCAGGGAGGTCAGGGTCGCCACCCGGCGACAGGCGTTCAGACAGTCGATGATATCCAGCCCGTCGCCCACAGCATCGACCGAGGCCATGGCCCCGGCGTCCAGCCGCCCGGGCCGGTTGCCCGCCAGCACGTCGGGGTGATTGCGATAGACCAGAAAGGCGTCCGGATGATCGCGCCGCGCCGCCTCTACCAGGGCCGAGTTGGTGTTCAGATCCGGCGCACAGCCCAGCAGGATCGACTTGTCGTTCTCGACCTGACCGACCACCAGCAGGATGTCGCGATCGGCGGGCCAGTCCGTCGGCGCCTGACCCCTCAGATTGTATTTCGACAGGCCGGCATCGACCACGCGCGTCCGCAGGGCGGCGGCCCGCGCTAGCTGAACCGGCGATAGGTCCGAGGTTTCGATCAGGGTTTCCAGCCGCGAAGGCCGCGACGGATCGTAATAGACGCCCTGATCGTCCAGGGCGACCGACAGGGCACCGACGAAGTCGGAACCCAGGCCGCGCGAACGGATGAAGCCGTCCTCCATCCGCACGGTCGGGCCGTCAAATGCAGCCGCCGCCTGACGCGTCGCCTCGCTCTCCTTGCCCGCCCACCAGATCAGCCGCCCATCGCTCGCCTTGGCGTGGGCGGCGGCGCGCGAGGGCGACATGAAATAGCGCATCGACGCCCTGGGCGAGTTCAGCAGTCGGCGCACCGGCGGACGCTTTGCCGGCGCAAACCCCACCGCCGACCACGAGCCCGCCAGTCGGTCGGCCCGGTCGCGCAGGGCGATCAACCGCTCCAGCGCCTGTTCGGCCTCGCACCTGTCGCCCGTCACCGGATCGACATAGCGGCTGTAGGCGATCAGGGCGGCGGCGGCGACCTGTTCGATCGATCGCGCGACGCCGCGCCGCCCCGTCTGGACCGCATCGGTCGTCAGGCCCCAGCCAGAATAGAAGGGCGCACCGAAACACCGCACGGATAAGCCGCGCAACAGGGCCTCGAACCCCAGGGCCGAGGTGACGCAATAGACCGCATCCACCGCCGCCAGCAGGTCGGCCGGCCGCACGTCCGTATCGACCAGGGTCACGCCGGTCAGGTCCGTCACGCAGCCGCGCTTCCGGCCCGCCGCCACCGCCGGATGGCGTTTGACGATCAACTGGGCGTCCGGTTCGTCGCGCCGGGCGGCGGCGATCATGTCGTCAAAGCTCTGAGCCGTGGCGAGCCCACAGGCGATGGAGGCGTCGCCAAACGTCTGGTCCACGATCAGCACGCGCCGACCGGGCTTCAGCAGGCCCGGATCCAGCGGCCCGCCCATGTTGGTCTTGGACACGCCCGACGCCACGATCCGATCGATCAATCCGCGCGCCCGCGCGATCATGGCCGCGTCGCACCAATCGTCGGCCGTCTGGATCAGATGCTCCAGCCGGCTGGGCCGCGTCGCATCATAATAGACACCCAGATCATCGACGATCAGGCTGAGGCTCGTCGCGCCCGCCTCGCCGATGCCGATCGAACGCAAAAACCCGTCCTCCAGCGCCACATAGAGCCGCCCGTTCTTCTCGGCCCACCGTCGCCCCGCCGCCGCTGTCGTCTTCATCCCCCAGCCCAGCACCGCCTGCACGTCCTCGCCTGGCAGGCGACGCAGGTCGTAGTCGGCCAGAAACACGTCGAGGAAAGGCACCTTCAGCACGCCGGGCGCGCAGACCCAAGCCGGGATTTTCAAAGGCGTGTCAGAGGGTAGGGGCAAGACGGGTCCGCTGAGGTTCGACGCGAGCTTTACGGCGGTTGCATCGACGCGACTAGGCCCCATCCACCCGCGCCAGCAAGGCCTTCGCCTGCTCCAGATGGAGCCGCTCGACCATCGCCCCGTTCACGCGGATCGCGCCCCGCCCCTCGGCGTCTGGCGCGTCGAAGGCGGCGACGATCGCTCGCGCATCGGCGATCTCGGCTTCGGACGGCGAGAAGGCGGCGTTGGCGGCCGCGATCTGCGACGGGTGGATCAGGCTCTTGCCGTCGAACCCGTACAATCGCCCCTGCAATGCCTCGGCCGCCAGGCCTTCCGCATTGTCGATCCGGTTGAACACCCCGTCGATGGCCAGCAAGCCATTGGCCCGCGCGGCGGCGACCAGCATCGCCAGCCACGGCTTGAACGGCTCGCGATCCGGCGACGCCCCCGTCCCCAACGCCTTGGCCAGGTCGTTGACCCCCAGCATCAGCCCGTCCAGCGCCCCGCCTGCGCTCGCGATATCGGCCAGCGCCATGAGGGCGCGCGGCGTCTCGATCATGGCCCACAGGGCGCAACCCTTGGCCAGGCCGGCGGACAGGGCGTGCACGGCCTCGGGCGTCTCCACCTTCGGCGCGACGACCAGCGCGGCTCCCGCCGCCTTCATCGCCGTCAGGTCGTCCAGCCCCCAGTCGGTGTCCAGCCCATTGATCCGCACGCCCAGGCGCGGCCCGAACCCGCCGCCGCGAACCGCCGCGACGGCGGCGTCGCGGGCGTCAGCCTTCGCCTCGGGCGCCACGGCGTCTTCCAGGTCCAGCACGGCGACATCGCAATCCAGCGTCCGCGCCTTCTCGATCGCCCGCGCATTGGAGGCCGGCAGATAAAGCACGCTGCGGACCCGGTCGCTGCGCATCAGACGCGGCCAGTCACGGGCACCAGGGCTCCGGTCATGGCCCGGCTCTCGGGCGAGGCCAGAAACAGGATCACCGCCGCCAGATCGGCCGGCGCGACCCAGGTCGCCGGGTCGGCGTCGGGCATGTCCTGACGGTTCGTCGGCGTGTCGATGATCGACGGCAGGACGGCGTTGACCGTCACCTTTGTCGCCTTCAACTCCTCGGCCAGCGCCTGGGTCAGGGCGTGGACCCCGGCCTTGGCCGCACCATAGGCCCCCATGCCGGCCCCGGCTTTCAGCGCGGCGGCCGAGCCGACGTTTACGATCCGACCCTCGGGCGAGGCCTTCAGCGCATCCAGCGCCGCGCGGCTGGCGTTCACGGCGGTCGTGACGTTCAGCGCGTGCATCCGGTCCCACGCAGGTTCCGCATCGTCGGTCGTCTGCCAGACGAAACCGCCGGCGATGTTCAACAGGGCGTCCAGCCGCCCGAACCGGGCGATCACGGCGTCTACGGCCTTCTGCGCCTGGCCGGCGTCCGTCAGATCGACCCCGCCGACCTCCAGCACGCCTTCAGGGACGGCATGGCCAGAGGCATGGTCGATCACCGCGACCTGCCAATCGGCTTTCAGCGCCGCCTCCAGCACCGCCCGGCCCAGGACGCCGTGTCCGCCCGTGATTGCCACTGTCCGCTGCATCATCCGATCCTCCATGTCGCCGGGGACCATAGAGCCGGCTGCGGCCAGATCAACCGGCCCGATCAAGCGTCGGCGAACACCTTCGCCATCAACCGCTCCAGCGCCTCCTGATCGTCCGTATCGAAGGCGGCCGGCGTCGTCGCATCCACGTCGAACACCGCGATCAGAGCGCCGGATGCGTCGCGCACGGGCACCACGATCTCGCTGGCCGAACGGCTGTCGCAGGCGATGTGGCCGGGGAAGGCGTGCACGTCCTCGACCAACTGCGTCTGGCCGGTCGCTGCGGCCGCGCCGCACACCCCGCGCCCGAACGCGATGCGCAGGCACCCCAGCGTCCCCTGATACGGCCCGACCACCAGTTCGTCCGCCTTGTCCGGCGCCACGACATAGAAGCCGGTCCAGAAATAGTGCTCGAACGCATCGGCCAGCATCGACGCCACCGTCGCCATTCGCGCCGTCACATTCGGCTCGCCGTCCAGCACGGCCAGGACTTCCGCCTCGACCTCCAGATAGCGCGCCGCCTTGTCGGCGGGACGATCGTTGCGGGCGACATAGGCCATGGGAAAACTCCGGAGCGGGACAGGCTGGCGATATAGGCGAGCGGCCGGCCGAAGGGGAGGGGCGCCGTCATTCGCCGCCGTCTCGCCGGGAACGGTTCCGTGCGCCCCCGTGTTGGCGCTGGGAGACAACGATGGAGGCTCGCGTGACATCAACTCCTTCACGATCGCTCAGCCTGATCGCCGCCCTGATGCTGTCGGCCGCTGCGGCGGCCTGTGGTCAGGACGCCGGCGCGCCTGGGCCAGCTGACACGACGCAGACCCCCGCGCCGACCTCTTCAGAGCCGACAGCACCGCCTGCGGAACCGGCGAAGACCGGCGCCGGCTCCGCCACCTCGTCGTCAGAACCCACTACGCCAGCGGCGTCACGCAAGTCCTGTTATCTCTCTGTCGACGGCAAGGTTCTGCTCGATGAGCCGTGCCTCGTCTATCCGTTCGGCGACGGCGGCTACACCATGAACGCGTGGTCCGAGGGCAAGCCCAAGAACTCCCATTTCGCCGTCGTCGTCCTGATGGCCGACGGCTCGGCCGACGCCACCTGGAACGCCGACCCCGACGACGACAAGGCCGGCGACCGCCTTGGAACGGTCCGCCTAGAGGGCGACTGCTGGATCAACGACCGCGCGCGCATCTGCGTGCGGTAATCACACGCCACGCCACCTGCCAAAGGCGACCCAGGCGCCTCAAGCTTGAGCGCAAGAGATTGGTTTATCCCAAACAATCCTGCTGGGACGAAACGTCTCAAGGCGAAAATGTGGTTGACGGCAACGCGAAACACCTTCGATTTGTGCGTCGGAGTTGCGTCGCGGGGGCGCAGTAGAGTCGTCGGCCGCAGGCCGCAGGGGGTAAATCTTGGGTTTCAGTTTCAAGGGCGGGCTTCTGGCCGCAGCGGCCGGCGTCGCGATCATGGTGGGCACGACGGCTGTGGCGCAGACCACTCCGGCTCCCACGGCGCCGACCGGCGGCTTCTACATGGCCAACGGCACGCGCACGACGAACTATCAGACGGCCATCGCGTCCTGGCGCGCGGACAGCCAGTTCTCCGTCGATTACTCAAAGGGCTTCCTGGGCTTGGAACACGCTTACGCCATGGGCCTGAGCGGACGTGGACAGACCGTCGGGGTCAATGACGCCGGCGTCTACATGGCCCACCCGCTGTTCGGATCGGCCGGCAAGGTGATGGGCCTGCGCAGCCAGGCGGTCGCCGGCTATGGCAACGACGGCATGATCAATCCGCGTCGCCAGTGGGAAGGTCACGGCACCCACGTGTCCGGCACCATCGCCGGCGATCGCGTGACGGGCCAGCCGATGTTCGGCAACGCCTTCAACGCCAAGCTGTACGCCGCCACCGCCAACTTCTCGGCTGGCGACTTCCTTTGGTACAAGGACGCGATCATCGACGGAAAGATCGTCGCCACCCAGAACCAGAACATCGTCGATCTGGCCAATACCGGCCAGGTGCGCATCATCAACAACAGCTGGGGCAGCGGCAATTCGCTGCCGTTTAACGCCTCGCTGCCCACCGTGCTGGCGTCGTTCAACCGCAACTATGGCGACTTCTACAAGCCGGTGCTCGACAAGGACGTCCTGGTCGTCTTCTCGGCCGGCAACGGCTTTGGCGTGCACGCCGGGATCGACGCCGCTGCGCCGCTGAACGATCCGCGTTTGCGCTCCAACTGGCTGTCGGTCGCCAACTATTCCAGCTTCACCGCCGCCGACCCCTCGACCAGCTTCTGCGGTCAGACGGCGACCTGGTGCGTCGCCGGACCGGGTTCGGCCGTCGTCTCGTCGGTGCCCGCTTATACGATGGACCGGGCGGGCATCCTGGCCCTCTATCCGCGTGCCAACTACGCCGGTCTGTACTCGGCGACCACAGTCACCGCTCTGCAAAACGCGTCGGTGAACCAGTTCATCGGCGTTTTGAACGCCTACCTGAACGCCCGCGCCGTGGGCGGACCATCGTACGACGAGGATGCATGGCGCCGCGAAGTCGGACGTCAGGCTGCTGCGATCACCCTGGTTTCGGGGGCGCGGCTGGGTGATCCGGACGGCTTCACCTCCGTTCTGGCAGGGCTCCTGACCTCGACCAACAATATGGCGCTACTGACGCCGGCGTTCTCGGGCGCGGTTTTGCAGTACGCCAACGATGAGCTTCAGCGCGTGCTGAACCAGTATATCAAATACACGGGCGGCGGTTATGCGGCCTACACCGGCACGTCGATGGCGGCGCCGAACATCTCGGGCTTCGCGGCCCTGCTGATGGAAAACTTCCCCGAATATTCGACGGCGCTGATCTCGGACATTCTGGTGTCCAGCTCCAAGGATCTGGACACGCCGGGCGTCGATCTGCGCTCGGGCTGGGGCGCGCCTCAGATGGACGTGGCCCTGCGCGGACCGACGGCATTGCGCGACACCCGCGACGTCACCGTCGCAGTGGGCACGGTCGATATCTGGAGCAACAACATCGGCGATGCGCGCGACCGCTATTCGGCCGAGGTCAAGGCCAACTTCGGCAATGACATCGGCGGTCTGGTCAAGAAGGGCGGCGGCCAGCTGATCCTGACGGGCGCCAACGACTACAGCGGCCCGACCCGCGTCGAGGGCGGCCTTCTGACCGTCAACGGCAGCCTGCTGCGATCCAGCGCCACCGTCGGCGGCGTTGGCATGATCGGCGGCACGGGCAGTCTGGCGAACCTGACGGCGGAAAGCGGCGGCGTGGTGTCGCCCGGCGACGGCGTTAATCCGTTCGGAACCCTGACGGTCGCCGGCAACCTGAACTTCAAGTCAGGCTCCTTCCTGTGGATTCGCTCCAGCGTGAACGGCGCGGCCTATTCTCGCCTGAACGTGGGCGGCACGACCAAGATCGACGGCGGCCAGGTCATCCTGAAGGCCGACAACGGTGAATGGAATCTGCGCACGCGGATGAACATCATCAACTCGACCGGCCCGGTGACGGGCACGTTCAGCGGCGCCCAGAGCGATCTGGCCTTCTTGGCCCCGGTGCTGACCTATTCGACCAACGGCGTTGTCCTGACGGTGCGGCGCAACGACGTGACCGTGGCTTCGCTAGGCCGGACGGACAATCAACAGTCGGTCGGCGGCGCGCTGGACGTCATGATCAACAACACCGCGACCGGGACCAACCGCGATCTGTCGCTCGAAAACGCCCTGTTGGACGCCAGCGTGCCTGCGGTTCAGGGCGCGCTCAGCGGCCTGACGGGCGAGGTCCACGCCACCCTGGGCGGCTTGGCCGTTTCGGACACCCGCGTCATCCGCGACGCCATGTCCGAGCGCGGACGCAGTCAGGGCGGCGCGGCCACCTACGTCGGCAACGGCGTGTCGGTCTGGGGCAGCGGCGTCTTCGGCAACGGCCAGGGCTCGGCGCATGACGGCCTCGCAGGCTTCCGCAACGAAGCCTCCGGCTATCTGGTCGGGGCTGAAAAGGCGTTGGCGAACGACGTCCATGTCGGCGTGGCGCTGGGCGAAACCCGCTCGGAACTGCGCTCGCCGCGTCTGCGCTCGACCGGCCGGGTCACCAGCGAACAGATCGGCGTCTATGGCGGCGCCGGCGTCGGCGACTTCCAGATCCGCGTCGGCGGATCCTGGGCCAGCGCCGATGTTCGCACGGATCGTACGGCGCAGCTGAACGCCTTCACCAACGCCCTGGTCGGCGACTATGACGGCGACGTCTGGCAGGCCTATGGCGAGGTGGCGTGGAGCCGCGCCGTCGGCGGCACGATGTTCGAGCCCTACGCCGCCTACAGCCACGTCGAATACGACGCCGATGTCGTTGAGACGGGCGGCGACGCCGCTCTGTCGGGCAATGTGAAGCAAAAGGCCGATCTGCTGACCGCCGGCTTCCGCACCCGCACCGTGCTGGCGGGCGGCGAGGGGCATGCGCGTCTGTCGGCGGTGACCCACCTGGCCTACACTCACGACCTGAACGGTGACGGCCCGGTCTTCGACGCCGCCTTCGCCGACGGTCCGCGCTTCCTGATCGATGGAGCCAATCCTGGTGACGACGTGATCTCGGGCGGCCTGGGCTTCAACATACAGGCCACCGAACGCACCGCGATCGAGCTGGGTTACACCGGCCTCTACAAGGACGAGTATCGCGACAACCGCATCTATGGTCGGTTCAGCGTCAAGTTCTGATCTGACGGTAGGATAAGACGGCGGCGGCCCCGATCGACGATCGGGGCCGTTGTTGTTTGCGCCTAGTTCGTCTGGGCGGACAGGGCGTCGTTGTCCTGGGTGAACGGTCGATCCCGCTCGGCCGTTCGGTTTTCGATCCAGACGCCCCTGCGCCCCGTCACCCGCTCGACCGCCTCCACCGCAGCGCGAATGAAGACGGCCGGGCTTTCCACTTCATTGGAGCGTCGAACGGGTATCGTCGGATCGCCCTCCAGCAGGGTCGAGGCGTAGACGTTCAACTGATGTCCCCGGCGCCGCCCATCGCGATAGGGAAACAGGCACAGGGTGTAGCGTTGCTCGATCCGCGCCTGCACTCGACGAACCGCCTCCGCGCGCCAGCTCGCGCCCGTGCACACCACCGTCCGCGGCGCGCTCAGCCACCCGGCCGGCGCGCGTGTCGCCGGCGCTTGCAGACCAAAGGCGCTCTGCGCTGTCGGATCGACGAGAGTGAAGCGACCGGGTGAGCGCGGCGCATCGGCCACGCTCAGCTGACGATAGGTCACTTGCATCGGCAGGCGATCGAGATGGCGCTGTAGGGCTTGCGCGATTTCACGACCGCTGCGCGACGTCTGGAAATCCACGATCGCATAGGCTTGATCGATGCTGTGCCGATCGGCGCGCGCGGACTGAGCCGAAGCGCCGGACGCCTGACCCAGCGCAACCAGCGTCACAAGCGCTACAGACCGTCGAGAGATCGCCATAGGCCATGACGTTCACGACCGACCGATCTGTCAAGGCGCGCCGGATATGGGTTTGGTAGGCCCGGAGGGCGTAGGCTTCCAGGCCGCATCAACGACTTAGGCTGTCAAACCCATGACTCAGAGAGCCTGACACCGCTGGATGATAGCGCATTGTGTCAAACCTAAAGGGCAGGGGAGAAGCCTCTCGATCGCATGCTTCTGGCAAGCAGCATCATCTAGGAAAGCGGGCGGGAGGCTAAATCGACCAAGCTCGCATAGCGCAACTGATCACCCCCCGTTGTCCGACGGAAATCTATGCTGGCTTGGGCTCGTTTGGATCAGCAGGCTCTGGCTCTTCTGCATCCGTGACGAGGATTTTGTACCGTTGATCGTAACGATCACTCATGAGCGCCCGCACGACCAGCTGAGGAATACGGAACTTCCACGCTACGTCGTAGACGGTGATCTCTTCAGCCACGAGTTTCGCACGATACTCGTCGCGCAAAGGCTTGGGCGCGAGTAGCAGCAAGGCCATCCACTCCGCATCATACTCAGAATTGAGCATCGCCGACTGATCTGACGGCGGCGGCGGGGCATCTAGTTCGTCCATAAGGGTGAAGAACTTGTGCCGTTCGTTCACCGCCTCTTCGTCACTATCAAAGAGGTGCATCATCTCCTTGCAGGACACGAAGCGCACCCAACAGGTGTTTAATCCTTTGAAGATGCGGACATCGGCGCGCAGATCGGCATCATCATGCCGGTCCTCACGAAAATCTCTGACGATGACGTGGCCTGGAGAAAGGTCGCGATCTATGGAGACGGCGTACACTTCGATCTCGGTCGCAATACCTGCGTCGATGATCCACTTCTTGATCGCCTCAACCTCAACCGGTGGGTGTCCCGGTTTCGAGGCGGCGGCAAGGCCTTCAGCAAATTTGTATAGGTGCAGAAATGACATGGGCTAGCCAGCAAAGGGGATCGCTGACTAGCCCAGATTGTAGATTCGCGTCAAATGTCCTGCTTAGCAGGGCACGTAAGCATCCAAATCACCGACACGAGTCGCCGCACCTTGGCGCACTTGCGCGTTGGCGCGTTCCAGCTGGTCAGCAAGGTCCGCACCGCTCACAGCGCGATTGTGACCAAGGAAAAACTTCACGTTCGCGACTCGACCGCCGTTGTCCGGGAACAATGCAGTCCCAACGCGTTCGATTTGCGGGTTCATCAACATACCTCCTATCGCCGCCTCACCATTGAGTCGGCGGAAGCCAGAGCACGTCATCTGAACTACCTCCGGTCACAAAGGTTGCCCCGTCGGAGACGGGGATACCGCGGCAAAATGCCGTCATGAGCCTGAAGATGGGATTAATGCGCTGCCTACCAGCGGCGATATACACACTGACTCGCACAAGCGCAACTTGTGGCCGAATGACATTTTGTCCACGCGACCGTGAAGTATCGTCAACGCTAGTTCGCACACATTGCCGAAACGTTCATCGCAGCGAGCGTCGCAGTCACCCTCGCGCATTCAAAGGATGCGGCATACCACGCGAAATCAGGAAACCGAACGCAGAGCAAACCGCTCGTAGAAATGGCCCCCAAATGCGGACCCATTGCTGATGCCGAAAGCCAACAAGACGACAGATCAAAAACAAGAAAACGCAACGGGATGAGACTTTACAGAAGCTTGGCCTGCGGAGCAGCCGGAGCAAGCTCGACACCCTTGGCGATGAGAAGCTCGGCCGCGCCAGGCGCATTCCCGCCCTGGATCGAATAGACCGTCTTAACGGTCTCGACGTCGGCCCAGGCGAACATCTCGCGGATCTCCGGCCGGTCGTTGATCGACAGCAGGAAACGCCCCTCGATCGTCCGCAGCTTGTCGGCCATGCGCTGAAAATCGTCGCGCGAGAACATGCCGGCGCCGTAGTCGCCCTCACCGCCCCAATACGGCGGGTCCAGATAAAACAGGCTGCCGGCGCGATCGTAGCGGCTGATGAAGGCCAGCCAGTCCAGGTTCTCGATTACGACCCCGGCCATCCGGTCATGCAGCTGGCGCAGGCGCGGCTCGATCTTTGTCAGGTCGAAGTTGTGGGGGCTGGTCGGACTGACGCCATAGGACCGCCCGGCGACCTTGCCCCCGAAGCCCAGCGTCTGAAGGTAGAGGAACCGGGCCGCCCTCTCGATGTCCAGCAGGTCGCCATCGGGCGTCTCGCGGATCCGCTCGAACTCCGCCCGCGCCGCCGGCCGCCACGCCAGTTCGCGGATCAGGGCGTCGGGGAAGCGCTGGGCGACGCGGAACAGGGTCACGACGTCGCCGCTTAGGTCGTTGATCACTTCGACGGACGGGCGAACCCGCCGGCGCAGGAACACGCCGCCCATGCCGATAAACGGCTCGCAATAGGCGTCATGGGGCGTGGCGGCCAGCACGCCGCAGATCCGCCGGGCCAGGTGGCGCTTGCCGCCGAGCCACGCCGTCGGCGGTTCGCACGGCGCGACAGGGCGCTGATCAACGATGAGAACATTACGAGAACAATTCATTTGCGGAGTCGCCTTTTGCACGAGTAGGAGTCCCCGGCTCGCGTGAGCGGGGGCGGCGATCAGCCGGACGGCCGATCGGTCCTGGTCGTGCGGGGTAAGGCCCGCAGATCGACGCGCTGCAACGCGCCGATCCCGCCCCGGACGGGGGCGAAATGAAGGAGGAGGAAGGGGATGCCGATCGACAAACCGGGTTCGTCACGACCGATGCCGCTGTCAGAGCTGATGCGGCTGGAGTCCGAGCTGGCCGCGCGCGTCGTGCGCAATCCACCGCCTCATCCCAGCCTGCCGGCGACGCCGGGGCCGGGGTCGAATGTCGCCTATGTGTCGAAGGAAGAGAACGACCGCCTGGTCAGCGCCGCTCTGGCGCTGGGCATGGGTCAGTTCGCCAAGATGACGGCGGACGAAACCCATAGGCTCGCAGCGCGCCTCTCGCGCCGATGAGCCGTGGGCTACAAGAAGCCGGAGAACCGAGGCCTCGGCCATCACCTCAGCGTGGCCCCGCACATGACGGTGTCGCAGCTGCGCCGCGACCATTGGACGATCTCGACCCGGTGCCCGCGATGTCATCTGGATTGCTGGGTGGACCTGTCGGTCGTCATTCGTCTGTCAGGGCCACAGGTGAAGCTCTGGAACCGCTGGGCGCGCTGTCGGCGCTACGGATGCCCCGGCCGAATGGTCTTTCTGTTCACGCCCCCCGGCGAGCCGAAGGGCGTCTTCTGGCCCATGCACGATCCGCCCGAGGCGCGCGTGAAGGCGACGATCAGCGACGATCCGGAGCTGTGACGCCGTGCTGAACCCTTATCGCGACGACACGACGCCCGACGACATCCGACGCGGCGATCAGTGCGCCTTGGTCTGCCAGTGCGGCAGCAGCGTCATCCCCGCGTGGGCGAAGCTGCCCCAGGCGCAGCGCTTCACGCCCCTGCGCGACATGCGCGCGAAGATGGTCTGCAAGCGATGCGGCAATCGGCGGCCGCAGATCGTCATTCGAGGACACCATGGCAGCGGGGGCCAGCTGACGGAGCTGTGGCGATGGCCGCCGGCGAACCGGACCTGACGCTGGACGAGATCGACGCCCTGATCGACGCGTCTCCGTCATCTAGGATTCTGATCGTCGCGCACTGGACGTGGTTCATGGTGCAGGCGGCGGGCCGCGATCTGAAGACCCGCAACAACGGCGGGCTGAACTATCGGGGCCTTGATGTCTGGATCAGCAGTCGGACGCGGATCGGTACCGAGGCTGAGGCAGACTTTCTCGCGGAGTGTTGACGCGACGGGCGCTTCACAGCTTGGGAGAGTAAAGCGGCCCGCCGCACGGGGTGGCGCGTATAGCCGGGCCGCCACCCTCTCAGGCCGGCTCCAGAGCTTCAACCAGAACGTGGTCACAGCGTTCCAAATGTCCGCAATAGGACAGAACAAGCTTAGCGAGTACTATAAGCTCTTCGCTGAACTGACGGGAAAATGTGTCGGTGACGACGACGGGCTGGCGAGATCTTCGTGCACGACCTCTTGGCCATAACACTCAAGCGATTGGAAGGTGTCTCTGACGACGACCGAGATGTCCTCGCCGCATTGATCGGGGAGACCCGAGCAGTCTCTGCAGGGCGGGTTCTCGTCGAGGAAGGTAGCTGCCCGCAAGTAAGCATGCTTCTGCTGGGCGGATTAGTGGGTCGCGTCTCCATCCTCAACGAGGGCGGTCGGCAGATTAGCGAACTGAATGTCCCTGGCGATTTCGTGGACCTGCACAGCCTGCTGCTGAAAAAGATGGACCACAGCCTGGTGGCACTTACCGATGCGGTCATCGCGACCATATCGCACGTCAGTTTAAAGCTCCTGTGCGAGGCTAGGCCTCGACTAATGCGCGCCCTGTGGGGAGAAACCGTGGTCGATGGTGCGATTAATCGTGAATGGCTTCTGGCGCTGGGGAGAATGTCGGCTACGGAACGTTTGGCCCATCTGTTCTGTGAGCTTTACGTCCGCCTTGAGGCGGTGGGCCTGGCCGCCGACTACCGTTTTGATCTGAGGCTGACGCAGTCCGATGCCGCAGACATGGTCGGCATCACGCCGGTCCACGTTAACCGGTCTTTGAAGACGCTTCGCGAGCAAAGTTTGCTGGAGTGGAGAGGCGGCTCAGCTATCATCCACGACTGGAGCAAACTTGCGCGATTGGCGCAGTTTGACCCCACCTACCTGCAGCCGCGACTTATCTCCTCGGATCAGAACCCGTCATAGCGAAAGGCCGCCGCCCTCGAAAGGACGGCGGCAGTGTTCGCGCAACACCTAGATCCGACTTCGCGATCGGTCCGACTCCACAATCGCATAACGCCGTGTCAGGTTCCGACTGCACGAGGACGCTCATGAACTTCTCGAACGATCAACCAAGCGGGCTGCGGGTAAAAGGGGATTTCTTTTACGAGGTCCGTGATCGGGCACGCGACGCCCGTATTGATCGATTGCAAGCGCGACATTTAGATGCCGTGTCTAAGGGAAAGGACTACACCAACTTCGTTATCGCTGCAGGCTACGCAGCCTTTTTCGGTCTATGGGCGGGTGTCGCAAGCGACATCGGCGTCAGGCCTAGATGCGCAGCAGCCGCGCTAATGGGCGTCAGCCTGATGATGTTCATAGGATGGGAAATCCTATCGATGTATCAGCGCGGTAAGGCCGCGAAAGCGTTCAACGACCTTTGCTTCGACGTTCTTCCTCGCGATGAATTCGAACAGAAATGGGATGCCGCGATAGCGACGGAACATCGCATATCAAACTGGTACATTCGCGCATGGACGTGGGTCCTTTGGCCGACGGTGGCAACCGGACTTAGTGGTGCTGCAATCCTAGCAGGGGCCGCAGCCGCAAAGGGCTTCGGCCTGTAGTTTGTCAATCCGGACGGGTCGGAGCCCGTCAACCCACGCGTCTGTTGCCCACCTTCAGCACTCGTCGATCAGCCTCTGTTCGGCTGTCAGCGTTTTGACGGCGAGGGCACGGCGGCGCCGAAGCTTGTCGGCCCACTTTTCCAACGCTAAGCTTCTGTTTCAACGGGATTTCATTCGCAGTGCCGATCAGAGCCGCCACATCATCAATGCAGAGGCTGCTCGCTTGGTCGTTAAAGCTGAAGCTTTCGATGGCTGTGCGGTGCCTTGTCGCCGTCAGCCTCGTGCTGATCGTTGCCGTCGCGCGCGAGGCATTCGGTCCAGACTTTCTGCCGTTTCTGTTCTTCATTCCCGTGGTGCTGGGCATAGCGCTCGTTTTGGGCGCAGGCCCCGGATTGCTAGCCGCCTTTGCCTCAGCGGGTGCGAGCTTGGCGTCCTACATATTCGCCTATGGCCATCCGACTTACGAACGTATCGGTTCGACCACGCTGTACACCGTCGTGCTGGCTGGCCTGGTCGTCTTCGCTGCGACCCTGCGATCGATGTTTGAGCAGCTGCACGAGAAGTCCGAAGTCGGTGAACTCGTGAACACAGAGCTGGCGCACCGGCTGAAGAATCAGCTCGCGGTCGTGCAATCGATCGTCACTCAATCTTTGCGGAGCGAGAACGTGGACCCCAAGGTCCGCTCGTCTGTCTCCCAGCGATTGATCGCCCTCGGCGCCGCGTCGAACATCTTGACCCAGACGTCCTGGTCCGGCGGCGACATGCAGACACTCTGCCATGATGTGCTGCGTCATAAAGCAGACGCCTGCAGACTTCGGATGAAGGGCGAAGCCGCCGAACTGGATGCGCGGATCGTCCTTCCCATGGCCCTGGCGCTCCATGAACTTGCGACGAACGCCGCCAAATATGGCGCCTTGTCTAATGCTTCGGGTGTCATCCATTTGGATTGGATGATCGCGCAATCTGACAAGGGCGATCGCTTCAGAATGATCTGGAGGGAAGAGGGAGGGCCGCCAGTCGTTCCTCCATCGAGGGAGGGGTTCGGAACGAAGCTCGTCCAAAGTTCGTTAGCGAGCTACTGCAGCGGCGACGTGACCGTGCGCTACCCTGAACATGGTATGGTTTTTGAACTGGACGCTCCGGCTTCGGTCACTCTGAGAGACTACGTTTAATGCTGCAATCGCGACCCTACGGCGATCGATCGATCCTGATCGTCGAGGATGAGTATATTCTGCGTATGGATCTCGTCGCCTTCTTTAGCGATGAGGGGTTTCGCGTGCTCGAGGCCTCGTCGGCAGAAGATGCGATCGAGCTGCTGGCCAACGATCCTGGTGTCCGGGTGGTGCTTACGGACATCAATCTTCGTGGCGAAATGAACGGCTTGGAGTTGGCTAAGATCGTCCGACACCGGCATCCACCGACGACCATCTTTGTGATGTCGAGCCAACAAGCCCCTCTCGCCACTGAACTTGCCTCCGGCGCCCAGTTCCTGGCCAAGCCGGTGAACAATCTTCGTATGCTGAAACAGATCGAGCCGGAAACGCCGAACTGAAGCGCCTTGGGTTCGACGGCCAAAACCGAAAGCCGCCACTCCCGAGGATAGCGTCCCCAGATCGCGCAACACGTGAAAACCCGTTTTCGCAAACGGTCTCAAGCCCAAAATCGCGTAACGCAGTTTCAGGGTCCGAGCGGCCATGTGGTGATCGCGTTTCTTGAACATTCCACTCTTACCAAATATTATGGTGACACCGCTGGACAGATGGGTTCATCCTCATCCTATGAAGTTCCTGGCCGCCGTTTTGATCAGTGCAGACAGCTTGCTGAAGCTACTGACGCGCCGCGAGCGCCTCCTCTAGTCCGGCCTGAAGCGGCCAAGCCATGGCAGCCGACTTTCTCTCAAGAGCGTCAGCCATTCATCGATCAGCAGCCGCTCCGCAATCAGCGTTTCGACGGCGAGAGCGCGGGCGGCGTCGCAGCTGACCACCTGGGCGCCGCGCTGCATATAGGTCGCGTCGAGATCGGCGGCCGTCGGATGATCCGGCAGCACAGCCAGCGCGCAGGGCTGGGTCGCCGCATCAGGGAGCGCCAGGCGTGGCGGGGCAACCGGCCGGGGCGATGTCGCACAGGCGGCGGTCATGATCGCGAAGACGAGCGGCGCGATCGGCCGCGAGAGGATTGGTCGCATCAGGGGCGCTCCGGGCTTGGGTGATGGATTCGGCAGTGGCGGCTTCGACGCGCACGCGGATGTCGCCATAGGCTTCCGTGCGTCGGACCTGCTCGGCGTTGCCTTGGGCTTCCAGAACGCGCGCCGAGGCGTCGCTTTCCGCCCGATCGGCCCGCGCCTCGGCTCGATCCAGACGCGCCTCGGCCGACCACGGCAGCCAGGCCCAGAGATTGTTCCAGCCCCAGGCAATCAGGGCGATGGCCATCAGCAGGGCGATGCCGGCGATCAGCCAGCCGAGCGGCGTGAGGGTGCGGCTCATGCCTCATTCACCGTCACAGGCACGCCGGCGGCGGTGAGGCGGATCACCTGAACCGCCGGCAGCGCGACGCCGGCGGGCCAGCGCATGCCACCCTTGGCCAGCCGATCCTTGGCGATGCGAGTGATCGAGACGGCATTGCCCTGATTGCCGCCCAGGACGTGGAAGTGGGTGGCGTCCTCGCCGATGTAGAAGCCGACGTGCCCGCCGCCCGTGCGCGTGAAGACCAAGATGCAGCCGAGGCGAGGCCCGATCAGCTCACGGCCCCAAGTGGCCCAGGATGAGGCGCGGACAGCGATCGGCGGTGACGCCAGCCCGGCGATCATCATGCACATGGCGACGAAGGTGCCGCACCAGGCAGTCTCGTCATCGACGACCTTGATGCCCAGCACCTTAGCGCCGAGCTTCTGGATCCAGCCCATGATGATTGGGCTGTGTTTGTGTCCAACGATTTCACGCACGCCGATTTGCTGGCGGGCGAACGCCAGCCAAGCAGGCTCTTTCGAGGCCATGGTCAGTCTCCGGATTTTGGGGTTAGCTGGCCGCCATGAGGGGCGACCGAAATCGTGAACCGAGGCGGCTGTTCATTGCCGCCTTCGTCATCGTGCTGGTCGCCAACGTCGTGGTGGCGGTGTGGGGTCTCGTTCGCGCCGTCTGGCGCTGAGGCGTTCAAGTTTCTTTGCGGCAGAGGTCGAACCGGGGGCACTGATGGATGTTGGGTTGCGATGCCATTCGCCGCCCGCGCCTTGAGAGCCGAAGCCCGCCGTTATCGAGAGTTGAAACGCGCCATCAACTGCCTGCGCACGCTCGCCTTGCTGGATGAGATGGCAGGCGATTTAGAGACCAAGGCAACGGCGATTGAAGCTTTGAGGTTCATCACGCCTGACGATCAATGACGTTGGCTTGCGCGCGTCAGATGTGAGAGGTAGCGTCAAAGTGGAGCCTGACGGCTCGAGCCGGTCTCGACCGTATCGAGTCCGTCGGAAAGCCTGCTTTCAAACCGGCTTCGTGCAAAGGCGCCGCTGTGAAAGGCAAGAAAGCTATGCGGCAGCGACGGATAGCATTTTTGTAGGCATGCACCCCCGTCCCATCCATAGGCTCAATTCAAAGGCCGAGAGCCGCCTTTACCTCCAAAGGAGTGGGGTTCTCAGCAGCGATACGCTCCTCCATCCCGACGATCGGAGACATAGGCATCAACTTAGGCGGCTCGAAAGGACGGCCGCTAAGGTGATAGATTAGCGCTTTCGTGAGACTAACGATATTGATCCAGCGATGGGCAAGCCCGTAGAGCGGCATCAGCTTTCCCGTCGGAATCTGTACGGGACCCTTGTGACGCGAAGTTTGCCTCGCCGAGAAGTCGAATATAACCGAAAGACCTTCGGCTTTGGCGCCTAAGTTGTACATCCGTATTTCATCAACGAGCCTAGCAAGGGCTGCGTACGCGGGCGTCTGGCGATACCTTCCAGATTCTGCATCATAGGCCATAAATAGGCTAGATGTGAGCGCATCTTGAATGACCGACGTATTCAGCGGACCGCCTAAAGCGTGGATCATGATCGAGCTGAAGGATTGCCAAGCTTCAGCGTCAATAGTGAATTTGTCCTCAAATCGGTCGTTAACAGTTATCGGCCACTCTTCCATGTGACGTTTGAGCCTGTTGCTGTACTCGGTAGGTTTCCCATCCCGCTTGGACAGCAGCCGGGCAAGTACCGTAAGAAGTTCGTTCTGCAGTGCTTGACTGTAGGCCGCCTCATCGGCGGTCTGACCAGAGAAGGCCAAGGGGCTCAAGACGTCGTGAACGTCCCGAAAGCTGGAGAAGACATGGATCCAGTTGCCGGTCGGCTTGGCGTCGCCAGTCTTGACCGCCAATCCGGTTTCGGCGTTTCGCCCGACTTCGGTCAGGAAATCGCTAATGAAGATTGCATCGTTGGCGGACCTGCTGGGATAATTTCGGATAGCGCTTCGCTCCGCGTCAGCCAACTCCAAGGTCTCCAGGTGATGGCCCAGCGCTTTGCGGTCCTCGCGCATCTGCCAAACTTCGGCGCGCACGAGAGTAATGATCTTGATCAGGCCCGCGCGATGGCGTGCATACGCGGCCCGGTATTCCTGCTGAGTGATGCTGATGCGCTTAGGTTCATCGTACCAGCCGCCCACGCGCGCGCCGATCAAAAGGACGAAATAATCCGCGAGCTCAATATTTGCGAGACAGGCTTCGTAGCTATGGCGGTCAAGGTCGCCACCAAAATCGTTGAATTCCGACGCCAGTACGCGGCAACCTCTAGCTTCAAGTGTGTATTTGATGGCTCCCCGCAAATCCTTAAAATCGTAGATGGTCGAGGAA
This sequence comes from Brevundimonas sp. 'scallop', assembly GCF_011045535.1. Lineage (NCBI taxonomy): Bacteria > Pseudomonadati > Pseudomonadota > Alphaproteobacteria > Caulobacterales > Caulobacteraceae > Brevundimonas > Brevundimonas sp. 'scallop'. The sequence continues at coordinate 2,667,600 of NZ_CP039382.1, read as the reverse complement.
AGGAAAAAGGTCGGCCGTGTCGTCATCTGAAATCTGTGGTCCGCAGTTTCGCCCCGGGCCAGACCATAACGCCTAAGCAATCTTGGGCGAGAGTGAGAACTAAAATCTGGACGTAGAAACTCGTAGATCGGTTCTGACCAAGTCTGCACCACCACAATCAGACTAGCGGTCGCGTCTTAAGCGAAGATCGCTGTTTCGTTCGTCAGCTTAGCCCCAGATGCGGCTGCAGCCCATGTTCGCTGTCCAACCGCCTCTGAACCCACAGAATGTCCCCACCCAACAAACCCGGTTCGTCAGCTGAACAGGCCGTTGAACCAAATCGTCAGAGCGGCGGCGGCGATGATCACCAGCGCGAAGCAGATGACGGTAATTCGCAGCCCGTGATGCGGCTGGTCTGACACCGGCCGATCCAGCAGGCCCGCCGGCGGCAGCTTCATCGCCGCCTCGGCCGCCCAATCTTCGCGGCGGATCAAGGTGAAGAGGCGGATCGCCATGACGCTCCACGGTGGCGGGCTGCGATCCCGCTGCACGAAGTCCAGAACGATGAGTGAGAAGGCCAGCGAGCATAGCGCGCCAAGCGGCAGCAGGGGCGACATATGCTCGACGCGGACCAGCCTGCCCGGAAACACCGTCGTCGCGCCCCTGACCATCAGGAAAATCGCGATCAGGAAGACGACAGATCTCAGGAACAAGCTGCCCGAGATCCGCGTGTGATAGGTCGGCCCCAGGAGTCGGAACACGACCGTCATCACCCCACCTGCCGACAGGAACAGCATCCCCGTCAGAACGACCCATGCGTGATGCGTCATGACGACGCCTCCTTGCTTTCCACGGCCGCCCGAAGGCCGGCCTTGATGATGCGCCCCACCAGATTGAAGAAGCCGCGCGGGTCGTTGGCGGCCATCCAGCCGATCGCCAGCGCCACGACGCGGAAGTCCAGCACCTTGACCAAGGCGACGATCGACGGCGTCGCCGCCTCGGCCGCCACCGGTCCGGCGAAGACACCGATGCACAGCGACAGCCAGGCCCGCACTCGAGCCTCGCGCGTCGCGCCCTTGGACCCATAGGCTGGGATCATCCCTAGGCCGCCCGCGATCAGGCCGCCGCACAGGCCCCAGAACAGAGGCAGTTCACGCGGGTCGAACATCCGCCCCTCCGATAGTCAGGCCGTGGTGGAACAGCCGTCGGGCGGCTTGGGTCTAGGATCAGGCCGCTGTGAGCGGCGAGTTCAGCGCAACTAGGTTGCGGATGCGGTCGTTCACCGACAGGTTCAGGCTGACGACGCTGAGCACTTGGCTGGCCAGGTTCGGATCGACATCGGCGAGGCCGGCATAGTTTGAAGGCATCACTGCGCTTAGGGCAGCAAGATCGATAACGGGATTCTCAGCCCCGAAGCCGGTCGCGATCAAGGGCTGGAGTTTGGCGAGCACGTCCACCTTGCGGGCCTCGCTCGCGGCATTGTCCGCTTTCAAGACCAGGGCGCGGGCCGCCTCGATCTCTTCAGGTGTAGGGTCGGCTTTAGACATGATCAGATCCTTTCGTGATCAGAGTTGGTCATTCACTGGAAGTCGCGCCGTAGCGCTGATCCATGGAGTCAGCGGCCGGGGATTGCCCCGAAACGGACTTGTTGGATCGTGACGCGACCTCGACGCGGTAGGTCCGAGCGGCCGTTCCGCCGACGTTGTCGGTGTAGGTTTTGGAAGCGCCCATGTATTCGGAGATGAATGTCTGCCCGACGGTGCCGCCAGGCTGGCCCGGAACAGGCTCCCCGTCATAGGTCGCCGACAAATCGCCGTTGACCGTCATGGTGTCGACTAGGGTTTCCGCGCCGTTGCCAATCTTCTGATACAGCCGCACCAGGGCGCTGGTCGTGCCGGTCACGCCGCCCGTCTGGTTGCCCCAGCGACGGCCCGTGCGATCGAAAGAATACGACCAGTTGACGACGATGGGGCCGCCGTTCGTCGAGAACGGACCCAGCGCGGCCGATACCGGCACGTTGACGTTCGAACCCTGAATGCTGTTCGAGATCGTGCCGGCGGTGATCGCGCCCATCCAGTGACCCCGTCCGTTGCGGTCCATGTAAACGGTCGCATTGTTTCGGCGCATCTGGCTGACCTCGACTGAAGGGCCGAACCAGAAGAACAGCTGGTCATTCGGGATCTGCCCGATGGCCAGCCGTGCCCCGCCGAACTTCCACAGGATCAGCGGATAGGCAGGGTCCAGCTCGATCTGTCCGGCCGCGCCCAGCAGCAGTTTGCCCGTGATGAATACGGAGCCGCCGACCAGCTTCATGACATCGACGATCTGACCGCCGATGACATTGCCGAAGCGTAGGGCGCTGGCGACCATCTGACCTAGCGAGTTCGAGCCGACAGCCTTGAACAACAGCTGGAAGGGGTCGCCGCCGGCCGCGCCGATGATCTCGAAGATCACATTCGCCAGGCGTGTCTGCGCATCGGCCGCAACGGCGGCGGTGACGTTGAGTTGAGCCGCCAGCGCCGGAACCGCGCGATCTCCCTCCGTCACGGGCGAGAGGTCGCAGCTGTACCAATCCAGCGTCTTGTTCTCGTTTGCGCCCTGAGGCAGGAAGCCGTCCTTCCAACGCGTCATCAGGTAAAGCTGCACGCTCGCCGTGTTCGGCAGCAAATCGACCCGCTTGTTGAAGCGATAGATTTTGCCGTCGCCCGATCCGCTGCCCGCGACATTCCCGCCGGTGTCGGCGTCCTGGAAGAAACGCAGCACACCACCGTCGCCGAGATAGTTGAAGTTGGCGTCCATGCACTGGATCAGGACGCCCGCGCCCTGAAAGCCCGTCCCGGTCGGTCCGCCCCACGGGATGGCGATCTCCACTTCGAGATTATAGGCGCCCGCACCCCTGAAGCCGCTGACGACCTGCTTCATGCCCAGGTCCTGCATGCTGGACACATACTGCATGCGGACAGGACGTCGGCCGTTCCATCCATCCACCGGGCCGAGGTTCGGCGTGCCGTTGGCGTTCGCCCAGTCATCCCACCCTGCCGGGCGCGGCTGACCGGCAGGCCAGTTCAGGAACCGACTGTTGTTCACGACGCTGGCATTGGCGCCGACCGAGGCTGCCAAATTGGCGCTGATCGAAGCACGAGACGCGGAGGCGTCGGCGCCGGCCTGGGACGAAAGTGCGGCTGCGGCCGAGTTGGCGGCGGCGGCGCTTTCAGTCACATCCTCATACCGAAGGAAGGCAACCTCGGAGATGGATCCGGGATAGACCGAGGCGCCCCAACCTTGCAGGACGTAGGGCCGAATATAGGTGGCGCCTGGCGCATGCGCCTGCAACTGTTCGGTCGTCGGCTCCGATCCACCGATGTCATACCATCCATCAGCATGACGTTTGATGTTGCTGAACTCGGTCCACCATTGGTTCAGGACCGACCCGTTCGCGTCATAGATTTGGAAGCCAAGCACCCACTGATGCGTGTCGTTCGGGCCGTTCTGAACGATCCGGCCGCGTGAGCGGACCCGGTGTTTCCGTCCAGGCTTTAGGGCGATGACGCCCTTCGTGCCGTATTCCGCAAACCCGTCACGGCTTACTACCTTCCCGATGCCGACGATGGTCGGGAAAAAGACCTGATAGTTTATGTCGCCGAGGGCCAACCCAGGCCCGGTGACGGTGCCGAAATAGCGTCCGTTCTCTTCGAACGTCGAGGGCAGGGTGCTTTCCGCCGCCCGCTGCGCGGTCGTGGCGCTGACCCCAGAGCTGCAGAGTGTTGCGCCAGCCTTCGTCGACGCCATAGGCCTCGATCCGATATCGGACCGTCGCGCCCTCATGATAGCGATTGCTCTGCCACGCGATGATGTCGCCGTCTTCCAGCTCGGCCGAGGCGCGGCCAGCCAGCAGCATCGGCACTAAGGCGATCCGCGCGCGACGTTCCAGCCGCGCGCCGCGTCGCGTGATCTCCGCGCAGCGATCGGCCTGGCCCTTGTTCGTGACCAGCATCAACGGCAGCGTCAGCTCGCGCGGCCCGCCGTCCTCGACGATGTTGGCCTGGTCGCGCAGGACGGCACCGCTATGATCCTTGTAGAGCTGGCTCGGCTCAACATAGCGGGCGATGACCGTGTTGACCCGGCCGCCGTCGGTGTCGGGCGTAAACTCGTCGAAGCTGATCGCCTCTCCGGCGACCAGATCCGCATCGGTGATGGTGACGACCGCCGCCTTGGCCTGACCGGGTTCGACCTCGACGCCGCCATCCCGCTGGACGATCTGACCGGCCGTCGCGGCCGCGAACATCTCCTCGACCTCGATGTGCGCCTGGGCGCTCGAAATCGCGCCGCCGACGGTGTAGCGCGGCAGGCCATCAACGATCTCGTCGCAGACGTTAGCGGCGGCGATGATGCGCGCCGCAGGGGCTTCGTCGGCCGTTAGGCCCCGTCCGATCAGAAGGTGCTCAAGCTCACCGTGCCGGCCAACGGCATAGACGCCGCGCTGGATGTTGTAGCGAACGACCGCCGCGTTTTCGCTGAAGCGGTGCGTCGAGACATCGTTCCAGGTCTGTGGCGACGGGCCAGTGTAGCCATACTGCGGATCGAACCGCGGATCGTATGCCCGCAGGCCACGAACGACGAACTTCAGGCCAGGGTGACCGCGCGTCCAGACCTGATCGTCGAACTTATAGGTGATCCAGATCTCGGCGACGCTGGGGCAACGATCGGCCGAGGTCAGCCCCACGCCCGCCTGAAGCATGTAGGGCGGCGGGAAGGCGCCATCTCGCGTCGCATTGACGAAGGTCAGCTGCAGCGCGCCGTTGAAGCCCGGCTGAACCCCGTTTGCCGCGAAAGGATAGTAGGTGTCGTCGACGTAATAGCCGATCAGCCCATCCAGGACGTGGTCAGCCAGGGCGACACGGCGGGTGACGTAATCGGTGCCGTATTTGCCGCCGTGATTCCAGGCGTCGATCAGCGAGCCGCCAACGCAGGCGATTCCGACCACGGCTTCGCGCGGCGTCTCGCCCAGCGACAGCGTCGTGACGCTGGCCTGGCGCTCGGCCACATTGGACTTCATCAGCCCGAGCGCCTTGGCGGCCTTCGTCACTGCCCAACTGCCGGCCGCATAGAGGGCCGAGTTGACCACGAAGGTGGCGACGGCGAAGGCCGTCGTGCCCGCCGTGAAGCCGGCCCAGGTCACGATCGCGGCCGTGATCGGATCCGCTTTCGCAACCGTCGGCGCGGACACAACGAAGCTCAGCGCCAAGGCGCTGGCCATGAGGAAGCGTTTCAAGGGCATGTCAGTCGGCCGCGACGGTCCAGGCGCGCACGGCGTGCGCACGGGGCAGACGCATCAGGCCGCGATCGGGGCGAACGCCGACGAGGGTCTCGCCTTCGAACAGCACCAACTGCTCATCCGCCAGCATGCCGACATCGCCGCGCCCGGCCCGCGCCAGGTCGATCGGCGTCATCACCTCGCTAACGGCCTTCGCCATGCCGCCGTGACGACGCACCACACGCCGGGCGCCCCGGCGTGTGGTCCATTCGCTGGTGAAGTCCGACAGAGGCGCGACGCCGAACACGGCCTGGACGCCGGCGTCGGCGAAACGGGCGCAGTCGTGGGTCGACGCCGCGCCGCTGTAGCTGAAGGACCAATCCTCGCGGTCCTCTAGGAATGCGATCAGGGCATGATGATCTCGGGTCATAGCTGGATGGCCCCTCGCGTCAGGACGTTGATGGCGGCCGCCTGGCCGGGCGAGACGCCCCCGAAGGCCGTCCCGCTGCGTTGAGGCGGCTTGCCGCCCCAGTTGATCGCCTTCTCGCCGGCATAGGCGACAGCCGCGAAACCGTTGGCCGTGGGATCGAGCATCCGCTGGTCCGCATCACCGTCGTCACCCCGTCCGGCGAACTGATCCTGCCGCGCTATCGGCTGGTCGCCGGCGAGCGCCGCTGGCGCGCCATCGGCGCGGCGATCAACGACGGCGACTGGGAAGCCGAAGAGCCGATCCTGACCCGCCTGCTGGACCGTGACGCCAAGGAAACCCGCTTCGCCGCCATCGCCGAGAACCTGCTGCGTCGCAAGCTGAACCCGATCGAGAAAGCCAAGGGCTTCGAACAGCTGGCGGAGCTGGGCTTCGAGAACAAGCTGATCGCCGAACGCCTCGGCTACACCCCGGAACACGTCCAGCAGCACCGCCGCTTCCTGAAGCTGGACGAGGCCGATCAGCAGCGGATGACCCTGCCGCGCGACGACCCCAAACACCTGTCGGTGCGCGACGCCCGCCAGAAGCTCACGGCGAAGGACAATGCGCCGAAGCCGATCGACCTGACCCCGGCCGAATGGCTGGCCACCGTCGAAACCATCTTCGCCGCCTACGAGATGACCGAGTACGGCAACCTGTGGAATGAGATCGTGGTTGCCCCGGATGCCAGCGCATCGCCTGAAGGTGCACGCCTCCAAGAGCTTGGCGTCTTGGATTTCTCAGGCATCAAGCAGTTCGGCTCGCGCCTCGGCCGCTTCGTCGTCAAACGCGGCTACGGCGCGCCCCACGGCGTGGATTGGTGCAATCCCCCGCTGCCCGCTGGACTGCATGCCAGCGAATCACGGATCGCGGCCCTCCGCGAGGCCCAGGCGAAAGTGTTCGGAGCTGAAGCGCCGAAGTGGGACGATGAGGCGCCTGTTCTCGGCACACCTTGGCTGGCTGATCCCGGCGAGCTGACGGCCGAAGGCTCCGCACTGGTCGAGGCCGCGCGAGTGGCGTCGGAACAGCGCGCCAAGGAAGATCAGGACCGCGCCGCCGCGAACGCCGCGCGTGACGCGGTCTGGGCCGAGGCCCGCCAGCGTCATCTGCGCCTTCTGGCCGCTGCCCAGGAACGCCCGGAAGCGGGCCAGCCGGATGAAGTCGTCAGCATCGCCAGCGACCTCGATCGCCCCCTGCCGTGGCAGGCCTTGCCTTCCGGGATCATCGCCGCCGCCAATGGCAAGACGGTGAAAGACCGTCTCAATCACTACGCCGCGCCGAGCGAGCAGGAACTGGCGATCAATCAGATGATCGTCGTCGCCGCGAACGCCGCCGGCGGCGTCCTGACCCCGACGCCCGCCGCACCTGACGCGCCCAGCGAAGAGGAGTTCGTCGAGGCGATCGCGGCCGTCGCCGCCGACCGCCGCCCCGATCTGACGGGGGAGCAGGCCGCCGAACTGGCCGCGCAAATCCTGGCCAGCTTCCTTGACGACAATGGCGTCGCGTTCGGCGAGGACGGCTTCGACTGGACCCACGAGGGCGCCGTCATCCTGACCGACGAACACCTCGCCGACGCCGGCGACACGCCGAAGGGTGATGCTGGCGAGCCTGCTTGACGCGTTTGCGGATGCACCGAGACGACCGCCTGCTCCACCAACGACGGTCACGGCGCATGTCGTTGGGTCGAAGATGACCTTTGCTCGGCATGCGTCGGTCAGCCCGAACCGACAGCGCCTTCCGAAGCTGAGGCCGCCTGATGGACCGCCCCTGGATCGAAGGCGTCGCCCTGCTGGCCGCCCACAACCTCCCGACCCCCGCACCCCGCAACCTGTATCGCCGGAGATACCGCATGTCCCAAGACGTCCGCTTCGCCATCCTCACGGCGAACCCCGCCGACAAGCCGAAGGCCTTCCCCGATCTCGAGGCCTTGGCCCGCCACATCCAGCGCGAGCGCGGCCTTCAGGCTCTCGAACTGGTCGAGATTGAAGACCTCGAAATCGACGGCGACACGCAGAACCGCCGCGCCGTCTCCGTCTTCGCCCTGGACGCCGGCAACGACCGCGACCGCCTGATCGGCCACGCCTACCTCGACGGCAAGGGCCGCGACGTCCTGCAAGCTGCCCTGCGCCGCAACCGCCTGGTCATGGCCGACGATATGAAGGACGCCGCCTGATGGCCGACACTGTGGAACTGCCGGTCCTGGACTTCCCGCGTCTCAGCCTGAAAGAGGGCGTGGATACGTCGAAACCAATACCGATCCTGATCAAGGTGGCGAAGGACGGGGAAACCCCGAACGTCTTTTACGCCCCGAACGCGGAACGCTTCGCGGTCGATCTGAAGGGCGCTGAATATCTCGAGCGCGCCGCCGCCGAGCGCTCTCCGGAGGCGCGTGAACGCGCGGCCAGTGTAAGGGCCGCCAAGGCGCTGATCGCTGCGCCGACCCTGACGCCAGAAGAGTGGGCGGCATCCAGTGAATGGGCGAAGTGGGTCTGCGATGGCGAAGAGACCTACGCTGGCAGCATTGAGGAGCTTATCGACAACCTCACCGATATCGGTGCCGGGGCGCCCAGCTATTGCTATGTCACGACGGCAAAGGGCTTCGACTTCGATCTGGAAGACGCGATCGAGAACTACCTCATGGACGAGCACCATGAGGACGCGGAGTGCCGGGACCTCCCCAAGCTGATCGACTTCTTCAATGAGTGGAAGAAGACCGAAACAGTGACGACGTTCTGGCCCGGCTCGACCATCGTCGTCATCGACGCCGCCCGCTTCGCCGACGAGATCGCGGCAGCGAGCGCGCTAGTCGCCGAGGCGGAGGCCTTCGCATGACGCCGATGATCCCATCCAACCGGGACCTAGCGTTCGACGGCAACCTGACCCAGGCTCGCTACGAACTGCACAAGGCGATCGACCGGGGCGGCGAGGCCGAACAGGCCGCCTGGAGCCGGAACTGGGGCGAGGCCGCGCTTGCCCGGTCAGAGGACGCGGATGGCGGCGAAGGGAGCTGGTCGTTCTTCGGCCCCAGCAGCAGCCTGATCGAAGCCGCCGAGGAGGCCCAGACCATTGCAGACGGCTTAGCCGACATCCTTGTTCGACAGAACCCCGACTTGGAGGTGGCCCGCCAGCGCTCCGTCGCTCTCCAAAAGCTGATCGTCACTATCAACACCAAGCTCGAGGCGTCCGAGTCGTGAAAGTCCTGGTCCAACAACCCGCGCTGCAACGCGCGACCGCCCGCGTCGTCAGCGCCGTCGAACGCCGCAACACCATTCCGATACTCTCCAATGTCCTGCTGCGGGCCGCCGGCGATCGCCTATCGATCACCGCCACGGACCTGGACATCGAGGTCGTCGAGAAGCTGCCGGCCGAGATTGTCCAGGAGGGCGAGTTCACGGTCAGCGCCGCCACCTTGGCCGAAATCGCACGTAACGCCCCGCCCGGCGCCGAACTGGCGATTGAGTGGGCCAGCCACGACGACCCGCGCGCGACGGTCAAGTTCGGCCGATCGCGCTATCAGCTGCCAATCCTGCCCGCCGGCGACTTCCCCATTCGCGGCGACCTCACCGAGGCCGTCTCGCTCACGCTGGACGCAGCCGTGCTTCACCGGCTTCTCGACCGAGTGCACTTCGCCCAGAGCACGGACGAGACCCGCTATTACCTCAACGGCGTCCATCTCTGCATGGTGTCGGATGAGGGCGAGCGCGTGCTGCGAACGGTCGCCACGGACGGGCATCGTATGGTCCGCGACCAGACCCCTTGCGGCGACACCGAACGGATGCCGTCGGTCACCATCCCGCGCAAGGCCGCCAACGAGATGCGGCGGATTCTCGCCGACCTGAAGGACGCGGTGACGCTGGAGGTCGCCAGCACAGGCCTCGCGCTTCATACCGGAACGGGACGCCTGATCACCAAGGCTCTGGACGGCAGCTATCCCGACTATGAGCGGATCACGCCTCGCCAGTGGGACCGTGAGATCACCATCGACCGCGCCCTGTTCAAGGAGGCGATCAAGCGCGTCTCCCTGATCAGCGGCGAGAAGTCGCGTTCGGTGAAGATGACGATTGCGGACGAGGTGTTGACGCTGACCGTGCGCAACATGGAGGCCGGCGTCGCGGCCGAGGAGATCGAGGTCAGGGGCGAAGGGCCATCATTCGAGACCGGCTTCAACGCGAAGTATCTGCTCGACCTGCTGGACCAGACCGACGCCGACCAGATGCTGTTCCGCGTCACCGAGCCCGGCAGTCCGGCCCGCCTCGACCCCGGCCCCGGCGCGAAGAATGCCGAGGGCCTGGTCAACATCGTGATGCCGGTGAGGGTCTGATGGTCCAGCGCGCTACTCAAACTGCGGCGCCCGAAGCCCAGCCCCACGAATCGAAGTTGTCCGTGGAAAGCGGCGGACGATATCCGTCGACACTGCCAACACTCTCTAGGAACGCCGTTCTGCTGCCGTGGAGAGCGTCGTACACAACCGCGATCTGCGATCTGCTCACCCCAGCCATCTTTTTGCTATCCAAGAACGTGCTCAAGAGCGTCGTCTGATGGAGGATGCCCGCGTAGGCCTTGACGGCACGAGTGTTCGGCAGGAGCGCGGCTTTCTGCTGCCGCAACAGACTGAGGGCATTGTCAACGACCGCCTGTGTGAGGACGGCGTGAACTGGAAGCAGATCGGGTTTCATCAATCCGAGGAGCTTGGCCACAGCAAGCTCGGTCTGAAACGAAAACTCCTGGATGGCGAGCGCGTTGTCCGCAACGAGATCGGCGCGGTCTCGTTGACGCTTGGCATCCTGAAGATACCAAGCGCTGAAGATTGCCGCCGCGCTCAGAACCGCCTGGAGGAGCGGCGCATAAGCGCGCAGTCCCCAATGCGTGCCAGTGGCGAGGTAAACCAGCGCACATGTCGCCATCGCCGCGATAGCGACGAGGGCGGCGAACAGAACATCGAGCAGCCTCAAAACCTCACCCCCTGCGGACACAGGCGACAGGCTGCCACAGCGAGTGCGGGGTGACCATGGTGTCCCCCGGAAGCCTGATTTCGACCAGTGACGCATCAATGCGCATAGCAACGCCGGCTTCGGCAGCGAGGCGTTTGGATGACTAGTCGCGTCGCCTTCACCGCAGCGGACATCAAGCGCGCTATGGGCGTGATGGAGAAGTGCGGCCATCAGGTCGCCGCCGTTGACTTCCCCAAGGAAGGCGGGTTTCGATTGGTGTTGGGCGACCGGATGGATGTCGCCGCAGCAAAGGCGAGCGGGCGGAACGAGTGGGATGACGTTCTGCCCCAATGAACGGCATGGCGACGATCGACCTGGCCTATGTCCAGCGGTTCAAGGACCGCCATGGACGGATCCGCCATTACTATCGGCGCAAGGGCTATGCGACCGTCGGCTTGCCGGGCGATCCGGGCTCGGCCGAGTTCATGGCGGCCTATGCCGTGGCGCACGGTCGCGCGCCCAAGGCTGATCCTGCGACGAAGGTTCAGCCGCGCTCAATCAACCACCTGATGATCGAATACTATCGCTCGGCCGACTTCCTCGATCTCGAGCCTCAGACCCAAAAGACCTATCGCCAGATCTTGGATCGCTTTCGGGCTGGGGCTTGGGGCGGCCGGTCCGCCGTCTCGATCGAGCCGCAGCATCTGAACGGCATTTTCCACCAGATGGCCGATCGGCCCGGCGCCCAGCGCAATCTGCGCAAGCGTCTGATGAAGGCCTTCGCCGTCGCCGTCGAACTGGGTTGGCGCAAAGACAACCCGGTCCGAGAGACCAAGTCCCGAAAGCGCAAGTCCAAGGGTTTCATCCCCTGGTCGGAGGCCGAGATCGAGACGTTCGAAGCGAAGTGGGGGGAGGGCACGCGCGAGCGCCTCGCGCTGTACCTCTTGCTTTATACGGGCGTCCGCCGGTCCGACGTCGTCGGCATGGGTCAGCAGCACGTCAAGAATGGCCGAATTGCCGTGACTCAGGACAAGACAGACGTCCCGATCTGGATTCCGGTCCACCCGCGTTTGAAAGCCGAGATCGCCCGGCACGGCGCCGGGATGACGTTCATTCTGACGCAGTACGGCAGGCCGTTTTCACCGGCCGGCTTCACCAGCTGGTTCGTAGAGCGCGCGACGCTTGCCGGCGTGACGGGCCGCACCCCGCACGGCCTGCGCAAGGCGGCGGGCCGGCGGCTGGCCGAAGCTGGCGCGACGACCAAAGAAATCGCCGCCGTCCTGGGCCATACCAGCCTCGACGAGGTCGAGACCTACACGCGTTCTGCGGACCAGGCGAAGCTTGCAGACACGGCGATCGCCAAACTCGAAAAGGCCGAAAAGAGAACGGCCGGTGTCAAACCCTGAGTGTCAAACCATCTAAACCCTCTGTTTTCGTTGTCGAAAACAAAGGGGGTGGTAGGCCCGGAGGGACTCGAACCCCCAACCAGACCGTTATGAGCGGTCGGCTCTAACCATTGAGCTACAGGCCCCCAAGGCGCGCCTCGGCGGTAGGGGTTTCGCCTAGCAGGCGCGGGCGCGGCTTGCCAAGCGGGGGCGGGCAAGAAGGCGATCTTTCCCCGATTTCACGAAGATGAACGGAAACTGCCAGCGAGGTGCGGGCGTTGGTTCAGGCGAAAACGGCCAAGGTCGTTGCAACGGATCGGCGAACGCGCCGGTCCCGGATCGCTCACGGAGAAGACTGCATGACCCGCACACTGGCCGCCGCCCCCCTGAAGACCCTGTCGTTGAAGACCGTCGCCCTGGGCGGCGCGGTCGCCGCCGCCGCCTTCCTGGCCGCCGCCACGCCCCGCGCCATGGCCCAAACCGCCGAACCCATGGGAGCCATGCACATGATGCAGCCCGCGCCGTCGCTGAACCTGTCGGCCTACGGCGAGGTGAAGGCCGCGCCGGACATGGCCACCATCACCTTCGGCGTGCAGACTGAGGCCGTCACGGCTCAGCAAGCCATGCGTGACAACGCCACGCAAATGACGCGCGTCGTCGCCGCCCTGCGCCGCGCGGGCATTGCTGAACGCGACATCCAGACCTCGGGTCTAAACCTGTCGGCGCAGTACGACTACGTCCAGAATGAACCGCCCAAGCTGCGCGGCTATCAGGCGGTCAACCGCGTGACGGTGGTTATCAACGACCTGAGCAAGGTCGGCACGACGGCCGACGCCGTGGTCGCCGCCGGCGTCAACCAGATCGACGGCATCAGCTTCGGACTGAAGGATCCGACTGCTGCCGAGAACCAGGCGCGCCAGCTGGCCGTGCGCAACCTGCAGGCCAAGGCCCAGCTGTACGCCCAATCGCTGAACGTCCAGCTGTCGGGCATTCGCAACCTGACCGAGGGCGGCGGCTATGCGCCCCAGCCGCCGATGCCGATGTTCGCCGCCCGCGCTGTGTCGATGGATCGGGCCGAGAGCACCCCGGTTTCCGCCGGCGAACTGACGGTGCGGATCGACATCACGGGCGTCTACGACATCGCCCGCTGATCGCATCGACCGGATGAAGAAAAGGCCCGCCGTCGCCGGCGGGCCTTTTTGCATTCTGGTAAGTAAAGCGCCTCAGCCGGCGGTCTTGATCACATTGGCGTCGTCGAGCAGGACCACGTTCGGATTCCACTGGCGCGCCTCTTCCTGGGGCAGTTGGCCGTAGGTGACCACGATCACCTTGTCGTTCTTCTGCACCAGGCGGGCGGCGGCGCCGTTGACGCCGATGACCTTGGAGCCGCGCGGCGCCTCGATCGCATAGGTGGTGAAGCGCGCGCCGTTGGTGATGTTCAGCACATCGACCTGCTCGTGCGGATAGATGCCGGCGGCGTCCAGCAGGTCCATGTCGATGGCGATCGATCCCTCGTAATCGAGATCGGCCTGGGTCACCGTGGCGCGGTGCAACTTGGACTTCATCAGGGTGACCAGCATCGTGCGGTCTCCAGCAAGAAAAACGCGGGGCGCAGGCCCTCGCTCACAGGCGGCTCATATAGGGATTTCCGGCCCCCGCATCAATCCGCACGCTGCGCCGCAGCAATCGGGTGCGGCTGCGAACGCCAGGTGAACCGACGGATTGCACGCACGTCATTTGACGACGGCCCGCGTCCCCCTATGCTGGCGACGCCATTTCCGGCCTGCGAGCGCGCGTTTTCCTTCCGATGAAGCAATTCTTCCTGACGGTCCTTGGTGTCTTCACCGGGCTGATCCTGTTCGTCGTCGTCATTCCCGTGGTGCTGCTGACGGTCGCCGTCGCCTCGTCGTCCAAGCCGACGACGCCGGCGACCACCGTGCTGGAGCTGGACCTGCGCGGCGGCGTCAGCGACCAGCCGTCGTCCAATCCGTTCGCGGCCTTCGGCAGTTCCGGCCTGGCCCTGACGGACGTGGTCGATGGCCTGCATCAGGCCCAGAGCGACAGCAGCGTCAAGGCTCTGCTGATCCGCCTGCCGGAAAGCGGCATGACGCCCGCTACCGCCGACGAACTGCGTCAGGCCATCCACCGCTTCCGCAACGCAGGCAAGCCGGTCATCGCCCACAGCCAGGGCTTCGCCCCGTCGGGCGCGGTGATGTCCACCTATATGGTCGGGGCCTCGGCGTCGGAGCTGTGGATGCAGAACACCGCCGGCTTCCAGGCCACGGGCTTCTCGGCCGATAGCCTGTTCCTGGGCCGGGCCTTCCAGAAATACGGCGTCAAACCCGAGTTCGAACAGCGCTACGAATACAAGAACGCCGTCAACGAATACACCCAGAGCGACTATACCGGCCCGCACCGCGAGGCGATGACGGCCTGGATGACGTCGATCTACGATACCGCCCTGGCCAACGCGGCCAAGGACCGCAAGACGACGGCCCCGGCGCTGAAGACGGTGATCGAGGCCGGCCCCTATTCGGCCGAACAGGCGCTCAGCAACCGGCTGATCGATAAGGTGGGCCAGGTCGAAGAGGCCGAGATCGCCATCAAGACCCGCGCCGGCAAAGGCGCCGAGATCGTCGAGTTCGGCAAATACGCCAGCCAGAAGGGCGAACGCACGGGTTCGGGCAAGAACGCCATCGCCATCGTCGGCGGGGAGGGGGCCATCGTCACAGGGCGCGGCGGCGGCGCCAGTTTCGGCGGCGGCTCGTCCATCCATTCCGACGACACGGCCGAGGCCATCTACGACGCGATCGAGGACAAGAGCGTCAAGGCGATCGTCTTCCGCGTCTCTTCGCCGGGCGGTTCGCCCGAAGCGTCCGAGCAGATCCTGGCCGCCGTGCGCGCGGCGCGGGCGGCGGGCAAGCCGGTGGTGGTGTCCATGGGCGCCTATGCGGCGTCGGGCGGTTACTGGATCAGTTCCGAGGCCGACTGGATCGTGGCCCAGCCGACGACCCTGACCGGCTCGATCGGCGTGTTCGGCGGCAAGTTCGTGCTGGCCGATGCGCTGGGCCGGTTCGGCGTCGACATGCGTGAGCTGACAGTGGGCGGGGAATACGCCGACGCCTTCTCGCCGACGCAGGAGTTCACGCCCCAGCAGCGCGCGGCCTTCGCCGGTTCGATGGACCGGATCTACGACGACTTCATCACCCGTGTGGCGACGGGCCGCAAACTGTCGCCGGACCGGGTGCGCGAAATCGCCAAGGGCCGCGTCTGGACCGGCGCCCAAGCCCTGCCGCTGGGTCTCGTCGACCAGCTGGGCGGCGTGACCGAGGCGGTGAACAAGGCCCGCCAACTGGCCAAGATCCCCGACAACGAGCCTGTCCGCTTCAAGCATTTCCCCAAGCAGCAGTCGCCGTTCGAGGCCCTGTCGGAAATGTTCGGCGTCCAGACCGAGGCCGCCAAGGCCCTGGTCATGCTCGGCGGCGTCATGGCCGATCCCCAGGCCCAGGCCGTGATGCGCCGGATCGACAGCGACCGGATGCGCAGCCAGGGCGCGGTGGTTCTGGCCGATCAGCCGATCTTTTGACGGGGCGCGGCGCACGCGACCGTGCGTCGCGGTCCATTGACCGCAGGCCCCGATGGACCGACATTGCGTATCAGGCGTTCCCCGGATCGCCTGAAAGGATGATCCATGTTCCAGCCTGAACGTCTCGCCGCCATCGGCCATGCCGCCCGCCGCCGTCCCAACGGCCTGATGGCGTCCGTCATGTGGGTCGCCGGCATGATCGCCGCCGTCTGCGCCATGGCGGTCGGCGCCGTCCTCGCTGTTTTCACCGCTGCGGCCGTGGCGGTGATCGCGCTGTTCGCCGGCGTTCTGGTCTTCCTGGTCGGTCTGGTCATGCGCACCCGCCGCAATATCGCGCCGCGTCGCCGCAACAGCGATCCCGACCTGATCGAGGCGCACAAGGTGGACGGCGCCTGGGTCGCCTATGGCTGGGAGCGCAACGGCCGCTGAGCCGAACCCGCCCATGACGTCCTACATCGACGCGCCTTCGCCCAACTTCGACGCGCGCCGTGCGCCGCCGGACATGCTGGTGCTGCACTACACCGGCATGCAGACCGGCGAGGCCGCTCTGGCCCGCCTGCGCGACCCCGAGGCCAAGGTTTCGGCCCACTATCTGGTCGAGGAAGACGGCCGCGTCTTTCAATTGGTGCCCGAGGAGCGCCGCGCCTGGCACGCCGGCTGCGGCGTGTGGCAGGGCGAGGACGACTGCAACGCCGCCTCCATCGGGATCGAGATCGTCAATCCCGGCCATGAGTTCGGCTATCGCGCCTTCCCCGAAGCCCAGATCGCGGCCGTCATCGCGCTGATTTCCGATATTCGCAGCCGCTGGACCATCGCCGACAACCGCATCATCGCCCATTCCGACCTGGCGCCGGATCGCAAGGAAGATCCGGGCGAGCTCTTCCCCTGGAAACGCCTGGCCGAGGCCGGGCACGGCCTGTGGTTCGAACCTGCGGCCGAACGGGTGCAGGCCTTGGGCGGCCTGTTGCAGAAGGGCGATCAGGGCATCGGCCCGATGGTGCTCAGCGCCGGCCTGCATCGGCTGGGCTACGGCCTGAAGGCCAGTGGCGACTACGACGCCGCCGTCGAAACCGCCGTCCGCGCCTTCCAGCGTCATTGGCGCCCGGCCCGCCTCGACGGCGTCGCCGACGGCGAAACCCGCGCCCGTCTGGTCGGCCTGCTCCAGCTGGCCAGCGCCGAGAGTGTCACGGGCGTATTGAATTGACGTTCGCGCCGCTAACGCGCATCTAGCGCGCGCCAGACGGCTGGGCGGTCGCGGCGGACTTCGCGTCCGTCGAGGAAAGTCCGGGCTCCACGGTGAAAAGGCGGCGGATAACTTCCGCCCGGGGTGACCCGAGGGATAGCGCCACAGAAAGCAAACCTCCGGCCTTGCGAGGCCGGTAAGGGTGAAAGGGTGGGGTAAGAGCCCACCGCGGACCTGGCAACAGGGACGGCATGGCAAGCCCCGCCTGGAGCAAGACCAAATAGGGACATCGCGCGGGCTCGCTCGCGGGGCTCACCGCCTCAGATGTCCGGGTAGGTCGCGAGAACCGATCAGCAATGGTCGGTCCAGAGGAATGATCGTCGCCGATCCGGGCCTCGGCTTCGGAGCGGAACAAAACCCGGCTTACAGGCCGTCTGGCATACTTTTCTTTAGGCCTATCGGCCTTCGGCCTGCTTGAGGCCGATTTTCTCGGCCTACCGCGCTTCGCGCTGCTTGAGGCCGGCTTTTTTCTTCGGGCCTATCGGCCTTTGGCCTACCTGAGGCCCGGAGGGTTGGGCGTTGGCGCCCTCCCTCAGCGCGTCGCCTAATCCGAGTTCGGATTATCCCCGCATTTCAGTGTTATGGCGGCGGTCCCGCGCTTTTGCGGGCGTTAACCTATTGTCTGGCAATGGAAGGTTAGAACGCCTCACAGCCTGTGAATACTTTGTTTGTTCCGTGTATGTTCCAGCTGTTCGAGCGTGCTTAAGTCGTCACACGTCAAAACATGGTTAAATCTTGGCCTCGATCCCATTGAGGCCCATTTCATCCCATGCTATCCCAGCTTCATGATTTGGGGCTGAGAGGCGGGCGCGGCGGGCGTTCGTCAGGGCATCTAGGGACGGGCCGAAGGGCTCGATTGGACAGGGCGTGTTTCTCTCGACCTATGAGAAGCAGCTGGACGGCAAGCGCCGTCTCCTCATCCCCAACGATTTCCGCACGACCGAAAACGGCGCCGCTGGCGGCGTGTTCATCTTCCCTTCGATCGAGGCCGACTGTCTGGAAGCGGGCGGCGACCGCCTGTTCGCCGTCTATGCCGAAATGATCGAAGCCCTGCCGTTCGGCTCTGAGGAGCGTTCGGCGCTGGAGTGGCAGGTGATGGGCGAGCAGGTGCGCCTGGCCTACGATTCCGGCGGTCGGATCACCTTGCCCGAGGCGCTGTGCGCCGAAGCCGGTCTGGGCGACACCGTCGTCATCGTCGGCCTGAACGACCGTTTCCAGATCTGGTCGCGCGAGAAATGGGCGGCCCGCCGCGCCGAACAGCGCGCCCTGGCCAAGGCCGGCATGGCCCAGATCGGCGCCCTGAAGCTGGCGGCCCAGATGAAACTGGCGGGAGGCGGGTCGTGACTGACGCTCCACACGCCCCCGTCCTGCTGGCCGAGGTGATCGAGACCCTGGCGCCTGCGCCCGGCGATGTCGTGATCGACGCCACCTTCGGCGCCGGCGGCTATACCCGCGCCATCCTGAAAGCGGGCGCTCAGGTCGTCGCCCTGGATCGCGACCCGACGGTCCAGCCCCACGCCGACGCCGTCGCTGACGACTTCCCCGACCAGTTTCAGCTGATCCGCACCCCCTTCTCGGGTCTGGCTCAGGCGTTCGCCGACAGCGGCAAGGCGAAGCTGGACGGCGCTGTCTTCGACATCGGCGTCTCGTCAATGCAGCTGGATCAGGCCGAGCGCGGCTTCTCCTTCATGCGCGACGGTCCGCTGGACATGCGCATGTCCGATGAGGGCGCGACCGCCGCCGACATCGTCAACAGCTGGGACCACGGTCCCTTGGCCCACATTTTCAAACTGTATGGCGAAGAGCGCCAGTCGGGCCGCGTCGCCACCGCCATCCTGCGTCGCCGCGCCGAACAGCCTTTTACCCGCACCCTGGATCTGGCCGAGGTGGTCGAAAAGGCCCTGGGCGGCCGTCGCGGCGCGCCCATCCATCCGGCGACACGGGTCTTCCAGGCCCTGCGCATCGCGGTCAACGACGAACTGGGCGAGCTGGAGCGCGGTCTGGAGGCCGCCGAGGCGACGCTCGCTCCGGGTGGACGCCTCGCCGTCGTCACCTTCCATTCGCTGGAAGACCGCATCGTCAAGGCCTTCCTGACCGAGCGCACGGGCAACAGCCCCGCCGGTTCGCGTCATGCGCCGATTGCCGTCGATCCGCGCAAGCCCAGCTTCACGCTTCAGTTCAAGGGCGCGCGCGAGGCGGGCGACGAAGAGCGTTCCACCAACCCCCGCGCCCGCTCGGCCAAGCTGCGCGTCGCCGTGCGCACCGACGCCCCGGCTTGGGGTCGGATCGATGGCGCGATCAGATCAGGGGCTGCGGCATGACCACGGCGCCCTTATTCACCTATTCCCGCTCCGCCCTTCAGCGCCTGTTCGACTGGAAGGTGCGTGGCGTGCGCTGGGTCGAGATCATCGGCGTGGCCCTGGTCGCGATCATGATCGTCTCGGTCTATGCGGCCAAGGCCGCCGCGGCGCGCGAAAGCAGCCGC
Source organism: Brevundimonas sp. 'scallop' (assembly GCF_011045535.1). Lineage (NCBI taxonomy): Bacteria > Pseudomonadati > Pseudomonadota > Alphaproteobacteria > Caulobacterales > Caulobacteraceae > Brevundimonas > Brevundimonas sp. 'scallop'. The sequence goes on along the minus strand of NZ_CP039382.1, from coordinate 2,648,271 downwards.
ATCGCCCAGATCGAACAGGACATCCGCGAGAACGGACAGCGCGTCCGCCTGCTGCGCGCCGAGGTCGCCCGCCTGGAGCAGCCCGCCCGTCTGGAAAGCCTGTCGCGCCAGATCGGCATGGCCCCCGTCGCGGTCGCCCGTCAGGCCAAGGAAGGTCAGCTGACCGCCCTTAAACCCGTCCCCGCTCAACCCGCCGCGTCCGCGCCTGCGGCCGCGCCGGCGCCCGCCGCCGTAGCCGACGACGCGCCCGTTCCCACGCCCTCGCCGGAGCCGGCGCAATGAGCGTTCAGGATCATCGCTATCATCGCCCCGCGCCGGGCGCCGATTTCCAGGAACGGCTGCAAGGCCGTCTGTCGCCCTTCTGGCGCTGGCTGACCGAACTGGTCTGGCGGCTGGAGCACGGCTTCGAGCGCGCCCGCGCCGACGCCCGCCCGGAAGAGGACACCCGCGTCCGCATCTTCCTGATCCTGATAGTCTTTTCCTGCGTCTTCGGCGGCCTGGCCATCGGCGCGTCATACAAGGCCCTGTTCGCCCCGGCCAATGGGCTGGGGCGCGGCGTCAATCCGAACGCCCTGGTGCGCGGCGACCTGACGGACCGCAATGGCGAACTGCTGGCCACCAACATTGTCCACTACGGCCTCTACATCGACCCGGCCGAGATCTGGGATCGCGATCTGGCCTATCGCCAGATCCGCCGCGCCCTGCCGCGCATCTCGGCCGAGCGTCTGAAGAAGGTGCTGGGCGGCGACCGTCGTCTGATCGCCTTGACCGGCCTGACGCCTCAGGAAAAGGCCGCCGTCCACGACCTGGCGCTGGGCGGCGTCACCTTCGAGCCCGAGGATCGCCGCGCCTATCCGCTGGGAACCTCGGCCGTCCATCTGATCGGCGACGCCGACACGGGCGGGCAGGGCGTCTCGGGCGCCGAACTGGCCTTCAACGACGAGATCCGCGCGGCGGGTCAGCGCGGCGAGGCCTTCCCCCTGTCCATCGACCTGCGCGTCCAGGGCGTGCTGGAAAACGAACTCGCCGCCGCCGCGATCAAGAACCAGGCCAAGGGCGCCGTCGGTATCGTCACCGACGTCCAGACCGGCGAGGTGCTGGGCATGGCGTCCTGGCCGACCTTCAACTCGGCCGACCGCGGCGCGGCGCCCGACGGCGCCACCCTGAACCGCGCGGTTTCGGGCCACTACGAAATGGGCTCGGTGTTCAAGACCTTCACCGTCGCCGCCGGCCTCGACACCGGCCGGGCTGACATGAACACCCTGTTCGACGCCTCTCAGGCCTTCCAGATCGGCGATCGCAAGATCAAGGACTTCCACGCCCAGAACCGGGTGATGACGCTGGAAGAGGTCTATCTGCACTCCTCCAACATCGGCACGTCGCAGCTGGCGGTGCAGATGGGCCCCAACACCATGCGCGACTATTTCCGCCGCCTGGGCCTGCTGGACGCCGCCAAGATCGAGCTGAAGGAATCGGCCAAGCCGGTCGTGCCGCGTCGTTGGGACAACTCGACCCTGGCGTCGCTGTCCTTCGGCTATGGCATCATGATCACCCCGGCCCAGATGGTTCAGGCCATGGGCGCCCTGACCAATGGCGGTCGGATGATCCCGCTGTCGCTGCGCAAGGGCGGCGCCCGCAACGTCCAGCCGCAACAGGTCGTCACCGAAGAGACTTCGCGCGCCATTCTCGACCTGCTACGTCGCAATGTCGTCAAGGGTTCGGGCGGTTTCGCCGATGCGCCGGGCCTGCGGGTCGGCGGCAAGACGGGCTCGGCCAACAAACTGGTCGGGGGTCGCTATGACCCCAGCCACGCCCTGGGCTCCTTCGCGGCGGTCTTCCCCGTCGATGGCCCGCTGAACGGCAAGCGCTACGCCATCCTGATCGTGATGGACGAGCCGGGGACCTATCCCAAGACCGGCGCCTATGTCGCCGCGCCCGCCGTGCACAATATCGCCGACCGCATCGCCGGCTTCCTGGGCGTCGAACGCCGCGACGACCGCTGGCGCACGGCCTCGGGCGAGAAGATCCCGCAATATCAGGACGTGGCGGGGGACGGGCTTTGAGCGCGCTTCACCTGTCCGACCTGCTGCGCCGCGACGTGTCCTCGGACCCGGTCATCACAGGCGTCACCGCCGACAGCCGCAAGGTCTCGCCCGGCGCCCTGTTCGTCGCCCTGCCGGGCACGGCCGCGGACGGCCGCGCCTTCATCCCGCAAGCTCTGGCGCAAGGGGCCGCTGCGGTTCTGGCGCCGACCGACACGCCGGATGGCGCGGCGCCCGTCCTGGTCACCTCGGGCGACGTGCGCCGGGCCTACGCCATCGCCGCGCGCGGCTTCTACGGCGCCCAGCCCAAGACCTGCGTCGCCGTGACCGGCACCAACGGCAAGACCTCTGTCGCCACCTTCTGCCGCCAGATTTGGGCGGGCGTCGGCCATAAGTCCGCCAGCATGGGCACGCTGGGCGTCATCGGCCAGAAGGGCGTCAAGACCTACGCCCTGACCGGCCCCGGCCTGACCAGCCCCGACGCGGCCGAGGCCGCGCGCCTGATGGCCGAACTGGCCGCCAAGGACGTGACCCACGTCGCGCTGGAGGCCTCGTCCCACGGCATCGACCAACGCCGCCTGGACGGGGTCGCCCTGAAGGCCGCCGCCTTCACCAACCTGACCCAGGACCACCTCGATTATCACGGCACCATGGCGGACTACCGTTCCGCCAAGATGCGCCTGTTCGAGACCCTGCTGCCGCGTGGCCGCACCGCCGTGCTGAACGCCGATTCCGATGCCTATTCGGTCTTCGCCTCGGCCTCGATCATGGCGGGCCTGGGCGTCATGGGCGTGGGCGAACGCGGTCGCGACCTGACGCTGATCGGCCGGCGTGCGACGCCGGAGGGCCAGCGTCTGACCATCGACGTGCGCGGCGACATCCGCGAAATCCTGCTGCCTCTGGCCGGCGCGTTTCAGGCGTCCAACGCCCTGGTGGCGGCCGGCCTGTGCATCGCCGCCGGTGATCCCGCCGACGTCATCATCGGCGCACTGGAAGGCCTGACCGGGGCGCAAGGCCGCCTCCAACGCATCGACGGCGGGCAGGAAGGCCGGGGAGAGGTCTATGTCGACTACGCCCACACGCCCGACGGGCTCGAGACGGTGCTGAACGCGCTGCGTCCCCACGCGACCGGTCGACTGATCGTCGTCTTCGGCGCCGGCGGCGACCGCGACCGTGGCAAGCGCCCCCTGATGGGCGAGATCGCAGGGCGTCTGGCCGACATCGCCATCGTCACCGACGACAATCCGCGTTCCGAAGACGCCGCCGCCATCCGCGCCCAGGTCCGCGCCGGCTGCCCGGACGGGATCGAGATCGGCGACCGCCGCGCCGCCATCGAGGCCGCCGTCGAAATGATGCGTGACGGGGATGTGGTGGTCATCGCCGGAAAAGGGCATGAACAGGGTCAGATCGTCGCGGGCGTGACCCACCCCTTCGACGACGCCACTGTCGCGTCCGAGGCCCTGTCTCTCTATGCCTGAAAACTCCGCCCGCCCGCTCTGGTCGGCCGCCGAAGTCGCCGCCGCCACGGGCGGCGTGCTGCACGGCGACGACCGCCCGATTACGGGCCTGACCTACAACAGCCGCGAGATCGTCCCAGGCGATCTGTTTCTGGCGCTGAAGGGCGAACGCGACGGACATCAGTTCGCCAGCGGCGCCTTCGCATCGGGCGCTGCGGCCGCCCTGGTCGAACATCTGGTCGACGGCGGCCCGTGCGTCGTCGTCCCCGACACCTTGCGCGGCCTGGAAGCCCTGGGCGTCGCCGCCCGCGAGCGCGCGCCCCATGTGAAGCGCGGCGCCGTCACCGGCAGCGTCGGCAAGACCAGCGTCACCCAGGCCATCAAGGCGGGCCTTGATCTGGCGGGTCCAGCGCATGGCTCGATCAAGAGCTACAACAACCACATCGGCGTTCCCCTGACCCTGGCCCGGATGCCGGTCGAGACCCAGCGCGCCGTGTTCGAGATCGGCATGAATGCGCCCGGCGAGATCGCGCCCCTGTCGCGCTTCGTCGCCCCCCACGCCGCCTGCGTCACCACCGTCGGCCCGGTCCATATCGAAGCCTTCGCGGACGGCGAGGCCGGGGTCGCGCGTGAAAAGGCGACCATCTTCCAGGGTCTGGTGCCGGGCGGTGCGGCGGTGGCGAACGGCGACGTCGCCTTCTCGGCTGTCCTGTGCGATGCGGCCAAGGCGGTCGGCGCGCGCCTGCTGACGTTCGGATCCGACGCCGGCCATGACGCCCGCCTGCTAGACTTCCGGCCTGACGCCGAGGGCGCGGCGGTCGCCGCCGAACTGTTCGGGCGACGCATCGACTATCGCCTGGCCCAGTCCGGCGCCCACTGGGGCCTGAACAGCCTCTGCGTCCTCTTGATGCTCGACGCCCTGGACGTGACGCTGGATACGGGTCTCGAAGCCCTCGCCGGGTTCCAGCCTCTGGCCGGACGCGGCCAGACCCGCACGGTCACGATGCCGGACGGCGCCTTCACCCTGATTGACGAGAGCTACAACGCCAATCCCCTGTCCATGGCCGCCGGGTTCAAGACCCTGGGCGCGCGCTCGACCTCGGGCCGCCGCGTGGTGGTGCTAACCGACATGCTGGAGTTGGGCGAGCAGAGCCGCGACCTGCATGAAGGCCTCGCCGGCCCAATCGACGCCGCCGGCCTCGACCTGGTCCACGCCGCCGGGCCCGAGATGCGCTGGCTCTACGACGCGCTTCCGGTTTCTCGACGCGGCGTCTGGCGCGCGACGGCGGCGGAACTGGCGGCCGAGGCGGCCCTGCTGGTCGCGCCCGGCGACATCGTCATGGTCAAGGGCTCGAACGGCTCCAAGGCCTCGCTGGTGGCCAAGGCGCTCGCGAACCTCAGTAGCGCCGAAGGCGTCCCCTCAAGCAGTGACGCCCCGCGGGCGTCGCGGTAGGGAAGAAACATGTTTTACCTGCTCTATCTCTACTACGCCGACGTGGCGCACCAGTATCCGCTGCTGAACCTGGTTCAGTACCAGACGGTGCGCGTGGCCCTCGCCATGGCCACCGCCATGATCGTCGCCGTCGCCATGGGCAGCCGCTTCATCAACTGGATCCGCGCCAAACAGGGCCGGGGCCAGCCGATCCGCGACGACGGCCCGGTGTCCCACCTGTCCAAGGTCGGCACCCCGACCATGGGCGGTCTGATGATCCTGGCCGGCATCGGCGTGGCGGTGCTGCTCTGGGGCGACCTGACCAACCCCTACATCTGGATCGTCAGCTTCGTGACGGCGGCCTTCGGCGTGCTGGGCTTCATCGACGACTACGCCAAGGTGACCAAACAGACCTCGGCCGGCCTGACCTCCAAGCAGAAGCTCCTGGCCCAGACCGTCGTCGCCGTCGTCGCCGGCGTCCTGACCGTGCTGTGGATGACCGTCTCGCCGACCTCGCCGGGGCTTGAGACGTCGATCGCCTTCCCCTTCTTCAAGGCCGTGCTGCTGAACATCGGCTGGTTCTATGTGGCGTTCGCGGCCTTCACCATCGTCGGCTTCTCCAATGCGGTGAACCTGACGGACGGTCTGGACGGTCTGGCGACCGTGCCGGTTATGATGGCGGCGGGCGCGTTCGGCGTGATCAGCTACCTCGCCGGCAACTTCGTCTTCGCCCAGTATCTTCAGGTCCACCACGTGCCTGGCGCGGGTGAACTGGCCATCTTCTGCGCGGCCATGATCGGCGGCGGCGCGGGCTTCCTGTGGTACAACGCCCCCCCGGCCAAGATCTTCATGGGCGACACCGGCTCGCTGGCTCTGGGCGGGGCGCTCGGCGCCATCGCCGTCACCACCAAGCATGAGCTGGTCCTGGGCATCGTCGGCGGCCTGTTCGTCATGGAGGCCGCCTCGGTCATGATCCAGGTCGGCTATTACAAGCTGACGAAGAAGCGCATCTTCCTGATGGCGCCGGTCCACCACCATTTCGAGAAGATGGGCTGGCCGGAATCCACCGTCGTCATCCGCTTCTGGATCATCGCCGGCGCCCTGGCCCTGCTGGGCCTGTCCACGCTGAAGCTGCGCTGATCCGATGATCCCCGTTCCCGGCTTTGAAGGCAGGCGGGTCGCGGTCTTCGGCCTGGGACGGTCGGGGATCACGACCGCGCGCGCCCTTCAGGCCGGGGGCGCGATCCCGATCCTGTGGGATGACGGCGAGGCCGGTCGGGCGCTGGCGAAAGGCGAGGGCTTCACGGTCGAGGACCTGGCCGCCGCCGACTGGTCCGACTTCGCCGCCCTGGTTCTGTCGCCCGGCGCACCGCTGACCCATCCCAGGCCCCACTGGACCGTGGACCTGGCCCGCGCGGCCGGCGTGCTCGTCGTCGGCGACATCGAACTGTTCGCCCGCGCCCTGGCCTCGTATTCGTCGTCATCCTCCGGCTTGACCGGGGGACCGCGCGTCGTCGCCATCACCGGCACGAACGGCAAGTCCACCACCACCGCCCTGATCGGTTGGGTGCTGAAGTCGGCGGGCCTGACGGTCCACGTCGGCGGCAATATCGGCGTCGGCGTCCTGGCGCTGCCCGAACCGACGCCCGACGCCGTTTATGTGATCGAGGTCTCCAGCTATCAGCTGGACCTGACCACCACTTTCGCCCCCGACGTCGCCATCCTGACCAACATCAGCCCCGACCACCTGGACCGCCACGGCGGCATGGACGGCTATGTCGCGGCCAAGGCGCGCATCTTCACAGGGCAGGGAGCGGACGGCGTGGCCTTGGTCGGCGTGGACGATACTTGGGGGCAGGGGATTGCGTCCCGACTTTCCCAACGTGTGATCGCTATCTCGTCAAATCCTTCTCACCCGAGGGGAGAAGGCTACGTGGCGCTGCCCGGTGCGATCTGGAGCGAAGATCGCGAACTCGTAAACCTCACCGCCGCCCGTTCGCTTCCCGGCCGCCACAACGCCCAGAACGCCGCCTTCGCCTATGCGACCGCCCTCGCGCTCGGTCTGGATCATGACGCCGCCGTCGCCGGCCTGCTGTCCTTCCCCGGCCTGGCGCACCGTATGGAGGCGGTCGGCCGCCTCGGCTCCGTGCGCTTCATCAACGATTCCAAGGCCACCAACGCCGACGCCGCGCGTCAGGCCCTGGCCTCCTATCCGTCCGTCTTCTGGATCGCCGGCGGCGTGCCCAAGACCGGCGGCATCGCGGACCTCGCCGACCTCTTTCCCCGCATCGCCAAGGCCTATCTGATCGGCGACGCGGCCCGTGCCTTCGCCGAAACACTTGCTGACACGCCCCACGTCATCGCCCACACCCTCGACGCCGCCGTGGCCGCCGCCGCCGCCGATGCAGCCTCGGCCGGCGGCGACCAGATCGTCCTTCTGTCCCCCGCCTGCGCCAGCTTCGATCAGTTCAAGGACTTCGAGGCGCGCGGCGAGGCCTTCCGCGCCGCCGTCCTGGCCCTCGGCGCCGTCTCGGAAACCGCGTCATGAGCGCTCCATACACCCCCGCCTTTTCCCGTAATGACCAAAGCCATGTGGCCCAGTGGTTCTGGACCGTGGATCGCGGCCTGCTGGGCGCGGCGCTCGCGCTGATGGCCCTGGGCGTGGCGCTCAGCTTCGCCTCCAGCCCCGCCGCCATCCTGGCCGATGAATCGATCACCGACCCCTTCCACTATTCCTGGCGGATGATGGTCTTCTCGGGCGTGGGGCTCAGCATCATGCTGACGACCTCGCTGATGTCGCCGCGCGGCGTGCGACGGATCGCCGTCCTGGCCCTGTTCGGCGCCATCGTCGTGATGATGGCCTTGCCGTTCATCGGCGACACGGTGAAGGGGGCCGCCCGCTGGGTGAACTTCGGCCCCTTCAGTCTGCAACCGTCCGAGTTCGCCAAGCCCGGCTTGATCGTCTTCGCCGCCTGGATGTTCGCCGAGGCGCAAAAGGGGCAGGGGGTGCCCGGCGTCACCATCGCGTTTGGTTTCTATGCGCTGACCGTCTCGCTGCTGCTGATCCAGCCCGACATCGGCCAGACGCTTCTGATCACCACCACCTTCATGGCCGTCTTCTTCATGGCGGGCGTGCCGTTCAAATGGATGGCGGTTCTGGCCAGCCTGGGCATGGCGGGGCTGGTGTCGCTGTATTTCGTCTTCGGCCACATGCGCGACCGCCTCAGCCGCTTCTTCTCGCCCGAGACCACCGACACCCACCAGATCGACAGCGCGTCCGAGGCCATTCGCGCCGGCGGCCTGCTGGGCCGGGGGATCGGCGAGGGCGTGATGAAGCGCCGCGTGCCCGACCTGCACACCGACTTCATCTATTCCGTCGGCGCCGAGGAGTTCGGTCTGATCCTCAGCCTGATCATGATCAGCCTCTACGCCTTCATCGTCATTCGCGGCATGCGCCGGGCCATGAAGCTGACCGATCCGTTCGAGCAGACGGCGGCGGCGGGCCTGTTCATGCTGATCGGGCTTCAGGCCTGCATCAACGTCGCGGTGAACCTGAACCTGATCCCGACCAAGGGCATGACGTTGCCCTTCATCAGCTATGGCGGCTCCTCCATGCTGGCCATGGGGCTGACCATGGGCTTTGCGCTCGCCCTGACGCGACGCAGACCCGGCGCCTACGAACCCGGCGCCAGCCTGACCATGGGCCGGCGGTTGCTGTAGTTCTCTTTCGTCCCCGCGCGAAGGAGGACGAAAGAGCGATTAGCTAGCCTTCTTTGACGAAAACATCCGTATGATTTCCTTCGCTTACCGCTCGCGATCGACCGTCTCCTGCCCACGCTGCAAAACCGTGCGATCCTGTCGCCGCCCCATTCCTCGCCGCACCGTTCCTGGCCGACATTAGACAGATTAGACGAATTAGACGGTGTTTTTGCCTGCCCACCGTCTGAACTTCAGACTATTCAGCCCCTCTTTTTCGGAGCCTCGCCCATGACCAAGCTCTGCGTCGTCGCCGCCGGCGGCACCGGCGGCCATATGTTCCCGGCCGAGGCGCTGGCGCGCGAGATGGCGGCGCGCGGCTGGCGCGTGGTCCTGGCGACCGATCATCGGGGCGAACAATACGCCCACGCCTTTCCGGCCGAGGAACGGCTGGCGCTTGACGCCGCCACCGGCTCGGGCCCGCTGGGCCTGATCAAGGCCGGCGTCGCCATCTTCAAGGGCGTGGTTCAGGCGCGAACGGCCTTCGACCGGCTGGGCGCCGACATCGTCGTCGGCTTCGGCGGCTATCCGTCCGCCCCGGCCCTGGTCGCCGCCGTCACGTCCCAGCGACCGACGGTGATCCATGAACAGAACGCGGTCCTGGGCCGCACCAACCGCATCCTGGCCCCCTATGTCGGTCAGGTCGCCTCGTCCTTCCCGACGCTGGAACGCGCGCCGGCCAAGGTCCAGGGCCGCTCCCACGTCGTCGGCTCGCCGGTGCGGTCCGAGATCCGCGCCCTATTCGACCGCCCCTATGTCGCGCCCGCCGCCGACGGTCCGATCCATGTGCTGGTCACCGGCGGCAGCCAGGGCGCCCGCATCCTGTCCGAGACCACGCCCCGCGCGCTGGCCGCCGTGCCGGAAGCCCTGCGACGTCGGCTGAAGGTGCAGCAGCAGTCCCGCCCCGAAACGCTGGAGGCCGCGCGTCAAATCTATCTGGAGGCCGGGATCGAGGCCGAGGTCGCCCCCTTCTTCCGCGACATGGCTGAACGGCTGTCCAGGGCCCATCTGGTCGTCGGCCGCTCCGGCGCCTCGACCTGCGCCGAACTGGCGGTCGCAGCCCTGCCGTCCGTCCTGATCCCGCTGAAGATCGCCACCGACGACCACCAGCGCCTGAACGCCAAGGCCCTGACCGATGCGGGCGCGGCCGAGGTCATCCTGGAAGACGACCTGACCGTCGATCGCCTGGCCTCGACCCTGACCGGCGTCCTGTCCGACCCGGCGCGCCTGTCGGCCATGTCCGCCGCCGCCCGCAGCGTCGCCATCCCCGACGCCGCCCAACGCCTGGCCGACCTCGTCGAGGCGACGGCGGGGCGTGCATGATGTCTCCTCCCCACGTGTGGGGAGGGGGACCGCGTAGCGGTGGAGGGGCTCTTCACGCCGAAAGAACCCTCCGTCACGGCGCAAAGGGCGCGCCGCGCCACCTCCCCATCGCTTCGCGACAGGGAGGAGACATCAACCCTCTCGGCCCTGACGCGTTAGGAAGCTCATGCCTCCCGAAATCATCGCCGTCACCCGCCAGATCCGCGCCCTGTGGCACCGGTTCGACTGGCTGCCCGAATGGGCGGTCATCGGCCTGGTCCTGCTGGTCTTCGTCGGCGGCGGCTGGCTGACGCACAAGATCGTCTTCGCCATCCTGCGTCGCGTCGTTCGGAACAAGGATCTCTTCTGGCGCGGCGTGGTCGAACGCGCCCGGGTCAAGCTGCGCGTTCTGATCATCATCATCGGCATCGGCATCGGCGTGACCGTCTCGCCGATGGATCCCGGCCCGTCCGAGGATATCCGCAGCGCTCTGCTGTTCCTGTTCATCCTGACCCTCGGCTGGATGGCGTCGGGCGTGCTCGACATGTGGTCGGTCATGCACCTCAAGCGGTACAATATCGCCGTCGAGGACAATCTGCTCGCCAGGAAGCACCTGACCCAGACCCGCATCCTGCAGCGGGTGGCCAAGGTCGTGCTGTTCATCGTCACGGTGGGCCTGGCCCTGATGACCATCGCCGGCTTCCGTCAGTGGGGCGTCAGCCTGCTGGCCTCGGCCGGCGTCGTCGGCATCATCGCCGGTCTGGCGCTTCAGCCGATCCTGACGAACATGGTCGCCGGCATCCAGATCGCCCTGACCCAGCCCATCCGCCTGGACGACGCCGTCATCGTCGAGAACGAGTGGGGCAATGTCGAGGAGATCACCTCGACCTATGTGGTGGTCAAGCTGTGGGACTGGCGCCGGATGGTGCTGCCCCTGTCCTACTTCATCACCAAGCCCTTCCAGAACTGGACGCGCGAGAACGCCCGCCTGATCGGAGTCGCCTTCTTCTACGTCGATTACGAAGCGCCCATCGACCGGCTGCGCACTGCCTTCGAGGGCATCGTCAAGGCGTCCAAACACTGGGACGGCGACGTGCAGGTGATGCAGGTCACCGACATCACCGAACGCGTGCTTCAGTTGCGCTGCCTGGCCAGCGCCCGCTCGGCCCCGGTCGCCTTCGACCTGCGCTGCGAGATCCGCGAGAAGCTGATGGCCTTCATGCGCGACGAATGCCGCGATGCCCTGCCGCGCGACCGTATCGAATGGCCGCAAGGGTCCGACAAGCCCGCCGAGGGGACGGTCAGTCCGCCAGCGCCCTTTGTCCCTGGCTGATGGCCTGCTCCAGCGTCAGCGCCTGGGCCGGCCGTTCGACCCGGCAGGCGATGGCCAGCAGCTCGGCTGCATCCCCGCCCGGCGCGGCGTCATAGGCCGGGGCGGCGTCCGGCGTCGCCGGCCCTTCCGTCCCGTCCGCCTTCAAGGAGGAGAAGTCCAACCGATCCGCCGTCCTCGCGCGACAGTCGAACGCCCACCGCGACCAGCCCCCGACATAGGTCACGTCTCCGACCTTGAACCCGGCCTCGGTCACCTGCAGTTCCCGCATCCGCGCCACGTCGCCCTCGCGTTCGATCGAGGCCGCGTCGGCATAGATGGCGAACCGTCCCACGCCGGTCGGGAGCAGCTGCGGATCGGCGAGCGCGAGCAGCAGGGCGATCATGCGACCAGGGTCTCCGCCTGTTTCAGGTCCACGCTGACCAGCTGGCTCATGCCGCGTTCGGGCATGGTGACGCCGTACAGCCGGTCCATCCGGCTCATGGTCACGGGGTTGTGGGTGATGACGATGAAGCGGGTGTCGGTGCGGCTGCGCATCTCGTGCAGCATCCGGCAGAAGCGGTCCACGTTGGCGTCGTCCAGCGGCGCGTCCACCTCGTCCAGCACACAGACCGGCGCGGGGTTAGCCAGGAAGACGCCGAAGATCAGGGCCGCCGCGGTCAGCGCCTGCTCGCCCCCGCTCATCAGGCTCATGACCGACAACCGCTTGCCGGGTGGGCAGGCGTAGATCTCAAGCCCCGCCTCCAGCGGGTCGTCGCTCTCGACCAGCTTCAGCTCCGCCTGGCCCCCGCCGAACAGGGCCTCGAACAGGGTCTTGAAGTTGGTGTTGATGACGTCAAAGGCGGCGACCAGCCGCTCACGGCCCTCGGCGTTCAGCTCGTCGATGCCGTCGCGCAGCTTAGCGATCGCCTGGGTCAGGTCGATCCGTTCCGACTTCATGCTGTTCAACCGCTCGCCGTATTCGACCGCCTCGTCCTCGGCGCGCAGGTTGACGGCCCCCAAGGCCTCGCGTTCGCGCTCCAGCCCGTAGAGCAGGCTCTCGGCGCCGGCGGCGTCGGGCGGGCGGGCGATGGCGTCGTCGGTCAGCTTCTGACCCAGTTCCTGCGGCGACATCTGCGCCGTTTCGCGCAGGGTGGTCTCGGCCTCGGCCAGTTTCTCGGCGGCGGCCTCGGCGCGGGCGGACAGGCCGGCGCGGGCCTCGCGGGCCTGCGACGCGGCGGTGTCTGCGGCGCGCGATGCGCGGTCGGCCTCGCTCGCCTCGGTCTCGGCGACGGCCATGGCGTCCGACGCCGCCTGTTTCCTCTGTTCGGCGGCGACCAGCGTGTCCAGCAGCTTGCCCCGCTGTTCGGCGAAGCCCTGAGGCGCGACCTCGGCCTGTTTCAACAGGGCTGCGGTCCGGTCGGCGTCCTTGGCCAGGGCGGCGACGCGGCCGGCGCTGTCTTTGGCCCGTGTCACCCAGCCTTCGCGCGCGCGGGTCAGGCTGCCCAGCCGCTGCTCGCGGCCCTGACGATCGCGGGCCTCGGCGTCGCGGTCCGACCGGGCGGTCTGGGCGGCGGCGCGGGCGGCGTCGGCCATGGCGCGGGCGGCGGTCAGTTCGTCGCGCAGGCCGGCGATCGTCTCGGACGGGGCGTCGGTGGTCTGGACGGCGTCCACGGCGGCCTGCGCCTCGGCTGCGTCTGCCGCCAGCCGGGTCACGGTGTCGTCCAGCGCCTGGGCGCGGGCCTCGCGGCGGGCCTGCTCGCGGGCCAGGGTTTCCACGCGGTCGCGGGCGGCGGTCACGGCCTTGTCGGCGGCGAAGGGCTTCAGGCGCGCGGCCTTGACCGTCTCTTCGGCGGCGCGAAAGGCTTCCGTCGCCGACTTCTGGGCCGCCTGCGCCTGATCCAGCGCCGGTCTGCACTTGTCGATCTCGGCCTCCAGCTCGGCCAGGCGCGTGCGCTGTGCTAGCCGCACGGCGGCCGGGCGCGGCGCCTCGGCGCGGCTGACGAACCCGTCCCAGCGATAGAGGTCGCCCTCGACCGTCACCAGGCGCGCGCCGGGAGGCAGAAGTCCGGCCAGCCGGACCGCCTCGGCCTTCGGCGCCACGCCGCAAAGAGCGAGGCGCGCGGTCAACTGTGCCGGCGCCTGAACATGATCCGAAAGCGGCGTGATACCGGCGGGCCAGGACGGGGGGCGCGCATCCGCCCCGCCCCAGTAGGCGGCGGCTTTGGCGTCCAGCGCCGCGTCCAGATCGTCACCCAAGGCGGCGGCCAGGGCGGCCTCATAACCCTTGTCGGCCCGCACCTTGTCCAGAGCCGGAGGATGGTCACGCTTGCCGGTGACCAGCAGTTGGGCCAGGCCGCGCGCCTCGGTCTGAAGCCGGCCCAACCGGTCCTCTGCGGCGCGGGCGGCGGTCCGTGCCTCCTGTTCGGCGCGGGCCAGTTCGCCGCGTGTCGCCTCGGCCGCCTCGACGGCGTCGCGCGCCGCGGCAAGGTCGGCCTGCGCCGCTTCCAGCGCCTGACGGGCGGTTTCCAGCTCGGGCGTTTCCAGCGGCCCTAGAGCCTCGCGTTCGCGCCGGGCCTGATCGTGCTGGGCGGTGACGCGGGTCAGCCGGGCCTCGGCGTCACGCTTGCGGGCCGTCTCGGCATTGGCGCGGGCCTCGACGGCGGCCAGCGTGCCCGCCAGCCGTTCGACCTCGCCGTCGGCGGCCTTGCGGGCGTCCTCGGCGGCCGCCAGGGCCATGTCCAATTCGGGGCCGCGTTCGGGGGCGGCGGCGATCTCGGCCTTCAGCCGGCTCAGTTCGTTGTCGAGCCGGTCCAGTTCGCGCTGGGCGTCGGCGGCCATGCCGTCTTCGCGCGCGGCGTCGGCGGCGATGCGGGCGGCCTCGGCCTTGAGGCGATCCACTTCCGCACGGGCCGCCTGTTCAGCCATGTCCAGCCGATCGCGCTCCAGGCTGGCGCGGTGCAGCAGAGCGGAGGCGACGGCGTCCTCCTCTCGCGCGGGCTTCAGAGCGTCCTGAGCGGACAGGGCGGCCGTCTGTGCGGCGGCGGCGGCGGTCGTGGTGTCGGCCACCGTCCGGTCGGCCTCGCGCAGTTCGGCGGCGGCGGCCTCTGCGGCCAGACGCGCGTCGTTCCAACGCACATACAGCAGGGCGGCCTGAAGGGCGCGGATCTCTGCCGAGATCTTCTTGTACTTCTCGGCTTGGCGGGCTTCGCGCTTCAGCCGGTTCAGCGCCGTCTCCAGCTCGCGGCCGATGTCGTCCAGCCGGTCCAGGTTGGTCTCGGCGGCTTTGAGGCGCAGCTCGGCCTCGTGCCGACGGGTGTGCAGACCGGCGACGCCGCCCGCCTCTTCCAGAATGCGCCGGCGGTTCTGCGGCTTGGCGGCGATCAGTTCCGAAATCTGGCCCTGACGCACCAGGGCGGGCGAGTTGGCGCCGGTCGAGGCGTCGGCGAACAGCAGCTGGACGTCGCGGGCGCGCACCTCCTTGCCGTTGATGCGGTAGGTCGAACCCTGGCCCCGGTCGATCCGGCGCGACACCTCCAGCACGGGGCTGTCGGTAAAGGGCTGGGGCGCACGGCGAGCGGCGTTGTCGATGGTCAGGCTGACTTCGGCGTGGCTGCGCGGAGGACGGCCAGCGGCGCCGGCAAAGATGACGTCGTCCATGCCCTGGCCGCGCATGGCCTTGGCTGAGTTGGCGCCCATGACCCAGCGCAGGCTTTCAAGGACGTTGGACTTGCCGCAGCCGTTCGGGCCGACGACGCCGGTCAGGCCGGATTCGATGTGCACCTCCGCCGGATCGACAAACGACTTGAAGCCGACGAGCCGGAGGCGCTGGAACTGCATCGTCCCGACGGACTACCGAAGCAGCGGATCGATGGCGGCCGACAGGGCCTCCAGCGAATGCTCCATAACCATCGTCCCGTTGACGAAGAAGGTGGGCGTGCCGGTGACGCCGGCCTTGTCAGCGCCCTCGATCTGGGCGTCGAGGGCCGCACGGATGGTCGGGCCGTTCAGGCAGGCCTCGATCTGCTCGCGGGTCTTGCCGCTGGCGGCGATGCCGGCCGCGAACCAGGGCTGGGCGCCGGTGGTCTGCAGGTTGGCCTGATCGCGCATGAAGACGGCCGCCACGTCGAAATAGCGTTCGGGCGCGGCGCACAGGGCGACCGCAGCCGCGGCGGCGGCGACATTGGCGGGCGCGGTCGGCAGGTTGCGGTGAACCAGCCGGACCTTGCCGGTGTCGATGTATTTGGCCTTGAAGGCCGGCAGCACGGTGTTGTGGAAGTCCGCGCAGTGCGAGCAGGTGAAGGACGCGTATTCGATCACCGTCACCGGCGCATTCGCCCGACCCAGGATGTGATCCTGGGCCGTGACGGGCGGGGGCGCATCGGCGCCGAGCGCCGGCGTCGCCAAACCGCCGAACAGGGCGGCGAGGGCGAAACCGGCGGCGATGAAGGCGCGTCGCATCATCTGGGTAGGCCTCGGTTACTTGGCCAAGGCCGCGTCGATGGCGGTGGACAGGTCGGCCAGACTGGCGCCTTCGCCGCCGGGCGAGATGACCTGCGTCTCATTGACGTAGAAGGCCGGGGTGCCGGTCACGCCCTGGGCGCGGGCGGCCTGAACGCGCTTCTCCATAGCGGCGACAGCGTCCTTGTCGGTGACGCAGTCGTTGAACTGCTGCTCGGACAGGCCGGCGGCCTGGGCGGTGCGCAGCAGCCAGTCGCGGGGCGACGACGTCAGCATCTCCTGCTGCGTCGCCATCAGCTGGTGAACCACGTCGAAATATTTGTCCGGACCGGCGCAGCGCGCGACCAGGAAGCCGGCGGTGGCGGCGTCGACCGGCGGGGTCGGCAGTTCACGGAACACGTAGCGGACCTTGTTGGTATCGACGTATTTGGCCTTGAACGCCGGCCAGGTGTTCTTCTGCCACAGGGCGCAGTGGGGGCAGGTGACCGAAGCGTATTCGACCACGGTGACCTTGGCGCCTTCGGGCGCGCCCAGACCCATGTCGCCTTCCGCCGCACCCTTGGCGCCGCCGCCGCAGGCCGCCAGAGCCATAGTCGCCAGCGCGGCGCCGGTGATGGCCGCACGACGGCTCATGCGGGCGAAGCGGGATTCAGTGTCGGCCATGAAGGTTCCTCGGATCGGATCGTTGGCGATGATCGCGCGATTCCCCGGGAATGGCGCAACCCTGAACTAGTCTGGAACAGGTGCGGCGAAGTTTTGTCAACAGCGCCTTATCCGCGCGCCCAGGCCCGATTGATCGCCGGTGCGGGGATGAAACTTTGCGGCCTGTCCTGGCGGGGCGGCGGATCGCTTATGCCCTGCTGAATGAAGCGCATCGCCGACAGCAGGCCGGACCGCGAGAAGGGCTTGGGGATCACGCCATGCGCGCCCAGGAAGTCCTCGGGGATCATCTTGGGGTTGGCGGTCAGAAAGACGACGGCCGTGGACGGCCAGCGATCCTTGATCAGGCGACACACGTCCAGGCCGCTGGAGTTATCCGCCAGTTGGATGTCGACGAAGGCGATGTCGGGCGGCGCGTCGAGCGACAGCGACTCGACCTCACTCAGGGACATGGCTTCTCCGACCACCCGGTGGCCTTCGTCCTCAAGCATCGCCTCGAGGTCCATCACAAGCAGGGCCTCGTCCTCGACGACCAGGATGTCGAAGTGAGGCCCGGCGGCGCGCACCTAGCCGCTCACGGGGAAGTCGACGACCGCGCGCGTTCCGGGGTCGGCCGGCAGCCACAACGTCTTGCCGCCGATCTGCTTTGAAAGACGACCGATCAACGTCTTGCCCAATCCCTGATGCGCAGCGCCGGGAATGCCGGGGCCGTCGTCCTGAACAACGACCTGGCCGCCTTGTTCCGTTCTTTTGGCCGAGACCTGCAATCGGCCGCCGCGATCCTCGGGGAAGCCGTGCTTGATCGCATTGGTCAGCAGTTCGTTGATGATCAGCCCGATCGACGAGGCATGGGTCGAAGGAATGAACATGGGCTCCACATCGACGGACACCTCGATATCGGTGCGTCCTGTCGAGCCAATCACATCGGCGACCAGGGTGTTGGTGAAGGCGCCGACGTCAAACTGGGTGACGTCCTCGGACTGATAGAGTTTGCGGTGAACGGTCGCCAGGGCGTCCACCCGCTCCAGCATGGAGTCCAAGGTGGCGGTCAGGGCCGGATCGGACAGCGAGCGCGATTGCAGCCGCAGCAGCGAGCCGATCATGGTCAGGTTGTTCTTGACCCTGTGATCGACCTCGTGAAGCAGCAGGGTCTTGGCGGCGAGCGCCTCTTGCAGATCGGCGGTGCGGGCGGCGACTTCGCGTTCGACCAGGGCCTTCTGCTTTTCGACATAGGCCTGGGCCTCGATCCGCTCGGTCACGTCCAACTGCGAGGCGAAGAAATATTCGATGTCGCCGTGGGCGTTGCGCACAGGGCTGATGAACAGGGCGTTCCAGAAGGTGCTGCCGTCCTTGCGATAGTTCAGCAGATCGATGTGGATGTCTGTACCGGCCTGCAGGGCGTCGCGGATTTTGGCCACGGCGTCCCTATCGGAATCTGGCCCCTGAAGAAAACGGCAGTTCTGGCCGATGATCTCGTCACGTTCGTAGCCGGTCAGATCCTGGAAGGCCTTGTTGGCGAAGACGATCGGATTGTCGTCGCGACGCGGGTCGGTGATGACCATCGGCATGCGCGTGCCACGTATGGCGGCGGCGAACGGATCTCCACGCCCGATTTCGTGTTCGACGACATCGGTAAGTCGCCAGTCGTCTTGCTGCTTCATCGGGACTCGGAATACAGGCGCGCGACCGGAAGCGCCGTGCGGATATTTGTCGCTTTACAACCTCTTCCTACAGCACCGGGGGGCGACTGCCAACCAAGGCGCGGCGCTCAGTCGGACTTGATGTCGGAGCGCGACAGGGCGACGCGGCCCAGCCGGGCCAGGGCGGCGCGCAGATCGTCGGGGGCTGAAGCGATCGATGCGGCCAGATCGACCTCGGCCTGGGCGGGCAGGGGCGGCGGCTTGGCGCTGCGTTTGGGACGGGCGGCGGCCTCCTTCAAAGGGGCGACCGGACCCTGGGCGATGCGCAGTCGATCCACGGTCCCGGCGCCCAGGAACAGGTTGACGCGGGCCAGGATGTCCTCGGACTGGTGTTGGATCAGCAGGGCGGCGGCGCCGGCGACACGCAACTCCAACACGCCGGGCTGACCGCCCTTGCCCTTGGTCAGTTTCTGAGGTCGGGTCACGCGCGCCAGGCGATCGCCGACGATCTCACGCCAACGGGGCTCCAGCGCGCCTGCGCCACGGCCGAACTGCTCGTCCAGCTTCTTGATCAGGGGCGTCAGCGCCTTGCCCGCGCGCGGCGCCGGTCGGGGGACCGGACGGGTGCGGCGACGAGACAGGATCTCGCGGACCTCGGCGTCTGTGGGCAGCGTGCGGCGCATGGGTCTATATAGCCCGACCGATGCCTGACGTCTCTCTTGACATAGACCTGATCCGCTCACGGCTGTTGGCCTGGTACGACGCCCATGCGCGCAGCCTGCCATGGCGAGCCGCCGTCGGCGCGCCGCGGACCGAGCCGTACCGCGTCTGGTTGTCAGAGGTCATGCTGCAGCAGACGACCGTGCCGCATGCGACGCCGTATTTCCACGCCTTCACCACGCGCTGGCCGACGGTCTCGGACTTGGCGGCGGCCGAGGATGCGGAGGTGATGGGGGCCTGGGCGGGGCTGGGCTACTATGCCCGTGCCCGCAATCTGCTGGCCTGTGCGCGGGCGGTGGCGGGCGAGCATGGCGGGGTGTTTCCGGACACCGAGGCGGCGCTGCTCGCGCTGCCGGGCGTGGGCGCCTATACAGCCGCAGCCGTCGCCTCCATCGCCTTCGACCGGGCGGCTAATGTCGTGGACGGCAATGTCGAGCGGGTCATGGCGCGTCTGTTCGCGGTCGAAACGCCGGTCCCCGCCGCCCGGCCCGAGCTGAGGCGGCTGGCGGGCCTGTTCGTCACGGACGAGCGGCCGGGCGATTGGGCGCAGGCGCTGATGGATCTTGGCGCGACGGTTTGCCGGCCCAAGTCACCGTCGTGCGGGACCTGTCCCGTGGCCAGCGAATGCCTGGGTCTGGCCACGGGCGACCCGGCCCGGTTTCCGATGAAGACCAAGAAGGCGGACCGGCCGCATCGGCGGGGCGCGGCCTATGTGCTGGTCGACAATCAGGGGCGGGTCGCAGTCGAGACGCGGCCTGAAAAGGGGCTGCTGGGCGGAATGCTGGGCCTGCCTACCAGCGACTGGACGACCGGCGAGCCGGTTGCCACAGCGCCGGTCGAGGCCGACTGGCGCGAGGCGGGGGCGGTGGAGCACGTCTTCACCCACTTCAGCCTGACGCTGGCGGTGATGACCGCGCGCGTCGATGCGGACGGCCCTTATCGTTGGATGCCGATCGAGGCGGCGCGGGCCGCCCTGCCGACGGTCTTCGCCAAGGCGCTGGACCGGGCGAGCGTGCCCGATCTGTTCGGCTGACCCCTATCGCAACGTGCGGATCGAAACCTTGCCCTGCTTGTGATGCGGGATGACCACGGCGCGACCGTCGGCGTGCTGGATATTCAGATCGACAACGGCGCCGCCGACTTCCAGGCCGGTGATCTTCAGGCGATCCAGACCGGCGGGCAGGACGGGGTCAGAGAGATCGACCGTCTCGGTCCAGGCGTCGATCGACAGGCCCAGGGTGGCCTGAAGCATCAGGAAGACCGATCCCGCCGCCCAGGCCTGAGGCAGACAGGCGACCGGATAGGCGATGGGCGGCTCGCCCGGCTCACGCGGGAAGCCGCAGAACAGTTCGGGCAGCCGCAGGTGGAAATGGGCGGCCGCAGCGTAGATTTCGGCCAGGATTTCCGCGACCGCATCGCGCTCGCCGTAGGCGGCCATGCCGGCAGCGGCCATGGCGGTGTCGTGCGGCCAGACCGAGCCGTTGTGATAGCTCATCGGATTGAACCGGGCTTGTCCGACCTCCAGCGTGCGGATGCCCCAGCCGGTGCGGAACTCGGCTGTCAGCAGGCGTTTGGTGACGCGCCGCGCACGTTCCAGCGACGGCAGGCCGGTGAACAGCAGATGCCCGGCGTTGGAGGCGATGGCGCGACATTGCTGGCCGTCGCCATCGAGGGCCACGGCGTAGAAGCCCTCGTCCTCCATCCAGAACTTTTCCTCGACCAGAGAGCGGACCTGTTCGGCGCGCATCCGCCATTCGGTCGTGCGGTCGTCGTGCAGGCGCTCGCCCAGATCGCCCAGCGCCTTCCAGGCGGCGAAGGCGTAACCCTGAACTTCCAGAAGCGCGATCGGACCCTTGGGGAAGCGACCGTCGGCGTGGAAGATGGAATCCTCGGAGTCCTTCCAGCCCTGGTTGGACAGGCCGGTGTCGGCCCCGCGCTGATAGTCGATCAGGCCGTCATTGTTGCTGTCGCCATAGTCGCGCATCCAGTCGGCGGCCGCGATCAGATTGGGCCAGAGCTTGCGAATCAGATCCAGATCGCCGGTGCGGTTGGCGTAGGCGCCGGCCAAGGCCACGAACAGGCAGGTGGTATCGACCCCGCCATAGTAGAGACCGAACGGCACCTCGTGCAGGGCGCTCATCTCGCCGCCGCGGGTTTCGTGCATGATCTTGCCGGGCTGGCTGTCCCGATAGAGCGAGGTCTCGGTCGCCTGGCGCGAGGCCAGATAGGTCAGCACGCCCTTGGCCAAGGACGGGTCCAGCCACAGCATTTGCCAGGCCGAGATGATGCCGTCGCGTCCGAACGGTGTCGAGAACCACGGCGTGCCCGCATAAGGATAGGGGCCCGTCGGCAGGTCTGTGGTCAACAGCGCCATGTCGGCGCGCGACTGGTCCAGCCAGTCGTTGAAGCGCGGGCTGCGCGGGCCGCGCACCGAGGCGCCGCGCCGGCGTTTGGCGCGCATGGCCAGGCGGGCCTGGATGGCGTTCTGGCGCCAGCGATCGGCGTCCGGCGTCTCGCAGGCATCGACGCCGCATTCGATGAACAGATCCAGCGAGCGGCCCTTGGGCAGGCTGAACATGAACTCGGCGCGTTGATGCGTCAGGCGCGCGGGCGGTTCGGAAAAGGCGATGCAACTGGACCGGTCCACGTCGTCCAGGCCGGTGTAGCGGAAGGTGACGCGGCGGCCGTCGGTGGTCGGCGTGTGGATCTTCCCGCGCTTGGCTCGAGGCGTGCCGCGCACCTGGAAGATATCAAAGAAGTCCGCGCCGAAATCGAAGGCCAGCGGCAGCAGGATGTCCTCCACCCCATGGTTGACCATGCGGATACGCTCGAACATCCGCCGGTTCCAAAGGAAACGCCGGCGCTCGATATGTAGGACGCCAGCCGGAGCCGACCGGCCGCCCATCGGGGGCAGGGGACGGTTGGTGGTGTGGCAGGAGAAGAAGACGTTGTCCTGGCTGACGCCCGACGACAGGCGCGACGGCTTCAGCAGGCCGACGGTCATGGCCCAACGCGACAGGACGCGGGTGTCGCCCGCGAACAGGCCGTCGGCGCCGCCCTTCATGTCGCCCCATCCGTCGGCGACCAGGAAGGTATCGCCTTCCTTCAGCGCCATCAGCTGTTCGAGACCCGTGGCCTCGACCGATTCACCGGCGGTCAGTTGAGTGGAATAGGCGTCGTCCATGCGGTCTCTTCCCCGTCGTTGTGAGGCCTCGGCCGAACGTGTCGCACCCGAATGCGGCGCTCAGGGGCCGCTTGCAGACTTTAATGGGCAAGTCGCCGACGGGTTCAGGCGAACCTGTGCTTTTTCATCGACAAAGGCTGGGCGACCTTCATTTGATCAACCGTATAACGCCGATGGACCGCGCGATCTCACGGAACGCGGCCTCAAGCGCCGCGCTGTCTTCGGCCAGGAAGGCATGGTCGGAATCGGTGGCGCAGGTCCTGAGCAGATTGCGTCCGTTTTGCGTGGGCACGTTGAGGCCGACGGTGAAGACCTCGATCTTGTTCGACTTGGCATAGGTGCAGATCGAACCGAAATCGGCATCCGTCGCCGCCAGCTCATTGGCTTTGTTCGTGGCGACGTGCGCGCCGTCCGACGAGCGGTAACGCAGGGTGTTCACACCGTCGGTCATCAGCACCAAAATCTTGCGCGGCGTGCGGTTCGCGGGATCGTAGGCCCCGGCTTCCTGGAACGGCGCGGTGGGCGACAGCAGATTGATGCCCCAGATCAAGCCGGATGGAATGTGGGTTTCGGGTTTGTAGCCGCCGACATTGATGACAAGGTTCTTGATCGCGTTCAGGACGCTGGATTTGCTCTTGGACAGGGGGCTGACCGCATTCAGGCAACTCTGGCCTGTCGTCAGGAAACCCTTGTAGGGCGTCGCCGGCGACTGGTCGTTCAGCCGCGTCGTGCCGACGTTGCGCGAATAGACGCAGCCGAACCACTTGTAGCTGACGTTGCAAGCATAGGGCGGGACGGTGACCGTCTTGACCACCTGATCCTTGTAGCAGGTGCCGGTCTCGCTGACGCCGTCACGCACGGTGGTGCACGGGTAGGGGGTGCCGCCGCTGTAGGTGGTCTTGGTCGTGCAGGTGCGCTCCTGGACATAGTCGTCGGGCACGGAAATCCACGGGGCCTTGCGGTTGGCCACGCCGACATTGACGTAGTCCGCATAAGGCACGACGCCGATCGAGACCTCGTCGCTTTCGGTCGCCATCAACTCGTTGACCAGCAAACTGGCCGAGGTCTTCAGCGCATCGATCCGCTTGATCGACCGGCTGTCCTTTTCGCTCATGGACCAAGTGTTATCGAGCACCAGAACAGTCTCGATCTTCTGCGCCACGCCACGCGTCGCCTCGGACAGTGCGTTGATATCGAACTGTTTGACGCCGGCCAGACCCGCGAAGATGGGTTTGACCCCGCCCTTGAACGTCACCCTGACGATTTTGCCATCGACATATTGGGTGCCGGTCTTCCAGCCGTCGATAAGTTGGCCGGTCTTCAGATTGGCCTCCAGATAGGGATCGCTGACCGCTTTCAACTCCTTGACCGTCTGGGCGCGGGAGGCCGCAGCGCCCAACGCTGCTGCATCGAGCGCTTCTTGCACCTGGTTCCTGACCGAGACATAGCGATTGATGTCGATGGCCAGGCCGACCATCAGTGTCAGGCCCATGGCGGACAGGGCGAAGAAGGTCGCAATGTTGCCTGCGGTATTCCGGCGCAGATGCGCCAGCCGCCGCCTCATCGCTGTCCAATGCATAGTGGTCGCCCCGATTTGGGACGACCGTATATGGATAAGCTTAACTTTTAGGTGAACGCCGTTACAGACTCAGGATTGCGACGGCGCCTCGGCAAGGTATTGCTTCAGGCGATGGCGGCGAA
The DNA here is from genome assembly GCF_011045535.1 of Brevundimonas sp. 'scallop'. Classification (NCBI taxonomy): domain Bacteria; kingdom Pseudomonadati; phylum Pseudomonadota; class Alphaproteobacteria; order Caulobacterales; family Caulobacteraceae; genus Brevundimonas; species Brevundimonas sp. 'scallop'. The sequence continues at coordinate 2,624,607 of NZ_CP039382.1, read as the reverse complement.
GCTGCGGTCTTCACGCGGACGCAGCGGGGTGACCACATCGTCCAGCGCAGTCTCCGCAAACGGACGGCGCGCCAGCAGGTCGCCGTAAACGTCGAGATACCGGCGCGCCATGGTCGTGGCGGAGAAGCGCAGATCGAAGCGCGCGCGGATGGCCTCGCGGTCCAGCAAATTTGCGCGTCCGGTCGCGGCGATGGCCTGTTCCATAGTGTCGACCAGGAAGCCGGTAGCGCCGTCCTCGATTACCTCTGGCGTCGAGCCGCAGCGGAAGGCGATCACCGGCGTGCCGCAGGCCATGGCCTCGATCATCACCAGGCCGAAGGGCTCCGGCCAGTCGATGGGGAAGAGGAGGGCTTCGGCGCCGCCGAGGAAGGCGGATTTCTGATGGTCGCCGATCTCGCCGATGAACTCGATCAGCGGATTGCCCTCGACCAGCGGGCGGATCGTCTCTTCCCAATAGCGTTTGTCGGCGGCGTCCACCTTGGCGGCCATCTTCAGGCGCTTGCCCAGTTTGGTGGCGATCTCGATGGCGCGGTCGGGGCGCTTCTCGGGCGAGATGCGACCCAGAAAGGCCAGATAACCCTCGGACTTCGGGGAGAAGATGTATTGTTCGCCGGGCATGCCGTGATGGACGGTGGCCTTCCAGTTGGCGAAATGCAGCGGCTTGCGCTGATCGTCGGAGATGGAGACCAGCCCAAACTCGCTCCAACGCGCATAGACGCCGGGCAGGTCCTTCATATCCAGACGGCCGTGCAGGGTCGTCAGGGTCTTGTCCGCGCATTTCTGGAACAGCGGGAAGTGGACCATGTCGGTGTGGAAGTGAATCACGTCGAACTCGTCGGCGCGGTCCAGAACTTCGCCCAGCATCGACAGGTGGGCGGCGAGATCGGATTTCAACGGCGCCGGATCCAGGCGGATGGCCTGATCACGCACAGGCACCAGGCGGGCCTTGGTCTGGGCGTCGGCGCTGGCGAAAAGGGTCACGTCGTGGCCCAGATCGACCAAGGCGTCGGTCAGATGCGCCACCACACGCTCCGTGCCGCCGTACAGCTTGGGAGGCACGGCCTCATACAGAGGGGTGATCTGCGCGATTTTCATGGTGATGTGCTCCGACACCGCATCCTGGCGGGCCGTTGACATCAATGTTCTCGCAACTGCGAAGTTCCATCGCAGGCGATGAATTTTCACATAGGTTTCGCGGGGTTACAGCGACGCTGACCCATATTGAGTGTGCGAAAGCGTACGTATTGGCGACGGATTGCCGGCTAAGTGATTGATGTGGCTTACGCGACGTGCGCTCGCAGCGGCTTACATCGCGGCGCGAACTTCCGAGCGGAGGGCGTCGATGGATTTCAGCCCCTGATCGGTCTTGAAGCGCCAGTAGGTCCAGCCGTTGCAGGCCGGCGCATTCTCCAGCAGCGCGCCCAGCTTGTGGATCGAGCCGCTGAGCGAACCGTGAACCAGCGAACCGTCCGCACGAACACGCGCCTCACGCTCGCCCTTGGGGCAATAAAGGCGGTCGCCGGGTTGCAGCAGGCCGGCCTCGACCAGGGCGCCGAACGGCACCTTGGGTTCGGCGCGCTTGGAGCCTGTGACCATCAGGTCTTCGGGGCGGGCAGGGATGACCGAGGCGATGCGGGTTTCGGCGACCTCGGCATAGGTCTCGTCACGTTCGATCCCGATGTAGTGGCGGCCGAGGCGCTTGGCGGCGGCGCCGGTGGTGCCGGTGCCGAAGAAGGGATCCAGGATCACGTCGCCGGGGCGCGTCGCCGACAGCAGGACGCGGTGCAGCAGGGCTTCGGGCTTCTGGGTCGGATGGGCCTTCTTGCCGTCTGCGTCCTTGATCCGCTCCTCGCCCGTGCACAGGGCGAAGGTCCAGTCGGAGCGCATCTGGGTGTCTTCGTTGAAGGCCTTCAGCGCATCATAGTTGAAGGTGTAGCGCTTCTGATCCCGCGACTTGGCGGCCCAGATCAGGGTCTCATGGGCGTTGGTGAACCGGGTGCCCTTGAAGTTCGGCATCGGGTTGGACTTGCGCCAGATTATGTCGTTCAGCACCCAGAAGCCCAGATCCTGGATCGCCGATCCCAGGCGGAAAACGTTGTGGTAGCTGCCGATCACCCAGATCGAGCCCTCGGGCTTCAGGACGCGGCGGCATTCCGCCAGCCAGGCGCGGGTGAAGGCGTCGTAGTCGCCGAAGCTGGCGAACTTGTCCCAATCGTCGTCGACCGCATCGACCTTGGAGTTGTCGGGCCGCAGCAGGTCGCCGCCCAACTGCAGATTATAGGGCGGATCGGCGAAGACCATGTCCACCGAGGCGTCAGGCAGGCTCTTCAGCACCTCGATGCAGTCGCCGCGATGAATGACATCCTTGGCGAGGACAGGGGTCTTCAGATCGGACATGGAACGCGGCCCCGCAACAGTGAGACCACTATGGTGAATCCTTGTGGTTAAGGTGGATTAAACGGCAGGGTCGGCCGGACGATTTTGCAAACCGACCGCACCATCCACAGCCTTCTTGGGTCAGCGTGTTCCGGATTTGTTCTGTTCATGCTCTAACCGTCTGCGGAGGTCGGCGGCGTGATGGAGGATCAGATGAACGACAGAATCCTGGCCCATATGATGGCCGAACTGGATGCGGAGCTGGCGCGGGCGGAGCCGTCCTTGCCCGCCCATCCCGAACATACGCGCCAGACGGAGATCATGCGCGCCTTGGCCCTCGGGCTGGGGAACTTCGAGCGGATGCGGGCGCACGACGTGCATCTGCTCGCCGCCAGCCTGTCGCCGCGATCGGCCTGATCCGGCGTCAGGGCTTGCGCTTGAACGTGTCGCCGATCTCGGCGGCGTCCGGACCGTCCGGTCCCGCGCTCTGGCGCTCGGTCTGACCGACCGCCTTGGTCGCCTTGTCAGAGGTCAGTGCGTCGGGCTTGCCGGCCGGATCGGCGCCGTTCTCTTCACGACCCGTGGTCTGTTCGCGGTCCATGGTGCTCTCCGTTGCTGGGAGAGGTAGCGCGATGGGGAGCGGCGCGTTCCGTCAGCCGGCCGTATTGACCTTCGCCACGACCGACATGCCCGGCGCCAGACGCTCGGCGGCGGGCTGGTTCGGGTCGATGCGGATGCGGACCGGGATGCGCTGGGCCACCTTGGTGAAGTTGCCGGTGGCGTTGTCGGGACGGATGACGCTGAACTCCGATCCGGCGGCGGGGGCGATGCGTTCGACATGGCCGCGCAGGGTCTGGCCGCCCAAGGCGTCGACGGTGATCTCGACCGGCTGGCCGACGCGGATGTTCTTCATCTGCGTCTCCTTCATATTGGCCGTAACCCAGACCACGTCCGGCACCAGACCCATCAGCTGGGTTCCCGCCGTCACATACTGGCCCTGACGCACGCCGATCTCGCCCAGACGGCCGGCGCGGGGGGCGACGATGCGGGTGTTGGCCAGGTCGATCTGAGCCAGGCGCACGGCGGCCTGGGCGTTCTCGACGGCGGCAGCCAGGCTGTCGCGGCCGACGACGGCGGAGGTGACGCCGGTCTGGGCGATGCCCTCGGCGGCGCGGGCCTGGGCGACCTGGGCCTGGGCGCTGCGCAAGGCGGCTTCGGCGACGTCCACATTGGCTTGGGCGACCCAGCCGCCGGCCTTCAGGGTGCGGGCGCGGTTGGCGTCGGCCTGGGCCCGCGTCAACGTCGCTTCGGCCGCGGCGATGGAGGCGCGCTGCTGGGCCACCGATCCGCGAGCCGACGCCTGAGTCTGGGCCGAGTTGGACAGGGCCGCCTGGGCCGAATGCAGGCTAGCCTCGGCCTGCTCCAGCCGCTGGCGATAGATGCGGTCGTCCACCTGGGCCAGCAACTGCCCCTGTTGGACGGTCTGGAAGTCCTGGACCGGCACCTGGACGACATAGCCGTTCACCTGCGGGCTGATGATCGTCACCTGGCCGCGCACATAGGCGTTGTCCGTACGCTGGATCGCGCCCCGGAAGGGCGGCAACTGCCAGGCGTACAGCACCATCAGAACGCCCAGCAGAGCGACACCGGCGGCGATGACGGTCCACATGACGTTCTTCTTCGGCGCAGGCGGAGCAGCGGCGGGCGCTTGCGGGGCGGCCGGGGCGGAAGAGGCGGGGGCGGGCGGGGCGGCGTCGGTCATTGCGGGTCTCGGTTCAGTCGGCGGCGGCGACGGCGGCGCTCTGGACCGCAGCGTCTGCATTGTTGTTCTTGGCGTCGCGGCGCGCCTTCCAGCGCGGCCGCAGGTGGGTGACGGTCACCCAGGCGGAGCCCAGGGCCGCGATCACGGCGATGACCAGAAAGACGTCGTTGTAGGCCAGCACATTGGCCTGTTGCGTCACCTGTCGGCCTAGCAGGACGGCGCCTTCGGCGTTCGCCAGCGCGGGGTCCGTTATCGTCGAGGCATAGGCGCCCGACAGCTGACGCAGCCGCAAGGCGACCTGCGGGTCCAGCGCCGAAATCCCGGCCGCCAGCTGGTTGGAATGGTATTTCTCGCGGAGGATTTGAAGCGTCCCGGTCAGAGCCGAACCCGCCAGACCGCCGACGTTCTGAAGCACGCTGAACATGACGATGAAGCTGATCAGGTTCTGCTTGCCCTGGGTCAGCACCTTGACGATGCCGATCATCAGCGCCGGGCCGATGAACATGGCCGAGGCGAAGGCGATCAGGGCCTGGCTGAAATACAGCTGCGCCGGGCGCGTCAGGACCGTCGAATGGCTGTCGATCCAGGCGCCGACCGCGATCAGCGCCAGGGCGATGGCGATCGGCTTGTTCAGCTTCTCCATGTTCAGGGTGAAGGCGCTGACCAGGGTGCCGGCGATCATCGACAGCAGGATGACGACGAAGAGGCCGTGAAGCTGATCTGGTCCCAGGCCGACGACGGTCAGGAAGCCCACCGCGCCGGATGTCTGTTCCGACAGCACGATGCGGATCAGCAGGATCGCCCCGAACAGGCGCAGCAGGTCCGGCCCGGTCAGCCAGCGGGTGTTGATCAGCGGGTTCTTGCGATTGTGCTCGACCAGGAAGGCGGCGGTCAGCAGGATGACGGACCCGATCAGGGCCCAGCCGATCCAGGCGGCTTGCGTCCACCAGACGATGCGCCCCAGACCCAGGGCCGCGCACAGCAGGGCCACGCCTGGCGCAAACAGGGCGAAGGTCAGGAAGTCCAGCCGGTCGAATACGCGTAGCCGCTCGGACGGCGGCAGCTTGACCACCTGCACCGCGCCCCAGGCGACCAGGCATAGGCCCAGCTCGAACATGTAGAAGGCGCGCCAGTCGCCCAGCTGGAGCAGGCCGGGCATGACCAAGCGCGAAATCGGCACGGCGAAACTGGCCAGGCCGATGCCGATGATCAGCCCCTTCAGCCTATGCGCCGCCGGGAAGGCCTGGATGATATAAAGAAAGCCCAAGCTGGAAAGGCCCGCGCCCGCCATGCCGGCGATGGCCCGCACCAACAGGGTCGATTGATAATTGTCGACGAACAGGTGGGCAGCGCAGACCAGCACGAAGGCGCCCAGGAAGATCTGCGTGAACAGGCGCAGGCCGTACTGCATCCGGAACTTCACGAGGATCAGGTTCATGCAGGCGTTGGTCATGACGAAGACGACCGGCAGCCAGGCGGCCTCGGTGATCGTGATCCCCAGCGAGCCTTGCAGATTCTGGATATTGGCGGTGACCGCGGCGTTGCCCAGCGATCCGACCATGGCGACCAGCAGGCCGGTCAGGGCGTACTGTATCCGCATCGGCCAAGAGTGATCGGGAGTGGCGGGCGAGCCGGGCATCATCGGCCGCTCGTGCGGCTTTAGCGTCTCGACATACTGTTCCCAGGGCAGATGCCAGTTGTTGCGGGCCATCAGCGCGGCCGCCCGCGAGGTCTCAGCCCGTCGAGCACAAGCGCGCGGGTGCGCAGCGACACGGCCTGGCGCTCGGCTTCGTCCGCGCCCTGAAAACCGGCGCCCAGCAGGGTGGCGATCAGACGGATGTCCATCGGCCGCAGATCCTCCCTCACCAGGCCGGCGGCCTGAGCCCGCTTCAGCGGTGCGGCGCCCGCCTCCATCAAGCTCTGCCGCAACGGTGTAAGCGCATCTGGCGACCGCACGTTCCGCACGACGCCGGCCAGTCCCGCATTGCGCACCATGTCCTCGGCCAGCCGGTCGAGAAACCAGAAGAAGGCCTGCGGATCATCGCCCTGTTCGGCGGTGCGCCGACCCAGGTCCGCGACGTCGGCCTCCAGCACCGCCAGGGCCAGTTCGGTGCGGTCGGAGAAGTGCCGATACAGGGTGCCGCGCCCCACCCCGGCCCGTTCGGCGATCAGATCCAGGGGCGCATCCAGCCCCTGATCGGCGAAGACCGCGCGCGCGGCCTCCAGCACCGCCGCCCTGTTCAGAGCGGCGTCCTTGCGGACAGGTTTTTCGGCAGGGCGCGTCATGGTGAGGCGCGTAAATGGACACGACTGTCCGTTTTGCAAGGGGGCGCTAGAGCGCTTTTTCCAGCACCAAGAATTCCAGCTCAGGCCGGGGCGGATCGACGGGGAAGGGGCGGGTCTCGCCGGTGGGGGCATAACCGCGTCGTTCGTACCAGGCGATCAGTTCGGTCCGGCGGTGGATGACGGTCATCTCCATGCGACGCGCGCCTAAACGCGCGACCGCTTCGCTTTCGGCGGCCGCGAGCAGACGACGGCCGAGGCCGGTCGCCTGCAAGGTCGGCTCGACCGTCAGCATGCCGAGATAGGCCAGGTCGTCGCCGGCGCGGGCGACCTGGACGCAGCCGATCAGCGCGCCGTCGCGATGGGCCAGCAGGATGACCCGGTCGGGATCGGCGATCAGAGCCGACAGCTCCGCCGCGCTGGTGCGATCATCGAACAGCAGGTCCGCCTCGTGCGTCCAGCCTGCCTTGGCGGTGTCGCCGCGATAGGCGCGCTCGATCAGAGGATGCAGCGCGGCGACGTCGTAGGGCGTCGCCACGCTGACGGCGATCTGCGTCACCGGCTGACGCCCAGCTCCGTCAGCAGATGATCCATCCCATAAACGTCGCGCAGGGCCACGGTGACGGCCTGGGTTGTGACGATCACGCTGCGGTTGGTGTTGCGGTCATAGCCATAGGCGTTGCGCTGGGTCAGGACGGTGGAGTCGAAATTGGCCCCGATGATCTCGCCCCGGGAATTTACCGCGGGCGAGCCGGACGAACCGCCGATGGTGTCGGTCGAGACGGCCATGTCCATCACCGCGTTCGGATCGATCCGGTCCTTGGCGGCCATCAGCTTGGGCGCGACCTTGAACGGTTCGGCGCCGGTGGCGCGGTCCCACAGGCCGGCGAAGGTGGTGAAGGCGCCGAAGCGCTGACCTGGCACGTCGGAGCCTTCGACCTTGCCATAGGTCAGGCGAAGGGTACCGGTGGCGTCGGGATAGACGGCGTCGCCATAGGCGGCGAAGCGGGCGGCCGCCAGTTGTTCCGACGCGCGGTCGGTCGGGGCCTTGACCTTGTTCTCCCATTCGGTGCGGACGGCGCGGGCGTTGGCGTCGATCGACAATACGTACTGGATCATCGGGTCGTCCGACGCCTGAACCGCCGCCAGGCCGCCGGTCCACAGGGCGCGACGCACGGCCGGGTCCGCCAGTTTCGTGCCGGCGACGACGCGGGCCGACAGGTCCTCGGGGCTTTCCTTGCCCAGCAGGGTGCGCACATAGGGGCTGTCCACCGTCAGCCATTCGCGCGTCTTGGACAGCCACCATTCCAGCCGGATCTGCTCCAGCTCGGGATAGGTCGGCCGCTCGGCGAACAGGCCGGATTCGACGCCCGGCAGGCGGCTGTCGGCGAACTCGGCCAGACGCTGGTCCGACGGCTTGGCCCGCTCCTGCGCGCCGCGCACGATGGCCTTGGCCCACTGAAACAGCTGCGATCCGCCCGCGACCGAGGTGGTGCCCAGGCCCGTGCCGCCTTCCAGCAGGGCGGTCGGCGCATAGAGTTCGCGCGCGATGGGCTGGACCGCTTCCAGCGCACCCCACGGATCGGGACCATTGCCGTTGGCGGCGGCGTAGCGTTGCATGAAGTCGACCTCGGCCGCAGCCTTGGTCTGGATGAACTGGGCGTCGGTCAGGGCGCGCATCCGGCCCAGGCCGCGCTTGTAGGTGTTCTCCACGCCCACGATCGGGTCCATGGCGATAAAGGCCTGGTCCTCGCCCTCCTCGGAATAGCGGATCAGACGACCGCGCAGCTCCGAGGCGATCAACTGATCCAGCGGCAGGACCACGTCGCGGATCGTCGCCAGTTGGTCCATCGTCAGCAGGCGCTGGGTCGCGCCGGGATTGCCGGTGATGAAGACGGCCTCGCCCTCGGTCGGCTTGTCGGCGTTCCAGGCGAAGTGGATCGGCGTCTCGACCGGCTTGCCATCCTCGTACAGGCGGATGAAGGCGGCATCGATGGCGAAGCGGGGGAAGGAGAAGTTGTCCAGATCGCCGCCGAAGGTCGCGGCGCGATCTTCCGGCGCCCAGGCCAGGCGCACATCGCTGTATTTGCGGTATTTGTAGAGTTTGAACTGGCCGCCCCGGTACAGGCTGACGACCTGGCAGCGGATCTTGGGATCGTTTCCGCAGGCTTCGGTCTCGATCCGCCCGGCCTCGGCCTCACGCGCCTGGGTGAAGGCCTGGCCCTCAAGCCCTTCGCCGGCCTTGTGCATCCGCTCGGTGACGTCGGAGATGTCGGTCAGGATCTCGGCCGTGGCACCGGGGCATTTGCGCTCCTCCTCGCGCGTCTTGGGCGTAAAGCCGGTCTCGCCATATTGCTGCTGCGGCGTGGACAGGTTGGCGACGCAGGTGGCGACACAGTGGTTGTTGGTCATCATCAGGCCTTGGCCCGACACCACGCCCGCCGAACAGCCGCCGAACTTCACCGACGACAGCCGCACCCGATCCAGGAAGGCCTGGTCGATATTGGTCCCCAGCGTCTGGTTGGCGCGGGCGATGGGGAAGTTGTCGTAGGTCCACATGCCTTCCTCGGCGCTGGCCGAGGTGGCGGCGGCGAAAGCGAGAACGGCGGCGGAGGCGAGGAGAAGAGGGCGCATGGGATGGAGCTCCAGAACTCTCCCTCCCCGGCCGGGGAGGGTGGCTGGCGCGCAGCGCCAGACGGGTGGGGGCGGCAGGGCGACAAGGGCTCGGTCCTGTAAAGGATCGCCGAGCCCTCCCCACCCGATCGCTTCGCGACCACCCTCCCCGGAGCGGGGAGGGAGAAGCGTTTATGCGCCGTTCTAGCGACGCACGCCCAGTTCGCGCAGCAGGCGCGGCTGGTTGTAGACGTTGCGCAGGGCCTCGGTGATGGCGGCGGTCGAGACCGTCACCGTGCGGTTCAGTTCGGGATCGTAACCGAAGCTGCCGCCCAGCGAGTGGATGTTGCCGTCGAAGGCGGCGCCGATGACTTCGCCCTTGGCGTTGATCACGGGCGAGCCCGAGTTGCCGCCGATGATGTCGTTGGTCGAGACGAAGTCATAGACTGTCGACTTGTTGACCTTGCCCTCTGCCGCCAGCCAGTCCTCGGCCGCGTTGAAAGGCTCGGCGCCGGTGTTGCGCTCATAAAGGCCGCCGATCTGAGTGAAGGGCTCGACCGTCACGCCGCGATAGGTCCAGCCCTTCACCTGGCCGTAGGACAGGCGCAAGCTGAAGGTCGCGTCGGGATACAGGTTAGTGCCGTAAACCGCGAACCGGGCCTGGGCGATCTTTTCGCCGGCGCGGCTGGTCGGGCCGGACACAGCCGATTCCCACTGGGTGCGCACGGCCTGGGCCGCATCGTCATTGGCCAGGACGAACTGGATCAGCGGGTCGCCCGAGGCGGCCAGTTGCTCCGGCGTCATGGCCAGGGCCTGGGCGCGGAAGGCGGGATCGGCCAGACGCGTGCCGTCGACCAGACGCTCCGCAATCTGCTCGGGGCTTTCCTTGCCCAGCAGCGCCTTCACATTCGCATTGTCGACCGTCAGATATTCGCGGGTCTTGGACAGCCAGAAGTCGAGATAGATCTTCTCCAGGTCGTTCGAGATCGGCGTCTCGGTCGCCAGGCGGCGGCCCAGCGAGGCGATGTCGGCGTCCGAATAGCCGGCGCGGCGTTCAGCGACGGGCTTGGCGCGTTCCTTGGAGGCGCGGACGATGGCCTTGGCGTAGCTGTAGAGCGACGAGCGTTGGCCTGCCGCCGATTCCAGCTGGCGATAGGGCAGATAGAGGTCGCGCTGGGCGGTCGAGGCGCGTTCCAGATCGGCCCACGGATCGCCGATGCGTTGGGCCAGGGCCGGGTCGGCGGCGACGCGCTGGCGCAGTTCCTGCTCTTCACGGCGCTTGGTGGCCATGAAGGCCGGGTCGGTCAGGGCGCCCTGCTGGCCGTAGTTGACCTTGAAGCCGTTCTCCAGGCCGAAGATCGGATCGACCGAGACGCGTTTGGCCTCTTCGCCGGTGGTCGAATATTCCAGCAGGCGACCGCGCAGTTCCGAGGTCTGGATCAGGCTGATAGGCAGTTGCTGGTCGCGCAGGGTTTCCAGCTGGGCCACGGTCAGCAGGCGCTGGGTCGAGCCAGGGTTGCCGGCGACGAAGGTGACGTCGCCTTCCTTGGGCGCATTGGCGTTCCAGGTCAGGTGGTTGGGCGTGGCGACCGGCTTGCCGTCTTCGTAGATGCGCAGGAAACCGGCATCCAGGGCGTAGCGCGGGAAGTTGAAGTTGTCCGGGTCGCCGCCGAAGAAGGCCGCCTGGAACTCGGGCGCGAAGACCAGGCGCACGTCGTCGTATTTGCGGAACTTGTAGAGCTTGTACTGGCCGCCGCGATAGAAGCTGATGACCTGGCAGGTCAGCTTCTGGTCGTCGCCGCAGGTTTCCTTCTGAATCTTGTCGATCTCGGCGGCGCGGGCCTGGACGAAGGCGGCGCCCTCAAGACCGGCGCCGGCGCCGGTCACGCGGTCGGTGACGTCGACGATGTCGGTCAGGATTTCGGCCGTCTGGCCGGGGCACTTCTTCTCTTCCTCGCGGGTGGCGGGCATCCAGCCGTTTTTGACGTAGTCGTTCTGGGCCGTGGACAGGTCCTGAACGCACGAAACGACGCAGTGGTGGTTGGTCAGCACCAGGCCTTCATTCGACACCAGCGAGGCCGAGCAGCCCTGCAGGCGGACGGCGGCGTTGCGCACGCGGTCCAGCCAGGCTTGATCGATGTTGGTGCCATACTTCTCGTTCACCGTGGCGATGGGGAAGTTGTCGAAGGTCCACATGCCCTCGTCGGCGCGGGCGGAGGTCGCAGGCGCGGACAGGACGGCGGTGGCGGCGCCGAGCGCGGCCAGAGAAGCGGTGAGACGAAGCGAGGGCAAGGACATGAAGGCGTGTTTCCCAGAGCGTGGGACGGCCTGTCCCATCTGTTATGTTGTAACTAGCGCCGACGAAGGGTGGGCGCCAAGAGGCTGTAAGGCCCTTAATCCCCTGATTTCGAACCCGCAATGACAAGGGTTCACAAGCCTTACCCCGATTTAACTTGGCGGTGAGATGGCGCACGGTCAGATAGGCGCAAGTACCGGGGGTTTATCGACGACAATGTCGCTTGCGCTATCAACACTGCTGTTCGAGTGGCGTCGCTATATGGCGGCGGTCATGGCCCTGGCCCTGTCGGGGCTTCTGGTCCTGGCGATGACCGGCGTCTTCATCGGCATCGGTAAGGGATTCACCGCGACCATCGAACGGTCGAACGCCGACATCTTCATCATGCAGCCCGGCGCCAAGAGCCTGATCGGCGGGCCGTCGGGCGTGCCCCGCCGGTTCATCCCCCTGGCCTACAATCACCCCGAGGTGGTCGAGGTCATGCCGCTGGACGGCGCCGGCGGCACCTTCCAGAACATCAAGAACGTCGATCCGACCAAGAGCCAGGCGGACAATGCGTCGCAGGGCGCGCCGCGGCAGAAGTTCGTTCAGGCCAGCATCATCGACACTCGTCCTGGCTCGGTGACCATCCCGACCGACTATTCGCAGGAACTGGTCGATGCGCTGCGCCAACCCTACACCGTGGCGGTCGATGAGACGGCCCTGACGACCCTGGGCGTGAAGCTGGGCGACAAGGCCCTGTACAACGGCCAGACCGTCACCGTCGTCGGCGTGACGCGCGGCTATCCCAATATGATGCAGCCGGGCGTGGTCATGTCGCGCGACACCCTGCGGATGCTGGGCCAGGCCGACACGGGTCCGCGCGTCGGTCCTTTGATGGTCAAGCTGCGTGATCCGGCCCGCGCGCCCATCGTGGTGGCTCAGCTGAACGCCATGGGCGCCGGTCAGTGGAAGGCGTGGACCAAGCAGCAACTGGCCGACGCCAACGCCGGCGCCATGTTCGAGGAAGGCATCCTGGTTATCATCATCGGCGGCTGCGTCGTGCTGGGGATCATCATCGGCGTGGCCATCACCTGGCAGACCCTGCGCGGCGCCATCATGGCCAACATCAAGGAGTTCGCCTCTCTGCGGGCCCTGGGCGTCAGCATGGGGTCCTTGCGTCGGATCGTGGTCGAGCTCAGCTTCTGGGTCGGCGTCGTCGGCGTCATCGCGGCCATCGTCCTGACCTGGCTGGTGTCGCTGCTGGCGATGATGGGGGCGGTGATCATCGCCCTGCCGCTGTCGCTGCTGATCATCGTCGGCATCGGCCTGATCGCCATCGCCATGGTGTCCGGCCTGCTGTCGCTGGGCATCCTCAAGAACAGCCAACCGGCGGACCTGCTGCGATGAACGTTCATACAAAGGTCCACGGCAAGCACGGCGATTTCGCTATCGAGGCCAAAAGCCTGGTCAAGCGGTTCAAGTCCGGCAAGGCCTGGGTGGATGTGCTGAAGGGCGTCGATTTCGATGCGCGGCATGGCGACCTGACCATGGTCATGGGGCCCTCCGGCTCGGGCAAGTCCACCCTGATTGCAGCCCTGTCGGGCCTGCTGAAGCCCGAAGAGGGCCGGGTGGACGTGCTGGACGTCGACGATCTGTGGAAGCTGTCCTCGGGCCGGATCGACAAATTCCGCCTGGATAATTGCGGCTTCATCTTCCAGGGCTTCAACCTGTTTCCCGCGCTGACGGCGCTTCAGCAGGTCGAGACGGTGTTGAACTTCCAGGGGCTGACCGCGGGCCAGGCCAAGAAGCGCGCCACCATCGCCCTTGAAGAGGTGGGTCTGGGCCACCGTCTGCACCAGCGGCCGGCGGCTTTGTCGGGCGGTGAAAAGCAGCGCGTCGCCATCGCCCGCGCCCTGGCCAAGGACCCGAAGATCCTGTTCGCCGACGAACCGACCTCCGCCCTGGACGGCGAAAACGGACAAGTGGTCATTAAGCTGCTTCGCCGCGCCGCCACCGAACACGGCGCAGCCGTCATCTGCGTGACCCACGATCCGCGCCTGGAGGCCTGGGCCGACCGGGTCATCCACATCGAGGACGGCAAGATCCTGGACGACCAGCGCCGCATCCCTGATCCGAACGCCATCCTGGCGTCCCACTAACCGACACGAAGATTTCCCTTAGGACGACACGCCAATGCCCGGCTTTCTGAAGAAAAAACGCACCTGGATCGGCCTGCTGCTGGTGATCGTGCTGGCGGTCGGCTTCATGCTGTTCCAGTCCGCCGCCAAGACCAAGAAGGCCGAGCAGGAGAAGGCGGCGGCGACGAAGGTCGACAGCCCCTATGCGGCTATTGCCAACGGCAAGGTCGACGTCGAGGGCGGCATCATCCAGATCGCGGCCCGTCGCGGCGGCATCGTCCGTGACGTTCTGGTTCAGGAAGGCGATCGCGTCGTCGCCGGGCAGATCCTGGCCCGTCAGGAAGACGACGAGGCACGTCTGGCGGTGCAGGCCGCCGCCGCCGCCGTCAGCCAGGCCGAAAGCCAACTGGCCCAAATCCGCGTGGACATCCGCACCGCCCAGCGCGAGCAGGAGCGCCTGCAACGCCTGGTCGCCACCAACTTCGTCGCCGCCCAGCGCATGGACCAGGCCCAGGACGCCATCGCCACCGCCCAGGCCCGCCTGGGGTCGCAGGTCGCCGCCGTCCAGACCGCGCGCGCCCAGCTGGACCAAGCCCGCTACAATCAGGAACTGACGGTCATCCGCGCGCCGACCAACGGCCGGATCGTGCGCCGTTACGCCAACCCCGGCGCCGGCGCCTCGACACTGAACGTCTCCAACATGTTCGATCTGGAGCCGGACGCGCCGCGCATCGTCCGCGCCGAGGTGGTCGAAAGCGACCTGCCGAACCTGACCGACGGCCAGGCAGTGGAGATCAGCCCCGAGGGCGACGCCAGCAAGGTCTATATCGGCGCCGTCATGCGTCGGGCCGCCGTGTTCGGGGCGCGCAAACTGGCCTCTGACGATCCCTCGCAGCGCAGCGACGAGCGGGTAGTGGAAGTGGTCGCCTCGGCCGGCGATGCGCCCCTGCTGATCGGACAGCGGGTGCTGGTCAAGTTCATGAAGCCGGGCGAGACCGCCGGGGCCAAACGCGCGGTCGCCGCCGGCGTGGGGCCCAGCGAGGCGATGAAGACGAAATAGGACGTCGGATCAGCGGCCGGTGAAATCGCCCGGCCGCTTTTCCAGCACGGCGGCGACGCCTTCCTGATGGTCCTCGGTCAGGTGGGCCAGCGCCTGCATCGCCGCCGACATCTCCAGCATCTGGTCGAAGGTCGTGTCGCGACCCTGACGCAGCAGGGTCTTGGCCATGCGCAGGGCCTGCGGCGGCTGGGCCGCGACCTGGGCGGCGACGGCCAGGGCTTCGTCCATCAGGCTGTCGTGCGCGACCACGCGGTTGACCAGCCCCCATTCGGCGGCCGTAGCGGCATCGATGGAGCGCGTGGTAAACAGCAGTTCGGCGGCGCGGGCATAGCCGATGTTGCGCGGCAGCAGCCACGATCCGCCGTCGCCGGGAATGATGCCCAGCTTCAGGAAGGGCACGCCGAAGCTGGCGCGGTCCGAGGCGATACGGATATCGCCCAGGCCGGCGATATCGCAGCCCAACCCCATCGCCGGCCCATTGACGGCGGCGATCAGCGGAACCTCAAGCCCATACAGCGACCGCACGATCCGGTGGACGACGCGGCGATAGCGTTCGCGGATGGCGGCGCCCGACCCCTCGAACAGGTCGCGCCTGTCCCGCATCGCCGTCAGATCGCCGCCGGCCGAGAACGCCCGGCCGGCGCCGGTCAGGACCACGCAGCGGATCGATGGATCGGCGTTGACCCGCTCGCACGCCGCCGCGACCTCGTCGCCGTCGCCCATATCGGGCAGGGCGTTCAGCCGCGCCTCGCGATCCAGCGTCCAGGTCAGGATCGCGCCTCGCTTTTCTTCGGTGATCAGGCCCATGCATAGTCTCCGTCTTCGCGACCGTCATCGACCGCGAACGCCGCGTCAGGCAAGCCCGGAATTGCAAAAGCCCCGGCGAAACCGGGGCTTCTTCAGGCTGAGGTCCGAGCGGGCCGTCAGCGTTTCTTGATCGTATAAGGTACGAAGTTGGACGGATGGCTGACCACCCGGCCCGAGTTCGACGGCATATGCCGACTGTTGACCAGCATCCCGCCCCAAAGGGCGAAGGACATCATGGCGTGTTGGAGGTTACGCTCCTTATCGTTCATCTTGGCGTCTCCTTTCGCAGAACGATGAAAAGAGACGCGTCGTACCAATGGGATTCCACCGTCAGTCGTTTCGCGTCATCAGCCGATATAAGACAGTTTCGTGAATTTGCAACTTTATTCGTCAGGAGTCGGAGTGATTTTCGCCGCTGTGTCACAATGAGCGCGACGACCCCGAGCCGGCCCGGACCGCCCAAGGCCATCGCCACGCCCTGCGTCATGGTGTGCGCGGTCGATGGCGAGAGCGGCCTTTGCCTCGGCTGTTTTCGCACGCTGAAGGAAATCGCCGGCTGGCGGTCGCTGAGCGACGCCGAGCGCGCGGCGGTCATGGCCGACCTGCCGTCGCGCCGTAGTCAGGTCGATCCGGCCAAGCTGGGCTAGCGCGGTTAGCGGCTTAAGCTTTCGTCAGCCACGTCGTTTCACCCCATCAAAACGCCGCGCCTCTAGGACAGAGGCATGGTTCGCATCGATACCCAGTCTGTCGTCGTCCTCGGCTTCGCTCTCATGGCGTCGTTCGGCACGGCTCTGACGATCCGCCATCTGGAAGGCGACGGCATGGCCCAGGCGGCGACGCCCGTGGTCGAGGCGGCGGTCGGCGCCTCCGGCACGGACGCCCAGGTGGTGAAGGGCGCGGACGGCCACTATTGGGCCGAGGCCAATATCGACGGCAAGGCGGTGCGGGTGCTGGTGGATACGGGCGCCAGCGTGGTCGCCCTGACGCGCGCCGACGCCCTGAGACTAGGCGTCGATCCCGAACCCGAAGCCTTCACCGGCAAGGTCCAGACCGCATCGGGTGTCGTGCGCGCCGCGCCGGTTCAGCTGAAGACGATCTCGGTCGCGGGCGCGCGTGTGGACCGGGTCGAGGCCCTGGTGGTCGAGCAGGGGCTGGAATACTCCCTGCTGGGCATGAGCTATCTGGGCCGGCTTTCCGCCTTTTCCGCCACGCCGGCCGGGCTGACTCTGCGCCCCTAAAGATCGCGCATCTGGCGACGGGCTTCGCTGAAATACTGCCAGCCGGTCCACAGGGTGATGATGGCGGCGAACCAGATCAGGAAGATGGCGAAGGACTCGAACGCCGGCTGCCAGGCCAGCGGGGATCCGTCCTCGTTCTGCAGGCCCAGGGCGCCCCACAGCAGGGTCAGCTGAAGCGCGGCGAGCGCCACCATCTGCACCGTGGTCTTCCACTTGGCGGCCAGGGTGACCGGCAGTTCGATGCGGCCGGCCATCGTCTCGCGCAGGGCGGAGACGGCGAATTCGCGGAACAGGATCAGGCCGCAGGGCAGGGCGATGCCGGGCAGCGAACCCGAGGCCAGGACGCCCAGGATGGCCCCAGTCACCAGCACCTTGTCGGCGATGGGATCGAGAATGGCGCCCCAGCGCGTGGTCGCGTTCCAGCGCCGGGCCAGATAGCCGTCGACCCAGTCAGTCGAGGCCGCGATGACGAAGATCCAGAAGGCCCAAACGCTGAACCGCCCCTGGGTTTCCGGCGACAGCCAAGCCTCAAGCGCGCCCGGCGCGGCCCCGGCCATCATGGCGAACATCACCACCCCGGCCGCCAGACGCAGCCCGGTCAGGATGTTGGGAATGGGGTTGGCGCGGTGGGCGGAGGTCATCGTCATGTCCGTTGCAACGCGCCGGGTGTGGCACGGTTCGCCGCTCAATCCAACGGTTCGAACCGCGGCTTGTCGGTCAGGGCCGTAAGCGCGCCCTCGGCGATGCCGAAATGCAGACCGCTGAGCTGAAGCTCGCCCTTGGCTTCGCGCTCGGCGATCCACGGGAAGGTGCGCAGGTTCCGGATCGACAGCCGCACGATGGCTTCTTCGGCTGCGCGCTCCAGCTGGTCGGGGGCGACGGTTTCGGCGACATGCTGGACGACTGGCGCGCCTTGGGCGATCCAGGGGGCGACGAAGTCGGCGACGATTTCAGGGGCGCCGTTGATCATGGCGTTGACCCCGCCGCAGTGGGCGTGGCCCATGACCACGATCCGCTTGACGCCCAGCACCTTGACCCCGAACTCCAGCGCCGCCGACACGCCGTGCAGCTTGCCGTCCGGCTCATAGGGCGGGACCAGATTGGCGACGTTGCGCACGACGAACAGTTCGCCCGGCTTGGCGTCGAAGATCAGGGCCGGATCGGCGCGGCTGTCGGAACAGGCCACGATCAGGGTGTGCGGCTTCTGGCCCTTTGTCGCCAGGGTCTCGTATTCGGCCCGGGCCGTCGGCCAGTGCTCGGCGCGGAAGCGGCGATAGCCGGCGGTCAGTTCGTCTTCGATGTCGCTCATGGTCGGTGTCTTAGCTCCGGCTCAGCTTTTACGGAAGAAGGCGTGGATGCGTTCGGCGAGAGGTTGGTTGATGCCGTCGACCTTGACCAGGTCGGCCAACGAGGCGCGGCTGACGCCCTTGGCCGAGCCGAAGGCGTGCAGCAGGGCCTTCTTGCGGCCGGGGCCGACGCCTTCGATCTCGTCCAGCGGGTTCTTCTTGATGTCCATCGAGCGGCGCTTGGCGTGGGCGCCGTTGGCGAAACGGTGGGCCTCGTCGCGCAGGCGCTGCAGATAGTAGAGGGCTGGCGACTTGAGCGGCAGCATGAAGGGCGCCTTGCCGGGCATGAAGAACTTCTCCATGCCGGCGTCGCGATCCGGGCCCTTGGCCACGCCGACGACGGCGATGTCGTCCAGCCCGCCCAGGTCGGCCATGACCGCCAGCACCTCGGCCAACTGTCCCGCGCCGCCGTCGATCAGCAGCAGGTCGGGGCGGACGACGTCTTCGCCCTTGGCCTCGCCTTCTTCTTCATCCTTGATCAGGCGCGAGAAACGACGGCGCATCACCTCGCGCATCATGCCGTAGTCGTCGCCGGGCGTCAGATCCTCGCCCCGGATGTTGAACTTGCGATACTGCGACTTCTGGAAGCCCTCGGGGCCGGCGACGACCATGCCGCCGACCGCATTGGTCCCCTGAATGTGGGCGTTGTCGTAGATCTCGATCCGCTCGGGTCGGCTCTCCAGTCCGAAGGCCTCGCAAACCTCGTCCAGAATCTTGCCCTGCGCCGAGCTTTCGGCCAGGCGGCGGCCCAGAGCCTCGCGCGCATTGGTCAGGGCGTGGTCGACCAGCGCCAGCTTCTCGCCACGCATCGGGCGGACGATCTCGACCTTGCGATCCGCCTTCATCGAAAAGGCCTCTTCCAGCAGCTCCAGCTCGTGCGGGCGGACGTTGGACAGGATCAGGCGCGGGATCGGCTTGTCCTCGTAGAACTGGCCCAGGAAGGCGGCCAAAATCTCAGGATCGGTGTCGGTCTTGTCCACGCGCGGGAAATAGGCGCGGCCGCCCCAGTTCTGGCCGGCGCGATAGAAGAAGACCTGGACGCAGGCCTGGCCGCCGTCGGAATGCAGGGCGAAGACGTCGCCCTCGGCGACGCTGTCGGCGCTGACGGAGTTCTCCATCGCAATGGCCGACAGGGCGCGGATGCGGTCGCGCACGCGGGCGGCCTGTTCGAAGTCCATCTCGTCGGACGCCGCCTGCATCTCCTTGGACAGGCGACTGATGACGGCGCGGGACTTGCCGCGCAGGAACTGTTCGGCCTCGGTGACCAGTTCGCCGTAGTCCTCAAGCGAGATCAAGCCGGTGCAGGGGGCCGAGCAACGCTTGATCTGATGCAGCATGCAGGGACGGGTGCGGGTCTCATAGACGCTGTCGGAACAGGAGCGCAGCAGGAAGGCCTTCTGCAGGGTGTTCAGCGTGCGGTTGACCGCCCAGGTCGAGGCGAAGGGGCCGAAATAGTCGCCGGGCGTGGTGTGGGCCCCGCGATGCTTCCTGACCTGTGGCGCGCGGTGATCGCGGCGGATCATCAGTTCGGCGAAGGACTTGTCGTCGCGAAGCACCACGTTGAAACGGGGCTTCAGCTTCTTGATGAAGTTGGATTCCAGCAGCAGAGCTTCGGTCTCGGTGGCGGTGACCACCAGCTCCATCGACCGGGTCTGCGACACCATCAGGCCGATGCGCTGGGTGTGAAAACGCCCTTGCGCATACTGGATGATGCGCTTCTTCAGCGACTTGGCCTTGCCGACATACAGGCAGGACCCGTCCTCGCCATACATGCGATAGACGCCCGGCTTGTCCGGCGCCCGGCGCGCCTCGTCGGCGATCAGGGCGGCGGCTTTCAGTTGGGAATCAGGCGTCTCCTCGGTCATCGCGCCCGATATAGGGTCAAGAGCGCCGGACCAGAAGGACGCCAGCCAGAACAAGCCCCACGCCGGCGATGCGGCCGATGTTCAACGGCTGGCGCGGCACGCCCAACGCCCCGAAATGATCCAGCGCCAGGCTGAGCAGCAGCTGGCCGCCGACCATCAGGGTGATGGTCATGGCCACCCCCAGGCGCGGCACGCCCCAGGCGGCGGCGACCACGAAACAGGCGCCGTAGGCCCCGCCCAGCCAAGCGTACCAGGGCAGGGCGCGCGTCGCGGCCATGTCCGGCCGGGTGTGCAGGATCGCCGCCAATATCCCCAGCACCGTCGTCCCGACCGCAAAGGAGATGAAGGCGGCGTTGACCGGGGAGGCCACGGCTGTCGCCAGCTTGGCGTTGGTCGGGGCCTGAAGAGCGGTGGCGCCGCCGGCCAGGATGACGACGAGGATGGCGAGCACGGACGGGTTCATGGCCCCTGGCTAACATGGCTTTCACGGCTTGCAGAGGGCGGCGTTCGGCGGTGGGCGCGACGCAGGCGGCGGCGCTCGGCCCGATTGAGGGACGCGCCGGACCGGCTTAGGTCGTCCGAAGATGAATCACGGTGCAATTCGTGCGCTTCACCCGGTCCGGACTCGGCGTCGTCCGTCGAAGGGTGAGGGTCGGGCGCGTCGGTCCGATCAGACGGTCGGGGCGAAAAATCAGGGTGCATTGTGTGCACATCGCCGGTCGCCGACGCCATCGACGACAGGGCTTCGAAAATCTTGAGCCAGCGCTGGGCCTCGGTCGCCTCGCCGTCCATCAGGGCCAGTTGCAGGCGACGACGCGCCGTGTCGGCCATGTCGGAAAAGGCGACATCCTTGACCGCCTCCAGCTCAAGCGCGGGATCGTACAGGTCGGGATCGTCCTGATCTCCGCGCCGCCATTCGCCCTTGCGGGCGCGGATGCGAAAGGCCGACAGGCCCAGGTCGTAGCGGCGGCAGACGATCCGCGCCGGCTCGCCCGCCAGATAGTCGTCGCGGGCCATATCCCAGATCTCCTGCGAGCGGACGCGATAGACGGGGGCGACTTGGGTCATGGGCGGACGCTGGCACGCGCCTGCGTCAGATGCGGACGTCTCTCACCAGTCCGGATCGACCGGGGCGCCGTCGAAGATTTCGGCCAGGCGCGCGCCACAGCCCCGGTTCACATCGTCCGGCAAGGCGTAGGGCGAGAACCAGCCGATCTCGGCGATCTCGCCGTGGCTGGTGCGCTCGCCCACATCGAAGGCGTCGATGCGGAAGACGGCGACGTGATCGCCGGGAAAGAACCGCTCGTTGGAGTGGATCGAGATCAGGCGCGGCGCCCCGCGCGCGACCAGACCGGCTTCTTCGCGCAGTTCGCGCACCACGGCGGCCTGGGTGGTCTCGCCCCGATCCACCCCGCCGCCCGGCAACCACCAGCCGGCCAGATAGGTGTGCCGCACCATCAGCACCCGCCCCTGCGCCTCCACCGCCACCGCCCGCACGCCCAACGTCTTGCCGCGCGTCAGGCGCGACCAGGCGAAGAAGAGCGGACGGGTGAACGGTTCGACGTGGATGCGCCAGGTCATGGGTGGGTCAACTCTATGAAAATTCGGCGTGTTCGAGCCCTAACGTATCCATTTGGGGTCGCAAACCATTGGGGAAAATCAATCGTTATAACGTCGCAATCCGAAGTGTGGCTTATGCGTGGCAATATTGGCACGACGTGACGCTGTTTTATGACGACCGTGTAATAATCGTGGCGAACGCGGCGCGTCTGCTTAGGCTCCCTGTCATCACACCCGCCCTGGGTGTGCGTCGGGCGCCCATCGGCATGGGGATGTCGATCGGTCGTCGGGCTCTTTTCAAGGAGGGGTTCGTTTTGAACAGTCGCAGTATCCGTCAACGCCTTTTGGCCAGCACCGTCGTAGGCGGCGCCTTGCTGGCCGCGATTCCCGTCATGTCGCTGGTCGCTTTGCCGAGCGTGGCGCACGCGCAGTCTCAGACGGGCGCGCTTCGCATTTCCATCCAGGCGGGCGGTCAGCCCGTGGCTGGCGCAACGGTGACCGTTAATTCTTCCGTCAGTTTGGTGACGCGAAGCGGGGTGACGGACTCTGCCGGTTTCGTGCGCCTTTCGGGTCTGGATCCCGCGATCAACTACTCCGTCAATGTCGTCGCGCCGGGCTATGATGCCTTCACTGCGAACAACGTCGCCGTTGTCAGCGGTCAAGAGCGCTCTCTCGGCTATGTCCTTAAAGGGGGCGACGTCTCGACCCTGGGCGATATCGTTGTGACCGGCACGTCGCTGGCCTCGGTGGACGTCACCTCTGCGACGGTTGGAACGACGTTGACCCTCGGCGTGGTGGAGTCGCTGCCGACGGGACGCAGCTATCAAAGCTATCTGCAGTTGGTGCCCGGCGTGAAGCCGTCAAGCGGCGGCAACCCGTCCTCACGCTCCGGCATCAACTATTCGGACATCGGCGGTGCGACCGGCACTTCGACCGACAACGTCTACTATCTGGATGGCGTCGACGTGACCGACCCGTCGACCGGGACATTCGGGTCCAACTTCAACTCTGAAATTATTCAGGAGCAACAGGTCATCGTCAGCGGCGTGCCCGCAGAATACGCCGGTGGTTCCGGTCTGATCTCGCGCGTCGTCACCAAGTCCGGCGGCAACGAGTTCCACGGTTCTCTGAACTACTACTTCCAGAACGACGGGTTGGTGGCCAAGGACGAGCACACCACTTCGGGCGGCTTCTCGACCTATGACACCGCCGCGACCCTGGGCGGGCCGATCATCCGCGATCGTCTGTGGTTCTATGGTTCGTACCAGAAGAAGCACCGTGAAGATGAGGTTCTGGACGTCAACAGCGGCAACGTGCTGCGCACCGTCACCAATGACGGCGAATACACCTTCGGCAAGCTGACCTGGCAGATCACGGACGATGATCGTCTGACGGCCAGCTATTTCGAGGATCCGACCAGCATCAGCGGCTCCAGCTCTTCGGCGACCTTGAACAATCGAGATGTGGCGCAGGAACAGGGCGGCAAGAACTATAAGGTCGAGTACGGCCGCACCTGGGGCGATCTGCAACTCGGCGCCTATTGGTTCCGTCACGAAGGCGAAGTCACGACGAGCGCTGCGGACCAGTCGGTGCGTGATACCGTCACCTTCCGGAACTCGGCTGGATCGACCCTAGCTCAGCGCCAACTGGGTGGCGCAGGTTCGAATCTGGAAACGCATCGCAATCGCGACGAGTTCGGCCTGAACTTCGAATATTATCTCGACACCGCGTTCGGCAGCCACACCTTCAAAGGCGGCTACATCAATACCGAGAACGTGTATGAGGAAAACGGGACTGTTCCGGGCGGCGTGACCTATCAGTCGCTGGCCCCGATCTATTCGGGCACCACCTACCTCGATTACACGACGGCCAGCGGCGCGAACGCATGGACTGGTCGGGCGATCGTGCAGGCCGACAATGCGCGGGTTCTGGCCGCGATTCAGGGCAACGCCACGGCGCGTGCGGCGGTCGACACCAACTTGGACGGCACCGTCTCCCAGGCTGAGTTGAACGCCTATCGCTTCACCAATACGGCTGGCGCGCCCTACGGCAACGTCAACGTTTATCGGGCCCTGCGGACCATCAGCGCCCCTTACGAGGTCAAGAGCGAAGGCCAGAGCCTGTATTTGCAGGACACCTGGACCCTTAACCAGTTGACCGTCAACGCCGGCGTTCGAGCCGAGAAGTGGGAGCACTTCGCCTCCGACGGCTCCAAGACGGCGACCTTCGACTGGGAATATGCGCCGCGTCTGAGCGTCGTCTATGACGTGCTCGGAGACGGTCGTTCGAAGGTCTTCGGTTTCGCGGGCCGCTATTACGACCCCATCCGCAACAACATGTCGGACTTCGCGGGCGCCCTGACCGGGCCGGTCGATGAAGAGCAGATCAACATCAACGGCACCTGGGTCACCTTCCGCACCCGCGGCGGCGCGACCACGCCGGACGCCTTGTTCTCGCCGGCGACCAAGACGCCTTACACCGATGAGTTCATGCTGGGCGCATCGACCACCTTCGGCTCCAGCGTCGGCCTGACCGCGACGGTGACGCGTCGTGAGACGCGCGACATCCTGGAAGACTTCGATCTGACGCTGTATTCGGATCCGACGCTGACGGCCGCCACGGCGCCCTTCGGTTACGCCTATCCGGGATCGTTCTACTATCTGCCGTATTCGTACTTCGGCTACGCGTCCAAGCCGAACTCGAACTATGTCATCGGCACGTTGCCGGGCGGAGAGCGCAACTACACCGGCTTCGAAGTCACGGTCACCAAGTTCAAGACCGACAACTGGCAAGGGCAGGCGTCCTATACGTACAACAAGGCCGAAGGGAACTCGAACTCCGACTCCAACGCCGACTTCCAGGGCGACTGGATCGCGCTCGACCCCCGCGCGCCGAACATGTACGGACCGCAACCCGGCAATATCGAACACCAGTTCAAGGCCTATGCCTCGTACGACTTCAACTTCGGTCTGCAGGTGTCGGGCGTCTTCAACTGGAACAGCGGCGCGCTCTATACGCCGGCGCAGTTGATCAGCGGTCGCTATCTGCCGCTGATGGACAACGGCTCGACGTCCGGCGGGGTGCAGGACACCTTCGTTCTGCCGAACAACGTCGGCTCGGCGACGGGTCCGTCGTATTACACCTTTGATATGCGCTTCCGCTATCAGCGGCCGTTGCCGATCGGAAACGCCGAACTGTTCCTGGACATCTTCAATATCCTGGACAACCAGGCCGCTACCGCCGAGCAGAAGCTGGTCGCGGGCAGCGGTCAGTACGCCTTCGGCGAAGCCAATGCGTGGGTTCAACCGCGTCGTGCCTATCTGGGTGTTCGCTACACCTTCTGATGGATGTCGGAGCGGGCGTCGCGGCTTGCCGTCGACGCCCGGCCTGACTTCAACCCTCAGCTGCGGCGGCCGGAAAACTTCCGGCCGCCGTTTCTTTTGCGTTGCGCGGGGCGACGAAGATCGGGTCCGCCCGTCGTTCGGCTTGAACCCCGCCCCGTCCCGCTCTAAGCCAGGACCGACAACAGGAGCATTCCATGCTGGCTCTCGGCATCATCTTCGGCTTCATCGCCGTTCTGGCGGCGTTCAACGTGTTCGAGTTCGGTCGGGTTGACTGAGGCGGCTGCTCGCTCTGAGCGGGGCGTCGCCCTGGTCACGGGCGGCGCGCGGCGGATCGGGCGGGCCATCTGTCTGAAGCTGGCCCAGGCCGGGTTCGACGTGGCGATCCATCATCATGCGTCGGGCGACGACGCCCGGACCCTGGCCGACGAGATCGCGGGCCTGGGGCGGCGCGCGTGCCTGTTGCAGGCGGACCTGACGGACGAGGCCAGGGTGCGGGCGCTGATCCCGGCGGCGGTCGAGGCGCTGGGGCCGGTCAGCGTGCTGGTCAACAACGCCTCGGTGTTCGAGGACGACCGGATCGGGGCGCTGACGCGCGACAGCTGGGACCTGCATCTCGGCACCAATCTGAGGGCGCCGATCGTGCTGGCCGAGGCGTTCGCGGCACAAGCCGTCGAGGGGGCCATCGTCAATCTGCTGGACCAGAAGGTGCTGAAGCCGGATCCGCGCTTCTTCTCCTACAGCCTGTCGCGGAACGGCCTGTGGTGGGCGACGCAGACCCTGGCCCAGGCGCTGGCGCCCGGCATCCGGGTCAATGGGGTGGGGCCGGGGCCGACCCTGCCGTCCATCCACCAGACGACCGAAGAATTCGCCGCCGAGGCGCGCGCCACCCTGCTGGAGACGCCCGGCAGCCCCGAGGCGGTGGCCGAGGCGGTGCTGTGGCTGATTGACGCCCGGATGGTCACGGGCCAGATGATCGCCGTCGACGGGGGCCAGCACCTGGCCTGGCGCACCCCCGACATCCAGGAGTAGCGCGTGGTTTCCTCTCCTCTGGCGACGCCGGTTCCGGCGGACGATCCGCTGCGATTCGAGCGGCTGAGCGTGTTCGTGCGCGGGCTGGAGGTCGAGGCCGGGATCGGGGTCTATGATCACGAGCAGGGGCGGCTGCAGCGGCTGGTGATCGATGTGACGCTGGAGCTGGCGCCGCGCCCCATCGAGCGGCTGGGCGACACCATGAACTATGAGACCGTGGCGGACGCCGCGCGCGCCATCGCCGCCGAGGGGCATGTGGGGCTGGTCGAGACCTTCGCCGAACGGCTGGCGCGGGCGTGCCTGGAGGACGGCCGCGTGCAGCGGGCCACGGTGCGGATCGAAAAGCCGGGCGCCCTGGCGGCGGTGGCGGCGCCGGGCTGCGAGATCGTGCTGGGGCGGTAAGGGCGGTTGCTTCGCGCCGCGCCGACCGCCATTGTCGTCGGCAGATTCCAGCCGGGCGTCCGGCGTGACAGAAGCGTTGTTCATGGCCGAACCCGGCGATCCGAAAGACCCAGCAGCGCCCCGCGATCACGACCACGATCATGACGCCGAGGTCGGCTTCGTCTCGCCCGCGTCGCTGGCGGGCCGTGCGCGTGAGCGCCAGCCGGAGCCGTTTCCCACAGACGAGCGCGAACCGGACCTGTTCGACCCGCCCGAGCCAGGGCCTTTCGACCGGTCTGGCCCGACGACCCGGCCGACGGCGCCGTTTCCGCCCCGGTCCGAGCCGACGCCTGTCGAGGCCGAACCGGCGCCGGCCGTGCGCGCGGTGCGCCAGCGTCTGACGGCCGAGGCCGCGCCGCGCCGTGAAGGGCCGATCGTGCCGATGCGGCTGTATGCCGTCTATGTGCTGATCCTGCTGGCCGTGCCGACGCTGGGCGTGTCGTGCCTGGTGGCCCTGCTGGCGGTGATGCGGCGCGACGGGGCGACGGATCAGCTGGAGCACAGCCACGCCGTCTATCAGCAGCGCACCATCGTGGGCGCGGCCGGGGCGGCGGTCGTCGGTGCCCTTCTGATCGTGGTCAACATCGGCGTGCTGGTGCTGTTCGCCCTGGCGATCTGGGTTCTGGCGCGCGGCGCGTTCGGGGTGCTGAAACTGAAGAGCGGACAGGCCGTTCCTCACCCCCGCAGCCTGTTGTTCTGAAGGACCGACGATGACGAACGAACCCAATTTCATCGCCGGGCAGCCGTCCGAGGGCAAGGTCGGGGCGCTGATCGCCTGGGCCCTGTTCATCCTGTCGATCCCCAGCGCCAATGTGCTGGTTCTGATCGGGCTGGTGGTGTCCTATGTCACGCGCGGGACGGCGACGGGCGTGGCGCGCCAGCATATCGAGGCGCAGATTCGGCTGTTCTGGTCGGTCTTCTGGTGGACCATCGCGGCCTGGGTCGGGATCTTGGTCAGCGCCGTGGCGTCGTTCGTGTTGATCGGCATTCCGTTCCTGCTGCTGTTCCTGCTGGTCTGGTTCCTGCTGAGCGTCTGGTTCACGATCAAGAGCGTGATCGGCCTGCTGAACCTGCTGAACGACAAGCCGATCTGAAACTCGGAACGTCCCGACGGCCTTGGCTGTTGATCCGTCAAAGGAGAACCCGATGGGACAGTTCAAGGACGTCGAAGGCGACAACCGGTTCGAACAGGCGTTCGACGACGACAAGGGCGCGGGCTTGGTCTGGGCCGACTATGCCGTGAAGGGCGATGCGCGGATCATCCTGCATGTCGAGGCCGAGCCGTCGCTGCGCGGATCGGGCGCGGCGGGGCGGTTCATGCAGTCGCTGGCCGACCATGCGCGCCAGACGGGGCTGAAGCTGTTTCCGCGCTGCAGCTACGCCGTCGCCTGGCACAAGCGGCACCCAGATTACGACGACGTGCTAGCCTAGGCGATGCCGCCGCCCTGCGATCGCAGGGCGGCGGTTTCGGTTCAGCCGCCGGCGTAACCGCCGATGATCGGCAGGATCTCGCCGGTGATGAAGCTGGACATCTGGGGCGAGGCCAAGAAGACGTAGGCGGGCGCGATTTCCTCGGGCTGGGCCGGGCGTTTCATCACCGTGTCGGCGCCGAACTTCGAGGTCGCCTCGGCATCCTTGTCGGCGGGGTTTAGCGGGGTCCAGACCGGGCCGGGCGCGACGACGTTCACGCGGATGCCGCGCGGCGCCAGATGCGTGCCCAGCGAACGGGCAAAGGCGTGGATGCCGCCCTTTGTCAGCGAATAGTCGAGCAGATCCTTGTTGCCCATCAGACCGGTGACCGAGCCGGTCATGACGATGGCGCCGCCGGCCTTCATCTGCGGAACCGCCGCCTTGGTCATGTTGAAATAGCCGTAGAGGTTGGTCTTCAGCGTGCGGTCGAAATGCTCGTAGGTCAGGTCCTCGAAGGCGGGGACGTGTTCCTGGAAGGCGGCGTTCGGGACCAGGACGTCCAGGCGGCCGAAGGCGTCGAGCGTGGCCTTGACCGCCATCTCGGCGAAGGCGGGGTCGGAGACATCGCCCTTCAGCACCACGGCGCGGCGACCCTCGGCCTCGACGGCGGTCTTGGTGGTTTCGGCGTCGGCGTCCTCGTCCAGATGGCAGATGACGACGTCGCAGCCCTCGCGCGCGAACAGGACGGCGACCGAACGGCCGATGCCGGAATCTGCGCCGGTGATCAGGGCGGCGAACCCGTCCAGCTTGCCCGACCCCTTCCAGAAGGGCGCATCATAGAGGGGCGCGGGATCCAGCGCCGCCTCGTCGCCCGGCTTGGTCTGGTGCTGTTTCGGGAAGGGCGGTTCGGGGTAGGGGCGGGCGCCGGCCTGCATCGCGCCGGACGGTTTGTCATCGCCGGACGCCTTGTCCTTTGCGTCGATGTCGCGCTGGATGGCGCGTTCCTGATCGGCGATGTCTTCGGCGCGCGCGGGGGTCCGGTCGTCCATGGATGTCGTCTCCTGAAGATGGGGGTCGTCAGGAAAGCGGACGGGCGGGCGGGTCGTTCCGACGGCTCCGCTTCGGTTTTAGCCGACGCGGTGGACGATGGTCTTGATGGTCTCGGCCTTGGTCGGCAGATCGGCGGCGAGACGCGAGGCGATCTCGCGCGCGCCCACCGGATAGGCGTCGCCGCCGTCCGCGATGGCCTTGGCCTTGGCGGCGGCTTCCAGCAACAGCTTTTCCAGACCTTCGATCTCTTCCAGAGCCAGGGCGTGGGCTTCGAGCTGAAGGCGTTTGACGCGGTCGGCGGTGGTTTCGGGCGCTTTCATCAGGTTGTAGATCTCGGCCTCGGCCGCGACGAGCCGCAGGTCAGGCTTGGCGTCGGAACCGGTGGATTTGGCCATGGAATCACGTCTCCCGCAAACGACAGGAGCCTAGGGTGAGGCCGATCGAGATTGACGTCGAGCGTTGCTGTAACGGTTGTGGCGACACTGTGGCCGCCACGCATCGGTCGATTACCGCTCGGGTGCCCGTGCCGGGACCATCGCAGGCGCAGCGACGGGGGCCAGGACGCCGCCGGCGACCGCACGCAGCGGCGAGCGCGGTGTGTGCAGGACGGCTGGCGAAACGCTGACGCCGTCCTGAACCGGGGTGACCAGATAGCCCTTGGCGGCCAGCTTATCGCCCGAGCTGACGCGCGAGGTCCAGACGGTGATCGGGGCGGCCAGCAGCAGCGGCAGGACGATCGGCGCGAACCAGGTGGCCAGGTCGGGACGAACCGCCAGCGGAATCAGGAAGCCGACGCCGGCGATCATCTGCCAGCGCATGGCGCGGAAAGCGTCGGACCAGGCCAGGCCGTCGGCCTCGCGCTGCTGGGTCGACCAGCCGGTGTCGTGGCCCGAGACGATCTGGATGAAGGCCTTGGTGTTGGCGACCATCAGGATGGGGGCCAGGATCGCGGACAGGGCGATTTCGGCCGCCATGCCCTTGGCGATGGCGCGACGGCCGCCGAAGGCGCGCAACTCGGCCGGACGGCTGAGGACCAGGGCGGCGCCCATGAACTTGGGCCCGATCAGCAGCACGCCGGACAGGAAGGAAGCCAGCATGAAGGGCGTGAACTGGGGGTTCAGGATGTAGAAGAAGCTGGTCCAGTCGACCGGATAGAACATCTGGATGAACAGTCCGACCATCAGCGAGGCCAGCCACAGCGGCGACGACAGATAGGCCATGCAGCCCATCAGCAGCTGAAGGCGGCTCATCGGCGACAGGCCCTTGGCCGTGATCAGGCCCAGGTGCTGCAGGTTGCCCTGGAACCAGCGGTGGTCGCGGCGGATGAAGTCGGTGATCGACGGCG
This sequence comes from Brevundimonas sp. 'scallop', assembly GCF_011045535.1. NCBI lineage: Bacteria > Pseudomonadati > Pseudomonadota > Alphaproteobacteria > Caulobacterales > Caulobacteraceae > Brevundimonas > Brevundimonas sp. 'scallop'. Next base: position 2,594,662 of record NZ_CP039382.1, on the reverse strand, counting down.
GGGTCTCTTCCCACGATCCGTCCAGCGAGGCGGTGACGTGGACGGCCCAGCCGGCGCGGCGCATCAGGGCGGCCTCGACGACGTCATGGCTCATGATGTGACCGCCGAAGGGCTTGCGGCCCTTCAAGTGCGGCAGGCCGCAGCAGGCGGCGAAGGCGCGCGTGCGGATGATGGCGTTGTGGCCCCAGTAGCTGGATTCCGAACCGGTCCAGTAGGCCAGACCGGCAGCGGCGACGCGGCCGTATAGGCGCACCGAATATTGGGACACGCGCGCGAAGACGGTGCGGGCCTTGATGATGACCGGGGCGGTCTGGATCAGGCCGACGCCGGGATTGCGCTCCATGGCGTCGACCATGCGCAGCAGGGTCTCGCCGGCCATGGTGCTGTCGGCGTCCAAAACGATCATGTTCTCATAGGCGCCGCCGAAACGACGGACCCATTCGGCCAGGTTGCCGGCCTTGCGCTCGGCGTTGTCGGTGCGGCGACGGTAGAAGGCCTTGGAGTTGGCGGCCATGCGGAACGACTGGAAGACCGAACGCTCTGCGGCGGCGGCGTCTTCCTTAGTCGAGTCGCTCAACACGAAGATGTCGAAGGCCGACGAGGCGCCCAGACGCGCCAGGCAGGAATCGATCTGGGACAGGCGCGCGAAGGACGAACGGGCGTCCTCGTTGTACAGCGGCATCAGCAAGGCCGTGCGGGTGCGCGGCATCGGCGGATGCGGCGAGAAGGCGAGGTCCGCCTGATCCTTGCCGCGCAGCATGACGAACAGGCCCATCAGGCCGCTGACGAACCAGCAGGAGATGGCGGTGATGAGGACCATGAACAGGCTGAAGGCCAGGATCTCGGTGCCGTCCCAACCCTTGCGGGCATAGAGGTAGAAGGGCGTGATGGCCGACAGGCCGGTTAGGACGATGGTGCCGGCCAGCAGGGCCAGGCGTCGCGTCGCGACCGTGCGCGGCGAGGTCGCGGGCGTCACGTCGGCGACGGCGTCGGGCGCGGACAGGGACTGAACCGGCATGGCCAGCGGCGCCTCGTCGGGCAGCCACGACCAGCTAGGCGTTTGCGCGCCGTGGATCGTCGTCTCGATTTCAGCCTGTTCGACAGGCCGGATCGCCAGCTTGTTCATGCCGCTCTGGACGCCCCCGAGTGAACCGGATGTCGTCCCGAGGGCTGGGGACGACGCGGAGTGCTGCACTGCAACACGACGTGCATAATCGATCACATTCGCGCGATTTTCAATCACGCAATGTTGATGAAACCAAAAAATGTGGGGGTGAAGTCAGGCCGGAACGTCGAACGGGGCGGCAGCCGGGCGACGGTGCGGCGACTCCGTGGCGACCGACAGCAGTTTACGGTCCAGGACCCAGGCTGCAACCCCAACCCAGCAGACCAGGACGATGGCGTAGAGCCTCTCCCACCAGCCGACGTTGGCGTCATTGACCGTGCCGGGGAAGACGAGGTGCTTGGTCAGGACCGTCAGGATCGCCATGATGACGAAGGTGACGACGAGGAAGAGCTTCAGGCGCGGCACGTCCCGGCGTTTGGCCAGCCCCCACAGCAGCAGCATCGGCGCCAGCTGGATGCCCAGGGCCAGGTTGATGATCATGTGGCGCGGATCGGGCCAGGGCCACAGGGTCGAGGCCGACATGCCGCCGCCGGCCAGGATGAAGACGATGGCGATGACCCAAGCCGCGACCCGCGCGCCGGTCAGGGCGTAGATGGCCAGACCAAAGCCGATCCCCGCCAGCCCGGCCATGACGCCGGCGACGAAGACCCCGCCGTTGAAGATGATCGGCGCCTTGGCCGTCGCCCCGCCCAGTTCGCTGAGATACTGGGTCGCATTGTTGAAGCCGGGGTAGGCCAGGATGGCCACGGCGACCACCGTCAGGGCCAGAAGCGGCGCGGCGACGCCCACGCCCAGCAGCCGACGACGGCGGTGATAGCGAAGCTGCGGTTTCAGCAGGGCCTGGAGGTCCAGCGGCCAGGGCCTGCCGTCCAGCTGCTTCAGCCCCCACAGCGGGCGAATGGCCGGAATGCGACGCACGACCTCATAGATCGCCAGACTGCCGACGAAGGTGACGGCGATCAGGGACAGCAGTTCGACCGGCGCCGGAAGGTTCGCTGGCCGGATGATCCAGACGGCCGCGACCAGCACTGTCTGGTGCGCCAGATAGAGGGGGAAGGTAGCCTGGGTGAGATAGGTGAGCGCAGGGCCGCCCCGGTCGCGCAGATGGCGATAGCCGAACCCCAGGATGGCGACGATCACCGCCCATTGGTCGATGCCGTAAACGGCGGCCTTGGGCACGCCCCAGAAGGCCCGCGCGCCGGGATGCCAGACCTGGACCATCATGATCGGCAGGGCGACAACCGCCAGGGCCAGGGCAATCCAGCGATACCGCTCCATCGTGCGCCACAGGCTCTCGCGGCCCACGATGCTGAAGCCGAACAGGAAAGCGACCAGCGATAGGGCGTGATTATACCAGTCGTTGTGCAGGGTGTTGGTCAGGCCGAACCAGGGAAAGAGCAGCCACCGGATGGCGAAGAGATAGAGGATCGGCAGGATCAGCAGACACGGGCCTGTCAGCGCCTTTTCCAGCCCATTGCCCAAGCGCTCGATCAGGCCGGGCTGACGCCACAGGACGACGGCGACCAGGCTGTAAACGGCGATATAGACGATGAACCACAGATGGTTGACCGGCACGCCGTCGGCGAGACCGCTCCAGCCGAACTCATGACCCAGCCAGGCGACGAAGCCGACGACGCCGCCGGGCCAGCCGCCCTTGTCCATCGACTCGATCCAGGACTGGATCGGCACCAGAACCAGGGCGCCGAAGATCAGGGGCGGGACCAGCCGCTCGAACCGGGCGCGGGCGACCTCGCGCGGGGTGCGCCGGAAGGTCATGAACCGCAGAGCGGCGCCCGACACCAGAAACAGCAGGGTCAGCCGCCAGGGATTGGTGACCAGGATCGCCTCACGCATCCACTCGAAGGTGTGGGCGCTGTGGATGTGCCAGTCATAGACCCCGTAAACCAGGCCCACATGATACAGGATCAGCAGGCCGAAGGCGCCGACCCGGATCCAGTCGAGATCGTAACGGCGCTGGGTCGGGGAAGCGGATGGGTTCACGGCCGCGTCTATGATCCGCGTCTGCGCATCAGGCAAGACGCCGGATGGACGCGGGGCGCCGCCAGCCCCGCATCCGGTTGAACGGACTAGACCGTCTCCGTCAGGCCCAAGGCCTTCAGCGTCGCTGTGATCGAGGCGTCCTGTTCGGCGCGATACAGGGCCATCTCGTCCTTGACCGGACGACCAAGCGCCTGCTCGAAATCGGCCTTGGCGGGGTCGACGGCATAGGCGGTTTCGCGGGCCTCCGATCCCAGGTTGGACTGGAAGATGCCGGCGGCGCTGACGGGCAGGAAGTCTTCGTAGGTGATGGGTTCGGCGACGACATGGCCCGAGGCGATCAAGGCGTCCAGATCGGCGGTCTCGGCGCGGGCGGCGAGCCCCTCAGGCGTCGCGCGATAACGGAACCAGGCGAGGTCTGCGCGGCGCAGGGCGTCCCAATCGTCGGGCAGGGCGGCGAAGTCCTTCGTCGCCAAGGCCTCGTCGTACAGGGCGCGACCGGCCGGGGTCAGGGCGCAGCCGCGCTGTTCGATCTCGCCGAAGCGGGCGGTGTGGGCGCCCGCCGTGGGGCCGTCGACGCCGGGGAAGGTGATCGCCTCTTGCAACGCCTTGAAGCTGGTCTGGCGCAACAGGATCGGACAGGCGCGGGCGGGCGGACCCTCGATGGTTTCTTTAGGCGAAATGCCGCGTTCGGGCATCGCCGCCTGGGCCGCGTCGATATCCAGCGTGCGCGGCGTCAAGTGGTTGATGTGCGGCCCTTTGAAGCTGACCACATCGGCGACCAGTCGGTGGGCGGCGACCAGCCGTTCGTAGGTCTCGGCGCTGACGGTCGCCTGGGCGTGCCAGCGGAAGGTCTCCAACAGCTCTGACACGAAACGATCGGCCTGGGCCTCGTCCAGACCGCCGGCGGCCTCCGCTGTCTCGATCAGCTCACGCGCGCCGGGGGTGAAGATGTCGCGGCGGGCCAGGGTCTCGGCCGCTTCCGCGCGCAAGGCTTCGTCCTCGATCAACTCCAGCCGCAGCAGCGAGGTGAAGACCCGGAACGGATTGTGCGCCAGGGCGGCCGGATCGACGGGCCGGAAGGCGGTGGAATGCACCGGCACCCCGGCCGGCGCCAGGTTGTAATAGCTGACCGGCTCCATCCCCATGACCGCAAAGGCGCGCGCGATCGTGGCCAGTTCATCGGCCGTGCCGACGCGGATGGCGCCGTGGCGCTCCTCTGACAGACGCGCCAGTTCGCCGGACGCCGCCAGCCGGTCGGCGCCGCCGGCATCGGCCTTCAACGTCTGCGCATTGATGTCCGCCACCAGCGTCAGCAGGTCGCCGTATTGCGGCACCTCGGCCCGGTACATGGCGGAAAGGGCGGCCGAAAACCGGCTGCGGATATCGTCAGGATGGACGAAGGCGGACATAAGCGCTCCCATTTTTCGCCGATCCATAGGCCGACTGGCCGCCGGTTGAAACCCGGCGGCCGTCGCAGGGGTCAGGCGTTGACGCCGACCCCGATGGGGCAGACCACGCCGGTCCCGCCGATGCCGCAGTAGCCGGCCGGGTTCTTGGCCAGATAGCCCTGGTGATAGCCCTCGGCGTAGAAATACTCGCCGGCCGGTTCGATCTCGGTGGTGATTGTGCCGCGCCCGGCCTGGGTCAGGGCGGCCTGATAGGCGTCGCGTGACGCCTCGGCTTCGGCCTGCTGATCGGCGTTCAGCGTGTAGATGGCCGAGCGATAGGTGGTGCCAATGTCGTTGCCCTGGCGCATGCCCTGGGTCGGGTCGTGGTTCTCCCAGAAGGCCTTCAGCAGTTCGGCGTAGGTGATGACGCTCGGGTCGAACACGACCTTCACCACCTCGGTATGACCCGTCCGGCCGGTGCAGGTCTCTTCATAGGTCGGGTTGGGCGTGATGCCGCCGGAATAGCCGGCCGAGGTCACCCAGACGCCCGGCAACTGCCAGAAGATGCGCTCCACGCCCCAGAAACAGCCCATGCCGAAGATGGCGGTCTGGAAACCGTCGGGATAGGGCCCTTTCAGCGGGTTGCCGCTGACATAGTGGTTCACATCGGTGTCCAGCGGCTCGGCGCGGCCGGGCAGAGCGGTCTCGGGCGTGGGCATTTCGGCAGTCTTCTTGAACAGCATTTGCGGCTCCCTCATCGGAAAATGACGTTGAAGTCCATATGGGGATGCGAGAGGCGCTTGCCGAGGGGGCGAGGGTGTTCTATCAGGCCCGCCTCCCGCCGGATCGACCTCCGGCGGCGCGCAAGACGCAGCGTGAAACGGACAGGTGGCGGAGTGGTCGATCGCGCACGCTTGGAAAGCGTGTGTAGGTGAAAGCCTACCGAGGGTTCGAATCCCTCTCTGTCCGCCACACCCACGCCCTCCAATGTCACCGCTTGCCAACCCAGCGCCCCGCTGCGCAAGGATTTGCGCCTCAAGCCCGTCATCGCTGGACGGGACGCGAACCGCTCATCTTAGGGCGGGACTTAGGGCGAGCTTAGGGTGGCGACCGCTTCTGTCGTCGGCGTATGTTCTCCTTACGTTCTGGAGAGGCCATGGCGCGCGACGTAAACAGATTGAACGGCAAGAAGGTGCCGGGGATGCGCGAGCCTGGTCTCTTCGCGGATGGGGCCGGACTCTATCTGCGGATCGATCAGACCGGATCGCGGCGCTGGGTCTATATCTTCTATCGAGCCGGACGCCGGCGAGAGATGGGCCTTGGGAGCCTTGAGGCCGTCAAGCTGACCGAAGCCCGCGCGGCCGCTGACAAGGTGCGAGCCGACATCAAAGTTGGTATCGACCCTATCGAGGCGCGGCGCAAGGCGAATGCGCCGAAGCCGGACACCACCTTTTCAGCCGTCGCCGCCGATCTGATGGACGGTTTGGAGAAGGGCTGGAAGTCCCCAAAGCAACGCCCGCAATGGGAGGCGTCCCTGACCCAGCATGCCGCCGCCATCTGGAAGGCCGAGGTCAGCATGGTCGACACCGAAATGGTCCTGAAGGCTCTGCGCGAGATTTGGACGACGAAACCAGAGACCGCCCGCCGCGTCCGGTCCCGCATCGAAATGATCCTTGACGCCGCCACGGTGCGCGGCTTCCGGACAGGCGAGAACCCGGCGCGCTGGCGGGGGCACATGGCGCGCATGCTGCCGAAGGTCAGGAAAGAGCAGGGCCACCACGCCGCGATGGCCTATCAGGATGTCCCGGCCTTTCTTGAGCAACTGTCCGGGCGCCACAGCATATCCGCCGATGCGTTGAGGTTCCTGGTCCTGACTGGCGCTAGATCCGGTGAGGTGCGAGGGGCGACCTGGGACGAGATCAAGGGCACGACGTGGATCATTCCAGCCGAGCGCATGAAGGCGGGCCGAGAGCATCGCGTGCCGCTTTCGTCCGCTGCCGTCGGCGTGCTGACCGCGATCGACGCCGACGTGCGCCAAGGCCTGATCTTTCCCGGCCTAAAGGGACCGCTGTCCGACATGGCTCTGGCGATGGTCATGCGGAAAATGGGGATCAAGGATGCGACCCCTCACGGATTCCGATCTGCGTTCCGAGATTGGGCAGGCGACTGCACCAACTACCCGCGCGAGCTGCTCGAAGAGGCTCTGGCCCATCAGGTCGGTTCTGCCGTCGAGCGCGCCTATCGCCGTGGTTCCGCTGTTGAGAAGCGCCGGCCGCTCATGGAGACGTGGGCTGACTACTGCATGGGCGCCACCCGCGCCGACAACGTCTATCCGCTGAAGGCATGACTGCCGAAACCGTCGGCTCCATGATCGAGCGGGGCGCGAAGATCACGTGGGAGTGCGAAGTCGACCGGATCGAACACGGCGGCCATGTGGACCTCGCTGCTGTGGCGCGCGCAAAGGGCGAAGACTTCACCCTGGCAAACAGGCGCCCCGCCTGCCGCGTCGAGGGCTGCCCCGGTCGAGTTCGGTTCATGGACAAGACGAGCACCTGGCCCCGCCAAGTCGACACGATCACCGACATGGATCGGATCTGGTGGGATTACACCGCAGCAGAGAATGAGCGGCTGAAGGCTCTGGGCTGGTGGCTGGAAATGGGGAAGTGGCGGCCGCCGCCCGCGCCGGTCTATGGACAAGGCCTCAACGGCAAAACGCCCCCGGCAGTTAAACCGGGGGCGCTTAGGGCGGGCGGTCTCACCCTGGGAACGTAATAGACCGCCCACCGAACGGGGTGGCGCATATTGCCGGGCCACCACCCTCATAAGCCGGCTCTGCTGCGGTTAACTCCAGCAGTGACCATCGGTTCCTGTGAGCGGAACACGACGAAAGCCGCCACCCCGAAGGATGACGGCGCGAGGACTAGCTTTCGCGCTTCAGCTTCTCTTCGACAGCCTCACGGATGAACTGGGCCATCTTCTGAGGCCCTGCGATCCGTTCGATCTGCTGACGCTGTTCAGCCGTCAGTCGAACCTGTGTGGCCTTCACGCCCATGTCTGGTCTTCCCGCCATGACGGCTGCTTAAGCGATACCGCCTGAGTCGCAAAAACCGGTACCGGTTCTCTTGTGTCCAAAAGCGGTACCGGATATATATGCGGTATCGCTTTTGGAGGCAAGGCAATGCGGCTTCACGAAACCATGGCAGAGCAACTGATGAGGGCGGCGATTGATCAAGGCCGCTGTGATGGCCGATGGGGAGCGAGGGTCAATCCTGGCGATTGGACCGGCGTTCATCGTGCGGCATACATCCGCGAGCATGCCGAGGGCGTGAAGGACCGCCAGCGCGAGCCGCATCGGTGGGGAGCAACGTCGTGAGGCGCTGGACTGCAATTGCGCACTTTGGCTCGCCGTTCTGGGAAGGGCGGGACTTCATTCTGACACGCGGCCCGCGCTGGTGGTGCGACCTGCGCGCTCGCTGGTGGCTGGCGTCTCACACATATAGCCGCGTCCAGATCACCCCCTTGACCGTCCAACTAGGCGACGATGGCAAGGTGAGGTTCGCGTGACCCGTCCGAATTCTCCGCGTTGTTTCGACTGGACCGAGACGACCTTCGACGCCGCCCACAAGGGCGAGTTCGCCGAGCAGGTGCACGGTCACACCTGGAATGTTCGCGTTTGGTGGCCAGCCTCGCCGCCGAAGGATGCGCGGTTCATGCACGCGCGACTGCGTCAGTATCTGGAAGCTTCGTTCGATCACCGCCTGCTGGATGAAGTGATCCCGGACCCGACCAACTATGGGGTCGCGAAGGCTCTCCTCCAACTCATGGGCGACGACATCAAGATTATTGAGGTCTGGCGGGGAGGGTCCGTGCCCTGCGGCGCTAGGATCGAACTATGACGATCCACCGCCATGCTGGCCCGATCACCGGAGCCGATGTGTTCGCCACGGTCGCGGGCCGCAACTTCCTCGCCTCCTATGAGACGTCGGCTCGTTCTTGGGCGGACAGTGCAGAACAGGTGGCGCAGACCCTCTGGTTTGATCCTGGCGCCTATACGATCTATCGCCGCCTTCAGGAGACGATCCGCAAGCGGCGTGCTGCTGGCGAGGTCGTCTCGGCCGATGAAGAGCACGAACTGCTACACGCTCCCCGCGACTGGCGGGGCTATTATGACTGGCTTGACGCCCGGCTGGACCGGCCGACGACACTGGCGATCATACCCGACGTGATCGACGGGGCCTCGCAGCTTCAAGACTCGCTCATCAAGGAATGGCCCTACGGCAAGAAGGGCGTGCCGGTGTTTCACATCCACCACAGCGCTGAGCGGATGCTGCGCCTGCTTGATGAATGGGAATGGGTCGCCTTCGGCAGTGCGGGTGAGTACTGGGAAATTCTGAGCCCAGAGTGGGAGGAGCGAATGCACTTCCTGTGGAACGAGATCGCCAAGCGCCACCAGCGGACGCCCCAGGTCCACATGCTGCGCGGCATGCAGCTCTGCCTAAAGCCGAACCCGTTTCCCTTCGCGTCGCTCGATTCCTCCGACGTAGGCCAGAACCACAATCGGCCCCAAAATACGGCGCTGGACATGATCAACCGTTGGGACGCGGCTCAGTGCCCCGCCCGCTACACGCCGCGCGCCCATCAACTCAGCCTGCTGGATATTGCCGCATGACAAATGAAACAGAAGTCGAGCGCTGGACGCGCCTAGTCGCCGGAGCAGAGGCCGAGGTTTCGATGTATCAGCAGGACGGTCCGAGAGAGCACATCCGCGAAGCGCGGGACGCTCTGGATGACGCGCGGCTAAGTCTGGTTCGGGCGAAGAAAGCCGAGGCCGCCAAACAACCCGGCTTGCGGCTCAAGCCCTGCCCCTTCTGTGGAGGACCGGCTCAGATCGAGCGTTTCGGCAACACGCGCGTTTCGACGATCTACGCCTGCGACGAGTGCGGCTGTCGCTTGGAGACCGGCGAAGAATTCCGCCACGGCCGGTCCTGGAACCGCCGGGCCAATGATCAAACGAAAGCCGACCTGACTGATGCGCTTTCCCGCGCGCTGGCGGAGATGAAGGCCCTCTGCGGCAGTCATTCGATGGCTGAGATCGCGCTTGCGGAGAAGGTCTTGGCGAGGGCGATCGGGGAGGCGGGGCAATGAGCGATGGCGACGAATACGAGTATGATGATCGTGACGGCATCACATGCCCTCGCTGTCAGGGCGACGGGACGGTCGACTGCCATTGCGGCGGTGACCTGTGCGTCTGTGAAAACTACGGCGAGCGCGATTGTCCGGTTTGTGGCGGTGACGGCGAGGTTTCCGAAATGGTGGAGGCGCAATACGAGGAAAGTCGCCGCCAAGCCTATGAGGCTATGCGGAAGGTCTGGCCGGACCCGGAATAGCAGAAAGGCCCGCCCTCCGAAGAGAGCGGGCCTCGATAGCGGAGCCGTGGCTCAACGCTGGGGTCGATAATGTCGAGGGTATCTAGCCCGGTCGCGGCGGCGGCGGACAATCCAGCCCTCGCATCCCCATGGTGTCGAAGAATCGGCACAAGCGCCCAACTTGGGCCGCCAGCCGGTCGCCGCGCGCCTCGATGGCGATGTCGTAGGCGTCGAGCGCGGCCTCCGAATAGATCGCTTCGGGCGCCAGCACCGGCTTGGGTTCAACCGCCAAATCCGCACTCGGCGGGAAGGCGGGTGTTCCCCTGCTGGCGCAACCGCTCGCAAGCGAGGCGGACGCGGCGAGTGCTAGGGACAGCATCAGGGAGCGAGTTGACCGCATCGGATAGATCCTTTTCGCGGGCGTTGATGATGGGGGTTTCGGCGGCGGCCTCGCGGGCGGCGGTTTCCCGCGCGCTGGCGGCCTTCGCCTCGGTCTTCTGGATCTGTGCCGCCTGACGGTCCCGCTCGCCATGTGCGCCCCTGTGGGAGCAGTAGGCGCCGGTCAGGACGAAGGCGGCAATGGTGGCGACGATCAGCCAGCCGGTTGGATTAAGCAGGCGGGGAATGGAGCGGAGGAATGCGAGGGCGGCGATCACGCTACGCCCCCGGTTTCGATCTGCTGGGCGATGCGTTCGGCGCGGCCCTTCACCTGTCCGACCCAGACCTTGTTCGCCCGGATGGCGGCGGCCGCCTCGCGCCAGCGGCCTGCCTTCATCAGAGCCACGGTGTTAGGCCACTTCTCGACCAGGCCATCAGCGCCAAGGTTGAAGGCGATGTTCTGGATCGCGCGTTGCCGCACCGGATCAGCCGTCCGCCACCATGGCGCCACCCTGTCCAGGTCGCGCTTGAAGCGGGCGATGTCATTTCGCTTCAGAAGATCGGCCTCCTCATTCGAGATGCCGCCTCCCTTCCTCTTGTCGATCAGCCGGCCGATACCGATGGTCCAAAAGCCTCGGCTGTCCTGATAGGCGTGGAGAACCCGGCCTTCGTCACGCTCCAGCTCGCGGATCAGCGCCATGTCGTTCGGATCGATCTCACCGATTGCCGCAAGCGACGGCGCCGGGATCGCCGCCTTGATCCGGTACACTTCGGGCTGCGTCAGTCCGCGCCCGAGGATATCGCGCACCACGTCGAAGAGAGCCTTGTCGCTCATGATCAGTCTCCAGATTGTGGGGGTAGCTGAGAGGCTGGCGTCAGCCCGCGTTTGCGGCGCTGTTCAGCGTCATCAGCAGAAGGAGGCTCGCAAGCACGGTGATAGCGCCGCCCAACATGGCCAAGCGAAGCCAGCGGCGCCCGATTTGCGGGTGGTCCGGGTCTTCGCTGGCAGGAAGGTCAGCGACAGCAATCGCCGGGGCCTCGAAGGCCATCTGAACGACGCCTCGATCTGACATCCCGAACTTCTGGCCGATCTCGATCAAGCGTTCGATCAAGGGCGGCGGGGAGCGGCGGCGCAGGACATAATCGAGAATGAACAGCATCAGCATCAGATCGGCCGTGGCCTTGAGTGGCGAAACCCAGCTGATGGCTGACAGGGTGACGACCTGTCCGGGGAACAGGATCGTCACGCCTCGGAAAAACAGAACGCCCATGTAGACGGCGCCGCAGATGATAAACGGCAGCGGCGCCGTGATCCGCGAAGGAAACAGCGGACCCAACACCTTGATGATCGGCACACAGACGGCGGCGGCTGCGATGTAGGTGAGCCCGGAATAGAGGGCGATGGCTTCTTGCAGGGTCATTGTTCGCGACCTCCCAGCCGCTTATCGATCTGCCCCTTGATCCGCTCGATGAAGGCAGGGCCATACGGGACAGTGATGAGGCCGAGCGTCAGAGCTACGGCGGGCATGGCGAGGCCTGGAATGACGGTCAGGACCCAGCCGGTGAACGCTTCTGCGACAGCTGGCGCAAACAGAGCGCCGGCGACCAACTCAAGGAGGGCTCGGCGGCGCGCCTCGGGCGTTCCGACTTTGGCGCTGAAGGCGGCGATGACGCCGAGGGCGCCATAGAACATTCCGCCGCACAGCCCCCAAAAGGCAGCGATTGTGCGCGGGTCAGGCAAGTCAATCATCCGCCCCTCCGATAGTCAGGCCGTGGTGGAACAGCCGTTGGGCGGCTTGAAGCGAGGCGATGGACCCGATCACTCGCCCGTGCGTTCGGCTTTCATGAACATGCTCTTGCTCATCGTCGGCGCCGTGGTCCTGGCAGGGCTGCTCTTCACGATCTCTTCGATGGTGAACAGGCGGAACCAGCCTCCAGGCTTCATCGACAAGGACGCTGACGGCGAACCCGACGAACCTGGCGGCCCCGCAAAGGATCTGTGATCGCTGACCTCAGGCGACGCCGATTCCATAGACGTGGCGGCAATACTGCCGCAGCGGCTCCAGACTGGCGGGCGTGGCCAGCAAATCGGCGGTGAACAACCAGATGTCCGAATAGCCGCCCAGGAAGGGGTAGGCGCCACCCGCGACACCCAGGGCGCCAAAGACAAGAGCGCCGTTGGCCATGGCGTCATCCGACACGGCGTCGGGCAGGCGCGCCCCATCGACCTCGGCCTTGATCACGCCGCTTGCCGAAGCCCCGACGACGATCAGCCGCCACCGGCCATACCCGTTGGGGATGACGATTTCAGCCGCACCAGACCCGACCTTGTTGTGGAAACGCAGGACGTCGTCTGCGTTGCGGATGATGCCGGTCTGCATCTCCCCACTTTCGAAAATGCCGCCCATCCACTGATAATCGCCGGGCTCCTCATAGACGCACATGGCCCAGGTCCATGCGCCTTGGCTGGGGAAGGTCGTTCCAGTCAAACCGTAGGCATACGGCGCGACACCGTTCTCCAGGGCCGGCTGCCCGTTGATGGCGCCCTCGACCAGCGGGGCTCGGAAGGCCGCGTCGGGCTGAGCCAGAGATCGAACGCCCTTGCGGCCGTTCAATGCGCTGACCTTGCCGCCGACCAGCGTAGTGTGCGCCGGATCGGCCTGGAACCAGTCCATCAGGTTCGGCATGGCCAGGATAGCGGCAGACAGCCCGCCATCGCCCATCGGAGCGTTGGCATTGGTCGTTTCAACAGGGGTCTTGAGCAACATGGTTCGGTCCTCAGGCGATGGGCATGGAGAAGCGGGCTGCGGGAATGACGATCTCGGCCGGGACGCCCAGGCCGCGCGCATTCCAAGGAGAAGCGGCGCCGGTGCGATGCACGATCAGACCACGCTGACTGGACCAGCCATTGTCGTCGTCCGCCGTCTGCTGGTTGGCGTAGTGCAGGGTTCCGGCCGCCGCCGACGAAAGGGTGAGCGTGACCTGACGCGCCCCGGTCACGGTCGCAGCCGTGATCGACGCGCCCGTATAGGTGAAGCCCAGGCTCGGGACCGACAGCGTCCAGTCGCGCGGATCGGCGGCGATGTCGTGATTGAAGGTCACGACGAGGCTTGCGCCCGTTCGGACGGCTGACACGGGCCAGACGCCATCGAACCCGTCGCCGTGCGTGACCTGGTCCTGAACCCAGGCCACCCGCTCGCCAAAAATCGCTCGCCCTTCGGCCGTGGGATGGATGTCGTCGGACAGCAGCGGCAGATCATACATCGGGATCAAGGCCGTCGTGGCGGCATGGGCCTTGGCGTAATCCAGCTGCGCCGTCTCCACGCCGGTCGGCACATTGACATCCCCACTGTTGGTTTGAGCCAGGATGACGAACGGCTCTTGGTCCTGATCAGCCGCCGCTTTCAGGTCTGGCAGCAGATCGTCCAACAGGTTCGACAGCGGGTAGGGATAGGGGCCGCTCTCGCCGTGAACGACGACCAGGAAGCCCAGGGACACGCTGCGCCCGTAGCGCGCCCCCGCGACCCGCGCTTGTGACGCTGAGGTCAACGCGTTCGCATACATGGTCGTGCCCTTGACGAACTGGCCCAGCGGCTGCCCGCCGAAATAGTCGCTGCGCCATAGTCGGGCGGGGGATCGGCGGCCGGCCTTGCGATCCATGGCCTCAGCCGCGACGGCCGCCAGACCCGCGACGTGGCTTCCCTGCACGGACTGGCCATTGTCCCGCAACGGCGCAAGGTCGGACAAGGCGCCCGGCGTCACGGGTGCGCCATAGCCGTCCAGCGGGCCGCCGATGGTGCTCTGAATGTGGGCGATGCCTTCGGAGAACATCAGCGCGTGATGCGGATAGACCGCGCCCCCGTTGATGACCGCACCTCCGGCCCGCCCGGCGTTGGACTGACCATAGAACAGGGTCATGGAGATCGGGCGATGATCAACGGCGACGGCCGTGGCCAAGGCCCCCGACAGCGGCTGGATCACGTCGCAGATGTAGAGGTCCGACGCCTGCACCGTTCCCAGGCGGTAGCCGGTCACGTCCAGACGAAGGTTGAACGCGCCCCAATCGCCCCGCAGCGGCGCGACAGGCAAGAAGGCGGGCGCGCCCTCCGGCCCCCAGGCCTGCAACAGGGCGCCGTTGCGCGCACCTTGTTGCGGGGTCAGGCCGTTGCGATAGCCGTCTCGGGTCAGGGGAGTGCCATAAAGGTCCAGCGATCCGACGGTCATCCGGCCATCCTGACCGACCGACACCGGCACGCGGCCGTCCGGCGTCTCGACGGCAAACACCTTGCCGGCCATGGCGTCGCGACGGCCCGTCAGTTCACGGCCGGCGCGGGTCTCGATCCCGGCCCCCAAGGCGTCGCTCACCACGGTTACCGCCTCGGCGGCGGCGGCCTGTGAGGATTCGGAGGCCTCGGCCGCCTCTGTCACATAAGGCTGCATCAAATCTTCGACGGCGGCCGTATCGCCCACAGCGGCGGCGGCGATCTTCAGATCGATCTTGGCGCCCAGGGCGCGCGCCTCTCCTTTAGCGACCTTGTTGGCGCCCGATGCTGGAACGCCATCGACTTGAAAGTCACGGAAAGTCGCGCCAAAGGCCGCTGATAGCGGTTCAGCCATGGGTCACCTCGGTTTTTATGGTCACGTCAGGCCGCTGGATCGACCTGGTCCTGATAGGCGCCGTCTCCACCCCATCCGCCCGGCGGGGGCGGATTGCTGGGATAGGAGCCGCCCGCGTCGGACGTCGATTGCCAGCCAACGAACACCCATGACCCCATCGCCAGGGCATTGGAGGCGAAGCTACCGGGCAGGGCGGCGTATCCCACATCGGCGCGCCAGAAGACGCCGTACTGCGTCAGTGACGCCAAGCCAGTCAGCGACGCGGCTGGAAGGTTGAGCGTCGAACCGTCCGGCAGCACGCCGCTGAACGCCACGACGTTGATCGTGTCAGATGTTGCTGACGTGGGATATGGGACAGAGAGGTTGATCAGACGACGAGCCGGTTCCTGCTCGCCGGGCACGATTGGAGGCTTATCAACGGGCGGCACGCCCGGAGCGGGCGCCTCCCCGGCATCGATCTCTGTATCCGCCAGGACGACGTCGAAGATGACCTGGGCATTGGCGAGATCCAGCTCGACATTCGTCACCTCAACGACGACATCCGCCATCGAACGAAGCTCGGGGTTCTGGATGCGGATGAACCGCTCGCCCAGGCCGTTCAGGCCAAACACCGACGCACGGACCTGACCGCGACGCGGAGCGGTCAACCGCGTCATCTTGCGGCGCGCTAGTTCCATCGCCTGCGTCCCGCTCGGGCACCACGGCAGTTGCAGGGCCTCCGATCGTTCGACGCCGTTACGGCCATCGATGTCGTCTTGATCGAATAGGGTGCCGGCCTCGACCTCTGTGTAATCCTTCGCCGGATCGACGAACGAAACGACGAGGGCGTTGCAGGCTTCCTCATCGGTCTGGAAGGCGCGCCAGCTGTAGCCCTGGATGTGTTCGCCCGTCAGGACGAAGGTCGGCTCGACATAGCGCCCGGCCTTGACGATCAGCCGGCCCCGGCCGTCCAGCGACATCCAGCCGTCGAACGTGGACAGCAGGGCCTCGCGCACGGCTTGCGGCTCGGTGTTGACCGGATAGTTGCCGGCGCACCGATAACGCGCCTCAGTCACGCCGCTGCGGGTGACGATCTGGTCGCAGTAGTCGGCCTCGGCCGTCAGCTGATCCAGCACCGGCGCAATGCTTCGTTCCCAGCGGCGTCCGTGGCGATGCCACTCGACGAAGACCAGCCAGACGACCGGGTTCCAGCTCGCTTTCCAGGTCGATGGGTCAGTCCTACTCTGCGATGGATCGCGCCAGTCGTAGCAGACGGCAGCGGCGACGATGGAGACGACAGGTTCGCCGTTCGGGAAATGGCGCGCAAAGCTTTCGCGCGAACGGTGTTGAGCGAATATGCCGATGGAGGCGATGCCGTCGCCCCGCGCCGTCGTTGGCCAATAGGCGCCGAAGTTCGGCGTCAGCATCGAATAGTGGGTCTCGGTCGGATTGCCGGGGCGGGTCTGGATCCGCAGCAGGTCGCCGGAGCCGAACTGCTCGCCCGCCATGCCCTGGACCCAGCCGTCGGCGTTCCGGGTGACGCGGTTGTCATGCTCGTAAACGGCATCGACCGAGGCCAGCCGACCTTCACAGACGGCGAGCACGGCGCCGTACTTGTTGCCAACGGCCTCGCGCAGCATGTAGGCGCCCGACATCCGCGACGGACCGCCGATGGCATGGACGCGGATCGGACGAGGTTGCTTGCGCGTGACCTTCTGGCCTTCGACATCTGGAAGCGATGAGCGCGCGATGGCGCTCAGGCCCAAGGTGACCGTCGTGGTGATGGCGGCATAGGCGGCGGCATAGGCGGTGACGTAGATCGCGGTCGCTGCGATCGATCCGGCCGTCGCCCCGGCCGCGCTGACCGCCCACGTCGCAAACGCGGTCGCCGCCGCCGAAACCGGATCAGCCATGCGACACACTCCAGGCTTTCACGACACGGTCAGGCGAAGCGGAATAGAGGCCAGCTTTGGACTGAATGGCCCACCGCTCGCCGAGGAAGATTGCGCCGAAGATCAGGCCGTGCAGGGCGACCAGCCCGACATCGCCGCGCAAAGCGCGCTCAGTCTTGACCAATCCCGCCGCCGACATCCTGTGGCTGACGACCTGCTCGATGCCGCCCAGCCGCTTCAACAGACGCTCACGCCCTAGGGGGGTCCGGTAGCGCCCGCGAAGATCGGCCGCGGGGTCAGGCCAGCCATTCGCGACCACCCAAGCCGCTGGCGTCAGCACGCAGTCCGTCGCGCCGTCCACGAAAGGCGTGGCGGCCATCCGCTCCAGAAAGTCGTCCAGCATCAGCCCGGCGCAGGCCAGGTGATGGTGGAGTCCACAGAATAGCCCGCGACCCTTGCGCAGAAGGTGTCTGTCGGCGCTCGGCGTTTCTGTTCCGCGTCGGTGTAGAAGGCCAGTTGCGGCCGGGTGCGATCGGTAAAGCCAGAGCCGACGGAGAGGGTGACGCGCCGGGTAATCTGGTCTTCAGTCGCGCTGCGGTCCACGGCAGGGACATCCGCAACACCATCCCAAAGCCAGGCGACGCTGTCCGCTGGCTGCCAGTCTTCGTCGAAGAAAACGACCCCGACGTTGACCGGCGCCGCCCGGACTTCGGCCGCGTCATCATCGGCCAAGGACAGGGTGATCTCGTCGGCGCCGTTGAGGGTGAACTCAACCCTCTCCCCCAGGCCACCGATCAACTGGCTCAGCGCAGGGATTTCGCCGACCAGACCAATACCGAGATACGTACCGCCCTCCAAATCGACGTCGTCAGCAGGCAGATCGTAGTCGCCAACGCCCAGCCAGGCGCGGACGTAGCCCTGCGTTTTCGTCTTCAGCAGGAAGAACAGAGAATAGCGCGGAGCCTGAAGCGCTGACATGGCGGCGGCCTGTGCGGGCAGCATCAGAAGGCCTCGACCCACACGGCGTTTGCCATGCTTTCGTGGTGGGGATCGATGGCGCCCAGGAACTCGTCAGGGTTGGCCAGGCGCATCACGCAGCCGGGCGTGGAGAAGTCCAGGCCTACGCCGGACGCGACCGCCTCTCGCAAAGGTGGCCGAACTTCGATCCTATAGCCGCCCGGCTCGACGTCCTGAACCCGCGCGACCGTGTAGAGCCGTTTGCCCCTCGTGGCATGAACGATGGAGAACCGCTCGCCGGCCTCCAGCGGCACGCCACCGACGAAACTCACCCGAAGCGATGTCGCCCGCAGCGCCGACGCTTCCGTCGTCGCGCTGGCGACGCTGCTGGTCTGATAAAGACTGCCATCCGCGAAAGGCGTCCCGTCGGCGTGAGCCACCAGTTCAGGGCTGAACGCCCATTCGAACGCCGGCACCACTATCGAGGAGACCCCGCCATCCAGCACGGCTTCAAGCGCGCGCGCCGCCTTGATCTGCGCGCGCGTCACCAGCTCGATCTCGCTCATCCAACACATCCAGAACCCGCCGCCGTCTGTGCGCGCCAGGCCAGGGCCTGACGCTACCCTGACGCCGCCGCTGACGCTGATCGAGGTCAGTCGCCACCGCTCGGAGCCCGGCGGAAGAAGGTCGAAGGGATAGGCGTCCATTATTTGCCCAGTCGCATTTGCTGCTGCTGAAGGGCGGCGGCGCCGCGACGCGAGGCGTTGATGGCGTCGGCCGCTCCGGTTACGCGCGCCTGCTCGGCCATGGGCTGAGCGACACGGCGAACCTCGACGTCGAACAGTGAGGACTTGTCCACGCGCACCTCCAACACTTCGCCCATTCCTGCTGCGGCCGGCGCGCGGCCGTAACCGCCCGTCTCGGCCATGCTCTCGCGCAGCATCCGCGCGGTTTCGACGGCGCTGGTCACATGGCCGGAGCCGCCGATCATGAACAGTTCGGGCCGGCCATGCTCCACAGTGTGATAGAAGCGTCCGGCCTCGGCCCCACCGCCGGCCGCGCGCCCTCCGCCGAAGAATGACTTGGCGACGTTGAAAGCCGACGAGAGCCAGCTTCCGCCCCCGCCGCCGCCCGCGCCGCCAGTCCCAGACTTCATGCCGTTGAACAGGTTGAAGAGCTGGTCCAAGGCCCCGTCCAGCAGCCGTTGCTTCAGCTGGACGCCGATGTATTCGCCGATCCGCCCTTCGCGGATCGCCTCGGTTACCTCGCGTCCGTAGGACTTGAACTGCGCCCGCAGTCGCTCTGTCTCCTGATGATCGAACAGTTCGACCCGCCGTGACGCGCCGCGATTGAAGATCGCCATCTGCTGGCCACGCTGCTGGTCGTCCAGCTCGGCGTCGTTCTCGAGCTCAAAGGCCTTGCGCTTGCGGGCGATCTCAATCGTGGCCAGCAGGATCTCGCGCTCGACGCGATGACGCTCGGCTTGGGTGCGAACCATCTGCGCATCGATGTCGAGCAGTTCCACTGATCGGAATGGCGCTAGGGGCCAGCAGGGCTTGCGGGTGGCGTAGACGGATCAGATGCCCGGTCTGAACCCCGAGCATGCGGAAGGTCGCAGCGAAGGTGTCTTCCTCCTCGTCCATCTGGTCGAAGACCGCGCCGATCGCACGGAACGAGGCCGAGCCGGAATGCTGGGTCGCGTTGGGTCGCAGGCTGGACACCGTCGGCGTTGCGCTGAGGAAGATGCCCTCCTGCAGCTGGCGGCTGAAGCTGAACGATCCCGTCAGCATGTTGCCGGCGGCGACGTCGTCGACTTCGAACAGCGCGCGCAGGATGGGCGCCTCGGTCGGAACGGCCGTCACCGTGCCGACAGGGAAAGCCGTCAGCTTCTTCCGACGCAGGCCGGCGAGGCTGATGTTCAGGTTGAAGTCCTGGGTGTTTTCGCCGGTGAACTGGGTCGAAAGCTGGGACATCGTCAGGCCCTCATAGACCCGGATGTCGTTGTCGCCGACCTTGATGGCCAGGTCGAAATACTGCTCCGCCTTGGAGCCGCTTTCGAAGGTGTGATCGAACAGTGGACCATTAGCGACAGGCGCCGCCGGCGGACCCATCGCTGCGCGCAGCAGCAACGGCAGCTGACGCGTATCGGCGTCGACCACCAGCTCGCCGGTCAGGCGGAAGAAGCCCTTACGCGGTCGCGTGGGATCCAGCACATTCTTGCGGATGCCGGGATTCCCCAGGCGACGTTCCTTGAAGTCGAACGGACGCCCCGAGATCAGATCGACCGTGGCGCCCAGCGAGCCCTCGTCCGTCTGGGCGTCGGCGGACTTCTGAACCTTCAGCGAGTTGAACAGCTCGGAGGCGAAGGTGTTGAACTGGAAGCCCCGGTCGCGACGCAGGGCGCCGTCGGCATTGCTGGCGCCCGAGGTCGACAGGGTCTCCAACCCGTTCAGACGCACGCGGGTGAAGTCGCCGCCCAGGCCGCGGACCGAGATCGAGTTGCCCTCGCCGTTTTCGCGGTCGATGGACACACCCGGGATGCGTTGCAGCGATTCCGCCAGGTTGGCATCTGGGAAGTCGGCGATGTCCTCGGCGTTTATGACGTCGACGATCGTGTTGGAGCGGCGCTTTTCGGTCAAGGCGCTGGCCAGCGACGCACGGATGCCGGTGACGACGATCTCACCCACTTCGGTGGCGTCCTGGCTCTGGCTCTCTTGAGCTTGAACCGGGGCCACGAACAGCATGGCCCCCACAACGAGCGCCGCTGGCGAAACGGCCGCGCGCAGGTATCCCGTATGTTGGTTTCGCATAGTTCCCTCCGCTCTTGTCGTGCTCCGTGCCTCTTGGCGGGCCGGATGCCGACAGTCCCCTGTCCCTCAAATATCGAGGAACTCCAAAATCTCGTGATGAAATCGACGCGCCCTAAGCGTCAATGTCACCGGTGTCATAAAACGAAAACCTGTGTTTCGCCACACCAAAAATGTGCTCGTTTATTACAGCGCCTTGAACTTGAAATTCTTAAACCGCGCCTCGCCTTCGCCGGCGGCGTAGATGCCGGGGCGCAACATCATGAAGCCGCCGCGAACGTTCTGGTTATAGCCCGAGACCTCCATGCCGCGGTCGAACCGCTGCCAGGTCACGCCGTCGCCCGAGGTGTCGAAGTAGACGTTCTGATAGGCGTTGGTCAGGCGGATGAACATGCGTCGTCCATGCGGATTGGCCGGACGCCCGCGCTCGATGCCGTATTGGTGAGTGACATAGCGGGTCGCGTCGAAACCCAGGCCCGCATACAGGGCGCGGTCGTAGAACAGGATCAGGCCCGCCACCGCGCCCGGATCGATCTCGACCTCGCACTCGATCTGATAGGCCTGCTCGCCCTGAACGAAGGTCAGGGGCGAGCAGTCGACCGGCGCCTTGCCCTTGGTCTTCATGTGCAGCACGCCGTTCTCGCGGCGCAGGCGATCCTTCTCGTTCGGTTGCGGGTCGTAGAAGCTCCACTGGATGCCGAACTTGTCGGTCGAGAAGTCGTCCGACAGCGCCATGCCGTGCGGCACGGCCTCGCCGCCTCGGGGCTTGGCGATCGGCTGGGACAGGTCGCCGCCCTTGGCGCGGAACCAGCCGTCGTCGGTCCACTCGATGGGGTCCAGCAGGGTCTGGCGGCCCAGGCTCCAATAGGCGTTTTCATAGCCGTGATAGACCATCCACCAATCGCCGTCGGTGGGGGCCTCGACCAGGGTGGCGTGGCCGCGCGACCACCATTTCTCGGCGCCCGAGGCGGTGCGGACGATGGGGTTGTGCGGGCAGTCCTCCCACGGGCCGTTGATCGACTTCGACCGGGCGGCGATGACCATGTGGCCGGTCGGCGGCCCCGCCGTGCCGCCGATGGCGGTGATCATATAGAAATAGTCGCCGCGCCGTAGCAGCTTGGGCCCTTCTTGGGCGAAGCCTTCGACGATCCAGTCGTCAGGGTAGCGCCAGGCGTTATAGACGCCCTGCTCGACCGGGCCGTCGGTGGCCAGGCCGTCATCGGTCAGCTTCACCCGGTCGCCGCCGTTCAGAAACAGGTAGCGTTTGCCGTCCTCGCCGACGATGTGGCCAGGGTCGATATTGGCCGGGATCTTCAGGTCGATGGGTTCGCTCCACGGGCCTTCGATCTTGTCCGCCCAGATGACGTAGTTGGAGCGGTATTCCGGGAACCGCGCGGGGATGTAGCAGCAGAATTTACCCTCGTGCTTGATCAGTTCCGGCGCCCAGACCGAGCCGATGTTCTTCGTCAGGGCCGCGACGACCGGCTGCCAGTTCACCAGGTCGCGCGAGTGCCAGATGTGGATGCCGGGCACCGACTCGAACGACGAGAAGGTCATATAGTAGTCGGCGCCGTCCTTCAGGATCGACGGATCGGGGTGGTCGCCCGACATGATGGGATTGAGGAAGGTGCCGTTGCCCAGATCGGCCATCCGCTGGCCCTCGATGCCGCGACGCCATTTCATCGACGCCCATTCGCGACCCAAAGGCGCGGCCTCCTCGTTCGTCTGGGCGAAAGCGGCGCGCACGGGCAGTGCCGCTACGGCGACGCCGCTTAACAAGCCGGTCAGGGCGGCGCGGCGGTCGATGGGTTTCATGGGCGTTCCATTTGTCGTTGTCATTTGGACGGGCGAGCGGCGGCGATGATCGCCCGAAATGACACCGATGGACAGAGCGTGAAATCGGATTAGTTTTTGCGGTCTGCTAGCGGGGGAATGGACTTGAAGAAATGCGCTGTAGGATCATTCGCAACGGTCTGGGTTATCTCGCTTCCGAACGAACGCTATCTCGGGCCGCAGGACCTTCGGATACGGGCGATGAGCGTCTAGCCGGGCGCCACAGAAATCGCGACCTGACACTTCAGCCGTTCCGGCAAACAGGATTGCTTTGAACGCGCGGTTGGAGTCTTGGCCGGTGCGTTGCCTGATCTCCGATAGCGCCCCATCATGCGGGCAGAAGTCGCTTCTAGGCCGCCAAGGCCGACGCAGATGACGCCAGCCACTCCAGCTCGTCGCCGTAGGGATGGCAATGCGCCAGGACGCGGGTTTCGCCGGTGGGCCAGGCCGTCAAGCGCAGTTCGACGTGGCTGCGGTCGCGGGTCCATTCGAAGCTGATCCAGAGCAGCGGGTGGTCGGCGTCGGCGCGGCGGCCGGCGGTCGAGAGCAACGCTGTGATCTGGCGACGGTCGTCGTCGCTGAGATATTGCAGCACCATGGTGTGCATAACGACGCGGCAGCGCCCGGCTGGCTGCGGCTCGGCCAGCCGGTCGGCCAGCCAGGGCACGGCGTCGCCCTGATCGATGCGCGGCGGATGATCGGCGGCGATGAGCAGGGCGTTCTCGAGGCGTCGGGTGCGCGCCGGCTGGTCAGCCCAGGCGAAGGCCAGCAGCCGCTCGCGATGCGCCGGGTCTGCGGCGTTCAACGGGTTTAGATCGACGCCGCGCGCCGCCGCGATGGAGACCGGGCCGACCTTCGGCGATGCGCCCTGCCACAGGGGCTCGATCTGCACGTCCGAGAAGGGATCGCCAGCTGACGCTGAGCCAAGGGCATAGGCGTAGCGATCCAGATTCAGGTTCAGGCCGCAGCTGGACCCGAGCTCGAGCAACTCGAAGGGCATGGCGCGATCCAGAGGGGCGGCCATCAGCGCGCTCATCAGCGCGGCGGCGCGCGCCACCTCGTTCGTTTGCGGCGGATGGAGGATCCAGTCGGCGATGTATTGATCGTTCCGGGCCAGGGCGTCGACCACGGCCGCGTCGAAGTCGGTGTGTTCGCGACGATAAAGGCTGGTCAGGGCGTAGGACCGGCCCGCGCGCGCCAAGGCGTGCAAGGCGCCGTTCAAGCGCAGGGCCAGGGCTGCCGCAGCCTGATCTCCCGGCCAGTCATACAGCCGTGCGGCGGTGAGCGGCGCATTCGAAAGCTGCCGGCTTGCGGCTTCGAGAACGCCGGCGACGAAGGGTGACCCCATGGCGCGGCAGCGGTCGGCCTGGGCCGCGAGTTCCTGGGTGAAACGGTCGGCGACGGGGCAGATCATCCAGTCACCAATCGCATCGTCGCGCATTCCGAATAAAACGAACTGTTACTTGTGTGTCCCCGGCCTGAAGAAGTATTCGCCCGGGGGTTGCGACCCGGCGTTGCTTGAAGCGCGGACGGGAAGGGTGACTTACCTATGATCACCTCGCTTAACAGCGCATGAATCTCGCGAAATTCAGGTCCGGTCGATGTAAGCGCCTGGGCGTCGCCAGCTTAACTATCTTTTTATTCGTTCCGTCATAGGGGTGGATAGTCACCTGAAAAACAGGGTGTTTTGCGTAGCTCGAACCGAGACCGGGCTGTGCGCAGTGGCGTCAGCTGAGTAATCGGTTGCCTCTAGGTAAGTATAAGTGCGTAACGGGGGCGAGCTCATGATGTCGAAGATGCGAATTCCGAGAAAGCTGCGGCTTTCCTTCATCCTGATCTGCGTCTCGGCGGCGATCATGATGGCGGTCTTTTTCGCCACGATCATGATGATCCGCGCGTCCATCGAGAGCAACAATCTCAGCCGCACGATCGAGGCGCAGGCGATGTCGCTGGAAACCGCGATCCTGCGTCAGAACAGCCAGTTTCGAGGCTTTCTGGTCACCGGCGACGAGACCTATCTGAAATCCTACTACGAAGGGCGCGACGAGTTCGACAAGGTCGTCGTCGAGCTGAAGGGACAGCTGGGCGACGTGGAAAAACAGGCGCTGCTCGAAAAGTCGCGCCTGGCCACCCTGGCCTGGAGAGCCGACTGGGGTGATCGCATGATCGCCGAGGTTCGCGCCGGCAAGCGCGAGCAGGCGCAGCAAGAAGTCCGTGACGCGGGCAAGAAGGTTCTGGTCAGCGACGCCGTCCTGCCTCTGCGAGACCTGCGCGAGGCTGAAGCCGCCGTCACCGAGAAAAATCTGGAACGTCAGCAGGCTGCGATCGTCACCGCGATCATCGCCCTGATCGTCGGCGGCATCGCCCTGATCACGATCGCCATGGTCCTGTCGGCCATGCTCAGCCGCATGATCGCGCGTCCGATCACGGTCCTGACCGAAGCCATGGGCCAGTTGGCCAAGGGCGACAACGACATCGTCGTGGACGCCAGCCATGCCGACGAACTGGGCGACATGGCGCGCGCGGTCCTGGTGTTCCGCGACACGGCTCTGGCCAAGGCCGAGGCCGAACGGGCCAAGGCGGCCGCCGATCTGGCCAAGGACGCCGCCGAGCGCGAGAAGATCGTCGCCGACGCCGCGCAACGTCACGTCGTCGAGGAGCTCGACACAGCTCTGGAAGCCTTGGCCGCCGGTGATTTGACCCACACCATTCGCACGCCGTTCGCCCCGGAATATGAGCGCCTGCGCACGGCCTTCAACGTGGCGGTCCAGGGTCTGGAAGAAAGCCTGGCCAGCGTCGCCGGTTCGGCACAGAGCGTTCGCCTCGGCGCCACCCAAATCTGCTCGGCGTCCGAAACCCTGTCGTTGCGAACCGAACAGCAGGCGTCCAGCCTGCAGCAAACCACCACCGCCACCAACCACGTCACCGACATGGTCGGCGACACGGCGCGCAGCGCGGCCAACGCCCGCAACGCCATCACCCTGGCCAATGGCGACGCCGCGGACGGTCGCGTGATCGTTGAAGAAGCGATCGTCGCCATGGACGCCATCAAGGCCGGATCGCAGGAGATCGGCGAGATCATCAACATGATCGACGCCATCGCCCTACAGACCAATCTTCTGGCCCTGAACGCCGGCGTCGAGGCCGCGCGGGCGGGCGATGCGGGGCGTGGGTTCGCCGTGGTCGCGGGCGAGGTGCGCGAACTGGCCAAACGCACCGTCGACGCCGCCAAGGACATCAAGCAGCTGATCAGCCGCTCTTCGGACGAGGTGCGGCTGGGCGTCGACCGAGTCGGCGAAACGAGCGAGATGCTGGCGCGGGTCGTGTCCAAGATCGGCGACGCCAACACCCTGATCGTGGACATCGCGCAAGGGGCGCAGGTCCAGTCCGAGAACCTGAAGCAGGTCAACAGCGCCGTCGGTAGCATGGACCGCATGACCCAGCAGAACGCCGCCATGGCGGAAGAGGCGACGGCGGCGGCGCGCATCCTGGCGACCGAAGCCGATGAGCTGGCGACCCTGGTTTCCAGATTCCGGCTGAATACGACGACCTCGGCCGCGCCGGCGCCTCGCCGGGACACCGCGTCCGCCCCGAGGCCGGCGCCCAAGGTCATCCGCACGGTCGGTGCGCTCGCCCTGTCGAGCGAAGCGGCCGATGACGACTGGAACGAGTTTTAAGATATCAAGCCAGTTGAGTGTAGAAGAAATCGGCGCAGCAATCCGATCTTTGTAAGCGCCGTTATGTCAGTATTAATCCGTAGTCTGGCATTATAAATCATCAAACACATCCGTGTTTTATTGATAACAGCCATGCAAGAAACTGCATGGAAGAATTTCCGAACGAAAATCAGTTGTCCAGTCTCTGCACTGCAAGACAACGCCTTGGAGGCTTCCTTGAAATCCCTGTACCTCACGGCTGCGTTTGCGCCGCTTATCCTCGCCATGCCTGCTCATGCGCAGACGCAGCCTGCGCCGCAGCGCCAGACGGCCTGGGAGGCCAGCCGGACGCGGGCCAATGACGACGTGATCGTGACGGGCGTGGCCAAGGCGCGCGACAGGCTGGACAGCGCGACCTCGACCAGCTCGATCAACGATGTCGAGATCGCCAAGATCGGCGCCTATTCCGTCAACGACCTGTTCCGCACCATCCCCGGCATTCGCGCCGAGGCCAGCACGGGCGAGACCAACGGCAACTATACGATCCGCGGCCTGCCCATGGTCAGCACCGGCGCGAAGTACCTGCAATTCCAGGAAGACGGTCTGCCGGTCCTGGAGTTCGGCGACATCCTGGCGCTGACGTCCGACTATTTCATGCGCTACGACTTCAACGTCGGCCAGATCGAGTCCATCCGCGGCGGGTCGTCCTCGACCTTCGCCTCCAACGCGCCGGGCGGCGTGATCAACCTGATCTCGCAGACGGGTGAGGTCGAAGGCGGCTCGGTCCAGGTGTCTTCGGGCCTGGATTACGACACCTACCGCGGCGACTTCAGCTATGGCGGTCACCTGAGCGACACCGTGCGCTTCCACGTCGGCGGCTTCTATCGCGAGGGTGAAGGCCCGCGCGACGCCGGCTTCACGGGCAACAAGGGCGGCCAGATCAAGGCCAACATCACCAAGACCTTCGACGGCGGCTTCGTGCGTCTGTACGGCAAGATCCTGGATGACACCGTCGTCGCCTATGGTCCGACGCCTCTGCTGGTGTCCGGCACGAACGACGATCCCAACTACAGCGACGTTCCCAACTTCTCGATGACGCGCGACACCCTGACGTCGCGCAACACCACGGTGTTCCCGCTGCTGGACGGCGACAACAACCTGAAGCGCGTCAATCTGCAGGACGGCAATCAGGTTCAGGTGCGCGCGTTGGGCTTCCAGACCCGCTTCAACCTGCACGGCTGGACGATTTCCGAGCACATGCGCTACGCGCAGCAATCTGGTGATCAGTCGTTCAACTACCCGCTGGCCGTGGTGCCGGCGGCCCAGGCGCCGCTGGCGTTCGGTCGTCGTCCCGGAACCCTGGCCTACGCCACAGGTCCGCGCGCCGGTCAGGCGATCACCAGCCCGATGACCCTGAACGGCAACGGCCTGCTGGCCTATTCGACCCTGGTCCACACCGACATCGACAGCCTGGACAACTTCACCAACGACCTGCGCGCCAACCGCGTCTGGAAGATCGGCGGCGGCGACCTGACGACCACGGTGGGCGTCTATTCGGCCCAGCAGGATCTGAAGTTCGATCGCCAGTATATTCCGTTCCTTCAGGATGTCGTGGGTGGCGGAAACTCGGCCCTGGTCGATATCTTCAATACGAACGGCACGCCCCGCACCCAGGACGGCGTGGTCAACTTCTTCGGTCCCTCGGGCGCCGGGTCCAACTCGCGCACCGATGTGACCTACAAGGTGCTGGCGCCCTACGCCTCGCTGAACTACCGGCTGGGCAAGCTGGCGCTGGGCGGATCGATCCGCTTCGACAGCGGCGACGTCAACGGCCGCACGGTGGCCAACGGCCTGACCGACGTCCGCACCATCGACGTGGACAACGACGGCGTCATCTCGGAAGCCGAGCGCACCTTCGCCTTCGCGCCTGCCGCCAGCGCGACGCCGGTCGACTACGACTACGACTATGTCTCGTATTCGCTCAGCGCTAACTACCGCGTCTCGGACAGCTTCTCGACCTTCGCCCGTTACAGCGAGGGCGCGCGCGCCGCGACGGACAAGATCCTGCGTTCGCCGGCCATCAGCAATGTCGATGGCGACCTGCTGCAGGCTGACGCGGCCTATGATCCGGTGAACCAGGCCGAGATCGGCATGAAGTATCGCGCCAACGGCCTGTTCGCCAACGTCACCGGCTTCTGGGCCGAGGTCAGCGAAACCAACCAGCAGATCCGCGCGGATGCCGGCGGCGTCACGCGTCTGGTGCTGGTCCAGCGCAGCTACGAAGCCAAGGGCGCCGAATTCGAGGCCGGCGTGCGTCACGGTCCGTTCAGCCTGACCGGCAGCGCCACCGTCACCAGCGCCGAGATCACCAAGGCCGAGGACGCGGCCCTGGTCGGCAACTCGCCGCGCCGTCAGGCCGACCTGATCTTCCAGGTCATGCCGCAGTACGAGACGGACCTGTTCACGGTCGGCGCCAGCGTCGTCGGCACGACCGAGAGCTATACGCAGGACGTCAACCAGCTGAAGATGCCGGGCTACGCGACCGTCAACGCCTTCGTCCAGGTGCGCCCCATCGACCGCGTCGTGCTGTCGGTGACCGCCAACAACCTGTTCGACGAAACAGCGCTGACGGAAGTGTCGGCCGACAGCCTGCCCGCCAGCGGCGTGGTCCTGGCACAGGCCCTGCCGGGCCGCACCGTCACCGCGGCCGTGCGCTTCTACTTCTGACGCAAGGCAGGCTTCCGGGCGTGAGCACGGAAGCCTGTTCTGTCAGGGGCTATATCCAATGACAGCGGGCGGCGTTGTTGAGGAGGCGGGCGGATTCGAAGATCAGGTGATCGGCGGACAGGGGCTTGGGGATGACAACGTCGGCGCCGGCGCGCGAGGCCAGATCGCGATGGTTGGACGAGGCGTTTGCCGTCAGCATGGCGATCGGCAGCCTGTTGACCTCGCGCTGCTGTTCGCCTCTGCGGATGCTGCGGATGGTCTCGACCCCGTCCATGACCGGCATCTGCATGTCCATCATGATCAGGTCGTAGGCGTGCGCTGACCACAGGTCGACGGCTTCCTGGCCGTTTTCGGCGACATCGATCTGACAGCCGAAGCCGCTGAGGAGCGCCTGAACGACCTGCTGGTTGACGAGATTGTCCTCCGCCAAGAGGATCCGCGCGCCGTAGAGTCGATCCAGCGCCTCCACATGGCTCTCGCTTTCGCGGGTGATCTCGCCGCTGGGATCCATCGGCAAGTCGAGAACGAAGAGCGTTCCCCGACCGGGCTTTGAACGCACCCTGAGGCGGCCGCTCATCAGCTCCGCCAGACGACGACTGATGGAGAGGCCAAGCCCCGTGCCGCCGAACCGCCGCGAGATGGAATCGTCGGCCTGGCTGAACGGCGAGAACAGCAGTTTGGCCCTCGATCGATCAAAGCCCATGCCGGTATCTGCGACGCGGATGCGAAGACGCCCGGACGGCGTCGAGTAGCGCGCATCGACCAGCACCTGGCCGACCGCAGTGAACTTGATGGCGTTGGAGACCAGGTTCAGCACGATCTGACGCAGGCGGGCCCCGTCGCCCATGAGAAGGGCTGGAAGACCGTCGAACCGGGAGATCAGCTCAAGTCCCTTTTCGCTGGCCAGCGGCCGCATCAGATCGACCGCGCCGGAGATGGTGTCGGACGGCGCAAAGGGTTCGTTGACCAGATTCATCTCGCCGGCCTGGATTTTGGACAGGTCCAGCACATCGTCCAGGATGCGCCTCAACGTCTCGCCGGACTTGATTATCAGATCGACTTTCTGACGCGCATCGTCGGGCAGGTCGGCGCCTGACAGGGACTGCGCCAGGCCCAGGACGCCGTTCAACGGCGTTCGAACCTCATGGCTCATGGTCGCGAGGAAGGTGTCGCGCAGCGCGGCGGCGCGTTCGGCGACGAGGCGCGCTTCCGAAAGGGCCTCCAGAGCCAGCACATGTTCGGTCACCTCGAAACGGATGGCCGTGTAGGACGCCGGACCTTCGGGACCGCTGAGCGCCGGCACGATAGTCGTATCGACCCAATAGAGGCTGCCGTCCTTGCGACGGTTCCGCAATGTGCCGGTCCACACCTTCCCGCGGCGGATCGTGCGATACAGATCTTGGAAGAAGGCCTTGGAATGCAAGCCGGAGTTCACGATCCGGTGGGTCGAGCCGATCAACTCCTCTCGGCTATAACCGCTGACTGCGACAAACTTCTCGTTGCAGTCGGTGATGACCCCGTGTCGATCGGTCGTCACCAGGATAGCGGCGACTTCGAGCGCTCTTCGAAGTTCAGCATCAAGCGCGCCTCCCGTGCTTATCCCCAGCGATCGGGCCGCCGTGACAGGGTGGGCGGGATGTCTTTTGACCGACGCCATCGGCTCTTTCCGGTTGTTGCCTCACCCACTCTGTTCCCAAAGGCTTGCGTGGCAATCTAGGATTGCGCCGGTATGAAATCGTTTCCTTCAGGATACACTGTTAAGAGTTCGATAGCCCTAAGGGTTGACCTTCGTCTATCTTGCAGGTTGCGGCCAATCCTGTCACACCGGACCTATGGGTGTTCGGGGGACGATGGACGAGTTCACCGTGCGGGCGTTCGATGATCCCGCGATGGCGCTCTATGCGCTCGACACCGCCTTGCTTGAGCTTGATCGCCAGCTTGATCGCGTCCTGCGCGCCGACGGTCAGAGCAATGCCGCCGTCCGCGCCTTGAGCCTGATCGCCGGCGAGGGCCGTCGCGGCGTCAAACAATGCGCTCTCGGATCGACGCTTCAGGCGCCGCCGGCCTCGCTATCGCGACTGGTTGATCATCTGGTTCGTGCCGATCTGGTCAAGCGTTCGCCCCATCCGAACGACCGGCGGGTCACCATGCTGGAAATCACCGAGGCAGGCCGCGCCGTTCTGGACGATCGGCGGTCGCAATACGGTCGTCTGGCCGGCCTTTTGACCAGCGAGGGTCTGAAGACCGCCGCCCAGCTGATCCCGCTGCTGCAGACCATGGCGAAGGACGTCGGTCATACCGCGACCTGACGTCAGACCGGCGCAAACAATGCTTCCGCTGTGAAACAGTCTACAGGCTGAAGGGACTTCAACCGGCCTTTAGATCGAACCTCGTCCAACTGACCGCCATGCAAGGGGGCCGTCATGTCGGACGCAATGAATCTGGATCAAAGACTTCGGTTCTTGAAGATGGACAAGGCCGCAAGGTCTCGGCTTGCCGACGCCAGACCCGTCATCGAGGCTGCGCTTCAGCCCAGCCTTGAAGCCTTTTACGCCCAGGTTCGCGCGACGCCTGACGTGGCCCGCTTCTTCGGCGCGGAAAGCCAGATCGCGGGGGCCAAGGACGCCCAGGCGCGACATTGGGGCCTGATTGCCTCGGGCGCCTTCGATCCGGCCTATGTCGAGGGCGTGCGCCGCATCGGCCAGACCCACGCCCGGATCGGCCTGGAGCCGCGTTGGTATATCGGCGGCTACGCCCTGGTCCTGGAAGGGCTGATCGAGGCGATCGTCACATCCCACGCCAAGACGCGGTCGCTGTTTTCGAAGCGCGACGACGGCAAGGCTCTGTCCGCGACGCTGGCCAGCGTCGTGAAGGCCGCCATGCTCGACATGGATTT
Organism: Brevundimonas sp. 'scallop'; assembly: GCF_011045535.1. NCBI lineage: Bacteria > Pseudomonadati > Pseudomonadota > Alphaproteobacteria > Caulobacterales > Caulobacteraceae > Brevundimonas > Brevundimonas sp. 'scallop'. The sequence goes on along the minus strand of NZ_CP039382.1, from coordinate 2,563,039 downwards.
CGTCATTTCGCTGTATCTGGAAGCCGCCGAGACCCAGCGCCTGGAGGCGGACCAGAAGCGCGCAGAGGCCGAGGCCGAACAGACGCGGGTGGTGGAGGATACGGCGGCGGCTCTGGCGGCTCTGGCGCAGGGCGACCTGCGAACCCGCATCGCGTCCGACTTCACCGGCGGCTATGCGCGCCTGAAGACCGACTTTAACACCGCCATGCAGCGTCTGGACGACGCCATGGCCGAGATCGCCGGCAATACGGGCGCCATGCAGCTGGGCGCCGCCGAAATCAGCGAAGCGGCCGACGACCTGTCGCGGCGCACCGAGCATCAGGCGGCGACGCTGGAGGAAACGGCGGCCGCGCTGGACGAGATCACCGCCACGGTGAAGCGGGCGGCCGAAGGCGCCAGTCGCGCCGCCGCGGTCGTCGAAACCTCGCGTCAATCCGCCGAGCAGTCGCGCGAGGTGGTCAGCCGCGCCGTCGAGGCCATGACCGCGATCGAACAGTCGTCGTCGCAGATCAACCAGATCATCGGCGTCATCGACGAGATCGCTTTCCAGACCAACCTTCTGGCCTTGAACGCGGGCGTCGAAGCCGCGCGCGCAGGCGACGCCGGGCGAGGGTTCGCCGTGGTGGCCTCCGAGGTTCGGGCCCTGGCGCAGCGGTCCGCCGAGGCGGCCAAGGAGATCAAGTCGCTGATCACCACCTCGTCCGTCCAGGTGAAGTCCGGCGTCACCCTGGTCGCCGAAACGGGCGAGGCCCTGTCGTCCATCGTCGAGCGCGTCGCCGAAATCGACGAGCTGATGAACGAGATTACGGCGTCGACGCGGGAGCAGTCGACAGCGCTGGAAGAGGTCAACACCGCCGTCAACCAGATGGACCAGGTGACCCAGCAGAACGCCGCCATGGTCGAACAGTCGACGGCGGCCAGCCACAGCCTGACCTCTGAAAGCCGTCAGCTGTCGGATTTGGTCCAGCGCTTCAGCCTGACGCGCGAAACCGCGCTGAGCAGCCGAGCCCTCGCCGCGCCAGCGCCACGCAAGCCAAACGCGACCCGCCCCACGCGTCCGGCCGCCCTGCGATCCTCCGGCTCAGCCGCGCTGGCCGTCGTGGAGGAGGCGGACACGGCCGGCTGGGAGGAGTTCTGACAATGAGCCAAGGAAGCGCAAGCTACCGGATGACCCTCGCCTGCGGGCGGCTTTTGATGCTCGACGAGATCAACGCGCTGACGTCGCGCTGGAACGAAGCCCTGGCCGCCAGCCAGACCGACGAACAGACCTTCCAGACCATATCCAACGCCTGGCGCGACATGGGCGCCTTCATCAGCCGCGCCGTCTTTCAGAACGCCGCCGACGTTCGCCGACTATCGCTCGAACACCGCTGCCAAAGCGCCGGAAACGACAATGGCTAGCGGACGGGGCTCCCTATTCGGCTGCGATCATTACGGCTGGTGGGCGTGACATCAGCACAATCATCAGCAGACCAAGGGCGGACGCGCCGGCGCCGGCCAGAGCGACAGCTGGATAGCCGAGGCCGCCGGCGATGACGGCGCCGCCCAGAGCGGCCCCGATGGCGTTGCCGAGATTGAAGGCGCCGATGTTGACGGCCGAAGCCAGGTTCGGGGCCTCACGCGCTGCATCCATCACGCGAACCTGAAGCGGCGGCACGAGCGCGAAGCTGGCGATGCCCCACAGGAAGATGAGAACGGCGCTTACGCTGGCCAAAGGCATGGCCACGGCGAAGGTCAGCAGGACGAGCGACAGGCCGGCGAGGGTGACGATCAGCGTGCGATCGACGGAACGATCAGCAAACTTGCCTCCGACCCAGTTGCCGACGGTCAGCCCCAGCCCATAGACAACGAGCATCGCGGTGACGAAACCCAGCGACGCGCCGGTCTGTTCGCGCAGGATCGGCGTGATGTAGGTGAAGACGGTGAACATGGCGCTGGAGCCGATAACGGTCAGGGCCAAGGCCGACAGGACACGTCTGCGGCCAAGCACGCGCAGTTCAGCCAACATGTCGCCGGCGGCAGGTGCGGCGGCTTTCGGTAGCGTTAGGGCGAGGGCCGCCATCACCATGACGCCGATCATCGCAATGCCCCAGAAGCTGGCCCGCCATCCCAAGGTTTCCCCAGCCCAGGTGGCCACAGGCACGCCCACGACATTGGCGATGGTCAAGCCCATGAACATGGCAGCCACCGCCCCGGCCTTGCGGTCTGGCGGCACGAGCCCGGCCGCGACAATAGCGCCGACCCCAAAGAAGGCGCCATGGTTCAGCGACGTGATGATCCGCGCGATCATCAGCAGGGCGTAGTTGTCAGCGAGCGCAGACAGCGCATTGCCAATCGTGAAGATGCCGGCGAGCCCGATGAGCAGGGTGCGGCGAGGAACGCGGCCTGTGGCCAGGGTCATCAAGGGCGCACCCAGGACGACGCCCAGAGCGTAGGCGCTGATCAGCAGACCGGCCGATGGAATAGACACGCTTAGATCAGTTGCAATGACGGGCAACAGCCCCATCGGGGCGAACTCGGTCACGCCGATGCCGAACGCGCCGGCAGCAAGCGCCAGCAGGGGAGGGTTGAGTTTCATAGGATGGAAATCCGCAGACCAATAAGACTTGCGCACAGATGGACGCGGTCGTCCCCAGCGGTTAGGCCTTCCGAAAGCGAAGGATTTTTGAAATGCACGCAAAGGCGCCGTCAGCGGGCGCAGATCGCGCCCGCGATATGGAGGTGTTCGCGGCTGTGGCTGCGGCCGGCAGCTTTTCAGCCGCAGGTCGGGTTCTTGGGCTGACGCCATCGGCCGTAAGCCGAACGATCGATCGGATCGAGGCGCGACTGGGTGTGCGGCTCGTTCTGAGGACAACCCGCGCATTGACGTTGACGGCCGAAGGCCAGGCCTATCTCAGCGCCGCAAGGAGAATTGTCGCCGACCTGGATGAGGCTGAACAGTCCATTTCGGATCAGGGCGCGCCGCGGGGACGCCTAAGGGTTAGCGCATCCCTGGCGCACGGTCGGCAGGTGGTCGTGCCGCTGATCGGCGCGTTCGTGGCGCGCTACCCGCAAATCCTCGTCGACATCAATCTGACGGATACTGTCGTGGATGTCGCGGCTGGGCAGGCCGATGTCGCCATTCGTTTCGGGCCGTTGCTGGACAGTCCGCTGACGGCGCGACGGCTGGGTGAGACGGGGCGAACGATCGTGGCGTCGCCGGCCTATCTCGCGCGTCGCGGCGTGCCGCGCGTGCCGGAGGACCTGCACCAACATGACTGTCTGAACTTCAACTTCCGAAGGTTGGAGCCCGTGTGGCCTTTCCGACGGGACGGTCGTGACTATGCGCTCACGGTTCGCGGCCCCGTGGAAGCAAACAATGGCGAGAGCCTGACGCAGCTTGCGCTGGCCGGCGTCGGCGTAACGCGTGTGGGCAACTTCAGCGTCGCCGACGCCATTGCGAAGGGTGAGCTCGTACCGCTGCTTGAGGATTTCAATCCTGGCGATCGTGAGCCCATCCATGCTGTATTCGTCGGCGGCGCCAGCGTTCCCGCTCGCGTCCGGGTGTTCGTCGACTTCTTGGTCGATCAACTGCGGCCACGGTCGGTTGCAAGGGACGCGACCGAAGTCGCCCCTAGTGCTGAAACGGGGTGATCGCGGCAATTCGTCGTAGAAATGATCCGTGCGGAACCGTCATAGCTGGCTTGGCTTTTCCCTTGCACGGGGATCATGAGATCCGGCGAGGGGCGAGGGTGCAGGTTTGAGTTGGATGCCGTATTGCGGACCCGCGCCGGCTTTCGGCGAGTGGCGCTGGAACCTTGATCCGATCTTGCTGGCCGTCCTCGTTGCAGCTGCGGGCGTGGTCCTTTGGCGGTTGGAAGGGCGGCGGCGCGGCTATGGTCTGGCGGCTGTCGCTGTTTTAGCCGTTGGATTTGTCTCCCCGCTGTGCGCCCTCAGTTCGGCGCTGTTCTCGGCGCGGACGGTGCATCATGTGCTGTTGGTCGGCGTCGCTGCGCCCTTGCTGGCGGCGGCCCTGCCCATGAGACGATATGGGTCGCTGATCCTGGCGACGGCGGTGCAGGCGGTGGTGTTCTGGGCCTGGCACGCGCCCGACGCCTATGGCGCCGCCCTGTCGAGCGATGCGGTCTATTGGGTGATGCAGATCAGTTTGCTGGCGAGCGCCGTCTGGTTCTGGTGCGCGGCGCGGTCAGCGTCTGCGCCGGCGGCGGTCATCGCCCTGTTGGCGGCAATGCTGGCGATGGGGCTGCTTGGGGCGGTGCTGACCTTTGCGGGGCAGGCGGTTTACGCCCCCCACGCCTATTCGACCCTGGCCTGGGGCCTGACGCCGCTGGAGGATCAGCAGGCGGCCGGGCTGATCATGTGGGCGCCGGCGGCGGCGCTGTATCTGTTCGCTGCCCTGTGGCGGCTGGGGCGGATGATCGGCCCTAACGCCGAGGCGCATCCGGCATGATCGAAAGACTGTTCAGACAGCTGCTGGAATGGGCGGCGGGTCACCACGACGAGGGCCGCTATTCGCCCGTCGGCATCGGCTTTCATTGGGTGATGGCGGGGCTGGTGATCTTCCAGCTCGGTTGGGGCTGGTGGATGGGGCGGCAGCCGGTGGGCGGGGCCATGATGGCTGCCTACGACCTGCATTTTGCGATCGGCGTGCTGATGCTGATCCTGGTGATCGGCCGACTGTCATGGCGTTTGCTGGCGCCCGACCTGATCAATGATGCGGACAAGCCAGGTTGGGAAAGCATGGCCGCCCATGTGACCCACTATGTCTTCTACATCTGCCTATTCGGCCTGCCGCTGTCGGGCTGGGCCATGATTTCGGCGACGGATCGGACGCGTCAGCTGGAGACGTTGGGCTTCATTAAATGGCCGCTGCTGCCGCTGCAGGATCTGTCGAACACCCAGCTATGGGCGATCGAGGCGGCGGCGGAATGGATGCACTGGGGACTGGTAATCACCCTACTGCTGATGATCCCGATCCACGCCGGCGCGGCGCTCAAGCACCATCTGATCGATAGGGACGACGTGTTTCACGCGATGCTGCCGGTCGTGCCGCTGCTTCGACCGAAGCGGACCCGGTGGCAGCGGCGCTGGCGCGCGCTGGAGAAGCGGGTTGCGTCGACAGCCAGGACGCTATGGCGCGGGCTTCTGGGTCCGAAAGCGATTTGACGGCGGCGGCCATCACGCCACGCGGGTCGTTGCGGCGTTTGCCCGCTTTCCAGCGGTCGATCTGTTCCACCGTATAGGCGGCGGGCTGACCGGCGATCTGCGGGTTGCCGCCTTGGCCCGAGCCTTGCCCCCGGTCGCCGTGACATGAGGCGCAGGCGACGATGCCGCGCGAAGGGTCGCCGTTTAGATAGATGGCGGGCGCAGGCGCCATCGACGCGGCCGTTTGCGTCGGCGGCGCGGGCAGGGCGGCGTAGTAGGCGGCGACTTCGCGTCGGCCCTGCTGGTCCAAGGCCTTGGCGATGCGGGTCATGGCGTCGTCGGGACGCAGGCCCGATGCATAGTCTTCCAACTGCTTTTGCAGATAGCCGGCGTCCAAACCCGCCAGGCGCGGGGCGGCGACCCCGTCCCCGCCGCCGTCCAGGCCGTGACAGGTGAAGCAGGCATTGGCCGCCCCGCCGGCGCCGCCGCTCATGGCGATGACCTGACCGTGCGCCGTGAAGGTGCGATCCGTCTGGCCCGGCGTGGAGTCGCAGGCGGCGAGGCCGGTCAGCAGCACAAGGACGGAAAGGGAGGCGCGCACGGCGGTGCAACACCTGCTTATGGCGAAGGTTCCTTATGGCGATGCGCCGAGGCTCCATGTCGCAGTCGGGAACCTCCGTCCGACAAGGGGATTGCTCTGGCGAAGCTTTGGGGGGCGGATGGGTTTTCGGACGACGGGCGAGGCGATGGGACGACGGGCGGCGGCCTGCGCGCTGGCGCTCGCCCTGTGCGCCTGCGTGGACAAGTCCGACCTGCCCCGGCCGGTGGTTCAGGCCGATACGGCCGCCGGACTGGCGATGATCAAGGAAGTCGGTTGCGCCGCCTGTCACCGGATACCCGGCGTCGCCTGGCCCGAGGGCCGGTCCGGCTCGAACCTAGCGGGGTTCGGCGCGCGCCCCCTGATCGCCGGACGCTTGCCGAACCAGCCCGATGTCCTGATCCGCTGGCTGATCGACGCGCCGTCGATGGACCCCGGAACCGCCATGCCGCCCATGCCCCTGACGCAAGACCAAGCCCGCGACGTCGCGGCCTATCTGTACACGCTCGATGAAGACTGACGCCCCTCCTGGAATCGCCGGCTGGCCGCCGCCCGTGCTGGATCCGGCGGGACCTTTCGCTGGACCGATCCAGACCGTCGCCTGGGTGCTATTTGTCATGGCGGCGGTGGTCATGGTTGTGGTGGCGGTGGCGCTCGGCATCGCCCTGTTCGGGCCGCGCAAGTGGAAGCGGCGGGTCGGCGGCGAACGCCTGATCTGGATTGCGGGACTGGTCTTCCCGGTGGTCGTTCTAACCGGGCTGCTGGTCTATGGGCTGACCACGACCGCGCGGGTGGCCGATGCGCCCAAGCCCGGCGAAATGCGGGTGCGCGTCACTGGCGAAATGTGGTGGTGGCGCGTCGCCTATCTGGACGGTCAGGGGCGAGAAATCGTCCAGGACGCCAACGAGGTCCACATCCCGGCCGGCCAGCCTGTCGTGTTCGAGCTGGAAAGCGCGGACGTGATCCACAGCTTCTGGGTGCCGCGCCTGGGCGGAAAGACCGACATGATCCCCGGCCGCCGCAACTTCATGCGCCTGCAAGCCGATGCGCCTGGGACCTACGGCGGCCAATGCGCCGAATACTGCGGCGGTCCTCACGCCTTGATGGGGCTGGTGGTCGTGGCCCACGCGCCGGACGACTATGCCGCCTGGTTGGCGCGTCAGTCGCGGCCGGCGGCCGTCGTGCCCTCGGCCCAGGGGCCGCTTGCCTTGATCGACCAAGGGCGCAACGTCTTCGCCGCCTCGGGCTGCGCCGCCTGTCACACCATTCGCGGGACCGAGGCGAACGGTCTGGCGGGACCGGATCTGACCCACGTCGGCTCGCGCCAGACGCTGGGCGCCGGCATCCTGCCGAACAATCAGGGGACGATGGCCGGCTGGATTTCGGACAGCCAGAGCCTGAAGCCCGGCAATCGGATGCCGTCATATGCGGTCCTGTCGGGCCAGGACGTGCGCGCCGTCGCCGCCTATCTGGAAAGTCTGAAATGAGTTCGGAAACCGGGTTCGATCCCGAACTCTACAAACGCTTCCCCACCACCGAAGCCCGGCCCGAGGGCGAGCTGGAGCAGCTCGACGAGGTCTGGTGCGGCCCGCGGCGGCCGTGGGAGTGGATCACGGCGATCAACAACAACTACATCGGCGTCTATTACGTCGGCGCGGCCATGCTGTTCTTTGTGCTGGCAGGCGTGCTGGCGCTGTTGATGCGCACACAGTTGGCCTTGCCGATGACGGGCTTCCTGGCGCAGGAAACGTACAACCAGATATTCACCATGCATGGCACGGTGATGATGTTCCTGTTCGCGGTGCCCGCGGTCGAGGCGCTGGGCGTACTGTTGCTGCCGCAGATGCTGGGGGCGCGCGACCTGCCGTTCCCAAGGCTGAGCGCCTACGCCTTCTGGGCCTATCTGGTCGGGGGGCTGTGCTTCTTCGCCTCGTTGTTCTTCGGCCTGGCGCCGAATGGCGGCTGGTTCATGTATCCGCCGCTGACGTCGATGACCTATTCACCGGGGATCAACGCCGACTTCTGGCTCCTGGGCATCGGCTTCATCGAGATTTCGGCCATCGCCGGCGCCATCGAGATCATCGTCGGGGTGCTGAAAACCCGCGCGCCCGGCATGACGCTGGACAAGCTGCCGATCTTCGCCTGGGCCATGCTGATCTTCGCCTGCATGATCATCATCGCCTTCCCTTCGATCATTCTGTCGACCCTGCTGCTGGAGCTGGAACGCGCGCTGGGCTGGCCCTTCTTCGATGCGGCCAAGGGCGGCGACCCCATGCTGTGGCAGCATCTGTTCTGGTTCTTCGGCCACCCCGAGGTCTACATCATCTTCCTGCCGGCGGCGGGGGCGATGTCGACCCTAATCCCGGCCATCGCCCAGACCAAGCTGGTCGGTTATCGGCTGGTGGTCCTGGCCATGCTGGCGACCGGCTTCATCAGCTTCGGCGTCTGGGCGCACCACATGTTCACCACGGGCATGCCGCAGATCTCGATCAACTATTTCAGCGCCGCCTCCATGGCCGTCAGCGTGCCGGCGGGGGTGCAGGTCTTCGCCTGGATCGCCACCTTGGCGGCGGGCAAGATGCGGTTCAACACGCCCGGTCTGTTTGCAGTCGGGGGACTGGTGATCTTCGTCATGGGCGGGCTGACCGGGGTGATGGTCGCCATGGTGCCGTTCGACTGGCAGGCCCACGACAGCTATTTCATCGTCGCCCACCTGCATTACGTCCTGATCGGCGGGATGGTCTTCCCGTTATTCGCCGCCATCTACTACTGGACGCCGATGTCCAGCAGCCGGCCGCTCAGCGAGCGGTGGGGCAAGTGGATCTTCTGGCTGATGTTCGTCGGTCACAACGTCACCTTCATGCCCATGCATTTGACCGGGCTGATGGGCATGCCGCGCCGGGTCTATACCTATCTGCCGGATCGGGGCTGGGACCTGCCCAATATGATCTCGACCGTCGGCTCCTTCATGTTCGGCCTGGCGGTGGTGTTGTGGATGATCGACATGATCCGCAACTTCCGGCCCTTCGGCGAGAAGGACGCGGGCAATGTCTTTGGCGGGCCGGGGCTGGAGTGGCTGCCCGCCGGTCGATACGCGCTGCGCTCCGTCCCGGTGATCAAGAGCCTGTATCCGGTATGGGACCAGCCGAACCTGGCGCGCGATGTCGAGGCCGGCCGCTACTTCCTGCCCGGCGCGCCGCGCGGCGAGCGCGAGACCATGATCACCAGCCCGATCAACGCCGAGCCCCAATATCTCCAGCGCATGCCCCGGCCGTCCAGCTGGTATGTCTGGGGCGCGATCTTCACCGCCGGCTTCTTTTTGATTCTGACGATCCAGGCCTATGTCGCCTCCTTGGTCAGCGGCGTCCTGGCCGTCTACTGCATCCTCAAATGGTGCTGGGGACTGGATCGGCCTAGCGGTTCCGCGACGGTGGACGTCGGCGGCGGCGTACGCCTGCCGACCTATGTGTCCGGCCCCAGCAGTCACGGCTGGTGGGCGATGGTCATCACCCTGATCGTGTCGGGCATGGTCGCGATCATGGCCTGCTTCTCCTACGTCTTCCTATGGAGCCGGCGGCCGGACCTGTGGCAGGCGCCGCCTGAGATCGGCTCGCTGCCATTGACCCTGGGTCTGCTGGCGGCCGCCGGAATCGGCGCCTGGGCGTCTCAAGGCGCGCTGAAGCTGGACCGGCCGCGCAGCGCCGGCATCGCCGCCATTCTGATGCTGGTCGCCACCGTGGCGGCGGGCGGCGCCTTTGCGACCGAGGCCTCGGCCTGGTGGAACTCGGGCCTGCGCCCCGACGCCTCCAGCCAGGGCGCGACCGTCTATGCGCTGTTGGCCTGGCAGGGGACATTCGTCGGCATCTCGCTATTGATGGGGCCGTTCGTCCTGCTGCGCTGGCTTTGCGGCCTGGTGTCGTCCCGCTATCCGGCGACGTTCGAAGTGGTCGCCCTGTTCGTGGCCTTCACGGCGGTTCAGGGCGCGGCGACGACCCTTTTGATCCGCCTGTTTCCGGGCGTCGGCGCATGAGGTTCTGGCTGCTGATGCTGGGCGGTCTCCTGATCTGGGCCGCCCATTTCCTAGGCTTGTATCTGCTGGCCAGCGCCGCCGACGTGGCGCGTGGGGATGTCGGCGCCTGGAACGCTGTCGGGCTGACTTTCAGCGCCCTCTGCCTGGCAAGCATTGGCGCCCTATGTTGGAAATGCCTGATTGCCCTGCGTGCAAAGCCGGAAGCGACACGATCCTTCGGCTTGCTGCTCGCGATAGCCGGGAGCTTGCTTGGTGCAATCGGCGTTGTGTTTCAAACTCTGGTGCTTGTCGTCGATGGCAGAATATGAAGCTGATTGTGCGGCCTGATCTCTACCGACAATCATGCCGCATAGTATTTTCTATAGGCCCGGTAATCATAGTCGGCTTGGCCATAACCTAGGCCGGCCTCCGCCCGGACATCGACCTGGCTGAGGGTGACGCCGAAAAGGCGAACGCCGGATTGGCTGAGGATGCGGATCGCAGCGGCGACGGCGCGCGCGGGCGTCTTTCGCCAGCGGGCGAGCAGGACGACGGTGTCGGCTTTGGCTGCTAGGATACGGGCGTCGGCGAGGACCAAAACGGGCGCGGTGTCAATGACGATCAGGTCGAAGGCCTGACGCAGTTCGTCGAGCAGGGTGGTCATCGGCGGGGCGCCGAACAGGTCGTCGGCCGACAGGCCAGATCCCGAAAGGGGCAGAACCTGTGCGCCGGAGGCCGGGTCCAGCAACAGCGCGTTTCGCCAGGCCGCCGCGCCATGCAGGACCTCAGCCAGGCCGTGGTCGGGGTTTAGGCCCAGCATCCGCGTCACGCCGCGCCGACGCGGGTCGCCGTCGATCAATAGAACGCGTCCGCCGGAGCGCGCGGCGACGCGGGCCAGACAGACGGCTATAGTGGTCTTGCCTTCGCCGGGCAGGGCGGAGGTGACGGCGACGATGCGCGCGGACGGTTCGACCACGACGCTGACGATGGGGGTGATCGAGGTGCGTAGCGCCCGGAAGGCCTCGGCGAAGACCGACAGCGGTCGTTGGACGACGAGGTCGATCGGGTGCAACGTCTGATCCTCCGCCGTCGCCACGGAGGAGGCGAGGGGAATGGCGCCGACGGCGCCGACGCCCAGCCTGCGCTCGATGTCATCGGGGCCGCTGAGCCCTGTCTGCATGGCGTTGGCGATGATGACGGCGCCGGTTCCCGCCGCCGCGCCGAGCATCAGGCCGAGCGCGAGGCTGATCATCAGGTTCGGCGCGCTTTGCGCGGTCGGAGGCGTGGCGCGCGAGACGATGCGGGCGTCCGCCTGCTCGACGCCGGTCTGGGCGCTGGTCTCGCGATAACGATCCAGGAAGGCGCGGTAGACGGCGCGGGCGGCTTCGGCCTCGCCTTCCAGTTCGCGCAGGCGCACCGAGGCGGCGTTGTTGTCGGCCAAGGCGCCGCGCGCAGCGTCCAGGCTGGACTGGACCGAGGCGGCGCGTTGGCGGGCGACCTGGGCCTGGGCGTCCAGGTTCGAGACGACACGGCGGATCTCGGCCTGGATCTGCGCGTCGATGTCGGCCAGCTCCTGACGGGCGCGGATCATGTCGGGGTGCAAAGGGCCGTAGCGGACAGAAAGGTCCGCGACGCGCGTGCTGATCGCCGCGCGCTGGGCGCGCAGGTTCTGAACCACGGGAGAGGAGAGGGCCTCGCCCACATCGTCGCCGTTGGAGCCGGCCGCCATCTGAGAGCGGGCGGTGCGCAGGCGGGCGTCCTGTTCGGCCTGTTGCGCGCGGGCCAGGGCGAGTTGCTGGTTGTAGGCCGAGATTTCCTGCTCCGTCAGGGTGGCGCCCTGGGCGCTGAGCAGGCCATTGTCGATCCGGTAGGCTGAGACGGCCGCGTCGGCGGCCTCGACCTGGCGGCGCAGATCTTCCAGCCGGGCGCCCAGGAAGGTGTTGGCCTGGGCGTTGGCGTGAAACTTGGCGGTGAGTTGAGACTGGAGATAGGCGTCGGCGAAGGTGTTGGCGATGCGGGCAGCCTTAATCGGACTTTCGGAGGTGAAGCTGACCGCCATCGAATAGGTCAGGCCGACGCGGCGCACGGTCAGGCGTCGCCGGACGGCGTCGATCACCTGTTGGCGCTCGATCTGGCTATCGGTCGGCGCAGGCGTGGCGCGCGGCAGGTGTTGGGTGAGGGGCGGCGAGGATCGCAGGCGGGCGTTGAACTCGGAATCGCGGATCAGGCCCAGCGTCTGTACGACCTGGGCGGCGAGCTGGGGTGACTTCAGAACCTCGACCTCGGTGTCGACGATGGCCGCCTCGGCGTCGAGCGCCGACAGCACGGCCTGTCCCGCCACGACCTGTTCCTTGCGGGTGTTGATCTGGAGGCTGGCGGTCGCAGTATAGACGGGCGGCTGGCCCAGCATCAGCGCCAGCACGATCAGGCAGACGGCTGCTGCGACAGCGATAAACAGGCCGAGACGACGCCGGAAGGCGGCGATCAAGGCATGGAGGTCGATGGCGTCGTCCGCAGGCTGGCCGGGACCGCCGATCGCGGGGTCGTGGTGGGTCATCGCGCCATCGAACGGTGATCGTTCCGTCCAGTGGTGCGATGATGCCTTCAGGTTGTCAATCTTCGCGCTGTGGCCGTGTGTTCAGAACTGCGAGACGACAGCGACGGAAAGGCGCGTCGAGCGATAGCTCGGTCCTGCCGTAGCGCCGGACGAGGATTGATCGAGAAAGGTCACGCCGGCGGTCAGACCGTAGCGACGGTTGAGGCGATAGACGGCGCTGACGCCGGCGGTAAAGCGCGTGTCCGTGCGGTCGAGGCCGTTGTAGCCGTTCTCGCTCCACGCCGTTTCCGCCGTCAGGATCAGGTTGCGCAGCAGTTCGTGGTCCACGCTGATCGACAGGTCGGTGCGCAGGGCGCCGGCCGAGTCGATCACGCCGGTGTCCGCGACGCTGCGCGCCGCGGTGGCGGTCAGAGTCGTCAGTTGGGTGGGGAACCACGACAGGCGCGCACGACCGCCGAAGCCGTCGAGATCGCCATAGGCTGCGTCTTGGAAGTCCTGGCGGATGTATCCGGCGGCGACCTCGCCCCGGATCAGCGCGCCGAGCTCGAAGTCCACGCCAGCCAAGGCTTCGTGACCGGAAGAGGATCGTTCCGGCGACCCTGCCACCTTGCGATAGTTGCGGTCATCGCGGGCGACCTGAAAGAACAGGGCCGTCGCGGGAGAGAGGGCGTAGTTCGCGCGGCCGGTCAGGCGGGCGACGGTGCGATCCCGGTCGTCCTGTTCGATGACGGCGCCGGCAGCGCTCAGTCCATTGCGGTAGTCGTAGCGAAGGACGACGGCCTTGGCTGACAGGCGCAATCGACCTTGCGAGCGTGTCGCCGCCAGCGAGGTGGAAGCCAGATCGAAGGTGATCGGGCGGCGAGCGCCGGGGCCGGCGCCGGCGGCCGTGCGGGCTTCGTGATCGCGGGCGTAGTCGGCGGCCACGGTGATGTCGACGCCTCGCGCCACGTCGAGACGACCGGCGCCGCCCAGGCTCCAGTCGGTCGTGTTCTCGCTGTCGAAGTCGAGGTTGCGGTCGATCTCGGCGCGGGCGCGGGTTTCAAGCGCATGGCGCGACCAGTTGGATCGGACGACGACTTCAGGCGTCAGGCGCAAGGTCGTTGCAGGCTGAGGGTCGTCTTCAGCCGCGAAGATATTGTCGTCATGGACGACGCCCGACTGAAGCCGGGGAAAGGCCGTGAAGCCGCCGGCCCGGATGCCGAGCGGGTCATAGGCGGGTTGCGGCCGATCACGCACGGCGACCGCGCGGTTGCGAACGAAGAGGTCGATTTGCGCGTCTTGAGCCGAGCGCAAAGCCTGGGCCGAGGCGTCGGTTGCGCCGAACAGCAGCAGGGCGATGCCAGCCGGCAGGATTTCGCGTCGCATCGGCCCCCAGCCTTCCTGCGTCAGCCGTTCTCGTATTGACGCCACCAGGCGACGAACTTTTCCAGTCCGATCTTCAGCGGGGCCTTGGGCTGATAACCGCACAGGGCGTTCAGCTTTGAAATGTCCGCATAGGTGGCGGTGACGTCGCCTGGCTGCATCGGCCGCATGATCTTGTTCGCCTGGGCGCCTAGCGCGGTTTCCAGCGTGGAGATCATCTCCATCAGGCCGACGGGCTGGCTGTCGCCGATGTTGTAGACCTCATGGACGCCCCGCGCGGGGGGACGGTCCAGAACGGCGACCACGCCATCGACGATGTCGTCGATATAGGTGAAGTCGCGCGCCATCTTGCCTTCGCCATAGACCTCGATCGGCTCGCCGCGCACGATCTTCTGGGTGAAGCTGAAATAGGCCATGTCCGGCCGGCCCCAGGGGCCATAGACGGTGAAGAACCGCAGGCCCGATTGCGGAAAGCCGTAGAGCCTGGCGTAGCTTTGGCTCATCAGTTCGCACGAGCGTTTGGTCGCGGCGTAGAGCGAGACGGGATTGACCGTCGGATCGTCTTCACGAAAGCCCGAACCTTCCAGCGGCCGGTCGCCATAGACCGAACTCGACGAGGCATAGACCAGGTGGGTCACGTCACTGTGCCGCGCGGCCTCCAGCATCGACAGATGGCCGGCCAGGTTGGACCGCTCGTAGGCGAAGGGGTTCTCGAGCGAGTAGCGGACCCCGGCCTGGGCCGCGAGGTGGACAATCCGCTTGACCCCGGCATCCGCGACCAGCGCACGCATCTGCGCGTGGTCGGCGATGTCGGCGCGGACCATGTTGAAGCCGTCTCGCCCTTCCAGGCGGGCGGCCCGGGCGGCCTTCAGGCGCGGATCGTAGTAGTCGTTGAAGACATCGACGCCGATCACCTGCTCGCCCCGGTCCAGCAGACGCTCGGCGACGTGCATACCGATGAAGCCGGCCGCGCCCGTGACGAGGATCGGCGCGCCCATCAGCCGCGCCCGATGCCCATGTAGCGGAAGCCGCGATGCTTCATGTCCTCGGGTCGATAGATGTTGCGAAGATCGACCAGGACCGGCTGTTTCATCAGCAGCTTGATGCGGTCTAGATCCAGGGCGCGGAACTGGTCCCATTCGGTGACGAGGACCACGGCGTCGGCGCCGACGACGGCGTCATAGGCGCTGTCCTTCATCTGGATGTCCGGCAACAGCTTGGCGGCCTCATGCATACCTTCGGGATCGAAGGCCTGTACGGTTGCGCCGGCGGCGATCAGAGCAGGCGCAATGTCCAGCGACGGGGCGTCACGCATGTCGTCGGTGTTTGGTTTGAACGTCAGACCCAGAAGGGCGACCGTCTTGCCCTGAACGCTTGTGCCGAGGGTCGCGGCGACGCGGTCGGCCATGGCCTTCTTGCGGGCGTCGTTGACCTCGACCGTGGCCTCAATCAGCTTTGTCGGCGCGCCATACTGCTGGGCGGTGCGGACCAGGGCGATGGTGTCCTTGGGGAAGCACGAGCCGCCATAGCCGGGGCCGGCGTGCAGGAACTTCGAGCCGATGCGCTTGTCCAAGCCGATGCCGCGCGCGACCTGCTGGACGTCGGCGCCGACGGCTTCGCACAGGTCGGCCATCTCGTTGATGAAGGTGATCTTCATCGCCAGGAAGGCGTTGGCGGCGTATTTGATCAGCTCGGACGTGCGACGGCCCACAAACAGCAGCGGGCTCTCATTCAGGTTCAGCGGACGATAAAGTTCGCTCATGACCTTCTGCGCGCGGCCGCCGGCGTCGCCGGTCATGTCGTCGATGCCGATGACGACGCGGTCGGGACGTTTGAAGTCGCCGATCGCGGCGCCTTCACGCAGGAATTCGGGGTTGGAGACGACGGCGAAGTCGGCCTTCGGATTGGTCTTGCGGATGATCGCCTCGACCTCGTCGCCCGTGCCGACCGGGACGGTCGACTTGGTGACGACGACCGTGAAGCCTTCGATCAGGCCGGCGATCTCCTCGGCGGCGGCGTGGACGTAGGACAGGTCGGCATGGCCGTCGCCCCGGCGAGTCGGCGTGCCCACGGCGATGAAGACGGCGTCGGCCCGGCGAATGGCCTCGGCGCCGTCCAGGGTGAAGAACAGTCGACCTTCGCGCACATTGGCGGCGACCAGATCATCCAGCCCCGGCTCATAGATCGGGATTTCGCCCCGCTCCAGCCGCTCGATCTTGGAGGGATCCTTGTCGATGCAGGTGACGACATGGCCGAAGTCGGCGAAACAGGCGCCGGACACCAGGCCCACATAGCCCGTCCCAATCATCGCTACGCGCATCGAAATCCCTCATCAGCCGCGAGCCGACCTTTAGCGGTGCGGTGCGCCCGGGGACAATGGCTTTTGGTTTCGCGGTGCAACGGGTCTGCAGCCGACGCCATCCAGCGTCGGCTGCAGGATCAGAGCTAGAGGACGCCGATCATCGAGGCGACCAGCGGGTGACGGACGATGTCGCGCTCGGCAAGACGCACCACGGCGATGTCGGGTACGGCTTCAAGTCGAGCCGAAATGTCCGACAGGCCCGAGATGCCGGGCAGCAGGTCCGACTGCTGCGGGTCGCCGGTCACCACCATGGTCGAATGCCAGCCCAGGCGGGTCAGCAGCATCTTGAGCTGGACGTAGGTGCAGTTCTGCGCCTCGTCGACGACGATGAAGGCGTTGTTCAGCGTGCGGCCGCGCATATAGCCGACCGGGGCGATCTCGATCAGGCCTTCGGCCATCAGCGCCTTGACCCGCTTCATCGACAGACGATCGGACAGGGCGTCGTAGAGCGGGCGCAGATAGGGAGCCAGCTTGTCTTCCATGTCGCCGGGCAGGAAGCCGATGGATTCGCCGGCCTCGACAGCAGGGCGGCTGAGGACGATGCGGCCGACCTTGCCCGCCTCCAGCGCCTCGACCGCCTTGGCGACGGCGAGGTAAGTCTTGCCGGTGCCTGCGGGACCCAGCGCCATGACCAGATTGTGGTGGTCGATGGCTTCCATCAACTCGCCCTGGCCCTCAGACTTGGGCTTCAGCGTCTTCAGATAACCTTGGTCGCGGTCGTCGTTCGAAGGATAGGGCGACCACCCTGATCGCTCGTGATGTGGGGCGTGAAGCCGACGAACTTTCGACTCCTCCATGAAATCACGCGAATCCAGGATTCCGTGTTCACGCGTTTGACGCTTGGTTGCAGCACGCTTGGTCATGGACGCCTCCAGGGCATGAAAAAAGGCGGACCCGAACGGGCGCCGCCTTGGATGGTCTTGGGGAGGAAGAGGTCGCGGCCTGCACAGCGGCGGCCCGGATCGACAGCAGGGCCGTCTGCAACGGGGTGCGCCCGCCGCCGAACAACCGAACCAGGATCCCAACGCGCCACGCGAAAGCCCCGACTTGATGACCGGATCGGGCTTGATCCGGTTTCGGATCCGGGGCCGAAATGGCGACCCACGAATCGCATCAACAGAATGATGCTATCGTCGTTAGCGATCCGTTAAAGCCCTCGTTTTTCAAAGATTAGGCGGTGTACAGATGACCATTTACGCCTTGGGCGACAGCAAACCGCAGCTTCCGCCGCAGGGCGAATACTGGGTGGCGCCAAGCGCATCGGTAATAGGGAACGTGATTCTCCATTCCAACGCCAGTGTCTGGTTCGGCGCCGTGCTGCGCGGGGACAACGATCCGATCACAGTGGGGCCTGACAGCAACATTCAGGACGGCAGCGTGCTGCACACCGACATGGGGTCGCCGCTGACGCTGGGGCGCGGCGTGACGGTGGGGCACAAGGCGATGCTGCATGGCTGCGAGGTTGGGGCCTACAGCCTGATCGGCATCGGGGCGGTGGTGCTGAATGGGGTCAAGATCGGCCGGAACTGCATCATCGGGGCCAACGCGCTGATCACAGAGGGCAAGATCATCCCGGACAACAGTCTGGTCGTGGGCCAGCCCGGCAAGGTGGTGAGGGAGCGTGACCCGGCGCACATCGCCGTGCTGCAGATGTCGGCCGAACACTATGTGCAGAACTGGAAGCGGTTCGCGGCGGAGCTGCGGCCTCTATGATCGGCTGAGGATGGTTCGCGCCGCCGCCGCATCGGCGTCTATCTGGGTCTTCAGGGCGTCGAGACCGTCGAAGGTCTCCTCGCCGCGCAGCCAGGCGACCAGTTCAGTGTCCAGCGTCTGGCCGTAGAGGTCGCCGTCGAAGTCGAACAGCCAGACCTCCATCAGCGGGGTCTCCAGCGCATACATGGGACGCACGCCCAGGCTGGCGACGCCGTCGATAACCCGCCCGTCCGGCAATCGGCTGCGGGTCGCATAGACGCCATAGGCGGGGCGCATATAGTCGCCGAGTGCGACATTGGCCGTCGGCACGCCGATGGTGCGGCCGCGCTTGTCGCCGTGGATCACCTCGCCGCGAATAGCGAAGGGGCGGCCCAGGATGGCGGCGACGCGGGCCATGTCGCCGGCCTTCAGGGCCTCGCGCACGGCGCTGGACGACAGTTTCAGCCCGTCCGCGTCATCCAGCCGTTCGGCGACCGACACGGTGAAGCCCAGCCGCTCGCCATAGGCGCGCAAGGCCTCGGGCGAGCCGGAGCGGCCCTTACCGAAGGTGAAGTCGAACCCGACGGCGGCGTGGCGAATGCCCAGACCCTCGGCCAGAACCCGCTCGGCGAAGGCGGCGTCGGTCATGCCGGCCATCTCGGCGTCGAAGGGCAGAAGATACAGGATCTCCACACCCAGCGGCGCCAGGGCCTCGGCCATCTGATCGGCCGTCATCAGTCGAAAGGGCGCGGCGTCCTTCTGGAACCAGCGGCGGGGATGAGGATCGAAGCTGACGACGCCCAACGGCGCGCCCAGCCGTTCCGCCGCGTCACGTGCGCCGGCGATGACGGCCTGATGCCCGCGATGCACGCCGTCAAAGGCGCCGACGGCGACCGCCGCGCCCTTCAGCGCGTCCGGCACCTCGCGCCAGTCGCGCCAAATACGCGCAATCTGCATCAACGCTGGGACGGTTTGCGCCGGCGGGGGACGCGGACGACGGCGACGCCGTCCATGATCATGGTCTCGCCGACGAAGCCTTCGCAGCTGAGCTTGACCCGCGCGCTCTCGGGCTCGACCTCGATCACGGTGATCAGGATGCGCACGACGTCGTCGATCCGCACCGGCTGATGGAAGGCCAGGGTCTGGGAGATGTAGATCGAGCCGGCGCCCGGCAGGATGGTGCCGACCACTGCAGAGCCGAACGAGGCGCTGAGCAGGCCGTGGGCGATCCGGCCGCGATAGGCGGTCTTGGAGGCGAAGGCCTCATCCAGATGCACCGGGTTGAAATCGTCGGACGCCTCGGCGAACAGCCGAATGCGGTCCTCCGTCGCGACGACGATTTTCTCGGCCGCCATGCCGACGTGAAGTTCGTCCAGGATGTAACCACCGGACGGATGCTGCTGAACCAATTCGACCATGGATGAGGCTTTAGCGGCGGTGCGACAAAATGGCGAGCCTTACCAGTTCAGTTCGAGCGCGGCGTATCGCGCATAGGTCGTTTCCGCCTTCAGCAGAGCGGCGGCGCGGGCGGGATCGAGCGCGCCGTCCTCGCCCTTGGCCTGGTCGCCGTGGATGCCTTGGGCGATGAACAGGCAGTCCAGCCCTTGCGCGTTCGCGCCCATCACGTCGGTGACGACGCCATCGCCGATGCACAGGATGCGCGAGCGATCGACGGGGCGGCCCAGCAGGCCTTCCGCCTCCTTGATCGCCAGATCATAGATCGGGGCGAAGGGTTTGCCGGCCATGACGACCCGGCCGCCCAGCGCTTCATACAGGTCGGCCAGCGCTCCGCCACAGTAGATCAGCTGGTCGCCGCGTTGGACGACGCGGTCGGGATTGGCGCAGATCAGTTCGATGTCGCGTGCGGCGCCGACGGCGAACCGCTCACGGTAGTCTTCGGGCGTCTCGACCGTGTCGTCGACCGGGCCGGTGACGGAGATGAAGGCGGCGTCCTCTGGCGACGCGGCGCGCTCGAGGCCGAGACCGGCGTACAGCGGCGCGTCACGCTCGGGGCCGACGATCCAGGCCGGACCGGGCGCGCGCCTGGCCAGTTCGGCGCGGGTCGCGTCGCCTGAGGTGACGAAGGCCTTCCACGCCTCGCGCGGCACGCCCAGCCCGTCCAGCTGAGCGATCACGTCCGACGCCGGGCGGGGTGAGTTGGAGATCAGCACGACATGGCCGCCCTCGCGGTTGAACCGGGTCAGTGCCTCGCACGGGCCAGCCCAGCTTTCGCGCCCATTATGGATCACGCCCCAGACGTCGCAGAGCAGGATGTCATAATCGCCGGCGACGGCGCCGAGGTGGGGCAGGGCGTGGGGGAGGGTCATGGGACGTTGGTAGCGGCTAGGACGCGGAGGCGAAAGTCTCCTCCCCATGAAATGGGGAGGGGGACCGCGAAGCGGTGGAGGGGGTCTTGAAACTGGCTCGGCGCCTGTTGTGGGGGAAGAACCCCTCCGTCGCGGCGCGAAGGGGCGCTGCGCCACCTCCCCGAAAAGCGGGGAGGAGACGGGACAGTGGCTCTAGTAGCGTCTGCGCTGCTCGGCGCTGCGCAGGGTGGAGCGCAGGAACTCGGCCGGGGGGTCGGTTTCGGCCAAAACCTGTTCCTTGATGGCGCGGGGTTCGCCGAACAGGTGGCCCTGGCCCATGCCCACGTCCAGTTCGAGGATGTCGACGACCTGGCGTTCGTTCTCGACCTTTTCGGCGATGACCTCGACGCCGTAGCGGCGGGTCAGGGCGGCGAAGTCGGCCGCCTGGATGTCGGGCATGGAGCGCAAGGGCGCGCCGCCGTCCAGGTCAAGCAGCTGTTCGATCATCAGGTCGGCCGCAACCTTGATGAACTTGACGTCCGAGCGTTGCAGATCGGCGAAGTCGAGGTCCAGCGTCTGCACCTTGTCCAGCGAGAAGCGGAAGCCCAGGTCGGCCAGCTTGGCCATGTTGCGCGCCTCGATGGCGCCGCGCGCGTCGAACGTCGCCTGACCCAGTTCGAAGATCAGCGCCTGGTTCAGGTCGCGGTTCTCGGACAGGAAGTCGAGAAACTGCGGGAAGAAGGTCTCGTCGCCCAGCGAGGTCAGGGCCACGTTGCAGAAGACGCCGACCTTGCGATCCTGACGCGCCAGCCGCCGCACGATCTGGGCGCAGCGGAACAGCAGCAGATTGTCGATCGCCGGCACCAGACCCTCGCCCTCCGCCAGGGACAGATATTCCGCCGGCATCATGACGCGGTCGGTGGCGTCGCGCAGCCGAGTGAAGCTCTCGTAGAAGATCGTCCGGCGTTGGGGCAGGGAGACGACCGGCTGAAGATACAGATCGACGCGGCCTTCACTGAGCGCTTCGTGGATGGTGCGCAGCAGGACGTTGGATTGGGCCATGCGACGGCCCTCAAAGGTCTCGACACCGATATGCGGCGCGGCGGCCAGGCGTTCGTCGATGCTTTCGCTCATCTGCTGGACCAGCGATTCCAGCATCCGGACCTCGCCGGTCAGGGCGTCGGTGTCGGACAGGACGCCGGTCTCGATGGCGTGCGCCAGTTCGGTCAGGGCGCCCTGTGTCGATTCCATCGCATCGGCGAGCAGCCGGTGGGCCTCGCGGACCTGGCCGATTTCCTTTTTCAGGACGCGGCGTTCGGCGATGCCGGTGACGATGCCGTGGAAGGCGCCCAACAGCCCCAGTGCGCCGAGCGTTCCGGCCACGCCTGCGCCGATCCCTAAACCCGCGCGCCATAGGAAGGCGCCCACGGTCATGCCGAGGAACAGATAGGCGAAGTAGAGAAAGCCCGTTGTTACGTTGCGCATCGGCTGGCGGTCGGCCACTCCCGGATGGAATCGCCTGAGTATCAGGCTATCAATGTCATTCGGCTAGAGCGGGGCTGCAAATATCCCCGCCAAACCTACGGGAAACGCAATGGAACTGTTCGATCTGACCGGCAAGGTCGCAATCATCACCGGCTCATCGCGGGGAATCGGCAAGGCCATCGCCGAACGGCTGGCCGAACATGGCGCCAAGGTCGTCATCTCGTCGCGCAAGGCCGGGCCGTGCGACGAAGTCGCCGCCGAGATCAACGGCAAATATGGGGAAGGTCGCGCCATCGCCGTTCCTGCCAACATCGCCTCTAAGGAAGATTTGCAGCGGCTGGTCGATGAGACCAACGCCGCCTTCGGTCAGATCGACATCCTGGTCTGCAACGCCGCGACCAATCCGTATGCCGGGCCGATGGCGGGCATCGCCGACGACCAGTTCGAAAAAATCCTGCAGAATAACGTCATCTCGAACCATTGGCTGATCCAGATGGTCGCGCCGCAGATGGTGGAGCGCAAGGACGGGGCGATCCTGGTGATCTCGTCCATCGGAGGGCTTCGCGGCAACGCGCTGATCGGCGCCTACAATATCTCCAAGGCGGCGGACATGCAGCTGGTGCGCAACCTGGCGGTGGAGTGGGGGCCGTCGAACGTGCGGGTCAACTGCATCGCGCCCGGGCTCGTTCAGACCGATTTCGCCAAATATCTGTGGGAGAACCCGGAGCTGCTGAAGACGGTCACCGAGCCCGCGCCGCTGAAAAGGATCGGGCAGCCGGATGAAATCGCGGGCACGGCGGTCTATCTGTGCAGCCCTGCGTCGGCCTATGTGACCGGCCAGACCCTTGTGGTGGACGGTGGATTGACGATTGCCTGGTGAGCGTAACGACTGGAAGCAGGATCTAGTTTGGCGCCTGGAGGCCTTCGGCTTTCAGGCGCTGTTCGGCTTTCTGCGCCTGTTGGGCGTCGAGCGGGCGTCGGGGTTGGGCGGCTGGCTGCTGCGCACTCTGGGGCCGCTGACCGGCACGCAAAGGACGGTGATGCGCAATCTGCGGATCGCCTTCCCCGACATGCCGGCCGCTGAGCGCGAAGCGCTGGCGCTGGCGCAGTGGGATCAGACGGGCCGGACCTTCGCCGAACTGGCGGTCATGGATCATCTGACGCCCGAAGGCGGACGGGTCGAGGTGGTCGGGATGGAGCGGCTGCACGCCCTGCGCGACAGCGGCAAGCCGGCCGTTTTGATCTCGGGCCATCTGGCCAACTTCGAGGTGATGGCGGCGGTGATCATGGCGTCGGGCGTGCCGTGTCAGGTGACCTATCGCGCCGCCAATAATCCGTATGTCGATGCCCTGATCCGCCAGAGCCGGGAGCGGTACGGCATCCGCCTGTTCGCGCCCAAGGGCGACGGGACGCGCGAGCTGATGGCGGGGATGAAGCGCGGCGATTCCATTGCTCTGCTGGTCGATCAGAAATACAATCAGGGGCCAGAGGTGGAGTTCTTCGGCCAGCCGGTGAACGCCTCGCCTGGGGCGGCCAGGCTGGCGTTGAAATTCGACACGGTCATGCTGCCGCTGTCGGTGGTGCGCCTGCCGGGCGTGCGGTTCCGGGTGACGGCGCACGAGCCGATCGTGGTCAGCCAGAGCGAGGACAAGGCGGCCGATACGCTGGCCGGCATCCAGGCCGCCAATCGCTTCGTCGAGGACCGGGTGAAAGAGCATCCCGTGGACTGGTTCTGGGTCCACAAGCGTTGGCCGGACAAGGTCTATGCGGCGTTGGACCGCGAGGCGTCCGATCCTCGACGGTAGGGCCCGGCGTAGTCGGGCGTATCGCGGCGCCGACGGCACGGGCCGATGTAGCCATCGGTCTTGATGAAAGGGCGCGGCCGCATGATGACGGCGTTCAGCCGATCCAGAATGGCCTTGGCGGTGATCGGCTTGACGATGAACTCGGTCACTCCGGCGTCGCGCGCCTCATAGACGCGGCTGCGTTCGGAATGGCCGGTCATCATGATGATCGGCAGAAACGGATTGGGACTGTCGGGGCTGGTGCGGACCAGCCGTGTAAACTCGACCCCGTCCAGCGGGAACATGTTGAAATCGACGATGGCCAGATCGATCGCGTGGCGACGCAGCAGATCGAAAGCCGTGGCGCCCTCGGACGCCTCATAGACGTTGCGGATGTCGGCCGAATGCAGCACGGCCGACGCGATGGCGCGCATATTCTGATTGTCGTCCACAAGCAGGACGTTCAGCGATTTCAGAGAAAACATCGGGCCCCGCCAGATCTTTGATCGAGGCTAAGGGGATATGCGTAGTCTCGCAAGAGGAGCCTTTGATCAGGCTAGACTTTCTGGAACACGCGCCCCGATCATGAGGGAAGGATCCAGGTTGCGATCGCGCCATTTCATGCGCCAGCACAGGTGCGGGCCGGTGGCGCGGCCGGTCATGCCGACGCGGCCCAGCGGATCGCCGCGCCCGACGCGCTGACCCAGCGCCACATCCAGCCGCGACTGATGCAGATAGCAGCTGATCAGGCCTTGGCCGTGGTCGATCAGGGTCAGGCCGCCCTCGAAATGCATGTCGGGGCGGACGAAGGCGATGCGGCCGTCGGCGGGGGCGCGGATCACGCTGCCCTGAGGGGCGGCCAGATCGATGCCATAGTGCGGCCGGGCGGGCGTGCCGTTTAGGACGCGCTGGGCGCCCCATGCGCTGGAGACCCGGTAGCTCTCCAGCGGCCAGACGAACCCGTCCTTGAAGTCGTCGGCGTCGATGCGGCTGGCGAAGCCTTCGGCCTTCAGCGCGATCTCTTGCTGGATGCGGGCCAGTAGAGCGGGATCGCTGGGCTCGACGGTCGAGGGCGGCAGGCCGTTCACGCTGGTCGAGGGGAAGGCGTAGGGGGCGATGTCGAGCGTGCGGCGGGCGGACCGGTCGCCGGATCGGGCCTCGACCTGGGTGGTCGGACCGGCGTCGCGGTCGAAGCCGATCACGAAGAGGCCAGCGGCCGAGGCGGTGGTCAGGGCCTCGCCGTCGACGAAGATCAGGGCGCGCGGCGCGGTGCGGCCGAAGGCGTAGCCGCCCTGACGCCAGGCGCCGTTCAAGGCCAGCGGCAGGGCGTTGCGATCCTCAGCCATCAGCGGCGCGGCGATCAGGCTGGCGCCCGCGCCGCTCAGCAGGGCGCGGCGCGACGGGATCATTTTTCGCCCTGCTGGGCCGCGATGAATTCGGCGGGCCCGAAATAGGGCTGCTGGCGGCTGGGGCTCCAGTAGCGGAGGACTTCCAGCGGGATCGGTTTGTCCGTGACGGCGCAGCGCACAAAGCGGCCCGGTTTCAAGACGGCGAACTCGCCGTCGCCATAGTGAAGAACGGCCTGATCTGCGGCGATTTTGTCCATGCGCGGAAGATAGCGGGCGGCGGACGGCGCGGAAAGGGGCTCAGGGCGCTGCGACCGCATCCGTGATCGGGCCGTCCGCGGCTGCGGGTCGGATCGCGCCGGCGGCGGGCGGCTTCGGCTTGCCGCCCATCCGGTCGGTGAACAGGAAGACGAAGGGGTTCAGCGAGATCGACAGCAGGGCGGCGGCCAGGATCAGGTCGTGGGTCTCGCGGCTCATGGCGCCCAAGGACACGCCGAGCGCGGCCAGGATGAAGGAGAACTCGCCGATCTGGGCCAGGGACGCCGCGACGGTGAAGCCGGTCGGCCGATCCAGTTTGAAGGTCTGGGTGATGACCAGGGCCGCCACCGACTTGCCGACGATGACGATGCCCAGCACGCCCAGGACTGCCCACGGCTGGCGCACCACAATCATCGGGTCGAACAGCATGCCGACCGAAACGAAGAACAGCACCGCGAAGGCGTCGCGCAGCGGCAGGGACCGCTCGGCCGCATTGTGACCCAGGGGCGAGGCGTTCATCACCAGACCGGCCAGGAAGGCGCCCAGCGCGAAGGAATGGAACAGGAAATAGGCCAGCCAGGCGATGCCCAGGGCGATGGCGAGGACGCCCAGGGTGAAGAGCTCGCGCGACTTGGTGTGGGCGATGCGGATCAGCAGCCAGGGAATGACCTTGCCGCCGACGACCAGCATGCCGACGACGAACAGCACGACCTTGAGCAGGGTCAGGCCGACGTCTGCACCCAGGGCCGCAAAGTCCGTCTGTGTTCCGGCCGGGACAAGCACCATGGGCAGCATGACCAGGGCGATGACGATGACCAGATCCTCGACGATCAGCCAGCCCACGGCGATGCGGCCGATCTCGCCCTTGACCTGTTTGCGCTCCTCAAGCGCGCGCAGCAGGACGACGGTCGAGGCGACGGACAATGCAAAGCCCATCAGCAGCGCCTCGACATCGTCCAGGCCCAGCACGAGCCGGCCGAGCCCCCAGCCCAGCACGGTGGCGACGCCGATCTGAACCAGGGCGCCGGGAATGGCGACCTTGCGGACCTGCATCAGATCCTTGGGCGAGAAGTGCAGGCCGACGCCGAACATCAGCAGAATGACGCCGATCTCGGCCAGTTGCGGGGCTAGTTCGGTGTCGGCGACGAAGCCGCCCGTATAGGGGCCGACGATCACGCCCGCGACCAGATAGCCCACCAGGGGCGATAGTTTCAGCCGATGCGCCAGCATGCCGAACACGAAGGCGAGGACGAAGCCCCCGACCAGGGTGAGAATCAGGCTGTCGGCATGCGGCATCAGGGCTCCTGTCGCGAGCGAAGGTGTGATTTGGGTAGGCTTTGCAGTTGGGGCGCGAGGGGCGGTTTGACAAGATGACGCAGTGTCGCGCGGGACTGAAAACGGCTTTGTCTTCGCGGCGTTCGGCCTGCGAAGTCTGGAGGGCTGGGCGGAGCGCCGGGCCTTCGCCCGGAATTCTGTGGTTTGAGTTACCGTTTCGACGAAGGGTATGACGCTCCGCGCGGGTGGTTGGCCTGCAAGCTCGGGGCGCCGAGCGGTGGCGGTCTTATCGCCTAACCCCATAAGCCTGCGACGGGTCGGCGGTCCCTGCGAGGACCGTCCCGAGTGCGGCCGAGTATCCCCCTCGACCCTGCGACGCGACTGCGGACGCCGGGGCGATTCCCCGATCGATCAGCCCCGGCGCCGCGATGGGATTTCACCATCGCCCCCGTTCCCTCCGCTCTCGCCGCCGCAAGGTCGCAGGCCTTACGAGCCCTCCATGCGACGAGACGGATGTATTATGGGGCCGTTTGACCCCGTGGATGGGAGACGGGCGACATAAATCGGCAAACGGTTGAAATCGCTGCGGATGGACCAGCGGCATTGCGATGGCTGAGCATCGTCTCCTCCCCATTCATGGGGAGGTGGCTTGACGCGCAGCGGAGAGACGGAGGGGCTTTTCAGCGCATCCCGGCGCGTAAGCGGCGTCTAGAACCCCTCCACCGCTTCGCGGTTCCCCTCCCCGCCAGGCGGGGAGGAGACAGTGTTGTGGTCAGGCGTGCGTCTGGTCCCAATACCGAACCGCATCGGCGTCGCGGGCCGAGAGGTCGGGGTAGGCCGGGTCGGAGCCGACGTCGGGGACGCGGCGCCAAGAGCGGGCGCATTTCGGGTAGTCGGCGACAGCGACCGTGACCGAGATGGTTTCGCCTTCGACAAGATCGGCGCCCGAGGTGCGGAAGATCTCGGCAGCGTCGAGGCCTTCGAACGGGGCGAAGTCGGAGGCCGGGGCGGTGACGGTCGGCCACGCGTCAAGGGCTCCGCCGATCAGCTTCTCGCGGCGGGCGGCTTCAAGCGATTCATTGACCGCTTCGAGAACCGTATTGATCGCCGCCCAACGCTCGGCCTCGGCCGGATTACGCCATTCGGCTGGGGTGTCGGGGATGACCCGCGCGCAGTTGGAGCCGGCGTCGGGGAAGCGCGTGGTCCAGGCCTCTTCCATGGTGAAGGGCGTCAGCGGGGCCAGCCAGGCGGTGAGGCGCATGAAGACTTCGTGCATCACCGTGCGGGCGGCGCGGCGACGCAAGGCGTCGGGGCGGTCGCAGTAGAGGGCGTCCTTGCGGATGTCGAAATACAGGGCCGACAGGTCGCCGGCGCAGAACTCCAGCACCGGACGGACGACGTCCTGGAAGCGGTATTCGGCGTAGGCGGCGCGGACCTGGGCGTCGAGCTCATGCAGGCGGTGCAGGACGAACCGCTCCAGCGGCGGCATCTGGTCCAGAGGCAGGCGTTCGGCCTCGTCGAAATCGGCCAGGGCGCCCAGCAGATAGCGGACGGTGTTCCTGAGCTTGCGATAGGCGTCGACCGTGGTCTGCAGGATCTGTTTGCCGATCCGCTGGTCGTCCGAATAGTCGACCAGGGCGACCCACAGGCGCAGGATGTCGGCGCCGGATTCCTTGATGATGGTCAGGGGGTCGGTCGTATTGCCCTTGGACTTGGACATCTTCTCCCCTTTCTCGTCGAGGGTGAAGCCGTGGGTCAGGACCGCCTTGAACGGGGCGCGGCCGCGCGTGCCGCAGCCTTCCAGCAGGGACGACTGGAACCAGCCGCGGTGCTGGTCGGAGCCTTCCAGATAGAGGTCGGCGGGCCAGTGAGCGGGACGGTCGCCGGCGTAGCCGTTTTCCGGCAGGCGCGGGTCGAGCGTGAAGGCGTGAGTCGAACCGGAGTCGAACCAGACGTCCAGAATGTCCTCGACCTTTTCGTAGCGGGCCGGGTCGTGGGCGCCCAGGAAATCGCTGTCCGGCGCGGTGAACCAGATGTCGGCGCCGTGTTCGGCGACGGCCGCGACGATGCGGGCGTCGACCTCGGGGTCATGCAGGGGCTGGCCCGTCTGTTTGTCGATGAACATGGCGAGCGGCGTGCCCCAGGCGCGCTGGCGGCTGACCAGCCAGTCGGGACGGCCCTCGACCATCGAGCGGATGCGGTTCTTGCCGGCGACGGGATGGAAGGCGGTGGCGTCGATGGCGTTCAGCGCCGTCTCGCGCAGGGTGTCGCCGCTCTTCAGCGGCCCCCCTTCCAGCGGAGTGTCCATGCGGATGAACCACTGGGGGGTGTTGCGAAAGATGATCGGCGCCTTGGAGCGCCAGCTGTGCGGATAGGAATGCTCCAGCCGCCCGCGCGCCAGCAGATTGCCGGCCTCGATCAGCTTTTCCATCACCGCGCCGTTGGCGGGACCGAACTTGCCGGTCTTCTTGCCCTCGGTCTCCAGCACCTTCAGGCCCGCGAACAGGGGGACGCCGGGGTAGTAGGCGCCGTCGGGATCGACGGTGTCGGGCACCTCGTGATGACCGTGGGCCTTCCAGACCTCGAAGTCGTCGGCGCCGTGGCCGGGCGCGGTGTGGACGAAGCCGGTGCCGGCGTCGTCGGTGACGTGGTCGCCGGCCAGCAGGGGCACGGAGAAGCCGTAGCCGCTGTCGAGCGCGGCCAGCGGGTGGGCGGTCTCTAGGCCCGAAGGATTGATGTCATAGACGCGGGTCCAGGCGGCGATCTTGGCGGCCTTGAACACCTCCTCGGCCAGCTTGTCGGCCAGGATCAGGCGGTCGCCGGGCTTGGCCCAGGGCGCGAACTCCAGGCCTTCCTCCATGGCCGTGACCTCATACAGGCCATAGGCGATCTCGGGGCCGTAGCTGATGGCGCGGTTGGCCGGGATGGTCCAGGGCGTGGTGGTCCAGATGACGATTGACGGGGTGCTGGAGCGGAAGGCCAGCAGGTCGTCGGGATGGTCGTCCGACATGGCCGTCACCGGGAACTTGACCCAGATCGTCGGGCTGACGTGGTCGTGGTACTCGATCTCGGCGTCGGCCAAGGCTGTGCGCTCGACCGGCGACCACATGACCGGCTTGGAGCCGCGATACAGCTGGCCCGAGTTCTTGAACTTGTGGAACTCGGCGACGATGGCCGCTTCGGAGGTGAAGTCCATGGTGGCGTAGCGGTTGGCGAAGTCGCCGACGATGCCCAGCCGGTGGAACTGGTCCTTTTGCAGGTCGATGTATTTGCCGGCGTATTCGCGGCAGGCGCGGCGGAACTCGTCCTTGGAGACCTCGTCCTTGCGGCGGCCCTTGGCGCGGAACTGCTCCTCGATCTTCCACTCGATCGGCAGGCCGTGGCAGTCCCAGCCGGGGACGTAATCGACATCGTAGCCCAGAAGGAAGCGGCTGCGGACCACAAAGTCCTTCAGCGTCTTGTTCAGGGCGTGGCCGATGTGGATGTCGCCGTTGGCGTAGGGCGGGCCATCGTGAAGAACGTAGAGGGGGGCATTCTGCTTCTGCCGCTCGGCGCGCAGGGTCCCGTAGAGGTCGCCCCACTGTTCTAGGATGACCGGCTCCTTCTGGGGCAGGCCGCCGCGCATGGGGAAGGGCGTCTCGGGCAGGAAGACGGTGTCGCGATAGTCGCGGTCCCCGCCTTCGCGGGGATGAGCGGGGGATTCGGAGGTGTTTTCGGTGGCGTCGGCCATGGGTCGTCTCGGCGTCTTGAAAATTATGTCGCTGTTCTCTTCGCCCTATCGCGCTTCGCGCTGCTTGAGGGCTTTCGATCCCGGCGTGCACGGGGCCATCAGGCCCAGGAGCGCTACGCCGGGCGGCTAATCGAAATCAGGCGAATGGAGACGCGGACGGTCATTGTGCGGGCGGTCTAGCAGACGGATGCGGCATTGCGCCATCCCGAAGCGCAGGCCTCATCAACGGAAACGAAAGGCTTTTGCGGTTTTGTGACGGGAGGATCGGCCGGAATCTTGTTCGGCCGACACGATATTCGCTTGGGAGTTCCCGCCGATGCGGCTGCGGATCACGAAATGGATGCTGGGCCTGGCGGCCGGTCTCGCCGTCTCGGCGGGCGCCGGAGCCGCGCTGGCGCAATGCACGTCCGGCTGTCAGCCGCCGCCCTGCACCTCGTGCGAGCCTCCGCCTCCGCCTGAGCCGCCGCCCTGCAACGGCGGTGGAAACTGCGGTCCTGGCGGTGGTGGAAACTGGAACGGCAACATCAACACCAACGTCAATGTGAACGTGAACCTTGGCGCGAGCGCCAATGCGAACGCGGGCGCCGGGGCCAACGCCAACTCGGGCGCGCGGTCCTACGTCAATGCGCGGGCCGGCGGCTTCTCGGGCAGCTTCGGCGGAGGCGGCGGCGGCGGCGCGGCCTATGTCAGCGTCGATCAGCCCTATCCGACCACCATCCAGGGCCTGGCCGTCGAGGGCGTGATCGCCCAGACGGTTCGCACCCCCTACAGCGCCTTCCGCAGCATGATGAAGCGGGTCGTCATCCAGGCCGTCTGCATCGACGACCGCCAGGTGCCGCACCCCGCCTCGCAGGTGCGGCCGGATCGCGAGATCGCCGAAGGGTTCGAGGGCGAGCTGTATCGCTGCCTGTCGGGCACATGGCTGCAGGCGACCATCGCCGACTACAACGGCGACATCAGCTTCGATCACGGCACGACCCTGACCTGCCGCAAGCATGAGGCGCTGTGGTACGGAACGGGCGGCAAGCTGGAATGCCGGCCCGAGAAGCCCGAGCGGGATTGCAACGAGCGTTCGCTGCTGCGGCGCTACGGCGCCGGGATTAAGATCCTGACGATGTATCGCGAAGAGGAATACACCGAATACCGCGAGGAACAGGTCGAGAGCGCGACCGTGCTGACCGGGGTGATCACCCTAGACGGCGGCGTCGGCGGCCGGGTCTTCTGAACCGGACCTAAACACGCCCGTTCAGCCGCCGATCAGGCGGGACATGAGATAAGGCGACCGTCGGCTCTCCGTCGACGATCCTGATGACTGGCCCCGGTTCGCGAGAACCGGGGCCTTTTTCGTGGGCGTTACTGGGCCGCCGGCTGAGCCGTGACGGTGGCGCGCCAGGCGCTGTCGGACTTCAGATACTGGCGAGCCAGGGCCTGAAGGTCGGCGGCGGTGACGGCTTCCAGGGTGGCGATCTGGTTGCGGGTTTGGTCCAGTGTCGCCGGATCGCTTTGGGCCTGCGACAGTTGGGTCAGCCAATAGCCGTTGTCGGCCATGCTACGACGGATGCGCTCAACGGCCGGGCGACGGGCGCGGTTCAGTTCGTCCTCGCTGATCGGATTGTCGCGCAGGTCGGCAGCGATGGCGTCCACCGTCTCGAACAGCTTGGGCAGGGCGGCCGGCGGGGTTTCCGCGGTCACCGAGATGAAGCCGTAGCCAGGATAGGTGTCCGAGGCTGTCGAGCCGGCGCTGGGCGAATAGGCCAGGCCCTGCTTCTCGCGGATCTCGTCGTTCAGGCGCAGTTGAAGCACGTCCGACAGGATCGACAGCTGACGCGCGGTCTTGCGATCTTCGACCTGGTCGGTGGTCGGCCAGGCGACGAAGCCCAGCGCCTGTTCGGCGGGGCCGGTGTGATACAACTGGACCGGCGTAGCGGTCGGGGCGGGGAACTTGCGCACCGTCGAGCCGGCGGGCGGTGTGGGCGCCTCGCCACGCGAGGGCAGGGCGCCGAAGGTCGAGCCGACGGCGGCGATGACCGCGTCGACGTCGACGTCGCCGACGACGGTGATCTCGACTGGACCCTGGGCCAGGGCCGAGCGAACGCCCGAGCGGATGTCGTCGATCTGGATCGCGGCGATCTGTTCGGCCGTCGGGGTCGTCTCACGCGCATCGCCGCTGGCCAGCAGGCCCGAGGCGTCGCGTTGGAAGACGCCGCGCGGCGTGGCGCCCAGCTGGGCCAGGATCTGCGGGAACATGGCCTTGGTCTGTTCGAATGAGGCGCCGCGCAGACCCGGATCGGTCAGATAGGCGGCCAGGACCTGAAGCTCCAGCTGGAGATCGGCGGGCTTGGTGGCGCCGGCGAAGATATAGGCGTCGCCAGCCTGATTGACCGCGGCGCTGTAGGTGCGGCCGCTGAGCACGCGGTTCATCTCGTCCAAGCTGAGCTTGCCCAGACCGCCGGGGGCCAGGACGGTGCTGGCCATCGACAGCGGCGACAGGGTGTCGGCAGGCAGGCCCAGTTCGCCAAGACCGGTGCGGGCGCTGACCAGAATCTGATCGGCGCGGAAGTCGGTCTTCTTGATGTTCAGCAAGGTGCCGTTGGGGAAGCGAACCAGGGTCGCGCCCAGATCTGCGACTTCCGAACGGGCGGCGGGGACCGCCGGGGCGCCGAAGTTGTCATAGGGCCATTTCAGTTCGGCCTCGGCGGCGCGGGCCTGCACCGGAGTGTTGCGCGAGGTTTCCAGCGCAGCGGTGACGGCGGCCTCGCCGCCCTCGACCGGCACGGGCGAGCTGAACAGAAGCAGCGGGCCCTGGCCTTCGAAGACCGCTTTTATCGCCTGATTGACCTGATCGACGGTCAGGCCTTCGACGGCCTTGTTGAACAGATCGAGATTGGTCTGGGGCGAGCTGAACACTTGGTCGTCGTTGACGGCACCCAGGAGGCCGGTCGCCAAGGCCGGAGTCGAACGGGTCGCGGCCGAGGCGACAGCGTTCTGAAGCGCGGTGCGGGTGTTGACGATTTCGCGCTGAAGCTCGGCGTCGCTGA
Source organism: Brevundimonas sp. 'scallop' (assembly GCF_011045535.1). NCBI lineage: Bacteria > Pseudomonadati > Pseudomonadota > Alphaproteobacteria > Caulobacterales > Caulobacteraceae > Brevundimonas > Brevundimonas sp. 'scallop'. Next base: position 2,530,092 of record NZ_CP039382.1, on the reverse strand, counting down.
CGCCGTATTCAGCCAGACGACGGCTTTCCTGCTCGACGCTTTCCAGCGCACGCTGCCAGCCGCCGGGATTGAAGGCGACCGACAGGGTGCCGGCGTCCAGACTGTCGAACAGCGACTGGTAGCCGGCGCCGGCGCCTATGAAGGGCGGGTTGTCGGCGCGGGCGATCTCGCCCAAGCGACGGTTCAGCACGGCCAGACCCAGGCCGCGACGGACGTCGGCGGCGCGTTCGGCGGCCGTGTCGGGGCTGAGGTCCGGGGCCTTGATCCAGTTGATCTGGATCGAGGACTGGATGCCCGGCTCGACTAGGATGCTGGTCTGCGGTTGACGCGGGGCGACGGTTCCCAGGTCGGGCTCGGGACCATCGGCGGCGGTCGGCTTCCAGTCGCCGAAGGCCGCGCGGACCTTGGCCTCCATCGCATCCACGTCGAAGTCGCCCACGGCGATAAAGGTCGCGCGCGAGGGGCGATAGTAGGCGTCGTAGAAGTCGACGAAGCGCTGGCGCGGTGCGGTGCGGATGATGTCGAGGTCGCCGATCGGCAGGCGTTCCGACAGACGCTGGCCGGGCGCCAGCAGGCCCAGCTGAGTCTTTAAGACGCGATACTGCGGCGTGTCGCGCGTGCGCTCCTCGCCGACGATAACGCCGCGTTCGGAATCGATCGAGTCCGAGGCATGAGCGCCGCCGACATCATCTCGCGCAGGATGTGCAGGCTGGGATCGACCGTCTCGTCCTTGGTGTTGGGCAGCTCCAGCATATAGGCGGTCTGGTCGAAGCTGGTGAAGGCGTTGGTGTCGGCGCCGAAGGCCAGGCCCAGGCGTTCGAGGATGCGCAGCATCTCGTTTTCCGGCACGTCCTTGGTGCCGTTGAAGGCCATGTGCTCCATGAAGTGGGCCAGACCCTTCTGGTCGTCGCGCTCCATCAGTGAGCCGGCGTCGATGCGCAGGCGGAACGAGGCCTGACCCGGAGGCGTCGCATTGTGCAGCAGGGCGTAGCGCATGCCGTTGGGCAGCAGGCCGTAACGGACGGCCGGATCGGCGGGGATGTCGCTGGCGGCCTGGGCCCAGGGGGCGGACGGCGCGACCTGACCGGCGGCCGCCGCAGCGGGCGGCGCGGTCTGGGCGAGAGCAGGGGCGGCGAACGCCCCGGTGGTCAGGGCCAGTCCCGAGACGGCGACAAGCAGCAGATGACGCGCAGAACGCATAATATCACTCCGAAACCGCAACCCCCGATGGCGCGATGCCGGATGTGTAAAGTGTGCTTGCCTTCGCCACAAGCGGGACTGGCGAACCTTACCGACTTGTCATGTTCGGATCAGCCGCCGGGGCGGCTGATGTAGAAGCTGGCGCTGTTGCCGACGGCGTTGGCGCCGACCACGGCGGTGCGTCCGGACGAGACCGTGGCGTTGGTGGTCGCCGTGACATCGCCGCTGTTGGTCTGGGTGTTGTTGACGTTGACGTCGGCGCCGCACTGGGAACAGGCATAGCCCGTCACCGCATTGCCGACCGCGTCGGAGCCGACATAGGCGTCATAGCCGTTGACGCCGACATAGGTGGCGTTGGCCTCGACCCCGCCGGTGTTCAGCTGGGTGTTGTCCAGCTTCAGATAGATGTCGTTGTTGCCGGCGACCGTCTCGTTGGCGACGCTGCGGACCGCCAGAACCGTCTGGCCTTGGAGATTGGTCTGGACGCGGACGTCGGCGCGGACGCGGCCGGCGTTGGCCTGGTCCGTCTGGATCAGCATGGAGCCGCCGGCGTTGGCGGTGATCGCCTGGTTGGCCCCGGCATTGGCGCCGACCGTCAGGTCCCAGCCGTTGTCGACATAGACGTCGGTGCGCGCCTCGGTCGTCGAAGCGGCGTTCGACTGACGGATGGCCAGATCCTGGTGCGAGGCGCCGGTCGTATTGGTCTGGACCGCATTGGCGACGGCCTGGGACGAGAAGATCGCGGGCGCGGGAATGTACTGAACGTCGGCGACGGTCTCGGCGAAGACGGTGGTCTGGGCCCTCTGGTCGATGACGCCGGTCAGCGACGAGGAGGGGCCGCCCAGGGCGACGGTGTTGGCGACGGCGGTGCTGGTCGCGAAACCGCCTTGCAGCACGCGGCCGTTCGGCGCCTGAACGTAGGTTCCGGCCTCGACCCGGTCGCCGGTCGCGGACTGGCTGGCGTTCAAGGCGAAGGTGGCGCGATCGGTGGTGACGCCGAGATAGTTGCCGCGCGCGGTCGTATCGACGCTGAGCTGTCCGTCGGCTTCTCCGTTCACGACAACATTGCTGCGGGCCACCGTCGCGCCGGTCATCGACTGGCGCGAGACCAGGCCGGCGGAGGCGGCCGTGACCCCGCCCGCGAGCGCATTGCCCTGGGCGTTTGTGCTGACGGTCACCTGATCGACGGACAGGTCGATATCCACAAGGCCGGTGACGTCGCCGGTCTGCGTCTGGGTGCTGGAGCAGGTTTCGCCGGCTTGCGGATCGCAGGCCGGCGTCTGCTGCGCGCTCGCCTCAGTGGCGAGTGCGGCGAACGTCGCCGTCGCGGCCATCATGCCAACGAGACGGATCGGCGCGGGTCTGGCCATTGTTGGTGTCCTGAGTGGGATAGGCCGGATAATAGCCGCCGGTCGGGCCGACCGTGGAATCGCCGAGCGGATCGTTGGCGGGGTTCAGGCAGATTTCGGGGCCGGGCGCGCCATAGAGGTTGGCCATGAACTCGACTGTGGCCCGTTCGACCAGGGCGCGGACGGCCAGCTGCGTCGGCTCCATCCCGCCGGTGCCGGCCGAGATGTCGAAGACGTTGCCGTTCAAGAAGTCGAAGACGCCGGCCGAGATTTCGCGCCCGATGATCTGCTTCTGATAGGAGACGACATCGACGACCTCGAGCGTGGTCGTCTGGACCAGACGCAGGTCCATGGCGATGTTCATCACATAGACGCGGTGATTGACGATGCCCGAGCCGGGGCGGTTGCTGTCGACCTCGCCCCCGGCGATGTCGAAGCCGCCGGAGCGGATGTTGTAATTCACCTCGGTGATGCCGCCGACGACATAGAAGTCAGAGCCCGGCACCTGGCCTGCCAGGATGCGGCGGTACTGGGTGTCCTCTGGCCCCTTGGCGTCGGGAGCCTGGTCGCCGATCAGCTTGTTGTTGGCGTAGCGCAGCTCAAGCTCGGACACCGAGGTGTCGTAGCGTTCGACAATGCGGGCGCCGGCCTTGGCCAGCGCCGAGTTGGCCATGAGGGAGGCGCCGCCGGTGATCTGGCGACCGCCGTCTGACGACACCGTGCCGGTGTAGTCGCTGATCCGGCCCACGGCCATGCGCGGCGAAGGCAGGTTGTAGCGACGCGCGTAGTCGGCCAGGCAATAGAGCGCGGCGGAATAGGGCGTGGGGTTGGCGGTCACCGGCGCATTGCCGATCGGCGTCGCATATTGACCCGATGGACCCGCGACCGGGCTGACGCAGCCGGCGAGCAGAAGGGCGACGGCCGAGACGGCGGCGGACCCCTTGATGAGATGACGGCGGCTCATGGCAGGTTGATGTTCCCGTTCAGGGCCGTACCGGCGTTGATGGCGCCGGTGTTGGTCTGGGTCGAGTTGACGATGACGGTGTTGCGGCTGCCCTGGACCACCACGTTCAGCTGATTGCCGATGGCGGTGGAGCCGCCGATGGTCGTGCCGCCGTTGCTGGACGCGCCGGCGCCGGCATAGGCCGAGGCCGCGCCGCCGGACTGGCTGGAATAGGATGAGGCGCCCGACTGGATGATGCCGTTGACGATCAGGCGATTGCCGTTGGCGTCGCGGGTATAGCCGGTCGCGGCCGTATTGGCGGCCGTTCGCGCGCCGCCATAGCCCTGCTGGAAGCGCGAAGCGCCGCCCGAACCCGTCGACTGCGCGATCGCCGGCACGCTCGCAGCGGCGGCGAAGGCCATGACGGCGGTGGATACAAACAGCCTCTTGGCGGGCATTCTGGGGTTCCTCGCGCACAAACGAACGCCGGACCACGAGCGTGATCCGCACCCCAACCTGCATTAAGGTTATTAAGAAGCGCTTGATGTGACGCAGGTCACTGAGCATTTGTGGCGTCATGTCAGACGCATCCGGTCGATTCGATCCGCCGAACAGCCGCCCGGCGCGAGAGCCGATGTTCAACGTGCCGCTGGTGGTGCTGCTGATCGCGGCATCGATGCCGACGCTGTATCTGTTCCAGCGCGACCTGCCCGACATGGGCATGAGCATGGCGTTTGCGCCCATTGATCTGGAACAGGGACGGTGGGGCGGGCTGCTCACGGCCATGCTGCTGCACGGCGGCTGGACCCACGCCATCATGAATGCGGTGGCGGCGCTGGCGTTCGGGACGCCGGTGGCGCGGCTGTTCGGGACCAAGGTTGGTCCGACGGTCTTCCTGCTCTTCTATCTGGTGTGCGGCGTGTTGGCGTCGTTGGGCTATGGGCTGATCCATTGGGGATCCAGCGAGCCGATGGTCGGCGCGTCCGGCGCCGTCTTCGGCCTGATCGGGGCCGCAACGCGACTGCTGGGAGGGCAGGGCAGGGTGCTGCCGATGGGTGATCGCCGCGTGATCGGCGCGGCTATCACTTGGATGGCGGTCAACGCCGTGACCGGAATGATCGGCGGACTACCCGGCGCCGAGGGAGCCAGGATCGCCTGGGAGGCCCACGCGGTCGGCTTCGTCGTCGGCTTTCTGGCCATCGGTCCCTTGGGGCGGATGTTCGGAAACGGCGCCGCGCCTCATCCGTGAGGCGCGTTGATTCCGGACGGGGGGTGAGCGATCATCGCTCCCTGAGCGGCCCTGTCGCCATTCCGGCCCTGCGGTCGTCTCTTATAGGGAGAAGGGACCGCGATGTTCGTCGCCGAAATCCTCAAGACCAAGGGAAACGCCGTCTTCTCCATCGCGCCGGATCTGACGGTGACGCAGGCGTGCGCAGAATTGGAGCAGAAGCGGGTAGGGGCGTTGGTCGTCTGCGACGGCGACCGCGTGGTTGGGGTGTTTTCCGAACGCGATGTGGTCAAGGCCTTGGCGGCCGATGGCGCCGATGCGCTGCACCGTCCGGTCGCCGACTATATGACGGCCAAGGTAATTTATGCCGAACCGGCCGAGGAGATGTCGGCCTTGATGACCCGCATGACCGATCGGCGCATCCGGCATCTGCCAGTCATGCAGGCGGATCGTCTGGTCGGCGTCATCTCCATCGGCGACGTGGTGAAGTGCCAGATCGCCGAACACGCCCATGAGGCCGAGAGCTTGCGGACCTATATTGCAGGCTGAGAGGCGCGTGCGCCGCTGGCCGATTCCGGTTTTGCGAGAAACTTCCCCCGGACTGTCAGAATCCGCTTGCTGACAAATCCGCCTCTCCGTATAGAGCCGCCTCGCTCGGAAACGGGCCGGCCGGCGGGGCCGCGGGGGTTTAGGTCCTCACGGTTTCACGGAAGAAAGAAGCGAAAAACTTCTTGCTTTCATCGGTTGGTTTAACTAGGTTCCGCGCTCCAATCGAATCGCCGACGGGTTTTTAGAGGTAAGCCTCGCTTTCCTCCGGTGGTTTCTTGCGGTCTGAAGGGTTCGCTCTTCTCTCCGAAAGATCTCTGAAAAGAGCGGTTGACACGGGGTTTGCGGTTCTCTAAATCGCCGCCTCCGCCGACGACACGGCGCTAAACGGTCGGGCCTCTTCGGAGGTTCCAGGTCTTTGACATTGTTGATTTGGAAAGAGAAACGCAGGCGGCGGTGTTCTTGCGATGACCCTAGAAGGTCATCATACGACACTGACTATCTGCGGTCTTTTTGAAAAGATACCATGCGTCGGTCTTCGGATCGATGACGTGGGAACTCGTCAATAAAATACGTAGAACTAATGCCAAGACCGCTTCGGTGGTCTTCAAGCTTAGGTCAGAAGTCAACTCAACCTGAGAGTTTGATCCTGGCTCAGAGCGAACGCTGGCGGCAGGCCTAACACATGCAAGTCGAACGAACTCTTCGGAGTTAGTGGCGGACGGGTGAGTAACACGTGGGAACGTGCCTTTAGGTTCGGAATAACTCAGGGAAACTTGTGCTAATACCGAATGTGCCCTTCGGGGGAAAGATTTATCGCCTTTAGAGCGGCCCGCGTCTGATTAGCTAGTTGGTGAGGTAAAGGCTCACCAAGGCGACGATCAGTAGCTGGTCTGAGAGGATGATCAGCCACATTGGGACTGAGACACGGCCCAAACTCCTACGGGAGGCAGCAGTGGGGAATCTTGCGCAATGGGCGAAAGCCTGACGCAGCCATGCCGCGTGAATGATGAAGGTCTTAGGATTGTAAAATTCTTTCACCGGGGACGATAATGACGGTACCCGGAGAAGAAGCCCCGGCTAACTTCGTGCCAGCAGCCGCGGTAATACGAAGGGGGCTAGCGTTGCTCGGAATTACTGGGCGTAAAGGGAGCGTAGGCGGACATTTAAGTCAGGGGTGAAATCCCGGGGCTCAACCTCGGAATTGCCTTTGATACTGGGTGTCTTGAGTATGAGAGAGGTGTGTGGAACTCCGAGTGTAGAGGTGAAATTCGTAGATATTCGGAAGAACACCAGTGGCGAAGGCGACACACTGGCTCATTACTGACGCTGAGGCTCGAAAGCGTGGGGAGCAAACAGGATTAGATACCCTGGTAGTCCACGCCGTAAACGATGATTGCTAGTTGTCGGGATGCATGCATTTCGGTGACGCAGCTAACGCATTAAGCAATCCGCCTGGGGAGTACGGTCGCAAGATTAAAACTCAAAGGAATTGACGGGGGCCCGCACAAGCGGTGGAGCATGTGGTTTAATTCGAAGCAACGCGCAGAACCTTACCACCTTTTGACATGCCTGGACCGCCAGAGAGATCTGGCTTTCCCTTCGGGGACTAGGACACAGGTGCTGCATGGCTGTCGTCAGCTCGTGTCGTGAGATGTTGGGTTAAGTCCCGCAACGAGCGCAACCCTCGCCATTAGTTGCCATCATTTAGTTGGGAACTCTAATGGGACTGCCGGTGCTAAGCCGGAGGAAGGTGGGGATGACGTCAAGTCCTCATGGCCCTTACAGGGTGGGCTACACACGTGCTACAATGGCGACTACAGAGGGTTAATCCTTAAAAGTCGTCTCAGTTCGGATTGTCCTCTGCAACTCGAGGGCATGAAGTTGGAATCGCTAGTAATCGCGGATCAGCATGCCGCGGTGAATACGTTCCCGGGCCTTGTACACACCGCCCGTCACACCATGGGAGTTGGTTCTACCCGAAGGCGCTGCGCTGACCGCAAGGAGGCAGGCGACCACGGTAGGGTCAGCGACTGGGGTGAAGTCGTAACAAGGTAGCCGTAGGGGAACCTGCGGCTGGATCACCTCCTTTCTAAGGATGCTTCTCCAGGCCGTCTCTCACGAGACTGTCTATTGAGGCTCCAATAGCTGATGCGCTCAAGCAGCAATGCGATAGCGCTAGGCACAAACGGCGGAACGCCGCCGTCTCCGTTTCTCTTTCCACTTTCGTCATCGACGCCTCGACCATACGGGTCGTTGAGTTGGTGACGCGATCGCGAGCCTGGGTGTCTATGACCCGGCTGTCGCTGCCATAGGCCCGTAGCTCAGGTGGTTAGAGCGTACGCCTGATAAGCGTAAGGTCGGCAGTTCGAGTCTGCCCGGGCCTACCAGGACTTCTGGTTCGCTGGGGGTTCTCAGCCTCAAGACGGCATCGCCGACAGCTCTCCTGGGCTTCGCACTATTCCTGATGGAATGGGGCCATAGCTCAGTTGGTAGAGCGCCTGCTTTGCAAGCAGGATGTCGTCGGTTCGACTCCGTCTGGCTCCACCAGGATCTTGTGATCGCATCAAGAATTGCCCGTCGGCGCTCGCCGGCTGGCATTGATATCGTAAAGGAAGAACGTGACCGGCTCCCCTGAGCTTTGAGGTCCTGTTCGAGAAGAAGACATTGTCTGACAAAAATCAGGCTTGGTCCCCCGGCATCTTTCCAGTCGGGCGGAATAAACCAAGCATGAGTTTTGCTGAGAAACGATCAAACGTTGAAGGGCTTCTGACGGATGCCTTGGCGTAGAGAGGCGATGAAGGACGTGGCAAGCTGCGATAAGAACCGGGGAGGCGCTAGCACCCTTTGATCCGGTTATTTCCGAATGGGGAAACCCACCTTTACAGTCTTCCAACTCTGTTTCTTCGGAAGCAGCGATTGGCGGATTGTTCAAAGGTATAATGAGCTGAATACATAGGCTTCATTAAGCGAACCCGGGGAACTGAAACATCTCAGTACCCGGAGGAAAGGACATCAACCGAGACTCCCGTAGTAGTGGCGAGCGAACCGGGACCAGGCCAGTGCTCTTGTGAAATAAAGACGAACGATCTGGAAAGGTCGGCCATAGTGGGTGAAAGCCCCGTAGTCATCAAACAGCAAGAGACTCGAGTAGGGCGGGACACGTGAAATCCTGTCTGAACATGGGGGGACCACCCTCCAAGCCTAAGTACTCCTCTACGACCGATAGTGAACAAGTACCGTGAGGGAAAGGTGAAAAGCACCCCGACAAGGGGAGTGAAACAGATCCTGAAATCGGAAGCCTACAAGCAGTCGGAGCCGCCAAGCGCGGTGACGGCGTACCTTTTGTATAATGGGTCAGCGACTTCATGTGTCGAGCAAGCTTAAGCCGTTAGGTGTAGGCGCAGCGAAAGCGAGTCTGAATAGGGCGCTAAGTTCGACGTATGACGACCCGAAACCAGGTGATCTATCCATGAGCAGGTTGAAGGTTGGGTAACACCAACTGGAGGACCGAACCCGTGAATGTTGAAAAATTCTGGGATGACTTGTGGATAGGGGTGAAAGGCCAATCAAACCTGGACATAGCTGGTTCTCCGCGAAATCTATTTAGGTAGAGCGTCCGACGAATTCCTTGGGGGGTAGAGCACTGGATGGTTGCGGGCTGCGCGAGCGGTACCAATACTAACCAAACTCCGAATACCCAAGAGAACTATCGGGCAGACACACGGCGGGTGCTAACGTCCGTCGTGAAAAGGGAAACAACCCTAACCATCATCTAAGGCCCCCAAGTCACGGCTAAGTGGGAAACGATGTGGGATTGCTTTGACAATCAGGAGGTTGGCTTAGAAGCAGCCATCCTTTAAAGAAAGCGTAACAGCTCACTGATCAAGCGATCCTGCGCGGAAAATGTAACGGGGCTCAAGCCGTGCGCCGAAGATATGGGTTTGCAGTTTACTGCAAGCGGTAGCGGAGCGTTCCGTAGGCCGGTGAAGGTCAGGCGTGAGCCTGGCTGGAGGTATCGGAAGTGAGAATGCTGACATGAGTAACGATAAGAGTGTGAGAGACACTCTCGCCGAAAGACCAAGGGTTCCTGCGTAAAGCTAATCTGCGCAGGGTTAGTCGGCCCCTAAGGCGAGGCTGAAAAGCGTAGTCGATGGGAAGCAGGTAAATATTCCTGCACCAGCTGGAAGTGACGGATGGCTTAACTCGTACCCACTTATTGGATTGTGTGTGCGGGGGCGTTGTCCCAGGAAATAACTCCAGCAGAGACCGTACCCGAAACCGACACAGGTGGTCAGGTAGAGCATACCAAGGCGTTTGAGAGAACTATGCTGAAGGAACTCGGCAAATTGCACGCGTAACTTCGGAATAAGCGTGACTCACCTTGCGCAAGCAGGACTGAGTGGCACAAGCCAGGGGGTAGCGACTGTTTAGCAAAAACACAGGGCTCTGCGAAGCAGCAATGCGACGTATAGGGTCTGACGCCTGCCCGGTGCCTGAAGGTTAAAGGGAGATGTGAAAGCGTCGAACTGAAGCCCAGGTAAACGGCGGCCGTAACTATAACGGTCCTAAGGTAGCGAAATTCCTTGTCGGGTAAGTTCCGACCTGCACGAATGGCGTAACGACTTCCCCACTGTCTCCAGCATAGGCTCAGTGAAATTGAATTCCCCGTGAAGATGCGGGGTTCCCGCGGTCAGACGGAAAGACCCTATGAACCTTTACTATAGCTTCGCCTTGGCGTTAGCGACCGTATGTGTAGGATAGGTGGGAGACTATGAAACCGGGGCGCCAGCTCTGGTGGAGTCGTCCTTGAAATACCACCCTTACTGTCGTTGACGTCTAACCGAGGGCCGTTATCCGGTCCCGGGACATGGCGTGGTGGGTAGTTTGACTGGGGCGGTCGCCTCCTAAAGTGTAACGGAGGCGCGCGATGGTGGGCTCAGACCGGTCGGAAATCGGTCGTCGAGTGCAATGGCATAAGCCCGCCTGACTGCGAGACTGACAAGTCGAGCAGAGACGAAAGTCGGCCATAGTGATCCGGTGGTCCCGAGTGGAAGGGCCATCGCTCAACGGATAAAAGGTACTCTAGGGATAACAGGCTGATTTTGCCCAAGAGTCCATATCGACGGCAAAGTTTGGCACCTCGATGTCGGCTCATCACATCCTGGGGCTGGAGCAGGTCCCAAGGGTATGGCTGTTCGCCATTTAAAGTGGTACGTGAGCTGGGTTCAGAACGTCGTGAGACAGTTTGGTCCCTATCTGCCGTGGGTGTTCGAAGCTTGAGAGGATCTGTCCCTAGTACGAGAGGACCGGGATGGACATACCTCTGGTGTACCTGTCATGGCGCCAGCTGTGCAGCAGGGTAGCTAAGTATGGAATAGATAACCGCTGAAAGCATCTAAGCGGGAAACTAACCTCAAAACAAGGCTTCGCTGAGGATCGTGGAAGACTACCACGTTGATAGGCCAGGTGTGGAAGTGGGGCGACCCATGAAGCTTACTGGTACTAATAATCCGATCGGTTTGATCGTTTCTCAGCAAAACTCATTCGATGATCGTTCAGACCAGAACGATCGCAGACAATGTCTTCTCATCATCCGCTGTCCCCCTGGTTGACCTGGTGGCTATGTCGGAGGTTCCCCACCCGATCCCATTCCGAACTCGGTCGTTAAGCCCTCCAGAGCCAATGGTACTTCGTCTCAAGGCGCGGGAGAGTAGGTCGCCGCCGGGTCTACCAGGCGGACAGCCGATGATGAACAAACACCGCAATCGCGGTCCTTCTCGAACCGTTCTTCCTTCTCGATACACTACCGTTTGCCGCGGGATGGAGCAGCCCGGTAGCTCGTCAGGCTCATAACCTGAAGGTCGTAGGTTCAAATCCTACTCCCGCACCCAACGATACCCCACAGTCCCCGACTGTGGGGTTTTGTGCGTTCTGGGCTCCGCCCAGTCCCAGCAGGACGGCCAGGTCGCCGTGGACGCGTAGGTCGAACTTGCCAAGGCCCTCCAGTGGGATGAAATCCACGCGTTCGATCAGTCGGCGCAGTTCTCGGCGCAGATCCTCGCCAGTGTCGCCCTCGATCGCCAGGTGAAGATTTTCCGCCAGCCGGCGGTAGGCCTCGGCGATTTCGGGATGCAGACGCTCCGGCGCCGGCGCGATCACATCCGAGAGCAGGCCGCTCAGTTCCTGCCGCCGTGTCTTTAGCGGCGCCGTGCGAGCCTTCAGGGAGTCCAGGTCGATAACCTCCTCCATGAACATGACCTGGGCCCGTTCCAGCCGCCGGCCGATCTCAACCAGTTCCTTCTCTATCGGCTTCCGCTCGCGCTCGATCATGCGTAGGTGGTCCTCGGCCGCCTCCTGATAACGCGTCAGCGCCAGCGTGATAGCTTCTGGCGAGATCAGGTGAGTCTTCACGCCCGCCAAGAAGCGGCGTTCGATCGTGGCGACGGCGATGATCTTGGTGTTCGTGCAGGTGCCGCGCTCTCGCGCGGCGCTGCAGACGAACTTCTGGCCGTTCATAGTCATGCCTGAGCCGCACAGCGAACAGCTCATCAGCCCGGAAAGAAGCCGCTTTGGTTTGCGGCCCTAGGCCGCTGGCTTTTCGCCCACCGCCTTCTGGCGGTCCTGGACGGCGGTCCAAAGGTCGTCGTCGATCAAACGTAGCTCGGGGATTGGTTCGCGCAACCATTCGGACGCGGCGTTGAGACGGCCGGAGCGTTTGCCTGTGTCCGGGTGCTTTTTGAAGGCGCGGCGGTTGTAGACCCGAACCCCGACATAGAGTTCTTGGCAGAGGATGCCGTCACGCGAGCGGCGATCGCCGTAGATCGCCGTCGGAGTCCATTCACCGCCGCGTGGTCCGGGCTCGCCTTCAGCGTTTAGGGCATGGGCGATCAGGCGGGGGGACTTGCCGGTGGCGTAGTCGCGGAAGATGCGTCGGATGACGTTGGCCTGATGCGGATCGATCGTAAGCAGGCCGCGCTCGTCGTCCTGACCGCGCGCGACCTTGTACCCGTAACATTTACCCCCACCGGAACGGCCGGCCTTGACCCGCGCGACAAGACCGCGGCGGGTCTTGATGCCCAACTCGGTCAGGAACATCTGGTTCATCGTGCCCTTCAATCCGATGTGAAGTTGGGGGCTGCGCCTCTCGAATTTGCAGACCATCTGGGCATGCCGCTTCGCGAGAGTCTGCTCTTCGTCCACAACACCCTCGTGGGCGCGGGCATGCGCGACCAGATCAAGATTGGCGCAGCCGGCAAGATCGTCAGCGCTTTCGATATCGCGACGGTCATGGCGCTCGGCGCGGACTGGACCAATGCGGGGCGCGGCTTCATGTTCGCCATCGGCTGCATCCAGTCCCTCTCCTGCCACACGAACCAGTGCCCCACCGGCGTCGCCACTCAGGATCCGATGCGCCAGCGAGCGCTCGTGGTCAGCGACAAGGCCGAGCGCGTGCACAACTTCCATCGGAATACCTTGCTGGCCCTGTCCGAAATGATCGCCGCCGCCGGCCTGCACCATCCGAGCCGACTTGGGCCGCACCATCTCGTCCGTCGCGTCAGCCTTACCGAGATCAGACTGTTCTCACAGCTGCACATTTTCCTTGAGAGGGGTGAGCTGTTGGCATGCAATTCCGAGCGGGATTTCTATGGCGCGGCATGGCGACTTGCACGGGCGGACAGTTTCGACATCGCGACCTGAGCCAGTGATCGTTCAATGCATCTTTCGATCTGACACGCGCGGCGGAGTCGGACCCACAGCGGGTAAGCTGATGCCAGCGGCGAAAACGGTCGTTGTTGCCTTCCAAACCTTCCTCTCCTGGCCGACCGATCGCGAGGTTATCCCCGTCTCGTCAGCCAGGGCTCTCACGGCCACGCCGCCTAAATGGCCTGCCCGAGCCGGATCGAAGGCGCCGGACAGGGCGATATCCGCTCATTGCTCGTATGGAGCGGTTTTTTCCGCGGCCTGATCCAGCCGCGGATCACGCAGATCGAACCGGGGGGGCGTCCCGTGGACAGTGATCTTCAGGACGGAGGCAACTGGCGAGACCCAGCGCACGCATATCGTGGGAGAGCGGCCAGATTGCCCCGCCCCCTGTCGGGAACACGATCCCATCGTCCTCTGATACTCTCCTTGGGCAGAAGCGGACGTTCCGCCGCCAAAGCTGCCAAGATCGGTTTGTCGGCGGGCGAAGGCGCGGCCGACCGGTCGCGCGGTTCCACCCGTCCAGCGAGCGATTTACCGGTGCTGGCGCTAGCCTGCAGTCATGACAATCCTGACGAGTTCCGAAAGACTGCCCGCCTGCATCTTGGTCATCGCGTTCGCGCGGTAGACCTCGACGGTGCGTGGGCTGATACCGAGATCGAAGGCGATAACTTTGTTGGCGTGTCCCTTGACCAGGCCATCGACCACGTCGCGCTCGCGGGGCGACAGCGATTCCAGCCTGGCGACGAACTCGCGGCGATCGGCGTCCGCAGAGGTCGCCCTCGTAGCCTGCTCCAGCACGCGATGGATTGAGGTGAGGAGAACCTCGTCATCAAAAGGCTTTTCGATGAAATCGACGACGCCGGCGCGCATCGCCTCGATTGCGAGGGGGACATCGGCGTGTCCGGTTATCACGATGACCGGTTCAACCGAACCGGTGTCGCGGAGCCTGCGGGCGAGTTCTAGTCCGGTCATGTCCGGCATGCGGACATCGGTGACGATGCAACCGGCCGGACGATCGTTCTCCGCGAGGAAGGCGACAGCGGACTCATAGGTCCGCGCTGTCAGGTCGGCTGTCTCCAGCAGAAAGGCGATGGAATCGCGCACGGCCGCATCGTCGTCTACGATGTGAATAATGGTGTCAGTCGTCATCGGCAGCCTCCTCCTCGATATGGGCGCGCTGAAGCGTGAAATGGAAGACCGTCCCGCCGCCCGGGTTCGGTTCGAACCAGATTCGTCCGCCATGGGTCTCGATGATGGTTCGGGAAATAGATAGTCCCACGCCCATCCCGCTCCGCTTGCTGGTCACGAAGGGCTGGAACAATTGCTCCGCGAGGTCCTGGCTGACGCCCGCTCCCGTGTCCGCGACCGAGATCCGCAACAGTTCGGTGTCGATCCGACCCGCGGCGATGAGGAGCTCCCGCGTCGGTGACTCCTCCATCGCGTCCATGCCGTTGCGGATCAGGTTGAGCAGAACCTGTTGGATCTGCACCTTGTCAGCCAGAACGCGATCGGCGGAGGAGTCGATGTCGAACCGCACCCGCACGCCGTGTTCACGCGCGCCGACGAGCGCCAGCGCGCTGGCCTCCTCGACGAGCTTCGGCAAGTCCTCGATGCGTCGCTCCGTTTCGCCGCGGGACACGAACTCGCGCAGCCGCCGGATGATGACACCCGCCCGCAAGGCCTGATCGGCCGCCAGATCCAGAGCGCTGGCGATGCGATCCTCGCCGAGGCCCCTCGAACCCAGGAGTCTCCTTGAGCCCTTCAGATAGTTCGAGATGGCGGTAAGGGGCTGGTTCAGTTCGTGCGCCAGCGCCGAGGCCATCTCGCCGAGGGCGGTGAGCCGGGAGACCCGCACGAGGTCGCTCTGCAACTCCTGCATCCGGGCCTCGGCCTGCTGACGTTCGGTCAGGTCGCGGACGAAGCCGGTGAAGAAGCGGCCCTCGGCGGTGCGCATCTCGCCGACGGCGAGCTCCATGGGGAAGGTCGAGCCATCCTTGCGCTGGCCGACAACGATCCGTCCGAGACCGATGATGCGGCGCTCGCCCGTCCTGTAGCAGCGCTGCAGATACCCGTCATGCGCCTCACGGTGGGGCGCCGGCATCAGAACACTGACATTCTGTCCGATCGCATCGCCGACGGACCAGCCGAACAGGCGCTCCGCTGTCGGGCTGAAGGCGCGGATCAAACCTGCGTCGTCGATCAGGATCATGGCGTCGGGAATGGTGTTCAGGATCAGCCTGAGATGGGTTTCCCGGGCCGAGAGGTCACGATGGGCGCGCTGGAACCACTCACCTCCGAGAGTCACCGCCGCCGCCACTCCCAGGAACAAGGCAGCCTCTAACCCGAGGGCCGGGCTGAGGGGCGAAAGCAGTAGCCCGGCGCCGAGAGCGATCAGGGCGGCCGCGGTTCCGGACATCCAACCGCCCAGGGCCGCACCCACCACGACCGCCGGGACGAAAACCAGAAACGCGCCGTGGTCACCGATGCGCTCGCCGAGGGCGGCGCGCAGCCCCGCGCCGGCAAGGGCGACGACCGCCGCCGCCGCGACCGCCACCCATGGCGAGGCCGGCCGGATGAGGGCCGAGGGCGCGGTCTCCGGGGACTGAAAGGCTCGCATCGATGCTCCTTGCCCCTTCCGGCGGGCGCCCGCGCCTCCGGGATTTCCCTTAGGGCGAAGACCCGAATACCGGCGTCGGGCGGTCGCTTCTACACCGGTCGCATCTTCAAGACGCCGCCGCAGCGGCCCGGAGTGCTCTCCGGATCACCAGGAGCCAAGGCCATGACCGCCCCTCTCGTCGATCTTTCGATCCATCATCAGCCCAAGGGACTGTCGGACCGGGTCGCCTTTGGCTTCACCAAACTGCTGCGCTTCTGCGCCGACACCTTCTTCGCCAAGCGCTACGGCCACCGCGCCGTGGTGCTGGAGACCGTCGCGGCGGTGCCGGGCATGGTCGGCGCAACCATCAACCACCTCAGCTGCCTGCGCCGGATGTGCGACGACAAGGGCTGGATCAAAACCCTGATGGACGAGGCCGAAAACGAGCGCATGCACCTGATGACCTTCATCGAGATCTCGAAGCCGACCCTGTTCGAGCGCTTCGTCATCGTGTCGGTGCAGTGGGTATTCTATCTGTTCTTCTTCGGCCTCTACCTCGTCTCCTCGAAGACGGCCCACCGGGTGGTCGGCTATTTCGAGGAAGAGGCGGTGATCAGCTACACCCACTATCTCGCCGAGATCGATGAGGGCCGCAGCCCGAACGTGCTGGCCCCGGAGATCGCCAAGCGCTACTGGGGCTTGCCGGACGACGCGACGCTGCGGGACGTAGTGCTGGTGGTCCGCGCCGACGAAGCGCATCACCGCGACGTCAACCACGGCTATGCCAACGAGCTCGGCGGACTGCCGATCCAAGCTGTAGCCCCATGCCCGCCGCATGCGGCGTTGGAGCCGACCTGGAAAGCAGCCGCCTGACCTAAGCCAACCGCGTCTAGCCCTCCCGTTCCACTCTCACGGGAGGGCTTTTCGATGCTGACGGTGTTCCTTTTCGGCTGCGAACGACCGAACGCCAATATCCAGTTTCCGGCCATGACTGAATGTCCGCTTGTGGCGCTTCGAAGCTCCTCGCACCACCGAAGAACGTAGTTCATTGGTGGCCATTTGAAGTCCGCTGTAATCTTCTGCATGCCCGGGTGATCTTGTGATCACTCGACAAAATGAACGCATCGACGGACTGATCGAAGGTCGACCGCTCGCTCAACTCCGACAGCCAGAGCAGGGCCTGATAGCGTTAGGCCTGTGGCTTGGCAGGAGCCGGCTCCGGAGCATAGAATCGGGGACGGGGCGAAGGAATCACACGAGGGACGAATGAAATCGATAATGCTGGCGATGGCCGTCATCGCTGTGGCCGCATCGCCGGTCGGGGCCGGACAGGCTCAGAACCGCATCGTCGTGGAGTTCGCCGCAGACAGCGATGAGGTCTCGACCCAGAGCATGGGGGCCCTCTCTCGCTTCGCGCGAACACATCCGGACAAGGATCTCCTTATCGAGGGCCATGCGACGTTGGCGGAGTCGGAGAACAGTCCAGACTATGCGACCGGACTCTCGCATCGACGCTCGGCCAAAGTGCGGATGGCGATCTGGAACGACGACGTGGAGCGACGGCAGTTTTCAGCCCAGCGAACGATGACGTCGTCAGGGTACGGGGCCAGTCGCCCTCTCGACGGGATAGCGCCGGACCATCGGCGCAATCGCCGGGTCGAGGTTTCGCTTCGGGGACCGGACGCTGGGTGGTAGCCGCGCGATCCAATGCTTGCGCCTCTGTCCTGAGTCGGTACTGGTCCGGTTGAACAGGCACAGTCCCGCGCCAGGCGGATACCAGACGCTCTTGAACGCAAACACAGCTTGTGCTCGACAGCCGCGAGCAGGGTGAGGGGCTCGCCGAGCCTTGGGATCTGCGGGCGTTCAGACCCCTATGGCGATTTGAAAGCCATCAGGAAATCGAGCAGGTCCGAGCCATCGGTCGCTTCGAGCCTGTAGTCATGAGCCTGCTCCCTTGGCAGCGCGTCGAAGCGGGTCCGTGTTGACTGGGCGTGGCCAGCGCTGGTCAGCGTCACGGTGGCGGAGCAAATTATTTGGATCCGGTCCGGGTGCTCGAATTCGAAGCGTTGGTCGGAAAAGGAGACAACCATCGCATCGCGCTGGGCGGTGGTGAACTTCCAAGTCGGTAGAAGTCCCTTCACGACAACGCCCGCGCGCGCCCATACGTCAGGGTGAGCGCAGAACCGCGCATCCTCGCGGTCCAGCAGCTCGCGTGCGGACTGGGCGTTCTCAGGGCTTGAGAACAGGGTGAGGTACAGGCCGACGGCCGTTGCGGTAATGATGCGGTGCATTGGAAATCCCGAACTTGGTCCATGGAGACTAAGGGGAGGCAATGAACAATCAACCCTCAGCAACCCGGTTGCCAAGACCCCTGTCGTCAGATGTGATCAGGGGACCAGCTATGGCTCAGCGAAGGCAATCGGGTACTAAGGGGTGATGGCGATGAGGATGATGACGGGTCTGGTCATTTGCGTGGCGCTTGCTTCACCCGATGCGGCGAGCGCCTGTCGGCGATCGCCCGACCCTGGGACGCTCATGTCGCGTGAGTACACGACCGTCGCCGTCGTGAGAATCGAGGACGTGATCCCGACATCGCCGTCGAATCCAGAAGACGAGTGGCGGGCAATGGCGACCCGAGTGAGCGTTGTGGAAGGCGCGGAACCCGCCTTGAACCTGCTTCTCGGACATGCGGAAATCCCGAACTGCCGGGAACGTCGGCCGGCTCCGCGCGCCGGCGAGTACTGGGTTGCGTATATGGATGGTGTCGGCGGCCCCGATAGTGTCGTGTACAATGCGTGGCCGCTCGATTTCGCCCGTAGTCTCGATCCAAGATTTAGCGGCGCGCCGGCGCGATGAGGAACCGAGCATGATGATATACGTGTCGATCTTCGCCGCCTTGACGGTGCAGTTGGGGCCGCCGCCGCCACTGATTTCGGTCGTCCAGCTCGCCGACGAAGGCACAACGGCAGACGGCCGCGCCGCTACTCAGACGATTATCGAGAAGCTGCAGCCCGGTTACGTCCGCGTCAGACCCAGTGAAGTGTCAGCGGAGGCCCTTGAGGCCTGTCGGACCGACCCGTTGCCCGTTGAAGTGTGCTTGTCGGAGGCGTTGGGCAGGGCGGGTGCAGCCTCGGGACATGTCGTTCTGATGACCCAGGAAAAGGATGGCGTCCTGCACTGGCTGTGCGTCGGGAGGAATGCGGGCCCGTTCACTGCCGCGCGCCAGTCCGTAGAGCTTGGGCCTTTGGCGGATCTGTATTCCGATGGCGAGAGCGAACTTCTCCATCGGGCGGCCGCCTGCCTGACCTATGCCGGCAACCAGAGCGGCTGGTAGGCGTCGAGGGTTTTCTCGGCTGCTGTATTGGAGTTTGGCGTCACGGGGTTGTCGCAGACGATGCCCCGCAAGCTGTCCGCGAAGGGGTGGCTGGGTCGGGAAAAACATTGGCGAACAGGGGCGCATTCGATCCGTCACGCCGATCCTCGACACGCCATCGTCCGCGCTCCCCCGGCCGGTCAGAGGTTATGCGCAGCGTGTAGGCGCGGGACTCGCCGCTCGACGACGGTTCGCCGGCGGCCTTGAAGAGGGCTCCTGTCTGTTCACCGCCGCGTTGATCGGAGATTCGGGCAGCGACCTGCCCCGCAGGATCGACGACTTCCAGGATGGCGTCGAAATCGGGCGACGAGATGCTCAACCAGATTTGCTGAGCGGGGGCGAGGCTCGTTCCACTGCGGTGCGACCATCGGCCCGTAGCGTCGCGTACATCATTACAATCTTCGCCGAGCACGCCTCGCAGACCCGTGCCTGCGGCCAAAGGCGGGGGGCGTCCCGGCATGGGTGGAGGGGTGGGATCCTGTGCTGGCATCGTCAGTCCAAGGGAGAGGACTATCGGTGTGATGGGAAGCGCCAGGAGATTGAAAGCTCCACCGACTGCTGTTTGCCTTCCGTCCAGGGCCTGAACTTACCGTCGAGCCGAACAAGCGATCAATACTCAAGTTCGCTGGAGCCGCTGGAAGTGCTGACTCCCCCGATCCAACAGATGGTGACGGCAGCGAGCATCTCTCGGCGCCAATCGACATCCCGCTATCCGCCTCCCACCAACCCGTTGCGCTCGTTGTATTCGGTTCGCGCTGAACCGGCGAGGCTCGCCATTCAAACCTGCTCCACGATCCAGCGGTCTAGGTCCTTGCCGTCCTCACGCTTCAGTTCGACACCCGCGTTGCGAAGACGCGTCAGGTGGACAGCCGCTCCATAGTTCGCCGCCGACAGCCATTGAAGGCTCTCCAGCACAGCTTCATGGCTCATGGTGACACCAGGCTCCGGGGGCGGCTCAAGCCACCTATCGAGATGCGCCATGATGGTCTGAAGGGCCTCGTCCAACGCCGGCGTCATCGTCCTCACCGATTGTTCATAGCAGCCGACATCCTGGCCGAAATTACCAAGTCGGCAAAGGTCGCAAACCAGAGACGGCGTCCGGACGGGCACCCCGTTTGCCCTGCTGGCGTTTCGTCGGCTCACCCTCCATCTTCTTGAGCCTGGGTGGCAGGGGGCAACGTTGATGATCTCCGGTTTTCTGGCCCGCTTCGGCATCGGGCGCGCGCCGCGCGGGGCTTTGTCAGTCGCCACGCTGGCGACATTTCATGGCTATCTGAGGATGGAGATCGCCTACGCCTGCGCCGACTTGGATGAACCGGTCATGCTGGAGATCGTCGTCCGGAAGCCGAAGCGGATATTCGTCGTCTGAGAGTCTCTAAAGGGCTGGACGACGGACGGGGCCCGTGGTTGGCGGGCTGTCGCGAAGGCGGACATGGATCGGGCCCGGCAAGTCAGAACTCCGCTGTTGCGGAACGAGGCTTCGGCGCAGGCGACGACCACGGCCTATTCTGATTTTGGCGAAGGGTACCGGTACCGGGCCCGTTCGGCGAAGTGACTTTCCGGGTGATCGGCGCGACGTCCGGCCGGCGCCTGCTGTCTCGGCGGATGACGATCCAGCCGGCGTAGCAAGCCCTCGTAAGCCGAGTTCAGAGTCTTCCAATCCAAAACCATCCGGATGTCTGCTGCCGGCCGACAATTCACCGTCCGCTCATGGCGCTAAGCGGCATCCCGCACTGCCCACCTTGATCCGGAACTATTCTATAGATGCAGTGTAAATCGTCCGTGTCGCAGAGGCAGTTAGGGCTATGGGCGAGTGTGAAAGTCAGACGTCAAACGGCCCGACGTCGATGACGCCGGGCCGCTGCAGTCAGAGTTTGGCGGCCGCCCTATCGATAGCGGGCGCGTTCCTCGAGGATCTGCTCCGAGGTGTAGGGCTTGGCTTCGGCGTCGAAACCGGACCAGCCCGATTGGCGATAGGCTTCGCCGCGCGCGGCGGCGTCATAACCGCGGCTGCCGTCCAAGATGGCTTGAATCCGCTGCGCCTCGTCGCCGTCGGCCTTGACACTGACGAGGGTGCCGCCGCGACGGACGCCTTCCGAATAGACGTTCGCTTCTTCGTCGCTGTGACCGGATTCCTTCAGGGCGCCGAGCAGGCCGCCCGTCGCGGCGCCGGCTGCGGCGCCGACCGCTGCGCCGACCGCCGTCGAGGCGAGCCAGCCGGCGGCGACAACCGGGCCGAGGCCCGGAATGGCCAGCATGCCGAGGCCCGCAAGGACGCCCGCGCCTGCGCCGAGCAGACCGCCCGTGGTCGCGCCCTTGCCGGCGCCGTCGGCGACGTCGTTTTCGCCGTCGCCGTTACGGTCGCCCAGAGGGCCGGCCTTGTGATCGCGGGATCCGGAATGCCAGTTGTCGGCGTTGTTCGAAACGATGCTGATCTTGTCGTGGTGGACGCCGGAGGATTCGAGCTTCGCGACGGCGTCCAGAGCTTCGGTGTGGCTGTCGAACAGCCGGGTGACGGTAGCCATGATGGGGTCCTTGGGAATGTTTGAGAGAGGTGGAAATCAGGCTGCGATTATTGGGGCGTCACGACGCCCTTGTAATCGACCGCCACGGTCATCGGGTCGCCGCCCGCACGCGTGGCCTGGCCCTTCCAGATGCCTTGTTCGTCCTGGGTGAGCGGGCCGGAGACGACATAGCCTTGCTTCTCGATGGCCGCCTTGGCCTGACCTTCGGTGAAGGAGTTGGCGCCGGGCGTGAGGGCCGCCTGTTCAGACGTCTCCTGGGTGTCGACGGCAGGGTTCATCGGCGCTTCGCCGGAGGAAACGGCCGGGCCTTCCACAGGCGCTTCGCTCTGCTCGTTATTTCCGCAGGCCGCCAGCAGGACGGCGGTCGCCGAGACGGCGAGGACGGCTTTCAACATGGGGTTTTCCTTTCAGAGTGAGCCACCAAAAGGGACCGCCGCCTGCGTTCGTTCCGACGGCCAAGGTTGATAGTCTTCACATTTTTGGCGGCGGAACCTGTGCTGTACGGCGCATCGCCAGTCCCCCGCTGACGATGGAGGGTTGGCCTTCGCTACCGAAAATCCCGGGTCTTCGGACGGATCGTGTCGAGGTGAAGATCGGGGATGTAGATGTCTCTCGCCCTGACCGTTCGGGGCGGGGCCTCGCGGGCGTCGGGCGAGCCGCCGCGATGGAATTCGTCGCCGCGGCCGTGGGGGAGGGGGAAGGCCGAGCCCCGGTCGCCGACCGAAGCGAGCAGGCCGGATGCGTCGTGAAGTTTGGTCGCGACGATGTGGACGACCTCGCCTTCGCGCTGAATCTTGCCGTCCACCGCCAGCATGGTCGCCGACAGGACGATGCGGCGCTGCTGTTCGTAGAGGCTGGGCCAGATCACCAGATTGGCGACCCCGGTCTCGTCCTCGATGGTGATGAACATCACCCCCTTGGCGCTGCCGGGTTTCTGGCGCACCAGGACCAGGCCGGCGACCCGGGTCAGGCGTCCGTCGCGCATCCCCGTCGCATCGGCGCAGGTCATGACGTTGCGGGTCTGGAGCTCCTCGCGCAGGAAGCTGAGCGGATGGTCGCGCAGGGTCAGGCCGATGTGGCTGTAGTCCTCGACCACTTCTCGTCCCGGCGTCATCGGCTTGAGGCCAGGATCGGGTTCGGAGATTTCCGGTTTCTGGTCATGGGCGTCGGCGGCGGCGAACAAGGGAAGGGGGTCGTCCCGCAGCCCCTTGATGGCCCACAGCGCATCCCGACGGTCGAGGGAAAGGGCTGGGCGGAAAGCGTCCGCCTCCGCCAAGCGGACAAGACTGGCGACCTGGGCGCCGGCGCGTCGCCACAGGTCGTCGACGGAGCGGAAGGCGCCATCCGTCCGCGCCGCCAGGATGCGGGCGGCGTCGCCGTTCACCAGGCCGCGCACCATGCGAAGACCCAGGCGGACCGCGAAGCGTCCATCCTCGCCCTCAGGCTCAAGAGTGCAGTCCCAGCGGCTGGCGTTGACGCAGACGGGCCGTATCTCGACGCCGTGCTGCTGGGCGTCACGGACGATCTGCGCCGGGGCGTAGAAGCCCATGGGCTGGGCGTTCAGCAGCGCGGCGCAGAAGACATCCGGGTGATGGCATTTGAGCCAGGACGAGGCATAGGCGATCAGGGCGAAGGAGGCCGCATGGCTTTCCGGAAAGCCGTAGGAGCCGAAGCCCTCAAGCTGGCTGAAGGTCTTCTCGGCGAAGGCGGCGTCATAGCCGCGCTCGACCATGCCGCTGATCAGCTTGTCCTTGAAATGGCTGACCCCGCCGGTGAATTTGAACGTCGCCATGGCCCGGCGCAGCTGGTCGGCTTCCGAAGCGGTGAAGCCGGCGCATTCGATCGCGACCCGCATGGCCTGTTCCTGGAACAGGGGCACGCCCAGGGTCTTGCCCAGCACCTTCTCCAGCTCGGGCTTGGGATAGACGACATCCTCCTTACCCTCGCGACGGCGCAAGTAAGGATGGACCATGTCGCCCTGGATCGGACCGGGGCGGACGATGGCGACCTCGATGACCAGATCGTAGAAGGTGCGGGGCTTGATGCGCGGGAGCATGGCCATCTGGGCCCGGCTCTCGATCTGGAAGACCCCGAGCGTGTCGGCCTTCCGGATCATCGCATAGGTCCGGGGGTCCTCGGCCGGAATGGTGGCGAGGTCGAGCGCGATCCCCTTGTGTTCGGACAGGAGGTCGAAGCCGCGCTTCATGCAACTGAGCATGCCGAGCGCCAGCACATCGACCTTCATGAACTTCAGGACGTCGATGTCGTCCTTGTCCCATTCAATGACCTGGCGATCCTTCATCGCCGCCGGCTCGATCGGGACCAGGTCGTCCAGCCGATCATGGGTCAGAACGAAACCCCCGGGGTGCTGGCTGAGATGGCGCGGGGCGCCGATCAGCTGGCGCGACAGCTCAAGCGCCAGGCGGAGCCGCCGATCCTCCAGATTGAGGTTCAGGTCCGCGACATGTTTGTCCTCGACGCCCTCGCTGGAATAGCTCCAGACCTGAGACGACAGGGTCTTGATCAGGTCCTCGCTCAGACCCAGCGCCTTGCCGACGTCGCGCAGGGCGCCCCGCGACCGATAGCGGGTGACGACGGCGCAGAGGGCGGCGTGGTTGCGGCCGTAGGTCTCGAAGATCCACTGCATGACGACCTCGCGCCGCTCATGCTCGAAATCGACATCGATGTCCGGCGGCTCCCGGCGCTCCTGGCTGACGAAGCGCTCAAACAGCAGATCATTGCGGCCCGGGTCGATCGAGGTGATGCCCAGCACGTAACAGACGGCGGAGTTGGCGGCCGAACCACGACCCTGGCACAGGATGTCCTGGCTGCGGGCGAAGCGAACGATCGAATGGACCGTCAGGAAGTAGGGGGCGTAGTCGAGCTGGCCGATCAGATCGAGTTCGTGCCGAAGCGTCTTGCGCACGCTGTCCGGCAGCCCTTCCGGATAGCGCTCGGCGGCTCCGGCCCAGGTCAGCTGTTCGAGCGTCTGCTGCGGCGTCATGCCGGGCGTCGAGACCTCGTCGGGATATTGATAGGCCAGCTCATCCAGCGAAAACCGGCACCGGTCGGCGATCTCTACCGAGCGGGCCAGGGCCTCGGGATAGGCCTTGAACAGGCGGTGCATCTCGTGAGGCGGCTTCAGGTAGCGGTCTGCATGGCGCTCGCGTCGAAAGCCCAGTTCATCGATCGTGCAGCCGTGCCGAACGCAGGTGACCACGTCCTGCAGCAGGCGTTGATCCGGATGATGAAAGAGGACGTCGTTGGTCACGACGGTCGGCACGCCCGCCTGGACGGCGAGGTTCCACAGGTCGTGCAGCCGTAGCGCGTCCCCTGGGCGTCGCCGCAGCGTCAGGGCGAGATAGGCGCCCGCGGGAAAGGTCGCCTTCAGCCGCCGCAGATTGACGGCGCAGGCCTCGTCCGCCTCGTCAGGAACCAGGATGGCGATCAGGCCCTCCGACCAGTCTTGCAGGTCCGACCAGTCGAGGTGGCATTTGGCCTTGCCGGCGCGACGCTTGCCCAGGGAGAGCAGGCGCGTCAGTCGGGAATAGGCTGGCCGATCGGTCGGATAGACAAGCACGCCCGTCCCATCGATCAGATCAAGCCGGCAGCCGACGATCAGCCGTACGCCGGAGGCCTTTGACGCTTCATGGGCGCGCACGATCCCGGCCAGCGAGTTGCGATCGACGATGGCCAGCGCCTCCAGCCTGCACAGCCGTGCCTGTTCGAACAGCAGCTCGCAACTGCTGGCGCCGCGCAGGAAGGAGAAGTGCGAAGTGGCTTGAAGCTCGACGTAGGACATAGGGATTGAGCGGCTGTTCGACCTCCCCGACAGCACTCCGGCAAGCCGATTGGCAAGCGTGGCCTTGGACAAATGTTTTCTTTTTGTTCTGGTCTTGATATGCACGGCGCATGTCTGGCGTCGCCACCCGCAAGATCGTCCATGTGGACATGGACGCCTTCTTCGCCTCGGTCGAACAGCGGGATGATCCCGCCTTGCGAGGCCGGCCCGTGGCGGTCGGTCATGCGGCGGCGCGCGGCGTGGTCGCGGCCGCCAGCTACGAGGCGCGGCGGTTCGGGGTGCGTTCGGCCATGCCCTCGACGACCGCCCAGCGGAAGTGTCCGGACCTCGTTTTCGTCCCGCCGCGGTTCGAGGTCTATCGCGCAGTGTCGGCGCAGATCTATGCGATCTTTGCGGACTACACCGACCTGATCGAACCCCTGTCGCTGGACGAAGCCTATCTCGATGTGACGGCGGACAGACGAGGCCTTGGGGCCGCCTCGGCGATGGCGGAGGAGATCCGGCGGCGGATCCTTGAGGAGACCGGCCTGACGGCCTCGGCGGGCATTTCCTACAACAAGTTTCTGGCCAAGCTGGCGTCGGACCAGAACAAGCCGAACGGCCAGTTTGTCGTGGCGCCCGGGCGAGGCGAGGCCTTCGTCGAGGATCTGCCGGTCCGGCGCTTCCATGGCGTGGGGCCGGTGACGGCCGCCAAGATGGAAGGGCTGGGGATCCGCACTGGCGCGGATTTGCGACGCCAATCCCTAGCCTTTCTCCAGCACCATTTCGGCAAGTCCGGGCCCTGGTACTACGCCATCGCCCGCGGGCAGGACGACCGGGCGGTCAATCCGGACCGAACTCGCAAATCGAGCGGGTCGGAAACCACCTTCGCCTCCGACCTGACCGATCCAGACGCGATCGAGGGCGGGGTAATGGCCATGGCCGACGATGTCTGGGCCTGGTGCGAGAAGACCGGCAGCCGGGGACGGACGGTCACCGTCAAGGTCAAATGGGCGGACTTCCAGCAATCGACGCGAAGCCGGTCCCTGTCCGAGCCCGTGGCCTCCCACCAAGCCCTGCACGAGGTCAGTCGGTTGCTGATCCGGTCTCTTTATCCGCCTAGCCGGGGTGTGCGCCTGGTCGGGGTAAGCCTGTCCAATCTGGAAACGACCGGTGCCGCTGCGAACCAACTGGCCCTGTCGTGACCGGATTGGCGCAGATCGACCTGTTCGGAGGGTCGCCCGCCCTCGCGCCGGTCGTGGCGGGGTTCGACTATTGGGCCGACGTCCTGTCAACGCCCGCACAGGCCGCGCTTGTCGAGGCGCTCCAGACCCTGGCGTTCAAACCCTATGAGCATCTGAACTATCTCGGCCATCGCCGGATCGCGGCCTTCGACCGTGAGGCCGGCCGTGCGGGATGGCCGGCGTTTCTCTCGGACTTGATGGCGCGCTTGGCGGACCGGCTTGATCTGGACGGCGCGGCCTTCGTCCAGGTCCTGGTCAATGAATATGCGCCCGGCGCGGGCATCGGCTGGCATCGCGACCGTCCTGTCTATGGCGAGATCCTGGGCCTGTCCTTGCTGGCGCCCTGCGTGATGCGGCTGCGCCGCCGCGAGGGGGCGGGCTTTCTGCGGCGCAATGCGCCGCTGGCGTGCGGCTCGGCCTATCGATTGTCGGGAGAGGCGCGGGCGGTTTGGGAGCATTCGATCACACCGATGACGGCCTTGCGCTATTCTGTCACCTTCCGGACCCTGGCCGGCTGACGATCGATGGGGCGGCGGGCTGGCGTGGAAGGGTCCGGGACGATCGGGTCAGGCGAGGTCGATCCAGACCGGCGCATGGTCGCTGGCGCCCTCGACGCCGCGGACCGCGCGATCGACGCCGGCGTCGGTCAGGCGTTCGGCCGCAAGGCCGTTGAGCAGCAGATGGTCGATCCGCAGGCCCGCGTCGCGGGACCAGGCCTCGCGGAAATAGGACCAGAAGGTCCAGGGCGGCGGATCGTGCGGGAAACGCTCGCGCAGAGCGTCGGTCCAGCCCTGCTCGAGCAGGCTCTGGAAGGCCGCGCGGCTCTCGGGTTGGAGCAGGGCGTCGGTCTTCCACGAGCGGGTGTTGTAGATGTC
Organism: Brevundimonas sp. 'scallop'; assembly: GCF_011045535.1. Classification (NCBI taxonomy): domain Bacteria; kingdom Pseudomonadati; phylum Pseudomonadota; class Alphaproteobacteria; order Caulobacterales; family Caulobacteraceae; genus Brevundimonas; species Brevundimonas sp. 'scallop'. Next base: position 2,502,725 of record NZ_CP039382.1, on the reverse strand, counting down.
GGCGTCGGTCGGCACGACATTGTAGTCTCCGGCCAGGACAACCGGCGCGGCGGTGGAATAGAGCGAGGCCGCATGGGCGATGAGCCGGTCGGCCCAGGCCAGCTTGTAGTCGAACTTGGGCCCCGGCCTGGGATTGCCGTTGGGCAGATAGAGGCAGCCGATCAGCACGCCGTTCACCGCCGCCTCGATATAGCGGGCCTGGCGGTCGTCGTCGTCGCCCGGAAGCCGGCGTCGCGTCACGACGGGTTCGCCGATCCGGCTCAGTATGGCGACCCCGTTCCAGCGATGCTCGCCGGCCCAGACCGCCGCATAGCCGGCCGCCTCGATCTCGGCGGCGGGAAACTGGCTGTCGGTCGCCTTGAGCTCCTGCAGGCAGACCACGTCCGGCTGGGCCTGTTCGAGCCAGGCGATGAGGTTGGGCAGCCGAGTATTGACGCCATTGATGTTGAAGGTGGCGATCCGCATTCCGATCAGCGTGGCGGTCTTGGCGCTTCTAGCGCGGCGAGGACATGGGGAGCGAGATTGTCGGCCATACGGCCCACGCCGGCGGCGTTCGGGTGGATTCGGTCGGGCAGGACATAGGCGGGGAGGAGCGCCACCCCCTCCATCAGGAAGGGCATCAAGGGCGCGGCGGTCGCTTGCGCTACTTCAGGATAGACCTTGTCGAAGGCCCAGGCATAGGTGCCGAACCAAGGTGGCGCGCGCATCCCGCAGACCAGAACGGGCACGCCGCGGCGTTTGAGCCGGTCGATGATGGCCAGGAGATTGGCTTTTACGCGGTCGGCGGAAACCAACTGCATCATGTCGTTGGCGCCTAGGGCTAGGACGCAGAGGTCGGTCTGGATCGGCACGTCCCGATCGATCCGTCGCAGGCCGTCAGCGGTTGTGTCTCCAGAGACCCCGGCGCCGACGATCCGTATGGGCGGCTTGCCGCCGTCCAACCGATTGGCCAACTGACGCGGCAAACTCTCGGTCGGCTTCAGGCCATAGCCAGCCGTCAGGGAGTCGCCGAGAAGCGTGACGATCCGTTCACCGCTGGGCATGGGAAGCCGGGTAATCAGAGGATGAGTCTGATTGAGCGCTTGCCCCGGATGATCCGGGCAATTCCGCAAGAGATGAGCATGGCGGTGTCATGATCAGGCATAAGGCGCGGGCATCACCTGGCGTTCCCTGCATCTCTCCAGCGTCAGCCGAACAGGCCGTGGAGCCACCAGCTGAGATCGCCCGTCTGCGCCTGTTCGCCGTCACCGCGCCTGTAGACCCAGAAGCGGGCTCCGGCCTCATCCTCCAGCTGGAAGTAGTCGCGCACGGCGTCGCGTTCGCCGTCGCGCCGCCACCATTCGCCGAAGATCCGCTCAGGGCCGTCAGCCCTTTTGACCCGGTGGCGGACGCCGCGCCAGCTGAAGGCCACAGGCGGCTGATCCGGCAGGAGTGCGACGGCCTCGATCGCCTCGGGGCGGGCGAGAAGCCGCGAGGGGCGCGGCCAGCGCCGGGTCCACGTCTCCGTCACTGGCGGCGCGGTCGGGGCCAGCCGGCGCACGGCGCGTTCGGGCACGTCGCTCTGGGCGGGCGCGAGACGATACAGTTTTTGCGGGCCGAGACGATTGGCCAGGAGATCGACGAGGTCGCCGATGTCGGGCGTGGCCGGACCGGTCAGGTCCCCGGAGGTCGGCGACCAGTCCAGCGGCAGGACGACCGGGGCGGCCAGGACCATGGCTTCGACGCCCAGGCCGGGATCGACGGTCTCGATCCGGTCGCAGAGCAGGCGCGAGAGCCGTCTGACGTCGCGGACCGGGCGGGCCAGGCCGACGCGAATGGCCTCGGTCCGGTTGTCGATCCGTTCGAAGCGCAGATCGAGCCGTGTCGCGCCAAGGCCCTGGCTTTCCAAAGTCGCGCTCAGAGCCTCGACCAGTTTGAGCGTATAGCGGGCCAGGGTCTCGGGGGCGCCGATCGGTTCGGCGAACAGGCGTCGGACCTGGATCAGCTCCGGGGCGTCGATGGGGGTGATCGGCTCGGGGGCGCGTCCATAGGCCTGGTCCAGCCGCCGCGTCAGCTCGGGGCCGAACCGCAGGGCCAGGGGCGCGCGGGGCTTGGCTTCGAGCTCGCCGATGGTGTCGATCCCCAGACGCTCCAGGCCTTCGACCATGTCGGCGGGAAGGCGCAGGGCGTGCACCGAAAGATGGCGGATCGCGGGGCCGCCGCGTTCGACCGCCGTGGTCGGCCCGGCGACCTGGCGGGCGAGGGCGTGGGCGGCACCCCAGGTGTCGGCGAGGGCGGCGCGGGCGTGAATGCCGACGCTGGCGGTCTGGGCGATCAGATCGTCGAGCAGGCCCTCATCGCCGCCATAGCGGTGACTGGCGCCGCTGACATCGAGCACCAGGCCGTCCGGCGGGTCGGCGGCCACGATCGGCGCATAGCGGCGCAGCGCCCAGAGGGCGAGCTGGTCCAGGGCGGCCGCATCCCCGGCGGGGTCGAAGGGGTGAACGACCAGATCGGCGAGGAGGGCTCTGGCTTGGGTCGCGGCCATGCCGGGATACAGGCGATGGCCGCGGGCGGCGGGGTCGGCGGCCAGGACGACGCGTTTGCGGCCCTGGCGTCCGACCAGGACAATCGGCGTGTCAGGCGACGGCGCGTCGGGTCCAAGCCGGCGTCGCAGCCGATCGGTCGGCCAGGTGGGGAGGTAGAGCGAGACGACCCGTCTCATCGCAGGCTTCCAGTTCGAAATCCGCGCAGGCTCCGGCGCGGCAGCGGATCAGTTCGACAAACCAGCGCGGGCGGCCGACGCCGGGCACGGGTAGGGGAGCGGAGGGCAGGGCGGTGACCCGCCATCGGGTGGCGGCGGCCGTGGGCTGGCCGAAGTCCGCCGCCTCGGCCTGGCGACGCCATCGTCGCACCGCCAGGCCAAGGGATCCGCTGTCCTCGGCGACCAGCTGCAGCCGCCGGGACGCGGTCATGGACAGGCGCGCCACCTCGCCGACGACCGCGCCGAAGCCGCCGTGACGCAGGCCGTCCTCGAAGGCGGCCAGCACCCCGGCTTCGTCGCCGGCCTCCACATAGATCACCCGGTTGGACGAGAGGCCGGCCTGTTCCAGCGCCGGGGCGAACAGATCCGGCCGGGTGACGCACCAGAGCACCGGACCCTGGGTGCGGGCGGCGACGCCCGCAGCGAAGAGGGCCGCGACCGCCCCGTCCACGGCGCCGTCTCCGCCGCCAGCCACCTCATGCAGCGCGCCCAGCGCCAGGCCGCCGGCGGGCAGCCGACGGTCGAGGGCGTCCAGGCCGAACGGCAGGACGCCGCGGGGCGTGCGCCGAAACGCCTCGATGCGGGCGATCTCGGAACGCAGGGCCTGAAACGGGGACGGGGCGACGGACATGATCTCCTGAACTGGGTGATCCGTTCAATGTTCCGCATTTGTTCTTATCGAACGCCGCGAGAGTCAAGGCGCGAGGATGTGGACCTGTGGAGCGGTCTGTGGGCGGCGCCATCTGGGCGGTCGGGCGTTGTGCGTCCATGCCTGCGCCTTCGCCTCAGACGACCACGCCCGACGGCCGCTATTTCGTGGTGCGCGGCCGCCTGTGGCGTTGCGCCGATCCGAGGCTCGCCGCAGAGACGCGCGAGCGGCGCGTCCAGGACCTGGTGGCGGCGCGTCGATCCGTCCGTTCGGCCCTGGCTGCGGCGGACGACGACGCCCTGGCCGCCGCGCGTCGCGCCGTCGACACGGCCAAGATCGCCCTGGGCGAGCGCGGTCCGGTCTGGTGGGACGACGGGGCTCCGGACCTCAACCGTCGCATGGCGCGCAACACGCCCTATGCGGACTGGTTCGCTGCGCTGGACGGAGGTGAAGCATGACCGCCGACCTGGAACGGTTCCAGACGGCGCAGGACGGGGTGTTCGACACGGCGATGGCCGAGCTCGCCGCCGGTCGCAAGGCGAGCCACTCGATGTGGTTGGTCTTTCCTCAGGTCCGGTCGCTGGGCCGGTCGCCCACGGCCCTCTTCTACGGGATCGCGTCCCTGGCCGAGGCCCGGGCCTATCTGGCGCATCCGATCCTGGGCGACCGGCTTGCCCGAGCTGCGGAGGCCGCCACGACGGCGCCGGCCGCCTCGCCGCTTCGCCTGTTCGGATCGCCGGACGATCTGAAGTTCCGGTCCTCCATGACCCTGTTCGCCCAGGTCTCGCCGAAGCCTCGCGTCTTTGACGCCGCGCTCGCCCGATGGGCTCTGGGTCCCGACCGCCTGACGGCGGACCTGGTGGAAAAGGCCCGGAAGGGGCCAGATGTGCTGTGAAGGATCAGGACGGGCGCGGTTCGGACGCAGACGGCTTGCGGCTGCGGCCAAGCTGAGCCGAGCCGCTCCGGGATTGATGGACGTTCGTGTCAGGTCAGGACGGCCCGGCAGGCGACTGAGCGCTCTCGCGCATATGAACAGGGGGGCGCAGGGCCACGTTGCGGGCTTATGAATGAGACCGTCGCCAATATCGTGGGATCAGCCGCTGCGATCTGCTCGGTGACCAGTTTCGCGCCCCAGGGGATCAAGATCTGGAAGGAGCGGGACGCCTCGGCCGTCAGCCTCAAGACCTATTCGCTCACGGTGTCCTGCTTCATCCTCTGGGTGGTCTATGACGTCCTGACCCAGGCCTGGCCCGTCACCGTCGCGAACAGCTGCGCGTTGATCATGGCCTCAGGGTGCTGGTCATGAAGTGGCGCTTTCGCGACGGCGATCCAAAGCCGGACCCCAAAGTCGCCGGGGACGAACCCGGCAAAATCGAGTCCGGTCATGGACACAGGCAGGTTTTGGCCCGGCGAGAGGGAACGAACGCCCCGGCCTATGCGATTGACGTGGACAGGGAGAACACGATGACCGTGGGTGCGATAGAGGATGATCCTCGGCGGTCGCCAAGCCGGAGCCAGGCCGCTGACGCCCGCTCCGGCCTGGCCCAGGGAGGCCTGGGCGGAGCCGGGACCGAACTGTTGGACTCGGGCCAGGAGGAAGTCTTTTCCCGGGCGGAGGTGGAAAGCGGGCGCATCGAACATCATACCGGCGAGACGGCGATCCACGTGCGTCTCAAAGCCCGCAAGCCAGAGGAGATCTGACCGTGGTCGGTCTGCATGCGCCCTCCCGACCACGACCGTTCACCTGTGCATCGACATGCAGCGGATGTTCGTCGAGGACACTGAATGGCGCACCCCTTGGGCCGAGCGGGTCATGCCCGTCCTCGTCAAGCTCTGCGAGGCCAAGGCCGACCGGACGGTCTTCACCCGTTTCATCCCGGCGGCGCGCGTGGGGGAAGGGCAGGGCACGTGGCGTGACTACTGGCGCCGCTGGTCCTCGATGGCCCTGGAGGCGATGGGCTCTTCAATGGTCGATCTCGCCGGTCCGCTGCAGAGGTTCACGCCGCCCGGCCGCTTGATCGACAAGAAAGTCTATTCGCCGTGGCTCGGCACGGGGCTGGACGCTGAACTGCGCGCCCACGGCGTCGACACCCTGGTGGTCACCGGCGCCGAAACCGACGTCTGCGTTCTGGCGGCGGTTCTGGGCGCCATCGATCTGGGGTACCGGGTCGTGGTCGTCACCGACGCGGTCTGCAGCTCTGCCGATGACCCTCACGACCATCTGCTGGCCCTTTATCATGACCGGTTCGCCCAGCAGGTCGAAACCGCCGAATGCGCCGAGGTGCTCGATGGCTGGCGGTGAGGGGAAGGCCTGGCGCCCGATCAGCCCGCCGCAGGCGCACGGCGCGCGCAACGGCGCCCTGCCGGCCTATGTGTCAAACGGCCTGATCGGTCTGCGCGTCCGTGAGATGGCGCTCGCCCCCGGCATGACCCTCGTGAACGGCGTCGCCGGCGAACATCCGGAGCGACGGATCGAGGCGGCCGCGCCCGTGCCCTATCCTTTGGCGGCCGACGTCTGCATCGAAGGCGTCTGGCTGTCGGACCAGCCCTGGTGCGTCACCGACCTGGTTCAGGACTACGACTTCGCCACCGGGGAACTGACCAGTCGCTGGACCGCCCGCCTCGGGGAGGTGACGGCGCAGTTCGAGGTGGTCACCCTTGCAAGCCGCACGGCCCCGACCGTGGTGCTGCAAGAGGTCTTTGTGCGACCCGACAGGGCGTGCGCGCTCCAGATCCGCGCCGTCGTGGCGACCGCCGGTCTGCGGGGGCGCGTGACGCGACAAAGCACCGATACGCCGAGCGAAGCCGAGCCCGCCTGCGACGGATCTCTGCTCTGGACGACCGAGGGCGACCTCTCGACCTGCGGGCTCGCCCTCTGGACCGAGACCCGACAGACTGCGGCGCGGAGGGTCGCCGCCTGGGATGTGTCCGGGCCGCTCCAGACGGCCTACGACCTCGGGCGCGTCGGCAAACGGGGCGCGCGCCTGCGACAGATGGCTGCCCTGGTCCCCTCGCTGGTGCACGCCCGGCCGGACGAGGAGGCGGTGCGCCGCGTCGCGCGTGCGGCCGAGACCGGGTTCGAGACCTTGCGCGCCCGAAACCGCGAGGCCTGGCGCGCCCTCTGGCGGGGCCGGATCGTGGTGGAGGGCGCCCGGCCCGAGCATCAGGCCCTGATCGACGCGGCCTTCTTCTATCTCAACAGCTCCGTCCATGCCGCTTCGCCGGCCGCGACCTCGATCTTCGGGCTGGCGACCTGGCATGACTATTCCTACTACTACGGCCATGTGATGTGGGACATCGACGCCTTCTGCGTCCCACCCCTGATCCTCAGCCAACCCGACGCCGCGCGCGCCCTGCTGGACTTCCGCAGTCGCGGCCTGGCCGCTGCGGGCGCCAACGCCCGCCTGTCGGGACGTCAGGGTCTGCAGTTCCCTTGGGAGGCAGCGCCCTCGACCGGGCAGGAGGCGACGCCCGGCGGGGGATCGGGCGCGGCGCACGAGGACCACGGATCGCTGCATGTCGCACGCGCCTTCAGTCTCTATGCCGATGCGACGGGCGACGGGGCCTTCCTGCGCGAGGACGCGTGGCCCGTCCTCAGCGGGGTGGCGGAATGGATCGTCAGCCGGATGGTCCGAACAGATCGCGGCTTTGAGTTGAAGCGGGCCACCGGTCCGGCCGAGGTGCCGGTTCCGCCGGACAACGACGCCTTCACCCTGATGTTCGCCCAGGATGTCTTGAGGCGCGCCACGGCCGCCGCAGAGGCCTTGGGCAGGCCTTCGCCGGAGGCCTGGCGTCAGGTCTGCGACCAGCTCTACCTCCCTCTCCGGGCGGATGGGGTGATCGCTGCCCATGACGGCTTCCGGATCGACGAGCCCAAGGGGGCCACACCATCACCCCTGGCCGGCCTGTTTCCGGGCGGACACCCGGCCGGACCCGATGTGGCGAAGGCGACGCTCGACTTCTATCTGGCGCACTGGAAGGCCTATGTGGGTTCACCGATGTTTCCAGCGCTGTATGCCGCCTGGGCGGCGCTCGCCGGCGATCGCACCTTGGCGCCGAAGCTGTTCGAGGAGGGATACGCAGCCTACGACGCCGGACGGTTCCACCAGTGTCTGGAATATCGGGCCGACCACCCGGACAGCGAGACCGCGGCGGGACCCTTCTTCGCCAACCTCGGGGGGCTGCTGCTCGGCCTTGTCTACGGACTGACCGGACTGGAAGCGCGCGGCGCGCCCGCCGACTGGCCGGCCCGGCCCGTGGTCCTCCCTGAGGGATGGAGGGCGATAACGGTGGAGCGCCTTTGGCTGGAAGGCCGACCTGTTCATCTGCGCGCGGAGCACGGCGCTGAGCGCGCTGTCCTGTCGCGGCCGTGAGGCGGCGATGATCAGGCTTGACGTGACTTCGCAGAGTGCGGCTCGGCCTGGCCGGGAGGGGGCGTCATGAGACCGAGGACGCCCATGCTGGGCTATCAGTTGCGCTTCCGGCAGGGGGCGAGCCGGAGACCCTCATCGCGAGCGATGTCGCGGACGCCCTTCGCCAGGCCCGGCGCCGGGCCTTTGCGCTGAAGGCGCCGGTCGCCGTCTGGCGCGACGGTCGTCTGGTCGTCGAATGTGAGCCGCCGGCGACCGAGGATTTCGACGGGATCGATCCGGGCCTTCACGATCGTCTCGGGGCGGGCGTCTATATTTTTTCGCAGCCGCACGGTCCCGGTCGGACGTGACCTCCACGGCCTCGTCGGCGACCCCCGGCTAGCGGATGTCTTGTGGTGCGGCCGCGACGCCAGGCGTCACGGGAGCGAGCTCGGCGGCCTGTGACTGGGGCGCGGGCGCGTCCGCAACGACCGCGCCGTCGTCCGGGATTTCCGAAATCGACAGGATGGTCTCGCCCTCGGAGAGCAGAGGGGCGGCGGCGTCGGCCGCCTGAACATCCGTTTCAGACCGGACCTGGACGCTGCGCTCGCGGCCGTCGGTCTGGCCTATTCTCAAGGTGTAGAGACGCTCGGTCATGAAAGGGTCCTCGTTGTGGCGCCCGCCTTGTGACGGGCCCTCGGGGTTGAAACCTCCCGGTCGGGGCGGTTGTTCCAGGCACCCGGTCGCTCCGAACCGGGGACGGACGCCCGGAGGGCGTCGTCGGCAGGCCGCTCCTCGGCCTGTGGGGCCGCCTGCCGGGCGCGATCAGTGGGGTCTGAGCACGACCTTCGTCCACTCGTTCGGATTGTCGTGGAAGTTTTTGTAGGCCTCGGGGGCCTGCTCCAGCGGCAGGCGGTGGCTGATGAGGTCCGTGGTGTCGATCTTGCCGTCCAGGACAAGGTCCAGCAGTTGGGGCAGATATTTCTGCACATGCGTCTGGCCGGTCTTGATGGTCAGCCCCTTTTGCATGAGGGCGCCGATCGGCAGCTTGTCGCCGAGTCCGCCATACACGCCGGGGATCGACACGCGGCCGCCCTTGCGACACGCCATGATCGTCTCGCGGAGGACATGTTGGCGATCCGTGCCCAGCTTCGTTTCCTGCTTCACCGCATCGATGATGTTGTCGGGCGAAAAGCCATGCGCCTCCATACCGACCGCGTCGATGCAGGCGTCCGGCCCGATGCCGGCGGTCATCTCCATCAGGGCTTCACGAACCTTGACCTCATGATAGTTGAGGACTTCCGCGCCGTTCGCCTTGGCGAGCTCCAGTCGGCGTGGATGATGGTCGATGGCGATGATGCGACCGGCGCCCATCAATCTGGCGCTCTTGATGGCGAACAGACCGACGGGGCCGCAGCCCCAGATCGCCACCGTGTCGCCGGGCTCGATCTCCGCGTTCTCGGCCGCCATCCAACCCGTGGGAAAGATGTCGGACAGGAACAGGACCCGCTCATCCTCGATCCCGTCCGGCACCACGATCGGGCCGACGTCGGAATAGGGGACGCGGACATATTCCGCCTGGCCGCCCGCATAGCCGCCGGTCAGATGCGAATAGCCGAACAGCCCGGCAGCCGGGTAACCGTAGGCGATCTCGGATGCGTCAGACTTGTCGGCGGGATTGGAGTTGTCGCAGGCCGAGAACTGCTGCTTGCCGCAATGGAAGCAGGAGCCGCAGGCGATCACGAAGGGGACGACGACCTTTTGGCCGACCTGAAGGCTCGTGTTGCCACGGCCGATCTCGACGACCTCGCCCATGAACTCGTGGCCGAGGATGTCGCCATTGGACATGCCGGGGATCACGCTATCGTAGAGGTGCAGGTCTGATCCGCAGATGGCGGTCGCCGTAATCTTGATGATCGCATCGCGGGGATTGACGATCTGGGGATCGGGGACCGTGTCCACCTGAACGTTGTGTTTGCCGTGCCAAGTCAGGGCGCGCATGGGAATTCCTTCCTGGATCAGAAATGACGGTCGGCGCGCGGCGCCGCGTCGGGAGCCTTGGACGTCGAGATTTCGCCGGTCTCCATCAGCTGTTTGAAACGTCGCAGCTCGCGCCGGGCCTGGACCCGGGGCTCGCGCTGCATCACCTTGGCGACCAGTTTGCCGACGGCGCCCGCCGGCGGATCGTAGCTGATCAGAACACGGACCTCGGTGCCTCGGCCGAAGGCGTTGTCGCGAAACGCGATCCAGCCCTCGTGATCGACATCGCTGTCCTCGGTCGACCGCCAGGCGATGTATTCGCCGGGACGATCTTCAATGATCTCGCTGACAAGTTCGATCTCCGCACCGGCGGGGCCCGCGACGGTCCAGCTGGATCGGACATCGTCCAGAACATCGACGGACTTCACGTTCTCCATGAAGCGGGGCAGGTTTCGAAAGTCGCGCCAATACTCATACAGCGCCTGACGCGGGCGATTGATCATGACGGCGCGGACGCTGGTGGAGTCGTAAGCGCCTTCCACCTGATCGTCGTCATGAAAGGCTGGGGACTGGACATCGGCGTCGGTCGAAACGGGAGCGGACATTGTCGGTGTCTCCTTGAGGCTGGGTCGTCGAAATCAGGCGGCTTGAGACTGGGGCGCGCCAGCGTAGCGTTCGAACTCTTCGGCGTAACGCGAAGCCAGACGGACCTGGTGGTCGGCCTTGGCCTTCAGCGTCAGGAACCAATCGCGTTCTTCTTCGAACATATGGGTGAGAACGGCGCCTTCGATGTGGACCCATTTGTCCAGCCAGGCGGGCTTTAAGGGCGCGATATTCTCAAGCTCCGCCATCTGAGCCTTCGTGGTCGTCTGCTCGAGATAGGCGTGGGCCGCGTGCATCTTTTCGCCGGCCTGACCGAGGGCGGGATAGAGGACCAGCTCTTCGGCCAGCGCATGGCCGTTCAGCACGACTGCGAGCGCATCGCGAGCGGCGTTTCTCTCGACGGCGGTCTTGGCCGTTCGGCCTCGGGCGAAGGCGGCGCGGATGGCGTCGTGATGGTCGAGAACCATAGACAGCCAGTCCCCCGTCTCAGAGGCGGCGCGAGCCTTCTCGGTGGCCGACTTGCGCGTCGCTTCGTCAGGCTGCGGGGTGACGGCGGCAAGCGCCTTGTCGATGAGGGACATCAAACCTCCCGTGAAAGAAGGTTGAAGAGCCTCCCATGGGCGTCTGTTCCGACTGTCCAATAGCGGGCACAGCCGGTGGCTTCGGACCCGGTGAACTACTCAAGTCGGAAAAGAGACCTTGGGAACAGTCTCAAGACTGTTTCGGTTTGCCAGGCTCCAACGTCCTAGGAGCCAACCATGTTCATGCACAACAAGCGCCTGATGTATACGGTTCGGGTGTCCGAACCCAACCCCGGTCTCGCCACCCTGATGCTTGAGCAATTCGGAGGGCCGCAGGGCGAGCTCGCCGCCGCCATGCGCTACTTCACTCAGGCTTTAGCGGACGAAGATCCGGGCCGCAAAGACATGCTGCTCGACATCGCCACGGAAGAGTTAAGCCACCTCGAAGTCATCGGCTCGATCGTGTCCATGCTGAACCGGGGCGTGAAAGGCCAGATGGCTGAAGCCGCGATGGAGGAGGCGGATCTGTACGCCTCGCTGAACAGCGGCGGTGAAAGTCATACGACGTCCATTCTCTATGGCGGCGCGCCGGCCCTCATCAACTCCGCCGGTGTCCCGTGGACCGCCGCCTACATCGACTCGATCGGCGATCCCGCCTGCGACCTACGCTCCAACATCGCCGCCGAGTCCCGAGCCAAGATCGTCTATGAACGCCTGATCAACTGCACGGACGATCCCGGCGTGAAGGACGCCTTGAACTTCCTGATGACGCGCGAAGTGGCGCATCAGAAGTCCTTCGAGAAGGCCCTCTACGCCATGGAGCCGAACTTCCCGGCAGGCAAGCTGGTCGGCCTGCCTGCCTTCGCTGACAAATACTACGATATGTCCCAAGGAGAGGGCGATGCCCGCGGTCCCTGGAATGAGGGTGAGCAATGGGAGTTCATCGACGACCGTGAACAGCAGGGCGCCGTGGACGGCGGCGACGGCTCCGCCAGCGTCTCACTGGGCGAACGGGACGCCGCCGCTGTCCAGGCCTTCGCGGCCCGAACAGCCTCTGACGCCGACAGCAATCCTGTAACCGGCGCTGATCTAGGGGCGGGACCTGGGGCAGGGATCACGACCGAACTGATCGAGGACGAAGGCGTCAGTTAACCCATGTAAGTGCGCTACGCCCGGAAAGTCGCAGGATGCGCCTATGCTCGATCCTGCGACACCGTCCGGCGAAACCTCGCCATGTCTAGAGCCGCGCGAGGAAATTCTTTCGTTGTGGCGGGCGTTTGATCCGCTCTCCTTCGAAAGTCGCAGTCGCGCGCTACGCCTGGGAGAGATCATTCCCGTCGTGTCGGGCGGACCCTATCGTCCGGATGGCGAGATCGCTGTCGTTCTCGACGGTTGTCTTCTTCTTGATGACGGGAAACGAGGAACCCATTGCGGCGTCGCTGCGGCGGGCGACCTGATCGACATCGCAGGGGGAAGCCCAGGGCTCTGGCTGTCGAACGGCTTGGTGTACCGGGCGCCCGTTGCGGCCTTCTGCCGGGAGGCGGGTGAGGAAGGCGTTCAATTTCTTCTTGCAGGCGGCCTCAAGCGACTGAAGTCGATGGAAGCGCGGTTGAGGTGCGCCATGTCGCATGGGGCGGTCTCTCGCGTCGCCAGCTTTCTTCTGGACATTCATCGCGCTACCGGTGGCTTCGAGATCGCGCTGTCGCAATCGAATATCGGAGCGCTGCTGAGCCTGCGCCGATCCAGCATCAATCAGGCGTGTCAGAGCCTTCGCGCCGCCGGCGCCCTACGCACCGTGCGGGGACGCATCCTTTTGAAAGATGAGGCCGTTCTCGCGAGCCTGGCCTGCTGTCACTATCGCCCGCGGTCTCCAGCGTTCGCCGAAGCCATCGCGGCCGAGGCGGCCTAGATCAGGCCGTCACCGGTCTCGGACCGGTGCGCCGAATACATAGATGCCGGCATGGACGAGCTTTGCGATCAAGTCGGGCGAGAGGAGCGACGGGGCTGAATCGACGTCGGCGATCCACCGACCATCGCACCACAGGGCGACAGCCTGACCCATCGCTTTTGCGCGCTGAGACGCCTGGGCCATGGCGTCAGCCATGTCGTTTGAGATCAGGGTCTCAGGCTCTCCGCCATCACGGTAGCGGATCTGATAGCGCAGAACGGGAGGATGGACGGTCATGCCACCCAGGCCTCCAGCACCTCTCGGCATTCGGCAGTTTCGACCTGTAGACTGAAGCGGTCGCTGTAGAGCGCCAATAGGTCGTCGTGAGGCTGATCAGCCGAACTGCAGACCCCGTCGCTGACCACCACGATACGATAGCCCAGATCGATGGCTCCGAGCACGGTCGAGAGAACGCAAACGTCAGTTTCCGCGCCCGTTACGACGAGCGTATCGACACCCTGATCTTTGAACGCCTTGTGGATTTGTGTGCCTGACCAGGCGGAATAGACCGTTTTGTCAATGATCTGCGCAGGCGGCGCGAACCGCTGAAGCGGAAGCGCCAGATCCAACATCGCCGGATCGAGAGCGTTCTTCGTCATGGTAGACCAACGCCGCCAATAGTCGCGCCAGGCGCCCCCCGCCTCATCGGGCGTTGCGGCGGGGATGAATCGGGTGAACCACAGCCTTTCAGGCCTTGCAGAACATAGCGCCTCGATGGCCGGAAGGGTTTTGGCTGCCCAAGGCGTATGCCATCCGGTCCCTTCCGCGAACATGCGTTGCATGTCGATGCAAAGGTGCGTCGTTGTTTCCGGAATACGCGTCTTCAGGCCGTGTGTCACGGCCTGAGCCCCGGCGTCTCTTCACCGCAGTGGTGTTCGCTCTCGCCCAGCTCGACTTCGGTGCGGGAGAAGACCTCCTCCTGTCCCGCGTCGAGTATTTCGTCCTCGGGGCCGCCTAGACCGCCCTGCGCCAAGCCGCGCGTATCATCAATCTTGTCCCTGTGTGGCGTATGTCGGGTCATGTCGCCTTCTCGCCGGATCAAAAGACAACCAATCCTGGTGCGTCCGCTGAGTTTCATAGGTCCGATTTTGGACAGGCTTCTAGCCTGTCGAGAGTACTCCCGACGGCGAGTCGGACAGCCCTTTACATGGGTTAGTGCAGGCATGCCGGGTTTGGGGGAACGCGGGGCATGGATGAGGACCTGCCGCCCCAATCGATTCGCCATCCGATGCGCCGGGCCGGCTGGGAGAATTCGTCGCGCTGTCGTCTCGCGAGCGTTCGGCGCTGGCCGGGCTTCTCGAGCCGGTCCAGCATTGGCCTCGCCACCATGTGTTGCGTCATGAGGCGGCTGAATCTTCGCATCTCTATCTGCTGACCCAGGGCTGGGTCGCGTCGTCCATCGCGCTTGCATCGGGCAAGCAGCAGATTGTGAAGGTCCATCTTCCGGGCGATCTCCTGGGAGCGCCGAGCCTGTGCCTGACGACAACGGTCGACTGCCTGACCGCCATGACGCCCATCGCTGTGCACGCGATATCGAGGTCCAGGCTGATAGCGACATTTGAGGCCTATCCGCGGATTGCGCTTTCACTCTTTCTGAGTGCGCAGAAAGAGCGTGTCGCGTTGATGGAAAGTCTGGCCGTGGTTGGTCAGGCGCCCGCACACGTTCGCATCGCCGCCACGCTGACCAATCTGTTCGATCGATTGTCCGAACGCGGCGATGCGCCGGGCGGCATGTTCCTTATGCCTTTGACCCAGCGCGATCTCGGCGACCTGATCGGGATCACGCCGGTGCATGTGAACAGAACCCTTCGCGAGATGGATCGCCTGAATCTGATCAAACGGTCCGACCAGACGATTTCCCTGCTCGATGTTGATCGGCTTCGCCGTATCGCTGGGCTGCCCGTCAGGCGCTATGTGTCCGGTCCCAACCGGATCGCGAGCGTCTGACGCCGCAGGCGCGGAGATGGAGGCGCAGCGGCCGCGCGCTAATGAGCTTCGGATAGATTTAGGCCGTCCGCCGTCTCGCGATCGGCGCGCCGCTTGAGGACTTAGACAGCTTCAGATCGAGATAGGAGGCGTCGAAGGCGACGCGCTCGGTCAGCGCCGTCCAGTCGTCGATCGACACCTGACCATTCCGCCATCGCACCAGGCCCGTGTCGCGAAGGACCTTGAGCGAGCGGTTCACGTGGACGGTCGACATCCCCAGCATGTCCGCTAGGTCCGATTGGGTCAGAGGGCATTCGAAGGTGTGGTCTTGGGCGAGGGCTACGGCTTCCAGCCGGAGGTAGAGTTCACAGATCAACTGGCCCAGTCTTGTCCCTGCGTCTCTGCGTCCCAGCGCCACCAGCCACTGCCGGTGGATGGCCGCATCTATCAGCGTTTCAAGCCAAAGCGCTCGCGCAAGGCGAGGGGCGTGTTCCGTCACGCGCCTCAAGTCGGCGTGCTGGACAACCGCAACGGTGACGTCAGACAAGGCTACAAGGCTGTGGTCCATCGTTTTCAGAAGAAAGCCATGTAGATCGATGAAGTCCCCGGGAATGCTAATCGCTGTGATCTGACGACCGCCGTCCGCCAGGGTCGAGACTCGGCCGACAAATCCCGAGAGCAGCAGCGTACTGAACGTGGGTCGATTGCCCTCTTCCACCAAGGCTTCGCCGGCTGCTGCGCGACGGCGCCCACTTAGGAGGCCTCCAAGCCGTCCGCGATCGTCGTTCGAGAGGTCGCCGAGGCGATGAAGCTTGGCATCGATGAGCGATTCCACGGACGTCATCCTTGCGAACAGAGGCGTCGGGACGCTGCGGCCCTTGTCACAGGATCAACGCGACGTAGCCGAGGACCGGCTCGCATGAGGGTCATCCGTCCTTGGCGCCGAATTCGACGAATGCGGTGCGTATCGTCTGTTCCTCGTCATCGGTTTCTGCAGACACGACGACTTTGACACGGCCGGCGATCGGCACGTCCGACCGAGAGTCGATGCTGTGGCTGTCGCCTTCGAAGTCTCCGCCCGAAGGCCTGTCTCCAACCGTGTTCGCCTCGCCTTCAGGGGCGACCTGAATGGCGTCTCGTTCCATGCCATGGGTTTGGACAAGCCGTTCGACCACGAGCTCGGCGTCTCTACGTGTTGCGAATGTGGAGGCGACAAGGTTGGTCATGGTTGGGTCCTCTCAGTTCGTCCACTGAACGCGCTGCGTAGTTTATCGCTCCAAAGCTGACTGCTCTCCGCAGCCGTCGCGCGATTGCATCGGATCATCTCGACCAAATGCTCTTGGTTCTGCTGGCTTCAAAGGCCGAACGCCTCCCATCTGCTTGAGACCATTACCGCACACAGGAACGAATAGCCGCGGCATAGCTTTGACTTTCAGGCTTTACGCCATGGACCGATCCGAGGGGGGTCGGGTTGTCGATCACGGCGGTATGGATGCGCATCGGCGTCATCGCACATCTCAAATATCCGATCGCAGAACCCTTCGCCGGCGGGCTGGAGATGCATACCCATCTGCTCTGTCGCCAACTGCGGCTGAACGGTCATGACGTCACGCTGTTTGCAGCGACCCTGTCCGACCCCGCGCTCGGTCTAGAGGCGATCTGCGAGCAGACGGAAATCGCCAAGGTCGGGACGGCGGAGGCGGGCGACGTCGCCTTCTTCCGAGAGCATCACGCCTATCTGTCATTGATGAGCCGGCTTCGACGCAGTGCGTTCGATGTCATCCACAACAACAGCCTGCACTATCTGCCGGTCTCGATGGCCGAGACCTTGCCGATGCCGATGGTCACCACGCTCCACACGCCGCCATTTTGCTGGCTGGAAAGCGGTATCCGCGAAGCGAGCGCGCCGTTTGCGCGGTTTGTCGGCGTTTCCGAGGCGATGCGCGAACAATGGACCCGAGTGCGGCCGATCGATCAGGTCATTCTGAACGGGATCGACCTGGAGCGCTTTCCGTGGCGTGCGCGTCACGACGACCCTGGGCATTTGATCTGGTATGGGCGGATTGTGCCCGAGAAGGGTCTGCATCTGGCGCTGGACGCGGCGGCATTGGCGGGTGTCGCCCTGCGGTTCGCGGGCCCAATCCTGGATCAAGCCTATTTCGATGCCGAGATCGCTCCGAGGTTGACGCGCGAAACTACCTATCTCGGCCACCTCGATCACGAAACGCTGTCGAAGGAGATCGGGCAGGCGGCCGCCTTCGTCTGCACGCCGCGCTGGGACGAACCCTACGGGTTGGTGGTGGCCGAAGCGCTGGCGTGCGGCACGCCCGTCGCCGCCTTCGCGCGCGGCGCCATTCCCGAGATTCTGACTCCCGACTGTGGCGCCTTGGCCCGTCCGGACGATGTGCAGGATCTGGCGCGCGCGATCGCCCGGTCGGTCGGCCTGTCTCGGTCAGCCTGCCGCGCGCGCGCCGAGGCGGCCTGCGATGTGCGCCGGATGATCACCGCCTATGAAAAACTCTATGGCGAGATGATTCAGGCGGCTGCGGCAGGGCAGATGCAGGCCAATGACGCGCTGGAAGATCGGCTGATCGCATGACAGGCGAACCTACCTTCTGCGTTTGCGTGCCCGTGCGGAATGAGGAACGGCGTCTTCCCGTGCTTCTGGCCGCTCTGGCCGCGCAGGATCTTCCGGGCAGAATTTCGGTCGCGCTCTGCATCAATAACTCCACGGACAGTTCGCTCCCTCAGGCCCAGGCCGCGGCCGATCGGTGGAAGGATCGACTGGACATCGTCGTCGATCTGCAGACCTTTCCAGAGCATCGCGCCCATGCCGGCGCGGCGCGGCGTGCGGCCATGTCCGTCGGTCTCAAGCATCTCGGAGATCGATCCGATGGCCTTCTGATCTCGACGGACGCCGACACGCGGCCGCCGTCGAACTGGCTGTCCGCCAATCTCGCAGCCATCGCGGATGGAGCCGATCTGGTGGGTGGACGGCTGGTGCTGGATGACGCGGAACCGATCTCGGCGGATGTCGCGGCTTTGCGTCGACTATGGGACGCCTACTGGCGCCAGGTTCGCGCGATCGAGGACGAAATCGACCCTGCGCCACATGATCCGGCCCCTCGGCATGGCGATCACACCGGGGCCAGCCTCGCCATCACGGCGGCGGCTTATCTGTCAGCCGGCGGCGTGCCGGAACAGCCGACGGGTGAGGATCGGGCGCTTGTGATCGCCGCTCAGGCGCAGGGGGCCCGGCTTGTGCATCCCTTGGCGGTGTGGACCCGCGTGTCGGCACGCACCACGGGCCGCGCCGCCGGGGGGATGGCGGAGGATATGACCCGCTTGTTCGATCAGGCGCGGAACGGCGGTCCGATCATGGCGCCGGACTTTTCGCATTGGCGACAGCGGGCGAGTTGGCGCCGGGGTCAGCGACACGACGCGGCGAGCGTCAGGCGGCTGTCGGCATTGGAAACCCAGCTGCCCGCCATGCCGCTCGACATGGATTTACGAGGTTGGGCCGACGGCGTTGAGAGAGCCGCAGCGTGAGGGCTCCGATCGGATACTATGTCCACCACCAGGGCGACGGCCATCGCCAGCGCGCACTGAAAATCGCCGCCGCTGCGCCCGAGCGATTTGTGCTGCTTGGAACGGGACTGAAGGGGCGAACCGAAGACATCGCCTGCGTGGATCTGGAGGATGACAGGCCCCACGAGGGAGACCGCTTCTCCGGCTGTGACGAGGCGCCTGTCCGGCCCGAGGCGCTGCATTACGCCCCCTATCACCATGCGGGCGTCCGGGCGCGGACCGCCCGGTTCGCCCATTGGATCAGCGACGCCAGGCCGGCCTTGGTGGTGATCGATGTGTCGGTCGAGATGGCGATGCTGGCCCGGCTGTGTGCGACGCCTGTGGTCTATGTCCGCCTCGCGGGGGATCGATCGGACCCGGCGCATCTGGACGCCTTCCGCGGCGCAGAAGCCTTGCTTGCGCCCTTCCATGAGCAGCTGGATGGGATGGGGGCCAGGGAGGTGCGGGACAAGACGCACTACTTCGCCCCCCAACGCTATTCGGGACCGAAGCGTGGATCAGGCGTCCTGGTCGTTCATGGGCGAGGCGGCGAACCGTTGGATGGCGCCAAGCTGGCAGCGGCTGCGGAGGCAACGCCCGAGAAGATGTGGACCGGCGTTGGGCCGATCGAGCCTCCACCGGTCATACCGCCGAACCTAAAGCTGGCGGGCTGGATCGACGCCGTCGACGACGAGATCAACAAGGCGGAGGTCGTCGTCGGAGGCGCGGGAGACGGCCTTCTGAATGCGGTGATTTCGGCCGACAAGCCCTTCGTCTGTCTTCCCGAGTCTCGCGCTTATAATGAGCAGATCGCGAAGGCCGAGCGGTTGGCGGCGCTTGGCGCCTCGATCGTCCTAGCGCAGTGGCCGCAGGCGCAGCAATGGCCGGGCATCCTTCAGTCAGCACTCGCACTGTCGCCCGCCGATCGGCAGCAGATCAGCGGGCAGGGAATTGACGCCGCCGGACCCTGGCTTGTCGATCTCGCATCAGAGCTTGAGGCACGCCAATGACAGCTCTGGAAACAACGCCGACCGCGTCATCGCCTCTAGACCTTGAGGTTAGATTGGGGGCGCTGGGTGCGCGCTACGACGCCGCGCCGCGATATCCCGCCGACAGTTTGACGCTGCTCGCCTCGGAGGGTTGGGGTCGGCGGTTCGCTCCGGTCCAAAGCGGCGGAACGGCCTTTGACGATCCAATCCAGAAGGCCTTGGCCTTGATGGGCGCTCTAAGAAGCGTGGGGCGGTCGGATCTTAGCGTCGGCCGATTGTTCGAAGGGCACGTCAACGCCCTGGCGCTGTTCGACTGGTACGCGGACCCGGCCCAGAAGGCTTGGCTCGGCAAGGTCCTTGCGCAGGGCGGCTGGTTCGGCGTCTGGGCGACGGAGCCGCCGCCCGGCGTTCGTCTGGTCGGCGACCGGCTGCAGGGCGCCAAGATGTTCGCGACCGGCGCGGGCGGCCTGGAATATGCCATCATCACCGCCCAGCCGGAACAGGGCGAACGCCAGCTGATCGTTGTGCCGGCGAACGACCCGAAGAGGGCTGATTTGAGCGGGTGGCGCGTCCGCGGCATGCGCGCGACGACCAGCGGGCGCTATGAGGTGATCGGGTTGACGGTCGATGCCGATCAGCGGCTCGGACGTCCCGGAGACTATGATCGCGAACCGCGCTTCACGGCCGGGGCGTGGCGGTTCACGGCGGTCCAGTTGGGCGGCGTCGAAGGTCTGGTCATGGCGATGCGCGACGCGCTGTCCGACGCCGCCCGCGCCGATCCCATCCAGCGCGCGCGCTTCGCCGATGCGGTCGTTGCGACGCGGACGGCTTGGCTCTGGGTCCGCGAAGCCGCGATCCGCGCGGCGTCCGAAGCGCCGGACGCCGGGGATTTCGCCCGCGCCACGCGCGGCGTCGTCGAACGCAGCGCCCTCGATGTCATGGAATTGGCGGCGCGGTCGGTCGGGACGCGCAGCGCCTTCGACGGCGAGCGCATCGACAAGATCACCCGTGATCTCAGCCTCTATCTTCGGCAGGCCGGACCCGACTATGCGAAGGACCAGGCGGCCAAGACCTGGCTGGATCGCGATCTCTGGGGCGAGGGCGACGCCCTATGGTGAGCGAGAAAATCGGCCGGCTGGCGACCCTGCCGCTGGAGCGCTCACCCTGGCGATCCGCGCGGTGGCTGGTCATCGCCCCGCATGCCGACGACGAGACGCTGGGCGCCGGCGCCTTGATCCATCAGGCGGCCGAGGCCCGGCGGTTGGCGGGCGTCGTGATCCTCACCGACGGCGCGGGTTCGCACGACCATCCGGATTTGGCGTCCCGTGCGAGGCTCATCCGGACCCGACGCCTGGAGGCGGGGCGCGCCGTTCGACGGTTGGCGGGGAATGCGGCTGCGCCGCCGGTGTTTCTGGATTGGCCCGATGCCCAGCCCGCTTCTCCTGGCAGCATGGCGTTCGAGGCGACCGCGCGTCGTCTCGCGGCTTTGTGCCGCGAGCGGCGCGTCGATGCGGTCGCCGTGACGGGTCCCGACGATCCCCATTGCGATCACCAGGCGGCGGCACAGCTTGCCAACCACGCAGCCAGTATGGCCCGCCGGCCTCTCGCCGTTTTCGATTATGTCGTGTGGGGGGCGGCTCCGTCCGGGGCGAAGCTGCGGATTACGACGCGACCTCTAAGGGCCGGCCTGAGGGCCTACGCCTTGTCGGCCCATCAGAGCCAATTGACGCCGATGTTCGGACCGGGGTTTCGGCTCGAGACGCAGAGGGGGCTGCGGGCCGCCTCGGACACCCTGTATCGGCGCGACGCCTATGGCTGAACGCTCGCTTACCTCCGCCTATTTCGAAGGTATCTTCGCCGGAGACGCCGATCCGTGGGATCTGGCCTCCAGCCCCTATGAGGCCGCCAAGTTCGATCGCACCATCGCCGCTCTGTCGGCGCGGCGAGCGGCTTTTGCGCTCGAGGTCGGGTGTGCGGGCGGCGTCCTGACCGAGCGGCTGAGCGCGGTCTGCGATCGTATGTTGGCGATCGACGTCAGCCTTACCGCCTTGGAGCGAGCGCGTCAGCGTCTGTCGGGGCGGCGGAACGTCCGGTTCGAGGCCGCGGCCTTCCCTCGGTACTGTCCGGCTATGGACGGGCTGGATCTCGTCGTCCTGTCCGAAGTCGCCTACTACTGGAGCGACGCCGATCTGGACTTTGCGGCGCAACGCATCGCCGGCGGCCTGGTCGAGGGCGGACGCGTCCTTCTGGTGCACTGGACCGGCGAGACCGACTATCCCCAGACCGCCGACGACGCCGTCGAGCGCCTCTGGCTCGGATTGTCGGACCTCATGCAAGTGGATCGCGCCGAACGGCATCCGAACTATCGGCTGGATTTGTGGAGCCGGCGATGACGACGCTGTCCGCTCTGACGCTGGTTCGCAACCGGCAGGCGCATCTGGACCGACTGGTCGAGGGATTGGTGCTCAGCGCCTCGCCGCCCGACGAACTGATCGTCGTCGACATGAGCGATGCGCCCGTGAGGCTGCCGCCGGTGGGTTTTCCGGTCCGCGTCGAACGTCTGGCGGGCGACGCTCTGCCTCTGGCCGCCGCCCGAAATCTGGCGGCCGCCTTGGCATCAGGCGATATCCTGCTGTTTCTGGACGTGGATTGCATCGTGTCGTCGGCAGTTTGCGACCGGATGCAGGCGGTGCTCGCCGAGCATGACGCCGTCATCTGTCCAGAGGTGCTCTATCTTCCTGCCGGAGCCGTCCGGCCGGGACCCCTGTCGGAAGTTGATCTGAGCGCCGCCGGGCGACCCCATCCCGTGCGCCCCTTTCCACGGGAAGGCGAAAGCCCGGAGGGCAATCCGGGCCTGTTCTGGTCTCTAGCTTTCGCGCTCCGTCGCTCGACCTTCCATCGGCTTGGCGGGTTCGACGAGACCTACGTCGGCTACGGCGCCGAAGACACGGATCTGGGGTTTCGCATTGCGCGAGAGGGCCTGCCGCTGCTCTTCGCCGGCGGTGTGCCCGTCTTCCACCAACATCATGACGGCTATGATCCGCCCCTGCAGCATTTCCGCGCCCTGATCGCCAACGCCAAACGCTTCCACGCCGCCTGGTCGATCTGGCCGATGGACGGTTGGCTGAAAGCGATGGCGGATCTCGGACTGGTCGACTGGTCGTCGGATGAACTGACCATTTGCCGGGACCCAACGCCGGCAGAAATCGCCGCTGCACAAAAAGATCCTGCAAATCCCTTTTAGGACTACGGTCTTTCAGAGCGCA
Source organism: Brevundimonas sp. 'scallop' (assembly GCF_011045535.1). Lineage (NCBI taxonomy): Bacteria > Pseudomonadati > Pseudomonadota > Alphaproteobacteria > Caulobacterales > Caulobacteraceae > Brevundimonas > Brevundimonas sp. 'scallop'. The sequence goes on along the minus strand of NZ_CP039382.1, from coordinate 2,480,184 downwards.
GGCTCGCCGTACGAATGAAACTCAACAAGCCGACGCAGTTCAGTGTCCGTCTTCTCTAGTGAGGAAGCGATCTTGATCAGGCGACCCACGCATCGGACCGCTACTGCGAAGTTGGCTGGGTCGCTGGGCTCGTGGCTTTGACCGAAACGTGCGCTTCAACGCCGTCAGTCTTGCCGCTCAAACCCGGTACCTCATCGAGCTGGCGAAGGCTGGTGAAACGACCTCTTTCCTCACGATAGCGAACGATTTCGAACCCGTGGCCGCGCAACATCTCAATCCCGTCTAACGCGTCGGCGCTGGCGGTGTTCAGGTCGATCATCTCTCGTTTTCCGTAGCTGTGCCCGCCGGCCGGTGTCCGAGGGCGAAGTCGATGGCTTCGATATCGACCTTCAGCTTCACCAGATCACGGACGCGCTCGTGGTCGCCGGACGTCGCGGCGGCCGCGGCGGTCGACCACACTTTGGTTGTCAGCTGCTCGCGGATGGCCAGAAGCTGTGCGGCCACGGCATCGTTGTCTCGGGTCATCGACACTATTTCAGGTCGGCGATCGCCTCGCCGGCCTCTTCTTCCTCGAGAAGAGCGGCGTTGTCGGCGTTTGCCGACAGGCGCACCCGATTGCCTTCAACCTCGGCGACCAGACCGCCCGAGAGGTAGTGGTGGTGATCACTATGCGATCCGCTGTCGGCCTTGGTGAGCTTGATGCGATCGCCTTCGACCTTATCGACGGTGCCGAGATGGACGCCGTCGGCGCCGATCACTTCCATATGCTCTTTGATGTTCGAGAGGTCGGTCATGGTGCGTCTCCGTTTTACCTACGCCATCAACGAGGCGCGACGCGCGGCGTTCCAGAGACGAAAGCGGCGTAGCGGGTAATGCGGCTGCAGTACGTGCGGCTGCGCTGGGCGCTGAGCACTGGCGAGAGGTTCACCGATAAGACCGGCGGCTAGCCCGCACCATTTCCTCGACCCAGTTCATGAGCAGAGTGGCGTAAAGCCGCTGATGGGCGGGATCGCGCATCGCATGGGTCGCTTCGGCGATGATCCTGTGGCTGAACGAGTTCGCGTCCTTGAAGGCTGCCTGATACGAGGCGATGACTTCGGGCGGAATGCGATCGTCCTTGCCCGACTGCACGATGAGAACGTCGCCCTCGAACGCGGCGCAGGCCGAGAGCGCTTTGTCTTCCCGCGGCGTTCGCAGTTGCTGTCGATAGGCGCGCACCGCGTCCTTATCGAGCTTGGCCTTGGGCACGTCCCAATGCGCGTCCGGATAAAGGGCCGGGACACGCAGCGCCAACCAGCGCACGTCACGGATGCTCGTCAGCAGAGCCGACAAATAGCCTCCGTAGCTCGTGCCGATCACGCCGATCGCACCGGGATCGATCAGCGGCTGGGACGCCAAATAGTCATAGGCCGCGGTGACGTCGTCCAATCCGTTCTGCCGGGTGACCTCGTCTCGGCTCGCATCGCTTTCGGCATGGCCTCGAAGGTCGAAAGTGAAACAGATGCAGCCCAGTCGAGCGAGATCCTCGGCCAGGCCCAGGTCTTCTTCCTGATCGCCGCCCCAGCCGTGGACAAACAGAAAGCCCGGCACGGGGGTTTCCGGCGTCAGAAGCGTGCCGGTCAGCTTCTGTCCGTCGACAGACAGTCGGACCCGCCCTTCCTCGACGTCGTCAGGTTCAGTCACGCTGTCCTCGTCACATATTTCGTCATCGGCCCGACCTTGGGGTCCTCACCCCGGAAATAGACCACATCCTCCGGTCCGACATCGGCGAGGCCATACACTTCGACCGTGGCGGTTTCGACGGAGGTCAGCGCCGGCGAGGCCGCGAAGGCCTCGAGGGCGGCGATCTCCGCGCCCGTCGCGCCGCCGACCCGCCAGGACTGCTCCAGAACGCCCACTCGCCTTCGCCCTCGCGCATCCTTGCCGGCGAGGACATCGTAGTTCCGGCGGGTCAGAACCAAGTCCGGATAGGCGCGCTGGGCGGCGTCGTCGAACACGGCGGCGCAACGCACCGCTTCCACCGCCTCGGGGGTCAGTCCGAGGTGAGTCAATCGATCGAGATCGCCCCTGACGCACCTCAGTCGTGAACCGCCGTACACCTCGCGTCCCCTGTGATCCGTCGTTTCCCGCTGATCGCCGACATAGCTGATGCGCAGTCCGCCGACCGACAGGGTTCCAACGCTGTAGGTTTCCACGCCGAGCAGGTTTTCCTCAAGGACGACGCCGAAGGCGGCGATTTGCGCTTCGTCCTGATCGGCGATGACGGCGACGAGCGCCTCAGGCGTTTCGACGACCGTCTGGCCCAGCCCTGCCTTGGCCAGAACATCCTTGACGCGGACAGGCCCGGTCTCGAGGAGGCGCCGACCAGCTTCGATCGCGTCGGCGACGCAGAAGGCGGTGTAGCCTTCCAGAGCCGCATCGCCCAGACGGTCGGCCATGGTGTTGGACCAGCCGGCCGGGCAGGTCGCGGACCGATCGATCAGGCCGTGGGTGATCGCCTTGGTGGCGATGAAGCGGTGTGGAACGCGGCCGCCCAACAGATTGCCAGCGGTGAAGACCGTGCGCGAGGTCATGTCTTCTCCGATCAGGGTGTCGCGAGGCACCAGCAAGACGTCGGGTCCGACGTCTTCCGCGTCTTCAACCACATCAATGATCGGGAGCCGCAGAAGGCGCGCCAAGCGAGACACCAACATCGCTCTGGACGCCTGATCGTGCAGATTGCCCGGATTGTGCCCGTTCGGATCGAACAGCGCGATGCCGGCGAGCGCGGCCGCATTGGTGAATGAAGGCATCGGGGCGACGCCCAATGGATCGACGATGGTCATGACGGTCAGCGCTCCCTGCCAAGGGTCAACCCCCAAGAGCGAGCAACGGTTCAGCACGCAAACCCTTCTTTTTGCGGGCCCCCGAAGTCGTCGTCGGGAAGACAGGCCGACGCCCGACGGGGCAGAAATCAGGATTGGAAACGTCCTATGCCTGCACGGCTTTACCACTGTAGAGGTGCGTTTTCGCACACAGGAACGGTGACCCAGGGGGGGCGTTGCCCACCCGTGAGCGACTTGACAGCCAATATCGTGGGTACAGCGGCGGCGGTCTGCTCGATCACGAGCTTTGCGCCCCAAGCCCTCAAGATCTGGAAAGAGCGCGACGCGTCTTCGGTCAGCCTTAAGACATATTCGCTTACCGTTACCTGTTTCATCCTCTGGGTGGTCTATGGCGTCATGACTCAGGCCTGGCCGGTGACGGTGTCAAACAGTTTTGCTCTGGTCATGGCGGCGTGCGTCCTGATCATGAAGTGGCGATTTCGCGATGGCGATCCTGACGAGCATTAGGTCGTATCGACCGGCTACCGCCTATCCCTCGCCTTGCCCGTGCTTGTCAGAGTGGCCTGGTCAAACCGGTATTGCTGAGGAGAGCCATGCAGACGTGCTAGTTGTCCGACCAACAAGCGGCAGCAATGGACGATCGGTCAGCAATTCCTAGACAGCGCGGACCGCTCGAGATTGACCCCGGTCGAAAGGCGTCAGCCGAAGAGCCCGTGCAGCCACCAGCTGAGATCGCCGGTCTGAGGCTGTTCGCCATCGCCGCGTCGAAAGACCCAGAAGCGGGCTCCGGCCTCGTCTTCAAGCTGGAAATAGTCGCGCACCGCATCGCGTTCGCCGTCGCGTCGCCACCATTCGCCGAAGATCCGCTCAGGACCGTCAGCGCGCCTGACGCGGTGACGAACGCCGCGCCAGCTGAAGGCGACCGGCGGCTGATCGGGCAGGAGCGCCACGGCCTCGATGGCTTCGGGTTGTGCGAGCAGCCGTGAGGGGCGCGGCCAGCGGCGCGTCCATGTTTCCGACACCGGCGGCGCGGTCGGCGATAGTTTGCGGATCGAGCGTTCGGGCACGTCGCTCTGCGCCGGGGCCAGTCGATACAGGTTCTGCGGGCCGAGACGATTGGCGAGCAGATCGACGAGATCGCCGATGTCGGGCGTCGCCGGACCGCCCAGATCGTCCGCGTTCGGCGACCAGTCCAGCGGCAGGACGACCGGCGCCGCAAGGACCATAGCCTCCACGCCGAGACCAGGATCGACGGTTTCGATCTTGTCGCACAGCAGGCGTGTGAGCCGCGCGACATCGCGGACGGGGCGCGCCAGGCCGACGCGGATGGCTTCGGTCCGGTTGTCGATCCGTTCGAACCGGAGGTCGAGTCGCGACGCGCCAAGCCCTTGAGCTTCGAGCGCACCGCTCAGGGCTTCGACCAGTTTGAGCGTGTAGCGGGCCAGGGTCTCGGGCGCGCCGATCGGCTCGGCGAAGACCCGTCGGACCTGGATCAACTCCGGGGCGTCGATCGGGGTGATCGGCTCATGGGCGCGGCCGTAGGCCTGATCCAGGCGACAGATCAGCTCCGGTCCGAAGCGCAGGGCCAATGGGGCGCGAGGCTTGGCTTCCAACTCGCCGATGGTGTCGATCCCCAGACGCCCCAAGCCATCGACCATGTCGGCGGGCAGGCGCAAGGCGCGCAAGGGCAGGTGACGGACGGCAGTCCCCCCGCGCGCGACGATGATCGTCGGTTCGGCGAGGTTGCGGGCCAAGGCATACGCGGCGCCCCAGGTGTCAGCGAGGGCGGCTCGGGCGTCCAGACCAACAGCGGCGGTCTGGGCGATCAGATCCTCGAGCAGGCCCTCATCGCCGCCATAGCGGTGACCGGCCCCGGTGACGTCGAGCACCAGGCCGTCCGGCGGGTCGGCGGCAACGATCGGCGCATAGCGGCGCAGCGCCCAGAGGGCGAGCTGGTCCAGGGCGGCCGCATCCCCAGCGGGGTCGAAGGGTTGAACAACAAGATCGGCGACCAGGGCCCGGGCCTGGGTCGCGGCCATGCCGGGATGCAGACGATGGGCGCGGGCGGCAAGGTCGGCGGCCAGCACCACGCGTTTGCGGCCCTGGCGTCCGACCAGGACCAAGGGCGTGTCAGGCGACGGCGCGTCGGGTCCAAGCCGGCGTCGCAGCCGATCGGTCGGCCAGGTGGGGAGGTAGAGCGAGACGACCCGTCTCATCGCAGGCTTCCAATTCGAAATCCGCGCAGGCTCCGGCGCGGCAGCGGATCAGTTCGACAAACCAGCGCGGGCGGCCAACGCCGGGCACGGGCAGGGGGGCGGAGGGCAGGGCGGTGACCCGCCAGCGGGTGGCGGCGGCGGTCGGCTGGCCGAAGTCCGCCGCCTCGGCTTGACGACGCCATCTTCGGACCGCCAGACCGAGCGAGCCCGTGTCCTCGGCGACGAGCTGCAGCCGCCTCGACGCCGTCATGGACAGACGGGCGACTTCGCCCACGACGGCGCCGAAGCCGCCGTGACGCAGGCCGTCCTCGAAGGCGGCCAGCAATCCGGCCTCGTCGCCGGCCTCCACATAGATGACCCGGTTCGAAGACAGCCCCGCCTGCTCTAGCGCCGGTGCGAACAGATCCGGGCGGGTCACGCACCAGAGCACCGGCCCTTAGGTGCGCGCCGCCACGCCGGCCGCAAACAGAGCCGCGACGGCGCCGTCAATGGCCCCGTCGCCGCCGCCGGCCACCTCATGCAGTGCGCCGAGCGCCAGTCCTCCGGCGGGCAGCCGGCGATCGAGCGCGGCAAGGCCGAACGGCAGCACGCCGCCGGGCGGACGTCGACCCGCCTCGATGCGCGCGATCTCCGTACGGAGCGCCTGAAAGGATGAAGAGGCGGCGGACATGATCTCCTGAAACCGAATGCGAACTGAACGTTCCTTATTTGTTCTTATTCGAGCGTGTGAGAGTCAAGGCGGATCGCAACAGCGCCGTGGATCGCGCTGTGGGCGGCGCCCATCCGGCCCGCTGCGCGTTAGCCCCACGATGACGCAGCCTCTCCGATATCCCACCACCCCCGACGGCCGATATTTCGTGATGCGAGGTCGGCTGTGGCGGTGCTCCAATCCAGCTTTGTCGGCTGAGGCGAGGGACGAACGGGTGCACGATCTGATGTCGGCGCGCCGGGCGGTGCGGACTGCCCTGGCGGCTGAGGATACAGACGCACTGACCGCAGCTCGGCGGAGCGTCGATAAGGCCAAGGTGGGACTGGGGGAGCGGGGGCCGGTTTGGTGGACCGACGGCTCGCCGGATTTCAATCGCCACATGGCGCGAAACACCCCCTATGCAGACTGGTTCGCCAGTCTGGCTGAGGCGGGCGAATGACATTAGCGCTCGACCGTTTCGTCTTGGCTCAAGACTCCGTGTTCGAAACGGCGATGGCCGAGCTCGCGGCGGGTCGCAAGACAAGCCACTGGATGTGGTTCGTCTTCCCCCAGGCCCGGTCGTTGGGACGGTCTTCGACGGCCGCCTTCTATGGCATTGGATCGCTCGAGGAGGCGGAATCTTACCTAACTCACTCGGTTCTAGGGGCGCGTCTCATCCGCGCCGCCCAGAGCGCGACCACGGCGCCGGCGACGTCATTGCATCAGCTGTTCGGATCGCCCGACGATCTCAAATTCCGATCATCGATGACGCTATTCGCCGCCGTGGCGGCCGATCCGACCGTGTTCCACGCAGCGCTCGCACGCTGGGGCCTTTCGCCTGATCCGTTGACCGCAGAACTTGTGTCGATCGCCAGGGCGGGACCGGATCGTCTCTAATCAAATATCGGCCGCTTTGCGTGGCCTAGGCGTCGATAACTGACAGAGCGCCATCGGGCAGCGGGCGCTGAAGCGCTTTGGCCGTTTCCCACGGCGCCGTCATCCAGGCCTCGATCTCGTCGGGCTGTGTCAGGATCACCGGCATGGCCTTGGGGTGAACCGCGCCGACCTCCGCGTTTGGTTCGGTCGTCAGGAAGGCGAAGACGTCGATCGTCTCCATGCCGCTCTTGATCTTGCGCACGCTTGTGTGGGCGTGGAGGTGTATGCCGGCGAAGAAGGGCAGGGGCTCGGGGTCGTCCCCGCCGAGCTTGAACCAGACGGGTCGGTATTTTCCGGCGGCGTCCCGACCTTGTTCGCTGAAGGCCGTGAAGGGGACCAGGCAGCGCGATGCCGGCGAAAGATGCGGGCGCCAATGGCTGGAGCGGGTGTTGCGGACGTTGCTCGTGCCGCTGTCGGGCTCGAACTCCAGAATTTTCTGAAAGTCCACCTCGCCGCCCTTGGCGCGCAGCTTGTCGGCGCGCTTCGTCGCATTGTCGAAGATCATCCTTTTGGACGACGGCATGCCCCAGCGCGCGGATGCAAGGATGTGCTCTGCGCCGTCCCACCGTACAATTGGGGCTGGATAATCGGGATAGATATCGCCCGGCGCGAGGTTGCCGACGGTCGACCGCATCGCGTTCGCCGCATCCATTATGGCTTGGGGACCCGAGCGCTGGCGATAGAGGTTGCACATCAGACTCTGGTCTTTTTCAGATTTGCAGCCAGGGATTTACGGTCCGCCTCATAGGTCGCCTCCGCCTCCTGACGCGCCTTGTTAAGCGTGGTCTGCTGGTCCTCGAAATCCGCCACCTCGGCCTGACGGCGCTTGTCCAGATCGGCCAGCGCCGTCTTCACCTTTTCGATCCTGGCGGCGTTCGCCTTGGATGGTCCCCGAGGTTTGGCGGGCTTGACCTTGCCGATCTTGCCGACATCGATCGCGAGGCCCCGCTCGATGACCTCGCCAGGAGAGGCCAGGGCGGCCTCGTAATCCGGTCCGCCGGAAAGCTCGTTGGCCAAACCGGTTGCGAACAGATCCTGCTTGGAGCCCCAGGCTTCCAACGCCTTGGGTCGCGAGCTGGTGGCGACGGTGAAGGCATGGAAGCCGTCGGACCAGGTGAAGACCTTCAGCCTGGCCGCCATCTCAGTCGATCAGTCCGCGACGCTGCATAATCATGATAACGGGATCGGTGAGCGAAGCGATGACCTCCATGTCAAAGGCGTCCTCCGCTTCCATCTCATCCGCAAATGCGCGTGGTTGGTTCTGGCGTAGGGTTGAAAGCCGCCAGGACGACTGGACCACCTGCTGCCGAGCCATATGCTCGATGCGTTGAAGGCGAACGCCAGCGCGCAATTTGATGAGAGTCTTGCGTGTCGCCATCAGTCGGTCCTCCCAGCCGAACCCTGACACGCAGGCCGACGAATGTGGAGTCGCGACCGCGCAAAGACCGCGTTCGAGCGCCATCGCCAAAAAGGTCAGGCGTGAGCGCTCCAGCTACGTCTGGCCTTGACCCGTTGCGGACTTTGAGAAAGACCGGTTTGCGTCAAGGGCCTACCCGATCGCAGCGGGCCGAGGACTAGCACCCATCTGATCGATGCCGGCAGATCAGGAGGTCTGTCTCGCATCAGCAACTTGTCGCTGTTCCTCTTTGAGTGACGCAAATGCTGAAGCACTCTCAACTAGCCCGTCGAATTAGACTGCTTCGCTCGTGCTTAAGGAGTGCTAGACAGCGAGCATGTTGAAAGTCCGCGCGCTTCCGACGGCCTGTGCCGACCGGCCCACCAGTCCGGTCTGCTCAGGCTGTGGCGCGCGCGCGTTCAGCGTCTGCGACGCGTTGTCGGAGGTCGATCTTGGGCGATTGGATTCAATCGCAGAACGCGTAGCGCTGGCGAGCGGCGACGTCTTGGCCAATGAGGCCGAACCGGTCTTGAACGTTTTCAACATTACCTCGGGCGCGGTCCGGATCTACAAGCTGCTGCCCGATGGTCGTCGCCAGATTACCGGCTTCTTGTTCGCAGGCGATTTCGTCGGACTGACGGCGGGGGAAACCTACGCCTTCTCTGCGGAGGCGATTGAGGACACGACCGTATGTCGCTTCCGGGCCTCGGAGTATCGCGCCCTGGCGCGAGAGCGGCCCAGTCTGGAAGCGGCCTTGCTGAGCCGGGCGATGCATGAGCTGACGGCGGCGCAGGACCAGATGCTGCTGCTCGGTCGCAAGACCGCGCGTGAACGCCTGGCCAGCTTCTTGGTCACGATGCTTTCGCGCGATCCCCTGCGGCCCTCCGGCGACAATGCCGTGCGACTGCCGATGACCCGATCCGAGATCGCGGACTATCTCGGACTGACGATCGAGACCGTCAGTCGCGAGCTGACCAAGTTGAAGACCAGCGGCGTCATCCATGCCGTTTCCCTGCACGACTTGCGGATCGAGCGCCCTGACCGCCTGAAAGACATGGCGAACGGCGCATCCTAGGCGGCCATGTTATCCGGGGGGCAGGTCAGACGAAGATGTCCGTCGCTGTCCAGCCCTTCGACCCGGATGGAGCGGTTGCAGAGCGCCATCGGCGACGCCCGGTGGCTGACCAAGATCAGGCCTTGCCCCCGCGCGGCCAGGCGGTTCTGAAGGCGGCCCAGGATCTGGGCCTCCGTCGCGGCGTCCAGGCCTTCCGTCGGTTCGTCAAGCACTAGCCAGGGCGCATCGCGCAGATAGGCGCGCGCCAGGCCAAGACGCCGTCGTTCTCCGCCGGATAGCTGCTCGCCGTTCGGTCCGACGGGGGCGTCCAGACCCAGTGGTTCGGCGCGAATTCGGTCGCCCAGCGCGGCGTCGTCCAGCGCCGCCCACAGGGCCGCATCGTCGGCAGGTCCTGGAAGCAACAGGTTCTCGCGAACGGATCCGTTCAGCAGACGGACGTCCTGGGCCGCATAGGCGAACAGCTGGCGCCGATCCCCCGGCGCGATGACAACGGCGTCCAATCCACCGAGCCACATCTCGCCGGTCTGGGGCGTTCGCAACCCGATCAGGCGTTCGATCAGCGTCGTCTTGCCAGCGCCGGAGGGACCGAAGATGCCGAGGCGGTAGGGCGGCGCCAGCTCGGCGCCAAGGTTTGCGAGACCGAGCACCGCACCGCTGAGCGGTCGACCGTAACGGGAGGACGCCGTGGGCATGGCGGCGTCGAGGCGAGACAGGGCCTGGGCGGCGGAGCCGTTCTGGTGCAGGGCGACGACCAGTCCTCCGGCGGATTCGACGCCCATGACCGCCGCTAGGGCTGCCAGCGCGATCAGAGGCAGATCGGCTGGCAATGCGGCGGGAATGACAACGCCGACCGCGAGGGCGCTGGCCGCCGCCTGCCACACGGCCATCCAGCCGCCCGATCGGGTCAGGGCGATCTGCGCCGCGTCGTGATCGGCGGCGACCTGCGCGACCTGCGCGCACGCCCAGTCGTCAAGACCGTAGGCCTTGAGCTCGGGCGCGGCGGCCTCCAGGGCGGCGAGGCGATCCTTCAGCGCGCCTGCGCCGGTCTGCACCGCTCGGCCGGCGGGATCGGAGAGGCGGCGGGCGATAAGGACGCCGCCCAGGACGGCTGCGATCATCACGGCGAACAGGGCCGCGCCGGCCCAGGGGGAGGCGAGGCCGGCCAGCAGAACGGCGGAAACGGCGCCGGCGCCCAAGCTCCAGAGCGCCGAGCGCCGCACGAACAGGGTTTGAACCGCGTCCACGTCCTGAACCAGCCGGGCCGAGACCTCGCCGGACGACAGGTTCAGGGCGCGCTCGGCCGGGCCTGTGGCGATGGCGTCGAACAACTGCGGGCGCAGGCGGGCCAACGCCTTCAAGGCAGCCTCATGGCCCGCGACGCGCTCGACATAGCGGCCGCCGGTGCGGACGATGGCCAGCAGGCGGATGATGGCGCTGGGCATCATATAGTTGAAGCTCTGGGCGGCCGGCGCGCCTGCCAGGCCCGCAAAGGCTGCGCCCGTGATGAACCAGCCCGACAGCCCCAACAAACAGACGGCCGCCACCGAGACGACAGCGCCGCCGGCCGCAGCGAGCCGAAGCCGGGCGCGTTGAGCCTGAGTCTGGGCGGCGATCAGGCCAGCGATGCGTGACGGGACTCTCATAGCGTCACCACGCGGTCGGCCAGGGCGGCGACGGCTGGCGAGTGGGTGGCGATCAGGGTGGTGCGGCCGCACGCGGCCTGACGGATGACGTCCAGCATGGCGCGTTCCGAGGCCGGATCCAGATTGGCGGTCGGCTCGTCCAGCACCAGAAGCGGCGCCCGCTTCAGCATGGCGCGCGCCAGGCCCAGGCGACGGCGCTCGCCGCCCGACAGTCCGCCGCCGCGCTCGTCGATGGGGCGATCGAGATCGCCGGACAGGCCCGCCGTGCGCGCGGCCAGGGCGATGCGGCCGGGGCAGGCGGTGCGATCCGCCAGGCCGATGTTCTCGGCCAGGGTTCCAGGCGTCACGATCGGGTGCTGGCTGGCCCAGGCGACACGCCCGGCGATGTCGCCGCACTGGCTGAGCCGCGCGCCGCCCACCTCGACCTCGCCGCGCGTCAGGGGCGCGAGGCCGAGCAGCAGATGCAGAAGACTGGACTTGCCGGCGCCGCTGGCGCCCATCATCGCCACGATCTGGCCCGGCGCGATGTCGAGGTTGAACCCGTCGATGACCGGCGCTGAGCCTTCATAAGCGATGGCGACATCGCGAAAATGGATGGCGGGCGCCAGATCGCCGATGGGCGTGCGCTGGGCCGGGCGCGGGTCTGGCGTGATCAGGGATGGGGCCGCGGCCTCGGCGGCCTGGCGATCATGATAGGCGGCCGCCAGTCGGCGCAGCGGCGCATAGACTTCGGGCGCCAGGGCCAGCACGAAGAAGGCGCGCGACAGGTCCAGCGTCTCGGGAACGGGGAAGGGCAGCAGCCGCAACAGGTTGAAGCCGCAATAGACGGCGATCAGCGCGACCGACAAGGCCGAGAAGAACTCCAGCACGCCCGATGACAGGAAGGCGAAGCGCATGACGCGGGCGGTGCGGCGCTCCAGCTCGTCCGACGCCTGGGCGATCTGCACCGTCGTGCGGCCCACGGCGTCGAAGGCGAGAATGGCGGGCAGGGTGCGGATACGGTCGATGAACAGGCCAGACAGCCGCTCAAGCGCCTGAAACTGACTACGGCTTTCGCCCGCCGCAGCCGTGCCCGCCAGGGCCATGCCGACGATGAACGGGAACAGGGTGAACAGCAGAATGCCCGCCGACACCGGGCTGGCGATCGCGGCGGCGGCGATGATCAGCAGCGGCGAAACGCCTGCGGCGAGGCGCAAGGGGGCAAACCGCGAATAGTAGCTGTCCAGCGCGCCGACCCCTTCTACCAGGGCCGTCATCTGCGCGCTGGATCGCCGTCCTCGCCCGAACAGGTCTGACAGCAGGCGGCCTCGGACGTCGGTCTTTACCGCCCGACCCATCTTCGCGCCGACGATCACGGCGGCCTGGCCGATCAGGCCGCGCGCGATCAGACTGAACACAGCCAGGGCCAGCCACGGCGCGGCGGCGGCCGGCGATACGGTCAGGCTGGAAATCGTCAAAGCCAGCCCCGCCGCGAAGCCGATCGCAGGGGCGACGTCCGCAATGGTCAACACGCCGGTCAGCAGGGTCAGCCGCCCCCACGGACGACCGATCTGCTTCAGCCAGGCGGCCGCAGAGACAGGGGCGATTGGCACGGCGCTCATCAGGCGACTCCAGCGCTCGGCGCAGGCCGCGCGCCACTGGGCGAAACGTCGTTGGACGAAATGTCCAAGGACCAAGCGTCCAATAGGGCCCGGCGTTCGCCGCCGCTTTGATCGAGATCAAGGCGGGCGCCCCGTCCACCTTCTACGGCCATCGAAACGTCGGTCGAGCAGACCGATTCCTCGGAGCAACGCCATGATCGACCTCGCGGTCGTCGACCTGTCCCGGCTGCAGTTCGCGCTGACGGCCCTTTACCACTTCCTGTTCGTGCCCCTGACGCTGGGACTGTCGTTCATGCTGGTCATCATGGAGTCGATCTATGTGATGACCCGCCGGCCCATCTGGCGGACGATCACCCGCTTCTGGGGCGTGCTGTTCGGCATCAACTTCGTCCTGGGCGTCGCGACCGGCATCACCATGGAGTTCCAGTTCGGAATGAACTGGAGCTATTACAGCCACTATGTCGGCGACATCTTCGGCGCGCCGCTGGCCATCGAAGGGCTGATGGCCTTCTTCCTGGAGGCGACCTTTGTCGGCCTGATGTTCTTCGGCTGGGACAAGTTGAAGCCGCACGCCCACCTGTTCGTCACCTTCATGGTCGCGCTGGGCACCAATCTGTCGGCTCTGTGGATCCTGATCGCCAACGGCTGGATGCAGAACCCGGTCGGCGCCGCCTTCAATCCCGACACGATGCGGATGGAGGTCACGGACTTCATGGCCGTGCTGTTCAACCCGGTGGCCCAGGCCAAGTTCGTTCACACCGTCTCGGCCGGCTATGTCTGCGCCTCGGTCTTCGTTCTGGGCGTCTCGGCCTTCTATCTGCTGCGTGGCAAGCACGTCGGCTTCGCCAAGCGGTCGATGACGGTGGCCTCGGCGTTCGGTCTGGCGGCGTCGCTGTCGGCCGTCGTGCTGGGCGACCAGTCCGGCTACAATCTGACCGACAACCAGAAGATGAAGCTCGCCGCTCTGGAGGCCATGTGGCACACCGAGCCTGCGCCCGCAGGCCTGACGCTGATCGGCGTTCCCTCGATGAAGGACCGCGAGACCCATTTCGGCGTTCACGTGCCGTGGATCATGGGGCTGATCGCCACCCGCACCATCGACAAGCCCGTCGAAGGCATCTTCGAACTGGTCGCCACGGCTGAGGACCGCATCGAATCCGGCGTCATCGCCTATGACGCGCTGGAGAAGGTCAAGGCTGACCCGGCCGATCCCGTCGCGCGCGGCGTGTTCGAGACCCACCGCCGCGACCTGGGCTATGGCCTGCTGCTGAAGCGCCACGTCGCCGATCCCCGCCAGGCCACGCCTGCGCTGATCCAGCAGACCGCGTGGGAGACGGTGCCGAACGTCCCGGCTCTGTTCTGGAGCTTCCGCATCATGGCGGGCATCGGGATGTTCATGATCGCCCTGTTCGGTACGGCCTTCGTGCTGTGCACCCTGCGCAAGCATCATACGAAGTGGTTCCTGCGGTTAGCCGTCCTGGCCATCCCGCTGCCGTGGATCGCCATCGAGTTCGGTTGGATATTGGCTGAGTTCGGCCGCCAGCCCTGGGCGGTGGAGGGCGTGCTGCCCACATTCCTGGGCGCCTCGTCCCTGACCGTGCCGCAGCTGTGGGCCACAATCGTCGGCTTCACCCTGCTGTATGGCGCGCTGGCGGTGGTCGAGGTGCGGCTGATGCTCTTCGCCATCAAGAAGGGGCCGTTCCACGAACAGGAGACGTTCGGCGAACCCAGCCCCGAAGCGCCCGCCGAGCGCGTTCCCGCGCCCGCCGTGGCCTGACCCAAGATCTTAGGACATCCGACAATGGATCTTCCCCTCGACTTCGCCACGCTTCGCCTGATCTGGTGGGGGCTGCTGGGCGTGCTTCTGATCGCCTTCGCCCTGACCGACGGCTTCGACCTGGGCGTCGGCGCCCTTCTGCCGTTCGTCGCCAAGACGGATGAGGAACGCCGCATGGTGATCAACACCGTCGGCGCCACCTGGGAAGGCAACCAGGTGTGGTTCATCCTGGGCGGCGGCGCCATCTTCGCCGCCTGGCCCTTCGTCTACGCCGTCAGCTTCTCGGGCTTCTACCTGGCCATGTTCCTGGTGCTGTCCGCTCTGATCCTGCGGCCGGTGTCGTTCAAATATCGCTCCAAGCGGGCGTCGCCAAAGTGGCGGTCGTTCTGGGACTGGTGCCTGTTCATCGGCGGCTTCGTTCCGGCCCTGGTGTTCGGCGTCGCGGTGGGCAATGTCCTGCTGGGCGCGCCCTTCCATCTGGATGGCGACCTGCGGTCCTTCTACGACGGCACGCTGCTCGGCCTGTTCACCCCCTTCAGCCTCATCGCCGGCCTGTTGTCGGTGGCCATGCTGGTGCTGCACGGCGCGGCCTGGTTGTCGGTCAAGGCCGAGGCCGGCCCGGTGATGGAGCGGGCGCGTCTGTTCGGCACGGTCGCCGCTGTTCTGGCCCTGATCCTGTTTGCGGTCGGCGGACTGTATGTCGCCTACGGCGGCCTGGGCTACCGGATCACCGGCGCGCTGGACGTCAACGGCTTCTCCAATCCGCTGCGCACGACGGTCCAGGCCGCGCCCGGCGCCTGGCTGGACAACTACGGCCGCTATCCGTGGATGCTGATCGCGCCGGTCCTGGGCTTCCTGGGCGCGCTGACCGGCCTGATCGGGATGTGGCGGCGGTCCGCGCCCCTGGCGTTCGGCGGATCGTCACTGTCGGCCGTCGGCATCATCTCCACTGTCGGCCTGTCGATGTTCCCATTCATCCTGCCCAGCTCGGTCAATCCTCAGTCCAGCCTGACGGTGTGGAACGCCTCGTCCAGCCATCTGACCCTGTTCATCATGCTGATCTGCACTGCGATCTTCCTGCCTCTGGTGCTGCTCTACACCGCCTGGGTCTATCGCGTGCTGTGGGGCCGGACGTCGACCGCCGCCCTCAAGACCAATCCCGATCTGTACTGACCCTTAGGAGCGCAGAACCATGTGGTATTTTTCCTGGATCCTGGGGCTTGGCCTGGCCGTAGGTTTCGGCGTGCTGAACGGCCTGTGGCACGAGTTCCATCTGTTTGACGAAGGGGACGCCGGCCTGTCCACGCCCGACGCATCGAAAGAGGGCGATGTCCCTCTCTAGCCCCGCGCGCCTGTCCGTTCGCGACCTGATCGCGCGCTATGACGCCCATGCGCCGCGCTATACCTCCTATCCGACGGCGGCCCAGTTCACGCCTGCCGTCGGACCCGGCGAGTGGGCCGATTGGCTGGGGCGCGCGCCCTCCGATCAGCCGGTCTCGCTGTATCTGCACCTGCCGTTCTGCAAGCGGCTGTGTTGGTACTGCGGCTGCAACACCCGGGCGGTGAACCGGGCCGGCGTCATCTCCAGCTATGTCGATCTGCTGCTGCGCGAGGCGGATCTGGTTCTGGCCCTGATTGGCCGGCCGGTCCGTGTTGGCTCGATCCATCTGGGCGGCGGCACTCCGAACATGCTGTCGCCGGACGATCTGGAACGACTGTTCGCCGGTCTGTCCGCGCGGTTCGACCTAGGCGACTGTTTCGAGGTCGCCGCCGAGTTGGATCCCGAAGTCCTGACGCAGGAGTGGGTCGAGGCGGCGGGCCGCATCGGCCTGAGCCGCGCCAGTCTGGGGGTGCAGGACCTGTCGCCGCGTGTCCAGGCGGCGGTGAACCGGCCCGAGCGTTTCGAGACCATCCGCTGGGCGGCCGAAGCCTTGCGGGGGCAGGGCGTGACCTCCCTCAACCTGGATCTGATGTACGGCCTGCCGCTTCAGGCCGTCGAGAACGTCATCACCACCCTGGGCCAGGTCACGACGCTGAGGCCCGAACGGATCGCCCTGTTCGGCTATGCCCATGTCCCGTGGATGAAGCCGCATCAGCGGCTGATCAACGACGCCGACCTGCCGGACGCCGAAGCGCGCTTCGCCCAGAGCCAGGCGGCGGCGCGCTATCTGGTCGGCAAGGGGTGGCAGGCGATCGGGCTGGATCATTTCGCCCTGCCGCACGACGGGTTGGCGGCGGCGGACCGGGCCGGACGGCTGCATCGCAACTTCCAGGGCTACACCACCGACGCCGCAGACGTGCTGATCGGCCTGGGTGCCTCGTCGATCAGCCGCACACCCAAGGGTTTCGTTCAAAACCACGCGCAGGAACTTGACTGGGGCCGCGCTGTCGAGGCCGGCGACCTGCCGGTCGCCCGAGGCATCGCCCTGACCGAAGGCGACGCGTTCGTGAGCGAGATTATCGAGCGGCTGATGTGCGATTTCGTCGTTGATCTTGCGCCCATCGTCCGGCGTCGCGGTCGGGACCTGTCGGACGTCGCCGGCGCCTGGTCCCTGTTGGAGCGCTTCGTCGACGATGGTCTGGTGCGGATCGACGGGACGGTGGTTGCGGTGACCGACCTGGGCCGTCCGTTCGTCAGGGCGGTTTGCGCCGCCTTCGATCCCAATGCGGCGGCTCTTCAGCAAAGGCATGCGCGGGTGGTGTGAATGGAAATATTGTCCACCCCCTGACCGATTTGCGCTGGATCAAGGCCGAGGTTTTCACCGGGGTGCACGCCCCGCTCAAACGCCTGACGAAGGCCGCACGAGGCGGCCAGGGCGTCGGGGATCAGAAGATGAATACCAAGACCCTGCTGCTTGCCACCGTCGCCTTCACTGCATGCGCCGCGCCAGCCCTCGCTCAGACATCCGTTGCCTGGGAGGCGCCGAAGAAGGGCGACTTCCTGGTGAGCGGGCGCGTCACCGACGTCTTCTCCCAGGCCGATGACGCCATCACCACAGCCGCGGGCCCCGACACCGGCCTGAAGGTGGATGTGGGCGACAGCGTCATGCCGACCCTGGGCTTCACCTACTTCCTGACCGATCACCTCGCGGTCGAGGCGATCCTGGGCACGACCCGGCACGAAATCCGCGCCCAGGGCGGCGCAACGGACGTGGCCGTGCATGAGACCTGGGTGCTGCCGCCGGTGGTCACCCTGCAGTCCCGCCCGCTGAGCCAAGGGAGCTTCAGCCCCTATGTCGGTGCGGGCGTGAACTACATGCTGTTCTACAGCGGCAAGGACAAGAACGGCTTCACCGTCGATCTGGACGACGGTTTCGGCTACGCGCTTCAAGCGGGCGCGGATGTCGGGATTCAGGGGCCGTGGAGCCTGAACCTTGACGTCAAGAAGGTGTGGTTCGAAACCGACGCCAAGATCAACGACGGCGCCCTGAAGTCCAGCGTGAACCTCGATCCGTGGGTCTTGTCGTTGGGCGTCAGCCGCAAGTTCTAGCCGAAGGCTCTACGGGTCAGCGACCTTTGTCCCATTGACTGTAACGCCGATGCGGCGCTCTTTTTCCGAAAAAGCGCCAGGAAACATCGATGGTCGCGCAAACGGGAAACGGCCACGGCAAGCTGATCAAACAGGCGCTGGACGCCGCCGGAGGTGAGGCGCGTTCGGCCCTGGCGGCGTCATGGCGACGGTCGATGTCGCTTTATGGGCTCGATCCTGAGGATGAAGGCCGACCGAACACCCTGACAGACCAGGAGTTGCGCGAAGCCCGTGACGCCATGGAGCCGATGACAAGGGCGGCTCAGGACTCGCTTGACCGCCTGTTCCTGGCCGTCGGCGACACCGGATGCTGTGTCCTTCTCACCAACGCTGAAGGGGTGACCCTGGAACGGCGAGGCGCAGCGGCGGATGATGAGATCTTCCGCCGCTGGGGATTATGGCCCGGCGCGGTCTGGTCTGAGGCGGTTGAGGGTACAAACGGCATCGGCACGGCTTTGGCCGAGCGTCGGCCGCTGACCATCCATCGCGATCAGCATTTTCATACCCGTAACACGGCGCTGAGTTGCACCAGCCATCCCATCTACGGTCCGACAGGGCGGCTGGCGGGCTTGTTGGACGTCTCGTCGTGCCGTGCCGATGCGACGCAAGGCGTACTGGGGTTGATTGCGGCGGCGGTGGCGGATGCTGCGAGAGCGATCGAGGCGCAAACCTTCCGGCAGGCCTTTCCCCACGCGCGCATCGTGCTGACCGACGATGCGGCCGGACGAAACACGGCGGCTCTGCTGGCGGTTGACCAGGACGATCTGGTGGTTGGAGCGACGCGGGCCGCACGCCTTGCGCTCGCGATCACCGACGACCGGATCGCGAACCAGCTCGCGGCATCGGAGGTGCTGGGCGTAGGCGCCGTAGAAGCCGATCTTCTGAACGCCGAACGCGGCGCGGTGCGTCGCGCGCTAGCCTTGAGCGGCGGCAATGTCTCGGCGGCCGCGCGCGCGCTCGGGGTCAGCCGCGCGACCCTGCACCGTAAGCTGCACCGGCTAGGCCTCTCTAACGCACCTTAGCAAGTGATCTGTCGCAGTTCTGAGACAGGTTTGCGCCGCAGCATGGCAGCGGCGTATGGCGTTACGCTCTCGGCGGGATGACCTTCTGATCCAACGACGTCGACAATCGACGCCAGAGGACAACGCAGGAGGCCTTCATGACCAAGCCCGAATTCATTCGCGCCGCGACCCCCAAATTCAAGGCGCGCTACGACAACTTCATCGGCGGACGCTGGGTCCAGCCCGTCAACGGCCGCTATTTCGAGAACACCTCGCCGGTGAATGGCCGGGTCCTGTGCGAGGTCGCACGATCGAACGCGGCCGACGTCGAACTGGCTCTGGACGCCGCTCACGCCGCCAAGGACGCCTGGGGGCGAACCAGCGTCGCCGAACGCGCCGTCCTCCTGAACAAGATCGCCGACCGGATCGAAGCCAATCTGCAAGCCGTCGCAGAGGCGGAGACTTGGGACAACGGAAAGCCTGTGCGCGAGACGACGGCCGCCGACATCCCCCTCGCGATCGACCATTTCCGCTATTTCGCCGGCTGCATCCGGGCCCAGGAAGGCGGAGTCTCGGAACTGGACCACGATACGGTCGCCTATCACTTCCACGAGCCGCTTGGCGTGGTGGGGCAGATCATCCCTTGGAACTTCCCGATCCTGATGGCGGCCTGGAAGATCGCTCCGGCCCTGGCGGCGGGCAACTGCATCGTGCTGAAGCCGGCGGAGCAGACCCCGGCGTCCATCCTCGTGGTGATCGAACTGATCCAGGATTTGCTGCCGGCCGGCGTGCTGAACATCGTGTCGGGCACGGGGGCCGAGGTGGGCGAGCCGCTGGCCACCAATCCGCGCATCGCCAAGATCGCCTTCACCGGCTCGACCGCCGTTGGTCAGAAGATCATGCAGTATGCCACCCAGAACCTGATTCCGGTCACGCTGGAGCTCGGTGGTAAGTCGCCGAACATCTTCTTCAAGGACGTGATGGATCACGACGACGCCTATCTGGACAAGGCGCTGGAAGGCTTCGCCATGTTCGCGCTCAATCAGGGCGAGGTCTGCACCTGCCCCAGCCGCGCTTTGATCCATGAGGACATCTATGAGGCCTTCATCGAGAAGGCGATCGCCCGGGTGGAGACCATCGTCCAAGGCGACCCTCTGGACCCGGCCACCATGGTCGGCGCCCAGGCCTCGGACCAGCAGTTGAAGAAAATTCTCGGCTACCTGAAGCTGGGCAGGGAGGAGGGCGCCGAGGTCCTGACCGGCGGCGATCAGGCCGCGCTCAAGGACGATCTGGCCGGCGGCTACTACGTCAAGCCCACCGTGTTCAAAGGCACTAACGACATGCGGATCTTCCAAGAGGAGATCTTCGGTCCGGTCCTGGCGGTCACGACCTTCAAGACTTTTGAAGAGGCCATGGAAATCGCCAACGACACCGAATACGGCCTGGGGGCCGGGGTTTGGTCGCGCGACATGAACACCGCCTATCGCGCCGGTCGCGCTATCCAGGCTGGCCGGGTCTGGACCAACTGCTATCACCAGTATCCGGCCCATGCGGCCTTCGGCGGCTACAAGAAGTCGGGCATCGGGCGGGAGAACCACCGCATGATGCTGGACCACTATCAGCAGACCAAGAACCTGTTGGTCAGGTACAGCCCCGACAAATTGGGCTTCTTCTGACCTGGGCACAGGATGGCCAATCTAGGATTGGCCATCCTTCTTAGCGTCCTACCTCTCACCTGCGCGGGCCTGCACCTGATCACGGTGTAGCTGCCGGGAGCTCGGACAAGGGACGGCATTAGAGCCGCCAAACGGCAGCTTTCGAGCTTTGAGGCTATGACCGTATTTCGGCATCTGCGCCGTTTGAAGCGTATTCTGGGGAGGGGGCGTCGATTGTGGGGGGTGGCCATGAGCCAGCCAGATCTCATTCGTTTTCTCCGCAAGCCCTGGAACACTGGTCGATTGACCGGAGCCAGGCACCCCTCAAGCCAAAGCACATCTGGACAAGCCGACAGCATCTCAAATCCGTCGGATCGATCCGAGATCTGGCGATGTTCAACATCGCGTTGGACGCCAAACTGCGGGGCTGTGACCTAGTAAAGCTCCGGCTCGGCGACATTGCTCAGGGCGGCGTCATTCGGCAACAATCGACGATCGTACAGCAAAAAGACCGGTCGGCCAGTGCCGTTCGAGATCACGGAGGCCGCGAGAGAAGCGTTGGCTCACTGGCTGGAGCGAAGAGGGCGATGGCGCGACGACTGGCTGTTTCCCAGTCGCAGCCGAGATGGACAGCGCATTGGCACGAGACAGTACGCTCGGCTGGTCGATGCCTGGGTGAGGATGATCGACCTCAACCCAACTGCCTACGGCACCCACAGCCTTCGACGTACGAAGGTGGCCTTGATCTACAGAAAGACCGGAAACCTACGCGCCTGCCAACTCCTGCTTGGCCACGGAAAGCTGGAGAGCACCGTCCGATATCTCGGCATCGAGGTGGACGGCGCGTTGCAGATTTCGGAGCAGACAGACCTTTGAGCCGGCTCGGGGCAGCTCGCCGGAAAGCGGACTGCCCCAATGTCTCGGACGGGTGGAAAGCGGACTTATCGCACCAGCGGACCTGGTGGGGACCGAGGCGTGCGCCCATCTTTCAGGCCGTAGGCTTCCATAAACCTAAAATATTCAGAGTATTGAGGTCTTGCGGCCGTTCCACAAGCGACGTCCAGTTGATGCTGGCGAATAATATCCCCTTCGACCAGTTCGAACCCAGCTGGAATGGACGGCGGTCTAAATGGATCGGCATTCGGTCGGTAATTTAGCTTGGTGAACTCTGACCGACCTATGCTGGCAATCAAAAACGAGCCACTCTTCACTATAGGCTAGTGTTCTTCCTGCTGAGAAAGCCGAGCCATGACGGAAGACTGTGTAAGCCCAAGCTCTCAATCGGCCGTCGTCCAATCGAAAGGAAGCGCCAACCGCAGTGGCCTTTTCGTTGTCCGCATAGGCGACGACCACAGCAGGCGCATCATTGACCGGCCGCTCGGTCGTAAGGGCCTGTCCAGAAAATACGAGGGCGAAAGCTAGGGTGGCTGGTATCATCACGATAGTTAATTACGCAGACACATGGCTGCTATGGGTCGATTTCGGCCTTTACGTCAGGTGTCGAAATCGGTCCTAGCCAATCGTGCCCGACAGAAGACACGGCGAACGACGACTAGGGGTGGTTAGCGGACCTACCCATTAGTCTGTTCGGATGAACGGCCTAGCACGACACGTGTAACGCCCCTCCGCAATCTGGATCTCCGCTCCAAGACGAGGAGGGATCGCAAAGTAGGTGTTTCTACCTTTCGATTTCACGAGAATTTTCGCAGGTCCATAAACAAAGCATTCTCCAATGCCCACCTCGGTGAAACGACAGTCAGTGATACCTTCAAGGGTCTGCAGCGTGAAATCCCCGGATGTGATGTTATTCCGGATCGAGCCCCAGTAGTCATTCGGGAAGCCACCTACCTCAGCGCAAGGCGTGCCCGGGTTGGTTTGTCCGAAATACGTCAGTAGGACTAATCCAAGGATGATCATGATTATTCCTCACTTCGATAGGGGAGTATACGGGCGCTGAAGGTCCGCAATGGGTCGATTTCAGTCGTGTCCCGGATCAAGACAAGGGACTCTGGCTTCCCGACCGCCAAGCAGCCGCGATGATGGTCAGCCGAAGTCGGGGAGCGGATGTGCCCGAGTGACTTCGCTGCGCAGGCAGATATGCTGAGCGTATGATGGAGACAAACCTTCAAGAGCCGCCTGCAATAATCGAGTTGCGCAGAGATGCGCAAGCGATCGCGCGGCTGGGGCTTTACGGTGATGACTGTGTAATGATGGGCTGGACTGGTGATTACAGGAGCAGCGCGCCCGTAGTCGCATTTCTGGCGAAGTCTGAAGCGTCGAACACCACCACCATCAAAGCCGTGAAATCTCGCCGGAGCAGACTAGCGAAGCAAATCACCATTGGGGTGTATAATTTTCCAAACAGGACGCGATGAAGCTCGCCGAATTTCTATCGACCACCTGGCCAGACCTGGCCAAGCGCTTTCCAAATGTCCTCGTTGCGGATGGCGACGAGCCAGAAACGCCCCAACAATTTCACGCGAAGTTGCTCAGCTTCTTAATTATGGTGTCCTAGCGACAGGTCCGCACCACAGAAGTTGGGGCACGCATGTCCGCGATGGGCGAGGACAGCGTAAAGAGCCGAAAGGCGCGCGAACTACGTCGGTCAGCAGCTTTGCAGTTGAGATACTGCCTCGTGCCCCAATTGGTGATATGGCCCCGAACCATCGAGTTGGATAGTGACCAACCCAAAGTCCGATGCGAGGGTGTCAAACGCGAGCGAAGTCGCACAGCCGTCCTTCATCGTCGGACCTATTGTTCGACTCTCCGCTACCTGCGAGGTCAAAGGTCTTATTGGCTTTGCAGGCAAATCTGAAAATGCCAAAGCAATAGTGCGAAGCTGCGGGCATGAGTTTAAGTTGATAGTGGCGGCCTGTGAGTCGATTACCCGCGTAGCGGTCCAGATGCGGTCGTGCAGATCGGCCGATGTAATATTGCGGATGGGCGGATCGGTGACGATCGCGATTGTCTGCGCGCGCGCACCTAATACGTGGTCAGTTCGTACCGAGATTGTCACAAGCCGGTCAGGCCTGACGACTGCCTGCGGGGCGCCGGTTAAGGATGCGAATAGGCTGAGGAACAGGATAGCGGCTGATGACATCAGCTATAATCGCCTCACAAAACAAAGTCCGCAACGGGTCGAAAGTGGCCAAATGCCTCCGAGCGAAAACCCGACGTTCCCTAGCCCAAGTTGCACATCTGAACGTCGCTTTTCTAGCGGTTAGTGCATGTCCGCTGATGGCGCGAGGTCGATATTTGGCGTCCTACCTGAGACGTTTGGGGAAACTGCCGTCAGACGTTCGACACATCGAAGCCGGATCAGAAAATGTATGTCGCCATCGGCAGGCCTTCGCTCTAGCCTGACAAAGCTGCAACCGAAGGCGGATCAGCCGCCGGGTCAGCAAGAGGAAACACATCATGCGTATGCTGTATATCGCCGCCGCGGCCGCCTTGGCCTTGTCGGCTTGCTCCGAGCGGACCGAGGAAAACGCCGCCGCTACGGCGGAAAACGCCGGCGACACGGTCGCCTCGGCGGCCAGTGACACAGCCGCGAATGCGGACGCCGCCGCCGACGCAACCACCGATGCCGCCAAGGACGCGGCAGCTAACGCCGATGCCGCCGCCGATACCGCAGCGCGCAAGACCGATGCGGCCGCTGACGCTGCGTCCCGGACCCAGTAAGAGAAGCGTCGCGACGCTCTGGATGCCTGTCGG
The DNA here is from genome assembly GCF_011045535.1 of Brevundimonas sp. 'scallop'. NCBI lineage: Bacteria > Pseudomonadati > Pseudomonadota > Alphaproteobacteria > Caulobacterales > Caulobacteraceae > Brevundimonas > Brevundimonas sp. 'scallop'. The sequence goes on along the minus strand of NZ_CP039382.1, from coordinate 2,456,128 downwards.
GGGCGTCGCGACATCTTCAATATGATGTAAGCAGTGCGACCGGCTCACCGGGCGATTTTGGTCGGGAGACCCGGACATGCTGGAAGTCGGAACCACCTGCTGGCGTGCCGAAGTCGCGCCCCGCGCCGCGCTGCTGGTGGACATGGAGCCTTATCTGGCGGCCGCAAAGGCGGCGATGAGCCAGGCGAGTCGGACCATCCACTTCCTGAACTGGGCCTTTGATCCCGACACCGTCGTTGATCACAAGCCCGCGGACGGCTCTGGTCCGCAAACAATCGGCCGCTTCCTCAAAGAGCTGTCGCAAGCTCGGCCGGACCTGGACATCCGGATCCTGTGCTGGAAGTCGCCCCTAGCCGTTGCGGCCACTCAGCGGTTCTTTCCCTGGCGTAGTCGTCGCTTCTTCGCCGACACGCGCGTCGATTTCCGTCTGGACGGAACCTTGCCGCTAGGCGCTTCCCACCACCAGAAGGTCATCATCGTCGATGACACCGTGGCCTTCTGCGGCAGTTGCGACATCGGTCCCGACCGCTGGGATAGCCCCGAACATCTCCACCCCGATCCGCGTCGCGGGAAGACCGAGAAGGGAACGCCCTGCTACGATTGCCGGCATGAGGTCATGGCGATGGTCGATGGTCCGCCGGCGGCCGCCCTGGGTGATCTCTTCCGCGAACGGTGGGCGAGAGCGACCGGAGAGCCGCTTGCCGCCCGAGCTGAAACCATTTGCGACGTCTGGCCGGCCGCTGTGAGGCCCGATCTGGAAAACGTTGAGATCGGCGTGTCTCGAACCCAGGCCCCATGGAAAGATTTTCCGGAGTTGAGGCAAGGCGAGGCGGCCACATTGGCCGCCATCGCTGCGGCCAAAACGACCCTCTACATTGAGAACCAGTATTTCACCTCGCCCGTCGTCGCGGAGGCTATCGCCCAGCGGCTTGATGAAGCCGATGGCCCGGAGGTGATCCTGGTCTCGACCCAGCATTCGCCAAGCTGGTTCGATCAAATGACCATGGACAAGACGCGCTCGGCCTTTCTCAAGAGGCTAGAAGACGCCGATCGGCATGGGCGGTTCAGCGCCTACAGCCCTGTCACGCGCAATGGCCGGATCATCATCGTCCACGCCAAACTCGCCGTCGTCGATGACCGTTTTATTCGAATCGGGTCCAGCAACGTCAACAACCGGTCGCAGGGCTTCGATAGCGAATGCGACCTGACCCTGGATGCGGGGGCGGACCCTGAAGCGGCGGGAGGGGCGTGCGTCGGCGTATTTCGTAATCGGCTGATTGCTCACTGGCTGGGGTGCGAAGAGATGCGCGTCACCCAGGCAATCATGGCCTACGGCGGCATCAGTGCCGGCATCGAACATCTGCGAGACCAGGGCTTGGATCGTCTGCGTCCGCTTCGATCACGCAGTCACGGCGCCTTCTCCCGGTTCGTCGCCGAACACCACCTGGGCGATCCAATCTCGGCTTCCGACAGCCTGCGACCGTGGCGCCGACCGGCGCAGATGCGACACAAGCTTGCGGCGGCGGCGCATCGGCTGGTCCGCGCAGACATTCCGGCCCCGGAAGTGCCGCTCGGCGGTCCCATCGAACCGGGCCACGGTCAGGACTAGCCCTCCGCGCCGGCGGCTGCTTACTCTTCAAGCCAATCGGGTAGGCGGCGAACCTGTCTTCGTTGTCACTTGGTTGAGCGTGGTGAAGCTTCCTATGAAGCTGGGCGTCCCAACCGAGAACTCCAGATGAATATGCCGCGTCGCCAACTGCTCGCCACGTCGTTAGCGACAATGTGGCTTATGCCCGCAGGCCAATCCGTTGCAATGGCCATGGGGGCTATTGAAGTGGTTGCTGACGGCTTTGCCCAGGCACAGAACTTCAACGGCGTAATCTCGGTTGCGATCGCGGGTCGACCGATCATGCTGAAGGCTTACGGGGTGTCCGACGTTCGCGATCAGTCCCCGGCCAGCACCGCCTCAACCTACGCCATTGGCTCCATCTCCAAATGGTTCACGGCTGCCATGGTTCTTCGGCTGGTGGAAATGGGATTGCTGCGCCTGGATACGCCGCTATCTACGCTTCTTCCAGATTTCCCTACGAGCAGTGGAGCGACCGTAACCTTGGCGCACCTGCTGTCTAACACGAGCGGGCTTCCTGATCTTTTGATGCCGGCCGCCAAGGCAAATTCCGATCTGCGAACGTCAAATGCTTCTGCGAGAGAAATGGTCAGCCGTTTCGCGCCGACGGAGACGAAGTTCGTTCCTGGTTCGGACTTCGATTACGCCTTCATGAACTGGGTGATCGCTCGCGCAGTCATTGAAGCTCAAACCGGCGCACGTTTTGAGGATTTGGCGCAGAGTTTGCTGTTCGAGCCAATGGGCCTGACGAACACGGGGATCGCCAGCCGAGGGTTCGAAGGCATTCCCGGCTTAGTCCCAGCCTTCGATGGTCAGACCGTCGCCGCGCAGTTGGATATGAGCACATGTTATGGCTACGGGGCCGCCTCTGGAACCTTCTATTCGGATGCTGCTGACTTGCTGACATTCGCAGATCGGCTCCTGAGCGGGCCTATTTTGACCCCGCAATCGAAGTCAGACCTTTTGAATGTCCGATACTTGCAGGAAGGCTACGCCCTAGGCGGGAGGGTGCGCGTAGGATCTGCCGGACCTGTCGCTTGGGAAACCGGATCCGTGGGGGGATACAAATCCCTTCTCACCTACCGACCGTCGGATCGTCGATCGGTAGTGGTTCTGAACAATACCGATATGTCGCAAACGACGCTCAACAACTTCGCTACAACCATTTTCGACTTGCCTTAGATCTAGATCGAAAAAGGTCTCTGGAACGGCTCTCCGAACCAAGGGGACGGTCATATCCGTGCGGGCGCCTAGCGTCCGCGTCGGATCGAACGCGAAGTCGGCGACGAAGTGCGCGTCTGCATCCGCGGTCGGGCATATCTCCCATCCAATTTGATCCGATTGAGGTTCGGTTCGCATCAAAGCGTCAAGCTCACCCCGCGCGTCGGATCATCATGTCGGCGCCCACAATCACGCTTAAGGTGAGGCTAGCTACGAGATAAGCTAGAGCGTTAAAGCGCCATGACGCCCCAAGGTGTCGCGAAGCCCAGATCGTGCAAGCGACCAAGGCCGAGGCGGTGACGATAGGCAGAGTCCAGAAGCCGATACCGAGCCAATCGCTGACGCGCGCCTCGTCATTGGGCAGGATGAAACTCAATCCCTGCGCCACCACGCGCATGAAGGCCGCAGCATAGAGGACCGCAAACGCGGCCAGACTTCGTCTAGTGCGCACCAGGTGGAGCGCGATCAGGGCCTGTAGGATCGTGACAAGAGGACCGGCGACCGAGATCAGGGCGTGGTGGCCCGCCGATGTCGCGGCTGAGGGGGCCGAGCCATTCAGGCCGTAGGACATCTGGTGCCCGAGTATTGTGCCTGCACCCCAGTGCGCGCCCTCGTGGACCACGAAGGTGCCCAGGATCACCAGCGCCAAGAGTCCCGCATAGCCCGCGGTGAACCTGGGTCAAACAGCCCGGTCGGAAGATGTGCCGCTTATCATCGCTTTGCACTCCAAGCGAGAAACCCGGTCAGGGCGGCGCCCACCGCAATCGCAACGCAGATCCAGAGACCCAGACTATCCGTCATGAGGCCGATGCCGGCGCCTGCAACGAGGCAGAGCGGCGCGGGCGCAAAGCACTTCGGCAAATGCCTTGTTTCTATGGCTGGCGCCGTCATAAAGCTACGCTCTCCGCGTTTAAGTCCGATATAAAGTTGCGAAGCATCGATCTTTAAGTCACGATTAATCGGACATATGCAGGAGCTGCCATGAGACCGTCGGACCTCTCTCGATTTCGTCGTATGTGCGTCCGCTTTCGCTGGCTGGCGGTATTTATGACGCTGAGCGTCGGCCTGCTGGTGACGTGGGCCGGAGCCATTGTGCCTGCCATCGCTTCGCTGTCTGGAAGAATGGGTGCGAGCAGCCTAATGACGCCATTGGTGTGGACAGTCTCACCGTTTTGCTACCTATTCGGCGTCTGGTTGATCGGTCAGGCGATGGGTGATTTGGCTCGCGGCAGCATGTTCACCGCGACAGTAGCCAACGCCTTGCGGCGGGTCGGTCTGGCGCTTGGGCTTGGCGGCGTCTTCAGCGTATTCGTCGCGACCAACCTGCTGCGTTTCTTGGAGCAGATGCGCGGTGGATTCCTGCATTTCGACGTCGCGAGCATGACGCTGGGCATGATCGGCGGAGCCCTTTTTCTCCTGGGCCGTGTTCTGGATCAGGCTGAAGCTGTCCAGGCCGAGCTGGACGAGATGATCTGATGCCGATCCGGGTTACACTCGACGGGCTACTCACCGCTAAGGGCCTGAAGGCTCGTGACTTGGCTCAGCAGGTCGGATTGAGCGAGACTCAGCTATCCCTCTTTCGATCAGGTAAGGTCAAAGGCATCCGGTTCCGCACGCTTGCCCGCCTGTGCGCGGCATTGGACTGCAAACCAGGCGATTTGCTGGACTATCTGTATGAGCCATCTGACCAAGCGATCGGTCCTGACGAGTACAGTTAGTCTCTCACCATCCGAGCGAGCCCGATATCGGCAGCGGTTGGGCAGCACCCACGAGCACTGAGATACGAAACTAGCAAGACCCATGGTCTCCTGACCAACTTGCTAGAAGTCCGGTGTTCGACCAGCTCTCGATGTCCGCTTCTGGCGCATTGTAACTGTCGGAATGACGGCGCGTAGCGACTTCCGGTCAAGCCGGAATATCGATCACGCCGAATATACTATTGTGCCGGTGCGTGCTCCCGAACCTAAAACGCCATAAAGTCTCACCGAACAAAGCCGTGGGCCTCTCTGACGTCTGCCCCTCACTTCAACACGAGTGACACGGCCAAATTGCCGTGCACCTAAAGATCGAACCTACCAAGAATTATAGCAGGTAAAAATCCATGCGGTCGATGGGCCCTCGTGGATGGTCCACTCACTGCCAGCATAGATTTCTGCGGCAAGGCGTGGCCATGACGAGAGTGAGATTGGCGTTTCGACCGAATGTCCGGGCAGTAGCTGACGCCCGCTCGCAGATCGATGAAGTCGGTGGTCATCTCGTGGTTTTCAGGCCCGAAAAAAAGTGGTGTGGTCTGCAAACTTCTCCGAAGCGAATCGGTTCGCCCTCCATCGCCGGTCGCAACGACCGCATTTTGGCCAGAAGATTGACGACCGCTTTCGGCGCCAAAGCCTGTGACCGAAATCTACCCGTTGCGGACATTGGCCGCAGCCGCGACCCACTTCGATACGCCCCTATCGGCGGCAAAGGCTTGGACCGAAATCGGTTTCTAATCGAGTGCTGAATGCTCGACATTGGCAACCTCGCGTAATCATCTAGGTAGCCCAAAGGAGAATAGTCTTGCTTTTCGCCGCCATGTTCGCAGCCGCCCCAGTTGCGTCACAAGCTCCCCCTTTGGCCGAGGAAGGCGTGTGGTTAGCCGGCTCTCAACCGCCGTCGCGATCTGCCGTGACTACGGCAACGGGGTGAACCAGACAGCCGCCCGCGGCGTCGTCGATGGTTTTGAAGCGAGAGCGACAACAGAAGGATGGACGTCCGAAAATCTTCAAGCCGCTTACAATCAAGGCAGGGAATTAGAACGCGCAGACTTCAAACTTCTCTTCGACCTTGACGGACTAACGCGCTCTGAGGTTCGACGCGCGTACAGGGATCACCTTAATCGAACGAAGGTCCGATGCAGGGTGCAATCCGAACGCTTTCCCACCGTCATCTCTGATGTTCGCAATGGCGAACGTGTAATCTACGCTAGCCTGTCGGCTGGTCGCTAAGCACGCCAATCCGTCGGCGGTTGTGCAAAGGCCACGGCCTATTTCTGCTAGCTGCGACGAGGGGCGCGCGCCTGTTGGCAGTCAACATTCGTCGAGATTAGAGTTCTGAAATGTCGCTGATGGCGATGGCTGTGATGGGCCAGTGTCTCGGCCATGTGTACGTTCCCCCACATCCAACCGAGACTGTTCCTTGCCCGCTGGCTGCAGTGCAGGAGGAATTTAAGTATGGCCGCCACTTCCATCCGCGACGTTCTTGCGAATGCTCACCGGCGCTGTGCTCATGTCTGCTACCCACTCATTGCCTACCTCGGTGAGTGATGAAGGGTAGGGCGTTGCACCTAGCGCCAATCTAAAAATGGCCGAACAGATAGACCTAACAAGTATGATGATCGATTCCGCGCCTCCTCGGCCACGGAACAAGCTAATGCCATTGATGAATCCGCAATTGAGCCCGACAATCGTGACCGAGGTGCAACTTGGCTGACTCATCCTTAATCATAGATCGCATCGTCGTCATTGGGGGCGGCACGGCTGGGTGGATGGCGGCGGCGGCGCTGGCACATGCGCTCGATGGCGCCGGCAAGACCGTGACGCTAATCGAGTCCGAGGCGATCGGCATTATCGGCGTCGGCGAGGCGACGATCCCTGAAATCTTGAAGTTCAACGCGCGCCTGGGGATCGACGAGGCGGACTTCCTGCGTGAGACCAAGGCCACCTTCAAGTTGGGGATCGAGTTCGATGGCTGGCGACGCGAGGGCGAGCGCTATTTCCATCCGTTCGGCGCCTTTGGGCTGGATATGGAAGGCATCGCCTTTCATCATTTCTGGCTGAAGGCCTGCTCCGAAGGCGGGTCGGAGCCGTTGGAAACCTATTCTATGGCCTGGCAGGCCGCGCGCCGTGGCCGTTTCGTGCATCCGCAGGGCGGGCCGCAGTCGCCGCTGGCCAGCCTGGGCTACGCCTATCATTTCGATGCGGCGCTCTATGCGGGCTTCCTGCGCCGCTTTGCGGAGGGGCTGGGGGTCGTCAGGCGCGAAGGGCGGGTGGTCGAGGTCCAGCAGGGGGCGGATGGCGATATCGCTGGCGTCAGGCTGGACGACGGCCGGATCATGGAAGGCGACTTCTTCATCGATTGCACCGGCTTCATCGGCCTTCTGATCGAGCAGGCGTTGAAGTCAGGCTACGAGGACTGGAGCAACTGGCTTCCATGTGACAGCGCTTTCGCCGTCCCGTGTGTGCGGGAGGGGGCGTTGTCCCCTTACACACGATCGACGGCGCGCGAAGCCGGATGGCAGTGGCGCATCCCTCTGCAACATCGGGTGGGCAACGGCTACGTCTATTCCTCGGCGCACATCTCGCATCAGGAGGCCGAGGACGCGCTGATGTCGCGGTTGGAGGGGGCGGCGCTGGCCGAGCCGCGTCGCCTGCGGTTCGCCACGGGCAGGCGCAAAGACTGCTGGAAGCGCAACTGCGTGGCGGTCGGACTGTCGAGCGGATTTCTCGAGCCGCTAGAATCGACCAGCATTCACCTGATCCAAAGCGCCATCACCAAGCTGATCACCCTGTTTCCGTCGCACAAAAACAGCGAGGGCCTTCGCCGTGAGTTCAACGCCCTGATGGAGGAGGAATTCGTCACGGTCCGCGATTTCTTGATCCTGCACTACAAGGTCAACCAGCGAGAGGGACCGTTCTGGAGCCAGGTGCGCGACATGCCGATCCCGGACCGGTTGGCGGCCAAGATCGCCCTGTTCGAGGATACGGGTCGGATCGTCAGGCGCGACCATGACATCTTTTCCGAATCAAGCTGGCTGGCGGTCGCGGTGGGGCAGGGACTGACGCCGCACGGGCGTCACCCGATTTCCGATGTCATCAATCATGACGCCAATCTGGGCCGGCTATCGGCAATCCGTGACAGCATCTGGCGCACGGCCGACGCCCTGCCGACGCACGAAGACGTTCTGACGACGACGATGAACCGTAAGGCGTCTTGAAAACGGGCCTGTCGCCTGCAAGCCGTGTCAGCAGACGGGCGTCCGTCGCAATGGTGCGGGCGCACCACTTCTGAGTCCGCCAATCGAAAACGCGCCAAGTTTGTCGCGAGAAGTTGACATCGCTGTCAATCGGTTGTCCAACATGCTCGCGGACGGTCAATCGAGGCTGCCGAAACGATTGCGACGGGCTGAACCGTCCTCGGGGGGGATCAGAAGTGAAGTCAGAGATGTTCCAAGCCGGCTATGCGCCCGCCGCTCGCGGGCTCCGCCGTTCCGCGTCCGCCCTGGCGTTGACGGTCGCCGTGGTCGGCGCAACCGCCGCCCACGCCCAATCGACGCCGGCGCCCCAGACCACGACCCCCGCCACGGACGACGCGGCGCAGGTCGACGACATCGTCGTCACCGGCATCCGCGCGCGGATCGCATCCTCGCAGGCGATCAAGCGCGACTCCGACACCTTCGTCGATGCCGTGACCGCTGACGACATCGGGGCCCTGCCGGACAAGTCGGTCAACGAAGTGCTGCAGCGCATCCCCGGCGTGAACATCAACCGCTTCCAAGGCCCAACCGACCCCGACCACTTCTCGGTCGAAGGTTCCAACGTCATCATTCGCGGCCTGTCCTACGTCCGCTCGGAGTTCAACGGCCGCGACGCCTTCAGCGTGAACACGGGTCGCGCCCTGGGCTTCAACGACGTGTCCCCGGAACTGCTGTCGAGCGTGCAGGTGTTCAAGAATGCGACGGCCGACAGGATCGAAGGCGGTATCGCCGGGGTTGTCGATCTGCGCACCCGCAAGGCGTTCGACAGCCGCAAGTTCGTCTTCGGCGCGACGGTCGAAGGGTCGTACGGCGACCTGCGTGAAAAGCCGGGCCTGGGCTTCTCGTCCCTGATCAGCAACGTCTGGGACACCCAGTACGGTTCGTTCGGCGCCTTGCTTAGCTATGGCGAATCCGACCTCTATTCCGAAGCGTACGGCAGCCACCTCACCGACTTCACCTACCGGTCCGATCTGTCGAACGGCGAGGATCGCCGCTATGTGCCGCGCGGTGGTGCGGTGCGGACCCAGCAGTTTGACCGTTCGCGTTCGACCCTGGATGGTTCGCTGCAGTGGGAATCCACCGACGGCCGCGCCAAGCTGACTGGCGAATACATCCGTGCCGATTCGACCTCGGCCTGGGGCGAGCGCGTGGTCGAGGTCGATTTGGGCAGCGGCGGCAATCCGACCCCCTTGCCGGGCCAGTCGTTCACCTATGATTCCAACGGCGTCTTCACGAGCGGCCTGCTGGTCAGCAATTCGCCGAACCTGCAGGTTCTGCCCAAGCGTCAGCGCGATCTGCAAACCCTGACCGAAGATTTCTCTCTGGCCGCCGAATTCCATCCGACCGATCGCCTATCGATCTGGTTGGATGCGCAGTATAGCAAGGCCAGCGCCGACGATCTGGACATGAGCGTCTATGGCGCCATCACGCCGCTCTACACCTTGATCGGCGAAGGGCGTCATGGCGTCCCGGACATCCAGTTCGTGGACGCCTCGGGCCAGCCGTCGGCCAGCACAAACGATCCGTCGAACTTCTACTATCGTTCGGCGATGGACCACATCGAACAGTCGGACGGTGATCAGACCGCGTTCAAGGCGGACATCAAATACGACTTCGACAATTCGCCGCTGCGAGCCATTCGCATGGGCGCACGCTATTCGGATCGCGAGCAGACGCGGCGCTACACCGCCTATAATTGGGGTGCGATTTCCGAGAGCTGGGCTGGCGGCGTCACGCCGTTCCAGACCACAGGTCCGCTCGCTGTCGAAGCCTACGACTTCCCCAATTTCCAGCGCGGTCACAATCCGACGCCGATGAACGGCTTCTATCCGACAGCCGATCTGATTGCGGCCTATCGGGACGGCACGCTGCAAGCGGCCTTGGCTGCAGCGAGCAGCTCGGGCTCGACCTGGCGTCCGCTGGATCAGCGTCCGGGCGCTATCGCCGGCACGCCGTTCTTGCCGGGCGATGTCAACAACTCGGCCGAACAAACGACATCGGCCTATGTCCGGTTCGACTTCGGCTGGGATGATGTCTTCGGTCCAGACACCGCCGTCACCGGCAACCTGGGTGTTCGCTACGCCAAGACCGACTTCCAGACGCGCGGCTTCATTTCCAGCCCCAACATCGCGCAGAACTTCGGTGATGCGAACGGTTTCGACCCGCGCTTCCCTGGTCAGAACATTCCGGTGACCCAGGCCAATGCGGCGGCGATTGCGCAGTTCCGTTGCTCGACCATCCAGCCGGGGCAGTCGGCGCCGGGCTATTGCCTGCTGTCGAACGACCGTCTGAACCAGCTGGTCGCCTTCAGCGACGGCAGCTTCCAAGAGGTCGAGCGCGGCAACAGCTATGACGACTGGCTGCCCAGCCTGAACGTCAATCTGAAGTACAAGGAATGGGTGTTCCGCGGGGCCGTGTCGCGCGCCATGACGCGCCCGGACTTCGGCGTGACGGCCTTCGCCGCCACCCTGTTCTACACCGACATGAACCAGGTCCGGGACAATGGCGGCGACGTCAACACCGCCCCGCTACTGACCACCTTCACCGGCGGATCGCAGCTGACGGGCGTCCGCTCGTGGAATTATGACTTGGGCGTGGAATGGTATTTCAAGCCGGGCAGCTCGGTGACCTTCAACGCATTCTACAAGGACCTTTCGGACATCCTGGCCAGCGGCTCGACCGTCCAGCAGTTCAGCAACGCTCAGGGCGTCTCCACGGATGCTCAGGTCAACCAGCAGGTCAATATCGGGTCCGGCTGGATCAAGGGCTTCGAGGTTGGATATCAGCAGACCTACAGCTTCCTGCCAGGCCTGTGGAGCGGGCTGGGCATCGAGGCGAACTACACCTACGTCGAGCCTTCGACCTTCCCCAATGCTGTGACCGAGCCGCGCTATGTGGGTCTGGAACTGCCGCTGCAACAGCTGTCGAAGCACACCTACAACTTTTCGGTCTTCTACGAGCGGGATCGTCTTTCGGCGCGTCTGGCCTACAACTGGCGCAACGGCTTCCTGCTGACGCCGCGCGACGACGTGAACCCGTTCTCGCCGATCTTCAACGACTCGACCGGGCAGCTTGACGGTTCGATCTTCTACACCCTGAACGACAACTGGAAGATTGGCCTGTATGGCGCGAACCTGCTGGACGAGGTCACCGTCACGCAGCAGCAGACGTCCTACAACCTGAACGGCGCGAACCAGGCCGGCCCGCTGGCCCCGCGGTCCTACTTCCGCAGTGACCGTCGCGTGACGTTCAGCCTGCGCTACACCTTCTAAAACTTCTTCTCTGAGCGAAGACTTGGGCGTCGATCTGATCGACGCCCCTTTTTTCGTTCTGGATCAGCCGCTTTCGCGCAGCCGGTCGATGAACTGAGAATGGGAGGGCAGGGCGGCCAAGGTCTGGTCGAAAGCCATGACCATTCGCCCCAACGAAGCCGTTGCGCTCTTGATGTCCAGACGGTCGGCCTGGATATCGAAACGGCGCGGCGTCAGGCCAAGGCCGGCCATCAGCAGGGTCCAGTGCTGTGCGTCGTAGGGATCGCCATCCAGGCCGACACCGGCGTTGCGAGACGTGAACTGGGCGATGCGACGCGCCAGGTCGTCGCCAGCCGGGGCCAGTCGCTGGCCTTGCGATCCGCAAAGAAGGATAAAATGCAGTCGGTCCGCGCGGTGCGTCATGTCGCGAACCACCGCCTCATTATAGGCCTCCGCGCAGGCTGAAATCTGCTCGGACGCGCCTGGCAGCGATGCGACCAGTTGTGTCAGCTGTCGCTCCAGAGCGGCGCTATCCAGGCCCAAGGCGTCGCCGAAGCGCGCCGCCGCCGGACCAAGAGCAAGACGACGGCCGCTCCAGGGATGCGTATCCAGGCCGGGGGCGAGGGCGACGTTCGACAGGGCGGCGACATGAACGCCGCCCAACCAGGCCGCTAGCGCCGCCTTCGCAAGGTCAGTGGTCGTGCGATCTGCGGCATAGGCCAGGCTGGCGACGCCGCCACCGGGCAGGGGGCTACGGCTGGCCAGCCCTTCTTCCAGATTGGCCATATCCAGACGCGGCGCGTGATCGCCGCCCGCGTAGCGCACCCTCAGACAGCGGTCGTAGCCCAGGCGCGCGGTCCAGTCGCCGTCGCCGCTGAAAACTCCGTTCGCTCGCGTTTCCAGGGTCATGAAAGCCTTGACCTCACCGACGTCGTCAGACGCCTCCCGCACGCCGGCGCGCAGGGCGATGTCCCGCAGTCGCGCCGTCAGAACGCGCGCGTCCAGCATCAGTCGGGGGCGAAGAAGAGACCGCGGCGACTGCCGATCCGGACTGGGATGGGCGTAACGACCGGCCGCCATCACCCGCGCCTGGAACTGCAACGGCGCCAGAAGCGCGGCGTAGTCGGGGGCGTCGGGAGATTGACGGGCGACGCGTAGCACGACGTCCGCCAACGCGACCCCATCGATCCCAGGCAGGGGCTCCTGCTCGACGACGGCGATGTCTCGCCCGTCGCGCCAGTTTCGCAGCAGCGAGCCGAGGAAGAAGCCGCCGTGGCCATGAGCCAACAGGCCGGCGCCGTCAGACAACTGGACGAGCACGCCGTCTGGATCAGCGATCACGACCTCGGGCTCTTCACCAAGCGCGGGAGGAGCGGCGGCTTCTATTAGGACCGAATGACCAGATGGCAGGTGGCGGGCCAGCAGCGCAGCCGCCGCCCACGCCGCCAAGCCGCCACCCTGAATGACCCATATCTTTTCGGTCCCGGTCATTGAAGGCCACCTGCGCGCTGGGCGGCTTGGCGGATGAAGGTCATGTGATCGGGCGTCCGATCGACGGTCGATCGGACGGCGTCACGCAGGGCTCCCAGCTTGTCGGACAGGACGTGCGGTTCCAGCCGATCGACGCGCGGATCCCAGCCGTTCGGAACGATGTTCTGCCCCACCAGTACGGCGAGCCAGCTTGGCGGCAGGAAGACGCCGATGTCGTAGTCGGGAAGCAGGCCGCGCGACTTAAAGGCCTCGACCTTGGCCGACAGACTGTCTGGCCAGGTCATGGTTCGCATCTCGCGCCAGAACGGCTCGTCACGCTGGTTGGCGACATAATGCAGGACGAGGAAGTCACGAATCCGGTCGAACTCCAGCGCCATGATCCGATTGTATTCTTGGGCGTCCGCCGCCATCCCGACCCGGTCGGGAAACAGATCCAGCAAGGTCGTGATCCCCAACTGGATCAGGTAGATGCTGGTGGATTCCAACGGCTCCAAGAAGCCGCCGGACAGGCCGATCGCCACGACGTTTCGGCTCCACAGCCTTTGGCGTCGTCCGGTCCTGAAGCTCAGCCGACGCGGCTCGGCCAGCGCTTGACCTTCAAGATTGGACATCAGGGTCGCCACGGCGTCCTCGTCCGAGATATGGGCCGATGAGAAGACGTGGCCATTCCCGGTGCGATGTTGCAGCGGAATGCGCCATTGCCACCCCGCCGCGCGGGCCGTCGCGCGGGTATAGGGGCCGACCGGCGCCGTCGTCTGGCACGGCACGGCGAAGGCGCTGTCGCAGGGCAGCCAATGGCTCCAGTCCTCGAACGTCGTCTCCAGCGCCTGATTGATCAGCCGTCCGCGAAAGCCCGAGCAGTCGACGAAGAGATCGCCCGAGATGCGGTGCCCGTCCGACAGGACGACGGCGTCGACATCGCCCGTCGCGCCATTCAGGACATGATCGACGACCTTCCCTTCGGTGCGGACCACGCCGCGCCCGCACGACACTTGGCGCAGGAAGGCGGCGTAGAGGCTGGCATCGAACTGAAAGGCGTAGCTGAAGGTGGACAGCATGGAGCCGGGGTCGGAAACCGGCCGCTGGAAGCGGTTCGCCTCGGCCGCCCTGACTGGATAGCTGTAGTCGCTAATGTCGGCTGCGTCGCCCATGGCGCGGCGCGCGGCCCAGACATGGTGGAAATCGATCCCCTCGATCGGCTCGCCATAGGCGCCGAAGGGATGGATATAGCTGTCGCCGGGCCGTCCCCAATCCACGAACTGGATGCCCAGTTTGAAGGTCGCCTGAGTCTGGTCGATCAACGTCTGTTCGTCGATGCCCATGGCCGTGTTGAAGGCGCGGATGTGGGGCAGGGTGGCCTCGCCCACGCCGACGATGCCGATCTCGTCGGACTCGACCAGTTCGATCAAGACGGCGCTGTCCGCCAGACGATGAGACAGGGCGGCGGCCGTCATCCAGCCAGCGGTTCCCCCGCCCAGGATGACGATTTTTCGGATCGAACCGGCATCGTTTTGGATCATCATGCCGACTGTCTAGCAGACCATTTTTCGGCATGACAGCGATGGACAAGCCTGACCATAAGCTGTGTCGGCATCGCCTTTTCGAACGGGGATGTTAGAAGCGATCCGAGCGACGTTCAGGGGGGACGGATTTTGGCGACGGTGACGATCTATGACGTGGCCGCGAAGGCGGGCGTGTCCATCAAGTCCGTGTCGCGCGTGCTCAACAACGAGCCGAACGTCAGCCCCACGCTGAGAACAAAGGTGGAGGAGGCGGCTGCGTCTCTGGGTTATCGACGCAGTCTGTCGGCGCGCAGTCTGGCGGGTGCGTCGTCGTCCCTGATTGCGGTCCTGGTGGACGCGGATCTGACCATCGAACACTGGAAGAGCGGGCGCGGCAGCGACTATCTGGGGCGTCTGGAGTTCGGCGCCCTGATGGAGGCGCGCCAGGTCGATTACCATCTGATGATCGAGTTGGTGGATCACAACTCGGCCGATCTTGAACGCGATCTCATGGCGCTGCTGAACTCGATCCGGCCTGAGGGAGTCATTCTGACCCCGCCGAACTCGGACAATACGGCGGTGATGGACGCCCTCGACGCGGCGGGCACGCCCTATGCCCGCATCGGGCCGGAAGCGGCGTTTGATCGGGGCTTCTGCATCGAGATGGACGAACGGCGCGCCGCATTGGAGATGACACGTCATCTTATCGACCTGGGGCACACGCGGATCGCCTTTGTCACCGGACCGGTCGCCTATGGCGCCAGCCGGCGTCGTTTGGCTGGCTACAGGGACGCCATGGCCGAGGCTGGCCTGGATGTGGCGCCGGCTTGGGTGGTGGAGGGCGACTTCACCTTCAACTCCGGGGCGCTGGCGATGGAGAAACTTCACGAAACCTCGCCCGACATCACGGCGATCTTCGCCAGTAACGACGATACGGCCCTTGGCGTCCTGCAATGTGCGGCGAGGCTGGGACTGTCGGTGCCCGGCGACCTGTCGGTGGCCGGTTTCGACGATTCGCCCGGCGCGGGTTTCAGCACGCCGGATTTAAGCACCATCCGTCAGCCGGTAGCGGAGATGGCCGCCGCCGCCGCGCAACGCCTTATTCCGCCTCTGCGTCGTCTCTTGGACGGCGACGCCGCGGCGCGTGTCATCGTTCCGCATGATCTGATCGCGCGCCAGTCCACGGCTCGCATCGAGCATTGAAAGGGCGAACTCAGGCAGTTGTTGACAGCGCTGTCAGACGTTTGGCACAGTGGGTTTCGTCCGGGGCTGTTTCGGACATCCATATCGGCCTGAAGGCGCGTCTCCGGGGTTGGCTTGGGCGGCGTGACGGCCGCAACGATCAGGTCTCCCTCCATGCGCATGGCCGCCACCGCCCTGGTGATCACCCTCATGTCGAGCGCCTGCGCCATCGACCCCGGCATGGCTCGGGCCGTTCCAGTTCAGGCCGTGACGTCTCAGGCCTCCATCGTAACCGACGCGGCCCGCGCGCATCCGGCGCTTTGGCCCCATGCGGCGTCTCCGGCGGCGATGACGGATCGGGCGACGGAAGCCTTTGTCACCGAACTGATGAGCCGGATGACGCTGGAGGAGAAGGTCGGTCAGACGATCCAGGCCGACATCGGCTCGATCAAGCCTGAAGACCTGCTGACCTATCCGCTGGGGTCCATCCTGGCGGGCGGCAACTCCTCGCCGGGCGGCGACGAGCGCGCCTCGGCCGACAAGTGGGTGGAACTGGCCCAGGCCTTCCGTGCGGCGGCGGCCCAGCGGCCGGGCGCCAGGATCCCGCTGATTTACGGCATCGACGCCGTGCACGGTCACAACAACATCGTCGGCGCCACCATCTTTCCGCACAACATCGGCCTGGGCGCCGCTCGAGATCCCGATCTGATCCGCCGCATCGGCGAAGCGACGGCGCTGGAAGTGGCGGTGACCGGCGCCGACTGGACTTTCGGCCCGACCCTGGCCGTGCCCCAGGACGACCGCTGGGGTCGCGCCTACGAAGGCTATGCCGAGAACCCAGAGGTGGCCCAGAGCTATGCCGGACCCATGACCCTGGGCCTGCAAGGCGCGCTGTCGGCCGACCATCCGTTGACGCCCGGCCATATCGCCGGCTCGGCCAAACACTTCCTTGCCGACGGCGGCACCACGGGCGGCAAGGACCAGGGCGACTTCGCCGGGTCCGAGCAGGATCTGATCCGCACCCACCTGTCGGGCTATCCCCAGGCGATCGACGCCGGGGTGCTGTCGATCATGGCCAGCTTCTCCAGCTGGAACGGCGTCAAGCACTCGGGCAACGAGACCATTCTGACCGACGTGCTGCGCGGCCCGCTGGGCTTCGACGGCTTTGTGGTGTCGGACTGGAACGCCCACGGCCAGCTGCCGGGCTGTTCCAACGAGAGCTGCGCCCTGGCCTTCAACGCCGGCATCGACATGTTCATGGCCCCCGACAGCTGGAAGCCGCTGTACGAAAGCACCCTGGCCCAGGCCCGGTCGGGCGAGATCCCGATGGCGCGCCTGGACGAGGCCGTGCGCCGCATCCTGCGGGTCAAGGTCAAGACCGGCCTGTTCAACGACAGCCGTCCGGTCGAGGGGCATCTGAACGAACTGGGCTCGCCCGAACATAGGGCGTTAGCGAGGGAGGCGGTGCGCAAGTCGCTGGTGCTGCTGAAGAACGAGGGCTCGGTGCTGCCGATCCGCTCGGGCGCGCGGGTGCTGGTCGCCGGTCACGCCGACGATATCGGCCAGGCCTCGGGCGGCTGGACCCTGACGTGGCAGGGCACGGGCAACACCAACGCCGACTTCCCCAACGGCCAGTCGATCTGGGGCGGCATCCGCGAGGCGGTCGCCGCCGGCGGCGGTCAGGCGACGCTCAGCGCCGACGGCTCCTTCACCCAGAAGCCCGACGTGGCCATCGTCGTCTTCGGCGAAACCCCGTACGCCGAGTTCCAGGGCGATGTGGACACGCTGGACTTCCTGCCGACCGGCCCGCTGGAGACGCTGAAGCGTCTGAAGGCGGGGGGCATTCCGACGGTGTCAGTCTTCCTGTCCGGCCGGCCGATGTGGACCAACCCCGAGATCAATGCGTCCGACGCCTTCGTCGCCGCCTGGCTGCCGGGCACCGAAGGGGCCGGCGTCGCCGACGTCCTGATCGGCGATGCGGCGGGCAAGCCGCGCAACGACTTCACAGGAACCCTGTCCTTCAGCTGGCCCAAGACCGCCAAGGGCGAACCCCTGAACGTCGGTCAGCCTGGCTATGACCCGCAGTTCGCCTATGGCTACGGCCTGACCTATGCGCGCAACGCCCGCGTCGGCGCCCTGTCGGAAGACAGCGGCGTCGCCAACGCCGGCGGCAGCCTGGATCGCTATTTCGTCGATGGCCGCTTCGTCGCCCCGTGGTCGCTGATGCTGCGCGATGCGGGTGGAGATTTCCGCCTCGGGGCCGAAAAGAGCGGCGCTAGCCCGCGCGGCGGCGTGTCGGCGCGCGCCACCGACGGCGCAGGCCAGGAGTCGGCCCGCGCCCTGACCTTCTCGCAGGGCGGGGGACAGGCTCTGATCGCGGCGCAGCCGGTCGATCTGACGCGCCAGTCGAACGGCGAGATGGCCATCGCCTTCCGCTACCGCGTGGACGCACGGCCCAAGGGGGCCGTCTTCCTGACCTTGGGCGCCGGTTCGGTCGATATCTCCGGTCTGATCGGCGCAGCCCCCGTCGGCGAATGGCGTACGCTGAACGTGCGTCTGTCGTGCCTGCGTGACCGTGGCGCCGACATCGCCGCCGTCGATCAACCTTGGGGCCTGCGCACCAACGCCGATTTCGCGGTCACGGTCGAAGACATTCGCCTGGCGTCGAACGAGGGCGACGCCGTCTGTCCGACGCAGTAGGCTGGCGCTCGCCAAGGGGGGAACCGGCCGCATGACCAATGCTGAACTGAGCGTGGCCTTCTTCCTGCAGATGGCGATCATCATCGCCGCCTGCCGCATCGTGGGCTGGCTGGCCAAGCGCTACCTCGGCCAGCCGCAGGTGGTGGGCGAAATGATCGCCGGGGTGATCCTGGGCCCATCGCTGTTCGGCCTGTTGGCGCCTGATCTTCAGGCGGCCCTGTTCCCCAAGGAGTCGCGGTCGATCCTGTTCGTCGGCGCCCAGTTGGGCGTGGGCCTCTACATGTTCCTGGTCGGGCTGGGCTTCCGTCGCGACCACTTCAGGGCCAATGCGAAAAGCGCGGCCGCCGTGTCGCTCGCGGGCATGGCGGCGCCCTTCCTAGTCGCCGTCACCCTTGCGCCGTGGCTGGTCGCTGAGGGTCTGTTCGGGCGAGGCATCCAGACCTGGCAGGCCATGCTGTTCGTGGGCGCGGCCATCTCGATCACGGCCTTCCCCATGCTGGCGCGCATCATTCATGAAAGGGGGCTCAGCGGCACGCGGCTGGGGTCGTTGTCTCTGGCGGCCGGCGCCATCGACGACGCCGGCGCCTGGTGCGTCCTGGCCATCGTTTTGGCCAGCTTCGGCGCTGGGCCGATGGTGGCGGTGACAGCCATCGCGGGGGGCGGGGCCTTCGCCCTGTTCATGCTGACGCTGGGACCGAAGCTGCTGGCGCCGCTGGGCCGGATCGTCGAGCGGGAAGGGCGGCTCAGCCCGACCGTGCTGGGGATCGTGCTGATCCTGTTCATGCTCAGCGCCTGGGCCATGGACGCGGTGGGCATCCATGCTGTCTTCGGCGGGTTCATCCTGGGCGTCGCCATGCCGCGCGGCGTCTTGAGCGACGAGGTCAAGCGTCAGCTGGAGCCGTTCGCGGTGCTTGTGCTGCTGCCGATGTTCTTCACCTTCTCGGGCCTGAATACCCAGCTGACCATGGTCAACAGCCTGGGGCTGCTGGCCGTCACCGTCGTCATCCTGCTGGGCTCCATCTTGGCCAAGGGCGGCGCCTGCTGGGCCGCCGCGCGCCTGACGGGGCAGGACAACGCCACGGCCATGGGCATCGGCGCCCTGATGAACGCGCGCGGCCTGATGGAGCTGATCATCATCAACATCGGCTTGCAGCGCGGGATCATCGGCCCGGCCCTGTTTTCCATCCTGGTGCTGATGGCCATCATCACCACGCTAATGGCCTCACCCCTGTTCGAATGGGTTTACGGCCGGAAAGCGAGAGAGCGGGGCGAGCTGGGCGGATTGAACGAGTTGAACGAGTCTGATCCCGACATGCCGGGTATCACGGAACGCCAGCGGGCTTAGGAATAAACGCCCGAACCATTTTGCGGGCTTTCGGAGGGAATATCGAGATGGCAGGACCGACGGGGGGCACGGGCCCCGACATCGCGGGAGACGACCGCGTCAACATGGCCTTCATCGCCCTGATCGTGGCGGTCGCCACCATCGGCGGCTTCATGTTCGGCTATGATTCCGGCGTCATCAACGGCACCCAGGACGGGCTGGAGGCCGCCTTCAACCTGTCGGCCCTGGGCACCGGTTTCAACGTCGGCGCCATCCTGCTCGGCTGCGCCGTCGGCGCCTTCATCGCGGGACGTCTGGCCGACGCCATCGGCCGTCGCACGATCATGCAGATCGCCGCCGCCCTGTTCATCGTCTCGGCCTTCTGGGCGGGCGCGGCCGACAGCTCGGCCCACTTCATCATCGCCCGGTTCATCGGCGGCCTGGGCGTGGGCGCGGCCTCGGTCCTGTCGCCGGCCTATATCTCCGAAGTGACGCCAGCCTCGATCCGCGGCCGACTGTCGTCGGTGCAGCAGATCATGATCATCACCGGCCTGACCGGCGCCTTCGTGGCCAATTACGCCCTGGCCAAGACCGCCGGCGGATCGACGGCGGAGTTCTGGCTGGGCTTCCCCGCCTGGCGCTGGATGTTCTGGCTGCAGGTCATCCCCGCCGCCGTCTATCTGATCGCCCTGCTAGTCATCCCGGAAAGCCCGCGCTTCCTGGTGGTCAAGAATAAGGACGTTCAGGCCGAGGCCGTGCTGTCCAAACTGTTCGGTGCGGGCGCCGGTGCGCGCAAGGTCCAGGAAATCCGCGCCTCGCTGGCGGCCGACCACAAGCCCAAGTTCGCCGACCTGCTGGACCCCGCGACGAAGAAGGTGCGCCCCATCGTCTGGGCCGGCCTGATCCTGGCCGTGTTCCAGCAACTCGTCGGCATCAACATCGTCTTCTACTACGGCGCGGTGCTGTGGCAGTCGGTCGGCTTCTCCGAGAACGACGCGCTGCAGATCAACATCCTGTCCGGCGTCCTGTCGATCGCGGCCTGTCTTGCGGCCATTTCGGTCATCGACAAGATCGGCCGTAAGCCGCTGCTGCTGATCGGTTCGGCGGGCATGTTCGTGACCCTGGCCACCGTCGCCTGGTGCTTCTCCAAGGCCGCCCTGATCGACGGATCGCTGCACCTGGACGACAACACCGGCCTGATCGCCCTGATCGCGGCCAACGCCTATGTCGTCTTCTTCAACTTCAGCTGGGGCCCTGTCATGTGGGTCATGCTGGGCGAGATGTTCCCCAACCAGATGCGGGGTTCGGCCCTGGCCGTCGCCGGCTTCGCCCAGTGGATCGCCAACTTCGCCATCTCGGTCAGCTTCCCGTGGATGGCGGCGACCCTGGGCCTGGTGATCACCTACGGCTTCTACGCGGTCAGCGCCCTGATCTCCTTCTTCCTGGTCCAGGCCTGGGTGAAGGAAACGCGCGGTCGCGAACTGGAAGAGATGGCCTAAGGATTTAAGATCCCAACTTCCGCCGTTCCTCCGAACGGCGGAAGTCCCAGGTCTGCAACGCGTCAGTGATCGTCGATGAAGGCGGCGACCCAAACCAGGGGCGCGTTCCAGTTGATGGCCACTTCGTTCAGGGCATAGGCGTTGATGTCGTCGGCCCAGCAGGTCTGGGCCGCACATTTGCCGACCAGGGTCTTGGCCACGTCGTCGATCATGGCCTGATTGTTCGGCCCGCCCGACAGGGCGCCCGCCGGGGGTAGGGGATAGGCCGGGTCGGCCTGATGCGCCCAAAAGCGATGGTGCGGGTTTTGGACCGGACGATCGCCATAGCCGGTCACATAGGACCGATCCATCGGATTGCGGCCGAGAACATAGTCCAGTGACCAGATCACCGCGTTGCGGAAATTCCAGTCGCCGGTGTAGTCGAACGCAGAGCCTAGGATCACCGCCCGGCTCATCAAGGCGCCGTTCGAACCCCACTCGTATTTCTCGCCCGCGACCGGCAGGCCGTAGCCCTGACCATAGCCGGCGTCGACATAGGCGCGTGCCGCCGCCACGATGTTGGCGCGCACGGTGACCAGATCCTCCGGCGGCAGAACGTCCGGCACAGTCGCCAGCGTCAGCGATCCCAGCGACGCCGTCCAAGAAAAGCCCGGATCGCCAGTCGCGCTTCTGCCCGACAGCGGTCCGCCCAGATAGTAGGGCGAGGTCTTTAGCGCGGTCAGATAGGCCGGATTGCGCGTGGTGGCCAAAAGCTCGGCCGTGGCCCAATAGAATTCATCCGAGAAGTCGTTGTCGCCATAGGCTCCGCCGCCGGCGAAATTCTCTCCGGCCCGAACGTCGCGATTGCGCAGCGCCGCGCGGAAGGCGCGCTGCGACGCCGTCAGACATTGGCGCGCGAAGGCCGGATCGATGTCACGCCAGATCCGCGCGCATTGGGCGCCGACTGCGGCGAGATTGAGCGTCGCGGCCGTACTGGGCGGATACAGAAGGCGCGGCTGGGTATCGTCCGCCGGGGCCATCGGCAGGCCCGTCCACTGCGCATCATGCACCTTGTGATGGACCATGCCGCCGGCGTCGATCTCGGTCAGGGTCAGCGGCTGACCCGGCGTCTGGGCGCCGACCGGGATTTTCAGCTTCATGCCGTCGGCAATCTGCATCTTCAGCAGGAACTCGATCTCGTAACGCCCCTCGTCCAGCAGATCGTTGACGCCGTTTCCGGCCTCGGGAATGTCGACCTTGCCGTCCGCGAAGGCGCTTGCGCCGGGGCCGCCCTTGGCCATGGCGCGTTCATAGGCGTTCAACAGCATCCAGACCGAGATGCCGCCGTTGACGACGTATTTGCCGTGGTCGCCGGCGTCATACCAGCCGCCAGTGACATCCAGAGTGTAGTCGCACCCGGGCCAGACCACGCCGGCCTGATCCGCCCCCGAGAAGCAGGCCGCGACCTCGTGCGGGTGCCCGGCTGCACGCGCCAGATCCGGCCGCGCGACGTGATCCGCCAGGATCGGCACGCCGGCCCGGTTCTGATAGAAATAGGCCAGGGCGTCGTACTTCAGCCGGGCGTGCGGATGTTGCTGGATCGAGAAGGGGCGGCTTTCGTGCGATCCCACGATCAGCCGATAGCCTTCGCCAACGGTCTGCAGAGATTGGAAGTCAACAGTATGCACGGCTTGGCTCGAGGCGGCGTCTTGGCCGAAGACCTTGGACGTGCCTTGGGCCACGTTAGCGCCCGATGGGTCCACCACGCGCCAAGGCAGGGGGCGGGTGGCCCGATCCTCGACCGTTGCCGTCTTCGGCCCTTGGGTTTCGAACCCGATCTGGCTCATCCGGACGGCGCTGGTCTCCGTCTCCGCCTGTGCCGCACCGAAGGCGGCCGCCAGGGCCACGGCCGCGACGCTCGCGCTCGATCTCTTTCTCACCCCAACCTCCCTCAAGGCCTGTGTACTTTCATGAGCGACGCCCATACGCCGACGTGCCGCACGATCCTCGCAAAAACCCTAGCATCTGACAGCGTTGTCACAAGTGATTTGCTGATCGCATTTTGTTGCAGCTACTCACACCGGATGACGCCATGATCGCGCTAGCAAGCGCGTCGGGCCACGTGCCATAGAGGCGGGGCCGCTCGATGGAGGAGGGTGAAGTTTCCAACCGTTCTCAAACCCGCCGCACGTCTCTGGTCCTGGCGGCGTATCTGGTGCTTTTCCTAGCCGCCTTCATCGGTCTGGCGCCCCTGTTCCAAATCGTCGCTCCGCTCCACGCCGCCGCTCTTGACGCCGGGGGTAAAACGGAAATCCTTAGCCGGGCCATGGTCTGGGGCGCGCTCACGGCCGCCGTGGCCAATATCGCCATGGGCGCGATCAGCGACCGGACGCGTTCGCGGTTTGGTCGTCGCCGACCTTGGATTGCGCTTGGGGCGCTGCTGACGGTTTTAAGCTATGTCGGCATATGGCGGTCTTCGACGCCGGGCGAGTTCGTATGGGCCTTGGTCGGATTTCAACTTGCGTTCAACGTGCTCATGGCTCCGCTCTCAGCCGTGTTTGCGGATCGCGTGCCGATTTTGCTGAGAAGTACGGTCTCGGCGATGCTGGGACTGTCGTATCCGCTCGCTGTGGCTTTGGGCTCCAGTCTGATGGCGCTTGGTCCGCAGCACGAACCCGGCAGATTAGCGCTTCTGGCGGGTATTCTTATCGGTGCGGCCGCTTTCTTCCTCATAGTTTTCGATGAGCCGTCTTCGGAACGACAAGGCAGGGCGCCGTCAGCCTACTCTGGCAGGACCGGACATCTGCTTGCCCCGTTCGAATCCCGCAATTTCGCGACGGTCTGGACTGCTCGTCTCCTGATTGCGACCGGTTATGCTCTCGTCAGCACTTACCTGCTGTATTTCGTCACCGATGCCGTTGGATGGCCAGGGCGTAGTCCAGAACGGTCACATGCCGTGCTGACGGGCGTAGCGTTCGCGAGCGTCGTAATCATTAC
Source organism: Brevundimonas sp. 'scallop' (assembly GCF_011045535.1). NCBI lineage: Bacteria > Pseudomonadati > Pseudomonadota > Alphaproteobacteria > Caulobacterales > Caulobacteraceae > Brevundimonas > Brevundimonas sp. 'scallop'. The sequence goes on along the minus strand of NZ_CP039382.1, from coordinate 2,432,344 downwards.
TATCACAATGGCGCTGTTCGGGGCGCGAATCACGCGCCGTCAACCTATTGCTTTCATAGGAGCGGTGGCCCTTAGCATCGGGGCTCTCGCCTTGGCGATCACGCCATCATGGACAGTCGTGATCCTCGCCTTCGCGCTCTATGGAGTGGGGCAGGGGGCCTATGGATCCGTGGAAATGGGATTGATGGCGGACGCCCTTCCCACCCAAGACAATCGTGGTCGGGATATGGGCCTCAACAACCTGGCAGTGGCCTTACCGCAGGCGATGGCCCCAATCGCTGCCCTTATTCTGGAACGTGTAGGTTTTGATATCCGGGGCCTCTACGTCGCAGCAGCAGCGTGTTTCGCTGCTGCTGCGGTTGTTATGACCCTATTTCGATCAGCCCGGACATAAACGTTGTTGGATAACCTGCACGGGCTGAATGGTGCTGTCAGGTTGCCCGGTGCAAGATGCACGTTGCCCGCCCGCCGAGATATCAGGCGGGCGGCGCCACCTATGCGGCCTGAGCCTCCCGGCGCAGAAGCTGCAAAGGTTTAGTCGGCTGATGGCTCATGGCGGCAGTTGGCAATGTCCGCTCTTCGACAGTACATTGCACTATCGCTTCAGCCAAATCTGGCTGAGTATTCGCCTGTCCAGCCACACCGCACGGGGCATATCGGCACTCGCGGCGCACACCTTGATCCTGAGGTTTATTGGGGAGCGCATCTCTGAGTTAGGAGTGCGCGGGGGCGGCCAGTACCGCACGCCGAAGCAGCATGCCGTTCGTGGCTTTGATCTCGTCTTGCAATCAATCAAAGCTGTCAGCGCCATCCTCACCACGTCAGGCACTGCGCATATTTATCTCTTCAGCGTGCACCACCTTCCGAATGCCGCATTTTGACGGAAACGCCCCCGCCGCGCATCGTGACCCATGGGGGAACTGAAGTTGGCTCAAGGCGGTAGAAAATCAGAACAGGAACGCGTTCGCTGGTTGGGGTACGAAATCCTGCCCCACGAGCAGGACGTTCGCGCTTGGCTTCGACGATCGCTTGTGACCTCCAACGACGTCGATGATGTCATTCAGGAATCGTATTGCCGATTGGCTAATCTGAGCGCGGTGGAGCAGATCGAGAGCCCTCGCGCCTATTTCTTCCAGACCGCGCGGTCCGTCGTGCTTGAGCAGATGCGCCGCGCCCGGATTGTTCGGATCGACGCCGTGACGGAAATCGACGCCCTGCGCATCGAGTGGGACGAACCGTCGCCAGAGCGTATCGCCGGGGGACGCAAGGAACTCGAACGCGTAATGAAGATCGTCGCCACATTGCCCGAACGCAGCCGACGCATCTTCGAGATGCGTCGCGTTATGGGGCTGTCTCAAAAGGAGATCGCGCGCCAGTTGGGCGTGTCGGAGAACGTGGTCGAGAACGATGCTGCGCGCGGGTTGAAAGCCGTCCTGGCAGGCTTGGCCAAGGCTGACGCCAATCTTGCCCCACCATCGACAGAGGGGCGGCGCGCATGAGCCGTGAAGCCTCCACAGAGATCGACGCGGCGGCGGCCAAATGGGCCGCTCGACTGGACGCAAACGTGATGAGCGCATCCGACCAGGCGGCCTTGGACGACTGGCTGGCTGGTGACAGCCGTCGTGAGGGCGCTTTGTGGCGGGCGCGGGCGGTCATGGCCTTGATGGTCGAGCCCATGCCTCGGACCCAAACGCATCGTGCGCCGGCGAAGCCCGACCGCCGCGTGCTTATCGGGGGGATGGGATTGGCGGCGGCTGTCGCGGCCGGGGTCGTCCTGACGCCGATCTTGGCGCGTCAGCGCTACCGGACCTTGGTGGGCGAGATTCGCCGCGTGCCCTTGGCCGACGGGTCGATGGCGGCGATCAACACCGACACGACTTTGGACATCCGCTTTCACAAGGCCGAACGCGCTGTGATCCTTGATCAGGGAGAGGCGTGGTTTCAGGTCGCAAAAGATCGAGCGCGGCCTTTTGTTGTGGCGGCGGGCGATGTCCGCGTCCAAGCGGTCGGCACTGCCTTCTCCGTTCGCCGCAAGTCCGGCGGGGCCGAAGTTCGGGTGACGGAAGGCGTCGTGGAGGTCTGGAGCGACAAGGGCGCTGGAAGAATGCGCCGACGCGTCGGCGCCGGTGAACAGGTATTCGTCAGCGACCAGGCCGGCGCGTCCAGCCCGGTGAAGCGTCCGCTGGAAATGGACCGGGCTCTGTCCTGGCGCGAGGGGCAGATTGTTCTGCATGGCGACACGATCGGCGCAGCGGCGGCTGAGTTCAACCGCTACAACAACCGCAAGATCGTGATCGTCGATCCGGATCTGGAAGGCCGTACCGTGGTCGGATGGTTCCGCACCAATGAACCGGAAAGCTTCGCCCAGGCGGTGGGCGTCGCCCATGACGCGAGCGTGAAGGTGGGCGCAGATGTCATCATGCTGGGTGGCGCCGGATAAATCTTTTCTGTCCGGCGACGGAAAGTCGATCGTCGAACATCGAGACTCTCGGAACCCTCGAAGAAGGGTCCGGGAACCAGGAAACAGAAAAAGGGAGGGCCGACGCATGGCCATGTCGCGAAACCAAGGCGCGAGGGCGTCGCTGATGATCGCTGTCAGCACGATGGCGCTGGCCGGCGCCGGCGCCGCTCAGGCTCAGGCCAGACAGTTCAATGTCCCTGCGCAGCCTGCCTCGACCGGCGTGCCGGCCTTCGCACGCCAAGCGGATCTTCAAATCCTGGCGTCGACCGACGCGGTCGCAGGACAACGGACCGCCGCTGTGCAAGGCGTCTATTCGGTTGATCAGGGCCTGGGCCGGCTCCTGCAGGGCAGCAACCTGGTGGTGGCGTCCAACAACGGCCGCACGGCAGTGCTCGCCGGCGCGAGCGTCGCGCCTCAGACCGTCGCTCAGGGAAGCGAGGTCGAAGACCAGGCGGACGAAGTTGAAACTATCGTGGTAACCGGTTTCCGTGCGTCACTGGGCAGCGCGCTCACGGCCAAGCGACGAGCCAATGGCGTCGTGGACGTAATCAAGGCCGAGGACATGGCCGATTTTCCCGACGCCAACCTTGCGGAGTCCATTCAGCGGGTGCCTGGCGTCTCCATCGCACGCGATGCGGGCGAAGGCCGTCAGATCACGGTGCGGGGCCTGGGGCCGCAATTCACCCGCGTCCGCATCAACGGCGTAGAGGGCCAGAGCACCGCGTCGGGCACGGACAGCTCAGGCGGCGCCAACCGCAACCGAGCCTTTGACTTCAATGTCTTCGCGTCCGAGCTTTTCAACAGCATCACGGTCCGCAAGACCGCCTCGGCCGAGACGGAAGAGGGGTCGTTGGGGGCTACGGTCGATCTGCAGACCGGTCGTCCGTTCGACTACGCCGGCGCCAACCTCGTTGTGTCGGGCCAATACGGCTACAATGATCTGTCCCGGGAATGGGACCCGCGATTTGCGGCCCTCGCCAGCAATACCTGGATGGATGGGCGTCTCGGAGCCCTCGTCTCGGTGGCCTATACCAAGCGTCGGCTTTTGGAGGAAGGACATGGTTCCGGCGGCTGGCTCAACGGGACCGAGGCTGGCGGCTATAACCCCGCATCACCCTTTGCCGATGCGAGGCGAGCCGATGTCTATACGCCTCGTTTTCCGCGCTACGGACGCCTGACACACGATCAGGAGCGCTTAGGCCTGACGGGATCCGTGCAGTTCCGCCCGCAGGAACAGACGTTGATCAATCTCGATCTGCTCTACTCTGACTTCAAAGCCACGCGTCAGGAAAACTGGCTGGAAGCCCTGTCCTTCGCCCGCAACGCGTCGCAGGGCGGCCGACCAGAAATCATCGTGCGCGACGGCGTCATCGATGCCAACGGCGACATGGTCTACGGCTTGTTCGATGACGTCGATGTGGAGACGGAAACCCGCTTCGACGAGCTCGACACCAAATATACGCAAGGGACGCTGAGCCTGGAGCACGCGTTCAGCGACCGATTCAGGATCAAGGGCCTGGTGGGCTATTCCAAGTCTGATTTTGACAATCCGATCCAGACGACGGTCATTCTGAACCGTGAAAATTCGGACAACTACTCATACGACTATCGCGAAAACCGCAACGCGCCATTGATCCGGTTCGGCTATGACGTGACCGACCCGCTGGCCTACAACTTCGGGGCGGCGCGCTCGGAAATCCGCCTGCGCCCGCAGGGCGTCACCAACACGATCAAGACTGCGCAACTTGACGGCGGCTACGATCTGACGCCGTCGCTGACGCTTAAGGCCGGGGTGAACTACAAAGAATATGAGTTCGACTCCTGGGCTCTGGCGCGGGTCAACGAGGGCGTGGTGCCGCAACTGCCTGCTGGCGTGACCCTGGCCAGCCTGACCGAGTTGGTCAGCGGGTTTGGTCGCAATCTTGGCGCACCGAACGGCACCGTCACCAACTGGATCGCGCCGAACCTCAACGCCTTTGCCGACCTGTTTAACATTTACAGCGGCACGGGACTGTTCGAACTCAGCGGCGCCTCCAACGCCAATGCCCGTGGCAACATCCGCAATGTGACCGAGAAGGACTCGGCCGCCTATCTGCAGCTCGACTTTGACACCGAACTTGGAGGCGTTCCGGTACGCGGCGACATCGGTGTGCGCTACGTCAAGACGAAACAGAGCTCGACCGGCTATCAACTGGTCGCGGGCGCCGCGCAGCAGACGACAGTCGATCGCGACTATGACGACGTTTTGCCGGCGCTGAATCTGACGGCCGAAGTCACGCCGGACTTCCTGGTGCGGTTCGGCGCCGCCAAGGTCATGACCCGTCCAAACCTGGGCAGTGTGACGCCGGGCGGCAGCCTCAGCACGGTCGGCGTGTTCAGCGTCAGCTCGGGCAATCCGTATTTGGATCCCATCCGCGCCACGACCTACGATTTGTCGGCGGAATGGTATTTCGCGCCTGACGCCCTGCTGTCAGTCGGCCTGTTCTACAAGGACATCGAAAGCTACATTCAAACCTCTCGAACCTCCCAGCCTTTCAATCAATCCGGCTTGCCGCTGGAGTTGCTGAACGGCCTGGGTGTTTCGCCCAGCGACGTCTTCCTGTTCAGCCAGCCGGTGAACACCGAAGGCGGCCCGCTGAAGGGAATCGAGATCAGCTACCAACAGCCCTTCACCTTCCTGCCCGGACCGTTCGACAATCTCGGCGCCATCTTCAACGTCACGCTGGTGGACTCCAAGATCAGCTATATTTCCTCGCGATCGCCGACGGGCTTCGTTGAAAATGATCTGCTCGGCCTTTCGAAGACCGCCTACAACGCCACCCTCTATTACGAAGACGATCGGTTCAGCGCCCGCGTCTCGGCCGCCTATCGCGATCGCTATCTGACCGCGGTCCCTAGCGGCACCAGCACCAATGACATCGATGGCGTGCGTGACATCGTGACGGTGGACGCCTCGGCCTCCTATGCTTTGACGGACCGCATCAAGGTGACGTTTGAAGGTTTGAACCTGACCGACGCCTTCAATGAGCAGTACACCGACAGTCGACGGGATAGCATCTACGTCTATTCGCACACCGGAAGGCAGTACAACTTTGGCGTCCGCTACACCTTCTAAGACACTCCCAACTCCTCCGGGAGACTGGGCGCTGGCCGACCTGTCGGCCGGCGCCTTCTTTTTCATTAGGGACTCTCATGCGTCTGTCATTCTCGCGCCGTCAGGCGCTTGTCGCCGCAGCAGCTTTGCCGATGATGGCGCCGCCGTCTTCCTGGGCCGCTGTGGCACCCTACGATGCTGTGCTGGGGACAAGCGACTCCGGTCGTCGGGTCGGCGCGCCGTCCTATCCCACCCTTTCCGCCGCCATCGCCGCCGCACCGGCGGGCGGGCGAAAGCCGTTCCGCATCCTGATCACGCGCGGCATCTGGACCGAGCAAGTTGTGGTCGATAAGCCCTTCGTTCATCTGATCGGCGAGGATCGGTCAGGCTCGGTGATCAATCACCTGGCGGCATCGGGATTGGCGGCGCCGGATGGGCGGATGTGGGGCACATTCCGCACCCCGACCCTGTTCGTCCGCGCGCCCGATTTTCACGCCGAGAACATGACGATCAACAATGCCTTCGACGGTCTGGCGGAAATGACCAAGCCGAACGGCCTGCACTCTCACAATGGCGCAGGGCCCCAAGCCGTGGCTCTGATGATGGACAAGGGGTCGGATCGCGCAGTCGTCCGCAACTGCGATATTCTCAGCTATCAGGACACCTTGTTCCCCGACGCGGGCGCGACACTGTTCGAAAACTGCCTGATCACTGGCAGCTATGACTTCATCTTCGGTGGTGGGCGTGCTTGGTTCGAACGTTGCGAAATCCGATCTCGACTGCGTCCCGCCGATCCGGTCGAAGGCTATATCGCCGCCCCAAGCACACCGATCGAGCAGGACTACGGCTTTGTCTTCCACGATTGCCGTCTCACCAAGGACGCCGGCGTCCTGCGGCATTCCGTGTTTTTGGGACGCCCTTGGCGACCGTCCAGCACCTTCCCTGATGGTCGGTACGGCGATCCGAAGTTTGTCGGCGCAGCGACCTTCCTCGACTGCTGGATGGACGACCATATCGCGCCGGCGGGCTGGACCGAGATGTGGTACACCGGCCGCGACGGCAATCCCCGCACAATGCTTCAGCCGGAAGACGCCCGCTTCGCTACCTTCGGATCGCGCGGACCTGGTCGCGCAGACTTTTCGCGGGGCAAGCGTCTGACGCACCCGCAGGCGAGGCGGATCGATAGAGCTGCCGTCATAGGACGACGCTAGCCGCTATGCAGCGTGCTTAATTTTCCGAACCGGCATCCAGGCGAACTGGACGTTACCATTCCGATCAATCCGATCGAAGAACCGGCGCCGGGCGTCGCGACAGGGCGTGCAGGGCCGCCACACCGCCGCCCAGAGCCGCGACGCCCGTGGCGCTGGTGAGAAGAAGAACAACGCCGGTCCAGTCCACACTCCATGTCGCCTTGAACGCGAGGGTCACGACCGGCCAGGCGCCGGCGGCGCCGAGAAGAAGGCCGGCGAGACCGGCGATGGCGCCGACCAGGCTGTATTCAACGAGGTAGGCGGTCAGGATTTGGGCGTGGGAGCCGCCCAGCACCTTGAGGACGGCGGCCTCGCGCGCCCGCTCGCGCACGCCCGCCGCAATAGCTCCGACAAGAACGAGCAGGCCCGCGAGACCGGCGACGGCCGCGGCCCCGCGAATGGCCAGGGCGAGGCGGTCGAACAGGGTGGCGGCGGCCTCGAGCTGCTCGCGGACGCTGATGATGTTCACCTCTCGGAAGTCTGCGCCAAGCGCCTGCGTCAGGGCGCGTTCTTCGGCGGGCGAGGCGCGGGCGATGGCGACGCTGCGCGGATTGGCGCCTTCGATGGCGGCGGCGTTCAGGACGAGCAGGAAGTTGGTCCCGAACCCACCCGGCTCGGTCCGACGAAGGGCGGCGATGCGCACATCCATCTCGCGGCCCAGCAGTTGCAGGGTCAGGCTGTCGCCCACCTTGAGATCGGCGGCCTTGGCCAGATCCCGAGAGAGCGCGATCTGAGGCGGACCGGCATAGTCGGCGGCCCACCATTTGCCGGACACGACATTCGCATCGTCCGGCGCGCCGGCCAGGGCGGACAGGAGAATATCCTGATCGAAGGCCCAGCGTTCGCCTTGAGGCAGGGCGTCCACATCGACCGGCGCGCCCTTCAACCGCACGATCCGCCCGGTCAGCAGGGGAAGGCGCCGATAGCGATCCGGTCCGGGCGTCGCCATCACCTTCGCCACCGCCGCATCGAACGCCGCGCCGCGATCAGCGGGGATTTCCGTGAAGACGACGGATGGGGCTGATCGTGGTGCGACCTCGGTGATCTGACCCAGCAGGCTGGACTGGATCAGGACCACCATCGCCAAAAGCGCGACACCCAGGCCGATGGCGGGGGAGGCGGTGCGCGCCGCCGAGCGCGGACCGGCGAGATTGGCCAACCCCAGCCGCACCGCCCCGCCGACGTGCCGTCTCAAACGCCCGGCCAAAAAGGCCGCCGCACGGCCGAGCGCCCACAGAAGGGCGAAGGCGACGACCGTGCCGCCGATCAAGGCCGCCGCTGCAAGCTTGGACGGCGCGGTCCAAAGGGCCAGACCCGCCAGGCCGATGGCGGCCAGGACAGAGAAGACCAGTTCGACGCCGAGAACCGCTCGGTCGGTAAGCTGGCGACGGAACAAGGCGGAAGGCGGCGTGGCGCGGGCGCGGGCCAGGGGCGCGAGCGCGAAGGCGGCGGCCGCCAAAAGGCCGAATGCTCCGGCCTTGACCAGTGGCGCCGGATAGACCGCGAAGAGGGCGGGGATGGGCAGGCTGTCCTTCGCCAGCACGCCGATGACGAGCGGCGCGACGGCTCCGATCAACAGCCCGATAGCGACCCCGACGGCGGCCAACACGCCGATCTGGATCAGATAGATGTCGCGGATCAGCCCGCCCTCGGCGCCGAGGGCCTTCAGCGTCGCGATCGACGGCTTGCGCCCCTCGAGATAGGCCGAAACGGCGCCCCCGACGCCGAGTCCGCCGGCCACCAGAGACGCCAGGCCGATGAAGCCCAAGAAATACTCCAGCTGATCGATCAGCCGTCCGGCGCCGGCGGCGGCCTCCGACCGATCCCGGGCGTCGAGCCGACTTTGCGGAAACCGCTTTTCGACGCCAGCGATGGCGGCCTTGGGATCGACGCCGGCAGGAAGGGCGATGCGCACCGCCTCGCCGAACAGGCCGCCGGGCGCGAGCAGGCCGGCCTGTTCGACGGCGGGGACCGTCGTCACCACGCGCGGCCCGAGCGCAAAGCCCCGACCCAGGCGGTCGGGTTCGGCCAGCAGGACGGCGCGGGCGATGAACCGCGCGCCGCCGACGGTGAAGGTGTCGCCGAGCTTGAGATTCAATCGGTCCAGCAGGCCCTGTTCGACGACGGCCCCGGCCAAACCGTTCTCGACGCGCAAGGCCGTGTCCAGATCAGGGGCGCCCGACAGTTTGACCACGCCGACCAAGGGATAGGCGGCATCGACCCCGCGCATATCGACCAGACGACGCTGGCCGGTTCCGGTTTCGGCCATGCCGTTGGCTCGGACCGAATAGGCCACGGGTCCCATCGCGGCGAAGGCGGCGCGTTGGTCAGGGCTGAACCGGCCTTGGTCGAGGCTGAACACCACGTCGCCGCCGAGAATCTCCCGCGCCTGACTGGCCAGCCCTTGGCGGAAGGCCTCTGCGGTCGATCCCGAGGCGGCGATCGCCGCCACGCCCAGCGCCAGACAGGCCAAAAAGATACGGAATCCCGCAATTCCGGAACGGAGTTCGCGGCGGGCGAAGCGGAAGGCGAGCCTCATGCAGAGGCCTGCGCCGGGGCGACGACCTGGCCGTCGCGCATCGTCACGATCCGGTCCGCGCGCGCGGCGAGACGGTCGTCATGGGTCACCATGACCAGGGCCGCGCCGCTGTCGCGCACGAGGTCGAACAGCAAGTCGGCGACCAAAGCGCCGTTGGTCCCGTCCAGATTTCCGGTCGGTTCGTCAGCGAACAGAAGCTCGGGCCCGACCGCCAGGGCGCGGGCCAGGGCGACACGCTGCTGCTCGCCGCCGGACATCTGGTGAGGATAGTGCGACCGCCGGGCGCCCAGGCCGACCCGCTCCAGCCAGCTACTCGCCAAGGCCACAGCCCCCGGCCTGTGGGCCAGCTCCAGCGGCGCGGACACATTTTCCTCGGCCGTCATATTGGGCAGGAGGTGGAAGCTTTGAAAAACCAGAGCGGCGCGTCCCCGACGCAGGCGGGCGCGGCCGTCCTCGCCCAGCGCGGCCATATCCTGACCGAACAGCATGGCCCGGCCCCGGGTCGGGGTTTCCAGCCCTGCGGCGATGGAGATCAGCGACGACTTGCCCGATCCGGAGGGGCCGACGATGGCGACCGTCTCGCCCGGCGCTACGACCAGGTCCACGCCGCGAAGGATTTCCACGGGTCCTGCCGCCGAGGGCAGGGTGAGGACGACGCCGTCGAGGACGAGCGGGGCGGCTGAAGCCATCGATATGTCGCCTGCTGGATTGGGGTGAGGAAAGCCGATCCCTATATGGGGGCGCAGATCATGACTCCAAAGCCCTCCTCACCCATGCCGTCCATTCCACGCCGCACGCTCCTGACCGGAGGGGTGGGGCTCGTCCTCGCCGGATGCAGCGCCTCGAAAGAGGACACGTCAGAGACGCCGGCTAAGCCTTCGGTCTCGCCTTCACCCACGGCCGTACCTTCGGACGGGCCGGAAAAGATCGTGACCCTCTTGGGAGATTCCATCACCGCCGGATTCGGCCTGCCTTCCGCCGAGGCTCTGCCTGTGCGCCTGGAAGAGGCGTTGAGGGCAAAGGGGCTCCGGGTCAGGGTTCGCGGCGCCGGCGTGTCGGGTGACACGACCGGCGGCGGACTGGCCCGGGTCAGCTACAGCGTCCAGTACGACACCGACCTATGCATCGTGGCCCTGGGGGGAAATGACATGCTACAGGGCGTGGATACCAAAACGGTTCGGGCCAATCTTGAGGCGATCATCGCGTCGCTGAAGGCGCGCGATATTCCCGTCCTGCTCGCAGGGATGAAGGCCCCGCCTCAATACGGCGCCTACGCCGTCGAGTTCGACCGCATCTTCGCGGACTTGGCGCGCAACGAAGATGTTCCGACCTATCCCTTCCTACTGGAAGGGGTGGCCCTGGATCGCCGTTACAACCAGCCGGATGGCATCCATCCCAACGCTGAAGGAGTGCGCATCATCGCAGACGGCTTGGCCCCGGTCGTCGCAAAAGCGCTGTCCGTGTAATCGAGGACGTGGCGACGTTATGAGATCGCACCGAGCCTCCGATTGCTCGTCGCTTTGTGCGATGGAGCTGACTGTTGTTTGAAAAGAATTCCTGTCTGAGCGTCCTATGCCGAAATCCAACGACACCGTGCATCTGCGCTTCACGCTAAAGGGCGAAAGCGGTCCATTCTGGCAGACCAATGCAACAGTGGCCTCGGTCGCCAACGGAACCGCCCTGCTCGACGGCCTGGACCGCCAGATCGCAGCCCGTATCGCCGATTTTCGCCGAGCCGGGGAGGGCCGTTGGACGCTCGATTTCGAAGTCCGGGCGCGGCCGTGACCACTTAGCTATCGTGGTTCGTCTGCATCACATGCCTGAATGCCGAAGACTAAAAGGTGGTGCTGGCCGGCAGCAACGCCGTCAATGGGCGCCCGAGCCGCCGGCGATGGTCTCGTAATACTGGCGGGCGTCGTCGCCGAAGGTGAAGTTGTTCATCGTCCCCTGGCTGGCGGCCAGGACGCCCAAGGCGCCGTAAAGCGTGTCCACCACCGCCTGGCTGGTTTCGACATTGCCGGCGACGACGGCGGCGGGATAGCGAGGGTTCAGCATCGATCCCTTCGGCACGATCAACTCGATCGGCTTCAAGCAGCCTTCGTTCAACGGGATCGCGTCGTCGACCAGGGTGCGGAAGACATAGAGTGTCGCCGCTCGCGTGATCGACAGGGGGGCGTTGAAGTTGGTCGGGCGCTGTTCGCTGGTTCCGGTGAAATCGACGACAGCGCTGCGCTGTATCGGATCGACATCGATGCGGACCCGGATGACGGCCCCATCGTCCATCTCATAGGCGAAGGCGCTGGGCTTCAGGGCGGCGACGGCGCGGCGGACGGCCTCTTCGGCATTGTCCTGAATATGGCGAATGTAGGCGACAACGACGGGACGACCGAACTCCTGCGTCATGCGGATCAGTTCGTCGGCGCCGCGCGTGCAGGAGGCGATCTGGGCCTTCAGGTCGGCCATGTTCTGATCGACGTTGCGCGACGGATGACGGCCCGAGGCGAACAGGGCGCGGGTCTCGGCGTCGCGCAATCGCCCGGCATCCACCAGCAGGAAGTCATCGATCAGCACGCCTTCGTCGTCCACCGTCCGCGACGAGGCGGGCATGGAGCCCGGCGTCGTGCCGCCCACGTCTGCGTGGTGCCCCCGCGCCGCGACGAAAAAGGCCGGCGCATCATCTCAAGGAACACCGGCATGACGACGGTGATGTCGGGCAGATGGGTGCCGCCATTGTAGGGGGCGTTCAACATATAGACGTCGCCCCGATTCATCCGCCCGCCGCGAGACGCGATCACGGTGCGGATGCTCTCGCCCATTGATCCCAGGTGGACCGGGATGTGCGGAGCGTTGGCGATCAGGGCGCCGGTCGCGTCGAAGACGGCGCAGGAGAAGTCCAGACGTTCCTTGATGTTCACCGAATAGGCCGTGGCGCGCAGGGCCTCGCCCATCTGTTCGGCGCAGGCCATGAAGCGGCTGTTGAACACCTCAAGCATGATCGGATCGACATCCGTGCCGATGGCGACGCGGGCGGGCAGGGGAACGACCCGCTCCAGCAGCAGATTGGCCTGGGCGTCCACGGTCGCCCGCCAGCCCGGCTCGACCACGGTGGTGCCGGTGTCCTCCAGCAGGATGGCCGGGCCGTCCACGTCGACGCCGGGCGTCAGGGCGTCGCGGCGATAGACGGGGGTCGGCCGGTCCTGACCGGCCATGCGGACGGTCAGTTCGGCGACGGTCTCAAGCGCGCCGGTCGCGGACGAGATAGAAGGGGCTGATGGCGTCTGGCCCGAATGGCCGACGGCCTCGACCTCCAGCGTCTCGACGACCAGGGCCTTGTCCTCGGCGAAGAAGCCGAAGCGGCGGCGGTGCAGGTCCTCGAAGGCCTGGGCCATCGCATCGGCAGGACCGAAAGGCACGACCAGGGGCGTGTCGGAACCAGCGAACTTGATCTCGGCGCGGGCGAGAATGGAGACGTCGGCTGTGAAGCCCTGGGCTTCGAGATCGGCGCGAGCGGTGGCCGACAGTTGGGCGATCCGGTCGGCCAGGGCGGCGTCGCGTCCGGCGTCCAGCGGCGCGGCCTCGGTCGCCTGTCGGATGGCGCGCACCTCGGCCAGGCCCATGCCATAGGCCGACAACACCCCCGCAAACGGATGCAGCAGCACCTTGGTCATGCCCAGGGTGTCGGCGACCAGACAGGCGTGTTGCCCGCCTGCGCCGCCGAAACAGTTCAGCACATAGCGTGTCACGTCATAGCCGCGCTGGATCGAGATCTTGCGTATCGCCTCGGCCATGTTCTGGACGGCGATGATCACGAACCCCTCGGCCAGTTCGCCTGGCGTCGTCGTGCGTCCGGTCGCCGTCGAGACTTCGGCAGCCAAGGCCTCGAACCGGGTCCGAACCGCACGGACGTCCAGCGGTTGGTCCGCGTCAGGGCCGAAGACGGCGGGGAAGAAGTCAGGGCTCAGCTTGCCCAGCATGACGTTGCAGTCCGTCACCGTCAGCGGCCCGCCGCGCCGATAGGCGGCCGGTCCCGGAACCGCGCCGGCCGATTCCGGCCCGACCCTCAGCCGTCCGCCCTCGAACCGGCAGATCGAACCGCCGCCCGCCGCGACGGTGTGGATGCTCAGCATCGGCGCCCGCAGCCTGACCCCGGCGACCACGGCGTCGGACGTGCGTTCGTACTCGCCGGCGAAGTGGGACACGTCTGTCGAGGTGCCGCCCATGTCGAAGCCGATGGCCCGCTCAAAGCCTGCCGCCTTGGCCGTCTCGGCCATGGCGACCACGCCGCCCGCTGGTCCCGACAGGATGGCGTCCTTGCCCCGGAAGGCGTCGGCGGCTGTCAGACCGCCCGACGACTGCATGAACTGAAGCGGCGTGTCCGGCCCCAGGTCGGACCCGACCCGCTCCACATAGGCGCGCAGGATCGGCGACAGATAGGCGTCGGCGACCGTCGTGTCGCCACGCCCGATCAGCTTGATCAGCGCCCCGATCTCATGACTGACCGACACCTGTTCGAACCCGACCTCGCGCGCGATTTTCGCCAGCAGCGTCTAGTGGTCGGTGAACCGCCAGCCGTGGACCAAAACGATGGCGACGGCGCGCAGTCCCGCCGCATGGGCCGCCGTCAGGTCGGCGCGCGCCCGGTCTTCATCCAGCGGCCAGTCGATCTGGCCGTCCGCCGTCACACGTTCGTCGATCTCGACCACCCGGTCATACAGTTGGTCGTTCAGCACGATCTCGCGCACGAACAGTTCGGGGCGCGCCTGCCACCCGATCCGGAGGGCGTCGCCGAAGCCAGAGGTGATGGCCAAGAGCGTCGGTTCGCCCTTGCGCTCCAGAAGCGCATTGGTCGCCACAGTCGTGCCCATCCGCACGTCCCCGACCAGACCGGCCGGCAACGGGCCGCTCTGCACGCCCAGACTCCGCCGAATGCCCTCCACGGCCGCATCGGCATAGTGCTCGGGATTGACCGACAGCAGCTTGCGCGTCTGCAGCGTGCCGTCGGGGGCGCGGGCCACGACATCGGTGAAGGTGCCGCCCCGGTCGATCCAGAACTGCCAGAGCGCGTTCGATTTTATCATGGTCCGAACTTTAAGTCGGTGCTGTCAGCTAAGCCAGCCCAGCCCATGGCGCGTCCGACTTGCGCGGATCTTGATCCTTTCTCCTCTCTTCACAGCATCGAGCTCGCCGTTATTGCAGTCGGAGGTCAGCGCGTGATCAGATGCCGCCGAACATGGGGTGTCGCATTTGGAAAAACGGATGCTGGAACGGTCAGGACGGTCGTTTCACGAGGCTATCGCAGCCCGCGCTACGTTCGTTTGGATCCCCAAATTCGCCTCGATGTCGATTACTTGGACCTAAGCTGGGTTTGCTTCTTGCCTACCCAAGACCACCATCTATCGCACCCAAGCCTCCATCTGAAGTCCGCCTGCCTTTGATTGCCTTCGGCCTGCCCGCCGCATCGACCGCCACCATGACGAACTCCGCTGTGGCGGAGCGTCGCCTTTCTCCTGTCAGGAGGCGTTCGGCCCACAGTTGCACCTCGACCGAGAGGGCGCTTCGCCCGACCATCTTCACGCGCGAGGCCAGTTCGACCATGTCGCCGCCGTCGATTGGGGCCTTGAAGTCGATGCGGTTGGTCGCGGCCATGACCATGACTTCGCGCGCATGGCGGGTCGCCGTGACGAAGGCCGCCTTGCCCATGAGCCTGAGCGCGTCGCCGCCGAACAGGGTGCCGTAGTGGTTGGTCGTGCCGGGAAAGACCATCTCTGCGGTCCTCAGCCAGCCGTCGTCCGCCTCGCCTGCCTCATCGAGAGGCGACAAGGGATGGGCATCGCCCGCCGGCCTCAGTGCGACCATGTTGAAGGCTCCGCGCGTGCACAGGCGGCGCTCGCCGCTCAGCAGGCTCTCGGCGTGTAGTTCGACTTCGACGCCTAGGGACGAGCGCCCGATCCGAACGACGCGGCCGACCGCCTCGACCATCTCGCCGATCCGGGCCGGAGCCGCGAAATCGATCCGCTCGCATCCGGCCGTGACCACGGCCCGTCGCGCGTGACGGCTCGCGGCCAGAAAGGCGACCTTGTCGAGGTGGGCCAGACCAACCCCGCCGAACAGGGTGCCATGGTGGTTGGCGTCGCCGGGGAACACCATGTCGATCAGGCGCACCCTCACGACTCGCACCTCTCCATGCCGTAGTAGAGGTCGCGGGACAGTTCCTCGCGCACGATCTCGGCGCCGGCGCTCAAGGCGCGCAGCTTGCCGTTGGCGACCCGGCGCGACAGGGGCGCCATGCCGCAGTTGGTGGCCGGATAGAGTTTGTCGGCGTCCACGAACTGAAGCGCCTTTCGCAGGGTGTCGGCCACCTCTTCGGGCGTCTCGATCGTGTCGGTTGCGACATCGATGGCGCCGACCATCACCTTCTTGCCCCGGATCAGTTCGATCAGATCCATCGGCACGAGCGCGTTCTGGGCTTCGAGCGAAATGATGTCGATGCTGGAGGTCCGAAGCTTGGGAAAGGCCTCTTCGTACTGCCGCCATTCCGAGCCGAGAGTCTTCTTCCAGTCGGTGTTGGCCTTGATGCCGTAGCCGTAGCAGATGTGGACCGCCGTTTCGCACCTCAGTCCCTCTGCCGCCTTTTCCAGGGTCGCCACGCCCCAGTCGTTCACCTCGTCGAAGAAGACGTTGAAGGCGGGCTCGTCGAACTGGACGATGTCGACGCCGGCGGCCTCCAGCTCGCGGGCCTCCTCATTGAGGATTTTGGCGAACTCCCAGGCCAGTTTTTCGCGGCTGCCGTAATGGTCGTCATACAGGGTGTCGATCATCGTCATCGGCCCGGGCAACGCCCATTTGATCGGCTGGTCGGTCTGGGCGCGCAGGAACTTGGCGTCCTCGACGAAGACCGATTCCGGACGGCTGACGGCGCCCACGACCACCGGGACGCTGGCGTCATAGCGATTGCGGATTCGCATGGTCTTGCGGTTCTCGAAGTCGACGCCGTCCAGGTGTTCGATGAAGGTCGTGACGAAATGCTGGCGGGTCTGTTCGCCGTCGCTGACGATGTCGACGCCGGCCCGGCGCTGATCATCGAGCGACAGGCGCAGGGCGTCCTGCTTGGCCTCAATCAGGTCGTCGCCCTGCAGCTTCCAGGGCGACCAGAGCGTCTCGGGCTCGGCCAGCCAGACGGGTTTGGGCAGGCTGCCGGCGGTCGAGGTCGGGAGAAGGGTTTTCATGAGAGGAGACTCTGAAATCTGGAAACTGATCAGGCGGCGGCGAAGGCGGCCGACCATTGGTCGAGACGGGCGCGGTGCGGCTTGATGAACCGCTCCTCGACGAAACGGCCCTGCTCGACGGCCAGCCGACTGCGCTCGTCGCGGTCGTAGACGATGCGGGTCAGCGAATAGTCCTGCGCCTTCAGGCTGGGCTGATACACCTCGGTCGCCGGGGAGTTGGCGTTGTAAATCTCGGGCCGATAGATCTTCTGGAAGGTCTCCATCGTGGCGATGGTGCTGGCCAGTTCGAGGTCGGTGTAGCCGCCGGTCAGGTCGCCGATATGGTACAGGGCGAACGGCGCCACGCTGCCCGGTGGCATGAAGTAGCGAACCTTCATCCCCATCTTCTCAAAATACCGGTCGGTCGGCGAGAAGGCGTCGTTGGCGTATTCCAGGCCCAACACGGGATGGTCGAAGCCGGTGCGATGATAGGTCTTGTTGCTTGAGACGCTGAGGCAGATGACCGGCGCCTTGGCGAAGTTGTCGCGATAGGCGCGCGACGCCAGAAAGTGCCGGAACAGCTTGCCGTGCAGATCGCCGAAGTCGTCCGGCACGCCGCTGTTCGGGTGCGCCTTCAGGTGTTCGGGCAGGACTACGCTGAAGTCGTAGTCACGGACGTAGGAAGAGAAGTTGTTCCCCACGATCCCGTCAATGCGCTCGCCGGTCTGTTTGTCGATGATGGTCGTCTGGAGGATTTCGATCAGCGGAAAGGCGTCGTCGCGCTCCGAGCCAAGGCTCATCTCGACCGTGACGATCTGAAGCTCCAGCGCATAGCGATCGCCCCTCGGATTGTCGTGGTGGGCCAAGGAGTTGAAGCGATTGTCGATCATCCGCAGAGTATTGCGCAGATTGTCCCGTCGGCTGTCGCCTCGCGCAAGGTTGGCGAAATTGGTGGTGATCCGCGTCTTCTCGGCGGGACGATAGTCTTCGTCGAGCGCAGTCCGCTTTATCCTGAAGGTGAAGTCGCTGCTCGCCATGGTCTCTGCCGTTGATGCTGTGGCGAGACAGCGGACAGGGGCGCGCGACCGCTCGCGCGCAGTCGTCCCGTCGCGGCGTTCATGCGACCTGACCGGACACCCCGCCGGAGGACGTTATCTGTCGGGGCAGGTCTCCTGGCTCACGGGTCACGGCTTCGGGCCCGGCCTTCCCAACGTCCGAAGACGTCAGTGACACGAAATGGACCTTCGGCTCGCCGCTCACAGTTGCGGGGGCAGCGCCGGCATCACACCGGCTTCCCTCTTAGCTCCGCATCGCCGGGAGGCGACGCGCAGAACCTCGACCTGTTCATGAGGCGCGCACCCGGCGCCGAAGTCAAGAAACACATAAGGATATCCTTATGGCTTCTGTCGGCTTCTACCATCGCTCATGCTGTTCAGCTTTCCGGGGTCATGGCTGCACGAGCCCAGCAAACAGTGAACAGCATCTCTTTTGATCTCGGTCTGCCACAGACGCCGCGGGAATTTCGTCGTCCGACAATACTGAGGCTGCGCGAAGGCACGGGCGAAGCGCACGAGTTGCTAGCTTATGCGCTGATAACGATAACGAATCCTCGACGGTTTGTTGGAGATTAGGCGCCTTAATTCGAGGAGGTTCTGTCAAGCCCGCAGATCGCGCTAGCTCAATCACTTAGGGGCTTGAACCCTCTGGGCGGCGCCCATCGGGCGCGCTGCGCATTGTCCCGACGATGAAGAAGCCTTTCCGATACCCTACGACTCCAGACGTCCGCTACTTCGTGGTGCGAGGCCGGCTTTGGCGATGCGCCAATCCTGCCTTGTCGGCTGCGGCGAGGGACGAACTGGTGCATGATCTGATGTCGGCGCGCCGGGCGGTGCGGACGGCCTTGGCGGCTAAGGATTCAGATGCCCTGGCCGCATCGCGGCGGAGCGTGGACAAGGCCAAGGTGGGACTGGGCGAGCGGGGGGCCGTGTGGTGGAGCGACGACTCACCGGATGTCAATGGGCGCATGGTGCGAAACACTCCGTATGCGGACTGGTTCGCCGGTTCGTCCGAGACGCGCGAATGATGACAGCATTCCATCGTTTTGTTGTGGGTTAGGCCATGCGTACGATACGGCCACGGCCGAAATAGCCGCCGCACAAAGAGATCCTGCGACCTGCTTTTTTAGGGCGGTTCCGTCGCGCTGACGGCTGAAACGACCGGGGGGTACCAGACCGGGCGCAACTCTCGGCCGGCCTTGGGGTTGAGCCAGGATGAAATCGTCACCTGCCGACACCGATCTTTCCGCCACGGGCCAACAGGTCCTCGTTGGAGGGCCAGCGCCCGAGCAGGACGACGGCAAGCGTTGGAAGATGCCGGCGGCGGCTGTGGCGGCCGGACTTGCCGAGATGAAAACAAAGCGATCGCAGGCGGTGGTGTTCATAGCCACCAGCGAACGCCGCGCCGATGAGATTGCGGCGGCGCTCTCACCGATGGTGAAGGACGCCGAGGTGATGGTTCTGCCGCCCTGGGACTGCCTGCCCTACGACCGCGCCGCGCCTTCGCGAGAAAGCATGGGGCGGCGGATGGCCGTCTTAGCCGCCCTGAACGAAGCCAGCGCAAGGCCTGTGTTCTTGGTCGCCTCGCCCGATGCGATCGTGCAACGGACGCCGTCGCGCGAACGGATCAAGGCCCGCTTGTCGCTAGCGGCGGGCGAAGCGCTGGATCGCGAAGCCTTGGAGTCGTTTCTGAAAGATTCGGGCTATGCGGCGGATGAGCGGGTCGATGAACCTGGCGAGTACGCTCTGCTTGGCGCGGTGGTCGACGTCTTCCCGCCCGCGTCTGCCACGCCTTATCGCATCGCCCTGGATGAGGCGGACCGGATCATCGAGATCCACGCCTTCGATCCCGTATCGCAACGCCGGGGCGCCGAGATTGAGACGATCTGTCTGACCCCGGCGGCTGAGTGGAGTGACCGGTCTTCCGAGGATGACGAGGCCGATCATCAGGATACGGGCCCGTCGATCGATGTTGAGACGTCGACGACCCTGTTTGATTTCCTCGACGAGCCGATGATCCTGACCGACGTGGGCGTCGAGGACCGGTTCGAACGCATTCGCGCGCATGTGGCCGAAGCCTATGACACGCGCCTGCGGTTCAGCGAGGGCGCGCGTCCTCCGAAACCCGGCAGCCTCTATTTGACGGAAAAGGACGTTCGGCAGGCGTTGAAAGGCGCCAAACCCCTGAGCGTCGAGGGTTGGGCGCCGACGCCGGCCTTTGCGCTGGAGAAGTCGCCGGGGCGGGCCCTGAAACAGTTCGTTGCTGAGCGGCGCGAGGCGGGCGATCGCATCGTCCTGACGGGATTGCCTCATGAGCACAGGATCATTCTGCGCCTGCTGCGCCGACACGGTATCGATGCGCCCGTGGTGCTGGAGAGCTGGAGCGCGATCGCGACTCTGCAGCACGGGCAGATCGCCGTCGTAACCGCCGATCTGGACACAGGCTTCCGACAGGCGGCCGCCGGTCTAGTCGTCCTGACGCCCTCGGACATTTTCGGCGGCCGGATCGCGCGAGGATCCGGCGATACGATCGATGCGTTCGGAGAGACTGAACTGCGGCTGGACGATGTGGTCATCCATGAAGACCACGGTCTGGGCGTCCTGAAGGCGTTGGAGCGGTTCGCTGCCGATGGTGTGGAGCGCGACGTTCTGCGCATCGAATATCATGGCGGTGGGACCATTCTCGCGCCGATCGAGGAGTTTAGCAAAATCTGGCGTTATGGCTCGGAGCCAGACGCGGTGTCGCTGGATCGGCTGAATACACAGGGATGGCTGAAGCGTCGCGCCAAGGTCAGCACGCAGATCGACGAGGCCGCAGCGGCCTTGTCCGCCCGGGCCGAAGCGCGCGCAGCGCTGAGGACCGAGCCGATCGCCGCGCCGCGTCAGGCGCTGGCCCGGTTCGCCGCCGGGTTCGCCTTCCCCGAAACGGCCGATCAGGCGCGCGCCATCGAGGCGGTCCTGTCGGACCTGGGATCCGGCAAGCCCATGAACCGGCTCGTCTGCGGTGATGTCGGTTTCGGCAAGACCGAGGTCGCCCTGCGCGCTGCGGCGGCCGTGGCCCTTGCCGGCAAACAGGTCATCGTCGTCGCCCCGACCACCGTCCTGGCGCGTCAGCATTTCGAGGTCTTCAAGAGACGGTTCAAGGATACTGACATTCAAATCGGCCACCTGTCGCGCGCCGCAGACAGCGCGGAGGCGCGGGCGGTCAAGGCAGGGCTGGCGGACGGCTCCATGCGCGTCGTGGTGGGCACGCAGGCGCTGGCGTCGAAAGGGTTAGCGTTTTCCAGTCTTGGGCTTGTCATCATCGATGAGGAACACCGCTTCGGCGCGCAGATGAAATCTGCCTTGGCAGAGAAGGCGCCGCATCTGTTGTCGATGTCGGCCACCCCCATCCCGAGGACTCTTCAAAGCGCCATGGTCGGCATTCAGGACGTCAGCCTGATCGCCAGTCCGCCTGCGCGACGTCGGCCAATCCGAACCTTCATGAGCCCGTTCGACGCCGGGGCGGTTCGCCTGTCGCTGATGCGCGAGAAGGCGCGGGGAGGGCAGAGTTTCGTGGTCGTGCCGCGGATCGAGGATATGGAACCCTTGGCGGAACGCCTGAAGACCCTGACGCCCGAGCTGTCGGTGGTCTCGGCGCACGGTGACATGTCCCCATCCGCGATCGACGAGATTATGAGCCGGTTCTCCGACGGCGAGGGGGACGTGCTTTTGGCCACGAACATCATCGAGACCGGCCTGGATGTGCCGAGCGCCAATACGATGTTGATCTGGCGGCCGGACCGGTTCGGCCTGGCGCAGTTGCATCAGCTGCGGGGGCGTGTCGGCCGGGGGCGGCGACAGGGGTTCACCTATCTGCTTTCCGATCCCGAAGCGCCGATGGCGGCGGCGACGGAGGCCCGACTGCAGACGCTGGAGGCGCTGGACCGACTGGGGGCGGGCTTCGCGATCAGCGGGCGCGATCTGGACCTGCGCGGCGGCGGCGATCTGGTGGGCGAGGAACAGGCCGGGCATGTCAGGCTGATCGGCTCGGCCCTTTACCAGGCCGTCCTGGCTCGGGCGCTCGCGGCTGCAAAAGGCGATCCCGATCCAGACAAGGTCTCTCCCAATCTGAACGTCGGCGCGACAGGGCATCTGCCGGCGGACTACATTCCCGACGAAACCGTGCGCATCAATCTGTACGCCCGGTTGGCGCGCGCGGCCACGGCGGAAGATGTCGACGCCCTGCGAGATGAAGCCGAAGATCGGTTCGGTCCCTTACCTGACCTAGCAGAGGATCTGTTCACCGGCCGCCGCCTGGCGGCGCTCGCCCGTGATGCCGGCGTCACGGAAATCGTATCGGGACCGAAGGCGACGGCGTTGCGGATCGCAGCGGCGCGTCGGCCCGGCATGGAAGCGTCCTTGCCGTTGCGCGATGATCGACGCTGGTCCGAGGATCGCATGATCGTCGATGCCGCCAACGATCAACCGCACGACACGGCCTTCATCGAGAAGCTTCTGACCGAATTGGCGGCGGCCTGAGGACAGGGCGTGTTCGAGCCGGTTTCGACGTCCGGTATCTGTTTTGTTGGGAGCAATTCCGCCGCTGGCGCGCTGATCGACGACCGCCGACCGATCACGGCGGAGCCTCGCGTCTTCGCTTTCTAAAAAGCCCCTGCATGCCCACAGACACCCGCCTTACTGTCGTCTTCCTTCATTCCCTGGGCTCGAGCCGCCACGATTGGGACGCGGTGATCGACCGGCTTGGCGATGAGGTGGTGACCGTCGCGATCGATCTTCCAGGGTTCGGGGACAGGGCGGGGGAAGGCTATGGCGATGTCCAAGTCGTGCTCGACGACCTGATCCGCCGCCTTACCGATCTCCATCTCCCGCGCTGGATCCTTGTCGGCCATAGCATGGGCGGCAAGTTTGCGACCTTAATCGCCGCGCGGGCGCGTGACGGGGCGGCGGGCTTGAGCGGGTTGCTGGGCGTGGTGCTGGTCGCCGGATCGCCACCCTCGCCGGAGCCGATGGACGAGAACAGGCGCGCGGATATGCTGACCTGGTTCGACGATTCGGCGAGGATCGAGGATCGGGGGCGCCAGTTCATCGACGCCAATACCGCCGCCGGTCTGCCGCAAGCCGCCTTCGATCAGGCGCTGGCCGATTTCACCCGAACCAGCCCCGACGCCTGGCGCGGATGGCTGGCCGAAGGATCGCGCGAGGACTGGTCCGATCAAGTCGCCGTCCTGCCTTTCCCCGCCCTGATCATCGCCGGCGCAGAGGATGGCGATCTGGGCGAGGGGGCGCAGCGGCGTTTCAACGCCCCCCACTATCGCGCGGCTGACGTGGTGGTCGTGTCGGATGCGGCGCACCTGATCCCTCAGGAACAGCCAGACCGTCTCGCCGGCCTGGTTCTGGAGTTCGTCGAGAAGCTCGGTTCATCTGCGCTGCCTCCACCCTTCGTGGATCTGATGGCGTCCGATCGCGTGTCGGATCGGACGCGACGCGCAATGCTGGATCGTCACTTCGGTCCCACCCAAGCCGAGGGCGGCGTCCTGAACCCGTCCCAGAGCGCCGTCCTGTCGGCGATGATCGCGCGCATTCTGTCTGATGCAGGCGATCCGGATGATCTGACGCGGCGTCTGGATGTGGGGCTCGCCAGCGGACAGGGCGACGGGTGGCGGTTCGCCGATCTTCCCTCGGACGCCGAGGCCTGGCGACGCGGGCTGGATGAGATCGCCGCCACGGCGCCGGAGTTCGCAACCCTGGCCCCCGATCGCCAAGACCACATCCTGCGAACCATTTCACAGGGCGAATGGCCCGAGCCGGGCCGGCTTTCGGCGCACGCCATGAGGCTGTGGTTCGAGGACGTCGTGTCCGAGGCCGCGCGCCTGTGGATGTCGCTGCCGGCCACCTGGGCTCAGATCGGTTACGACGGCTTCGCCACGGGCGGCGAAGGCCGGTTTCAGGGCTACGATCAGACGGCGGCGGACCACACCGAACCTTGGCGTCTGCCGATGGAGGGCGTGGGTTGAGCGCGCCTGCAAGGACGGCCGGCGAAACCGATGTCGTCATCATCGGCAGCGGGGCCGGCGGTGCTCCGATCGCGGCCAGGCTGGCGAAGGCCGGGCTTTCGGTCACGGTGTTGGAGGCAGGGCGGGCTTTCGATCCGGCGGAGCATACGCCCGACGAAACGACGGCCGATCTCTATTGGATGGAGGAGCGCCTGAGCGGAGGGCGCGACCCAACCGCCCTTGGGGCCAACAACTCCGGCCAGGGCGTCGGCGGCTCGCTCCTGCACTGGGGCGCCTTTTGCCCACGACCCGATCCCCGTGATCTGACGCTGGCCTCGGAGACGGGTCGCGGGCGGGACTGGCCGTTCGGCTGGGACGAACTGAAATCCTATGTCGAGACCGTAGAGACGGTGATCGGGGTCTCAGGCCCGGCCGACTATCCGTGGGGCGGGCGACAGTTCGCCTATCCGCCTGTCCCGCGCAACGCCCCGGCGGATGCGATGGCCCGTGGCGCGACGGCCGTCGGGCTGACCGTTACGGATGCGCCGGCAGCCGTTCTGTCCCGCGATCGCGAGGCGGGGGCGACGCCCCACCGCATGGCCTGCGTCAACTGCGGCGCCTGCCATCAGGGATGCAGAACCGGCGCCAAGGGCGGCGCGGACAACAGCTTTCTGCCGATGGCCGCAGCCAATGGCGCCATGATCATCGCCAACGCTCGGGCCATAGGCGTGGAGCGTGACGCCAGCGGGCGGATCAAGTCGGTGATCTATCGTCGCGACGGGCAGGATCATCGACTGAACTGTCGAGCGCTGTTCCTTTGTGCGGGCGGTGTCGAGACGCCGCGCCTGCTGCTGAACTGGGAACTAGGCAACGCCGGCGGCGAGGTCGGCCGCAACTTCATGACGCATGTGGCGACCCAGGTCTGGGGGCGGTTCGACGCCGACATGTCGATGAACCGCGGCTATCCGTCTTCCCTGATCAGCGAAGACATGGTGCGTCCGTCGGACGCGAACTTCGCCGGCGGCTATCTAATCCAAAGCCTTGGCGTCATGCCGGTCACCCTGGCGGGTGGGTTCGCGCGCGGCGCCGGCCTGTGGGGCGCGCCGCTGGTCGATACGCTGCGCAACTATCGCCGGCTCGCCGGGATCGGCATCAATGGAGAGTGTCTGCCGGACGACGACAACCGCCTGACCCTGTCCGATGAGGTCGACGCCGTCGGGCTGCGCAAGGCGCGGATCGACTTCAGCTATGGCGAGAACGAGCGGCAGCTGGACGCCCATGCCCGGCGCGTGATGACGGAGCTTTGGACGGCAGCGGGCGCCGAGGACATCTTCGCGGTGGCCCGGTCGGCGCACACCATCGGCGGCTGCCGGATGGGAGACAAGGCGGACGGGGCGGTCGTCGATGGCGACGGGTGCAGCGTCGAGATCGACAATCTGTACGTCTGCGACAACTCCGTCTTCCCCAGCGCGCTTTCGGCCAACCCGGCCTTGACCCTCATGGCCGTCGCTCTGCGCACGGCCGATCGCTTCCTCGAACGTCAACGAACAGGAGATTTGTGATGGACCTCGGGATCAAGGGGCGTATCGCCCTCATTTCCGGCGCCGATTCCGGCATGGGCAAGGAGACGGCGCGGCTGCTGCTGGAAGCCGGCGTACGGGTCGCCCTGACCGACAAGCCGGACGGCACGCTGGATGAAGCCGTCCAGGAGCTTTCCGCCTTGGGCGAATGCATCGGCGTGACCGGCGACGTGACCAAGGCCGACGATGTCGAAAGACTGTGGTCGGAGGTCCGAGACCGCATGGGCGATCCGGACATCTATGTGAACGCAGCGGGCGTGACCGGCGCGACCGGCGATTTCCTGGATGTCGATGACGCCGGTTGGCTGGAGACGCTCGACATCAATCTGATGGGCGCGGTGAGGATGTGCCGCCAGGCCATTCCGGCCATGCGGCGTTCGGGCTGGGGCCGCATCGTCCTGTTCGCTTCGGAAGATGCGGTCCAGCCCTACGTCGATGAACTGGCCTATTGCGCCTCGAAAGCTGGCATTCTCAGCCTGGCGAAGGGTCTGTCCAAGGCCTACGGCTGCGACAATGTGCTGGTGAACACGGTCTCGCCCGCCTTCATCGCCACCCCGATGACCGACGCCATGATGAAGAAGCGCGCCGAGGAACGCGGCGAAACTTTCGAGGATGCGATCAAGAGCTTCCTGAAAGAAGAACGCCCCGGCATGACCCTGGATCGCCGAGGTAAGGCTGAAGAGGTCGCGGCTGCCGTCGCCTTCCTGTGTTCTGAACGCGCCAGCTTTATCAACGGCGCGGGCATCCGGGTGGATTCCGGCTCCGTCGCCACCATCGCCGGCTAGTCGCCCGGCAGAACGAGAGAGACCGGCGGTGGGACGATCCCGCCGCCGGTTTTTTCTTGTCAGGCGACGCCCATGCCGCCGGTGACGCCGAAAACTTCGCCCGTGATGTAGCTGCCTTCCTGCGAGGCCAGCAGCACATAGACCGGGGCGATCTCGACAGGCTGGCCCGGACGACCCAGCGGCACCTGCTCGCCGAACTTCATCACGGCTTCCTGCGGCTGTCCGCCGGACGACTGCAGCGGCGTCCAGAAGGGGCCGGGCGCCACGACATTGGCGCGTATGCCCTTTTCGATCAGCTGCTTGGACAGGGCCTTCGTATAGGCGACGATCCCGGCCTTGGTGGTGGCGTAGTCCAGCAGGATGGCGGAAGGCTCATAGGCCTGGATCGAGGCGGTGGTGATGACCGAGGCGCCAGCCGGCAGATGCGGGACGGCCGCCTGGGCGATCCAGTGCATGGCATAGAGGTTGGTCTTCAAGGTCTTGTCGAAGTCTTCCGACGTCACCTGAGAGATGTCCTCGCGATACTGTTGGCGGCCGGCGTTGATGACCAGGATGTCCAGTCCGCCCAGCTCCGACACGGCCTGTTCAACCATCTGCCGGCACCAGTTTTCATCGGTGATGTCGCCGGGAAGGTCGATGGCCTTGCGGCCCTCAGCCTCGATCAGGGCGATGACTTCGGCGGCGTCCTTACGCTCGGACGGCAGATAGGACAGCGCCACATCGGCGCCTTCCCGGGCGTAGGCGATGGCGGCCGCCCGGCCGATGCCGCTGTCTGCGCCGGTGATCAGGGCCTTGCGTCCTTTCAGCTTGCCGGAACCCTGATAGCTGTCCTCGCCATGATCGGGTTTGGGGTCCATCTCGCGCGCTTCTCCGGGCACGGGCTGCGGTTGGCGCGGGAAGGGCGGCTTTGGATATTGCTCGCGCGGATCCTGAAGGGTCAGGCGATCAGTCATGGAACGTCTCCGTTTCGGGCTGGGGGGAAGAGGTCTGCGCCTTGCCGACGGCGGTCAGGGCGGTCAGATGCGCGAGGTGGCTGAGCCCCTGCGGCATGTTGCCGAGGTAGGCCCCGGTGTCCGGGTCGATCATCTCGGTCAGCATGCCCCAACGGCCGCTGAGGGCTTCGCGCAGGGCGTCGATGCGGGCGCGCGCCTTGTCCGCTTCGCCTAGCGTCGCCCAGGCTTCGGCGATCCAGAAGGAACAGGCGATGAAACAGCCTTCCTCGTCCTGCATGCCGGAATAGCGATAGTGGAAGACGCCGGCGCCGAGATGGCGGTCGAGCGCCTCAAGGGTTGCGCGTAGCCGCTCTTCGCCATCGAACCGGAACCGCACGGCCAAGGCCAGGGCGGCGTCCAGCTTGTCGCTGCCCGGATACATGACGAAGGCCTGAAGGCTGTCGGACCAGCAATGCGTCTCGACCCAGTCGAAAATCCGGTCGCGCTCGCGCCGCCAGCGATCCCGGCACGTCGTCGGCAGTTGTCCCGCGTCGGCCAGCTCGACCGCACGGGCCAAGGCCTGCCAGCAGCTGATCTTGGACATGGTGTAGTACTGCTGATCCTCCAGCTCCCACATGCCCGCGTCCGGCTGTCTCCAGGCGTCGGCGCACTGGTCCGCCAGTTCCGACAACTGCTGGGCGCTGGCGCTGTCGAGGATGTTGCCGCAGCCGACGAAACGTGAGGCGGTCTCAAAGATGTCGCCGAACACGCCGTGCTGCGCCTGGTCGGCGGCCCGGTTTCCGGTGACCACAGGACGCGAGCCTTTATAGCCCGGCATGTCCCAGTGCGTTTCCGGCGGCACGAATGCGCCGTCCAGGCTGTAGCAGACCTTGGCGCCATGGCGCTTCAGCTGCATCAGCAGCCAGCTGAAAGCGGCCTTGGCCTCCGCCTGCGCGCCGGCCGCCAAAAAGGCTTCGATCGTATAGCCGGCGTCGCGCAGCCAGGCGTAGCGATAGTCCCAGTTCTTGTCGCCGCCCAGACGCTCGGGCAGGGACGTCGTGGCCGCCGCGGCGATGGCGCCCGACGGGGAGTACAGCAGCAACTTCAACGCCAGGGCGCTGCGGATGAAGTCGTCGCGATACAGGCCGGGGCAGTTCAGGCGCGCCGCCCAGTCCCGCCATTCCTGATCCGACAGGTCGATGCGGGCGTCGATCTCTTCGATGGAGGGTACGACCAGCGGCTCGTCCCGCCCGGCGACGATGGCCACCGTGCGCCGCTCGCCTGCGCCGACCACAATGGTTCCGACAATGCCTTCATCGGACCATTCGCATGAGATGCGCGGATCGTGGACGAACAGGCCGAGCACCCGCTCGACGTGGAAGACCGTGTGTTCGCCGATCTTGGAATGATACGGATTGGCCGTGTCGCCCCGACGGCCCAGACGCATGTGCAGGGCGAAGGTCACTTCGCCCACGAGGCCATCGATACGGCGGGCCAGTTCGCACCAGGGCAAACGACCGGCCGTGCCGCTGTTAAGGCTCTCGGTCAGGCGCGCGCGTCCGCTGGCGGTGGTGAACTCCGTCTCCAGCACATTGCTGTCGGGGCGATAGCGGCGGGTCGCCATGAAGGCCTCGGTCGGCGTGATCGAAAACCGGCCGCCCGCCGGATCCAGCAGCCGGTCGAAAAGGGGCGGCGCATCGATCGCCGGGACGCACCACCAATCGATGCCGCCATCCAGCGCTGACAGGGCCACCGTCCGGCCCTCGCCCAGAACGCCATAGTCTTCGAGGGCGACGTATCCGTCGGGACGGAGTGCTTGCGACGAGCGCGCCGGATGGGGCGTGAAGGTCGTCTCGGTCATCGTTTGGGCGATCCGATCGCAAGGCCAGCCGTTACGGCAAGGCCCGCGAGCACGCCGACCGCCGCGACCTTGAGCGCCGCGATCTGGCGGCTGGACACGAAACCGATCAACGGTCTGATCACCCGTTCGGTGTCCGGGCCGTCGATCGCCGCCGGACCGTCTTCGGGTTGATCGAGATTGCCGAGACGCGGCAGTTGCGGGTCGCCCTGTTGTGCCGCGATCATCTTGGCGGCCTGGCGATCCGCCAGCGCCGGTGCGAACTGTTGCGCCAGCGCCATCAGCCATGTCGTGCGACCCACGAAGACCTTGCGGCTGGGCCGCTCCACGGCCGACCAGACGGCGTCTGCACACAGGCGGGGATCGAACAGAGGATCTGGAATGACCTGCGCCCGGTCTGTCCGGTTGCGTGACCACAAAGGCTGGGGCGTGTTGACGGCCGGCAGATAGACGGTGGTCAGGGTGACGTTGGAGGATGAGGCGATCAGTTCGGCCCGAATGGCCTCCGTGAACCCGTCGACGGCCGCCTTGGCGCCGCAGTAGGCGGCCTGCAGCGGGGCAGGGCGCAGCGCCAATCCCGAGGAAATCTGGATCACCGCCCCTTTGTCCGCCGGCCGCATGACCCGAAGCGCCGCGCGCGTTCCGTAGACCTGAGACAGATAGGTCGTCTCGACGACGCGTCGGTAGTCGGCGTCGGTCAGATCTTCATCGCGCCCGATGACCGTGGACATGGCGTTGTTGACCCAGACATCGATGCCGCCGAAAGCGTCCATGACATCGCGGCCCGCCTGCTCGACGAAGGCCGGATCGGACACATCACCCGCCATGCCGATCACTCTGCCGCCCGAACGATTCAGCTGTTCGACGGCGTTGAAAAGCCGCTCAGCCTGTCTGGCGATAACCACGACCTGCCATCCGGCTTGGGCGAACCGCTCGGCGATCGCGAGACCGATGCCGGCGCTGGCGCCTGTGACGACGATGACCGGCATGGCGATCCTTCTGATTTCGATTGCGGAATGACGTTCGCGGTTGCGGCCGAAGGGGAGGAGGCTCTGACAACGACACGTCCGGAGGAAGGTTGCCGTCTTTCCGGCGGCCGACGCTTAAGTCGCTAGTCAGCATTTTGATGCTGGCGCAAAGCTTCGCCCATAGAGATGGACGGGCACGAGCATGCAGGACGGCGGCAAAGACTGTGCAACGTCATTCGCTGTCGTGCGGTGCGGAGCCGCTGGACCAAGCGGCTTAGCTTCGGATAGTTTCTCTCTGCTGAAGGCGGGGTGAAACGATGCGTGCAGCTTGGATCGGTTCGGTTGCTGTCGGCATTTTGGCCGGAACAGCGCCGAACGCCCTTGCGGCGGTCTCCCAAGTCCAGGCCGCGCCCCAGGAGGCGGCCCAGGGCGACGCTATAGTCGCTCTGACCTATGCGGCTGCTCAGCAACGTGTTCGCTCCAACTCCAGTCTCGGTCGCGCTGCGGGCTATGGGATGCAGGCCGCCAGGGCCCAGGCGGATGTGGCTGCCGGGCTAAATCGGCCAACCGTAGCGCTCGATGCTCAGTTGATCCGTTATCGCAAGACATTCGATCTCTCGCTGGGCGACACGCTGGACCGCGCACAGGCCGAGCTCGGCGCCGCCATTCCCGGGCTCATCGCGGACTTGCCCGGTGTGCCGGGTGACGTGTTGCAGAGTGTCGGTCAGCGGCTGGAAGCGGCGCTTCCGGAAATTTTCGCCGCCTTGCCGCAAGACGTCCGACTGCAGGTCAATGACACGACCTTTCGCCCCACGGTGACGGCGTTTCAACCGATCTATACCGGCGGTGCGATTCCAGCTCTCCGACGAGCGGCGGCGGCCAATGTGGATCTGGCGCAGGCGAAGCAGCAGGAAGCTATCAGTCTGGAGGACGTAAATCTGGCGCGGGCTTATTTTGGCCAGGTGCTGGCAGCCGAAGCGCTGAAGATCGCACACGAGACCCGTGACGGCTTTGATCTGCATTTGCGCAATGCTCGACTGTTGGAATCGCAAGGCGTGCTCAGCCACGCCCAGACGCTTCAGGTCGAAGTGGCCCGCGATGCGGCGCAGCGGCAGGTCAACAGGGCCGAACTGGAGCACGACAACGCCGTGGCGTCCCTCGCCAGGGTTGTTGACACCAATGGCGCCGTCGTTCCAACCACGCCCCTATTCGTAAACCGTGACCCAATCGGTCCAGCCGGCGTTTTTCTTGACCAGGCAAGTCAGTCGAATGCTCGCCTTGCGCAGGCTCAAGCCGGGCGCGATCTTGCCGAGGCGGGTGCCGATCTTGCGGCGTCACGAATGAAGCCGTCCGTCTATGCATTTGGAACCTACAATCTGAATCCAGACGACGCTCTGCCGACCGAGCCGGATTGGGCGGTCGGGGTCGGCGCCCGCTACACTCTGATAGCGACGGTGGATCGACGACGCATGCTGGGCGCAGCGCGCGCTCAGGCCTCGGCTGCTGCGGAGGTGGAACGACAGGCCCGAGACGACGCCCGATTGCTGGTCACGCGAGCCTATAATCAGGCGGAGTTGGCGCGCCGTCAGTTTCTGAGCATGGACAGCAGCCTGGAGGCCGCCAGCGAGAATCTTAGAGTTCAGGAGGTTGGGTTCCGTGAAGGCGAGGCCACAGCCGCCTCCGTCGTGGACGCCCGCAATCTTCTGGGGGCCGCGCGTTTGCAACGCGCAGCAGCAGCTTACGAATATGATCTCAGCCTGGCCGCCTTGCTGGCGGCGTCGGGAAGCGATCTGACCTTGAACGACTATCTGCAACGCGAAGACCGGATAAGCGCGCCATGAGCGAGACGCCTCCCTTTGCCGATGCCTCGACAAACGGTGCGCCGACCATCGCGGCCAGTCGTACGTCTGCACGGCGACGTATTCTGCCTGTGATCGTGGGCGTCGGCCTCGTGCTGCTGATCGGCTTCATCATCGTGGGCCTCTTCCTCGCGGCCCGTCCTGTAAGGGATCAGGTTCAGGGCATGGTCGAGGCGGAGACCTTCACTGTTGCGACCAAGGTGCCTAGTCGCGTGGAGCGCTACCTCGCGTCAGAGGGCGATCAGGTGAAGGCAGGTCAAGAGTTGGCTCTGATGAGCAGCCCGGAGGTTGCAGCAAAGGACGCTCAGGCCCGCGCCTTGCTCCAGTCGAGCCAAGCCATTCAGTCAATGAGCCGCGAAGGCGCTCGGCGCGAAGATGTGCAGTCGGTCGAGTCCATCTGGCGCGCCGCCCAGGCGACGGCTCGTTTGGCGGACCAAACTGCGCGGCGGGCGGAGAACCTGTTCGCCGAAGGCGTGATTTCCGCCCAGCGCCGTGACGAAGCCGTGGCCGCTCGCGCTGCTACAGCCTCGCAGACCGAAGCCGCCCGTCAGCAGTACCTGAAGGCATTGGCAGGGACACGGCCACAGGAAAAATCTGTTGCCGACGCCAATGTGCAAGGCGCGCAGGCCGCCGTCGCTGAGGTCCAAAGCCTGCAAGGCGAGACACGACTGCTCGCTCCAAATGACGGCGAGGTTGCGGAGCGTTTCGCCAATGTCGGCGAGCTCGTGCTTACGGGCGTGCCAGTCTTCACAATCGTGGACATCGGCGACCCGTGGGTTACGTTCAGTGTGCGCGAGGATCAGTTTCGCGATCTGAAAATCGGCGCGATCGTGCGTGGCGACGTGCCCGCACTCGGCCTCGCTGACGTGGCCTTCCGGATCACCGCCATCAATCCTCAGGGCGAGTTCGCCACCTGGCGCTCAACCCGGCAGTCCAGCGGCTATGACGTGCGAAGTTTTCAGGTCAAGGCCAAGCCTGTTCGACCTGTCAGCGGCCTGAGGCCTGGCATGAGCGTGCTGTTCGATTGGTCCGCACGGTGAGACGCCTCGCGGCCGTCTTCGTATCGGCCGTTCGGGACGAGGCGCGTGTCCTGATGACCCGACGGTGGGATGCGTTCGTCGCCTTTGGCCTGCCGCTGATCCTGCTGATGGTCATCGCGGCGATGCTGGCCCCTGGAGTGATCCGTCAGGCCCCGGTCGCCGTGGTCGATCAAGACAATTCGGCCTTCAGCCGCGCCGCTATTCGCAACATGGAGGCGAGCGCCGGTGTTCGCGTGACCCATGCTCCGGCGACGATGACGGAGGCCATGGCCTTGATGCGACGGGGCGAGATTTACAGCGTCGCTCATTTTCCAGCAGATTTTTCGGACGGGGCGTTTCGTCGGCCGGAACAGGTGACCGTGTCGTTTAATGGCGCCTTCCAGACGGTCGGCGCCTTGTCGGCCTTGGGGCAGAGCGCGGCCATCGCATCAGCGGCCGGCCAGCAGTTGCAAGAACGCGCGCGCCAGAGAGGATTGCCCGAAACCGCATTGCAACTCCCCGCTGTCCAGGTGTCGATCGTCGGCAATCCGCAGCTCAGCTTCGAGTTTTTTCTCGGCGGACTCCTGGCGCCGGGGGTCCTTCATCTGCTGGCGGCTTGTTCCGCGGTGTTGGCGGTTGGTCGGCAAATGCAGGGCGGCTCCTTCAAACGCTTCGAGGCCGAGACGGGCGGCTTCACGACGACAGCTCTGATCGGGCGACTCATTCCGCACTTCGTGATCTTCAGCCTGTGGGGGTTGGCCTGGATCGCTTGGCTCAGCGGCGTCCGGGGCTGGGGTGTAGCAGGCTCGCTCCCTCTTCTGATCCTTGGCATACTCGCCTTGATGGCGGTGAGCGTTGTCTTGTCGGCTTTTCTGGTCGCCGCGCTTGGCGAGGTGGATATGGCGTTCTCGGCCACCGCCATCTATGCGGGTGCGGCTATCGCCTTTTCCAATGGCACTCTCCCGCTGGACCATGGGCCGCGCTTCGCCCGGATCTGGAGCGATATCCTTCCCTATACGCACTATCTGCGGCTACAGACCGGCCAGCTAGTCACGAGTGCGACTTCCGCATCGGCATGGCGAGACTTGATGATCCTGAGCGGCGTCGCCGTCGTTGGTTTTCTTCTAATGGCGCTTTTCATCCGAGTACGAGCGCGTCTTGTCCCAAAGCCGGAGAATTTGAACTTTCCGCTCCCGCAACAGGGCGTTATCGCCGCCTTCGCCGCGACGTTCCGGAACCTGCCGCGTGCGCGGCCGGTCAGCAGTCTGCTGATCCTGGCCGTCGTCCTTTACGCCTTTTACTATCCGGCCGCCTATGCCGGACAGGCCGCGACGGGACTGCCCATCGCCATAGCGACACCGACGCAGACATCGCTGACGCGCACTCTTGTCGAAGACCTGAATGCGTCGCGCGAGATCGAGGTCGCCGCCGTGATTTCATCCCCTGCTGAGGGCTTTGAACTGATGCGGCGCGGCGTGGTCGACGGGGTCGTCGTCCTGCCTAAGCGTTTTGCGGCCGATCTGTTGAGGGGGGCGCCGACGGGCGTGGCCATCTGGCTGAACGGCGGCTATCTGGTTCGTGTCACGGCTGTCGGCAGAGCCGTCGCCGCCGCAACAGCGCAGGTCGCCGAGGCGCAGTTGAAAGGGCTGCCTGATATCGCCCGCGCCGTCAGATTGGCGCCGACCCTGAAGCAGGTTTCCCTCTTCAACCCGACGGAGGGCTACGGCGGTTACGCCGTGCCGGCGGTTAGTTTGATCATCCTGCAGCAGACGCTATTGCTGGGAGCCGGCGTGATCACAGCCGTGCGTCGAGAAACCGGCGCACCTAGGCTGAAACGCAGCGCGCGCCTGGGTTTGTGGCTGGCGCTTACGGCGATTGGGACAGCCTCCAGCCTCTTCTATTTCGGTTTCGTGTTCTGGTTTCAGGACTATCCCCGCGCAGGCAATCTGATCGGCGTCCTACTGCTGGCGCCCATATTTTCAGCAGCGGTGGCCGCTGTGGGTCTGCTTCTAGGCGCGCTTTTCGATCGCCATGAGCGGGTCCTTCAGGTTCTGGTCGGCACTTCTGCGCCCTTGTTCTTCCTATCCGGTGCTGCGTGGCCCCATTTCATGATGCCTCAAGGCCTCGTTTGGCTCGCGCATATTTCACCATCCACCGCTGCTGTTCAGGCCTTTGTTCGCTTGAACGCCATGGGCGCCAGCCTTTCGGAAGTCTCAGGTTTGGCAGCTATTTTGACAGGCCTCGCCGTCGTCTATGGCGGCTTGTGGGTGGTGCGCGGCTCTCTGCGCGTGACGGCGGGAGCGTCTTCTTCGCAAAGCGCATTGGGAGATTAAGGAGCAATCGAAGCGCAGGGGTGGGTTTGGCTACCGCGGCGTCCACCTCAGCGTCAGGCCGATCGTGCGAGGACGCAAAGGCGTGATGGCCTGGGCGTCGGGGAGGCGGAAAGGGTCGCTGTAGGCGAAGGTGTTGGCTTCGGTGTCGAACAGATTGTCCACGAAGACGGTGGCGGTCCATGCCGACGCCTCGACGCCCAAGGCCAGTCTTCCCGTGCCGTAGTCGCCCATTCGATATTGCTGGCGTCCGTCGAAGGTCAGGCGCGACGCGCCGACGTAGGACAGGCCGCCGTCGGCCAAAAGTTCAAGACGCTCGCTTAGCGGACGCCGCCAGCTGAAGCCGACATTCGCAGAAGCCCGAGGCACCCCAGGCAAGCTCGCGTCGCGACGGGAATCAAACCGCGCGCTGGGCGAGGTGATGCGCGGGTCGGCGACAAGCCCGTTGGCGAACAGCTCAAGCGTCTCGGTGGGACGCCAGTTGGCCTCGACCTCGAAGCCCTTGTCGGCCCCGTCGCCGACGTTGACGACATAGGCCAGGCCGCTGGGCAGAAACTGGTCGCTCTGCACATTACGCCAGCGCGCGGCGTAGACGGCGGCGCGCAGGCGGGTGCGACCGTCCGCCGATCGGTACTTGGCCCCCAACTCGGCGTTCCACAGGCTGTCCGGCTTGTACTGGCGTGCCGGGGAATCGGACAGGCCGCTGAAGTCCTGACCGATGACGCCGGCGGTGTTGAAGCCGCCGGCGCGGTGGCCCTGGCTGATCAGTGCGGACAGGTTCAGGCGATCGCTGGGCTGCCAGGCGAGGGCGATCTTGGGCGTGATGCCGGTGGATTCACCGCGCCCATCGAAGGATCGTGATCGGGTGAACTGTCGAACCAGGGAGGTGGTGTCGTATTCAAGGGCGTAGTAGCGGGCCCCGGCGGTCAGGGTCAGGTCGTGGGGCAGGTCCAGCGACGCCTCGCCGTAGATCGCGGCCTCGTTCAGCCGGTCGCGTCGCGCCTCGGAATAGATGGCGCGAGGCTCGGGCGTCAGGGCGGACAGGACGGGATTGGTGCGTGTGGTGTTGGACGACACCAGACCGCCGGCCAGCCAACGCCAGCGACCAATATCGGGAGAGGCGAAGTTGGCCTCGCCGACGACCAGATGGATGTCCTTGCCTTCGTCCAGCGCGCCGATGCGCCAGCCCGATCCGAAGCGACGAAGGGCGCTGGAGGCGTCATAGCGGCTCTTGAAACCATGCTCGACGACCGAGATCGAGGCGTTCAGCCGGCCCCAGGCGCCGCGACCCTCGATGGAGGCCGAGCCTTGGTCGAAGCGGTTCTGATGGGGTTCGCGAACCAGATTGGCGCGCCTCAGCGGGCCGAGGCCGCGATAGACGTAGTGGGTGTCCTCGGTGACGATGGACTGGTGAACGACGCCGGCGCGCGCCGTCCAGCCGGGCGCAATCTCCAGCGCGGCGGACAGCCGGCCGCCGCGCCGCGTGCCGTCATTGACCCGTCGCAGGTTCAGTTCGACGTCGTTGATATAGCCGCTGTAGGTCTCGCCATAGAGGGCGGCGCGGATCGCGGCGCGGTCGCCGGCGATCGGCAGGTTGGCGACCAGACCATAGTCGGAGTTCCAGCCGCCGCCGTCAGTGCGCGACCGGGTCGCAGAGAGCGACAGGGATTCTTCGCCCATCGCCGGAGCTCGCGTGACGATACGCACGACGCCGCCGATGGGGCCGGTGCCGTACAGCGTGCCTTGCGGTCCGCGCAGCACCTCGACCCGGTCGATGTCGATCAGCTTCAGATCCGGGTCCGGGGCGGCGTATGTCACCGGCGTCAGGTCGAGGTACAGGCCGACCGTCGATTGGGTCAGACCGGTGAAGACGCCGTCCGATATGCCGCGCAGCAGGATCTTGTTCCGGCCGGGGCCGAGATTGGTCACCGTCATGCCGGAGACGAGGCTGTCCAGTCCCTGCATGCCCGTGACCCCAGCACGGGTGATGCGGTCGGCGCCGACCGCCGTCATTGCCGATGACGAAGACTGGATCAGTTCGGGTCGGCGCGGGGCGGTCACGACGACTTCGCTGACTTGAGCCACGTCTTCTGGCGGCGTCACATGAGCGGCCGGGCGTGGGGCGATCAGTCGAACGGGAGCGGGCGCCGCGCTCATTTGCCTGCTGATGATCACAGCGCCGTCCTGGCGGATGGCGTAGCGACATCCGCTGCCCGCCAGCAATCGTGTAAGGGCAGCGTCCAGCGACATCCGGCCGCTGATCGCGGGGCTGACGCCGGCGCACGACGTCAGGCTGCCGCCCAGCGAAACGCGGGCCTGAAGCGCCAGGTCGAGAAGGGCGTCGTCTACGGACTGGCGCGGGATGTAGATGTCGAGCAGGCGCGCATCCGCCTGCGCCGGCGAGCTCAGGGCCGTCGTAGCGAAGAGAAAGAGACTGGGAAGAAGGGCGGCGGCGTGTGGCTTGGACAGGGCGAGGCGTTGGGGCCGCCCGCCCTTAACCGGCCTCACGGGCGTTGACGCGGACTTCGCGCGTCGAGGCGTCCACGCGGACGGGGGCGAAATCCTGCAACTGCTTCAACATCACGGCCTCATCGCCAATGCGAAGGGCGCCGGTGAAACGCAGCGCCCGAGCCGATCTCGATAGCATGACCGGCTTGTCGAGATAACGCGAAAGATCGTCCGCGACATCGGTCATCGGTCGGTTGCGATAAACGAGAACGCCTTGTCGCCAAGGCGAAGTCTGGTCCGGAGACACTTGCGACAGGGCCGGGGTCTGCTCGCCGCTCTGCGCCAGCGCCTGACCGGCGACCAGTCGGACCTTGGGTGCGTTGGCGGGGGTGACGGCGACGACGCCCCGTTCGACGGCGACGGCGAAACGGTCGCCGTGGTTCAAGACGTTAAAGGCAGTGCCTAGCACCTCGACCTGATGATCGCCCGCGGCGACGATGAAAGGGTGGGCCGGGTCGTGAGCGATGTCGAAGGCGGCTTCGCCCGCAGGCAACGACACCGAGCGGTTGTCGCCGTCGAACCGGACGTCCAAGGTGGAATGGCGATTCAGATAGACGTGCGATCCATCTTCCAGCGCGACCGTCAGGGGCGCGTCGGTCGTGGCGTAGATCTGCGAGCCCGGCGTCAGCCACATGAACAGGCCGACCGCCAGCGTCACGCTAGCGGCAATGCCGATCGCCGCGCCCAGCCAGGGCGAACGCGTCTTGGCGAGGCGTGCACGCGCGGCGGCGAGGTCGATGACCGGGGCCTCTGTCAGTGCGGAGGCGGCATGGTCATCCAGATCGACCCACAGGCGCTCGACGGCGTCATAGGCGACGGCGTGGGTCGGCGACGCCTCCAGCCAGTCCTGGAATTCCAGCCAGGCGGATTCGGGCGCCTCGTCGTCACGCAGGACGACGAACCAGTGCAGCGCCTTTTCCTCGATGTCGGTTTGTGCGGTCATCCGATCCCAGCCTGGAGGAACGCCGTGCAACGCGCCTCCTGATAGCAAGACGGCGCCGCCAAGCTTTCACCTTCAGACAAATTCCCCCAGAGCGTGAAAAGAATCGGCATCACGGTTGAACCTTGCGGGAGAGAACGCGAAGCGCGTCCATCATGTGTTTCTCGACGGAACTGCGCGAAATGCCCATTTGGACGGCGACGTCGGCATAGCTGACCCCATCGAACTTGTGCAGACGAAAGACTGTCTGCGTCCTGGGCGGCAGGGTCTCGAGAGCGGTGAGAAGGCGCGCCAGCTTCTCGCGCCCGGCCACGACCGCCTCGGCCGAAGGGGCCGCGTCCAAGTCTTCGGCGGCGCCGGTCTCATGGTTCAGTTGTCGCCATTGGGCGTCGCGGTTCGCCGACCGTTGCCCGGATCGCCAGCGGTCCATCAGCAGGTTGGAGGTCAGGCGAAATAGAAAGGCGCGAGGATTGTCCGGCGGCGGGTCAGGGTCGAGCGTCGAGACCTTCAGATAGATGTCCTGCAGCACGTCATCGACGTCGCCAGACGCGCCGCCCAGCCGCGCGCGGCAAAACCGGGCCAGATCCTCGCGCTGCGCAAGATAGGCGGCGATCAGGGGATGCGCGGCAGGCGCGGTCAAACGGGCGAAGTCCTCTCGTGCAGCCAGACGGGCCAAGACCTTCAATGCCGTGACGATTTTGATGAGGCAAGGGTTGGTCGGCGGCGTCCTTGTCATGAAGGCGCCGTGTCGCGGCGACGAGCAGGACCCAGATGCGCGCGTTTGCAGGACATGACGGCACGACGGCCCCGGTTCTTTCGGTCGGCTAGGGCGTCGTCGTGTTCGATCTCTGGCGCTCGGGCTTTATCCGCCGTCCCTTAAGCAGCTTCATTGACCATGAGCCGCGCGCGGACGAGATCGTCTGGCTGCCAGACTGCGGACCGCATGCCTATGTCGCGGACCCGTTCGGGATCACGCGCGACGGGGTGCTGACCGTCTTCGTCGAGGCGTTCGACTATCACGTGCGCCGCGGCGAGATTCACTATCGCCAGTATGACGCCGACGACCGGCTGGTGGGGCAGGGCGTGGCCCTGTCCGAGCCCTGGCACCTGTCCTATCCGACCCTGATCGATGACGGCGGCGAACTCTACATGCTGCCGGAAGGCTACAAGAGCGGCGGGCTGATCCTGTATCGCTGTGTCCGTTTCCCGGATCAGTGGGAGGCGGTGGCCCGCATCGGCGAGGCGGCTGCGATCGATGCGACGGTGGTCAAGCACGACGGCCGTTGGTGGATGTTCCACGCCCTGCCCGGACCGGACGACCGGGCGATGCGCGAACTGCACATCGCCTGGGCCGACAGCCTGACGGGGCCTTGGACACCGCATCCGGCCAATCCGGTGCTGAGCGGTTTTCAGACCTCGCGTCCGGGCGGCTCGGCGTTCCTGCACGACGGCGCGCTTCATCTGCCGGTGCAGGACTGCGCTGTGACCTATGGCGCGGCGATCAATCTGCTGCGGATCGATGGGTTGTCGCCGGACGCGTTTTCGGCGGTGGTCGTGAAACGGTTTGAGCCGGGGCATCTGCTGGGCGGGTACGGCGACGGCTTGCACACTCTGTCGGGGCACGGCGACGTCACCTTCATCGATGTGAAGGGCATCCGCCAGTCGTCGGCGGAGCCATGGCTGAAGGCCGGCTTCAAGGCGCGTCGGCTGCTGGGCCTGAACGGGCCGCGCGGTCGTCGCGCCACCGGCGCCGCCGTCCATCCCAAGATTTTCGAGACCGCTTCCGTTCGGAAGGAAGGCTAGACCATGCGTATCGCCGTCGTTCTGCCGCGGGGCTGCACCTTTTGTCCGGACAAGACCAACTCGATGGAGACAGTGGTGCGCACGCTGTCGGCGCACAACCGTTTGAACCGGCTGGTGACGCTGATCGCCGATGCCGGCGGGCCGACGCCGGCGGGCGTGCAGATGGTGACGGTGCCGGCCGGGCTGGGCCGCAAGGCGCGAAATGCGGCGGTGATGGACGTTCTGAAGAAACTGTCGCCGGACATCGTGGAATATCATCAACAGCTGAAGGCGGCCTCGGAGTTGGCGAGACAACTGCCTGACGCGATCCACGTTCTTTATCGCCACACGCGGATCAAGCCGTCGCGCAATTTGATCGAACGTCTGCGATATGGTCGACGCCTCGCGCGGTTCGACCGGCTGGTGTTCGTCAGCCGGGCGGCGGGTGAAGAGTTCGCAACGGATTATCCGCGTCTGGCCGGGCGCGTCTCGTCGGTTTGCAATCCGATCGAAAGCGACGCCTGGCGCGCATCGCCCGAGCAGCGCGAGAACCTGATCCTGTTTTCGGGACGGGCGATGAGGGACAAGGGGCTGGACCTGTTCTGCGCAGCCCTGGCCGAGACGTTGGATCGTCATCCCGACTGGCGCGGCGCACTGATGCTGGGCGACTGGGACAAGCATCAGGATTGGGCTGCGCCACAGGTGCGGATGCTGGAGCGGTTCGGCGACCGGGTCGAAATCCACAAGTCGGCGTCGCTGGACACGGTGCGGGCGATGACGCAGCGCGCCGCCATCGCGGTCACGCCGTCGCGCGTGCGCGAAGCCCTAGGTCTGGCCGCGCTGGAGGCCCATGCGGCGGGCGCGGCGCTGATCTCGTCGGGCCGCGGCGGCTTGCGCGAAGCCAGCGGCGAATATGCGCTGTATGTCGATGTCGAGGAGGCCGGCTCTCTGACAAGCGCCATGATGCGTCTGGTCGAAAATCCCGATGAACGTCTGGCCCTGGCGCGTGGCGGGCAGGCCTATGTCGAGCGTGTGCATTCGCCGGCCGCGCGCGCCGCCGAGCTGGACGCCTTGCGCGAGGCCTTGGTCGACAATGCGTTTGTCACGCCGAAGCCGACGCTGCGGAGGCGTCCTCTGTTGGGGCCGGCGGCGTCGCTGACCCGGCTTCAGGGCTAGGCTTCAGCCTCTTCGGATAAAGCTGTCGTAAACGTGGGTGACCGCGTCGAACCGCACGCGCGTCGGCTGATCGCCCAAGGCGGCAGCCTGGAAGTAGAGATCAATGAATCCTGCGGCGACGGGATCGGCGATCTTGTCGGTGTTCCAGCCCAGCAGAAGGCGACCGCCCGGGCGCAGGATGGCCGCCAGAGCCTTCAAGGCGCGCTGCTGCTGGTCGGGACTGTCGACGCCATAACCCAGCACGCCATTGCAGACGACGGCGTCGAAGGTCAGGTCCGAGAACAGCCGATCCGCCTCGCAAACGTCGCCGGTGCGATGACGCCCCTCGCGGCCCCAGCGTGCGGCCGCCGGATCGATGTCTGTGGTCCAGACCTCGCCGCCCTGCGCCTCCAGCAAGGCGTAGTCGTCCAGAGTATACTCGCGGCAACCGACCCACAGGATGCGCCCGCCGTCGGCCGCCAACGCTGGAACATAGCTGTCGGCCATGACCTTGCGATCGGGCAGGGCGCGGATTCGCGCCGCCTTGGCGGATCGTCGCCTGCGGTCGGCGTCCTTGCCTAAGATCAGACCCCTGACAAGCG
This sequence comes from Brevundimonas sp. 'scallop', assembly GCF_011045535.1. Lineage (NCBI taxonomy): Bacteria > Pseudomonadati > Pseudomonadota > Alphaproteobacteria > Caulobacterales > Caulobacteraceae > Brevundimonas > Brevundimonas sp. 'scallop'. The sequence goes on along the minus strand of NZ_CP039382.1, from coordinate 2,390,426 downwards.
TCCCCAGACCCACGTGCATCCCCCTCGGACCGTTCGATACGGTTGTTATCGAGGGGGCGGCGATCTGTCTCGCGCTTTTCCGTGCGTTTCCGGCCGCCGGGCTTTGATGTGGCGGAACGACCGCCTACTGACGGCGCATGATCCAGGACGTTCCTCCCCCCGTCACGCCCACCGCCCTGCCCGAGATCGTCGTCACCGCAGCGCGTCTGCCGCCGGCGGCGGCGGACGCCGCGTTTTCCGTTGTGAGGATCGATGAGGCGGTGCTGTCCCGATCGTCGCGTCTCGACGAGGCGTTGCGGTCCGTGCCGGCGGTGTCGCTGTTTCGACGCACCAGCAGCGCGGCGGCCAATCCGACGACCCAAGGGATTTCACTGAGGGCCATCGCGCCGTCTGGAGCGGGGCGGACGCTGGTGCTGCTGGACGGCGTGCCGCTGAACGATCCGTTCGGGGGCTGGGTCATCTGGTCCCAAGCGACGCCGGAATCTCTGGAGAGCCTGGATGTGATCCGGGGGGCGGGCTCGGGCCCCTATGGCGCGGGCGCGCTGACGGGCACGATCACCCTGCGCGAACGCGGGAAAGGCGGCGCGCTGGATGTCTCCGCGTCCGAGCGGGGCGGGTTACGGGCGGCGGGGGCGGCGTCCACGCGCGTGGGGCTGGTAGCGGTGACGTTGATCGGGTTGCGCGAAGTCAGCGACGGCTATGTGCCCGTGCGCGGGCCGGCGGCAGGCGCGGCGGACACGCCGCTGGATCTCGACAGCCGAAGTGCAGCGCTGCGCGTCGATACGGCCTTGGGACAGGCGAACCTGTCCGTCAGGGCGGCGACCTGGGAAGAGGATCGCGGATCGGGGCTGGCCGGAACGCGCGCCAACGCCAGCGGGCACAGCCTGAGCGCCACGGCGGCGCAGACGCCGTTGGCCGACGGCTATGGCTGGCGGCTGCAGACGTGGCGGATCGACAGCAATCTGGCCAATAGCTCGGCCTCGGTGTCGGCCGATCGATCAACCACGACGCCCGCGAACGATCAGTTCAAGACGCCCGCGACGGGATGGGGACTGAATGCGGCGCTGCGCCGACGCATGGCGGATTTCGCGGGTGGACGGCTGGAGTGGGAGCTTGGCGCGGATGCGCGCTTCAACGACGGCGAGACCAACGAACTCTTCAGTAATCCCACGGGCGCGGGTTTCACCCGTATTCGGCGTGCGGGCGGGGAGACGGCTGTGGCCGGCGCCTATGTCGATGCGTCCTGGACCGCGGCCGAATGGCTGGTGGCCGGCGGACTGCGGGTGGATCGATGGGAGAATACCGGCGGATTCCGTCAGGAGAACACGCTGGCGACCGGCGCCGTCCTGCTGAATGAAAGCGATCCGGATCGGTCGGGCGAGGTGGTCAGCGCGCGCCTGGCCGTGCGGCGTGATCTGGGCGGCGGCTATGCGGCGCGGGCGGCGGCCTATTCCGGGTTCAGGCCCGCCACGTTGAACGAACTGCATAGGCCATTCCGCGTCGGCAACGACATCACCGAGGCCAACGCCGCCCTGACGCCGGAAACGTTGAAGGGCGTGGAAACGGGATTGGCCTTCGACCGCGAGGGCGTGCGTTGGGGCGCGTCTGTGTTCTGGAACCAGATCGAGGACGCCATCGTCAATGTGACGCTCGGGTCCGGGCCGGCGACCTTCCCGCGCGCCGGGTTCGTGCCGGCGGGCGGGGTACTGCGCCAGCGCCAGAACGCCGGGACCATCGACGCCTGGGGCGTGGAACTCACGGGGGCGCTGGACCTGTCGTCAGCCGTGTCGCTGAACGCCGCTGCGTCCTGGACCGACGCCGAGATCGACGGCGGATCGTCCGCTGCGCAGCTGACCGGCTTGCGCCCCGCACAGGCGCCGGAGTGGAGCGCCACGGCCGGGCTGGATTGGCGCGCGACCGATCGACTGACCCTGGCCCTGGCGGCACGATATGAATCGAGCCGGTTCGACGACGACCTGAACAGCCGGGTGCTGGACGCCGCCGTGACGCTGGATGTGCGAGCAGAGTGGGCCTTCACGCCAAACGCGACCCTCTGGATGGCGGCGGACAATCTGTTCGACGAGGATGTCGAGGTGTCGGAAACGGGCGCGGGCGTCGCCGGATACGGCCCGCCGCGAACGCTCAGCGTCGGTTTGCGGTTGAGCTATTGAGGGCGCTGACCGGCAGCCTTTTCGACCAAGTTTTTGCGCGACGCACAGATTTCGTCCGCCTGACGGGTGAAAATGACCTTCAACGCTGTTGCGCGAGGCCGCTGGCGCGCTAAGCGCTAAAGGCGGTCGATCCACGGCCGCAGATCCCAACGACGAGCCTGTCATGTCCGAAGAATTCTACCGCATGAAGCGGTTGCCGCCCTATGTCATCGCCGAGACCAATGCGATGCGCGCGGCGGCCCGTGCGGCGGGCGAGGACGTGATCGATCTTGGGATGGGCAACCCCGACCTGCCACCGCCCCAGCATGTGATCGACAAATTGATCGAGGTGGCCAGGAAGCCTGACGCCCACGGCTATTCAGCGTCACGCGGCATCCCCGGCCTGCGCCGCGCCCAGGCCAACTATTACGGCCGCCGCTTCGGCGTCGATGTGGATCCCGAGACCGAGGTGATCGTCACCATGGGCTCCAAGGAGGGGCTGGCCAGCCTGGCCACCGCCATCACCGAGCCGGGCGATGTGATCCTGGCGCCCAATCCGTCCTATCCGATCCATACCTTCGGCTTCATCATCGCCGGCGCCGCGATCCGCAGCGTGCCGACCACGCCGGACGAGAAATATTTCGAGGCGCTGGAGCGGGCCATGGCCTTCACCGTGCCGCGGCCCAAGATCCTGGTGATGAACTATCCGTCGAACCCGACGGCGGAGACGGTCGATCTGGCCTTCTACGAACGCGTCGTGGACTTCGCCAAGGCGAACGATCTGTGGATCATCAGCGATCTGGCCTATTCGGAGCTCTATTACGACGGCAAGCCGACGGTCTCGATCCTGCAGGTGCCGGGGGCCAAGGACGTGGCGATCGAGTTCACCTCTCTGTCGAAGACCTACAGCATGGCGGGCTGGCGCATGGGGTTTGCGGTCGGCAATAAGACGCTGATCGCGGCGATGACGCGGGTGAAATCCTACCTCGACTACGGCGCCTTCACGCCGATCCAGGCGGCGGCGTGCGCCGCGCTGAACGGGCCGCAGGACATCGTCGAGCAAAACCGCAAACTCTATCACCGCCGGCGTGACGTGCTGGTCGAGAGCTTCGGCCGCGCGGGCTGGGAGATTCCCAAACCCGCCGCCTCCATGTTTGCCTGGGCGCCCTTGCCGCCGGCGCTGAAGCACCTGGGCAGTCTGGAGTTCTCCAAGCAGTTGCTGACCCACGCAAAGGTCGCGGTGGCGGCGGGCGTCGGCTATGGCGAGAACGGCGAGGGCTTCGTGCGCATCGCCATGGTCGAGAACGAGCAGCGCATCCGCCAGGCCGCGCGCAACATCAAATCCTATCTGAAATCGCAGGGCGTCAATGTGCCGCCCAGCCGGGAAGACTGACTATGCCGTCTGGACTGATCGCGCTGCTGGACGACGTCGCCGGCATCGCAAAGCTGGCGGCCGCGTCGCTGGATGACGTGGGCGCGGCGGCGGGCAAGGCCTCGACCAAGGCCGCAGGCGTGGTGGTGGACGATGCGGCGGTGACGCCGCGATACGTCATGGGCCTGTCGCCCAGCCGCGAACTGCCGATCATCAGCAAGATCGCGCTCGGGTCGTTTCGCAACAAGCTGATCTTCATCCTGCCGGTGGCCCTGGTGCTCAGCACCTTCGCGCCTTGGGCCATCACCCCGATCCTGATGTGCGGCGGGACCTATCTGTGTTTCGAGGGGGCGGAAAAGCTGCTGGAGGCGATGGGGCATGGCGGGCATGAGGATGCCGCGCCGGTCGCGCGCGATGCAGCGGCGCTGGAGAAGACGACGGTGTCGGGCGCGGTGCGCACCGATTTGATCCTGTCTGCCGAGATTATGGCCATCGCCCTGGCCGATGTCGCGGCGCAGCCGATCCTGACCCAGGCCGCTGTGCTGGCTGTGGTCGGCATCGCCATGACCGTCGTCGTCTATGGCGCGGTCGGATTGATCGTGAAGATGGACGACATCGGCCTGCATCTGGCTCAACGGCCCAATGGCGGGGTGCGCGCTTTGGGGCGGGGTCTGGTCAAGGGCATGCCGATGGTGATGAGCGCCCTGTCGGCGATCGGCACGGCGGCCATGCTGTGGGTCGGCGGCGGCATTCTGCTGCATGGTTCCCATACGCTGGGGCTGCACTGGCCGGCGGTACCGGTCGAGCATCTGTCGCATGCCGTCGGCGAACTGTTCGGGCCCTTGGCCGGCGTGATGAGCTGGCTGACGACGGCCGTGGCCTCGGCCGTGATCGGGCTGATCGTCGGCGGGGTGGTGGTGCTGGTCCTGCATCAGGTCGCGCGCCTGCGGTCCAAGGAATCGCACTAGGAGCGAGCCGGGCTGTCACGCGGGCGCCATCCGCAACAGCTAGAGGCCGCACGGCTGTTCTTGGAGTTGTTCATGTCCTTGTCGCGTCACGTTGCCACCGCGTGTCTGGCCGCCTTGTCGATCGCGGGCGCTGCCTGTGCGGGCGCGCCGGTCGCCCAGCCGCCGGTTCAGGCTGCCGCGCCTCAGGCATCGGCTGCGGCCCTGACGCCGCCCAAACTGCTCGTGACCATCGTGGTGGATCAGTACAGCGCCAACCTCTTTAACCAGTATCGCAGCCGCTACAGCGGCGGCCTGCGCCGGTTGGCTGATCAGGGGCTGGTGTCGATCAACGGCTATCAGACCCACGGTCTGACCGAGACCTGCCCGGGCCACTCCACCGTTCTGACCGGTATGCACCCGGCCGAAACCGGCATTCCCGCCAACGACTGGATCGACGGCAAGACCGGCAAGGAGGTCTATTGTCTGGCCGCGCCGCAGAACCATCTGGCGCACGGGCGCGACGACACCGACAACGGGCCGGTGGGGCCGGATCAGCTGCGTGCGACGACGCTGGGCGATTGGCTGAAGGCCGTCAGTCCGGACAGCAAGGTCATGGCGGTGTCCGGCAAGGATCGCGGGGCGATCAATCTGGCCGGTCATCAGGGGCAGGCCTTCTGGTTCACTGACGGGTTTGGACTGACCACCTATGTCGAGCCGGGACAGACGGCCGAGGCGAAGCTGGCGCCAGTTGCGGCGTTCAACAGCGACTTCAACGCCTGGACGGCGGCGACGCCGACAGCCTGGGACTATCAGAACGCGGACTGCCGGGCGCTGGCGGGCGACTGGACCATTCGCGGCCAGACCTTCCATTCGGTGCTGCCGCCGGCGGGGCTGAAGTTCGACACCTCGCCATTGCTGGACGAGCAGACGCTGAAGGCGGCGGAATATCTGCTGGACAGCCAGAAGCTGGGGCAGGGGACGGCGACCGACATGCTGGGCGTCAGTCTGTCGGCCACCGACCGGATCGGCCATATGTACGGCACCCAGGGGCCGGAGATGTGCGAGCAGATGAACCGGCTGGACGCGGCGCTGGGCGCCTTCCTGGACAAGCTGGCCCAGGTTCCCGGCGGCGCGCTGGTGGTGTTGACGGCCGATCACGGCGGTTCGGACTTCGTCGAGCGGCTGCATGAGAATGGCTATCCGCAGGCGCACCGCGCCGACACCGATGCGATCAAGGGCGTCAACGCCGCGCTGAAGGCGCGCTTCAACCTGGACGCCGATCCGCTGCAGTCCGGCGGAAGCGGCTGGATGGTCGCCGGTGCGGATCACAGGTCGCTGCCCGATCCGTTGCGGACACAGGTGGCGGAGGCGGCGGTCGAGATGCTGCGCGCCCTACCGGACGTGGCCTTCGCCGAGACGCGCGACCGGCTGCTGGCAGAGCCTCTGCCGGACAGCCGTCAGCCGGAGATGATGACGGTGCGCGAGCGGATGCGGCTGTCGACCGTCGCCGAGCGATCGCCCGACATCCAGTTCGCCTGGACCCAGAACACCACCTCGGGCGGCCGCGTGGGCTCGACCCTGGCCGGACACGGAACGCCGTGGGAATATGACCGCCGCGTGCCGATCATCTTCTGGTGGCCAGGCGCCAAGGCCGAGGAGCGGTTCCTGCCGATCCGCACCGTCGATATCGCCCCCACGCTTGCCCATGTGATCGGCGTCGCCGCGCCGCAGGTGGAGGGCCGGTGCATCGATCTGAACGGGTTTGCCGTGGCGACTTGCGGGGCGGCGGCCAGATAAACTCCTGTTTCCGGCCGTCAACTCGTGTTTCCTGAGGGGAAGGCGGCCTTACGCAGCGCGGGTTTCGTTGGCAGAAGAGGGCGAAATCGCCCAGGCGGCCCCGTTTTGCCGTCCGAGAGAGCCAACAGGAAACGTCATGAACCGAGCCCGTCGCGCGCGCATCGTCGCCACCCTGGGACCCGCCAGCCGTGCGCCCAGCACCGTCAAGGCGCTGGCCCAGGCGGGGGTGGACGTCTTCCGCCTGAACTTCAGCCACGGTTCGCATGAGGATCACGCCGCCGCGTTGAAGGCGGTGCGCGGCGCCGAAATGGCCCTGCAGCGTCCGCTGGGCGTGTTGGCCGACCTTCAAGGGCCGAAGCTGCGTTTGGGCCGGTTCAAGGACGTCGAGATCTCGGTCAAGCCGGGCCACACCATGCGTTTCGATCTGGACCCGACGCCCGGCGACGAGACGCGGGTGCAGATGCCGCATCCCGAAATCTTCAAGGCGCTGCGCAAAGGCATGCTGCTGCTGCTGGACGACGGACGGGTGCGGCTGCGTGTGGGCGAGCGGACCGACGAGTGGGCCGATGTGACGGTCGAGAGCGGCTCGAAACTGTCGGACCGCAAGGGCGTGGCGGTGCCGGAGGCGGTGATCCCGGTTTCGGCCCTGACGCCCAAAGACCGCGAGGATCTGGCCTTCGCCCTGCGGATGGGCGTGGACTGGGTGGCGCTCAGCTTCGTGCAGAAGCCCGAGGACATGGCCGAGCTGAAGCGGATCGTGAACGGGCAGGCGGCCTGTCTGGCCAAGATCGAGAAGCCGGCGGCCCTGGCCGATCTCGAAGCCATCCTCGACTATTGCGACGGGGTGATGGTGGCGCGCGGCGATCTGGGCGTCGAACTGGATCCCGAGGACGTGCCTGTGGCGCAAAAGCAGATCGTGCGCGCGGCCCGCAATCGCGGGGTGCCGGTGATCGTGGCGACCCAGATGCTGGAATCCATGACCAGCGCGCCGGCTCCGACACGCGCCGAGGCGACCGATGTGGCCAATGCGGTCTATGAGGGCGCGGACGCCCTGATGCTGTCGGCCGAGACGGCGTCGGGCGACTATCCGCTGGAATCCGTCGGCATCATGAGCCGGATCATCGAGCGGGTCGAACGCGATCCGATGTGGCCCAGCCTGATGGGCGCCGAACACGCCGGCATGGACGAGCATGATGTGGACGCCCTGGTCGGGGCGGCGCGGATGGCGGCGAATGCGCCCTCGACCGGCTGTCTGGTGGTGTTCACGACCCTGGGCGGCACGGCGCGGCGGATGGCGCGCGAGCGGCCGCTGAAGCCGATCCTGGTGCTGACGCCCAATCCCAACACCGCGCGCCGACTGGCCCTGGTCTGGGGGCTGGAGCCGCGTCTGGGCGAGCAGCCGGACTCGCTGGAGGCCGTGACGGACGACGCCGTCAACAGCGCGGTCAAATATGGTCTGGCCGAGCCGGGCCAGCGCATCCTGATCCTGGCGGGCACGCCATTCGGTGCGCCGGGCGCGGCCAATCTGCTGCGATTGGCTCACGCGCCTGCAGCGACGTCGAAGGGCCGCAAGAAGAGCTAGAGCGCGATCTCGCGCCGCTCCGCCCCGCTGCGCAGACCGGCGTCGAGGATGCGCATGACGGTCAAGGCCTGGTCGGCCGGGACAGGCGGCGGGCCCTTGCCGAGGATCGCATCGCGCATGGCGGCGTAGAAGGCGGGATAGTCGCCGCGCTCGGGCGTCGGCGTGATGCAGACGGTTTCGCCATCAATCTGTTTCGTCAGTTCGCCGGGCGAAGGATCGACGCCCCAGTCGGCGTCGCCGGGACGCAGGCCGGCCTTGGACTGGCTCTCCTGGGCGTCGAGGCCGTGTTTGATGAAGCTGCCGCCCGTGCCGTGGACGGCGTAGCGGAGACTGGCCTCGGCGGCGAGGTGGCTCATGTTCAGGATGACCCGCAGACGGTCATAGCGCAGCAGAACGTGGGCGTAGTCGATGGCCGTGGCGCCGAAACGTTGGGCCTGGAGGTCGGCATAGATGGCCAGCGGCGGGCCGAACAGCTGGACCGCCTGGTCGATCAGATGCGGACCCAGGTCGGCCCAGACCCCGCCGTCACGTTTGTCCTTCCAGCGGTCGGTGACGGTCGGACGGAAGCGGTCGTAGTGGCTTTCGAACACGGCGACGTCGCCGAGTTCGCCCTGGTCGATCAGGCCGCGCAAAGTCAGGAAGTCGGCGTCCCAACGGCGGTTCTGGAAGACGCTGAAGACGCCCGGCGATGACGCTGCAACGGCGGCGACGCTTTCCGCGTCAGCCAGGGTCGCCGCGAAGGGTTTGTCCACCACCACCGACTTGCCGGCCCTCAGCGCGGCGATCGACTGTTCGGCGTGCAGGGCGTCGGGGGTGGCGACGACGATCAGGCCGATGTCCTCGCGGGCGAGGGCAGCCTCCAGATCGGGGAGGACCTCGACGTCGGGCAGGTCGGCGTGGACCGCTTCGGGCCGGGACGAGACGACGGCGGCCAGGTGCAGGCCGGGGGTCGCCGCGATCAGGGGGGCGTGGAAGGTCTGGCCCGCCAGGCCGTAGCCGACGACGGCGACGCCGATGGGTGCGTGTGAGGTCATGCCCCGATCAATAGCGGTCGGGGCGCGGGCCATCCAGCACATAGGGCACCACGCCGCGCTCATTCTCCGGCACGTGCAGGGTCCTGTCCAAGGGCGGGAAGGCGCGCTGGGTGCAGTCGGTGCGCTCGCAGATGCGGCAGCTGACGCCGATCCGGGCGGCGGGGCCGTTCAGGTCCAGACCGGCGGCATAGACCAGGGCGCCCGCATGTTCGACCTCGCATCCCAACGACAGGGCGTAGCGTCGGTCGTTGGCGAGGTAGGAGCCGCTGGGCTTGGACACGCTGCGGGCGATGGAGATGTAGCGCGATCCGTCGGGCATCTCGGCCAGCTGCACCCCTATCCGGTCGGGCGCCGCGAAGGCTTCGTGGACGTTCCACAGCGGGCAGGCGCCGCCAAAGCGAGCGAACTGGAAGCGGGTGGCGCTGTGGCGCTTGGTGATGTTGCCGGCCATATCCACGCGAGCGAAATAGAAGGGCACGCCGCGCCAGCCGGGCCGTTGCAGGGTCGAGAGCCGGTGGCAGACCTGTTCGAAACTGACCTGGAAACGGGTGCGCAGCCGATCGATGTCGTGCTTTTCCTCGCGCGCGGCCTCGAGGAAGGCGCGATAGGGCAGCAGCAGGGCGCCGGCCGCATAGTTGGCCAGACCGACCCGGGCCACGTCGCGTGCGGCGTCCGTGCGGAACGCGGCCTGATCCAGCTCGGCCTCAATCAAATCGCGGAAGGACAGCAGGGCCAGCTGGTGCGCCAGCTGGAACGACCGCGTCGCGCCGGGCTGCCAGGCGTCCAGCGTCAGGACGCGGCTGGCGGGATCGTAGCGACGCAGGGCCTCCTGACCGGCGACATAGGCGACGCGGACGCCGTGCGACTGGCTCAGCGCCGCCTCCAGCGCCCGCTCGATCTGGCCGTCCTGCACCAGCGTCGTCGCCAGCGCCTCGGCCGCCGTGTCCAGCGTGTCGATGTAGTTGTCGCGATAGTGGAAGAAGTCGCGCACCTCTTCGTAGGGCAAAAGGGCGACACTGGCGCCGTGTTCGTCCCGGCCCAGGGTGTCGTCCAGCGCCTTCACCCGCTCGTCCAGACGGCGGAAGGTCTGGTGCAGGGCCAGGAATTGACGGGCCAGACGCGGGGTGTTGGCGACGGCCTGTTTCAGCTCGGCGGCCGTGGGCGGTTCGGCCTGACCCGCAATGTCGGTGGTCGCCTCGCGCAAATCGGCGATCAGGCGGGCGTCGCCCTCCAGATCGAACAGACTGGCGTCCACATGAAAGGCGCGGGTCAGGGCGATCAGGACGCGCGCGGTCGCCGGGCGCTGGTTGGTCTCGATCTGCGACAGATAGGACGGCGACAGGCCCAGCCGCTCGGCGCAGGCCTCCAGCGTCCAGCCGCGCGCCTCGCGCAGCTTGCGCAGTTTGGCGCCCAGGAAAAGCTTCTCAGCCATTCGCAACTTTGCAGATCATATCTCTATCCTTTGCAAGCTCGCGCAGTTCCACACTTTTTGCAAAGTTGCGTTTGCCATTTTGCGATGAAGGCGCCACGCGTTCTTTGAACGAGAGGCGAAGATCCATCATGACTCAAGCCATCCTTGAAGAACTGGAGCGCCGTCGCGCCGCCGCCAAACTGGGCGGTGGGGAAAAGCGTATCGCCGCCCAGCACGCCAAGGGCAAGCTGACGGCGCGCGAACGCATCGACGTGCTGCTGGACGAGGGCTCCTTCGAGGAGACCGACATGTTCGTCGAGCACCGCAGCCACGACTTCGGCATGCAGGACCAGCGCATCCCCGGCGACGGGGTGGTGACGGGGCGCGGCACGATTGGCGGACGGCTGGTCTATGTCTTTTCCAAGGACTTCACCGTCTTCGGCGGCAGCCTGTCGGGCGCCCATGCGGCCAAAATCGTCAAGCTGCAGAAGATGGCCCTGACCACCGGGGCGCCGATCGTCGGTCTGTTCGACGCAGGCGGCGCGCGGATCCAGGAAGGCGTGGAAAGTCTGGCGGGTTACGCCGACATCTTCCTGCAGAATACGCTTGCCAGCGGCGTCATTCCCCAGATCAGCGTGATCATGGGGCCGTGCGCGGGCGGCGACGTCTATTCACCGGCCATCACCGACTTCATCTTCATGGTGAAGGACACGAGCTACATGTACGTGACCGGACCCGACGTGGTGAAGACGGTCACCAATGAGGTGGTCAGCCACGAGGACCTGGGCGGCGCGCGGGTCCATGCGGGCAAGTCTGGCGTGGCGGACGGGGCGTTCGAGAACGACCTTGAGGCTCTGTCGGAGGTGCGCCGCCTGATCGGCTTCCTGCCGCTGTCGAACCGTGAAAAGCCGCCGGTGCGCGAAAGCTATGACGAGCCGGAGCGGGACGAGCCGTCGCTGGACACCCTGATCCCGGCCAATCCGAACCAGCCTTACGACATGAAGGAGCTGATCCTGAAGGTGGTGGACGAGGCTGACTTCTTCGAGATCGGGGCCGACTTCGCCAAGAACATCATCACCGGCTTCGGGCGTCTGGACGGCCAGACGGTCGGGATCGTCGCCAACCAGCCCCAGGTGCTGGCGGGCGTGCTGGACATCGATTCAAGCCGCAAGGCCGCGCGGTTCGTGCGCTTCTGCGACGCCTTCGACATTCCGCTGGTGACCTTGGTGGATGTGCCGGGCTTCATGCCTGGGACCAAGCAGGAGTACGGCGCCCTGATCAAACACGGGGCCAAGCTGCTGTTCGCCTATGCTGAGGCAACCGTGCCGAAACTGACCCTGATCACGCGCAAGGCCTATGGCGGCGCCTATGATGTGATGAGTTCCAAACACCTGCGCGGCGACGTCAACTACGCCTGGCCCACCGCCGAGATCGCGGTCATGGGCGCCAAGGGGGCGGTCGAGATCATCTTCCGCAAGGAGGCCGGCGATCCGGCCGCCCTGGCCGCGCGCGAGGCCGAGTACAAGGACCGGTTCGCCAATCCGTTCGTGGCGGCGGGCTTGGGCTATATCGACGACGTCATCATGCCGCACGGTACGCGGCGGCGTCTGGTGAAGGCCCTGCGGACGCTGAAGAACAAGGTCCAGGAGAACCCCTGGAAGAAGCACGACAACATTCCGCTGTAGGCTCAGACATGTTCTCCAAAATCCTCATCGCCAACCGGGGCGAGATCGCGGTTCGGATCATCAAGACCTGCCGCAAGATGGGCATCCAGACGGTGCAGGTCTATTCGGAGGCCGACGCCGGATCGCTGGCGATCGAGATGGCCGACGAGGCGGTGCTGATCGGGCCGGCGCCGGCGGCGCAGTCGTATCTGCTGGCGGACAAGATCGTCGAGGCGGTGCGCCAGACGGGGGCCCAGGCCGTGCATCCGGGCTTTGGCTTCCTGAGCGAGAACGCCGGGTTCGCGCGGCGGCTGAGGGACGAGGGTATCGCCTTCATCGGCCCGAACCCCGAGGCCATCGAGGCTATGGGCGACAAGATCAGCTCCAAGAAGCTGGCGGCCGAGGCGGGGGTCTCGACCGTGCCGGGCCATATGGGGCTGATCGAGACGCCGGACGAGGCGGTCAGGATCGCCAACGAGATCGGCTATCCGATCATGATCAAGGCCTCGGCCGGCGGCGGCGGCAAGGGCATCCGCGTGGCCCATTCGGACGCCGACATGGCCGAGGGGTTTGCGGCGGTGAAGGCCGAGGCGCTGAACGCCTTCGGCGACGACCGCGTCTTCCTCGAAAAGTTCATCGTCGATCCGCGCCATATCGAGATCCAGGTGCTCGGCGACAAGCACGGCCATGTGGTCCATCTGTTCGAGCGCGAATGCTCGATCCAGCGCCGCAACCAGAAGGTCATCGAGGAGGCGCCGAGCCCCTTGCTTGACGAGGCCACCCGCGCCGCCATGGGGGCGCAGGCCGTCGCCCTGGCCCAGGCGGTGAATTATGACTCGGCCGGCACGGTCGAGTTCGTCGCCGGTCAGGACAAGAGCTTCTACTTCCTGGAGATGAACACCCGGCTGCAGGTCGAGCATCCGGTGACGGAGCTGATTACGGGCGTCGATCTGGTCGAACAGATGATCCGTTCGGCCTGGGGTGAGACGCTGGCCTTTGAGCAGAAGGACCTGAAGATCGACGGCTGGGCGATCGAAAGCCGCATTTACGCCGAGGATCCGTATCGCGGCTTCCTGCCGTCCATCGGCAGGCTGGTTCGCTACGAGCAACCCGAAGAAGGCGATCAGGGGGATTATACGGTCAGGAACGATTCCGGTGTCCGCGAGGGCGACGAGATCAGCATGTACTACGATCCCATGATCGCCAAACTGTGCGCCTGGGGCGAGACGCGCGACGCGGCGGTCGAGGGCATGGCCCGCGCGCTGGAGGACACCCACCTGTCGGGCCTGGGCCACAATGTGCCCTTCCTGGCGGCGGTGATGGATCAGGACCGGTTCAAGTCGGGCGAACTGTCGACCAGCTATATCAAGGACGAATTCCCGGACGGCTTTAACGGTCTGAAGCCGACGCAGACACAGGAGCGCATCCTGATCGCCTCGGCCCTGGCCATGCACGAGGTCATCGCCGAACAGGACGGCGATCCGTCGGACCGCACCGACTGGATCGTGATGATCGACAAGACGCCGCACGGCGTCGGCCTGTCCTATGACGAGGACGAGGAGATGATCCTGACCCTGACGGGCAGGGCCGACATCCGCCTGTCGGACATCGACTGGCGGCCGGGTCTGGCCCAGTTCAAGGCCGATCTGGACGGCGAGCCCTTCACCGCCGAGGTCAAACGCGTCGCCGACGGCTTCGACATCCGCCACCGTGCGGCCAAGGCGCGGGTGCGGGTGCTGCGGCCCCACGTCGCCGAACTGTATGCGCGCCTGCCGGAGAAGGTCGCGGCGGACACCTCCAAGATGGTGCTGTCGCCGATGCCGGGTCTGGTGGTCTCGATCCCGGTGGTCGTGGGTCAGGAGGTCAAGACCGGCGAGACGGTGGCCATCATCGAGGCCATGAAGATGCAGAACATCCTGAAGGCGGAGCGCGACGGGGTGGTGAAGGCGGTGGGGGCCAAGGACGGCGATCCGGTGGCGGCGGACGATGTGCTGGTGGAGTTCGGGTGATGCGGCAGAGCCCCTCCGTCTCGCCGCTGCGCGTCGATCCACCTCCCCATTTCATGGGGAGGAGACAGGACGGTGATGCGTCTCCTCCCCGCGAGGCGGGGAGGGGGACCGCGAAGCGGTGGAGGGGCTCTTCACGCCGCACCGGCGGGGAGGGGCTCGCATGAGCTTTCCCATCCCCACTCCCCTCGAATGGCGCGAGGCGGCCCAGAAGGCGCTGAAGGATCGGCCAATCGAGGCGCTGATGCATCTCGACGCCGACCAACTGGTGACGCGGCCGCTGTACGCGGGCGCGACGGGCGTGCAGCCGATCTTCGCCCCGCGCCCGTCCGACTCCGAAGGCCGGGCCTGGGATCTGCGGACGCTGGTGGAGGGCGACGATGCCGAGGCGGTCAACGCCGCCGTCCTGACCGATCTGGAGAACGGCGCGGCCTCGGTGGTGCTAAAGGGCAGGGTGCTGTCGGATTCCGCGCCGCTCAGCCGGGCGCTGGAAGGCGTGGCGCTGGAGCTGGCGCCCGTCGCGCTGGACGCCGGGATCGACGGGCCGGATGCGGCCAACGCCCTGGCGGTCGTCGCCAAGGGCTCGCCGCGCGCCCAGCTGCGGTTTCATATGGACCCGGTCTCGGCCTTCGCCGAGGCGGGCGGCGCCCCGCGTTCTGTGGAAGAGCATCTGAGCCTGGCGGCCAATACGGCGGCGCGTCATGCGGGCGCCTATCCCGACGCGACCTTCTTCCTGGCCAGCGGCCGGGTCGCACACGAGGCGGGTGGATCGGCGGCGCAGGAGCTGGCCTTTGCGGCGTCCAGCGTCGTGGCCCATGCGAAGGCGGCGGTGGAGGCCGGGATGTCGGTCGAGGCGGCTTTGCGCGGCACCGTCGTCGGCCTGTCGGTCGATGCGGAATATTTCGACAGCCTGGTCAAGGTTCGGGCCATGCGGCTGATCTGGGCCAGCCTGGCGAAGGCGTTCGACGTGGACGTTCCGGCTGTGATCGAGGCGCGCTCGTCGCGGCGGATGCTGTCGGCGCGCGATCCCTGGCCCAATCTGCTGCGGCTGACGGCGGCCGGCTTCGCCGGCGCGGTCGGCGGGGCGGACGTGGTGGTGCTGGATGGCTTCACCCGCGCCTCCGGAACGTCAGACGCCTTTGCGCGGCGACAGGCGCGGAACACCCAGCTGGTGTTGATGGAGGAGGCCAATCTGGGCCGGGTCGACGATCCGGCCGCTGGCTCCTGGTATCTGGACGCCCGGACGCGGGACCTGGCGGAGGCCGGCTGGGCCGAGTTCCAGATGATCGAGGCCGAGGGCGGTCTGGTCGAAGCGCTCAAGGGCTCGATCATCCAGCCCCGCATCGCCCGCGCCCGCAAGATCCGCGAGGCCGCGCTGACGAACGGCGCGGCGCAGATCATCGGCGTGACCAAATATGTCGATGCGGACGTGCGGCCGGCGCCGGTCGAGGCGGGCGATGAGGCGGCCGTGGCGGTCGAACGGGTCTGCGAGCCACTAACGCCGATCCGGTTTGCCGCAGCCTTCGAGGAGGCGGCTCAATGACTTTCCCCGACTTCAGCAAGATCGCCCTGAACCTCGATGCGACCGGGCAGGGGCCGACGCGCGATCCTTGGCTGACGCCCGAGGGGCTGACGGTCGAGACCGCATATGGTCCCGACAGCACGGACGCGCTGGATCACCCGCACGGCCTGCCGGGGTTCGCGCCGTTCGTGCGCGGTCCGTATCCGACCATGTATGCGGGCAATCCGTGGACCATCCGGCAATACGCCGGCTTCTCGACCGCCGAGGAGTCCAACGCCTTCTATCGCCGCAACTTGGCGGCCGGTCAGAAGGGGCTGAGCATCGCCTTCGACCTGGCGACGCACCGGGGCTATGACTCGGACCACCCCCGGGTGAAGGGCGACGTCGGCATGGCGGGCGTGGCCATCGACAGCATCTACGACATGCGGACCCTGTTCGACGGGATTCCGCTGGACCAGATGTCGGTGTCGATGACGATGAACGGGGCGGTGCTGCCGATCCTGGCGCTGTATGTCGTCGCGGCGGAAGAACAGGGCGTGCCGCACGCCAAGCTGACCGGGACCATTCAGAACGACATTCTGAAGGAGTTCATGGTTCGCAACACCTACATCTATCCGCCCGAGCCCTCGATGCGGATCATCGCGGACATCTTCGCCTGGACGGCGCAGGAGACGCCGAAGTTCAACTCGATCTCCATCAGCGGCTACCACATGCAGGAGGCGGGAGCCTCGGCGGATATCGAGCTGGCCTACACCCTGGCGGACGGGATCGAGTATCTGCGCGCGGGCGTCGCGGCGGGGATGCCGATCGACCGGTTCGCGCCGCGCCTGAGCTTCTTCTGGGCGATCGGCATGAACTATTTCATGGAGGTGGCCAAGATGCGGGCCGGCCGCCTGCTGTGGGCCGAGGCGGTCAGGAAAGAGGGCGGGGTCGATCCCAAGTCGCTGTCCTTACGCGCCCACTGCCAGACCTCGGGGTGGAGCCTCGCCGCGCAGGACGTGTTCAACAATGTGCCCCGCACCATGGTCGAGGCCATGGCGGCGGCGGGCGGCCAGACGCAGAGCCTGCACACCAATGCGCTGGACGAGGCCCTGGCCCTGCCCACCGACTTCTCGGCACGTATCGCGCGCAACACCCAGATCCTGTTGCAGCAGGAGACGGGGCTGACGCGCGTCATCGACCCCTGGGGCGGCAGCTTCTATGTCGAACGGCTGACGCACGAGCTGGCCGAGCGCGCCCGCGCCCATATGGCCGAGGTCGAGGCCTTGGGCGGCATGGCCAAGGCGATCGAAGCCGGCATCCCCAAGCTGCGGATCGAGGAGTCCGCCGCAAAGACCCAGGCCCGGATCGACACCGGCCAGCAGACGGTGGTGGGGGTGAACAAATATCTGAACCCCGTCGTCGACGACATTCCGATGCTGAAGGTCGACAATGCGGCGGTGCTGGCCGCCCAGATCGACAAGCTGAAGCGCCTGCGCGCCGAGCGGGATCAGGCGGCGACCGATGCGGCGCTGAACGCCCTGACCGAGGGGGCGCGCGGGAATGCCAACCTGCTGGAACTGGCGGTTCAGGCCGCCCGCGCCAAGGCGACGGTAGGTGAAATCTCCGACGCGCTGGAGGCCGCCTTCGGCCGCCACGTGGCGACGGTCCAGACCGTGTCGGGCGTATACGCCAAGGAGGCGGGGGCAGACGCCCGCTTCGCCCGCGCCCGCGAGATGGTGGCGACCTTCGTCGAGAATGACGGCGGGCCGCCGCGCATCCTGATCGCCAAACTGGGGCAGGACGGGCACGACCGGGGCCAGAAGGTCGTCGCGACCGGATACGGCGATCTGGGCTTCGACGTCACGGCCGGCAGCCTGTTCCAGACGCCGTCCGAGGCTGCTCAGGAAGCGGTCGAGAAGGGCGTTCACGCGGTCGGCGCATCATCGCTGGCGGCCGGGCATCTGACGCTGGTGCCCGAGCTGAAGGCCGAGTTGGAGAAACTGGGCCGGCCCGACATCATGATCGTGGTCGGCGGGGTGATCCCGCCGTCCGACGTCCAGCCCCTGCTCGATATGGGCGCGGCCGCCGTCTATCCGCCCGGTTCGGCCATCGCCGATACGGCGGTGGACCTGATCGAGAAGCTGAACCAGCGTCTGGGTTACGCCCAGCCCGCCCCTGACGAGGACAAGTCATGATCGGCGCCCTGAACCACGTCGGCGTCGCCACGCCGTCCATCGCCGACTCGATCAAACTGTATCGCGATATCCTCGGCGCGACGAAGATCGGCGAGCCGTTCGACCTGCCGGCGCAAGGTGTGAAGGTCTGTTTCGTGGATACGCCGACGGCCCAGATCGAGCTGATCGAACCCTATGACGAGACCAGCCCCATCGTCGGCTTCCTGGCCAGGAATCCTAAGGGCGGCCAGCACCACGTCTGTTTCGAGGTCGCCGACATCCAGGCCGCCGTCGCTGAGATGCGGGCCAAGGGCGTGACAATCCTAGGCACGGGCGAGCCGCGCATCGGGGCGCACGGGACGCCGGTCGTCTTCATGCATCCGCGTGACATGGGCGGCGTATTGATCGAGCTGATGGAGACGCCAAAAGCGGGGCATTAAGCGGAGCCTTTGGTCACGTTGGGCCGTTGAAGGCGAAACCAGAGGACATGACATGATGTCGCACCGCCTGACCGCATTCGTTGCCATCGCCGCCCTGACAGGTGCCGCAGCCTGCTCTCGCACCGAGCCGGAACAGCCCGCCGCGCCGGTCGAGCCAGCGGCTGCGCCTGCATCCAATGCGCCCTCGGTCGGCTATGCCTGCGAAAGCGCCGCGACGCTTCAGGTCCAGTACATCGACAGCGACAACGCAAAGCTGACCCATCAGAACCAGACCTATGCCTTGCGTTCGGTGCAGGCCGCCAGCGGCGCGCGCTATGTCGGCGGCGGGGTGGAATGGTGGACGGCGACGCGTGATGGACAGGAGAGCGGCACGCTGAGCCGACTGGGGCCGGACGGCACGACCAGCGTCGCGGTTCTGGAGCGCTGCTCGCGACCGATCCCCGGCGTTGATGCGACGCCCGGACCGCTGCCGACGCCGGGTCAGACGCCGACTGAGGTGACCGGTGGGGTCTTGCCGGCTGCGCTGCCCTGCAAGGGGCCGCAACTGACGCTGGCGGCAGGCGACGGCGATGCGGGTGCGGGAAATCGGGTCAGCAACTTCAGTCTTCAGAATATCGGAACCCAGGCCTGCAGCCTGACCGGCTACCCCACCGTGACCTTACAGGACGCGCGCGGACGCACCTTGTCGTCCATCCGCGCCGAACAGAGTCCCGGAAGCTATTTCCGCCAAGGTCAGACCCCGACGCCCGTCGAGCTGGCACCCCGGGCGAAGGCCTATTTCGAAATGGCCTGGAGCGTCGTGCCCAACGAAGCCATGCAAAAGACCTGTCCCGACGCGGCCACGATAAAGGTCACGGCGCCCAGCGACACCGCCGCCGTCAGCCTGCCGTTCTCGTTCAGCCCCTGCGGCGGCCGCATCCGCGTCAGTCCGATCCGGGCCGAGGCCAACCCGGCACCGGCGACCTGAGGCGGGTGGAAACCGATCGAAAATCGGCGTAGGTCGCGGCTCATGACCCAGAGCTTCTACGACCGCGTCGCCGGCGAACTGTCCGAGATCGACGCCCAGGGCCTGACCAAGCCCGAACGCATCATCGCCTCGCGCCAGGGGCCTGTGATCCAGGTCGCCGGACGCGACGTGCTGAACTTCTGCGCCAACAATTATCTTGGCCTGGCCGGCGACGAGCGCGTCACGCAGGCCGGGATCGCGGCGCAACAGAAGTGGGGGGCGGGTACGGCCTCTGTCCGCTTCATCTGCGGCACGCTGGAGATTCATAAGGAACTGGAAGCGGCCATCGCCAGCTATCTCGGTTTCGAGGACGCCATCCTGTTCGCCGCCGCCTTCGACGCAAACGGCGGTCTGTTCGAGCCGCTGCTGGGCGAGAACGACGCCATCGTCTCCGACAGCCTGAACCACGCCTCGATCATCGACGGGGTGCGGCTGTGCAAGGCCAAACGCTATCGCTTCGCCAACTCCGACATGGACGAGCTGGAGAGCCGTCTGAAGGAGGCCCGCGCGGCGGGCGCGCGCGACATCGTCATCGCCACCGACGGCGCCTTCTCGATGGACGGCTACATCGCCAAGCTGGATGAGATCCGGGCGCTGGCCGACAAATACGACGCCCTGATCATGGTGGACGATTGCCACGCGACGGGCTTCCTGGGCCCGCAAGGCAAGGGCTCGTTCGCCCATCACGGTGTCGAGGTGGATTTCGTCACCGGCACCTTCGGCAAGGCCCTGGGCGGCGCCATGGGCGGCTTCATCTGCGCCAAGAAGTCGGTGGTCGAACTGCTGAAACAGCGGGCGCGGCCCTACCTGTTCTCCAACGCCCTGGCGCCGGCCGTGTGCGGGTCTAGCCTGGAGGCCATCCGCATCGCCCAAGGGTCGGAGGGCGACGCCCTGCGCACCCGCCTGTCGGCCAACGCCCATCGCTATCGCGGGGCCATGTCTGACGCGGGCTTCACCTTGCTGGACGGCGAACATCCGATCATCCCGGTCATGCTGGGCGACGCCAAGCTGGCGCAGGATTTCGCGGCGCGGGCGCTGGAGCTGGGCGTCTATGTGATCGGGTTCTCGTTCCCCGTCGTGCCGCGTGGCCAGGCCCGCATCCGCACACAGATGTCGGCGGCGCATAGCTTCGATCAGATCGACCGGACGGTTGAAGTGTTCACTCAGGCGGGCCGGGAACTGGGCGTCATTTAGCCCCTTTCGCCCGCCATCGACGAAGACCAAGCGGCGAGGAGGCGTGGGGCCTCAGCCGCAGGTTTCGGGATGAACCCGAGGCCACGATTTCAGGGAGTTGAGACTATGACCGACACGATGAAGGCTCTGGCCAAGACCGCGCCCGGCGTCGGCCTGGAACTGATCGACGCCCCGATCCCTGAAGCGGGGCCGGAAGATGTGCTGATCCGCGTCCATCGCACGGCCGTCTGCGGCACCGACATCCACATCTGGAACTGGGACGAATGGTCCCAGAAGAACGTCCCGACCCCGATGATCACCGGCCACGAGTTCGCCGGGGAGATCGTCGCCATCGGCAAGGACGTGGATCGGCCGCTGAAGATCGGCCAGCGCGTCTCGGCCGAGGGCCACGTCATCGACCTGAACTCGGAAGCCGCCCGCGCCGGCCATTTCCACCTGGACCCCAAGACGCGCGGCATTGGCGTGAACCGTCAGGGCGCCTTCGCCGAGTTCGTGGTGGCCCCGGCCTTCAACGTCATCGAGCTGCCGGACGATGTGCCCTATGAGATCGGCTCGATCCTCGATCCGTTCGGCAATGCGGTTCACACGGCCCAGCAGTTCGACCTGCTGGGCGAGGATGTGCTGGTCACCGGCGCCGGCCCGATCGGTATGATGGCCGCCGCTGTTGCCCGCCACGCGGGCGCGCGCACCGTGGTCCTGACCGACATCAACGACTTCCGGCTGGAGCTGGCGCAGAAGGTCGCGCCGGGCGTTCGCACCGTGAATACGACCAAGGAAGACATCCACGATGTCATGAAGGAACTGGGCCTGAAGGTTGGCTTCGACGTGGCGCTGGAGATGTCGGGCTCGCCCATCGCCTTCAAACAGTGCGTCGACACCCTGATCATGGGCGGCGGCATGGCGCTGCTGGGCATTCCCGGCAAGCCGATGGAAACCGACTGGGGCGCGATCATTCTGAAGGCCCTGACCATCAAGGGCGTCTATGGCCGCGAGATGTTCACCACCTGGCGCAAGATGCTGGGCCTGCTGAAAGCCGGCCTGGACCTCAGCCCGCTGATCACGCACCGCCTGGGCTACGCCGACTACCGCGAAGGCTTCGAAGCCATGAAGTCGGGCCAATCGGGCAAGGTCGTGCTGGACTGGGATAAAGCGGCCTGAGAGACGAGTACCGCTGATCAAACAGCGAGCAACTGTTTGATCAGCGCCTTTTCGAACCCCTTGGTTTCCGATCCCGGCAAGGCCCTGCCGATTTCACCGCTTTCGAACAGGGCGAAGACCTTGGGGTGGACGTAAGAGGCGCGGCAGACGGTGGGGGTGTTGCCCAAGAGGCCGGCGACAGCCTTGACGCAGACGGTGATCTTTCGCTTGGCGTCGGTGGGCGAGGTCGGGGCCTCGGTGTCGCGCAGCGCCCGCGCCGCCGAGACGGTGCCGGCCCAGGTGCGGAAGTCCTTGGCCGAGAACTGCTCGCCCATCGCCTCGCGGATGTAGGCGTTCACGTCGTCGGAATCGACCGGGCACAGCGCGCCGTCGGCCGCGCGGTATTTGAAGAGTTGCTGGCCGGGCAGACCTTCCAGCTGCCGCACGACCTTGGCTAGGCGCCGGTCTTTGACGCTGACGCTGTGATCCTTGCCGCTCTTGCCGCGAAACTCAAACGTCAGGGCCGCGCCGTCGACATCAATGTGGCGCTTGTGCAGGGTCGTCAGGCCGTAGCTGCGGTTCTGTTTGGCGTAGATGGAATTGCCGACGCGGATCAGGGTGATCTCCAGCAGGCGTACGGCGGTCGCCAGCACCTTGTCGCGACAGACGCCGCGAAGAGCCAGATCATGTTCGACCTTCTCCCGCAGTTTCGGCAGGTTGCGCGAGAAGGCCGGCAGCTTGTCGAACTTATTCTCGGAGCGGGCCGTGCTCCAGTCGTTGTGATAGCGGTATTGTTTGCGGCCCTTCAAGTCCCGGCCGGTCGCCTGGATATGGCCGTTGGCCTTGGGACAGATCCAGACATCGGTCCAGGCGGGCGGAATGGCCAGGGCGCGAATGCGGGCCAGGGTCTTGGCGTCCGTAACGGTCTTGCCCTTGGCGTCGCGATACGACCAACCCTTGCCGGCGCGGCGCCGGGTCAGGCCCGCGAACTCGTCGCTGCAATAGCTGAGGCCTTGAGGGACTTCGGCGGCGATGTCGAAGGCGTGCGATCCGTCGGCCATCACCCGTTCGCCTTTTCGAGACGGTCATGCAGCCGTTTGATCCAGCGCTCGGCCGGATCGCCACCCCACAGCAGCCAGGCGATATAGCCGGCCGAAGGATCGGTGCGGCTGCCCCAGCCCTTGCCGTCCTTGTCCACGGTGTGGCGGGCGAAGTAGCTGTAGATGTCCTTGATGTCCTTGTCCGAGACGGGCTTCTGATCCGCCAACTGATGGGCGCGGCGCACGCCGACCTCGGTGCCGCCCCGGTCGTGCTTGTCGCGCAGGTCGAGACCACGCTTGGCCTGGGTCGCGACCCCCTTGGGCGGCTTGCGTTGCGCGTCGGTGAGGGTGGTTTTGGCGGCCATCGCATCTTTCCGTACAAGGACTTGGGCCGAACGCCGTGTCTGGCGCGCGAGTTCCGCTTGACCGCGCGGGCCGGGCGCGAGACGAGGCGGCATGAACTATCGCCACAGCTTTCACGCCGGAAACTTCGCCGACCTGGTCAAGCACGCCTTGGTGCTGTGGTTGGTGAAAGCGCGGCAGGCGGCCGGGCCGCTGACGGTCTTCGACACCCATGCTGGGGCGGGGCTGTACGATCTGTCGGGCGACGGCGCGCGGTCCAAGGAGGCCGAGGCCGGCGTGGCGCGGCTGATGTCCGCCGGGGGGCGGACGCCGCTGATGGACGCGCTGGCGGCCGAGGTGGCGGCGCTGAACCCCGATGGGGGCGCGCGGTTCTATCCGGGGTCGCCGTTGCTGATCGCGGACGCGCTGACCCCCGGCGGTCGCTATGTCGGGTTCGAGCTGAACCCGCCGGTTCGGGCCTTGCTGGCTGAGGCGCTGGCGGGGCGAGCGAACGCCGAGGCGCGCGAGGGCGACGGCTATGCGGCAGTGACTGCGGAGGCGGCTAAGGCGCGCGGGCCGCTGGTCCTGATCGACCCGCCGTTCGAAAAGCCCGACGACTATATTCGCTCGGCCGAGACCGCGATTTCGGTGGTGAGGCGCGATCTAACGGCGACGGTGGCCATCTGGACGCCGCTGAAGGATCTGGAGACCTTCGACGGCTTTATCCGGCGGCTGCAGGGCAAGGCGGGGGCGACCCTGGTCGCCGAAGCGCGGCTGAGGCCGCTGACCAATCCCATGAAGATGAACGGCTGCGCCATGGTGGTGGTCAATCCGCCGGCGGGCGCGGAAGCGGCCGCGACCGAGATTTGCGGCTGGGTCGCCGGGGCGCTTGGCGAGGCGGGCGGACGGGCCGAGGTCTGGACCTTCTGACCGCAGTCACTAGGTTGGTGGCATGACGCGCATCGCCATTTTGGAAACCGGGCACCCGCCGGAGCATCTGAAGGACGATTTCGACGACTATCCGGCGCGGTTCCGGGCCCTGCTGGGCGAGGGCGTGCCGACGACGCGGTTCGACGTGCAGTCGGGGCAACTGCCCGAGGATCCGACCGTCTTCCAAGGGGCCATCGTCACGGGGTCGGCGGCGGGGGTCTATGATGACCTGCCGTGGATCCCGCAGCTGATCGACTGGCTGCGGGCGGCGCGAGGGCGGACGCGGCTGGTCGGCATCTGTTTCGGGCATCAGGCGCTGGCCCATGCGTTCGGCGGGGTGGTGGAGAAGTCGCACAAGGGCTGGGGCGTGGGGCTGCACCGCTATGACGTGCGTGAGGATGCGCCGTGGATGCATCCGCGGGCGCGAACGATCGCCATTCCTGTGTCGCACCAGGATCAGGTCGTCGCGGTTTCGGACGACGCGCGGGTGATCGCGTCCAGCGGGTTCACGCCCTACGCCGGCCTGGCCTGGGGCGACGATGCGATCTCGTTCCAGTGCCATCCGGAGTTTCAGCCGGACTATGCGGCGGCCCTGATCGAGGGACGGCGCGGGGCGCGCATCCCGCACGATGTGGCGGATCAGGCGATCGACAGTCTGAAGCGGCCCAACGACCGGGCCGTGCTGACGGCCTGGATCCGCGCCTTCCTGCTGCTGACCCCGCCGCCGGTCGAGGACTACGGCAGCGGGATCTAGAGGCCCAGCAGCCGGATCAGCAGCAGCGCCAGCACCACCAGGGCGCCCAGCGATAGGATGACGGCGGCGACGACGCGGCCGCCGGCACGGGCGACGGCGCGGATGTCGGTCTGCAGACCCAGGGCGGCCATGGCCACGACGGTCAGCAGGCTGGAGGCGGCGGCCATGGGCGCCAGCGCGGCCTGCGGGATCAGGTCAAACGAACGCAGGCCGATCATCAACAGGAAGCCGATGATGAACCAGGGGAGCAGGCGCGACAGCCCGGGCTTTGCGGCGCCGGGCGTGCGGTCGCGGAAGATCAGCGACAGGGCGAGGATGACGGCGCCCAGCATCAGCACCCGCACCAGCTTGACCACCGTGCCGGTTTGAGTGGCCACCGCGCCAAAGGGCGCGGCGGCGGCCAGAACCTGCGGCACCGCATAGACGGTCAGACCGGCCAGGGCGCCGTATTGCAGGCCGTTCAGATGGATCAAGCCGCCCAGCAGGGGCAGGGCCAGAACAACGATCACGCCGAGCACGGCGGTAAAGGCGATGGAGGCGGCGACTTCCTTCCCGTCGGCGTCGATGACGGGGGCGACGGCGGCGATGGCGGAGTTGCCGCAGATGGCGTTGCCGCAGGCGACCAGCAGGGCCATGCGTGGGTTCAGGCCCAGGGCGCGACCGACGCCGAAACTGACGACGATGGCAAGCGCGACCAGGGCGAAGATGCCCAGGACGAAGCCAACGCCGAGCGACGACAGGGTGGCGGCGCTGACCGAGGCGCCGAGCAGCACCACCGCCACCTCCAGCAGGGTCTTCGCGGAGAAGTCGATCCCGGCCTTGAACCGCGCATCGGGCGTCCAGGCGGTGCGGACGGCGGCGCCCAGCAGGATCGCCAGCACCAGCGGCTCCAGCCAGACATGGCCGATCGCGTCGCGCTCGATGCTTGTCAGGCCGATGGCGGCGAGAGTGACCAGCAGGCACAGCATGACGCCGGGCCGGATCGTGCGCCCGAACGCCGTCACCGACGCCAAAGTGGGCGCGTGGAGGGGAGCGGGCAGGGCGGCGGACTTCATCGTCAAGCGTGATGCGCCTGCCCTCGACGGCGGTCCAACGGATAGTTATGGTCGTTTCAATCCGATTTGGAGATCAATCGTGACCTTGGAACGCCTGCGTATCTTCGTCGCTGTCGCCGAGCGTGACCATGTGACGGCGGCGGCGAGGGCTCTGAACCTGACGCAGTCGGCGGTGTCGAACGCTCTGGCAGCTCTGGAAGCCGAGCATGACGTGCGGCTGTTCGACCGGGTCGGGCGTGGCGTGGTGCTGAACGAGACCGGCCGCGCCTTCCTGCCCGAGGCCAAGGCGGTGCTGGCGCGGGCTGCGGCGGCCGAGGCGGCGCTGGCGGACATGAGCGCCCTGCGGCGCGGGCGTCTGGCGGTGTTCGCCAGCCAGACCATCGCCAGCTACTGGCTGCCGCGCCGGCTGGTGGATTTCCACACGGCCTATCCTGGTGTCGAACTGGCCGTCGAGATCGGCAACACGCGCGAGGCGGCTCAGGCGGTGCTGAGCGGCGCCGCCGAGATCGGCCTGGTCGAGGGGGCCGTGGACGAGCCGGCCCTGTCGCAGATCCAGGTGGGGTCGGATCGGCTGGCCGTGCTGGTGACGCCGGACCATCCGTGGGCGACGCGACGTCGGCTGGAGGCGAAGGATCTGGCGGGCCAGCCGTGGGTATTGCGGGAAGTCGGCTCGGGCACGCGATCGACGCTGGAGGCGGCGGTGCGGGACATTGGGGTCGATCCTGCGACGCTGTCGGTATCGATGACCCTGCCGTCGAACGAAGCCGTGCTGGCGGCGGCCGAGGCGGGGGCGGGAGCGACGGCGCTGTCGGAAAGCGTGGCCTATGCGTCGGTGGCGGCCGGACGGCTGGTGACGGCGCCCTTCACCCTGCCCGAGCGGCCGTTCCGCCTGTTACGACACCGCGAACGGTATCGCAGCCGGGCCGGCGACGTGTTCGTCGAGGCGATGGGCTAGGGCCACTTCACCACCGGCGGCATGGACGACAGAATCGAGTCGACGTTGCCTCCCGTCTTCAGCCCGAACATGGTGCCGCGGTCGTAGAGCAGGTTGAACTCAACGTAGCGGCCCCGGCGGATCAACTGTTCCTCGCGCTCCTCGGCCGTCCAGGGCTCGGCCATGCGGCCGGCGACGATGCGGGGATAGACGTCCAGGAAGGCCAGGCCGATGTCGCGGGTGAAGGCGAAGTCGCGGTCATAGTCGCCGCTGTCGTGATGGTCGTAGAAGACGCCGCCGGTGCCGCGCGGCTCCTTGCGGTGGGGCAGATAGAAATACTCGTCGCACCACGCCTTGTATTTGGCGTGCCAGGTCGGGTCGTGGGCGTCGCAGGCGGCCTGCATGGCCGCGTGGAAGGCGACGGTGTCGGGGTGATCCTGACGACGATCCGCCATCAGCACGGGCGTCAGGTCGCCGCCGCCGCCGAACCAGCTCTTGGTCGTGGCGATGAAGCGGGTGTTCATATGCACGGCTGGAATGCGCGGGCTGACGGGGTGGCAGATCAGGCTGATCCCCGTCGCGAAGAAGCGCGGATCGACGTCGGCGCCAGGCACGGTCCTGGCGTAGTCGGGGGGAAAGGCGCCATGCACCGTCGAGACGTGTGCGCCGACCTTTTCGAACAGGCGACCGTGCATCATGCCCATGACGCCGCCGCCGCCCTCGGGCCGCTCCCATGCGGTGCGGACGAAGCGACCGGGCTCGCCAGGGAACAGGTCGGCGGGGGCGGCATCCTCCAACGCCTCGAAGGCGGCATGGATGCGGTCGCGCAGATGTTCGAACCAGGCGCGGGTCTCGACCTTCTTCAGGTCGAGCGGATCGGAGAAGACGGCGTCGCTCATGGCGCGCTTGAACCACGTCGCGGCGGCGGCGTCATCCGGACAGGTTGTCATAAGCAGAATCGCGGGCGCTAATGGCTGTCTGCCGTTTTCAGGAAGCCCGTCCATGATCCGCCGTCTCGTTTCCGTCGCCGTCGCCTCGCTCGCGCTCGGAGGGGCGGCCCACGCTCAGGACGCCGACGAGGCGCGAGTGATGGAGATACTGAAGACCACGCCGCTGATCGACGGGCACAACGACCTGCCGTGGGCGCTGCGACAGCAGTATGGGAATGACGTTTACGCCGTTGATCTGGCGAAGAATCTGGCGGCGTCGACCAAACTGCATACCGATATCGCGCGCCTGCGGGCCGGGGGCGTCGGAGGGCAGTTCTGGTCCGTCTATGTGCCTGCCAGCCTGACGCCGCTGGAGGCGGTCGAGGAAACCTTCGAGCAGATCGACACGGCCAAACGCATCATCGCCGCCCATCCCGACACCTTCGGCCTGGCGACCACGGCGGACGAGGTGGATGCGGTGTTCAAATCGGGCCGGATCGCCAGCCTGATCGGGATGGAGGGCGGCTATTCGATCGACGATTCCCTGGCCCTGTTGCGGGAGTTCTACCGAGCCGGCGCGCGCTACATGACCCTGACCCACTCCAAGACCACGACCTGGGCCGACAGCGCGACGGACGCGCCGAAATGGGGCGGGCTCAGCCCGTTTGGCGAGGCGGTGGTCAAGGAGATGAATCGGCTGGGCATGATGGTCGACCTCAGCCACGTCTCCGAGGAGACGATGCTGGACGCCATGCGCGTGTCCGATGCGCCGGTGATCTTCTCTCATTCGTCGGCGCGGGCGGTCACCGATCATCCGCGCAACGTGCCCGATCGGGTGCTGCGAATGATGCCGCAGGACGGCGGCATCGTGATGATCAACTTGGCGCCCGGTTTCGTGTCCGAGGCGGTGCGGGCCTGGAACGGGGCCAAGGCGGGCGAGGAGGCGCGGCTGAAGACCCTGAACCCCGGCGATCCCGGCGCTGTGGAGGCCGGTCTGACCGCCTGGACCGCCGCCAATCCGACGCCTCAGGCGACTCTGGCCGACGTGGTGGCGCATATTCAGCACGTGCGCGAAGTGGCGGGCATCGACCACGTCGGCCTGGGCGCCGACTTCGACGGCATCGGCAGCCTGCCGGAAGGCATGGGCGGGGTGGACGCCTATCCACGGATCCTGGCGGCCCTGATGGACGCGGGCTGGACCGAGGCCGACATCCGCAAGATCGCCGGCGAGAACCTGCTGCGGGTCATGCGGTCGGTCGAGGCCGTCGCGGCGTCAAAGGCCGGCGAGCGGCCGTCGATGGCGCGGCTGGAGCCCGCGCCGGCTCAGAACTGACCGACCCTGCCGGTCTGGCGCAGGCCTTCCCACAGGGCGATGCCGGCCGTGACTGACAGGTTCAGCGAACGGGCCTCCGGACGCAGCGGCACGACGACACGCGCGTCGGCGGCGGCGTGGACATAGTCGGGGGCGCCGGCGCTTTCCTTGCCGAACAGCAGGGTATCGTCGGGCCGGAAGACGAAATCGGGCAGGGGAGTGGCGCCCTTGGTCGTAAGCAGCACCAGCCGCCCGGCCGGACGATCCGCCTGGAAGGCCTCCCAGTCGGCGTGGCGGGTCATGTGGGACAGAGGGCCGTAGTCGAGGGCCGCGCGCTTCATGGCGCGGTCGTCGAAACGGAAGCCCGTCGGCTCGATCACATGCAGATCGACGCCGAAACAGGCCGACAATCGGATGCAGGCTCCGACGTTCTGAGGAATGTCCGGTTGAAAAAGGGCGAGACGCATTCTAAGGCCTGACATACGCGCGGCGAGGGGGTTTGTCGCGGTCTGTTTGCGAGCGTTTCGCAAGAAACGTCAGCAGCTTGCGTCCAATGCGGCGCAAGTCACGGGCCGTCGGGGATTCCCGGCGTCTTTTGTTGGTTCGTGCCGTGGCTGGGGACGCCCTTGGGGGTCTTCTGCGGCGTTCGAGAGGTGGAAACGTGGCCGAATCGGTCGTGCATACGGAAGACCGTCACAGCCCTGATGGCGGTGATCCCAATCGTCGGGACTTTATCTACATTGCGGCGGGCGCCGCAGCGGTCGGCGCGGGCGCCATGATCGCCTGGCCGCTGATCAACCAGATGAATCCGGCGGCCGATACGCTGGCGCTGGCGTCGATCGAGTTCGACCTGACCAAGGTTCAGGAAGGCCAGCAGGTCGTCATCAAATGGCAGGGCAAGCCGGTGTTCGTGCGTTACCGCACCCCGGCCGAGCTGCAGAAGGTCATCGCGGACGATCACGCCCCGGACCTGAAGCAGCCCCAGACCGACGCCGAGCGCACCAAGCCGGGTCACGAGAAATATCTGGTCGTCATCGGTTCGTGCACGCACCTGGGCTGCGTGCCGACCTTCGGCGCGGGCGATTACGGCGGCTGGTTCTGCCCCTGCCACGGCTCGCACTACGACGCCTCCGGCCGCATTCGTAAGGGGCCGGCACCTCTGAACCTGGTGGTGCCGGAATACGATTATCTGTCCGACACCCGCGTCAAGATCGGCTGAGGACCAAGGGGGAATCATGAGCGATCACGAGAGCACCTACGTCCCGAAGACGGGCGTCGAGAAGTGGCTGGACACCCGGCTGCCGATCATCCGTTTCGGCGCGGACTACATGTCCCTGCCGACGCCGCGGAACCTGAACTACTGGTGGACCTTCGGCGGCATCCTGGCCCTGTGCCTGATGACGCAGATCGTCACCGGCATCGTTCTGGCCATGCATTATACGCCGAACGTCGACCTGGCCTTCGCCTCCGTCGAGCGCATCATGCGCGACGTGAACGGCGGCTGGCTGATCCGTTATGTCCACGCCAACGGCGCGTCGATGTTCTTCATCGCCGTCTATCTGCACATGCTGCGCGGCCTCTACTACGGCTCGTACAAGGCGCCGCGCGAGATGATCTGGATCATCGGCTGCGTGATCTTCTTCCTGATGATCGCCACTGCCTTCCTGGGCTACGTCCTGCCTTGGGGCCAGATGTCGTTCTGGGGTGCGGAGGTCATCACCAACCTGATCGGCGCCATCCCCGTGCTGGGCGAGCCGATCCTGATCTGGCTGCGCGGCGGCCCGGCGATCGACAATGCGACGTTGAACCGCTTCTTCTCGCTGCACTATCTGCTGCCGTTCGCCATCCTGGGCTGCGTCGTGCTGCACCTTTGGGCGCTGCACTCGGCCGGTCAGAACAACCCGGTCGGCATCCTGATCCCGAAGGATCGGGAGAAAAAGGACACGCTGCCCTTCCACCCGTATTTCACGGTCAAGGACGGCTTTGCGATCATCCTGTTCCTGATCCTGTTCGCCATCTTCGTCTTCTATCAGCCGAACGCGCTGGGCCACGCCGACAACTACATCCCGGCCAACCCGCTGCAGACGCCGGCGCACATCGTGCCAGAGTGGTACATGCTTCCCTTCTACGCGATCCTGCGCGCCATCCCGGACAAGTTCGGCGGCGTGGTGGCGATGTTCAGCGCCATCGGCGTGCTGTTCGTCCTGCCCTGGCTGGATACGTCCAAGGTGCGCTCGATGCGCTATCGCCCGACGATGCGGACCTTCTTCATCATCTTCCTGGTGGTGGGCGTGGGCCTGGGCTGGTGCGGTGGTCAGCTGCCTGACGCGCCGGTGATCGGGTCGTTCAAGACCTTCACCCTGATCGACGGCGACCTGAACTCCTACCTGTGGCTGACGCGGGTCTTCACACTCTATTACTTCGTCTTCTTCCTGATCATCATGCCGCTGGTCGGGTTGAAGGAGCAGCCGCTGCCGATCCCGGCGACGATCTCCGAGCCGGTCCTGACCGGCGCCGGCGCCGTCGAGCACAAGGTCTGAAAATCATGACGATTGGAATGAAGACCGTGTCGTTCAAGACGATCATCACCTCGGCCGCGATTGCGCTGGGTCTGTTGAGCGCCGCCGCTCCCGCCATGGCGGCGGGCGCCGCCGCCCATCTGCGCTCGGGCGGGTTCAGCTTC
This sequence comes from Brevundimonas sp. 'scallop', assembly GCF_011045535.1. Taxonomy (NCBI): domain Bacteria; kingdom Pseudomonadati; phylum Pseudomonadota; class Alphaproteobacteria; order Caulobacterales; family Caulobacteraceae; genus Brevundimonas; species Brevundimonas sp. 'scallop'. The sequence goes on along the minus strand of NZ_CP039382.1, from coordinate 2,359,029 downwards.
GAAGGGCCGTTCGGCACCTATGACCAGGGCCAGCTGCAACGCGGGTACAAGGTCTATCACGAGGTCTGCGCCGCCTGTCACAGCATGAACCTGATGCACTATCGGAACCTGGGGGACCGTCATGGGCCGTTCTGGAATCCGAAGTACCCGAACCCGAACGACAACCCTGTCGTGAAGGCTCTGGCCAAGGAAAACCAGGTCGGCGACATCGACAGCGAGACCGGCGAGGCGATCCAGCGCGACGCCACGCCCGCCGACAAGTTCCGCGCCCCCTATCCGAACGCTACGGCGGCGGCGGCTGGCAACGGCGGCGCTGCGCCGCCCGACCTTTCGGTCATGGCCAAGGCCCGTCACGACGGCGCCAACTACATCTACTCGCTGCTGTCGGGCTACAAGGCGGCTCCGGCCGGCCTGCAGATCCGCGAGGGTCAGCACTACAACCCCTATATGGCCGGCGACCTGACGCCGTTCTGGACGGGCGACCACAAGGACGTTCCGCCCGGCGGCTTCATCGCCATGCCGCCGCCGCTTCAGAACGGTCAGGTGACCTATGACGACGGCTCGCCTCAGACGGTCGATCAATACGCCAAGGACGTCGCGGCCTTCATCGCCTGGACGTCCGAGCCGAAGATGGTCGAGCGCAAGCAGGCCGGTCTGGGCGTGATGATCTATCTGCTGCTGTTCGCCGGCATCACCTATGTCGCCTACCGCCGCATCTGGAAGGGCGTCGCCCACTAAGGGCATCGCCGCCGGATCGAAATCGTAGGCCTGCCGAGGTTCGCCTCGGCGGGCTTTTTCGTTTGCGGATCATGTTTGGTACGGCCCTAAGCCGTTTTGTGCACTGTCTGAAGTTGATTTTCATCGCCTTGAGGTAGCGCGTGTTTGCAACCTGTGTCTAAATCGCTGACGAACTTCGGGAGGTGACAATGCTTACAACCGTTCTCGGCTTGGCGATGACAGTTTCCGCCGCGCAGCCGACCACCACACCAAGTCCCTCGAACTCTCAGGTCATCTACGCGGTCGGCGGCCTTGCGCGTTTTGAAGACAACGACCGTCGCCTGATTGTCGAAAACGAGCGGCGTGACCAAATCCAGCGTTGGCGGCAGGTGGTCATCAACCAGCGCTTCGAGCTGGCTGACAAACTCGACCGTTTGATCGCCAGCGGCGATTGCGAAGCTGCGAGGAATCTGGCCGTCCGTGGTCGTTATGCCGACATTCGGGAGGCCGTGACAAAAACCTGCGACGCTCGCGAGAGCCCCGTTGCACGCTAACGGAAGGCTCGTTTGTGTCGACAGCTGGATGATCGCCCCCTAGGGTCGCACATCGTTTCCGGCTGTGGGGCCTTCAGTTCATGCGTCTTGTCTCTTCTTTCGCCGCCGTGTTGTTGGCGAGCGCCGCCTTGTCCGCCTGCGCCACGGCGTCCAATCCCGCTGCGGTTCACGCGGTCCCAACTTTCGATGCGGCGCGGATCTCGCAGGACATCAAGACGCTGTCGGACGACAGCTTCGAGGGCAGGGGCATCGCCACGCCGGCCGAGGAAAAGGTCATCCGCTATCTGAGCGAAGGCTACGCTGCCGCCGGGTTCGAGCCGGGCGGGCCGAACGGTCAATGGACGCAGGACGTGATCCTGAACCGCTTCACCCAGTCCAATGTGCGCGCTTCGCTGAAGCTGGGCGACTGGACCCTGCCGATGACGCAAGGGCGCGAGGTCGCCATCTCGACCCGCCGCCCGGCTGAACACGTCAGCCTGAAGGACGCCCCGCTGGTCTTCGTCGGCTATGGCATCAATGCGCCCGAGCGGCAGTGGAACGACTTCAAGGGCCAGGACCTGCGAGGCAAGATCCTGGTCGTGCTGGTCAATGACGCCGACTTCGAGGAGCCAGCGCTGAACACCTTCGGCGGCAAGGCCATGACCTATTACGGCCGCTGGACCTACAAATACGAAGAGGCGGCCAAACAGGGCGCGGCGGGCGTGCTGATCGTGCACGAGACGGCGCCGGCGTCTTACGGCTGGCAGACGGTCGCCAACTCCTGGGGCGTGTCGCAGTTCGACATCCTGCGCCAAAATGCGGCGTCGGAGCGCGTGCCGATGGAGGGCTGGATCCAGCGTGACGTGGCGGTCGACCTGTTCCGTCGCGCGGGTCTGGATTTCGACGCGCTGAAGGTCCAGGCGCGCAGCCGTGACTTCCAGCCGGTCGCCTTGCCCGGCGCATCCTTCTCGACCGAGTTCGACGTGGCCACCAATCAGGTCACCAGCCACAACGTCATCGCCCGCCTGCCGGGCACAACTCATCCGGACGAGACGATCCTCTATACCGCCCACTGGGATCACATCGGCATGGGCGAGCCGGATGCGACCGGTGACCGCATCTTCAACGGGGCGGTGGACAATGCCTCGGGCACGGCGGGTCTGCTGGAGCTGGCGCGCATGTTCGGTCGCGCGCCGCGCACCGAGCGCTCGATCGTGATGATCAGCTTCACCGGCGAGGAAAGCGGCCTGCTGGGCTCGGAATACTATGCGGTGAACCCGGTCTATCCGTTGGCCAAGACGGTGGGCGGGTTCAACATGGACTCCATGAACGTCTATGGCCGCGTCACCGGTCTGGGCGTCACCGGATATGGCCAGTCGGACTTCGACGAACGTCTGGCGGCGGCGGTTCAGCCGCAAGGGCGGTCGCTGGTGCCGGACTACGAGAATGCGGCCGGCACCTATTACCGTTCGGACCACTTCCCGCTGGCCAAGCGCGGCGTACCGATGGCCTACGCCGGCAGCCGGGGCGAATTCCGCGACGAACCGATCGCCGCGCGCGAGGCGGCGCGGTCGGAATACGGCGCCAAACGCTATCACCAGGCGGCGGATGAATGGTCGCCCGACTGGGACTACAGCGGCATGATTGAGGATCTGACGGTCTTCTACGATGTCGGTCGCGCCCTGGCGAACGGTCGCGACTGGCCGCAGTGGAAGTCGGGTTCGGAGTTCGCGCCGGTGCGCGCCACGACCGCGTCCGAACGCCGCTAGTCTTTTCACACATCAAGATGGGGCGGGGAGGAATCTCCGCCCCTTTGCCATTTCGCCTGTCGAGTCAGTTCAATGATCCATCGCCGTTCACCCCTCATCGCCCTTGCGGCGCTTGCGCTCACCGCCTGCGCGACGACGCCGGTCGCATCGCCGGCGCCCAAGCTGGACGCCTTCGCCGTCGCCTCGGCCGCGACGCCTCAGTTCAGCGCCCAGCGCCTGTCGGACCACATCAAATATCTGGCGTCGGACGAGTTAGAGGGACGGTTTCCCGGCCTGATCGGCGAACGGCTGACCCTGGCCTATCTGCAGGCGCAGTATGAGGCGATGGGGCTGGAGCCGGGCGGACGCGACGGATCGTGGCTGCAGCCCGTCGATCTGGTGCGCTTCACGCCGGAGCGGACGCCGACGGCGTCCTGGACCGGGGCGGACGGCGTGTCGCATCCGCTGGTTTCCGGGACGGACATCACCCTGCGCGCCGGGTCGGCGGAACCGGTCGTGACGGCCGAGGCGCCGCTGGTTTTCGGCGGTTACGGCATTTCGGGGCCGACCTGGGACGACTATGGCAATGCGGACCTGACCGGCAAGGTCGTGGTCATTCTGCGCGGCCAGCCGACGGTGATGGGCGAGGATCCCAACTTCTACGGCTCGACCACGCACAAGACCCAGGAGGCGCTGAAGCGCGGAGCCGTGGGCGTCATCACGCTTCAGGACCAGGACAACCGCTGGCGTCGCGCCGTGGGCGGGGCGACCCGGCCGCAGATGACGGTCAAGGGCGCGCAGGACCCGCGGTTCAGCGGATCCATCAACATGGCCACGGCGACAGCGATCGGCGGCGCGCCCCTGGAAGCCGCCGTCGAGCGGGCGAAGACGACCGCTTTGGGGGGCGTTCTGGATCTGGGCGCGCGTCTCAGCGTTGATATCGTCGAGACCACCGAGGTCATCCACTCCAACAACCTGCTGGCCAAGATCCCCGGCACCGAGCGGCCTGACGAATACGTCTTCTATTCCGCCCACTGGGATCACGTCGGCAAGGCCCGGACGCCCAATGCCGAGGGCGACGACATCTTCAACGGCGCCTGGGACAATGCGTCGGGGACGGCCGGTCTGATCGAGATGGCGCGGGCGTTCAAGGCTGGACCGGCGCCGAAGCGCACCGTGGTCTTCCTGCACGTCACGGCCGAGGAGCAGGGGCTGCTGGGGTCGGAGGCCTATGCGGCCGATCCGGTCTATCCGCTGGCCAAGACGGCGGCGGACATCAACATCGACATGCTGCCTTTTACGCCCGCAACGCGTGACGTGGCGGTGTTCGGCGTCGGCAAGTCTGAGCTGGAGGATATTCTGGGCCGGTTTGCGGCCGTGCAGAGGCGGGTGGTGACGGGCGACGGCTATCCGGAGGAAGGTTTCTACTACCGCTCCGACCACTTCAACTTCGCGGCCGGAGGGGTGCCGGCCCTGATGCCGTGGACGGGCCGCGATTTCGTGGAGGGCGGAATCGAGGCGGGCAAGCCCTATTACGAGGGCGCGATGGCCAAATATTATCACAAGCTGACCGACGAATGGCGGGCCGACTATGACTTCACGGCCGCCTTGCAGAACCTGGATCTGCTGTATCGGCTGGGGCTGACGGTGGCCGACAGCGAGAGCTGGCCTGCGTGGAAGCCGACGGCCGAGTTCAACGCCATCCGCGACCGCACGGCCGATCAGAGGCGCTAGACCTCAGGCCGCGCCGAACGGATAGGGGCTGACGGACTTGGACCAGTCATCGACCGCAAGCGGGCGGTCGATGGGGGCGGCGGCGCGTTCGGCGCACGGGTGGCGGTGGCACAGGCGGCAGGCCGGGCCGATGGGCGTGACCTCGGGGTTCTGCAGGTCGATGCCGTGAGCGTAGGCCAGACGATGCGCATGACGCAGTTCGCAGCCCAGGCCGACGGCCAGGTCGTGGCGCTCGCCATAGCCGTCGTGGCCTTGCCGCTCGACCGTGCGAGCGAAGGTGAACCAGCGGCCGCCGTCTGGAGTCTCGATGATCTGGGTGACGATGCGGCCGGGCGTGCGGAAGGCCGAATGCAGCCGCCAGCGCGGGCAGGCGCCGCCGAAACGCGAGAAGGGAAAGGCGCCCGCCGCATAGCGTTTGGAGATGTTGCCCGCCTGATCGACCCGCATCAGGAAGAAGGGCACGCCGCGCGCGGTGGGGCGTGACAGGGTGGTCAGGCGGTGCGCGGCCTGTTCGTAGCTGACGCCGAACCGGGCCTGGAGCCGAGCCAAGTCATAGCGCGTCTCTTCCGCCGCCCGCTGGAAGGCGGCGTAGGGCATCAGGGTCGCGGCGGCGAGGGTGTTGGTCAGGGCGACCTGCAGCAGGGAGCGAGTCGGCCCGTCCGGGGCGCCGGCGGCCTCTGCCAGCGCGTTGAGCGCCGGCCCTTGCTCGGCCAGGGCCAGTTGGTAGGCGATGGCGAAGGCGCGCGAGGACGGCCCCAGGGTTTCTGACAGCAGCAGACGGCGGCGGTGCAGGTCGTAGCGGCGGGTCCATTCCACCATGACCTCGGCCGGCAGGGTGCGGACGCCCAGATCGTGCCTGGCCGCCAGCCGATGACGGGCGGCGGGTTCGAAGCCGTCGGCGTGGGCGGGCGCCTCGGCGGACAGGGCGTCGGACAGGGCCTCGCCCATCTGGTCCAGTTCAGGGAAATGGTTGCCGCGCGACTGGATGTATTCGCGCACCCATTCGGCCGGGCTGGTCTCGATCGGGCTTTCGCCCGTCTCGGCGGCGGCGCGGGCGCGCGTGCGGCCGTCGTCGAAGGCCTGATAGAGGCGCAGCAGGGCGTCGGCGACACCGGGCGCCTCTTCCAGCAGTTGCACCAGTTCGTGCCGGGGCGCGGATAGACCCTTGAATAGGGGATCGGTCAGGATTTCCGTGAGACGCGCCTCGTCCGCCGCGCCGCCCTGATTCAGCGCGCGCAAATCCACGTCATAGGTGTCCGCCAGTCGCAGCAGGAGCTGGGCAGAAACCGGGCGTTGGTTACGCTCTATGTGATTGAGATAGCTTGGAGAAACGTCCAGATCGGCGGCCATGGCGGTCTGGGTCAGCCCCAGATCGCGCCGCAGCCGCTTGAGCCGGGCGCCCAGAAACAGCTTGCGGTCAGCGGCGGTGTTCATCACCGCACGATGTCACAACGTGACCGAATAGGCAAAGTCATAGTATGACAAGATGACTTCGTTGATGGGGTTCGGTCTGTATCAGTTTTGACCGGTGCGTGTTCTTGTCTCCGAGACGGCGGCTGCGGCCGCGCCCTTCAGAGACCGAGTTTGACCATGACCACCTTCGCCGATCTGGTGCCTTCGCCCGTCGGCCGTTTCGACGGCATCGAGCGCCCCTACACCCCTGAGGACGTCCTGCGCCTGCGCGGCTCGGTGCCGATCACCCATACGCTGGCCGAGCGGGGCGCCAACCGCCTGTGGCAATTGCTGCACGACGAGCCCTTCATCAATGCGCTGGGCGCCGTGACCGGCAACCAGGCCATGCAGATGGTCCGCGCGGGCCTGAAGGCCATCTATCTGTCAGGCTGGCAGGTCGCGGCGGACGCCAATACGGCCGGCGCCATGTACCCCGACCAGTCGCTGTACCCGGCCAACGCCGCGCCGGAACTGTGCCGCCGCATCAACCGCACCCTGCAACGCGCCGATCAGATCGAGCATGCCGAGGGCGGCGCCAAGCGTGACTGGTTCGTTCCCATCGTCGCCGACGCGGAAGCCGGTTTCGGCGGGCCGCTGAACAGCTTCGAGATCATGAAGGCCTTCATCGAGGCGGGCGCGGCCGGCGTTCACTTCGAGGACCAGCTGGCGTCGGAAAAGAAGTGCGGCCACCTGGGCGGCAAGGTTCTGATCCCGACCCAGGCGCATGAGCGCAATCTGGTCGCCGCGCGTCTGGCCGCCGACGTCATGGGCACGCCGACCATCACGGTCGCGCGCACGGACGCCGAAAGCGCGCAACTGATCACCTCGGACATCGACGAGCGGGACCAGGCCTTTATCGATCGCGACAACCGCACGCCTGAAGGCTTCTTCCGCCTGAAGGAGGGCACGGGTCTGGATCACTGCATCGCGCGCGGCCTGTCCTACGCCAATATCGCCGACCTGCTGTGGTGGGAGACATCGCATCCGGATCTAGACGACGCCAAGAAGTTCGCGGAAGCCGTGCAGAAGAAGCATCCGGGCAAGCTGATGGCCTACAACTGCTCGCCGTCCTTCAACTGGAAGGCCAAGCTGGATGACGCGACCATCGCCAAGTTCCAGCGCGAGCTGGGCGCAATGGGCTACAAGTTCCAGTTCGTGACCCTGGCCGGCTTCCACAGCCTGAACAACTCCATGTTCGAGCTGGCGGACGGCTATCGCGATCGCGGCATGGCGGCCTATTCGGAGCTGCAACAGCGCGAGTTCGCCAACGAGGCCATCGGCTACACCGCCACGCGTCACCAACGCGAAGTCGGCACCGGCTATTTCGACCAGATCGCCACGGTCATCTCCAACGGTACGTCCTCGACGACGGCGCTGAAGGACTCGACCGAGACCGCCCAGTTCACCCACGCGGCTTAACCCGGAAAGGAAACCGCAAATGGAACCGCTGACCCGAACCGAAGCCATCATCGACTTCTGCCTGGCGCCCCTGGCGCTCGACACCGGCACGGAGGCCGAGCGTGAGGTGCGTCGTCGTCTGACGCACGTGCTGAGGACCTATCAATCCAAGACCGCGACGCCCGTCGCCGTGGACTTCTCGTCCATGCCGTCACAAGTCATCAACGAAGCGGCGCACGGTTACGAATAGGCCGATGGCCCAAGAAAAAGGCCCGCTCCGATCGCTCGGAGCGGGCCCTGCTCTGTTCGAAGTGTCGCTTAGCGCGACGGCGTCGTGTTCAGCGATTGGGTGGTCGCAACCGCCGGGGTCGGAACAGGCGTCGCTTGCGGGACGGTGACGGAGATAGGCGTGCGCGCCGGCGCGGCCCCGGTTTCCTGAGGGTCGCCGACGACGATGGTGGTGATCTGCGTCGCCTCGGTGGTGCAGGTCGCCAGGTCGCGGGTGATGTGACGGCCCAGGCAGAAGATGTCTTCGTAGCTGGGGCGCGAGGCGGCCAGGCACTGGAACAGCATCAGCTTGGACATATCCATGCAGAACTCGCTGTTCGGCTCGTGCGTCAGAGCCTCGGTATTGACCCGGGCCTCGTCGCCGCCGGCGCCGAGCGCGCCCAGAGCCGCGATGGCCAGAGAGCGTACGACGGCGGGGGTGTAGGGCGGGCCCTTGCGCGAAGGCTCCAGTCCCAAACCTGCGCCGCTGTTGGCGGCGGCGAACAGGCGGCTCGACTCCTCCGGCGACGGCAGCATCTTCACGGCCGACAGGGTCTTTGCGCTTTCCAGCCGCACTTCGCGGTTCGGAATCGGCGTGATGGCCCAACGGCGGCGGGGATCGCTGCGGCCCTGGATGGTGTAGGCGTCCTGCTCAATCGCCTCGGCGATGGCGCGCATGGCGATGGCGTCCTTGCCGACGGTCGCCGAGATCAGGCCGGCGGCCGCATCGGCGCCGGGCAGGGTGGCGGCATAGGCCGGATCGGCGACGATCTGGGCCACCATGCGCTGACGCTGGGCCGGATCGATCGCATACTGCTGCACACCGGCGACGAACTCGGGTGACTGCAGGGCGATGATGGCGCCGTAAGCGATCAGCCCGCGCGACAGCTGGTCGGCGTCATAGGCAGAACCCTTGCGCAGGGCGGCCTGGATCGATTCCGCATCGGGGAAGCCGCCCGGCTGGATCGTCTGGGCTTCGCGCAGGAAGGCGACGTAGATTGAGGCGGCGTCCGCCACGCCTTGGTTCAGGGACACGGGGGGCGGCTTGCGGGCGGCAAGTTCCGCCGCCAGACGCTGGGCTTCGAGCTCGGCCTTTGAGGGTCCGCTCTCGCAACTGGCGAGCAGGACAGCGGCGGCGAGGGCGGCGGCCGACAGACCGCGGCTCAGTAGGGCCGTTTTCATGGAGACTTCCTCAGGCGAATACGCGCGCAAAAAGCGCCAATACTGTTGGCGCTTATAAGGCGGGCCTTATGGTTATCCGAAGGTTAATCGAACAGTTTCGATACCGATTCTTCGTTCGCGATCCGTCGGATAGCCTCTCCGACCAGCGGAGCCACGGAAACCGCTCGGATTTTCGGGCAGTTCAAAACTTCGTGGGGTTGCTCGATGGAGTTGGTGATCACCAACTCCTTCAGCGGGCCGTCGGTGATGCGCTGGACGGCGGGGCCGGACAAGACGCCGTGGCTGATATAGGCCGAAACCTCGGTCGCGCCCTGGTCGATCAGGGCCTTGGCGGCGTTGACCAGGGTGCCGCCCGAATCGACGATGTCGTCGAACAGGATGCAGCGGCGGCCCTGAACGTCGCCGATGATGTTCATGACCTCGCTCTCACCGGCCTTGGGCCGGCGCTTATCGACGATGGCGAGATCGGCGTCCAGGCGGCTGGCCAGCGAACGCGCGCGCACCACGCCGCCGACGTCGGGCGAGACGATCATCAGGTCGTCGCCGCGGGCGTAGTTTTCCTTGATGTCCTGCGCCAGCACGGGGGTCGCGACCAGATTGTCGGTCGGAATGTCGAAGAAACCCTGGATCTGACCGGCGTGCAGATCCATCGTCAGGACGCGGTCGGCGCCGGCGCGGGTGATCAGATTGGCGACCAGTTTGGCCGAGATCGGCGTACGGCCACCGGTCTTACGATCCTGACGCGCATAGCCGAAATAGGGGATGACGGCCGTGATCCGTTTCGCCGATGCCCGCACCAGGGCGTCGGTGATGATCAGCAGCTCCATCAGGTTGTCGTTGGCCGGATAGGAGGTCGACTGCAGGATGAAGACGTCCTCGCCACGAACGTTTTCCTCGATGATGGCGAAGACCTCGTTGTCGGCGAACCGCTTGACCTGGGCCTTGGTCAGGGGCGCATCCAGGTGGTCGGCGATCGCCTGGGACAGTGCGCGGTTGGAGTTGCCTGAGAGCAGCTTCATCGGCCGGTCATCCTTTCGCCGTCATCCGCCCCCCATGAACGGCGGTCGGTTGGCGCGCTCTTTACCAGTGGAGCCGGGCAGGGCAAGTCGTATGCTGAGTTTTCCTCGGCATGGCGCGGCTCGGTTGCGGGTGCTAGAGGTCGCCGCGTTGGTTTCCGGGGAACGGCTTCAGGGCTGTCCTTCACACGTCATGGGGTCGTCCTTGTCCGCTTCTAAGTTCCGTTCCGGCATGGTGCTGATGGCCGCGGCGCTCGCCGCAGTGACGATTTCAGGCTGCTCAGGCACCAAGCGTCCCAAGCTGGCCTATGAGGAACGTCCGGTCGAGGCGCTCTACAACACCGGCTATGATCGGCTGCAGCAGCGCCGCTGGTCCGACGCCGTGGACTATTTCCAGGAAGTCGAACGCCAGCATCCCTATTCGGACTGGGCGCGTCGTTCGATCCTGATGCAGATCTACGCCTACTATCAGAACAACGCCTATGCCGACGCCATCGCGGCGGCCGACCGGTTCATCCAGCTGTTCCCCGGCAATCCGTCGGCGTCCTACGCCTTCTACATGAAGGCGGTCTGCAACTTCGAGCAGATCACCGATGTGGGGCGCGATCAGGGTTACGCCACCGCCGCCCTGGCCGGTCTGAAGGATGTCTCGCGCCGCTATCCGGGCACCCCCTATGCCTCGGACGCCGCCGTCAAGATCGACATGGTCAACGACCAGCTGGCCGGCAAGGAAATGAACATCGGCCGCTACTATCAGCGCGCCAACCAGCCGCTGGCGGCCCTGAACCGCTACAAGGCCGTGATCGCCAACCCGGACTTCCAGCGCACCTCGCATACGCCCGAAGCCCTGTATCGCCTGGTCGAGGTCAACCTTCAGCTGGGTCTGAAGGAAGAGGCGACGCGCAACGGCGCAGTGCTGGGCTACAACTATCCGGGCAGCCCCTGGTACGCCGAGGCCTATGCGCTGCTGACCGAAAATGGTCAGACGCCGGACAAGGCGCCCGAGGGCAAGCGCGAGAGCTGGCTGCAGCGGATCATTCCGGGCTGATCACGCGACGGCTTGTGCAATCCGGCGCGGATCGGGATTCTGTCGGTCATGATTCGTTCCGCCGGCGCCTGACGCGATGCTGACCGCCCTTTCCATTCGTGACGTCGTCCTGGTGGACGTGCTCGATCTTGAGGTCGAGAGCGGCCTGACCGTGCTGACCGGCGAAACCGGGGCCGGCAAGTCGATCATTCTGGACGCGCTCGGGCTGGCGCTCGGCGGGCGCGGCGATGCGGGCCTGGTGCGCAATGGCGCCAAACAGGCTGTGGCCACCGCCGTCTTCTCCGCCCCCGACGATCCCGATCTGCTGGCCCTGATCGCCGACAAGGGATTTGATGTGCAGCCAGGGGAGGATTTGATCCTGCGACGGGTGTTGGGCGCCGACGGTCGCAGCCGGGCCTATGTCAATGATCAGCCGGCCGGTGTGACCGCCGTGCGCGAGATCGGCGCGGCCTTGGTCGAGGTGCATGGACAGCATGAGACGGTGGGCCTGCTGGACTGGCGAACGCATCGCGCGTCACTGGACGCCTATGGCGGACTGCAGCCTCAGTTGTCGGCGGTGGCGTCGGCCTCCGCGAGGCTCAAGGCCGCCGAGGCGAAGCTGGCGGAGCTGAAGGCGCAGGCGGCGGACGCCGATGCGCGGCGCGAAGAAATCAGCCTGAACCTCTCCGAACTGGATACGCTGGATCCGCGCGCCGACGAAGAGACGGAACTGGCAGGCGAACGCGCCATGCTGGGCGCCGCCGAAAAGGCCATCGCCGATTTGGGCGACGCCCGCACCCAGCTGGGCGGCGACAAGCTGAGCCAGAAGCTGGGCGCGGCGCTGAGGGCCGTCGAACATGCGCGCCAGAGGGCCGGTCAGGCGGGCGCCGAGGGAGATCATCCGGTCATCGTCAAACTGTCGGCCGCTGTGGAGGCGATCGACCGCACCATGGTCGAGGCGGCGGAAGCCCTCGCCGCCGTGGACGCCGCCGCCGACGCCTTCGACTATGAGCCCGGCCGTCTGGACAAGGCCGAGGAGCGATTGTTCGCCCTGCGCGCTGCCGCTCGCAAGCTGCACACCACCGTCGACGCCCTGCCGACCCTGCGTATTCGCCTGCGCGAGCAGCTTCGGTTGATCGAGGATGGCGAGGAGGCGCTGACAAACGCCGGGCGCGAGGCGGCCGAGGCGGCGGAAGCCTATGATCTCGCGGCCACCTTCCTGACCTCGGCGCGGGAAGCCGCCGCCGAGCGGCTGACCGCCGCCGTCATGGGAGAACTGGGCCCGCTGAAGCTGGAGCGCGCGCGGTTCCGCGTGGCGCTGGAGCCGATCAATGGCCGACGCGGGCCGGACGGCGTCGAAACGGTGCGCTTCCAGATCGCCACCAACGCCGGAACCGACTTCGGCCCGCTGGACGCCATCGCTTCAGGGGGCGAACTGGCGCGTTTCGCCCTGGCGATGAAGGCGGCCCTCGCCAGCCGCGAGGACATGCGCCAGCCCGTGATGATCTTCGACGAGGTGGATCAGGGCGTCGGCGGCGCGGTGGCCGAGGCTGTGGGGTTGCGCCTGAAACGCCTGTCGAACGGCGCCCAGGTCCTGGTCGTGACCCACAGTCCGCAAGTCGCCGCGCGCGGCCATGCCCACTGGAAGGTGATGAAGGCCGACCGCGACGGCCTGACGACCACCACCGTCGTCGCCCTGGACGACCAGCGCCGTCAGGAGGAAATCGCCCGAATGCTGTCCGGCGCCGAGATCACCGACGAAGCACGCGCAGCGGCGCGGGCCTTGATCGGCTGACTGAACTTTTTAGACGCCCAGGATCCAGCCTTCTTCCTGTTCGACCTGGGCGATCAGCTCGGGCGTGGCGTCCTTGGGCGGGGCGAACGCCTTGGCCAGGTCGCCGACCTCGTCCATCCGGGCGAGCGCCTCGGCCGTGGAGCGGACCTGGGCCTGGTCCTTGAACTCACCGGGTTGAGGTTTGGTCTCGTGCATCGACGGCCAGACCTCGACAACCAGGGCCGACAAGGGTTCCACGTCATCGGGGGTCAGCGCGCGCCAGCCGGTGCCGAACGGCCAGACGGCGCCTGACGGGCCGAGGCTTTCCAGAAGCCGCCGCACAGCCGGGATGCCGACCAGGGTCTGGCCGCCCACGGCGCCGGCGCCGTGCATCTGCCACACGCTCTTGGGCTGAAGCCGGCCCTTGCGAGCCGCGTTTTCGGTGGCGCGGAACTCAGGAATGTCGGCGCCGGAGCCTGCGGGCGGTTTGGTCGTGGTCAACCAGCGCTGGGCCTGTTTGGCGGGCGCGCCCCACAGAGGCCAGGCCTCGTCGGTCATCAGCCGGTTCATCTTGGCCGCGACCTGATAGCGGTTGTTGGTGTTGTCGGACTTGTCCACGATGTTGGAGGCGATGAATTTCCACATGGCTTGCCACGGGCTTCCGTCCAGCTTCAGCCGCGCGGCCGTGCCGACGGGATAACCGAAGTTGAAGTCCAGCCCGACCAGCACCCGGTCGCCGCGCTTCCTGTGGTCCGCCAGAATCGAGGCCAGCAGGGCTTCGCCTTCGGCCCGGGTCGCGACATTGTGCGTCTCAGTATAGAGGCGGAAACGCACGTCGCGCTTGGCCACGCCGATCCACAGCGAGGTGTCGCCGAGCTTCTTGGTTTCGGCGGCGGTCCAGTCGGCGACGATATAGGCGTCGAAAAGGCGGGCCAAGGCGGCCTCCCTGATAAAGGCGTGTCGGTTAGGAGTGAGCCCGGCTTCTAACGCCGCATCGCGGCGACTGAAAGGCCCATGCGGCGCCTCAGCCCTTCAGCAGGGCCTCCAGATGCGACAACCAGCGGCGGCCGAGACGAAGCGCCTCGCCCGGCGAGCCGGTCTGGACGGGCAGGGCGGCGTCCCAAAGGGCCAGCTCGAACTCCGGGTGGCGGGCATCGGCGAACATCAGGCGCAGCACGACCTGTTCGGCGTCGGGGGCCAGCACGTCCAGCGACTTGCGCGCCTCGCCCCGGCGAATGCGGGCGACGACGTGGCCGTCCACGATGATCTCTCCCCCCTCGACCTCGTCGAAGGCGTAGACCAGGCCATGGGCGCCGTTGGCCCACAGCACGACGACCTGTTCGACGTCGAAGTTCAAGGCGCAGGCGCGACCTTCGCCCGGCGACAAGGCCTCGACCTCTGGCGCGGCGCCCAGGGTCTTGAGCATGGCGCGGTGCAGGCGGCGCGGCGGCTCCATCCACCACGACAGCGCCAGGGCCAGGGTCGTCAGCAGGGCCGCCGCGAGGGCGATCAGCAGCACCACCCGCAAGACGTCGGCCATGGTCGTCAGGCCTCTAGATCAATGTCGACCACCACGGGAACGTGGTCGCTAGGTTTTTCCATGTCGCGGGCGTCGCGGTGGGTCTCGATCCCCCGCAACCGGTCGGCGGCCTGGGGCGACAACAGGGCGAAGTCGATGCGGATTCCGTGATCGCGCTGCCAGGCGCCGGCCTGATAGTCCCAGAAGGTGTAGGTGCCAGCGGGTTCGCCGCCGATCTCATGCGCGTCGGCCAGACCCAGGTTCTTCAATGCGCGGAAGGCTTGGCGGCTCTGGGGCTGGAACAGGGCGTCGTCGGTCCAGGCGGTCGGATCCTTGGCGTCCTCCGCTTCGGGAATGACGTTGTAGTCGCCGCACAGGGCCAGCGGCTCCTCGAACGCCAGCAGATCCTGGGCATGGCGGTTCAACCGATCGAACCAGGACAGCTTGTAGGCGAACTTCTCGGTCCCGATCGGATTGCCGTTCGGCAGATAGATGGCGCCGACGCGAATGGGTCGGGGCGCCTCGACCAGCGCCTCGATGTAGCGCGCCTGTTCGTCAGTCTCGTCGCCAGGCAGGCCGCGTCGGATGTCGGACAGCGGGTATTTCGACAGCAGTGCGACGCCGTTGTAGCTCTTCTGCCCGTGGGTCTCGACGTTGTAGCCCAGGCTCTCGAAGGCCTCTCGCGGGAACTTCTCGTCCACGCATTTGATCTCCTGGAAACAGGCGACGTCGGGGGCGGCCTGCTCCAGCCACGCCAGCACGGTGGGCAGGCGGGCGTTGACGGAGTTCACGTTCCAGGTGGCGATGCGCATGACCGCGACGCTAGGCTACGTCTCGGTTTTGGAAAAGAGGGCGCAAAAGAAAAGGGCCGCCGGATCGCTCCGACGGCCCTTCGATCAGTCTTTTGACTGGCTTAGAGGCGACCGCCGGCTGGCGCCGTAGCAGCGGCAGGCGCTGTTGTCAGCTTGCAGCCCCCGCCGATCCGCTGGGCGGTGGCGCAAGGGTAGATTTGCTGAACCGCGTTTTCGGCGTTCACGCGGGCGATGACGCCATCAGCACCGTCGCACTTGGCTTCGTAGAACATGCCGTTTGCGTTCTGCCCCATCAGACGGGCTTCGACGACGTTGCAGGATGCGGCTTCCGAGCCAGCGAGGAGCGTTTTTACGAAGGTGGCGTTTTCGGCCGTGGTCGTGAACTCGCAGGCGCCGTTCTCGGCCAGGACTTGAAGGCACGGCGTTTTGCTCCAAACGCCGGCGTCTTGCCTGATCCAGAAGCCCGGACCGTCGGAGCACCCGATTTCGTAGACGACAACACCGCCGTTGGACTGTCCCAGCACCTTGGTCTGATCGACCGCACAAGGAACGCCGGCCTGTTGGGCGTATTCGCGCAAGAACTTGTCGGTGTCGGTGTTGGCGGCGATCGTGCATTGCAGGCCGACATCGGCGGCGGGATCGCGTTCACGTGCTACGCGCGCCGAATAGGCGAGTGCAATGCAGCTGGTCGCGGACGGTGGTGTCTTGGATTCTAGGATGAAGCCAGGACCCGTGGCGCAGGCTACTTCATACACCGACGTCTTGTCGGCGGTTTGCCCAAGCAGCTTGGCTTCACTGACCTGACAGTTGGCGCTGGCCAAGGTGGCTTGTTGCTGCGCGGCCGCCAAAATCTCTTCTGCCGTGGGCGGTGCCGGTTGACGCTCGCGTCGCGGTTGGTTGTTGCTGGGGCGCTGAACACGCGAGGGTGTCACCCGTTCGCTGGGGGCTTCGATCCCGTTTCGAGATCCTGCAGGCCCATACCCCGTTGACGGCGTCGTTTGGGCAAAGGCAGACACGGAAATCGCGCTGAAAACGAGCGCTGTCGCTGCGGCGAATATTCGAGCTTTCATATCAACACCCAGATTTGTCACTACCGACTACGTGACCTCGTATTCACACGCGGTCAAGGCGGGTGTGGACGGCGGCGAGGCACACAGGCTAAGTATCTGCGCGTTTCGATTGGAGACTGACTTGGCTGATGGAACGGCGCCGACGACGGCCGCGAAGGATGGGCGGGGGCTGACCTATCCGTTCGACG
This sequence comes from Brevundimonas sp. 'scallop', assembly GCF_011045535.1. Classification (NCBI taxonomy): domain Bacteria; kingdom Pseudomonadati; phylum Pseudomonadota; class Alphaproteobacteria; order Caulobacterales; family Caulobacteraceae; genus Brevundimonas; species Brevundimonas sp. 'scallop'. Next base: position 2,342,592 of record NZ_CP039382.1, on the reverse strand, counting down.
CCGTGCCCGGCGCGGGCGAGGCGATCGAGGTCGCGCCCGGCGTGCTGTGGCTGAGGTTCGCCCTGCCGTTTCAGTTGGATCATGTGAATGCTTATGCGATCCGGGACGGCGACGGCTGGGTCGTCGTCGATACGGGTTTGAAGATATCGGCGACCGTTGATGCGTGGGAGACGGCGTTGGATGGCGCGCTTGGCGGCAGGCCCGTGACGCGATTGATCTGCACCCATATGCATCCCGATCACATCGGACTGGCGGGCTGGCTATGTGAGCGGTCGGGCGCGCCGCTGCTGATGTCGCGACTGGAGTATGTGACCGCGAGGATGCTGATGGCCGAGGAGGCAGGCGATGCGCCGGCGGACGGCGAGCGATACTATCGCGCCGCAGGCTGGAGCGATGAGCAGATCGCGCGCTGGCGGGCCGACTACGGCGGGTTCGGCAAGGGCGTGGCGACAATGCCGCGCAGCTATCTGCGACTGTCGGACGGCGACATCGTTCAGATCGACGGAGACGATTGGACGGTGGTCGTCGGGTCAGGCCACAGCCCGGAACATGTCTGCCTGTGGCGGCGGTCGGACGACGTCTTCATCGCCGGGGATCAAATCCTGCCACGCATTTCCTCTAATGTCTCGGTCTGGTCGACGGAGCCTGAAGCCGACCCTCTGGGCGACTGGATGGACTCGCTGGACAAGCTGAGGGCGCTGTTGCCGGAGGGCGCATTCGTCCTGCCGGCGCATGGCGAGCCTTTCTACGGCGTCCACGCGCGGCTCGATGCACTGAAGCGGGGGCATGAGGTCGCGCTGAAACGGCTTGAGCGGACGTTGCGTCAACCGGCTAGAGTGATCGACGGCTTCTCCGCCGTCTTCGGTCGAGCGGTCGGGGACGGGGTGCTGGGCATGGCCACAGGCGAGGCCCAGGCGCACCTGAACTATCTGGAACGACGCGGCCGCGCTCGACGGACGCGCGACGAGAGTGGCGTCGATTGGTGGAGCGCCGTCGCACAGGACGAGGAAACGACGTGAGCGAACATATCCGCAGCGAACTGGCCGACGGCGTCCTGACCGTCACCCTGGATCGGGCCGACAAGAAGAACGCCATCACCCAGGCCATGTATTCGGCCCTGGCCGAGGCGACTGAGCGGGCGCGGACCGACGATGCGGTGCGGGTGCTGCTGCTGCGCGCCGAGGGGGACAGTTTCTCGGCCGGCAATGACATTCAGGACTTCATCGCCCTGGGCTCGCAAGGGGCGGGGCCGGGCGATATGCCGGTGTTTCGTTTCCTGAAGGCGCTGGCGGACCTGGACAAGCCGGCTGTGGCCGCCGTGAAGGGGCGGGCGGTCGGGATCGGCCTAACCATGCTGCTGCACTGCGATCTGGTGGTGGTGGCCGAGGATGCGCTGCTGTCCGTGCCCTTCGTCAATCTGGCCCTGGCGCCCGAGGCGGCGTCCAGCCTGCTGTTGCCGGCCGTGATCGGTCATCAGCGGGCCTTCGAACTGTTTGCGCTGGGCGAGCCGCTGGATGGCCGGACAGCCCTGGCGTGGGGTATCGCCAATCGCGCGGTCACGGCCGATCAGGTCGAGGCGACGGCGGCGGACCTGGCGGCCAAAGTGGCGGCCCGCGCGCCCAACTCGATCCGCAAGACCAAGCGACTGATGCGTGATGCAGAAGGTCTGTGGGCGCTGATGCAGCGGGAGGGCGAGGCCTTCGGCTCTCAGATGAAGAGCCCAGAAGCGATGGAGGCTTTCATGGCCTTTACACAGAAGCGAGCGCCGGACTTTTCGAAGGCGGGGTAAGCGGTCGTCGCAAGGCCTTGCCTTGATTTGGCGCAGCTTTGCTTCTAGGTGCGCGCCGATGTCGCACGCCCTTTCCATACCTCCGGCCGTAAGCCGTATCGAAGCCGAGACTGCGGCCGACGCCGAAGGCGTGGATGCGCTGGTCATGGCCGCCTTCGGGCCAGGACGGTTCGCCAAGACGGCCGAGCGGTTGCGTGAAGATTCGAAGCCAAGCGCGGGCTTTGTCGTGAAGCGCGATGGGGAAGTGGTGGGGGCGGTGCGGCTATGGCCGGTCGTGGTCGGAGACACCCCCGCTCTGTTTTTGGGACCGATCGCGGTGGACGCCGGCCGCCGGAGCGACGGTCTGGGCGCCGAATTGGTTCAGGCGTGCGTGGATCAGGCACGGACGCTGGACGTCGGCGGCGTACTGCTGGTCGGGGACGCGGCCTATTTCGCGCGGTTCGGATTCGCCCATGCGCCCAACGCGATCCTGCCCGGACCTGTGGATCGTCGCCGTGTTCTGTGGCTGGCGACCGGCGTGGATCAGGTTTCGGGTTCGGTTCGCATTGGCTGACCCTTTCCCGCGCGGTTCGCGGGGCCTAAGTCAGGGGAATGGATAATCCCAGGTCAGGACTGAACGCCGTCGCCGAGGCGGCCCAACAGGCGCCCGGCAAGGGGTTGCCGCCGGTCCACCTGTGGCATCCCGAGCATTGCGGCGACATCGATATCGTCATCCGGACGAACGGCGTCTGGATGCATGAAGGCTCGCCTATTGGCCGTAAGGAGTTGGTGCGGCTATTCTCGACGGTGCTGAGGAAGGACCCGGACGGCTATCACCTCGTCACGCCGCTCGAAAAGCTGAAGATCAGCGTCGAGGATTTGCCGTTCCGGGCTGTCGCGATGCGTCGGGAGGGCGACGCCCTCGTTTTCACCACCGATGTCGGTGATGAGGTGAGGGCGAGCGAAGCCGATCCCATCGTCGTCGAAACCGATCCCGCGACGGGTGAGCCGGCGCCGCGCATCCATGTGCGCGGTGATCTGTGGGCGCGGATCGCACGGTCGGTCTTCTATGAGATGGTCGAAATGGCCCAAGAGATCGACGGACGACTGGTCGTTCGGTCGAGCGGCCAGGTCTTCTCGCTGGGCGCGGTGACGTGAGCCTGGAGACCCTGAGGGCGCGGCTGGTCGATCGGCTGGCGCCGGTCGAGACGTGGCGGCCAGAACTGGTCGCGGCGCGGTCGGACTTCGACCTGAACCCGCAGGCGACACGGACAGCCAAGGAGCTTCGGCCGGCGGCGGTGCTGATCCCCATCGTGGCGCGGCCCGAGGGGGCGACCGTGCTGCTGACGCGGCGCGCGGACACCCTGGCGCGCCACACGGGGCAGATCGCCTTCCCGGGCGGCCGGCTCGACGCCGGCGAGACCGCAGTTCAGGCGGCGCTGCGTGAGGCTGACGAGGAGGTGGCGCTGGACCCGGCGGCGGTCGAGGTGCTGGGCCTGTCGGACGCCTATGAGACGGGGACCGGATTTCTGGTCACGCCGGTGATCGGCTGGCTGCGCGAGGCGCCGGTCACGACGCCGTCGCCGGACGAGGTCGCCGAGGTGTTCGAGACGCCGTGGGACTTTCTGATGGACGCCGCCAACCATCGTCGCGACTTTTACGATCTGGATGAAGGCTTGCGGCGCTGGTTCTGGGCCATGCCCTGGGGCGAGCGCTACATCTGGGGCGTGACGGCGGGGATCCTGAAGGCGTTGCACGTACGGCTTTACGGCGACGAGGCTGCGCCAGAAGCGGCGGCCGACGAGGATGCGGCATGAGCGTCTCTGTGAAGGGACAGCCCTGGCTGGAAAGCCAAGCGACGCGGGCGGTGATGCGGGCGCTGGAAACGGCGGGCGGTCCGGGCTGCGCGCGGTTCGTGGGCGGCTGCGTGAGAAACAGTCTGTTGGGCCAGCCGGTCGACGACATCGACATCGCCACGCGCTTGCGGCCCGAACAAACGTTGGCGGCGCTGAAGGCGGCGGGGCTGAAAGCCGTGCCGACGGGCGTCGAGCACGGCACGGTGACGGGCGTGTCGGAGCGGCGTCCCTATGAGATCACGACCCTGCGTCGCGATGTGGAGACGGACGGACGCCGTGCGGTGGTCGCCTTCACTGAGGACTGGGCCGAGGACGCGGCGCGGCGGGATTTCCGACTGAACGCCCTTTACGCCGATGCGGCAGGGACGGTGTTCGATCCGACGGGCGGCGGGCTGGAGGATGCGGCGGCGGGACGCATCGTTTTCGTCGGAGAGGCGGAGACGCGCATCCGCGAGGACTACTTACGCATCCTGCGCTTCTTCCGGTTCTACGCCTGGTACGGGCGGGGTGAGCCGGACGCGATCGGACTGGCGGCGTGCGCGGCGCTGAAGGCCGGGATGGCGCAGCTGTCGGCCGAGCGGGTGTCCAAGGAGATGTTGAAACTGCTGGCGGCGCCTGACCCGCGTGCGGCGGTGCGGGCGATGGCCGAGACCGGCGTGCTGGCTCAAGTGCTGCTGCAGGCGCAGCCGCTAGCGCTGTTCGATGCGATGTGTGACCTGACCGACGATCCTGTGATGCGGCTGTCGGCCTTGGTGCCCGCAGATGCGGCAGGTGTGACGGAGATCGCGGGTGGTCTGAGATTGTCGAACGCGGTGCGAGATCGGTTGGCGGCGGCGGTCGCGGACGGGCCTGCGGTTTCGCCGACGATGAGCGACGCCGAGGCGCGAGCGGCGATCTATCGTTTGGGACGCAGGGCGTTCGAGGATCGGCTGATGCGCGCCCAGGCGGCCGGTGCGGGCGTCGGCGCGCGATTGCAGGCGCTGGCCGCCGATTGGACGCCGCCCAAGATGCCGATCGGGGGGCGCGATCTGGATCGTCTGGGCCTGAAGCCGGGGCCGAAGACAGGGCGGGTGTTGAAGGCGTTCGAGGACGGTTGGGTCGATGACGATTTCCCTGCCGAGGGGCATGAGGCGCGGCTGAAGATTCTTATCGCGGCGGCTGAGCGCGGGTGAACTCGGTGATGACGGGGCGGTGGTCGGATCCCGTTGGCTGGCCCAGGCGGCGCGTGATCAGGGCCAGATCTGGCGAACGATAGACCTGGTCGATGGTGATGCCGGCGAAGGCGGGAATCTGGCTGGGCCATGTGCCGGGCCAGCCGGGCGCGGGGATCAGGCCCAGGTCGGACTGGATTTGTTTGCCGATGCGAGCGCTGGAGACGCTGTTGAAATCCCCGGCGGCGATGACGGGATGGTCTGGCGCGGCCTTCATCCGCTCGGCCAGGGCCATGACCTGGCTGATCTGACCCCACTGATATTGATAGGGCCAGGGTCGGGTCAGGTGGACGCCGAAGACGTTGATCGGGCCGATGGGGGTCTGAACCGTCGCCCCCACGGCGCTGAGGCCGTCGGGACGTTCGGGCAGGCGTTGCAGGATCGGATAGCGCGAGGCGATGATCGAGCGTGCGTGGTCGCCGGCGCGCGCCTGGCCGATCAGAACACGGTGCGGATAGTCCGGCAGCAGTTGGTCCAGCCGCGACGCCGGGGCCTGCCCCAACTCGACCAGCACCAGGATGTCGGCGTCGGCGGCCGCGATGGACCGGCGCATGGCTGCGACATCGGTGTTGAACACATACAGATTGGCCGAATAGACCCGCACGATCGGCTGGTCGGGAACCGGCGCGCCCTTCGTCGGCGTCCATTGCGGCCAGACCGACAGGGTCAGCATTACGCACGCCAGTCCACCGACGATCGAAGCCGGCCATAGGCGAAAGAGCAGACACGCCACGGTCACGCCGACGGCCGCCAGCAATACCGGCGATGTGAACTGCGCCAGGATATCCACCCAGCGATGGCCGATGCCGCTAAGCGCCGCCACGCCGAAAGCCGCAAAGCCCAGCAGCAGGGCGCTCGCCGTCACATTCGCCGCCAGCTTGATCAGGGTCATCGAAGACGTATCTCTCGGATTGAACAGGAAGCCTCGCCCAGCGTTAAGGCGACGCTTTGGAGGGCGACATGGCCAGACGGTCGATCCGGGATATCGAGAACATCTGGTCCAATGTCGAGGGCGTCAAGAAACTGTCGGACCGGGTCATCGGCATCGGCCCTTTCGGCATGGGGCTGGACGCCATGCTGACCTGGGTGCCGGTTGTCGGCACGGCATACACGGTCGGGACGGGCGGTTGGCTGATGCTTCAGGCCGTGCGGGCCAAGGCGACGCCGGCGACCCTGGCGCGCATGGGGGCCTATATGGCCATCGACACCGCCACTGGGACGGTGCCCATCGCGGGCGACATCGTCGACACCTTCTTTCCCGGACAGCTGATGGCGGCGCGGGCGCTGCAAAAACATATCGAAAGCACCCACTGGGTCGAGGACACCGAGGCCAATGCGCGCGCCACGGGCGACCACGAGATGCACGAGGCCCGCGTGCATAACGACAAGACGCTGAAGCGGATCATCTATCTGCACGATTGAGATGCGCTGGCTGAGGCGGCCTAGCCATCGTTTTCTCCGCAACGAATCTGCCTGAAATCAAGGACCTGATCCAAATGACCGCCTGTCTTCCGGCCTGAGGAAGGGCTGCGCCCAGACTGATCTCCACGACAACGGAGAGAAGAATGAGCGACGATTTCAGCGCGCGTCTGAACCTGCCCTATCTGGCGGCGGGGCAGATGCAGAAGCATGTGACCCTGAATTCGGCCCTGACCCGGCTGGACGCCCTGTTGCAGACGGCGGTGGTCAGTCGCACGACGGTCATCCAGCCGGCCGATGCGTCGGATGGCGATCTTTATATTCTCCCCGAAGAGGCGGAAGGCGCAGCCTGGGCCGGGCGGGCGGCCGGCGCCCTGATGCGGTTCGAGCGCGGCGGCTGGACCGTCGTGACGACGCCGGACGGCATGATCGTCGGCGTTCTGGACGAAGGCGTCATGGTGGTGCGAGCCGATGAGGGCTGGATCGCGCTGGGAGAGCGACTGGGCGAGGTGCAGGGGCTAACGCGGCTGGGTCTCGGGACGACCGCCGACGACGCCAATCCCCTGGCGGCCAAGATCAACGCCGCCTTGTTCACGGCGCGCGGCGAGGCGGAAGGCGGCGACGGCGATTTGCGCCTGACGCTGAACAAGACGACGGCGGGCGATGTCCTGTCGCTGCTGTTCCAGAGCGGATATGCCGCCCGCGCAGAGCTGGGTCTGATCGGCGACGACGACCTGAGCCTCAAGGCCTGCGACGACGCCGGGATATGGCGGTCGGTGTGGCGCGTGGATCGCGCGACGGGGCGTATCGGCTTCGATCAAGGCGCGGTCCGGCGCGAGACGACGCTGTTCACCAGCGATGACGACTATGCCCTGCCGGCCTGGGCGCGCTGGGTCGAGGCGACCTGCGTGGGCGGTGGTGGCGGTGGGGGTGCAGGGCTTGCGGGCCCGGCTGGTGCGTCGCGTCTCGGCGGCGGCGGAGGCGGCGCCGGCGGGCTGAGCCTCGGGCGTTGGGCAGTCGATGATCTGGACGGCGTCCTGACGATCACGGTCGGCGCCGGCGGGATCAGCGGCGTTTGGGGCGGAGATAGTGAGGTCGCGACGGGTGACACGGTGCTGTTGCGCGCGACGGGCGGGACCGCAGGCAACTTGGGCCTCGGTGGAGCAGGCGGTATTGGCCATCGGGGCGCCAATCCCGGCGGCAGCTCTTCGACAACCGCAACGGCGGCGACGGGCGCAGAAACCGTCTGCGCGGACGGGCCGGGTGCCGGCGGAGCAGGGGGTGGTCTGAGCGCGGCGGATGTCGCCCATGCCGGAGGTGTGGGCGGCGTGGGCGGCTGGTCGGGCCTTCGCGCGGCCGGCGGTGTCGCGGGAGCTGCGGGACAGGCTTCGCCCAAGCCGCTCTTGTCTGTTGTCGGCGGGGGCGGCGGCGGCGGCGATGCATCAACGAGCGGAGCGGGCGGTACTGGCGGCTCAGGCGCGCTGTTCGGGGCCGGGGGCGGGGGAGGCGGCGCGGGCCTGACCTTCGGCGGCCAAGGCGGTTCGGGCGGTTCGGGCGCGGTTCTTATCACGGTCGTCGGATGACCCGGCGCGGACATCCGGCTGAGCCGGTCGAAGTGCTGGAGGCCGAGGCGTGGGAAGCACCCGACAGCCTCAGCGACGGGGAATGGCGCGCCCAGTCCGGATGGGACGGCCGCTGCGCCGTCGAAACCTATGACGAGGAGGACGAACGATGACCCGACACAAACAGGGGGCGGTCCCGTTGGCGGAGGGGCGGTGGCTGTTTCGTCGCCTCTACGCATTCGCCGTCAGCGCGGGGCTTTGGGTGCTGTTGATGCGCACGGTCGGGCGGACGCCGGCTGAGATGCTGCCCAGGATCACGGACGGGCTGATGGGCCTGCTGGCCTTGATCTTGGTGCTCTATCTGGTGGCGCCGACCGCTCAGCATTTGATCACCCTGATCGCCACCGCAAGGCTGCGGATCAGCGGAGGTCGACCATGAGCTTTCGTCTGTCCAGCCGGTCGCGGGCACGGCTCGTCGGCGTGCATCCGGCCCTGATTGCGGTGGTCGAGGCGGCCATCACCCGCACGCCCGTGGATTTCATGATCACCGAGGGGCTGCGCACGGCCGAACGTCAGGCCGCCCTGGTCAAGGCGGGCGCCAGCCGCACCGCGCGCTCGCGCCATCTGACGGGCCATGCCGTCGATGTCGCCGCCCTGGTCGAAGGGCAGGTGCGCTGGGACTGGCCGCTGTATGGCCGGATCGCTCAGGCGTTCAAGGCGGCGGCGCGGGATCTCAAGACGCCGCTGATCTGGGGCGGCGACTGGAAGACGTTGCGGGACGGTCCGCATTTCGAGCTGGATCGAAAGGCCTTTCCATGAGCGCGGGATCGATACTGCGGGCGCTGACGCCGCTCGGCTGGCTGGTGGTGGGTGCAACAGCGTTGGCGCTGGGGTTCGTCCTGCTGGGCGGGCTCAGCTTCCGCTGGGACCCGCTGAACCTGCAGCACAAGCGTCTGGAGGCCGCGCGCAATCAGGCGCGGGATGCGACTGCCGTGGCGGCGGCGCAGGCTGACGCCCGACGCATCGAAATCGAAGGCGCTGCGGCTCAGGCCCAGCGCGTCGATCACTATCACCACATGACCGGGGCGGCGGACCGGGCGACCACGGCCGCCGTCGCCCAGAGCAGGAGCGCCGACGATGCCGACCATCCCTTGGAGAACCGCCGCGCTGATCGCCTGCGCGACCATGACGGCGAACTGTGCCGCGTCGCCCCCGATCTCGACGGTTGCGCCGGCGCGACTGGTCTTGCCGGAGGCGGCGACACGTCCGTGCGCGCTGGCCACCCTGCCGGCTGAACCGACGGCCGGCGATCTGGACGCAGCCTATCTGCTGCGCGGCGCCCAGATCGTGGCCTGCGACGGGGCGCGGCGGCTGGCGGTCGAGACCCTGTTGGCTGAACGCGCGATGCAGGACGCGCAGGTGCGACGCCGCGACTGACGCCCTGCAAAAACGACTCGGCAACTTCTGCCGCCTCGTGTGCAGGCTTGCCGGGTCGTTTCGCAAACCGCCGAGATAAGTTAAATGAAATCAATGTGGGCGTCTGGCTGGCGTCGCATTTTGGACTGGCCCCGCCCTTGCTCTCCTGAAGACCGAGCAAAACGCTCCTGACGCTAAAATGGCGTCGGACATCACACGAAGTGAACAGGACAGCCAAAATGGCTACGAGCATCAATACGAACTACGGCGCCGCTGTCGCGCTGCAAAACCTCAATGCGACCAACGCTATGTTGGAGCGCACGCAAAACCGTGTCTCGACGGGCCTAAAAGTTGGCAGCGCCAAGGATAGCGGCGCCATCTACGCCATCGCCACCGGACAACGCGCCAACATGGGCGCTATGGATTCCGTGCGCGCCTCGCTGCAACGTGGCCAATCGATCGTCGATGTGTCCCTCGCGGCCGGCGATACAGTGACGGCGGCTTTGGAAGAAATGAAGGGTCTGGCCGTCAGCATCGCCGGTTCGACCGGCGCGACCCAGACCTCCTACCTGACCGAATTCCGCGCCTTGGGCGCCGAAATCACCTCCGCCCTGGCCGGCGCATCGTTCGACGGCGTGAACCTCTGGACCAACGCTGCTGCGACCAATGTGATCAAGGATGTCAGCGGCGGCACCACGTCTGTCGGCTTCACGGTCGCGGGCGGCATGGCTGGCGACACCGCCATCACCACCATCACCAACCAGTCCATCGCCGCCGGCGCGGCGACGACTGGTGCCGTCGACGCCGCCATCGCCAAGGTGACGGACGCTTTGTCGACCCTCGGCACGCAATCCAAGTCGGTCAGCCGCCAGGTGACCTTCCTGAACAAGCTTCAGGATGCGACCGAAGCGGGCATCGGCAATCTGGTGGATGCCGACCTGGCCAAGGAAAGCGCCAAGCTGACCGCCCTGCAAACCAAGCAACAGCTGGGCGTGCAGGCGCTGTCGATCGCCAACCAGAGCAGCCAGACGCTGCTGAGCCTGTTCCGGAACTAAGCGACCGCGAGCGCAGGCCCGGGTGATCCGCCGATCACGCGTTCGATCTCGTTTTCACGCCGCCCGGCAAAATATGCCTAGCCACGCCAGCGGGTGGGCAGCCTTTGCCGAGTCCTGAAGAGGGTAAATCAATAGTAAATCATATACATCAATAACTTATCACGTTATCCGCTTGGCCGTTTTGGCCCGGCAATTGCTTCACACCAACCGAGCAAAAAGCTCCCGTCGCCAAAAGGGCGCCGGAACTCACGAAGTGAAAAGGAGGGCCAGAAATGCCCAGCATCAACACGAACTACGGCGCCGCAGTCGCTCTGCAGAGCCTGAACAAGACCAACAGCGAGTTGGAGCGGACCCAGAACCGCATCAACACCGGCATGAAGGTGTCGTCGGCCAAGGACAGCGGCGCGATCTTCTCCATCGCCACGGCCCAACGGGCGAACGCCTCTTCGCAAGACGCCGTCCGCGCCGGCTTGCAGCGCACCCAGTCAATCACCGACGTGGCCCTGGCCGCCGGCGACACGATCACGAGCGCTCTGGAAGAAATGAAGGGCCTGGCTGTCAGCATCGCCGGAACGACGGCGGGTTCGGCGGCTGAAACCTCCTACTTGGCCGAATACAATGCGCTGGGCCTGGAAATCACGTCAGCGATCGCCGGCGCGTCCTTCGACGGCGTCAACAGCCTGACCACGCCTCTGGGCGTGGCCGGCGTTACGGATGTCAGCGGCGGCGGCAAGGCGCGAGCCGACGCCACCACCGCCAAGGTCGACACCGCTATCGCCACCGTGACCGGCGCCCTGTCGACCCTGGGCACCCAGTCCAAGTCGCTGGGCCGTCAGATCACCTTCGTCAACAAGCTTCAGGACGCTCTTGAAGCCGGCGTGGGCAATCTGGTGGACGCCGATCTGGCCAAGGAAAGCGCCAAGCTGACCGCCCTGCAGACCAAGCAACAGCTGGGCGTGCAGGCGCTGTCGATCGCCAACCAGGGCAGCTCGATCCTGCTGAGCCTCTTCCGCTAAGGCCCGGAGACCTCGTCGCCTCGGCGGCGGGGTCATGGTCTTGAAACCCTGAGCAAAACGCTCCCGTCGCCAAAACGGCGTCGGCTGTCACGAAGTGAAAAGGAACGCCAAAATGGCGAGTGTAAACACAAACTACGGGGCTGCAGTCGCGCTGCAGAGCCTGAACAAGACCAACAGCGAGTTGGAGCGGACCCAAAATCGCATCAACACCGGGATGAAGGTGTCGTCGGCGAAGGACAGCGGGGCGATCTTCGCCATCGCCACGTCCCAGCGGGCGAACGCCAGCGCTCAGGACTCGGTTCGCGGCTCGATCCAGCGCGGTCAATCCATCGTCGACGTGGCCCTGGCCGCCGGCGATACGATCACGTCCGCTCTGGAAGAGATGAAGGGCCTGGCCGTCAGCATCGCCGGTTCCACCGGCGCGGCAAAGACGTCCTATGAAAACGAGTTCGCGGCCCTGGGTCAGGAAATCAAGAGCGCGCTGGACGGCGCCAGCTTCGACGGGGTCAACCTGCTGAAGACGGCGTCCACGGGCGGTACGGCGGTCAACGTCCGTATCGGCACCGGCGCGACCGACACCAAGACCATCGGCATCGCCACCGACCTGAGCGCCAACACCGACCTGGCCAAGTTCACGGCTGCGTCGCCGACGGTCGCCGACTTCACCTCGGCGAACGTCGATCTTGTCATGACGGCCGTCACCTCGGCGCTGTCGACCTTGGGCACCCAGTCCAAGTCGCTGGGCCGCACCGTCAGCTTCGTCAACAAGCTTCAGGACTCTCTTGAAGCCGGCGTTGGCAATCTGGTGGACGCCGACCTGGCCAAGGAAAGCGCCCGACTGACCGCTCTGCAAACCAAGCAACAGCTGGGCGTGCAGGCGCTGTCGATCGCCAACCAAGGCAGCTCGATCCTGCTGAGCCTCTTCCGCTAAGGCCCGGAGACCTCGCCGTTGCGGCGGCGGGGTCGTGGCCTTGAACCCCGAGCAAAACGCTCACCCCGGCAAAACGCCGGGGCTCTCACGAAGTGAAAAGGAGGGCTAGAAATGCCCAGCATCAATACGAACTACGGCGCCGCAGTCGCTCTGCAGAGCCTGAACAAGACCAACGGCGAGTTGGAGCGGACCCAAAACCGCATCAACACCGGCATGAAGGTGTCGTCGGCCAAGGACAGCGGGGCGATCTTCGCCATCGCTACGTCCCAGCGCGCCGCGGCCGCTTCGCAAGACGCGGTTCGCGCCGGCTTGCAGCGCACTCAATCGATCACCGACGTGGCCCTGGCCGCCGGCGACACGATCACGAGCGCGCTGGAAGAAATGAAGGGCCTGGCCGTCAGCATCGCCGGTTCCACCGGCGCGGCTCAGACGTCCTACCTGGCTGAATACAACGCTCTAGGCACGGAAATCGCCTCGGCGATCTCCGGCGCATCGTTCGACGGCGTCAACAGCCTGACAACGCTGGGATCCAATGCGGCCATCACCGCAGTGAACACCGGCAGCGTCATCAATACCAATGCGACCGTCGCGAATGTCGATGCGGCCATCACCGCCACGACTGCCGCTCTGGCGACCCTGGGCACCCAGTCCAAGTCGCTGGGCCGTCAGATCACCTTCGTCAACAAGCTTCAGGACGCTCTTGAAGCCGGCGTGGGCAATCTGGTGGACGCCGATCTGGCCAAGGAAAGCGCCAAGCTGACCGCCCTGCAAACCAAGCAACAGCTGGGCGTGCAGGCGTTGTCGATCGCCAACCAGGGCAGCTCGATCCTGCTGGGCCTGTTCCGCTAAGACGCGCGGCCGGAGCGGTTTAATGACCGCTCCGGCTGATCGTTCGTTATTCTAGAGGGCGTGGGACGACCTGCGCGTGGAGCCATGACAGACAATGTCGCGAGATCAGTAAGCGTACCTCAAATTCCTGCCTTCGCTCCGGTCGACGCTCAGCCCGCAGCGCCGGCGCCGGTAGCGAAAAACGATAACCACGACGCCAGCCGCTTTCGCCTCACCATCGAGGCCGTGGGCGACAACCGCTTCGTCTACAAGGTCCTGGACCGGGTGACGGGGGAGGTGATCCGTCAGTTGCCGCGCGAGGATGTCGAAAAGCTGAACAGCGACCCGACCTATCGTGGCGGTCGTCTGGTCGATACCGCCGTCTGACGACAGGCGAGGGCTCAAACTCCTTGACGCCGCCGGCTTGCCGGGCGGCGCAATCATGGTTTCCGGCGCGTTAACCATGTGATTACGACTCATGGTTAATCCTGTAGCCCACAGAACGTCCGGGGGCTTGAAGCCATGACCACCAGCATCCACACCAACACCTCGGCGATGATCGCCCTGCAGAATCTGAACCGCACCAACGACCAGTTGGCGGCGACGCAGAGCCGGGTGAACACGGGGCTGAAGGTTCAAGGTGCGCGCGACAACGCCGCGGTCTGGGCGGTGGCTCAGGGGCAGCGCGCCGACCGGGGATCGCTCGAAGCCGTCACCACCAGCCTGAACCGCGCGACGTCCATCGCCGACGTGTCGCTGGCGGCCGGCGAGCAAATCTCGGACATCCTTCTGGAGCTGAAGCAGAAGGCGACCGCGGCAGCGGACCCGAGCGCCAGCACCGCTACACGCACGTCCTACAATGATGAGTTTCAGGCGCTGTTGAGTTCGATCGACTCGTTTGCCAACAACGCCATCTTCGACGGCGCCAACATCCTAGACGGTTCGGCGACGACGACGCTGAACTTCCTGGCCAGCGCCGATGGCGCCGAGACCATCGCGCTGGACCGCCAAAACCTGACCGTCGCCGGCTTGTCGCTGACCGGCACGACCCTGACCAGCCAGGCCAACGCCAATACGGCCCTGGCCGCCGTCAACGCCGCCATCACCACCAGCAGCGCGCGTCTGGCCGAACTGGGGGCGCAATCCAAGCAAATCGAGCGCCACACCACCTATGTCGGCAAGCTGTCGGATGCGCTGGAAGCCGGCATCGGCAATCTGGTGGATGCGGATCTGGCCAAGGAAAGCGCACGCCTTCAAGCCCTGCAGGTTCAGCAGCAACTCGGCGTTCAGGCCTTGTCGATCGCCAACCAGGCGCCGCAGGTCATCCTGTCGCTATTCAAGGGCTGATCCGACAGCTTAACGGTTCCTTATCGACGCCCGCCGCACGATAGGGTCGGAGCCGTCTGAATGATCAACAACAGCTATCTGCTTGGTCTTTTCGGAACGACGACGGGGACGTCGTCGTCTGGCGCGACCACGACCGCCAGCCCGGCCGTCAAAACCAAGAAGACCCAACCGACGGCCCCCTGGTCGTCCACGGCGACACCGGCGAAGGCCAGCGACCTGGTCCGTGCGGCCCTGGGCGGCCGTCGCCTGATCGACGAGGGCAATGTCAGCCTGGATTTGGCCGGCGCTTCCACCGATTACCGCAAGATGTTCGCCCTGTATCAGGGCCTGAACACGCTGGGCGCCCTGGCCGACCGTGCTGGAGTCAAGGGGCTGAGCGCGTCGGAAGCGGCCTTGGTCTCCAAACGGTTCGGCGAGGGCCTGGCCGAACTGTCGACCTATTTGAGCACCGCCAGTTTCGAAGACATGCGGCTGGTGCAGGGCGTGGCCCAGACTTCGATCAAGAGCACCTTTGCGCTGGAACGGGCGCCGACCAGTTTCGTCACCGCCCCCATCCACGATGGCGACCCCACCGCCTCGGTCAAGGCGTTCGAGGGCGACGTGAAGTTCTCCGTTACCGTCAAGACGGCGGCGGGGGAGCAGGCGATTGCCATGGACTTGTCTGAGATGGGTGCGACCGATCGGTCGTTGGCCAATGTCACCGCCTATATGAACGGCATGCTGGAGGACGCGGGCGTCGCGACGCGCATCAGCGCTCAGTTGATCCCCGCCGAGCCGAAGACCGTCAAAAGCGGAACCAAGACCATCACCCTGCCGGCCGGACCGGATCAGTGGGCGTTGAAGGTCAATGGCGGGACCGGCGAAGCCATCAGCTTCCAGGCCGTCGACACCTCCGACGCCGTCTATGTGACGCAAGGGGTCGGAAAGACCGGTACGGCGGGCCAACTACTGAAGTTCCAGGCCGACGGCGGCGCGGCGCCGGCCGCCCAGCAGGGCGTGGACGATCCGTTCTGGGTCGAGGGGAGGGTGGGGCACGCTGACCTTCCCGACGGGGTCGCTGCGGTTAAGGCCAGCGCCGTGGCGCCGGACGGCTCCGTCTGGGTCGTCGCCGAACTGACGGCGGGCGACGCCAGCCAACCTATCAAGGGTGCGCGCGATGTCGCCCTGATGAAATATGATTCCGCCGGCAATCTGATGCAGACCAAGCTGCTCGGCGCCGCCTCCAGCGCCAACGGCTTCTCCATCGCCATCGACGATGACGGCCGGGTCGCCTTGGCCGGATCGGTGACCGGGGCGCTGGAACCCGGCAAGAGCGGCGACAACGCGGCCGTGGCCGACAGTTTCGTCTCGGTGTTCGACAGTTCGGGCCAGGAGTTGTGGACCCAGCGGCGCGGCGCCAAGGCGGCCGATGAGGCGACCGAGGTTCGCTTCGGCGCCGACGGCATGGTCTATGTCGCCGGCCGGTCGAAATCGGCCATGCCGGGCAATGCGGCCCTGGGCGGCTGGGATTCCTATCTTCAGGCCTTCCAGGAAAAGCCGATCAAGATCAACGGCCCGGACGTGGGCGTGAACGTCGCGACCGTGCAGTTCGGCACCAGCGGGGACGATTCCGTTCAGGCCATGACGGTGTCAGGAAACGACCTCTATACGGCCGGCGTCGAGAACGGGAAGGCGGTCGTGCGCCGCTTCACCCTGGACGCCGACGGCGTGCCGAGCCTGGCTTCGACGCGTGACCTTGGCTACGCCAGCGGCGCGATCGCCGGCATATCGGTCGAGAACGGCAAGGTGGTCGTGACCGGCCATACCGAAAACACCGCCCTCGATATCGCCACGGTGACCAACGCGCATGCCGGCGGCAGCGATGTCTTCATCGCCACCTTGTCGACAGACCTTCAGGCCTCGGCCAGTGACCAACTGACCTATTTCGGCGGGGCGGGCGCGGACACCGCCGCCGACGTCGCCATCAAGGACGGCAAGGTCTGGATCACCGGCACGAACCGGGCGGAAGGCGCCGGCAAGGACGACCCCACATCCGGCTATCTCGCGCAGATCGATCTGGCCACGGGGCAGGTTCAATCGAACCGAACCTGGCGCGCGGACGGTGATCAGGCCAAGCCAACCAGCCTGAGCATCGCAGCGGGCGGGGCCAGCGTGCTCGACCGCCTCGGCCTGCCTCAAGGCCAGATCATGCAGGCGGATTCCAAGCTGCTGACCGTCGCCACCTCGGCCCGCGTCGGCGATCAGTTTTCGATCAGCCCCGCAGCCGGCAGCCGCGCCGTTACCGTGACCATCGACGCCAAGGACACGCTGGAAAGCCTGGCCAAGAAGATCAACGCCGCCTCTGGCCGCCAGTTGGAAGCCAAGGTCATCACCGATCTGAAGGCCAAACCCATCGTCCAGCGCCTGGAAATCAAGACGGCGGCCAACAAGGACGGCGCCGTTATCTCTGCTGGCGCGATCGGCAAGGACGCTCTGGGCGCGCTGGGCCTGACGCCCGGTTTCGTCGGTCCGGTGAAGCCGGACAAGGACGCGATCAAGACCTATGGGCTGAATCTGTCGAACAAGCTGAACCTGAACGATCCCGCCTCGATAAAGGCGGCCATCGAATCGCTGGCTCAGGCGATGACGGCGGTCCGGTCCTCCTACCGCGCCCTGGCGCCCTCGACCGGCGGCATAACCAACACCCAGACCGGCAATGGCTCCTCGACCGCCTATCAGCAGACGCAACTGGCCAACTATCAGGCTGCGCTGAGCCGCCTGACGGCTTGATCGCGGTCGTGACCGGTCAAGGCGGTTGACGCCCGAGGCCGGGTCGGAGTTATTGACCTCCTCATCCGCGAAAGCCCGTTCATGGCCCTTCCGAAAGACAACCGCGTCATCCTCTTGGTCGGCGCCGGCGTGGCGATCGTCATCGCCGTCGTGCTCGCCCTGATCTTTACGGGCGGCGGCGACAAGACGACCGAAGCGCCGCCGGCGTCCAAGGGCGGGCTGGTGGTCAACCTGGCCGAGGCGCCCACGCTGGAACCGACGCGGGAACTGCGCTGCTTCGTCGATGGCCAGTTCGTTGGTATGGCGACCCTGGCGGTCTGCGCCCAGCGCAATGGCCTGGCGACGGACGCTCTGGACGTGGGGCTGGACGCTACGGGCGCCTTGGCCGCCGCGCCGACCGCCGCCTTCGCACCGCCGCCCGAACTGCCCGCGGTCGAGATGGCCCCGACCCCGCCGCCGGCCTCCGTCGAACAGACGCCTGCGCCGCGCCCTACACCCGTGGCCAGCGGCAGCCCCTGCCTGCGCCACACCGGCTCCGACTGGCGGACCCTGTCGCCAAGCATGAGCCTGAACGCCTGCGTTCAGGCGCTTTACGCCGGAACCTGCGTCGGGCCGGGCGACGCCCAATACGGCCGCTGGGGCGATACGACCCTGCGTCTGGTGCCGCGCCGGGTGGAACAGTCGAATGACAACAACCGTTTCAGGACCCTGGCCGAGCAGGATCGCAACTGCCAATTCACGGGAATGAACTGATGCGTTTCGTCGCCCTCGCCGCCGTCGCCGGGATCGCTCTGCTGGGCGCCTGCTCCAACGAACCCAAGTATGAGTTCGCCGAGGGCGCCTGCTACTTCGTGGCGACGCCGGACAATGCGCCGCCTCGTTTGCAGAAAATCGCCGACGACCAGCCCCAGCTCGAACAATGCGCCGCACGGCTGGAGGAGATGCGCCTTCGCTTCCTGCGCATGGGCGGTTCGAACCAGGAAATCGCCGGCGCCTATCAGGGCCGCTTCATTTTCGTCGACCGCGAAGGGGTCAAGATCGGCAAGAGCCTGACCGGCAGCCGCTTCTTCGCCATGGCCCGCACAGGCGACGGTCGTCTGGCCATCCCCGGCGCCATCCAGCGCGACGAGACGGGCCGTCCCATCGCCATCGCAGCCGACCCTGCCGCCAAGTAGGGCTTGCGCAGCCAGAACGAAAGTGGAACATTCGGTTAATGCTTATCCACTGATTTAGCGGGTTTGCTGTCGAAAGGGCTGGCGATGAGCCGTCGCGCCGGTCAGACATCGGACTGAATTGACGGGGCGGGCGAAGTCGTCGCTGCCTCACAAAAGAAGGAAGTTTCTATGGCGGGCAGCGTCAACAAGGTCATTCTGGTCGGCAATCTGGGGCGCGACCCCGAAATCCGCTCCATGCCCAACGGCGACCGCATCGCCAACCTGTCCATCGCCACCTCGGAAACCTGGCGCGACAAGTCTTCGGGCGAGCGCAAGGAAAAGACCGAGTGGCACCGGGTCGTCATCTTCAACGACAACATCGTCAAGGTGGTCGAGAACTATGTGAAGAAGGGCTCGACGGTCTACATCGAGGGCGCGCTCCAGACCCGCAAATGGACCGACCAGCAGGGCGTTGAAAAGTATTCGACCGAGATCGTCGTCAGCCGCTTCAAAGGTGAACTGACCATGCTGGGCGGCCGTTCGGAAGGCGGCTCGTCGGGCGGCGGTTACGGCAGCGGCGGTGGTCGCGGCGATGACGACTATTCCTCGGGCTTCTCCACCGGCGGCGCCAACAAGCCAAGCGGCCCCAAGGAAAGCTACGACCTGAACGACGACATCCCGTTCTGAGACTGAGTGCCTGACTTGGCGATCGTTGCCAGCGGTCGCCAAGCCGGATTTCTGAGCGGAAACCTGAGGTCATCCAAAGTGAGCCGACGCGGCAGTCGCACCGTGCCATAGGGCGGTCATGACCGACGTCCGTTCCAAAGTTGCGGCTGCGCCCGCGCCCCTGCCCAAGAGGCCTCACGCCCTGACAGGGCTGGAGATCGCCGCCATCGTGGCGATCATCGTGGTGTGGGGCGTCAACAACGCCGGGGCCAAGCTGGCGACGCAGGAGTTGTCGCCGCTGCTGGTCGGCGCCATCCGGTTCGGCATCGCCACCGCCTGTCTGATCGCCTTCGTGCGGCCGCCGTTTCCGGACTGGAAGAGCCTGATGCTGATCGTGATCATCGGCGGGCCGATCCAGTATGGCCTGGCCTACACCGCCTACTGGCTGGCGACGGACGTCAGCCCGGTGACGGTGGCCAACCAATTGTGGATTCCCTTCACCACCCTGTTCGCCTTCCTGATCCTGGGCGAGCGGCTGTCCAAGGCGGCCTTGGTCGGTATGGGCGTGGCCTTCGTCGGCGTGGCGTGGATGACGTTGGACGCCCATGCGCTGCAGGACTGGAAAGCCATTCTGGTCGCCATCGCGGCCGGCGCCGCCTGGGGCGTGACCACGGTGGTCGCGCGTCGCACCACCTCCATCCCGCCGCTGAAGATGCAGGGTCTGCTGGCGCTGGGCGCCTTTCCCGTCATGGCCTTCGGCTCGGCGGTGTTCGAGCATGGCCAGTGGGAGGCGGTGAAGCGCGCCACGCCCATGGTCTGGGCCTCATTGCTGTGGGCGGGCGTCGTGTCGTCCGTGCTGGCGACGACCCTGCTGTTTTGGTTGGTCCAGCGGCGCGAGGCGGGACGGGTGACGCCCTATCTGCTGGTCACGCCCGTGGTGTCGATGTTCATCGGCTGGAGCTTCATGGGCGACATCCTGACGCCGCAGATTCTGACGGGATCGGCCATCACCATGGGCGGGGTGGCCCTGGTGGCCCTGGCCGAACGGGGCTTGCGTGCGGGGGCCGCCAAGGCTTGATCTGTTCCTGATCGTATCAGGAGCCCGTCATGCACCACGCCCCCCTCGACGCCGACCACGTTTCCCGCCGCTGGCTGGGCAAGGCGAAGCACGATCTTCCGGCGAACGAAGCCGTCGTCGTTCAGAGCACCGCCGATCGTCGCCCTGTGTCCGAAGACATCAACGAGACCTTCGACGACCGCCAAACCTTTGGAGAGCGGCTGGCCGATCGGGTTGCGGCGTTCGGCGGTTCGTGGCCGTTCATCATCGCGTTCGGCGTCTTCCTGGCGATCTGGACCGGGCTGAACCTGCTGCTGCGCAAGGAAGCTTTCGACCCCTATCCCTTCATCTTCCTGAACCTGGTCTTGTCGATGCTGGCGGCGATCCAGGCGCCGGTCATCATGATGAGCCAGAACCGCCAGGCGTCAAAGGATCGGCTGGACGCGGGCAATGACTATCAGGTCAATCTGAAGGCCGAGATCGAGATCATGGCCCTGCTGGAAAAGGTCGAACACCTGACCGCCCGGCAGGAGGAGCAGACCGAGCTGATCCGCCGTCTGCTCGCACAAAAAGAGACCCGCTGAACGCTGTCCAGCGGGCCATGTTCCGTATCGTAGAAAGACTTAGCTTGCGCTGAGCGCCGCGCAGGCCACCCGGTCGCCGGCGCCGCCGATGGGCTGGGTCGAATGGTCGTCGGGGTTGGCGTGGATGATGATGGCCGAGCCGTCGGCGTCCCACAGCCATTGGCCGGGGCCTTCGGACGAGATCCGGGCGCGGGTCGTAAACAGCTCAGCGTTCACCTTGCCGTCCGCACCAGCCCAGACGTTGGGCAGGTCGCCGTCGTCCGGCCCGGCGGCGTTCAACAGGCCGTGCGGGGCCTTGGGCTCGCCGTGGTTGATGTGGGCTCCGGACGAGGTGAAGGGCGCGGCGCATTCGCCGGTCGCATGGATGTGGATGCCGTGCCAGCCGGGCGTCAGGCCCGATGCCTCGATCTTCATCAGCAGGCCGGTCGGCCCCTGACGCAGGTCGACGCGGCCGATATTGGCGCCCGAGGCGTTGATCAGAACGGCCTGTCCCGTCGCGCCGACGGGCGCGCGTTCGACGGCCGCCTGGGGCGCGTTTCCGGTCGCGGCGCAGGCGGTTGTCAGGGCCAAGGGGGAGGCGAGGAGAAGGGCGGCGGCGAGGCGGGTGGCGCGCATGTCGAAAGTCCTTTCAGAGACGGGCTTTCACGGCGACGTCGCTTTGCCACCGAGGCCCTGGAATGCTAGAAATCGTCACAGCGGATCACGTTCCGATTCCGGCCGCATAAAGCCACGCTTCATTGACCGACGACAGCTACGAAAACGCCGCATCTCCGATCGTTCCGGGAGGCGGCGGCTCCGACATTTCCACGATCACGATCGAGGACGAACTGAAGCGTTCGTACCTCGATTACGCCATGAGCGTTATCGTCTCGCGCGCCCTGCCTGACGCCCGGGACGGGCTGAAGCCGGTTCACCGTCGCATCCTGTATTCGATGCACGACCTGAACATGACGCCCGAGCGCAGCTATTCGAAATGTGCTCGTGTGGTCGGTGACGTGCTGGGCCGGTTCCACCCCCATGGCGACGCCTCGGTCTATATGGCCCTGGTGCGGATGGCGCAGCCGTTCTCGATGGGGCTGATGCTGGTCGACGGCCAGGGCAACTTCGGTTCGGTCGACGGCGATATGCCCGCCTCGATGCGTTACACCGAAGCCCGGATGGCCCCGGCCGCCGTCGCCCTGATGGCCGACATCGACAAGGACACGGTCGATTTCCAGCCGAACTACGACGAGAAGGAGCTGGAGCCGGTCGTTCTGCCGAGCCGGATTCCCAATCTGCTGGTCAACGGGGCGGGCGGCATCGCCGTCGGCATGGCGACCAACATCCCGCCGCACAATCTGGGCGAGGTCGTGGATGCGGCCCTGGCCCTGCTGGATGATCCCAACGTCTACGACGACGCCCTGCTGGATATCGTGCCCGGTCCGGACTTCCCGACCGGCGGCGAGATCATGGGCCGCACAGCCCCGCGCAACGCCCTGCGCGACGGTCGCGGCTCGGTCGTCGTGCGCGGCCGCGCCTCGGTGGAGGAGATCCGCAAGGACCGCGAGGCCATCGTCGTCACCGAACTGCCCTATCAGGTCAACAAACAGACCCTGATCGAACGCATCGCCGAAATGGTGCGCGAGAAGCGGCTGGAAGGCATTTCCGACGTTCGCGACGAATCCGACCGCCAAGGCATGCGGATCGTCATCGAGCTGAAGCGCGACGCGTCCGGCGACGTGATCCTGAACCAGCTGTGGCGCTATACCGCGATGCAGAGCTCGTTCGGCGTCAACATGCTGGCGCTGAACCATGGCCGGCCCGAGCAGATGGGCCTGCGCCAACTGCTGCAGATCTTCCTCGACTTCCGCGAGGAGGTCGTGGTTCGCCGCGTCAAGTTCGAGCTGAACAAGGCCCGTGATCGCGGCCACGTCCTGGTCGGTCTGGCCGTCGCCGTCGCCAATATCGACGAGGTGATCCACATCATCCGCTCGTCGGCCGATCCGACCGAGGCGCGCGAGCGGCTGCAGGCCAAGGCCTGGCCTGTCGGCGACATGATGGCCCTGGTCGAGCTGATCGCCGATCCGCGCAGCGTCGTGATCAATGGCGACAGCCTGAAACTGACCGACGAACAGGCCCGCGCCATCCTGGCCCTGACCTTGTCGCGTCTGACCGGCCTGGGCCGCGACGACATCTTCGGCGAGGCGCACGGCCTGGCCGACACCATCCAGGGCCACCTGACCATCCTGTCGGACCGCAAGAACGTCCTGGCCATCATCCGCGACGACCTGATCGACGTGAAGGATCGGTTCGCCGTTCCGCGCCGCACCCTGATCGGGGAAGGCGACGGCGAGATGGAGGATGAGGACCTGATCCCGCGCGAGGACATGGTCGTCACCGTCACCCATGGCGGCTACGTCAAGCGCGTGGCCCTGAACGCCTATCGGACCCAGCATCGCGGCGGCAAGGGTCGCAGCGGCATGTCGATGAAGGACGAGGACGCCATTACCGGCGTGTTCAGCGCCTCGACCCACACCCCGGTCCTGTTCTTCGCCACCAACGGCAAGGCCTACAAGCTGAAGACCTGGCGTCTGCCGCTGGGCAATCCGCAATCGCGGGGCAAGGCCTTCGTCAATCTGCTGCCCATCGAGCCGGGCGACAGCATCATGAACGTCCTGCCTCTGCCCGAGGACGAGACGACCTGGGGCGACTACGACATCATGTTCGCCACCTCGAGCGGCGACGTGCGGCGCAACAAGCTGTCGGACTTCGCCACCGTGAACCGCGCCGGCAAGATCGCCATGAAGCTGGAAGGCTCTGACCGCATGGTCGGCGTCGGCCTGTGCACGGCCGACGACGATGTGCTGCTGACGACGGCACTGGGCCGCGCGATCCGGTTCAAGGCCGACGACGTGCGCGTGTTCAAGGGACGGGATTCGACCGGCGTCCGGGGCGTGCGGCTGCAGGACGGCGACGAGGTCATCTCCATGGCCATCCTGGGCCGTGTGGATGCGACACCGGAAGAACGCGCCGCCTACGTCAAACACGCCAACGCCATGCGTAAGGCCCTGGCCGGCGCGGATGCGGATGAGGATGCCGCAGCTCCAGTCGAGGCTGAAGACGAGGTCGCGGATGCGGCTCTGACCGTGGAGCGGATCGCCGAACTGGGCGCCGCCGAACAGTTCATCCTGACGGTCACCGAGACCGGCTTCGGCAAGCGATCCTCGGCCTACGAGTATCGCCGCACCGGTCGCGGCGGTCAGGGGCTGACGGCCCACGGCCTGGGCGGTCGCGCCGGCACGCGCCTGGCGGCGGCCTTCCCGGTCGAGGAAACCGACGACCTGCTGCTGGTCACCTCGGGTGGGCAAATGATCCGTACGCGGATGGATCAGGTCCGCATCGTCGGCCGCTCCAGCCAGGGCGTCACCATCTTCCGCACCGGCAAGGATGAAAAGGTTGTCTCGGTTGAACGTCTGCCGGAAAGTGGCGGCGCGGATGACGCCGATGTCGGCGGAGAAGACGGCGGCGACGCCTGATCCGCCTTCGCCCAGCGGGCAATGGGAGGGTCGTTTGAGCGCGACGATTCTGATCGACGGCCTTCCCGCCACGCCTGACGACCTGGCCCATCAGGCCTTGGTGAACTACGGCGCCTACACCTCCTTCCGCGTCGAGAACGGCGCCGCGCGCGGCCTCGACCTCCACCTCGCCCGTCTGGAGCAGGCCGCCGTCGAACTGTTCGGCGAAAGCCCCGGCGAGGCGGAGTTTCGGCGTCTGATGGCGGTGGCCGTCGCCGGCCGAGACGCCTGCTGGCTGCGTGTCAGCCTGTTCTCGCCCGACATCGGTCATCGCGACCCGAGCTACGTCGGCCGACCGAAGGTGATGACCAGTGTCTCCCCAGCGCCGCCGCCGCTGGCGCACCGGGTGCGGATCACCGCCATGCCCTATCAGCGCGAGGCGCCGCATCTGAAGCATCTCGCCACCTTCGGCCTGATTCGCGCGCGCCGCGCCGCGCGCGCCGCCGGCTTTGACGACGCCCTGTTTGTCGATGGCGAAGGGCGGGTCACCGAAGGCACGCTGTGGAACATCGGCTTTGTCCAGGGCGACCGGATCGTCTGGCTGCAGTCCCCGATGCTGGCGGGCGTGACCCAGGCCTTGATCGCGCGCGGGCTGCCCCAGGTCGGGCTGACCAGTGAAACGCGACCAATTCGGTTCGACGAGGTCGGCGCGTTCGACGGCGCCTTCCTGTGCAACAGCGCCACGCCCGTCTGTCCGATCACCGTCATCGACGATGTCGCCTTCGCCAATGACCCGGCCCTGCTCGCCAAGGTCGAAGCGGCTTGGAGCGTCCAGGCAGCCCAGCCCATCTTGGATCATGACGATGACGAAGGCGTCAGCCGGCTAGGCCGCTGATTTCGCACCTGCTAAACGACGCTGACGCCACGCGACAGGCCGGGGAGACACGCATGCGCATCGGACTTTATCCGGGCACCTTCGACCCGGTGACGAACGGGCATACCGACATCATCAAGCGTGCGCTGAAGCTGGTGGACCGACTGGTCATCGGCGTCGCCCAGAACGACGACAAGGGGCCGCTGTTCTCGACCGCCGAACGGGTCGAGATGCTGAAGGCCGAGATGGCGCCCCTCGGCGGCGACATCGTGGTCCAGCCGTTCTCGACCCTGCTGATGCATTTCGCCGAAGAGCTGGACGCCAGCGTCATCATCCGGGGTCTGCGCGCCGTCGCCGACTTTGAATACGAGTTCCAGATGACGGCCATGAACCAGCGCCTCAATCAGGACATCGAGACCGTATTCCTGATGGCCGATCCGCGCCATCAGGCGATCGCCTCGCGGCTCGTCAAGGAGATCGCCCGGCTGGACGGCGCGATCGACAGTTTCGTCAGCCCCGCCATCGCCGAGCGCGTGCGGGCCAAGGTCAAGAACGGTTAGGGTAGACAAGACCATGCGTAAGGCCATCATCGCAGCAACTGTCGCCGCTCTTCTCGCGGCTGGCGCGGCCCAGGCGCCGGCTGTGGCGCAAACGGCGCCGGCGGCGTCCGACTGGCGCGCCATCGCGCCGGAAAACCTGCTGGTTATCGATACGTCCAAGGGGCGGGTGCTGGTCGAACTGATCCCCCTCGCCGCGCCCAACCATGCGGAACGCATCCGCATCCTGGCCAACCAAGGCTTCTACGATGGTCTGAAGTTCCATCGCGTCATCCCTGATTTCATGGCGCAAACCGGCGATCCGAAGGGCACGGGTGAGGGCGGCAGCGAGCTGCCGGACCTGAAGGCCGAATTCAGTTTCCGTCGTGGACGCGGCGCCGGCTTCGTCGCGGTGCCCAGCGTCGGCGCGGGCGTGCGCGGTCTGGTCGGCGATCTGCCGGTCCAGACCCAACCCGACGCCCAAATGATGATCACCGCCGACTTCAAGGTCGACGCCCACGGCCTGTTCTGTCCCGGCGTGCTGGGCATGGCCCGCTCGGGTTCGCCGGATAGCGCCAACAGCCAATTCTTCCTGATGATGGGTGCGCGCGAGCAGCTGGACGGCATCTACACCGCCTTCGGCCGCGTGGTGTCCGGCCTGGATGTGGTCGGCAAGCTGAAGAAGGGTTCGGACGCCGAGGACGGCAAGGTGACCGATCCCGACACCATGACCCGCGTCCGCATGGCCTCGGCCCTGCCAGAAGCCGAACGTCCGACCGTGCGCGTTCTGAACGCCGGCAGCGCCGCCTTCGCAGAACGGATCGCCACGGCGCGCGCCGGGCGCGGCGCCGCCTTCAGCGTCTGCGATGTTCAGCCGGTCGCCGAAGTGACAGGCGGCTGAGGCTTTCGCAAACGAGGGAGGGGACGATGACGATACGAACGATGGCGATGGCGGCGGCCGTGCTGGCTGCCACGGCGGGCGCCGCCCTGGCGCAAGACGCGACCGCCGTTCCCGCGCCTCCGCCGCCGCCCGGTGAATGGAGGACCATCGCGCCCGAGAACCTGCTGGTCATCGACACCAACAAGGGGCGGGTTCTGGTCGAACTGGCGCCCGAGATCGCGCCCGCCCATGTCGAACGCATCAAGTTGCTGGCGTCGCGCGGGTTCTTCGACAACCTGGTCTGGCACCGGGTGATCGACTGGTTCATGGCCCAGACCGGCGATCCGCTGGGCACGGGCGAGGGGCAGAGCTGGTATCCCGACCTGAAGGCCGAGTTCACCTTCCGCCGTGGCGCGGACATGGCCTTCACTCCGGTGGCGGCCCCGGTCGGCGCCCTGGTCGGCTTTGTCGATTCCATCCCCGTCCAGACCCAGCCCGACGCCCTGATGTCCGGCACCAGCGACAAGAAGGTCCACGGTTGGGCCCTGTATTGCTCGGGCGTCGCGGGCATGGCGCGAGACGAGGGCAACGACACCGCCAACAGCCAGTTCTTCCTGATGCGTCAGGCCTATCCGGCCCTGGACAAGCGCTACACCGTCTGGGGCCGGGTCGTGTCCGGCCTGGACGTCGTGCGATCGCTGAAGGCCAGCGACACGCCGGATGGTCTGGTCCAGGGACCGGACCAGATGACCCGCGTTCGCGTGGCGTCGGATCTGCCCGAAGCCGAACGTCCGACGGCGGCCGTCCTGAACACCAACTCCGCCACCTTCCAGACCCTGGCGCAGCAGGCGCGTCAGGCGCGTGGCGCGGATTTCTCGGTCTGCGACATCGAACTGCCGGTGCGCGTCACGCCCGCCGCCTGATCAGGCGGCGGAGGCCGGCCGCCCCCGTCCGCGCCGACGACGCCGTCCCCTCGGCGGCTTCTTGTCTTCGCGCATTCGTTGCAGCAGCAGGCCTTCGCGCAAGCCCCGATCCGCGACCCGCACCCGTTCCGACGGCCAGGCGCGCTGCACCGCCTCCAGGATGGCGGCGCCCGCCAAAACGAGGTCAGCCCGATCGGGACCGATGCAGGCCTCGCGCGCCCGGCCGTCCGGGCCCAAGGCCTTCAGGCGATCCGCCGCCGCCTCGCAGTCGGCGCGCGTCATCCACAAGCCATCGACCCGGTCGCGATTGTAGCGCGGCAGATTCAGGTGAATGCCGGCCAGGCTGGTGATCGCGCCCGATGTGCCGACCAGATGCGCCCGGTTCTGCCGGAACAGGTCCAGCATCGGTTCGTCGACGATCCCACCCGCTGCAATGGCCGCCCCCATGTCGGCGACCATCGCCTCGTACCAGGCCTCGCCGGAGTTCGGCGGCTCGGGATGCCGCTCGGCCAAGGTCACGACCCCCACCGGCGCCGACATCCAGGCGGTGGTCGTCCAGTCGGTTCCGCTGCGTTTCAGCCACGACATCTCGGTCGAGCCGCCGCCGACATCGATGACCAGCACCGCCTCGGCCTTGGGGTCGATCAGGTTCAGGCATCCCTCGACCGCCAGCCGCGCCTCTTCGGCGGGATCGATGATCCGCAGGCGCAGGCCCGTGCCCTTGCGTACACGGTCTATGAAGTCGGCGCCGTTCTCGGCCGCGCGGCAGGCCTGGGTGGCGACGGCGCTCAGTCGCGCCGAATCGACGCCCTTACGCACGATCCGCTCGGCGCACAGGGCCAGGGCGTCATACGCCCGGTCCATGGCGCGCGGGTCCAAAAGGCCCGTCCGCGACAGCCCTTCGCCCAGCCGCACGATGCGGCTGAAGCTGTCGACCACGCGAAAGCCTTCGCGTGACGGCCGCGCGATCAGCAGCCGGCAATTGTTGGTCCCCAGATCGAGCGCGCCATACAGCGGCGCATCTCGACCCGACGCATCCCGCGAACGGGAAGGCTGGGACCGCTCGTCGCGCCGTCGGGGCGCGCCGTGGGTCTCCGGCATGGGCCGTCATCCGTTGTGGGCGGTCCAAAGCGGCGCCCGTCTTGGTCAGCCTAACCCGTCAAGATCGTCCGCGCCAAGCCATTCTGTCAGGAAGATGAACAGACCGGCAGGCATTAGGGTCATGCGCTGAATCGTATGAAGTGCGATGACCCGCATTCAGACCGCACGTTTCGCCATCGGCCAGATTGTCCGCCACCGCGACGATGCCTTTCGTGGCGTCGTGATGGATGTGGATCACGCCTATGAGGGACCGGCCGGTGAAAGCGGCTTGGTCAGACCGGACCAGCCCTTCTACCGCGTCTTCGCCTTGGGCGAGGACGGCGGCTTTGTCGCCTACGCCGCCGAAGGCGCTTTGGAAGACGGCGATTCCGTGCTGCTGCCCGACGACGCCGAGCGGTGGTTCACCACCGACGGCATGGGCCACCACGCACCGCTGGATGAACGTCTGCACTGACGGTTGGAAGCCATGGCGGCTCCGGGCTAGGATGGCGGCAAAAGAGGAATACGCCATGTCCGACTTCGAACACGTCTTCGAAAAGCCGCCCGAGGGCGCGGCCGCCGACTGGACCATTCCCCAGAACTGGGCCGCCTATACCGAGGTCGAGCACCAGACCTGGGACACGCTTTACGCCCGGCAGATGAAGATCCTGCCCGGTCGCGCCTGCGACGCCTTCATGCGGGGACTGGACGCGCTTGATCTGAACGCGGGCGGCATTCCAGACTTCGACGTGATCAATCCCAAGCTTCAGGCCCTGACGGGCTGGACCGTCGTCTGCGTGCCCGGTTTGGTGCCGGACGAGGTTTTCTTCGACCACCTGGCCAACCGCCGCTTCGTCTCGGGCCAGTTCATCAGGAAGCCGGACCAACTGGATTACCTCCAGGAACCCGACATCTTCCACGACGTCTTCGGCCATGTGCCGATGCTGACCGACCCCGATTTCGCCGCCTATATGGAGGCCTATGGCAAGGGCGGTCAGCGCGCGGCCGGCCTGGGCATGCTGCCCAACCTGGCGCGCCTGTACTGGTACACGGTCGAGTTCGGCCTGATGAAGGACACCGACGGCCTGCGCATCTACGGCGCCGGCATCGTCTCCTCGGCGACCGAGAGTGTCTTTGCGCTGGACGACCCGTCGCCCAACCGCCTGGGCTTCGACCTGGAGCGGGTGATGCGCACCCTGTACCGGATCGACGACTTCCAGCAGGTCTATTTCGTCATCGACAGCATCGAGTCCCTGAAGGACGAGACGCTCAAGGACTTCGGCCCTGTCTATGCGGCGCTGAAGGGCCAGGACGACCTGCCGATCGAGACCGTTCTGCCGTCCGATAAAGTCTTCACGCGCGGCACCCAGGCCTACGCCCAGCGCGGCGGGCGGTTCGCGGCGTGATCGCCGTCAGGTGTGCGTGATCAGGCTGTTGTGCTTGGTTTCGCGCATGCGGATGAAGGTCAGCAGCGACAGCCCGATCATCCCGGTTACGTACCAGAAGAAGACGCTCTCGACGCCCGCGCCCTTCAGCCACAGCGCCACATATTCTGCCGTGCCTCCGAACACCGCATTGGCAATGGCGTAGGGCAGCGCGACGCCGAGGGCGCGGATGTGGGCGGGAAACAGCTCGGCCTTCACCACCGCATTGATCGCGGTGTAGCCCGACACGATCACCAGCCCGGCCAGCGCCAAGAGGAAGGCGATAAACGGGCTCTCGACCGTCGATAGGGTTGTCATGATCGGCACAGTGCACAACACCCCCAGCACGCCGAAAGCGATCATCACGGGACGCCGTCCCACCCTGTCGGAAAGCGCGCCGACCGCCGGCTGAAGCAGCATGAAGATGAACAAGGCCGCCGCGCTGATTTCAGTCGCCGTGTTCTTGGAAAACCCGCTCGTGTTGACCAGGAACTTCTGGAGGTAGGTCGTGTAGGTGTAGAAGGCCAAGGTGCCGCCGGCCGTCAGGCCCAGCACCATCAACGCCTCTTTCGGGTGTTTCAGGATCAACTGCACAGCGCTGGATTTAGGGGCGTCCTTGGCCTCGGTCGCCTTATGCGTCTCGTCCAGCCGGCGACGCAGCCAGAAGACGACGACCGCCAGGCCCGCGCCGACGAAGAAGGGAATGCGCCAGCCCCACGAGGCCAGCGCCGTCTCGCTCAGCGTGTTCTGCAGCACGATCAACAGCAGCAGGGCGATCAATTGACCCGAGATCAGGGTGACGTACTGGAAGCTGGACCAGAAGCCTCGGCGATGCGGCTCGGCCATTTCGGACAGATAGGTGGCGCTGGATCCGTATTCTCCGCCGACGCTCAGCCCCTGCAACAGCCGCGCGAACAGCAGCAGCGCCGGCGCCGCCAGGCCGATGGAAGCATAGCCGGGCGTCACGCCGATGATCAGTGAACCCGTGCACATCAGGGTCACCGAAAGGGTCAGCCCCGCCTTGCGACCCTTTCGGTCGGCATAGACCCCCATGATCCATGCCCCGATAGGCCGCATCAAAAAGCCCACCGCAAAGACGGCGGCGGCGCTCAGCAGTTGCGCCGTCGGGTCTTCGCTGGGGAAGAAGACCGGCGCGAAATACAGGGTGAAGGCCGCATAGGCGTACCAGTCGAACCACTCCACCAGATTGCCGGCCGATCCGCCGACGATATTTCTCAATCGGCGGGCGGGGCTCATGGGCGCTGCGGTCATCATGGCCGGATCAGCCTCTCTGGAAGGGGTAGAAGTCGGTTCCGAGGTTCAGGATCGTCGTCAACTCGTCCAGCGCGCTGCGGCTTTCCGTGAGCAGGTGAGGATCGGCCAGATCGGCGGGGCGCAGTTCATCGCGGTACCAGCGCCCGGCCCAGTCCGACAGACGTGCATGCAGATCGTCGCTCAGGCGCATGGCCGGGTTGGTCGCAGCCAGTTCGGCCTCGGTCAGCACGACACGCAGGCGCAGGCAAGCCGGTCCGCCGCCATTGCGCATCGACTGGCGCACGTCGACATACTGCACCTTGCCGATCGGACCGTTGGAGGCGGCCAAGGCTTGCGCCACCGCATGGCTGCGCGGGTTGTCGCGGGTCTCGGTCGGACAGATCAGGGTCAGGCGATCCTCGCCCGGAACCTGGATCAGCATGGAGTTGAACAGATAGCTCGAAATCGCATCGGCCAACGGCAGGTCGGCGGAGGAGACCTCGACGAAGATCGGCTCGAACAGACCATCGGCCGCGCGGCGGATGGCGGCCTGGGTTGCGGCCGTGTCCTCGAACGCCAACTCGTGGAAGAACAGGGTTTCCAGCGCCCCGACGCAGACCACGTCGTTGTGGAAGGCGCCGCCGGCGATGGCGGCGCGGGATTGCTGGGCCAGGATCGGCCGTCCGGCTTCGTGGCGGCGCACGATGGCTTCCGACGCTTCGCGCGTCTGGCGGGCGGGGAAGGGGCCGTCCCACGGCTCGAACGCCTCGCGACCCCAGACCAGCAGATTGACGCCGCGACCACCATGTTGGGCGCACAGGCGAACGTGGTTTGCGGCGCCCTCGTCGGCCAGATGCGCGACCGCGGACAGGGCGTCATGGACGGCGAACCGGCTGGCGTCGGGAAACAGGGCGTCCAAGGCGCGCTTCGTTTGCCGGTGCTCCAAGCTGCGGTGCAGATTGGTGTGCAGATTGGCCGGCGTGAAATGCACCCGGCCGTCCGCGGCGTCGGCGCTGGGCGTTACGGTCGCGGCGTTGGCGGCCCACATCGGCGAGGCCGAACAGGCGGCGGCGGCGAACGACGGCGCGCTCCGCCAGGCCCGCTCCAGGACCTGGGCGTCCGAGCCGATGAACCCCAGGGTCCGTAGGAAGGGGATATTCGGTCGCTCATGCGGCGGCAGGACGAACTGGGGCAGGCCCAGGTCCGCCAGGGTCTTCATCTTGTCGAGGCCCTGAAGCACGGCCGCGCGGGGATTGGACGCCTCGCCCTTGTTCAGGCTGGACGCCAGGTTGCCTGGCGACAGACCGGCGTAGGAATGGGTCGGCCCGATCAGACCATCGGCGTTGGCCTCGACAGCGCTGATCATCGCAATCCCTTGATCTCGCCTTCGATGTTGGCGACGGCGTCGGCCTCGAAACTGGCGACCGGATAGGCGCAATAGTCGGCGGCGTAATAGGCGCTGGGCCGGTGGTTGCCGCTGGCCCCCAGGCCGCCGAACGGCATGTCGCCGGCGGCGCCGGTGGTCGGGCGGTTGAAGTTGACCACGCCGGCGCGAATGCGGCGGATGAAGTGGTCCCAGTTCTTCGGATCATCGCTGACCAGACCGGCGGACAGGCCGTAGCGGGTCGCATTCGCCGCCTGGATCGCCGCGTCGAACGAGGCGACGCGCGTTACCGACAGGAAGGGGGCGAACATCTCTTCGTCCGGCACGTCGATCCCGGTCACGTCGATAATGGCCGGCTTGACGAAGGCGCCGGGCAGATTGGCGACCGGTCCAGAGGCGCGGATGACTTTGGCCCCGCTGTTGATCCTGTCCTGCAACGCCTTCAGCGCCGCCTCGGCCGCACGCGCCGAGATCAGCGGCCCGGCATAGGGTTCGGGATCGCTGTCCCACGGGCCGAAGATCAGCCGGTCGGACAGGGCGGCGATGGCTTCGATGATCGCATCGCCTTGCGGTCCTTCCGGCACGATCAGGCGACGCGCGCACGAGCAACGCTGGCCGGTGGTGATGAAGGCGGATTGAACTGCGATGCCCGCGACGGCCTCGGCGTCCGCTGCGTCCCACACAACCAGCGGGTTATTGCCGCCCAGCTCCAGCGCCAGGATGACATGAGGGTCGTCGGCGAACTTCCTGCGGAAATGCGCGCCCGCCGCGCCCGAGCCGGTGAACATCAGGGCGTCGATACCGGCGTCCAGCAGGGCCGCGCCCGTCTCGCGCCCCCCCTGGACCACATTGACCACGCCGGTGGGCAGATCGGCGGCGGCGAAGGCTTCGGCCATCACCTGACCGACCAGGGGCGTTTCTTCCGACGGCTTGAAGACGACCGTGTCGCCCGCCAGCAGGGCGGGGACGATATGGCCGTTCGGCAGATGGCCGGGGAAGTTGAACGGGCCAAGCACCGCCGCCACGCCGTGCGGACGGTGCCGCAGGGTCGCGCGGCCGAACGCCGTGTCGCTGGTCCGTTCGCCGGTGCGCTCGTCATAGGCGCGGATCGAGATGTCCACCTTGCCGATCATGGCGGCGGCCTCGGTCTTGGTCTCCCACAGCGGCTTGCCGGTCTCGCGCGCAATGGCCTCTGCGATCTGGGGCGCGCGGTCTTTCAGGACGGCCTGATAGCGTTTTACGCCCTCGATACGGTCGGCGCGCGGCGCATCGGCCCAAGCGGGGAAGGCGGTGCGGGCGGCGTCGACGGCGGCCTGAACCTGAGCCGGGCTGGCGGCCTCGCCCTCCCAGTTGGTCGCTTCGGTGGCGGGATCGGTGGAGGTGAAACAGGTCATGATTTTACTCGCACAGTGTCTCCGCTGCGCACCTTGAGCGAGGCGGCGGTTTCGGCGGTCAGGCGAACGGCGTCGCCATCGATGTCGGCCTTGGCGCGAACGGCGCGGAAGGCGGCGACGCTGTCGGTCGAGATCAGGGCCGGCAATTCGGCCTCAATGCCCTCGACGATCTGGACCATCAGGCGCCGGGCATCGCGCACGGTCCGGATATTGTCACGGCCGCAGGCGACGGTCGGACCGGCGTCGAAGATGTCGACCAGGCCATTGGGCCGGAAGCCCTCGCTTTCCAGCAGAGCCATGGCCGGCACGCCTTGCGGATGGACCTTGCCGATCACCGCGCGGGCCGGTTCGGGCAGCAACTCGGTATAGATCGGGTGGCGCGGCGCCAGGTCGAGGATGAACTGCTTGTCCGTCGAGCCGGTCATCCGGTCGGCGTGGTCGAACTCCATCGGGAAGAACTTGTGCGCCACATGGTCCCAGAAAGGGCAGGCCCCGTCGGGCGTGAAGACCCCGCGCAACTCCGCCAACACGTTGTCGGCGAACAGCTCGGGCTGGGCGCCGATCAGCATATATCGCGACTGGCTGAGCAGACGGCCCGCGCCGCCCTTTCTCCGATCCGCCTTCAGAAACAGCGAACCGACCTCGGTCCAACCCGTGCATTCATTGACCAGAACCAGCGTCTGATGATCCAGCTTCACCCCCAGCGAGGGCGACTGGACGGTGTTGTTGACGACGCGGAACGAGAAGAAGGGGCGTTTCAGCCCCACCGTCGCCTTGACCGAGCCGACGCCGTCGATGTCCCCCGTGTCGCCGTCTTCCAGCATCAGGGTGTACCAAGCCTCTTGCCAGGGCACGCGACCTTCGAAGCTCGCCTGGCTCAGCTCCAGCCGATCGGCCAGGGCGTCGGGGTCCTCAGGCAGGCTGGTGAAGCCGGGGCCGGACAGGATAGCCAGTTCCAGCAGATGATCGAGGTCGGCGGGGCCGGCGGGACGGACGACAAGCATTCTACAGGGTTTCCATCCGCAGGGATTTCAGTTCGGCCGCATCGATTTCACCCGATGCGATCTTGCACAGGATCAGGGCGCTCAGCTGGGCGCGTTCGACGAAGCTGTCGGGCCAAGCAAACTCCTGATCCGAATGGATGTCGCCGCCGCGCACCCCCAGGGTGTCGATATTGGGCAGGCCGGCGGCGTGCAGATTGTTGC
Organism: Brevundimonas sp. 'scallop'; assembly: GCF_011045535.1. NCBI lineage: Bacteria > Pseudomonadati > Pseudomonadota > Alphaproteobacteria > Caulobacterales > Caulobacteraceae > Brevundimonas > Brevundimonas sp. 'scallop'. The sequence goes on along the minus strand of NZ_CP039382.1, from coordinate 2,307,505 downwards.
CCTCGCACACTCCGCCCGACGGTTTCCAGGCGATGGGTTGGCCCAGCAGGGCGCCGGCTTCCTTGACCGCTTCGAACAGGGCGGTCTGGGCGGCGTCCATAGGTTTGGGCGCACGGGTGAAGCCACCGTGCAGATCCAGCGTCAGGCCCTCGAACGGCGGCGTCGCGGCGATGGCCCGCACGGATGCGTCGATCCAGTCGGCGGCGGCCTTGTCCGGCACCCGGACGTTGAACCGCACCACGGCGTTGTCGGCGACGACGTTCAACGCGCCCCCGCCCGAAATCTTGGCGACGTTGACGGTGACGCCCTCGTGCTGACCGTTCAGTCCGTGCAGGGCGGCTGCGATGATGGCGGCGCCGGCTACCGCATTGCGGCCTTCGTCGAAGGCGCGGCCGGCGTGGGCGGCGCGGCCGGTCACGATCAGATGATAGTTGCCGCTGCCCTTTCGCGCGCCCGCCAGCGTGCCGTCCGCGAGCGCCGGCTCGTAGGTCAGGCCGACATGGCCGCGCGCGCCCAGTTCGGCCAGCAGCGGGGCGGACGCCGGCGAGCCGATTTCTTCGTCGGGGCTCAGCAGCACGGTCCAGCCGACGCCGTGTTTGTCTGAATGGGTCTCGAACGCCTCCAGCGCGGCCAGAAGCACGCTGATCCCGCCCTTCATGTCGGCGACGCCCGGCCCGTTCAGGGCGCCGTCGGCCCGCGTGGTCACGGTCTGGAACCGGCTGTCGGCGGGGAAGACGGTGTCATAGTGGCCGGTCAGCACGACCTGGATCGGCGCATCCGGCCGGGCGGTGATCTTCAAGGCGTCGGCATGGGCCTCGGTCCGCACCGATCCGTCGTCGGCGACGGTGGTTGAACCCTGCGTCGGGAGGCGTTCGACGGTGGCGGCCAAGGCGCCCGCCGCCGCTTCCAGAACATCCAGCACAGCATTCAGTCCGGCGGCGTTGCGGCTGCCGGAGTTGATGTTCGCCCAATCGATGGTGCGGCCGATGATCGTCTCGCGTCGCGCGGCGACGTGGTCGAGGACGGCCTGGTCCGAGGTCAGAATCCGCATCGGCCGGACCCTAGACGCCTCGACCCCAAAGGTGAAGGTCGGGGCCTGTAAGTCATCGCCGATCACCGCTAGGTTCCGCTCGAAGCGAAGGCCCCATGACACGCAACAAGATCGATCTCTGGCTCCGCGCCATGAACCCGCTGAAGCTGCCGCGCGGCATGGCCGAGGCCCAGCGTTCGGCGCGCGCCATGGTGATCGGCCTGGTCATAGCCCTGATCGTCGGCCTGATCCCGACCTGGTGGATGTTCACTTCGGGCTGGTTCGAGACGGCGATGAGCGCGGAGTACGCCAAGATGGGTCTGTCGGCCGATCAGTTGGCCATGCAGCAGGAGATGATGAAGGTCATGTGGCCCTTCGCCATCGCCTCGGGCGCGATCTTCTCCGTCCTGTTCTACGGCGTCGTGGCGGTGGTTCAGTGGCGCATGATGACGCGCGCCATCCCGATCATCATGCTGGCGCTGATCGCCTACAGCGTGGTGGCCAATCTTGGGATGCGGCTGCTGGGGACCCTGCCGTCGCCGGACCTGCCGCTGTGGATCAACCTGACGACCTGGCCCGCCATGATCGTGTCGGGCGTGATCTATGTCGCGTCGCTGCAGGGCGCCATGCTGCTGCATCGCCTGAAGCAGGAGGCGTGATGTCGGTCGTCCTCTACCACAACCCGAAATGCAGCACGTCGCGCAACGCCCTCGCCCTGCTGCGCGAGCAAGGCGTCGAGCCGACGGTCGTCGAATATCTGCAGACCGGATGGGACCGCGAGACGCTGGAGCGATTGGCGTCCAGAACCGGCCTCGGCTTGTCTGGTCTGCTCCGCAGGAAGGAGGCCGACGCCAAGGTTCTGCTGGACACCGGCGCGGATGACGAAGCCGTATTGGCTGCAGCGATCGCTCAGCCGATCCTGATCGAACGTCCGATGGTCGAGACCGACAAAGGCGCCGTCATCGGCCGACCCGTCGAGCGGGTGCTGGAGGTTCTCTAGCGACAGATCCGACGGGGCGGCCTAGCGGTTCCGGCCGCCCCGGTTCGGACGACGGTCGCCCGCCTCGCGGCTTTCGTGACGCCAGCGGATCGACAGGCTGGTCTGGCCCTGGCCGCCGAACTGCGAGGCGATGGCGACGTTGCGCCGAGGCTGCCATTCGACCTTGACCGCCGCACCATTCTGACCGCCGCCGATGACCTCCAGATAGACGTCGTCGGTGATGTAGCGACCGCCTGCAACCGTGACCGCTGACGCGTCGCCGCCGAAGGACAGCCGATCCAGCCCCGCCAGTTCGCGCAGGTTGCCGATCACGTCGAACCCGCCGCCGCCCGCCAGGGCCGCGACCCCGGCCGCCAACTGCGCCGCCTCGAAGGCCGACAGCTGCGACGCGGACCGTCCGAACAGCACTTGCGACAGGATTTCGTCCTGGGGCAGGGACGGGGTGGAGGTCAGGGCGATCTTCGGCTCGGCGGCCGTTCCGGTGACGTTGATCGAGGCGGTCAGGGCCGCGTCCTCACGCGTCGCCGCCAGGTTCAGACGGATCTGCTTGGGATCGGTCGACAGGGTGACGCGTCCGGTGTCGTCGAACACGAACCGCTTGCCCGCGAACTCATAATCCCCGCGCACCACATTGGCCGTGCCGGTCAGCTGCGGCTGGGCGATGGTGCCGCGCACCCGGGCGTTCACGTCCAGGATCACGTTCAGGCCGCGACCGTTGACCCGCACCTTGCCGCCGCTGGATCGCAGGACGATGTCCATGCCGATCTGCGGTCCGCGCGCCTTCTGCTCGGTCTCCTCCGGATCGCCGCCGGGACGGTTGATCTCGACCACATCCATCGAGACGATGCCGGTCGCGCCGGGCAGTTCCGGTTCGATCTTGGCCTCGTCGATGTCGATGCGGCCGCCCAGCTGGATATTGCCGTCGGCGCCGCGAACGATGGTGATCGGGCCCGAGGCGCGCGCCTCGGCGATATCGTTGTCGATGACCCGGAAGCGGTTCAGCATCAGTTGCGCGTTCGATCCGGAGCCTTGACGCAGACCGATGCGGCCCTGGCCGGACACCGTTCCGCCCTTGCCGTCGTTGGCCGTGAAGGTCTCGATCTGGGCGGCTGTGTCGTCGAACCGGGTCCGCAGCGTGAGGTCGCTGAGCACCAGACCGACCGCATTCTCGCGATAGGAGCCTTGGCTCAGATCAAACCGGCCATTCAGGCGCGGCGCGTTCAGCGTCCCGCCGATCGTCGCCTGACCGGCCACCTGGCCCGCCAGGCTGCGGTCGCCGCCCAGGAACAGGTCCCAGATCGGCTGGATCTGACCGTTGATCGACACCCGGCCCGACATCTCGCGCGTCCGGGCGATGGCGAGGCGCAGCGGCGCGGCCGAGGTCTCGACCGGCAGGACGACGTCAGCCGAGGCCTGAACCGCGCCCTCGTCGACGGCCGTCGCCTTGATGCTCAGCCGGTCGCCCGCCAGGGTCGCGTCCACCCGTCCATCAACGGCCAGGCCGCGCGGCGCGTCGATGCTGCGCACATTTTGAAGCGCGATATTGGCCGTGCCCGACAGATCGCCGCCGGCGCCGCGCAGGGCGACCTGACCCGTCACGCTGCCGCGCAGTTCGGGCGAGATGGAGCCCAGATCGACCCGCGTCAGGTCGGCCTGGATCGCGGCGCCGCGCGCATCCTGACGCAGGTCGGCCAGCAGCACGCCGCCGCCCACGCCCAGATCCAGATGCGCCGTGCGCGTGGCCCCGTTCAGAGTGATCGAGGCCGGGCTGCGGGTCGTGAACGCCACCTCGCGCACCCGTCCGCCGCCGCGCAGCGTCAGACCGTGGGTCGTGTTCTGCCGCGAATAGACGCCCGTGCCGTTGAACTGGGCCGGGTTGGGGCCGCCCACGTCCAGCGCCAGGGTGAAGGGCAGGTTGTTCAGCGTGCCGCGCCCGTCCAGATCCAGCTTGCGAATGATCCAGCTCTGACCCGCCAGCCGGACATTGCGACCGCTGACGTCCAGAATGGCGCTGTCCAATCCGCCGCCGTCGGTCAGCCGCACTCGTCCGTTGGCTTCGCCCGAAGCCAGGAAGGCCCCTGCGCGCGCCGAGAAGGTCAGATCCGCGCTGGAGGGAATGCTGTCGGACAGGGCGATGGCGCCCCTGGCCGTCACGCCGCCGGCGTCCACGTCCAGATCGCTGAGCCGAATGCGCTTGCCGCCCAGGAAGAAGTTGCCCGAGGCGCGCGCCGGCCCATAGTTCGAGCCGCTGATCACCGAAATCCGGCCGTCCGACGCATCCGCGCCCTTGCGGAAGCTCAGCGTCAGGTCGGCGTTGTTCAGCGTAAGCGCGCCGGCCGTCACCTGCTGGAAGCCAGCGGTCAGATCGACGCGCGGCTGGGCCAGTGTGCCGGTCAGGGCGCCGCGTCCGTTCATGTCGCCGCCGATCTCGACCGGCCCGGCCGCGAACGGGCCACGCGCGTTCCAGTCCAGCGCCAGCCTCAGCTTGCCGGCGGTTTCGATGATGCCCTTGGCCCCCGCGCGCCCGGCCGCGCCGGTCAGTTCGCCGCGCTCGACCTCGATGCGTCCGCCGTTCAGTTTGCCGGCCAGTTGCAGGCGCGGGGTCTTGCCGAGCAGGCGATCCAGCTCGTCCAGACCCACCGTCAGATTGCGGCCCCGTCCGTCGAAGTTCAGCACCCACGGCGCGCCGGCCCGCGCCGACGAGGCCCGGATGGGGCCGCCGAAGGCGCCGCGCGCGTCGGGCAGCACCCGTCTGGCGTCGGTCAGTTGCGCCTCGCCGCGGAAGTTCATCCCGCCCAGCAGATTGCGCGAGCCCGAACCGTTCAGCGTCAGGCCTTGGCCCTGCAGATCGACCTTGGTCAGCAGGATGGCCCCGTCCTTCATCCGCGCCGCCTTCATCTGCACGCGCGGGGCGGGACCCAAGAGGCCGCCGATGATGCCTTCGCCCGATCCGCCGTTCGCGCGAATGTCGCCGTCGAGATCAATCCGGCCGTTCTTGACCGCGACGTTCAGCGGTCCGGCGATGCGCGTGGCGCGATAGCTGGCGACATTGGCGTTCAGCAGGGTGACCTGGCCATCGAGCGTCCAGGTCTGGGCGTCACCCTTGAACAGGCCGGAATAGGCCGCTGGTCCCGCCACATCGGACCCGACCAGCCGGCTCAACGAGGCCGTCTGAATATTGAGGCTGATTCCGTCCGGTGAGCTGCGGTCGGAGTTGCGGATCAGGCCGCGCGCCTCGGACTGGACGTTGTCGGAAATCAGCTTCCACGCCACGCCTTGGCTCGCCTTGTCCGGCGTCGGGACCATGGCGAAGCCGAACCGCGCGGTGCGGCCGATCTTGGTGACGAAGGGCGCCAGCAGGTCCGAGTTGCTGAAGTCGGCGAAGCCCGCGACGCGAGAGCCCTTGTCGCCGAAATGGCCCTGGACGATCAGGGGGACCAACTGTCCCGTCTGAACCCGCGCATTGACGACGTCGGCGTTCAGAACCGCAACCGCCGAGAAGGGCTGATCCGGCGAATAGCCCAAGGCCCCCGCCAGCGGTCCGCCCTGAGCCTCATTGGCGCGCAGATTCAGGCGCGTGTCTTCCAGCTTGCCGCCGAAGGTCGCCGCCAGACGCAGGAAGTCGCCCGGCCGGTTCAGGCTGTCGGCGTTGATCGTCGCGCTCTTGGCCCCGGCGCGCGGCAGGCTGGCGTTCCCCGACAGGCTCCAACGGCCGTATTCCTTGGAAAAACCTTCCATCAGTTCGATGTTGGCCGCGAACTTGTCGATGCGGACCGAGATCGGCTGAGGGCTGGGCGGTTCGCCAGTGGGCGGCTCGACCACAGGACGGCGTAGGACGCGAATGGTCTCGGCCTTGATGTCGTTCGCATGGAAACTGCGGCCCAGCAGGGCCAGATACGACCAGTCCATGCTGAGGTTGTTCGCCTCCAGCCAGATGCCCTGACTGTCGGCCAATGTGATGCGATCGATGGTGAAGTCGCTGAGCAGATCGCCCTTCAGCCCATAGACCTTCAGCCGGCCGTAGCGGCTGATCTTCAGGTCCTGAAGCCGTTGCAGCACCATGTCGCGACCGCCGTCCGAGGCGATGTAGTAACGCCCTCCGACCAGGGCGGCGGCGATTAGCACCAGCAGTCCGGCCAGCACGACGCCCGCGCCCAGGGCGATGCGTCTGATCAGCCCGCGACGCGGTTTTGCAGGCCGCGAAGCCTTGGCCGGCGTCGTCGCGTCTTCAGGCGTGGCTTCGGGCGGTGTATCGGTCAAAACGCCTGCCCGATGCTGATGTAGATTTGGAAGGCCGAGTCGCCCTCACGCTTGTTGAGCGGCATGGCGACATCCGCCCGGATCGGCCCGAACGGCAGCATGTAGCGCACGCCCACGCCCGCGCCGTAGCGCATGTTGGTCAGGTTCGGCGTCTCCTGGAAGCCCACGGACCCGGCGTCGACGAAGGCGACGGCCTGGAAACTCTGACCGATCGACTGGCGCACCTCGAACGAGGATTCGAACAGCGACAGACCGCCCCGCGGCGTGCCGTCTGGCAGCTGCGGATTGACGTTCTGGTACGAATAGCCCCGCACCGAACCTCCGCCGCCGGAATAGAACAGACGGTCGGCCGGCACGTTCAGCTCGCTGCCGCCGACGATGGAGCCGATCTTCATGCGCCCGGCCAGGATGGTGCGATCACCCGCGACGGGGAAATAGGCGGTGCCTTGCGTTTCGGTGCGCAGGAACAGGATGTTGCTCTCGCCGGTCACCGCCGTCGGCTGAACCGCCAGATTGACCCGCCAGCCCTTGGTCGGGTTCAGCGGATCATTGGAGCGGTCGATATAGGCGCTGGTCCGCGCGGTGATGATCGCTAGATCGCGGTCGAATGTCACGCGCTGCGGCGGCAGGGTGGTGAAGTCGTAGCGGGTCTCGCTGTAGCGCCCGGCGTCCAGCCCGATCCCGTAGTTGAAATAGGAGGTCTTGCCGATCCGCTGTTGCAGGTCGGCGTACAGAACCACGGCGGTGCGCAGATAGGCGTCGGTGTCCTCGTTGACGACCGCCGCGCCCAGCTTCAGCGTCCGGCCGGGCCGACGCCAGTGGGGCAGTGACAGGTCGGCGCCGATCCGGCTGTCGATGTCTGCCAGCCGCGCTTCCAGCCTCAGCGTGTCCGCGCGGCCGAAGCGGTTGTAGCGGGTCTGGATCACGTCCACGCCCGCGCCCTCCGCCGTCGACCAGGTGGCGCCGGCTTCCAGCACGCGACGGGGGCGGTCTTGCAGGCTGACCACCACGGGGCGATGACCGTCGGCGGTAATCTGGTCCAGCGGCGACAACGCGACGCTGACGCCGTCATAGACGCCGGTGTCCAGCAGCCGGCGTTCTAGCTCCGCGACCATCTCGGGATCGTAGCGATCGCCCTCGTTCCACGGCGCCAGGCCCGCGACCCAGGCGGGATTGGTTCGCCCCTGACTGGTCAGGCGCACGCCGTCCAGACGCACCAGCGCGCCGGAGGCGATGCGATACTCGGGCGCGACAGTGAAGGCCGCGTGATCCACAACGACACGACGCGGATTGGCCTTTGCGTCGGCATAGCCGTCACGCACCAGCGCCGCCACGGCCCGACCTTCGCCGGATATGACGTCTGCCGCTCTACCTGGATCGCCGGCCTTCAGGGCAATGGCGTCTTTGGCCTTGTCCCCCGCCTCGGCCTCAGGCGCGGGATCGGCCCACTGGATCGTCGGATCGGTCAGCAGGAAGCGGCGCCCCGGTTCGACCGAGACCACTGCGATCGGCGTCTCCTCGCCCTCGACGATGTCTTCGACGACCGGTTGATAGTAGCCTTCGGATCGCAGCAGGGCGGTCGCCGAGGTCACGGCGCTCTCGGCGCGACGACGCGCCTCGAAGCGGCTGGCCGGCGCGCCGTCAACCTCGCCCACGGCCCGCTCCAGCGCCCGCCGCAGATCGCCGTCCATGTCGCCCCGGATTTGCGCGCGGGGTTCCGCCGCCGCTGCATGGGCGCAGGCCGAAAACGCCGCGAGGGCGACCAGCAGGGTAGGCCTGAACGTCAAACTCGATCTTTCGTCAAAAGGACGCCCCCCGGCATACCTGTTCGTCAGTAGAATAGCGTCTCACTCTCGGGCTGGACTGACTGTTCCGACGTGCGTTCCTCAGGCGGAAGCGTCGTCGACGGCGGAGGCGTGGGCGTCGGGTCCTGCACCTCTGGTGCAGGCGGGGGGGCTTCTTCCTTGACCGGCGGGGGCGCCGCCTCGACGGGCATCTCGCGATAGTCGTCGTCCGAGCGCGAAGGACGGTCGTCGCAGGCCGACAGCGCGAGCACGCTAGCGGCGGCGGCCAAGACAAAAATCGAGCGTGTCATGAAAGTCCCCGGTCTCCGCCGACAAAACACCTGTCGCGCTAAGCTGTTCCCTTAGCGCCGAAATCTGCGTCGGTCATCCGGCGTGATCGGACCATTTTGTGACCATTTGATCCAAAGTCAGTTCGGACCTGGGGGCGGGTGCAACAACCGTCCCGTCGAACCGGGGCGCCGGCTGGGGCAGGCCGCTGTTGAATGTTCCACGCGCCTGATTGTGCGGATGATCCGGCGCCTCGGCCAGGGTCAGCACGGGGGTGACACAGGCTTCCGTCCCGGCGAAATGAGCGCTCCAGTCGTCGCGGTCTCTGCTTGCGAACAAGGCCGCAAGCCGCGCTTGCAGGGCTGGCCAGGCGGCTATGTCGTATTGAACCGCGTCGGCCGGATCGATCTCCAGGCCGGCCAGCAGCGCGGCGTAGAATCGCGGCTCCAGCGCCGCCACCGCCACGAACCCGCCGTCGCGACATACATAGCAGCGATAAAAGGGCGCGCCCCCGTCCAGCAGGTTGGATCCGCGCCGGTCGCTCCACAGCCCCCGACCCCGCAAGGCCTGGAACAGACCGCCCAGCAGGGCCGCCCCGTCCGTCATGGCGGCGTCCACCACGCGTCCCTGGCCCGTCGTCCTGGCCTCCACCAGCGCGGCCAGCACCCCGACCACCAGCAGCATGGCCCCGCCGCCGTAATCTCCGACCAGATTCAACGGTGGGGAGGGCGGACGATCCGCCTCGCCCATGGCATGCAACACACCAGACAGGCCGATGTAGTTCAGATCATGCCCGACCGCATTCGCCAGCGGCCCCGTCTGGCCCCATCCGGTCACACGTCCGAACACCAGCGCGGGCTTTCGCGCCTGGACAACGTCGGGGCCATAGCCCAGCCGCTCCATAACGCCGGGCCGAAAGCCTTCGATCACCGCGTCGGCCCCATCGATCAGTTGCAGGATGCGCTCACGATCGGCCGGTGATTTCAGATCGACCGGAACGGCCGCTCTTCCCCGGTGCAGGACCTCGCCTCCGACCTCGTCGAAGATCGCCGGTCCGGCCGAGGCGTCGCGCGTCAGCCGCACCACCTCCGCCCCCAGGTCCGCCAGCATCATTCCGGCGAAGGTGACCGGCCCCAAGCCGTCGAATTCGATGATGCGGACGCCATTTAACGGTTTCATGCCCAATGAGTAGCAGACCGGGTCTTGACCGGAAGGCCGGATTACAACAGAAGGCGCCCTTCGACGGTTCGGGCCAGCCCGGACGTCGCGCGGTGCGTCCTTAGCTCAGTTGGTTAGAGCATCTGACTTTTAATCAGAGGGTCCTCGGTTCGAGCCCGAGAGGACGTACCATTTAAAGCCCGCTTCGGCGGGCTTTTTGCTGTCTGGGCCTTGCCTTCAGTGCGTCGCGAAACGACCGGGCGCAGTCGTATCTGACGCGATCGGAGCGTTCGATTTGTCGAGATACTTCGATAGGGTGGCGACCAGGGCGGGCAACTGCAGCGGCTTGGCCAGGTGGTCGTCCATGCCGGCGTCGCGACACAACTGGATCTGATCCGGCTGAACATTGGCGGACAGGGCGATGATCGGCAGTCGGCGTCCGCCGCCCTGCTCGATACGGCGAATCTCGCGCGTCGCTGTCAGGCCGTCCATGACCGGCATCTGCATATCCATCAGGACGAGATCGTAGACTTCGGACTGCACCGCATGCACCGCCTCGGCTCCATCGGTGGCGGTGGCGACCTCCAGTCCCATGCCGACAAGGATGACGCTGATCAGTTCGCGGTTGGCTGGGGCGTCGTCGGCGATCAGCACGCGGCCCTCGGGCATGACGCTGAGGCACGGCCCTTCGGCCTCCAATCCGCCCTCGGCGATGTGCAGGGGGACAGTCACCTTGAACGTCGATCCCAGGCCGGGCTGGCTCGTGACGACGATATCGCCGTCCATCGCCCGCGCCAGCCGCCGCGAGATCGCCAGCCCAAGGCCGGTGCCCCCGTAGAGCCGGGTCGTCGACCGATCCGCCTGCGAGAAGCGTTCGAACAGATGGGCTTGGGTCTGAGGGCTCATGCCGATGCCGGTATCGGTCACCTCGGCCGTCAGACGCCATGCGCCGTTCGCCTCCAAGGCCCCGCCGACCGACAGGCTGACCGAGCCCTGGCTGGTGAACTTCACCGCATTGCCCAGCAGGTTGAGCAGGATCTGTCGAAGACGGGCCTGGTCGCCCATCAGGCGATCCGGCATGTCCGGCGACAAGTTGACGTGCAGCGCCAGACCTTTGGCCAGACACTGGGCCTCCATCATCTGGACTGTCTCGTGCGCCAGGGCGGCTGGATCGAACCGCTGGGGTTCCAGCTCGATCATGCCAGCTTCGAGCTTGGAATAGTCCAGCACGTCGTTGATGACCGACAGCAGGGCCTCGCTAGCCGTGGCGATGCGCGCGACATAGCCCTTCTCGGCCTCGGGCAAGGCCTCGCTGGCCTTCAGCAGGTTGGAAAAGCCGATGACGCTGGTCAGAGGCGTGCGCAGTTCGTGGCTCATGTTCGCCAGGAACTCGCTCTTGGCGGCCGCCGCCGCCTCCGCCCGGTCGCGCGCGGTGACCAGTTCGTCGGCCAGGATCTTGCGATCCGTCATATCACGGATGACCACCACCACCTCCGACGGCTTGCCCGTTTCGGCAGCGAGGGCGCGGAAGGTGCATTCGACCCAGACGATCGAACCGTCTCGATGAAGGGCGCGGTGCTCCAGCCGGCACGGCTCTTTGGTGTGGATGGTGCCCAGCACGGCCCGGGTCACCATTTCCCGATCGTCGGGATGGACATAGTCCATTGGCCGGCCGTTCATCTCTTCGGTGGTCCAGCCGAGCAGGCTTTCGATCGCCGGCGAGATGTACTTGCTGGTGCCGTCCGGGCGAACGCGGGTGATCACATCGCCTACGTTTTCGGCTAACAGCCGATAGCGCGCCTCGTCACGCTGAGCGCGGGCGATCTGGGCCTGCTGGTCCGTGATGTCCTGAAACACGCCGTAAAGGACCTTCACGACCCCGGCGTCGTCACGTTCGGCGCGCGCCTGGGTCAGAACCGCACGCTCCTCGCCATCGGCGCGGATCAACCGAAGACGCATTTTGTAGCCATCGCCAGTTTCGGCCGAATGCGCGATCGCCGCCAACAATCCGGGCCTATCGTCGGGATGATAGCGGTCGATGGCCGAATCGACCTGCGGATCGAAGGTCTTGCGATCCAGACCGTGGATGCGGAACACTTCGTCGGACCAGTGGACCTTGCCGCTGGCCAGCTCCAACCGCCAATGACCGACGCCGGCCATGTTTTCGATCAGCTCCAGCGTGCCGTGGCGCTCATCGCTGACGCGACCGACTTCCAGCGACGCGATGATGTCTTCGGCCATGGCGCCCAAGGTTCGCAGCGTCGCGATCTGGGCGTCGGAAGGGTGAGGGCGAGGTTGGCGATCCATGACGCCGAACGCGCCCAGCGGCCGACCGTCCGGGCCGCAGATCGTCACGCCGGCGTAGAAACGCAGATTATAGGGGGCCGCCACCAGAAAATGATTGCGCGCTGCGGGGTCCGCCAGACCGTCTTCGACCACCAGGACGGCCCCTTTGCCCTGGCGCTGCAGACGGTCGCCGAGGGTGCGTTCGCGCGGCAGGCTTCGAACAAGTTCACGATCGCTGCACCAGAGGACGGCGTTGTCGCCGCTGACCAGGGTGACGACGGCGGCGGGCGCATCGAAAACAGTGCAGGCCAGTTCCGTAAGGCGTTGGAACGGACCAGCGGGGGCGTCCAGGGCTTCCAGGCTCTTGGCGATGTAAGGCACGACCGAACTCCAACGACCGGTCAAAGTGACCTAAAATCAGAGAATTCTTCGTTACCGACCGCTTCCGCCGCTACGCTTTAATCGCCAGCCTAGGCGTGGTCTAAGCCAACCCATGAAACGCCTTCTTCTCGCAGTCAGTCTTGTTGCGCTTTCCGGTTGCAATGCCGGTCGGTCGGCGATGGGCGGCGCCGAACAGGTCGGGGCAGGCTTCGCGGCGGCGGCGACGGCGCCGCTGGAAGACTTCAACCTGCGTCGTCAGATGATCCCGACGGTGCTGCTTCAGGCCGAAGCCAATCCCTACGATCTGCGCAATCTGAATCAGTGCACGACCATCGGCGCAGAGGTCGCACGGTTGGACGAGGCGCTGGGACCCGACACGGACGAACCGCCGCGTCAGGACGGCTCCTATCTCAGCGAGCGGGCGGCGGATGCGGCGGCCAGGGCGGCGCTGAACGCCATTCGTGACACGACGACCGACTTTATTCCCGGCCGAAACTGGATTCGTCGACTGAGCGGCGCCGAACAGCACTCAAAGCACGTTCAATCGGCCATCCAGTCCGGCCGGATGCGCCGCGCCTTCCTGAAGGGGATGGGCATGCAGCGGAACTGCGCGCCGCCGGCGGCGCCCAGCTGGTTCAGACCGCATCCCTAGGCGTCAGCCGTTCGACGTGTGGCGGGCGTGGAAGTCGCGCCTGAACTGTTCGAACCGACCCTCGGAAATCGCCGCACGCATGGCCGCCGTCAACGCCTGATAAAAGGCGATGTTGTGCCAGCTCAGCAGCACCTTCCCGAGGATTTCGTCGGCGCGGATCAGGTGGTGCAGATAGGCCTTCGAATACGACGATGATGGGCCGTCGATGGTCGGGTCCAGCGCGTCCTGATCCTCGGCGAAGCGGGCGTTCTTCAGGTTGAGCGGGCCATCCCAGGTCCAGGCCTGACCGTGACGGCCGGCGCGGGTCGGCAGGACGCAGTCGAACATGTCCACGCCGCGATACACCGCCTCGACCAGGTCGACCGGCTTGCCCACGCCCATCAGATAGCGCGGACGGTCGGCCGGCAGCATTTCGGGCGCATAGTTCAGCACCTCGCACATGGCTTGGTGGCCTTCGCCGACCGCCAGGCCGCCGATGGCGTAGCCGTCGAAGCCGATTTCTTGCAGTTGCTCCGATGACTGGCGTCGCAAGTCCTCGAAGGTGGATCCCTGCTGGATGCCGAACAGGGCCTGGTTTTCACGCTCGCCGAACCGGGCCTTGGACCGCGCACCCCAGCGGATCGACAGCTCCATCGCCTTTCTGGCTGCGTCCTTCTCGGCCGGATAGGCGACGCACTGGTCCAACTGCATCGAGATGTCGGCGCCAATCCGGTCGGCCTGGATTTCGATCGACCGCTCGGGCGTCAGAACGTGTTTGGAGCCGTCGATGTGGCTGGAGAAGGTCACGGCCTCCTCCTTGACCTTGGAGATGCCGGCCAGGGACATGACCTGGAACCCGCCGCTGTCGGTCAGAATCGGCTTGTCCCAGCCCATGAACCTGTGAAGCCCGCCCAGACGCTCCATCCGTTCGGGGCCGGGGCGCAGCATCAGGTGATAGGTGTTGCCCAGCAGGATGTCGGCGCCGGTCGCCTTGACCTGATCCACCGTCATGGCCTTGACCGTGGCGGCGGTGCCGACCGGCATGAAGGCGGGGGTGCGGATGTCGCCGCGCGATGTCTTCAGCATCCCGGTGCGGGCGCGGCCCTCGGTGGCGGAAATCTGGAAGGGGAAAGGCATTCAGGCGATCAGTCGTTCAAGCTGTTCGACGCGCGCCAGATCCTTGGGGCGGCCGAACAGGCGATACAGGGCGATGTGGTCCCGGATGTCCGGGACGAACAGGGGCGTGTCCTCGACGAAGACGCGGCGGCGCGAGCCGAAGGCGACCGGGGTCCAGTCGCCGCCGTCGCGGGTCTCCAGATCGGCCATGATCTCGACCAAGATCGGCTGATCCGGCGCGCGCCCGAAAACGGCGGAGCGGAACAGACCTTCGCCCGGATCGGGTATCACCACGCCGCCCAGCGCGCCCAGCAGGCTGCGCGCATCCCGCGGCGCGCACAGCACGTCGATGTCGGGCACATGGATGTCGGTCAGACCATAGAGCGCCATCGCCGCCCCGCCGAAGATCCACCACGGCTCGCGCAGATCGCGCGCGGCCTCGCCGACGGCGATCAGGCCGTCTTGAAGATCATGCGGAAGGTCGTCGGGTGACACGGGGCGGGCTCGATTTCGTCAGGAGGCGGCATTTAGGCGTTCCGGTCGCGATTGACCACCCGATCACCATCCCAGCGACGCCTCGCCGCGCAGGATGGCCTCGGCCTGGGAGGTGTGCTTGCCGCCGTCGCGGTCGTGCAGGATCAGCGGCGGCAGCAGACGCAGCGGCGCGCGCCCGGTCTTTATGGCGTGCACCAGCACCCGCTTGGCCGGCTCGTCCGCGAAGGGATGGATGGGCCGCACGGCGAACGACCCTGCCTTTTCGCCCAGTAGAGCCAGCAGATCAGCCAGTCGGTCGGCGCGGTGAACGACCACGATGCGTCCGCCTTCCTTCACCGCCTTCAGCAGGAAATCGGTCCACGCCTTCAACCCGTCGTCGGCCATCCAGGCGCCCCGCTTGCCCTCGGCCGGGGCGCGCAACGCCGTGGCGTCATCGAAGAACGGCGGATTGGATATGGCCCAGTCGGCCTGCTCCACGCCCAGGGCCCGAAACCCCGCCGCCACGTCGCCCTGACGAATCATAGCTGATCCAGCTGCGCCATTCAGCGTCGCGTTCTCGGTCGCCAGCGCCGCCATCGCCGGATCGCGCTCCACGCCCGTCAGGGTCACGCCCGGCCGTCGCGCCGCGATCTGCATAAGGACCGCGCCCGCTCCGCAGCCCGCCTCGATCAGGCTCTGGCCCGCCTCGGCCGGGACCGCCGCCGCCAGCAAAGCCGCATCCATCCCGGCGCGATAGCCGCGCGCGGGCTGACGCAAGCGCACCCGGCCGTTCAACAGGCCGTTCTCGACGATCGTCGTCGGCAGGGTTTCGACCGGCTCCAAGCCTCAATCTCCTTGACCCTCAAGGGGCCGAACATCATTGTGCGCCGCAACTCGCGGGGGCAAGCCGGCCCGGCCGCAAAAAGCCATTCCCGCGGCCCGCCGCGCCAGTGAAAGAGTATTCGTTTGGACGTCGCCATCGCCGCCGCTCACCGCCCGAAGGGGGACGTCAACGCCCTTGTGCGGCTGGCTGAGGTCGATATGGCGGCCGTGGACTCGCTGATCCTGGATCGGATGCAGTCCGACGTGCCGATCATTCCGAAACTGGCCGAACATCTGGTGTCGGCGGGCGGAAAGCGTCTGCGCCCCCTGATGACCGTCGCCGCGGCGCGCGCCGTGGGCGCGACCGACGATATCCTCGCGCCGCGCAAACTGGCGGCTGCGGTCGAGTTCATCCACACCGCTACCTTGCTGCATGACGACATCGTCGATGCATCCGAACTGCGTCGCGGCAAGGTCGCGGCCCACCTGATCTGGGGCGCGCCCACCAGCGTCCTGGTCGGAGACTTCCTGTTCGCCCGCGCCTTCGAACTGATGGTCGAGACGGATTCGATGCGCGCCCTGGGCATTCTGGCCGAGGCGTCACGGGTGATCTCCGAGGGCGAAGTGCTGCAGCTGACGCGCGCCCACGACCTCAATCTGGACCAGGCCACCTATCTGCAAATCATCTCGGCCAAGACCGCCGAACTGTTCGCCGCGGCCGCCGAGGCGGGCGCGGTGGGCGCCGGGGCCGATCCGGCAGCGATCAAAGCCCTGCGCGACTATGGCATGGCGTTGGGCATCGCCTTCCAACTGGCCGACGACGCCCTGGACTACGGCGCGACGGCCGAGGCCCTTGGCAAAAACGCCGGCGACGATTTCAACGAGGGCAAGGCGACCTTGCCGCTGCTTCTGGCGGTCGCCCGCACGCGCGGCCGCGAGGAAGCCTTCTGGGAACGCACCGTGACCAAGGGCGAGCGGACCCCCGAAGATTTCACCCGCGCGCGCGAACTCATCATCGGCTCGGGCGCCATCGGCGCGACCCTGGACCTGGCTGGCGACTATGCCGATCAGGCCAAGGCCGCCCTGTCGGTCCTGCCGTCCAGCGACTGGCGCGCCGCGCTGGAAGACCTGGCCGATTTCGCGGTGTCGCGCGCCGCTTGACCGAGACTGCGGATACGCTCGACCAACAGGTCCGCACCGCCGACCTCGACCGCTGGCTGTCCAGCCGCCTGGTCGCGGACGACCGCGCCCGCGCCGACCTGATCACGCTGTATGCCTTTGAAGCCGAGCTGATGAGCATCCCAACGCGCGTGACCCAGCCGCTCCTGGCCGAGATGCGCTACACCTGGTGGGCGGAACAGATGGACGGCGTCTTCGCCGGCGTGCCGCGCAAGGGCCATCCGGTGCTGGAGTCCCTGACTGAACTTGTCGCGCGTCACGGCCTGGACCGCGCGCGGTTCGACGCCTTGATCGACGCCCACATCGGCCGGGTGCGCGAACAGCCGCACGATCTGGACGCCTTCTACGTCGGCCCGATGCAGGTTGCGACGCGCGTGCTGGCAGGGCAGGGGCATGACGCCGCCGTTACCGATGCGGCCCGCGTCTGGGGGCTGACGCAGACCGGCCGGCGCCAGGAGGCGGCGTCCCTGAGAGCTGTCGCTAATAAGGCGCTGAAACGCCTGCCGCCTGCCGGTTTCCCGGCCGTAGCTCACACCGCCCTGACCGATCCGGACCGGCCGGAGCCGCTGAAGCGGCTGCGCCTGCTTTGGTCCGTGCTGCGCGGCCGGATCTGACCTAGCCGTTCAAGCCGGCGATCAAGCGGGTCAGCAGGGCATTCAGCGTTTTTTGATGCTCTCTCGACAGGCCGCTCAAGGCCTCTTTGGCCGTCTCCTGGTGGCTGGGCATGATCGTCTCGATCAGGTCGAAACCCTTGTCCGTGAGACGGACCAGGGTCGCCCGTCGGTCGC
The DNA here is from genome assembly GCF_011045535.1 of Brevundimonas sp. 'scallop'. Lineage (NCBI taxonomy): Bacteria > Pseudomonadati > Pseudomonadota > Alphaproteobacteria > Caulobacterales > Caulobacteraceae > Brevundimonas > Brevundimonas sp. 'scallop'. The sequence goes on along the minus strand of NZ_CP039382.1, from coordinate 2,290,308 downwards.
TTGGATGCGGGCGCCGCTCGACCCAGCCCGCCTTTTCCAGCCGGTCGATCCGCGCGGTCATGCCGCCAGACGACATCATCGCTGCCTCGAATAGCGCCGTCGGCGTCAGGCCCTCGCGTTCGCCCGATCGGCGCAGCGTCGCCAGCACATCGAACTCGCCGTGCTGCAAACCATAGCGCGCAAACAGCGGCGTCTGGCGCTCGCGGATCACCAGTTGCGATGCCTCGTTCAGGCGTCCCAGCACCTCCATCGGCAGCATGTCCAGGTCGGGGCGTTGCACGGCCCATTGGGCGGCGGCGCGAGAAGCTCTATCGGGCATGGTTATCTTGACATCGAGATACTTGAGGTCGAGAGACTAGCGCGATTTTCAGTCGGAGTCCCCACCATGACCGCACGATCTGACGCCACGCCCGCGCGCGGCGCTTCGCTGCTGTTGCTGGCGGCCATCGTCGCCCTGGCGCTGAATCTGCGGCCGGCGATGGCGGCGGTGGGGCCGCTGCTGGATCTGATCGAGCGCGCGACGGGCATGGGTTCGACCGCCGCCAGCCTGCTGACCACCTTGCCCGTGCTGATGATCGGTCTGGGCGCCCTGTCGATCCGCCCGCTGCGTCGGCGGTTGGGCGAGCGGCGCGGGATCTTGCTGGGCGCGCTTCTGATCGGCGGGGCCTGCCTGGTGCGGGTGGTGCTCACCGGCGCGACCGGCCTGATCGCCAGCGCCGTGGTCGTCGGCGTCGGCGTCGCCTTGATCCAGGCCTTGGCGCCGGTCGTCATCAAACGGGCATTTCCGTTGCAGTTCGGCACGGTCATGGCGCTCTACACCACCGGCATCATGGGCGGCGCCGCCGTCGCGGCGGCCACAGCGGCCGGTCTGGCCGAGACGATCGGCTGGGCCGGGACGCTGGCGCTGTGGAGCGCGCCGGCCTTTGTCGCAGCATTGGTCTGGCTGGCGGCGTCACGCGACCCCGCAGCCGAAGAGCCGAACCGCGCCGCAGTGGTCGAGGCGACGGACCCGGAGCTGCCTTTCTGGCGTCAGGGGCGGGCGTGGCGGCTGATCCTGATCATGGGCCTGGGGACCTCGGCCTATACATTGATGCTGGCCTGGCTGCCGCCCTTCTATATCGACCTCGGCCAGCCGAGGGCGACGGCCGGCTATCTGCTCAGCGGCATGACGGCTGCGGAGGTGACGGCCGGCCTGCTGGTGTCCCTGACCATCGGCCGCTTCCCGGATCGGCGCGGACCAATCCTGACGGCGCTGGTGCTGGCCCTGGCCGGTTTGGCCGGGCTCCTGGTCGCGCCCCTCAACATGGCCGTGCCGATCGTGATCGTTTTGGGCCTTGGCATCGGCGCGATCTTCCCGCTCAGCTTGATCCTGGCGATGGATCAGATCGACGATCCCGCGCGGTCCGGCGATCTGCTCGCCTTCGTCCAGGGCGGCGGTTACATCATCGCCAGCCTGTCGCCGCTGGGCGCCGGCCTGCTGCGCGACCACATGGCCGACCTTACCCAGGCCTGGGTGCTGATGGGCGTGGGCGTCATCCTGCTGGGGGTGATGACGCTGGGGTTCCGGCCGGGCCTGTCCAAGCTGCGCTGAGCGACCCGGCCCTCAGAAATCAGCCCGCGTCGCGCCAAGCCTTCAGACTTTCCATCGCCCGGAGGCTCATCAGGCGCTTCTTGGCGCGGCCGCGTTCCTTGAGCGGGATCTTGACGCCGGCTTCGTCGACCTTGGGCGCTTCCAGCGGCGGCAGTAGGCCGTAGTTGATGTTCATCGGCTGGAACTTCGATCCTGCCAGATGCCCCCCGGTGATGTGCTCGACCAGGGCGCCCATGGCGGTCTCGGGCGGCGGCGGGGCCAGGTCGCGACCCAGCGCTTGCGCGGCGGCGAGGCGGCCGGTCAGCAGGCCCATGGCGGCGCTCTCGACATAGCCTTCCACCCCCGTCACCTGTCCGGCGAAGCGCAGGCGCGGCATGGCCTTCAGCCGCAGTTGCTTATCCAGCAACTGGGGACTGTTCAGATAGGTGTTCCGGTGCAGACCGCCCAGGCGCGCGAACTGGGCGTTCTGAAGCCCCGGGATCATGCGGAAGACCTCGGCCTGCGCCCCGTGCTTCAGCTTGGTCTGGAAGCCGACCATGTTGAACAAAGTGCCCAGCGCATTGTCCTGGCGAAGCTGGACGATGGCGTAGGCCTTGACCAGCGGGTCGCGCGGATTGGTCAGGCCGACCGGCTTCATCGGGCCGTGCCGCAGGGTCTCGCGACCACGCTCGGCCATGACCTCGATGGGCAGGCAGCCGTCGAAATAGGGGACGTGCTCCCACTCCTTGAACTCAGCCTTGGGACCACTCAGCAGGGCGTCGATGAAGGCCTCGTACTGCGCCTTGTCCATCGGGCAGTTGACGTAGGCGGCGGCGTCGCCGCCCGGACCTTCCTTGTCATAGCGCGACTGACGCCACGCGATGTCGAAGTCGATCGAGTCGGCGTGAACGATGGGGGCGATGGCGTCGAAGAAGCTCAAGGACTCTTCGCCCGTCGCCTTCAGGATGGCGTCGGCCAGGGCGGGGGAGGTCAGGGGGCCGGTGGCGACGATGACATTGTCCCACGCCTGCGGCGGCAGGCCGGCGATCTCTTCGCGCACGATGGTGACCAAGGGGTGGGCGGTCAGTTTGGCGGTCACCGCCTGGGAGAAGGCGTCGCGGTCCACAGCCAGGGCGCCGCCGGCCGGCACCTGATTGATGTCGCCGCAGGCCATGATGATCGAATCCAGCGCCCGCATCTCGGCGTGCAGCAGGCCGACCGCATTGAACTGCCAGTCGTCCGAGCGGAAGGAGTTGGAGCAGACCAGCTCGGCCAGGCCATCGGTGTGGTGGGCGTCAGTCTTGACGCCAGGCACGCCGCGCATCTCGTGCAGGACGACGGGCACGCCGGCCTGGGCGATCTGCCAGGCGGCCTCGGAGCCGGCCAGGCCGCCGCCGATGACGTGGATGAGGGAAGGAGAGGGGGAAGCGCTCATCGCGGCCTTCTAGCGGGCGGGTGGCGCGGTGTCATGGCCCCCTGCTATATCCGCAGCCGGTCATCGGGGGCGTGGATTGAGCGAGCATCGGATTTTGCGACTGGGCGAGACGCTGTCGGCGGCGGTTCGCGCCTTGCCTCGCCTGTGGCGCGGGGCTTGCGGCGCGATCGTGCTGGCGGCCGTGGTCTGGAGCCCCAAGCCGCTGGCGGCGGGCGCAGCGGGCCTGATCTGGGCGGCGTGCGCCCTGGCCTCGACCCTGGTGCTGGCGGGCGCGCTGGCGCGGATCGCCAACACGGACGATCTGGCCGGGGCGCGACGCCTGGGCCTTGGGCCGGTTGGGCTGCAGTTCGGACGACCGGAGGTGCGGCTGCTGGGCGCGGGCCTGCTGTGCGCGATCTTTCTCGCCATGATCCTGTCGGTCGTGGCCCTGGTCCTGTTGGCCGTGTTCGGCATGGCCGAGTTGAACGCCCAGGCCATCGAGATGCGCCAGTGGAGCGCGGTGGGGCCTGCGTGGAAGCTGACCCTGCTGGCGGTCGTCACGGCCTTCGCCCTGTTCGCCGTCATCGCCTTCGCGGTGCGCCTGTCCCTGTTCGCGCCGGCGACGGTCGGACGCGGGCAGATGGTGTCGCTGCAGAGCATGAGCATCGCGCGCGGCGGCTTCTGGTCCCTGCTGGTTGGGCTTGTCCTTACGGCGGCGCCGAAGATCGCGCTGGTGTTGCTGTGGGGCGCGGGCCTTATGTCTGGCACGGCGGGCTGGATCGTCTTCGCCGTCGTGCTGACAGGCTTGCAGGCTCCGCTGACGATGGCTTTTGTGGGCGCCGCCTATCGCCGGTTAGACGCTTAGGCTCATCGGCGCTGCCCAATCGACCTTCGGCCATTGGCGCGATCTTCTCAATCATTGCCGCTTGACGGATCTGAGGCAATGCAGGCTAGCTGGCTTGCAACTGGAGATCGTCATGCTACTGGCCGCCTTGATGACAGGGTTCCTCGTGCAGGACGCCCAGCCGGCATATCCCGCCACACCTCAACAGTTCGAAGGTCGGCGGTCCGGCTTCGTGCAAGGCACGCTCAATGTCGCCATAGGTGAGCGGGCGACGCTGCGTCGCAACGCAAATGGAACCTACGACCTGATCAAGGTCGACCGCATCGATATTGGCGATGTCCTGCCGCCCGCCGAGGGTTCACGTGGGCCGCTGAATGAGGCGGCGTCCGGTACGATAAGGTTTGGACTGCACGCGCGCCGGGATGTGGGTTCGGTGCTGAAGGTCGAGAATAGTCAGGGCGAGGGCCTGAAGTATTCCGGCTTCATCGTCAGATATGTGGGCGGGCAGGCACGGGGGCCTGCCGAAACCTCAGTCTGCACCGTGCCCGCGGGGATGGTCAGCTACGAACGTTGGAACGAGCCCGTCATCCAGATCGTAGTCGGCGGATTGCAGACTTCGGAAGACGCCGTGCCGACGTGCCCTCCTCACGTCGAGCAATCATCGGGCACGTCGTCATCGCCGCCAACAGTCAGGCCGTCTTGAGTTTGTCCGAAACCGAATAGGCCGCCTCGGTTTTGGCGGCGACTTCGTCGAGGGTGACGCCGTCGGCCAGTTCGATCAGCTCGAGGCCCGCGCCGTCCGGCTTGACGTCGAAGGTGGCCAGGTCGGTGATGATGCGGCTGACGACGCCGGTGCCGGTCAGGGGCAGACTACATTCCTTCAAGACCTTGGACTGGCCGTGCTTGTTGGCGTGTTCCATGACGACGACCACGCGTTTGACGCCCGCAACCAAGTCCATGGCGCCGCCCATGCCCTTCACCAGCTTGCCGGGGATCATCCAGTTGGCGATGTCGCCGTTCTGGGCCACTTCCATCGCACCCAAGATCGACAGGTTGATATGGCCGCCGCGGATCATGGCGAAGCTGTCGGCGCTGGAGAAGTAGGACGACTCCGGGATCTCGGTAATCGTCTGCTTGCCGGCGTTGATCAGGTCGGGGTCCTCGTCGCCCTCATAGGGGAAGGGCCCCATGCCCAGCATGCCGTTCTCGGATTGCAGGGTCACGGTCATGCCGGCGGGGATATAGTTGGCGACCAGGGTCGGGATGCCGATGCCCAGGTTCACATAGAAGCCGTCCTGCAGTTCCTGTGCGGCGCGTTCGGCGAGTTGTTCGCGGGTGCGGGGCATGATCAGACCTCCGATCCGGCGGCGGCGCCGGCGGCACGTTGACGGACGGTGCGCTGTTCGATGCGCTTTTCGGACACGGTCTGGACCAGGCGGTCGACGTAGACGCCCGGCGTGTGGATGTGGTCGGGATCCAGCGAGCCGACGGGGACGATCTCTTCGACCTCGACGACCGTGACCTTGCCGGCCGTGGCCATCATGGGGTTGAAGTTGCGGGCGGTCTTGCGGAACACCAGGTTGCCGCGCTCGTCGGCCTTCCAGGCCTTGACGATGGACAGGTCGGCGATCAGGCCGGTCTCCATGACGTAGTCGCGGCCGTTGAAGTTGCGGACTTCCTTGCCCTCGGCGACCAGGGTGCCGACGCCGGTGGCGGTGAAGAAGGCGGGGATGCCGGCGCCGCCGGCGCGGATGCGCTCGGCCAGGGTGCCTTGCGGGTTGAACTCAAGCTCCAGCTCGCCGGCGAGATACTGGCGCTCGAACTCCTTGTTCTCGCCGACATAAGAACTGATCATCTTGGCGATCTGGCGGGTGCCCAGCAGTTGGCCCAGGCCGAAGCCGTCGACACCGGCGTTGTTGGAGATGACCGTCAGGCCCTTGACCCCGCTGTCGCGCAGGGCGGCGATCAGGTTCTCGGGGATGCCGCACAGGCCGAAACCGCCGGACATGACCGTCATGCCGTCGAAGGTCAGGCCCTCCAGCGCGGACGTGACGTCAGCATAGATCTTTCCCATCGCTCTCCCTTTTTTCACTGCCTGATGAATATCGGCTTTTGACCACGCCTAACGCGGGGGCGGGCGGGGGGCAAGACGCGGCGTCGATGCGACGCGGCGATTTCAGACGGTGAAGGCGAAAAACAGAGTCTAATTCGTCTAATTCGTCTGAAACGACGCCGAGCCCGGTTCGAAAAAGAGGGTGCAATTGGTGCACTTTCTTCGGAATCGGCCGGCGCGGGAGGCGGATGTCGGCATCCTTGGGGTTGCGTTCAAGAGGGCGAAGGCATCCATCGGGGTCGAGGCGTCGTATTGCCGTCAAGCCTGCAGCAAGATCCGACGATCGAGGACGCCGATGAACCTGACCAATGTCGCCATTCGCCAGCTTCAGGACGCGCCGTTCCCGGACTTCGTGACGCGTCCGGCGATCGACAGCCTGGTGACGGAGGCCAGAAAGCGTCTGGATCGCGACGGCCCGCATGACGAGGCGGCCTTTGCGCGCGAAATGGCCCAGCGCGCCATCGCCGAACATACGGATGCGGCGAACCAGCAGCATTACGAACTGCCGCCCGAGTTTTTCCAGCTGTGCCTGGGCAAGCGGCTGAAATACTCCTGCTGCCTCTATCCCACGGGCCGCGAGACGCTGGATCAGGCGGAAGAAGCGGCGCTGGCCGAGACCTGCGCCCATGCCGATCTGAAGGACGGTCAGACGATTCTGGAGATGGGCTGCGGCTGGGGCTCGCTGTCGCTGTGGATGGCCGAGACCTATCCGAATTCGAAGATCACGGCGGTGTCGAACAGCCACGGCCAGCGCGGCCATATCGAAGCCCAGGCGGCGGCGCGGGGGCTGACCAATCTGACGGTCATCACCCAGAACATGAACGCCTTCGACACCGAGCAGCGCTTCGACCGCATCGTCTCGGTGGAGATGTTCGAGCATATGGCCAACTGGCGCGCCCTGCTGACCAAGGCGAGAAACTGGCTGACGCCGGACGGGCGGATGTTCATCCACGTCTTCACGCACCGCGACGCGCCCTATCGGTTCGACCATACCGACAGCGGCGACTTCATCGCGCAACACTTTTTCACCGGCGGGGTCATGCCCAGCCACGGCCTGATCCGACAGTTTCCGGACCTGTTCGCGGTCGAGCAGGAATGGACCTGGAACGGCGGTCACTATGCGAAGACCGCCAACGATTGGCTGGCGAACATGGACCGGAACGCCGCGCGTATCGCGGTGTTGATGCGTGAGACCTATGGAGACGACGCCAAACTTTGGACCCGTCGCTGGCGGCGGTTCTATCTGGCGACGGCCGGTCTGTTCGGAAACGACGAAGGCCGCACCTGGGCGGTCAGCCACTATCGACTGAAGCCGGCTTAAGGGAGACGAGGATGATCAAATATGTCGCGGCCTATCTCGGGGCCGGCCTGACCTTTGCAGCCATCGATTTCGTCTGGCTGACCACCATGACGAACCGGCTGTACAAGCCCGTCATCGGGCCGATCATGGCCGACAAGCCGGACACGAAGGCGGCGGTGGCCTTCTATCTGATCTCCATCGCCGGGACCGTGTTCCTGGCGATCGCGCCGGCCCTGAAGGAAGGGAACTGGACGCGGGCGGCGATCAACGGGGCGGTGCTGGGCTTCGTCGCCTACGCCACCTACGACCTGACCAATCAGGCGACGCTGGCGGTGTGGCAGACCAAGCTGACGATCATCGACCTGATCTGGGGCACGACCCTGACGATGCTGTCGGCGACCGGCGGCTATTTCGCCGCGCGCTGGGCCGAGGGCCGTTTCGGCTAAGCAGCCCGGCTGAGCCCGCGCTTGCGATTGCAGTCGCGCGTGTCTAAAGCTCGCGCCAGGGTTGATCGCGGGGGCGACAGTTGGGGGATGGCAGGCACCGATTGATGTCGGCGCGCGGCGCGGCCGATGCGGGCTGGGTCTATGGCGCGCATGTCGCCCGCTATGTCTCGCCGCTGCTGCTCTATCCGGTTCTGACGCGACGCCTGGGGCTGGAAGGGTTCGGGGTATTCGCCTCGGCCATCGCCCTGGCCTTGGTGGTGTCGGTGGTCGTGGATTATGGGCAGTCGCTCTCGGGGCCGCGCGACATCGCCGGAGCTGTCGAAGGGCGCGGCGTCCTGGTCGGTCAGGCCCTGGCGATGCGCGGCGTGCTGATCCTGCCCGCCGCTGCCGTCGGCTTCGGCCTGGCGGCCTTGAATCCGGTTCTGGAAGGGGCGAGCGGCGTCGTGGCGATGGCGGTCGTGCTGGGGATCGGGCAGGGGGCCGGCCTGCTGTGGTTCTTTCAGGGTATTCGCGATCCCGGTCCGGCGGCGATGCTGGAGGTTGGCTTCGCTTTAGCCGCGACGGGGGTCGTTCTGGCCATGCCCGGCCTGAGCGTCGGCGGCGTGATGGCCGTCCAGGCGGGAGGCGTCTGGGCCGGATGGGTCGCGACGGGCATCCTGTTGTTGCGACGGCAGACGATTCAGGCGCCGGAACGGGGCTTTGTGCGACGCGTCCTGATCCAGGGCGGGCCGCTGTTCGCCAGTCGAGCGGTCATCGTCGCCTATACGGGGGCGGGCGTTCTGGTTGTCGCGGCGCTGGCCGGGCCGGCGCAGGCGGCGCTTTACGGGGCGGCGGACCGGCTGGTTTCGGCGTCCGGGTCGATGATGCGACCGCTGGCGGGTCTGATTGCGCCCCGGATCGCCGGACTGCTGGGACAGGATCAGGCGGCGGCGTTTCGCACGGCGCGGTGGACGCTGGCCGCATCGACGGGGGCGTTCGTGCTGCTGGCGGCGGGACTGACGCTGGCGGCGCCGCTGCTGATCAGACTGTTGTTCGGGCCGGGGTTTGCGGGCGCCGTCGAGGTGCTGCGTCTTCTGGTCTGGGTGCTGCCGCTGGTGGCCGTCAGCCAGGTGCTGGGGCTGCATCTGATGAACCCGCTGCGGATGGATGGACGGTTCGCGCTGATCGTGGCGCTGGGCTGTGTCGCGACCCTGGGCCCGGCGGTGGTGTTGGCGCCCGGCCTTGGCGCGGCCGGCATGGCGGGCGCGCGGATCATCGGCGAGGCGGTGGTGGTCGCGGCCTGCCTGATCGGCCTGAGGGCGCACTGGGGGGCGTTGTTCCAGACCGGCAGGAGGCGCGATGTCCCGGCGATATGACTGGCTGATCGTCGGCGCCGGTTTCACCGGGGCGGTGGTCGCCGAACGGCTGGCGCGCGGGCTGGATCAGAGCGTGCTGGTGATCGACCGGCGCGACCACGTCGGCGGCAATGCGCACGACCGACGCGATGCGGGCGGGCGGCTGATCCATCCGTATGGTCCGCACGTGTTCCACACCAACAGTGCGCGTATCTTCGCCTATCTGAGCCGGTTTACGGCGTGGCGGCCCTATGCCCATCGGGTCCAAGGGCTGCTCGACGGGCGACAGGTGCCGCTGCCGTTCAATCTGGATTCGATCGAGACGCTGTTTCCCGCCGCGATGGCCAAGCGGATGACGCAGGCCCTGGTCCAGCGTTTCGGTTTCGGAGCGCGGCCCAGCATCCATGACCTGCGACAGGCGGGGGACGATCCGGATCTGAGGCGGCTGGGTGACTATGTCTTCAACAAGGTGTTCGCCGGATACACCGCCAAACAGTGGGGTTTGCCGGTCGAGGTGCTGGACGCCTCGGTCACCGCACGGGTGCCGATCGCGGTCAGCCGGGACGACCGCTATTTCGTCGACCGCTATCAGGCCATGCCGCGCGACGGCTATGGGGCGCTGTTCCAGCGGATGCTGGATCATCCCAACATCACGGTGTCGGTGAATACGCCGATGGATCAGGTCGAAGCGGGGTCGTGGGACCGGATGGTCTATTGCGGCGCGCTGGACGACTATTTCGGCCGGTCCGTCGGGGCCTTGCCCTATCGCAGCGTGCGGTTCGACCATCGGGTCGTGGATGCCGATGAGGGGCTGCCGGTCGGGACGGTCAACTATCCCAACGATTTCGACTTCACGCGCATCACCGATTTCCGCCACCTGACCGGCGAGAGCGGTCCGACGACGGCGACGGTGACCGAATATCCGATGGCTTATGAGGCGGGCGTGAACGACCCCTATTATCCGATCCTGACGGAGGCGTCGCGCGCGTTGGCGGTGCAGTATCGCGCGATGGCGGCGACGCTTGCGGGCAAGGTGTGGTTCGCCGGACGGCTGGCCGATTTTCAGTATTACAACATGGACCAGGCGGTCGGGCGGGCGCTGAGCCTGGTCGAGAAGTCGTTGGCGCCGGCCATCGCTCGGATGGCGGCATGAGCACGTCGGTTTGGGCGGTGGTGGTGACGTGGAACCGGCGCGCCCTGCTGGAGCAATGCCTGGCGCACCTGATCGCCCAAACGCGGCATTGCGACGGGGTGGTGGTGGTCGACAACGCCAGCGACGACGGCACCGCCGAGATGCTGGCCGACGCCTGGGCGGGGCAGGCGATGGTGGTGCGGATGCCGGTCAACACCGGCGGGGCGGGCGGCTTCAACGCCGGCATCCGCGCGGCCATCGAGGCCGGGGCCGATCGGGTGTGGCTGATGGACGACGACGTGCTGCCGGCGCCGGATGCGCTGGAGGCCTTGCTGGCGGCGGAAGCGGGGCTGGCGGACGAGGGCGTCGTTCCGGCCTTCCTGTGTTCCAGCGTGAGGTCGCCTGAGGGGCATCTCACCAACACGCCCGAGATCGATCGGCGCGAGAATGCACTGGGCTATCCGGCCTGGGGCGAGCGGCTGGAGCAGGGGATGGCGCCGGTGCGGCAGGCGACGTTCGTGTCGGTCCTGGTCAGCCGGGCGGCGGTGATGCGGCACGGCCTGCCGTTGGCGCCCATGTTCATCTGGGGCGACGATACGGAATATACGCTGCGGCTGTCGCGCGACGAGCCGGGCTATCTGGTCGCGGCCAGCCGAGTCGAGCATGTGCGCGCGGCGCCGGGACGGCTGACCATCGAGACTGAGCCGGATGCGCGGCGCGAACGGCTGCATCGCTATCTGACGCGCAACGTCATCCTGGCCAAGCGGCGGCACGAGGGACGGCGCTCGGCGCTGCGCTATGCTGCGTCGCGGCTGAGGCTGGCGGGTCGGCTGGCCCTGAACGGACGCTGGCGAAAGGCCGGGGTGCTGGTCGCCGGAGTTGTGGACGGGGCGCGGTTCGATCCCGAGGTCGAGCATTGCAGGCCGTCCTGAGCGCATCGCGGCGCGGAACCCTGCGGTGGTCGCAGGTGCGCGCGGCCTATGAGCGGGTAGCTTTGGGCTTGCTGGGCCTGGGCGTGACCTTGCCGCTCTTTCTGACGCCGGGGCAGGTCAGCGGGCCGCGGCTGGGGGATCTGGCGCTGGCGGTTGCTGTGCCGTTGGCGGCTGTGACGTGGCGAGGCATAGCGCCGGTTCTGAGGGCGGCTTGCGTGGTTGCGGCGGGCTTTCTGGCGATGACGCTGCTGGTGCAGGTCGCGCAGGGCGGCGATCGGCTGAACGTCGGGGATGCGGCCTTCTGGTTTCGGTGGATCGCCTCAGCGCTGGCGGCACCGGCGGCGGCGAGCCTGATCCTGAGAGACAAGCGACGGCGGCGGCTGTTCCTCTGGGCTGTGCTGGCGGGCGCGGCGTGTCACCTGGCCACCTACGGGCTGGCGATGCTGGTCGGGCTGGAGTCTTTGCAGGCCCTGGGGCTGGCGTCGCCGCGTGCGATGGTGACCACGACGGCCGCACAAGTGCGCCTGACGACCCTGGCCGAGCATCCAAATGCGGCGATGGCGATGATCGGACTGGCGGTCCCGGCAGGCGTGATGCTGGCGGGACGGCGCTGGGCGCGGGGCGCGAAGACGTGGGGCGGCGTCGGCGTGGCGGCGCTGGGGTTCGTCAGCACCCTGTCGCGGGGCGGCATGATGGCGGCTGTGCTGGCGGGGCTGGCGAGGATGGTCGTCGGTTGGCGCTGGCGCGAGCAGGTTCGGCCGCTGGGGATGGTGCTGGCGATCTGCGTGCTGGCGGCGGTTGCGGTGGCTTTGCAGGCGGGGCGGTTCGACCTCGATGGCGGCCGGTTTGCTGGACGGTTCGACAGGATGGCGCTGCAGGACAATCTGGCCGGGCGGATGCTGACCTGGCGGCGGACGGTGGATCTGGTCGTGGAGCGGCCGACGGGAACGGGCTGGTCGTCGGCGGACGAGATGGGGGCGTTTCGGGCGCTGTCGGTCAGCCACAACGGCTATCTGTTCACGGCGCGGACGGCGGGCGTGGTGAGCGCGCTGGTGCTTCTGGGGCTGCATCTGGCGTCGGCGGCGCGGCTGGACGCGCTGACGCCGCTGTCGATCTATGTGCTGGCGGCGATGTTCGGGGAGGACCTGACGCAGGGGGCGGGGATGGTCTTCCTGTGCTGTCTGGTGGGCGCCCTAGCGTGGCGAAGGTCGCTAGCGCCGTGAGGGTGCTGATCGTCAACACCCTGTATCCGCCGGCGCAGGTCGGCGGGGCGGAACGCAGCGTGGCGTAGTTGGCCCAAGGGCTGAGGCGGGCGGGTGCCGAGGCGTCGGTGCTGACGCTGACGCCGGGACGCGAGACGGTAAAGGAGCGGATCGACGGCGTGCCCGTGCAGCGTCTGCCGTTGCGAAATCTGTACTGGCCTTATGACGGCGCGCGGCGGTCGGCGGTTCGGCGGGCGGTTTGGCATGGGCTGGAGGCGGCCAATCCGCTGATGGATCAGGCGGTGGATCTGGCGGTGGCGCGGGTGCGGCCGGATCTGATCCATCTGCACCTGGCGATGGGGTTTTCGCTGTCGATCTATCGCGCGGCGGCGCGGCGGGATCTGCCGCTGGTGCAGACGCTGAGGGACTGGTCGATGCTGTGCGCGCGGGCGTCGCTGTTTCGACGCGGACGACGTTGCGAGCGGCGGTGTGGGTCGTGCGTGTTGCTGACGGGGGCCAAGCGGGCGCGGTCGCAACGGGTCGATCATGTCATCGGCCTGAGCGGGCCTGTGCTGGAGATGCATCGGACGGCCGGCCATTTTCGACGGACGCCGGGGTCGGTGATCGGCAATGCGGCAGGTGCGGCGGCGATCGCGCTGAAACCATCGCTGTTCGAGGCGCCGATGATGCGGTTCGGGTTTCTGGGGCGGGTCGAGCCGGAAAAGGGGATCGAGGTTCTACTGGCGGCGACGAGAAGGTTGGACGGCGACTGGACACTGAATATCGGCGGGCGGGGGAAGGCGGACTACGTGCAGGCGTTGAGGCGGGCTTATGATGATCCGCGAATCGTCTGGCTGGGGCAGGTGGAGGCGGAGGCGTTCTGGCCCAAGGTGGATGTGCTGGTTGCGCCGGCGGTGTGGGCCGAGCCGTTCGGACGCAGCGTCGTGGAGGCGGTTCATCAGGGACGGGGCGTGATCGCATCGCGCATCGGCGGCTTGCCGGAGGCGGCGCAGGGGGCGGGCATGTCAGCTTTGATCGAACCGCAGGATGCAGGCGCGCTGACGGCGGCGATGCAAGCGGCTGTGGACCAGCCGGAACGCTGGCGTTTCGCGACGGTCGGTGCGCCGGCCTGGACCGAGGCGTCGATCGTCGAGGCGCACAGGGCCGTCTATCGTCAGGTGCTGAGCAGAAGGTCTTCGATGGTTTCGGCCGAGCAGGACCAGGCGTAACGGTCGGCGCGGCGAAGGCCCGCGTCGCGGCGAGCGACATCCGGTCGGCTGAGCATCTCAGCCATATGGGCGGCCAGGGCTGCGTCGTCGGCAGGGTCGAAATAGAGGGCGGCGTCGGCGCAGACCTCGCGCGTGGCGGGGATGTCGGAGGCGATGACCGGACAGCCGAGGGTCATCGCCTCCAGCGGCGGGATGCCGAAGCCTTCGTAGAGGCTGGGAAAGACCAGGGCGCGCGCGCCGCCGAGCAGGGCGGCGATCTCTGCGTCCGAGCGACGGCCGGCGAAGATCAGGCGCGGGTCGGCCGGAAAGGTGGAACGGTCGAAGACAGCGGGTCGGTCGCCGATGAGGACCAGCCGAACGGCGGGGTCTGCAAGATGGGACAGGGCGTGGATGGCGACGGCGAGATTCTTGTTCGGCGTCAGATTACCCAAGGCCACGAAGTAGGGACGGGGCGTCAGGACTAGGCTTTCGATGACGGCGGGGTCCGGCGTGATGTTGCGAAGATGGTCGGCGCTATTCGGGGCGACGGCGATGCTGTTGGCGACAGGTTCAGGACCGAGGCCAACTCGCGCCGGGAGAACTCGGAGACGGTCGCCAACCGCGCCCGGCGCGCCAGGATTCTGTTCAGGGCGCGGTGGAAGGCGGCGTAGCCTTTTCGGAAATGCTCAGGATGACGAAAGACGGCGGCGTCGTGGATGACGACGATGTGCCGCCGGTGCAGCACCGGACCCGAACCCCCTAACGAAAGCAGCCGGCCATGGCGCGCGGTCCAGGCCAGGGCGGTCTGTTCCCAAAGATGGCCGCCCGCGCGCTCTATCTTGCGGGTCGGGATGTTGAGCAGGTTCAGGTTCTCGGCGCCGGGGGGCGTCAGTAGGACGTAACGCTCGGCCGCGCCGGGGCGCTGGTCAAGGGCGCGGACGATCTGACGCGCATAGCGCTGAACCCCGCTCATCGGCTGGGTCAGGAAGCGGCCGTTGATGAAGATGGGCTCAGCCACCCAGGCGTCGGCGAGCGAAGGCGTCGCGGTAGATTTGGACGGTCTGTTCGGCCATGCGTGAGGCGGACAGCAGGCCCGGCGCAATTGGCAGGGCAACGACGCGGCTGGCCAGCGCGGTGCGCATCGCCTCGGCCAGATGATCGGGCGAGGCGTCGACGGGCAGGCGGTCGATGCGCGCGCCGGCCTGGATCAGACGCCCGATCCCGCCGACGTCGGTGCAGACGATCGGCAGGCCCAGGGCGGCCGCCTCGATCATGGCGTAGGAATCGGCCTCGTAACGGCTGGTAAGAGCAAAAAGATCAAAGCCCGGCATCAAAGGCCCGGCATCGCGTGCGCCCAGCAGACGTAGGGCGTCGCCGGCGGCGGTCCTGACCGACGGGGCCAGGTCGCCATCGCCGATCATGACGCCGGTGATGCGCGGATCGATGGCGTTCGCCCGGCGGACGGCGTGGGCGAATCGAACGGGGTCTTTCTGGGTGCAGAACCGGCCGACGAAGCCGACGACCAGAGCGTTGTCGGGAACACGCATGACCTGGCGGGCTGAAAGACGATCGTTGGCGGGCGGCGCGGCCAGGCCGTTGGGGACGATGTGCAAGCGGTTTCCGCCGAGCCCCCAGCGACGGGCGATGGCGGCCTCTTCCTCAGAGACGGCGATGATGGCGTCGCCGGATCGGGCCAACAGCGCCTCGGCCACGCCGGCGCTGATCTTCGTCAAGCTGGCCGGGCCCATCATCGGCAGGGCGTGAGGGGTGTAGATCTTGGCGGCGCCGGGCGCGTGGGCCAGGCGGACCAGGGCGCCGGCCTTGGCGCTGTGGCCGTGAACGATCTCGAACGGGCCGAGGCGGGCGATCAGGCGATTCAGGGTGTGAAGGGCGGCGACGTCCCACGGTCCGACGCTGCGTCGCATCGGCAGACGTTCATCGGCGTGGAGGGGAAGGGCGGCGACCGCGGCCGGAAACCAGGGCTCTGCGCGGCTTGGCGACCAGATCAGGGACACCTGATGGCCGCTTCCGATCAGGGCGCGGGCCAGATCGACCACATGACGCCCCGAGCCGCCGCCGGACGGCTCGATGACCAGAAGAATGCGCAATGTCGTCCCCCGACGATGGCTCAGTCGCGCAACTGAAAGCCATCATCGAGAAACGTCAAGATTGCGCACATTCTCGTTGTGCGAAATCTAATCCGAGTTGGACGAAGTCCAACTCTGCCGCTTTCGCTTTAGTTGACCGTCGCTTTGACGATCTTGCCGGGGCTGCGCGGCGGCTCGCCCTTGGGCAGGGCGTCGACGTGTTCCATGCCCGATTCGACCTGACCCCAGACGGTGTACTGGCGATCCAGGAAGGTGGCGTCGTCGAAGACGATGAAGAACTGGGAGTTGGCGCTGTTGGGGTCCGAGGTGCGGGCCATCGAGCAGACGCCGCGCACGTGCGGCTCGGCCGAGAACTCGGCCTTCAGGTTCGGCTTCTTGGAGCCCGAGGTGCCGGTGCCGGTCGGATCGCCGCCCTGGGCCATGAAGCCCGGGATCACGCGGTGGAAGACCACGCCGTCGTAGAAGCCTTCCTTGGCTAGTTCGGTGATGCGTTCCACGTGGCCGGGGGCCAGGTCGGGGCGCAGCTTGATAACCACGTCGCGGGCTTCGCCGTCGCCGGTGTCCAGGGTGAAGGTCAGGGTGTCGGCCATGTCGGTCGTCCTCTTTGGGTTGATTTGAGGCGGGACATAGCCCGCAACGCCGGTCGGGGCTATGTGGGAACGATGAGCGAAGACGAAAAGCCCCAGGAACGCCGCCGGATGGTGAAACCGCCCACCGGCGGGACCGCCGCCGGACGCGGCATGGGCACCAAGATGAAGACGGCCGACACCAAGTCGATGTCGAGCCAGCAATGGATCAAACGCCAGCTGTCGGACAAATGGTCCGAAAAAGCGCGGGCCGAGGGCTGGCGCTCGCGCGCGGCCTTCAAGCTGATCGAGATCGACGACAAGTTCCGGCTGATCAAGCGCGGGTCAAAGGTCATCGACCTGGGCGCGGCGCCGGGCGGCTGGGTTCAGGTGGCGTTGAACCGGGGGGCGGGTGCGGTGGCGGGCGTGGACCTGCTGATGATCGCGCCGATCCCGGGCGCAACACTGCTTCAGGCCGACTTCACCCATCCGGGCGTGGACCAGCAGCTGATCGACGCCATCGGCGGGGCGCCGGACCTGGTGCTGTCGGACATGGCGCACAACACGGTCGGGCATCGCCAGACGGACCATTTGAAGATCATCGCCCTGATCGAGATCGCCGCCGACTTCGCCATCCGTACCCTGAGGCCGGGTGGCAACTTTGTCTCCAAGAACTTCCAGGGCGGGGACGCCGGCGGCGTTCTGGCGCGGCTGCGCGAGGAGTTCGAGACGGTGAAATACGTCAAGCCGGCGTCTAGCCGTAAGGACAGCGCCGAGGTGTTTCTGGTCGCGCTGAACAAGCGATAATCGCGCGTACCGGAGAAAGTCGATGATGCCGGTCTTGGTTTTGGCTGCAGCGCTTCAAGCAGCTCCGTCGCCCTCAGCTGATGATCTGTCACCAGTATCCGACAAGGTCCTGCGGTACCTGCTGGATGGGGTCCATTTGGATTACGTCGATACAGTCATTGGTGATCGAGCGCAGTTCTTCTTTCCCGAGGGTCGATACGTGGTCCATGGCAGAGCAAGAAGCGAAGGTCGCTATCGCGTGTCGGACGGTCAAATTTGCACTCAAGTCGGAGACTATTCCGAGAACTGCTTCCACGTGTTCAGCGACACCAGCGGACGTTTCTTTGTCGACCACCTGCCAGCACCCGGTGATGGCGAGGTCTCGGAAGTTCGCTTTGTTCCTGTCCTGGAAGCGCGCTGATAGAACGCGCATCTGGCGATAGACCAGCGATCGCTTGTAAGGCTTAGGCCGTAGCGACGGCGCTGCGCGCCCGACGCTCTTCGATTCGCGACCAGATGCGGTCGTGCAGGGCGAAGAAGAGCGTCTGCACCAGAGGCTCGACCATGCCGATGGTCAGCGCCGTGCGGATGTCGTTGGTCAGGGCGTAGGCTACGGCGACCGCCACGGCGAAATGCATGACGCCATAGGTGACGGTCTTCAGCGCGATCTGTTTGAACGACCGGGGCAGGGTGTGGCTGTGGCCGTGATGGGCGTCGTGCGAGCGGCGCTGTTCCTCGGGCGACATGATGTCGAGGCGGGCGGTGAAGGCCTCTGTCGCCTCCTCAATATTGGAGGCCATGCGACGCCGCTCGACCTTATGCCAGACGCGGTCGTGGACGGTGTAGGCGATGGTCTGAAAGATCGGCTCGACCATGCCGACGGCCAGGGCGATGCGCCAGTCGCGGGTGATGACGAAGGCGACCAGGATGGCGACGATCAGGTGCATGACGCCATAGCTGGCGATCTTCAGAGCCAGTTTGCGCGCGGTGCTGAGGATGACGCCGACCATGCGGAGAGAATGGTGAGCGGCCCTGCGGGTTGCAAAGCAATAAAATCTATCGGGCCTATAACCGCAATCGGCCTTGCCCCCGACCCCCGCATCCCGTTATACGCGGCCCGCAAAACGGAGACTCCCTATGGAGATACGCGAAGGACTGACCTTCGACGATGTTTTGCTGGAACCCGGCGCATCCGAGTTCATGCCGGCGATGGTCGATGTCTCGACCCAGCTGACGCGCGACATCAAACTGAACATTCCGCTGCTGTCGTCCGCCATGGACACAGTGACGGAAAGCCGCCTGGCCATCGCCATGGCTCAGTCCGGCGGTCTGGGCGTTCTGCACCGCAACATGACCATCGAGGAGCAGGCTGACGAGGTCCGCGCCGTCAAACGCTATGAGAGCGGGATGGTGGTCAACCCGGTGACGGTCGGCCCGCAGACGACGCTGGGCGAAGTGCGCGAGATCGTGGCGCGCAAGAAGATCACCGGCTTCCCTGTCGTGGATCCGGCGACGGGCAAGCTGGTCGGGATGCTGACCCACCGCGACATGCGCTTCGAGAGCGACCTGAACGTCACTGCCGCCTCGCTGATGACCACGGGCGACCTGATCACGGTCCGCGAGGGCGCCAGCCGCGACGAGGCGCGCGAGTTGCTGAAGACCCGCAAGATCGAACGCGTCATCGTGGTGGACGAGGATTATCGGGCCGTCGGCCTGATCACCATGAAGGACATCGAGAAGGCCCAGGCCTTCCCCAACGCCGCCAAGGACGAGCAGGGCCGCCTGCTGGTCGGCGCAGCCTCCACCGTCGGCGACGCCGGATACGAGCGCGCGATGGCGCTGGCCGAAGCGGGTTGCGACGTGGTGGTGATCGACACCGCCCACGGTCACTCGGCCTCGGTCGCCCAGGTGGTCGAGCGGATCAAGCGCGAGAACAACCGGCTGCAGATCATCGCCGGCAATGTCGCGACCTATGATGCGACGCGCGCCCTGATCGACGCAGGCGCGGATGCGGTGAAGGTGGGCATCGGTCCCGGCTCCATCTGCACCACCCGCATCGTCGCCGGCGTGGGCGTGCCGCAGCTGACGGCGGTGATGGACTCCGCGCGCGCGGCCAACGGCACGGGCGCCTCGGTCATCGCGGACGGCGGCATCAAATACTCGGGCGACCTGGCCAAGGCCATCGCGGCCGGCGCGAACGTGGCCATGATGGGCTCGATGTTCGCCGGCACCGACGAAAGCCCCGGCGAGGTCTTCTTGTACCAGGGCCGCAGCTACAAGTCGTATCGCGGCATGGGCTCGGTGGGGGCGATGGCGCGCGGCTCGGCGGATCGGTATTTCCAAAAGGAAGTCTCGTCCGAAAAGCTGGTGCCCGAGGGCATCGAGGGTCAGACGCCTTACAAGGGGCCGATCAGCCCGGTCCTGCACCAGATGGTCGGCGGCCTTCGCGCCTCCATGGGCTATGTCGGCGCCGGCACCATTCCTGAGTTCCAGGAGCGCGCCCGTTTCGTGCGCATCACCGGTGCGGGTCTGCGTGAAAGCCACGTCCACGACGTGATGATCACGCGTGAAGCGCCCAACTATCGGCAAGGGTAGGCGACCATGACGACCGAACTCACCTATCTGGCCCTGACGCTGATCCTGGCCCTGGTTCAGATCTTCCTGCCCGCCGGCGCGCGGACGGCCGAGTTCGGCTCGAAATGGAATGCGGGTCCGCGCGACGAGACGCCGGAGGCGAAGAAGCCGCTGACCGGCCGTCTCGAACGCGCCCAGGCCAATCTGTACGAAACCCTGCCGCTGTTCATTGGCGCGGTGCTGATCGCCCATGTCATCGGCGCGTCCAGCGCCCTGACGGTGTGGGGCGCGGCGCTCTATTTCTGGGCGCGGGTGGTCTATGTGCCGCTCTACGCCTTCGGCGTTCCCTATATCCGGTCGCTGGTCTGGGTGGTCTCGCTTGCGGGACTGGTCATGGTCCTGTCGTCCCTGTTCTTCGTTTGAAAGCCTGAATTGACCCCAGCCGCTCGCCTCGCCGCCGCCGCCTCCGTCCTGGACTCCATCGCCCAGGGCCGCCAACCGGCCGAGGCCGTCATGAAGGCCTGGGGCACGGCCAACCGCTACGCCGGGTCCAAGGACCGGCGCGCCATCGCCGACCGGGTCTATAAGGTGCTGCGCGCGCGCGGCCGCTTGTCGTGGATCATGGGCGGGCGTGAAGACGGTCGGGCTCTGGTCATCGGTTCGCTGCACGCCATCGACGGCCTTTCGCTGGACGAGATCGAGGCCCTGCATTCGGGCGACGGCTATGGTCCGCGCCCGCTGTCCAAACAGGAGCGCAGCCGCATCACGGCGGGGCAGGGCGAACTGCCGGGCTGGGTCGCCGCCGGCCTGCCCGAGTTCGTGGTCGAGGATTTCAAGGCCACCTTCGGCGACCGCTGGGCCGAGGAAGCCCACGCCCTGATGGCGCCGCGCGCGCCGATCGACCTGCGCGTCAATGATGCGGGCGCCACGGTCGATGAGGTCGAGGCCGAACTGAAGGCCGCAGGACTGGACGTGTCGCGCACGCCCTGGTCGGCCGTCGGCCTGCGCGTGCCGTCGGAACCGCCGCCCAACATCCAGGCGCTGGACGGCTTCAAGGCCGGTCGGTTCGAAATCCAGGACGAAGGCAGCCAGGTCGTCTGCTGGCTGGCTGGGGCGCAGCCCGGCATGACGGTGGTGGATTACTGCGCCGGCGGCGGCGGCAAGACGCTGGGTCTGGCCCAGGCGATGAAGGCGCAAGGCAAGCTGGTCGCCTCGGATGTCGTCAACAAGCGGCTGGAGAACATCCGTCCTCGCCTGCAGCGCGCGGGCGTCGAGGCGGATCTGGTCCTGATCGGTCAGAATGGCGGCGGCCTGGAAGACCTGAACGGCCAGGCCGATCTGGTCTTCGTCGATGCGCCCTGTTCGGGGTCCGGCACGTGGCGTCGTCGTCCTGAGGACGCCTGGCGGCTGACGACCGAGGAGGTCGAAAAGCTGCACGGCCTGCAGGTGCGTATTTTGAGCCAGGCGACCAAGCTGGTGAAGCCGGGCGGCCGACTGGTTTATGTCACCTGTTCGATGCTGGCGCGCGAGAACGAGGCCAGTGTGGACGCGTTTGAGGCCGCCAATCCCGACTTCCGCCCGGTCGCCGTCACCGATGTCCTGTCGGCGCCGCACCTGACCGAGGCGGCGCAGGCGAAGTTCTCCGACCTGGCGTCCGGGGCGCGCCTTCGGCTGTCGCCAGCCTCGGCCGACACTGACGGCTTCTTCGCCGCCGTCTACGAGCGCGCGGCATGAAGCTGGCGCGGCATGGCGGAGTTTCGCTGCTCTACGTCATGGCCGCGCCTGCTGAATTCGGCCTGCACCTTCAGGCCCGGATCGCGCCGCTGATGACCGGCGTCGGTCCGGTCGAGGCCGCCGTGAGCCTGGGCGCCGCCCTGGCGCGGCTGGAGGCGGCGGGCGATCTGCCGGATCTGATCGTATCGCTGGGCTCGTGCGGATCGCGGGTGCTGGATCATGCGGCGGTCTATCAGGCCTCGTCCGTCGCCTATCGCGACATGGACGCCAGCCCGCTCGGTTTTCCGAAGGGCGTGACGCCCCTGTTGCACCAGCCCGCCGTCCTGCCTTTGCCGTGCCCGATCCCCGGCGTGCCGACGGCGACCCTGTCGACCGGAGCGGACGTCGTGTCCGGCGTCGCCTATGACGCCATCGACGCCGAGATGGTGGACATGGAGACCTGGGCCCTAGTCCGCGCCGCCCAGACCTTCGGTGTGCCTCTGATCGCCTTACGCGGCGTGTCGGACGGTCGCGCCGAGTTGAAGGCTTTGGAGGACTGGACCTCGACCCTGCATCATGTCGACGAGAACCTGGCCGTTGCCCTGGATCGGCTGATCGCCGTGCTGGAGGTCGACGGCCCCGCCGCTCTTGAGCTTCCCGCCCTTGAAATATCGGCCCCACCCCGCCAAGACCGCGCCCATCTTCCTGCCCCGGATTCGATCACGCCATGACCACGCCGCAAGACCACCAAAAGGTCCTCATCGTCGACTTCGGAAGCCAAGTGACGCAACTGATCGCGCGGCGCCTGCGCGAGGCCAGCGTCTATTGCGAGATCCATCCGTTCCAGAAGGCGGAAGCGGCTCTGACGGCCATGAACCCGGCGGCCATCATCCTGTCGGGCGGTCCCGAGAGCGTGCATGAAGAGGGCAGTCCCCGCGCGCCGCAGGGCGTGTTCGAGGCCGGCGTGCCGGTGCTGGGCATCTGTTACGGCGAGATGACGATGTGCGAGCAACTGGGCGGCAAGGTCGAGGGCGGCCATACCCGCGAGTTCGGCCGCGCCGAGATCACGGTTCAGAAGACCTCGCCCCTGCTGGCCGACCTGGCCCCTGTCGGCGAGAACGAAGAGGTCTGGATGAGCCATGGCGACAAGATCGTCGCCATTCCGCAAGGCTTCGACGTGGTGGCCTCGTCCGAAGGGTCGCCCTATGCGGTGATCGCCGACGAGGCCCGTCGCTTCTACGGTGTGCAGTTCCACCCCGAGGTGATGCACACACCGCGCGGCCATCAGATGCTGAAGAACTTCACCCACGGCATCGCGGGCCTGAAGGGCGACTGGACCATGGCCGCCTATCGCGACGAGAAGATCGCCCAGATCCGCGAACAGGTCGGCGATGCCAAGGTGATCTGCGGCCTGTCGGGCGGCGTTGACTCCTCGGTCGCCGCCGTTCTGATCCATGAGGCCATCGGGGATCAACTGACTTGCGTCTTCGTCGACACCGGCTTGTTGAGGAAGGACGAGGCCACCCAGGTCACGACCCTGTTTCGCGAGCACTACAACATCCCGCTGGTGCATGTTGATGCGTCGAAGGAATTCCTCGGCGAACTGGCCGGCATTTCCGACCCCGAGACCAAGCGCAAGACCATCGGCCGGCTGTTCATCGAGGTGTTCGATCGCGAATCCGCCAAGATCGAGGGCGCCGAATTCCTGGCGCAAGGCACCCTCTATCCAGACGTGATCGAGAGCGTCTCCTCGTCCAGCGGCAAGGCCCACGTCATCAAGAGCCACCACAACGTCGGCGGCCTGCCGGACTATATGAAACTCAAACTGGTCGAGCCCCTGCGCGAACTGTTCAAGGACGAGGTTCGCGCCCTGGGCCGCGAACTGGGGCTCAGCGACGCCTTCGTCGGCCGCCACCCGTTCCCCGGACCGGGCCTGGCCATCCGTATCCCCGGCGAGATCACGCCGGACGCCGTCGAGACCCTGCAACAGGCCGACGCCATCTATCTGGATGAAATCCGCAAGGCGGGTCTTTACGACAAGATCTGGCAGGCTTTCGCCGTGCTGCTGCCGGTCAAGACCGTCGGCGTCATGGGCGACGCCCGCACCTATGAAAAGGTCCTGGCCCTGCGCGCCGTCTCCTCCACCGACGGCATGACCGCCGACTTCTACCAATTCCCTTGGGACGTGCTGTCCAAGACCGCCACCCGCATCATCAACGAAGTCCGCGGCGTCAACCGCGTCGTCTACGACGTCACGTCCAAGCCGCCGGGGACGATCGAGTGGGAATAGTCCCGACCCTTCGGCAGCATTCGGTATCGCTTCCGAAGCGGCCTCTAAAGGCCTGACAACATTGTGAATTCTGTCGAGACCCTTCGGAGCCATTCGGAGGGTCTTTTTTCGTTTTGTCGGACTGGCCGACGGTACGCCGCTGCATTGATCTGGCGGACTCGGGCTCATACCGTCCTGACATCGGGCCGCGGTCTGACGGTATTCATTTCCAGCAAGTCATTGAGATGAATGAGAAAAAGCCGTCTTGGCGGGACCGATTTCGAGGACCGACGGAGAGAGGCGATTATACCGTGCTTACCGACACTGCGCTGAAGAATTTGCGACCGAAAGCAAGGGCTTACAAGAGTACCGACAGGGACGGCATGTACGTCTATGTCTCGACGGGCGGCGCAATCTCATTCCGCTACGACTATCGGTTCAACGGCCGTCGAGAGACCTTGACGCTCGGGCGTTACGGCAGCGCCGGATTGACGCTGGCCCAAGCCCGTGAGCGGCTGATCGAGGTGAAGAAGGCGATCGCGGACGGGGTGTCGCCCGCGGTTGAAAAGCAGCGCGCCAAACGTCGCCTGAAGGAAGCTCACGATTTCGCACAGGTCGCCCAGGGCTGGATGGACCGCGCGCCGATGGCGGACAGCACCCGCGACATGCGCCGGGCGATTTTCAATCGGGACATCCTGCCGAAGTGGAAGAACCGCCTGCTGAGCGAGATCACACCCGACGATCTGCGGGCCCACTGCAAGGCGATTGTGGATCGCGGGGCGCCCGCCACGGCGATCCATGTCCGGGATATCGTCAAACAAATCTACGGCTGGGCCATCCTCCACGGCGAGAAGATCGACAATCCTGCGGATGACGTGGGTCCGGCTTCGATCGCCACCTTCCGGCCGCGCGATCGCTCACTCACCCCAGCCGAAATCCGGATCATGCTGATGCTCCTGGGTGAGGTCGCGACCCTGCCGACCATCAGGCTCGGCTTGAAGTTCATCCTCCTCAGCATGGTTCGGAAGAGCGAACTTCAGGACGGGGTGTGGACCGAGGTGGATTTCGACAATGCGGTCTGGTCGATCCCGGCTGCGCGCATGAAGCGCTCACGCCCTCACAACGTCTACCTCTCCACCCAGATGCTCGACATCCTGGTCGCTCTGAAGACCTGCGCCGGCAACTCGAAATACATCCTGCCGTCGCGCTATGACGCCGATGCGCCGATGTCGCGGGCGACTTTCAACCGCGTCACCAGTGCGATCGCTGAAAGGGCCGGAAAGGGTAACCTTCCGCTCGAGCCCTTCACCGTGCACGACCTGCGGCGGACGGCCTCGACCCTGCTGCACGAGATGGGCTTCAACTCGGACTGGATCGAGAAAGGGCTCGCTCACGAAGAGCGATCTTCGCGAGGCGTCTACAACAAGGCGGAGTTCGAGACCCAGCGCCGCCACATGGCGCAGGAATGGTCGAACGCCGTGGACGCCTGGGAAGCGGGCCGCGCCTACACGCCGGTTCTGACCGTGTCAGAGGTCAGCGCACCGCGTTTTGATCCGAAATTTTGAAATGCGTCGGGATGCCAGCAGAAAATGCAGGGACAAGGACATGATCGACGCGCGGGATAAGGCTGCCGCCACCAAGCGCACGGCCGTCCGGCCGGGACTGCGCAAGCGGTCGCCGGACCTGTTGGGACTGTAGGCCATGGCCGGGCCGTATTTTCCGCCGCTGGAAGTCGCGGGGCAGACGCTCGCGTTCGACCATCTCGAGCCCTTCGTGCTGGAGATGGCCACCCAGTCGCGTCCGAACGGCGTGAAGATCGATGTCCGGTTTAGCAACCACTGCTTCAGTGAAACCTTCGACGCCGCCCAGCACGACGAAACTGCGGTCGCGGTCTGGGATGGTCCGAGGCGGCGCGTCTTCTGTCCGATCCGCTATGGGCTGTCGCAGGCGCTCCCGCATATCCTGAAGGGTCTGCCGACGGCGCACGTCTATCAGACCCCGGAGGCGAACTTCCTGCGGATCGGTGTGCGCAACGACGGCGGAGCAGGGGACTACAGGGTTTTCTTCCGGGTCAAGCGCGGCGCCGACGCGGGCGTCGATCTCAAGCTCTTCGTGGAAAGCGCCTACAGCCCGGAGCCGGCGCAGGCGCTCGCTATTGCGCACATGAGCAAGGTTCGCTTCGCCGTTCTGATCGACAAGACGCTGAAGGGCGAAAAGCTGAAGTTCCACCGGAAAAGATAAGGGCGCCCGGAGGCGCCCTTATCAGAAGTCACTCGGTAGCCGCTTCCGGGATCGAAATCCCTATCTCGCTCACGCGTGGACCTCCGAAGAGGCGGGTGAGGCTGTTTCAACCGATCTGGCCTCGGGACGACATATAGCTCGCGGGGGTGAAGAAATCAATTATCGGCCCTGGAAGCCCGTGTCCCGTCCCCCTTGCCTCCGCCATCCCCGGCTGAAGCAGTCGATAATCCGCTCGCCGTTTTCTAAAGCGAGGCGCGGCTTACAGGTGCGGTCGGGAGGCGCCCGGCCCGTCGTGGACGGGGCGTGATCGGCGCAGGCGCACATCCGGAGCCTTGGCCGGCGTGACGGGGGTGCGGCGGCGTTTCTCCAGCCAGGTCTGCACCTCCGACAGATCCCAGACCACGCATCGCGGCGTCAGCCGGAAGCGTCTGGGGAACTCCCCGCGCTGCTCCATCTCCCAGATGGTGCTGTCTGCGAGCGGCACCATCTGGCGCAGTTCCGGTTTCTTGATCGTCCGTGGCAGGGGCGAATGGGTCTGTCCCATGATGCATCTCCTCGTTCGGGTCGATTCGAACCGAAAGATGCCGCAGGGAAAACACGCAGGCCCGCGGTGTTGGTCTTACGGTTCTCAGCACCGTCTGCGCAGACGTCGTCTGATGACGCCCGGTCGCTTAGTCGACGGGTCACCGATCCCAGTCACTCCGCCGCGGTCATCCCGCACCGCAGGATGGGCGCCGCCTTCTTCAGGCTCCTTCCTCGCTGCAACTGGGTATCGTGGCCAGTGACCGATAAGCTCCGGTTCTTAGCGGTCGACTTTGACGACGGAATGCACGGTTCGTCGGGCTTGCAGAGCTAAGGGCTCCGCCCTCGCGCGCGCCAGGGTGAAGCGGCTGCGCCGCCGGACCGGCCGGTCTCCCCGACCTTCCGCGCCGACGATCGTCATCATAGCCGCAATCAGGGTCAGGCTTGTGCAGGTCGGGTGATCCCCCTCCGGCCGGTCCGCCCTGGCCCTTGCTACCCCGGTCTCGCCGACGGGCAGGGTTTCAGGCGCGCAGTTCGCGTGCCTGCAACCCAAGCCCAAAGGAGGCAGACATGACTGCTCAATCCACCGAAACCGTCGCGACTGAAGCGACCGCGCCACAACACGGCGCGGAACTCATCGTGCCGCTTAATCGGCTCAAGGCCTCGCCGAAGAACGCGAGGAAGACGCCGCATGCGCCCGCGACCATCGAGGCCCTCGCGGCCTCCATCAAGGCCAAGGGGGTGTTGCAGCCGCCCGTGATCGAGATCGAGCGGACCGAGGAGGGCGAACCTACGGGAAATTACCTAGTGACGATTGGCGAGGGGCGCCGTCAGGGGCTTCGGCTGCTGGCCAAGCGCAAGGCGATCAAGCGGACCCATCCGGTGCGCGTGATCGTGGACGCCGAGAACGACGCCCGTCGCCGCGGTCATGCCGCAACTCGGACAGACCCTCGACCGGACCCTGAGTGTCGTGCCGGTCTATGTCGCCTTCTCCGTGCTGGCGCCGCTCATCGGATGGGCCGTCTCGAGGCTCGCACGGCTGACGCCGGAAGCCGGCCGCGCCGTCGCCTTTAGCGCTGGGACCCGCAACTCGCTCGTGGTCCTGCCGCTGGCCCTGGTCGTGCCCGGCGCCATCCCCCTGGTCCCGGCCATTATCGTCACCCAGACTCTGATCGAGCTCTTGGCGGAGTTGGTTTACATCCGTGGCATCCACAGGCTGGGACGTCGGTCAGCCTGATCAAAAGAAAGCGAGAGCTTGATCGCTTCCATAGTTCGACTAATTCGGAACTATGGAAACGGAAGCCTCGATTCTCGCTCTCGCCGCCTTGGCGCAATCGACGCGGCTGGAGGCGTTTCGCCTCCTCGTGCGTCACGAACCCGATGGTCTGCCGGCCGGTGACATCTCCAACCATCTGGTGATCCCGGCCAACACCCTGTCGTCCCATCTCGGCGTCCTGACGCGCGCGGGGTTGATCAGGTCGGAGCGGCGCAGCCGGTCGATCATCTACCGGGCCGACCTGGATCGGCTTCGCGACCTGGTCCTCTTCCTGCTCAAGGACTGCTGCGGGGGCAGGGCGGACCTGTGCGAACCCCTGCTGGCTGAACTCGCGCCCTGTTGCCCCTAAGGATCCCGTGGACATCGTCATCTATCACAACCCCGCCTGCGGGACGTCGCGCAACGCGCTCGAGCTGATCCGCCACGTCGGCATCGAGCCGCATGTCGTGCAGTATCTGAAGACCCCGCCGTCGCGGACCATGGTCGCTTGGCTGGCCGAACGGGCCGGCAAGCCGCTGCGCAATCTGTTGCGCGAGAAGGGCACGCCCTTCGCCGAACTGGGCCTAGGGGACCCGGGCCTGACGGACGATCAGTTGCTCGATGCGATCGAGGCCCATCCGATCCTGCTCAATCGCCCGATCGTCGTCAGTCCGCTCGGCGTCGGCCTGTGCCGACCGTCCGAGGCCGTTCTGGACCTCCTGCCCGCCGATGATCTCAAGCCCTCACCAAGGAGGACGGCGAGGTCGTCATCGACGCCGCCGGCCAGCGGGTGAAGCGATGATCGACACCCGCGTGGAGGACGCTGCGCCGCGTCGCCTGTCCTTCCTCGACCGCTGGCTGACGCTGTGGATCTTCGTGGCCATGGGCCTGGGCGTGGCTATGGGGACGCTGGCGCCGGGCCTGCCGACCTGGGTCGACAGCCTCTCAATCGGCACGACCAATATCCCGATCGCCATCGGTCTGATCCTGATGATGTACCCGCCGCTGGCCAAGGTCCGGTACGAGGAACTGCCGCGCGTCTTCGCCGACAAGCGGGTCCTGGCCCTGTCCTTGTTCCAGAATTGGGTGTTGGGCCCGGTGCTGATGTTCGCGCTGGCGGTGATCTTCCTGCGCGATCAGCCGGAATACATGACCGGCGTCATCCTGATCGGCCTGGCGCGCTGTATCGCCATGGTCCTGGTCTGGAACCAGCTGGCGCGGGGCGACAACCAGTATGTCGCCGGCCTCGTAGCCTTCAACTCGATCTTCCAGATCCTGTTCTTCAACCTTTATGCCTGGATCTTCCTCACCGTCCTGCCGCCCCTGTTCGGCCTGCAGGGCAGCGTGGTGGACGTCAGCGTCTGGACCATCGCCGGCGCGGTGCTCGTCTACCTTGGCCTACCGTTCCTAGCCGGCTTCCTGACCCGACGCAGCCTGATCGCTCGCCGCGGCGCCGACTGGTACGAGCGGCGCTTCCTGCCGCGCATCGGGCCGATCACCCTGATCGCTCTGCTGTTCACCATCGTGGTCATGTTCAGCCTCAAGGGCGGGGAGGTGGTGGCTTTGCCGCTGGACGCCCTGCGCATCGCCATTCCCCTGACGATCTACTTCCTCGTCATGTTCGTGGTGAGCTTCCTCATGGGCAAGCTGATCGAAGCCGACTATCCGCGCACCACCGCCCTGGCCTTCACCGCGGCCTCGAACAATTTCGAACTGGCCATCGCGGTGGCCATCGCGGCCTTCGGCCTGACCTCGCCGGTCGCCTTCGCGGCCGTCATCGGCCCCCTTGTCGAGGTGCCGGTGTTGATCCTGCTCGTGTCGGTCGCGCTCTGGATGGGCCGACGCTGGTTCCCGGACACGGCCCCGCCGAAGGACGCCGGCTGATGGTCAGTCTGCATTTGGTCGACTCGACCGATGTCGATCTGATCGCGGCCCTGCGTGGCGAGAACCTGCCTGAGCCGGGCGCCGGGCGATACTTCAGCGCCGACCACTACGGCGCGGTCATCGGCTACGGCGGGCTGGAAGGGGAGCGGCGCGACCTGCTGCTGCGCTCCCTGGTCGTGCTCGCCGACCTGAAGGCCCAAGGGATCGGGAGCCGCATACTGACCGCCGTCGAGGCCATGGCGAGCGATCTGCGTAGCGAACGGCTTCACCTGCTCACCACGACGGCCGAGCTTTTCTTCGCCCGGCACGGCTTCGTCGTCGCCGATCGGGCGTCTGCACCGCCCGCGATCCGGCGAACCCGCGAGTTCGCGGACGTCTGCCCGGCGTCGGCCGCCTATCTGATCAAGGACCTCTGATGACCTTCACCCGTCTGCGTTCGCTGCCGGATCCGGATAACCTGCCGGCCCTGGACGCGGCCTATCTGTCCGCCGAGCCCGCCCGGGGATTGGGCTCGACCGACCCGGCGCCGCGGATCCTTCTCTTGTACGGATCGCTGCGCGAGCGGTCGTATTCGCGGCTCTGCGTGGAAGAAGCGGCCCGCCTACTGCAGCGCATGGGATGCGAGACCCGCATCTTCGACCCCTCCGACCTCCCCCTGCCGGGCGCGCCCGGCGACGACGACCACCCGGCGGTGCGCGAGTTGCGCGAACACGCCTTCTGGTCGGAGGGCATGGTCTGGTGCAGTCCGGAACGGCATGGCCAGGTCTCCGGCCTGATGAAGCTGCAGATCGACCATCTGCCGCTCAGCCTGGGCGGCCTGCGCCCGACCCAGGGCCGCACCCTGGCGGTGATGCAGGTGTCGGGCGGGTCGCAGAGCTTCAACGCCGTCAACACCCTGCGCCTTCTGGGCCGCTGGATGCGGATGATCACCATCCCCAACCAGTCCAGCGTGGCCAAGGCCTTCCAGGAGTTCGACGAGGCCGGCCGGATGAAGCCCTCGGCCTACTATGAGCGGATTGTTGATGTGATGGAGGAATTGGTGCGTTTCACCATCCTCACCCGGCCGCACGCGGCCCAGCTGGTGGACCGCTATTCCGAGCGCAAGGCGGCCAGGATTCCCCTCGACGCCGCTTCCGATCTGTCGGGGATCGCCATCGCGCGCCAGGCGTGACCTCTCCTCGACAACGCGAACACGCCTCGCATTCCTCCCCCTTAATACGGACCTTGACCCCATGGCCGCGGCGGCCGCCGAGCATCGCGATGGTCGTAACTCGCCAGAAGTGGCGAAAGGCAGTCTCCGGTTGACGTCCTCATCCTAACGAACCTCCAGGCCCTTGCCGCGCTAAGCAAGGGGGACCAGGCGCGGGCCGTCCGGCCGAAAACAGTAATGCCCGAAGCGGAATAGGAGCAGACGTGCCTCGCAACGCAGCCGATTTCCTGTCGATTTACCAGCAAGGCTTCGTGAGGGTCGCTGCGTGCCGTCCCGTCTGCAGGATCGCGGATCCGGCGTTCAACCTGGAGCAGACCCTGAGGCTCGCCCGTGAGGGAGACGAGGCAGGGATCGCGCTGATGGTTTTCCCGGAGCTGGGCCTCTCGGGCTATTCGATCGACGACCTGTTGCTGCAGCGGGCGTTGCTCGACGAGGTCGAGCGGCAACTCGTGAACCTCGTGGCCGAAAGCCGCGATCTCCATCCGGTCGTTCTGGTCGGCGCGCCCCTCCGTCGTGAGGGACGGCTCTATAATTGTGCGGTGGCTATCCACCGGGGGCGGGTCCTTGGCGTGGTGCCAAAGGGCCATCTGCCCAACTACCGCGAGTTCTATGAAAAGCGATGGTTCGCCTCCGGGCGGGATGTGGAAGGCGAGATTACGATCGGGGGCGAGACCGCTCCATTCGGAATGGATCTGCTGTTCCAGGCCGACGATGTCGACGGCCTGATCTTTCATGTCGAAATTTGCGAGGATGTTTGGGCGCCCGCGCCGCCCAGCGACTTCGCCGCGCTCGCCGGCGCGCTGATTCTGACGAACCTGTCCGCAAGCAATATCGTTGTCGGAAAGGCGGACACGCGGCGAAGACTCTGCGAGCTGCAGTCCGGCCGCTGTTGGGCGGCCTACATCTACTCCGCGGCCGGCTATGGAGAATCGACGACCGACCTGGCCTGGGACGGACAGGCCTGCATCTACGAGCTGGGGGCGCAGCTCGCGGAGACGGAGCGCTTCAGCCTGGGGTCCCAGATGGCCGTCGCGGACATAGACGTGGAACGGCTGCAGCTGGAACGTATGCGGACCGGCACCTTTAACGAGGCCGCGATCGCCAACGGGATGCCCGACCGGCGCTTTCGCCGGGTGACCTTCCATCTTGATCCGCCAGTTCGCAACCTCGGCCTGCAACGACGCATCGACCGTTTTCCCTTTGTGCCCAACGATCCCTCCCGTCTCGACCAGGATTGCTACGAGGCGTTCAACATACAGGTGAGCGGGCTGGCCAAGAGGCTTGAGGCGACCGGAACAGCCAAGATCTGCATCGGCGTGTCCGGAGGCCTGGATTCAGCGCACGCCTTGATCGTCGCGGCCAAGGTCTTCGATCTGCTTGGGCGTCCACGCACGGACATTCTCGGGTTCACAATGCCCGGCTTCGGCACGAGCGCGAGGACCAAGTCTAACGCCTACGCCTTGATGAACGGGCTCGGCGTGACCGTCGAGGAAATCGACATCAAGCCGCTCGCCCAGCAGATGCTGCAGGACTTGCGCCATCCGTTCGCGAGGGGCGAACCTGTGTACGACACGACGTTCGAGAATGTGCAGGCCGGGCTCCGGACAGACCTCCTGTTCAGGGCCGCCAATCAGCGGAACGGCATGGTGCTCGGCACCGGCAACATGTCCGAGCTCGCGCTCGGCTGGTGCACCTACGGCGTCGGCGACCAGATGAGCCACTACAACGTCAACGGCTCCCTCCCGAAAACCCTCATTCAACACCTGGTCCGTTGGACAGCGGCGAACCGCCTGTTCGACCCCGCGGTGTCCGACGTCCTGCTCGACATCCTGGCGACAACGATTTCGCCGGAGCTCATCCCGCAGACGGCCGAGGGCGAGTCGCAGAGCACCGAAGGCAAGATCGGCCCCTACGAGCTCCACGACTTCTGGATCTACTATCTCACCCGGTTCGGGCTGCGGCCCTCCAAGATCGCCTTCCTGGCCTTGCACGCCTGGCAGGACGCCGCCGCCGGGAATTGGCCGCCGGGCTTTCCGGACGAGCAAAAGCGGGCCTACCCCATCGGGTCTATTCGCAGCTGGCTGGAGGTGTTCCTGCAGCGCTTTTTCGCCAATCAGTTCAAGCGCTCGGCCCTGCCGAACGGACCCAAGGTCACGACAGGCGGTTCTCTGTCGCCGCGGGGCGACTGGCGCATGCCCTCGGACGCTCATGGCCAGGTCTGGATCGACGAGCTGCATCGCAACGTGCCGGAGGTTCTTGATCCCGCAAGCGACGACATTCCAACGAAAGAGCCCGATGTGCTGCCCGCCGGAGGCAAACCCATCGTCCGATAAGACCGTCTCCCCGGCCTGCGGACTCCGGGGGCGGAGGGCGGTTTCAGAACCGGAAGCCGGCGCCTGCCCATGCGGCCCCCGGCGGGGCGGAAGTTCGCTGAAGGGCTGGCGGCCCTAGCCGATGTCCGCCGGCCGCGCGCCCTTCGGTGCCGCATGCCGGGAGAAGCCGACCACGAGGATAGCGATCGTCAGCAGCTGAACGGCGACGCCTTCGACCGTCGGGTAGAGGCCGAGGATCTCGATACGGGGGATCCAGGCCAGCGGATGGACGTCGAGCCAGCCCGCCTCCTGCAGCGCCGCCACCCCCTTCCCGACGAGGACAACCGACAGGATGGCCATAAGGATCGAGCTCAGGGAGAAGAACCGGCCGATCGGCAGGCGCTTGCTGTAGGCCAGCAGGGCCCAGGCAACCACGGCCAGGATGACCACCGCCGTCAGGGCGCCGGCCAGCATGCCGAGGTGGCCGCCCTGGCTCCAGATCGCCGCATAGAACAGGATGGTCTCGAACACCTCCCGGTAGACCACCACGAAGGACAGCAGGAATAGGAACCAGGCCGACCGTTTCGACAGCGCATGGGAGAGCTTGTCGCGGATATAGGTCTGCCAGGCGTCGGCGTGCGACTTACCGTGCATCCAGATGCCCACCGAGACGAGCACGACGGCGGCCAGAAGCGAACCGAACCCTTCGGTCAGTTCCCGGCTGGCGCCGCTGATGGAGATGAAGAAGGTCGCGGCCGCCCAGGTAGCCCCGCCGGCGACCAGCGCGGCGACCCAGCCGCCGTGGACGTAGCGCAGCACCTCGGGCCGTTCGGCCTTCCTGAGGAAGGCGATCATCGCCACCACGATGAGCAGGGCCTCTAGGCCTTCGCGCAGCAGGATGGTGAAGGCGCCGAGGAAGCTGGCGAGATTGTCCGCCTCCTGGGGCGCGAGGGCCCGCTCGGCCGTGTCCAGCAGGGCGTTCGCACGCGCGACCCGACCGGCGACCTCCTCGGCGGGCGCACCCCGGCTGATCGAGACGCGCAGCTCGGTCATGGCGGTCTCGACCCGGCGCAGCAGGGCGCCGTCCCGGGCGCCGAGGGCCGGCTCGATCGGCTCGACGCCGTCGAGGTAGGCGGACAGCGCCGCGTCGGTGGCGGCCTTGCGATCGCCCCGTCGATAGGCGGCCTCGCTCTCCGCCAGGCGCGTCCGCGCCAGGGTCAGCGTCGATCCGGCCGGGCGCGCCGCCGCCTCGGGATGACGTCGCAGATAGGCGGTCAGGGCTCGCGCCCGGGGTTCGCCGAGGCGGGTGGCCAGCTCGGCCGGCGTGGTCTGGGTGAGGGCGGCCAGGTCGGGGAAGGCCGCGCGGACCGCCGGATCGCCGTCCCACAGGCGCTTGCCCTCGGCGGCTTCGGCGTCGGTGAAGGCGAAGCGGCCGACATAGAAGGCCAGCGCCGAGCGGTCCTCGGCCGGCAGGTGCGAGAAGCTGGCCATCGCCGTGCCCTCCAGCCCCTGGTCGATCACCTGGTAGAGCCCGAAGACGCTGCGCTGGCGCGCGCGCTCCACGTCGGCGAAGGCGATCGCCGGCGGATCGAGCCCTTCGGCGCCGGGGCCGTCGGCGCGCCCGGTCACGCCGTGGCAGACCGCGCACTGCTCGGCGTAGAGGGCGGCGCCGCGGGCCAGGTCGGGCGGGAACGAAGGCGCAAGCGGGCTCGGATAGGCCGCCAGCACCGCGCCGGCCAGGGCCTTGGCCCGGGCGCCGACGACGGCCGGATCCGCCTTGTCCCGGATGGCCGCCTGCAGGCCCTCGGCGTCGCGCATCAGGGCGGCCTTGGCCGGGTTGGCCGGCAGGGCGTCCAGACGCGTCCGGATCTGGGTGCTGAACTCGATCATCTCGCCGTATTCGGCCGGGTTGACGACCTCGCCGTCGGCCACTGCGCCGGCGTAGTCGACCGCCACATAATCCAGCAGCCGCCAGGCGACCTGGGCCTCCGAGGCGGACGGCGCCTGGGCGAGGGCCGGGGCGGCCAGCCCTAGGGCGAACAGCAGGGTGAGCAGACGGAGCAGAGGACGCATGGGAGACCTAGTTGTGAGCGGCTCGCAATAGCATTCAAGCGACGCCGCTGTCGCGTCTAAACCGCGGACGCGCCCGGGCCCGCAGAGGCGGCCGCGATCGCGGCTTCCGGCGGGTCAGACCTCGTAACGCGCGGCCGTCAGAGGTGGATCGTGCGCTCGGCTACCGCCAGGCAGGCTTCGCGCAGGGCTTCCGGCAGGGTCGGATGGGCGTGGCTTGTCCGCGCCAGATCCTCGGCTGCCGCGCCGAACTGCATGGCGGCGACCGCTTCATGGATCAACCCGCCGGCTTCGGGGCCCAGGATGTGCACGCCGAGGATCTTGTCCGTCGCGGCGTCGGCCAGAACCTTGACCAGACCGTTCTTCTCCAGACGCGCCTTGGCCATGGCGTTGGCGGAGAAGGGGAAGCGCCCCACACGGTAGGCCACGCCGGCCGCCTTGAGGTCGTCCTCCGTGCGGCCGACCGAAGCCAGTTCCGGCCAGGTATAGACGACCGCCGGAATCGTTCCGTAGTCCACATGGCCCGCGCCCCCCGCCAGGCGTTCGGCCAGGGCGATCCCTTCCTCCTCCGCCTTGTGGGCCAGCATGGCGCCGCCGATGACGTCGCCGATGGCGTAAACCCCGTCGGCGCTGGTCCGGAACCCTTCGTCCACCGGAATAAAGCCCCTGCGGTCGGGCGCAATGCCGACCGTTTCCAGATCGAGCCCGGCGGTGGCGGGCCGTCGGCCGATGGAGACCAGCACGACATCGGCCTTGATGGTTCCTCGCGCGCCATCGCCCATGGGCTCGACGTCGAGGACGACGTCGTCGCCCTCCATCCGCGATCCGACCACCTTGTGCCCAAGGCAGAACTGGAAGCCCTGGGCCTCGAGCACCTTGTGCAGCGTCGCCGACATCTCCGAGTCGACGCCGGAGGCGATCCGGTCGAGCACTTCGATGACCGTGACCTCGCTGCCGAGCCGACGCCAGACCGACCCCAGCTCCAGTCCGACGTAGCCGCCGCCGATCACCGCTAGATGGCGCGGCGCCGCCGTCAGGCTCAGGGCGCCGGCGGAGGTGACGATCCGCCGCTCGTCGATGGGCAGGTCGGGCAAGGTCGCCGCTTCCGATCCGCTGGCGATGACCACCGCCTTGCGGGCCTGCACCTCGAAAGCGCCGTCCGCGGCGCGCACCTCCACCCGGTCGCGCGCCAGCAGCCGGCCGCGGCCCTGGAAGCGGGCGACCTTGTGCTTGCGCAGGAGGTAGGCGACCCCTTCGCCAAGCTCGGTCACCACCTTGCCCTTGTGCCGCATGACACCGTCAAGATCGGCCCGCACATTGTCGACCATGACGCCGAACGCTTCGAGATTGCGCGCCATCTCCAGCCGCTCGGTGGCCTGGAGCAGCGCCTTGGACGGAATGCAGCCGATGTTCAGGCAGGTCCCCCCGAGCAGTTCGCGGTCGTCGATGACCGCCACCGACAGGCCGAGTTGGCTCGCCCGGATAGCACACGGGTATCCGCCCGGCCCGCCGCCGATGATCACCAGGTCGTAGGAGGTCGTCGAACGGCTCATGGCGTCAGCCTTTGCTGCGAGTGGATGGGAGAGAAGGGCCCCGGCCAGCCCGAGGAACCGGCATCAGGCGCCCCCCTCATTGAGGGCCGCGTCGCGCGTCTCCATTCGGAACCCGCTTCCGGGGAGGGCCGGCAGGCGGCGGAAGTCGATCTCCAGATCCTGATCCGGCAGCCGGTAGTTCAGGTCGGCGAGCAGGCCGACGGCGCGCTCCATCAGCTCCAGGACGATCCCTTCGCCAGGG
Source organism: Brevundimonas sp. 'scallop' (assembly GCF_011045535.1). Classification (NCBI taxonomy): domain Bacteria; kingdom Pseudomonadati; phylum Pseudomonadota; class Alphaproteobacteria; order Caulobacterales; family Caulobacteraceae; genus Brevundimonas; species Brevundimonas sp. 'scallop'. The sequence continues at coordinate 2,253,509 of NZ_CP039382.1, read as the reverse complement.
CAACGGTGACCGGTCGCCGCATCCCCACCGCCCTGGGGGATGAGACCGAACGGATCTCCGGAGCCGTCGCTGAACCGCTCCGGCCGGAACGCCTCGGGATCAGTCCAGTGTGCGGGATCGTGATTGGAGCCATAGAGGTCGAGGACCACCTGACGGCCCTCCGGGAAGACCAGGTCGCGCCAGCGAAACGGCGCGCGCACACGCCCGATCACTGCCGGGAAGAACGGATAGAAGCGTCGGACTTCCTGGACGAAGGCGCGGCGACGTCCGGGGTCGGCGACGGCCAGACGGGCCGCATCCGGGTGAGCCTGCATCGCGTGCGCCACAAACACGATGTAGACCGAGGTCGCGACAGTCGGCCGCAATACATTGGCCAGTTCGACCGCCGCCGTGTGGATCGGCAACGGTTCGCCGTCCTCGGCGCGGGTCCAGGCCCAGGCGTGGGCGGCCGTGTCCGGATCCGGCGACAGACGGCCGGCGCGAATGTCTTCAATGATCGAGCCCAGCCAGGCGTCGACGCGGCGACGCGCGTGCCTCGACCACAGATGCCGGGGGCCCCGCGATCCCGCCGCGTCGAACAGCGCCCTCAGGTGACGGACCCGCTTCGCTTCGTCGTGCGGCTCAAGCGGCACGCCGGCCCAGCCGCAGACGGCCCGCGTCAGCACCGGCTGCAGGGCGTCATAGAGCACGATGTCCTCCTCGCCGGCCCATTCGACGGTCGCGCGCCGCCACTCCGCTTCGAACAGTTCGCCCAGCCGCGCGACACGGGCTGGCGACATCAGGGACATGAACACGCCCTTGCGAGCGCGGTGGGCCTCGCCGTCCAGCCCCTGGACGCCGCCCTCGCCGAGCAGCGTGCGGCGGACCGGCGCCGGCATGGCGCCCGCCCGCACGATGCGGGTCTCGTCATAGAAGATCCGCGCCGCCTCGCGGCCTCTCAGACAGGTCGTCTCCTTCAGCGCCAGGCGGGTCTCGACGACGTCGGCGCCGGCCTGCTCGAACAGGTGGGAAAGGCGCCGATAAGGGTCTGTCAGCAGGGCCAGGGTCTGGTCGCCGTGTCGCGAGGTCGGCCGATGCGTCATCGAAATCCTCCACAAGGACGGGCGGTCCGCGACGGGAGCCGCCAATCGCCTCCAAACGTCGCGGTGGGCTAATGGCTCCGGGGTCTTTGCGCCTTCCGGATCTTCCACAGGGTCAAAGTGGCGCGGATGGATCGTGCAACGCCTCGATCACCTTGCAGGCGGAGACCCGGCCCCCGGCGCATTCCGTCGTCATCCGCGACAGTTCGCGCTGGAGGGCGCGGAGCCGGGCGATCTTCTGTTTCACATCGGCGAGATGACGTTCGGCCAGGGTGCTGGCCTCGGCGCAGGGCCGATCGGGGTGATCCGACAGATCAAGCAAGGAGCGGATCGAATCCAGATCGAAGCCCAGCTGGCGGGCATGCCGGATGAATGACAGGCGGCGCTCAGCCGCGTCGTCATACATGCGCCGGTCGCTGGCGGTGCGCGGCGGCGGCGGAAGCAAGCCGATTTCTTCATAGAAGCGGATGGTCGGAACCTTGACGCCCGTGGCGGCGGCCAGTTTGCCGATGGGGCGCAACCCGGACGAGGCGGGAGAGGGGAGGGGCATCGCGTCAGCTCGTAACGGCGGGTGAAAGGCATCTGGGGCGGGGAGGGATCATCGGCCCAGCCCCATCAGGACGACGGCGATGCCGAAGGCGGCGATCGTGGAGGCGCCGGTGAGCGCCATGCCGAAGGCCGGGACCGCCGCGCCCTGCGCGTAACCCAGGGCGAAGAAACCCCGACCGACCAGATAAGGAGGGACCAACACCAGCAGCAGGATCATCTCCTCGCCGCGCAGCAAGGTGGCGAGCACCAGGTGGGCGCTCACCGCCAGAACGGTCTGTTCAAGCGAGTTCTGTAGCACGGCGGCGGGTACGGCGAGCCTGGCGCCGGGCGCCGCATCGGCGGACCCGGCCGGTCGGCGTCGGACCGGAAACGGATGCTGGCCACCACCCTCAAACACCCCGCGAGCCACAGGAAGACCGGGAGATTCGCCTGCAGGGCATAGGCCAGCCTATCGGCCGTCGCCATGTCGCGCGCCGCGCCGAGAAGGGGCGGGGAAAGCCGCAGCCAGGCGGAGGCCGCCGCTGAGGCGGTGATGAGAATCGCCGGCGCCGAGCGGACGGCGATCGCCCTCTGTTCGGCGGGAAGCCTCATCGCGCCGCCCGTCCCAGGGTCGAGGACGCCGCGCGGCTGTCCGAGCCCCGGACGGTGAGGAGGAGCAGCGCGACGCCGCAGACAATGGCCGCATCGGCGAGGTTGAAGGTCGGCCAGTGCGCCGCCCCCCAATGAAGATCGATAAAATCGGTGACCGCGCCAAAGCGTAGCCGGTCGACGAGGTTCCCGATCGCTCCACCGGCGATGAGGCCTGCGGCGGCCGCCGTCACGGCGCTGCGCGTGCGCCAGATCCACGCCAGCAGGGCGCCGATGATCAGGAAGGCCACGGCGCTCAGCGCCCAGCGGCCGACGGCGCCTGAGCCGGCGAACAGGCCGAAGGTGACGCCGGGGTTGAACCCGAGACGCAGCGAGAGAAACGGCGTGAGGTCGATCGGAGCGTCCAGCTGAGCGCGCGCCGCGGCCTTGGCGGCCTGATCCACGACGGCGATCAGCGCCGCGAGCGTGAAGGCGATCGTCTGCAGGCGGCCGGGAACGCGTCGCGTCGGGTGCATGGTGATCATGAAGCCTCCAATGGATTTCAACTGATTTTGGGCCCTCTAGTTACTAGAGGATCAAGCGGGTTTTATCTGACGGGCGTTTCTTTCATGGAAGCCATGCATTCTCGGCATGATCGTCTAGCCAATGGGAGATGCATGCTTCTCGCGAAAGGGTAATCCGATGACTGAACCCCCTCTCGTCCTGTGCACTTCCTCGCCCGGCTGCAGTTGCGGCGTGGCCTCCAGGTTCGACGGCGCCACCCCGCCTACCGGCGCATCCTGATGGCGGTGATCGCCGTCAACGGCGCCGCCTTTATGGCCATAGCCAGCGGCGCCTCCCTGCAAGGCTCGGCGCCCCCTGGGCGCCAATGTGCTCGACTTCCTGGCCGACGCGCCACCTACGGCATCAGCCTGGCCGTGATCGGACGTTCGGTCGCCGTGCAGTCCGGGGCGGCCAATGGCCAAGGCGCCAGCCTCGTTGCGTTGGTGCTGTTATTCCTCAGCTACGCGATCTCGCGAGCCACCTCCGGGGCGCCGTCCTGTGGCATCACGGGACTGGGCGCTCTGGGCTTCTTCGCCAACGCCCTGGCCGGCTTACTGCTGGTCCGCCACTGCGCAGGCGACTCCAACGTCCGCTCGCTCTGGCTATGCGCGCGCAACGACTTTATCCAGAGCCTGGCGTCGCGGCGACCGGCGGAGCGGTCTGGCTGACCGGTTCACGATGGCCCGACCTGATAGCGGCAGCGCTACTCAGGTGAAGATTGCGCATTCTGCAATCTCGATCCACCTGCAGACGCAGCGAAAGAATCGGACGCGATCAGCGTGCGCTCGCTTAAAGATCGCTCGACGTTGCTGAATAGGTCGAGATGGCCGACGATGCGCCACTCTCGGCCTTGCATGTCGACTTTCCCTCTCCCTCACCGCGGATTGGTGGTCACTCGAAACAGTCGCAGCCCCCGAACACTGTAACAGATTGCTTGATCGCCCGAATGAAAGTATCCACCATGCGATGGCGTGGCCAATTGCGACATGGGCAAGACTGATACTGGCGGTGACCTTGGTCGCCGCCGTGTTTTTCGTCGCCCCGATCGCTGACGCCGCGACCTGCGTCCCGGAGACGGCATCGGCTCACGCCATGGTCGTTGAAGATGCGGGCGATGGCGACCAGGTCGACCTTGGCGCTGGGCACGGAGTCTGCACCCACGGCCACTGCCACCACAACGGAACTGCCCGTGCGGATGTCGCCGACCACATCGCGATGCAGATCCACGCGCGGCCTGTTCACGCCTTCCCGTCGAGTGATTTTCCGTCGTCGATCTCGCCCGACGGCCTGAAGCGCCCTCCCAGAGTCTGACGCGACGTCTGCGCCTTCGTGCGCGCGATCTCGTGTCAAATTTCTGGAAGATGAATCATGCCTCCCTCATATCGCAGGCCGCCGCGTTTCGCGGTCGGCTGCGCGTTGGCCGCATTCGCGGCCGTGCTGGCCAGTCCCGCTTGGGCTGACCCCGCGCCGTCCTTCGCCGAGCTGCTCGCCCAGCTGGGTCAAACCCCGGCCACCCTTGAAGCCGGCGCCCTGTCGGACGCCGCCGAAGCACGTGTCCGCCAGGCCCGTGCGAGGCCTAATCCGACGATCGCTCTCGACGCCGAGAACGCTTTCGGCACGGGGCCCTTCTCGGGCTACGCCAATGCCGAAACCACCTTGTCGATCAGCCAGGACCTCGAGCTGTGGGGACGTCGGACCGCGCGGGTCAATGTCGCCCGCGCGGAAGCCGGAACCGCGGCGCTGCAGCGGGATCTCGCCATCATCGACGCCGCCGGAAGGCTCGCTCAGGTCTATGCCGATGCGGAAGCCGCCCAAAGGCGGGCTGCTCTCGCGGAGGAAAGCCTCACCCTGACCATCGCCGATGCGAGGGCCGCCCTTGTTCTTGTCGAGGAAGGCCGTGAGCCGCTGCTGCGCGGCATCCAGGGGGAAAGCGAAGCGGCTGCGGCGCGTGCCTCTCGCGATGAGGCCGTCGCGGAGCGCGACGCGGCCTTCGCGCGGCTGACCGCAGTCGCCATGTTGGCGGCTCCGGTCACGACGATCGACACCAGCCTGCTGGACCTCGCACCTGCCGCGACCTTCGCTCCCCCGGCGGAGGCGCCGGCCGTTCGCGTCGCCGAGGCTCAGCGCGCGGCCGCCGAACGCCGGATCGACGTCGAGCGGATCCGCTCGCGTCCTGACATCAACGCCAGCGTCGGTGTCCGTCGCTACGAGATGGAGGACGCGACGGCGCTGACTTTCGGCGTCAGCATGCCGCTGCCCCTGTTCGACCGCAACCGCGGGAACATCGACGCGGCGCAGGCCGACTTCCGGGCTGCGGATGCGCGGCTCCTGGGCGCCCGCCAGGAGGCCCAGGCCGATCGCGCCGCGGCGCGGGCGCGCCTCGCGGCCTCTGTGAGCCGGGTCTCCGCCGCCGATGCAGGGGTGGCGTCTGCCGAGGAGGCCTACCGTCTGTCGCGGATCGGATCCGAAGCGGGGCGCATCTCCCAACTCGAGCTGCGGGTCACCCGTGCAGCCCTGATCTCTGCCCGAACTTCGGCCGTCGATGCGCGCCTTGCACGCGTCCAGGCCGAGATTGAACTTGCGCGCCAGGACGGCCGCGCCCCCTTCCAAGGAGCCCAATGATGCGCAAGCGCACATCCAACAAGACGTTGCTGATCGGCGGCGCCGCCGCCGTCGTTCTGCTTGGCGGAGGCGGGCTGTTCCTGCTCACGCGCGGGCCGGACGCCGCTCCAGCCGCCGCCGAGGGTGAGGCGGGTCACGCTGAAGAAGAGGGCGCCCATGCCGAGGGCGAAGCCGGCCACGAAGGCGAGGCCGAAGCGCCGGAAGGCTTCGTCGCTCTGAGCGCGGCCCAGGCCCAGGCCGCCAACCTGATCGTGGTCGGCGTCGGTCGGGGAGGGGGCGCCGAAACCCGGCTCTCCGGGCGGGTCGAGCCCATGGTCGACGCGCGCGCCGCTGTGGCGGCGTCCGTCGGCGGGCGGGTCGAGCGGGTTCTCGTAGCTCCGGGCCAGTCGGTCCGGATCGGTCAGCCCCTGGCGAGCGTCGTCAGCGGTGAAGCGGCGACGTTCCGCGCGGACGCAGACGCGGCGGCCGCCGAAACTGAAGTGGCGCGCCAGGCTTATCAACGCAACCGCAATCTGGCGGACCAGGGCGTTGTCGCCCGACAGGAGGTCGAGGCGTCCCGCGCGCAACTGCTCAGCGCCGAAGCCGGCGCCCGCGCGGCTCGCGCGCGGTCCAGCGCGGCGGGCTCGCCCAACGCTTCGGGCCGCCTCAGCGTCACCAGCCCCATCACCGGAGTCGTGACCAGCGTCCAGGTCGGACCGGGCGGTTTCGTCGCCCCTGGCGGCGTTGTCGCCGAGGTCACCAACCCGGCCAGGGTTGAGCTCGTCTTCAACGCGCCGCCTGCTTTGGCCGCCAATGTAAGGGCCGGGGCGCCTCTGCGGGTCAGCAGCCCCAGCGGCGACTTCGACGCCATCGTCACCGGCGTGGCCGCAGGCGCGGGCGGCGAAAGCGGCGCCACGGTCATTCGGGCCCGGCCGACGGGCTCTGTCCTCCCGCCGGCCGGTTCCGCCGTCACGGGGGCGATCGTGACGGGCGAGACGACGGGCGGTCTCACCGTGCCGACCGAGTCCGTCCAGACCGTCGACGGCAACACCGTCGTCTTCGTTCAGGTCCCGAACGGCTTCCAGGCCCGTCCGGTGCTCGCCGGTCGTCAGGCCGGGGGGCGGACTGAAATCCTGCGTGGCCTCACCGGGGCTGAACGGGTCGCCGGCACGAACGCCTTCCTCCTCAAAGCCGAGCTCGCCAAGGGCGAGGCCGAGCACGGTCACTAGGGGCGCACCGCATGTTCAAATTCATCATCGAACTCTCGGTCAAATTCCGATGGTTCGTGGTTCTCGCCACGGCGCTTGTCGCGGCCTACGGACTCCTCGAGCTGACACGGCTTCCCATCGACGCCGTGCCGGATATCACCAATCGCCAGGTCCAGGTGACCACGGTCGCTCCGGCGCTCGCGCCTGAACAGATCGAACGACAGGTCACCTACCCGATTGAAACCGCCATGGCCGGCATTCCCGGCCTGACCACGACCCGATCCCTCAGCCGAAACGGCTTCAGCCAGGTCACGGTCATCTTTACCGACCAGACCGACATCTATTTCGCGCGCCAGCAGGTCGCCGAACGGCTCGCGGGCGCCCGGGAGGCCATGCCTGACGGGGTGGAGCCGACCATGGCCCCGATCACCACGGGCCTCGGTGAAGTGCTGATGTGGACGATCGACTACAAGCCGTTCAACAGTCAGAACCTCGCCAAGCCTGGCGAGCCGGGCTGGCAGGCCGGCGGAGCCTATCTGACGCCCGAAGGCGATCTGCTCTCGACCCCGCAGCAGCGCGCCACCTATCTGCGTACCGTACAGGACTGGATCGTCGCGCCGCAAATGCGGACCGCCCCCGGTCTCGCGGGCGTCGACACCGTCGGCGGCTATGTGAAGGAGTATGCGGTCCGTCCGGACGCGGCGCGCCTTTCCGCCTACGGCCTGGGCATGGGCGACCTTATCCAGGCTCTTGATCGCGCCAACACCCAGGCCGGCGCGGGCTATATCCAACGCGCTGGCGAAGCTCTGACGGTCCGCACCGACGCCCTGGCCTCAACCGTGGAGGACCTGGCTCAGGCGCCGGTCGTCAACCGGAACGGCCTGATCGTGCGGGTCGCCGATGTCGCCACGGTCGAGATCGGCCAGGCTCCGCGCCTGGGCGGCGCCAGCCGTGACGGCCACGAGGCCGTGCTCGGTACGGCGCTGATGATCGCGGGCGGCAACAGCCGCACCGTGGCCCAGGCGGCCGGGGAGCGTCTTGAGGAAGTTCGCAAGACGCTGCCCGCGGGGATCGAGGCGGTAACGGTTCTCGACCGTAGCGCCCTGGTCAACTCGACAATTTCGACGGTGGCGCGCAACCTCACCGAGGGCGCGCTTTTGGTCATCGTCGTTCTGTTCCTGCTGCTCGGCAACATTCGTGCGGCCAGCATCACAGCGCTGATGATCCCGATCAGCTTCCTGTTCGCCGTCATCGGCATGAACCGGTTCGGCATCAGTGGAAACCTGATGAGCCTGGGCGCGCTGGACTTCGGCCTTCTGGTCGATGGCGCGGTCATCGTCGTGGAAAGCACCCTCCTGATGCTATCGCAACGGCGGATCGATCTGGGACGGGCCCTGACCCGTCGGGAACGCCTTGATGTCGCCGTGGCCGCAGCTCGCAAGATGGTCAAGCCGGCCGCCTTCGGTCAGCTGATTATCCTGCTCGTCTTCACTCCCCTGCTGATGCTTGAGGGCGTCGAGGGCAAGACGTTCGTCCCCATGGGCGCGACGGTCATGCTGGCGCTCGTCGGCGCCTTCATCTTCTCCTTCACCTTCGTGCCGGCGATGACGGCCCTGCTGGTGCGGGATCCCAAGAAGGTCGAGACCGACGAACACGGCCAGGCCCACGAACACGAAACCTTCCTGCTCCGCCACGCGCGGCGTTGGATCCAGCCGGCCATCCGCGCCGCCGTCGATCGTCCGAAGATCGTTTTGATCTCGGCGCTCGGCGCGGTCGTTGTCGGTGGTCTGGCTTTCTCGTCCCTGGGGAGGGAGTTCATCCCCACCCTGGACGAAGGCGACATCGCCATGCAGGCGCTGCGGGTTCCCTCGGCGTCGCTGGAACAGTCCCTCGCCATGCAGATGGCGTTGGAACGGGTCATCACCGCCCAGCCGGAAGTCGAGACCATGTTCTCCAGGACCGGCACCGCCGAGGCGGCCGTCGACCCGATGCCGCCCAACATTTCGGACAGCGTCATCGTTCTGAAAGACCGCAAGGACTGGCCTGATTCCGGTCTCGAGAAGGAAGCCCTTCTCGAGCGCTTCGAAGATCTGGCCAATCAGCAGATCGGCAACAACTTCGAGTTTAGCCAACCCATCGAACTTCGCTTCAACGAACTGATCTCAGGCGTGCGGACCGACCTCGCGGTCATGGTCTATGGCGACGACTTCGACACCATGCAGCGGGTCGCGGATCAGGTGGCCGGCGCGCTGCGCCAGACCACGGGCTCCGCCGACGTTCGCGTCGAACAGGCGTCCGGCTTGCCCACCCTGACGGTCAGCGTCGATCGGTTCGCGGCGGCCAGCTACGGCCTGTCCGCAGCCGACGTCTCCGAAGCGGTCTCGGCCGCCATCGGCGGCGCGGAGGCCGGCCGGATCTTCGAGGGCGATCGTCGCTTCGACGTCGTCGTCCGCCTACCGGACGATGCACGCAACGATCCGGCGGCGCTCGCGGCCCTGCCCATCGTCTCTGCGACGGGCGTGACCGTGCCTCTGTCCTCGGTGGCTCGCATCCAGAGCGCCGAGGGGCCGAACCAGATCAGCCGCAACGACGGCAGCCGACGGATGGTGGTCCAGGCCAACGTCCGCGGCCGGGATCTGGGCGGCTTCGTCACCGACGCGCAAGCGAAGGTGGACCAAATCCAGCTCCCGCCGGGCGTCCGCCTGACCTGGGGCGGTCAGTTCGAGAACCTCAAACGGGCCGAACAACGGCTGGGCCTGGTTATTCCGATCGTCTTCGTCCTGATCGGTGTGCTGCTGTTTATGGCTCTGGGGTCGTTCTCCGAGGCTGGGCTGGTCTTCGCCTGCGTGCCCTTGGCCTTGATCGGCGGCGCCTTGGCGCTTCTCATGCGAGGGATGCCGTTCTCGGTGTCTGCGGCCGTTGGCTTCATCGCCGTCTCGGGTGTGGCGACCCTGAACGGACTTGTTTTGATGCAGGCCATTCGCGAGCGATTGCAGGCGGGGCTCGCGCCCCGGGACGCGGCGATCGAAGGGGCGTCCAGCCGATTGCGTGCGGTGTTGACGACAGCCTTGGTCGCCATTGTCGGCTTCATCCCGATGGCGCTCGCCCACGGCGCGGGGGCCGAGGTTCAGAAGCCTCTGGCGACGGTCGTCATCGGCGGCCTTCTGACCGCGACGGCCCTGACCCTGCTGGTCCTGCCGACCTTCGCGGCCAAGGCGGTGCGTCATCGCAAGGACGAGGGGGTTGAGGATTGATTGCTCGCACTCAGGATGACCGTCAGCAGCGACGCACGTTGCTGACGGTTCTCGCGCTCAACGCGGGCCTGGCATTAGCGCTCGGGATCGGCGGCTTGTCCGCCGATTCCAGCGCTCTGCTGGCCAATGCAGTGGACAACGCCTCGGACGCTGCTGTCTATCTGATCAGCTTTCTCGCGATCGGTCGGCCTGGTTCGTGGAAGCGGGGGGCGGCGCGCCTCTCGGGCGTCATGCTCCTTATCTTCGGCGCTGGCGTCCTTCTGGACGCGGGTCGTCGATTCCTCATCGGGACCGAACCGATCGGCCCGACCATGATGGGACTCTCGGTCGTCGCAGCGATCATCAACCTGATCTGCCTGCAGTTGATCCGCCGTCAGCACAGCGGCGACGTCAACATGAAGGCTGCCGAGACGTTCAGCTTTAACGACTTCGCCTCCAACGGGGGAATCCTCGTCGCCGGGGCCCTGGTGCTCTGGCTCGGCCAGGCGTGGCCGGACCTCGTCGTCGGCGTCCTCGTGGCCGCCATCGCGTTGAAGGGCGGCGTGGATATCCTGCGCGATGCGGCTAAGGATCGTCCGGCTGAGGGGGAGGGGCAATGATGCCGCTCGAGCCCTCCGACAGCGTCTCCAAGCCCGCAAGCCCCGCTTTGTCCGGCTCCTCGCCCCCTGATGACGCCTGTCGATCAGCGGTCGATATCCAATCCGTTCAACGATGGCGCAAGGCGGGCATTCTCGTCGGGGGCCTGCTTCTTGTCGTCTGCGCGGCGCTCGTCACATCCTGGCCCTTGCTCGAACATCCTGTCGAGCATCTGGGCCTGATCGCCATCATGGTTTGCATCATCGGTCGGGCTTGGTGTTCCCTTTACATCGGTGGCCGCAAGAAACAGGAGATCATATCCGCAGGACCGTATTCGGTCAGCCGCAATCCGCTGTACGTCTTCAGCTTCATCGGCGCGTTTGGCATCGGCGCCCAGTCCGGCAGCCTTAGCGTCGGTTTGGTCTTCGGATTAGCCTGCTGGGTGGTGTTTCGCATCGTGGTCGGCCGCGAAGAACGCTTCCTCTCCGACGCCTTTGGACACGACTACCAAGCTTACCGTGAGCGCACCCCTCGGTTCCTGCCCAAGCTCTCCCTATGGCGCGACGAGGCGGAAATCATGATCCGGCCGGTATTCTTCGTCCGCACGGTGCGCGACGGCTTCGTCTTTCTCCTAGCGCTTCCGCTTTTCGAAGCGATTGAGCAGCTCCAGCGGCTCGGGGGCTTTAATGCCGTCGTGCCCGTGCCCTGAGGTCGGGAGAACCGGGATGACCACCTGCGAGCGGATCGCGCTGGAACCCGCTGGCCCGGCGCGCCTTCGCCCGTGTCGCTATCCCGCCCCCTCGATCGCGGCGGTCGCCGCAAGCAGCCGCGATTCCCAACCCGCAACGGGACCCTATTTATGACCAGCACAACACTGCCGGACCATCTCCACACCAAGTCCGAGGAGCACGATCACGGTGGCGTTCTAGGCTCCAATACGGAGCTGATCTTCGCCCTGACAAGTGGCCTTGCTCTGGGCCTTGGATTCGCCCTCGAGAAACTCGCAACGGGCCTTCCCGCTTGGATTCCCCTCGCCCTCTTCCTGATCGCCTACATCTTCGGCGGCTTTTTTACGGTGCGAGAAGCGTTCGAGAACCTCCGCCAGAAGCGCTTCGAGATCGATACCTTGATGCTCGTCGCAGCCGCAGGTGCGGCGGCGCTCGGGGCCTGGGCCGAAGGCGCTCTCCTGCTGTTTCTGTTCAGCATCGGCCACGCGCTCGAACACTACGCCATGGGCCGCGCCAAACGCGCGATCGAGGCCCTGGCCGAGCTTGCCCCCCGGACAGCCCATGTGCGACGCGACGGGCAGGTCGTCGAATTGCCTGTCGAAGATTTGGTCGTCGGCGACACCGTGGTGGTGCGTCCAAACGAACGACTGCCCGCTGATGGCTTTGTCGTGGTCGGCACCACAAGCATCAACCAAGCCCCCGTGACCGGCGAAAGCATGCCTGTCGACAAGCAGCCCGTCGCGGACCCCGAGGCGGCGCGGGCGAGACCGGCCCAGGTCGGATCGCCGTCTCTCGTCTTCGCGGGCACCATCAATGGCTCAGGCGCCATCGAGATTGAGACGACCCGCACATCGAGCGACACCACCCTGGCCAAGGTGGTTCGGATGGTGAGTGAGGCCGAGACGCAGAAGTCGCCGACCCAGCGCTTCACGGACAGGTTCGAACGCATCTTCGTGCCTGTGGTGCTGGCGCTCGCCTTTGTCCTGCTGTTCGCCTGGGTCGTCGTCGATGAGCCGTTCCGCGACAGCTTCTATCGCGCCATGGCCGTGCTGGTCGCCGCGAGTCCTTGCGCGCTCGCCATCGCCACCCCGAGCGCCGTCCTCTCGGGCGTCGCCCGTGCGGCGCGCGCCGGTGTCCTGATCAAGGGCGGCGCGCCGTTGGAGAACCTCGGCTCGCTCAACGCCATCGCCTTCGACAAGACCGGCACCCTGACCGAGGGACGGCCGCGGATCACCGACGTCATGACGGTGCGCGGGACGAAGGAGGGCGATCTTCTGGCGGTCGCTGTGGCGGTCGAACGGCTCAGCGACCACCCGTTGGCGGAGGCCATCGCGCGCGACGGTGGCGCACGCTTGCGCGATACGATCATCCCGGCCGCGATCGACCTCAAGAGCCTGACGGGCAAGGGCGTGACCGCCCAGCTGCACGGCGAGACGATCTGGATAGGGAAGCCGGAGATGTTCGGCGTCGACGGCGTAGCGCCGCTCGGCGACGAAACAACCTCTGTCGTCGCTCAGTTGCGACTGCAGGGGCGAACCCTGATGGTGGTGCGACGCGGCACGCGCGATCTCGGTGTCATTGGGCTTCTTGATACGCCTCGCCCAGCAGCGCGGCCGACGCTGACCGCTCTTCGCGCCCTCGGCATCGGGCGAATGATCATGATCTCGGGCGATCACCAGAAGGCCGCACAGGCGATCGCCGGACAGGTCGGCCTGACAGAGGCTTGGGGCGACCTCATGCCCGAGGACAAGGTCGACGCCATCAAACGCCTTCGCGCTGACGGCAAGATTGCCATGGTCGGCGACGGGGTGAACGACGCCCCGGCCATGGCCACGGCGACCGTCGGTATCGCGATGGGCGCGGCTGGCTCCGATGTTGCGCTTGAGACCGCCGACGTCGCCTTGATGTCCGACGACCTGTCGCAGCTGCCCTTCACCGTCGGTCTCAGCCGACAGACGCGGCGCATCATTCTCCAGAATCTCTACGTCAGTCTCGGAATCGTCGCCTTCCTTGTGCCGGCGACGATCCTCGGCCTTGGCATCGGCCCTGCCGTGGCGCTCCACGAGGGGTCGACCCTGCTGGTGGTGTTCAACGCTCTGCGCCTGCTCGGCTACCGCGACCGAACGGCGCCCATCCTTCCCAGTGCAATCCCGGCCGCCCCCGTGGCCCCGCCGGCTCTCTCGAGGACATCGTCATGAAGCGTTTCGGATGGATTTCCGTCATCGCCGTCTTTCTCGCCCTGTCGGTCTTCGCCTTCGGGATGATCTCGCGGCAAACCCGCGAGGTCCCTGCGGCGCCGTCGGCGGCTGACTCTCGCCCGAGCGACACCGAGGCAAGCCACGCTGGCGAGACCACGGACAGCCCATCGACTCGCGCCTATCGCGAGGCCAGCGCGAAGATGCACCAGGCCATGAGCATCAACTACACGGGCGACGCCGACATCGACTTCCTGCGCGGAATGATCGCCCACCACGAGGGTGCGCTCGCAATGGCCAAGGTCGCCGTCGAGCATGGCGAAGCCCGCGACGTGCGTAATCTGGCCGATGAGATCATTGCGGCCCAGGAATCCGAAATTGTCCGGATGAGAATCCTTCTTGCGCGCCATGAGGACACGCCCGCGCCCAACGCAAGGCCCTGACGCATGGCCGGCAAACGCTTCACCGCGCGCGGCCGGAGCATTCGTTGGCGGGAAGGCCGCTATCGCCAACGAGGTAGGCGGCGGCTCCAGGCGCGCCCGCTGAAGCCACGGCCCGTGCTCGATACGCTCGTCGCCATCGGGGTCAGCCTGTTCGCAGGAGGCCTGGTCTTCTGCATGGCCCTTCTGCTGCTGGGCGCACACAAGGTGCCGCTGCATTTTGGTTACGGGGCCATTCTGGGCGGCGTGATCGGCTGCTCGTTTGTGTTTGGACCCCGCGATAGGCCCGGACTGATGGTCGTCGGAGGCTTGGTCGTCGTTTGGGTTTTGGGAACGGCCGTCCTCTACGCTTCGCGAGACCAGATCGTCCTGCGTCCACATGAGCACCGCAGCGCCGCCGCCAAGTCTGCGCCACGGAAGGCTGACTGAATGCCCGAAGCCGCGCTGACCGAGCCATCGCCTCGCCCCGTCCGGATCGCGCGCGGCGGCTGGCTGGACGCGCTGCGTTTTATCGTAGGGGCGCTGATCATCCTCTACCATTTCCGCGAGGCCGCGCCTGTGCCTCTCGGACAACTGCATCCAGTCTTCGAGCGCGGCTATCTGCTCACCGACTTCTTCATCATCGACTCCGGCTATGTCCTGGCCCGCATCTACGGTGATCGCCTCGCGTCCGGACAGGCCTCGCTGCGCGCCTATGCGCGCCAGCGCCTGCTGCGGGTCATTCCGGCCCACCTGGCGGTCAGCCTCGTCCTGGTGCTGCTCGTCGGCGGCGCCGCCCTGGCCGGGATCGCGCCCAGCAATCCGCGCTGGTTCGACTGGTCGCAACTGCCCGCGCAGGTGCTACTGGTCCAGGCCTATGGCGTGCCGGGCGGGCAGGGGTGGAACGCCCCGACCTGGACCCTCTCGGCCCTGATCGGCTGCTATCTCCTGCTGCCCTGGATCTGCCGCGCCCTGTGGCGCTGGCCGCCGGTCGCAATGGTGATCGGCGCGACGCTCCTCGTCGTCGCCGCCGATATCGCCGCCTCGCTGTGGCTCGGCGATCCGATCTACCGCCTGCCGATGCGCTACGGCATCCTGCGCGCCCTGCCGCTCTTCCTGCTCGGAGTCGCGGCGGCCTTCTACGGTTCGCGGGTCTGTGTCGCGCCGCACCGGGCCAGGGCGATCGGCCTCGCCGCCGCCTTCGCGCTCGTGGGGCTGCAGGCCTTCGGCGCCTTCAGCCTGGTGTCGCTCGGCCTGATGACCGTGATCATCTGGGCCGCCGGCGCCGTGCCGGTGCGCAGTCCTTCACGGCTGATCGAGCATCTGGCCCTAATGTCGTTCTCGATGTTCCTCACGAATGAGGTGAGCCGCATCGTCTGGTTCGGCCTGCTCGACGCCCTTGGACAGGAGGCGTGGTCGTCCGGCGTTCGCTGGGTCCTGTGGGCGATCGGCTTGGTCGGGGCGTTCGTGGCCGCCGCCGTGTTTCGCTACGGCTTCGACCGACCGGTCCAGACCTGGCTTAGTCCGTCCCGACGACCGGGGTCGACCCGAAGGTCGGCCGCCGCCACGGAACGGGCCGTGGAATTGGGCGGCCCCGGCGTCGCCGCGCCCGGGCGCCCGGGGCAGGCCGCCATCGACCCGCCCCGGGCTTGATCAGGGGCGCGGCTCAGTGCTTGTGGGCCCGGACCCCCGCGGCCGCCTCCGGCTCTGTCTGGGGGGCCAGATCCCGGGCCGCGCCGGGGCGCTGCGGGCGGCAGGCCGGACACAGACCCTGGCCTTCGAGCGTGATCCGTTCGATCTCGTAGCCCGCCGCTGTCGCGGCCGCGCCCAGCGACGCCATGCCGGACGAAGGGATCTGGCGACAGAAGCCGCAACAGTCGCACAGAAGAAAAACCGCAGGCGAACCGAGGCGTTCGGGATCGCAGGCCACATAGGCCTTGAGGCTGGAAAGACGATGGATCAGACCGTGAGTTTCGAGGAACTGCAGCGCCCGATAGACCGTAGCCGGCTTCGCGACGCGAGCATCCTGGTGATACGTCGCCACGAGATCATAGGCCTTAGCCGGAGCGCCCGCGACGAGCAGGAGCTCCAGCACCCTGCGCCGGGGGCGCGTCAGCTTATCCCCGGTGGCGGCGACGCTGGCGGCGGCAGCGTCCAGGGCGCGTTCCACCTGTGCGGCCGTCGGCGGCGCGGTCTCCCGGTCATGCGGACAAGGCGAGGTCATCAAGGGGCTGGGCTCGCCTCCGGGGTTCGTCGGACGGCGCCCTCCACTCCAACCGAACGGCGCGCTCATTTTTTAGCTTGCATCTACAGTCGCTGGAGGAGGTAGCCTTGCCCAATAGAGATCACAAGGAACAGACATGACGGCGCAAACTCTCGAAAGCCGATACCGGGTCACCGGGATGGATTGCGCCAGCTGCGGCCGCAAGATCGACACGGCGATCCGCAGGCTGCCGGGCGTCGAGGACGTCTCGGTGGCGGTGCAGACCGGCGTGCTCAAGATCCGGCATGGCGGAGACCTCGCCGACGAGGCGGTCCTGCAGCAACTGCGCAACCTCGGCTACAGCGGAGAAGCGGCCGCGCCGACGTCCGGAGCCGTCGCTGCGGCGGCGGGCCCACCTCCGGCGGCCGCCCGGGCCGGGGGCGCCCCGTGGTGGTGGACCGGCAAGGCCCGCCTCACCGCGCTCTGCGGCCTGGCGCTGTTGTCCGCCTATGGACTGGGCACGCTGTTCCCCTCCCTGGAACGATACGCCTTCCTCGCCGCCCTGGCCGTGGGGCTCATTCCGATCGCGTCGCGCGCTTTTTCGGCGGCGCGCCACGGCACGCCCTTCTCCATCGAAATGCTGATGACCATCGCCGCCGTCGGCGCCGTCTTCATCGGGGCCGCGGAAGAGGCCGCCGCCGTCGTTTTGCTGTTCCTCGTCGGCGAGATGCTCGAAGGGGTGGCGGCTGGTCGCGCGCGCAAGAGCATCCAGGGGCTCGCCACCCTCGTGCCCAAGACCGCCTTCGTCGAGGTGGACGGCGTGACCACGGAGGTCGCCGCCGAGACCGTGGCGGTGGGCGCGATCATCCTCGTCCGGCCCGGAGACCGCGTTCCGGCGGACGGCGAGATCATCGAGGGCGCGGGAGACCTCGACGAGGCCCCGGTGACGGGCGAGAGCGTGCCCAAGCGCAAGGTCGAGGGCGATCCTGTGTTCGCCGGCACGATCAACGGCGGCAGCGTCCTGCGAGTGCGCGTGACGGCCTCAGCCTCGGACAACACCATCGCCCGGGTGGTGCGTCTCGTCGAGGAGGCGCAGGAATCGAAATCGCCGACCGAACGGTTCATCGACCGCTTCTCGAAAATCTACACGCCGGGCGTGCTCGTGTTCGCCGCCCTCGTCGCGGTCACGCCGCCGCTGCTGTTCGGCGGGACGTGGAGCGAATGGGTCTACAAGGGCCTCGCCGTGCTGCTGATCGGCTGCCCCTGCGCCCTCGTCATCTCCACGCCGGCCGCCATCGCCGCCGGCCTGTCGGCGGGGGCCCGGCGCGGCCTGCTCATGAAGGGCGGGGCCGTGCTGGAGACGCTGGGCAAGATCACGGCGATCGCCTTCGACAAGACGGGGACCCTGACCGCCGGCAAGCCCGTCGTCACCGACGTCGTCGCCGGAACGCGGGATGCCTCCGCCCTGCTGACCCTAGCGGCCGCGCTGGAAACGGGATCGAGCCATCCGCTCGCCCTCGCCATCCTCGCCCGAGCTGAGGCGGACAAGATCACGGCGCCGCCGGCCTCGGCCACCCAGGCCATTCCGGGGGAGGGCGTGGAAGGCGAGGTCGGCGGCGAACGCATATTCCTCGGCTCGCCGCAGGCCGCGGCCCGACGCGCCCCGATCACGCCGGCCCAGGACGCGGCCATCGCCGCCCTGAACGCCGAGGGCAAGACGGTTTCCGTCCTTGTCGTCGGGGATGGCGTCGCCGGCTTCCTCGCCATGCGCGACGAGGCGCGGCCCGACGCAGTCCAGGGTCTGGCCGACCTGAAGGCGCGGGGCATCCGGACCATCATGCTGACGGGCGACAACCGCCGCACGGCGGAGGCGGTCGCCGCCGGCCTGGGCATCGAGCCCCGGGCCGAACTGCTGCCGCAGGACAAGCTAGTCATCGTCAAGGCGCTGCAGGCCGAGGGGCTGGTGGTCGCCAAGGTCGGGGACGGCATCAACGACGCCCCGGCCCTGGCCCAGGCGGATGTCGGCATCGCCATGGGCGGCGGCACCGACGTGGCCCTGGAGACGGCGGACGCCGCCGTCCTGCACGGCCGGGTCAGGGACATTCCCGACATGATCGCCTTGTCCCGCGGAGTGATGGGCAATATCCGGCAGAACATCACCATCGCCTTGGGCTTGAAGGCGGTGTTCCTGGTCACCACCGTGATCGGGGTGACGGGCCTGTGGCCCGCCATCCTCGCTGACACCGGAGCCACGGTCCTGGTCACCGCCAACGCCATGCGCCTGCTGCGCTGGACGCCGCGTCGTCAACCGTCGTGACTGCCGGCGGTGCGCCTTCTCAGGCCCCGTTGTGGCGACCGAACACGCGGGTCGAACCGTCGTTGAGGATCAGGACGGTCGCATAGGGTTCGCGCCCGGCGGCCTCCATGCCCGGCGAGCCCGCCGGCATGCCGGGCGCGCTTAGTGCGCGGGCGGCGGGGCGTTCGCCGAGCAGCCGCTCGACATCGCTCGACGGAACATGGCCCTCGATGGCGTAGGCGCCGACCACCGCTGTGTGGCACGAGGCGAGGCGGTCCGGAATGCCATGCCGGGCCCGGATCGGGGCGAGATCCTCGCGCTCGACGACCTCGACGTTCCAGCCCGCCTGGCGCATGTGGGCGATCCAGCCGCCGCAGCAGCCGCACCATGGCGTCTTGTAGGCGATCATCCGTTTCGGGGGCGCGGCGAGGGCCGGGCCGGCCACGGCGACCAGGGGCAGGCCGAACACGAGGGTCCGGCGGGACAAGCGCGGGCGAGTTTGAACCAAAGTGAGCGCTCCTTGGGAGTCCAAATCCCACCATGGCGGGCGCGGGCCGGTTTGGCGACGGGCGCAGTTGTCGCGCCCTGACCTGACGTCGCCCAGGCGTTGAGCGCCGGCTAAGTCCGCCCATATCGCAGCGGAACCTCTGGTAGAAGGCCCGCACCCGCCCGGGCAGGACACAGCCCCCTGCTCGGCCGGCCCGGCCAAGCGAATCCGTTCGCCTGAGGCGCCCGGGGTCTCGCAACCATGCCTTCGCTGACGTATCGCGACCGTACGAGGCCGGTCACGCAAGCGCTGATCCCCGTGGAATGGTCATGGGCGACGGGATTGAGGAGCCGGCGGAAGCCGGAGGCGAAGCGTCCGCTGCGGCGAACCGTGGCGTCGAGAGCTAGCCCGCCGACGCTTGCGGGGCCCCGAAGGCGCCAAAAACTGCATGTGAGCGGCAACGGCCTCCGCCCGGCCGTATAAGGCGCAACACGGCGCGCGCGACCAACAGGCTGACTTTTCGCGCGGGCCCGCTCGCGAAGACGAGCCTTCGGCCCTCGAGGGCAGCGAGGACGAGGCCGGCCCGGCGCGCCCGGGCCGACGCATTACGTCCCTGGCTCAAGACCAGCGCCTCTCTGTTCCGGAGCCCGCCGACCCCACAATCTCGGTTGCGCCGCCGATTGTAGATGAACTCGCGGGCAAGTGCGGAGATCCAAATCGCAAGCGGTTCAGTGATCCGTGGTCGAATGCATGTGAGCTTGAGGTCGCCGGCCGGCCCCTGATGTCCGGTCCACCGCATTTCCACATGATCTCGGCTCGGCGAAGTACGGGTTTGACGAGGTCGGGAGGCGTCGCCGTTCGGAACATCGTCCCGGCGCCGGGGTTGGATCCCGATCACCCGAGGGAGCCTCCGATGCAAATCCAACCAATGATCAGCACCCACCCCGACGTACGCGGCAGCGTGAACGACAGCCTCATTCGCGCGATCGAAGCGGGCTACGGCTGCGCCGCCGTATGCCGCATCTGCGCTGACGCCTGCCTGGCCGAGGAGATGGTCAGGGACCTGACCCAGTGCATCCGGCTCGATCTCGACTGCGCCGATGTCTGTCTGGCTACGGCCGGGCTCGCCGTGCGGCGCGCCGGCAGCAACGAGGCCTTGATCAAGCGCATGCTCGAGACCTGCGCCGAGGCTTGCGCCGACTGCGCCATCGAGTGCGAGAAGCACGCCGAGATGCACGAGCATTGCCGTATCTGCGCCGAAGAATGCCGGCGTTGCGAAGATGCTTGCCGCGAGGCGGCCGCGTCGATCAGGCCTTCACGGCACTGAGGCTGACCGCTGTCATCGGCACAGGGTCGTATCTTCGACGCTAGCTCGAGCCCAGCTCATCAATCACCGGGCACCTAACCCGTCCGCCTTCACTGCAGTCGGCCACAGCCTGCCTCAGCACTTTCCGTAGCCTCTGCAGATCCTCGATCTTGGCGTCCACGCTGGCGATGTGGTCTTGGGCCATGTCGCGGACTTCGCAGCACGCCTGAACGCCCGGCTCGCTCAGCGCGATCAGGCGCCGAATGGCGTCGATGCCGAAGCCCAGTTCGCGCGACCGGCGGATGAAGCGCAGACGCTGGGCGTGTTCCGGCTCATAGCTGCGGTGGCCGCCCTCGGTCCGGGCCGGCGCGGGCATCAGCCCGATACGTTCGTAGTAGCGCACCGTTTCCAGGTTCACCCCGGCGCTGTCAGCGAGGCGCCCGATCGTCAAACTTCGTGCGGACATGGCTCTTGATCCCGTAGCGGCTACGGGTTGTAGCCTGTAGCAGAAATCGAACGGGAGGTCCCATGGCCATCGATTACGACCGGCCCCGCATGCCCGAGGTCGCCGTCAGCGCCTCGGCCGCCCTCGGCGGTGTCGCCTCGGTGTTCGCCTGGGCCGCGTGCTGTGTGTTGCCTCTGGCTCTGTCCGTGGCGGGCGTATCCTTCGCCGGCGCCGCGGTCATCGCGGGTGCGCGGAACTGGCTGACGCTTCTGGCCGCCGTCATCCTGGCCGCGGGCTGGCTGCTGCATTGGCGTCGCCTGCGGATGTGTCGGAAAGACGGGGCCTGCCGCCACCCTTCGCGGCTCGCCTTCTGGCTGCTGGTGATCGCCAGTCTGCTGATCGTCCTGTCCATGGCCTGGCAGCCGTACATCGAGCCGTGGGCCATGACGCGACTGGCGGCCATGCGATGACCCGGGCCATCGTTCTAGACTCGACGCTGACCTGCCCGGATTGCGGTCATGTCGCGACGGAGACCATGCCCACCGACGCCTGCATCTGGTTTTACGATTGTCTCGGCTGCGGCGTGAAGCTGAAGCCCCTACCCGGCGACTGCTGCGTGTTCTGCTCCTATGCCGACGTGCCGTGTCCGCCGATCCAGGTAGATGGCAAGGGGTGTTGCAGCTAGGCTACGGCGGCATTGCTGCATTCCCGGAGTTCGCCGTGACCGACCACGCCACGCCCAACCTACCGTCGCGGGATTTCGAAGTTACGTCCCAGTTCTACACTCGACTGGGCTTCGAACAGGACTGGCGCGACAAAGGCTGGATGATCCTGAAAAGGGGCGGTTTGACGCTGGAGTTCTTCCCGCATCCGGACGTGGATCCGCTGACCAGCAACTTCAGCTGCTGCCTGCGGCTGGACGACCTGGACGGGTTTTACGCAGAGTGCGTCGTTTCAGGATTGCCGAAAACCTGCTGGGGCCACCCTCGCCTGCACGCGCCGAAGCTTGAGGAGTCGGGACTGCGGATCGGCGCGCTCATCGACCCGGACGGAAACTTGATCCGCCTTATCCAGAACTGAGGCGTCCGGCGGCTCCCCCACGGGAAACCGCCGGAAACCATCGATGCGACGATCAGTTGTGGTCGGCGTGGCCCTGAGGCGCGGGCGTATCCGACGGCGCCGGGGCGGGCGGCGTCGGCTCGGGCGGGGCGGGCTCGGTCTTCATCTCGTCGCAGCAGCTCATGGCGGCGTCCGCGGCCATGTCCTTGCAGCACTCGCAACCTTCGGCGGCGAGGGCCGCGCCGGCGCTCAGGGTTAGGATCGCGCCGGCGGCGGCCAGCAGGTTGGAAACTTTCATCGTCGTTCTCCTAGTGAACCATAAAGCTGACCGAGCCGGACATCTTGTGGCCGTCCGGGCCCTCGGCGGTCCAGGCGGCAGTGTAGGTTCCTGGGGCCAGACGCGGAAGAGCCACGCCGACGGTCGCGGCGGCGGGCGCTGCGGGGACACTCACTTCGACCGGGGCCTGACCTTCGGCGGTGAGCGTGACCGTCTTGAGGACCATCGTATGCGGGAAGGTGACGCTGAAGCGTTCCGGCGAGCCCTGGGTCATCGCCCCGTTCGCGGGAGCCGTCGTGACTCCCGACTGGGTCGCGGCGGCCTGCGCCGGCATGCTGTGGCCGGCGTGCGGATCCTGGGCGGAGGCGGCGCCGGCGAAAGCCAGGGCCGCCGTGAGGGTGAGAATGCGGATCAAGGGGTGGTCTCCTTCGGTTAGAACCAGGCCTTGAGGCCGACGATGAACCGGATGTCCTCGGCCTCGCCGCCGCGGGCTTCGATGTAGCCGGCTGTGTCTCCGAGCGCGCGGCTCCACTCGACGCCGACATAGGGGGCGAACTCCTTGCGGAACTCGTAGCGCAGTCGCAGGCCCGCCTCGACCGAGGACACGCCCGAGCCAATCTCCAGTTCCGGAATGTCGCTGGCCGAAGCGTCGATTTCGAGGCGGGGCTGAAGGATCAGGCGCTGAGTGATGCGCAGGTCGTATTCGGCCTCGACGCGGGCGGTCAGGTCGCCGTCGGTCGACAGGAAGGCGGCGGCGTCGACTTCCCACCAATGGGGCGCCAGGCCCTGCAGGCCGAGGACCAGATGCGTCGTATCTTCGCCGTCGGGCCGGAAGTCCTGTCGCACGCCGGCCTGGAGGTCCCAGAAGGGCGTCACGGCGCGGCTGTAGAGAGCCTGGACTTCGGCGTCCTCGAGCGCGCCGTTGAAATCGCCTTCGCCCTCGGATTTCCACCAGAAGCGGTTGATGTCGCCGCCCGTCCAGCCCTGGACGTCCCAGAGGTAGGTCTCGCCGCCGTCGCCGAAGCCGGCTTCGAGGCGATCGAGAATGACGGCCGTGGTGCGGACGTCGCCGTTTTCGTGAATCAGGGTCCGGCGAGAGGCGGCCATGGCCTCGGCGCCGAAGACGAGATCGGCAGCGTGGACAGGGCCGGCCAGGGCGGCGGGCGGGAGCGGGTCCTCCGGAGGACGGCCGGGGTTGTCGGCGCTGGTCGCCACATTGGGCGGCCCCATGCTCATGGTCGACATGTCATGCCCGGCGTGAGGGTCGGTCTGCGCGGGTGACATGGCCGACATGTCGTGGCCCGCGTGTGGATCAGCCTGGCCGGGCGTCGCCGCCGGCATCTGGTGTCCCGCCTGCGGGTCTACGGGCGCGGGCTGCGCCGGCATCCGGTGGCCTGCATGCGGATCCGCGGCGGGCGGCGTCTGCGCGGGCGGCATGACGTGACCGGCGTGCGGATCCTGCGCCGGTCGGGCCGGCGCCGCGGTCGCCGGCATAGTGTGGCCCGTGTGAGTGTCCTGGGCCTGGGCGCTGAAGGCGCTGACGGCGAGCACCAGCGGGGCGAGGGCGACGGCGAGGCGGCTCATGACGCGGCTCCGTCCATGGGCCGCACCGTCACAACATTGAACATGCCGGCGTGCATGTGCATCAGCATGTGGCAGTGGAAGGCCCAGTCGCCGGGCGCGTCGGCGGTCAGATCGAAGGTCACCTTGCCGCCGGGCGCGACGTTGACCGTATGCTTGAGGGGCTGGTGACCGGTGGGTCCGCCGGTCACCAGTTCAAAGAAATGACCATGCAGATGGATCGGGTGGGCCATCATGGTGTCGTTGACCAGGGTCACCCGCACCCGCTCGTTGCGCTCGAAGCGGATCGGTTCGACCAGTTCGCTGAACTTTCGGCCGTCGAAGCCCCACATGAACCGCTCCATGTTGCCTGTCAGGTGGATCTCCATCGTCCGAGACGGGGGGCGCGGGTCCTTGTTCGGCTGGAGCGACACCAGGTCGGTGTAGACGAGGACGCGATGATCGACTGTAGTGAGACCGATCGGACGCTCACCCAGACGGTTGGCGGGATCCATGGCGATCGCATCGACGCCGACGCCCACCGCCATGTCGGGCGGAGCGTTCTCGGGATCGCGCATGTTCATGCCCGACATGGACATCCCGGCCATCTCGCCGGCCGCGGGCGCGTTCTGGGCCGGAGCCGCGTGGTCCATGCCGGCCATCGCGCCATGATCCATACCGGACATGTCGGCCATCGCGCCGTGATCCATTCCGCCCATGCCCATGTCGCGCATGGTGAGGTTCGGGACCTCTCGCAGGGGAGGGACCTCGGCGGTCATGCCCAGGCGCGGCGCCAGGGTCGCCCGGCCCATGCCGGACCGGTCGATGGCTTCGGAGACGATGGTGTAGGCGCGGTCCTCGGTCGGCTGGACGATGACGTCGTAGGTCTCGGCGACCGAAATCTGGAACTCGTCCGTCTCGACCGGGCGCACGTTCTCGCCGTCGGCCTGCACCACGGTCATCGGCAAGCCCGGGATGCGAACGTTGAAGATGGACATGGCCGACGCGTTGATGATGCGCAGCCGCACCCGCTCGCCGGGCCGGAACAGGCCGGTCCAGTTCTCCTGCGGTCCATGGCCGTTGATCAGATAGGTGTAGGTCGACCCGCTGACGTCGAGGATGTCGCGCGGGTCCATCCGCATCTGGCCCCACATGCGCCGTTCCTCCAGGCTCATGCGGTCGCTGCCGTCCATGAGCCCCGCCAGCGTGGTGCGCTGCTGGTTGAAGTAACCCGGGCTCTTCTTCAGCTTGGCCAGGATTTCGTGCGGATGCATGAAACTCCAGTCCGACAGGACCAGCACATGCTCGCGGTCGTAGGCGACCGGATCGGCGCCCGCCGGGTCGATCACGATTGGGCCGTAGTGACCCATCGCCTCCTGTAGGCCAGAGTGACTGTGATACCAGAAGGTGCCCGACTGCTTGATCGGGAACTCGTAGACGAAGGTCTCACGGGCCTTGATGCCGGGGAAGCTGATGCCAGGAACACCATCCATCTGGAACGGGACGAGCAGGCCGTGCCAGTGGATTGAGGTGTCCTCGTCCAGCGTATTGGTCACCGCTAGCCGGACGTTCTGGCCTTCTCTAAGGCGTAGCAGCGGCGCCGGCAGAACGCCGTTGATGGTCACCGCATGGCCGGTGCGGCCGCCCACGGTGAAGGGCGTGTGTCCGACGGTCAGGTCGATGTTCGGTCCCGTCAGCGTCGGAAGATCCGCCCGCAGTCCCGCCGATCCGGTTTGCGCCCAGGCGGGGAGCAGACCCTGCAGGCCCAGCAGCCCGCCGCCGGCGGCTGCGCCACGGAGAAGCGTTCGGCGATCGAGGCGGGGCGTGGACATAGGCGAGAAATTCCTTGGTCGGGCTATTCAGCCGTTCGTTCAGATACGCGGCCGGGCGGCGTATCCCTCGCGTCAGGATGCCGCAGACGTCGGGATTGCAGCTTGTGCATCTTCCCATCAGGGCAAGGTCAAGCGTTTCCGCCGGAAGCTTGGGCCAAAGCCGCCGTCAAGGTCTTGCGGGCGCGGGCGACGCGGGTCTCGACCGCCTTGGGCGTAATACCGAGGATCGAGGCGATCTCGGCGTGAGACCGTCCCTCGAGCGTGGCGAGCAGAAGCGGCCCCTTCAGGGCGTCGGGAAGGTCCCGCAAGGCGCGTTGCAGAGCTTGGGCCCTGCGCTGATCGTCCAGCCGTGTCTCGGGTGACGGCGCATCGTCGCCCACCGCCGCCGCCTCGGGCGCCTCCAGGCCCATGACGCCGCGCACAACCCGGCGGACCGCGCGCCGCCGGCCCCAGTCTCGACATTTGTTGAGGGCGATGGAGCGAAGCCAGACGTCGAACGGCCGCGCCGGATCATACCGCCGCAGGGCGAGCCAGGCGGACGCATAGCTTTCCTGAAGCACGTCATGCGCTTCGGACTCGTCGCCGACATAGCGGCGCACGAACCGGTAGAGATCGGCCTTTGTGGCGGCCATCAAGGCGGTGAAGGCGGCCCGGTCTCCGGTCGCCGCACGGGCCTCGATGCTCTGCTCAGCACACACGCGCGCCGCTTAGCCGGCGTCGTCGTGCAGGGCCTCGACGACCGCGGCGTCGAACACCTCGGCCTGCGCCGGGGTCAGGACGGATCGCATCTCGAACACATGGGTGATTGTCGCCTTCTGCAGATCGCCCATGGCGGCGTGGAAATGATCGACCGCGGCCTGGACCTGGGGCGTGTCGCCGTCACTGGCGGCGATGGCGGCCGCCAGTTCGCGATTGGCCGCGCGCACTTCCGCTTCGAGCGCCGGCCGCAGAGCGGCGAACCGGGCTTCGACCACGTCGAGCCGTCGATCCTGCTCAGGGCTCAGGTCGAGTTTCTCATGGACGACGCTGTGCAGGCTTGGCGGCTGCCGCTCCCGCATGACCCAGGTCGCGCTCGCCCAGGTCGCCGCGCCGCTGGCCAGCGCGGCCAGGATGGCCGTGATGACGATCGACTTCCAGGAGGCTCTCATCCCCGAACGTCCAGGCCGGAGAGAGGCGACAAGCCCGCCGAGACGGTGAAAATCCGCATCTCGGACGGCTCCGGCCGTGGAGCCATGAGCATTAGCCCTCCGTTCGCGACGCCGATCACCAGAGCGAGCGCAACGGCGGCGACCCGGACCTGACCCATGCGGGCGCGCTCCCTGCGTTCGCCGATCCGCACCCAGACCGCGTCTTCCATGCCGACCAGCCGGCCGGCGTCGCCCGGCCCGACCGCTGCGATCAGTTCATTCATGTCGTCAGTCATTGCGCACCTGCGTCACGCCCCATCTGCCATACGCGCCAGCCTTCCGGTCCCCTCACGAGGGGACGAGCCGTCGCCCGCGTAGATACCAGAGAACGACCGGGACGCGCCCTGTCGTCCGGGGAAAAGACGTGAGCGACAGATCAGGGCCCACGCGGGTTCCATTCCCCGACGTGCTCGATCAACTCACGGGCGTGAGGTTCTTTCTCGCCCTCGGCGTCGTGCTGTTTCACTTCCAGCTCTACTGGACGCTCCCGGCGGAGAGCGCGGGCTTGCTGAACCGCGCGCGCCTGGGCGTGGATGTCTTCTTCATCCTGTCGGGCTTCATCCTGACCCACGTCTACCTGCAGGGAGACCGGGCCCCGAACTACGGTCGATTCCTGGCGGCGCGCCTGGCCCGGATCTATCCGGCTCACCTGTTCATCCTCCTGGCCATGCTTGGGCTGGTGCTGATCGCGCCGGTGTTCGGCGTCGGGCTGGAGCCTGGCCGGTTTAATCCCGTCGACTTCGCGGGCACCCTTCTGCTCGTACAGGCGTGGTTCCCGCGCGAGAGCATGGCGCTCTGGAACGGACCGGCCTGGTCGCTGTCGGCGGAGTGGTTCGCCTATCTGGCCTTCCCCGCCTATGCCGCCCTCGCGCTCCGGCTGCGGGCCAGGCCGTGGGTCCTGATTGCACTCGCCATGCTGTTTTTCGTCGCTTTGGACGCCTTCTACCGCGCCTGGTTCGGCCGGATGCTGCCTCGCGCCGAGGACAGCCTCGGGATCCTGCGCATCATTCCCGAATTCCTCTACGGCATTGGCCTCTACTATCTCGGTCAGCGCTGGACGCCTTCGCCGCGAATGTCCCTCATGGGCGCCCTGGTCGCCACGACCCTGCTGCTGACGCTCATGCAGATCGGCGCCGACGACCGGGTCATCGTGGCGGCGGCCGGTCCCTTCATCCTGTCGCTCGCCCTGTTGGCCAAGGCTCCGGTCCGGACCTTCCTGTCTCACCCCGTCCTTCTGTTCGCCGGCGAAGCGTCGTTCGCCCTCTATCTCGTCCACATCCCCATCCTGATGGTGTGGCGCAATGCGGCGCAGGCGTTCTCCGGCTGGGGTGCGGACTATCGAATGGGCCTGGTCGAACTGGCCGCCATGCTTGTGTTGACGCTCGCCGCCGCGGCCGCCATCCATGTCTTCGTCGAGCAGCCTGGCCGACGGTGGTTGCGGGCGCGGCTGGCGCCGCAGCGCGCCGACCCTGTCGAGGCGCAGCGATCCGTCCACAGCGATCAGGGAGAACCCTTTTGAATCCCGCCAATCTGAACCGTCGTCTACTCATGGGCGCGGCCGTCTTCATCGGCATGGGCGGGTCCGCCTGCGCCCAGACCCGTCCGTCCAGAAACCTCACGGTCTTCAAGACGCCCACCTGCGCCTGCTGCGACGCCTGGATCGCGCACATGCGCCAGGCGGGCTTCACCACCACCATCACCGTCCTTCCAAGCCTTCAATCGGTCCGGAGCAGCCGGGGCATGCCGGACGCGCTCGCCTCCTGTCATACCGGTCTGATCGATGGCTATCTGGTCGAGGGTCATGTGCCGGCCCCGGACGTCATTCGACTGCTGACCGAGAGACCGGCGGCGGTGGGCGTCGCGGTCCCGGGCATGCCGCTCGGTTCGCCCGGCATGGAGACGCCGCAGGGGCGCAAGGAGCCCTACGACACCCTGCTGGTGCTTCGCTCGGGCGCGACCCGCGTGTTCGCCCGCCACAACCCGCCGGCCTGACGCAGATCGCGCTCAGCCCGTTCAGATCACCCACAATCCGGAGTTCGCCATGTCCCGCACCTCTCTCGCCCTCGTCCTGTCGCTCGCCGTTCTTTCGGCGACACCCGCCTTCGCCCAGGACCACGCCCACGGGCATGCCCAAGCCGCCGGCTCGGTCGCCGCGGAAGCTGCGGACGCGGCGGCGGCCGTCGACGCCTTTCACGTCGCCCTGAAGGCCGGCGACACGAACGTCGCCCTGGCAATTATGGCGCCGGATGTGATGATCTTCGAGGAGGGTGGCGCGGAGCGATCGCGCGACGAGTATGCGTCCCATCACCTGGGCTCGGACGCCGCCTTCGCCGCCGCCTCTGAAGCGACGGTGACGCGCAGATCGGGATGGGCCGACGGGGACATCGCCTGGATCACCAGCGAAGGCCGCACCACGGGCCAATTCAACGGCCGCGCCGTAGACCGCCTGACGACCGAAACCATGGTCCTCAAACGCCATGCCGACGGCTGGCGCATCCACCACATTCACTGGTCGTCGCGCGCGCCCGGCTGACGCTCAGGCCCGCGCCAGCGGGTCGCCGGCCCTGCGACGTCGGTGAGGAACATCGGGAAGACGCCCGCCCTCGCGGGCGGGCGTCTTCCCGATAATACGATCAGCAGCAGGTGCAGGCTTCCGCGCAGGCTGCGATAGCGTCGCAGCAAGCGCATACGGCCTGCGCCACGGCGTCCGGCGCGGCCGCGAAGGCGGCTGAACCGGAAGCCAGCAGCACCAGGGCTGCGAGGGTGAGAGTGCGTTTCATGGTTTTGATCTCTGTTTGATTGAATGAGTCCGGTCATCTTCAACAGGATCAGCGTCGTGGGGGCGGGTCGTCCGCCTCCACGGTGAGATCGGCATGCCGCGCATCAAGGGATGGATAAAGGACAGACGCATAGACCCGTGCGGGGGTGGATTCACCGCCTTGGAGGACAAGGCCCTGGCAGATGGCCAGACACGCCTTATGGCACGAGATCCTGACGGTCTTCGGCTCGCACGGGACGCCGTCGCCGCTCATCGACATGGACGCCATATCCTGATCGACCGGAGCTTCGCAGGCGATCGAAGCGGTGGACACGAACAGCACGGCAAACGCCGCGAGCAGCGCGGTCGTCAGTCGGAGGAGGTCATGACGCAGGAACGGCATTGTCTGATCATACTTCAACGGTCGGCGGAGCGACGATCTCATTTTGATCATCGCAATCGAGCCTACAGAGACGCCGGGGGCGGCAGGGTTCCCATGACCGCCACGACGCCAATCAGGGCGAGTCCCAGACCCGTTTCGATCAACAGGCTGCGCCGGAGCGCGCTCATGGCGGCGAGGGAGGGTTGGCCCGTCTCCAGCGCAGAGCCCAGTGTCGGCGTCAGCCGGAACCGGTTGCTCGCCGCCAGCGCCAGCATCAAACCGAAGAGGACGAGCTTGGCGACCAGAAGCTGGCCGTAGAGGTTGCCCGCGATCGACGCCACGCGCTCGGGACCGATCAGGAACCAGCTGTTCACGAGACCGGTCAGCACCAGCAACAGGACCGCCAGCGTTCCCAGACCGGCGAAGCCATGCAGGGCGCGATGGATTGCACGATCGTCCGGACCGGCTCGGCGCAGAAGCAGGGCCGTCAACGCCGCCAGGGCGCCCAGCCACAAGGCCGCTGCCACCGCGTGAATGATGTTGGCGACGAGATGTATGGGCCCGCCAGGGCCCTCGGTGGCCGCGCCATGACCCGTCCACGCGAAGCTGGCGGCCACGATCAGACCCAAGGCGGCCGTCACGCTCCAGAGCGCGCGACCGGGTTTCAGGGCGACCAAGGCGACAAGCCCAAGCAAGGCGGCGGCGGCCCGCACGACCATCGCCATGCCCAGGGCCGTGCCGGTGACCATGAAGGACAGGGACGCGGGTTTGACGGCTTCGCTCAGCGACCCCGCCATGACGGCCGTCTGGGCCACCAGGGCGGCGAGCGAGCCGAGCGCGACGATGATCGCCGCGAGGCGCAATGTCGGTCGCGACCATTCCAGGTTCGGCGCGTCGGGGTCTTTGAAGCTGTAGAGAAGGAACAGCGGCGCGCCGAGAAGGACGACGCCGCCGGCGTATTGAAGCCAGCGAAGCGCGATGACCGCGACTTCCAGCACGGCGTCAGCGCACCGTGAAGGTGTAGGATCCCGTCATGCGGTGGCCGTCGCTCGACGCGATACGCCAGTCGACACGGTAGGCGCCGGCGGCCAGCGGGCGAGCCAGCGCGCCCGTGAGGGTCCTGCCGTCCTCGGCGACCGAGGTGCGGATCGCGATCTTCTCCCCCGCCGCATTGACGACGTCGAAGCCGGAAAAGGCGGGAACGCTGCGTTCGCTGAAGGTCAGGGTCAGCGTCCGGGTCGCGGCCACGGTGGAGTCGGGCGCCGGGGTGGCGCTGACCAGGCGAGCGTGGGCCGCCGCCGGTCCGGCGGCGAAGGCCACGACCGCCGCGACGGCGATGAAGGGCGCGGGGTTGAAGTAACGCATACTCAGTCTCCAGACGTTTGGCCGGTCCCGGCCTTCTGCTTCTCTACGCGCCACACGACCGCGTCCCTCATGAAGAGGAAGCGGGCGGCGGCTGAGGCCTTCCCCCGCACGCCGGGGTCAGCGGCGACGCTTCTCGAGGAGCGCCTGCATCTGGGCGATCTCCTCCTGTTGACCACGCACGATGCCGTCGCACAGGGCGATGATCTCCGGATCGGTCAGGGAGGCTTGCTCGCACATCAACACAGCCCCGGAATGGTGCGGGATCATCGATCGCAGGAATTCGTCGTCGCCAACGAACGCCTGGGTGCGCATGCCGACGAAGCTGCCGACGAAGATCACGACGGCGACCGCTCCAATGACCAGGTTCGTTTTGCGCGACGGGTACATGGACCGCATGAAGACGAGCATGAGGACCGCCATCGGCGCGACCATCATCAGGGTCATGTAGACGTTGTTCAGGTTGAGATAGAAGTGACCGAGCGTGGCGATCATCGTGTACATGACCAGGTACATGATGACGAAATCGAGCGCCAACTCGAGGTACAGGCTCCGATAAGGGCCGAGTCCACGAGCGTTGCCTTGCCCGCCGTGGTCCATCTGTTGATGAGACATCGTCCGTATCCTCTTCAGAAATTTCAGTTCGTCTTCGCCTGCCGCTGCGAATGCCTGGAGACTGCGGTCAGCGTCTAAATCAATCCGGCCCGTCACAGCCGGTTCCTCCCTTGGGTGGGTGGGCGGACTGTTGATTGCCTATCCTGGCTAAAGCCTCACCGCGCGCAGTCTCAGCGCATTGCCGATGACGCTGACCGAGGAGAGCGCCATTGCGAGCGCCGCAAGGGCAGGCGAGAGAAGCCAGCCGAAGACGGGATAAAGCAGGCCAGCCGCCACGGGGATGCCAAGGGCGTTGTAGCCGAAGGCGAAAACGAGGTTTTGGCGGATGTTGCCCATCACCGCGCGGGACAGACGCCGTGCGCGCACGATGCCTTGCAGATCTCCGCCCAGCAGGGTGACGCCGGCGCTTTCGATGGCGACGTCCGAACCCGCCCCCATGGCGACGCCGACATCGGCTGCGGCGAGGGCAGGGGCATCGTTGACGCCATCCCCCGCCATGGCGACGATCCGACCCTGCGAACGAAGCTGTTGAACCACAGACGCCTTATCCTGCGGCAAAACCTCCGCCTGGACTTCGTCGATGCCGAGGCGCCGCGCGACCGCTTCGGCCGTCGTCCGGTTGTCCCCGGTCATCATCACCAGCCGCAGACCGGCCGCTTTCAGCGCGAGGATCGCAGCCGGCGTGGTGGCCTTGATGGGATCGGCGATGCCGATGACCCCGGCCGCCTTTCCGTCGATCGCCACGAATATGGCGGTGGCGCCGTCATGGCGAAGGGCCTCCGCCTTCGGCTCCAGCGCGGAGACGTCGATTGAAAGCTCGCCGAGAAAACGGGTGTTGCCCAGGGCGACCTGGCGGCCCTCAATCGTCCCGCGAACGCCGCGACCGACCGGGCTGTCGAAGTCCGCGGCCTCGGTAAGGGGGATGTCCCGGTCCTTGGCTGCCCGGACGATTGCGTCGGCCAACGGATGTTCGCTGCCCCGCTCGAGGCTGGCCGAAAGACGCAGGATGTCCGTTTCCACGAAGCCGAGGGCGGGCAGGATCGCCGTCACCGACGGACGGCCCTCCGTCAGGGTGCCGGTCTTGTCCAGAACGAGAGTGTCGACCTTCTCGAAGCGTTCGAGCGCCTCGGCGTTCTTGATCAGGACGCCGGCGTGGGCGCCACGTCCCACCCCGACCATGATCGAGATCGGCGTCGCCAGACCCAACGCACAGGGACAGGCGATGATGAGCACCGAAACGGCGGCGACCAGGGCGTAGGACAAACGGGGCTCGGGACCGACCAGGCCCCAGACGACGGCGGCGAGCAGGGCGATCGCGATCACCGTGGGAACGAACCATCCGGAGACCGTATCGGCCAGCCGCTGGATCGGGGCGCGACTGCGCTGGGCCTGGGCCACCATCTGGACGATCTGCGCCAGCAGGGTGTCGGCGCCCACCTTGTCGGCGCGCATGATGAAGGATCCGGTCTTGTTGAGCGCGCCGGCCACGACGCGGTCGCCGACATCCTTGGTCACCGGCATGGACTCGCCGGTCACCATGGATTCGTCGACAGCGACCCGACCCTCCAGGAGTTCGCCATCGACCGGGATCTTCTCTCCGGGCCTTACCCGCAGGCGGTCGCTGACGGCGATCTGGTCAAGCGAGACATCTTCATCGATGCCGTCCGCCCGGATTCGGCGCGCGGTCTTGGGCGTGAGGTCCAGCAGGGCGCGGATCGCGCCCGACGTCTGTTCGCGGGCGCGCAGTTCCAGAATCTGCCCGACGAGGACCAGCACGGTGATGACCGCCGCCGCCTCGAAATACACCGGCGCACTGCCGTCGGCCTTCAGAAAGGCGGGCGGAAACAGGGTTGGCGCGACGACGGCCACGACGCTGTAAAGCCATGCCACGCCGACCCCCATGGCGATCAGGGTGAACATATTCAGCCGCCGGGTGCGCAGCGATGTCCAGCCGCGCTCGAAGAAGGGCCAGCCGCACCAGAGAACCACGGGGGTCGCCAAAGCGAACTGGATCCAGTTCGACATCTCGCCCGGGACGAACATGTGGAGATTGGCCAGGTGTCCGCCCATTTCCAGGGCGAAGACCGGCAGGGTCAGGACCAGACCGACCCAAAAGCGTCTGGTGAAGTCGATCAGCTCGTGGTTGGGCGGGGCTTCCGCCGTGACCGTCTCCGGCTCAAGCGCCATGCCGCAGATCGGGCAGGAGCCTGGGCCTTCCTGCCGGATCTCGGGGTGCATCGGGCAGGTGTAGATGGCGCCGGGAACGGCCGGCTCGGCCTCCACGCGAGGGTTCAGGTAACGCATCGGATCGCCGATGAATTTGGTCCGGCACCCCGCCGAGCAGAAGAAATAGTCCTGACCGCCATGACTGGCTCGGTGAGCGGTAGTCGTCGGATCGACCGACATGCCGCAGACGGGATCCTTGACCGTAGCCGCGCCATCCGAGGCCTTCGCCCCGCAGCAGGCGTGACCCGAGGCATGATTGTGAGGATGCGTGGACATGTCGCTCTCTCCGGCTGACCGAAGGGCTAACATATACCCATGCGGGGTATATCGCAAGATACCCGTAGGGGGTATATGGGGGGTGCTCAGGAGAACAGGCCCCATGCAAACCGACACGAAACCCAAAGTCCTCAACAGGCTCAGCCGGATCGAAGGCCAGGTGCGGGGAATCTCCCGCATGGTTGAAGATGACCGGTATTGCGTCGACTTGCTGAACCAACTTCAGGCCGTTCGAGCCGCGCTGCGTCGCGTGGAGACCGAAGTGCTACGGGATCACCTCGACCACTGCGTCATGGGCGCTATGACCGGCGACGATCCCGAGGATCGCAAGGCAAAGGCCGGCGAGCTGATCGAGCTCTTGGCGCGGACCGGACGGTAGAGTTGGCGGAACGAATGGGCCCTCCTGGTCGCTAACGTCGGGATCCCAAGGAGCCGTCATGAAGCGCATCAGCCTCGTCCTCGCCGCCTGCGCCTTGGCTACGGCCTGTTCCCCGCAAGCCGAAGAGCCCGCCGTAGCCGCGCCTGAGGCCCCCGCAGCGGCGGACGCCCATGGCGGAATGGAGGGCGGCATGGCTGCGCCTGCGCCCCGCGACTCCGTCGCCACCCAAGGCTACAAGGCCTCGATGAACACGATGATGGAGGCGATGCCCGCCTTCACCGGGGACGCGGACATCGACTTCATGAAGCAGATGCGAGGTCACCACGTCGCCGCCGTCTCGATGGCCCGTGTGGAGCTCGCGCAAGGCAAGGACGCCCAAGCGCGGAACCTGGCCCAGGAGGTGATCAGGGCGCAGGAGCGCGAAATCACCCTGATCGACGCCTGGCTCGCCCAGAAGGGAGCGTCGGCGGCTCCCGCCGCCTGATCGCGAGATCAGCGCACCGCGTCCGACGACCAACGATGTGCGTAATCCGCCATCTGTCGTCCTCGTGGCGAAAGACCGATCGGCCAGTCCCGCCGTCCTCGAAAATCAGGACGCCGTCGGCCGCAAAGCCAGTGCGGCGTTTGCATCCCGGTCGTCGCGCGCGGCATGACACGCGTCGACGACGCTTGTCGCTATCGCCATACGATCGAGCCGGTAAGCTCGACGACGACCGTGCGGATGAGATACAGTGTACGTCCAAGTGATGGTGCACAGTGGCAAGGCGAACCGAACTCGTTGCATTGCAGCTCAGTGCTCAGAGAGTCCCATAGACCGCAAAAGATGACGAATTCACGCAGATGTTATTGCTTAGAATTTTCTGAATGTTTTCAGAATACTTCCCGTCTGTCGGTTGTTCAATCGGTCCGCCGGTTGATAAGCGAGAAAAAACCCCAAGCCGATCAGCGGCTTGGGGTAATTTGTGTAATCGAGTGGGAATAGGGCAGGGCGTCCGTTGGTTCTTTCAAGTGGCAGGTATTCTTCTAAACCGCACAATGCGCCAGCGTGCAGGTTGCACCTACTTTGCCGCTTAACCCACGCTCTTCAACGAGATTACAAATCCGCCATCAGGATCGTCGCCTGCTTGCGAGTCGCGGTCGAATATGACTAAACATGAATGACACCGGTAGCAGTCAAACGGCCGACTCGTTTTGACACCGGTGTCTCCCGTCAGCAGCGGGAGGCGTGAACGAGGGCGTTCGATCCTTGATGCGCAACACTTGGGAGGAGAAACTAGAATGATCCAACGCCACAAATTTGCGCGCCACGCCCTTGTCGCCACCGCGTCGCTGGGAGCCCTAGCTCTCGCAATGATGGCGCATGACGCTGCCGCTCAAACGGTCGAGGTCGCTGCGCCTCAGACGGGTGACGCTGCAGAAGTCGATGACATCGTCGTCACGGGCTTCCGGGCCAGCCTTCAGAACTCCTTGAACATCAAACGCCGCGAAGCTGGCGTCGTCGACGCCATTTCAGCTGAGGACATCGCGGATTTCCCCGACACCAATCTGGCCGAGTCGATCCAGCGCATTCCCGGCGTCTCGATCGACCGTGATGCGGGCGAGGGCCGGTCGATCACCGTCCGCGGTCTGAGTTCGGAGTTCACCCGCACGCGGATCAACGGCATCGAGGCCCAGGCATCGACCGGCGCCACCGACTCGTCGGGCGGGGTGAATCGCGGTCGTGGCTTCGACTTCAACGTCTTCGCCTCAGAGCTCTTCAACAATATCACGGTGCGCAAGACCGCCTCAGCCGAGACGGAAGAGGGGTCGCTGGGGGCGACCGTCGATCTGCGCACCAGTCGTCCGTTCGATAAGACCGGCTTCCAAGGTGCGCTGTCGGGCCAGTATGGCTATAACGACCTGTCGCAGGACTGGAGCCCGCGCTTCGCCGGTCTGATTTCGAACACCTGGGCGGATGACCAGATCGGCGCTCTTTTCTCGATCGCCTACAGCGAGCGCGACAGTCTGGAGGAGGGTTTCAGCTCGGTGCGCTGGGGACCTGCCAGCGCCGACGGCGGCTTCCAGAATGGCGCTGTCCTGCCGAACGCCGCGCGCACCTACCACCCTCGCATCCCGCGCTATGGCAGCTTGGAGCACAGCCAGGAACGTCTGGGCGCGACGCTGTCAGTGCAAGCCCGGCCCGGCAACGGTCCGACCCTGTTCACGATGGACATGCTCTACTCGAAGCTGGATTCGACGCGCAGCGAAAACTTCCTGCAAGCCTGGTCGCTCAGCCGTGGCGCCGATCAGGGCGGCAAGCCGCAAGTCGACATCATGAGCTTTGAGATCGATCCCGACACGGGCGAGATGATCTATGCCCAGCTCGACGACATGGACATCCGCAGCGAGCAGCGGTTTGACGAGCTGGAAACCGAATTCAAGCAGATGACCTTTGGGGTCGAGCACGAGTTTTCGGATCGGCTGCGGTTCGACGGCCTGATCGGTCGCGCGGAATCCAGCTTCGCCAACCCGGTCCAGGTCAGCGCCATCATCGATCGACAGAACGTCGATGGCTATTCTTACGACTTCCGTCAAAACCGCAATCTGCCGGCGATCAACTGGGGCTTCAACGTCGCCGACCCCACGCAGTGGAGTGTTGTCGGACCGACCGGCGCCCAGCCCCGCTCGGAGCTGCGCATCAGTTCGAACTTCCAGGAAAACGTCTATACGACGGGTGAGGCCAACTTCGCCTTCGACGTAAGCGATTGGCTCACACTGAAAGCGGGCGTCAGCCGCAAGGAATACGAGTCGAGCAGCCGCGCCTTCGCGCGCCCAAACAACGCCAACGGTTCGCCAGCGCTGCCGGCGGGCACGAGCATGGCTTCGGTCACCAATCTGCTGAGCGGGTTCGGTCGCAATCTCGATCTGCCGTCGGGCGCTGCGACCAGCTGGGTTCGGCCGGATCTGGCTGCGTTGCAAACAGTCTGGAACTACAACTGCAACTGCGACACGGGCGTAGCAGGCGGTGATTTCCGACTGATCGGCCTGAACGGCAATCCGTCCACCTATGGCAACTGGCGTGACGTGACCGAGACCGACACCGGCGCCTATGTGCAGGCCGACTGGGACACGGAAATCATGGGTGTGCCCTTCCGAGGCAACGTCGGTGTGCGTCAGGTCAAGACCGAGGTCGACGCCTTGGGTTATTCGAACGTCGGTGGTGTTGCGACGCCGGTCCGGGGCGAGAACGAATACGACGACACCCTACCGTCGCTGAACGTGTCGATCGAGCCGATGAAGGATTTGATCGTGCGTTTGGGCGCCGCCAAGGTCATGGCGCGACCGCCTGTCACGAGTTTGGTTCCGGTCTTCACGCTGAGTGCAGCCGGGGCGGCGACGAATACGGCGTCGCTGGGCAATGTCGAGTTGGAACCCTATCGGGCGACGACCTACGACCTGTCGGTTGAATATTACTTCGCGCCTGAAGCTCTGCTGTCCTTCGCCTACTTCTACAAGGACATCTCGACCTATGTGCAGACGACCACCGAACCGCTGTCGTACAGCCAACTGACGGCCTTGAACCCTGTGGCCTTCCCGGCGGGCGGTCGTCCTGCCGGCGACATCTATCAGTTCAGCACGCCCACAAACACGCCGGGCGGCCCGCTGAAAGGCTTCGAGATCAGCTATCAGCAGACGTTCTCCTTCCTGCCCAGCCTGCTGTCGAATATCGGTACGCAGCTGAACTACACGCACGTTGAATCCGAGATTCAGTATTGCGTCACCGCAACCTGCGCGGCCTTCGTGACGGCGGATCTGGTCAACCTGTCGCCAAACGCCTGGAACGCGACGCTGTATTATGACGACGGCAAGTTCAATGCCCGTGTGTCGGCGGCCTATCGCGACACCTATTTCCAGAGCGTGCCGGGTTCGAACGGCGCCACGGGTCTGATCCCCTATCAGGGCAAGACCGAAACCACGACGATCGACGCTTCTGCATCGTATAACCTCACCGATAACCTCAGTGTTTCGGTCGAGGGGCTGAATCTGACCGACGAAGCCAACCGTCAGAACCACGGCGACATCGGCCTGCCGCGTGACAGCACCTATGTGTATCACCACACTGGCCGCCAGATTTACATCGGCGCCCGATATCGCTTCTGATCCCAACAGATCGGCGAAATAAGATACGCGGCGTCGGTATAACCGGCGCCGCCTTTCTTTTGACGTTGGCCGAACTGGCGCGACGCGACGAGAAGATTTTTGCTTGCGACCTAGTTGCCTCGGCGGAAGTCGAAACTTTGGTTTGCGACGAAATCTTCCCAGGCGCTGCGCGTGGCGAAGTCCAGGCCGCGATCCCACGCCGATCCCATGTAGTAGGTGAACGGCTGACCCGGCGTGACCCGCACCAGGATCAGATAGTTGTCGGCGTCTTCGGTAAAGCCTTCGACCGTTGCAGGATCAACCGCCAAGGCGATGCCAAGCGAGCCATGCTCGGGGTTCTCAGGCTCCCAGAACATCAGACGCCCGTGTGCGGCGTCGCGCGTGACGAAACCCCGTCCGTTGTCGTTGCTGCGTTTCGAAATGCCGATCGCGACGATCAGCGGTGCGTCGGAATTCGAGGTTAGAGTTGAAGTCATGCGCGTGAAGTTGGACCCTAACGGAAGGCTGAACTCACGCGTTTCTGAAACCGTGCGTACGACGTCGACCGGCCAAGGGCGGTAGGTCACGCTGAACCGCGCCTCGTCGCCGCCGGTTTTCTCGATCTGGTAGGTGGAGAAGTTGCGACTCGTCCAGAGCTTGTTGTCGTACCAGATGCCCAGACCTCCGGCGCCTCTGCCGCGTCCCACGTCGTAATAATCCAGGCCTTCACCGCGATCGACGTGATAATTCGGGAACTTCAGCTGACGGTCCATGAAGGGATAGCGGACACGTTTGGCCCACACATCGATGCCCGAGCCGGAGGGCGCCTCGCGCGCTTCAAGCGTGGGACCGTAAATGCGATGAGCGACGCGATCGTTTTCCCATAGCAGATCATCCAGGCGATCCGGCGCGAAGCGGGCGACGGCGCGCGGTCGCCGCTGATCTTCGGGGGGCGGCTCCAGCGGTTCGATGGTCGAGGGTCGATTCAGAGCGGATGGATCGTAGGAGAGCGCCGAGGTCGCACGCATCTCGGCGTCTCGACGGCGGATTTCTTCGGCGCCGACGACCGTCACGGGGGCGGGCGGGACGGGCGTGGTCGCAGCGATCACTTCGGCCGTGTCGCGCGTGGGTTCCGCCAATGGCAGAAAGCGAACTGGGTCATTCAGCGACGCGACTTCCAGCCCGGCCAGAATATAGGTTCCTGAAGCATAGAGGCCGACGTCTTCAGGGTCGGTTGACACGGGCTGATCGCCGGTCTTCTGCGCCGCGCCCACCAGGCCGTTCGCAAGGACATGGCGGTTCAGGCCGGCCCAACCCTTCAACACATACGGCAGGTAGGTGTCGCGATCCAGAAGGCCGTGATTGATCCCCCAGGCCAAGGCGTAGACATAGAAGACCGAGCCTGAGGTTTCAGCCTCGGGATAGGCTTCGGGATCCAGCAAGCTGGCGCGCCACAGTCCGTCCTCTTGCTGGAGACCTGCGATCCTGCCGGCCATCTTCTGGAAGAGGTCGACATAGAGGCCGCGCCCGGCGAAATCGGCAGGCACGGACTCCAGCCATCGCACCAAACCTCCCATGACCCAGCCATTGGCCCGCGACCAGTAGATGCGGTCGCCGTCGGCGTCACGATGGTTCTCGTCCTTGAACCGTTCGTCGCGCAGAAAGAGTTTTTCTTCCTCCACCCACAGCCGCGCCGCTGTGCGTCGCCATTCCTTGTCTGCGGCGTTCAGATATTTCGGATCGCCCGTGATCGCGGTCATCCGGGCGAAGACCGGGGGCGCCATATAGAGGGCGTCGGCCCACCACCACACCAGCGCGGTTGTGTCTTCCGCCCTGGCCAGATAGGGGACCTGCCAGTCCAGCCGCTGACGCAGCGGCATCAGCCCGCCCTCCTGTCCACGACGCGCGTAGAGTTCTTCGTAGAGATCGCCGATCGCGATATCGTCGGCGTTCAGCATCGTCTTGCCCGAGCGCGCGCCCCGTACACTGTAGTTGTAGTGATCGGCCACGGCGCTCAGAAAGCGCAGCGTTCTCCTGTCGTCCGAGACGCGCGCAAGCCGCGAAGCGCCGACGTAAAAGGTGGCTGCGACCCAGTTCGACGACATCTGCGTCAGGTTGCTGCCCGTCGATAGGGCGAGCGGTTCGGCGGCCATGGCTGCGATTTGCGAGGAGGCGACATATTCGACTGCCGCCATCGTGCTCTCGCGTGACGGCACGCCTGCCAAGTCAGTGTAAAGGGCGGGGCGATCGCGTTGAGCCAGCCATTCAGCCTCGACGCCCGGCGGCAAGGCTGCGACCGTTTGCGCTAGAACGGGGCCGGACATGGCGGCCGAGCTCATCAGGACTGCAATCAGGCCAAGGCAGGGTCGGGTTGGCAGGGCCATGCTTTCCTCCGGCGCTGCTCCTGGCGGCGCATGATGGTTGGTGGCCCACTTGAACAGCGAGCCGCAACGTAACCGGTGTCAATTTCTGACGATCAGCTGTCGGTATCTCTTGTCAGCCTTATATCGTCCACTATTGTGAGACGAAAGAACAGAATGTGGGAAATCTAGATGCGCGCCAATCGCCGCACGCTTCTGCAACTGGGTGTCGTCAGCGCCTTGACGCAAGCGACGCCGGCGTTTGCACAGTCGAGCCGTTCGCGCACCTTCGACGCGTCCGACTATGGCGCGGTGGGCGACGGGGTCACCATCAACACGCGTCCTATCCAGGCCGCCATCGACGCAGCGGCAGGGCAGGGCGGCGGGGTCGTGGTCGTGAAGCCCGGTCTGTATCTGTCAGGTTCGCTATTCGTGAAGTCGGGGGTGACCCTGTCGATCGAACGCGGCGCCACCCTGCGCGGCGTTCAGGATCTGGCCGCTTATCCGATGGTTCGCACGCGTGTTGCGGGCGTTGAGATGGACTGGCCCGCCGGCTTGCTGAATGTCTATCAGCAACAGAACGCCAAGATCACGGGCGAGGGTCTGGTCGATGGTGACGGCAAGGTTTTCTGGGACGCCTATTGGGCGCTGCGCCGCGATTATGATCCGCGCGACCTGCGATGGGCGGCTGACTACGACTGCCGCCGTCCGCGGTTGGTCCACGTTTACGATTCACAGCAGGTCGAGGTTTCCGGTCTGAATCTGGCGCGATCGGGCTTCTGGACCGTCCACGTCTGCTACTCGCGGGACGTGAAGGTCGCCGACCTGATCATCAGGAATAACATCGGCGGACGCGGCCCTTCGACGGACGGCATCGACATCGACTCATCGGAGCGGGTGTTGGTCGAGAGATGCGACCTGTCGGTCAACGACGACGCGATCTGCATCAAGGCCGGACGCGACTGGGACGGGCTGCGGGTAGCCCGGGCGTGCCGTCAGGTGAAGATTCGCGACTGCATCGTCCGTGACGCCCTCGCCGGGATGACCTTCGGATCGGAGACATCTGGCGGATTTGACGACATCGAAGTCTCTGGGCTGAGGATCGAGTATCCGGTGCCGCTGGGGATCTTCTTCAAATCAGGCCACACACGCGGCGGCGTGATCTCCAACATCCGCCTGCGCGACATCCATCTGCAGGACGTGCGCACATTGATGCAGGTGAACCTGAACTGGTACCCAAACTACAGCTACGCCCAGATCCCGGACGGCATCGCGGACGTGCCGGATTACTGGCGCGCGCTCGCCACGCCCGTGCCGCGCGAACAGGGCACTCCCCGTATCCACAATGTTCGCCTGTCGAACATCAAGGCCGTCGGCGGCAAAGTCGGATTCGCCGCCGCCGCCTATCCCGAAGCGCCGCTGAAAGACTTCATTTTCGAACGGTTGGACTGGGATGTGCAGGATGCGGGCGCCATCGCCAATGCCGAGAACTGGCGCTTCCGCGACTGCAACATCGACACCCTGGACGGCCAAGGCCCCAAGGTGACCGAGTCGTCCGGCGTCACAGGCCTTCGATCCAGACAAGCATGAAAAACCAAAAAGTTGTGGGAGTTAGCGCGATGAAAATCCTTTCCGCCTGTTCGATGCTGGCATTTGGCGCGGTCGCGCTTGTGGGGGGCGTCTCCGGCGCCGCCCAGGCAGAAGTCCTGCGGCTGAACACGCCGGCGGTGGGCCTGACCAGCGACAGGATCGGCGCCTTGCCCGATGCGGAGCGCGGTCCGTGGGCCGAGTATCTGGCACGCTCCCAGGCCCAGCATCTGGCCGACCGCGCTGCGCTCGCGGCCGAGCTTCCCGCCGGAGTTGCTCCGCCGCCGCCGCCCAAGGCCGTCGGACCCGCCCACTACAACATGCCGCTGGATCGGCCTGCCGACTGGTACGCCACGGCCGACGCCCGGGCCGTCGCGGATGCGATCGTCAGTTTCCAGACGCCCGCCGGCGGATGGAGCAAAAATCAGGATCGCAGCATTGCGCGCCTGCCGGGTCAGCGGTTCTCCAACGATGCCGAAACCATGGAGCAGAACCCGGCGAACTTCGATGCGCCGGCGGATCGCTTCTGGACCTTCGTCGGCACGTTGGACAACGAGGCGACGTGGTCGGAAATGCGTTTCCTGGCCAAGGTCGCCGCCCACGCGCCCGGACGCGACGGCGACGCCTGGCGCGCCAGCGTCATCCGAGGCGTGCGGTATCTTCTGAACGCGCAATATCCAAATGGCGGCTGGCCTCAGATCTGGCCGCTCGAAGGCGGCTTCCACGACTCCATCACCTTCAATGACAATGCGGTGGCGAACGCGGCCATGCTGCTTCGTGATGTCGCCCATGGCGCTGAGGGCTTCGACTTCGTGCCGGCTGAACTGGAGACACGGGCGGCCGAGGCGACTCGAAAGGCGATCGACGTGATCCTCGCGGCACAGGTGCGTCAGGGGGATCGACTGCTGGGCTGGCCGCAGCAGGTCGAGCCCATGCGACTGGTTCCAACCAGCGCTCGGAACTACGAGCCGCGATCCATCGCAAGCGGCGAAACAACCGATATCCTGATCTTCCTGATGGGCGAGGAGAACCCGTCGCCGGAGATCAGGGCCGCCGTTGGCGGCGCCGCCGAATGGCTTCAGGCGGTGCGTGTCTATGACAAGTCATTCGAAATGACCGACGACGGACGCAAGCTGATCGACAAGGCCGGTGCGGGTCCGATCTGGTCTCGCAATTACGATCTGGTTACTGGACGTCCCATCTTCGGCGACAAGGATCAGACCATCCACGACGATGTGAATGAAATCTCCGTCGGAAGGCGCAACGGCTATTCTTGGTGGATTTCATCGCCGCAGAAGGCGCTGGACCTCTACGCCGATTGGTCCAATCGGGCCGGGTGAATCCGGGACGCTGATCGGTATTGTCGACGCGGTCTGGCGGCGCGTCTGCGACATTGGTTTGTGAGCCACTAACGGCGTGAACGCGCCCCTGGCTCCGGCGCTATTGGGTCAGCGCGGCGAAAGCAGGTGAACCATTTGCCGTTCAGATGGTTAGCCAAGCCAGACTTTACGGAGAGGGCTGGCATGAGCACCCATGGACTAAAGGATGCGGTCGTTCGACCGCTGCATTGGCTATTGCTGGCGTTTCCGATCGCGCTGTTCACCTTCGCCCTGTTCACCGACATCGCCTATCTGAAGACGGCCGAGGTCCAATGGACCAACTTCTCGGCCTGGCTGATCACCGGAGCGTTGGTGTTCGGCGGTGTCGCTGGCCTGTTTTCGATCTTTGATTTCGTCGTCGGCCTGCGCCACGGGCGGTCACGGCGGGCGACGGTGCATCTGGTCGCGCTTGCGCTGGCCTGGGTGCTGGGGCTGGTGAACGCCTTCAAACACAGCCAAGACGCCTGGAGCTCTGTCGGAGCCTTCGGTCTGATCCTGTCGATCCTCTGCACAATCCTGGTCCTGGTCGCCGGCTGGACCGCCTATGCCGCGCGGGAGAGCGTCCGATGAACAAGAATCTGCTCGCCGCCAGCGCCGCTACCCTGGCCATGGCCCTGACGGTCGCATCGTGCGGCAACGCCAGCGATCCGAAACTGAACCAGACCGGCGCGACGCCCGACCTGCCCAAGGTCAACGAGACGCTGGTGCCGCCGATGAAGATTAGCCCGCCGGCAGGCTGGAACGGCGAGATGCCGACGGTGCCGCAAGGCTTTACGATCAGCGCCTTCGCCACAGATCTCAAGATTCCGCGTCAGATGCTGGTCCTGCCTAACGGCGACGTCTTGATCGCCGAGGGGCGCGGTGGCCATGCGCCCGCCATGCGGCCCAAGGATGTGATCGCCGGCGTCATCAAGAAGCAGGGCAACACCAAGATCAAAGGCGGCAACCGCATCACCTTGGTGCGCGACGCGAACAACGACGGC
Organism: Brevundimonas sp. 'scallop'; assembly: GCF_011045535.1. Taxonomy (NCBI): domain Bacteria; kingdom Pseudomonadati; phylum Pseudomonadota; class Alphaproteobacteria; order Caulobacterales; family Caulobacteraceae; genus Brevundimonas; species Brevundimonas sp. 'scallop'. The sequence goes on along the minus strand of NZ_CP039382.1, from coordinate 2,208,691 downwards.
ACGCCCGAACTGCGGACCGTTCTGGTGGACAACCTCGATGCGCCCTACGGCTTGGCCTATGTCGACGGCTATCTCTATGTCGCCGAACAGGGGGCGCTGGTCCGCTTCGCCTTCCAGCCGGGCCAGACCGGCATCGCGACGCCTGCCGAGCGGGTGACGGAACTGCCCTCGCGCATCAACCACCACTGGACCAAGTCCCTGACCGCCAGCGCGGACGGATCGAAGCTGTATGTCGGCACCGGCTCGAACTCGAATATCGGCGAGCGCGGCATGGCGGTCGAAGAAGAGCGCGCCACGGTTTGGGAGATCGACCGGGCGACCGGCGCGCGGCGCACCATCGCGACCGGCATTCGCAATCCAACGGCCCTGGCCATCGAGCCGACCACCAATCTGTTGTGGTCGGTCGTCAATGAGCGCGACGAACTGGGGCCGCAACTGGTCCCGGACTATCTGACCCAGGTACGTGACGGGGCCTTCTACGGCTGGCCTTACAGCTATTGGGGCCAGAACCGCGATCCGCGCGTGATGCCGCAGAACCCCGAGATGGTCGCCAAGGCCATCCGGCCGGACTACGCCCTAGGATCGCACGTCGCCGCCCTGGGCCTGGATTTCGCCCGCAATGGCGGCTTTGGCGGGTCGTTCGCCAACGGCGCCTTCATCGGCATGCACGGCAGTTGGAACCGTCAGGACCCGTCCGGATACAAGGTCGTCTGGGTGCCCTTCAACGCCGGTCGTCCTGCGGGTCAGCCCGTGGACTTCGCCACAGGCTTCCTGAAAGACGGCAAGGCGCGCGGGCGTCCTGTCGGCGTCGCGTTCGATGGGAACAGGCGTGTGCTGTTCGTCGCCGACGACCTGTCGAACACGGTGTGGCGCATCGCGCCTGCGCGATAAGCCGGCTTCTCCCTCGCCCGGCAAGGGCGAGGGAAGTCGCTATTGTCCTCGACACATAGCCGAATAAGAAAAATCCCCGGCTGCGAGCAACCGGGGACCTTTCATATGGGGCTGAGCTGTGACCTACGGCGTGAAGTCGATGGTGCGTTCGAAGGGGGCGTCGACAGGGTGGCCGCGATCCATGATCGGCGTGACCTCGGCGCCGTTCATCAGGGCCAGGGCGGCTTCGCCAAAGCCCATGCCCGGACGGCTTTCTTCCAGTACGACGCAATCGGTGACGTGGCCCGACGCCAAGGCGGTGCAACGTAGCCGCACGCTGAAGCGGTCGGTGCTCTCAGCCCTGGGCGCGACGGCGCGTTCGATGGCGGGTTGAGGCGCAGTGTACAAGGCCGCGTCCCTTAGCAGCGGTCCAGTCGGGGCGCCCAGCAGGGCCGTCATCAATGTCAGGCTGAAGGTCAGTGTCATGGCAGGCCTCGTTCGTCTTCTATTAAGATTTGAACGAGATCTCCGTTCCCCGAACTTTCAAAAACGCGCGGGTGTGTGCGGCGCACCACACTTCGATTTCTCTGCTGACGTCAGAATGGCCTCAAGCTGGACTGTTGTTCCTGGCACAGGGTCTTCAGCCACGAACGCACGGTGCGCAGACGCGCGGTGTCGTGGACATCGCGGTGGGTGGCTAGCCAGAAGCGACGTTCGATCAGGATCGACGGCAGCACGCGCACCAGACCCTCGGCCAGGAAGCACGGCAGGACGCCGACGCCGCCCCCGGCGACGATGATCTCACGCTGCGCCCGGATCGAAGACGAGGCGACGTGGGGCGCGAGGCCCGGCTGGACCTCGTCCAGATAGCGCAACTCGGGCGCATAGATCAGATCGTCGATATAGCCGACGATGTCGAAGCGGCTCAGGTCGTCGACGGTGTTCGGAACGCCGTTGCGGTGCAGGTGATCGGGCGAGGCGTAGAGGGCCAGCTGATATGGCGTCAGCGGCTCGACGATCAGGCGTGCGGCGTGCGGCGCCGCCAAGGTGATCGCCATGTCGACCTCTCGGCGCGTCGGCGACAAGAAGCCGGAAGTGGCCGCCAGTTCGATCCTTAGACCCGGATGGGCCAGACGCAACGCGGGCAGGGCGGGGGCCATCAGCGTGACGCCAAACCCCTCTGACGCACTGACGCGCACGACGCCGGCGGGCGCGTCGGGCTGGGTCACGCGGCCGGCGGCCTCCATCGCGCTTTCGGCCTCCAGACCGATATCGAGAAGTTGGGCGCCGGCGGCGGTCAGCTGAAGCCCGTTGGTCGAGCGGACGACCAGGGTGGATTTCAGCGCGCTTTCCAGCCGGGCGACCCGACGCCCGACCGTGGCGGCATCGACGCCCAACCGCTGCGCCGCGCCGCCCAGCGAGCCGGCGCGCGCCGCGGCGATGAAGATGCGCAGATCGTCCCAATCGTACATGGCCATCTAGCCGTCTTGCAAAAACGCAGAATGTTGCCTGCAACTTTGCATTATCGACCCACGCGCAGGGGTGATAGCCATAGCCGCAACAAAAGAACCAACAGGGACACCCAGGCCATGCGCGACATTCGCCACTTCATCGACGGTGCGGCTTTCGACGGCGCGTCCGGACGCTTCAGCGACGTGTTCAATCCCAATACCGGGGATGTACAGGCTCGCGTGCAACTGGCGACGACAGGTGAGGTCGATCGTGCGGTCCAGGCGGCGCAGAACGCCTTTGACGGTTGGGCTTCGACCAATCCCCAGCGCCGCGCCCGCGTGATGTTCGACTTCAAACGCCTGGTCGAGGCGCGGATGGACGAACTGGCCGAGCTGCTGTCCAGCGAGCACGGCAAGGTCATCGCCGATTCCAAGGGCGACATCCAGCGCGGCCTGGAAGTGATCGAGTTCGCCTGCGGCATCCCGCACGCGCTGAAGGGCGAATACACTCAAGGCGCCGGCCCCGGCATCGACGTCTATTCGATGCGTCAGCCGCTGGGCGTGGTGGCGGGCATCACCCCGTTCAACTTCCCGGCCATGATCCCGATGTGGATGTTCGGCGTGGCCATCGCGGTGGGCAATACCTTCGTGCTGAAGCCGTCCGAGCGCGATCCGTCGGTGCCGGTGCGTCTGGCCGAACTGATGCTGGAAGCCGGGGCGCCGAATGGCGTGCTGAACGTGGTGCATGGCGACAAGACGGCGGTGGACGCCATCCTGACCCATCCGCTGGTTCATGCCGTCAGCTTCGTCGGCTCGTCCGACATCGCCCACTATGTCTATCAGACCGGCGCCGCCAACCATAAGCGCGTGCAGGCCATGGGCGGGGCCAAAAACCACGGCATCGTCCTGCCCGACGCCGACATGGATCAGGTGATCAAGGATCTGTCCGGCGCGGCCTATGGCTCGGCGGGAGAACGCTGCATGGCGCTGCCGGTCGTGGTGCCGGTCGGCAAGAAGACTGCCGACGAACTGCGCGAGCGGATGGTTGCCGAAATCCCCTCGATGAGGGTCGGTGTCTCGACCGATGCGGGCGCCCACTATGGCCCCGTCGTCACGGCTCAGCATCGCGAGCGTGTCGCGGGCTGGATCGAAAAGGGCGTGCAGGAAGGCGCCGAACTGGTCGTCGATGGCCGCGACTTCAGCCTGCAAGGGCACGAGAAGGGCTACTTCATCGGCCCGTCGCTGTTCGACCATGTGAAGCCCGAGATGTCGTCCTATCAGGAGGAAATCTTCGGCCCCGTCCTGCAGATCGTGCGCGCCGAGACGTTCGAGGATGCGCTGGCCCTGCCGTCGAACCATCAGTACGGCAACGGCGTCGCCATCTTCACCCAGAACGGCCGCGCGGCGCGCGACTTCGCCGCCCGCGTCAACGTCGGCATGGTCGGGATCAATGTGCCGATCCCGGTTCCGGTCGCCTATCATACCTTTGGCGGCTGGAAGCGTTCGGCCTTTGGCGACATCAACCAGCACGGCATGGAGGGCGTCCGCTTCTGGACCAAGACCAAGACCGTGACGGCCCGCTGGCCGGACTCGGCGCTGGAGCATTCGGACAGCTCGTTCGTCATTCCAACGATGCGCTGAGGCCGTCATGGATTTCGCTCTCAACGACGATCAGCGCGCCATTCAGGACGCCGCCCGCGCCTTCGCCGAGGCAGAACTGGCGCCCCATTCGGCGCGCTGGGATGAGGACAAGCATTTCCCCGTCGAGGTGATGAAACAGGCGGCCGAAATGGGCTTTTGCGGCATCTACACCGGCGAGGAGCACGGCGGCATGGCCCTGGGGCGGGTCGAGGCGGCGGTGATTTTCGAAGAGCTGTCGCGAGGCGACGTGGCGACGGCGGCCTTCATCTCGATCCACAATATGGCGACCTGGATGATCGACCGGTTCGGGTCGGACGATCTGCGCGCCCGGTTCGTGCCGGATCTGGTCGGCATGGAGAAGATCGCCTCCTATTGCCTGACGGAGCCGGGATCGGGGTCTGATGCGGCGGCGCTGCGGACGACGGCGGTGCGGGACGGCGACCACTATGTGCTGAACGGCTCCAAGGCCTTCATTTCCGGCGCAGGCACGTCCGACGTCTATGTCGTCATGGTCCGCACGGGCGGCGAGGGTCCGAAGGGCGTCAGCGCCGTCGTGGTCGAGGCCGGCACGCCCGGCCTATCGTTCGGCGCGCAGGAAAAGAAGATGGGCTGGAACGCCCAGCCGACCGCCATCGTCCAGTTCGACGACTGTCGCGTGCCGGTCACCAATCTGCTGGGCGAAGAGGGGGCGGGCTTCCGCTACGCCATGGCCGGTCTGGACGGCGGGCGCCTGAATATCGCCGCCTGTTCGCTGGGCGGGGCGCGACTGGCGCTGGAGACGGCGCAGGACTACGTCGCCACCCGCAAACAGTTCGGCCGCCCGATCGGCGAGTTCCAGGCGCTGCAGTTCCGGCTGGCCGACATGGCCACGGACCTGGAGGCGGCGCGGCTGATGGTGCTGCGCGGCGCCTGGGCCATCGACACCGACCATCCGGAAAGGACGAAGTGGTGCGCAATGGCCAAGCGCCTGGCTACGGACGCCTGTTTCCAGATCGCCGACGAGGCCCTGCAACTGCACGGCGGCTATGGCTATCTGAAGGACTATCCGCTGGAACGGATCGTGCGCGACCTGCGGGTTCACCGCATCCTGGAAGGCACCAACGAGATCATGCGGGTGATCATCGCGCGGGAGATGACCAAGTGAGCGAGGCCGAGGTCGTCACCCGGATCGAAAACGGCGTCGGTCGCATCACCCTGAACCGACCCAAGGCGATCCATGCGCTGAACCGGGCGATGTGCGAGGCGATGACGGAGGCGCTGCTGGCCTGGCGCGGCGACGCGGCTGTCCAGTCTGTGCTGATCGACCATGCCGGCGAGCGGGGATTTTGCGCGGGTGGCGACATCCGCATGATCGCCGAAAGCGGTGCGGGCGATGCGTCGGAGGCCAAGGTCTTCTTCCTGGCCGAGTACCGGTTGAACCACCTGATGTTCGACTATCCAAAGCCGATCATCGCTATCGTGGACGGCATCGTCATGGGCGGCGGGGTCGGCATTTCCGAGCCGGCCGACATTCGTGTGGCGACCGAGCGCACCACCTACGCCATGCCTGAGACCGGGATTGGCCTGTTCCCCGACGTGGGCGGCGGCTGGTTCCTGTCGCGCCTGCCGGGCCAGACCGGCGTCTGGCTGGCGCTGACAGGCGCGCGGCTGAAAGCGGCGGATACTGTGGCCCTTGGCATCCACACGCACTTCGTGCCCGCAGATCGCGTCGAGGCGCTGAAGGCCGATTTGATGGGCGAGGCCGCCGATCCGTCGTGGGTCGTGGCGCGCCACGCCGGGGACGCGGGGCCTGCACCGCTGTGGGCCCACCGCGAGGCCATCGACCGGCTGTTCGCCTTCGACACGGTTGAGGAAATTTTCCAGGCGCTTGAGGCGGACGACTCGGACTGGGCGCTGAAGCAGCTGGAAACCCTGAAGACCAAGTCGCCGCAGTCGCTGAAGGTCTCGCTGCGCCAGATCCGCACGGGCGCAACGCTGAACAGCTTCGCCGACAATATGGCGATGGAATACGCCCTGGGCGGCCGCGTGGTGCGCACCCACGACTTCCAGGAAGGCGTGCGGGCCGTGATCGTGGACAAGGACAATGCGCCGAAATGGTCCCCGGCGGACCTGTCGGGCGTTACCGACAAGACGCTGGATGCGTTGTTCGCGCCGCTGCCGGACAATGAAAAATGGACGCCGCTGGCCTGATCACGGCGCCGACAAAGGGAGAGACACCATGACCAAGATCGCCTTCATCGGCCTGGGTAATATGGGCGGCGGCATGGCCGCGAACCAGGCTAAGGCGGGCCATGCGGTCGCCGCCTTCGATCTGTCGGCGCAGGCGCTGGAACGGGCGGTGGCGGCCGGTTGCGTCGCGGCCGGATCGGTCGCCGAGGCGGTCAAGAACGCCGAGGTGGTCATCACCATGCTGCCGGCCGGGCCGCACGTGCTGAAGGTCTATTCCGAACAGATCATCGGCGCTGCGCCGTCGACCGCCCTGCTGCTTGACTGTTCGACCATCGATGTTGAAACCGCGCGCAAGGTCGCCGGTCTTGCCAAATCGGCTGGCTACGCCTTTGCCGACGCGCCCGTGTCAGGCGGCACCGCGGCGGCGGATGCGGGCACGCTGGCCTTCATGGTCGGCTGCGACGATGGCGACTTCGCCCGCGTCGAGGCGGCGCTGGAACCCATGAGCCGCATTACCATCCGCGCCGGCGATCATGGCGCGGGGCAGGCGGCCAAGATCTGCAACAACATGCTGCTCGGCATATCCATGCTGGGCACCTGCGAGGCCGTCGCCTTGGCCGAAAAACTGGGGCTGGACCCCGAACGGTTCTTCGAGATCGCGTCCAAGTCCTCGGGTCAGTGCTGGAGCGTGACCAGCTACTATCCCTGGCCTGGTCCGGTGCCGACTGCGCCGTCGAACCGTGACTATCAGGGCGGGTTCGCCACGGCCATGATGTTGAAGGACCTGAAGTTGGCTCAAGACGCCGCGGCGAAATCCGGCGCCTCGACGCCGTTGGGCGCACAGGCCGAGGCGCTCTACGCCCTGTTCGACGGTATTGGGCACGGCGGCCGCGATTTCTCCGCCATGCTGCAGATGCTGCGCGGCAAGCTGGATGAGCTTAACCCGGCATAGATGCGTCTTTCGCATTGTGATTGCGGCCCGTGCAGCTTCGGCGGCACGGGCCTTGTCGTAAAAGGCTGCGGCCTCGACTAAGATCGCTGACGGCTGGTGCGACCAAGGCGCGCGCCTGCCGCGTTCGCCTTATTCCGTTCGTCGGAGGGCGTCTGTGAAGAGCGTACTCAAAGCAGCGGTTTAGCTATCATTACGCCGTGCGCCTTCTCTGCCGGAGATTGAAAATCGCCTGAAATGTGGCTTAGCGGCGCTTGCGGCGGACATTGCTCCTGTGTCATGTAACCGCTTACATCGCTTATCGACGGATCTTCGAAAAGGGGCCGGGACGATAGGGAGCAGGGAGAATTCGATTGGACATGGCCGCGCCTAGCGCTGCGTCTGCACGGCAGGAGGGCCAGCCCTTCGCCAAGGCCGCCACCATGCGCGACGTGGCCGAACGCGCCAATGTGTCGGTGGCTTCTGTCTCTCGTGTGTTGAACGGCTTGGGCGTGACCTCGGATGCGACGCGCCAGCGCGTGCTCGATGCGGTCGAGGATCTTCGCTACGTCCCTCACTTCGGCGCCCGCAGCCTATCGACCAGCAAGAACGATACGATCGGCGTCATCCTGCCCGACCTGTTCGGCGAGTTCTTCTCCGAGCTGATCCGGGGCATGGACCTCGCTGCCCGCGCTCACGGCAAGCATCTGATCGTGTCCAGTTCGCATGACGGCGCGGAAGACACCCTGGCTGCCGTGCGTTCGATGCGCGGGCGCGTGGACGGCATGATCGTGCTGTCGCCTCATCTGGGCGCCGCAAACCTGTCGTCAGAGTTCGCCGGTCGGATGCCGGTCCTTCTGATGAACGGCGGCGCGGCCGAGCCGGGCCGGGCGTCCATCATGATCGACAACCACGGCGGTGCCGTCGGCGCGGTCCAGCATCTCCGGTCCACTGGCCGCAAACGCATCGCTCACATTCGCGGCGCCGCCGGCAACATCGAGGCGGACACGCGCGCGGCCGGCTATACGGCGGCGCTGGATGGTCATGACCCGATCATCGTCGAGGGCGACTTCTCTCAGGCCTCGGGCCACCGCGCCGCGACTCAGCTTCTGGCCATGACGGAACGGCCCGACGCCGTCTTCGCCGCCAATGACATGATGGCCGTGGGCGCGCTTCTGGCCTTCCAGGAGGCGGGCGTGCGCTGCCCCGAAGACATCGCCGTCGTCGGCTTCGACGATGTGCCCATCGCCGCCCTGATGCGGCCCGCGCTGACCACCATGGGCGTCAACATCGCGGAAATCGGCCGAAGGGGCGTCGAACGCCTGATTGGCCTGGTCCAGGCCGGCGCGAACGCCGACGCCACGGACACCGCTTGCGAAATCGTTCGGCCGATCCTGGTCGAACGCCAGTCCACCGCGGCGGCCTCGTCCGCCAGGTTCAACAAAGGGTAGGCCAGCCATGTCGCTGACAACCGATCCCATCAGGAGGGGAGAGCTCATGATGACCCAGTTCAATACGCGTAAGGCCGCGACACGTCAGGTCGCCTTGGCCGCCGCATCGGCGCTTGCCATCAGCATGGCGGTCGTCGGCGGCGCGCAGGCGCAGGTCGCGACCTCGACGATTCGAGGCAATGTGACGGATGGCGCGACGGTCGAGGCCGGCGCCACCATCGTCGCCCGCAATGTCGCCTCGGGCTTCACCAGCCGCACCACGGCGAACGCGCAGGGTGGCTACACCCTGTCGGGCCTGCGCCCCGGCACCTATGAGATCACGGCGACGACCGCCGAGAACGAGACGGCGACCGATACCGTCTCGATCGGCGTCGGACAGGTCGGCAACCTGGATTTGGCGGTGGCGGGAGCGGCGACCGGCGCAGCTGACGCCAATGCGGCCAACCTGGGCGACATCGTTGTCACTGGTCGTCGTCTGGTCGAGGTGCGCACGCCCGAAAACGCCACCAACGTCACGAACCAGCAGATTCAGACCTTGCCGCAAATTAACCGTAACTTCCTGAACTTCGCGGCTTTGGCGCCTGGTGTTCGCGTAGGGACCGACGAACAAAATGTACAAATCACGGCCGGAGGTCAGCGAGCGGAATCCGTCAACGCCTTCATCGATGGTGCCAGTCTGAAGTCCAATATCATTGCTGGCGGCATTGTTGGGCAGGACAGCAGCCGAGGTAATCCTTTCCCGCAAGCTGCGGTGCAGGAATTCCGCGTTGTGAGCCAGAACTTCAAGGCCGAATACGAACAGGCTTCGTCTGCGATCATTACAGCTGTGACGCGGTCAGGCTCTAACGAATTTCATGGCGAGATTTTCGGCACCTATCGCGACCAAGACTTTGTTAAGCAGGACGAGTTTTCGCGCGCTCGCGGGCAGGAGAAAGTTCCGCAGGAAATCCAGCAATACGGCGCCGCTTTGGGCGGACCTATTATCCAGGACAAGCTGCATTTCTTTGGCAGCTATGAACACAAGCAGGAAAATCGCGCCAACGCGGTAACTTTAGGACGACATAATCCTGCCTACGTTAGCCAATTTGGTCAGTACATCGGCACATTTGCAAGCCCTTTTGAAGAAGATTTGCTGTTTGGCAAGTTGAGCTTCCAGCCCGCCGAAGGTCATCTCATCGATTTGAGCGTCACGTATCGCGATGAGTCAGAGGTCAGAGATTTTGGCGGTGCCAACTCTATCGAGCGCGCGAGCGGTCTCAAACAGACAACAAAGAGCGCCAATCTTAGGTATCAGTGGCAGGCTAGCTCGTTCCTGAACGAGCTGGCGGTCGATTACCGCAACTACAACTACAATCCGACAGCTGTGAACTTCGATCAGATCGGTCGCAGCTATCGCATCTTCGAAAACGGCTACGATCCGTTCGGCGGTGTGTCGATCCTCAACATCGGTGGCTCGGGCAGCCGTCAGGACATCAGCGATGACGCCCTGACGGTCCGCAACGACCTGACGTTCAATGAAGTGCAGTTCAACGGCTTCCACACGATAAAACTGGGTGCCAAGGTTAGCCGTCAGAACTACAACGTCGTCAAGGAGTTCGGTCGTAATCCCGAGTTCTTCTATGACCTGAACGGCACGGCCAGCGGCAATGCCGCCGTCCCTTATCGCGTCCAGCTTGGTAACGAGTTCCCCACCGTTGACCTGACCAACACCGTCATCGGGCTGTATGTCCAAGATGATTGGCAGATCACGGACAAACTTGAACTGAACCTGGGTCTGCGTTGGGATTACGAGACCAATGCCGACAACAAGAACTACGTCACGCCGGCCTCCGTGGTTGCGGGCCTGAACCAGTGGATCGCCTCGACCGACGGCGGCAAGGCTGCCGGCTATGCGCCGAGTTGGTTCAACATCAACGACTACATCTCGACCGGCGACAATCGTGACCCGTTCAAGAAAGCCTTCCAGCCGCGGATCGGCTTCTCGTACGATGTCTTTGGTGATCGCGGCACGGTCCTGTTCGGCGGCGCCGGTCGCTACTACGACCGGGTTCAGTTCAACTTCGCTTTCGACGAATTGGCTAAGCCGTTCGATTTCACCCAGAACGTCTTCTTCTCGACCACCGGCCGCCCGGCCGGCGTGGCGAACGGCAGCTCGTCCGATCCGATCCTGTGGAATGCGTCTTACGAGACCACAGCTGGACTTGACGCCATCCTGGCCAACATCCCGGCCAAGGGCGAGGCCTTCCTGCTGAAGAACGACTTCGAGCCGCCCCGCACTGATCAGTTCAACCTGGGTGTTCGTCAGCGCGTCGGCGAATGGCAGACCGAGTTCACCCTGGCCTATGGCAAGACACAGAACGAGTTCACCTGGCAATATCTGAACCGCTGCCGCGAACCAACGCGTGGCAACGACGGCAACGGTTTCGGCGACAACGGCGGCTTCTGCGGCCCCGGCGGCACGAACCCATACCGCTCGTATCTGGTGTCCGATCACAACAAGGAGCGGACGTTCAAGGCGCTCTATGTCAAGCTGGACAAGGGCTACACGCGCGACTCCGGTTGGGGCGTTAACATCGCCTACACGCTATCCAAGGCTGAACAGAACGGCGGCAACGACAACTTCTGCTTTGACTGCTTCTCGGTGGAAAGCTCGCCGGTGCGGTCCTCGGGCAATGACGAGCGTCACCGTATCGTGGCCAACGGCATCGTCGATCTGCCGCTCGACTTCCAGCTGTCAGGCATTCTGACGCTGGGTTCGGGCACGCCCTACGACGTGTTCGACGGACGCGGCGCCAACTTTGTCTATCGTCCGTACGGTGCCTATCCCGAGAAGGAGCAGTTCTTCCTGCCGAACGCCTTCGCCTATCGAAATCTGGATCTTCGCCTGACGAAGAACTTCGATGTGCCCGGCGCCGGCGAACTGTCCGTCTATGTCGACGCCATCAACGTGTTCAACTTCAAGAACTACACAGGCTTCGACGGCGGAACGGGCTCGGCAACGAACCCGAATCCGAACTTCGGTCGGCCTTCGGCGGTGCTGTTCCCGACACGGACCTTCCAGATAGGCGCCCGCTACGCCTTCTAAAATCCTGAGCCTGGGCCGTCTTTCGCTTGTCGAAAGGCGGCCTTTCTTTTTCGATAGAGACCCAGTGAGCGTGCCCATGAATCGTCGAAACTTCCTGATGGGGACCACCACAGGCGCGGCGACTCTGGCCGTTGGATTTCCGGTGATGGCGGCGGCGCAGCAGGCGGCGACGACGGGGGCGGTCAATGGGACGCAGAGACGGCCGATGCGGCTGGATCAAGAGATTGATGAACTTCAAGAGCGGACGTTCCGCTGGTTCGAGAAGGTCACGGATCGCAAGACCGGCCTGACGCCGGATCGCTGGCCGACGCCGTCGTTCTGTTCGGTGGCGGCGGTCGGGTTCGCGCTTACCTGCTGGCCTGTGGGCGTCGAGCGCGGCTGGATGAGCCGGGCCGAGGCGCGTGAGCGGACCCTGACGACGCTGCGCTTCTTCCATGATTTGCCGCAGGGGCCCGAGGCCAGCGGCACGGCGGGGTACAAGGGCTTCTTCTACCACTTCCTGGATATGGAGACGGGGCTTCGCTACCGGACCAACGAACTGTCGACGGTCGATACGGCGCTGCTGATCGGCGGAATGTTGTTCGCCGCCCGCTACTTCGACGGCCGTCATGCCGACGAGGCGGAAATCCGTCAGAAGGCCCAGGCGATCTACGAACGGATCGAATGGCCGTGGGCCGTGATCCGCGACAACCGCATCACCATGGGCTGGCACCCCGAGAGCGGCTTCATTCCGTCCGACTGGCACGTCTATAACGAGGGCATGCTGGTGCTGCTGCTGGCCATCGGCAGCCCGACCCATCCGGTGTCGGTCAATGTCTGGCACGAATGGGCGGCCAGCTATGACGAGAGCTGGACCGATCGCTGGGGCAGCTGGCACCTGAACTTCGCGCCCATCTTCGGGCACCAGTACAGCCATATGTTCATCGACTTCCGCGGCATTCAGGACGCCTGGATGCGGGGGCAGTCGGCCCAGCTGGGCGAATACTTGGACTATTTCGAAAACAGCCGCCGCGCCGTCTACGCCCAGCAGAAGTACGCTCACGACAATCCGGGCGGCTGGGCGGGCTATTCGTCCGAGGTCTGGGGCCTGACGGCCTGCGACGGGCCGGGCGATTTCAAACAGATCATTGATGGCAAGGAGCGCGAGTTCTTCAGCTATTCCGCGCGCGGGCCCGGCGAGCGCGACGACGGCACCATCGCGCCGACGGCGGCGGCCAGCTCCATCGCCTTCGCGCCCGAAATCGTTGTGCCCTGCGTCAAGGCGATGAAGGCGCGCTATGGCTCGGGCGTCTATACCGAGTGGGGCTTCCTCGACAGCTTCAACCCGACACTGACAGTGCGCGACGGACCGCTGCAGCACGGCAAGATCGTGGACGGCGTGGGTTGGGTGGACGGCGACTATCTGGGCATCGACCAAGGGCCGATCGTCATCATGACCGAGAATCACAGGTCCGAGTTCGTCTGGCGCTATATGCGCGGCGAGCCCAATATCCGCCGCGCGCTCGACATCGCGGGCTTCACCGGCGGCTGGATGAACGCATGATGGCGACGGCCCACAGGCGCGGCGCTCTGGCCCTGATGGCGGGAGGGGCGGCTGCGGCCTGCACCCCGCGCCGTGACGGCGAGACCGTGCTGCGCTTCTGGGCCATGGGCAATGAGGGCGGGACTGTCGGGCAGTTGATGCCCGAGTTCGAGCGCCGCAATCCGGGCGTCCGCGTGTCGGTCCAGCCCCTGCCGTGGACGGCGGCGCACGAAAAGCTGCTGACCGCCTACGCCGGCGCCTCGCTGCCGGACGTCAGCCAGATCGGCAACACCTGGGTGGCGGAGCTGACCGCCATCGGCGCCCTGTCGCCGACCCCGGCCGAGGCCGCGAACCTGCTGACTGACCAGTTTCCGGCAGTGCTGGAGACCAACGAAATCGCCGGCCGCGCCATGACCACGCCCTGGTATGTCGACACACGGCTTTTGTTCTATCGCAAGGATCTGCTGGCGCGGGCCGGCTTCGACGCCCCGCCCGAAGACTGGGCCGAATGGAAGCGGGCCATGCATGCGATCAAGCGTGTGGCGGGCGGCGACAACTACGCCATCCTGCTGCCGTTGAACGAGTTCGAGCAGCTTCTGACCTTCGGGCTTCAGATCGACGAGCCGCTGCTGAGGGATCGGGATACGCGCGGAAACTTCTCCAACCCCGGCTTCGTCTCAGCCTTGGCCTTCTACCGCAGCCTGTTCGACGAGCAATTGGCGCCGCTGGCCTCGTCGACGCAGATCTCCAACGTCTGGACCGAGTTCGCCAGGGGCTATTTCAGCTTCTACTTCTCCGGCCCGTGGAGCGTGGGCGATTTCCGCAGCAAGCTGCCCGCGTCGTTCCAGCCGAACTGGGCCACGGCGGGCGTGCCGGGACCGAATGGCCTGGGCGCCTCGGCGCCGGGCGGGTCCAGCCTGGCGGTCTTCAAATCCTCCCCGCACCAGGAAGCCGCCTGGGCCCTGGTCCGCTATCTGTCCGAGCCGGCGGTGCAGGCCCGGTTCAACACCATCGTCGGCGACCTGCCTGCGCGCCAGAGCGCCTGGGACATCGCGGGCGTCGAGCGCGATCCGATGCTGGCGCCGTTCCGGGGCCAACTGGCGCGCGCCAAGGCCGTGCCCAAGGTGCCGGAATGGGAGCGGATCGTGACAGAGATGCAGATCGTCGCCGAACGGATGGTGCGCGGCGAATACACGCCCGAGGCCGCCGCCGCCGAGATCGACCGCCGCGCCGACCGTCTGCTGGAGAAGCGTCGCTGGATGATGGAACAGGGCAGGGCCGTATGACTGTCGCCGATCCGACATTGTCCAAGGCGGGGGCCAGCGTTAAGCCGTCACGCGGACGCGGCGCGCGCGAGCGGGCGGCCTGGGCCTTCGTCGCCCCGGCGATGCTCGCCATCGGCGTGTTCTTCGCCATTCCGGTGATCGCGGCCCTGCTGCTCAGCCTGACCGACTTCGACATCTACGCCCTGGAGAATCTGGACAATCTGCGTTTCGTCGGCTTGCAGAACTATGAGCGGCTGCTGACCAATCCCCTGTTCTGGGGAGCGATGAAGAACACCCTGACCTTCGCCGTCCTCGGCGTGCCCTTGTCCATCGCCGCGTCCCTGGCGGCGGCGGTGATCCTGAACGCGCGGGTGGTGAAGTGGCGGCCGATTTGGCGGGTGATGTTCTTCGCCCCGTATGTCACGACTCTGGTCGCGACGGCGGTGGTCTGGCGCTATCTGCTGCACACCCGCTACGGCGTCATCAACTGGGGGCTGGAGAGCATCGGCCTGCCGGCCGTGGATTGGCTGGGCGATCCCTCGACCTCGATCCCCGCCATCCTGATGTTCGTGGTCTGGAAGATCTTTGGCTACAATATGCTGATCTTCCTGGCGGTGCTTCAGACTGTGCCGGACGACCTTTATGAAGCCGCGCGCATCGACGGCGCCGGCCCATGGAAGCAGTTCCGCCATGTGACCCTGCCGGCCATCGCGCCGACCATGCTGCTCGTCTCGATCATCTCTGTCGCCAGCTTCTTCCAGCTGTTCGCCGAACCCTATGTGATGACGCAGGGCGGGCCGGCCCAGAGCACGGTGACGGTGCTCTACTTCATGTACGAAGAGGGCTTCAAATGGTGGAACCTGGGCTCCGCCAGCGCCGTCGCCTTCGTCCTGTTCCTGTGCATCCTGGCCATCACCCTGGTCCAGCTGGCGGTCGCCAAGCGGGTGGGGGCGTATCAGTGAAACTCCGCGCCATCCTGCTCAATCTGGCCGTCGGCCTCATCGCCATCATCGTCCTGTTCCCTTTGGTCTGGATGGTGTCGGTCAGCTTCATGGCGACGGGCGAGGCGGCCGTCTTTCCGCCGCCGCTGCTGCCCTCGCACTGGACGCTGGAGCACTATCGCGATCTGTTCCTGAACCAGGGGATGGGGCGGTATTTGTGGAACAGCTTCGCCCTGGCGACACTGGCGACCATCTTGGCGCTCGGCTTCACCGTCCCGGCCGGCTACGCCTTCGCCAAGCTGAAGTTCGCCGGGCGCGAACGGCTATTCCAGTTCCTGGTCGCCGCCTTGGTGGTGCCCGCCCAGATCGGCACACTGCCGCTGTTCCTCATGCTGAAGGGGATGGGGCTGGTGAATACCTATGCCGGGGCCCTGGTGCCCTGGCTGGCCTCGATCTTCGGCCTGTTTCTGGTGCGTCAGTATGCGCTGAGCATTCCCGATGAGATGTTGGAGGCCGCGCGGATCGACGGCGCCAGCGAGGGCCAGATCTTCCGTCGCGTCGTCCTGCCGACATTGCAGCCGATCATCGTGACCCTGGGTCTGTTCGTCTTCCTGGGCAGCTGGAACGATTTCCTGTGGCCGCTGATCATCCTGACGGACCAGTCGAACTACACCCTGCCGGTCGCCTTGGCGGCCCTGTCGCGCGAGCATGTGCAGGACATCGAACTGATGATGGCCGGCGCCGTCGTCACGGTCGCGCCCGTGCTGATCCTCTTCCTCGCCCTGCAACGCTACTACATCCGCGGCATGCTCGCGGGCAGCGTGAAGGGCTGACCAGAACTGCGAGTTTCGATGCGTAACCTCCTGCTGGCCGCCGCCTCGGTCCTGACCCTCGCTCTGGCCGCGCCCGCCATCGCCCAGGAAACGCGCGTTCTCGACAGCATGGACGATGCGACGCGGTGGGAGGCCAGCGCCTCGACCGACGTTCACGCCGCCGTCTCCGCCGTCGCCGGCCATGACGGGAAAGCGGTGCGGCTCGACTACGATTTCGACGGCAAGGCGGGTTACGCGGTGCTCAGCCGGTCGCTGCCGTTCGACCTGTCCGACAACTACGAAATCAGCTTCTGGGTGCGTGGCGCCGGGCCGACCAATACCTTCGAGGTCAAGCTGACGGACGCCTCGGCCGAGAATGTCTGGTGGAAGCAGACGGCGCGCTACGACTTTCCCGACGGCTGGACCCGGTTCGTCATCAAACGCCGTCAGGTCTCCAAAGCCTGGGGACCAAGCCCTGAAACCATCCTGCGTCGCGCCCAGCGGGTTGAATTCGTCGTGGTCGCGGCCGAGGGCGGCAAGGGCTCGGTCGAGATCGACCAACTGACCCTGCGCGCGCTGCCGGTCGAACCGCCGGTTCCACCCCAGCCGATCGCCAGCGATCGACGAACGGCGTCGACCGCCGCCAACGCCGTCGATCTCGACCCGAAAACCGCCTGGACCCCGCCGGTGGGCGAGGCCTCGGCCCTGACGCTGGACCTGGGTTACGAGCGCGAGTTCGGCGGCCTGACCCTGCGCTGGGGCGAGCGGGGCGCGGCGAGCGACTATCGCGTTTCGGCCTCCCTGGATGGGCGCGAGTGGCGGCCGCTGACGACGATCACGGGCGGCAATGGCGGCGTCGATTGGCTGCGCACGCCCGAGGCGACGGCGCGCTGGCTGAGGCTGGAGCCGCTGAAGCCCGTTTCCGCCTCCGACGTCGTCGGTTCGTCCGGCGCAGGCCAGCGGCTGGGGGCGGCCCAGGCGACGACCTATGCGCTGAACGAGATTGAGGTCGAACCCCTAGCCTTCGGTGCCGACCCCACTGTCTTCGTCGAGGCGGTTGCGAAGGAAAATCGGCGCGGCCTTTACCCGCGCGGCTTCTCCGGCGAGCAGTCCTATTGGACCCTGGTCGGTGTCGATGGGGGCGGCGAGAGCGGCCTGATCGGCGAGGACGGCGCCATCGAACTGCGCCGCGCCGGACCCAGTATTGAACCCTTCGTCGTTGACAACGGGCGGCTGATCACCTGGGCCGACGTCAATATCGAACAGGGGCTGAAGGACGGCGACCTGCCGGTCCCGTCCGTCACCTGGACCGCCGACGACTGGACGCTGAAGATCACCAGCTTCGCCGACGGTCAGGCGGATCAGGCGCAGCTTTGGGGCCGTTACGACCTGACCAATACCTCCAGCCGGCCGCGTACCCTGATTCTGGCCCTGGCCGCGCGCCCGATGCAGGTGAATGCGCCGCGTCAGTTCCTGGCCATTCCTGGCGGTGTCAGCCCGGTGGAGACGGTCGGCTGGGACGGCGCGCAGTTGAGCCTGAACAACACGGTGCGGGTGCAGCCGTTGGCGGCCCCGGATCAGATTGCGCTGGCGACCTTCGACGCCGGCAGCGATCCGCAGTCCCTGATTCTGCCGTCCGCGCGCCGACCGGCCGCCGAGGTCATGACGACGACCGACGCCACGGGTCTGGCCGCCGGCGCCCTGACCTATGAGGTGACGCTGCAACCCGGCGAGACGCGCACGGTCGGCTGGGTGTCGCAGCTGTCCGGCGACGCTCTGGCGCCCGAGCCGTTGGGGCAGGCGGGGGCTGTGCTGGATACGGTCGAGACCCGGTTGGCGGCCGAATGGCGCGAGAAACTGGATCGGGTCGACCTGACCCTTCCGCCCGCCGCCCAGCGGATCGAGGACGCGCTGAAATCCTCGCTGGCTCATATGCTGATGTCGCGTCAGGGACCGATCCTGCAACCCGGCACCCGCAGCTACAACCGCTCGTGGATCCGCGACGGGGCGATGATGGCCGAGGGTTTGAACCGGCTGGGCATGGCCGAGCATTCGGCCGACTATCTGCGCTGGTACGCCCCTTATGTGTTCGAGAACGGCAAGGTCCCGTGCTGCGTCGATGCGCGCGGCGCCGATCCGGTGCCCGAGAACGACAGCCACGGCGAATTCGTCTTTCTGGCCGCCGAAACCTATCGCTACACCAAGGACGAGGCCCTGCTGCGCCAGGTCTGGCCGCAGGTGCAAAAGGCGATCGCCTATATGGACGAACTGCGCGCCTCGACCCGGACGACGGCCTTCCAAACGCCGGACCAGCGGCATCTGTACGGCCTCTTGCCCCCCACGATCAGCCACGAGGGCTATTCGGACAAGGCGGCCTATTCCTACTGGGACGATTTCTGGGGCCTGCTGGGCTACAAGGACGCGGTCTTCATCGCCGAAGCTCTCGGCGATGCTGAGGCCGCCGCCCGCTATGCGGCGGCGCGCGATCAGTTCGCCGCCGACATCCGCGCGTCGATCACGGCGACCGCGGCCCATCATGGCATCGACTGGATCGCCGGCGCTGCGGACCGGGGGGATTTCGACGCCACCTCGACCACCATCGCCCTGTCGCCGGCGAGCGAACAGGATCATCTGCCGCCTGAGCTTCTGGCGCGAACCTTTGATCACTACTGGGAAAACTTCCAGAACCGTCTGACCAACCGGACGGCGTGGAAGGACTACACCCCCTACGAATGGCGGCTGGTCGGCGCCTATGTGCGGCTGGGTCAGAAGGACCGGGCGCTTGAGGTGCTGGACTTCCTGATGGCCGACCGTCGGCCAGAGGCCTGGAACGGCTGGGCCGAGGTGGTCGGCCGCGAAAAGCGCGAGCCGCGCTTCATCGGCGACATGCCGCACGCTTGGATCAGCTCGGACTATATCCGTTCGGCGCTCGATCTGTTCGCCTACGAGCGGGACCGCGATCACGCCCTGGTGCTGGCGGCCGGCGTGCCTGAGGCGTGGCTGGACACCGCGGAGGGGGTCGGCGTGCGGAATCTGCGCACTGCCTATGGGCCGCTGACCTATGCCTATCGCAAGGAAGGCCAGGGCTACGTCCTCACCTTGGGCGACGGAGCGACGCCGCCGGGCGGCTTCGTCTTGCATTGGCCGGCGGGGCAGGGGCGGCCGGAGCGGGCACGGATCGACGGCCGCTCAGCGACTTGGTCGGGTGATGAACTGGTCATTCCGGCAGGGGCGCGGCGGGTGCAGTTGCGCTGATGAAAGCCTTTTCCTTCTCCCACTGGGAGAAGGCGGCCCGAAGGGCCGCATGAGGGGCGGCCGATAGGCCCGGTCACACCATCCCACCCTCACCCTTTCGCGCGAAGGACGATCGCTCACGTTCTCGTGCGCTCAAGCCCTCTCCCAATGGGAGAGGGGTCAGAGGCGCTTGAAGGCTTTCCCGTCCGCGCCGAACAGGTGGGCCTGTTTTGCGGGCACGTGCAGCGTCAGTCGCTCGCCCGCCTTGGATTGCAGTTCGCCTGCCAGCTGAACCGTCAGCGTGTCTGGCGTCGCCGGATGCTTCAGGTGCGCCATGGTCGTGGCGCCTAGGGTCTCGACGAACATGACCTCGGCGCTCAGGGCGTCGCCGTCGTCGTTGAGGGTCAGATGCTCAGGACGGACGCCCAGGGTGACGGTATCGCCGGGCTTGGCTGAGGCGGCGTCCACGGCGATCCGGATCGTCTCGCCGGCCGTCGTCTTCACCGTCACGCCGGTGGCCGACGCCTCGACGATTTCGGCTTTTAGCAGATTCATCTTCGGACTGCCGATGAAGCCGGCGACGAACAGGTTGGCGGGGTGTTCGTAAAGGTCCATCGGCGCGCCGACCTGTTCGATCCGCCCGGCGTTCAGCACCACGATACGGTCGGCCAGGGTCATGGCCTCGACCTGGTCGTGGGTGACGTAGATCATGGTGGTCTTCAGTTCGGCGTGCAGCCGCGCGAACTCGTAGCGCATCCGAACCCGTAGGGCCGCGTCCAGGTTGGACAGGGGCTCGTCGAAGAGGAAGACCTCGGGCTCGCGCACGATGGCGCGGCCGATGGCGACGCGCTGGCGCTGGCCGCCCGACATGGCCTTGGGCTTGCGATCCAGATAGTCGGTGATGCTGAGCGCCTCGGCGGCGGCGCGGACGCGTTGGTCGATCTCGCCCTTGTCCGTCTTGGCCAGCTTCAGGCCGAAGGCCATGTTCTCATAGGCCGTCATGTGCGGGTAGAGGGCATAGGACTGGAACACCATGGCGATGCCGCGGTCGGAGGGCGACAGATCGTTGACCACGCGGTCGCCAATCAGAACCTGGCCTGTCGTTGCCTCTTCCAGACCGGCGATGGTGCGCAGCAGGGTGGACTTGCCGCAGCCCGACGGGCCGACGAAGACCACGAACTCGCCGTCGGCAATCTCGAGATCGACGCCCTTCAGCACCTCGACGGCGCCGAACGCCTTTTTCACGTCGACCAGACGGACGTTCGCCATGCTTCCTGCTTCCCTGAACCGTTTCTGTTTTGTCGCACCGTAACCGGTTACATGGCGGGATCAATGGCGCACGATGTCTCGCCGCCAACTGAAATTGCAAATCTGCAAAATTGGGCTTTCGCAAAAACGAAGTGCTGGATAGAAGCCCGCTGCCAACCGCGGGGGAGTATCCAAATGACGCAGCGCAACTTCTTGATGGCGACAGCCTCGATCGCTTGGCTGGCGACGGCTGCGGCCGCTCAGGCCCAGGAGGCGTCGCGCGTGGACGATGTGGTCGTCACCGGCTCCCGGATTGCGGGCGGCGAGCGGATCGCCCCGGTAGAGACTGTGGCCCGCGAAACCATCGCCGCCGCCGGCATCGCCGATGCCTCTCAGCTGGTCCGGCTGGTCACGGCCAACTCGGGCTCGGAGGCCCAGGTCGATCAGCTGAACCAGCCGCAGAGTTCGGGGACGGCCCAGTTCAACCTCCGCAATCTCGGCCTCGGCTCGACCTTGGTCCTGGTGGACGGACAGCGCTGGACCAACAGCGCCGTGGTGGCGACGGACGGCTCGGGCTTCGTCGACATCAACTCGCTGGTGCCGATGATCGCGCTTCAGCGGGTCGAGGTGGTCAAGGACGGCGCCTCGGCCGTCTATGGCTCGGACGCGGTGGCGGGCGTGGTCAACTTCATCACCCGGCGGGGCGTGGACCGTCCCGAGATCAGCGCCAAATACGCCGTCGCCGACGGGTCGGAAGAGAGCGTGATCGAGGCCATTGGCGGGCTGAAATTGCTGGGCGGAGACCTGACGCTGGCGGCCTCGCATTTCCATCGTTCGGCCCTGGGGTCGGACGAGCGGAACTTCACCCAGGCCGAACGCTATGGCCGCGCCGCCTGGACGGCCGTAACCAGCTATGGCCAGCCGGGTTCCTATTTCCGACCCACCCGCAACGGTTTTTCGCCCGACCCGGCGTGCGGCAATCCGGCGTTCGGCAGCGCCTATCTGAACTCGCCCACGGACGCCTTCTGCCGGCTGGACTATTCGGACTTCTTCGATCTGGTCCCGGAGGAGACGCGCACGCAGCTGTTTGCGGATTACCGACGACCTGTGGGCGACATGACCCTGTCGCTGCAAGGGGCGTGGTCGGCGACCAACACCATCGCGCGCCAGTCGCCGTCGCTGCCGATCCTGGCGCGGTCGCTGACGGTGCCGGCGACCCATCCTGACAATCCGTTCGGCGAGGCGGTGCTGTTCCGGGGGCGGCTGCTGGGGGCGGAGGCCGGCGCGTCGCAGGCCGAGTTCGACTATCGCACCTGGCGCCTGGCGGCCGGGCTGGATGGGCGTTTCGGCAATGGCTGGACCTGGAACCTGTCGGCGACCAGCAGCCGCCAGCATGTCGCCTACGACAAACCTGACACCATCGGCAGCGCCTTGCAGAATGCGCTGAATGGCCGGGGCGGGGCGGGCTGCAATCCCGCGACCGGAACGCCCGGCGTCGGGCCCTGCCAGTATTTCAACCCGTTCGGCAGCGCCTATCTGGGAACCGGGACGGCCAACAGCGCCGCCCTGATCGACAGCCTCATCGGCTCGACCGGCCTGCGGGGCGCGGCGACCCTGACGACGGCGGACGCCTCGACCAGCGGCGAGGCCCTGGCCTGGGCCGGCGGGTCGGTCGATGTCGCCGTGGGCGCCCAGTATCGCCGCAGCGGCTTCCGTCACGACTGGAGCGATCTGGTGAACCGGGGCGATCTGCTGACGGCGGGCGTGTCGCCGGATTTCGAGGGCGATCAGGAAGCCTTGGCCGCCTTCGCCGAAGCCCGCCTCCATCTGGGCGACCGGATCGAGGCGCAGTTGGCCGGGCGCTACGAATCCTACGACGGCAACGAGGGCCGGTTCAGCCCCAAGGCCGCGATCCGGTGGGACGTCACCGACGCCCTGGCCCTGCGCGCGTCGTGGGGGCAGGGGTTCCGGGCGCCGTCGGTCTATGCCCAGTCGGGGGCGCAGGCGTCGCAGCCGTCGGTGTTCGACCGAGGGGCGTTCGTCTTCGTCAACACCCTGACCTCGGGCCGGGCCGACCTGAAGCCCGAGAAATCCGAGAGCCTGAACCTGGGCGCGGTCTGGACGCCGATCGAGGGGCTGGAACTGGGCGTGGACGCCTGGCGGTTCGACTATGCCGATCAGGTGGTCAAGGAATCGGCCCAGGCCATCATCAACCAGGCGGCGGCCGACACGGCGGCGGGGCGGAGCGGCACGGAGGCGCAGAGCCGCATCACCCGTTCGGCCAGCGGCGCCCTGACCTTCGTCCAGCTGTATTTCGTCAACGCCTCGTCCATCGAGACCCAAGGGATCGACCTGTCGGCCCGCTATCGGCGCGGTCTGTGGGGCGGGGAGGCGACGGCCTCGGCGACCTGGACCTATGTGGACGCCTATGACATCCGGCTGGACGCGTCGGCCGCGAAGGTATCGGGCGTCGGTTCGACCAACCTGAACAACATCGGCCGATCCCTGCCGCGCAATCGGGGGGAGTTCGCCCTGGACTGGAGCGGCGGGGCGAACGCGGTGACGGCCCTGGTCCACTATACCGACGCATACGCCAACGACCGCAGCGGCATCACCGACGCCAGCATCACCAGCCAGACGACGGTCGATCTGCTCTACCGCCGCACGATCGGCGCTGACGTGGATCTGGCGGTCGGGGTGGTCAATGTGGCCGATAACGCCCCGCCGCTGGCGCAGTTCGCCCTGGGCTATGACCCGGTCGTGGCCGATCCGCGCGGACGGGTGGTCAGCATCGGCCTGAGCAAGCGGTTCTGATCGGCGGTTGCGCGGCCAACCGGGCGGTGTATGCATCGCCTGGGGGAGAATCCGATGACCGACGGCGAGACGACGCGCAAGCAGGCGTTCAAGGACCTGTCCGAGGACGCGCTGGGCTTTGGCGGCGCGGAGGTGCGGACCGCGCGCGACCTGCTGGTGCGGCCCCGGTTGGTGCTGCAGGCCTGGATGATCGAGGGGCCGACCGGGGGCGGGCGTTACGCCAAGCCGTTGAAGCTGTATCTGGCGCTGAACGCGATCCTGATGCTGATCGTGTTTTTGCGCGGGGGCCTGAGCCTTTATCTGGACGGCATGCCGGCCGAGGTGCTGAACCCCCTGCTTCAGGAGGCAGGCAAGTCGCGCGACGCCTTCATGTCGGACGCCGACGGTTGGATGTCGCTGGTGGCTGTGCCGATCATGGCGCCGCTCTACGCCCTGGCGGCCATGCCGCTGTTTCGCCTGTGGGACGCCGAGGACCTGGGCCTGAGATGCGGGTTTCGCGCGGCCTTCGCCTATCTGAACGCCTGGACCGTCCCGTTGCTCCCGCTGGCCTGGTTCATTTTCAGCCCCGGCCCGCTGGCCGCGGCGTGCAGCCTGTTGATGCTGGTGCTGGGCATCGTGGCCTTCATGCGGATGGGGCGGGGACGGTGGTATCGGGGCGTGGTCCCCGGCCTGATCAAGGGCCTGATCGTGATGACGGCCATCGGTCTGTCCAGCGTCGTTGCGACCTTTATCGTGATGGTCATCGGCGTCTTCGCCGGGTTCGCGGCCTAGACGGTCGCCTGACAAAAACACCGTCTAATTCGTCTAATTCGTCTAAAATCAGCGACAGAGCGAAATTGCACGGCGCCGAAAAAGGGCGTGCAAAATGCAAGGTGGTGCACTTCTTGAGCGCTGCTGTTTTCAAAGACCCGTCGACATCATAGTCCCGTTCGGGGATGCGTCAGGTCGATTGACGAAGGCCGTCTCTAAGCGCCCGACACTAAAAGGGATTTGTCGGCGAACAATGACGGCAAGGCTGCGCCTTTGTGCGTGGATCGGTCGTCGGCCCGCATCTGTCTCGAAACCTCATTTTCGGTAGTTGCCTTGTCGACAGGGGCGCGAGCGAGGGCGACAGTGTTCGTCGAAGCCTCAAACGGTCCGCCAATGTCTCTGCGTTTACAGGCCGCTCAGGTCGCTTGGCTGAATACGAAGCTGACCCTCGATTTCATCGCCGCATCCCGCACCTGGATCGACGAGGACCTGATATCCGCGCTGCTGACGGCGGGCGTCGTGGATGCAAACGTCAGAGGCGCCGACGACGAAGGTGCGGCGCGCGACTCTTCCATTGGAGCCGGCATTTTGCCGAACGCCCTGCGGCGGCCTGTGAATGCAATCAGCATCGCCATGTCCCTGGGCGTGCCGCGCGAGAGCGCACGCACCAAACTGGCGGGACTGGTGGAGCGGGGCGTGCTGGTGCGGACCGACGGCGGCTTCGTCTTGCGCGCCGAGGTGTCACAGTCGAAGCCGTTCAAGTCCGCGATGGAAGCCTTCCTTCTGGCCACGGTGGAGTTCGTCGATGGGCTGGCGATGCTGAACGCGTGCGGCGCCCGCGACGGCGATCGGGTCGTCACCCCAGTCTGGCCTGTCGCAGGCCTGGCGACGCGGCTGATGACGGCGCACGTCCTGAGAGGCATCCAGCACGCCCGGTCGCTGAAGCCCGAAATCAGTCTGACGACGCACTACGTCCTGCTCTGGCTGTCGCATCTCACCGGAAGCGCCTTGCGGGTTGTTCAGGAGCCGGACGCCGGCCGTCTTGGCCCCTTGAACCCGCCGTTCGGGCCGGTGAGCGTGATCGAGGTCGCCAAGGCCGCCAGAATGGACGACGAAACGGTTCGCAGGCACCTGGGTCAGCTTGAAAGGGCAGGCTTGGTCATCCGGGTCGCGGGCAAGAGAGACATCAATCTGCCGGATCAGACCCTGGTCGCGAACTGGCTCGATTTTCAAAGCCGGACGATCCTCGGCACGCAGCAACTGGTGCGCAAACTCTATGTCGCGGGCGTGATCGTCGATCGGCCAAGCGAAACCATTCGATTGTTCTGAACGACGATGATGAGGTTCGCATCACAGATTGATGCTGGGGCTGCATGCGTCGGTTGCTCGTCGAATGCCGTCTTCAACAGGGGCCGCGCCGATGCCAGCCCTTATTGATGCGTTCGACTGGGCGACGACGCCACTGGGGCCAAAGCGCGATTGGTCGCCCGCGCTGAGCATTACCTATGACATGATGAGGGGAATGGGTTTCGCGGCCAGCGTCATGTGGGGCCCGGAGCGCACCTTGCTCTACAACGGCGCCTACATTCCGCTGCTCGGACAAAAGCATCCGAACGCCCTGGGCCGTCCGCTGGATCAGGTCTGGCATGAGGTGTGGGACGATTTGCGCCCTCTGACGGAGCGCGCGCTGGCAGGCGAAACCGTTTTTCTGGAAGACCTGCCGCTGACGATGGTTCGAAACGGCTATTCGGAAGACACCTGCTGGGTGCTGTCCTACAGCCCCGTGCGGGACGGCGACGCGATCGTCGGCATTCTCAATATCGCCATCGAAACGACCGAGCGGGTGCGGGGCGAGCAACACCGGCAGATGCTGGTCGACGAATGCGGCCACCGGGTGAAGAACACGCTCGCGCTGGTTCAAGCGGTCGCCCGCAGCACCTTGTCGGGCGTCGATCGGGATGTGCTGGAGCGTTTCGACGAGCGACTGAACGCCATCGCCAAGACCCAGCAGACGCTGGATGAAAAGGCGTGGAATGGCGGCGACCTCGGTGAGATTGTTCGCGACGCGGTCGGTAATCTGGTGCGCAGGCCGGTTTCCATCTCGGGGCCGTCGGTGCACCTGTCGCCGCGTGTGGCGCAGACGGTCGCCTTGATCATCCACGAACTGACGACGAACGCGTTCAAGCATGGCGCCCTCGCCAAGCCTGGCGGCCGCGTCTCGGTCGATTGGCGGCTTGATGAGGGTGAACTTGTCCTGACGTGGATCGAAGGCGGGGGCACGCCGGCCCATCCGCCGCTCAAGACCGGCTTTGGCGTCAAACTGCTCGCGAGAGGCCTGCTGGGGTGCGGCGGCGCGGATCTTCGTTACGGCGTAGAGGGGTTTTCGGCGACGTTCACAGCGCCGGCGTCGCGTCTGACCGACAGTTGACGATGCTCGGCGAGGGGGCGAAAGCGGCTGCATCCGCTTGATCCAAGACCTTCGAGAGCCCCATGACCTACACCCTCTATGGCATTCCCAACTGCGACACGGTGAAGAAGGCCCGGGTCTGGCTGGAGCAGCAGGGGGTCGACTATGTCTTCCACGACTACAAGCAAGCCGGAGTGGATGCGGGGCGGCTGAGCCAATGGGTCGACGAGCACGGTTGGGAGACGGTGCTGAACCGGGCCGGGACGACCTTTAAGAAGCTGCCCGAAGCCGACAAGGCGGACATCGACAAGTCGAAGGCGATCGCGCTGATGACGGCCCAGCCGTCGATGATCAAACGGCCGGTGCTGGATCTGGGGGATCGGCGGCTGGTGGGGTTCAAGCCCGAGGCCTACGCGGCCGCGCTTACCTGAGCCGGACGGTCGCGGCGACGCCGAAGTGGTCGGACGGGTATTCGCCGTTGGTCGGCGTGTCGCCGAAGCGGCGGGCCTCGCCGGGGATGAAGGCGGTCTGTTCGACGAAGATGTGGTCGATGACCCGCTCGGGGTGACCCTTGGCCGGGTTCAGGGTGGTTGTGACCGAGCTGCGGGGCAGGGCGCTGAAGAAGCGGGGGCCGGTCAGGGTCGCCAGGCCGGAATCCTCCTGCGTCGCATTGAAATCGCCCATGACGATCAGAAGGGTGCCGTCCTGCGGCAGCCAGCCGAGCAGGGATGCGATCTGGCGGGCGCGGACCGGGCCGGCGTCCTGTTGCCACGCCAGATGGGTGACGACGACATCGACCGGGCGACCCTGGACCGCGACGCGAAGGCGAAGCGCGGTGCGGAAATCGTCGAGCGGCTCAAGCTTGGTCGAGGCCTCGGCCAGAACCGGCAGTCGGGTCAGCAGGGCGTTGCCGTAACGGCGCGGGGCGCCCTCGGCGTCGGTCGAGACGAAGGCGACGTGATAGCCGCCCAGCTCGCGCGCCAGCATCCGGGCCTGGTTCTCCAGCCCGACATTGGCGTCCTCCAGCACCTCCTGAAGGGCGATGACGTCGGCGTCCTGGGCCTTCAGCGCAGCGACCAACAACGGGCGGCGGGCGGCCCAGTCGCCCATGTTGTGCCAGATGTTGAAGGTGACGACCTTCAGCTCGGTGGGCGTCTTAGCCTTTGGGTCCGTGGCGCAACCTGCCAGCGGCGCGAGGGCGGCGGCGGCCAGCAGGGTGCGACGGGGGATCATCTCGGCCTCAGCCCTCGACGTCCGTCGAGGGGCGGTCGTGGCCGTCGGCGCTCTCAGTGACCCATTCGCCGGCGGCGGTCTCGTATTCGATGGCGGCGGTCTGGTCCGGCACGCGCTGCTCGCGCGCGGCGCGCACGGCGGCGGCCTTGGCGTCGTCGTGGCTGGCGAAGGTCTCGGAATAGGTGTCGCCGGACTTGTAGGCCCAGCCGCCGTCATGTTCGACGATGCGATAGGTGACATGGGCCATGGGATGCGCTCCTGCGATTGATGAGACCAGACCCTAGACCGAACCGGCGGCGGCCGAAACGGCGACCTTACGAAGATTTCACGCAACGACGCGCATCCGTTGAGGCGTCGGCCAGCCTCTTGTGATCAGAAGGCCGCCGCATCAGGCTGCTGCAACGGTTCAAGGGGTACACAAAATGGAAGACTTCATTCCGATCTTCGCGATGTTCGCCGTCTTCGGTTCGATCACCGCCATCGTCTTCGGCCCGCAGGTGCTGAAGTATCGCGAAAAGCGCGACATGCAGGAAACCATCCGCCATGCGGTGGACAAGGGCCAGCAACTGCCGCCCGAACTGATCGACGTCATGACCAAGGATGTGCAGAAGAGCCTGCCGTCGCGCACGAAGGACATCCGGCGCGGCGTCATCTGGCTGGCGTCCGGCATCGGCATCGCCGCCTTCTCGGTCGTCAGCGAGCTGGGTGGGAACTTCAACGGCAATCTGGACAGCGGCCTGCTGGGCATCTCCTGCATTCCCGTCACGATCGGCCTGGCCTTCATCGTTCTGAGCTTCTTCAACAAGGGCGCGGACTGACCACGGCGGGCGGGGGAAGCTCTGATGAGCAAGTCTCTACGCGACTTCCACGATGTGGAGCTGGCCGCCCAGGCGGCGGCCGGCGGTCGGCGGGAGTATGGCGAGCTGGTGCGTCGGCACGGGTCGGCGGTGCGGGGGCTGCTGCGCCGGATGGGGGCGACGCCGTCCCTGTCCGACGACGTGGCGCAGGACGCCTTCCTGCAAGGGTTCCAGCGGTGCGCGGAGTTTCGCGGGCAGGGGACGTTTGCGGGCTGGATCAAGAAGATCGCGGCGCGGCTCTATCTGAAGCGGGTGGCCAAGGAGGCGCGCTATGTCGCCGAGATCGAGGCCGATCAGGCGGATGTGGTCGTCGACCGCGGCGGTCTGATGGACCTGGACGAGGCGTTGAAGACGCTCAGCGAGACCGAGCGTGTCTGCGTCTCCCTGTGCCACGGCGCGGGGATGTCGCATCCGGAAATCGCGGCAGCCATCAATTTGCCGCTTGGCACGGTGAAATCGCATGTCAAACGTGGTCTGGATAAACTCCGTGCGCGGCTTCAACCGGCGCACGGCTCAGGCGGGAGGTCGGTCCATGTCGGCTGACGAATTCGATCCGATGATCGAAAGGCTGTTTGCCCAGGCGCTGAGCCTGCCGGACGAGGCCCTGTTCCTGGCGACGGTCAAGGCGCGCATGGAGACGCGGTCGCGCTGGCGCGCCCTGACCCTGACGGCGGCCGGACTGATCGGCGGCGTGCTGGCGGTGCGCGAGGGGGTGAACATCAACTTCACGGCCGACGGCGATACGACCCTGGCGCAAGGCCTCAGGGCGGCGGCCGCCACGGCGCAGGGCGCAGCGCAATCGGGCCTGGACGAATTGGGGCTGCAAGGTCTGGGCGTCGGGTCGCTGGACGTGATGAACGGCTCGGGCATGATGGCCTTCTGGATCGTCGCCGGCGCCCTGGTCGCCCTGATGGCGGCGGGCGTGGCGAAGCTGTCGCAGGACGTATGAGCGCGGCTGCAAGGGTGACACCGGCGGGGCAGGGGCCTATCTGACCCCTTCACGTCAGGAGGCCCGGCGATGTCCGTCCATACCCAAGAGAGCGTCAAACGCATCACCGTGCCCGATATCGCAGGGCGCAAGGGCGGCGAGCCGATCGTCTGCCTGACGGCCTATGACGCGCCGATGGCGGCCCTGCTGGATCCGCACTGCGATGTGCTGCTGGTCGGCGACAGCCTGGGGATGGCGGTTCACGGCCTGCCCAATACCGTCGGCGTGACGCTTGAGATGATGATCCTGCACGGGCAGGCCGTGATGCGCGGCGCCAGGCGCGCCATGGTGGTCGTGGACATGCCGTTCGGCTCCTACGAAGGCGGCAAGGAGGTCGCCTACGCCAACTGCGTGCGGGTGATGAAGGAGACGGGCGCCCAGGCGGTGAAGCTGGAAACCAGCATCGAATTGGCCGAGATCGTCGCCTTCCTGGTCAAGCGCGGCATTCCGGTCATGGGCCATGTCGGCCTGCGCCCCCAGGCGATCCTGGCCGAGGGCGGGTTCAAGGCCAAGGGCCGGACCGAGAGCGAGCGTGATCGGGTGTTGGCCGAGGCCAAGGCTGTCGCCGAGGCCGGCGCCTTCTGCATCGTCATCGAGGGCGTCGCCGAATCGCTGGCGCGCGAGATCACCGAGACGATCGACGTTCCCACCATCGGCATCGGCGCCTCGGCCGCCTGCGACGGTCAGGTGCTGGTGGTCAACGACATGCTGGGCCTATTCGACTGGACCCCGAAGTTCGTGCGCAAATACGCCGATCTGCGCACCGAGATCGACCGGGCGGCGGCCGCTTTCGCCAGCGATGTGAAAACCCGCCGTTTTCCTGCCGAAGTCGAGACCTACTTCTCGAAAAAGCCGGCTTCGCAGTAACGGACGACGTTGCGGGCGGGGAGCCGACCTTCTAGGGTCCGCGCCGGTTTGCATTTCGCGATTTTGGGGCGACGTTTCAGTGGTTGATGTCTTCGAGCAGGTCGAGGAGGAGCTTCGCTCCGACAAGTTGAAGCGCCTGGCCAAGACCTGGCTGCCCGTTTTCGGCGTGGTGCTGGTCGTCGCCCTGATCGGCGCCCTGGGTTGGTGGGGCTGGGACAGCCTGAACTCCAACAAGGCCGCCAAGGCCGCTGAAGCCTATGATCGCGGCATGGAGGCCCTGCGCGCCGACAAGCCGATGGACGCCCGCGCCGCCTTCGAGGAAGCGATCAAGGAAGGCAATGGCGCCTACAAGGTCCTGGCCCTGCAGCAGCAGGCCGGCCTGGCCGTCAGCGCCAACAAGTTCCAGGACGCGGTTCGCCTGTTCGACGAGGCCGCCAAGGCGTCCAGCGATCCGATCCTGTCCGACCCGCCCGCCCTGAAGGCCGCCTTCCTGATCATGGACACCGCGCCGTTGGCCGAGATCGAAAAGCGCCTGACGCCGCTGGCCGAAGACAAGCGCCCCCTACACGCCTTCGCCCAGGAAGCCCTGGCCCTGGCGCGCCTGCAACACGGCAAGACCAAGGAAGCACGTGAGGCCTTCGTGCTGCTGCAACTGGGTCAGGACGTGCCGGACTCGATCCGTCAGCGCGCCCAGATCGCCGTGGAATCCATCGATGCCGGCGCGGCAGCCGCCATCAAGCCCATCATCGACGCCGCCGCCAAGGCGACCCCGCCGGCCGCCGGCGCTGCGAACGCGATGACGCCCTCGGCCGCCCAGGCTGCTCCGGCCCAGGCTGCTCCGGCCCAAGCTGCTCCCGCCGCCGCGCCGGCCGCCCAACAGTGACGACCCCTTACAGGACGCCCCCGATGAACCGAGTTCTGAAAGTCGCGCTGATCTGCGGCGTCGCCGCAACGATGGCGTCCTGCGGCACCGTTCGCCGCAACCTGCCGTTCGGTCTGGGCGGCGGCAAGGAAGACGCCGGCGCGACCGCCTCGGCCGGGCAACGCATCTCGGTGCTGGAGTTCGAACAGAGCCTGTCGCCGTCGGCCGCCCTGTCCGGCCGCGACTTCTTCCTGCCGGGTCCGCAGGCCGTGACGGCCTGGACGCAGCCGGGCGGCACGTCCGAGAACCTGGTCGAGCACGTCATTGCGGCGCCGAACTTCCAGATCGCGTGGAAGCGGGGCGTCGGCTCGGGATCGGCTCACGTCGGCAACGTCATGGCCCCGATCGTGGCCGCCGACGGCAAGATCTTCGTGCTGGATGGCGAATCGACCGTTTCGGCGGTTTCGGCCGACACCGGCGCGATCCTGTGGAAGGCCAACGTCAAGAACGCCGATCGTGACCGCAACGGCGGCTTCGGCGGCGGCGTCGCCGTTGGCGGCGGTAAGGTCTTCGTCTCGTCCGGCTATCGCTCGATGACGGCGCTGGACGCCAACACCGGCGCGGTGGTCTGGACGCAGCAGGTGGACGCCCCGATCCACGGCGCCCCGACCGTCTCGGGCAACCGGGTCTTCGTCGTGGACGTGGACAGCCAGCTGTTCGCCTTTGACGCCAACACCGGCGCGCAGGACTGGACCTATCGCGGCATCGCCGAGCCGGCGCGCGTCATGCGCGCCTCCAGCCCCGCCGTCAGCGGCACGACCGTCGTCGCCCCGTTCGCCTCGGGCCAACTGGTCGCGCTGAGCGCCCTGAACGGCCAGGCGGTGTGGGAAGAGACCCTGTCGCGCACCAGCCGCACCAGCGCCCTGTCTGAGGTTCGCGACGTGGCGGGCCGTCCGGTCATCAGCCGCGGCATGGTCTATGGCGTCAGCCACTCGGGCGTAATGTCGGCGCTGGACCTGCGTTCGGGCCAGCCCAAGTGGCAGCTGCCGGTGACGGGCGTGAACGCGCCCCTGCCGGTCGGCGACGCCGTCTTCGTGGTGTCCAAGTCGGGTCAGCTGATCACGGCCAACCGTGACACGGGCCAGATCTACTGGACGCGCGAACTGAACGAGGGTCGCGAGCGCCGCGAGGGCGGTTTCCTGACCTTCGGCCGTCGCACCATCCGCCCGCAATGGTCGGGACCGCTGCTGGCCTCAAACCGTCTGGTGATGGTCAACTCGTTCGGCGAAGCCGTCGCCTTCGATCCGAAGACTGGCGTGGCGCAGACAACGCTGAAGCTGGGCGCGCCGGCCTATATCGCGCCGGCCGCCTATAACGGCGCGCTCTATGTGCTGACCGACAACGGCCAACTGATCTGCATCCGCTGATTTTCAGCCCAAACTAAGCTAGAAGGCCGACATGGCTCTGAAGGTCGCCATCGTCGGCCGCCCCAATGTGGGCAAATCGACACTGTTCAACCGCCTCGTCGGCAAGCGTCTGGCGCTCGTCGACGATCGCCCCGGCGTGACCCGCGACCGGCGATACGCCGACGGCAACATCGGCGACATGGATCTGACGCTGATCGACACGGCGGGATATGAGGACGTCACCGACGACAGCCTGGAAGCCCGGATGCGCGAGCAGACCGAGGCCGCGCTGGACGACGCCGAACTGGTCATGTTCATGATGGACGCCCGCGAGGGCGTGACGTCGCTGGACCGCATCTTCGCCGAGCGCCTGCGTCGGGTGCACAAGCCGATCATCCTGCTGGCCA
The DNA here is from genome assembly GCF_011045535.1 of Brevundimonas sp. 'scallop'. Taxonomy (NCBI): domain Bacteria; kingdom Pseudomonadati; phylum Pseudomonadota; class Alphaproteobacteria; order Caulobacterales; family Caulobacteraceae; genus Brevundimonas; species Brevundimonas sp. 'scallop'. Next base: position 2,175,483 of record NZ_CP039382.1, on the reverse strand, counting down.
ACAAGTCCGAGAGCCGCGAAAGCGGCGGCGGCGTCGGCGAGGCGCACGCCCTGGGCTTCGGCGAACCCGTCGCCATCTCGGCCGAGCACGGCGAAGGAATGGCCGATCTGTACGCCGCCATCGTCGCGGCCTCGCAGGACATCTTCGTCGAGGAGATCGACGAGCCGGACAAGCCGATCCGCATCGCCGTCATCGGCCGGCCCAATGCGGGCAAGTCCACGCTGATCAACCGCCTGATCGGCGACGACCGGTTGTTGACCGGACCGGAAGCGGGCATCACCCGCGACTCCATCTCGGTCGACTGGCAGTTCGAGGGCAAGAACATCCGTCTGGTCGATACGGCCGGGATGCGTCGCAAGGCGCGGGTGCAGGAGAAGCTGGAAAAGCTGTCGGTCGCCGACACCATCCGGGCCATCACCTTCGCCGAAGTCGTCATCCTGATGATGGACAAGGACGACGCCTTCGACACTCAGGACCTGCAACTGGCGGATCTGGTCGAGCGCGAGGGCCGCGCCCTGGTCTATGTCGCGTCGAAGTGGGATCTGGAGGACGAGCCCCAGTCCCGCATGGCCAAGCTGAAGGGGATGGCCGAGGACAAGCTGCCGCAACTGAAGGGGTCGCCCTTCGTGGCCCTGTCGTCGCACAGCGGGCGCGGCGTCGAACGTCTGATGCCGGCGGTGCTTCAGGCCTATGACACCTGGTCGGTCAAGGTGAAGACCAAAGACTTGAACACTTGGCTGTCCATGGCGACCCAGCGGCACCCGCCCCCCGCCGTGGACGGCAAGCGGATCAAGCCGAAATACATCGCCCAGACCAAGGCCCGCCCGCCGACCTTCGTGCTGATGGCCAACCGCGCCGAGTCGATGCCGGAGCATTACAAGCGCTATCTGGTCAACTCGATCCGCGAGAGCTTCGACCTGCCGGGCACGCCGATCCGCCTGAACGTCAAGTCCAGCGGCGTGAACCCCTATGCCGAGGGCGGCGCCAAGTCGGGGCCGGAACGCTACAAGGGCGACGCCAAGACCGCGCCGCGCCGCGTCAAGAAGGCCGAGAAGGAAGAGGCCCTGTCCAAACTGCCCGGCAAGGCGCTGGAGCAGAAGAAGACCCGCAAGGCTCAGCCCAAGATTCTGGGCGGGTTGAAGTCCAGCGCCTCGAAGAAGGCCGGTTCGTCCGTGGCGGTTCAGAAGGGCGCGCGCGGCGGCGCTCGCCAGGTGTCGCGCTCGGGCCGGATCCGCACGGGCCAAAAGGGCGGCGCCAAGAAGTGACGGCGTGAGCGAGGCCGAGAGCGCGCTTCCCGCCCGGCCCACCTCGCGTTGGCTGATCCTGGACGGGCAGGGGCGGGTGCTGCTGTTCCACTTCGTGTTTTCCAAAGGACCGCTCGCCGGCACGGCCTTCTGGGCGACGCCCGGCGGCGGGTGCGAGACTGGCGAGACTTTTGAAGACGCCGCGCGCCGCGAACTGTTCGAAGAGACGGGCCTAGTCGTCGAACACCCAGGCCCGCAGGTCGCCCAGGTCCGCGTCAGCTTCCGCCTGCCAGACGGCCGAATGGCGGATGTGGATCAGAGATTCTTCCTCATGCGCACCGAGGCGTTCGACCTGTCTTCCGCAGGCTGGACCGTGGAAGAACAGGGGGTTCTGGTCGATCACCGCTGGTGGAGCCTCGACGACATTCGCGGCTCGGCCGAGACGATCTGGCCGGCGGAACTGGCGGATATCCTCAATACGCTCTGAGGCTCAGCCCATCATCAGGCTTTGACGCATGCGGACCGCGTCGCGGCCGGGCGGAAGGCCGAACTTACGGGCGTATTCGCGACTGAACTGGGACGGGCTGTCATAGCCGACGGCGAAGCCGGTCTCGGCTGCGCCCTCGACGCCCGTCAACAGCCGGGCGCGGGCTTCGCGCAGCCGCAACTGCTTATGGAACTGCAAGGGGCTCATGGTCGTCACGGTGCGGAAATGTCGGTGGAACGTCGACAGGCTCATGCCCGCCATGTCCGCCAGAGTCTCTAGGCTGACCGGTTCGGCGTAGTGAGCGCGGAGCCAGTTGATGGCGCGACTGACGCCTGACAGGCGGCTTTCGGCCGAGCCGATCTGGCGCACGGTCGCGGCGTGCCGGCTGTGGAGCAGGCGCCAGATCAACTCGCGTTCGATCATCGGCGTCATGACGGCGATTTCCTCGGGCCGGTCCAGAAGGCGCAGCAGGCGCGCCATGGGCTCCAACAGTTCGTCCTCCAGCGGTGTTACATGGATGCCGGTCGGCGGCGGCTGATCCGAGGGGGCGGGGACGTCGATCTCCAGCATCAGTCCGGCGATGGTGGCGGGGTCGAGGTCGAAGCTGAGGGCGCGATACGGCGTCTCGATGATGCTGCCACACACCGGCAGTTCGGCCGATACCACCAAGCAATCGCCGGCCTGATAGGAATAGACGGTCTCGCCCAGGATCGTCTGTTTGGCGCCACACACCACCAGGCACAGCATGGGATCATAGGCGACGGGGACCAGCCGGGTCTGTGCGTTGCTGCTATACAGACGCAGCCGCGGCACAGCCGATCGCGATAGATCAGGTGGCGCGTGGCGCGCAACGATGTCGCTCATTTCGGGCAAGAGGCTCATGGCGGCATTCAGCGCCGGTCACCGGCTATTCGCAAGCGGGCGAGAGCGGTTTGACAGGATCGTGCAAGCCTTCGCCCGGATTGCCCTAACGTCGTCGACCTGAAACCGCGTCTTCTGCGTCCGGTCAGGCAGAGGAGATTTCCCATGACAACAACCCCACAAAAGACCTGGCTCATCACCGGTGCGGCGCGTGGTCTGGGCGCCGGGATCGCCCGCGCGGCGCTGGACGCGGGCGACCGCGTTGTCGTCGCAGGTCGAAACTGCGACGCCCTGATCAAGGCCTTCGGACCGGATAGCGACACGGTGCTGAGCTTGACCCTGGACGTCACCGACACGACTGCCATCGCCGCTGCCGTCGAGGCCGTCATGGCGCGCTTCGGCCGCATCGACGTTCTGGTGAACAACGCCGGCTATGGCCACCTCGGCATTTTCGAGGAGACCCGCGCACAGGATGCGCGCACCCAGTTCGACACCAATGTCTTCGGTCTGTTCGACATGACGCGCGCGGTGCTGCCGATCATGCGCGCGCAGAGGTCGGGCCATGTCTTCAACATCTCGTCCATCGGCGGTCTGATGGGCGGTGAGAGCGGCGCGATCTATTGCGCGTCCAAGTTTGCGGTCGAAGGCTTCAGCGAGTCCGTCGCGCAAGAGGTGCGTCCGTTCGGCGTAAATCTGACCATCGTCGAGCCGGGCTTCTTCCGCACCGACTTCCTCGACGCCTCGTCGATCCGATACGGCGATAATTCCATCGCCGACTATGCCGAAGCATCGCGCGCCATCCGCGCCTTCTACGACGCGCGCAGCCATAATCAGGCGGGCGATCCTGCGAAATTGGGTCAGGCCCTGGTCGTCTTGGCGAATGCGGAAAACCCGCCGGTGCGATGGTCAGCGGGCACGGACGCCATCGGCGTGGTCGAGATGAAGGCGGACAGCCTGAGGGCCGAACTGGAGGCCTGGCGCGATCTTTCAGCCTCAACCGACGGCGACTTCACCTTCCGCGAAGAGCCAAGGCTAGGCGGCGCCTGGGGCTGATCCCAGCCTAGACCAGCGCTTCCGTCGTCGGTCCGGCGGCCCAATCGCGGAAGCGGATCGTCAGCGGGGGCGTGGCGTCGGGGCGGGCCAGATCGACCACCAAGGGGCCGATCTCGGACGGGTGGGGCAGGACGGAGGGGTCTTCGCCTGGATAGGCCTGGGCGCGCATGGCGGTGCGCATGCGGCCGGGATCGACGATGCTGACGCGGACGGGCGTGCTCTCGATCTCGTCGGCCCAGGCCTTCACCAAGGCCTCGGCGCCGGCCTTGGTCGCGGCGTACATGCCCCAGAAGGCCTTGGGCGCGCTGGCGACGCTGGTGGTGAAATGGATGGCGCGGCCGGCGTCCGACGCGCGCAGCAGCGGCTCCAGCGAGCGGATCAGGCGATAGACGGCGGTGAAGTTGGTCTTTTCGACTTTGGCGAACTCGCGCGGGTCGGCGTGCGACACCGGCGTCAGGCCCGAAGGGCCCATGGTGGCGGCGCAGTGGACCCAGATGTCCAGCTTCTTGAACCGTTCGAAGATGGCGCCGCCGAGCCGGTCGATGGCCCCGCCGTCCACCAGATCGAACGGAATCAGGGTCGCATGGCGGCCGGTGGCGGCGAAGATGGCGTCGTCAAGCTCTTCCAGACCGCCCTGGGTGCGCGCCGTCGCAATGACGTGGGCGCCGGCCTTGGCCAGGGCCAGGGCGCTCTCATAACCGATGCCGCGCGAGGCGCCGACGACGAGGGCGATACGGTCGTTCAGGGGAAGTTCGGACATGGCCGCTGATAGCGCGGCCTTGACCCTCAAGCCAAGGCCCGCACTCCGGTTTCGCCCTAGGCGCTGACCAGCAAGGACAGCTGTTTGGCGCCGAACTCGCGTCCGCCTTCCTCGATCTCGCGATCCAAGAGGCGGGTGGGGTAGTCGCCGGTGAAATAGTGGTCGGTGAACTGCGGGGCGGCGGCGTTGCGGCCGGTCTCTCCCATCGCGCGATACAGGCCGTCGATGGACAGGAAGCCGAGCGAATCGACTTCCAGCATGTCGCGCATCTCTTCCAGGGTCTTGTTGGCGGCCAGCAGTTGGGCGCGCTCGGGCATGTCGATGCCATAGAAGTCGGGGAACAGGATTTGCGGGCTGGCCGAGCGCAGGTGGACCTCGGTCGCACCAGCGGCGCGGACGGCGCGGACCAGTTTCAGCGAGGTGGTGCCGCGCACGATGGAATCGTCGATCAGCACGACGCGCTTGCCGGCGAGAGCCGACTTGTTGGGGCTGTGCTTCATGCGCACGCCCTTTTGACGGGCGCCTTGGCTGGGCTGGATGAAGGTGCGGCCCAGATAGTGGCTGCGGATGATGCCCATTTCGTAGGGAATGCCGCTTTCCTGGGCGTAGCCGAGGGCGGCGGGTACGCCGGAATCGGGCACAGGCACGACGATGTCGGCCTCGACGCCCAGTTCGCGGGCGAGGCCGCGACCCATTTCCTTGCGGACCTCATAGACGGAGCGGCCGTTCACGACCGAATCCGGGCGTGAGAAATAGACATATTCGAACAGGCAGGGACGCGCCGCGCGGGCGGGGAAGGGCTTGAGCGAGCGCAGGCCGCTGTCGTCGATGACGACGATCTCGCCGTGTTCGACGTCACGTACGAAGGTGGCGCCCATCATGTCCAGGGCGCAGGTCTCGGACGCCAGAACCCAGCCGTCGCCCAACTGGCCCAGCACCAGCGGGCGGATGCCCAGCGGGTCGCGCGCGCCGATCATCTTGGTGCGGGTCTGGGCCACCAGGGCGTAGCCTCCCTCAATCCGGGCCAGGGCGTCGGTGAAGCGATCGACGATCTTGGCTTTGCGGCTGCGCGCGATCAGGTGGAGGATGACTTCGGAATCCGAGGTCGACTGGAAGATGGCGCCTTCGCTAACCAACTGGGCGTGCAGGAATTTGAAGTTGGTCAGGTTGCCGTTGTGGGCGATGGCGATGCCGCCCTGGTCCAGATCGGCGAACATCGGCTGGATGTTGCGCAGGAAGCTGCCGCCGGCGGTAGAGTAGCGGGTGTGGCCCACGGCCGCGCGGCCGGGCATTCGCGTCATCAGGTCGGCGCCGCCGAAGGCCTCGCCCACCAGGCCTTGGTGCCGTTCGGTGTAGAAGCGCTCGTCCTTGACGCTGGCGATGCCGCAGGCTTCCTGGCCGCGATGCTGAAGAGCGTGAAGACCCAGGGCGACGACGGAAGAGCCTTCGTCCTCGTCCGCGCCCCAGACGCCGCAGACGCCGCATTCCAGACGGAGCTGGTCATCCTCCGGCTCGCGCCAGTGCTCGCGGTGAACGACGGGATCGGCGATATGGTGGCGCATCGTGGGGCTCCGATGACCGGGGAAACTTAAGGGGCGGCTTCGCGGCGCGAGTTAGGCTCTGATTGCGTCGGGGGCAAGGCTTCGTCGTCCGAAAACCCCCGCCGTACGGACGAATCCACGACCGGCGTGATGGCGTCGGCGCCGCGTCCGATGCTGGGCAGGACGATCTGGATCATCCGCGCGCCCATGGCGCTGACCGGATAGAGGGCCGCCTTTCCGAGCCAGAGCGGCGTGCGCTCGCCCGGCAGGGCTGCGACGATGACCAGATGCACCGCGCCGATCAGGACCAGGGCGCGAACGCCGCCGATGAACAGGCCGAAGATGCGGTCGATGACGCCGAGGTGCGGATGGTCCTTGGCGCTCTTGGACATCATCGACCCGACCAGGCGCAGGCCGAAATAGACGACGAAGAAGGTCAGGACGGCGGCCAGGATCGACCCGGCCCATTCGGGATCGACGAAGGCGCGCGTGACGCCGGCGGTCCAGGGCAGGGCGATCAGGGCGACCAGGGCCGCCAGGGTCGCGCTGAGCAGGGTGATGACCTCGCGCACCCCGCCGCGCACCCAGCCGGCGGCGACGGAAAACAGGATCACCACGATGGCGAAGACGTCGTATCCGGTCACGCGTGGGGGATCCTGCGGTTGCTACCAGGGTCTAATAGCGGTTCTGCGAGATTCGTTCGACCACATCCGTCAGGCGCGTGACGGATGTCACCTTCACCCCTTTGGTTTTGGCGGTCAAAGTCGGGCTCAGAACCTGATCGAAGCCCAGTTTTTGCGCTTCGCGCAGACGGGCCTCGGCGCGGCCGACGCTGCGGACCTCGCCCGACAGGCCGATTTCGCCGAAGACGACGCAGCCCTGGGGCAGGGACACGCCGGTCGCCGAGCTGATCAGCGCCGCCGCCGCCGCGAGGTCGGCCGCCGGTTCATTGATGCGTAGGCCCCCGGCGACATTCAGATAGACGTCCTGATCGCCAAAGCCGAAGCCGCAGCGAGCCTCCAGCACGGCCAGCACCATCGCCAGACGTCCCGTCTCCCAGCCGATCACGGCGCGGCGCGGGGTGCCGTAGGCGGACTTGGACACCAGGGCCTGCATCTCGACCAGGACGGGGCGCGAGCCTTCGATCCCGGCGAAGACGGCGGCGCCCGGCGCGCGCTCCTTGCCCTCGCCGAGGAACAGAGCGGAGGGATTGGCGACCTCGCGCAGACCGGCGTCGCCCATTTCGAACACGCCGATCTCGTCGGTGGCGCCGAAGCGGTTCTTGCCGGCGCGCAGGATGCGGAACGGATAGCCGCGCTCGCCCTCGAAGGTCATGACGGCGTCGACCAGGTGTTCGACGACGCGGGGACCGGCGACCTGGCCGTCCTTGGTGACGTGGCCGACCAGGACCACCGCGACGCCCTGCGACTTGGCCAGACGCACCATCTCGCCGGCGCAGGCCCGGACCTGGGTGATCGAGCCGGGGCCGCTCTCGTGCACGTCGGACCACAGAGTCTGGATCGAATCGACGATGACGATGTCGAACTGTTCGCGCTTCAGCGTGCCCAGAATGTCACGCAGCGCCGTCGCCGCCGCCAGATTGACCGGCGCGTCGGCCAGGCCCATCCGCTTGGCGCGGGCGCGGATCTGCTCGACGGCTTCCTCGCCCGAGATATAGGCCACGCGCGATCCCCGCAGCGCCGCCTTGGCCGCGACCTCCAGCAGCAGGGTCGACTTGCCGACGCCCGGATCGCCGCTGAGCAGGATGGCCGAGCCGGGCACCACGCCGCCGCCGCAGACCCGGTCGAACTCGGCCACGCCCGTCGTGATGCGCGGCGGCTCTGGCGCGTCGGACTGAAGCGTTTCGAAGTGAATGCCGCGCGTGCGGGCCGAAGCCGCCGCCGACGGCTTGATCGCACCCGGCGGAGCCGAGCGGCTTTCCTCGCTCAAGGTGTTCCACTGACCGCAGGAGCCGCATTGGCCCGACCACTTGCTGTGGACCGAGCCGCAGGACTGACAGACGTAGAGGGCGGAATCGCGAGCCATGGGCTTCCTTAGCAGATCGAAAGGTCGCGTCGGACATGGCCTCGGCTCACGACAGTTTCGGTCGCAGGCGCAACCTTTGCCATACTGAAGGATTGAGAATGTGTCGCACACCCTTGCTTCTTGAAGCGACGCAACGTCAACATCCGCCCATCTTCTCTCGCCGAGGCCTGTCATGACCGATCCGACGACCCACTCCCAACCCGCTGTCGATCCGGCCCTGGTCGCGCGGGTCAAGGGCATACTGCTGCAGCCCAAGTCTGAATGGCTCAAGATCGACGGCGAGTTCGCCACGACCAAAAGCCTGTTCACCCGCTATGCGATGATCCTGGCGGCGATCGGCCCGGTCTGTTCGCTGCTCGGCGGTCAGTTGATGCCGATCATGGGCGTGAAACTGTCGATCGTGGGCGCGATCGTCGTGGCGCTCGTCAGCTACGGCATGTCCTTGCTGGGGGTCTTCCTGCTGGGACTGATCATCAATGCGCTGGCGCCGAACTTCGGCGGGACGGCCAATAAGCTTCAGGCCATGAAGCTGGCCGTCTATTCCTGGACCGCCGCCTGGCTGGCGGGCGTGTTCGGCCTGATCCCGATGCTGGGCATCCTGGCCATCTTGGGCCTCTACAGCTTCTATCTGCTTTTCGTCGGCCTGCCGATCCTGATGAAGGTGCCGGAAGACAAGAAGGTCGGCTATTTCATCGTGACGGTGATCGCCGGCGTCGTGATGTATTTCATCATCTCGGCGATCGTCGGAGCCATTTCGATGAGCTTCGTCGCCGCATCGGTTGGCATGGCCGGGCTAGGCGGAATGGGCGCCGGCTACTGAGAATAGACGCGCGGCACGCGGGGTGTGAGCGAGGTCAGCAGCTCGTAGCTGATGGTCCCCGCAGCGGCCGCGGCGTCGTCCAACAGGCGGTTCGGGCCGAACAGTTCGACCGGATCGCCGACCGCGACATCCAGGCCGGTGATGTCCACCGCGCAGACATCCATCGAGACCCGACCCAGCAGCGGCCGGGTCTCGTTGGCGATCCAGACTGCGCCCTTTGGCGAATAGGATCTCAGCAATCCATCCGCATAGCCGGCCGCCACGGTCGCAACCTTGATGGGGCGTTCGGCGATGTAGCCGCGGGAATAGCCGACGCTCTCGCCCGCCGGCACGTCGCGAACCTGAAGCACTTCGGCCGTCAGCGTGGCCACGGGTGCAATCCGGGAATCGGGACGCCCCTCTGGACCACCGCCGTAAAGACAGATGCCCGGCCGAACGGTGTCAAAGGCGAAGTCCGGGCCCAGGAAACAGCCGCTGGAATTGGCGAACGACCGGACCACGCCCGGATAGCGGTCCAGCACGCCCGCAAAGGCGTCACGCTGGCGCCGGTTCATCGGATTGGCCGGTTCGTCCGCGCAGGCGAGGTGGGTCAGGACTAGGGCCAGGCCGTCGAACGCCTCGGGCGCGTCCTCGGGCCGAATACCCAACCGGTTCATGCCGGTGTCGATCTGCAGGCCGCAGGTCCCGCCGCCCGCCGCCATCCAGGCCTGGATTTGCGCCGGATGGTTCAGCACGGGCCGCAGGTCCGACGCCTTCAGCATCGCCGCATCGTCGCCGTGACAGCCGTCGAGCACATAGATGGCGGGGCCGTCGGCGCCCAAGGCCGCGCGCAGCCGCACCCCCTCGGCCGCCCGCGCCACGAAGAAGGTCCGCGCTCCCTCGGCCATCAGCCGGGTCGCCACCGCCTGCGCCCCCAGCCCATAGCCGTCCGCCTTGACCACCGGATGCACCGGCTGGCCGCTGACGGCCTCCAGCGTGTGATAGTTGCGCGCCAGGGCGTTCAGATCGACGGAGAGGACGGCGGGGGTCGATGCGGTCATGGCGTCCTTATGCGCCAACACCGCGCCGATGGAAGAGGCTACTCGTAGCTGACTTCCTCATAGCCGTGCGCCAGGTTGCCGAAGCGGACGGTGTCGGCGTCGAAGGCCAGTTTGACGATGCCGATGGGGCCGTGGCGCTGCTTGCCGATGACGACCTCGGCCTGGCCTTGCAGGCGGTCCATGTCCTGCTGCCATTGCAGGTGTTCCTCGGTCCCCTCGCGGGGTTCGGCGCGGCCCAGGTAATAGCTCTCGCGATAGACGAACATCACGCAGTCGGCGTCCTGCTCAATCGAGCCGGATTCGCGAAGGTCAGACAGTTGCGGGCGTTTGTCGTCGCGCTGCTCGACCTGACGCGACAGCTGCGACAGGGCGATGATCGGCACCGACAGCTCCTTGGCCAAGGCCTTCAGCCCGCCGGTGATTTCCGACACCTCCTGCACGCGGTTCTTCTGGCCCCCGCTGTTGCCGGTCGTGACCAGTTGCAGATAGTCGACGATGATCAGGTCCAGCCCATGTTCCATGCGCTTCAGACGGCGCGCACGGGCCGCCAGCTTGGAGATGGACAGGCCGCCGGTGGCGTCGATGTAGAGGGGGCTTTCGCCGATCTCGACCGCCGCGTCGCGCAGCTTGCCGAAGTCGGTGGCGTCGATCTCGCCCTTGCGCAGCTTGTCCGACGACACGCCGGACGCATCGGCGAGAATACGCATCGCCAGCTGTTCGGCGCTCATTTCCAAAGAATAGAAGGCGACGACGCCGCCGTTGACCGTCTTGCGGCCCTCCGGTGTCGGCTCCCACTGATAGGCGCGCGCCACGTTGAAGGCCATGTTGGTCGCCAGAGCAGTCTTGCCCATCGACGGACGGCCGGCGAGGATCAGCAAGTCGGACGGGTGCAGGCCGCCCAGCTTGCGGTCCAGATCGTTCAGGCCGGTGGCCAGACCGGCCAGCTTGCCCTCGCGCTGATACGCTTCGGCCGCCATTTGAACAGCGCCGGACAAGGCGTTGGAGAAGCTGACGAAACCGGAAGAAGGCTTGCCCGTCTCGGCCAGCGAGTACAGGGTCTGTTCGGCCTGTTCGATCTGCTCGTCGGCGGGCGTCTCCGGATTGGGCGCCTCCTTGATCATGTCGCCGCCGATGCGGATCAGGTCGCGGCGCAGCGCCAGGTCATAGACGACGCGCGCATAGTCTGGCGCATTGGCGGCCGGGGGCGCGCGGTCCACCAAGTCAGCGAGATAGCGCAGGCCGCCGAATTCCTGGAACGCCGGATCCTGCTTGAACCGCTCCATCAGGATGGTGGGCTCGGCCAGCAGCCCCTGGCGGATATGGTCCTCGATCGCGTCGAACAGCCGCTGGTGGAAAGGTTCGTAGAAGTGCGAGCCGCGCAGCCGGTCGTTCAACCGCTCGAACACGGCGTTGTCAAACATCAGCGAGCCCAGCAGCGCCTGCTCGGCCTCCAGATTGTGCGGCATCGAAGTGACGCCGCCGGAGTCCAGCGGAGACGACGAGAAGGGCATGGGTGCGAAGGCGTTCATCGATTAACGCTTTAACCCTCTCACGCCCCTGCGTCAGACGCGGACGCCGCCTGGACCGTGGACAGATCATCCCGCCTTGGGGACGAACCGGAATTCCTCAATCGGCGCGCGTCAGGCGGCCGACACAAGACTGGTCAGCGCAAAGCTCCAGAAGACCCACTTCAGCCCGACGGCTTGAACGCTGGCGCGAAAGAGGGATCGCGGCCGATCCAGCAGATAGGCCGTCGTCACGACCATCCAGATCCAGGCGGATGTCGCCAGTCCCAGCCAGCCGTTGTCCCAATGGACGCCGACGATATAGGCGCCGCCACCGAGCGCCAGGCCGGGCCAGACTGACTTGAAGAAGCGCCGAGAAAGTTCGGCCCGAAGCAGCGTAAAGACGGCCGCTTCAACAGCCATCAGGGCTAACCCAATCGTCGCCAGGACGAACGGGGAAATGCGCTTCATCTCGTCCGGAACAACGCCTTCGCCCGGAGCCAATAGGCCAAGCCCGACGATCCCGCAGATCAACAGCAGACTGCCGCCCGCGAATATCGCAACTGACCGGCCTATACCCGACTTGGTCAGATCATCGGCGGTCAGGTGCACGGATAGTCGTGAGCCATCCATTCGCGGAAGGCCTGGGTCACGCTGATGTTGCGACGGCTCTGCGGAATGGCGTTGAAACGGCTCAGGATGGCGTTGGGCGAGACGCTGACCTTGTCGGGCATGCAGGTCTCAGGCTGACGGCCGGCCGCCTTGGCCTGGCTCTGTTCGGCGCGGACGGTGCGAACGGCGCCCCGGAACTCGGCCATCAGGCGGCGGGTGTCGGAGCGCAGGAGAGCGGTGGGGTTCTGAGGAATGGCGTTGGCGGTGGTCAGGAATTCCTGAACCGTCATGGCGTTGGCCGCGCCGGCGAAAAGCGACAGCGCCAGGACGCCGGCTGCGATCGATCTGGTCTTCATCTGGTCCCCTCCAAAGCCCCCTCTGGCTGCGCCTAGATTGAACGGCGATATGTGTCGCAACTGGGGCGAAGCGGAACGGTCAAGCTGAAGGTTTCGTAATGCAATCAAGGAAAAGGGCGCTCCGAGGAGCGCCCTTGGCTGGCTGGCAATCAGGCCGACCTCACCATTTCAGGCTGAGGCGCGCATAGCCGTAGCGGCCGTTGAAGCCGAAGGGCGAATAGTAGGGGAAGCCCAGAACGCCGTTGGAGTTCAGCGACGCCGGCACGAAGTCCGGATATTCGTCGAACACATTGTCCACGCCGATCGCCACGCCCACGCGTTCGGTCAGCTGGAACCGGCCTTCCAGATCCACGACCGTCTTGGCCCCGGTGCTGTAGTCATTCGCCGCCGTCGATCCGGGTTGCAACACGTCGCCATAGTAGGTGGCGCGCACCGTGGCGCCCCACTTGTCCCGGCTCCAGTCCGCCGCCGCCGAGACCTTGGTGTTGGGCGTGCCGTCCTCAATGGTCAGGATGCGTTGGCGGGCGAACAGGGTCGGCACCGGGTTCAGTACCGAGGAGGATGTCGGCACGCGGTTGACCGACACATCGTTGAAGTTGGCCGCGACGGTAAAGTCGAAATCGCCGAGCGTGTCGGTCGGCAGGCGATACCGTCCGACGATGTCCACGCCTTCTGTCGAGGTCGAGACCCCATTCAGGAAGAAGCGCGCGGCCTGGACGCCTTGCGGATCCAGCAGGCCGGCGACCTGGCCCGAAAATGTCCGGTTGATCAGTTCCGACAGAACGATCTGATCATCGATGTCGATCTTGTAGGCGTCGACGGTCAGGTCGAACCGTCCCAGTCGCACCACGGCCCCCAGCGAATAGTTGGTCGAGGTCTCGGCCTTTAGCGGACGCGCGCCAAGGGCCGCTGCGACGGTGCTGGTAGCCGGGAAGGTGCCGGTTTCGACCACGGCGCCGTTCTGGATCACCGAGGCGGTCGAGGTGAAGAAGGACTGCTGCAAAGACGGCGCGCGGAAGGCGGTCGAGACCGAACCGCGCAGGGCGAAGCTGGGGGTGAAGTCATAGCGGGCCGACAGCTTGCCCGTCTGGGTGTCGCCGAAGTCGGAATAGTCCTCGAACCGCACGGCGCCCTCGAAGCGCAGCTTGTCGGTCAGGGGAATTTCAACATCGGCGTAGGCGGCGAAGTTGTCGCGATCGACATCGACGGCGTTCGAGGGCTGGAAGCCGACGAAGCCCTGGGCGCCGCCGGTAAGGGCCGTGTTGGCGCCCAAGGGGCCGCGGTTGTAGCTCTCGGGCTGGCCGGCCTCGATCTTGTAGTTTTCCCAGCGCTGCTCCAGGCCCCAGGCGAAATTCAGTGGGCCGCCGGACAGACCGACCTCGAACTCACGGCTGAAGTCGGCGCCCAGCACTAGTTGGTCATAGATCAGGCGGCCGGAATCGAAGCTGGTCGGCGAAGTCGCGCCGTAGGTGGAGTTCAGCGAATCCTCGGTGCGGAAGTCCAGAGCATTGCGGCCATAGGTCAGGCTGATGTCTGTGTTCCAGTCCGCCAGTTCGCCGCGCAGGCCGCCGGCCAGCGAGGCGTCTTTCAAATTGATGGCGACCTTCGGCAGGAAGCCGTTCGGGTAGATCGAGGCGACATTGTTGACGTTGTCGGACAGGCGAGGGAAGGCGGCGCCTTCGCTGTCGCGGTCCTGACAGCCGGCCCAGCCGTAGGCCTCCCAGCCGTTGCCCAGCCCCTTGCCGGCATTGGCGAACACGGTCCATTGCTCAACGTCCGGGTCGCCGAACCGGGCGGTGATCGCTCCGTTCGCCGCCGCGCGGGGATCATAGTCCGAGCGATTGGTCGACTCGCGATTCAGATACTCCGCCGACAGGGTCAGAAAGCCGTCGTCGCCCAGTGAGAACCCTTGCCAGGCCGAGGCCGTGACGGTGCCGCCGTCGGTCTCGTCGCGTTCACCGCGCGCGGTCTTCACCGTGGTGAAATACTGGCCGTAGGTCACGCTGGCGCCGCCGCCGCTGGAGGCCTCCTTCAGGCGCAGGTTCACCACCCCGGCGATGGCGTCCGAGCCGTACTGGGCCGAGGCGCCGTCACGCAGCACTTCAACCCGGTCCAGAGCGCCGGTCGGAATGGTGTTCAGATCGACGGCGGCCGACCCGCGCCCCACCACGCCGTTGACGTTGACCAGGGCCGAGGCATGGCGACGCGTGCCGTTGACCAGCACCAGCGTCTGGTCCGGCGACAGGCCGCGCAAGGTGATCGGGCGGATCGAGTCCGAGCCATCGTTGGCCGACGGCCGCTGGAAGGTCAGCGAGGGCACGGCCTGGGCCAGGGCGGTGGCGAATTCGGTCGTGCCGCGCGTTTGCAACGCCTCGGACGTCACGACATCGACGGGCGCCAGGGTGTCGAGGCGCGAGCGGTTCTGGACCCGCGTGCCGGTCACGACGATATCGTCCACCTGCGCCGCCCCATCGGCGACGGGTTCGGCGCTTTGAGCAAAGGCCGGGGCGGCGGTCAGCAGGGCGAAGGTCGAGACGGTGGCGAGCAGGGCCGGTGCGGCGGCTCGTTGAGAAAGAGAGCGCATTGAGAGATTTCCTAAAGTCTGTTTTTGGCGCGAGCGCGCATCGCCGCCGCTAACCGCGACGGGCTTTTCATGATCGGCTTGGGATTGGGTGTGGCGTGCGGTCTCAGCCGCAACATCGCGCGATGGCGGGCGGCGTAGCCGTAAAACGGGGGGTGATCTTCATGGCCTCTCCAACCGCAAGGTCGGGGAGGTCCCGGCGGTCATGGCCATATCAGGGCGAAGGTGCGGCGGGTCAATCGACGCAGGCGGCCATGTTTTGTTGCGGCAGTCAGTAGGAAATCTATTGCCACGCAAAATGGGGCGCTCCGAAGAACGCCCCATTCGAGTGGGATATCAGTTGGCTTAGAAGTTGTAGCTCAGACGGCCGTAGAGGAAGCGGCCGTTGAAGCCGTAAGGCGAGTAGCTCGGGTAGCCCACCGAACCGGTCGCGCCGTTAATGTTTGTCGGCGTGGCTGTTGGATATTCGTCGGTCAGGTTGTTCACGCCGACAGCGAGCGAGACGCCGAACGGTAGGGTGTAGCGGCCCTCCAGATCCACCAGCAGCGCGTCGCCCGTTTCGTAGTCCAGGGTGGCGTTGTTGTTGGCGACCAGAACGCTGTCGTAGCTGGTGCCCTTCAAGGTCGCACCGAAGTCGCCCAGCGACCAGTCCACGCTGGCGACAATCTTCTGTTCCGGCGTGCCTTGCTCAAACGACAGTTTGGAAGAGCGGTCGAAGAGGAAGGCGTCGGACGGGGCAATGGCGAGGTTGCTGGGAACCGCTGGCGTCTTGGTCACTTCGGTGGAGTTGAAGTTGCCCGCCAGTGTGAAATCGAACCGCCCGAAATCCTGCTGCGTCCGATAGCGCGCCACGACATCGACGCCGCTGGTCGAGGTGTCCACACCGTTCAGGAAGAACCGCGCGCCGGTCACGCCGAACGGAGCGAGCAGAGCCTGAATGGCAGCCGTGGATTGCGCCGTCTGGCTGGGCCGCGACACGCCGAGCGTCTCGGAATAGATGATCCGGTCAGCGACATCGATGCGGTAGGTGTCCACCGTCAGTTCGAAGCCTTCATGTCGGAAGACCGCGCCGAGCGAGTAGTTGGTCGAGGTCTCGGGCTCCAGCGGCTTTGAGCCCAGGGCGATCGCGATAGGATCGTCGACCCGGTACGAGCCGTTCTGCTGCAGCACCACGCCGCCCGCTGTGGCGACAAGGTTGGTGGCGATGTAGCTGAAGTACTGTTGCTGAAGGGCTGGCGATTTGAAGCCCGTCGAAATGGCGCCACGCAGGGCGAAGGCCTCGGTGAAGTCGTAGCGTCCCGAAATCTTGCCCGTGAACTGATCGCCGAAATCGGAATAGTCCTCGTAGCGCCCGGCCAGACCGACACTGAACTGTTCGGAGAATTTGCCCTCCAGGTCGATGTAAGCGCTGATGTTGTTGCGATCGACATCGACCGCATTGGATGGCGCAAAGCCAGGGAAGCCCTGCGATCCGGCGCCGCCGGCCGTGACGGGGCCCTTGTTGTAGGATGTCGGCTCGCCTGCAGTGACGTTGAAGTCCTCGCGTCGGTATTCGACTCCGAAGGCGACGTTGAGCGGTTCATACAGGTTCGCTTCGATCTGTTTCACCGCATCCACGCCGATGGTCAGTTGACCGTAGCTGAGGCCGCCGGCGTCGAACTGGGTCTGAGACGCGGCGCCATAGGAGGCGTTCAGGGAGTTCAGGACGCGATAGTCCAACTCGTTTCGGCCGTACCCGACCGAGATATCCCAGTCGAAGCCGGCGGCGGGGCCTTTCAGGCCGCCGTATATATTGTAGTCGTCGATGTCGGCGGCGATGATTGGCAGGAAGCCATTGGGATAGATGGCGGTGACGTTGTTTGAGTTGTTGAAGGCGCGGGCGGTCGCCGCAGCCTCGGACTTGCGCTTCTGATAGCCGCCGAAGGCATAGGCTTCCCATTCGCCGCCAAGCGGTTTTCCGGCGTTGAAATAGCCGGTGTAGGCTTCTGTATAGGGATCGCCGAAGCGACCAATGACGGTGGTCGCACTGCCTCCGTTGACCGCAGTGGTCGCCGCGTAGTCGGAGCGATTGGTGGGCTGGCGTTTCTGGACTTCGCCCGAAAGGGTCAGGAAGCCGTCGCCAAACAGGGGCAGGCCGACCCAGCCGGCGAGCGAGGTCTGTTCGCCGTCGCGGCGGCTGTGCTCGCCGCGCGCGGTCGTGAAGTCGGTGTCGTAGATGCCGTAGTTGGCGGTGATGCCGCCGCCGCTCGACGCCTGGCGCAGACGCAGATTGATGACGCCGGCGATGGCGTCGGCGCCATATTGCGCCGAAGCGCCGTCACGCAGGACTTCGACCGAGCCAAGGCTGATCGACGGAATCGTATTCAGGTCGAAGGCGGTCGAGCCACGGCCAAGCGCGCCGTTTACGTTCACCAGGGCGCCGACATGGCCGCGCTGACCGCTGATCAGGACAAGGGTCTGGTCAGGAGCAAGACCGCGCAGGGTTGCCGGACGAACGTGATCGGAGCCGTCGGAAATGGCGGGACGAGGGAAGTTGATGGACGGGGCGGTGGCGGCGAGGGCGGCGGCCAGCTCTGTGCCAGTGCCCTGTTTCGCCAGAGTTTCGCCGGTGATGACATCGACGGGCGCGACGCTGTCGAGCCGGCTGCGCCCAACGGTGCGCGTGCCGGTGACGACGATCTCATCGACATCGGTGGCTTCACTTGGCGGAGGGGTTGTCTGGGCGAACGCCGATGAGGCGATGAAGAGCGCGCTGGTGGAGGCAAAGGCCAATAGGGCCTGACGACCGTATCCGATTTTCATTGATAGTCCCCGACGATGCACGACAGCCCTCTGTGTCGGCGCTCGGCAGGCCGTCATGCCGTCGCCCTCGGTCGGCGTCTCGAAAAGCGCAATAATCTTGCGCGTATAATCGAAACGCAGGCCTCAATTGCAGGCTGTGACCGCAATGTGACGACGTCAAGCAAGCTTAATGTCTAGACATCCATTTGAGAGATCAATGATCTGGGTTTGTTGTAATCTTGTCATAGGTCAAGGTGACGATCGGCCGTGCGGTGGATGCCGTTCACGCGCAGCAAAAAGGGCGCGTCCCTTGCGAGACGCGCCCTTGATGTCGTTGGGGATCCGGTCGGATCAGGCTTCGTCGCCGAAGCCTTCTTGTTGACCGGCGCCGCCTTCGATCAGTTCCTGGGCCGATTGCTCGGCGGCCTGGCGCTCATCGTCGAACTGGCTGCGGATCACGTCCTCGCCCTTGGCTTGGCGCTCGGCCTCGTCCATCGAGCGGGCGATGTTGATCTTGACCGTGGCGCGGACCTCGGCGTGCAGGCGAACCGGCACTTCGTGGACGCCCAGGCTCTTGATCGCCGTGTTCAGGACGACCTGCGAGCGCTCGACCTTGCCGCCTTCGGCCTGGATGGCCTCGGCGACGTCGCGACCGGCGACCGAACCGTACAGGTGACCGGTTTCACCGGCCTGACGGATCATGACGTAGGTTTGGCCGTCGATCTTGTCGGCGACCTTCTGTGCATCGGCCTTGTTCTTCTCGTTGCGCTGCTCGATGGCGGCGCGGTCGAGTTCGAACGCCTTCAGGTTGGCGGCGGTGGCCCGGCGGGCCTTGTCGCGCGGCAGAAGGAAGTTACGGGCGAAGCCGTCCTTGACGGACACGACGTCGCCGATGGCGCCGAGATTCTCGACGCGTTCAAGCAGAACGACCTTCATCTCACTTCACCACGTAAGGCAGGAGGGCCAGATAGCGAGCGCGCTTGATGGCCTTGGCCAGTTCACGCTGCTTCTTCTGGGAGACGGCGGTGATGCGCGAAGGCACGATCTTGCCGCGTTCGGAGACGTAACGCTGCAGCAGCTTGACGTCCTTGTAGTCGATCTTCGGCGCATTGGCGCCCGAGAACGGGCAGACCTTGCGGCGACGATAGAAGGGGCGGCGGCCGGCGGCGCCGGAGCCCGCCGGTGCGCCCGGGGTCGGGGCGGTGGTATCGGTCATGTTCCGGGTTCCTTATTCGGCGTCGGCGGCGGCGTCGTCGCGCGGGGTGCGCTCGCGCTCACGCTCGCGTTCACGCTCGCGGCGGGCCAGCAGCGGCGACAGTTCCAGGTCGAGTTCCTCGACGCGGACGGTCAGCCAGCGCAGCACGTCTTCGTTGATCGACAGCTGACGCTCGACTTCGGCCATGGCGGCCGGAGGGGCGTCGACGGCCAGCAGCGAATAGTGAGCCTTGCGGTTCTTCTTCACGCGGTAGGTCAGGTTGCGCAGACCCCAGTATTCGATCTTTGCGACCGAGCCGCCACCGGCGACGATCAGATCCTTGATGGTGTCATTTAGCGCTTCGGCCTGTTGCGCCGAGATATCCTGGCGCGTCATGACCGTGTGCTCGTAAAGAGCCATGCGGTAGTCTCCCTTGTGGGCGTCGGCGCGGAAACGACCGGGTAAGTCGGTCTCCACGATGGCTCCTGGCGCGGCGGCCGGACCGAACGTCCAACCCTTTGGTGCTCCGCGACAGGACCGAAGCCCTGGAAAGGCGGGGCCTATAGGCGAAAAGGGGCGAGGAAGCAAGGATGGCGGCAGACGCTTGTGGCGCCCCTCGACCCCGCCTAAACCAGCCCCATGCCGAAGCTGACGTCCGCGGTCGATCCGCAAAGCCAAAAATACAAGTCCCTGCACGCGCACAACAGCGCCCTGGTCGCCGAGTTGCGCAACCATGTGGCCAAGGCCGCGCGCGGCGGGTCTGACAAGTCCCGCGAGCGTCACGTCGCTCGCGGCAAACTGTTGCCGCGCGACCGCGTCGAGCGCCTGCTGGATCCCGGCTCGCCCTTCCTGGAGATCGGGCAACTGGCTGCGCACGACATGTATGACGGCGAGGCCCCGGCGGCCGGCGTCATCGCCGGCATCGGCCGGGTTTCGGGCCGCGAGGTCATGATTGTCTGCAACGATCCGACGGTGAAGGGCGGCGCCTATTTCCCCATGACGGTCAAGAAGCACCTGCGCGCCCAGGAAATCGCCGAGCAGAACCGCCTGCCGTGCGTCTATCTGGTCGATAGCGGCGGAGCCAATCTGCCGCACCAGGCCGAGGTGTTTCCCGACCGCGACCACTTCGGCCGCATCTTCTTCAACCAGGCCCGGATGAGCGCCAAGGGCATCGCCCAAATCGCCTGCGTCATGGGTCTGTCCACCGCCGGCGGGGCGTATGTGCCGGCCATGTCTGACGAGACGATCATCGTCAGGAACCAGGGCGCCATCTTCCTGGCCGGGCCGCCGTTGGTGAAGGCGGCGACAGGCGAGGTCATCTCGGCGGAGGAACTGGGCGGGGCGGAGACCCACGGTCGTCGCTCGGGCGTGGTCGATCATGTGGCCGAGAACGATGAGCACGCGCTGGAGATCGTGCGCTCCATCGTCGCCAATCTGAACACGACCAAGGCCGTCGAGATGGATGTGCGCGAACCGCGCGCGCCGGCCTTCGACGCAGAGGAGCTGTATGGCCTGATCCCGGACGACGTCCGCGCCCCCTATGATGTGCGCGAGGTCATCGCCAGGCTGGTGGACGGGTCGGAGTTCGACGAGTTCAAGAGCCTATATGGCTCGACCCTTGTGTGCGGGTTTGCGCGCATCTGGGGCTATCCGGTCGCCATCCTGGCCAACAACGGCGTCATCTTTTCGGAGAGCGCCCAGAAGGGCGCGCACTTCATCGAACTGGCCTGCAAGCGCAAGATTCCGCTGCTGTTCCTGCAGAACATCTCGGGCTTCATGGTCGGCGGCAAATATGAGGCGGGCGGCATCGCCAAGGACGGCGCCAAGCTGGTGACGGCCGTGGCCTCGGCCGAGGTGCCCAAGTTCACTGTCCTGATCGGCGGCAGTTTCGGCGCGGGGAACTATGGCATGTGCGGCCGGGCCTATTCGCCGCGCTTCCTGTTCACCTGGCCTAACAGCCGGATCGGGGTCATGGGCGGCGAGCAGGCCGCCAGCGTGCTGGCCACCGTGCACCGCGACGCCGAGACCTGGAGCGCGGACGACGCCGAGGCCTTCAAGGCGCCGATCCGTCAGAAGTACGAGGACGAGGGCAATCCCTATTACGCCACCGCCCGCCTGTGGGACGACGGCGTCATCGACCCGGCCCAGACCCGTGATGTGCTTGGCCTGGCCATCAGCGCTAGCCTGAACGCCCCGATCCCGGAGACGACGTTCGGCCTGTTCCGAATGTAACCTAATGGTCCGCGCCTCGTTGTGAGCGGACACGCAGTTTGGAGACACTCATGGCCGATCAACCGACCGAAGCCGACCTCAACGCCCTGGACGTCACCGACGCCGAGGCGGCCGAGATCAACAGCATCGCCCAGCCGCTGGTGCCCGATGCCGCGCCGGACGCCGACGACGATCTGGTGCAGATCGATTCGACCACCGACGGCGTCGTCTTCGTCACCATCAACCGGCCGGCCAAGAAGAACGCCTTCGATGCCGCGACCATCGCGGCCCTGCATGAGTCGTTCGAAACGCTGCACGGCGCGGACCGGGTGCGGGCCGTCTTCATTCGGGGGGCGGGCGGCACCTTCAGCGCCGGGGCCGATCTGAACTGGATGCGCGACGCCGCCGGCTGGTCCGAGAGCGACAACCGTGACGACGCCATGGGCCTGGCGAAAATGCTGAAGGCCCTGCACGACATTCCCGCCCTGACGGTGGCGGTGGTCGAGGGCAACGCCATGGGCGGCGGAGCGGGCATCGTCGCCGCCTGCGACATGGCCGTGGCGGTCGAGGGGGCGCGCTTCGCCTTCTCCGAGGTCAAGCTGGGTCTGATCCCCGCGACCATCGCTCCCTATGTGATCGAGGCTGTCGGCGCGCGCCGCGCCCGCCAGTTGTTTTTGACCGCCAACGCCTTCGACGCCGACTACGCCGCCCATGCCGGCCTGATCGACCTCGTGCTGCCCGAAGGATCGGTGGATGAGTTCATCTCGATGCTGAGCGACAGCCTGACCAACAATGCGCCGGGCGCGATGGGTGAGGCCAAGCGTCTGGTCAACGACATCGCCCACCACAAGATCGACAACGGCCTAATGGACGAAACCGCCAAACGCATCGCCCGCGCCCGCGTGTCGGACGAAGGCCGCGAGGGCGTCGCCGCGTTCCTGGAAAAGCGCAAGGCCAGCTGGACGGTCTGATCTTCTCCTACCGTCATTCCGGGGCGTCCGAAGGACGAACCCGGAACCCAGGAGGCTTGCATTAGCGCATGATGCGGTCAGTGTTGTGACCGCCCCCCTGGCTTCCGCGTTCCTCGCTACGCTCGGCCCCGGAATGACGACTGAATTCATTCAGGCGTAGTTGAAGCTGATCGAAATCCGGTCGGCTTTGGCCAGGTTGGTCGGCACTTCGTGGCGCAGCCAGCTTTCCCACATCAGCACCGTGCCTGCCTGAGGCTGCAGATAGACGAACGGCCGCTCGGCCTCCGTCGCGTCATCGGTCACCGACGGCCGGGCCATCATGAAGGGCAGGCGGGGATCTTCCAGCTTTAGCGAAGAGGTGCCGTCCGGCACGTCGATATAGACTGTGCCCGACAGGAAGGCGTGCGGGTGGATGTGACCTGTATGACCGCCGCCGGGCTTCAGGATGTTGACCCATAGATTGTCGAGGCGGGGTTTGCGGGCCAAATCGAAGTTCAGCGCCTTGGCGTAGGCGACGGCATGGCGATCCAGGTGGCGCTTCAGCTCGGCGAACTCCGGGAAGCGTTGGGGCAGGTCGTTCAGCGATCCGTAGGAGGTGTAGCCGCGATAGGCGTTGGCCTTGCACCACCGGCGGCCGGCCTCGTCCTCCTCGGCCATCATCCGGATGACGTCGATCAGCTGTGCGTTGAAGTCGGACCAGCCACGCCCTTCGGCGAGGGAGGCTTCATAGACCTGGGTGACGAAGAGGGGGCGCAGGGACATCGGAGGGGCTTAACGCCTGCCGCGTCGCGTGAGAAGGGTCGTGCTCTGCCTCTCGCCTGATGCGCACGATCCGGCTAAGACCGCTTCATGTTCAAGTCCGTCCTTGTCGCCAATCGCGGCGAAATCGCCTGCCGTGTCTTCCGCACCGCCAAGCGGATGGGGATTCACACCATCGCCGTCTATTCCGAGGCGGACGCCAACGCCCTGCATGTGCGCGAAGCCGACGAGGCGGTGCTGATCGGTCCGGCGGCGGCGCGCGAATCTTATTTGGACGGCGCCAAGGTGCTGGCGGCGGCCAAGGCGACCGGCGCAGAGGCGATCCACCCCGGATATGGCTTCCTGAGCGAGAACGCCGACTTCGCCGAGGCCGTCGCGGCGGCGGGCCTGATCTGGATCGGGCCGGACCCGTCCTCGATTCGCGCCATGGGTCTGAAGGACGCGGCCAAGGAACTGATGATCCAGGCCGGGGTGCCGGTGACGCCGGGCTATCAGGGCGCCGATCAGTCGGAGGAAACCCTGACGGCCGAGGCAGCGCGGATCGGCTATCCGGTGCTGATCAAGGCGGTCGCGGGCGGCGGCGGCAAGGGTATGAAACGGGTCGATGATCCAGCCGATTTCGCCGCCGGTCTGGCCAGCGCCAAGCGCGAGGGGGCTGCGGCCTTCGGCGACGACCGGGTACTGATCGAACGCTACATCACCCGCCCACGCCACATCGAGGTGCAGGTGTTCGGCGACAAGCACGGCGAGGTCGTCCACCTTTACGAGCGCGACTGTTCGCTGCAACGCCGCCACCAGAAGGTGATCGAAGAGGCGCCCGCGCCGGGCATGAGCGAGGCTGTGCGCGCCGCCGTGACCGGGGCCGCGATCAAGGCGGCCAGGGCCGTGAACTACGTCGGGGCCGGGACAATCGAGTTCATCGCCGACGCCTCGGACGGGCTGAAGGCGGACGGCGTCTGGTTCATGGAGATGAACACCCGGCTGCAGGTCGAGCATCCCGTGACCGAGAGCGTGACAGGCGTCGATCTGGTCGAGTGGCAGTTCCGCGTCGCGGCGGGCGAGCCGGTCCCCCTGAAGCAGGCCGAGATCCAGCTGAACGGCTGGGCCATGGAGGCGCGGCTGTATGCCGAGGATCCGGCCAACGGCTTCCTGCCCTCCATCGGCAAGCTGGAGCATTTCGTCATGCCTGAAGGCATCCGCGTCGATACCGGCGTGGAGCAGGGCGGCGAGGTCAGCCAGTTCTATGATCCGATGATCGCCAAGCTGATCGTGCATGAGGACACGCGCGAGGCGGCGGCGGCGCGGCTGGCCGAGGCGGCGGGCGAGGTCGAGGTCTGGCCGGTCAAGGCCAACGCCGGCTTCCTGAAGCGCTCCCTGGAGCATCCGCGCTTCGTCGCGGGCGACGTGGATACGGGCTTCATCGCGGCGGAGGAGGCGGCGTTGCAGCCGCAGCCGTCCGACGAAGCAACGCTGGCGGCCCTGACCCTGATTGCGGAAGCGGCGGCGGATGCGGTCGAGGCGCGTTCGGACCGGTTCAGTCCCTGGGGCGGCCAGCCGGGTCTGTCCTATGGCGTGCGCCTGAATGCGCCGGCGCAGACAACCGTCTGGGCACATGTCGATGGTCAGGGCGTGTCCGCTGCGGTGACGCCGGTCGAAACGGGCTGGCGCGGTTCGCAGGGCGAACTGGCCCACGTCGGGTTCGATCAGGTCCAGGCCGGCGATCGCCTGTTCGGCTATCAGACGATCGACGACGGTTTCGTCCTGTTCGTCGATGGCGAGGCGCGTCGCGTCACGCCCTATCGCGCCGCCGTGGGGTCCGGCGTGGGCGCGGTGTCGGATGGTTCGCTGCGCGCGCCCATGCCGGGCAAGATCGTCGCAACGCCGGTCAAGGCCGGCGACGCCGTCACCAAGGGACAGCCGGTCGTGGTGCTGGAAGCCATGAAGATGGAACATGCCCTGACCGCGCCGTTCGACGGCGTGGTGGAAAGCGTCGCGTCTCTTGGCGATCAGGTCGTCGAGGCGGCCGTGCTGGCGGTGGTGAAGGCGAACTAAAGCCCCACGCCGCCGATCGGGCGCGTCACGATTGTATCGCCCCATAGCGCGATCAGGCCGAGCGCTGGACGCATCACTCTGGATTCGCGGATCGTGTTGAACCAGGCATCGTGCGAGGCCTTGCTCATCCAGACCTCTGTGACGAGCAGGGCGTCGGCGTCATTCACATCGTGCGCCACGACGTAGCTGTGGCAGCCCGGTCGCTTCACATTGGGGTCCAGCAAACAGAGGCCTAGTTCGTCGCGGCGGCCGGCATGGGCCGTCAGGCGGGTAATCAATCCGTACATACTGGTCCTAAACGCGCTGGGCGAGCTGAGCGGCGCGCGATCATAGCTAGCCCCTTTAGATTAAGAATCTGGCCAATGCGCCTAAGGGGCACTACGTGGGCGCCATGCCGCTTCACATGATCAAGCTGGGCGTCGGGGTGCCGGACGTCGAATGGCTGGAGGCCCGCGCCGCCCGGGGCGGGGCGCTCGTCGTCCACACACGCATGACGCCGAAACGGGCGATCGAGATCGAGGACGGCGGCTCGCTTTATTGGGTGGTGAAGGGGACGATCATCTGTCGCCAACCGGTGCTGGACATCACAACCTTGGGCGAGGGCAAGCAGAGCCGCTGTGAGATCACGCTCGAACCCAAGGTCATCCGCACGGCGCCCATGGCCCGGCGACCTTTCCAGGGCTGGCGATACTTCGAGCCCAAGGATGCGCCGGTCGATCTGACCGACCTCGACGCCGGCGAGGCTCCTGAGGAACTGGTGCGTCAGCTTCGTGAATTGGGCGCCTGGTAGGCCAAGCCCTCAACGTTTTTGGGAGTTGACCCCGGCGGGTCGGCGTGGCCTGTGCCGCGTCCGATGATCGCGCTCAGCCCCCAGACCCGTACCGCCTTCCGCGACCTGCTGAATCTGGCATGGCCGGTGATCCTGGCGCGCATCGGCATCATGACCATGGGCCTGACCGACGCCATCGTGGTGGGCAACTATTCCAGCCAGGAACTGGCGTTCCATTCGCTGGCCTGGGCGCCGACGTCGATCGTGGTGACGACGGCGGTCGGTTTGATGCTGGGCGTGCAGGTGATGACGGCGCGGATGCTGGGCGAGGGGCGTCGGCACGCGGTCGGCTCGGTGCTGCGTCGCGGCCTGACCTATTCGTTGCAGATCGGCGTCGTGTCGATGATCGCCCTGATCGCCATTGGCCCGTGGGGACTGGGCAAGCTGAGGCTGGAGGACGGTCTGGCGGAGGGCGCCGGGCCTGCCCTGGTCGTCTTCGCCCTGTCCATGCCCTTCTATCTGATTTCGGTGACGGGCCAGTTCTTCCTGGAGGCTCTGGGCCGGCCCAAGCCCGGCATGGTCGCCATGTGGGTGGCGAACGGGGTCAATCTGGTGCTGAACATCGTGCTGGTGCCGGACCTTCTGGGCTTCGGCTTCGACGGCGCCTTCGCCTCGGCTTGGGCGACGTTCGGGGCGCGGGCGGCGCTGGCGATCTTCCTGGTGATCTACATCCTGCGTTTGCCCGAGGCGCGGGCGCTGGGTATTTTCGACAAGCCCGAGCGTGATCCCGAGGCCGCGCGCGAACAGGTCAAGGTCGGCCTGGGCGCCGGGGCCTCCTACTTCATCGAGGTCGGGGCCTTCTCGGGCTTCACCTTCTTCGCCGGTCAGATCGGCACGGCGGAGACGGCGGCCTGGGCGGTGGTGCTCAACGTCTCGGCCATCGTCTTCATGCTGCCGATGGGGCTGTCGTCGGCGACGGCGGTGCTGGTGGGCCGCAGCTATGGCGCCGGCGACGGTCGAGGGGTGATGCGCGCCGGGCTGGTGGGGCTGGGCGTCGTGACGGCCCTGACATTGGTGGTCGCCCTGCTGGTCTGGCCCAGCGCCCATCTGATCGTCGGCGCCTATAATCGCGATCCGGCCCTGCTGGCCATCGCGGCGCCGGCCCTGGTGCTGGCGACGTTGTTCTTTGTGGCGGATGGCATTCAGGTCGTGGCGGCCCAGGCCAACCGCGCGGCAGGCGACGTCTGGTGGCCCACCATCATGCATTTCGCGGCCTACGGCGCGGTGATGATGCCGCTGGGCTGGGTGCTGGCGCATCAGATGGGCGTCAACGGCCTGGTCTGGGCGGTGGTGATCGCCAGCCTGGCGTCCTCGACCCTGCTGACCGGGCGTTTCATCCGTATTGCGCGCCGTCTGCCGCAAGGCGTTTGAGGAAACCGCGCCGCCGCTCTATATCCCTGCGCTTCCCCGAACACCTGGACGATCATGGCCCGCATCCTCATCACCTCGGCGCTGCCCTACATCAATGGCATCAAGCACCTGGGGAATCTGGCGGGCTCGATGTTGCCGGCCGACGTCTGGGCGCGGTTTAAGCGGGCCCAGGGACATGAGGTCCTCTATATCTGCGCCACCGATGAGCACGGCACCCCGGCCGAGCTGGCCGCCGCCGCCGCCGGCCAGGACGTGCGCACCTATTGCGACGAGCAGCACGAGATCCAGAAGGCCGCCGGTCAGGCCTTCGGGCTCAGCTACGACTGGTTCGGCCGGTCGTCGAACCCGCAGAACCATCGCCTAACCCAGCATTTCGCCGAGGCGCTGGAGAAGAACGGCCTGATCGAGGAGCGGGTGGATCGGATGATCTATTCGATCGACGACGCCCGTTTCCTCCCCGACCGCTATGTCGAGGGGACGTGCCCGCACTGCGGCCATGTCGGCGCGCGCGGCGATCAGTGCGACAACTGCGGACGCCTGCTGGATCCGACCGACCTGATTGATCCCTATTCGTCGGTGTCGGGCTCCAAGAACCTGGAGGTGCGCGACACGCGTCACCTCTATCTGCTCCAGACCAAGATCGAGCCCGAGATTCGCGCCTGGGTCGACGGCAAGACGGGCTGGCAACAACTGGCCAAGTCCATCGCCTACAAACATCTGGACGAGGGGCTGATCGACCGGGGCATCACCCGCGACCTGGCCTGGGGCGTGCCGGTGACCAAGGATGGCTTCCCCCGTCAGGGCATGGAGGACAAGGTCTTCTACGTCTGGTTCGACGCCCCCATCGAATACATAGCCGCGACCGAGGAATGGGCCGAGGCGACGGGCGGATCGTGGCGTGACTGGTGGCGTCTGGACGAGGGGGCAGAGGACGTTCGCTATGTCCAGTTCATGGGCAAGGACAACGTCGCCTTCCACACCGTCAGCTTCCCCGCGACCATCATCGGCTCGGGCGAACCGTGGAAGACGGTGGACCAGCTGAAAGCGTTCAACTGGCTGAACTGGTACGGCGGCAAGTTCTCCACCAGCCAGAAGCGCGGCGTCTTCATGGATCAGGCGCTGGAGCTGCTGCCGGCCGATTACTGGCGCTGGCGCCTGACGGCCTATGGGCCGGAGCACGCGGATTCGGCCTTCACCTGGGAGGACTTCCAGGCCTCGACCAACAAGGACCTGGCCGATGTGCTGGGCAATTTCGTCAACCGCATCGTCAAGTTCGCGGAATCCAAGTTCGACGGCGTGGTGCCCGAAGGCGGCGAGGCCGGACCGGTCGAAATGCAGCTGGAGGCCGATATCAAGGCAGCCGTCGCCGAGGCGACCGAACAGCTGGAGGCGATGGAGTTCAGAAAGGCCGCCGTCGCCATCCGCGCCGCCTGGGTGCTGGGCAACGAGTATCTGCAGGTCGCGGCACCCTGGACGGCGCTGAAGACCGATCGCGACCGCGCGGCGGTGGGGGTGCGCACGGGTCTGAACCTGGTGGCCCTGTTCGCGCGTCTGGCCGCGCCGATCCTGCCCTTCACCGCGCCCAAGATCGCGGCGTCGGTTGGGGTGGACGACCTGAGCTGGCCTGGCGCCGACGAGGATCTGCTGAATCGTCTGCCGGTCGGCGGCAAGGTCGAGGCTCAGGGCGTGTTGTTCGCCAAGATCGAGGACATCCAGGTTGCGGAATGGTCCGAACGCTTCGGCGGCGCGGACGCCTGATCCGAAGGGGATAAGCCATGACGCCGACCCTGACGCCCCTGACCGACGAAGCGCGCGCCGTCATTCGCGAGCGGCTGGCGCGCACGGGGCGGGCGCAGATCGACGGCGTCTTGGCTGTGACTCACTCGCAAGCGCTCTACGACGCGGCAACGGCCGCTGACTACAACGTCGTTACGCGACGCGGGACCGGCCATGTCGATCTACCCGCCGCCTGGCTGGCCTCTCTGACGCCGGATCAGAAACAGGCGCTGGGTCAGGCGGTGCAGGCCTCGGCCCAGACCGACTTCCAGTATCTGTACGACAATCACCCGATCTACGATCTGGTCCAGGCGGGGCAGGCGGCGCCGGTGTGGGCCGATCTGTTGGCCTTCCTAAACGGCGAGGCCTTCCTGGGCTTGATGCGGGACGTGACAGGCGAGCCGCGGCTCGCCTTGGCCGATGCGCAACTGACCCGTTATCGCGCCGGCCATTTTCTGACCGAGCATGACGATCACGCCGAGGGCAAGAATCGCTTCTTCGCCTATGTGCTGAATCTGACGCCGGTCTGGCGGATCGAGTGGGGCGGCCTTCTGGCTTTCCATGGCGCCGACGGCAATGTGGCGGAGGCCTTTACGCCGCGCTTCAACACCCTGAACCTGCTGAAGGTGCCGACGCCCCATTCGGTGACGCAGGTCGCCCTGTCGGCGGCGGCGGACCGGATTTCGGTCACCGGCTGGCTGCGCGGTCGCTGATCAGTCCTGTTCTGCGAACACGACCGGAAGCCCCGCCGCATTCCAAGCCTGGATGCCGCCGGTCAGGTTGAACAGCGGCTGGCCGTCGGGGCCGGCCGGGCCGACGAAGGCGCAGACCTGGTGGCTGCGGCCGCCCTTCAGGCATTGAACGATGATCTTCTTGTCGGCCGGAAGGTCCAGCGCCTCCCAAGCGGCGGGCATCTGGCTGAGCGGGGCCAGGATCGCGCCGTCGATGCGGGCGGCGGCGAACTCGTCCGGCTCGCGCACATCGATCAGCACCGCTTCGCCGGCCTGCAGCCAGGCGGCGGCGTCTTCGACGGTGACCGTGGCGACGGTCATGGCGCGACCGTCGGTTCGGCGGGCGCCGGCGTTGGGCTGTCCTCTGTGCGCTTCTGGCCCAGATGTTTGGCCGCCTCCTCGGGACCGATCTCAAGGAAGGCGGGGGCCGAGGCGTTGAACTCGTCCATATGGCCGGTGCGCACCACCACTTGACGGGCGCCGTCCCAGATCATGTGCAGGGCGACATAAAGGACGACGACCAGACCGATGTAGCCGATCCAGCTGAAGCGGTGCAGAAGCTTGGCGATATAGGTGGCGGCGACGCCCATCAGGGCGATCGACAGGACCAGGCCGAAGACCATGATCCAGGGGTGTTCGTGCGCGGCGCCGGCGACGGCCAGCACATTGTCCAGCGACATGGTGATGTCGGCGACCATGATCTGAAGCAGGGCGGCGCCGAAGCTCTTGCGCTTCAGGCCCAGTTCCTCGGGCGACGGTCCAGAGCCGTGCTCGATGCTCATGGCCAGTTCGAGTTCCTTTTCGGCCTCGGCCTGGTCGTGCGTCGCTTGCTCGCGCAGTTCGCGCCACATCTTCCAGCACACCCACAGCAGCAGCAGGCCGCCGGCCAGCAACAGGCCGACCAGAGCCAGAAGCTGCACGGTGATCAGCGCAAAGCCGATTCGCATGACGACGGCGGCGGCCAGGCCGATCAGAATGGCCTTCTTACGCTGGTCCTGGGGCAGGGCGGCGGCGGCCAGGCCCACGGCGACGGCGTTGTCGCCGGCCAGGACCAGATCCATCAGCAGGACCTGGCCCAGGGCCGTGGCCTGACTGGCGAGTTCGGGAGACGAGAGGAATTCCATTTCCGCTCCTTAGCCTCGGTGCGGCGTTCTGTCAGCCGCGTTGCGCGCGCGCCGCTTCATAAAGCGCGACCGCCGCCGCGTTGGACACGTTCAGGCTCTCGAATCCGCCGGGCATGGGGATCTTGGCCAGGACGTCGCAGTGTTCGGCGACCAGACGACGGATGCCGTCGCCTTCGGACCCCATGACCAGAACGGTCGGCTGATGATCCAGCGCTTCTTCCAGCGTCTGTTCGCCCGTTCCGTCCAGGCCGACCGCGCGCCAGCCTAGATCGGCCAGCCGCTCCAGCGCACGAGACAGATTCGTGACGCGCGCATGAGGGAGGCGTTCGGTGGCGCCTACGGCCGCCTTGGCCAGGGCGCCGGCGAGGGCCGGAGCATGACGGTCCTGAACGATGATTCCCCGCGCGCCGAACGCCAGGGCAGAGCGGAAGATGGCGCCGACGTTCTGGGGGTCGGTCAGCTGATCCAGCATGACGATGACGCCCCCTTCTCCAGGTTTGGGGGCCGGCTCGGCCAGCTCTTCCAGCGACACGCCTTCCAGCGGCTGGACCTTGAAGGCCAGCCCCTGATGCACGGCGCCGGGGGGCAGCATCCGGGTCAGGGCCTGGATTTCGACCACCTCGATCTTGTGGCCGTTTGCGAGAGCATTGTTCTCGATCTCGGCGGCGCGCTCGGCCGTGGCCAGCAGACGACCCATGCCACGACGGGCGGGATTCGCCAGAGCGGCCAGAACCGGGTGGCGTCCCCACAGAAAATTATCGGCGTCCGACTTGCCGCGATCGGGCGAACGGGGCTGACGAGGGGTTTCATCGCGCCGTCCAAACCCTTGCGCAGCGGGCTTTTGGCCCTTGTCACGGGGGCCGTCGGGACGGTTTCCGAAGACCGGTTTTTTACCGCTTTTACGGTCGTTGCGTTCTGATTTCGACGACACTATAAGACGCCCTCCGATTTGGAGCCCCAAGGGCTTTCGGGTCTGGGCGCCCCCTCTATCCTAGAGGAGGCGACAAGCCGAAGGCTTTTGTTTCGTCCCGCTTCTTTATGGGCGGAAACGAGGGGTCCGACGGTTCGACAAGGCGCGCTGGGGGAATGTCCCGAGTGGCAAAGGGGGGGGACTGTAAATCCCCTGCGTAAGCTTCGAAGGTTCGAGTCCTTCTTCCCCCACCACGCGCCTTGACGGATACGACGGATCAGGACGACGGAGAGGAACCGGCTGCGGCGTTCCGAAAGAACTTCCGCAGTCTCCGCGCGGGTATAGCACAATGGTAGTGCAGCAGCCTTCCAAGCTGAGGATGTCGGTTCGATCCCGTCTACCCGCTCCAGGTTTTTAAAAGATCAGCATCGCGCCCCTCCGCTGACGGACCCGGGCCATCAGGAGTTTGGCCATGGCCAAGGAAAAGTTCGAACGGACGAAGCCGCACTGCAACATCGGCACGATTGGTCACGTTGACCACGGCAAGACGACGTTGACGGCTGCGATCACGATGACGCTGGCGAAGGCCGGCGGCGCGAAGGCGATGAACTACGCCGACATCGACGCTGCGCCGGAAGAGAAGGCCCGCGGCATCACGATCAACACCGCGCACGTGGAATATGAGACGGCCAACCGTCACTATGCCCACGTCGACTGCCCCGGCCACGCCGACTATGTGAAGAACATGATCACTGGCGCCGCCCAGATGGACGGCGCGATCCTGGTGGTGTCGGCCGCTGACGGCCCGATGCCGCAGACCCGCGAGCACATCCTGCTGGCTCGTCAGGTCGGCGTGCCGGCCTTGGTGGTCTTCATGAACAAGGTCGACCTGGTCGACGACGAAGAGCTGCTCGAGCTGGTCGAGATGGAAGTGCGCGAGCTGCTGAGCTCGTACCAGTTCCCCGGCGACGACATTCCGATCACCAAGGGTTCGGCCAAGGCCGCGACCGACGGCGTGAACCCGGAAATCGGCGAACAGCGCGTTCTGGCCCTGATGGAAACCGTCGACGCCTACATCCCGCAGCCGGAGCGTCCGGTCGATCTGCCGTTCCTGATGCCGGTCGAAGACGTGTTCTCGATCTCGGGCCGCGGCACCGTGGTCACGGGCCGCGTCGAGAAGGGCATCGTCAAGGTCGGTGAGGAAGTCGAGATCGTCGGCATCCGTCCGGTCCAGAAGACGACCTGTACGGGCGTGGAAATGTTCCGCAAGCTGCTGGACCAAGGTCAAGCGGGCGACAACGTCGGCGTGCTGCTGCGCGGCACCAAGCGTGAAGACGTCGAGCGCGGCCAAGTGCTGTGCAAGCCGGGCTCCATCACCCCGCACACCAAGTTCCTGGCCGAAGCCTACATCCTGACCAAGGAAGAGGGCGGTCGTCACACCCCGTTCTTCACGAACTATCGCCCGCAGTTCTACTTCCGCACGACGGACGTGACCGGCATCGTTCACCTGAAGGAAGGCGTCGAGATGATCATGCCGGGCGACAACGCCGAGCTGAACGTCGAGCTGATCACGCCGATCGCGATGGACCAAGGCCTGCGCTTCGCCATCCGTGAAGGCGGCCGCACCGTCGGCGCCGGCGTCGTGGCCAAGATCGTTGAGTAAGAAGACCGGCCTTCGGGCTGAAACAGTAGCGTAACAGAACGGCCCCCGGAGCAATCCGGGGGCCGTTTTGCTGTGGGGGCGACTACAGGCGCCCGCAACGGGCCTGCCGTTCGGGCGTTAGGATCGTCTGCCCAAAAGCCAAGGTCCACGATGCGTCTGATCTCGTTGCTAGCGTGCCTTGTCGCCCTGTCGGCCTGCGCCACCCATCCCGGCAAGGTCGATCAGGTCCGGTTCGCCAAGGACGCCCAGCCGGTGTTGGCGACGACCGAATCCGGGACGGTGCGCGGCGTCGATGGGGCGGGGACGCGAGCGTTCCTCGGCGTGCCGTTCGCGGCGCCGCCGGTCGGCGAACGGCGCTGGCGCGCGCCGCAGCCGGTCGCGACATGGCAAAGTGTTCGGGATGCGACGCGGATCGGTGCGGACTGCACCCAGGCGATCGGGCGACGCTCGATCCTGGGCGGCGGCGGCGGGATCGTCGTCGGGTCCGAGGACTGTCTGTATCTCAACATCTATGCGCCAGGCGGAGACGCGGCCGAGGCGCGGCCCGTGATGGTCTATATTCCGGGCGGCGCCTTCACCGTCGGGGCGGGCGCCAACTACGACCCGTCGAAACTGGCGCGCGAGCAGGGTCGGGTGGTCGTGACGATGAACTATCGGCTCGGCGCGCTGGGCTGGCTGGCGCATCCGGAGTTTCAGGCGACCGGCGAAGGCTTCGGCGGCAACTTCGGCCTGATGGATCAGCAGGCCGCGCTGAAGTGGGTGCATCGGAACATTGCGGCCTTCGGCGGCGACCCGGGCGATGTCACCCTGTTCGCCGAGAGCGCGGGCGCGTGGACGGCCTGTTACCTGATGGCGTCGCCGCAGTCGGATGGGCTGTATCAACGGGTCATCATGCAGAGCGGCGGATGTCTTGAGCCCTCGTCACTGATCAGGGCGCAGGATGCGGCCCTGTCGGGGCCAATGTTCGCCGAAAGGCTTGGCTGCACCGGCGAGGATCAGATCGCTTGCCTGAAGGCGTTGCCGGCCTGGCGGCTGTCGCGGGCGGCGTCATTGAGGGCGGGCATCAACGGGCCGGGATCGTGGGGACCGGTGCACACTGACGCCACTGTGCCGGAAAACCCGTCGGTCGCGATCCGCGAGGGGCGGTTCACGCGCGTGCCCGTGCTCGTCGGGACGAACCTCGATGAGGGGCGGCTGTTTGCCAATGAGGTGCAGGACATGGATCGCTATCAGAAGGAGACGATCTGGATGTATGGCGACCAGGGTGAGCGGGTGCTGGCGCGCTATCCAGTGGGTGAGGACGGTCCCGCCTATGCCATCGCCACCAACTTTACCGACCAGAGGTTCGCCTGTCCGTCACAGGCTTTGCGACGACTGCTGGCCCAGCATGTGCCGGTGTGGGGCTATGAGTTCGCCGATCGCGAGGCGCCGTTCGTCTTGCCCGACTGGATTGTCGGTCTGGACCTGGGGGCCTATCACGCCAGCGAACTGGCCTATGTGTTCGGCACGCGCTGGGTGTTTGCTGATCCCAAGCGGTTCACGCCGGAGCAAAAGGCGCTGTCGGAGCGGATGCAAAAGCTGTGGGCGACGTTCGGTAGTTCGGCCTTCACCGCCGAATGGCCCCGCGTCGAAGGTGCGGGGCCGGTGCGGGTGTTCAAGCCGGAGGGCGATGTGATGGACGACGGCTTCTTCGAACGCCACCACTGCGACTTCTGGGACGGGACGCCGTTCGGCGCCGTCCACTAGATAAAGCGGACGGTGACGCCCGGCTTGACCTTGTCAGCCAGCATCCAGGCGTCCCAGTTGGTCAAACGCACGCAGCCGTGCGAGGCCGTCTTGCCGACCAGATGCGGGTCCGGCGTGCCGTGGATGCCGTAGCTGGGCTTGTTCAAATCGATCCAGACGACGCCCACCGGATTGTTTGGACCGGGTTTGACGACGACCTTCATCTTGCCGTCGCCATAGCTGAGTTTCGACGGGTCGTAGGTGTAGTCCGGGTTTCGCGCCACGCCGTTGACCTTGACCGTGCCGGTCGGAGTGGGGTTGTCGCCGCTGCCGATGGTGGCCGGGAAGTAGGCGATCAGCTTGCCGTCGGCGTCGAACGCCTTGACCGAACCTTCGCTCTTGTCGACGTCGATGTGGTCCACGTCGGCGGGCAGGGGCGCGGTGTTGACGGCGGGGACAAGCAGGCCTTGGCCCACGCGGTTGAAGTCGGCGCCGGGGTTCATGGCGCGCAGCAAGGCCTCGGTGACGTGGAAGCGTTCGGCCAAGGCCTCGACGATATTGGCGTAGCCCATGTGGGCCGCCTGACCCTGAGCTTCCAGCTCCGTGGGAACGACGCCGAGGTAGGGTCCGGCGATGTCCTGCTGGGTGATGGTGTAGGTGGTGGTCACCGCGCCCGGTCCGGCGGCGGCGCGCAGTCGGCCCATCACGTCGGCGTTCAACTCGCCATTCACCGTAATGCCGTTGGCTTCCTGAAACGCCGAGATCGCCTGGCGCATGTTCGACCCCGCCAGGCCGTCGATCGCGCCGGGCGAGAAGCGAGCGCGCTCCAGAAGAACCTGGGCGCGGATCAGGGCGGGCTGCGGCGGCTGGTGGGCGGCATTTGCGGCGGCGGGCTGACCCTCTTGTGCGGCCGGCGGCGGCGCATAGGCGGTGTTTTCGATGGCGTCTCGAGAGAGCGGGCCGGTTTGGCCCACTTGCGCGGCCTCGGCCGTTTGCGCCGCTGGGGCGGCGGTGTTCTCTTCCTTCGGCGAGCAGGCGCCCAGAGAGAGAACAGCGAGTGCGGCGAGGTAGGCAGGACGGTTCATAAGAGACTTTCGAGACGGTGAGTGCAGTCGGTCGGTGTTCAGTTGGGTTCGCCGGTCGCGGGGTCGGTTTCGGTCTCGCCGGAGTTGGACGAGTCCTTCGAACCCTTGGGCTCGGTCGCCGGGCGCGGCGGCTGGCCGTCGGCGTCCGGCCGCAGGTTCTCGTTCTCGACGGCTTTGCTGTCAGGGCGTTGATCGGTCATGGTCTTCTCCTTGGGTCACTCAAACGCGCCAGGGCGACCGCGGCTCCGTCAACGCGCGTTCACCATGCCGGTGAACCCTGATGAAACGCGCGTGGGGCAGGGTGCAGTCTGGAATGGCCCTTTCCTCCGCAGGGCCTGAGAGGATGCGTATGGCCGGATTGCTGCAGGTCGAGATCGTGGATGCGGCGGCGATGGACGCCGCCGCCGTCGCCCTGTGGCGTGCGTGGACGGCTGGCAATCCCGATCTGGCCAGCCCGTATTTCCGCTGGGATTATGCCGAGATCGCCTCGCGGGTCTGCCCCGGCGCTGCGATCGCCGTGTTCCGGCGAGATGGCGAGATCGTCGGCTTCTTCCCGCATCAGCGACGCGGCGGAGCGGTGCAGCCGCTGGGCGCGCCCATGAACGACTATCACGGCGTCATCGCCCCGGCGGGCGAGACGATCACGCTGGAAGAGGTGGCGCAGCTGTTGAAAGCCAAGCGGCTGAACGTGCCCGGCTGGGTCGGCGCGGGCGAAACGGGCCACGCGCGTGAGACGGTGCAGGTGGCCATGCCCGAGGCGGGCTATGACGAGTGGTACGCCGAGCGGCGCAAGACATTCGCCAAATATTTCAAGGACAAGGAGCGGGCGCGGCGTAGCCTGGAGGCCGAACTGGGGCCGATCCGGGTGGAGCGGGGTCTCAGAGATCCTGCGCTGCTGGATCATCTGATTGCGCTGAAGGCGGCGCAGTATCGGCGCTCGGGCCTGCACGACATCTTCGCGTGCGGCTGGACGCGGGATCTGCTGCACGCGCTGATGAGCGAGCCGCGAAAAGGCTTCGGCGCCTCTATGGCGGCCATGCACGCGGGCGACAAGCTGGTGGCGATCGAGTTCTCGCTGCACGCCGGGCGGCATTACCATTTCTGGTTCCCGGCCTATGAGCCGACGCTGGCGCGGTGTTCGCCGGGCATCCTGCTGAGCATGGACACGATGCGGCTGGCGGCGGCCGAGGGTTTTCGGGTGTTCGACTTCGGCTTCGAAGGCGAGACCTACAAGAAGTATTTCGTCAACGCGCGGCAGACGGTGCGCGAAGCCGTGGTGATGCAACCCGGCGTGACCCAGGCGTTGGGCGACATCACGGTGGCGGCGTTGAACAGGGCGGGCGGACCCGGCGAGGCGGTGCGGGCGTCCCTGCGTCGGCGCTGGGCCACCATCGAAGCCTGCGAGGCGACGCCGGTCGGGCGGCTGAGGGGCGCGGCGGTCGCCGCACGGTCGGCTGTGCGGAAGGCGGCCGCCAAGAAGAAGACGCCAGCGCGCGTCGCCCACGTTTGAGGACATCGACATGACCCAACGTCGCACCCGCTATCCAGGCCCGATCGCCGAGGCCAAGACCCATGCCCACACCCTGATCGAGAAAGGGTTCGCCGAGGATGCGGCGCTGGCCGCCGTGCTGGATCGTTATCCGGCCGAACTGTTCGACATCAACCTGTATGACTACGACGACGAGGGGCAGGTGTCGTTGCGCACCGGCGCGCGCGGGCGGCTGTCGGGCGAGGAACTGCTGGAGGCGATCAAACAGGGTCGGCTGTGGGTCAATCTGCGCGGGGTCGAAACGGGCTGGCCCGAGCTGTGGGCGGCCGCCATGAAGGACTTCGCCGCAATCCAGGCGACCTATCCGGGAATGCGGGCTGTGCGAAACGCGGGGCAGTTGATCCTGTCGTCGCCCAAGGCGCGGGTGCCCTATCATTTCGACGCGGCGGGCGTGGTGCTGTTTCACCTGCGTGGGCGCAAGCGGCTGTTCGTCTATCCCGGTGACGAGGGGCATCTGCCCGAGCGAAATATGGAACAGGTGGTCGCGCGCCAGACGACCGAAGAGCTGCCTTACACGCTCGCGTTCGAACAGGATGCGCAGGTCATGGATCTGGAGCCAGGCCGCGCCCTGACCTGGCCGCTGTATGCGCCGCACCGGGTGGAGAATCTGGACCGCTTCTGCGTCAGCCTGTCGATGGATTTCCAGACCTGGCCGTCGCGGTTCCGCAACGGCGCGCTGTTCACCAATGCGGTGATCCGCAGCCGGGGCGGGCGGCCGCGCTTCACCGACGGCATGACGACGCCGGAGCTGGCGGCGCGCTGGGCCGCGTCGCTGGTGCTGAAGAAGGCGGGCGCGATGAAAAGCAAGATCGCCAACTTCGAGCGCGACTTCGAGCCGGAGATCGGCGCGGCTGACGGCGCGGGCGCGCTGAACGCGACGTCATAAGCTCGGGGCGTTAATTCGAGTTCATGACCTCGAGTTAAAATGACTTGGGCGCGGGCGGCGCGCACCTTCTCTTCACATTCGGGAAGGGAGCACCGCTCATGAAAACCGCACTGATCGCCGCCGCCGCCGTCGCCACCCTGACAGGGTTTGTCGCGGCGCCCGCTTCGGCCGCCGAGGTCGAGATCCGCAACGCCGTCGCCCGTGTGGTGGTCATCGTCGAGGATCGTCAGGATATCGGGGTCGAGATCACGCAAGGCCAGACGCGCTTGCCGGCCATCCAGGTTCGCCGCGACGGCAATGACGTGAAGATCGACGGCGGCCTGCGCCGTAACGGTATGTGGGGCGGCAACAGCGCCGTTCGCGGCTGCAACTCCGGCCGCAGTGATGCGGGCCAGCCGGGGCAGGGCGCGACCGTTGAGGTGCGCGACCTGGGGCGGATCCGCCTGGAAGACGCGCCGCTGATCGTCGTGCGCACGCCGCGCGCCGTTGACGTCAGCGCCAGCGGCGCGGTCTTCGGCTCGGTCGGACGCGGCGCGAGATCGGTCGAGTTGGACAACGGCGGCTGCGGCAACTGGAACGTGGCCAATGTGGACGGCGATCTGGAACTGGGCCTCGGGGGCTCGGGCGCGATCCGCGCGGGCACGTCTCGATCGCTGGACGCCAGCGTCGGCGGATCGGGCTCCATTTCCGCCGGAGCGACCGGAACCCTGAAAGCGGCCGTCGGCGGATCGGGCAATGTCGAGGTGGCCAGCGCCGGCGGACGCAGTGAACTGTCCATCGGCGGCTCGGGCGGTGTGAACGTGCGGCAGGGCCGAATGGACAAGCTGTCGGTCGCCATCGGCGGTTCCGGCGATGTTCGCTACGGCGGCGCCACGCGCGACCTGGACGTGGCGATCGCCGGATCGGGCAGCGTCCGCGTCGCCTCGGCCACGGGATCGGTCTCTCGCTCCGTCGTCGGATCGGGAACCTTGCAGATCGGGCAGTAAGACCCGAGCGACGAGAAGGCCCCCGGTCGTGGAACCCCGGGGGCCTTTTCCGGCCAAACAAAAAGCCCCGGCGGATCGCTCCGCCGGGGCTCTTCGTAGGGCTCAGGTCCGAGACGCTTAGAAGACGTTCAGGACGCTGGAGATGGCCGAGACGCCCAGGTTGGCGCCGGCGCGGTCACGCGCTTGCAGACCGCCGCCGAACGAGTAGCGCAGGCCGACCGACCAGGTGTCGACGTCCAGCGAATCGATGTCGGCGCGGGTGTAGGCGGCGCCCAGCGAGAACGGAGTGTTCTCGAACTCGTATTCGGCGCCCACGCCGTAGGTCCAGGCGTCGGTGTCGCCGCCCGAGAAGTCGACGTTGTTGTAGGCGACGCCGGCGTTCAGGCGCAGGTTCGGCATGACGTAGAAGGCGGCGTCGGCGCCGACGGTCCAGATGTCGGCGTCCACGTTGTCAGCGGTCGTGTAGGCGACTTGGCCTGTCAGGGTGGCGTTCGACAGATACTTCTGCGCTTCGGCGCCCACGGTCCAGATCGGCTCGTTGCCGCTGCCGATGCCGTTGGCGGCGACGAAGGCGCCGGCGCGAACGTCGGAGGACCACATCTTGGTCAGGTGCGCGGCGGCGGCGCCGGTGACGTCTTCTTCGCCAAAGGCCTTGGTGTAGTCGATCGCGCCGTTCAGCGTCACGGTCCAGTCCTGGGCCGGCAGGGCGACCGAGCCGTCAACGGTCCAGACGTCGGCGTCAACGTCGTCGCCGGCGACTTCGATCGACGGGTTGGAATAGGTCACGCCGACCGAACCGATGGCGTCTTGGGCGAAGGCCGGGGCGGCGAACAGGGCGGCGGCGGCGGCGGTGGCGAGGAGGATCGTCTTCATTTTTCTTTTGTCCTTAGCAGTCTGCACCCGGATGGGGGTCCGGGGAGGGGCGCTGCTATCAGCCTAAGACGAAGCGGAGCAATAAACCGACGTTCGATTGGCCTGGGATGGCAAGGTTGTTGCGCAACAGCCACGCGTTGCGGCCAGAATGTGTCACGACTTGGCGATCTGTGGGGCAAGTCGTTAACCGCGCGCCGCAGTCGCGCTCATGCACTATAAAGAGGGCGTGCAACGCCGCCGACGTCGCCGCCGTATGTGTCGTCGCGCCGTGCGCAGCCCTCGGCGAAGACCGCGTCGAAATCCTGTGTCAGCCCGGGTTTGCGCGCTTGACGAAATCAGAATCGATAGGCATAAGCCACCACTCTTGTTGGACCGGCTGTGCAGTTCGCTGCAAACGCGGTTCGCAAGAACGACCTAAGTCACTGTTCTTTGCAGCTTCTTGGGATATCAACGGCCTTCGCGGGCAACTGCGTGGGCCGATCGTTTTTGCGGATTTGCGTTCCCTGAGGGCTTTTTGCCCGAAGGCCTTCGGTCTTTGAAATGGTTCACAGGGACGCGGTCCTCCGACCGCATTGGAAGTAAGCACCGATATGGATCAAAGCATCCGCATCAGGCTCAAGGCCTTTGATCACCGCGTCCTCGATTTTTCGACGCGCGAGATCGTTAATACCGCCAAGCGCACCGGCGCGACCGTTCGCGGTCCGATTCCGCTGCCGACCCTGATCGAGAAGTTCACCGTGAACCGCTCTCCGCACGTCGATAAGAAGTCGCGTGAGCAGTTTGAAATCCGCACGCACAAACGCGTGCTCGACATCGTCGACCCCACCCCGCAGACCGTGGACGCGCTCATGAAGCTCGACCTGTCCGCCGGCGTGGACGTCGAGATCAAGATTTAAAGTAGAAAGAGGCGGGATCCGATGCGCACGGGCGTGATCGCCAAGAAGCTGGGCATGACCCGCGTGTTCGCCGATGACGGCGCGCACGTACCGGTCACTGTGCTGCAGCTCGACGGCTGCCAAGTCGTCGGCCAACGTACCCAGGAGCGTGACGGCTACGTCGCTCTCCAGCTGGGCGCTGGCACGAAGAAGGCTAAGAACACCAACAAGGCTCAACGCGAGACCTTCGCCAAGGCGGAAGTCGAACCGAAAGCCTATGTGACCGAGTTCCGCGTCGATGCGGACGGTCTGCTGGACGTGGGCGCCGAACTGTCGGCCGAACACTTCCTGGTGGGCCAGAAGGTCGACATCCAGGGTGAGACCATCGGTAAGGGTTTCGCCGGCGCCATGAAGCGCTGGAACTTCGGCGGCCTTCGCGCCACCCACGGCGTTTCGGTCTCGCACCGTTCGCACGGTTCGACGGGTAACCGTCAGGACCCGGGTCGCACGTTCCCCGGCAAGAAGATGGCCGGCCACTACGGCACCGAAACCGTCACCACCCAGAACCTGACCGTCGTCCGCGTGGACGCCGAGCGTGGCCTGATCCTGATCAAGGGCGCTGTCCCCGGTCACGACGGCAGCTACGTCAAGGTTCGCGACGCCATCAAGAAGGCTCGCCCGGCCGACGCTCCGTTCCCCGGTGCGCTGAAGTCGAGCAAGTCTGCTGCTCAACCCGCCTCGACCCCGGCTGAAGAAGCCCCTGTCGAAGCGACCGAAGGCGGTGAAGCGTAATGAAACTCTCTGTCATCCAACTCGACGGCAAGGCTGCTGGCGACGTGGAACTGTCGGACGCCGTCTTCGGCATCTCCGACATCCGCGGCGACATCCTGGCCCGCACCGTCAACTGGCAACTGGCCAAGCGCCGCGCCGGTACGCACAAGGTTCAAACCCGCAACGAGAACTCTCGTACGGGTAAGAAGATGTACAAGCAAAAGGGCACCGGCGGCGCTCGTCACGGTTCGCGCCGTGCACCGCAGTTCGTCGGCGGTTCGCGCGCCTTCGGCCCGATCGTTCGCGATCACGGCTTCTCGCTGCCGAAGAAGATCCGCGCCCTGGCTCTGCGTCACGCCCTGTCCTCCAAGGCCAAGTCGGGCGACCTGATCGTGGTCGACACCGTCTCGGTGAAGGAAGCCAAGACCGCTTCGCTGCGCGAAACGCTCGGCAAGCTGGGCTGGACCAAGGCGCTCATCATCGCGGGTCCCGAAGTCGATACGAACTTCGGCCTGGCCGCACGCAACATCCCGCACATCGACGTGCTGCCGAACGCCGGCCTGAACGTCTATGACATCCTGCGGGCTGACAAGCTGGTGCTGACGAAGGCCGCCATCGAGGCCATCGAAGCCCGCTTCAGCGATAAGGAAGCCGCGTAATGGCCGCTCAACCTACCGCCAAGCACTACGACACCATCCTGGCCCCGGTGATCACCGAAAAGGCCACGATCCTGTCCGAGCAGAACAAGGTCGTCTTCCGCGTCGCCGACACGGCGACCAAGGACGAGATCGCCGCCGCGGTCGAAAGCCTGTTCAAAGTCAACGTCCTGAAGGTCAACACCCTGGTTCAAAAGGGCAAGACCAAGCGCTTCCGGGGTATCCTGGGTCGCCGGGTCGACATCAAAAAAGCGATCGTGACGCTGGCTGACGGCCAGTCGATCGACGTCACCACGGGGCTCTGATCAGATGGCCTTGAAACATTACAATCCGACCTCGCCGGGCCGTCGCGCCCTCGTGCTGGTTGACCGTTCGGAACTCCACAAGGGCCGTCCGGAAAAGTCGCTGACCGAAGGCCTGACCAAGTCGGGCGGGCGCGGGCAGGGCGGTCGCATCGCGGTCCGCTTCCGCGGCGGCGGCGCCAAGACCCTGTACCGCAAGATCGACTTCAAGCGTCGCAAGTGGGACATGGTCGGCACGGTCGAGCGTCTGGAATACGATCCGAACCGCACGGCCTTCATCGCGCTCGTGACCTACGAGGACGGCGAAAAGACCTACATCATCGCGCCGCAACGCCTTAAGGCGGGCGACACGATCGTGGCGGGCGAAAAGACCGACGTGAAGCCGGGCAACGCCATGCCGCTACGTTCGATGCCGGTGGGTACGATCATCCACAACATCGAAATGAAGCCGGGCAAGGGCGCCCAGCTGGCCCGTTCGGCTGGCGCCTACGCCCAACTGGTCGGTCGCGATCAGGGCTATGCCCAGATCCGTCTCGGCTCGGGCGAACTGCGCATGGTCCTGGACGGCTGCATCGCCACGGTGGGCGCGGTTTCGAACCCCGACCACATGAACCAGAACCTGGGCAAGGCCGGTCGTAAGCGTCACATGGGCTGGCGTCCGCACGTTCGCGGCGTCGCCATGAACCCGATCGACCACCCGCATGGTGGTGGTGAAGGCCGGACCTCTGGTGGTCGTACCCCCGTCACGCCGTGGGGTAAGGACACCAAGGGCACTCGTACCCGCAAGAACAAGGCTACGGACAAGTATATCATCCGTACCCGCCACGTTAAGAAGGCTCGCTAAGAATGGCCCGCTCCTCCTGGAAAGGCCCGTTTGTCGACGGGTATCTGCTCAAGAAGGCCGACGCCGTTCAATCGTCGGGCCGCAAGGACGTGATCAAGACCTGGTCGCGCCGCTCCACCATCCTGCCGCAGTTCGTCGGTCTGACGTTCGGCGTCCATAACGGTCAGAAGCACGTGCCCGTGTCGGTCTCGGAAGAGATGGTCGGCATGAAGCTCGGCGAGTTTGCCCCGACCCGGAACTTCCCGGGTCACGCGGCGGACAAGAAGGCCAAAAGGAAGTAACTGATGGCCCAGACAAAAAACGAGCGTCGGGTCGCCCCGACCGAGGCCCGCGCCAAGCTGGTCAACGTGCGTATCAGCCCGCAAAAGCTGAACCTGGTCGCCGCTTCGATCCGCGGCATGCCGGTCCAGAAGGCGCTGAACGAGCTGGAATTCAGCCGTAAGCGCATCGCTGGCGACGTCCGCAAGGTCCTGTATTCGGCGATCTCGAACGCCGAGAACAACCACAACCTCGACATCGACAATCTCGTCGTCGCCGAGGCCTTCGTGGGCAAGAACCTGGTGATGAAGCGTTTCGCGAGCCGTGCTCGCGGTCGTTCGTCGCGCATCCTGAAACCGTTCAGCGAGATCACCATCGTGGTCCGTGAAGCCGGCGAGGCCGCCTGATGGGACAGAAAATCAATCCGGTCGGTCTGCGCCTCGGCGTGAACCGCACGTGGGACAGCCGCTGGTTCGCCGCCGGCGCCGACTACTCCCGCCTGCTGCACCAGGACCTGAAGCTGCGCGAGTGGCTGCGGGAACGCCTGGCCGCCGCCGGCGTGTCGCGCATCATCATCGAGCGCCCGCACAAGAAGTGCCGCATCACCATCTACGCC
The DNA here is from genome assembly GCF_011045535.1 of Brevundimonas sp. 'scallop'. Lineage (NCBI taxonomy): Bacteria > Pseudomonadati > Pseudomonadota > Alphaproteobacteria > Caulobacterales > Caulobacteraceae > Brevundimonas > Brevundimonas sp. 'scallop'. The sequence continues at coordinate 2,130,778 of NZ_CP039382.1, read as the reverse complement.
GCCCGTCCGGGCGTCGTGATCGGCAAGAAGGGCGCTGACATCGAGAAGCTCCGCAAGGACATCTCGGCGCGCACCGAGGGTGAAGTTCACCTGAACATCATCGAAGTCCGCAAGCCGGAAACCGATGCGCAGCTGATCGCCGAGAACATCGCGCAGCAGCTGGAGCGCCGCGTGGCCTTCCGTCGCGCCATGAAGCGTTCGATGCAGTCGGCCATGCGTCTGGGCGCCAAGGGCATTCGTATGAATGTCTCGGGTCGTCTGGGCGGCGCCGAAATCGCACGTATGGAATGGTACCGCGAAGGTCGCGTGCCGCTTCACACGCTGCGCGCCGACATCGACTATGGTTTCTACGAAGCCAAGACGACCTACGGCATCATCGGCGTGAAGGTCTGGGTCTTTAAGGGTGAAGTGCTGGAGCACGATCCCATGGCGCAGGACAAGCGTTGGGCCCAGGAAGCTTCGGGTCCGTCCTCGAACGAAGGCCGCGAACGCGGCGGCCCCCGTGGCGACCGCGGTCCGCGTCGCGACCGGGGACGTGAGAACTAAGTCATGTTGCAACCGAAGAAGACCAAATACCGCAAGGCCTTCAAGGGCCGGATCCATGGCTCGGCCAAGGGCGGTTTCTCGCTGAACTTCGGGTCGTATGGCCTGAAGACGCTGGAGCCGGAACGCATCACCGCGCGTCAGATCGAAGCGGCTCGCCGCGCGATCACTCGCCAGATGAAGCGTCAGGGCCGCGTCTGGATCCGCGTCTTCCCCGACCTGCCCGTCACGGGCAAGCCGGCCGAAGTCCGGATGGGTAAGGGCAAGGGCGCCGTGGACCACTGGGCCGCGCGTTGCCACCCGGGCCGTATCCTGTTTGAAATCGACGGCGTGCCGGACGATGTCGCCCGCGAAGCACTCCGTCTCGGCGCCGCCAAGCTGCCGGTCCGCACCAAGGTCGTGACCCGTATCGACGCCGGCGTCGCGCATGTGGAGGCTGCCGCCTAATGACCAAGATCGCCGATCTGCGGTCGCAAACGACCGACCAACTGTCCGACGAGCTGCTGAAGCTCAAGAAGGAACAGTTCAACCTGCGCTTCCAGGCGGCCACCGGCCAAATGGAAAAGACTCACCGCGTTGGTGAAGTCCGCAAAGACATCGCTCGCATCTCGACGCTTCTGCGCGAGAAGCGTGCGGCCTCGTAAGGAAACGAATATGCCCAAGCGAATTCTTGAAGGCGTGGTCGTGTCCGACAAGGGCGAGAAGACTGTCGTTGTGAAGGTGGAGCGCACCCTGCTTCACCCGCTTCTGAAGAAGACCGTCCGGTCGTCCAAGAAGTACCACGCGCACGACGAAGCCAACGCGCTCAAGGTCGGCGACATCGCTCGCATCGTCGAGTGCGCCCCCAAGTCCAAACTGAAGCGCTGGGAAGTCCTTTCCAACGCCTCCGCCTCGTAATCAGAAGGATCTGATCTTATGATCCAGATGCAAACTAACCTGGAAGTGGCCGATAATTCGGGCGCCCGCCGGGTCATGTGCATCAAGGTGTTGGGCGGCTCCAAGCGCCGCTACGCCTCGATCGGCGACACAATCGTCGCCTCCGTGAAGGAAGCCATCCCGCGCGGCCGTGTGAAGAAGGGCGACGTCGTTCGCGCCATCGTCGTGCGCACCGCCAAGGACATCCAACGCAAGGACGGCTCGGTCATCCGCTTTGACAAGTCGGCCGCCGTCATCGTCAACAAGCAGAACGAGCCTGTCGGCACGCGGATCTTCGGCCCGGTTCCTCGCGAACTGCGCGCCAAGAACCACATGAAGATCATCTCGCTGGCTCCGGAGGTCCTGTAACATGGCCGCCAAGATCAAGAAGGGCGACCGCGTCGTCGTCCTCACCGGCAAGGACAAGGGCCGCACGGGCAACGTGCTGAAGGTCCTGCCCACCGAAAACCGCGTCCTCGTCGAAGGCGTCAACATGGTTCAGCGCCACACGCGCCCGAGCCAGGCTGACCCGCAGGGCGGCATCAAGAACAAGGAAGCCTCGCTTCACCTGTCGAACGTCGCGATCGCCGACGCCAACGGCAAGGCGACGCGCGTCGGCTTCAAGATCGATGGGGACAAGAAGGTCCGCATCGCCAAGACGACGGGAGACGTCATCTGATGGCTACCGAAAAGTACACCCCGCGCCTCAAGGACGAGTATCACGCTCGCATCCGCCAGGTGATGAAAGAAAAGTTCGGCTACACGAACGAAATGCAGGTGCCCAAGCTGGACAAGATCGTCCTGAACATGGGCATCGGCGAAGCCGTCGCGGACTCCAAGAAGGCGAACACCGCCCTCAAGGATCTGACCGCCATTGCCGGTCAGAAGGCCGTCGCCACCAAGGCCCGTAACTCCATCGCCGGCTTCAAGCTGCGCGAAGGCATGGTCATCGGCGGCAAGGTCACCCTGCGCGGCGACCAGATGTACGAGTTCCTGGACCGGTTCATCACGATCGCGCTGCCGCGCGTGAAGGATTTCCGTGGTCTGAAGGGCACGTCTTTCGATGGTCGCGGCAACTACGCCACGGGTCTGAAGGAGCACATCGTGTTCCCGGAGATCAACTACGACCAGATCGATCAGATGTGGGGCATGGACATTGTCGTCTGCACCACGGCCAAGACCGATGAGGAAGCCAAGGCTCTCCTCACCGAGTTCAAGTTCCCGTTCGTGAAGAACTGAGCGGGAAGGGAAGAGCACAATGGCTAAGAAAAGCGCCGTAAACCGCAATGAAGCCGTCAAGGCCCTGGTTGCGAAGTATGCCGCGAAGCGGGCCGCCTTGAAGGCGACCGCCAACGACGAAAACCTGCCGCTGGAGGAGCGCTTCGACGCGCGCCTGAAGCTGGCCGAACTGCCGCGCAACTCCGCGCCGAGCCGCATTCGCAACCGCTGCGAAGTGACGGGTCGTCCGCGGGCGTTCTACCGCAAGCTCAAGATGAGCCGGATTGCGCTGCGTGAACTGGGCAACCTGGGCCAGATTCCCGGCCTGACGAAGTCCAGCTGGTAAGGGGAGCGAACAGACATGATGATCAACGATCCCCTGAGCGACATGATCGCTCGCATCAAGAACGCGGCGACCCGCAAGCGTTCCAAGGTGCTGACCCCGGCTTCCCGCCTGCGCCAGCGCGTCCTCGACGTGCTGCAAGACGAGGGCTACATCCGCGGCTACAACCTGGTTCAGAACCCGGGTGAGTTTCCGCAGTTCGAGATCGAGCTGAAGTACTTCGACGGTCAGCCCGTCATCGCCGAGATTGCGCGCGTGTCCAAGCCGGGCCGCCGCGTCTATTCGGCGATCGGCGATCTGAAGCCCGTCAAGAACGGCCTCGGCATCTCGATCCTCTCGACTTCGAAGGGCGTCATGTCCGACGCTTCAGCCCGCGACGCTAACGTCGGCGGCGAAGTCCTCTGCAGGGTCTACTGATATGTCCCGTATTGGCAAGAAAACCATCGCCGTGCCGAAGGGCGTGACTGTCACGCTCGACGGCCAGAACGTCACCGTCAAGGGACCCAAGGGCGAGAGCGCCTGGACCGTCGCCGACGAGATCGAAGTCAAGCAGGAAGGCGACGAACTGTCGCTGACGCCGCGTTCGGACACGCCTCGCGCTCGCGCGATGTGGGGTCTGTCGCGCACCCTGGTCGACAACATGGTCGTCGGCGTCACCACGGGCTTTGAAAAGTCGCTGGAGCTGGTCGGCGTGGGTTACCGCGCCGCGATGAAGGGCGACGCCCTTTCGCTGCAACTCGGCTTCTCGCACGAAGTCGATATCGCTCCGCCGGCCGGCGTCAGCTTCGCTGTGCCGAAGCAGACCGAGATCAAGATCTCGGGCGCTGACAAGCAAGCCGTCGGTCAGATCGCCTCGGTCATCCGCAAGCTGCGTCCGCCGGAGCCCTACAAGGGCAAGGGCGTCCGTTACGCGGGCGAGAAGGTCCGTCGCAAGGAAGGCAAGAAGAAGTAAGTCATGGCTCTTTCTCTTCGACAACAAGCCAAGCGTCGCTCGGAGCGCACGCGCCGCCGCCTGAAGGCTGTCGCCAACGGTCGTCTGCGTCTGTCGGTCTACCGTTCGGACAAGAACATCTCGGCCCAGATCATCGACGACGCCCAGGGCGTGACCGTCGTGGCTGCCTCGTCGCTGGAAGGCGGCAAGGGCAAGCGCGGTTCGGACACGGCTGCTGCCGCCGCGATCGGCAAGCTGATCGCCGAACGCGCCATCGAGAAGGGCGTCAAGGACGTCGTCTTCGACCGTGGCGAGTACATCTATCATGGACGGGTGAAGGCGCTGGCGGAAGCCGCGCGTGAAGCCGGCCTGAACTTCTAAGGGACGCGACAGATGGCGCAACAACCCCAACGCGGCGGCGGCGGCAACGATCGCAACCGTCGTGACAACCGCAACGGTCCCGCTGCTGATGGTCCGGATTCCGACATCGTCGAGAAGCTGGTGCACATCAACCGCGTCGCCGCCACCGTCAAAGGCGGCCGTCGCTTCAGCTTCGCAGCCCTGATGGTCGTCGGCGACGGCAAGGGTCGCGTCGGCTTCGGTCACGGCAAGGCGCGCGAAGTGCCGGAAGCCATCCGCAAGGCGACTGAAGAAGCCAAGAAGACGATGATCCGCGTTCCGCTGCGCGAGAACCGCACGCTGCATCACGACGGCAACGGCCGTTGGGGCGCCGGCAAGATCATGATGCGCGCCGCCCCTCCCGGGACCGGCGTCATCGCGGGCGGTCCGATGCGCGCCGTGCTCGAAACCCTCGGCGTCCAGGACGTCGTGGGCAAGTCGACCGGTTCGTCGAACCCCTACAACATGATCCGCGCGACGTTCGAAGCGCTGAAGGTCCAGTCCTCGCCCCGTCAAGTCGCGTCCAAGCGCGGCAAGAAGGTCGCGGATCTGATGGGCCGCCGCAACGACGGCGCCTCGGCGCCCGAAGCCGTGGAGTCCTAAGTCATGGCTGAGAAGAAAACGCTCACCGTCAAGCAGACCGGTTCGCCGATCCGCCGCAAGAACGACCAGCGCGCCACCTTGGTGGGCCTGGGCCTGAACCGTCTGGGTCGTGAATCGACCCTGGAAGACACGCCTTCGGTTCGCGGGATGATCGCCAAGGTCGCCCACCTGACCGAGATCGTCGAAAAGTAAGCCGTTTCGCCCTCTCCCGGACCTGGGGGAGGGCGTTTCTGCACTTGCGAATACCCAGAGGGTCGCCTATCAGCGGCCCTTCATTTTTTCCAAGCCGAGTCCGGACCATGTCCGGGCGCTAGCACCCGAAAGGATCAGGCACATGAAACTGAACGAAATCCGCGACAACGAAGGCGCCCACAAGAAGCGTATGCGCGTCGGCCGTGGCCCCGGTTCGGGCAAGGGCAAGACCGCTGGCCGTGGCGTCAAGGGTCAGAAGTCGCGTTCGGGCGTCGCCATCGGCGGCTTCGAAGGCGGCCAAATGCCGCTGTACATGCGTATGCCCAAGCGCGGCTTCAACAACGCCAATGCTCTGAAGCTGGCTGAAGTGAACCTGTGGCGCTTGCAAGACGCCGTTGACGCCGGCAAGCTGGACGCCAAGTCCGAACTGAAGGGCGACGCCCTGGTCGCCGCCGGCGTGATCCGTCGCGTCAAGGACGGCGTGCGTCTGCTGGGCACCGGCGAGCTGAAGCAAGCGCTGAACCTGGTCGTCTGGTCGGCCACCGCCGGCGCCAAGAAGGCCATCGAGGCCGCTGGCGGCTCGGTCGTCGAGCAACGCATCGAAGCCGAAGCCAAGGCCGCCGCGCGCGTCGAGAAGCGCAACGCCGCCAAGGGCAAGGCTCCGGCTCCCAAGGCGCCGCGCGGCGACGAGAACAAGATCTCGGCCCGCACCAAGCGCACCGCCGCCAAAGCCTAAGTCACGCGTCGTCGCGGCGATTAGGTCGTGACCTGATTACATCTGCGACGACGAAAGAACGGAAGCGGCCCTCGCATGAGGGCCGCTTTCCGCCTATCTGACGACTCAATCAGTCGTGGGGACGCATAATGGCTTCGGCCGCAGAACAACTCGCCGCCAATATGAATATGGGCTCGTTCGCGAAAGCGACCGAGCTGCATAAACGCCTGCTGTTCACGCTGGGCGCGCTTCTGGTCTATCGCATCGGCACCTATGTCCCGATCCCGGGCATCAACTCGCAGGCCTTCCTGCAGTTCTTCCAGAACCCGGACGGTCAGCGCGGCATCCTGGACATGTTCAACATGTTCTCGGGCGGCGCGGTCGAGCGTATGGCCATCTTCGCCCTGAACGTGATGCCCTACATCTCGGCCTCGATCATCGTGCAGCTGATGGGCACGGTGTATCCGCCCTGGGAGAAGCTGAAGAAGGAAGGCGGCGAAAGCGGCCGCAAGCAGCTGAACCAGTACACCCGTTATCTGACGGTGTTCCTGGCGCTGGCCCAGTCCTTCGGCATCGCGGCGGGCCTGAACAGCACGGCCGGCCTGGTCGACAACCCCGGCATCTTCTTCATAATTTCGACGGTCGTAACCCTGACCGGCGGCACAATGTTCCTGATGTGGCTGGGTGAGCAGGTGACGGCGCGCGGCGTCGGCAACGGCATCTCGCTGATCATCTTCGCCGGGATCGTGGCCGTTCTGCCGTCCACCATCGCCCGCCTGCTGGGCCTGGCCCAACAAGGCCAGATGTCGGCCTTCGCCCTGCTGTTCATCGCCATCCTGGCCGTGGCCACCGTGGTCTTCATCGTCTTCATGGAACGCGCCCAGCGCCGTCTTTTGATCCAGTATCCGAAGCGCCAGGAAGGCAACCGCATGGCTGGGGGCGAGCGTTCGTTCCTGCCGCTGAAGGTCAACACCGCCGGTGTGATCCCGCCGATCTTCGCCTCGTCGCTGCTGATGCTGCCGACGACGGTCGCGACCATGACGGCCAACGCCGACCTGCCCAGCTGGATGAGCTGGCTGCCGCTGGTGACGGCTCAGCTGACGCACGGCCAGCCGCTGTTTATGGCGCTGTATGCCGCGCTGATCGTCTTCTTCTGCTTCTTCTACACCTCGATCACGTTTAATCCCGAAGACACGGCCGAGAACCTGCGCAAATACGGCGGCTTCCTGCCGGGCATCCGTCCCGGCAAGCGCACGGCGGAATATCTGGACTATGTCCTGACCCGCCTGACCGTGATCGGCGCCGCATACATCACTGCGGTCTGCCTGCTGCCGGAGTTCATCGTCAGCCAGTTCGGCAACAGCCTGTACTTTGGCGGAACGTCTATCTTGATCGTCGTCTCGGTCACCATGGACACTGTGGCCCAGATCCAGTCCCAACTGCTGGCGCACCAGTACGAAGGCCTGATCAAGAAGGCCAAGCTGCGTGGTCGCGGCGGTCGCGGCGCTCCCACGCCCGTTCGTCGCTAAGTCTTAGGTTGTCAGACGCCCAGGGGAGGGCTGAAGCATGAACTTGATCCTGTTCGGACCGCCGGCGGCGGGCAAGGGCACCCAGGCCAAGCGGCTGGTGGAAGAGAAGGGCATGGTCCAGCTCTCCACCGGCGACATGCTGCGCGCGGCCATCGCCTCGGGCTCGGAGCTGGGCCTCAAGGTCAAGGACGTGCTGGCGCGCGGCGATCTGGTCACCGACGAGATCGTCATCGCCCTGATCGAAGATCGTCTGACGGAGGCCGAGGCCGCCGGCGGCGCCATCTTTGACGGCTTCCCCCGCACCGTGGCCCAGGCCGAGGCGCTGGACGAGATGCTGGCCAAGCGCGGTGTTCAGATCGACGCCGTCGTCCGCCTGAAGGTTGACGACGCCGCCCTGACCGAACGGATCGCCAAGCGCTTCGCCGAACAGGGCCGTCCAGACGACAATCCCGAATCCTTCAAGGTCCGGCTCGAGGCCTACAACCGCAACACCGCGCCTCTGCTTCCCTACTACGAAGCCCAGGGCAAGTTGACAGAGGCCGATGGCATGGGCTCGATCGAGTCCGTCGCCAAGGCAATCGACGAGGCCCTGGCCTGATTTGCGTTTTCGGGCGTTGATCGCCTGATGACCGAGTTGGACGATCCTAAACTCCAAAAGACCCGCCTGCGTCGCTGGCGCATGGCGGGCATATTCGTCGGCGTCGCCGTCGCGGAAATCGGCTTGTTCCTGTGGCTAGGACAGGTGAGGGGGCCGGCGCCGACGCCCGTGGTTGAGCCACCGCCGTTCGAGGTCGTTCTCTGCGACCCGCCGCCGCCGATTTCCAACGAACCCCCGGCGCCCGAGACCGGCGGCGGCGCCCCCGCTGCGCCATCCGTCATTCACACGCCGCCGCCTCCGCCCAAGGAACGCCCCCGCGAAGTTCCCGTCACGCCTGTCAAGGCGCCGGAGCCTGCGCCCGTCGTCGGGATCGCACCGTCGCCGTCGCCGCAACCCGGCTTCGGCCAGGGCGGGCAGGGGACAGGCAGCGGATCCGGCGTCGGCTCTGGGGCCGGCCCCGGCAGCGGCTCGACCGGACCGCGTCTGGTCACCGGCCCCACCATCGGCCAGATTCGCGCCAACCATCCGCCGGGCGCCCGCAGCCGGTACGGCCGGGTCGAACTGTCCTGCGTCATTCGCCTGGACAGCCGGCTGGACGGTTGCCGCGTCGTTCAGGAGACGCCCCCCGGTCTGGGCTTCGGCGCGGCCGGCTTGCAGGTGTCCGGCTATTTCCGCTTTCAACCGCCGACCGAAGACGGTCGCCCTATTGAGGGCCAGCGAGTCACCGTCGGGGTCGATTTCGGCCGCCCGCCGAACAGAGGTTGACGGCTGCAACTGTGGATTTCATGTTGGTGACCTGGAGGGAAGGTTATGTTCGTCACACCGTCTGTGTTTCGCGCTCGACGCACCCGGTGGATGGCGATCGTCCTGGTTACGGCAGTGCACATTGCCGCTTTGTGGTTGTTGGCGCTGACGAGGACTGAAGTCAGCATCCCGGTCGCGCCTCCAATCTTTAACGTCGTTCTCTTGCCGCGTGTCGATCTCGGCAGCCAGCCAGATGTTGGCAAGACAGGCGGCGCTGCGACGGCGCCGTCTCGCACGCACAAGCCGCCAGTCCCGCACAAAGTTCAGCAACAGCTTGAACAGCCTCGTATCCAAGCCGACGAGCAACCTCATGTGATCGGTTTGGCCAACATTGAAAGCGAGCAGCCGGGGCTGGGGCAGGGCGGAAGCGGTGATGGCAGAGGCGCAGGTGTGGGTGATGTTGACGGCGGCGGAGGCCGTACCGCTCCAATCCTGATTCAAGGCCCCGCCAACGCTGCGATATCGGAGGCTGTATCGCGAGCATCGCTTTACGACTCGACCGGGGCGCATGTGGTGCTACGCTGCCAGCTAAGGCTGACGGAGAGATTAGAGCGGTGCCGCGTGGTGGGGGAGCACCCCCGTCCATCCGGCTATAGACGTGAGGCGTTAGCGCGGGCGCGCGAGTTCCGGATCAAGCCTCCCACGAGCAGCGGGCGCGCCTTGGATCGACAAGCAATGACGATCGCCTTGGCTTTCCCCGCGCCGCCAAAGGACGCCGACAAGCCCTCTGGTTGACGCCCGGTGAATCATCTGTATAAGGGCGCCTTCCCGCGAAGGGCGCCACGCTCCTGGTTTGTTAACCGGAGCGTTTGTTGCGTCTGACTAACGCGTATCTGGAGAATTTCGTGGCCCGTATTGCTGGCGTCAACATCCCGACCAACAAGCGCGTAGAGATCGCGCTTCAGTATATCCATGGCATCGGCCCCGCTGCCGCCAAGGACATCACCGAAAAGGTGGGCATCGAGCCCGCCCGCCGGGTGAACCAGCTGACGGACGCCGAAGTCCTGTCGATCCGCGAAACGATCGACAAGGATCACACCGTCGAGGGCGACCTGCGCCGCGAGACGTCGATGAACATCAAGCGTCTGATGGATCTGGCCTGCTATCGCGGCCTGCGTCACCGTAAGGGCCTGCCGGTCCGCGGTCAGCGCACCCACACGAACGCCCGCACCCGCAAGGGTCCCGCCAAGCCGATCGCCGGCAAGAAGAAGTAAGACAGACACATGGCCAAGGAACCGGGTCGCGTAAAGAAGCGCGAGCGCAAGAACATCACCTCGGGCGTCGCCCACGTGAATGCTTCGTTCAACAACACCATGATCACGATCACCGATGCCCAGGGCAACGCGATCTCGTGGTCTTCGGCAGGTCACATGGGCTTCAAGGGTTCGCGTAAGTCGACCCCTTACGCCGCTCAGATGGCTGCGGAAGACGCTGGCAAGAAGGCCCAGGAACACGGCGTGAAGACGCTGGAAGTGAACGTCTCGGGACCGGGCTCCGGCCGTGAATCGGCCCTGCGCGCGCTGCAGTCGGTCGGTCTGACGATCACGACCATCCGCGACGTCACGCCGATGCCGCACAATGGTTGCCGTCCGCCCAAGCGTCGTCGCGTCTAAGCGATAGCGTTCTAAGGCACCCCCAATCTCCGTCCGCTCCACCATGGCCTCGTCGACAAGGCCGGAGCAGGCGAAACCCGTTCGAGGGACAAAATGATCGAAAGAAACTGGCAAGAGCTGATCCGTCCCGAGAAGCCGCAGATCGAGATCGGTTCCGACGCCCAGCGCAAGGCGCGCCTGGTGGCCGAACCCCTCGAGCGTGGCTTCGGCGTGACGCTCGGCAACGCGCTCCGTCGCGTTCTGCTGTCCTCGCTGCAAGGCGCGGCCGTCACGGCCATCCAGATCGACGGCGTCGTTCATGAATTCTCGTCGCTGGAAGGCGTGCGCGAAGACGTGGTCGACATCGTCTTGAACATCAAGCAACTGGCGCTGCGCATGCACGCCGAAGGCCCCAAGCGCATGACTCTGCGCGCCACGGGCCCCGGTCCGGTGACGGCCGGCCAGATCGACGTGCCGGCGGACATCGAGGTTCTGAACCCCGACCACGTCATCTGCACGCTGGACGACGGGGCATCGGTGCGCATGGAACTGACCGTCCAGAACGGCAAGGGCTATGTCGCCGCCGAGCTGAACCGTCCGGAAGATGCGCCGATCGGCCTGATCGCCGTCGACGCCCTGTATTCGCCGGTCAAGAAGGTGGCTTACCGCGTCGAGCCGACCCGTCAGGGTCAGTCGCTCGACTACGACAAGCTGTTGCTGGAAGTCGAAACCAACGGTGCGGTCACGCCTGTTGACGCTGTGGCCTACGCCGCGCGCATCCTGCAGGACCAGCTCCAGATCTTCATCACCTTCGAAGAGCCCAAGAAGGCTGTCGAGCAGTCGGACGGCAAGCCCGACCTGCCCTTCAACCCGGCGCTGCTGAAGAAGGTGGACGAGCTGGAACTGTCGGTTCGTTCGGCCAACTGCTTGAAGAACGACAACATCGTCTACATCGGCGACCTGATCCAGAAGACCGAGGGCGAAATGCTTCGCACCCCGAACTTCGGCCGCAAGTCGCTGAACGAGATCAAGGAAGTTCTCACGACGATGGGCCTCAGCCTCGGCATGGACGTGCCGAACTGGCCGCCCGAAAACATCGAAGATCTGGCCAAGAAGTTCGACGACCAGATCTAAGTTCAACCCTCCGCCCGTCTCCTTCGGGAGAATGTCGGGGCGGTTAGAAGATTACGGTTCCAGGTCCGCTTGAGGATACCGGTTCCGGAGTAGGAGAGACCCAGATGCGCCACGGCGCCGCCCATCGTAAACTCGGTCGCACGAGCAGCCACCGCACCGCCATGTTCGCGAACATGGCCGCCTCGCTGATCAAGCACGAGCAGATCACCACGACCCTGCCCAAGGCGAAGGAACTGCGTCCCTTCGTCGAGAAGCTGGTCACCCTCGCCAAGAAGGGCGACCTGCACGCGCGTCGTCAGGCCATCAGCCAGGTTCGCGACGTGCCGCAAGTCGGCAAGTTGTTCGAAACGCTTGGTCCGCGCTACAGCGAGCGTAACGGCGGCTATATCCGCATCATGAAGGCCGGCTTCCGCCACGGCGACAACGCCCCGATGGCCGTCATCGAGTTCGTCGACCGCGACGTCGAAGCCAAGGGCAAGGACTCCGGTCCGGTCCTGGCCTTCGAAGGCAACGACGAGGACTAAGATTTGGTCGTTTGACCAAACGCCGGAAGGGCGGTCGGAGCGATCCGACCGCCCTTTTGCTTTGCGTGGAAACCGGACATGAGGGGTGAATGACCGTCGCGATCGTCGATTTCCGTCCCGATCACGCCGCCGCCTGGGCGAAGTTGAACACCGCCTGGCTGGTCGAGGGCGGCTTTGCGATCGAGGCCAAGGATCGGGTCGCGATCGATGATCCGCAGGGCGTCTTCCTGGACAAGGGCGGGCGCATCTTTATCGCGCAGAGCAATGGGCAGGCCGTGGGCTGCTGCGCCATGGTCCCGACCGATGACGGGGTGGAGATATGCAAGATGACCGTCACGCCCGCCGCGCGCGGCCTGGGTCTGGCGCGATTGCTGCTGGAGGCCTGCGAAGCGGCGGCTCGGCAAGCTGGCGCTGTCCGGCTCTATCTTGAAACCAACAGCGCCCTGAAGCCCGCGATCGCCTTGTATGAAAGCGCCGGCTTCGTGCATCTGCCGCCACGGCCCACGCCCTATGCGCGCGCGGACGTCTTCATGGAGAAACGGCTTTAGCCGTCCCAGCACGCGGCGATCGCCATGCTCCATATGAGCAGAATGCACAGGCCGTAGGCGATCTGATCCTGAAGCGAGCGGCGTGGTGGTTCGGGCGGTGGGTTCGGAAGCGGCATCGTCAAGCTTGAAGCCGATAGGCGACGACGGCGAAATCGATTAAGCGGGTGGAGGTCTGTAAGGGGAGGTCACATGTCGGGTCGCGCGCCGCCGCCGCTGAATGCGCTGCGAACCTTCGAGGTGTTCGCTCGGCACGGCAGCATGACCCGTGCATCAGCCGAGTTGTGTGTCACCCACGGGGCGGTCAGCCGTCAGATCGCGGCGCTGCAGGCCTCACTGGGCGTGGCTCTGGTGACCGGGCCACGCCATGCGCTGACGCTGACCGAGACTGGGGCAAAGCTGGCCGAGGGCCTGACGCCTGCGTTTAGCGCGATCATGGATGCGGTCGAGGCCGCGCGGCAGGGCGCGGTGCGGGAGATCGAGATTTCCTGTCTGGGCACCTTCGCCTTGAAATGGCTGATCCCGCGCTTGCCGTCATTTCTGGAGGTGCATCCTGACGTGCGCGTTAGGCTGTCGGAATCTTATGCGCCGGTCGATTATCGGCGCGATCGTTTCGACGGCGCCATCCGTATCGTGGAGCCGGATCAGCTTCATGCGCGAACCGAAGCGACGCCCTTCTTGGCTCAACATCAGGGACCGGTCGGATCGCCATCCATGATGGCTCAGCTGCCAACGGTAGAAGCCTTAACTGGCGCGCCGCGGCTGCATTCGGCGACCTTCCGTCGGGCGTGGTCGGTTTGGGCTGAACTGGCCGGCGTGACCCTGCCGCCGGCGGCGATGGAGCGAGAATTCGCGCATAATCATTCGCTGGTGGAGGCGGCGATCGCTGGATTGGGCGTTGGTATCGCGCCTTGGGCCTTCGTGGTGCCAGACGTGATGGCCGGCCGGTTGGCCGCGCCGTTCGGTTTCGTCGAGCGGCCGTCCCGGTTTGTCTTTCTGCGGCCGGAAGGCCGCAAGGACGCGGCGGTGGACGCCTTCCGCGACTGGCTGGTTGCGGAAGGCGCGCGCAGTCCGTCGCCGCCTATTCCTTGGACAAATCCTGGCGGTTGAACCAGGCGACGGCGGCGGCGAAGGGGACGCCGATCCAGAGGGCCAGGCTGAGGACGCCCTTGAGTACGGCATAATCGGGCAGTTGCGCTGCCGATGCGCCGCCCTCGATGGCGGCCTTCAGCAGGTCGGTGGCCATGCCCGGCGACAGCAACGGCAGAAGCCAGCCGTCCGGAGTCACGCCCATCGGCAGCAGCAATTGGGGCAGGAAGAACTGGGCCACGCCGATCACCAACGGCGCGAACAGGGCCGCCAGCAACGAGCGCGTCACTACGGCCGCCAGGAGGCCGAGCATGGTGAACTGCAGAATGCGCGCCCAGGACGTCAGGGCCAGCAGGCCGAAGTCCGCCGCCGCTGCGCCGGTCATCGAGAATGTGAGGGGGCGGCCGAATACCGCCGCCTGGATCACACTGGCGATCACGTCGGAGATCAGGGCGGCGATGGTCGCCAGTACGATCACCAGACCCACGACCGCGACCTTGCCGGTCAGCAGATTCGGCCGGGTGTTGCGCGCGCTGATCAGCCGCCAGGTTTCCCAGCGATAGTCGCCGGCGTAGATGGTCGCCGCGCCGATCAGGACGAACATCAGGATGGCCGGATTGGCGAAATCCCCCGCGCTCTTAACCATGGCCATCCCCAGATCGAGCGGGCCGCCCTTCATCATGTCCGGCGGCAGCTTGCCCGCCAGCTTGGCCTCATTGGCCTTGGCGACGACGAAGCCCAGGGTGGCGAGGATTACGCCCATGATCGGGATGAACAGCACGCTCCAGAACAGGGCGGTGCGGTTCTTGGACAGGCGGTAGGTTTCGGAACGGATCGCGTCAGCTAGCACGGTTTTGCTCCTGCACGCCGGTCCAGCCGGTTTCGCTCATGAAGACGTCTTCCAGGTCCGCGCCGATCCAGCGGGCTTCTTCGATATCGACTCCGCCCTCGACCAGAGCTCTGATGGCGGCGGCGGCTTCGCTACGCGGCACGGCGGCCACAAGTGCATCGCCCTCCAGCGTCGCGCGGTCGCCCAGCACGGACATGGCCTTCGCCAACGGCGTGACCGACAGGCGCAGACGCTCGCCCGAGGCGGTCAGGTCGGAGACGCGGCCCTCGGTGATCACCTTGCCCTTGTTGAAGATGGCGACGCGGTCGCAGACGCGCTGGACCTCCTGAAGCTGGTGGCTGGCCAAGATGACGGTGACGCCGTCATGGTCGGCCAGGCTGCGGATCAGGGCGCGCATCTCCTGGATGCCGGGCGGATCCATGCCGCTTGTCGGTTCATCCAGGATGACCAGGTCCGGCTTCGTCATCAGGGCGGCGGCGACGCCCAGACGTTGCAGCATGCCGACCGAAAAGCCCTTCACGCGGCGGTTGGCGGCCTCGGTTAGGCCGACGCGTTGCAGCCAGTTGTCGATCTCGGCCGAGGACACGCCGCCATGGGCGCGGGCCAGCCATTCCAGCACCTGGCGGGCGGTCATGAACGGCGGAAAGCGCGGCGTCTCGATCATCGAGCCCATGCGCCGCATCGAGGCCGGATCGCCGATCCGACCGCCCATCACCGTGGCCTTGCCCTCGGTCGGACGAATCAGACCCAACAGGGTGCGAAACAGCGTCGATTTGCCTGCACCATTGGGCCCCAGAATGCCGTAGACCCCGCCGCGCGGGATCGACAAGGTCAGGCCGTCCAAGGCCTTCACCGTCCCGTAGGTCTTGGTCAGGCCGCGAATGTCGATGACGGTTTCCATACGCCAAGCTTGGCGAGTGAACGCCGGTCGCACAAGCCGTCGCGTGGCTGTCGTCCATTAAGTTTAGGCAATGGTTCAGAGTCGCCTTGGAGTAAGTTCATGTCTCGTTTCGTCGCCGCCAGCCTGGCCGTGGCCGCCGCCTTCGCCGTCGCGTCCTGCGCCGGGGCCCCGCAATCCGCCCTTACATCTCCGATTGTCGAGCAGGCCGCGCAGACGACCCGTCCCGATCTGGTCATCCTGGTGTCGATCGACGGCTTCTCGCCGGACTATCTGGGCAAGGGGCAGACGCCCGTGCTGGATGGACTGGTCGCCGGCGGCGCGTTCGGGTCGATGCGGCCGTCGTTCCCCAGCGTGACCTTCCCCAACCACTATACGCTGGTGACGGGCCTGCACCCGGACCATCACGGCGTGGTTGGCAACCGGTTCAACGACGCGCAACTGGGCGCCTTCACCATGGCCAGCAAGGAAAGCGGCTTTTGGGATCAGGGCGAGCCGATCTGGGTCACGGCCGAAAAGGCGGGCGTGCGCACCGGCACCATGTTCTGGCCGGGATCGGAGGTCGAGATCCATGGCGTACGGCCCAGCCAGTGGGCGTCGTTCGACCAGGGAATGCCGGGCGATGCGCGCGTGGATCGACTGCTGTCGTGGCTGGACCTGCCGGTGGATCAGCGGCCGAAGCTGGAGACGCTGTATTTCGACATCGTCGACACCGCCGGTCACCGCAACGGCCCTGATGCGCCCGAGACGCGCGCCGCCGCGGCATCGGTGGACGCCTCGATGGCACGGTTGATCGAGGGGCTGAAGGCGAGAGGGCTTTATGATCGCACGATGCTGGTCGTGGTGTCGGATCACGGCATGGCCGCGACCTCGCCGGATCGGGTCGTGTGGATCGACGACATCATCGATCCGGCTGCGCTGAAGATCGGCTATGGCGGAGCGGTCCTGACCGCCGATCCGGCGCCGGGCCGCGAGGCCGAGGTGCAGCAGAAGCTGGTTGGACGCCATCCGCATATGGAATGCTGGAACAAGGCCGATGTGCCGGCGCGGCTGGTCTATGGTTCCAATCCACGCGTGGCGCAGATCGTCTGTCTGGTCGAGACCGGCTGGCTGACGGCGACGCGGGATCGGCCGGTGACGCGGGCGGGCGGCGCCCACGGTTATGACAATCAGGCGCCGGAGATGGCGGCGATCTTCATCGCCCACGGGCCGGGCGTGGTCGCCGGTCGTCGGCTGACCGATCTGGACAGCGTCGATGTGCAGCCCTTCCTGGCGCGGATGCTTGGGATCGAGGCGCCGGCTGGCGACGGGCGGGCGCAAGACACCTTGCCTGTCACCATGCCCTGATGGGGTGATTGGCGAGCCGACGATTTGAGCGCACACTGGTCGCCAGAGGGAGAGGGGCGAAGATGCGCAAAAGTCTATGGGTCGCGACGGTTTCGGTCGCCTGTCTAATTGCGCCCGTGGCGGTCGCCGACGCCACAGCGACGGCGGCGACCCTGGCCCTGATCACCAATCCGCAGGTCTGCGGCCGGGTCGGGGCCGTCGGCGATGTCCAGCCGACACGCGACATGGTCATGGCTCCGGGGTTCGGCGACGAGGGTTTCGCGGTCGATACGAAGAACCCCGAGGCCCAGGCTTGGTTCGACCACGGGGTTCGACTGCGCTGGGCGTTCGAGCATTCGGAATCGGTGCGGGCGTTCAGGAAGGCGAGGCAGTTGGACCCGTCGTGCGGCATGTGCGCCTGGGGCGAGGCCTGGGCGATCGGGCCGAACCTGAACGGCGGCGGCGGCGATCCCGAATCGATCGCCACAGGCCTTCGCGTCGCCCGTGACGCGCGGCGTCTGGCCCGCGACGCCACGCCGATGCAGCGCCAGATGATCGACGCCATGATCCAGCGCTATTCCGGCAAGGAGAAGACCCGCGCCCTGCGTTACGCCCGCGCCATGGACCGGATTGCAAAGCGCCATGCCGACGACGTATCGGTTGCCTCGATCACCGCCGACGCCTGGATGCTCCAGCCCGAGGGCGAATGGTGGGACAAGGACGGCAAGGCGACCGATCCGGCCGTCACCCGCGCCATGGCGATCCTGGAGCACGCCCTGACGGTCAAGGCGAACGATCCGGGCGCCATTCACCTGTACATCCACCTGACCGAATGGTCGGACGATCCGCACAGGGCGCTGGCCTATGGCGAGCGGCTGGCCCTGCTGGCACCGGGCGCCAGCCATCTGGTGCATATGCCGTCGCACACCTTCTATCGGGTCGGGCGCTACAAGGATGCGATGATGTCCAACGTCAACGCCGTGGCGCTGGACAAGCGCTACGACCAACTGGTCGGCCCGCCAGGCGGCATTCGCGGCATGCGGCTGCATGCTCACAACATCCATTTCGGCATGGGCGGCGCCTTGATGGCGGGCGGGGCCGAGCGAGGGCTGGAGCTGGCCGACTGGTATATGGCGACCTATCCGCAGCTGGCGGGACCGCCCGAGGCGGGCGAGGACGGCTATTTCGTCTATCGTCAGGTGATGGCGGCGGACGCCTATGCGCTTTACGGCCGGTTCGGATCGGACGCCCAGGTCGCGGCGCTGGCCGAACCAGACGTGGGCCGTCCGCTGATGCGGGTCGGTTGGCGCTATGCACGGGGCGAGGCGGCGGCGCGGCGCGGCGATGCGGCGGCGGTTCGGGTCGAGGCCCAGGCCATCGCCGGCCTGCTGGCGGACAAGGCGTTCAAGGGCCCGATGGCGGATCGTCAGACCGGTTTCGCCGAACTGTTCCAGAATGTGCTAGAAGGCCGCGCGGCCATGATCGATCAGGACTATCCCGCCGCCATCGCCGCCTATGGGCGGGCGGCGGCGATCCAGGCCATGGCGCCCGAGGGCGGCGATCCGCCGATGATCTGGTACCCGACGCGCCGAAGCCTGGCCGCCGCCATGCTGGCGTCCGGCGATGCGGCCGGGGCCAAGGCCAAGATCGGCGAGCTGCTGAAGGATTGGCCGAACGATCCCTACAGCTATTACGTCCTCTACCGCGCCGAGCAGGCGCTGGGCGACGAGACAGCGGCCAATGACGCCCTGCGCCATGCCGGCGTCGAATGGATCGGCGGTCAGATGAGTTTGGCCGAGGCCTGACGCCTCGGCCGCGGGTTGGTCAGCGCTTCGCTGCTTCGATCATTTTGCCGATTTCGGCGGGGTCGATGCCGGGGCTGGCCTTGCCGTTGACGAAGAAGGTCGGCGTGCCGCGCAGGCGCAGGGCGGCGGCCGTGGTGTGGATGTCGGCGATGTGGCGGGTGGTGTCGGGCGCGGCGATCGCGGCCTTGGCGCGGGCCATGTCCACGCCATGCGCCGCCAGGATGGCGTCGATCGCCTCGATCGACAGCGCCCGCTCGGTCATCAGGGCGTCATAGACCTCCAGATACTTGCCCTGCTGGTGCGCGGCCAGGGCGGCGCGGGCGGCGTATTGCGAGGTGATGTCGTCGCCGCGGTCCAGGATCGGCCAGTCCTTAAAGACGAAGCGGACTTCCGGGTGGGCGGCCATCAGGGCGCGATAGTCGTGGGCCACGGCCTTGCAGCCGGGGCAGCGGAAGTCGAAGAATTCGATCACCGTGACCTTGGCGTTCGCCGGACCGAAGGCCGGATCGCGGGCGTCGGGCGCCAGGAGGCCGGCGTTGGCGGCGGCGGCCTGGTTCGTCTCCTCGACGGCGGCCTCGGCGTCCTTGGTCTGGAGCGCCATCTGAGCTTCCTGCAAGACCTCGGGATGCTCCAGCAGATAGGCGCGCACGTTCGATCCGCCGGCCAGATAGGGCGCGGCTGAAAAGCCCAGCGCGATGACCGACAGGCCCAGGGCCAGATAGCCAGCGCGGCCGCCGCTGAGCCATCCCGGCTTGGCGGTCTTGGGTTCGGGCGAAGGCGTGGGGGCGTCGTCGGTCATTCAGGCTCGCAGTCGGCGGTAAGGGTCAGTTGAGGGTGGCGGGCCGGCGCGCGGCGTCGCGGCGGTCCAGGTCGTTGAGATCGTCGGGCGTGGCGCCCGAGGCCAGGACGATATCGACGGCGCGTCGCCATTCGATCGAGCCCGGATCCAGCATGGAGCGGGCGCGCAGGGCGAACTGAGTGGCCTGTTTCTCGTCCCCGCCGGCGAAATAGTATTCGGCCGAGGCCAGGCGCGCCTCGCCCTCCTTGCCCTGCGAGGCGTAGGCCTGGGCCAGCAGTCGCCAGGCCATGGTGTTGTCCTTCTCGGCGACGACGGCGTGTTTCAGCTGGTCGATGGCCTCGTCCAGCTTGGCCTTGTCGTTGGTCTCGATCAGGGCGTGGGCCAGGTTGACGCGGAGCAAGGGGGCGTCGGGCTTCAGGCGGACCGCTTCGCGGTGGGCGGCGACGGCCTCGGCCGGGCGACCTTCCTCGAACAGGATTTGGCCCTTCAGTTCCTGGAAATAGGGGTTGTTCACGTCGCCGGCGATCAGCGCGTCGACCGCCGTCAGCGCCTTGTCCGTCTGGCCGTCGCGATACCAGGCGATGGCCCGCGCATAGCGGCCGGGCAGGGAGGTGTCGGTTGACGGATAGTCGCGCAGGGTGGCGTTCGGCGCATCCATGAAGGCGTGGATCTTGGCCAGGATCAGCGCGTGCTGCGCCATACGTTCGGGGCTGTCGCGATGGTCGTAGTGCGGCTGTTCCTGCACGTAGCGACGCAGGCTCTCGATCCGGTTCGACGACAGGGGGTGGCTGCGAAAATAGGGATAGCGGCGGGCGTCGGAGAAGACCTCCTGCGAGCGGAAGTTCTCAAAGAAGGACACCAGTCCGGCGCCGGATTCACCGGCCGCCTCCAGCGCCCGCGCGCCGGAGATGTCGGCCTCGCCTTCCTGGCTCTGCATATAATGCAGCGCGCCAAGAGCGCCGAAATACTGGCTGGAGCCGAGCAGGGCCACGCCTGCGTCCGGCGCGCCGGCGGCGATCGCCAGGGCGCCGAGCGCCATGGTCATGAACATCGGTTGTTTGCCGGCGTTCTCGGCCCCGTCGCGCAGGGTGTGACGGTTCTTGATGTGGCCCGCCTCGTGCGCCATCACGCCCAGCAGTTCGCCAGGCGTCTTGGTGCGCAGGATCAGGCCGGTGTTGACGCCCATGATCCGCCCGCGTGTTGCAAAGGCGTTCAGGTCGTTGTCGTTGACCAACAGAACTTCGATGTCGTTCGGGTTCAGCCCCATGGCCACGAAGACCGGGTCGGCCCATTCGCGCACGATGCCCTCGACCTCGGTGTCGCGGATCAGGCTTTGCGCGGAGGCCTGGCCGGCGACGGAAACAGCCATCAAGGCCGTCGCCGCCGCCGCCAGAACGCGGGATGCAGATCGGGGAAGCCATCTCATGGCTCTACTCCAACAACGACCGGCCCCCGCCTGTATCCAGACAGTCTAATCGTGACCGATCAGCGGCGCCACCACCCGCGCTTGGGCTTTTCGGGCGGTGCGACGATCTGGTTCGGATCTTCGGCGATGATGGCCTGGACGTCGATCTCCGGCGTGGGGGCGACGAAGGGCTCGGCCAAGACGGCCTCGGTCACTGGAACCGCCGTCGGGGCGGCGACCGGGGCGACCTCGGCCGGTTCGGCGGCCAGCGCCTCACGCGGTGTCACGTCCAGCTCGACCGGCGCGCCTTGGACCGTGGCCTCGTTCGGCTCGATGGCGGTGTCGGGATGCGGTTCGGTCGCGATCTCGACGTTGGCGCTGGCCGACTTGCGGCGCACGCGACGACGCTGAGGTTCGGGCGCGATGGCCGGGGCAGACGTTTCGACGGCCTCGGTCGGCTCGACCATGACGGCCATCGGCGTCTCGGGCGAGCCGTCGGGCGGCATGCCTTCGTTGGTGGCGCGGTTCTCGACCTTGATCTCGTGGCTGACGGGACCGTCGCCACGACCGCGACCCCGACGACGGCGGCGACGCGAACGGCCGCCTTCCTCGCCGGAGCCTTCGCCAGCAACGACATCCAGGCCTTCGATCTCGGACTGAGCGACAGCGGGACGTTCTGCCCGCTCAGGGCGCTCGCCGCGTTCCGGACGACCTTCCGAGCGGCTGGGGTTCAGCGGGTCGAACCAGACATAGGGGTCGTCCAGCGACGGCGTGCGGCCGCGAACCCAGGTGTAGACGTCGCGCTCGCCATCCTCGCGGACGCGGCGACCGCCACGGCGGCCACGGCGACGGCGGCGGCCGTTTTCGTCTTCCTCATCGTCCGAGGCGTCGTCGGCGCTGACCGTATCGACGGCCTCGACGTCGGAGGTTTCCTCGTCGCGACGACCGCCGCGACGGCGACGGTTGCGTCCACGACCGCGATCGCGACCGCCGTCGTGACGTTCCGAACGTTCGCGCGGTTCGTCGTCGTCGCTGTCTTCGCGATCCAGGGATTCGACGGTGTCGTCATCGTCGTCGGCGATGATCTCCTCGTCGTCGTCCTCATCCTCGTCTTCGTACAGCGAGGCGTCGAAGTCGTCGTCGAGGTTGGGCATCTCGATCTCGGGCGCGACGAAGTCCTCGTTCGTCTCGGTGCGCTCGATATTGTGTTCGCCCTGACCCAAGCTGTCGTCGATCTGGACGATGACGTTCAGGCCGCGACGTTCCAAGAGCGACTGCAGATAGGCGCGCTTGTGGTTCAGGATGTACAGGCCGACGGCGGTGCAAACCTTCAGCACCACGACGCCCGCGCCGTTCTTTCCGGCCTCGATGTCGACCGCGCGCAAGGTCATCAGGGCGGCGGATTCGGCCGAGCGGATGCGACCCGTGCCCTGGCAGTGCGGGCAGGCTTCGGTCGCGCCCTCGATCACGCCCAGTCGGCGACGCTGGCGGCTGATTTCCATCAAGCCGAAGGGCGAAATGCGGCCCATCTGGATGCGAGCGCGGTCGGAGGACAGGGCCTCCTTCAGCACGCGCTCGACGGCGCGGTTGTTCTTGCCCTCATCCATGTCGATGAAGTCGATGACGACCAGGCCGGCGAGGTCGCGCAGGCGCAGCTGGCGGGCGGCCTCCTCGGCCGCTTCCATATTGGTCTTGAACGCCGTCTGCTCGACGTTGCGTTCCTTGGTGGCGCGACCCGAGTTGACGTCGATGGCTACCAGGGCCTCGGTCTGGTTGATCACCAGATAGCCGCCGGACTTCAGCGGCACGACCGGCTGATGAATCTGCGTCAGCAGTTCTTCAATGCCGTTGGCCGCGAACAGGGGCCGCGAGCCGCGATACAGGTGAACCTTCTTGGCCTGCGCCGGCATCAGCACGCGCATGAAGTCGCGCGCTTCCTTGAAGCCCTCGACGCCCTCGACCTGGATGCCGTCGAAATCCTTGTCGAACATGTCGCGCACAGCGCGGCGGACCAGGTTCTCTTCCTCGTAGATCACCGAGGGGGCGTGAGAGGCGAGTGTGGTCTCGCGGATCGTTTCCCACAGGCGCAGCAGATATTGATAGTCGCGCTTGATCTCGGCCTTGGTGCGCTTGGCGCCCGCCGTGCGGATGATCAGGCCCATGCCCTTGGGCACTTCCAGGGCCGAGACGGCGCTCTTCAGGCGACGACGGTCAGAGGTGTTCGTGATCTTGCGCGAAATGCCGCCGCCCTTGCCGGTGTTGGGCATCAGCACGCAGTAGCGGCCGGCCAGCGACAGCCAGGTGGTCAGGGCTGCGCCCTTGGCGCCGCGCTCGTCCTTGACGACCTGGACCAGCAGGATCTGGCGGCGCTTGATGACGTCTTGGATCTTGTAGCGACGCATCAGGCGGCGCTTCAGCCGCTCTTCGTCGGCCAGCGCCGATTCGGGGTCGACGTCATCGCCGGTCGATTCGCGGTCGAGATCGTCCTCGTCCTCATCATCGTGCGCCTCGGCCATGATGGCTTCGCGGTCGGCGACGGGGATCTGGTAGTAGTCGGGGTGGATTTCGTTGAAGGCGAGGAAGCCGTGGCGATTGCCGCCGTATTCAATGAAGGCGGCCTGCAGGCTGGGCTCTACGCGAGTGACCTTGGCGAGGTAGATGTTGCCGCGAAGCTGGCGCTTCGCACGGGATTCGAAATCGAATTCCTCAATCTTGCGCCCGTCCACGATGGCGACCCGGGTCTCCTCGGGATGCGCCGCATCGATCAGCATTGTCTTTGACATGGAAAGTCTCTCTCTGGCGCGCGCAGGCCGACCGTCCCGGATCTCCGGACAGGGTCATGGCGGCTCGCCGAATGAAGGTGAGGGCCGGCGCGCGCGACATCCCCTCGCCGAGAACGGCGAAGAAGGCTTGATCAAGCCGTTGGGGAACGCAGGCGGAAAGGCCCATTAAGTCGTCGGTCCTGAACCGGGCGCGCCAATCCCTTGGGAAGGCCGCGTCCCTGGTCCGCTCTTCGAACCATCGGCCAGGCCGGGGCGGTTCTAGGATTGGTGAAAGTCAACGCCGCGAGGAGGGCGCGCCAAGATTCGCAGAGGCGAAATCGGCGCGATCGGTTCGCGAGCGGTCACAGCATAGTCATGCAACGGGAGAATTAAAAGGCGCTCGCCTTAACCCCCTGAATACGAGCCTCTGTCATGATGGGGGTCAAGTAGGCTTAAACCGGGTTCGCCGACGCAGATGAGCGGTCGCGTTTTGACAGGTCTGATGCGCTGGGGCGCGAAGGAGTGGGCGATGACCGCCCTGGCCTTCGTGGTCATCTGCATGGTCGGTCTGTCCGCAACGCGCGGTTTCGCCTGGGGCGCGCAGGGCGATGTGCTGGCGGTGCGCTTCGGCGCCGATGGCGATCGGACCCGCGTCGTCATCGATCTGGACAAGACGGCGCAAGGACGCGTCATCGACGCGGGCGGCGAAGGCCGGGTGGTGCTGGCCCTCAGCGGTGTTGCGCCAGGGCGTGGTCTGAACGGTGGCGGTTCGGGTCTGGTGCGCTCCTATGAGGTTACTTCGTCCGGCGGTTCGTCGCGGGTTCAGCTGGAACTGGCGCGCGGCAGCGAGATCGAACGGCGCTTCCTGCTGCCGCCCGGCGACGGCGTCAGCCATTATCGTTATGTCGTCGATCTGAAGGCGACAGGAGCCGCCGCGCGCGCCTCGACCACGCCGGCGCCGCGCGCCAGCGCACCACCGCGTCGCGCCGAACGCCCCCTGATCGTCATCGACGCCGGCCATGGCGGCAATGATCCGGGCGCCAGCGGCGCGAGCGCGCAGGAAAAGCAGGTCACCCTTGCCGCCGCCCTGGCGTTGAAGGCCGAGCTTGAGAAGAACGGCCGCTATCGCGTGCGCCTGACCCGGACCGACGACCGCTACGTCGATCTCTATCGCCGTGTTTCCATCGCGCGTCAGGCCGACGCGGATCTGTTCATTTCCTTGCACGCTGACGCCGGCGCCGATCCGGCGCTGCGCGGGGCCAGCGTCTATACCTTGTCGGAGCAGGGCGCGGGCCGGGCCGTGCGCGAGTTCACGCGCGGCGACAACTGGCACCGCGAGCTGCATCTGCCGGGGCGCGATCCGTCGGTTGATCGCATCCTGCTCGACATGACTCAGCGCGCGACCCAGAACCGCTCGGCCCAGTTCGCGCGGGTCTTGCTGACCCACCTGGAGGGATCGGACCATCCTCTGCTTCGCCGCAGCCATCGCGATGCGGGCCTGGCTGTCCTCCTGGCACCCGACGTGCCGGCCGTGCTGCTGGAAATGGGCTTCATCACAAACCCCGAGGACGAGCGGCTTCTGACCGACGAGCGCGCGCGCCGTCGCCTGATGAAGTCGGTGGCGGACGGGATTGATCGCTATTTCCGCGAACCGTCGAGCCCGATGATGGCCGCCACGAACAGCCAGGCCGCTGGTCAGCCCTGATCCGGCGCAACCAAGCCGGCCGTCGCCGGTTTTCGGACCATGAAAAAAGCGATTGTAACGGGCGGATCGGGCCTGATCGGAACGGGCGTCTGTAAGGCCTTGCTGGCCAACGGATGGGAAGTCGCCTCCTTCGACCTGAAGCCAGGAGAGGGCGAAGCGCGTCATATCGACTGCGATTTGGGCGATGAGGACTCGGTCAAACAAGCGTTTGAGACGCTGGGGTGGTCGTCGCTGGATCTGCTGGTCAACAACGGGGGCATCGCCGATCCGGTGAACGGCCCGCTGGCTGAGCTGTCGCTGGCGGACTGGCGCAACATCATCGACAGCCATCTGACCGGCGCCTTCCTGATGAGCCGCGCCGCCATTCCTCTGCTGAACGAGGGCGGGGCCGTCGTGAACATGATCTCGACCCGCGCCTTCATGTCCGAGCCGCACACCGAGGCCTATGCGGCGTCCAAGGGCGCGCTGTTCGCCCTGACCCACGCCCTGGCGATCAGCGAAGGCCCTCGGATCCGCGTCAACGCCATTGCGCCCGGCTGGATTTCGGATGGCGAGGATCTGCGTCCTGTCGATCACGAACAGCACCCGGTCGGCCGCGTCGGCCGCGCGGAGGATATCGCAGGGGCCGTGCTCTATCTCGCCGAAGCGGGCTTCGTCACTGGGCAGGTGCTGACCGTGGACGGCGGCATGACGCGCAAGATGATCTACGCCGAATAGGCCGTCAGGCCAGGCCGGCCTTTTTCAGTGTCTTCCAGGCCTTGATGACGCGTTGCAGCTTGGCCTCGGCGCTGCGGTCGCCGCTGTTGGTATCGGGGTGAAACCGCTTCAGCAGCTCGTGATACTGAGCCTTGATCTTCGCCTTGTCGGCGCCCGGATCCAGATCGAGGTCGGCGAGGGCGGCGCGTTCCAGCTTGCCGATGCGGCGGTCCTCGGTCGCGGATTGCGGCGCCTGATCGCCCTTGCGCCCAAACAGGCCGAAGCTGTCGCGCCATGAGCCGGCGCCGGTGGTGTTCGAGGTGCCCATCTTGGCGGCGAAGGCGGCCGCCTCGCGCGTGAACTTGCCGGCCTGCATCTCCCAGGTCGGGCGCCCGCCGGTCATGGCCTCGTTTTCCTGAGCGGCGCGGATCTGGCCTTCGCTCATGCCGGCGTAGAAGTTCCAGCCCTTGTTGTACTCGCCGGCGTGCGGCTGGCAGAATTCGTAGAAGTCGTTCAGCCGTTCGCGCGACTTGGGCGCCTTGGCCGCAGCAGCCCGGCGACAGTCGGGCCACTGGCAAGGCTTTTCGCCAGGCTTGAGGTGCAGGACGTCGGCCTTCGCCGCCTCTTCCTCGGGCTTGGGCGGCTTCACCCGAATGTCTGTGAAGCGCGGCTTGTATTGAAAGGAGGCGGACATCAGCCGAAGTGTAAGCCCGATTGGGACAGCATCAAGGAATCGATCATGTCTGAAGGCCCGGTGGCGACGATTATTCGTGCAAAACTGACGGCAGGGCTGTCGCCCGAGCGTCTTGAGGTCGAGGACGACAGCTGGCGCCACGCCGGACATCATCATGAAGGCGGAATGGACGCCAAGCCTGGCGGAGAAAGCCACTTCAATCTGGTGATCGTGTCCGCCGCTTTCCAGGGGCAATCGCGGCTGGCGCGACAACGCGCGGTGAACGCCCTGTTGAAGGACGAAATGGCCGGACCGGTCCACGCTCTTTCGATCAAGGCGCTGACGCCAGAGGAGGCAGGCTGAGCGAAAGAACTGCGTTCACATCGTCTTAGAACCTTCGTCTTAGCGTCATCCAACCAAACAGAACGTGGGGATCTGGGCTTATGGTGGAATCCGATGGCGTCGTGAAGGCGCTCGAAGGCGAACAACGCGCCGGAGACGCGGCCCAGGCGCTGACCGCCATCCTGCAGACGCAGTATCTCCGCTACATGATCATCGCCTCGTGGGGCGTAGGTCTTCTCGGCACGGTGGGCCTGTGGCCGGCGCTATTGTGGTTCGGCGGCACCCTGGCGGCCGGGTCGCTGCGGGGAATCGTCGAACATCGTCTGAGCCATCGCGTCGGCACCAACTGGGGCGTGATTTTCCCGATCGTGGCCACGGTGACGACCGGCGCCTGGGCCATCGCGCCTCTGATGGCCTGGTTCTCGCCCACCGAGTTCGGACGCCCCCTGGCCCTCGCCCTGCTAATTTCTGGCTATGTGCTGGTCTTCGCCCAGCTTCGCAGCTCGCCGCGTCAGGCCCTGATCATCTCTTCGCCCTACGGTGCGGCCGCGACGATCATTCTGTTCAGCCTGTGGGGCACCAACGCCTTCTGGTCGATGCTGGCGGTCCTGCCGTTCACGGCGGCGGGTCTGTTCGTGCTGGTGACCATGACCCTGCTGCGAGAAGACCGCATCCGGGCGTTCCAGTCGCACCAGGCGCATCTGATCGAGGAGCTGGAAGCGGCCCGCGACAAGGCCAACGCCGCCAATGACGCCAAGTCGAACTTCCTGGGCGTGATCTCGCACGAGCTGCGCACCCCGATGAACGGCGTGCTGGGCGCGGCCCAACTGCTCAGCGCGACGCGACTGGAGACGACGCAGCGCGAATATCTGTCGATCATCCGCAACTCCGGCGACAATCTGTTGTCGCTGCTGAACGACATCCTCGACATGACCAAGATCGAGGCCGGCAAGATGAACTTCGAGGTCGTCGATGTCGCTGTCGACGGTCTGAACAAGCGCATCACCGGCCCCTTCGAAGCCCAGGCCGAAGCCAAGGGCCTGACGTTCGTCACGACCGTGGAAGGCGACATCCCGACGGTGGTGCGCGGCGATCCGCTGCGCGTCTGCCAGGTGGTGCAGAACCTGTTGTCCAATGCGGTCAAGTTCACCGAGGCCGGCGAGATCCACTATCTCGTGCGCGGACACCGCGTGTCGGATCAGCGCGTGCGGTTCGAGTTTGTCGTCCAGGACAGCGGCGCAGGCATTGCGGCGGCCGATCTGGAGCGGTTGTTCATGCCCTTCACCCAGGTCGACACCTCGTCCACGCGGCGCTTTGGCGGGACGGGTCTGGGCCTGACCATCGCGCGACGCATGGCCAATATCATGGGCGGCGACATCACCGTGACGTCCAAGCTCGCCGAGGGCTCTTGCTTCACCCTGGAAATCGAGGCCGAGGTCGTGGAATGGGCCAAGCCCGTCGCGGCGGCCGAGGTTCATGCCGAGATCGAGGGCGGCGAATCGCTGCGCGTCCTGGTGGTCGAGGATCACCCTGTGAACCGCATGATCCTGGAGGCCTGGATGAGCTCTGCCAGCCACGTCACCTCGACGGCCGAGAACGGCCAGGTCGCGGTGGATATCGCCAAGGATCAACAGTTCGACCTGATCATCATGGATGTGAATATGCCGGTCATGGATGGACTGACCGCGACACGCATGATCCGCGAAGGCGGCCAGAACGCCGGCACCCCCATTGTGGTCCTGTCTGCCTCGGCGCGTCATGAGGATCATGAGGCGGGGCTTCAGGCCGGCGCCGACGCCTATCTGAACAAGCCGATCGATTTCGGCGCTTTGGCCGCTCTGATGGGTCGCGTCAGCGGCGGTCGCGACGCGGTCGCGCAGATGGCGCTGCCATCGTCTGAGGCCTCCGTCGCCGCCTGATTGCGGCGATCCTGTGTTCCCGACATGAACCTAGCCCGAGGACGCCGGTTCAGGCGCGCCTCAGTCGCCGTGCTCCATAACTGCACCCAAGCCGATGATCTTCGGCGCAGATGGAGACACGATCATGAAGAAGATCCTGACCACCGCAATCGCTTCGGTCATGGCCGCCGGCGCGCTGGGCGCCGCTGGCGCAGCCTCGGCTCAGCCCGTACCGCCGCACGGCCCGCATGGTCCCGCCGCTCGTCACGGTCCGGGTCCTGACCACTACGATCGTCGGGACTATCGCCAGGATCGCCGCGACTACCGCCGCGAACTGCGCGAGGATCGTCGCGACTATCGCGAGCAGCGACGCGCCTATGAACGCTGGCAGCGTGCGGAACGTCGCTACAACGCCCCGCGCTATGTCCCGCCGCGCGGCTATGCGGTTCGGACCTGGAGCTATGGTCAACGGATGCCGTCCTACTACCGCACCAATGCCTATGTGGTGAATGACTACAACCGCTATGGCCTGCGCGCGCCGCCCCGTGGCTACCAATATGTCCGAAGCGGTAATGACGTGGTGCTGGCCGCCGTCGCCGGTGGTTTGATCACCGCCGTGATCGCCGGCCTGTTCAACTGATCCGTCAAGGATTTGAGATGCGCCCCGGAGGGAAACCTCCGGGGCGTTTTTCGTTCTGAAGAGGACGGCGACGCTTCCGGCGCCCAAGATGGATGACGATGCGCGCCTTCGCCGAGCTTCTGGACCGCCTGTCCCTGACGGCTTCGCGCAATGCGAAGCTGGTCCTGGTGCGCGACTATCTGAGAGCGACGCCCGATCCGGATCGGGGTTGGGCGCTGGCGGCCCTGACCGGCGACCTGACGTTCGACGCGGCCAAGCCGGCCATGATCCGAAAGGCGGTCGAAGGCCGGGTCGACAGCGTGCTGTTCGGCTGGTCCTACGACTATGTGGGCGATCTGGCTGAGACGGTGGCCCTGATCTGGCCGGTGACGCCGGACCATCGGCCAAACCGCGAGCCCGAATTGGCCGAGGTCGTGGAGGCGCTACGGACCGCGACGCGGACGGAGGTGCGCGGTCTTCTGGAAGGCTGGCTCGATGCGCTGGAGCCGAAAGGGCGCTGGGCGCTGCTGAAGCTGATGACCGGGGCCTTGCGCGTGGGGCTGTCGGCGCGGCTGGCCAAGACGGCGGCGGCGATGATGCGCCCGGATGCGGTGATGGCGCCGCCTTCGCCGGACGGCGACGAGGCGCAGATGACGCTGGAGGCGCTCGACGCCTCCGCCATCGAGGAGGTCTGGCACGCGGTCGAGCCGCCCTACGCCGATCTGTTCGCCTGGCTGGAGGGCAGGGCGGAGCGGCCCAGCCCGGATGCGCCCGGCCGGTTCCGACCCGTCATGCTGGCCGTCGCCATCGATGAAGCGGTCGATCTGCCCAAACTGTCGCCGGCCGACTATGCGGCCGAATGGAAGTGGGACGGCATCCGGGTGCAGGCAGTGCTGGAGGGCGAGGTCCGCAAACTCTATTCCCGCACCGGCGACGAGATTTCGGGCTCCTTTCCCGATGTGATGGACGCCCTGGCGTTCGAAGGCGCGATCGATGGCGAGCTGATCGTCTGGCGCGACGGGGCGGTCGCGCCGTTCGGAGACCTGCAGCAGCGGCTGAATCGCAAGTCGGTCGACGCCAAGGCGATGCAGGCCTTTCCGGCGGCGGTCGTCGCCTATGACCTGCTGGCCCAGGACGGCGAGGATCTGCGCAGCCTGCCGCTGCGCGAGCGTCGGGCGCGCCTGGAGGCCCTGGTCAATGGTCATTCCGGCGAGCGACTGCATCTGTCGCCGGTCGTCGATTATGCGGATTGGGATCAGTTGGCGCGGTTGCGCGCCGATCCGCCGGTTGGGGCGGCGGCCGAGGGGCTGATGCTGAAACGCTGGGACAGCCCCTATCTGGCGGGGCGACCCAAGGGGCCGTGGTTCAAATGGAAGCGTGACCCGCACGTCATCGACGCCGTCCTGATGTACGCCCAGCGGGGCCACGGCAAACGCTCGAGCTTCTATTCCGACTACACCTTCGGCGTCTGGACGCCGGAAGGCGCGCTGACGCCGGTGGGCAAGGCCTATTTCGGCTTCACCGACGAAGAGTTGAAGCAGCTCGACAAGTTCGTGCGCGATCACACCATCGACCGGTTCGGGCCGGTGCGGTCGGTACGGGCCGAACGGGATTTCGGCCTGGTGCTGGAGATCGCCTTCGAGGGGCTGAATCGCTCGACGCGGCACAAGTCCGGCGTGGCCATGCGCTTTCCGCGCATCAGCCGCATCCGCTGGGACAAGCCGGCGCGAGAGGCCAACACCATCGACGATGTGATGGACCTGCTGGACGCCATTGAAAGCGGCGGCGGGCGCATCGCAAAGGCCTGAAATCGGGCTTTCGGGGGTTTCAATCGTCGCGTCAGGCGTTAGACCCGACCTCATGTCTCTGCCTCTTTCCAACGAAGTCGCCGACGCGGTGGCCGCGGGCCGCAAGGCCGTTTCGATCGATGCCGCCGTGATCGCCAAGCTGACCGACATGGCGGGTGATTTCGCGATCAACCTGACGATCGCCATCCTGATCTTCGTCCTCACCGTCTTTGCGGCGAAATGGGCGGCGCGGGCGGCGCGCAATACCCTGTCGCGGGTCAAGGGCTTCCGCCACGATCCAACGGTCTTGAGCTTCGCGGTCCAGGTGGTGCGGGTGGTGGTCTTCATCATCGGCATGATCGCCGTGCTGCAGCGGCTGGGCGTCCAGACGACCTCGATCATCGCCGTGCTGGGCGCGGCGTCCTTGGCGGTGGGCCTGGCGTTGCAGGGCACGCTGTCAAACGTGGCGTCGGGGATCATGCTGCTGGTGCTGCGGCCCTACCGGGTCGGCGACGTGGTCGATGTCGGCGGGATGAGCGGCACGGTGCAGCGACTGGACCTGTTCACGACCCAGCTGTCCAACGCCAACAACCACAAGATTGTCATTCCGAACTCCAAGGTCCTGAGCGACCCGCTGACCAACTTGACCGGCCAGCAGACGCGCCGGATCGAGATCAACTTCACGGTCGGATATGGCGACGATCTGAACCAGGCGCGCTGCGTGCTGGCGGATATGGCCGCCGCACACGACAAGGTGCTGCACGATCCCCATCCGTGGACTGGCGTTACGGGCCTGCTGGACAGCTCGGTGCAGGTGACGCTGCACGCCTGGGTGAAGGTCGGCGACTGGTGGCAGACCCAGGCCGATCTGATGCAGGGCGGCAAGGAGGCGCTGGACGCCGCCGGGATCGAGATTCCGTTCCCGCATCAGGTCGCCGTGCCCTATGGCGATGAGGATGTGGTCCCGGTCGTGCGCGTCCGCACGGTCGAAGACGATACGGCCGATTTGAAGGCGACGAACCGTTGATGCGTTACGATTTCGGCTCCGACAACACCGCCGGCATGGCGCTGAGCGCCATCGAAGGCCTGGTGCGCGCCAACAAGGGATTCGCGCGCGCCTATGGCGCAGACGAGGTCACCGGCCGCGCCGCCGACCAGATCCGCCAGCGTCTGGATGCCGACGCCGAGGTGCGTTTTGTATTCAGTGGGACGGCGGCCAACGCCATCGCCCTGTCGATGCTGGCCCAACCCTATGAGGCGGTGCTGGCTCACCATGCGGCGCACATCTGCACCGACGAGACGGGCGCGCCAGGCTTCTTCGGTCACGGCGTCGGCCTGATCGGGCTGCCGGGGTTCTCGGGCAAGATCGATCCATTGGCGCTCCAGGCGCAGTTGGGCGAACCCGAAGTCGGGCATCGTCAGCCGCCCGCCGCCCTGTCGCTGACACAGGCCACCGAATATGGCTCGGTTTATACCGAGGAAGAACTGCGCCACCTGATCGAACCGGCCAAGGCGCTGGGCTACGGCGTTCACATGGACGGAGCGCGCCTGACCAATGCGGTCGCCGCCGGTTTCGACCTGAAGGACATTCCTCGCCTGGGCGTGGACGTGCTGGTGTTCGGCGGGGCCAAGGCGGGCGCGAACTGCGCCGAGGCGATCGTACTGTTCGACAAAGGCCTGGCGCGGCGACTGGACAACCGTCTGAAACAGGCGGGCCAGACGTCGTCCAAGACGCGTCTGCTGTCGGGTCCGATGCTGGGTTTGTTGGAAAGCGGCGATTGGGAGTCGGGCGGCGCCCACGCCAATCTGATGGCGCAGCGACTGGCGGCCGGCATCGCGGGGCGGTCGCCCTTCGTCCTGGCCCATCCGGTGGAGGCGAACGCCGTCTTCGTGCGGATGCCGCCAGAGGCGCACGCCCGCCTGAACGAAATGGGTTGGGCCTGCTACGCCTTCGATGATGGCTCGGTGCGCTTTGTCTGTTCGTGGGCGACGCAGCAAGCGGCCGTGGACGAGTTGATCGAGGCGGTCGCCGGTCTGGGCTGAGCGACGAATCCCCGCTTGCGCGCCAGCGTGGCCTTTCCCCGGTCGCATTGGCTTTCCATATGCGGATCATGGCGATGCGAGGCGAACGCTCCGGCGGCAGGCGTGACCCGATGGTCAAGGCGCAGCAGGCAGGGAGCCCACAGGACAAGACGGACGGACCCCCGACGCTGACGGCGCTGGCGGACCTTGCGCGGCTGGTGGCTAGATCCGGCGCGCCGCACCTGAAACTGCGGCTGATCTCGGCCATTCTGCTGACGCTGGCGGGCAAGGGGCTGGGCGTTCTGGCGCCGCTGGTGCTGGGCGCGGCGGTCAACCGTCTGGCGGCGGGGCAGGGTGCGGCGACCGCCGTCGGCCTGGGCTTTGCAGCCTTCGCCATCGGCTGGGCCCTCGTGCGGTTTCTATCGGCGGCCTCGCCCCTGGTTTCGGACGTGGTGTTCGCGCCGGTGCGCGCCGCCGCCCAGCGCGCGACGGCGGCCGAGGCCTTCGCCCATGCGCTGAGCCTGTCGCTGGACTTCCACCAGACCAAACGCTCGGGCGCCCTGTCGCGGACGATGGACCGGGGATCGCGCGCGGTGGACTTCCTGCTGCGTATCCTGGCCTTCAACCTGGTCCCGACCGGGGTTGAGCTGGTGCTGGCGGCCGCGGTGCTGGGCGCGAAGTACGACTGGCGTTTCGCCGCCGTCGCGGTAGTTGTGGTCGTCATCTACACCGCCGCCACCTTCGCCATGTCCAACTGGCGGCTGGAGCATCGCCGGATCATGAATGCGGCCGACTCCGAGGCCGCCGGCGTCTCGGTCGACGCCTTGCTGAACTATGAGACGGTCAAGTCGTTCGGGGCCGAGACGCGCGCGGCCCAGACCTATGACCGGGCGCTGGGCGACTATGCCGAGGCGTCGCTGAAGGCCAACAGTTCGCTGAATATGCTGAACGGGATGCAGGCCCTGGTGATGAACCTGGGCCTGGGCGTCATGGCGGTGATGGCCGGGTCCGAGGCCGCGGCCGGAAGGATGGGGCCGGGCGACGTGACAGCGGCGGTGCTGATCATGATCTCGCTGTATGCGCCGCTGAACATCCTGGGCTTCGCCTATCGGGAAATCCGTCAGTCCTTCATCGACATGGAGGAGATGCTGAAGGTGACGCGACAGACGCCGCAGGTCGCGGATGCGCCGAACGCCGTCGCCCTGCCGCGGCCGGTCGATGCGCGCGGGGCGTCGGTGACGTTCGAGGGCGTCGGCTTCCGCCACGACGCGCGGGCCAATGGGCTGGAGGACGTCAGCTTTCACGCCGCGCCGGGCACGACGACGGCGCTGGTCGGGCCCTCTGGCGCGGGCAAGTCCACCATCGTCAAACTGGCGCTGCGCCTGCTCGATCCACAGGAAGGGCGCGTGCTGATCGACGGCCATGATGCGCGCGAGGTGACCCAAGCTTCGCTGCGGTCGGCGGTGGCGCTGGTCCCGCAAGACGTGGCGCTTTTCAACGACACCCTGGCCGCCAACATCGCCTTCGCCCGGCCAGAGGCGGATGAGGCGCAGGTGTGGGCGGCCGCGGAGGCGGCGGAACTGGCCGACTTTATTCGCGGCTTGCCGGACGGCATGCAGACCAAGGTCGGCGAACGGGGGCTGAAGCTGTCGGGCGGCGAACGCCAGCGGGTGGGCATCGCCCGCGCCCTGCTGGCCGATCCGTGCATCCTGATCCTGGACGAGGCCACCAGCGCCCTGGACAGCCGCACCGAGGCTGCGATCCAGAAAACCCTGCGCAAGGCCAGGAATGGCCGCACGACCCTGGTGGTCGCACACCGGCTATCGACCGTGGCGGACGCGGACCAGATTCTGGTGCTGAAGGCCGGGCGGATCGTCGAACGCGGCGGTCACCACGAACTGGTAGCCCGACAGGGCGGGGAGTATGCGGCGCTGTGGCGCAAACAGACGCGCGGCGGCAAGACGCCTCAGATGGCCGACTGATCGGCGGTCGGCAGCTTCTTTCTCAGAACCTCATGCAGGTTCGTCAGGATGGCGGTCCGCGCGGCCTGCTCTTGCGGCGGCAGCGCCAGCAACAGCTTCATCGCCTGGGCATGGACCGTGGCGATGCGCCAGTCGAAACCGCCCTGACGCGGCGCGGCGTCCAGCAGGTCGCATAGGCCCTTGGCCGCCGTGCACAGGTCGTCCATCTCGAACGGGCTGGCCGCATCGATGATCTGGCTTGAGGCGGAATAGGCCAGATCCAGCCGCATGGGCTCGATCAGGTTCGGATCGGGCTTGGCCAGCAGGGCCGCGATATTGTCGCCGATGATGGCGCGGGCCTGATCCTGAAGTCCGTCCAGATTGGCGCGGGCCTGGGCCAGGGCGACCCCGACGCTGACACCGCCGGGGCGATCCAGCATCTCTGCCAGGCGAGACTTGCGCTGAGTGTGGGTGATGACGGTCATAGGGCCAGACTCTCCATCCCCTTCGCCTTGCGAATCATGTCGGCGCGGCGTTCCACGCCTTCATAGCCGGTGTGTCGGAACCGGCGATCCGGGCCCAGATAGTCGCCGACCTCCAGGAAGGGCCGGCTGTCGCGCGCCACCCACAGGATGCGCTCCAGCAGAAGCGCCGGGCTGAAGGGCTTGGTGACGACGAAGTTGGCGCCGCAGTCCCGCGCCTCGGCGACGCGCCCGCGACGAATGTGGCTGGCGGTCATGATGACGGGGGTGAAGGCGTTGGGATTGGGGCCGGAGCGGCGCAGCCAGCGCACCAGTTCGAACCCGTCGATGTCGGGCATGTCGGTGTCGACGACCAGCAGATCGACGGGTTTGTCGGTCAGCAGCTTCTTGGCTTCCATGCCCGTGCCGCACGCATAGGTCGGGCGGATGCCGAAACCGGTCAGGGCGTTGGACGTCAGGGTCAGCGAAAACGGAGAATCGTCGACGATCATCGTGATCGCGCCGGCCAGGTTGAAGACGGCGCTTTCACGCAGGGACTCGCCGCCGCTCATGGCGCAAAGGCCCCAGTCTGTCGCGCCGCTGAACTCATGGCCGGTCGCAAACCCCGATGCCCCTGAACGAAGCGCCGAGCTTGGCAGACGAGGGTGGATGCTGCGTTAACGCTGGTCGGCCAAAGCGGCCAGGCGTCAGAGGGCGCCGATGGCGTAAAAGCGATCCGCGCGGCGCTTCTTGATCTGCTGGGGCGTCAGGCCGTCGAAGCCCTTCAGCTCTTCGGCCAGCACGTCGCCGACATTGGCCATGGCCGCGTCGCGATCGGTATGGGCGCCGCCGACAGGCTCTTCGATCAGGCGATCAACGATCTTCAGCTGCATCAGGTCCGGGCCGGTGATCTTCATCGCCATGGCCGCATCCTTGGCCCGCGCGCCGTCGCGCCACAGGATGCCGGCGGCGCCCTCGGGCGAGATGACCGAATAGATCGAGTGTTCCAGCATCAGCACGCGGCTGGCCGCCGCGATGGCGATGGCGCCGCCCGAGCCGCCTTCGCCAGTGATGGTGGCGATGGAGGGCACGCGCAGGGTCAGGCAACGCTCGGTCGAGCGGGCGATGGCCTCGGCCTGGCCGCGCTCCTCGGCGCCCAGGCCCGGATAGGCGCCGGCGGTGTCGATGAAGCTGAGGACCGGCAGGCCGAACTGTTCGGCCATGTCCATCAGGCGCACCGCCTTGCGATAGCCCTCAGGCCGGGCCATGCCGAAGTTGTGGGTGATGCGGGTCGCGGTGTCGTGGCCCTTTTCGTGGCCCATGATGACGACGGGTCGGCCGCGGAACCGGGCCAGACCGCCCAGGATGGCTTGGTCGTCGCCGAACTGACGGTCGCCGTGCAGTTCGTTCCAGTCGGTGAACAGGCTCTGGACGTAATCGATGAAGTGCGGGCGCTGCGGATGGCGCGCGACCTGGGTCTTCATCCAGGGGTCGAGGCCGGCGTAAGTCTTCTTGCGCAGCTGCTCGGCCTTTTTGCGCAGGCCCTCGATCTCATGGTCGATGTCGCCCGAGGTGTCGGCCAGCAGCGACAGCTCGTCGATCTTGGCTTCCAGATCGGCGATCGGCTTTTCGAAGTCGAGATAGTGCGTGGCCATCAAGGCGTCCGGGAACTGCAAACGGGCAAAGCGCCCTTGGGGAAGGCGCGCGAACCTAGAGAGGTCAACGCCGCCGGGCAAGCGGGGGTTCAGAACGCTTTGGGCAAACCGGCCTGTTTGAGGACGGTGTTGGCGGTGTGGCGGCTCTTCGAGCGCGGCACGATGACGGCGTGCGGCTGGTTCGGGTGTCGCCATTTTTCGTGACTGCCCTTGGCGTTGACGACACGACGCCAGCCGGCGGCGGAGAGGAGGGCGGTCAGTTCGGGGTAGAAGTCCTTGGGCATTTTGTGTCTGCGACCTCAGTGGCTAGGTCTTATCAGACCACCATTTGGCCTACAGCGCGGGGCGGTTCGAATAGCCAAGTATCTATGCCGCGATGACGTCAAACCCGCCCACTGCTTCAAAGCGAACGGGAACTTCGCCGTGGATTCCGAGATTTTCCGCCAGAAGCTCAGGCGCGAAATGGCGCGCGAGGTTCTCGAACTCTCCGAGCGTCGCCGTTTCCAGCACCAGCCCAACAATGTTCGACTCGCTGCACCAGACCCCTGCCTCGGGATCCCAGATCGCCTTGACGTAGAACTCTTCAGCCATAGCCGGAATATGCGCTGTCAGTCGTCGCGCGCCAAGGGGTGGTTTTGTTGGACGACCTGGGCCAGGCGATCGGTGGCGACGTGGGTGTAGATCTGGGTCGTGGCGATATCGACATGGCCCAGCAGGGTCTGAACGACGCGCAGATCGGCGCCGCCTTCGAGCAGGTGGGTGGCGAAGGCGTGTCGCAGGACGTGGGGGCTGACGCGGGCCGGGTCGATGCCGGCCGTGATCGCGGCCTCGTCCAGCAGTTGGGCGAAACGCCGCGGGGTCAGATGGCCGGTGCGGCCGGAGGAGGGGAACAGCCAGGGGCTGTCCGGCGTCTTGGGCTTGCGACCATCCTTGCCCTTCAGTTTAGCGTCGCGGGCGGTCAGCCAGGCCTTGATTGCCTCGCGGGCGGCGGAATTCAGAGGCGCGAGCCGTTCCTTGCCGCCCTTGCCGCGCACGATCAGATAGGCGGGATCGCGACGGACGGCCTCGACCTTGAGCCCCAGCAGTTCCGACACCCGCAGGCCGGAGGCGTAGGCCATCTCGACCAGGGCGACCAGGCGCAGACCCGCCGCCGCGTCACGGGCGGCCGAGGCGGCCAGAAGGGCGTCGATCTCGGCGCGCCTTAACACCTTCGGCAGGGACCGGCCCTGTTTGGGCGCATCGAGGCGGCGGGACGGGTCATCGGCGCGCCAGCCCTCGGCCAGGGCGAAGCGGTAGAACTGCCGCGCCGAAGAGCGACGCCGTGCGGCGGTGGCGGCGGACAGGCCGCGCCGCGACAAGTCGGCGAACCAGGCCTCGACCGCCTCGGCGTCGGCCTTCATCAGGCCACCGGCGTCCGACAGCGCCGTCTCGGCGTCGGCCAGATCGCGGCCATAGGCGGACAGGGTGTGGGGCGAGGCGTCGCGTTCGACCGCCATCATCTCCAGAAAGGCCTCGATCTGGGGCGTCAAAGAGCGAACCTGCCGTCGAACGGATGGCGCAAGGTCAGGCTTGGTGTAGAGGTTTTCTGGATCATGCCTGCCCGCGCCGCCGCCTTCGCCTTCCTCTCGACCGACCGTTCCGCCGGAGCCGCCGGATGAGGCGGCGCGCGAATCCGGGTCCGACCCGCACCATAGCCCTGGTCGGCCTGATGGGGGTGGGCAAATCGTCGGTCGGTCGTCGGCTGGCCAATCGGCTGCGACTGCCGTTTGCGGACGGGGATGTAGAGATCGAGGCGGCGGCCGGGATGACGGTGTCGGAAATCTTCGCCGCCCTGGGCGAGGCCGAGTTCCGCGCGGGCGAGGCGCGGGTGATCCGCCGCCTGCTGGAGGGGCCGCCCATCGTCCTGGCGACCGGCGGCGGGGCGATGATGAACCCGGAGACGCGGGCGTTGCTGAAAGCCAAGGCCGACACCGTCTGGTTGAGGGCCGATCTGGCGGTCATTGCGGAGCGGGTGGCGCGGCGCGACACGCGGCCTCTGCTGCGCGGCAAGGATCCGCTGGAGGTGCTGACCGGCCTGGCCGAAGCCCGCTATCCCATTTACGGCGAGGCCGATGTGACCGTGGACGTCGGGCAGGGCTCGCACGGCCAAGCGGTGGACGCCATTCACAAGAACCTGCGCCGGCACTGGCGCCAGAGACGACGCACGGAGACCCCGCAATGACGATCATTCCGGTCAGCGGCGGGGCCTTTGCCGCCTATGACGTGGTGGTGGGACGCGGGCTACTGGCGCAAGCCGGCGCACGCATCGCGGCGTTGGCCAAGGGGCGGACGGTCATCGTCACCGACGAGACGGTGGCGGGCATCCACGCCCAGGCCCTGACGGCGTCGCTGAGGGCGGCGGGCGTGACCAGCGAGATCGTAGCGGTGCCGGCAGGCGAGGGCTCCAAGTCCTTCGCCGAGCTGGAACGGGTGCTGGATCGGCTGCTGGAGATCGGGCTGGATCGGAAGGACGTGGTCATCGCCCTGGGCGGCGGGGTCGTCGGCGATCTGGCTGGTCTGGCGGCGGCCCTGTTCATGCGCGGCATCGACTTCGTTCAGATCCCAACGACCCTGCTGGCCCAAGTGGATTCGTCGGTGGGCGGCAAGACGGCTATCGATACGCCGCGCGGGAAGAACCTGGTCGGCGCCTTCCATCAGCCGCGTCTGGTGCTGGCCGACATCGACGTGCTGGCGACCCTGCCGGAACGCCAGGTGAGGTCCGGCTGGGCCGAGGTGCTGAAACACGGGCTGATCTGCGACGCGGCCTTCTTCGACTGGCTGGCGGGCGAGGGGGCGGCGGGCGCTAAGGGCGATGCGGCGGCGCTGGAACGGGCGGTGATCCGCTCGGTCGAGATCAAGAGCGCGGTGGTCGGCGAGGACGAAAAGGAGGCGGGGCGACGCGCCCTGCTGAACCTGGGCCACACCTTCGGCCATGCGATCGAAACCGAGGTCGGCTTCGACGAAGGCGCTTTGGCGCACGGCGAGGCGGTGGCGCTCGGGTGCTGCATGGCCTTCCGATACTCGGCGCGCGAAGGGCTGTGTTCGGCCGCCGATGTCGAGCGGGTCGAGGCGGTGGTCGCGGCGGCGGGTCTGCCGACGCGGCTGGATCAGGCGGGATCGTTCGCGGCCGACCGACTGCTGGCCCTGATGGCCGGGGACAAGAAGGCTGAGGGCGGGGCGCTGACCCTGATCTTGGCGCGCGGCATCGGCCAGGCCTTCGTCGCCAAGGGCGTGGATCCGGCCAAGGTGCGGGCCTTCCTGATCGAGGAAGGCGCGACCGCGTGATGCAGATCGCCTCGGTCCCTCTGGAGGATCGCTTCGTGCGGCTGGAGCCGTTCGAGGAGGGAGTGGAAGCCGAGGTCAAGGCCGCGCTGGATTGCGATCCCGAGGCCTGGAGCATCATGGTCGCGCCCGCCTATGGCGATCATTTCGAGGCGTGGTGGAACGCCGCGATGGCGGCGATGCAGGCGCAGACGCGGATCGCCTATGCGGTGCGGCGGCGCT
The DNA here is from genome assembly GCF_011045535.1 of Brevundimonas sp. 'scallop'. Classification (NCBI taxonomy): domain Bacteria; kingdom Pseudomonadati; phylum Pseudomonadota; class Alphaproteobacteria; order Caulobacterales; family Caulobacteraceae; genus Brevundimonas; species Brevundimonas sp. 'scallop'. Next base: position 2,089,897 of record NZ_CP039382.1, on the reverse strand, counting down.
CGGACGGGGCGGTGGTCGGGACGACGAGCCTGTATGAGATCAACCCCGCCTATCGCCGCTGCGAGATCGGCTCGACCTTCTATCGGCCCGAGGCGCGGGGCGGGGCGATCAACCCGGCTTGCAAGCGGCTGTTGCTAGGGCATGCCTTCGACGCGGGCGCGGTGCGGGTCGAGATCATCACTGACACCGTCAACGCCCAGAGCCAGGCCGCGATCCTGAAGTTGGGCGCCAAGGCCGAAGGCGTGCTGCGCAAGCACAAGATCACCTGGACCGGCCGGGCGCGCGACACCGCCATGTTCGCCGTCATCGACGACGACTGGCCCTCAGTGCGCGACGGGTTGGATCGACGACTGGCGGCGTTGGTCTAGGCCCGCATCTCCTCGATCAGAGCCGCGATCAGGTCGGCGGCGGGCATGGCGCGCGCCAACGGGGCGCCCTGACCTGCCCATTGGGCTCCGAAGCCGGTCTCGCCAGCGGCCTTTGCGGCGGCGTTCAGGGCCTTGCCCGCATCATAGGCGACCGGGTAGTCCGGGATGACCGCCGTCGTCTGCTCGCCCCACTCGGTGAAACGATTGCGCAGGCAGCGGGCAGGGCGGCCCGAGACGGCACAGGTCATGGTGGTGTGGTGCGCGGCGTCGCTGCTCAAAGCGGCGCGATAGCCCGCGTCGGCCGCGCTTTCTGGACAGGCGATGAAGGCGGTGCCGAGCTGAGCCGCGACGGCGCCGAGGTCGAGGGCGGCGCGGACGCCTCGCCCATCCATGATCCCCCCGGCAGCGATGACTGGCAGGCCGGAGCGCATCACCAGAAGACGGGTCAGCGCCAGCGTCCCCAGGCGGCTGTCCTCGTCGTCGGGGTCGAGCATCCCGCGATGGCCGCCGGCTTCCCAGCCCTGGGCCACGATCGCGTCCATGCCGGCTGTCTTGCAGGCCAGGGCTTCGTCCAGATTGGTGGCGCTCGCCAGCAGCAGGCATCCGGTCTGTTTCAGCGCGCGAATCCGCTCGGCGTCAGGCAGGCCGAAATGGAAGCTAACTACGCGAGGCGCATTGGCGAGCAGGGCCGACAGCATGGCGTCGTCGTCGGCGAAGCTTTGGTAGATGGCGGCGAGTCCGGCGGGCGGGGTCGCGCCGAAAGCCTCGAACTGCAGGGTCAGAGCGTGAAGCCAGGCCGTTTCGACGATCTTATCTCTTCGCGGCGCGGCATGGACGAAAAGATTGACGTTGAAGGGGCGGTCGGTCAGCGCTCGCGTCTCGGCGATCATCCGGCCCGCGCCGTCCGCATTCGTCGCGCTAACGGCGATGGAGCCCAGCGCGCCAGCGTTGCAAATGGCGGCGGCCATTCGGGGCGTCGAGACGCCGGCCATCGGCGCCTGGATGATCGGAGCGGTCAGGCCGAGCTGTTCGATCAGGGACATGAGGTTGACGTATGCAGCCGCGCCACCTCTCGCAACGCGATCAGTCGACTGCGCGGCATTCCGTCGGCTGGCGACCCTCGACAGACCAGGTGGCCAAAACGCCCTTGCCGCGCAGTTCGACGTTGGAGGCGCGATACCAGATGCCGTCGGCGGCGCGTTCTTGGTACAGGTCGATGGCCTCGCCGGACGAGTTGCGGATGGTGGCCATCTGGCGCGGGTTGTCGAAGTCGACTGACAGACGCTCGCCATTGTCGCAAAGATAAACGGTGTGGACGACGCGGTTCAGGGTGCGGTCCTGGATTTCGGCGCCGGTGCGCTGGCGGGCGGTCTGGGCCTGGATGGCGCGTTCCTTGACCTCGTCGCCGGTGCGCGGAGCCTTGTCGGGATCGGCGCCGCAGGCGGTGAGGAGGGCCAAGGCGGCTAGGCCGCTGAACACGATCGACTGCGGCAGATCCGGCTTGAACAAGGTCTTTTCCCTCCACGGCCCCGCCCAACGGCGCAGCTTTTCGCGGCGTTCTAACGTGCGCCGCCTGTCGCCGTTCCCCGTCTTTGACGGAAGAAGGATTTGAGCAGCGACGACGCCTCGCCCGCCAGAAGGCCTGAGTCCGTGGTCGGGCGCCAGTGGCAGGTGGGTTGTTCGAACAGACGCGGGCCGTGGATGACGGCGCCGCCCTTGGGATCGTCGGCGGCCCAGACCACGCGGCCGATGCGGGCGTGGCTGATGGCCCCGGCGCACATGGCGCAGGGCTCCAGCGTCACATAGAGGGTCAGGCCGGTAAGGCGATAGTTGTCCAGCGCCGTCGCCGCGCGCCGCATGGCGACGATCTCGGCATGGGCGGTGGGGTCGCGAGCTGCAATCGGACCATTGGCGCCGGTCGAAATTACCTCACCTAAGGCGGGATCGACAAGAATTGCGCCCACGGGCACCTCTCCTGCGTCCGCCGCCGCTTGCGCTTGGTCCAGCGCCATGCGCATGAACCGCTCATCATGGTCCGCCATACAGACGACAACGACAAGAAGCCCCGCGCCCGTCAAGACGAACGGTCGCCCCGGCCCTTTAAATCCTCCGGTCCCCGCAAGAGCGGCGACGGGACGAGATCATTCGGCGACAAGCCGCGCGGCCCTCGCGAAGACGGCGCCAAGCGGTTCGGCGACAAGGCCGACCGCCCACGCAGCGACAAGCCGCGCAGCGACCGGCCCCGCACCGACAAGCCGCGCAGCGATGGGGGCGGCAAGGACGGCAAGTCCAAGACGCCGGACACGCCTCTGCGCGCTGAGCGAATCGCCAAGACCATGGCCCGCGCCGGCATCGCCTCGCGCCGTGAGGTCGAGCGTCTGATCGGCCTGGGCAAGGTGGCGGTCAACGGCCGCATCCTGGACACGCCCGCGACCCTGGTGACGCGCGACGACGTGATCACCGTGGACGGCAAGCCCATCGGTTCGACCCAGGCGACGCGGGTCTGGCGCTATCACAAGCCGGCGGGCCTTTTGACCAGCCACAGCGATCCGACGGGACGACCGACGGTGTTCGACGCCCTGCCGGCCGGCTTGCCGCGCGTGATCTCGGTCGGGCGGCTGGACCTGGCGACCGAAGGCCTGCTGCTGCTGACCAACGACGGCGAGCTGAGCCGGGCGCTGGAGCTGCCCTCGACCTCGCTGGTGCGTCAGTACCGGGCGCGGGCGCGGGGCAAGATCACCCAGGAACAGCTGGACGCGCTGAAGGACGGCGTGGTCGTGGACGGCGTCGCCTATGGTCCCATCGAGGCCAAGCTGGACAAGGCCAAGGAGTCGAAGTCCGAAGACGGCAAGGCGCCGGCGAACCTGTGGATCTCGGTGTCGATCACCGAGGGCAAGAACCGCGAAGTCAGGAAGGTGCTGGAGTCCGTCGGCCTGACGGTCAACCGGCTGATCCGCCTGGCCTACGGCCCGTTCCGCCTCGACGTCCTGCCCATCGGCTCGGTGGAAGAGGTCGGGCCGCGCGTGATCCGCGAGCTGCTGGCCGACTATATCCGGCCCGAGAACCTGCCGACCGGCAATACGGTCGAGACGCCCGCGCCCATCCCCGGCCGTCGGGTCTCCACGCCCATCGTCAAGGGCCGGTCGGGTTCGGCCATGTCGGACCCGTCGCGCAAGCCCAGCCGCGTTCGCGCCGCCGAGACGGCCCAGGCGGACGCGGTCGAGCGCCGCGAGCGTCCGCCCAAGAAGGAAGGCTGGGCCAAGGCCGCGCCCAAGTTCGAGCATTCCAAGAGCTTCAAGCCGCGCGAACGCACCGCGCCGGCAGGCGATCGTCCGGCGCGTGAAGACGGAGACCGGCCAAAGCGCGCCTTCAAGCCGCGCGACGACCAGTTCATCGACGACCGGCGCGGCAAGCCCGGCGCCAAGCCGGCGGGACGCGCCGGCTCCGGCCCCCGCGCAGGCGGTCCCGGCGGAAAACCGACCGGCGGCCGCGACTTCAAGCCTCGCACGGGCGGCGGCGGCAAGCCGGCCGGTCCGTCCGGAACGAGTGGACGCGGGCCAGGAGGCAAGCCGCGCACGCCCCGCTGAGGCTCGCCGCCGAGGACTGAGCGATGACGATCTCGACCGGGCGGTGCCTGTGCGGCGCCGTCACCTTCACCGCGACGCCGAACGGCGGGATGCACGCCTGCCACTGCCCCACGTGTCGGCGGCAGTCGGGCGGTATCCTGTTCAGCGTGGACTGCGGCGACAGCGTCGCGGTCACGGGCGAGGTGGCGACCTATGTGTCGTCCGACTGGGCGACGCGGCAGTTCTGCCCCGCCTGCGGGACCGGCCTGTTCTGGCGCTCGAACGACGGGGCGATCACCATGGTCTCGGCCCAGGCCTTCGACGACCCGTCGGTCTTCGCCCTTGAGGACGAGTTCTGCATCGAGAGCAAGCCGGCGACCTATGCGCTGGCGGGCGAGCGGCCGCGCCTGACGACGGACGAGCTATGGGCGCAGTTCGCGCCGCCGCAGGATTGACGACAAGGGTTGCGACAGGGGGAATGGCGATGAACACGACGACAGCGGACCTGAGCCCGGCGAAGGGCGATCACAGCCTGGAACGGCTGCTGCTGTTCTCGGACGGGGTGTTCGCCATCGCCATCACCCTGCTGGCCATCGAACTGCATGTGCCCGAAGGCTGGAACGGACAGTGGGCCAGCCTGTGGGCCGAGCGGTGGCCGATGTTCACCGCCTTTGCGCTCAGCTTCGCCATCATCGGCGTCTTCTGGAACACGCACCGGCGGGTGTTCGCTCGCATGACCGGCTTCAGCAACGGGGTGATGCTGTTCAACATGCTGGCGCTGGCCGGGGTGGTGTTGATGCCGTTCGCCACGACCCTGCTGTACGAGCAGCCGCGCAACGGCGAGGGGGCGTGGATCTATCTGAGCTTGGTGGCGCTGGTCGGCGTGATGCACGCCGGCGCCTATGGCTGGGCCGCCTTCGTGACCGATGCGATCCGGCCGCGACCGCATTGGGCGGTGCGCGCCACGGTGGTCGTGACCCATGCCCTGATGCCGGGGCTGGCCTGCGCGCTGAGCTTCTTCCTGATGGCGCGGGGCGTGGGGCTGCTGGCGGCCGTGACGGCGCTGGCGCTGGGGCTGCTGATCGCCGGCCGGGTCTGGGTCGGTCGGCGCTTTGGCGGAGCGGCCTGATGCGGATCGTCGCCGGAAGCCTGAAGGGCCGGGCCATCGTCGCGCCGGAGGGGCAGGGCACACGCCCGACCTCGGACCGCGCGCGCCAGGCCGTCTTCAACGTGCTGGAACACGCCGCCTGGGGCGAGAGCCTGCAAGGCCTGCGGGTCATCGACCTTTACGCCGGTTCGGGCGCCCTGGGGTTCGAAGCGGTCAGCCGGGGGGCGGGCTTCTGCCTGTTCGTCGAGACGGACGACGGCGCGCGCGGCGCGATCCGCGAGAACGCCGACGCCTATGGGCTGATGGGACGCACGCGGGTGCATCGCAGGAGCGCGACGGACCTGGGCGCGCGGCCCGGCCCGATCGCCGAGGCGTTCGACCTAGCGTTTCTGGACCCGCCCTATGGCAAGGGGCTGGGGGAGCAGACGCTGGCGCGGCTGATCGAGGGAAGCTGGCTCAAGCCCGGCGCCCTGGTGGTGTTCGAGCGCGGGTCGGACGAGCCGGAGATCGACACCCCTGGCTATCAACGGCTGGACGCGCGCGACTACGGCGCAGCCAGGGTGCTATTCCTCAAGGTTTCGCCGACAGCAGAGTGAGGCGACGCTGCCCGTCTCCCAACGGGGGGGGGGGAGGGTTACAGTTTGGCGACCAGACCGCGCGCCGCCGCCGTCACCTCGGCCCAGGTGATCTCGAAGTCGTCGTCGTCGCCGAAATAGGGGTCGGCGACGGCCTGACCCTCGCGGCCGGGGACGTGGTCGAGCAGCAGGCTGAGTTCGGCGGTCGCATCGTCAGGACGCAGACGGCGCAGGTTTTTCAGGTTCTCGTGGTCCAGGGCGATCACATGGGTGAAGCGCCGAAAGTCCGCCTGCGTCACCTGCCGCGCCTTCAACCCCGAAATCTCGACCCCATGCCGCCGCGCCGTCGCCTGCGCCCTCGGGTCCGGCGGCTCGCCCGCATGCCAGTCCCCGGTCCCGGCGGAATCGACGATCAGGTCGAGACGGAGCCGCTCCGCCTCGGCGCGCAGGGCGGCCTCGGCGAGGGGGGAGCGACAGATGTTGCCGAGGCAGACGAAGAGGATGGAAGGCATGATGTTATTACTTGTCGTGTCGTTCTGCACCGTCAGGATGGCTAGTCCATCCACATGATCCGCAAGTGGTGTAGTAATCCCCGTCCGGAAGTATTCCAGCGTCGTAATGCGAACGAATGTTACGGGATGTACATTGTGCGCATTCTTCCACGTTATCGGTACGGTCTCTAACTAGGATTTGGATCGAATGGCCGAAAACCATATCGCACGCATGAAGTGCGATTGAGGCTGCTGTCTGATTAGCGTTGCGATCATGAGTCAGCCAATTGACTAGTGACCATGTCTTGTCAGATGTCGTCTTCAGAAACTGTCTGAGTTCCTTGTTTGCGTCTCCTGGGCAGAGCTGATTTATTATCAGGTCCATCCAGCCTTTAAAATTGGCTTCTTGAGGTGCTTCGCCCTCGATTATCACCTCCATCCGCCTGCGCAATGCTGTACTGAGCGAGATAAGGCACTCTCGCAACTGCATCCCTACGGCTTGGTAGTGGACAGCCTCAATGGCTCTTTCATAGGCGGCTTCAGCCTGTTCCCTGCGCCGTGCGACTTCATCAAATGGGTCGGGATTTTCTGCGTCAGGTCCGTTGGGGTTACTGCGCATCCTCATCATGAGGCCGATATGAAATGATAGTGTGTAATCTAGACTTGGAAAGAGATCTTTTGAGTATAAGTTTAATAGGTTTGAGATGACCCACCATTGGCCGCCATCCGTGGTTACATCCCATATGTCATAAGAGTCTCCCAAGACATATTCTGTCTTTATCTTCTCGACATTTGTAACGGTATTCCCTGACTCGATTTCCACATACCTGGAAACGTCACGTTCTACATCTGGATCACGTGCGAGGTTATAACGACCAGCAATCTCCGGCGGAATAACAGACGGTATTGTGCATCCCGAAGATGCATCTTCAGCGGCGTCGCGATCTTCGTCTTTTTCCAACATGTTGGAGACCATAGCTTCAAGCGTTCTGTGTGATAGGGCGTTACGTATCGTGGAATGCACGTTCTCAGCGGCTCAACGCGCATCTAGGCGCGCACTAAACAACTCTTTGCCCTCACCGCCGCCCGAACAGCTTCTCCAGATCGTGCAGCTTCAACTCCACATAGGTGGGGCGGCCGTGGTTGCATTGGCCGGAGTGGGGGGTGGCTTCCATCTGGCGGAGAAGGGCGTTCATCTCCGGCGCCGAGAGGACGCGGCCGGAGCGGACGCTGCCGTGGCAGGCCATGGTGCCGCAGATGGCGGCGAGGCGTTCCTTGAGCGACAGGGCCTGGCCGTGTTCGGACAGGTCGTCGGCGATGTCGCGGATCAGGCCCTGGACGTCCGTGTCGCCCAGCATGGCCGGGGTCTCGCGCACCAGGACGGCGCCGGCGCCGAAGGCCTCGACGATCAGGCCCATCTCGGCCAGTTCCTCGGCCCGCCCGGCGACGCGTTCGGCCTCGGCGGGGTCCAGATCGACCACCTCGGGCGTCAGCAGGGCCTGGCGGGTCACGGCCCCCTCGGCCATCTGGGCCTTCATCCGCTCATAGACCAGCCGTTCATGCGCCGCATGCTGATCGACGATGACCAGGCCATCGCGGGTCTGGGCGACGATATAGTTGGCGTGGAGCTGACCCCGCGCGGCGCCCAGGGGGTAGTCGAGGGGGTCGGTCGGTTCAGTGGCGAGTGGCGAGTGGCGAGTGGCGAGGTCGCTGTGCTGCGCGGGTTGCGACGGCCATGAGGGGCCGTCCCAGCTGGGTTCGACGCGGGCGCTGCGTTCGTTGAGGCCGGGTAGGACCTGGGCGGCGGCGGCGGGCTGGGACCAGCCGGTCCAGCCGCTGAAGCCTTGCGCCGAGGGGGCGCTGGGACTGTAGGCGGGGCCGGTGGAGAGGCCGGTGTGGGCCTGGAAGCTGGACAGGGTGTCTGCCGCGACGGTGGTGGAGGCGCGGTGGCCGGCGGCGTGCAGCGCGTGCCTCAGGGCGCCGACGATCAGGCCGCGCACCAGGGCCGGATCGCGGAACCGGACCTCGGCCTTGGCCGGGTGGACGTTGACGTCGACATAGAGCGGATCGATGTCGAGGAAGAGGACGGCGGCCGGGTGGCGGTCGCGCGCCAGGAAGTCGGCGTAGGCGCCGCGCAGGGCCCCTTGCAGCAGGCGATCCTTCACCGGGCGGCCGTTGACGAACAGATACTGATGCGCCGCATTGCCGCGCGAATAGGTGGGCAGGCCCGCATAGCCCGACAGGCGCACGCCGTCGCGCGCCTGATCGATCAGCAGGGCGTTGGCCTCGAAGTCGCGACCCAGCAGGGCGGACAGCCGCTTCAGCCGACCTTCGTCGCCGGGGTGTTCGGCGGGCAGGCGCAGGGTGACCTTGCCGTCCAGCGACAGGGTGAAGGCGACGGCCTCATGCGCCATGGCCTGGCGCTTGATCTCTTCGGAGATGGCCATGGCCTCGGACCGCTCGGACTTCATGAACTTGAGCCGGGCGGGGGTGGCGTAGAAGAGGTCGCGCACCTCCACGCGTGCGCCGTGCGGGCCTGGGAAGGGGGCGGGGGCCAGGGGACGGGTCTCGCCACCCTCGACCGTGATGGCCCAGGCGTCGGTTTCGTCGCGGGATCGGGTGGTGATCGACAGGCGGGCGACCGAGCCGATGGAGGGCAGGGCCTCGCCCCGGAAGCCCAGGGTGTGGATGCGCAGCAGGTCCACGTCGCCGGCGTCGTCGGGCTCCAGCTTGGACGTGGCGTGGCGTTCGATGGCCAGCGGCAGTTCCTCGCGCGGAATGCCCTTTCCGTCGTCGGCGATCAGGATGCGCGACAGGCCGCCGCCGTCAGCCTGGATCTCGATGTTGCGGCCGCCGGCGTCCAGGGCGTTCTCAACCAGTTCCTTGATGGCACTGGCCGGCCGCTCGACCACCTCGCCGGCGGCGATGCGGTTGACGGTTTCGGGGGAAAGGCGGCGGATGGGCATGAGCAGGCAAAGATAGGGCGCGGGGGGGATTCGCGCCATGAGGCTTCGTCTCCTCCCCACGTCACGGGGAGGAGACATTAAGCATCAGTCTTCGGTCTTGGACTTGGCGGCCTTCCTCGCCGGAGCCTTCTTGGCGGCCGGTTTCTTGGCGGCGGCCTTTTTCGGAGCGGCTGCCTTCTTGGCGGGCGCCTTCTTCTTGGGCGCGGCGCCGGCCTTTGCGGCCAGCAGTGGCAGGGCGTCTTCCAGGGTCAGGTCTTCGGGCGCAGTGCCCTTCGGCAGCGTGGCGTTGATCTTGCCGGACTTGACGTAGGGACCGAAACGGCCGGCCATGACGTGGATCGGCTCGCCCGTTTCCGGGTGCGCGCCCAGATCCTTGAGCGGGGCTGTCGCCGCGCCGCGACCGGGACGACCGGCGCGCTTCTCGGCCAGCAGGGCGACGGCGCGGTTCAGGCCGACCTCGAACACCTCGTCGATGTCCGTGACATTGGCATAGGTCCCGGCGTGCAGGACGAAGGGTCCGTAACGACCCAGGCCCGCCGTGATCATCTTGCCGTCCTCGGGGTGAGCCCCGACCTCGCGCGGCAGGGCCAGCAGACGCAGGGCCTGGTCCAGCGACAGGGAGGCGGGCGACCAGCCCTTGGGCAAGGACGAGCGTTTGGGCTTGTCGCCCTCGGGCGGCGTGATTTCGACGTAGGGGCCGAAACGGCCGATCTTCAGCTGGACCGGCTGGCCCGTTTCCGGATCGATGCCCAGCTCGCGGTCGCCGCTCTCGGCCGAGCCGTCCTCAGCCGACGGGCTGGCGACGGGGCGGGTGTATTTGCACTCCGGATAGCGGTCGCAGCCGATGAAGGCGCCGAAGCGGCTGGTCTTCAGGCTGAGCTGGCCCTGGTGGCAAAGGGGGCACTCACGCGGATCGGTCCCGTCGCCCTTGTCCGGGAAAATGTGGGCGCCGAGGCTTTCGTTCAGGGCGTCCAGAATGGCGGTGGTGCGCAGTTCGCCGGCGGCTTGCGTCGCGGCGTGGAAGTCCTGCCAGAAGTTGCGCAGCAGCACCTTCCAGTTCAGCTGACCGGCCGAGACCTCGTCGAGCTGGGTCTCCAGCGCGGCGGTGAAGTCGTATTCGACCCACTTCCTGAAGAACTGCTCCAGGAAGGCCGTCACCAGCCGCCCCTTGTCCTCGGGATAGAAGCGGTTCTTGTCGACGCGGACATATTCGCGGTCGCGCAGGGTCGACAGGGTCGAGGCGTAGGTCGAGGGGCGGCCGATGCCCAGCTCTTCCAGCTTCTTGACCAGGGTGGCTTCCGAATAGCGCGGGGGCGGTTCGGTGAAATGCTGATCGGTGCGGATGGCGTCGACCTTGGCCTTGGCGCCTTCCTTCAGGGCGGGCAGGCGGCTGGTGTCGTCGCTCTCGTCGTCTTCGGCGCCCTTCTGCTTTTCGTCGCGGCCTTCCTCATAGACGGCGAGGAAGCCGTCGAAGGTGACGACCTGGCCGGTGGCGCGCAGACCGGTCTGGCCGTCGGCAGTCTCGATGTCGACGGTGGTGCGGTCCATCCGGGCCGCCTCCATCTGCGAGGCGACCATCCGCTTCCAGATCAGTTCATACAGGCGCTGAAGATCGGATTCGAGGCGCAGGCTGTCGGGATGGCGGGCGATGTTGGTCGGCCGGATCGCTTCGTGCGCTTCCTGAGCATTCTTGGCTTTAGTTTTGTAATAGCGCGGTTCTTGCGGGACGAAGGCCGGGCCGAACGCCTGGCTGATGACCTCGCGCGCCTGGGCGATGCCCTCGGGCGTGGTCTGAACGCCGTCGGTCCGCATATAGGTGATCAGGCCGCCGGTCTCGTCGACCCCCTCGTATAGTTTCTGCGCCGCCTGCATGGTGCGCTGGGCCGAGAAGCCCAGCTTGCGCGCCGCCTCCTGTTGCAAGGTCGAGGTGGTGAAGGGCGGGGCCGGATTGCGGCGGACGGGCTTCTTCTCCACCGCATTGATGGTGAAGTCGCCGGCGGCGATGGCCGCGCGGGCGGCGGAAGCCGTGGCCTCGTCCTTGATGTCCAGCCGCTGGATCCGCTTGCCGGCGTGCTTGACTAGGCGAGCGGTGAAGGGCGGGCTGTCGGCGTTCAGGTCGGCCTCGATGGACCAGTATTCCTGAGCCTTGAACTTCTCGATCTCCATCTCGCGATCGACGACGATGCGCAGCGCCACGGATTGGACGCGGCCGGCCGAGCGTGCGCCCGGCAGCTTGCGCCAAAGGACCGGCGAGAGGGTGAAACCGACGAGGTAGTCCAGCGCGCGGCGAGCCAGATAGGCCTCGACCAGCTCCATGTCGATCTGGCGCGGATTGGCCATGGCCTCGAGCACGGCGGACTTGGTGATGGCGTTGAAGGTGACGCGTTCGACGTGGGTGTCCTTCAGCGCCTTTTTCTTGTTCAGCACTTCAAGCACGTGCCAGCTGATGGCTTCCCCCTCGCGGTCGGGGTCGGTCGCCAGGATGACGCGGTCGGCGCGCTTGGCGGCCTCGGCGATTTCGGACAGGCGTTTGGCGCCCTTGGCGTCGGCCTCCCAATGCATGGAGAAGTCGTCGTCAGGCAGGACCGAGCCATCCTTGGATGGCAGATCGCGGACGTGGCCGTACGAGGCCAGGACCTCATAGTCCGAGCCCAGATACTTATTGATGGTCTTGGCCTTTGCGGGGCTCTCGACGATGACGAGGTTCATAACGGTCCGGTCTCGGGAAGGGGCGCGAACGTGGTTGGAGCGGAGCCGTGAGTCAATCGCACCTGTCGTCTTACACCCTAGAGTAGTTGCGTTTTAATACGGCCCGGTTAGATTGTGGACCTGACAACGGAGACGATCATGGCGACGGCGCAACCTCAATCGGCCTGCGAAACGGATCGCCAGGCGCATATCGAAGCGGCGGCCTTTCCGACGCGGGAATATATCGGTGCCATGGCGCTGGAAATGGCGCGGCTGGCGCGGGACGAGGGCGACGTGCGGCTGGCTGGCTTGCTGGAACAGGCCGCGGGCGTTGCGGGTCATCCGCAGGCCTAGAGCGAAGCCAGGCCGCCGGGCAGCAGGTCGGCGCGGCCGGTTAGGCTGAGCTCCAGCAGAGCGGCGGCGACCTTGGACACCGGGGCGTTCAGGGCGCGGGCTATCTCGTCGCGCGGCGTCGGGGTTGGCGACAACAGGGCGGCGACGCGGTCGAGGAAGGCGTCGTCGGTGTCGTCGTCGAATCGCATCGGATCGGCAGGCGGCTCGCGCAGGGTGCGCAGGGTATTGAAGGCGCGGTCGATGTCCTCGACCCCCTCGCACAGGATGGCGCCCTGACGCAGCAGTTCATTGGGCCCGCGCGCGCGGGGATCCAGGGGCGATCCGGGCACGGCGAACACATCGCGGCCCTGCTCGGCGGCAAGACGGGCGGTGATCAGGGAGCCGGACCGGACTTCCGCCTCGACCACCACGACGCCCCGCGACAGGCCGGAGATGATGCGGTTGCGGCGCGGGAAGTCGCGCGCCTGGGCGCGGGCGCCGACCGGGCTTTCGGAGACGACGCAGCCTTGTTCCGTCAGGCGTGCGTAGAGGTCGGCGTGTTCGGAAGGATAGATGTCGTTCACGCCGCCGCCCAGGACCGCGACGGTCCCGGTCGCCAAGGCGCCTTCGTGGGCGGCGGCGTCGATGCCGCGCGCCATGCCCGAGACGACGACATGACCGGCCTGACCGAGTTGCTGCGCCAGGCCGCGTGCGATCCGCTGACCGCCCGCCGAGGCGATGCGGGCGCCGACGATGGCGACCGAGGGCTGGTTCAGCAGGTCAACGCGGCCTCGCGTCCACAGGATCGGCGGCGGCGGATCGAGCGTGGCCAGCATTTCGGGATAGTCGGGATCGCCCAGCACCAGCAGGCGGGCGCCGATGGCGTCGCCGGCGGCGATCTCGCGTTCGACCGTCTCTACGGGGGGCGGAACGGAGGCGGAGCCGGATTTGCGCACCAGATCGGGAAGGGCGTCCAGCGCATTGAGGGCCGAGCCGTAGCGGCCGATCAGTTGGCTGAAGGCGACGGGGCCGATGCGGTCGGTGCGGGCGAGCCGCAGCCGGGCGAAGCGTTCCGCCGGGTCCAGGCTCACGCCTTCTTTGCCCCGATGCGCGGTTCCGCGCCCTTCAGCAGCCGGGCGATGTTCTGGTGATGTCGAACCCAGATCAGAACGGCGGCGAACACGGTCAGGGCGAGGATGGGCAGGCTGACCGGCAGGCCGACGACGGCGAGCGGCAGAAGCGCCAGCAGCGGCGCGGTCGCCGATGAAATGAGCGCCGCCAGCGACGAATAGCGGAACAGGAAGGCGCAGAGCAGCCAGACCGCCCCCGCCATCAGGCCCAGCGGCCAGGCGGCGGCCAGCAGCAGGCCGTAGAAGGTGGCGACGCCCTTGCCGCCCTTGAAGCCCAGCCAGACGGGAAACAGGTGTCCCAGGAAGGCCGCGCCGCCGGCGATGGCGCCGGCCAGTTCGCTGCCGAACAGATGACGGGCGATCAGCAGGGCGACCGCACCCTTGCCCGCGTCCAGCAGCAGGGTGGCCAGGGCCAGATCCTTGCGGCCGGTGCGAAGGACATTGGTCGCGCCGATATTGCCCGAGCCGATGTTGCGCACGTCGCCGGCGCCGGCTGCACGTGTGATCACCACGCCGAAGGGAATCGAGCCGAGCAGATAGCCGCCCAGCGCCACCAGCGCCAAGGTCCCGAGAGCCGGGGCCACTAGATCCTGCACGTTGATTCGCTCCCCGCGTGTCGTTGCGGCAAAATGCGTCGCGGGGCGGTCGGGAGCAAGGGCGATCCGACCTCTTGACCCGATGATCGGCGCAGCGTTTGGTCCGCGCGTCTTTCCGGAGCCGATCCATGACCCGTATTTCCGCCGCCGCCGCGACCCTGCTGCTGCTTTCGACGACAGGTTGCGTGGGTGCGCCGCCGATGGCGCCTGCGCCGTCATCGGGGCCGGCGATGGCGGCCTATTTCGACTGCGTGCGGGACGGCGGCGTGGCGATCTCGGCGCACCGGGCGGTTTCGGCGCTGGACCAGCCCGAGAATTCCATCGCCGCCATCGAGGCGACAGGCCGAGCGATCCCCAATGCGATCCTGGAACTGGACGCTGTCCTGACCAAGGACCGGCAGTTGGTTCTGATGCACGACGACACCATGGACCGGACGACCACGGGGCGCGGGCGGGTCGCGGACCTGACGCTGGCCCAAGTGAAACAGGCGCGGCTGAAGGCGTCGGACGGCGCCCTGACGCGCGCCGCGCCGCCGACGCTGGGCGAGGCGCTGGACGCCGCCGGACGCGTGGGGGCCATCGCCAGCATCGACCTGAAGCCCGCCGACGGCGAGACCACCGTCGATCTGGCGCGGGCGGTGATCGATCAGGTGCGACGGTCACGGGCCGGAAACCGGGTGATCCTGATCACCTATAATGACGCCGATGCGCGGGCGGTGGCGGCCATGGCGCCGGAGATGATGATCTCAGCCGGGCTAAGCGGTGTGGAGGATCTGAGCGGGCTGAACCCGGCGCAGATCCTGGCCTGGACCGGCACGCGCGAGGAGCGTCCTGCGCTTTGGCGCGCCCTGCGCGAGGCCGGCGTCGAGGTTCAGTTCGGCACACTGGGCGCCGAGGGCGTGCGCCGTGACGACCGCTACGCCGCCGACGGGGACGTATCGGAATACCGCGATCTGGTGCGCCAGGGCGTCACCGTGATCGCCACCGATACGCCGCTGGCCGTCAAATCGGTGCTGGGCGCCGAGGTGGCCAAGGCCGCGACGTGCGCGCGGCCGCGCTGATCTGATCCTTAGAAGACCTTGCGACCGCCCACCCAGGTTCCGATCAGCTTGCCCTGAAGTCGGCGGCCGTCGAACGGGGAGTTCTTGGATTTGGAGTGAAGGGCGTCGGCGTCGATGATGACGGGGGCCCCGGCGTCGAACAGGATGACGTCGGCCGGCGCGCCCTCGGCCAGGACGCCCGCGTCGAGGCCGAGCAGGGCGGCGGGCCCCTGGGTCAGGGGACGAAGCACGTCGAGCAGGTCCAGACCGTCTTCGTGATGCAGGGTCAGGGCGGCGGGCAGCAGGGTCTCCAAGCCGATGGCGCCGGGCGCGGCCTCGGCGAAGGGCCGGCGCTTGTCCTCGGCTGGGGCGGGGGCGTGGGCGGAGGTGATGACGTCGATCAGGCCTTCGCGCACGGCTTCGATCAGGGCCTGGCGGTCGGCCTCCGAGCGCAGCGGCGGGTCCAGCCGGTAGAAGGTGCGGTAATCGCCGATGTCCACCTCGTTGAAGCACAGGTGGTTGATCGAGACGCTGACGGCGACCTCCAGCCCCTTGGCGCGGGCGCGGGCCAGGGTGTCCAGGGCGCCCTCGGTCGAAATCTGATCCACCAGGAACCGCGCGCCGGTCTGTTCGACCAGGGCCAGGTCGCGCTCCAGCCCGATCCGCTCGGCGATGGCGGGGCTGCCGGACAGGCCCAGGCGCGTGGCCAGTTCGCCGGAGGCGGCGACCGCGCCTTCCGTCAGCCAGGGGTCGGCCGGGCGGCACGCGATCAGGGCGTTGAAGGCGGCGGCGTAGCTCATCACCCGTTGCAGGGTGCGGCTGTTGACGATCACCTTGTCGCCGTCGGTGAAATACAGGGCGCCGGCCTCGTCCATCAGGCCGATCTCGGCCATGCGCTGACCGTCCAGGGCCTTGGTCGCGGCGCCGGCGGCGCGGACGTTGACCAGGTTCAGCGCCGCGCCGCGCCGCTGGATGAAGTCGATCATGGCCGGGTCGTCGACGGCGGGATCGGTGTCGGGTTGGACCACGATGGTCGTCACGCCCCCGGCGGCGGCGGCCAGGCTGGCGGACTTCAGCGTCTCCTTGGGCTCGGCGCCGGGTTCGCCGGTCTTGACCCGGATGTCGATCAGGCCGGGCGCGAGGCACAGGCCGTCGGCGTCGATGATCTGATCCGCCGCCACGTCCGGCGTCGGGCCGTGGATCACGCGGCTGATGCGGCCGTCCTGGATCAGCAGGCCGCCTGGGCCGTCGTAGTCCGTAGCGGGGTCCAGCAGACGGGCGTTGATGATGGCGACGGTGGTCATCGGGCGTCTCCCCAACGGGCGGAGAGGGAGGCCAGCACGGCCATGCGGGCGGCGACGCCCATCTCGACCTGATCCTGGATCAGGGAGACGTCCAGGTCGTCGGCCACGTCGGAATCGATCTCGACGCCGCGGTTCATGGGCCCGGGGTGCATGACCCGGGCGCCGGGATTGGCCCAGGCAAGCTTCTCGCGATCCAGACCCCAGAAGCGGAAATATTCGCGGGTCGAGGGGACCAGGGCGCCGGCCATCCGCTCCAGCTGAAGCCGCAGCATCATGACCACGTCGCAGCCCTTCAGACCCTCGCGCATGTCATGGAAGACGTCACAGCCCCAGCGGTCGGCGTCGCCAGGCACCAGGGTCGGCGGGCCGATCAGGCGGACGCGCGCCCCCATCATCTGCAACAGGGCGACGTTGGAGCGCGCCACGCGGCTGTGAGTGATGTCGCCACAGATGGCGACGGTCAGGCTGGTCACATCGCCGAATGCGCGGCGCATGGACAGCAGATCCAGCAGAGCCTGGGTCGGGTGTTCGTGGCGGCCGTCACCGGCGTTGACGACGGCGCAGCCGACCTTCTGGCTCAGCAGTTCGGCCGCGCCCGAGGCCGAATGACGGATGACCAGGATGTCGGGCTTCATGGCGTTTAGGGTGACCGCCGTGTCGATCAGGGTTTCGCCCTTCTTCACGGAGGAGGAGGCGACCGGCATGGTGACGACGTCCGCGCCCAGCCGTTTGGCGGCGATCTCGAAGGAGGAGGAGGTGCGGGTTGAGTTCTCGAAGAACAGGTTCACGACCGTGCGGCCGTGCAGCAGGTCAAGAGCCTTGGACGACTGGCGATTGAAGTCGACGAAGGCGTCGCCCAGGTCCAGCAACTGCGGCGTCACATATGGATCGAGGTCGGATGCGGCCAGGAAGTGCGGTTTGGGGAACGGAACCAGCCGGTCGCGGATGGTCTGATCGGTGACTTGAGCGGGCTGGGTCATCGAGACGCGGCTATAGGCGTGACTCGCCCTGAACGCCAGTCAGGTGAAGTGGAACAGGGCCAGCAGGATGGGAATGACCACGGCGCTGCCCACGGTGGTCAGGGCGATGACGCCGGCGATCAGGGGCGCGTCGCCGCCCATTTGACGCGCCAAGATGTAGGAGGCGGCCGAGCCGGGCGCGGCGCCGCAGATTAAGGCGATGCCCTGCGCCAGGCTGTCGCCGCCCAAAGCCCAGGCGATGAACCACATCAGCGGCGGCATGACGCCCAGCTTGACCAGGCTGACGGCGGCGATGGTGGTGCGGCGGCGTTTGACCTCGGCGAAGGACAGACCCGCCCCGGCGACGATCAGGCCCAGCGGCAGGGCGGCGGCGCCCAGCAGGTCCATCGCATCCGACAGGCCAGGGATCAGCGGCACATGCAGTACATTCAGCGCCAGGCCGATCAAACAGGCCAGCAGGATCGGATTGGCCAGCATCGACTTGATCAGGCCGACGACCGACGGCTCGCGCTGCAGCGACCCCCATTTCGCCAGCACGGCGACGCAGGCGATGTTGGTGACGGGAATGATGAAGGCGATGGCGACGGCGGCCAGCGCCGTGCCTTCCGAGCCATAGACCGACTGGATCACCGGCACGAAGACGAAGCTGTTCCAGCGGATCACTCCCTGAAAGACGCTGGTGTAGGCCGGGCCGTCCAGGGTGATCAGAGGCTTGGACGCCAGGGTCGCGGTCGCCACGATCAGGGTCGCGCCCACCGCCGCAGCACCCGCCACGGTCGCGCCGCCGCCGGCGAGGTCGGCGTGCCAGATCGCGGGGATCAAGAAGCTGGGGTAGAAGATGTTGATCGACAGCTTCTCGATCGGCCGCCAGGCCTCGTCGGGCAGGAAGCCGGACTTTCGCAAGCCGTAGCCCAGGGCGATCATCAGAAAGACCGGCAGGACGCCGGCGATCAGGGCCGTCAAACCCAGGTCGCCTGGTCCCGAACCCGATCCAGAGCACCCTGCAGGATCCAGGCGGCGGCGGTGCGGTCCACGACCTGGGCGCGGCGTTTGCGGTTCAGGTCCAGATCCTCGATCAGGAAACGCTCGACGGCGCTGGTGGACAGCCGCTCGTCCCAGAAGGCGATGTTGACGGGCCTCAGCCGCTCCAAGTTGCGGGCGAAGGCGCGGCACGACTGGGCGCGCGGGCCTTCCGTGCCGTCCATGTTGGCGGGCAGGCCGATGACCAGGGCCGAAACCTTGCGATGCGCCATCAGCTTGAACAGGTGTTCGGCTTCCTGCGTGAACTTTGACTTGCGGATCAGCTCCAGCGGCGAGGCGATCAGGCGCGTGGAATCCGACACGGCGACGCCGATGGTCTTCTCGCCCAGATCCAACCCCATCCACGGCGTGTCGGGCGGGCAGGCGGCGGGCAGGTCGAGAAGGTCGAGGACGGGCACGGCCTGCGGTTAGGACTGGCGCGGGCCGAAGTCAAAGGCGATGGTGAAGACGATCGACAGGAAGGACGATGACATGCGCACGGCGACAGCGGCGATGACGGCTTTCGGGCTCGTGTTGAGTGGGTGCGGACAGTCCGACGCGGCGGCCAAGACCGAGACCGCACAGGATACTCAGATCGCGGCAGCCGCGCCGACGCCGAGCCCGATCACGCGTGCGGCCCCGCCACCGACCACTAAGCCGTTGGGGCCTGCCGAACGGCGCGCGGCGGCTGCACGCGAGGAGATCGGCACGGCGGCCGATGTGTCGCAGGTGCAGGCCCTGCCGGACCAGAACGCCAAGGTCTTCAGCCTTTCGGGCGGCGATCCGGCGGTGAATGGTCTGGTGACCTATTTCGCCCTGTTCGGCGGTCCGGCCGAGGGCTGGCGCGCCTATGCTCTGGGCGACTATGCCGAATGGAAGGTCGTGGAGGCGAAGGCCAGGCGCGTGGTCCTGGCGGTGCGTCAGGACACGGCGGGGCCGAACGGCGACATCCTGAAGGTGGAGCGCACGGTGCAGATCGACTTCCCCTCAAGCGGCGAGACGCCGCCGGATGCGGTGTCCGTCAGCACGTCGCGGTGAGATCACGCCTGACGACGGGCGGCTGATCCTTGTGAATCCCAGTGCGGGCGGCTAATCCGACCGCTTCGTTTTCATTTTGTGTGTTGGAGGGCCGCATGGCCATCGACGCTGCGACGGTGCGCAAGGTTGCGCATCTCGCCCGCATCAAGACCCCCGAGGACCGGCTGGAGCCGCTGGCGCAGGAGCTCAACGGCATCCTGACCTGGATCGAGCAGTTGGATCAGGTGGATGTCGAAGGCGTGGAGCCGATGACCTCGAACGTCGCCCAGCCGCTTCGCCTGCGCGACGACGTCGTCACCGACGGCGCCAAGGTCGATGCAGTCCTGTCGAATGCGCCCAAGTCGGCGGACGGCTTCTTCGTCGTGCCCAAGGTGGTCGAATAGTCATGAGCGACCTGACCAAACTGACCCTGAAGGGCGCTGTCGACGGGCTGAAGGCCAAGGACTTCACCTCGGCCGAAATCACCCAGGCCTTCCTGACCACGATCGAGGCCGCGAACCCGACCCTGAACGCCTATGTCGAGGTGACGTCAGACAAGGCCATGGACATGGCCCGCGCGTCCGACGCCCGCATCGCCGCCGGCCAAGGCGGGGCGCTGGAAGGCGCGCCGCTGGGGATCAAGGACCTGTTCTGCACCGAGGGCGTGCAGACGACGGCCGGCTCCAACATGCTGCGCGGCTTCACGCCGCCCTATGAATCGACCGTCACCGCCAATCTATGGCGCGACGGGGCGGTCATGCTGGGCAAGCTGAACATGGACGAGTTCGCCATGGGCTCGTCCAACGAGACCTCGGCCTTTGGTCCGGTGAAGAACCCGTGGAAATCAACCGGCTCGAATGCCGAGCTGACGCCGGGCGGTTCGTCGGGCGGTTCGGCCTCGGCCGTGGCGGCGGACCTGTGCCTGGCTGCGACCGCATCGGACACCGGCGGATCGATCCGCCAGCCCGCCGCCTTCACCGGCACGGTCGGCATCAAGCCCACTTATGGCCGCGCCAGCCGCTTCGGCATGGTGGCCTTCGCCTCGTCGCTGGACCAGGCCGGGCCGATCACCAAGACGGTCGAAGACGCGGCCCTGCTGCTGCAATCCATGTGCTCGTTCGACGCCAGGGATTCGACCAGCCTGGACATTCCGACGCCCGACTGGACGCAATCGGTCGGCAAGTCGGTCAAGGGGCTGCGTATCGGCGTGCCGCGCGAATATGTCGTGGACGGAATGCCGGCTGAGATTCAGGCCCTGTGGGATCAGGGCGTGGCATGGCTGAAGGACGCCGGCTGCGAGATCGTCGAGATCAGCCTGCCGCACACCAAATACGCCCTGCCGACCTACTATATCGTGGCACCGGCCGAGGCCTCGTCGAACCTGGCTCGCTACGACGGGATGCGGTTCGGGCATCGGGCGGAGGACTTCAAGTCGCTGGACGACCTGTATGCCACCTCGCGCGCCGAGGGCTTCGGCAAGGAGGTCCAGCGTCGTCTGACCATCGGCGCCTATGTGCTGTCGGCCGGCTTCTACGACGCCTACTACGTCAAGGCGCTGAAGGTGCGTCGCCGCATCGCCGAGGACTTCGACAATGTCTGGGGCCAGGTGGACGCGATCCTGACTCCCTCGACGCCGTCGGCCGCCTTCGCCATCGGCGACAAGCAGATCGATCCGCTGACCATGTATCTGAACGACGTCTTCACGGTGACGACCAATCTGGCCGGCCTGCCGGGCATTTCGGTGCCGGCGGGCGTGGACGCCGGCGGGTTGCCGCTGGGTCTGCAGGTCATCGGCAAGGCGCTGGACGAGGCGACGGTCTTCCAGGTCGGCGCCGCGCTGGAACGGGCGGCGGGCTTCACGGCCAAGCCGGGCAAGTGGTGGTGAGCATGAGCGACAATACCAAGACCATCAAAGGCCGCACCGGCGATTGGGAAATCGTCATGGGCCTGGAGATCCACGCCCAGGTGGCGTCGAAGGCCAAGCTGTTCTCCGGCGCGGCCGTCGGCTTCGGCGCGGGGCCGAACGAGCAGGTGTCGCTGGTCGATGCGGGCTTTCCCGGCATGTTGCCGACGCTGAACAAACACTGTGTCGAACAGGCGGTGAAGACGGGTTTGGGCCTGCGCGCGCAGATCAACCGCCGCAGCCAGTTCGACCGCAAGAACTACTTCTATCCCGACCTGCCGACCGGCTATCAGATCAGCCAGCTCTATTATCCTATCGTGGGTGAAGGCGTTGTCGAGGTGGAGGCCGAGGACGGCAGCTTCTTCAACGTCGGCATCGAGCGGCTGCACCTGGAGCAGGACGCGGGCAAGCTGATCCACGACCTGTCGCCGACCGAAAGCTACGTCGATCTGAACCGGGCCGGCACGGCGCTGATGGAGATCGTCTCGCGTCCCGACCTGCGCACGCCGGACGAGGCGGTGGCCTATGTGAAGAAGATCCGGACCATCCTGATCTATCTGGGCACCTGCGACGGAGATATGGAGAAGGGCAATCTGCGGGCCGACGTGAACGTGTCGGTGTGCCGGGCAGGCAACTACGACAAGTTCAAGAAAACGGGCGACTTCAGCTATCTGGGGACGCGCTGCGAGATTAAAAACGTCAACAGCTTCCGCTTCATTTCTCAGGCGATCCAGTATGAGGCGCGCCGCCAGATCGAAATTCTGGAGGACGGCGGTTCGATCACCCAGGAGACGCGCCTGTACGATCCGACGGCCGGCGAGACGCGCTCGATGCGGTCCAAGGAAGAGGCGCAGGACTATCGCTACTTCCCCGATCCCGACCTGCTGCCGTTGGATCTGGAAGAGGCCTGGATCGCCGAGATCAAGGCGTCGCTGCCCGAGTTGCCGGACGACAAGCGCAAGCGTCTGATGGCCGACTATGGCTTATCGCAGTACGACGCCATCGTGCTGATCTCGGAACAGGCGAAGGCCGACTACTTCGAAGCCGCAGCGAAGGGTCGGGACGCCAAACTGGTCTCCAACTGGGTCACCAACGAGGTTTCGGCGCGCCTGGCCGCCGAGGGCAAGGACTTCAGCGAGAATACGCTGCCGGCGGCGCACGTCGCGCAGCTGGTGGAGTTGATCGAGACGAATGTCATTTCGTCCAAGATCGCCAAGGAGGTTTTCGATCACGTCTGGAACGGCGAAGGCTCGCCGGCCGAGGTGGTCGAGAAGCACGGCCTGAAACAGGTCACGGACACTGGTGCCATCGAAAAGGCTGTGGACGAGATCATCGCCGCAAACCCGGACAAGGCGGCGGCCGTCGCCGAAAAGCCCCAGGCCATCGGCTGGTTCGTCGGTCAGGTCATGAAGGCCACGGGCGGCAAGGCCAATCCGGCGGCGGTCAACGACATCCTGAAGGCCAAGCTGGGCCTGTAGGGCGAGGCGTCGAACGAAAAGCAAAGGCCCCGCGGAGCGATCCGCAGGGCCTTTTCCATTTCCAGGCTCAGGCCGACGGCGGGACGGGCGGCGCCGGCGGTGCGGGGGGAGCCGGAGGCGCGGGCGGGACGGGGGCGTCCGGGTCGGTTGGCGCTGGCGGAGCAGGCGGGGCAGGCGGCGCAGGCACGGAGGGATCGACCGGCGGCGGGGCCGGATGGTGCGGAATCTGATGATCGACCGGCGGGGGCGGCGGAGGCGGCGGCGCGCTGGGCGCTTGCTGGGCGGTTGCGGCGCCGGCCAGCAGCATCGAGGCGGCCAGGGCGGTCAGTGCGATCTTCATGGGGGCATGTCCTTCGGTTGAAACGCCATCCGGAAAAGCTTCCGGACGCCGTCGTGAATGGCGACGAAGGGCAGCGTCGGAGCGTATCAGGGCCGATTTTCGTCCGGCCAGTTCCAAGTCGTTTCAGGCGCTGAATGCTGAAGATGATCTTGGCTGCGTGTCGTTTGTCGAGCAGCTCCTAGCTTCGAATACCGGGTGATCGAGTGATGCATGACAAGATGTCGCATCAGCTCAAGGTCACGCCATGGTCACGGTTTCCGATCTGAGCCAAGCGGCGCATTAAAAAAAGCCCGACGGCGCGGGGCCGTCGGGCGGAAGTTCAAAAACGTCAGGCTGCTACCAGCGCCAGGCGTCGCGGATGACGTCGATAATATAGCCGTCGTATTCGTCGATCAGATATAGGGTGTTGTCGACGGAGACCCAGCGCGTGCCCTCGGGCGGATAGCCCAGGCCGTAGGTGCGCCAGTCGTTCAGCTGATAACGCCAGAAGGCATCCGGCAGATACTGGCCGACCGACCACGACCGACCCCAGTAGGAGCGCGGCACGCTGTAGTAGCCCCAACCCGGCGCGAAGTAGAAGCCGACGCGCACGCCGTTGTAACCCCTGAAGCGCCGATCATTGCGCCACCAGTCCGAGCGGTGGTTGCGATAGAAATCCCGCCGCCATTGATCGCCGTTGAAGCGCTGGCGGAACTCGCGGTGCTGACGGTCGCGGTCACGACCGTTGTTCCACCCCGAGCCTGGACGGTCGGGACGGTTCCAGCCGTTTCCAGGACGGTCGGGGCGTTGACCGCCAGCATTTGGGCGGTCGGGCCGATCGGGTCGGTTCCAGTCGCCTTCGGGGCGGTCGGGACGCTGGCCGCCGGTGTTCGGGCGATCAGGCCGGTTCCAACCGCCTTCGGGCCGGTCTGGACGCTGGCCGCCGGTGTTCGGGCGATCGGGACGGTTCCAACCGCCTTCGGGGCGGTCGGGACGCTGGCCGCCTGTGTTCGACCGATCGGGCCGGTTCCAGCCGCCTTCCGGTCGGTCGGGACGCTGGCCGGCCGTGTTGGGGCGGTCAGGCCGAGACCATCCGCCTTCGGGACGATCCGGACGTTGGCCGCCGGCATTGGGACGTTCGCCACCCGACGGGCGCTCGGGACGGGGCGTATCGTTTGCGGGGCGGCTGGGTCGTTCGGGGCGAGGCTCGCGCGGTCCGTCCTCACGAGTCATCTGCGGGCGCTCGGGCCGGTTCATGCCGCGCGCGCGCCCTTCGCGCTGGGGCCGTTCCTGCTGAGCCTGGTCCTGTTCCTGGGCGAGGGCTTGTATCGGAGCTGCAAGCGGGCCGGCGACGGCGGCGATGGCGGTGAAAGCCATCAGGAGGCGTTTCATGGTCTTTGGTTCCTGCACGCCGGATCTCCGGCGGCTTGAGGCGATCATCGATCCGTGGCGATGAACCCAGGCTGAACACTGTTCGCAATCAAGGGGCTGTCGAAAAAAGCAGAACCCCGCAGGCAAGACCTGCGGGGTTCGATCGTCCGGTTATGACGGGGCTTAATAGACGCCCGAGAGGACGCTGGCGATCAAGCCGCTGGCCACGGCGATCAACAGGATGTCGTTGCCGGCGTGGACGTAACGATAGCCGCGCGGGGCTTCGCGAAGGCCGTAAACATAGGGGTCACGGACGTAGTAGCTGCGATACTGCGCCGGCAGATAGCCGCCGGTGCGCCAGCGATAGCCGTTGTAGCGCGGCTCGACCCGGTAGTAGCCGTAGCTGGGCGCATACCAGTAGCCCGAGCGCGGACCGTTGTAGCCACGGAAGTCCGAGCGGCCGCGCCACCAGTTGCTGTTGTTGCGGTCCCAGCGGTCGTTGCGCCAATCGCGACGGTCGTCCCGGCGTTCCGCCCAGTAGTCGCGGCGGTCATCGCGGCGGTCACGACGATAGTCCTGGCGGCTGTCATAGCGACCGTCGCGCCGATCGCGGCGATCTTCACGGCGTTCCTGGCGGAAGTCGCGTCGGTCGTCACGGCGATCCTGACGATACTCGCGGCGGTCGCGGTCCTGGGCCTGGGCGAGCATCGGCACGGCCGTGGTCGACAGGGCGAGGGCGACGACGGCGGCCTTGGTGAGGCGGTTCATCTTCGTGCTCCATTCTGGGCCGCCGACGGATGTGCCGACCCGACCCGTTAATGATGAGCAAGGTCGAATTTCGCGCCTGAATGCCCGCTGAACGATCGCGTCAGGTTTGCGGAGCGCTCGCGGGCGCGTCGGCGTGAACAAGAGATTTATCAGAGATTTCCGAGGTCTGAATCCCGTTGGAAGTATTCATTATTGCTTTACTGAAAAGTCCGGGCAGCCCCTTTCGCCGTTAACTTTAACTTCAAACCACCGGTATTTGATGGCGTCTCAGAGGCGGGCCCAGAATGGCGCCCGATCAGGAGATACGGTGATGAACGCGCAAGAAATGGCGCACGACCTGCAGGCCTACGACGACGGTCTGCCGCTGCCGACCCCGGACATGTCCGGCGACGATCTGTTCAAACTGGGCATGATGTACTCGGCCGGATCGGGCGGTTGCCCGATGGATCGGGTGTCGGCCCACATGATCTTCAACCTGGCGGCCATGAAGGGCTCGATCGAGGCGCGCGTCTATCGCCGCGAGATGAGCATGGAGATGGAGCGCGAGGAAATCGCCGAGGCCCAGAAGGCTGCGCGGCGCTACATCGACCAGGGCGTGGTTCAACTGGTCGCGTAAGCGATCAGTTCAGAACTGCGCGTAGCCGTTGCCGTTCGATCCGTTGATCGAATAGCTGAAGCCGATGGGCAAGGCGGCGCGCACCTGGGTGAAGAAGGCCGCCAGTTCGCCCAGCGTCGAACGCGGTACAAAGACGATGTCGCCACGCCGCAAGGGCACGACCTCGCCGCGACGCGGACGCAGGTCCACCACGCGCATCATGCGCGATCCACCCGGACCGCGACGGATCAGGGCCACGCTGTCCTGACGCGACGTCGGGGCGAACCCGCCAGCCTGGATCACCGCCTGATAGGCGTCCAGATCGCCGATCATTTCGAAGACGCCTGGGTTGCGCACCTCGCCATCGACCCAAACGCGGATCGGGCCGGCCTGGCGCAGGGTGACCTCGACGGCAGGGCGCACCAGCTGGGTCGCATAGGCCGCCGAGACAACCTGCTGAAGCTGGGGCAGGGTGCGATCCGCCGCCATGACCGATCCGATCAGGGGCAGGGCGATGCGACCATCGGGACCGACCTTGAGCGTGCGCGTCAGCTCCGAGGCCGTCGGCGTCGCCACCTCGATCTCGTCGCCGGGATAGAGCAGATATTCCGGCTCCTGGTCCGTCCAGGGGGCGAAGGGCAGGCCGGCGAGCTCGTCGTAGGGCGACCGGTCGGCGCGCCGAGGATCGGGAACGCCGCCGGTCCCGCCGCAGGCCGCCAGCGAGGCGGCGATGGAGGCTGAACCCAGGGTCAGCAGAAACAGGCGGCGATCGGTCAGCATGGGAATCGGTCGGCCTCGACGAGGGATTTGAGCCAACCTCGCCGGTTATGGGTAATCATCGGTTAACGCCGGTGGGCGAAGGGTGACGACAACACGCCTTTCAAGGGATTCGGCCCGCCCGATGCGCTCCACCGCACACGTCACCACAAGGCCGCGCTACGGCGTTCTGGACGTGATCGGCCTGTTGTTCCGCGAACTGCTGCTGATGATCGTCGTCTTCGTGGTGATCCTGGGGCTGGGGTTCGCCGCCGCCATGACGCTGAAGAAGAGCTACACCGCTACCGGCTCGGTTTTCGCGGGTGTGGGTCAGGAATACGTCTATCAACCGCGCGTCGGCACGGCCGAGCGGGGCCAGGCGCCCCAGGGCGACGAGGTCGCCAACTCCGAAGCCGCCATCCTGGGCTCCAGCGCCGTGCGCCAGAAGGTGGTCGAGGCCCTGGGCCCGGCCGCCATCCTGGGCGAGCAGCCCAAGGGCAGTCCACAGGCCGCGCGGTCCGCCGCGCTGAAGGTCGTCGGCGGCGGCCTGGGCGTCGCCACGGCGCCGGGCAGCGCGGTCATCCACCTGACCTACAAGTCCGACGATCCCGAACGGGCGGCGCGGGTCCTGAACACGATCATCGAGCAATATCTGATCTATCGCCGCGAAGTCTTCCAGGACAAGACGCCGGCCATCGCCAGCCAGCGCATCGCCTTCGAGGATGAACTCGGCAATGCGGACCGGGCCTATGAGGCCTTCCTGGCGTCCAACGACATCGGCGACTTCACCGCGGCCAAGGCGACGCTGGCGGCGACCTATCAGACGGTCTTCACCGATCGGATGTCGACACAGAGCCAGCTGAACCAGACCGCCCAGCGGCTGAACACCCTGGTGGCGCAGCAGGCGGGAACACCGGCTGAGGTGGCGCTGCAGCAGGATCTGAATATCTCGGCCCAGGACCAGGTGCTGCAACTGCGCACCGAGCGCGAGCAGCTGTTGTCACGTTATCAGCCCGACGCCCAGCCGGTGAAGGACATCGAGGCGCGGATCAATCAGCTGCAAGCTTATGTCGCGACCGGCACAGCCGTTGGGGCCAAGGAGGTCCGCACCGGGCCGAACCCCGTCTGGACCGAGCTGGAAACCACGCGGATCAACACCCGGGCCGAGCGCGACTCGCTGGCGGCGCGTCTCGCGGTTCTGGACCGGCAGCTGGCCGACATCCGTTCGCGGCAGGCGCGGCTGACGGCGCTGGAATCCGAGAACACGACCCTGGCCGGCAATCGCGAAGTCCTGAGCGCCTCCATCCGAGAATTCCAGCAGCGCGAGACCCAGAGCCGCGCCGACAACGCCTTGGTCGCCGCCGGCGCCGACAACGTCACCGTCATCGAACGCGCCCAGCCTCCGGCGACGGGCAAGAGCCTGAAGATCCCGCTGCTGGCGGCGGTCTTCCTGTTCGCGGGCTTCACCGCCCTGTGCGTCGGCCTGTTGCGCGTGTTCACGCGGCGCGGCTTCACGACGCCGGCCTCGGTCAGCCGCACCCTGGACATGCCGGTCCTGGCCGTCGCGCCCGCCAAGGCGGCCTAGCGAAACTCGTGCTAGGCTGAGGGCTTAGGGAGCGCCTTGGCGATTCGATGGTCGATCTGACTTCAGAAATGGCGGGCCTTTGGGCGGCGCTGGGACCGGCGCCGGCGCACCGTGCGCGGGTGATCCAGTTCGCCTCCGCCGCGACCGGCGAGGGCGTCTCGACCGTGGCGCGTGAGTTCGCCCGATTGGCGGCCGTGCGGGCGCGCAAGCCCGTCTGGCTGATCGACGGCGACCTGGCGCAACAGGGGCAGTTGGAGACGGTGTCGGCCGAGCCGGATCGGTTCGGTCAGGTCGGCAAGGCCGCGCAAGGATCGCCCGACGGCTCAAGCTTTTACGCCGTGACGCCGCGTGTGACTGGGCGCGACGGCAAGCCGGTGCCGGATTCGCGCCTGCTGACGGCGCGGTCATGCCTGGGCGGCCGTCTGTGGGTGACGCATTTCCACATGGAGGCGCTGCGATCCGGACACCGGGTCGAGGCGGTCGGAGAGCCTCGCTACTGGGAGGCGCTGCGGCCCCACGCCGACACCATCGTGATCGACGCGCCCGCCGCCGATCGCAACGACATGGCGATCATCCTGGCGCCCTTTGTGGACATGACGGTGCTGGTGATCGCCGCCGAAAGCACGGCCGCACACGCGCCTGTCATCCTGCGCGACGAGATCGAGGCGGTGGGCGGCAAGATCGCCGGCGTGGTCATGAATCGCTCGACCTACAAGGCGCCGGGGTTCCTGCGGCGACTGATGGGCTAACGTCTTTCTGAGCGACATTTTCGACGTCCGCTTTCGCACATTTAGCAAGAAAATGAAGCATTTGGGCGATACTCGGCGTGGATGCGGCGCCTTTGCGCGTCTTGCGCATTGTGTGGCCATGACAAAGTCCGTCGCATTCGTCGGAGCGGGGCCGACGACGCTCTACGCCCTCCATGCCCTGCTGTCCCAAGGCGTCGTTTCGGCGCGGGTCACGGTGTTCGAGGCGCGAGAGACGGCCGGTTGCGGCAGCCCCTACAGCCCGGTCTGGAACGACCCGGCGATGCTGTCCAATATCGCCAGCATAGAGATACCGCCGTTGGAGCACACGTTGGCCGATTGGCTGTCGGCACGAACGCCCGCCGAACTGGCAGAGCTGGACGTGGATGGGGCGTCGCTCGATGAGCGCACCTTCGTCCCGCGTGTCGCATTGGGGCGATACTTCGAAAGTCAGTTCGCCACCCTGGTTCAGCAAGCGCGCGCAAAGGGCGTTCTCATAGATGTGCAGACGGGATGCCGGGTCATCGACGCTGCGAACCGCAAGGACGGTATCGAGCTGACCTTCACGTCGCCGCCGTCGCGGAAGGTCGCCAAGGCTGTATTCGACCACGTGGTTCTGGCGACGGGTCACCAGTGGCCGTCGCGGCCGGACGCCCAGCCCGGATATTTCCTCAGCCCCTGGCCCGCATCTGACCTCGCGGATGTTCCGGCGACGCAGATCGGCATTCGGGGGTCGTCGTTGACGGCCATCGATGCGGCCGTCGCCCTGGCCACGTCGCACGGGGACTTCGTTCGACAGGATGATCGGCTGATCTATCAGCCCGCGTCCGATACCGAAGATTTTCACATCGCCATGATGTCGCGAAAGGGACTGTTGCCCGAGGCGGATTTCTATTTTCCGCTGCCGCATCGCCCGCTGACCTATTGTACGCCCGAGGCTGTCGCTGCGGCTGTGGCGTGCGGTCCTGACGGGCTGCTGGACGCCGTGTTCGACCTTTTTCGAGCCGAACTGATCCATCTGGATCCGGACTACGCCGCCGAGACGGGACTGCATGACGCGACGCTGGAAACCTTCGCCGAGAGCTATTTCGCGCGGCGGGCATCGGTTGATCCCTTCGTCTGGGCCGCCGCCAACCTGAAGGAGGCGCAGGCGAACCATGCCGCAGAGGTGACGGTGGCCTGGCGCGACGGCATCCTGCGCATGCATGAAATCGTCGCCGTCATCGTGCCCCATCTGGACAGCATCCAGTTCGAGCGGTTCAGCCGCGCCTTCAAGCCGATCTTTGTCGATATCTACGCCGGTGTGCCGCACGAATCGATCGAGCGGATGCTGGCGCTGCACACCGCCAGACGGCTGGATGTCATCGCGCTGGGCGACGACCACGATGTCGATACGCGTTGTCCCCAAGGCGGCGCGCGCGTGACCATCGGTGACACGACGCGCCACTTCCCGATCTTCATCGAGGCGACGGGGCAAGCGGCTCTGAGCGGCATCCAGTTTCCTTTCTTGTCCTTGTTGGAGCAAGGGATCGTGCGTGATCAGGTTGCGAATGACGCGCCCGATGTGATCCGGGGGATTGCGGTCGATGACATGTTTCGGCCGGTCGACGCGCCTCTGCCGATGGATCGGCTGTTCTGTCTCAGCCTGCCGTTCATCATGGGGCGGCATCCCTTTGCGCAAGGGATCACCAGTTCGCACGAAATGGGCGGGATCGTCGGTCGGCGACTGGCGTTGATCCTGAATACCGCAAAGCCTGCGGTCGATCACGCCGATACGGCGGCCTGACGCGAGGACGAATGAAGCTGTTTGCGATCTACATCGGCGGGGAACACCCCGGCGCGAATATCGAGGTCCACGATATGCGCTTCCTCGTCGCCCCCACGATCGAAGCGAGGAAAGACGCCTTGCTGGCGCAGTGGTGGGGACGCGAAGGGACGTTGCACATCGATTGCTGGTCGGAGATTTCGCAGGCGGACGGCTACGACATCAGCCTGCTTCCCACACCTTTCGAGGGGAAGGAAAAGCTCTATTACGTGAACCTGGGCGGCTATGATGGGGTGGCGTTCGCCGAGCAGCACCGCAATGTTTTCGTCGTCGCCGATAGCCTGCCGGCGGCCAAAGCGCGCGCCATCAAACTGGCAAAGGGTTGGACGGACGCGCATCGGGACGAGATGTATGAGGCCGAACAGGCGTTTGCGCTGGACGACGTTGCAGGCGCTGAACGTCTGTACATCCACCTCAAGCCCAGCCTGATGAGCGGCGATCCGGACTTCACCTGCCGCTATATGCCGATCCGCTGATCAGGCCGTGGGGCGCTTCAGCATCGCCGCACCGTAAAGTTTCGGCTCGAAGCCTTTGGCCCAGAAGACCTTGCCGAGACCACGCGCGCAGCGGTCGTAGGTGTGGGCGCGGTTTGGGCGGCGCAGGAGGGCGGCCAGAAGCGACGCGGCGCCCCAGACGCCGGTCTGGGCCACACCGACCAGCATCCATTTGACGACGCCAGGCCAGTCGCGCCGGTCGGCGGCCATCTGGGTCGGGCTCTGGCCATAGGCGAAGGCGCGGGTGAGGGCGTACTTCAAGGTGGCGCGGTGGAGCGGGGCGAATTCGTCCACCCAGGCGTCGGCGGCCCAGCCGAACCGACCGCCGCGCGCCGTCAAGGCAGTGAACAGCCGGTCGTCCTCGCCGCCCGTCTCGTTCATGGCGACGTCGAACGGCGCGTCGCCGGGCAGGGCGGTCGCGCGCACCATCAGACTGTTGCCGCAACCGTGGATGTCGTCGGTCAGGCCGATCTCGCGCGGGCCCTCGCGGCCAAAGAAGCGCTCCAGATAGGCGGTGGTCCAGCCGGTGTTTTCCGGCACGCGCCCGCGGATGGGGCCGAAGACCACATCGGCGCCGGTCTGGGTTTGAGCGCTCAGCAGGGCGGCGAGCCAGCCGGGAGAAGCGGCTTCGTCGTCGTCCAGAAAGGCGATCAGGGGCGCGTCGGTGGCGGACAGGCCGATGTTGCGCGCCGTCGCCACGCCGGGGGTGGGGGCATGGGCATAGGTCAGGGGCACGGGCGCCTCGGCGCGCAGCCGTTCGATCAGGGCGGCGGCGGAGCCTTGCGGGTCGTTGTCGGCGACGACGATGGCGGCGACGCGATGCAGCGATCCGGTCTGGGCGAAGACGGAGCGCATAGCTCGCTCCAGACTGTCTGGGCGGCGCAGGGTCGGGATTATGACGGCGACATCGCGCATGGTCAGACGGCGTCCGCATAGACGGCGGCGCGGTAGAGCCTGAGCGCGAAGGCGCGGGCCGTAACCGGCAGGGCCGTCGTCAAGGCGGCCTGTTTCATCAGGCGACGCGCCAGAGGCAGGGCGGGCAGGCGTTTCAACGCGCGCGCGGCCTTGTAGCTGGGATAGGTCTGGACGATGGAGGGATGCAGGGCGACCACGCGGGCGAAGTTGCCGGCGCCTTGATCGAACTTGCGCGCCAAATCCTCGACCGTGTCCAGGCCCATATGGGTGGCGGGATTGTCGATGTGGACGACGGGAAAGCGGCGGGAAACGCGCATGGCCCACTCCACGTCCTCCCAGCCCCAGCCGCTGAAACCGGGATCGAAGGATTCGGCGGCGAAGACGTCGCGGCGCACCAGCAGATTGGAGGTGTAGACGTATTTCTCGGGCGTCAGGGCGCGCTGCGACGCCGGCAGGCATTCCGAGGCGCCGGACAGGGCGCGGTGGACGGCGAACCGGGCGTCGGTCGGCGCCTGATCCAGCGAGAAGCCGCCGAAGGCCACGGCGGGCGCATTGCCGGTGACCAACCTGAGCCAGTTTTGCAGGAAGGCCGCCGTATCGGGCCGCATGTCGCTGTCGAGAAACAGATAGGCTTCGCCGCGCGCGGCGGTGGTCAGGCGGTTGCGCCCCCTGGCGCGGCCTTCGTTGGCGGCCAGGGTGATGAGACGGGCGGGCAGATACAGGGCGTCGATGGTCGCCTGAAGCCGGGTCGTCAGATCAGCGTCTGTGGTGCCGTCGTCCAGCAGGATCAGCTCAATCGCGCCGGACAGGGCCGGGGCCTCGCTGTCCAGCTGACGCAGCAGTTCTTGCGGATCGTCGCGCAGGAAGGGGATCAGGATGGAGATCGTCGGCTCGGCCTGAGACCAAGCAGCGTTTTCAAAGATATGGGCGCTCATGCCGTCACGCTCCGGCGCGCGCGGATCAGGCGCAGCAGCACGTCACGCACCCCGGCGGCGTTCAGCGTCAAGGCGACGATGGCATAGACCAGACCGCCCACACTGGCGTCCAATATCAGCTCCACGAAACCGCCCAGCGGCGGCAGTAACCAGACGACCCCGGCCATGATGGCGGAGGCGATCCCGCAGCGGATCAGCGCTTCCCAAGGCATCGGCAGGGCGATGGCGCGGCGGCTCAGCAGGATGCAGGTGATCAGGCCGATGGCGAAACTGGCGGTGGTCGAGACGGCGGCGCCCGTCACGCCCATGCGGGGGATCAGCACCAGGTTCAGCGCAACGTTGCAAAGAGCCGGAATCGCCATCGTCACCAGCAACAGGCCGGTCCTCTTTCCAAGGGTGAAGCCGAAGCCGAAATAATAGGCGATCATCCCCGAGAGGAAGGACGAGGCGGCGATCCACGGCGTCACCAGCGCAGCGGCGGCGCGCAGATCCTGGCCGATCATCAACTCCGCCAGCGGTCTCGCGACCAGCGACAGGCCCACTGCGGCGGGCAGGCCGATCAGGATCAGGGTCGAACCCTGTTCGATGGCCGTCTGACGCAGCGCCTCGCGTCCGCCGCGCTCCAGCGCCATGACCATGGCCGGCGCCCCGGCCGCCCCCAGCCAGATGAAGATGACGTCCAGCGTCCGGTTCGCCAGGCTGTAGCTGGCGTGATAGGCGCCGACCGCCGCCGCATCCATGAAGGCCGCCAGCAGAAACCGATCCGTCGACGCCAGCACCAGCGCCAGCGTCAGCGACGCCGCAATGGGATAGCCGTAGAGGGCATAGGCCTTCAGCCGCGTGCGATCCACGATCCCGCCACCGGCCTGACGCAACTCGCCCGGCAGGATGAAGGGGAGGGCGAACAGGGGCGCGATGGCCAGGCCCAGCAGGGGCGAGGCCGCGCCCGCGCCGGCCAGCGCGAATCCGGCCCCGACCAGGAAACCCAAAATGGCCACGCCGATGTCCACGGCGGCGGATTTCGACACCTCGCCCGCCGCGCGATACCGCTCCTGCGCCAGCTTCGCGAGGTTGCGCACGGGCGCGCCGGCCAGACCGAAGGCGACGGCGATCTTGAACGCCGGCGTCAGCGGCGCCAGCCAGACGATCAGCGCCGCGATCGGGGTGAACACGGCGATGATGGTGAAGGATGTGCGGTACAAACTGGCGAAATGGGTCGCCATTCCCTCAAGCGTGCGCTCGGCCGCCCAGAACCGCGCCATCGACGACTCCAGCCAGGTGAAGGTGACGGTGTGGGCCAGGGTCGTCACCGAAAACGCCAGGGCGTAATGGCCGAAGTCGTCGGCGCTGAGAAGGCGCGTGAAGACGAAGATGGTCAGGAAACCGACCACGCCCTGGACGATCTGGGCCGGCAGATAGCCCCAGACGCCGCGCCAGAACATGCGCTTCTCGCTCAACGCACGGCCGCCCGGTCGCCCAGCAGGACGGGGATGGTGACGGCGATGACCCATAGGTCCAGCCAGAAGGACTGGCGCTCGATATATTCGATGTCCAGCTGGACGCGCTCGCGCACCTGGGCCTCGGTGTCCACCGGTCCGCGCGAGCCTTTGATGGCGGCCCAGCCGGTCATGCCGGGCTTGATGCGGTGGCGATGGGCGTATTCGGCGACCAGCAGGGCAGATTCGGTCTCGCCGGTCTTCATGCCGATGGCGTGGGGGCGGGGTCCGACCAGGGACATCTCGCCCGACAGGACGTTGAAGATCTGAGGTAGTTCATCCAGGCTGGTGGCGCGGATAAAGCGGCCGACGCGGGTCACGCGGTCGTCGTCGGCGCAGACTTGGCGGCTGGCGGTCGCATCGGCGGCGCCGTGGCGCATGGAGCGGAACTTCCACACGACGATGGTCTCGTGATTGAAGCCATGACGGCGCTGGCGGAAGAAGACGGGGCCGGGACTGTCCAGCCGCACGGCCAGAGCTACCAGGGCCATGATGGGAGCAGCGACGACCAGGGCGACGGCGCCGATCACCAGGTCCTGGATCCGCTTGTTGAAGGCGCGGCGGTCCGGGTTGGCAGGACCATCCAGAGGCGCGAGCGGCGCATTCGCCAGCCTGTTCAGCAGCCCGTCGCGGCCCAACTCCGAATCGACCAGGACCGTCAGCGGATTGGGCAGGGCGTTCAACGTCTGCGTCAGGTCGCGCACGCGCTGGCCGGCCTCGGGATCTATGGCCAGCACGATCCGGTCGACATAGGGCGTCAGGCGGTGGGTCAGCAGGGCCTTAGCGGTCCCCAGCACCGGCACGCCGGCCAAGCTGTCCGGCGATCTGGCCAAGCGGTCGTCGAACACGCCCAGGACATTCATGTCGCGCCGCTCCAACGCCTGTTCGATCAGACGTCGCGCGTTTCGGGTCGCGCCGACGATGACGATGTTGGGCGACAGCACGCCCAGCCGACGCCACCGCGCAATGACGACCAGCCACAGGCCGTGCAACAGCGCCAGGGCGGCCGTCGTCGTCAGGGCCCAGGGCGCAATGACGTTCAGCGCCGGGCGGTCCAGCAGCCAACCCAGCACGAGCGCCACGCCGGCCGAGACGACTCCCACGCCCACAACGCCCGTCATGTGCAGAGGCCAGGGCGTGTCGCGTCCGAATCGATAAAGCTGAAGCGCGCGCATCAGCACGAGCACCAAAACGGCGCCGACGACCACGGGCGCGGCGTCGCCGACCGTGATCGAGGCCAAGCCCGTCGGCTGGATCGCCAGGACGGCGCTGAACGCCAGGCCGCAGACCATCAGCACGTCGATCAGCCGGAAATAATGCGCCGACAGGCGCACGGACGATCGCTCGCGCGCATTCAGCCAGATCTCCGGCCGGAACGGCCCGCGCGAAGGCCGGCTCTTCAGCGGCGTATCGGCGGCGAGATTGGCGGGACGGTCGAGCAACAGGCGATCCAGCAGCGATCCGGGGGGCGAATGATGGCCGCGATACTGCCGCTTTGGCCTCTATGTCGCGTTAACGTGGACGCTTTCTCTCGAACCGGATTGCGCGACGCATCAGCCTCCGCTATCGACGCCCTCGCAGGAGACGTGGCCGAGTGGCTGAAGGCAACGGTTTGCTAAATCGTCGTACCCCGTAAGGGGTACCGAGGGTTCGAATCCCTCCGTCTCCGCCATTCCTCTCACAATATGGGCTGATCAGCAGCCGCCACGGGTCGGCGGGGCAGAGGCTTCGTGCATCATGTCGCCGTTGAAAACGACCACCGGGGACGCCTAGCTGAACAAACTCCACCAGGGCTTCCAGGGGGTCAGATGGTGTTCGTGGTGACGGCCGAAGTGGAAGCAGGTCAGCAACGACAGGACCGGGCCGAAGGGGCTGGTGCGGGCGTTGTGGTGGTCGGGGAAGGCTTCGTCGGTATGCCTGTGAGGCAGCCAGGTGCCGAATGTGAAAAGCTGTAGCGCCGAGAGCAGGGCGGGCGCGGCCCAGAAGACCAGAAGGTTCGGCATTCGGGCGCCGAGGATGAGCACCGCGACGGCCACGAGCACCGTCAGAACGGCCAATTCTCGCCAGCCGAAATAGGTGCGGAAAAAGCCGTAGAACCAGGGCAGGAAGGCGCGTGGGGCGTCGGCGTGAAAGTCGGGATCGTCCGCCGTACCGGGCGCAGCGTGATGGGCGTGGTGTGCGGTCTTCAAAGGCGCGAACCGAAAGCCGGCATAGAGGGCCAGCGCCAGGCTGCCGATCGCCGTGTTCAGCCGTGGGCGTCCCGGGGCCAGCGAGCCGTGCATGGCGTCGTGGGCGACGATGAACAGGCCGACGGACAGCCAGGTCTGGACGGCGACGATCAGCGGAACGGTCAGGACGCTCCAGATCGTCCAGCGATGAAAATAGACGCCGTAGATGTGCAGGCTCAGCCAAGCCGCCGCGATCAGGCAAGCCAGCGTCAGACCGATCAGGGCCTGGTTCGGGACGACCCGTGACATTGGCGTGACGGCGGACATGGCGCGACACTTAGCGCATCGCGGCCCGGTAAGCATCCTGTTCGCTTGCCGCATGCGTCGTCGCGTGCCACCTGTCTGGAATGCAGGTCGACGCCTCTGACACTTCCGCGCCGGACCTTCTGCTGGTCGGCGGCGGCCTGGCCAATGGCTTGCTGGCGTTGCGGCTGTCGCAGGTCCGCCCTGATCTGGACGTGCGAATCGTCGAGGCGGCGCAGACCCTGGGCGGGGTCCACACCTGGTCCTTCTTCGACAGCGACCTGACGCAGGCGCAGCGCGACTGGATCGCGCCCTTGGTGGTGCATCGCTGGCCGGGATACAGCGTCCGTTTTCCCCAGTTCGAACGGGCGCTGTCGACCCCCTATTGCAGCGTCACGGCCGAACGGTTTGCGGCGGTGGTCGAGGCGGCCTTGCCCGGAAAGGTCATGCTGGGTGCGCCGGTCGCTTCGGTGTCGCCGACCGAAGCGGTGCTGGCTGATGGACGGCGTCTGAGCGCCAAGGCGGTGATCGATGGGCGCGGGCCAACCGCGACGCCGAATCTGGCGCTGGGTTTCCAGAAGTTCGTCGGGCTGGAGGTGCGGCTGGCGGCGCCGCACGGTCTGACCACGCCCATCGTCATGGACGCCTGCGTCGATCAGGCCGGGGGCTATCGGTTTCTCTACACCCTGCCGTTCGATGATCGCACGCTGCTGATCGAGGATACGCGCTACACCGATGGGGATGCGCTGGATCGCGCGGCCTTCCGGCAGGGCGTGCTAGATTACGCCCGCGCGAAGGGCTGGGAGATCGAGACGGTCTTGCGCGAAGAGGACGGCGTCCTGCCCGTGGCGCTCGATGGGGACATCGGCGCGCATTTGTCGCGGATGGGGCCGACGGCGCTCAGCGGCCTGCGCGCTGGGCTATTTCACCCGACCACCGGCTATTCCCTGCCGGACGCGGTGCGCCTGGCCGACCGGTTGGCGCGGGATTTCGAGCCGGCGACGACCGCTCAAGACATCCGCCGCCATGCGCATGACGTATGGGCCGGACGAGGCTTTTATCGGTTGCTGAACCGGATGCTATTCCGTGCGGCGCGGCCTGATGAGCGATACAAGGTGCTGGAGCGGTTCTATCGTCTGCCCCAGCCTTTGGTCGAACGATTCTACGCCGCTGGATCCACCCTCGCTGACAAGGCGCGGATCCTGAGTGGAAAACCCCCGGTGCCGATCGGCGCCGCACTGACCTGTATGGTCGAAAGAGGACGTGCGTGATGCGGGCTGCTGTAATCGGATCGGGCTTCGGAGGCTTGTCGCTGGCCATACGGCTGCAGTCGGCGGGCATTCAGACTACGGTGTTCGAGGCCCGCGATCTGGAGGGCGGCCGAGCTTACGTCTTCAAGGACAAGGGCTATACCTTCGACGCCGGTCCCACCGTCATCACCGACCCGTCAGCGCTGGAGGAACTGTTTGAGGCCAGCGGGCGTAAGCTGTCGGACTATGTCGAACTGCTGCCGGTCGCGCCCTTCTATCGGCTGTGCTGGGAAGACGGCGACGTCTTCGACTACGTCAACGATCAGGACGAGTTGGACCGCCAGATCGTGGCGCGCAATCCGGCCGACAAGGAAGGCTATCGCAAGTTCCTGGCCTATTCGCAGGACCTGCTGAAGGAAGGCTATCTGAAGCTGGGGGCCGTGCCGTTCCTGGACTTCGCCAGCATGGTCAAGGCGGCGCCGGAGCTGATGCGGCTTCAGGCCTGGCGGTCGGTCTATGACAAGGTCGCCAGCTATATTCAGGACGAGCACCTGCGTCAGGCGTTCAGCTTCCACTCCCTGCTGGTCGGCGGCAATCCGTTCGCCACCTCGTCGATCTATGCATTGATCCATGCGCTGGAGCGGCGCTGGGGCGTGTGGTTCCCGCGTGGCGGCACCGGAGCCCTGATCCAGGCCATGGTGCGTCTGCTCAAGGATCTGGGCGGGGAAGTCCGGCTGAACAGTCCCGTTCAGCGCATCACCATGGCGAACGGTCGTGCGACCGGCGTGGTGGTGAACGGCGAGACGCTGGCCTTCGACATGGTCGCCTCCAACGCCGACGTGGTTCACACCTATCAGCGCCTGCTGGGTCAGGAACCGCGCGGTCAGAAGGAGGGCGCCAAGCTGGCGTCGCGGCGTCACTCCATGTCGCTGTTTGTCATCTATTTCGGCCTGAAACGCGTCCACCCGGAGGTGCGACACCACACGGTGCTGTTCGGGCCGCGCTATCGCGAGCTGATCGCCGAAATCTTCAAGGGGCCGGACCTGCCCGATGACTTCTCGCTGTATCTGCATGCGCCGACGCGGACCGATCCGTCACTGGCGCCGGAAGGCTGCGACGCCTTCTATGTGCTTGCGCCCGTGCCACACCTGGCCTCGGCGGACATCGATTGGGAGGTCGAGGGGCCACGCTATCGCGACCGGATCCTGGCCTATCTGGAAGAACGCTACATCCCCGGTTTGACGGCGGATCTGGATACCTGCCGCATCTTCACGCCGGTCGATTTCCGCGACCAGCTGAACGCTCACCAGGGTTCGGCCTTCTCGCTGGAGCCGATCCTGACGCAGAGCGCCTGGTTCCGGGTGCATAACCGCGACGACCAGATCCCCAACCTCTATTTCGTGGGCGCCGGCACCCATCCAGGCGCGGGCGTGCCGGGCGTGGTCGGATCGGCCAAGGCCACCGCCGCCCTGATGATCGAGGACGCGAGGCAGCCGGCATGACCGACGCCGTCCTGGATCACAGCCGCCAGTCGATGGAGCAGGGGTCCAAGAGCTTCGCCGCCGCCGCGCGCCTGTTCCCGGCGGCGATCCGGGATGACGCCTGGATGCTGTATTCCTGGTGCCGGCACTGCGACGACGAGATCGACGGCCAGGTCCTGGGCCACGGTGCGGTCGGCATCGATCCGGTGCTGGCCGGCGAGAAGCTGGACGAACTGCGCCTGCGCACCGCCGCCGCCCTGGCCGGTGAGCCGCAGACGGACCCTGTCTTCACCGCCTTCCAGCGCGTGGCCATGCGTCATGGCATTCCAGCCGATGAGGCGATGGACCTGTTGCAAGGGTTCGAGATGGACGTGGTCGGCCGGCGTTACGATACGCTGGAGGACACGCTGGACTACGCCTATCACGTCGCCGGCGTCGTCGGGGTGATGATGGCGCGGATCATGGGGGTGGACGATGCGCCGACCTTGCGACGCGCTCAGGACCTGGGGCTGGCGTTCCAGCTAACGAACATCGCTCGCGACGTGGTCGAGGATGCTAAGGGTGGACGGGTCTATCTGCCCGGCGCCTGGCTGGACGAGGCGGGCGTGCCGCGCGACCAGGTCGATCAGCCCCAGCACCGCGCCGCCGTGGCGCGCACGGCCCAGCGCCTGGTCGCGGCGGCCGAACCCTTCTACGCCTCGGCCCGGTGGGGTTTGCGCGATCTGAACCCGCGCTCGGCCTGGGCCATCGCTACGGCGCGCGGCGTCTATCGTTCGATCGGCCGCCATGTGTCGCGCGCCGGCGTGAGCGCCTGGGACGGACGGACGTCGGTCGACAAGGCGGGCAAGCTGATGCTGTTGGGACGGGGTGGTCTGATCGCCCTGTGGTGCAAGACGCTGGACGCTTGGCGCGAGCCGCCGCCACGCCCGGCCTTGTGGACCCACGTCTGACGATCAGCGAGCCGCGCGCCGCCTCTCAAACATCAGGGCGATCGCAAGGCCGCCTGCGCCCAGGCTGGCCATGACCGCCCAGGCGGAGATGACGGTCGGGGTGAATTCGCCGCGCCAGATCACGGCCTGATAGGCCTCGATTGCCCAGGCGTGGGGCGTGATCAAGCCGAGATCGCGGAAGGCCTCGGGCATCAAAAAGCGCGGCGCCATCGATCCCCCCAGAGCGGCCAGCAGCAGGACCACGAAGGTCGTCAACGGCTGGGCCTGTTCGCGCGATCGACACGCTGCTGTCAGAGCCAAGGCCAGACCAGCGGCGCAGAAACCGACCGCCAAGGCAGTCATCGCAGCCGCCGCCATCTGCCAAGGCTCCAGGGCGGGCAGCTTGACCCAGGCCGCGACAAAGACCGCCGCCGACTGCATCACGCCCACCGCCGTCAGCCAGACGGCCCGCCCGCCAAGGATGGGCGCAAGGCCGCCGCGCGCCAGGGCCAGGCGTGACTGAAGACCGGACCGCCGCTCGTCCAGCCCGCCCATGGCCCCGTGCATGGCGGCGAAGAAGACGAACATGACGCTGACCGCGCCCGCATAATAGGTCGCCTGCACATCACCCTGGGGACCGATCTGCAGGGTCTGAACGTGCGACGCGGGTCGTGCGCCCTGACCCGACAGGGCGGCGGCCATCGGCTCCAGCCGCGCCTGAAGCGCCGACGCCGCCACGTCCCGGCCGGCGGCGGAAACGATCACCAGTTTTGGCGGTCCCTGCGTCGATGGACG
Organism: Brevundimonas sp. 'scallop'; assembly: GCF_011045535.1. Lineage (NCBI taxonomy): Bacteria > Pseudomonadati > Pseudomonadota > Alphaproteobacteria > Caulobacterales > Caulobacteraceae > Brevundimonas > Brevundimonas sp. 'scallop'. The sequence goes on along the minus strand of NZ_CP039382.1, from coordinate 2,048,603 downwards.
AATCAGTATGCCCGCGTCAGCGCGACCGTCGATGACTGCGCGGTCGAAGGCCTCGCGATCGTCGACGATCCGAAGACGATCGCCCATGTCCTTCGACACCGCCTTGCGGATCGCCGCCGTCGCGGGCGTGCGCGACGCGTCCAGCAGGACGACTGTGGTGTCTATGTCGCCGCGCGCGCCCGCGCCGAAGATCGCCGCGAACAACAGATAGACCAGGGGCGGCAACAGCAGGGTCAGGATCACGCCTGCGCGGTCGCGCCAAAACCCTCTCGCCCAGGCGCCCGCCACCGCCATCATGACGGAGCCTGCGACAGCTGTGCGACCAGATCGTCCAGGCCGGGGCGACGCACGGCGACCTCGCCATCCTCGCCATCCACGACGGCGGCCAGCATCTGGGCGATGGCCAGTGCGTCCTCGCAGAGCCTACGCCACTCCAGCCCGTCCTCGGACGCGGTCAGCCCCGCCTGGGCGAACCATTGGGCGGCGGGGTCAGACGCCGGTCGCGTCAGGCGAATGCTGAGCAGCCGGGCTGAGCCGAATGCGCGATGAAGCAGGGCGTTCGGGGCGCCTTCCGCCAGAAGCCGTCCCTGCGCCAGGACGCCGATCCGGTCGGCCGTATCGGCGACGAAGATGGCGTCATGGCTGATCAGCAGGCAGCCGGCGCCCGCCTTTGCGGTTTCGCGCAGGGCGACCGACAGGACGCCGCGGGTCGTCGAATCCACCCCTTCCGTCGGCTCGTCGGCGATCAGCAGGCGCGGTTGTCCGACCAGGGCGGCGCTGAGGTTGGCGCGCCGCTTCCATCCGCCGGACAATGTGCGCACCGGCTGGTCCGCGCGCGGGCCGCAGCCGGTCAGGTCGAGCGCGCGGTTCACCGCCGCGCCGCGATCACGCTTGGGCACGCCGCAAAGCCGGGCCGTCACATCGACGTTCTCACGCGGCGACAGGGCTGGGAACAGGGCGCTGTCCTGCGGCGCCAGCCCGATGCGTCCGCGTGGCCCGCCGCCTTCGCCCAGGACCACACGCCCGCGCCGAGCGGGCAGCAGACCCGAAGCGACACGCGCCACAGTGGACTTGCCCGCGCCATTCGCCCCGAGCAGGGCATAGACCTCGCCCGCAGCGATGCTCAGGCTGAAGTCACGCAGCACGGGTCGGCCGTCGTAGCCCGCATCGATCCCGCTCAGCGACAGGGCCGGCGCGACGTCAGACCCCAAGTTCGGCCTGCTGGAATAGGTCCAGGACGTACAGGGCCAGGGGGCTGTCATGGCCGACCGCCTCGACCGCCTTGGCCAAGGATTGCCGCACCGCCGCACGGGTCCGGCATTCGCCCCACAGATCGACGAAGGTGGTGGTGTCGTCGTCCTGACCCACGTCCTTGCCGACCGCATCGACGGTCGAACAGACATCCAGCAGATCGTCGCAGAGCTGGAAGGCGAAGCCGATCGCCTCCCCGAAGACCGACAGCCGCGCCAGATCCTGTGCATCGCCGCCGCCGAGCAGACCGCCGCCGCGCGCGGTGGCGACAAACAGGGTGCCGGTTTTCAGATCGTTGATCTGGCGCAACGCGGTTTCGTCGCGATCCTTCGCGTCGTCGCGCAGGTCGCGCATCTGACCCTCGGACAGACCCTCGAAGCCGATCGCCTGCGTCAAAAGGTCCAGGGCCGCCAGACGCGTTTCCGCCGGCGCCGGGGTCCGCAGCACCAGACGTGTGGCCTGGTTCAACAGGGCCACGGCCGCCAGAACCGCCGTATCCTCGCCGTGGCGACGGTGCAGGGTCGGCTGGCCCCGACGCAGCGAGGCGTCGTCCATGCACGGCAGATCGTCCAGAACCAGCGACGCGGCATGAACCATTTCCAGCGCGCAGGCGTAGTCCATGGCGTCTTCCGGCTCGCCGCCGACATGCGCCGCCGCCAGCATGGCCAGCACCGGCCGGACGCGTTTTCCCTGTCCCAGCAAGGCCTCGCGGGCCGCCGTGGACAGCAGGCCGTCGTGCGCCGGGGCGACCTCGGCCAGGCGCGCCTGAACCTGCAGACGTAGATCGTCGGGTTCGCAGGATGCGCCCGCCAGAGGCGGTTGGCGCCGGATGCCGACGATGGCCATACAGATCTCCCATTGTCGTCGACGTCGCGTTGCGACCACGCGCCGAACCTTTATGATGCCCATACGGCATCACGACCGCGTCGGATGCAACCCGCCAGGAGCCGTTTGCGATGTCCACCGACGCCGATGCCTTGATCCGGCGCAAGGACGAACACATCGACCACGTGCGGGCCGGACGAGGCGTCAGCCAGACGACATCGGGTCTGGACGCGGTCCGTTTCGTTCATGACGCCCTGCCGGATCTGGATCACGACGCCATCGATCTGGCGACGCGCTTTTTGGGGCGACGGGTCGCCTTGCCGTTCCTGATCAGTTCGATGACCGGCGGGCCGTCGCGGGCCGAGGCGATCAATGCGCGGCTGGCTGAGGCCGCCCAGGCCCTGGGCGTCGTTCTGGCGGTCGGCTCGCAGCGTGTGGCGTTGGAGACGGACGGCGGTTTGGGTCTAGGACTAGATCTGCGACGCCGGGCCCCCGATGCGATGATCCTGGCCAATCTGGGCGCCGTGCAGTTCGCCCTGGGCTATGGCGTCGACGAGGCGCGGCGGGCCATGGAGATGATCGGCGCCGACGCCCTGATCCTTCATCTGAACCCGTTGCAAGAAGGCGTTCAGCCCGAGGGCGATCGCGATTGGCGCGGTGTGGCGCGAGGCATCGAGCAGGTTGCGGCGGCCTTCCCGGGCCGTCTGATCGTCAAGGAGACCGGCGCCGGCCTGTCGGCCGACGTGGCGCGCCGTTTGGCTGATATGGGCGTCGCTGCGTTGGACGTCGCCGGGGCGGGGGGCACCAACTGGGGCCTGATCGAAGGCGCGCGAGCCACGGGCGGTCGGGCGGAAGCGCTGGCCGCGCCCTTCGCCGGCTGGGGCGTACCGACGGCGCGCAGCCTGCTAGACTGCGCCCAGGCGGCGCCGGAACTGGATCTGATCGGGTCGGGCGGCATCCGCGACGGGCTAGATGCGGCGCGTGCGATCCGGCTGGGCGCCTGTCTGGTCGGCCAGGCGGCCGGGGTGCTCGAGGCGGCGCTGACTTCGACCGAGGCCGTGGTGGATCACCTGGATCTGATGGCGGCTCAGCTTAGGCTGGCCTGCTTCTGCACCGGGTCGGCGGACCTCGCCGCACTGGCTCAGGCGCCGTTGCTGGAAGCGCCGCGCTTCTGAGACAGTTCGGCCTTCAGCGCACGCGCCGACCGCACCCACAAAAAGCCGAACGACACGCAGCCTTCGCGCGTCCGCACTGCGTGATGCAGCCGGTGGGCCTGAATGCGCCGCGTCCAGAACCCCGAGCGCCCTGCGACCCCCGTCGGGAAACGGCGATGCACCAGTCCGTCGTGGAAGAAGAAATAGACCAGTCCATAGGCCGTGACGCCCAGGCCGATCGGCAGCGCCCAAGGCCACAGATGCAGGCCCAAGGCGACGAGGATGATGGCCGGGGCGGCGAACACCACGGCGAACAGGTCGTTCGTTTCCAGCACGTCGTCGTGCGGCTCATGATGGCTGCGGTGCCAGGTCCAAAGCAGGCCGTGCATGACGTAGCGATGCATCGCCCAGGCGAAGACCTCCATCCCCAAGAAGGTGGCGAGGAACAGCAGGATCATCGTCGGCCAGGGCATGACCCCATCATAGGCGCTTTACGGACCGCGCGTCACGACTTGACCCGGCGCGACGTTTCGCCGTCTGTGCGCCCATGTTGAAGGACCTGTTCGTCACCACCCTCGCGCTCAGCCTGATCATCGGCGTGCGCTATCTGCTGGTCGGCGTTGTGACCCATGGCTTGCTGTGGGGCGGGGCGGGACGGGGGCGTCAGTTGAACCACAGGCCGCCGGTGCCGAAACGCATCCGCGCCGAAGTCATCGCGTCCTTGATCGCGTGCCCGATCTACGCCTTGCCGGCCGCACTCGTCATAGAGCTCTGGAAGCGCGGCGGGACGGCGATCTACGATGACATCCATGCCTGGCCGCTGTGGTGGCTGCCCGTCAGCTTCATCGTCTACATGCTGACCCACGACGCCTTCTACTATTGGGTCCACCGCGGGCTGCACCACCCGCGCATCTTCCCCTGGGCCCACGCCGAACATCATCGGTCGCGCGATCCCAGCGCCTTCGCCTCCTTCGCCTTCGATCCGGCCGAAGCGATCGCCACGGCCTGGTTCCTGCCGGCCCTGACCCTCTTCATTCCCATTCATTGGGGCGTAGCGCTGGCGCTGCTGACTCTGATGACCGCAACCGCCGTACTAAATCACGCAGGCCGAGAAATCTGGCCGGCGTCCTGGCTGAAACGCGCCCCCCTGCGCTGGATGATCACCGCCACCCATCACGACGCGCACCACAAACGCTTCAACGGCAACTATGGCCTGTATTTCCAGATGTGGGACCGATGGGCAGGCAGCGAGATTTCTTCCGCTCGAAGGAAGAGAGGCTGAGACGCCACCGTTTTGAACCCGGATTGTCGGGCGTTCTCAGCGGAAGTCGGCGGGCTTCAGGCCATGCCGCTGCAGTTTGTCGTACAGCGTCTTTCTCGGAACCTGCATTTCGGCGAGCACTGCGGATATGTCCCCACGATGGGACTGTAGCGCGTCGCGCAGCAGTTCGGCTTCGAATCTGTTGACGCGGTCGGGAAGACTCAGGCCGCCATCGGGCGCGCGGATCGTGTCGTCGAGCGACAAGGCGACGCGTTCGGCGAAATGCGCCAGTTCGCGGATATTGCCGGGCCAATCGGCCTCGACCAACAGGCGTCTTACGCTGTCGCTTATAGAGGGGGTGTCGACGCCGTGGCGGTCCGCAGCGCGACGCAGGAAGTGGGCGAATAGCAGGGGAATATCTTCTCGCCGTTCGCGCAGAGGCGGTACGCGAAGTCGCACCACGTTCAAACGGTAATAGAGGTCTTCGCGGAAAGCGCCCGCGCGCGCAGCCTCGCCCAAATCGATCTTTGACGACGCCATGACACGCAAATCCAACGCGCGGGGCTCATTGGCTCCGATCGGATGGACCTCGCGTTCTTCCAGGACACGCAGAATCTTGACCTGGACGGCCAGAGGCATGCTCTCGACCTCGTCCAGAAACAGTGAGCCGTTGTGCGCCCGTTCGACGTGCCCGACCCGGCGGCGTAAGGCTCCAGCGAAGGCGCCGAGTTCGTGGCCAAACAGTTCGCTCTCGATCAGCCCGTCGGGCAGCGCGCCGCAGTTCACGGCGACGAACGGCGCCAATCGTCGCCGGCCGCCGTTGTGCAGGGCGCGCGCAACAGCCTCCTTTCCCGTCCCAGTTTCGCCTTCGATCAACACGTCCATCCGGGCGTCGGCGATCTGGGTGATGGTGGCGCGAAGTGCGGTGATGGCGCGAGACGATCCCGCCAAAGGCAGTTCCTGTCCGCTGTCCGAGGCCATAGCCAGCAAGCGACGGTTTTCCAGCACCAGGCCGCGTTTTTCCAGCGCGCGGTTCAAGCTGTCTTGAAGGCGCTCAAACGGAAAGGGCTTGGCGACAAAGTCGTAGGCGCCGTCCTTCATCGCTGCGACGGCGTCGGTGATGTCGCCATGACCAGTGATCATGATGATCGGCAGGGCGGCGTCCAACGCTTGCAGGCGGCTGAGCAACTGGCGGCCATCAAGGCCAGGCATCCGCAGGTCGGTGATCACTACGCCCGGGAAATCGGCGTCGATCGCTCTCAATGCAGGTTCGGCCCCTGGAAAAGGGCGGACGTCGTAACCTTCCAAGGTCAGGCGCTCGACCAAGGCATGGCGGAAATCGGCGTCGTCCTCGATCAGGGCGACGGCAGTGGGGCGGGCAAACTCCATCATGCGATCCTCAACGTGGCGACAAAGGTCGCGCCGACGTCCTCGTCGACCAAGTCGAGCTCGCCGCCGAAACCGGCGATTAGATCTCGACAGATGACCAAACCCAAGCCGAGGCCATTTGCGCGTGTGGTGACAAAGGGCGTGAACAGTTGGGCGCGCACAGCGGGAGGGACGCCAGGACCATTGTCGGAAATGCTCAATCGAACACGGTAGTTATCGCGCAAGACTTTCAGCGTTAGTCGCGGCCGATCGCAGCCTTCCAGCGCTTCTGAAGCGTTCTTGACCAGATTGACGATCACCTGTTCCAGGCGAAAGCGGTCGGCGCGCACTGTGACGTCTGCGTCGCCTTCGCGGATCAATTCGACGCCGCCCTCGTCCAATCGGCCGCGCGTCAGCAGCAAGGCGCCGTAGATCGCGTCTTCCAGACGGACGATGCCGATTTTGGGATCTGACTTTCTGGAAAAGACCCTTAGGCCCTCGGTGATGGCGCCGATGCGCTGGGTCAGGTCGCTGATCCGCGCCAACGCGCCACGCGCCTTGGCGGGGTCGTCGCGGTCAAGCAGAACGCCGGCAGTCTCTGCCTGTGTCTGGATAGCGGCGACGGGTTGGTTGATCTCATGCGCCACGCTGGCGACGATCTGCCCCAGGGCGGCGAGTTTGCTGGCTTGGACCAGTTCGTCACGCAGCAGTTCGCGTGCGGTCTCGGCTTGGCGGCGTTCCTCGATCTGACGATTGAGGGCGGCATTGGCGTTACGAAGCTCGTGGGTCCGTTCGTCGATCAGCCTTTCCAATTCCAGCCGCGCCTCTTCCTCGGCGCGGGCGCGGACAAGGGCCTGTTGGCGACGACGCAGGAGCACGACGATTACGCCTGCCAGCAGGGTGACGATCAGGGCTGCAAGCGCCCGTGCGGTTGCGACGGCCGTTCCAATGGGTCCGCGATCCGGCGACAGCAGGTGCAGGGTCCAGCCGGGCGTTTCCGTTGGGATCGCCGCATGCATCCAGCGTTGCTCACGGCCATCGACTGGAGCCTGGATCAGACGCGGTCGATCATTGGTGGGCGTTACAAAGGGGAGGGGACGCAAAGCCTCGGGTTGAAGCGTCTGATCGGTCAATGTCAGCCGCCGTCGACGTTCGTCCAGCGCTTCTGTGGTGCGGAAACGCCATGCCGGCACGCTGGTGATCAGCACGACGCCGCCGGGATCGACCACATAGGCCGGCTCACCCGACGCGCGCCATTCGGCCTCGAGAGCGGCGAACTCGACCTTGACCACGACGACGCCCACGGCGGAGCCGCTCGACCCGTCAACGCGCCGCGCCAGATAGAGTCCGGGTCGGCCGGACACGGTGCCCAAGGCGAAGAATTCCGCCTGGCCCTGGCGCATGGCATTGATGAAATAAGGGCGAAACCCATAGTCGGCGCCGACGAAACTGGTCGGCAGGCGCCAGTTGCTGGCGGCGCGGGTCCGGCCGTTGGCGTCGATGATATAGATGGCGGCGGCCCGTGTCTGACGCGCCAAAGTCTCCAGTTTAAGGCTGACAGGATCGCCCTTGGCAGTCTGCGGGGCGCTCAGCAGGGCGGCGATGTCGGGATCGCTCGCCAACGCCAGGGGCAGGGAGCGGTGCTTCTCCAGTTCGCTGCGTAGCACGGCCGCGTGCAGGGCGGCGGCCGCCTCTGTCTGCCGAGCCAGTTCAATACTAGCGTCACGCCGAGAGACCTCGCCCGCCCCGAAAGCCGCCAGGACGGCAATCGTGAACCAAGCTCCCGCCGTTATCAGCCAACGGGAGCGCCAAGGTTTTCGAGCCGAGCCTATGACAGGTGAATGCTGCACATTCCTAGTGTGCGGATAATCGCACGTAAGGGCCAGTCGCCTGGGTGAAAAACCGCACAGATATCTCGATAAACGCTCCCGCTTTCATAGAAAGTGCTTGGTTATCATAAAGATGGAGACGTTCGATCAAGCGCTTTCGCGATGATGGTTCTCGTTGGAAGCTCTATCCAACGGAGCGTGGCGAAGATCGCGCCCATCGAGGAGACTGCGGGATCACCCCCGCACATCAGGAGCCCTTCGTGATCTCAATACCATCAGAGGCCGCGCCGGTCGTTCGCCGGCCGTTCTATCGTCACCTGTATTTCCAGGTGCTGATCGCTATCGCGCTCGGCGCTCTGATCGGTCACTTCTGGCCGACATTCGGCGAAAGCCTGAAGCCGCTGGGCGACGGATTCATCAAACTGGTGAAGATGGTCATCGCGCCAGTGATCTTCCTGACCATTGTGACCGGCATCGCGGGCATGCGTGATCTTGGAAGCGTCGGTCGCGTCGCCGCCAAGGCCTTCGCATACTTCCTGGTCTTCTCGACTCTGGCTCTGATCGTGGGCCTCATCATCGCCAATCTGGTGCGTCCGGGCCATGGTCTGAACATCGACCCGGCGACGTTGAACGCCGGCGCCGTCGAGCAGTATGCGGCGGCCGCGCACGAGAGCACGATCGTCGGCTTCCTGATGGGCGTCATTCCCGACACGCTGGTCAGCGCCTTCTCGACCGGCAACATCCTGCAGGTTCTGTTCGTGTCGATCCTGTTTGGCCTCGCCCTGGCGTTGGTGGGAGAGCGGGCCCAGCCTGTGGTCGATCTGTTTGAGACGCTCAGCCTTGCCGTGTTCAAGCTGGTCGCCATCGTGATGAAGGCCGCGCCCATCGGCGCCTTCGGAGCCTTCGCCTTTACGATCGGCGCCTACGGCATCGCATCGATCGCCAATCTGGCCGCCTTGATCGTGACCTTCTACGTCACCGCGATCATCTTCGTCGTGGGCGTGCTGGGGCTGGTGGGCGTCGCCAACGGCTTCAACATTCTCAAGCTGATCCGTTACCTCAAGGAAGAGCTTCTGCTGGTGCTGGGCACTTCCAGTTCAGAAGCGGCCTTGCCCAGCCTGATCTCCAAGATGGAACGCGCGGGCGCCGCCAAGTCGGTCGTCGGCCTGGTCGTGCCGACCGGCTATTCGTTCAATCTAGACGGCACCAACATCTATATGACGATGGCTGCTCTGTTCATTGCTCAGGCGCTGAACATCGAACTCACCATCTGGCAGCAGATCACGCTCCTGCTGGTCGCCATGCTCAGCTCAAAAGGCGCAGCGGGCATTACGGGCGCGGGCTTCATCACCTTGGCGGCGACCCTGTCGGTCGTGCCGGATGTGCCAGTCGCAGGCATGGCGCTGATCCTGGGCATCGATCGCTTCATGAGCGAATGCCGGGCCCTGACCAACTTCATCGGCAACGCCGTGGCCACCATCGTCGTGGCCCGCTGGGAAAACGCGCTGGATCGCGACGCCCTGACGGCCGCGCTGGACGGACATCCCTTGCCGGTGGCGGCGCTGCCTGCCCTGCGGCGGGGCCTGGAGACGATCTGGTTCTCGCCAAGGACTGACGGCGAGAACGACTTTTGAATGACGGGACCGCCGACATAACGACGGCCCGGGAGGAGGAAACATGAAGATGCAATCCAAGTTCGCACTTATGGCGGGCGCGGCCTCGGCTGTCCTGCTGATCTCGGCGGGAGCGGCTCTGGCTCAGGACGCCGCGCCTCAATCCGCGCCAGCGCAGGAGGGCGAGGCGGCGCAGGTCGAGGACATCGTCGTCGTCGGCTCTCAAATCCGCGGCGCCTCCACCACGGCGGCTCTGCCGGTGACCGTCGTCACGCAGGAAGAAATCATCGCGACCGGCGCCGTCAGCGGCGATGATCTGCTGCGGTCCATTCCCCAGATGGGTGATGTGCTGTTCTCCAGCGCCAACAATCCTCAAACCTCGAACGCAGCGCGAGGCGACGTCAACTCGGTCAATCTGCGCTCGCTGGGCGTGGGCAACACCCTGGTGCTCTTGAACGGACGTCGGATCGTTCAGCACCCTACCAGCCAAGGGACGTCAGACACCGGCACGGTGCCGGTGCTCAGCTACAACTCCAACGCCATTCCGGTCTCGGGGTTGGAGCGGTTGGAGGTTCTGCTGGACGGCGCCGCCGCCATCTATGGCGCGGATGCGGTCGCGGGCGTCGTGAACACTGTGCTTCAGCAGGATTTCGATGGCTTGGAGATGAAGGCCCAGTACGGCGGCGCGGAGGGCACGCATCGCCGAGAGTTCACCTTCGGAATGTTTGCCGGCAAGGATTTCGAGCGGGGCAATCTGTCTGGCTTCCTCGACTACACCAACCGCACCGCCCAGCAGGCCAGCGACGAGCCCTATACCGCCTCGGACGACCGCCGCAGCCTGTTCGCCAACGTGCCGGGATATGAGAATTCGACCGACACCGACGGGCGCTCTTCCTATACAGCCTGGGCCAACTTCCAGACGCCATTCCAGGTCCGTCGAGGCACGACGGCCCTGACGACAGGCGCCGGGGCCTTCCATAATCAGCCTTCCAGCTTTGGCTGCACCGCGCCGGTCGGCGGCGACGTCTGCTTGGCCAGCGGCAACATCAGCTACAGCGGCGCCGGCCGCGAGTTGCGCTATGACGGGGCGCGGGGCACCACCCAATCGCCGGACATCGAACGGTTGAACCTGTTCGTGTCGGGTCACTACGATCTCGACAACGGCGTCACGGCCTTTGGTGAACTCGGCTATTACACGGCATCGACCCAGAACATTCAGCCGCCGACCATCCTGCTGAATCCGCTCTGGATCCCAGCCAGCAACTACTGGAATCCGTTCGGCCCCGTCACCTTCGCCGACGGCACGCGCAATCCCAATCGTCTCGCAGGCCTGACAAACGTCCCGACAGCCGGGACGGCCGTTAAACTGGTTCGGTATCGCTTCAACGATCTCGGCGCCCAAGTTGTGGACGTCGACAACTGGCAGTCCCGCTTCTTGGGCGGCCTGCGGGGCGAATGGCGCGGCTTCGATTGGGAAAGCGCGCTGCTGTATTCGGAAGCCGAGGCCACCGACAGCTCGAACGCCGTCAATCTGACCGCGCTTCAGGCCAATCTCGCCCTGTCGACGCCCGACGCCTACAATCCGTTCAGCGGCGGGTGTGTGAACGACACCAGCTTTGGCGACTGCACGCCCAGTTCTCAGGCCGCGATCGACGCCATCACGACCGACCTGACGCGGGTGTCCAAGACCACGCTGGCGCTGTGGGACTTCAAGGTCAGCCGTCCCGATGTCTTCACCCTGCCGGGCGGACCTGTCGGTATGGCCCTGGGCGTCGAGGCGCGCCGTGAGACCCAGCGTGACGACCGCGACGCTGATCTGGACGGCACCAACGTCTTCCGCGACAGCGTGTCGGGCGAGATCAGCCAGTCCAACATCGCTGCGGTCAGTTCAAACCCCGATACCTACGGCAAGCGCGAGGTCTATTCGGCCTATGTCGAGTTTGCGGTGCCTGTCGTTTCGCCGGAGATGAACATCCCGCTTGTTCGCAGTCTCGATTTCCAACTGGCCGGTCGATACGAGCACTATTCCGACTTCGGCGATGTGGCTAAGCCCAAGATCGCCATGGCCTGGGACCTGGTCGAGGGCGTCCGCGTCCGAGGCTCATATTCCGAGGGGTTCCGCGCCCCGAACCTGGAACAGACCAACGCGGCGCAGTACGGGCGTCTGTCCACCAATAACGATTACATCCGCTGCGAGGCCGATCTGCGCCTGGGTCGGATCACCAACTTCAATCAATGTTCGCAACCCGCCAGCGCCTCGCTGCTGGTATCGGGCAATCCCGAGCTTCAGCCCGAGGAAAGCAGGAACCAGTCCATCGGCCTGGTTTTGCAGCCTTGGTTCATTCCCGAGCAGTTCGGCCGCTTCACCTTCACGCTGGACCGCTGGAAGATCGAGCAAGAGAAGATCGTCGGTCTGCTGGGCGCGCAGTCGAACGTCGTGCTGGACTACCTGAACATCCTGAACGGCACGCGGAACAACAACGTCAACCGGGCGGCGGTGACGGCCGACGACATCGCCTTCTTCCAGGGGAGCGGAATCACTCCCGTCGGACAGATCGTCTCGGTCGAAGACCAGTTCATCAACCTGCTGCCGCAGACGGTGGAGGGTCTCGACATCGGTCTTCAGTGGCGACTGCGCGGCACGCCCTGGGGCAACTTCCGCGCCAGCGTGAATGCGGCGCATCTGACGAAGTTCGACCGTTCTCCCGGCCCTTTGGTCGAGTCGCTGTTCGCGGCGCGTGAAGCCGGTCAGATCAACGCGAATACACCGCTGCCGATCTCTCAGACCCTGCTGGCTCGCAACGGCCGGCCGGAATGGCGGGTGACGGGCTCGTTCACCTGGTCGCAAGGGCCATGGCAGGTGGGCGCATTCACCCAATACAACAGCGCCGTCACCGAAACCGGCTTCCTCAGCGCCCAGGGCGATCCCTGGCAGGTCGATAGTCAGATCACTGGCAATCTGTATGGTCAGTATGAGTTCGGCGACAACGCTGGCTTTGCGTCCGGCACAACGGTTCGCCTGGGGGCTCGTAACATCACTGACGAGCAGCCGCCGTTGACTTCATCGGGCTATCTGGGTGCGCTCTACAATCCCTACGGCCGCTACTGGTACGCCAACATCTCCAAGACGTTCTAAGAGGGGAGAGGCGCGATGACCGACCGTCTCGTTCGATCTCTGGGTGCGCTGGTCGCAGCCTGGGCAGGCATCGCGCCGATGACGCAGGCGCAGGAAACGCAGACGGCCGTCACGGCGGTTGTCGATCCTGCGCCCGCGCCAGCCGATTGCCCGGACTTCGTGCCGCAGCAGACGCGGTGCTGGTCGGGCAGGGCGGTTAAAGGCGGCTATTACTGGATCGCCGTGCCTCAGGACTGGAATGGCGCCGTGATCGTTCACGCGCATGGCGGACCCCGCACCAGCGCACCAGAACCAAACGATCCGCTGGAGGACATGGAGCGGTTCTCCATGACGGTGAAGGAAGGTTTCGCCTGGGCGGGCTCGACCTATCGCCGTGGCGGCTATGGCGTACGGATGGCGGCGGAAGATACGGACGATCTGCGCCAGATTTTCTGGAATGCCTTCGGCAAGCCACGTCGAACTCTGGTGCATGGCCAGTCCTGGGGCGGCAACGTCGCGGCCAAGACGGCTGAGCTCTACGTCCGCGATGCCGAGGGACAGGTCATGTGGGACGGCGTCGTCCTGACCAACGGCGTAATCGGCGGCGGGACTCGCACCTACCGCTTTCGCGCCGATTTGAGAGCGGTTTATCAGTTCTACTGCAACAACCATCCGCTTCCGAACGAGCCCCGGTATCCGCTTTGGCAGGGGCTGCCGCTAGAAAGCGATCTAAACCGGGCGCAGTTGGCGGAGCGGGTCAAAATCTGCACGGGCGTGGGCCTGCCGCTTGCTGAGAGGTCGGCTGAGCAGAAGCGCAATCTGGCGAATATCCTGGCCGTGACGGGCGTGAACGAGGAACAGTTGGTTCCGCATCTAGCCTGGGCGACCTTCCTGTTCCGCGACATGGTTTTGCGCCGTCTTGACGGGCTGAACCCCTTCGACAACAGCCGTACGGTCTATCAGGGTTCGCACGACGACGAGGCGTTGAACGCTGGCGTTCAGCGTTTCGCGGCCGATCCGATGGGTGTGGCGCGCTTGGCCTACGACGCCGATCTCAGCGGTCTGATCGTGGCGCCGACGCTGACGATCCACGCCAAGAACGATGCGACAGCCTTCGTCTCCAACGACGCGCTTTACAGGGAGACGGTCGCCGCGGCGGGACGATCGGACCTATTGGTCCAGACGTTCACAGACGAGTCCGAACATAGCCGCCTATCGCCGCCAGAGTACGTCGGTCTTTTCCAGGCGATGATGCGCTGGCTGGACGAGGGCGTGAAGCCGACGCCCGCTGACGTTGCCAGGCTGTGTCAGGTGGCGGCTCCACGCTACGAGGACGGCTGTCATTTCGACACCACCTTCAAGCCGTCGACGGACAGCCGCGCCAACTGAAGCTGCCGCTGCACTTCACAACGATCCGCCCCAAACGCAACACGGCCCGCAGGCGACTGCGGGCCGTGTCTTTCTGTGGGCGACCTAAAAGATCAGGCCGTCTTGGCGCGGTCTTTATCTGAGGAGCTGCGGGCCAGTTCGCGATTTAGCCACAGTGCCACGAGGGTGCAGATGGCGCCCGACAGCAGATAGGCGCCGGCGGCGATCAGGCCGAATTGGCTGGAGATCCACAGGGCCGCGAGGGGCGCAAAGCCCGCGCCGAACAGCCAGGCCAGGTCCGAGGTCAGGGCGGAGGAGGTATAGCGGTTGGTCAGGCTGAAGCTGGACGCCACGGGGCCAGAGGCTTGCCCGAACGACAGGCCCAGCAGGATGAAGCCGGAGATCATGAAGGTCAGCTCGCCGACCGGGCCGCCGTTCAGCAGTTGCGGCGCAAAGCCCGAGAAGGCGGCGATGCCGGCGGCTGTGATCGCCAGCAAGGTGCGGCGGCCGTAGCGGTCGGCCAGAATGCCCGATGCGAGGATGGCCAGCAGACCGAAGACCGCGCCCACCATCTCGATCAGCAGGAAGCGCACCGGCGTTTCCTTTGTGAACAGGAACACCCAAGACAGCGGGAAGACGGTGACCATGTGGAACATGGCGAAGCTGGCCAGCGGGGCGAAGGCGCCGATGGCGATCTTCGGGCCTTCGTCGCGCAGCGCCTGAGTGATCGGCGTGGGCTGAAGCTCGCGCGTCTCAAACAGCTTCTGGAAGGCCGGCGTCACCACGATGCGCAGGCGCGCGAACAGGGCCACGACGTTGATCGCAAAGGCCACGAAGAACGGATAGCGCCAGCCCCAGTCCAGGAAATCGGGCGCCGACAGCGTGTTCAGGAAGAAGGCGAACAGGGCGGAGGCCACCAGCAGGCCGATGGGCGCGCCGAGTTGCGGGATCATGGCGTACCAGCCGCGCTTCTTCTCCGGTGCGTTCAGCGCGAGCAGCGAGGCCAGACCGTCCCAGGTGCCTCCCAAGGCGACGCCCTGGCCGATACGGGTCAGGGCCAGCAGCACCGGCGCCCACATGCCAATGCTCTCATAGCCGGGGATGAAGGCGACCGACACGGTGGATGTGCCCAGCAGCAGCAGGGCGGTCGTCAGCTTGGCGCCGCGCCCGAACTTGCGGTCGATGGCGATGAACAGGACGGTCCCCAGCGGCCGAGCCAGGAAAGCCAGGGCGAAGACGGCGAAGGAGAGCAGGGTGCCGCCCACCGCGCCCGCATAGGGGAAGATCAACTGCGGGAAAACGACCACCGAAGCGATGGCGTAAACAAAGAAGTCGAAAAACTCGGAAGTTCGGCCGATAATGACGCCGATGGCGATCTCGCCGGCGTCAACCTTGCCATGGCCCGTGTGAAGGGCGGCGGCGTCGCGTTCCAGCGACTCTGACGAAGGGGTCGTCGAGGCGGACATGGGCTTGGTCGCTCCGTGTGAGACTGAATTATCGGCCGTACGGCAGGTCGCCGCATTATGACCGGGCGCCCTTTGCGATGAAAGCGGCCTCGTGAGGATAGGACATATTGCCCAATGTCGTTCCTGATTGAAGCTGAGTATCCCGCCGCCTACGAACGCCAACCGTCGCGGCGCCTCCCCCTCGCCCGACGCTTTTCGATTGGATCCGCCTTGCGCCGTCTGCGCCTTCTTTTGCTCGCGCCCATCGTGGCCCTGCTGTCGGCCTGCAACCTGGTCGTCCTCAACCCTGCCGGCGACGTCGCGTCCCAGCAGGGTGATCTGCTGATGATCTCGACCCTGCTGATGCTGATCATCATCGTGCCCGTGATGGGTCTGATCGTCTTCTTCGCCTGGAAGTATCGAGCGTCGAACCAGGAGGCCGAGGCCGACTACCGTCCCGATTGGGACCACTCCACGTCGTTGGAGCTGGTCATCTGGGCCGCGCCACTGATGATCATCATCTGCCTGGGCGCCCTGACCTGGGCTGGCACGCACCTGCTGGACCCCTATCGTCCGATCGACCGGATCAAGCCGGGCCAAGCCGTTGAGGAAAGCGTCGAGCCGTTGCAGGTCAATGTCGTCGCGCTCGACTGGAAGTGGATGTTTATCTACCCGCAGTACGGCGTCGCCACGGTTAATGAACTGGCCGCGCCGGTTGACCGTCCTATCCGTTTCCACATCACCTCGTCCTCGGTGATGAATAGCTTCTACATTCCCGCCCTGGCCGGTCAGATCTACGCCATGCCGGGCATGGAGACGAAGCTGCACGCCGTCATCAACCGTCCGGGCGAATACGAAGGCTTCTCGGCCAACTATTCCGGCGACGGCTTCTCGCACATGCGCTTCGCCTTCCACGGTCTGGATCAGTCCGGGTTCGACCAATGGATCGCCGGCGTGCGCCAGGGCGGCCAGACGCTGGACCGCGATCGCTATCTGGAGCTGGAAAAGCCCAGCGAGAAGGTGCCTGTCATGCGCTTCGGCGCCGTGGATGGCGCGCTGTGGGACGCGATCCTCAACATGTGCGTCGAGCCGGGTAAGATGTGCATGGGCGAGATGATGGCCATCGACAAGCAGGGCGGCCTGTCCATGGCGTCGGTGCGCAACACCATGCCGCTGGTCTATGACAAATACGCCGGTCGCGGAAAATCGCCCGCCTACTTCGGCTCTAACGACAGCTACGTCATGACGATCTGCACCCCGCTGCAGGCCGAAGCGGCGGCAGCCGACCGCATGCGCCGCGCCGAACTGGATACGGTCGCCGGACCGACCAGCCTGGAGCGCCTGACCGGGCAGGGGTTGTCGCCCGGTCAGCCTCCGATGGCCTCGCTGACGACGCTGGCCCGCAATCCCTTCGCCACGGGGCCGGTTCCGACCGACGTCCGTTCCGCCCCCAACGCCTGAGCGAACACAGTCGATGAACGCTGATCAACTCATTCCGCTAATCTTCGGGCGCCTCACGCTTGAGGCTTTGCCGTTGCACGAGCCGATCCTGGTCGTGACCATGTCGGTCGTGCTGCTGGGCGGCCTCGCCCTGTTCGGCGCCCTGACCTATTTCAAGCTGTGGGGCTATCTCTGGAAGGAATGGTTCACCACCGTGGACCACAAGAAGATCGGGATCATGTACATGATCCTGGGTCTGATCATGTTCGTGCGCGGCTTCGCCGACGCCATCATGATGCGCCTGCAACAGGCGATGGCCTTCGGCGGGTCCGAGGGTTATCTGAACGCGCACCACTATGACCAGATCTTCACCGCCCACGGCGTGATCATGATCTTCTTCGTGGCCATGCCGCTGGTGACGGGCATCATGAACTATGTCGTGCCGCTGCAGATCGGCGCGCGCGACGTGTCCTTCCCCTTCCTGAACAACTTCAGCTTCTGGATGACCACGGCCGGCGCCATCATCGTCATGGCCTCGCTGTTCGTGGGCGAGTTCGCGCGCACCGGCTGGCTAGCCTATCCGCCGCTGTCGGGTATCGGCTACAGCCCCGGCGTCGGGGTCGACTACTACATTTGGGCGTTGCAGATCGCGGGGGTCGGGACAACGCTGTCCGGCATCAACCTGATCGCGACGATCGTGAAGATGCGCGCGCCCGGCATGGGCATGATGAAGATGCCGGTCTTCACCTGGACCTCGCTGTGCACCAACGTGCTGATCGTGGCGTCCTTCCCGGTCCTGACCGCCGTCTTGGCCCTGCTGACGCTGGACCGTTACGTCGGCACCAACTTCTTCACGAACGACTTCGGCGGCAACCCGATGATGTACGTGAACCTGATCTGGATCTGGGGGCACCCGGAAGTCTACATCCTGATCCTGCCGCTGTTCGGCGTCTTCTCGGAGATCGCCTCGACCTTTTCGGGCAAGAAGCTGTTCGGCTATACCTCCATGGTCTACGCCACGGTCGTCATCACGATCCTGTCCTACCTGGTCTGGCTGCACCACTTCTTCACCATGGGCTCGGGCGCCTCGGTGAACAGCTTCTTCGGCATCACGACGATGATCATCTCGATCCCGACGGGCGCGAAGATCTTCAACTGGCTGTTCACGATGTACCGTGGGCGCATCCGGTTCGAGCTGCCGATGATGTGGTTGGTCGCCTTCATGCTGACCTTCGTGATCGGCGGGATGACGGGCGTGCTGCTGGCGGTGCCGCCGGCCGACTTCGTGCTGCACAACTCGCTGTTCCTGGTGGCCCACTTCCACAACGTCATCATCGGCGGCGTGCTGTTCGGCCTATTCGCGGCGATCAACTTCTGGTGGCCCAAAGCCTTCGGCTTTAAGCTGGACAAGAAGTGGGGCCTGATCAGCTTCTGGTGCTGGGTGCCCGGCTTCTGGCTGGCCTTCCTGCCGCTGTATGTGCTGGGCCTGATGGGCGTGACACGCCGGATGCGGGTGTTCGACGATCCCTCGCTGCAAATCTGGTTCGTTATCGCGGCCATCGGCGCCGGCGTCATCGCCCTGGGCATCGCGGCCATGTTCATCCAGTTCGCCGTGTCGATCATCAACCGCGACAAGCTGCGCGATACCACGGGGGACCCGTGGGGCGGCCGCACGCTGGAGTGGGCGACCTCGTCGCCGCCGCCGGCTTATAACTTCGCCGCCACGCCCTACGTCCATGACGCCGACGCGTGGTGGGACATGAAGAAGCAAGGCTATCAGCGTCCGCTGAACGGCTACAAGGCGATCCACATGCCCTCGAACACAGGGGCGGGGATCATCATCTCGGGCCTGTGCCTGGTGATGGGTCTGGCCTTGATCTGGTACATCTGGTGGCTGGCCGCGATCAGCTTCATCGGGGTGCTGGCCGTCGCGATCGGCCATACCTTCAACTACAAGCGCGACTACTACATCCCCGAGGATGAGGTCCGCGCGACAGAAGAGGCGCGCACCCGCGCCCTGGCCGGAACGGAGGCGTGATCATGAGCGCGACTGCGACTGCGACCGAGATCGACCGGACCGTCTTCCACCTGGAAGAGGAGCCGCACCACGAGGAAGGCTCCAGCACCATGCTGGGCTTCTGGCTCTATCTGATGAGCGACTGCCTCATCTTTGCGATGCTGTTCGCCGTGTTCGGCGTGCTGGGCGGAAACTACGCCGCCGGGCCGGGGCCCAAGGAGCTGTTCGACCTGGAGCTGGTGGCGATCAACACCGCCATGCTGCTGTTCTCGTCGATCACCTATGGCTTCGCCATGCTGGCGATGGATCGGAACAACCAGCGTCAGACGCTGGTCTGGCTGGCGATCACCGGCCTGTTCGGCCTGGCCTTCCTGGGGATCGAACTCTACGAGTTCGCGCACTTGATCCATGAGGGCGCCACGCCGCAACGCAGCGCCTTCCTGTCGGCCTTCTTCACCCTGGTGGGCACCCACGGCCTGCACGTCACCTTCGGCATCATCTGGCTGGTGACGCTGATGGTTCAGGTCAGCATGAAGGGCCTGATCCCCGCCAACAAACGCCGCCTGATGTGCCTGTCGATGTTCTGGCACTTCCTGGACGTCATCTGGATCGGCGTCTTCACCTTCGTCTATCTGCTGGGCATGCTGCGATGAGCGCCGACATGAACGACCATTCGCCGGAGTCTCACGAGACCGACCACCTGGGCCACGAGGGGCACAATCACGGTTCCTTCAAGAGCTATATGATCGGCTTCGTGCTGTCAGTGATCCTGACGGCCATCCCGTTCGCCCTGGTCATGACCGGCGTCCTGCCGACCCAGGCGACGGCTCTGATCGTCATGGGCTTCGCCGTGGTGCAGATCGTGGTGCACATGATCTACTTCCTGCACATGAACTCCAAGTCCGAAGGCGGCTGGATCATGCTGGCTCTGATCTTCACCATCATCGTGGTGGTCATCGCCCTGTCGGGTTCGCTGTGGGTCATGTACCACCTGAACACCAATATGATGCCCATGACGCACGACATGGCGCAGATGGGCGGCTGAGGTCGAGATCACGGACCCGTCCTCAGCCCCGGCCGGCGGCAAGGCCAGACGTTCGCGATCCTTCCGCATGGCGGTCGTGGTCGCGGGCGTGGCGCTGTTCGTCGGCTTTCTGGCGCTGGGCGGGTGGCAGGTTCAACGCTTGGCCTGGAAGACCCATCTGATCGCCCAGGTCGATGCTCGCGTTCACGCGGCCGCCGTCCCAGCGCCTGGCCCGACCCAATGGGCCGGCGTGACGCGCGACAATGATCAGTACCGCCGCGTCGTTGTTCGCGGTCGGTTCCTGCACGACAAGGAAACCCTGGTTCAGGCGGTGACCGACGCCGGCGGCGGTTTCTGGGTCATGACGCCTCTGGTCGATGACCGGGGCTTCACCGTCCTGATCAATCGCGGCTTTGTGTCCGCTGGCCGACGTGATCCGGCCGTCCGCGCCGATGGTCAGGTCGAGGGGCCGCAGAGCGTGACGGGACTGCTCCGGATCACCGAGCCCAAGGGCGGCTTCCTGCGCGCCAATGATCCCGCCGGTGATCGCTGGCGGTCCCGCGACGTCGCGGCGATCGCTGCGCGGCGGGGCCTGACGACCGTCGCGCCTTATTTCATTGATGCGGACGCCAGTCCGAACCCCGGGGGATGGCCGCGCGGAGGGCTGACGGTGATCCGGTTCGCCAACAGCCATCTGGTCTATGCCTTGACCTGGTTCGGCATGGCGCTGCTGACCTTGGTCGGTCTGTGGCTGTTCCTGCGCGACGGCAGGCGCAACGGGTCGTGACGACGACAACTGTACAAAGGCTGCTGGGCCTGGGGCTCAGAGGTGGTGTCGCGACCCACGGCGGGGCCAACCGCCGCAACATGCTGCTGCTGATCCAGTTGCGCTGGCTGGCGGTCGCCGGGCAGGTGGCGACGATCCTGCTGGTCCAGTACGTGATGCGGATCCCGCTGCCGGTGCTGTGGCTGTTGGCGGCGCCGGCGGGTCTGGTGCTGGTCAATCTGGTCAGCGCGCCGTTGACCGTGCGCACGCAGGAGGTCGAGGATCAGGCGCTGATGATCGCCCTCCTGGCGGATGTGGCGGCCCTGACCTGGCTGCTGTTCCTGACCGGGGGCGCGGCCAATCCGTTCGTGGCGCTGTATCTGCTGCAAGTCGTTCTTGGGGCCGTGCTGCTGGCGCCGGTCTATGCTTGGGCGCTGATCGCCATCACCAGCCTGTGTTTCGCCGGGCTGGGCCTGCATTCCCGCCCGCTGAACCTGCCGCCGGCGCGCGAGGATTCGCTGCTCAGCCTCTATCTTCAGGGCAGTCTGATCTGTTTCGTGCTGATGGCCGTGCTGCTGGTGCTGTTCGTCACCCGGATCAGCCAGAACCTGCGTGAGCGCGACGCCTCCATGGCAGCCCTGCGACAACAGACGGCCGAGCATGATCATATCGTCCGCATGGGCCTGCTGGCGTCGGGCGCAGCACATGAGCTGGGAACACCGTTGGCTTCGCTGTCGGTGATCCTCAGCGACTGGAAGCGGATGCCGGCCCTGACCCAGGACGCCGACCTGGCTCAGGACATGACGGTGATGCGGGCCGAGGTCGAACGCTGCAAGGCCATCGTCACCGGTATCCTGATGTCGGCCGGCGAGGCGAGGGGACAGGCGCCTGAGCGCACCACCTTACGCGCCTTCGTCGCCGATGTGGTGGCCAGCTGGAACGGCGACGGTGTGGCGGTGCAGATCCGCGACGAGCTGGCCCAGAACCCGTCAATCATCGCCGACCCGGCCCTGCGTCAGGTGCTGGGCGTGCTGTTCGACAATGCGGTCGAGGCCGGAGCGAGCCGCATCACCGTGACCACGACACGGACGGACGAAGATTTCGGCATCGCAGTCCGCGACGACGGACCAGGCTTCCCGCCGGCGATCCTTCAGGCCTGGGGCAAGCCCTACAACTCCACCAAGCCCAGGCCCGGCGCCGGTCTTGGCCTATTTTTGCTCATGAATGTGATCCGGTCGCTGGGCGGACGGGTAGAAGCCTCCAATCCCCCGGCGGGCGGCGCAGAAGTGCGTCTGACCCTGCCGCTTTCGGCGTTGGCTCCCACGGACGAGATCGCGCATGACCGATGACGCCAGATTGCTGCTGATCGTCGAGGACGACGAATCGTTCTCGACCACCCTGCGACGCTCGTTCGAGCGGCGTGGCTACACAGTCGTCAGCGCCGCCAGTCCCGACCAGATGACCGAGGTGCTGAAGACGCATCGCCCCGGCTATGCGGTCGTCGATCTGAAGCTGGGCGGGCATTCCGGCCTGACCTGCGTCGAGGCTCTTCACGCCTTCGACCCCGAGATGAACATCGTCGTCCTGACCGGCTTCGCCAGCATCGCCACGGCGGTCGAGGCGATCAAGCTGGGCGCCCGGCACTATCTGGCCAAGCCCGCCAGCACCGATGACATCGAAACCGCGTTCGGCCGGGCGGACGGCGACGCCGAGACGCCGCTGGGCACGCGCCCCACTTCGATCAAGACGCTGGAATGGGAGCGGATCCACGAGACGCTGGTGGAGACCGATTTCAACATCTCGGAGGCGGCGCGGCGGCTGGGCATGCACCGCCGCACCCTGGCGCGAAAGCTGGAAAAGCGCCGCGTTACCTAGTCCAGTTCGGCCGCGATCCGGTCGGCCAGCGCCCGCAAGGTGGCCGTATCCGCCATCGGCGCATGGCCGTGACCCTTCATCTCGCGATCGGCCCAACGCGGCACGATGTGGAAATGCAGATGGAAGACCGTCTGTCCGCCCGCCTCGCCGTTGAACTGCAGGATCGACAGGCCTTCAGGCTTCAGCGCTTTCTCGACCGCCTTGGCCGTGCGTTGCAGGGCGGCGGTCATGCGGGCCAGCACCTCGGGCTCGATCTCCAGCAGATTACGCGCCTGGGACTGTTTGGCGATGATCAGGACGTGGCCTTCCGACTGGGGAAACACGTCCATGAAGGCCAGGACGTGGTCGTCCTCCCACACCTTCACCGACGGAATGTCGCCGCGCAGGATCTTGGCGAAGATGTTGTTGGTGTCATAGGCGCCGTGCAGGCTCATGAGCGGTCTCCGTGCGGTTCGGACCATCGATAGCAGCGCCGTCTGCGGAGGGGGAGCCTTCGTGCACGTCGTGCATTATGGTCACGCTTGAACGTCACGAGGGCCGTCATGATCCGTTTCATCATCCAGGCGCTGGTCACCATGGCGGGCCTTTGGCTATCCGCTCAGATCGTGCCGGGCGTCGATTTCACCAGCACCGGGTCCCTGATCGCGGCCGCCATCATCTTGGGTCTGGTCAACGCCTTCGTGCGGCCGATCTTGGTCGTGCTGACCTTCCCGATTACCGTCGTGACCCTTGGACTGTTCCTGTTGGTCGTGAACGCCGCCATGATCGGGCTGACGTCGGTCTTCCTGGACGGCTTCCGGGTCGACGGTCTGTGGGCCGGCATCGGCGCGGCCATCGTGACCGGCGTCGTCAGCTGGATCGCCGGCGCCTTCATCGGCGGCGGCGAAGAGGCGCGGGGCTAACTTCTTGAAAAGCTCGACGAGGTGATGCGAGCCCAAGAAGATTCAACACCTTAGTTCGGCCGGTCTGCGCTCGCTTCCTGACGCCCGCGGAAAAGCATATCTGTCGTCGCTCGGGCCCTTTGTTCGATAAGTCGCTGACGGTCGGGATCGGGGTGGGGCTCCTGCGTGGTCGCCCAGCGTGCTCCGGCCGGCGCCGCCAAATCACGGCATACGCTCAGCGCAAGGCCCCGCTGGTAGGCGTTTGCATTACGCTTTCGGCGATCGGCTTCCCCAGTGACACTGGCCGTTTCGACGGGCGTGAACGTATTTGACTTCCATTGCGCCGGTGGGACCGGCACGAGGCGACCGTTTTCGATGATCCGAATGGAGCTGGGCTCTTCCCAGATCGTGTAGGCCGCGAATGGCTCGATCGTGTCCACATGCTGCACAAGACCACAAATAACCCGTCCGCCGTTTCGAACGTCACGGGCAGTGTGCTCGAGGATGACTGCGGAAGGTCGCTTTTCGAAGACTGTCTGAAGGATGACCTCGTCCGATGGTCGGGGCGGACGAGCGGTCTCCGCAGCCGAAGTCTGGCTAGCCATGATCAAGATAGACATCGCCGCCAGAAACATAAGCTTATCCCACCTTCACCCGCGTCGCCGCCTCGGGAAGGTCCTCGCCGAAGGCGCGCTGGTAGAACTCGGCGATGGTCGGGCGTTCCAGCTCGTCGCACTTGTTCAGGAAGGTCAGGCGGAAGCTGAGGCCCAGGTCGTCGTTGAAGATCTGGGCGTTCTGGGCCCAGGTGATGACGGTGCGGGGCGACATGACGGTCGAGATGTCGCCATTCATGAAGGCGTTGCGGGTCATGTCGGCGACGCGGACCATGGCGGCGATCCGGCGGCGGCCCTCGGCGTCCTTCCACTCGGGCACCTTGGCGGCGACGATCTCGGCCTCCACGTCGTGATCGAGATAGTTCAGCGTGGTGACGATGTTCCAGCGGTCCAACTGGGCCTGATTGATCTGTTGCGCGCCGTGATACAGGCCCGTGGTGTCGCCCAGGCCGATGGTGTTGGTCGTGGCGAACAAACGGAAATAGCGGTTCGGGCGAATGACGCGGTTCTGGTCCAACAGGGTCAGGCGACCTTGGGCCTCCAGTACGCGCTGGATCACGAACATCACGTCGGGCCGGCCGGCGTCGTATTCGTCGAAGACCAGGGCGATGGGGCGTTGCAGCGACCAGGGCAGGATGCCCTCGCGGAACTCGGTGATCTGCTTGCCGTCCTTCAGGACGATGGCGTCCTTGCCGATCAGGTCGATTCGGCTGACGTGGCTGTCCAGGTTCACGCGAACCAGCGGCCAGTTCAGGCGGGCGGCGACCTGTTCGATGTGAGTGGATTTGCCGGTGCCGTGATAGCCCTGAACCATCACGCGGCGGTCGAAGGCGAAGCCGGCGCAGATGGCGATCGTCGTCTGGGGATCGAAGCGATAGGCCTCGTCGATCTCGGGCACATGGCTGTCGCGCTCGTCGAAGGCGGGCACGGTCATGTCGCTGTCCACGCCGAAGGCTTCGCGCAGGGTCACGCGACGATGCGGTTCGAGCGTCAGCAGGGGATCGGGGGAGGCGTCGAGCGGGGAGGTCATGGACCTCATCTAGAGGCGCCGCGCGCGCGGCTCAACACGCGCGCGGCCCTTGGCGTCGGTTATTTCGCGCTCAGGCGAACATCGACGTTGTTGCGGGTGGCGTTGGAGTAGGGGCAGACCTGGTGCGCCTTCTCGATCAGGTCGTCGATGACGGCCTGCTCTAGGCCGTGGTCGGTCACGGTCAGGTCGACATCCAGGTTGAAGCCTTCACCCTTGGTGTTCTTGCCGAAACCGACGCCGGCGGTGACCTTGGTGTCGGGGCTGACGGGCGTGCCGGCCTTGCCGCTGACAAGACGCAGGGCGCCGAGGTAGCAGGCGGCGTATCCGGTGGCGAAGAGCTGCTCGGGGTTGGTGCCGTCGCCGCCCTTGCCGCCCATCTCGGTCGGCGTCGACAGTTTGACGTCGATCTTGCCGTCGTCGGTGGCCGAACGACCGTCTTCGCGGCCTCCGCCCGATGCCGTCGATTGGGCGCGATACAGAACTTCCATGGCAGGCTCCTTGGGTTGGGATGCTTGAGATGGGAGCTTAACGGCGGACGGGAAGGGGGCGTTGCATCGCGGCTCTAGCCATCGGCGGGCGACGCGGGCTAAAGCACCTGCTGGGGCGCGTCGTCGGAGTACGCAGTGAAGATTGCCGAACGCTGGTTCGTGTGGGCGGGCATGGTTCTGCTGGGCGGCATCGCCCTGGCGGGGTTGGTCGTCGCCGTCTATGCGGCGTGGCTGTTCCACGACCTGCCCGATGCGTCAGAGCTGGCGGACTATCGCCCGCCGACCGCGACGCGCGTCTATGCCGGCGACGGCACCCTGATCGGCGAGTTTTCGGACGAGCGCCGGATCTATGTCTCCTACGACCAGATTCCCCAGCCCGTGATCCACGCTTTCCTGGCGGCTGAAGATCGCAACTTCTTCCAGCATGGCGGCATCGACGTGGGCGGCATCGGCCGCGCGTCGCTGAAGAACGTCTTCAATCTGGCGTCGGGACGCCGGCTGGAAGGCGGCTCGACCATCACCCAGCAGGTGGCCAAGAACGTCCTGCTGACCAACGAATCCAGCCTGAACCGCAAGCTGAAGGAAGCCATCCTGGCCAATCGCCTGGAGGCGACCCTGTCCAAGGAACAAATCCTCGAGCTTTATCTGAATGAAATCTTCCTGGGCTATCGCTCGTTCGGCATCGCTTCGGCGGCCTACAACTATTTCGGCAAGTCGCTGGCGCAGCTGACGCCCGACGAAGCCGCCTTCCTGGCGTCCCTGCCCAAGGGGCCGAACAACTATCACCCCAAACGCCACCCCGGCGCGGCCAAGGGCCGTCGTGATTGGGTGCTGGGCGAGATGGAGCAGAGTGGCTGGCTGACGCCTGAACAACTGGTCGAGGCCCGCGCCAAGCCTCTGGTCACGCGCGATGCGCCGCAACGGTCGGATTACAAGGACGCCGACTTCTTCGTCGAGGAGGCGCGCCGCCAGGCCGCCGCCAACCCCCAGTTCGGCGAGCAGCTGCGCGCCGGCGGCTTCTATATGCGCACGACCCTGGACCCGACACTGCAGACGGCGGCGCGCCGGGCCCTGATGCAGGGGCTCGAAAACTACGACCGTCGTCATGGCTGGCGCGGCGGGTGGGGCACGACCGATTTCGCCGACGGCTGGCAGGCGGTCGCGCTGAAGGAACAGGCGCCGCCCGAACGCCGCAGCTGGCAGGCCGCGGCCATCGAAAGCGTCAGCGGCAACACGGTGCGCATCCGCACGGCCCGCGACGACAAGTCCGGCACGCTGCTGGCGTCGGACGCCGCCTGGGCCAACGCCAATCGTCAGCTGAAGCGCGGCGAACTGATCTTCGTGGAGCCGCAGGGCGGCCAATTCGCCCTGAAGCAGGTGCCGCGCGTCAACGGGGCGCTGGTCGCCATCGAGCCGCAGTCCGGCCGCGTGCTGGCGATGGTCGGCGGCTATTCCTACGCGCTGTCCAGCTTTAACCGGGCGACCCAGGCGCGGCGCCAACCGGGTTCCGCCTTCAAACCCTTCGTCTATGCGACGGCGCTGGAGGGCGACTTCACCCCCGCATCGATCGTGCTGGATGCGCCGATCAGCTTCGCCGGCGGTCCCAACGGCACACGCTGGACGCCCGAGAACTATAGCCGCCAATACTATGGCCCTCAGACGCTGCGGCGCGGGTTGGAGCTGTCGCGCAACGTCATGACGGTGCGGCTGGCCCAGTCGGTCGGGATGAAGAAGATCGTCGATCAGTCGGCCAAGATGGGTCTGCCGGGCATGACGCCGAACCTGTCGGTGTCGCTGGGCGCTGGCGAGGTCACGCCGCTCGAGATAACCGCCGCCTATTCCGCCTTCGCCAACGGCGGGCGGCGGGTGACGCCCTATCTGATCGACTATGTTCAGGACCGCGACGGCGAGACCATCTTCCGCGCCGACAACCGCAGCTGCCGCGAATGCGGACGGGGCTTCTCCGGCCAGGAGTCGCCGCGCCTGCAGCAGCGCGGAACCCAGGTCATCGACCCGATCACCGCCTATCAGATGAGCTCCATGCTGGAAGGCGTCGTTCAACGCGGCACCGCCGCCAGCGCGCGCGGCCTGGGTCCCTGGGTCGCGGGCAAGACCGGCACGACCAACGAATATCGCTCGGCCTGGTTCGTGGGCTTCACCACCGACATCGTGGTCGGCGTCTTCATCGGGTTTGACGACAACCGCTCGCTGGGATCCGGAGAAGCCGGCGCCTCGGCCGCCGTGCCGGTCTTCACGGAGTTCATGCAGACCGCCTTGAAGGAAAGGCCGGCTCGCCCGTTCGTGCGGCCCAAGAACGCCATCTTCCGCACCGTCAACGGCATCGAGGAGGCCTTCCGCCCTGGCACCGAACGCCAGGCCCCGCCACCGCGCCCGACCGGCCCGGCCCAGCCTGTCGGACCGCAGAACTACTATGAGGTGATCCGCCGCGAGCAGGAGGCCGCCAGCGGCGCGCCCGCCTCGTCGCCGGCGCCCACCGCGCCGCCGCCGCCCAAGAAGGCGCCGGCCGAGGACTTGAGCGGATTGTACTGAGGCTCTAGGTAGGCCTTTCGAACGGCGCGTCCTCGTGGCGCGCCGTTTTCCATTAATCCTGCCCTATTGCGCGACCTGCGGGCCGCGCTGCTTGAGGGCGTTGTGTCGCGGAGATTGCGATGAGACCGGATGTCGAGGCCATGAAGGCCGACATCGAGCAGAGCGTCGCTCTGCTCAGGAGGCGTCTTTGACTGGGATGTCGCTCTAAGAAAGCTCGATGAGCTGAATGCGCGCGTCGAAGATCCGACGCTGTGGGACAAGCCCGACGAGGCTCAGGCCGTAAGCCGCGAACGCTCGCAGCTGGAAGGCAAGATCAACACCGTCAAGGCGATGGAGCAGGACCTCGAGGACGGGGTGATGCTGGCCGAGATGGCGGACGAGGAAGGCGACGAGGGCGCACTGGAAGACGCTCGCGCGTCGCTGCGCGGCATCAAGGAACGCGCCGCGCGCGCCGAGCTGGAAGCCTTGCTGTCCGGCGAGGCCGACGGCAACGACGCCTATCTGGAAGTGAACTCCGGCGCCGGCGGCACGGAGTCGAATGACTGGGCCGGCATGCTGCTGCGCATGTACTCCCGCTGGGCCAAGGCGCACGGCTATGAGGTCACGATCGAGGCGCACGAAGAGGGCGAACAGGCGGGGGTTAAATCGGCCACCATCCTGATCGAAGGGCCCAACGCCTATGGCTGGCTGAAGTCGGAATCGGGCGTGCACCGCCTGGTCCGCATCAGCCCCTATGACGCCGCCGCCAAGCGCCACACCAGCTTCGCCTCCATCGGGGTGTCTCCGGTGGTGGACGATACGATCGAGATCGACATCAACCCCTCCGACGTGCGCACCGACACCTATCGCGCCTCGGGCGCCGGCGGTCAGCACATCAACAAGACCGACTCAGCCGTGCGCCTGACGCACACCCCGACCAACACCGTCGTCGCCTGCCAGGCCGGCCGGTCGCAGCACCAGAACCGCGAGATGGCGTGGAAGATGCTGCGCGCGCGCCTGTACGAGCTGGAACTGCAGAAGCGTGAGGCGGCGGCTCAGGCGCTGGCCGACGCCAAGACGGACATCGGGTGGGGCCACCAGATCCGCTCCTATGTCCTGCAGCCCTATCAGATGGTGAAGGACCTGCGGACCGAGGTTGAGACCTCGGACACCCAAGGCGTGCTGGACGGCGACCTCGACGCCTTCATGGGTGCGGCCCTGGCCCAACGGGTCGGCGAGACCCGCGGATCGAGCGTGGAATGACGGAAAAGGGCGGCTCTATGGAGCCGCCCTCTTTTGTTTAGGCTACCGGCCTTGCGGCCGACTTGAGCCCGTTCGCATTCGACGCGGTCAGGCGGCGGTCTTGTCCGCCTTGTCAGCCTTCGGCGCGGGGGCTTCCAGCATGGCGGCGCCGGGGGTGTCGCGCTTGGCCTGGTTACAGCGGCCCTGGAACCAAGCGCCCTGGTCGATGGCGAGCTGTTCTTGCGTGATGTCGCCCTCGACGCGGGCGGTGGCGTGCAGCTTGACCTGTTTTGCGACGATGGCGCCCGAGACGCGGCCGCGCACGTCAAGGACGTCGGCATGGACCGTGCCCTCGACCGAGCCGCCTTCGCCGATCACGACGCGCGAGACGCGGACGTCGCCCTTCAGCGAGCCGTCGACCTGAAGCTCGCCGGCGCCGGAGATGTTGCCTTCGTATTTCACGCCGGCCGACAGGGTCGACAAGTTGCTCGACCGGGCCGCCGGACGGGCCGGTTCGGGCGCGCGCGGCGCAGGCGTCGTGGCGGGCAGAGATGGCGTGCTCGCAGCCGTCGGCGTGGGCGTGGTCGGTTCGGGCGCCGGGGGGATGCCCAGGCCGTTCGATCCGCTGTCGTAGGATTTGCTCTTGGTGAACATGGTGCGCTCCGCATCTGCCAGCCAAGGCCGGCCAAGCCCCTATTAGCCCCGACGCCCACTAGGCCGTGGAGGAGGGGCCAAGGTCAAGCATCGCTTCCGAACGGCGCTCGCCGATCACAGGGCCCTGACGGCCTCCAGCACGGCGGCGGCATGGTCGGCGACCTTCACATTGCGCCAGGCCTTGGCGACGCGGCCGTCGGCGTCGATCAGGAAGGTGGCCCGCTCGATGCCCATATATTCGCGGCCATAGAGCTTTTTCTGCACCCAGACGCCCCAGGCTTCGCAGGCGGCGCCGTCCTCGTCGGAGGCGAGGGTGACGGCGAGATCGTATTTGGCCTTGAACCTGTCGTGCTTCTTCACCGTGTCCTTGGACACGCCGATGACCGGCACGCCCAGAGCGGCGAAGTCGGGCGCCAGGGCGGTGAAGTCCTGCGCCTCACGCGTGCAGCCGGTCGTGTCGTCCTTGGGATAGAAATAGACGACGGCGGGTTTGCCTTTGAGGGCGGCGAGGGTGACGCGGCCGCCGCCGTCCGTGGGCAGGTCGAGGGCGGGCGCGGGTTGGCCTTCGGCGGCGGACATCAGACGGGCCTCACCAGAACGATCTTTTTCTTGCCGGCCGCCAGTTTGATGACGCCGTCCTTGAGGTCGGCTTCGGTCAGCAGTTGGGCGCCGTCGGACACGGCGGCGTCGTTGAGGCGCAGGCCGCCGCCCTGGGCCAGGCGACGGGCCTCGCCGTTGGAGGCTGTCAGGCCGGCCTTCGTCACGACAGCGGCGATCATGGCGCCGTAGACCTCGGCCGACGGCAGTTCGACGGTCGGCAGGTCGGCGGACAGCTGGCCTTTTTCAAAGGCGCTCTCGGCGGCGGCGCGGGCGGTGGCGGCGGCCTCTGCGTCGTGCAGCATGGTCGTCGCGGCGTCGGCGAGGGCCTTTTTGGCGTCGTTGATGGCCGCACCTTCCAGCGCTTCGTATTGCGCGATCTGTTCCAGGCTCAGGTCGGTGAACAGGCGCATGAAGCGGCCGACGTCGGCGTCCTCGGCGTTACGCCAGAACTGCCAGTAGTCGTAGGGGCTGAGTTGTTCGGCGTTCAGCCAGATGGCGCCCTGAGCGGTCTTGCCCATCTTGCCGCCCGACGCCGTGGTCAGCAGCGGCGTGGTCAGGCCGAAGGCAGCCTTCTGATCCACGCGGCGAACCAGATCCACGCCCGAAGTGATGTTGCCCCACTGGTCCGAGCCGCCCATTTGCAGGGTGACATTATGGCTGCGGTTGAGCTCCAGGAAGTCCACCGACTGCATCAGCATGTAGTTGAACTCAAGGAAGGTCATCGGCTGTTCGCGCTCAAGGCGCAGCTTGACCGAGTCGAAGCTCAGCATCCGGTTGACGGTGAAGTGGGTGCCGAAATCCCTCAGGAACTGGATGTAGCCGTAGCCGGACAGCCAGTCGTCATTGTTGACCATGACCGCATCGGTCGGTCCGTCGCCGAACGTCAGGAACTTGGCGAAGACCGTCTTGATGGTGTCGATGTTCGACTGGATCGTCTCTTCGGTCAGTTGCGGACGCGACGTGTCCTTGCCGGTCGGGTCGCCGACCTTGGTCGTGCCGCCGCCCATCAGGACGATGGGCTTGCCACCCG
Source organism: Brevundimonas sp. 'scallop' (assembly GCF_011045535.1). Taxonomy (NCBI): domain Bacteria; kingdom Pseudomonadati; phylum Pseudomonadota; class Alphaproteobacteria; order Caulobacterales; family Caulobacteraceae; genus Brevundimonas; species Brevundimonas sp. 'scallop'. Next base: position 2,017,184 of record NZ_CP039382.1, on the reverse strand, counting down.
CCTGCTGAAGCCGGCGCAGCATCATGATCTGGATCAGGCTGCCGACGTGCAATGACGGCGCAGTGGCGTCGAAGCCGATATAGCCCGGCACCACGCCCGCGGCGGCCGCCTCGTCCAATTCGACGGGGTGGGTGATCTGATGGATGTAGCCGCGCGCCTGAAGCGTGCGCAGGAAGTCGGATTTGAAGGCGTGTTCGGTCATGGTGAGGCTGGGTTAGCAGGGATGACGAGGGTCGTCTTCCCCTAGTCGAGGCGGCGTCGGCTGTTCAGACGGCGCGGATGAAAAACACCGTCTAAAGTGTCTAATTCGTCTAATCTCGGTCGGCGCGAAACTGCACGGCGACGCGAAAACGTGTGCAAAAAGCAAGATGGTGCAATTTCAGGCGGAGCGGCTTTGGGCATGGCTCGCCCATTGTACGACCGTTTTGCAGAGTGACAGGGTAAGCGCTGCTGCTTCGTCTCAAAACCTTGTTTTGTCGGGGTATATCTGGCGGAAATACTAAGGTTAGTGTGACTTTTGAGCGTGGCCGCTACTTCAATCCGTCCTGCGCTAACGTGTAGGCGACCACGGCGTTGGCGTGGCCGTGGCCCATGCCGTGCGCGTCCTTGAGAATGGAAACCAACTCCATGTGCCGGGCGGGATAGCCGTCGCGCACAATCTGCTGCCAATGGGAAATAGGATGGCCGTAGGTCTTCTCGATTGAGGGGAAGTATGACGCCGGACCCTTCACGGGATTGTCGGGCATGAGGTTTTCCGTTTCCAGAACCGATACTATCGCAACGCGCGGTGAGCGTCACGGCGATGCATGAGCGTTGACCGTGCGCGTTGCTTCGATACGAAGGCTCTATGCGTCTGCCTCTGATCCCGCACCCGACATCCAGCCCGGCCGGGCTGACGCTAGAGGTCGAGGCGCGGCGAGCCGGGCGGGTGTTGAGCCTGGAGTATATGCTGGCCGGACCGGTGGATGGGGTGTGGCGGCCGGAGACGGCGGCGCGGGTGCGGACGGATGGGCTGTGGCAGGCAACCTGTTTCGAGGCGTTCGTTCGCACCGAGGCGGGCGGCTATGTCGAATACAATCTGTCGCCGTCGGGGGCGTGGGCGGCCTATCGGTTCGACGGCTATCGCGAGGGGATGCGGGATCTGGAGATGCCCGCGCCGTTCATCGTGACGCGGTCGGCGCCCGGACAGTTCGTGCTGACGGCGGACGTGACGTTGCCGGAGGATGCGGTCGGGGCGGCGGGGTTGGCGGCGGTGATCCGGGGCGTGGACGGGGCGATCGGCTATTGGGCGCTGGCGCATCCTTCGGATAAGCCGGACTTTCATCATCCCGACTCGTTCGCGCTGGACCTGACATGAACTTCGGCCTCGACCGCCTTTTGTCCGACGACGCCCTGAGGGCGCAGCTTAAGGGACGGCGCGTGGCCTTGCTGGCGCATCCGGCGTCGGTGACGACGGACCTGACCCATGCGGTGGACGCGCTGGCCGCCTGTCCCGAGATCCTGCTGACCGCTGCCTTTGGCCCGCAGCACGGGATGAAGGGCGATCTGCAGGACAATATGATGGAGAGCCCGGATTATCGCGATCCGGTGCACGGCTTTCCCGTCTTCAGCCTGTACGGCGAGGTGCGGCGGCCGCGCGACGAATGGATGGCCGAGTTCGACGTGCTGCTGGTCGATCTGCAGGACCTGGGCTGCCGAATCTACACCTATGTGACGACCCTTCTGTACGTGCTGGAGGCGGCGGCGAAACACGGCAAGTCGGTCTGGGTGCTGGACCGGCCCAATCCGGCGGGACGGCCGGTCGAGGGGATGACGCTGAAGCCCGGCTGGGAAAGCTTCGTCGGGGCCGGGCCGATGCCGATGCGGCACGGGATGACGATGGGCGAGTTGGGCCTGTGGTTCATCGACCAGTTCAAGCTGGATGTGGATTATCGGGTGGTGGAGATGCAGGGCTGGGCGCCCGAGGCGGGGCCGGGCTTCGGCTGGCCGCTGCTGGACCGGTCATGGGTCAATCCCAGCCCGAATGCGCCGAACCTGTCGATGGCGCGCGCCTATGCGGGCACGGTGATGCTGGAAGGGGCGACCCTGTCAGAAGGGCGGGGGACGACACGGCCGCTGGAGCTGTTCGGAGCGCCGGACATCGATGCCCGGGCGGTGATCGCGGAAATGCAGGCGCTGGCGCCGGATTGGCTGGGCGGCTGCATCTTGCGCGACATGTGGTTCGAGCCGACCTTCCATAAGCACGTCGGAAAGCTGTGCAGCGGGGTGCAGATCCACGTCGATCACCCTGGCTACGACCATGCGGCCTTCAAGCCGTGGCGGGTTCAGGCCCTGGGCTTCAAGGCGATCCGTCGGTTGTATCCCGACTACGATCTGTGGCGGGATTTTCCCTATGAGTATGCGTTCGGCAAACTGCCCATCGACGTGATCAACGGCGGACCGGGGTTGCGGGAATGGGTGGACGACGCGGCGGCGACGCCAGGCGATCTGGATGCGGCGACGCAGCCGGACGAGGCGGCGTGGGAGAAGGCCCGGCGACCGTTCCTGCTCTATTGACGGCCATAACCAAAATCTATTGCGCATCTGCAAATAAGTGATTGGGCTTATTTGGTGCGGTGCGGTAGGGAGGGGGTCTCCCAACCACCTTGCATTGGATTTTGCGCATGGCCCTCATCAACACGACCATCAAACCCTTTACGGCCGAAGCCTATAAGGGCGGCAAATTCCTGACGGTCACGGACGCCGACGTCGCGGGCAAGTGGGCGATCTTCTTCTTCTATCCGGCCGACTTCACCTTCGTGTGCCCGACCGAACTGGAAGACCTGGCTGACCACTACGCCGAGTTCCAGAAGCTGGGCGTCGAGATCTATTCGGTGTCGACCGACACGCACTTCTCGCACAAGGCCTGGCACGACTCGTCGCCGGCGATCGGCAAGATCGAATACACGATGCTGGGCGATCCGTCGGGCCTGGTGACCAACAACTTCGACGCCATGCGTCCGGGCGTGGGCCTGGCCGACCGCGCCACCTTCCTGGTCGATCCGGACGGCGTGATCCAGTTCACCGAGACGACGTCGGAAGGCATCGGCCGCAACGCCGTCGAACTGCTGCGCAAGGTCAAGGCCGCCCAGTATGTGCGCTCGCACCCGGGTGAAGTCTGCCCGGCCAAGTGGGAAGAAGGCGAAGCCACCCTGGCCCCGTCGCTCGACCTCGTCGGCAAGATCTAAGACTGACTACGCCTATCGGGTCCGGCCTTCGGGTCGGACCCACCCGGCCGCCTCCCAAATGCGGGACGCGGACCTTATCGCGCAGGCCTCGCCGGGATCGGCTCGAAGGCGGCGCGTTACCCTGAAATTCGAGGAGCATCCGATGCTAGACGCCAATCTGAAATCCCAGCTCGAAGCCTACCTCAAGAACATCGTCCATCCCGTCGAACTGGTCGCCTCGCTGGGCGCGGGGCCCAAGTCGATCGAGCTGAAGACCCTGCTTGAGGAGATCGTCTCGGTCTCGCACGGCAAGGTGGAGATGGGCCGCGACTATGACGACGAGCGTCAGCCCAGCTTCCTGATCCGGCGCAAGGGCACGGACATCGGGGTGCGATTCGCGGGCATTCCGCTGGGCCACGAGTTCACCTCGCTGGTGCTGGCCCTGCTGCACGTCGGCGGCCATCCCTCCAAGGCGGCGCAGGAGGTGATCCAGCAGGTCAGGGACCTGGACGGCGACTATGTGTTCGAGACCTATTTCTCGCTGTCGTGCCAGAATTGCCCGGACGTGGTGCAGGCGCTGAATCTGATGAGCGTGATCAATCCGCGCATCAAACACGTCGCCATCGAGGGCGGCCTGTTCAAGGACGAGGTCGAGGAACGCAAGATCATGGCCGTGCCGACGGTCTTCCTGAACGGCGAACTGTTCGGTCAGGGCCGGATGGAGCTGGAGCAGATCGTCGCCAAGCTGGATTCCGGCGCCGAGGCCCGTGCGGCCGAGCGTCTGAAGTCGAAGGATCCGTTCGAGGTTCTGGTGGTCGGCGGCGGGCCGGCCGGAGCGGCGGCCGCCATCTATACGGCGCGCAAGGGCATTCGCACGGGCGTCGTCGCCGAACGCTTCGGCGGACAGGTGCTGGATACGATGGCGATCGAGAACTTCGTCTCGGTCCCTTACACCGAAGGACCCAAGCTGGCGGCTCATCTGGAGCAACACGTCCGCGAGTATGAAGTGGACCTGATGAACCTGCAGAAGGCGGCCAAGCTGATACCGGCCAAGGTTGCGGGCGGCCTGCACGAGGTGGTGCTGGATAATGGCGCCAGCCTGAAATCACGGACCGTCATCCTGTCGACGGGCGCGCGCTGGCGCCAGATGAACGTGCCGGGCGAGGAGCAGTACAAGAATAAGGGCGTGGCCTATTGCCCGCACTGCGACGGGCCACTGTTCAAGGGCAAGCGGGTGGCGGTGATCGGCGGCGGCAACTCCGGCGTCGAGGCGGCGATCGACCTGGCGGGCATCGTCGCCCATGTGACCCTGATCGAATATGACAGCGAAATGCGGGCCGATGCGGTGCTGCAGCGCAAGCTGGCGACCCTGCCGAACGTGCGGATTGTGACCTCGGCCCTGACGACCCAGGTGCATGGCGACGGCGAGAAGGTGACGGGCCTGTCCTACAAGGACCGCAACTCGGACGCCCATCACGACGTCGATCTGGAAGGCATCTTCGTGCAGATCGGTCTGGTCCCGAACACCGAATGGCTGCACGGCGCGGTGGGCCTGACCCCGCGCGGCGAGATCGAGGTGGATCACCGCGGCGAGACCTCGCAGCCGGGCATCTTTGCGGCGGGCGACGCGACGACCGTGCCCTACAAGCAGATCGTCATCGCCATGGGCGAAGGCTCTAAGGCGGGGCTGTCGGCATTCGACTACATGATCCGTACCGAACCGGCGAAAGAGGCGGTGGCCGAACCGGCGTGATCGCTTAACGGTGAGGGCAACCGGGCCAGCAGCAGGGGCGGCGTTTGCCGTCGGTCAAGCTCGCCCGGCCCCAATCCAGCCGTTTGCGCCGGGTTTCCGACTTCTTGGCGGTCTCGATCCAGCAGATCCATTCGTTGCGGGCCAGGGGCGTGATGTCGCGCCAGGTCGCCAAGGCGTCCGGCGCGGCGACCAACGACGCGCGCAGGTCGTCCGGCAAGTCATGAACCACGCCGCCGGGGATGTCGGTCGCATCTGCCATACCCATTTGTCGCAGCGACAGGTCTGATCCGCAACGGCGCGTTAGAACCGCCGTGCGAGACCGACACCGAACTCCACGTCCGGGCTGTCGTCGTTCAGGCCGAAGTTAAGACCGAAATCCAGCTGGGCGTCGGGCAGGGACGGCGGCGACCAGACGGCGGTCAGGTCGAAGGTGGATGGCGTGGTCGGCGCGACGGGATCATCGTCGCGGCTGATCCAGACCTCGGCGCCTAGGTCCCATTGGCCAAAGCCGCGCCCTACGCCTGCGACCATCGTATAGGCGCCGTGGCGGCCGTCGCCGTCCGCATCCGAAACCCAGTCCACCTCGGGCGACAGGCTCAGGCTCCAGTCGTCGTTCAGCGGGATGGAGACCGGCAGGATGACGCCGCCCTCGAACCCGTCGGCGCGAATGCCGCGCGCACCCGTCGGCGCGGTGATGAAGCCGGAAATCGCGAGGGACAGGCCCGAGCCGTCAGGGTTCTTCAGCGAGTGCCGCAGGCCGATACTGAGATCGCCGACGCCTTCGTTCACATCACGATCGCCGGTCGCGCGGTCGAGAATGCGTTCGTGGTTCCAGGTCGTGAGTCCGAGTTGAAGCTCAGTCAGGCCGGTCAGGCCATAGCGCACGAACAGGTCACCGGCGTCCCAGGTGTCGGTCCGTGTGACGTCGTCCGTCTGACGCGCGCCGTCGAACAGGCCGAGTTCGACCTGCCAGCGGCCCTTGTCGAGGATGCAGGCAGGCGTGCCCTTGCCGGGGCGATCGGCGCAGAAATCGCGCTCTGATGCGGGAGTCGACTGAGCCGCAACGGCCGAGGGCAAGGCCAGAGAGGCGATCAGGGCGATCAGAAGGGGCGGACGCATGGCGGATCTCGCAGCGATGTCTCGCCCGATCATGCCGCCCGCGCCTTAATCAGCCGTGACGCCAAGCCGAATATCAGGCCGGATGTTAGGCCGGCTTTTCTTCCAGACGCTTGTCCAGATAGGCGCCGACGCGGGTTTCGACCGCGCTCATGTGGTCCTGCCAGAAGTGGCTGGCGCCCTCTTCCAGTTCGTAGTCGATGATGATGCCCTTTTGGGTGCGCAGCTTGTTGACCACGCGCTCGACCTCGACAGGCGGGACGATGGTGTCGGCAGTGCCGTGCAGGAACAGGCCGGACGCCGGGCAGGGCGCCAGGAAGCTGAAGTCATACATGTTCGACGGCGGCGAGACCGAGATGAAGCCGTCCGTTTCGGGGCGACGCATCAGAAGCTGCATGCCGATATAGGCGCCGAACTGATAGCCGGCGACCCAGGTCTGGCTGGCGCCAGGGTTGTTGGCCTGGAGCCAATCGAGGGCGGTGGCCGCGTCGGCCAGCTCGCCGATGCCCGAATCGAACTCGCCCTGCGACTTGCCGACGCCGCGCGAGTTGTAGCGCAGGGTCGCAAAGCCACGCTGCTGGAACAGCTGGTGCAGGGTGACCGCGACCGGGTTGTTCATATGTCCGCCCGCCTTGGGGTGCGGATGCAGGATCAGCGCGATCGGGGCATTCGGGCGCTTGCCCGGGGAATAGCGGCCTTCGATGCGACCGGAGGCGCCGGGCAGGATGACTTCAGGCATAGGGGCTCTGGAATCCGTTCAACTGTCATTTCGCGAGTGCGTAATACTTGACCGCGGAGGTGGGACTTTCTAAGTCCCTCCGCAAGCGCGCCGCCTTTGCGAAGGCGCGGGTTCTAGCACAGGAGCCCCGAAAAGCGCGCAATTTTTGAAGGGGCGAAATGCGTCTGTCGACCAAGGGACGATACGCCGTGATGGCGATGGCCGATCTGGCGAAGAACGGACGCGGCGAGAGCGGTGAAATCCGGGCGGTTTCGCTGGCCGAGATCGCCGCGCGCCAGGAGATTTCGCTGAGCTATCTGGAGCAGTTGTTCGCCCGTCTGAGGAAGAGCGAACTGGTCAAGAGCGTGCGCGGGCCGGGCGGCGGATACCGTCTGTCCAAGGCGGCGCACGAGACGGTGGTCGCCGAGATCGTGCTGGCGGTGGATGAACCGATCCGGGCGACGCGGTGCGTGGCGCATGGCTCGCCCAAGGGCTGCATGCTGGCCGGCGAACGCTGCATCACCCACAATCTTTGGGAAGACCTGGGCGACGAAATTCATCGCTATCTGGCGGGCGTGTCGCTGGAGGATGTGGTGATGAACCGCACGGGCCAGCGTCGGCGCAATGTCGAAGCCTCGGCCGTGGGGGTCGCGGCATGAGCGGCGTCTATCTGGACTATAACGCCTCGGGCCTGGTGCGGCCGCAGGTGCTGGAGATCATGGCCAGGGCCCTGGCCGACAACGGCAATCCGTCGGCGGTCCATGCGGCCGGCCGGCGGGCGCGGGCGCGGGTCGAAACCGCGCGGGCGCAGGTCGCGGACCTGGTCGGGGCCGATCCGACGGCGGTGGTGTTCAACTCAGGCGGCACGGAAGCCAACGCCCAGGGCATCGCCAGCGCCTTGGCGGCCGGCTGCGAGCGGCTGATCGTGTCGGCGACCGAACATCCGTGCGTGGCCGAGACGGCGGCGAATGCGGGGGCGCCGGTCGAGGTGCTGCCGGTCGATGCGAACGGCGTGGTCGATCTGGACTGGCTGGCGGAGGCGCTGAACCGCCCGGGCCGGGCCGTGGTCGCCATCCATCATGCGAACAATGAAAGCGGCGTCATCCAGCCGATCGCCGAGGCGGCGGCCCTGGTGCGGGCGGCGGGCGCCTGGCTGCATGTCGACGCCATCCAATCGGCGGGCAAGATCGCGGTCGATATGCGCGCGCTGGACGCGGACACCCTGACTTTGTCTGCGCACAAGCTGGGCGGGGCGCAGGGCGTCGGCGCCCTGATCTTCAAGGAAGTCCTCTCGGGCGTGCGGATCCTGCACGGCGCAGGGCAGGAGCGGGGCCTGCGCGCCGGGACCGAGAACGTGCCGGGCATCGCCGGGTTCGGCGTCGCGGCCGATTGCGCTGCGCGGGATCTGGAGACGATGGCCTCGCACGTCGCCTGGCGCGATGCGGCCGAAGCCAAGGTCAAGGCCGCAGGCGCGACCATCATCGGCGGCGGCGTGGCGCGGCTGCCCAACACCCTGTTCATGGCCGTCGAGGGCTGGGACAGTCCGCAGCAACTGATCACCCTGGACCTGACGGGCGTCATGGTGTCGGCCGGCTCGGCCTGCTCATCGGGCAAGGTGAAGCCGTCCAAGACCATCAGCGCCATGGGCCTGAATGCGCTGGCGACCGGGGGCGTGCGCGTCTCCGGCGGCTGGGGCACGGTCGAAGGTGACTGGATGCGGTTCGCCGACGCCTGGGTCGCCGCCTACAACAAGCACAAGACGCGCGCCGCCGAGCGCGTGAGAGAGGTCGCCTGATGGCCGCCGTCAAGGAAACCATCGACGCCGTCGCCGCGCTGGAGAAGTACGAGCACGGCTTCACGTCCGACATCGAGACGGAATATGCGCCCAAGGGACTGAGCGCCGAGATCGTGCGCTTCATTTCCGAAAAGAAGGGCGAGCCGGAATGGATGCTGGAATGGCGTTTGGCCGCCTATGAGCGCTGGCTGGCGATGGAGGAGCCGACCTGGGCGGCGGTCCGTTACGAGCCCGTCGATTATCAGGACCTGTTCTACTATGCGGCGCCCAAGGCGAAGGAGGGGCCCAAGTCGCTGGACGAGGTCGATCCAGAGATCCTGGAAATCTACAAGAAGCTGGGCATCCCGCTGAAGGAGCAGGAGGTGCTGGCCGGGGTGCAGGGCGCGCCCAAGGTCGCCGTGGACGCCGTATTCGACAGCGTGTCGGTGGTCACGACCTTCAAGGAGGAACTGGCCAAGGTCGGCGTGATTTTCATGCCGATTTCCGAGGCCTTGCGCGAATATCCTGATCTGGTTCGGCAGTATCTGGGGTCGGTGGTGCCGGTCTCGGACAATTATTTCGCAGCGCTGAACAGCGCGGTCTTTTCGGACGGGTCATTCGTCTACATCCCGCCGGGCGTGAAATGTCCGATGGAGCTGTCGACCTATTTCCGCATCAACGCCAGCCAGACAGGCCAGTTCGAGCGGACCCTGATCATCGCCGACAAGGGGGCCTACGTCTCCTACCTTGAGGGCTGCACCGCGCCGATGCGCGACGAGAACCAGCTGCACGCAGCCGTGGTCGAGATCGTGGCGCTGGACGACGCCGAGGTGAAATATTCGACGGTCCAGAACTGGTATCCGGGCGACGCCGAGGGCAAGGGCGGCATCTACAACTTCGTGACCAAGCGCGCCGACTGCCGGGGCGATCGGTCCAAGGTGTCGTGGACGCAGGTCGAGACCGGCTCGGCCGTGACCTGGAAGTATCCGTCTTGCGTCCTGAAGGGCGAAGAAAGCTCGGGCGAGTTCTATTCCATCGCCATCACCAACGGACATCAGCAGGCCGACACCGGCACCAAGATGATCCACTTGGGCAAGAACTCGAAGTCGCGGATCATCGCCAAGGCAGTGTCGGCGGGCAAGTCGGACTCGACCTATCGAGGCCTGGTCTCGGTGCATCCGAAGGCGACGGGCGTGCGCAACTTCACCCAGTGCGACTCCCTGCTGATCGGCAAGGAGTGCGGCTCGCACACCATCCCTTATATCGAGGCGCGCAACGGCTCGGCCCAACTGGAGCACGAGGCGACGACGACGCGCCTGTCGGACGACCAGCTGTTCTACGCCCAGCAGCGGGGGCTGTCGCAGGAGGAGGCGGTGGCCCTTCTGGTCAACGGCTTCGTCCGCGACGTGATGCAGAAACTGCCGATGGAGTTCGCCGTCGAGGCGCAGAAGCTGGTGGCGATCAGCCTTGAAGGCTCGGTTGGATAATCAAGAAGAAACAATGCTTAATATTAACAACCTCCACGTCTCTGTCGGCGAAAAGCCGATCCTGAAGGGCCTGACGCTCAACGTTCCAGCGGGCGAGGTGCACGCCATCATGGGGCCGAACGGCGCGGGCAAGTCGACGCTGGGTTACGCCCTGTCGGGACGGCCGGGCTATGAGGCGACGGAAGGGTCTGTCGAATGGGCGGGCGAGGACCTGCTGGCGCTGGATCCGGCCGAACGGGCGGCCAAGGGGGTGTTTCTGTCGTTCCAGTATCCGATCGAGATCCCCGGCGTGCCGGCCCTGACCTTCGTGCGGACGGCGCTGAATGCGCAAAAGCGCGCGCGAGGCGAGGAGGAGGTGGCGGCGCCCGCCTTCCTGAAGCTGGTCCGCGAGGCGTCCAAGGCGCTGAAGATGGACTTCGACATGCTGAAGCGGCCGCTGAACGTCGGCTTCTCCGGTGGCGAGAAGAAACGGATGGAGATCCTGCAGATGGCCCTGCTGGAGCCGTCGCTGCTGATCTTGGACGAGACCGATTCCGGCCTCGATATCGACGCCCTGCGCATCGTGTCGGAAGGGGTGAATGCACTGCGTCGTCCTGACCGCGCCATGCTGGTCATCACCCACTATCAGCGCCTGCTCGACTACATCAAACCGGATCGGGTGCATGTGCTGGCAAGCGGTCGGATCGTGGCCTCGGGCGGGCCGGAGCTGGCTCTGGAGCTGGAGGCGGAAGGGTACGATAAATATCTGCCGCCCGTCCTAGAGGGGGCGGCATGAGCGCGGCCTTCGCCATCGACCTGACCGACGCCGAGACCTATCCGTCGCGACGGACGGAAGCGTGGAAATACAGCGACCTGAAGCGCTATCTTCGCGCCGCGCCGGAGCCGTCAGGCACGGCTGAGGTCGGGCCGCCGGGACCGTTTTATGATCTGGGCGGGGAGGCGATCGTCTTCGCCAACGGACGCGCCGTCGGCGTGACCGACTTCATCGCCTCGGGCGAGCGGACCCTGAGGCTGCGCTATGTGTCGGACGCCGTAGGCACGGGCCACACGGCCAGCGCGCGGGTTTCGGCGCGCGCCGGCGCCAAGCTGCTGCTTCTGGAGACGCACGAGGGCGCGGGTTCGGCCTATGTGGCGCACAATACGCTGGAACTGGACGTGGCGGCCGGCGCCGAGGTGACGCGCGTCGTCCTGGTCGAGGAGCCGGAGGACGCGATTTCCGTGTCCGAAGCCCATGTGAAGGTCGAGGCGGGCGGCGTCTATCGCCAGACCATCGTCACGACCGGCGCCAAGCTGCAGCGGATCGAGACGCGCATCACCCACTATGCCCAGGGTGCGCAGGTTCAGGCCGACGGCCTGTATCTACTGAACGGATCGCGTCATGCGGACCTGACCAGCGTGGTGCGTCACGTGGAACACGACGGCGCGACCTCGCAACTGATCAAGGGCGTGGCCCGCGATACGGCGCGCGGCGTCTTCCAGGGCAAGATCGTGGTCGAGCGCGGCGCCGACGGCACCGATGCGCGCATGGGCCACCACGCCCTGATCGCCAGCGAGCGGGCCGAGATCGACGCCAAGCCGGAACTGATCATCTATGCCGACGACGTGCAGTGCGCGCACGGCAACACCGTTGGGACGCTGGACGAGAGCGCCCTGTTCTACATGCAGCAGCGCGGCATTCCGGCCGATGAGGCCCGCGCCCTGCTGACCCAGGCCTTCCTGATCGAGGTCATCGACCGGATTGAGCATGATGGCGCGAGAGAGGTGGCGCGGGAATGGCTGACGGCGCGGTTGTGAACACCTTCGATCCCTATGCCGTGCGGGCGCAGTTCCCGATCCTGTCGCGACAGGTGAACGGCAAGCCGCTGGTCTATCTGGACAATGCGGCCTCTGCGCAGAAGCCGCGCGCGGTGATCGACGCCCTGGTGGCGACGATGGAGGGCGGCTACGCCAACGTCCACCGGGGCCTGCACACCCTGTCGAACGAGGCGACCGAAGCCTTCGAAAAGGCGCGCGAGATCGTCGCCCGTTTTCTGAATGCCGAGAGCGCCGAACAGGTGGTCTGGACCAAGGGCGGGACCGAGGCGATCAATCTGGTGGCCAATGGGCTGGGCCTGTCGATCCAGCCGGGCGACGAGATCATCGTCTCGGAGATGGAGCATCACTCCAACATCGTGCCGTGGCATCTGCTGCGCGAACGGCGCGGGGCGGTGATCAAGTGGATTCCGGTCAAGGACGACGGGGCACTGGACATGGCGGCCTATGCCGACCTGCTGGGGCCCAGGACGCGGATGGTGGCGGTCACCCATATGTCGAACGTGCTGGGGACGATCAATCCGGTCGCTGAGATCACGCGACTGGCCCAAGCGGCGGGCGCTCAGGTGCTGATCGACGGGTGCCAGGGGGCGGTCCATGCGACGCCGGACGTGCAGGCCATCGGCTGCGACTTCTATGTGCTGACCGGGCACAAGCTGTTTGCGCCCACCGGCATCGGCGCCCTGTACGGCAAGGCCGAGGCGCTGGAGGCGCTGCCGCCCTATCAGGGCGGGGGCGAGATGATCGAGACGGTCGAGCAGGACCGCGTGACCTATGCCCGGCCGCCTCACCGCTTCGAGGCAGGGACGCCCCCGATCCTGGAGGCCATCGGCCTGGGCGTGGCGTTGGAATGGCTGGCGCAATACGACCGGGCGGCCGTGCAAGCGCATGAGCATGCCCTTTATCAGCACGCTGTTGACCGACTTCAGGGTCAGAACTGGCTGCGGATTCTGGGGCAGGCGGAAGGCAAGGGCGCGATCCTGACCTTCGCCGTCGAGGGTGCGCATGCCCATGACGTCGCCCAGATCATGGACCGTTACGGGGTCGCGGTGCGCGCAGGTCTGCACTGCGCCGAGCCGCTGGCGAAAAGAATGGGGGTGACGTCGAGCACCCGCGCCTCCTTCGCCCTATATAACACCGTGGAGGATGCCGACGCCTTCGTGGATGCGCTGATCAAGGCGCGGAACTTCTTCGTGTAAGCCGATGACAGATCAACCGATTCAAGACAGCGACGCCTTCAAGGACGCCTGGGACGAACCTCAGAAGAGCGCCCTGTCGCAGGCCGAGCTGGACACCCTCACCGATCAACTGATCGAGGCGCTGAAGTCGGTCTATGATCCGGAAATCCCGGTCGACATCTATGAGCTGGGCCTGATCTACCGCGTGGACGTCAACGACGATCGCGATGTGGTGGTGGACATGACGCTGACGGCGCCGGGCTGTCCCGTCGCCGGCGAAATGCCGGGCTGGGTCGAGACGGCGGTGGAGAAGGTCGAAGGCGTGCGCAGCGCCAAGGCCAATCTGGTATTCGATCCGCCGTGGGACGCCTCCAAGATGAGCGACGAGGCCAAGCTGGCCCTGAACATGTTCTGATGGATATGTTCTGATGAGCGAACTTCAAGCCACATCCCGGCCGCGTCGCCCGCGCCCCAAGGCCGTCACCCTGACGGACGCCGCCGCCGAGCGCGTGCGCGAAATCCTGGACAATGCCGAGAACGATCACATCGGTTTGAGGATCGGGGTCAAGAATGGCGGTTGCGCCGGGCAGGAATACACCTTCGCCTATGCCGACGAGATCGGGCCGATGGACGAGGTGGTCGAGGACAAGGGTGTCACCATTCTGATCGAACCTCGGGCCGTGCTGTTCCTGATCGGCACCGAGATCGACTATGAGATGACGCGTCTGGCGTCCAAGTTCGTGTTCAACAATCCGAACCAGACTGACGCCTGCGGCTGCGGCGAGAGCGTGACCATCGTGCCGGTCGCCGCCGACTGAGAGGGCCCCGGTCTGATGGCCTACGACCCCGACTTCGGTGAATGGGTGCGCGAGCATTTCCACGCGCTCGGTCGCCTGGAGATCAAGCGGATGTTCGGCGGGGCGGGGGTCTATGCCGCCGGCGTCATGTTCGCGCTGCTGGACGACGGCGTGGTCTGGCTGAAGGGCGACGAGGCGCTGGGCGCGGCCTTCGTCGAGGCCGGCTCGCGTCAGTTCACCTATCCGACCAAGGACGGCCGCACGATGAGCATGGGCTACTGGACCCTGCCCGAAGCGGCTCTGGACGATCCCGACGAAGCCGTCGCCTGGGCGCGGCGGTCGCTGGATGTGGCGGTCAAGAAGGCGTCGGGAAAGAAGCGCTAGCCCTCTATTTAGTCGGTGTGTCGATAAGCACGGCCGGCGTCACGGGTTGACCCGTGGCCTGGGCGACGAGTTCGGCGGTGCGGGTCTGGTGACAGATTCGAGGCGAGCCAGGAACTCGTCCTTGGGAAGGCCGACAGGGATCGGGTCGAGGAACTCTAGCGTCGCCGTGCCGGGGTGCTTCTCGTACTTTTCCTCGGGCCAGAAGAGGCCGAGGTTGGTAGCGAGCGGCACGACCGGCACGTCGAAGTCGCGGTACGTGTGCCAGACGCCGGAGCGGTATTTGAACTTCTTGCCGACGGGCGCGAGGTGCCCCTCGGGATAGATCAGGATCTTGCGGTTCTCAGCGCTGGCCTCGGCGGCGCGCATGGCCAGGGCCTTGCGGGCTTCGTGGCCGCCGCAGGAGTTGACGACGATGGCGCCCAGTTTCTTCAGCACGCCGCCCAGTAGGGGAAACTTTTCCAGGTGGTCGCCGGTGACGAAGGCGATGTCGTCGAACTGATCGTAGGTCGCAAAGCCGTCGCCCCAGCTTTGATGTTTTGAGGCGATGATGAAGGCGCCCGCGGGCAACCGGTCCTTGCCGCGAACGTCCAGCTTGATGCCGGCGAAGATCGACATGGCCTGGACCATGCGCTTCACATAGCGGCGGATGACCCAACTGGCCGGGCCGCGACCGGGGGCGAGCGCGGCGAAGGCGGCGGTCAGCCCGTAGCCGATCGACAGGATCCAGTAGGCGGCATTGAAGGCGAAACTGCGCATGGGGCGACTATGGCAGAAAGCTTGGCCTTGTCAGACCCTAAGCCGCCTTTTCGAGCGATGATGCCGGCGTGACGCAGTTTCGGCCCGCGCGTTTGGATTCGTACAGGGCGGCGTCCGCGCGTTCCAGCAGGCTGGCGGCGGTTTCGCCCTTTTGGCGCTGGGCGAAGCCAGCAGAAACCGTGACTGAGCCCAGGTCGTCATTGGTTGAACGACGGCGCAGGGCGCGTGACGCCACGTCGTTGCGGATGCTCTCCAACGCGGCCATGACGACGCCAGCGCCTTCACCAGGGAAGATGATGGCGAACTCCTCGCCGCCGAACCGGGCCGCGAATCGTGTCTTGCCGCAGATATTGGACAGAACGGTGGAGACATAGCGCAGCACCTGATCGCCGGTCTGGTGGCCCCAGGTGTCGTTGAACCGTTTGAAATGGTCGATGTCCAGGATGGCCAGGCTGAGCGGCGCGCCATCATCCTCGGCGCAGGCGGCCTCAAGCCGTTCATCGAAGGCCTTGCGGTTGGCCAGATTGGTCAGGGCGTCGGTCATGGCGTCACGGCGCACCTGTTCCAGGTTTTCGCGCAGACGGATGACTTCCTTGTTGGACTTTTCCAGACGCTTTTCGAGGATCGCCGTTTCGCGGCGCACCCGGTTGGTCGCGGTCGAAAGGCCGCCGACCAGATCCTTCAGCGAAGACGGATCGTCGACAGTTTCCATGCACTGAGAGGCGTCGGCGAGGGTTTCGCCATAGTCGTGCTGGGTCTTGTGCGCCATGGCGATGGCGCTGGCGACGCTGGCCAATTCGCGATCCAGCACGGCGCCGACGTCGCGGATCTGATCCGGCAGGCGACCGCGCGGCAGGAACTCGGCGGCCAGCATTTCGGACGTCTTGTCAGTGATAACGGCGGACTGCGCCAGCAGACGGCGGATTTCCTGGGCCAGGGGGCCGTCAGGGTCGCTGATGTAGTGCAGCCAGAGCTCGAAGTTCAGCGGCGTGGGCCACACGCCGGCCTTTTCCATTTCGCCGATGACGTTGCGCGCCAAAGCATAGGCTTGAGGAGCTCTTAGCGCCGTCTCGACCTTTTTCGACATTCTTGTTCCCCTGGGCTCCTGTTCTGGAGCTGTGTCGGGGCGCACACTACGGGATGTTCCGTAATGCAGAGTAAACGACGCGGCGTTTCACCGCGCCGTTGTGTACGAGTTCAGGCGCGGATGACGACGGGCCGGCGCAGGAAGGCGGGGATGTCGTCGCCGAAGCCACGCACGCCCTGGCGCTGAGTATCGCTCTTGTCGGCCTTGCGGTCGCCGCGGCGATCGGATTGCAGCAGATGCGGCTCACGATCTGCACGGTCGGGACGTGGGGCGCGAGCCGTCTCGACGGGTTCGACGGTCGCTTCCGCCTCGACTGCAGCGGCGACGGGAGCCGCGACTTCGACCGGCACCTCGGGGCGGGCCTTGCGGCGGCTGCGGCTGCGTGGCGCCTCGGCCTCTTCAGACGAAGACGCGGCGGTGACGGGGGCGATGTCGGCAGGTTCGGCCGACGGGGTGGCCGCGTTGCTTGTGCGCGACCGGCTGCGACCGCGTTCGCCCGAGCGTTTGTCGTCGCGGCGCGGGCCGTCCTTGATGGCGGAGAAGTCGATGCCGTCCAGCACCAGCTCTTCCGGATCCTTCTTGATCAGCTTCAGCACCTTATCCAGCGACTTGTCGTCGGCCGGGGTCACGATCATGAAGGCCTGGCCCAGCTTGCCGGCGCGGCCGGTGCGGCCGATGCGGTGGACGTAGTCGTCGGCGTGATGCGAGACGTCGTAGTTGAAGACGTGGCTGACGTCCGGGATGTCCAGGCCGCGCGCGGCGACATCCGAAGCCACCAGAATCTTCAGCGCGCCCGAGCGGAAGTCCGCCAGGGTCTTCATCCGGTGCGACTGATCCAGGTCGCCGTGGATCGGCGCGGCGTCGAAACCGTGGGTCTTCAGCGACTTGGCGACGATATCGACTTCGGATTTGCGATTGCAGAAGACGATGCCGTTACGCACGTCCTCACGGCCCACCAGGGCGCGTAGAGCGGTCCGCTTCGCTTTGGGATCCGAGGTCGGGATACGGACGATATATTGGGTGATGGTGTCGGCGGTCATCGCCGGACGCGAGGCCTCAATCCGGGTCGGATCCTTGAGGAAGGCGGTCGTCAGGCGCGTGATCTCCGGCGGCATGGTCGCCGAGAAGAACAGCGTCTGGCGACGCGGCGGCGTCAGTTTGAAAATGCGTTCGATGTCGGGGATGAAGCCCATGTCCAGCATCCGGTCGGCTTCATCGACGACCATGATCTCGACGCCGGTGAGCAGCATCTTTCCGCGTTCGAACAGATCCAGCAGGCGGCCGGGCGTGGCGATCAGGACATCGACGCCCTTGTTCAGCGCCGCGACCTGATCGCCCATGGAGACGCCGCCGATCAGCAGGACCCAGCTGAGCTTGGTGCCCTTGGCGTATTTGGCGAAGCTCTCGGCGACCTGGTCAGCCAGTTCGCGCGTCGGCGCCAGGACAATGGCGCGCGGCATGCGGGCCCTGGCGCGGCCGGTGGACAGGCGGTCGACCAGGGGCAGGGTGAAGGCGGCGGTCTTGCCGGTGCCGGTCTGGGCGATGCCCAGAACATCACGTCCGGCGAGGGCGACGGGGATCGCCTGTTCCTGAATGGGCGTGGCGGTCGTGTAGCCGGTGTCGGCGACGGCCTGAAGGGTCGTGGGCGAAAGGCCCAGTTGGGAAAATTCGGTCATGAATCCTTGGGAGAGAAAGCGTCTGCGTGCATAGCAGCGACGGAACCGCCCCTCTTTGGGCGAGCGGGCGGCGCGGATCGCAGACCTGTCCCGAGGCTGGGGGGCATATAGAAGCCCCTGCGCAGAAGTCAAGTATTCCTGGTTTTCGTTCAGCCAGCCGCAGACTGTAAATCGCGGCCCGCAAACGAAAATCGCCGGACGGGCGTGCCGTCCGGCGATCTGCTGGATCATGAGAGGAAATGCGATCAGCGCTTGCCGAAGATCATATCTCCCAGCTTGGCGAAGAAGCCCTTTTCCTCGGGCTTGGCGGCGGGCGCCGGGGCCGGCTTGGGAGCCGGAGCCGGCGTAGGCGCGGACGCCGCAGCGGCGGGGGCAGCGGCGGGCTTGGGCGCGGCGACGGGTTCAGCAGGCTTGGGCGCCGCTGTGGCCGGCTTGGCGACAGGCGCAGCCTTCGGGGCGGCGGCGGGTTTCGAAGCGGCGGCCTTGGGGGCAGCAGGTTTCGCCGCTGCAGGCTTTGCCGCCGTCGCCTTCGGGGCGGCCGCTTTCGGAGCAGCGGCCTTCACTGCCGCCTTGGCGGCGGCGGGTTTGGGTGCAGCAGCCTTCGGCGCGGCTTTCGGAGCAGCCTTGGCGGCAGGGGCGGTTGTCGGCTTGGCTGCGGCCTTGGCGGCGACCGGCTTAGCAGCAGGCTTGGCGGCGGCGGGTTTGGGCGCCGCAGCCTTGGGCGCGACAGCCTTCGCGGCGGCGACCTTCGGCGCAGCGACTGCCGGCTTAGCAGCGGCCTTGGGCGCAGCGGTTTTCTCGGCGGTGGTCTTCACGGCGCTCGACTTCGGCGCGGCTTTAGGCTTGGAAGCGGCGGTCGCCGGCTTTGGCGACGCTGGTTTAGACGTAGACGGTGACTTGGCCATGTATTCCCCGACCCCTCGGTTTGATAAAAACGCGGCGGCGACGGGCGTTCAGCACCGGATCGCTACGATTCGCCATATTACCGGTGTTTGAAAAATGTCCGAGTCCGCACTTCAGATAATCGCCCGTGGCCCTCGCGCCGCCGCAGAGGCCGCCGCAGAGGCCGTAGACGCCGATCCGCGGCTGGAAGGCGCGACCTATTCGATCCTGGAAGAGGACGAGGACAATGACGTCTGGCGCATCGACGCCTTCCCCACGACCGATGACGAGGTCGAGGGGCTGAAGGCGGTGCTGGCGGGCTATCCGGTGACGGTGCTGGTCGAGAAGCTGGCGGACGCCGACTGGCTGGCCATGTCGCTGTCGGGTCTGCCGCCGGTCGAGGCCGGACGGTTCTTCGTCTACGGCGCGCACGATCAGGGTAAGGTGCCCGAGGGTCGCGTCACGCTGAAGATCGACGCTGGCGCCGCATTCGGCACAGGCCACCATGGCACGACGGTCGGCTGCCTGGAGGCGTTCGACAAGCTGCTGGAGACCGAAAGCTTTGAGAAGGTGCTGGACGTGGGTTGCGGCACGGGCGTGCTGGCGATCGCGGCGGCCAAGACGGGCACCCCCATCGCGGTCGGCACCGACATCGACGAGCCCTCGGCCCGGATCGCCAATGAGAACGCCGAGATCAACGAGGCCAAGTGCGACTTCTATTTCGCCGATGGCCTCAGCGATCCTCGCATCGCCCAGCATCAGCCGTATGATCTGGTGTTCGCCAACATCCTGGCCGCGCCGCTGGTGCATCTGGCGCCCGAGATCGCGGCGGCGCTGAAGAGCGGCGGGGTCGCGATCCTGTCGGGCCTGCTGCGCACGCAGGAGGAGCGGGTGCTGGAGGCCTATCTGCCGCTGGGTTTTACGGTCGAACAGACCATCCATCACGACGCCTGGAGCGCCCTGCAACTGCGAAAGGGCTGAGGATCGATCATGCGCCAGACTTTCGACGAGACGACCGACCCGTCCTTTGGGGCCAAAAACCTGCCGCTGCTGCGCGCCGAAATGGCGAAGCAGGGGCTGGACGGGTTTCTGATCCCCCATGAGGACGAGCATCAGAACGAGTATCTGCCGGACGCCAATGAGCGCCTGGCCTGGGCGACCGGCTTCACCGGCTCGGCCGGGGCGGCGGTGGTGTTTCAGGATCGCGCCAGCATGTTCACCGACGGTCGCTACACCGTTCAGGTCAAGGCCCAGACCGATCCGGCGCTTTTCGAGCGACGCGACCTCAATGACGTGGCGGCTTATCTCGAGACGGCGGCGAAGGGGGCGGTGATCGGTTATGATCCGCGTCTGCACAGCCCGGATGCCCTGGTCGCCCTTAAGGCGGCGGCGCAGAAGGCGGGGGCCGAGTTGCGCGCCGTGGACGCCAATCCGCTGGACCTGGCCTGGGGCGCCGGTCGTCCGGCCCAGCCGACGGCGCCGGTCGTGCCGCACGAGGACGCCTATTCCGGCGAAAGCCATGCATCCAAGCGGGCGCGGATCGGCAAGGCCGTGGCGGACGCCGGCGCAGACGCGGTGGTGCTGACGGCGCCGATGTCGATCGCCTGGCTGTTCAATGTGCGCGGCGGGGACGTGATCCGGTCGCCTCTTCCGATCGGTCAGGCCATCCTGGCGGCGGACGGCAAGGTGCGGCTGTTCCTGGACCCGGCCAAGGTGACGAACGCGTTGCCGGCCTGGCTGGGCGACGATGTCCGCATCGAGGCGACCGAGCAGCTGCCGGCTGCGCTGGACGGGCTGTCGGGCCGAAAGGTCATGATCGATCCGTCGCTGTCCTCGGCCTGGTATTTCGACCGGCTGGACGCGGCGGGCGCGACGGTTGTGCGGGCGATGGACCCATGCGCCATTCCCCGCGCAGCCAAGAATGCGGTGGAGATCGAGGGCAGCCGCCAAGCGCATATCCGCGACGGGGCGGCGCTGAGCCGGTTCCTGCACTGGGTCGATACAGTGGTGCAGGAGACCCTGCCGGACGAGCGCGAGGTGGTCGAGGCGCTGGAGCGGTTCCGCGAGGAGACCGGGGCGTTGCAGGACCTGAGTTTCGACACCATCGCCGGGGCCGGGTCGAACGGGGCCTTGCCGCATTACAAGCCGGTGGGCGCCAGCATTCGCAAGGTCGAGAAGGGCTCGCTGCTGCTGGTGGACGGCGGCGGTCAGTATCTGGACGGCACGACCGATGTGACCCGCACCATGGCGGTGGGCGAGCCGAGCGAAGATCAGCGCCACAAGTTCACCCTGGTTCTGAAGGCGCACATCGCCATGGCGATGATCCGTTTCCCGGCGGGGACCAGCGGCATGGCGCTGGACGCCATTGCGCGGGCTCCGATGTGGGCGGCGGGGCTGGATTACGATCACGGAACCGGCCACGGCGTCGGCAGCTATCTGGGCGTCCACGAGGGGCCGCAGCGGATCGCGAAATGGGGCACGTCCCAGCCGCTGCTGGAAGGGATGATCCTGTCCAACGAGCCCGGCTATTACCGTGAAGGCCACTGGGGCATCCGCATCGAGACCCTGCAGGTGGTGACGCCGGCTGAGGTGCCCGAGGGCGGCGAGCGGCCGATGCACGGGTTCGAGCAGCTGACGTTCGCGCCGATCGACCGCAAGCTGATCGCGGTCGAGATGCTGACGCCGGACGAGCGGGCCTATGTCGACGCCTATCACGCCGAAACGCTGGCCAAGGTCGGGCCGTTGATAGACGGCGAGGCGCTGGACTGGCTGAAGCGGGCCTGCGCGCCGCTGTGACCTAAAGCACCGGAACCCGTCGCCTCAGGTGGGTGACGGGGACCGTCAGTTCGGCCAACGCGGCCTTCATCGCCTCATAGCCCGTGGCGACGGGGCCGTCGTAGGTCTTCCAGTCGCGAATGTCGCTGCCGGCGACCTGGGGCAGGACCAGAATGTCGGCGTCGGCGCGCGACTGGGTCATCTCGGCGTCGGTGGTGATGGTCGCCGAACGCATCAGGATGGAGACGATGGGCGGGCCGGCCTTCCAGGCGCCGGACAGGACCCATTTCCACCAGGACGGCGGATTCTCCAGCGCCTGGGGATCGACGCCGCGCGTCTGGGACATGTCGACGCCGATGATCGGGCCGCTGTTCAGTTGACGCATCACGCTGGTGGGGAAGTTCTTCAGCACGGCGCCGTCGACCAGCACCTGACCGTCCATGACGACCGGCGGCAGGACGCCGGGGATGGCGATGGAGGCGCGCATGGCCCGCCGCATCAGGCCCGTGCGATGCGCCTCAATCCTGCCCGAGGTCAGGTTCGACGAGACGGCGAAGAAGGGCAGGGCCAGGTCCGCCAGATCGATGTCGCCGTAAGCCTGCTCCAGCAGACGGGCGACCTTGCGGGCGCGGGACATGGCGATGATCGGCACAGCGAGGTCCGACAGCGGGTCGGACTCGACGAAGGCGCGCCGAATCTCGAAATCCAGCCGTTCGAATGACCAGCCCAGGGCCGGGCCGGCGGCGACGACCGCGCCCATGGAGGCGCCGCCTGCGAAGTCGATGGGCACCTTGGCCTCTTCCAGGGCCCGGATCGCGCCAATGTGGCAATAGGCCCGCGCGCCGCCGCCGGACAGGACCAGTCCGACCGCCGTACCGGTGACGACGCGGGCGATGCGCTCGGCGTCGGTGGCCAGTCCTTCGACGCAATGGAACCAGCGATCGGGCTGTAGCGCATCCAGCCAGACGCGTGTGTTGGCCGGGTGATGCATGCGCGGGTCGCGCAGCAGGATCAGGTCGGTCAGGCGGCGGCCGTCGCCGAAGCCCTGGCGGCGCGGCACGGCGGACGGCGGCGCCAGAAGGCCGCTGCCGACGACGAACATCCGGTCCACCTGGCGCGCGCATAGGCTGGCCCAGGCGGGCTGATCCTGTTCGGCGACATAGAGGACATAGTCGTGGTCGCCCTCCACCCGGCTGAACCATTCGGACGCCGAGGCCAGGGCGGACTGATCGATGACCTGACAGGTGAAGCCCATAGCCTGGATGGCGGCGGCGATGCGTTCGACAAAGGCGCGGATGGGGCGGGGACGGGCCGAGACGAAGCCGAAGACGCTGGGCTCGGACGCGCCCGCCGTGCGTTCGCGGGCGCGGTGGATCATCAGCCGCGACAGTTCGACCATCAGATCCGGCTCAGTGCGGGCGGCCTCGAAGAAGGCTTCGCGCGGCAGGGCCAGGATCTCGCTGTCGCGCAAGGCGACGACGGTGGCGGTGTGCGGCGTGCCGGCCAGCATCGCCATCTCGCCCACCGGCTCTCCCGCCTTGACCACGCCCAGCATGTGCGGCGGCTGATCCGCCTCCATCCGAAACACGCCCAGACGGCCGGAGCGGACCAGATACAGGGTGTCGGCCGGATCGCCCTCGGTGAACAGCGGCTCGCCGCCGGTCAGCGCGAACCAACTGGCCCGGTCGACCATGCGACCTTCGAAGATTCGCGCGAGCGAGGTCGCCAGCGTGTCGGGGCGAAGCGTGGCCATGCTCCGTTTGTAGGCGCGATTCTCAAGCGGGTGAATTGGGATGTTTGGACGTGCGACGACGCCTTCGCGCGGTCGCAGCGAAGTTTGGAGGGCTGGGCGGAGCGCCGGGCCTTCGCCCGGAGTGTGAGTTTGTAAGTACCGTTTCGACGAAGGGTGTGACGCTCCGCGCGGGGGGTTGGCCTGCAAGCTCGGGGCGCCGAGCGGTGGCGGTCTTATCGCCTAACCCCATAAGCCTGCGACGGGCGGGTCGGAGCAGCGATCCCCGATCCCCGGTGCGGCCGAGTATCCCCCTCGACCCTCCGGCGGCGCACCGTGTGTCGCCGTCAGCGCGGGCCGTTTCAGACCCGCTCCCGTTCCATCCGCTCTCGCCGCCGCAAGGTCGCAGGCCAGGCGAGCCCTCCATGCGACGAGACGGATGTATTATGGGCCCGTTTGACCCCGTGGACGGGAGACGGGGGACATAAATCGGTAAGCGGTTGAAATCGTTTGGGAGGGGCCAGCGTCATTGCGATGGCTGAGCGACGTCTCCTCCCCATGTCATGGGGAGGTGGCTCGGAGCGCAGCGGAGAGACGGAGGGGGTCTTCGCGCATCGAGGGCGTATGTGGGACGTCAAGCGCCCCTCCACCGCTTCGCGGTCCCCCTCCGCACAAGTGGGGAGGAGACGAGGATGCGAGCTTCTCGCGTTGCCCGATTCCGCGCGGGCGGGTAGAGCGTTCGGCTTCTCCCGCCCAGCCGAAGTTTCAGACCATGCACGACATCAGAGCCATTCGCGAGAACCCCCAGGTTTACGTGGCGGGCTGGTCGTCGCGCGGGGTGGACGAGGCCGACGGGCTGGTGGCGGACATCCTGCGGCTGGATGGCGAACTGCGTCACGCCCAGACGACGGGGCAGGACGCCCTGGCCAAGCGCAATGCGGCCTCCAAGCTGATCGGCGCCGCCATGGGACGCAAGGACATGGCCGAGGCCGATCGGCTGAAGGCCGAGGTCGAGGCGCTGAAGGGCGACATCGCGGCAGCGGCCGAGGTCGAGGCGCGTGTGGGTAAGGAACTGCGCGACCTGCTGGCGGCGCAGAAGAACCTGGCGGCCGAGGATGTGCCGGATGGCGAGGACGAGGCGGGTAATGTCGAGGTCTCGACCTGGGGCGAGCCGCGTCGCACCGGTCCGGCCAAGGACCACGCCGACCTGGGCGAGGCCCTGGGCATGCTGGACTTCGAGGCGGCGGCGAAGATGTCGGGCGCGCGGTTCGCGGTGCTGAAGGGCCAACTCGCGCGGCTGGAACGCGCCGTGGGCCAGTTCATGCTGGATATGCAGACGGACCAGCACGGCTATCTGGAAGTGAACCCGCCGTTGCTGGTGCGGGACGACGCGATGTTCGGAACGGGGCAATTGCCGAAATTTGCAAATGACCTGTTTGTTTCGCTTCCAGGCTTGGATCTAGACTACGCCAAGAAATATCCCGAGGTTGCTGAAATCTTGGGGCTTTTGGATGACCGTCGTTGGCTCATCCCCACCGCCGAAGTCTCCCTGACCAATCTGGTGCGCGAGACCATCCTGTCTGAGGACGACCTCACCACGCCGATGCGGATGACGGCGTTGACGCCGTGCTTCAGGGCCGAGGCCGGGTCGGCGGGGCGCGATACGCGCGGGCTGATCCGCCAGCACCAGTTCTCCAAGGTCGAGATGGTGTCGATTGCGCGGCCGGAGGACAGCGACGCCGAGCATGAGCGGATGACGGCCTGCGCCGAGGCGGTGCTGAAGGCGCTGGAGCTGCCGTTCCGGCGGATGCTGCTGTGCAAGGGCGACATGGGCTTTTCGGCGCAGAAGACCTTCGACCTGGAGGTCTGGCTGCCCAGCCAGGGGACCTATCGCGAGATCAGCAGCTGCTCGAACTGCGGAGACTTCCAGGCGCGGCGCATGGACGCGCGGTTCAAGCGCGCCGGCGAGAAGAAGACCGAGTTCGTCCATACGCTGAACGGCTCGGGGCTGGCGGTCGGCCGGACCCTGGTGGCGATCATGGAAAACTATCAGCAGGACGACGGGCGGATCGCCGTGCCGGCGGTGTTGCAGCCCTATATGGGCGGTCTTCAGTTCGTAGGTGGTCAATGAATTTTCCGCTCATCCCCGCGAAAGCGGGGACCCAGTGCTTTGGGCGCCCATCGGAAGATGGTTGCGCGCCCTTGATCCGACGCACTGCCGAGCGACAGAACTGGGTCCCCGCCTTCGCGGGGATGAGCGGAGTTTAGAGTGCGAATTCTCCTGACCAACGACGACGGGATCGAGGCCGAAGGCCTGGAATGCCTTGAGCGGATTGCGCGCACGCTGAGCGACGACGTGTGGGTGTGCGCGCCCGCCGTCGAGCAGTCGGGCAAGGGGCGCGGGATCACCCTGACCGAACCGCTGCGGGTGCTGAACCTGGGCGAAAAGCGGTTCGCGGTGACGGGCACGCCGACCGACTGCGTCGTGCTGGCGGTCAACGATCTGATGCCGGAGAAGCCCGATCTGGTGCTGTCGGGCGTCAATCGCGGGCACAATATCGGCGAGGACGTCAGCTATTCCGGGACAGTGGCGGGTGCCTTGCAGGGGATGGCGTTCGGCATCCGCTCCATCGCCCTGAGCCAGAGCCTGGAGCGGTTTCACGACGAGGTCGTGGCGCACTGGGAGACGGCGGAAGCCTTTGCGCCTGCGATCATCAGCCGCCTGCTGGACCAGAAATGGGCGAACGGGGTGGTGATGAACCTGAACTTCCCCAACCGGCCGCCCGAAGCGGTCGATCAGGTCGAGGTGACGACCCAGGGCTTCCGCAACGTCGGCGAGATGCACGCGGTGCGGCGCACGGACCTGCGCGGACGGGACTACTACTGGATGAGCTTCCGGGGTGAAAAGCAGGAGCATGCCGAGGGCACGGACCTGCGCGCGATCGAGGAGGGGCGGATCTCGGTTACGCCGCTGCATATCGACCTGACGCACATGACCAGCGTGCATGACCTGAAGAAGGTGCTGGGCGGGGCGCCGCCGAAGAGCGTGGCGACCGCCGCATGAATCTGCACGACGACCGGGCCGGGCGGCTGATCCTGTCGCTGCGGCAGCAGGGGGTCACGGACCCGCGCGTGCTGAAGGCGATGGAGAGCATCGACCGGGCGGTCTTCGTGCACGAGAAGTTCCTGGATCAGGCGTGGGAGGATCAGGCCCTGCCGATCGACTGCGCCCAGACGATCAGCCAGCCCTATATCGTCGGCCTGATGACCCAGGCGCTGGAGGTGCAGGCGCGGCATCGGGTGTTGGAGATCGGCACCGGCAGCGGGTATCAGTGCGCGGTGCTGAGCCGGCTGGCGCGCTATGTCTATTCGGTGGAGCGGTATCGCAGTCTGCTGGTCGAGGCCGAAGCGCGACTGCGGGTGCTGAAGATCGAGAACGTCATCACCAAACACGGCGACGGTGGCCTGGGCTGGGCCGAACAGGCGCCGTTCGACCGGATCATGGTCACCGCCGCCTCGCCCACCGAGCCGACCGAACTGCTTAAACAGCTGAAGCCGAACGGGGTCCTGGTCGCGCCGGTGGGGCGGACGTCGGTGCAGATGCTGCATCGCTACGTCGGACAGGGCGACGGGTCGTTCCACCGCGAAAGCCTGACGGAAGTGCGTTTCGTGCCCCTGGTCGAGGGGACGGCGAAGGAGGGTTAGGGGTTGCAGAAAGGCATCGCCAGACGCATGGTGTGGATATGAACCGCGCTATCTTGCTATCGACGGCTTTCTGCGCACTAGCGGTCCCTTCCGTCGCGTCAGCGCATCAGTTTCTCGACTATTTTGATTATGGGAGATCCGAGCTTTCGCCGCTTGGCTATCGGACGGCTCGCGACGTGATGCGCTATGCAGGCGATGGGCGCTATGAAATCATCATCACTGCCTATTTGGACACGGCCGAAAACCGTGAGTTCAGCGAAGAGCTCGCGATGCGAAGAGCGCAGTCCATGGCCAGTGAGTTGGTCAATCTTGGAGCAGACCCCGCTTTGATAACGATGCGATCGGGCGGGATTGCTCTTGCGAAGCCCACGCCAGATTACACTCGAGAGCCTCTCAACCGCCGTCTCGTCGTCGATATGAACTGGCTCCGTTAACCTTCGCGCCCCAATTCCGTGCGGTTTGCGGGGTTGGCTTATGGGGCGCGAGCGGGCACACCGGGCGGGCGAGTTTAACCACGAATGGGAGCAGCCGGTGGCGATGATTTCGGGCTGGATGAGAGCGGTTCTGGTCGCGGGGGCGGCGTTGAGCACGGCGGCCTGCATCAGCTATCCTTCGGAGCCGCGCTATTCGACGCATGCGAATCCCGCGCCGGCCTATGGTCCGGGGCAGGGCGCCTACCCGCAGCAGCCGACCTATCCGAACGCCGGCCAGAATCCGAACCAGCCCTATCGTCCCGCCCCCTATGAATCGCCGCCGCCCGCGACGGCGCCGATCGGCCAGGTAGATGGCGGAGCCTTGCCGCCGACGGTCAATGTCGGACCGAGCCAACCGACCTATCAGCCGCCGGCGTCGCAGCCGCCCGCCTATACGCCGCCGTCCTATCCGTCGTCGTCGGCCCCGGTGCGGCCGGGCGCGGCCTATGTGATCCAACCGGGCGACACGATCTCGGGCGTGGGACGCAGGTTCCAGACGCCGGTGCAGACGCTGATCGATCTGAACGGCCTGGGGCCACGCGGGGCGATCACGACGGGCCAGCGAATCATACTGCCTGAAGCGGCGGTGGATACCGGCCGCGATCCTTACGCGACCGGCGCCTCGCCCGTCGGCGTGCTGGTGCCCAACAACGGCGCCGTGCCGCCGCCCCCGCCGCCGCCCTCGGGCAATGCGGCGCTTCCGGTCCAGACGCGGCCTGTCGAACAGACCAACGCCGCCGGCGCCGCTGCCGGTCAGCCGAACCTGCTGTGGCCCGTGCGCGGCGACATCGTGCGGCGGTTCGGCCCGGTCGGCATGGGCGAGCGCAACAACGGCATCAACATCGGCGCCTCGGCCGGCGCGACGGTCAGCGCCTCTGCGGCCGGGCGTGTGGCCTATGTCGGCAGCGATCTGGTGGGGCAGGGGCTGACGGTGCTGATCGTGCACGCCAACGGCTGGCGCACGGTCTATGGCCATCTGGGTTCGGCGACGGTCAAGGATGGCGACGACGTTCGCGCGGGCCAGCAGATCGGCACCGTGGGTCTGACGGCCGGCGACGGACGCCCCTCGATCCACTTCGAGACCCGTCAGATGCGCGGCGACGATCCGGTCGCCGTCGATCCTTTGACAGTGTTGCCCAGGTAGCGCTTTCGCCGCGTTGCAATCTGCGAGGCGCGGCCCTAGGTTCCGCGCCTCGTTTTAATGGGGGCTCCGACGAGGGCTACCCTTCTATGTTCGGAGACGACCCATGGGCGCTGAAGGCGGCTTGACGGCGCAGTTGATCGGGTTTGCGCCCATCATCGGTATTTTCATTCTGTTCTACTTCCTGCTGATCCGTCCGCAGCAGAAGCGCGCCAAGGAGCACGCGACCGCCATCGCCGCCGTCAAGCGTGGCGACACCGTCGTCCTGGGCAGCGGCATGATCGGCAAGGTCACCCGCGTCGAAGAAGCCGAGGTCAACGTCGAGATCGCCCCCAGCGTCAACGTGCGCGTGGTCAAGGCCATGATCGCCGAGGTGCGCAACCGCACCGCCATCGCCGCCAACGATTCCAAGGCCTGATACGCTCGCGTATCCGCCGATACCTGGACCGCCCTCATGATTCAGCTGTCGCGCTGGAAAGTCATTCTCGTCGTCGTCGCGGCCGTTCTCGGCTGTCTGCTGGCGTTCCCGAACCTGTTGTCGGATCAGCAGCGCGAAGCGCTGCCCGGCTTCATGCCCAAGAACAAGCTGAACCTGGGGCTGGACCTTCAGGGCGGTTCGTATCTGTTGCTGGAAGTCGATGTGCCGGCGATGCGCGAAAAGCGCGTCACCAACCTGATCGAAGACGTTCGGGTCACCCTGAACGGTGCGGGCGTCGCCACCAACGGCTTCCAGCGTGAAGCCGGCGGCGTGGTCGTCACCCTGGCCAATCCGGCCCAGGGCGATGCCGCGTTCAAGGCGCTGCAACAACTGGGCGGTCAGGTCGGACCGGGCGGCCAAGCGGAACGCAGCGCGACGCGCCTGGGCGATAACCGCATCCGCTTCGCCTATACCGATGCCGCGCTGAACGGCATGGGCGCGACGGCCGTGGACCAGTCGATCGAGGTGGTGCGTCGCCGGATCGACAGCCTGGGCACGCGCGAACCCTCCATCACCCGCCAGGGCGCCGACCGGATCGTGGTCCAGGCGCCGGGCGAGAGCGATCCGAGCAAGCTGGAAGAAGTGATCGGCCAGACGGCGCAGCTGACCTTCCAGATGGTCGATGTCGAGAACTCGGTTCAGGACGCCTTGGCCGGCCGTGTGCCGCCTGATTCCGAACTGCTGCAAGGCGAGGACGGCACGCCCTATCTGGTCAAGAAGCGCGTGCTGGTGTCGGGCGAGAACCTGACCCGCGCCGGCGTCGGTTCAGACCAGAGCGGCCGCCCGGCCATCGATTTCCGCTTCGACGGCGCCGGCGCGCGGCGCTTCGGTGAAGCCACCGCCGCCAACCTTCAGAAGCCCTTCGCCATCATCCTGGACGGCAAGGTCATTTCGGCCCCGACAATCCAGAGCGCGATCACCTCGGGCTCGGGTCAGATCACCGGCAACTTCTCGATCCAGGAAGCGGCGACGCTGGTGAATTTGCTGAACGGGGGCGCCCTGCCGGCGCCGCTGAACGTCGAGGAGCGCCGCACCGTGACGGCTGAATTGGGTGCCGACGCGGTCGCGGCCGGCGCCCTGTCGACCGCCGTCGGTTTCGCCATCATCGTGCTGTTCATGATCCTGGCTTACGGCCTGCTGTTCGGTGGCGTGTCGGTGGTCGGTCTGGTGCTGAACGGCGTGCTGATCGTGGCGGCCATGTCGTTGACCCAGGCGACGCTGACCTTGCCCGGCATCGCCGGTCTGATCTTGACCTTCGCGGTCGCGGTGGACGCCAACGTGCTGATCTATGAGCGTATGCGTGACGAGGCCCGTGCGGGCCGCAGCGTCATCGCCTCGATGGACGCCGGCTTCAACAAGGCCATGGGCACGATCATCGACGCCAACCTGACCACCCTGGTCGCAGCGGGCATCATGTTCGTGTTCGGCGAAGGCCCGGTTCGCGGGTTCGCCTGGACCCTGACCATCGGTGTGTTCACCTCGGTCTTCTCGTCGGTCCTGGTCGCCCAGGTCCTGCTTGGCTACTGGCTCAAGACGGCCAAGCCCAAAAAACTGCCGATCGCGGAGTGATAGCGATGCGTGGATGGCCCCTCATCAAACTGCTGCCGCAGAAGACGAACTTCCACTTCGTCAAATATGCGCGCTTCGCCGGCGTCCTGTCGGTGATCCTGTGCGTCGCGGCGATCGTGTCTTGCTTCTATCCCGGCCTGAACATGGGCATCGACTTCCGGGGCGGCGCCTCGATGGAAGTGTCCAAGCCGGCGGGCCAGACGATCGAGTTGGATCGGGTCCGCGAGGCCGTGAACGGCCTGAACCTGGGCGACGTTCAGGTCCAGGGCATCGCGCGCCGCGACACCAATGTCGATGACGGCTCGACCGCCATTCTTCGCTTCCAAGTGCCGGAAGGCCGCGATCAGACCCAGGTCGTCAACCAGGTCGAGGGCGCCATCAGCGGCGCGGTCGGTCAGGTCAACTATTCGGGCGTCAGCGTCGTCGGCTCCAAGGTGTCGGGCGAGCTGTTCACCTCGGGCCTGTTGGCTCTGGGCGTCGCGATCGGCCTGATGTTCCTCTACATCTGGTTCCGGTTCGAGCCGCAGTTCGGCTTCGGCGCCGTGGTCGGCCTGCTGCACGACGTGATCCTGACGTTCGGGTTGATCGTGCTGTTCAAGCTGGAGTTCAGCCTGAACATGGTCGCCGCCGTCCTGACGGTCATCGGCTATTCCATGAACGACACCGTGGTGGTGTTCGACCGTCTTCGCGAAAACCTGCGCAAGTACAAGACCATGCCGCTGCGCGACGTGATCGATCTGTCGCTGAACGAGACCCTGTCGCGGACCATCATCACCGGCGTGACCGCCGTCATGGTGCTGGCGGCCCTGGCCATCTTCGGCGGCGAGGCCCTGTTCGGCTTCTCCATCGCTTTGATGTTCGGCATCATCATCGGCACCTATTCGTCGATCTATGTCGGCGCGCCGATCATCCTTCTGTGGGGCGTCAAGCGCGGCGCCCTTGCTGACGACGCTAAGCCGGTGAAGCTGGGCATGGCCAGCCGGCCATAGGTCGAGCGCCATCGTCGAAAGTTGGGCCGTCCCGGCATCGCCGGGGCGGCCCTTTTCCTTGGGCGGGGTCCGTGCAAGGCTGAGCCTATGAAAGCGCTTGTCTATACCGCCGTTGCCCTCGCCCTGACCGGCGGAATGTCCGCCTGCACCGACAGCAAGCGGGCGCGCAACGACGCCACCTGGGGCGACAAGCCGGCGGACATCACCTGCTGGACCTATGGAGTGGAGAACTTCAAGGGACGCTCGACCGGCAAGGTCGAATATGACGACGGCGGCCGGATCTCGTTCGTCGATGCGTCGAACAACCGCTACACCACGATCGATGGCGATTGCCGCGTGGTCTATATGCAGCCCAGCAAGTAGGGCCGGATGGCGGGCGGAGGCCTGAACCTCCGCCCTTGGTCGATCAGCGCAGCGAGGCCGTAAAGCGCTGGATGCGGGTGCAGGCTTCTTCCAGCACGGCGTCCGAGGTGGCGTAGCTGATGCGGAAATAGGGGCTCAGGCCGAAAGCCTCGCCCTGGACCACGGCGACGCCCTCGGCGTTCAGCAGTTCCGCGGCGAAGGTGGAATCGCCATCGATGGCGACACCTGTCTCGGTCGTCTTGCCGATCAGTCCGGCGATGGACGGATAGACGTAGAAGGCGCCCTCAGGCGTGGCGCAGGTGATGCCAGCCGCCTGGTTGAGCATCGACACAACGAGGTCACGGCGCTTTTCGAAAGCGGCCTTGCGCTCGGGGATGAAGTCCTGCGGGCCGTTCAGCGCCTCGACGGCCGCCCACTGGCTGATGCTGGATGGGTTGGACGTGGTCTGGCTAGCCACCTTGCGCATCAGGTCGATCAAAGGCTTGGGCCCGCCGGCGTAGCCGATGCGCCAGCCGGTCATGGCATAGGCCTTGGACACGCCGTTGACCGTCAAAGTGCGGTCGATCAGGTCCGGCGCCACTTGGGCGATGGTGGTGTATTCGAAGTCGCCGTAGACGAGGTGCTCGTACATGTCGTCGGTCAGCACCCAGACCTGCGGGTGGCGACGCAGCACCTCCGCCAGGGCTTCCAGTTCGGCGCGCGTATAGGCGGCGCCGGTGGGGTTGGAAGGGCTGTTCAGGATCAGCCACTTGGTGCGGGGCGTGATGGCGGCCTCTAGCACGGCCGGCAGCAGCTTGAAGCCGTCCTTCTCCTCGCCGATCACGGTGACCGGCTCGCCGCCGGCCAGCAGCACCATATCAGGATAGCTGACCCAGTAGGGGGCGGGCACGATGACTTCGTCGCCGGGATTCAGCGTCGCGACCAGGGCGTTGAAGATGACGGGCTTGCCGCCCGGCGCGACGTGGATGTTGGCGGCTGTATAGTCGAGATCGTTCTCGCGCTTGAACTTGGCCACGATGGCCGCCTTCAACTCGGGCATGCCGTCGGCGTCGGTGTATTTGGTCTCGCCGCGGTTGATCGCGTCGATCGCGGCCTGTTTGATGTTGTCCGGCGTATCGAAGTCCGGCTCGCCGGCGCCCAGGCCGATCACGTCGCGGCCTTCGGCTTTAAGCTTCCGGGCCTGCGCGGTGACGGCGATGGTGGCCGAGGGCTTGACGCGGGCGAGGGCGGAAGATTGCAGGCTGGACATGAACTATCCCGTGGTTTTGGAAGTTTTTGCCGGGGAGGCGGGGTTGTTTACGCGGCGTCGCCCCTCGGGACAATGCGCTGATGCTCGCTAATGCAGAGATGGGATGATAAGCGGCGGCTCTGATGCGCTGGATCATCGATTTTCTGTCGAACATGGAGGCGCGTCGCTGGCGCGCCGTGCTGGCGACGGCCTTGCTGCTGGGCGCGATGATCGCCCTGTTCGCCGTCGGCAAGAGCCAACTGGGGCTGGAGGCCGAGGGGCGGCTGGAAGACTGGCTGGGCGGGTTCCGTCAGGGGCCTTGGGGGCTGGTAGCCGCCATCGTGGTGTTCACGATTTCGGCCTTCTTCGGCGCGCCGCAGTTCATCCTGATCGCCGCCTGCGTCGTGGCGTTCGGGCCGTGGTTCGGCTTCCTCTACAGCTGGATCGCGACGGTCGTGTCGGCGGGTGTGACCTACTGGCTGGGACGCGGACCCACGGCGCGGCTGCTGGCGCGGCACGGCGGCAAGACGGTCGGACGGCTGACGCGGTTCGTCGGCAAGAACGCCTTCTACGCCAGCTTCATGATCCGCAACGTGCCGTCGGCGCCGTTCATCGTCGTCAACATGGCGTTCGGGGCGGCGAGGGCGTCGTTCCCGGGCTTTCTGGCGGGGTGCGCGCTGGGGGTATTGCCGAAGACCGCGCTGGTCGCCTTCTTCGGCGGATCCTTCATGACGGCGGTCAGCGGCGACGGGATCTGGACCTCGGCCATATTGGCTGGCGTGGCGCTGGCCTGGCTGGCGCTGATGCTGTTGGTGCGTGAACTGGTCAAGCGGCGCGAGATCGCGCGCGGCGACTGAGGGGATTTGCTTAGCCTGCTATTTAGATTCCGTTCATCCAGAGGTTGCATGGTGTTGCTTTGGAGGCGTCGCCATGGATGTCCGTATTCTGAAGACGCAGCACGGCCGGATCATTCGACTGGCCAGCGCCCTGGGCGGGACCGCCGCCATTATGAAAACGTCGGACGATGCGATCCGCGCCCGTGAGCTGATGCGTGCGCTGAATACGGCTCTGACCGAGCATCTCGCGATCGAGGACGGCGAACTTTATCCCGTCCTGATGCGGTCCCAAGATCATTCGGTTCGCGACCTGGCGCAGCACTATGTTGAGGACATGGGGGCTCTGAGCGGCGTTTGGGCGCACTATTTCGAAGAGTGGTCGCAGGCCCGCATTCTGAGGGATCGGGAGCGTTTCGCCTCTGTGACCAAGGGGTTGATCGGCGCCTTGGCGCATCGGGTCGCCCGCGAGGAGGACACGCTGTATCCCACGATGGAGGCGGCGGACGTCCTGGCCGTCGTTCCGAAGCGCGACGGCAGGCCGACATCCTGAAGCCGGTGTCCACAGGCGTAGTGCCTCGATAGCCCTCTCCATATGACGACACTGTCATCGGGGCTTGTATTCCCGGTTTCATACGGGCAAACCCGCCGCTAGTAGGCGTGGCGAAGACGATCAGGAACTGTCCGGCGTGGGGATGTCAGGGCAGTTGGGGCGTCGCCAGGTCGACTGAGACATCTAGACGCCCTGCCAGCTAACAACGGTATCGATTCCCATGAGCTTCTCCCTTTTCGGCGCGATCTCCAACGACATCGCGATGGACCTGGGCACCGCCAACACCCTGATCTACATGAAGGGCAAGGGCATCGTCCTGAACGAGCCGTCGGTCGTGGCGCTGAGAAACGTCGGTGGGCGCAAGGTCGTCCACGCCGTGGGGATTGAAGCCAAGCAGATGCTGGGCCGCACGCCGGGCCACATGGAGGCGATCCGCCCCATGCGCGACGGCGTCATCGCCGACTTCGAAGTCGCCGAAGAGATGATCAAGCACTTCATCCGCAAGGTTCATAACCGCAAGGGCTTCGTGAACCCCAAAATCATTGTCTGCGTGCCCTCGGGCGCCACGGCGGTCGAGCGTCGCGCGATCAACGATAGCTGCCTGAACGCCTCGGCGCGCCGCGTGGGCCTGATCGACGAGCCCATGGCGGCTGCGATCGGCGCCGGCTTGCCGATCCACGAGCCGACCGGCTCGATGGTCGTCGACATCGGCGGCGGCACGACTGAAGTCGCCGTCCTGTCGCTGTCGGGCATCGTCTATTCGCGTTCGGTCCGCGTGGGCGGCGACAAGATGGACGACAGCATCATCAGCTACATGCGCCGCAACCATAACCTGCTGATCGGCGAAACGACCGCCGAACGCATCAAGAAGGACATCGGCACCGCCCGCATTCCGGCCGACGGCGAAGGCCTGTCGATTGAGGTCAAGGGCCGTGACCTGATGCAGGGCGTGCCGCGCGAGGTGCGCATCTCGGAGCGTCAGGCGGCGGAAGCCCTGGCCGAGCCGGTCACCCAGATCATCGAAGCCGTGAAGGTCGCGCTGGAAGCCACCCCGCCGGAACTGGCCGCCGACATCGCCGACAAGGGCATCATGCTGACGGGCGGCGGCGCCCTGCTGCGCGGCCTGGACGTCGAAATCCGCGATCACACCGGCCTGCCGGTCTCGGTCGCCGACGATCCGTTGTCGTGCGTGGCCATAGGCTGCGGCCGCGTTCTGGAGCACCCGCGCTGGATGAAGGGCGTGCTCGACTCCGCGCTCTGATCCGTCCGTTGCGGTCAGGTGAAAGCTTGGCTGCAAATCCTTGTCAGGCCTGCGTGATCACGGTTCCATTCCGGCCTTGATTTTGCGATAGGCAGGCTCAGCGGCAGGGGGCGTCCTGCCGATTCCAACCCCTTTGAGTGGAAGGTCGCCCGTGGCGTTTCGCGACGGCCCTTTTGAAAACATCAAGGTGCCGCTGGCGTGGACCGCCGCGGTCGTCGTCGTCGTGGCCGTCATCGGCGCGGTCGTCCTGTTGCTGGGCGATCGGACCACGTCCGAGGGCGGCTCGACCATGGGCGCGGCGCGCGGCGGTTTCGAAGCGGCGGCCGGGCCGGTCGGCGGGGCCTTCGCCGCGCCGGTGCGCTGGGCCGGGGCCGCGCGCGACTACGTCGGCGGCTATTTCTTCGCCATCGGCGAGAACCGCCGCCTGAAGGCCGAGATCGCCGAACTGCGCGGCTGGCGCGACGAAGCGATCGCGCAAAAGAACATCAACGGCCGCTATGAGGCCCTCCTGGGTCTGCGCACCGAGCCGCCGGTGCCCATGGCCACGGGGCGGGCGATTTCGGAATCGCGCGGTCCCTTCTCGAATGCCAAACTGATCGACGTCGGTTCGGCCAAGGGCGTGCGGATCGGCAATCCGGTCGTGACGGAACACGGACTGGTTGGTCGGGTGACGGGCGTGACGGGCGGCGTCAGCCGTGTCGTGCTGCTGACGGATGTTGCGTCGCGCACCCCTGTAATGATCGAGCGCACCGATGCGCGCGCCATGCTGACCGGAGACGGCGGCGACAGCCCGCGTCTGGAGTTCATTCGCGGATCTGGGTCGATCAAGGCGGGTGACCGTATCCTGAGTTCAGGGGACGGCGGCGGTCTGCCGCGCGGTCTGCCGGTCGGGGTGGCCGCCAAGGGCGTGGACGGCGCCTGGCGGGTCAAGCTGTTCAGCGATCACGGCGCGATCGACTATGTCCGCGTGCTGTTGTTCCAGAGCTTTGGACAGCTGGTTAGCCCGAACGCCTTGAATGCGCCGCCGCTCGCAGGCCTGACGACGGCGCCTGAGCCGAGCGCCGCCGAGGTCGGAGCGATCCGTGACGCCGCTGCTCGTCGCGCGGCGGCGCAGCAGGCCCAGGCCGAACGGGCGCGTGCTGCGACCGCGACGCCAGCGCCAACGCCTGCGCCCGCCGCTGCGCCGACGGCGGCCCGTCCGGCCGTGACGTCTCCGAGGCCTGCGGCTTCGACCCCGTCGCCGGCGCCGACTGCGCCCAGCCCTGCGCCGACGCCCGCTCCGGGAGGCGCGGCGTGAGACGGCCCGTTGCGGTTCGCGTTGTCGGGCCTCTGCAGTGGATCGTCTATCCGGCCCTTCTCGTCCTTGCCGCGACGGTCGTTCTGGGCACGCCGCTTCAGCTGTTCGGTCTGCATCTGCCCGAGCCGGTCATTCCGATGATCCTGGCCTTCGCCTGGCCCTTGATCCGGCCGTCGATGCTGGCGCCGGCGGTCCTGTTTCTGATCGGCCTGTTTCTGGATATGTTCTGGAACACGCCGCTGGGGCTGTGGGCGCTGTGTCTGATGAGCGTCTATGGAACGGTGCTGCTGTCGCGCAATCTGCTGGCGGGGCATGAGGGGATGATCCGCTTCGGAGCCTATGCCGCCTGTACGCTGGGCGCCTTCTTTCTGGCCTATCTGGTGGTGACCATGCGGGCGACGAACGCGCCGGCGATCCTGCCGCTGGTCGGACAGGTCGTGCCGACGCTGCTGCTGTTTCCGATCGCCAATTGGATGCTTGAGCGATTCGACGACGGAGATATTCGGTTCCGATGAGCGGCGAGCCCTCCATCTTCTTTGCCGATGTGAATGAGCGTCAGGGGTCCTTCCTGCGGCGCACCTTCGTGCTGGGCGGGGCGACGGCGCTGGGGATCACCGCGCTGATCGGACGGCTGGGCCAGCTGCAGGTCGTGCAGGCTCAGGAATATGCGACCCTGTCGTCGCAGAACCAGTTCAACTTTCGCATGGTTCCGCCGCCGCGCGGCCTGATCAAGGACCGCAACGGCGTCGTCATCGCCGGCAACCGCCCCAGCTTCCGTGTGCTGGTGGTGCGCGACGAGACCAAGGATCTGGACCAGACCCTGGACCTTTTGGGACGACTGCTGCCCGACACGCTGGAGCGCCGTCGCGCGATCATCCGCGACGTCAATGCGGCGTCCAAGTTCAACCCGGTGCCGGTCAAGAGCGACCTGACCTGGGAGGAGTTCGCCAAGGTCAATCAGTACGCCAACGAACTGCCCGGCGTGATGGTCGATATGAACGAGGCGCGGTACTATCCGTTCGGCGGATCGTTCGCCCACGTCATTGGCTATGTGGCCAAGGTGTCCGATCGCGACGTCAAGGCGATCCGTGACAAGGGCGAGCAGCCGCCCGCCCTGTTGTTCAATCCCAGCTTCCGCATCGGGCGCCAGGGCGTCGAAAAGGCGCTGGATACGTCGCTGCGCGGCAAGCCAGGCGGCAACCGCGTCGAGGTCGATGCACGAGGCCGCGTCGTCGCCGAGGACATCGGCGGGTCGCGGCCCGCCGTGCCGGGCAAGGAAGTCATCCTGACGCTGGATGCCGATGTTCAGAACCGGGCTCTGGAGGTGTTTGGCGACGAGTCGGGCGCCTGTGTGGTCATGGATGTGCGCAACGGCGACATCCTGTGCATGATGTCTGCGCCGTCTTTCGATCCCAATCTGTTCGTCGGCGGCGTGCCGAGCAAGACCTATCGCGCGTTGGCCGACTATGAGCGCAAGCCGCTGCTGGACAAGACGCTGAATGGCACCTTCCCGCCGGGTTCGACCTTCAAGCCGACCACGGCCCTGGCTCTGTTGGAAGCTGGGGTCGATCCGAAGCTGACGGTGTTCTGCTCGGGTTCGTATCGGACGGGCAACCGAACGCAGCGATGCTGGGGGCGGCATGGCACCCAGAATATGCACGACGCGATCAAGAACTCTTGCGACGTCTATTTCTACGCCATGTGCAACCGCGCGGGCGTGGACAATATCCGCAAGGCCGGGCTGGCGCTGGGCTTTGAGCACGAGTTCGACATCGGTGTCGGCAACCAGCGCAAGGGCCTGTTGCCGTCCACGGAATGGAAGGCGCGGACCTTCCCGCGCGATCCGGTCTGGCATCCGGGGGAAACGACCTCTGTCGCGATCGGGCAGGGGGCGATCACGGTGAACGCCCTGCAGCTGGCCGTCATGACCTCGCGCCTCGCGAACGGGAAGAAGCAGCTTCAACCGCGCCTGATCAAGTCCATCGGCGGCGTCGAACAGCCCAGCGGGGCCGAGGCGCCGGATCTGCCGTTCGATCCGGCCCACGTCGAATATGTGCGCCAGGGCATGATCGCCGTGGCCAACGATCGATCCGGCACCGCCTATCGCCAGAGCCAGTTGGGCCTGGGCGACATCCAGATGGCCGGCAAGACCGGCACGGCCCAGGTCCGGAACTACGGCTCCGGCTCGCGCAAGAGCAATATCTGGGCGCTGAAGGACCACAACCTGTTCGTCGCCTTCGCGCCGGTGGATGCGCCGCGATACGCGGTCGCTGTCATCGTCGAACACGGGGGCAAGGGCGGGGCGACCGCCGGCGCGCCGCGTGCGCGCGAGGTGATGCGCACCGTGCTGCTCAAGGATCCGGACATGCGAGCCCGCATCGAACGGCCGCTGCCGCCCGAACCGACCGGCGACGCGATCGTCGAGGACGGGGTGGTCGGCGCCGCGCCCGAGCCCGATGTCGTGGCCCCGCCGCAGCCGAGCCGCCCCGCGCCGTCTGCGACCAGCGGTCCGCGTCCCTATCTGTCGGAGCCCGGCCGTTGACCGCCTCGGCCCTGTCACGTCCCGGCGAGCGCGAACGCGTCTCGACCAAGCTGGGCCAGATCGACTGGCGGCTGACGGCCTTGCTGTGCGTGGTGTCCGGCACCGGCGCCCTGATGCTGTATTCGGTGGCCGGCGGATCGTGGTCGCCGTGGGCGATGAAGCACCTGATCCGGTTCGGCATGTGTCTGGCGCTGATGCTGATGCTGTCCCTGATCAGCATCCGCTACTGGTTCGCCCTGGCCTATCCCATCTACGGGATGGCGCTGTTCATGCTGGCGCTGGTGGAGACGCCGCTGGGCTATACGGCCTTGGGCGCCACGCGATGGCTGGACCTGGGCTTCACTCGCATCCAGCCGTCCGAGATCATGAAGATCGGCGTCGTGCTGGCCTTGGCGCGCTGGTATCACGGGGCCTCGGCCAAGGAAGCGAGTTTCCATTGGAAGCTGATCTTCCCGGTCGGGATCATCGGCCTGCCGTTCCTGCTGGTCGCGCACCAGCCGGACCTGGGATCGGCCATGCTGATCGGTTTGACGGGCGCGGCGATCATGTTCGTCGCCGGACTGAGCTGGCGGATCATCCTGCCGCTGATCATCGCCGCCGCCGTGCTGGTGCCGCCCTATGTGATGTTCGGCATGCACGACTATCAGCGTCACCGGGTGCTGACCTTCCTGAACCCCGAGGCCGACATGTCGGACAAGGGCTATCAGATCGTGCAGTCCAAGATCGCCATGGGGTCGGGCGGGCCGCTGGGACGCGGGTTCGGGCTGGGCAGCCAGAGCCAGCTGGAGTTCCTGCCTGAACGCCAGACCGACTTCATCTTCGCCGCCTTCGCCGAGGAGTTCGGCTTTGTGGGCACCTTCACGCTTCTGGCCTCCTATGCCGCCATCATTCTGATCTCGCTCAGGATCGCGTCGCTGTCGCACAGTCACTTCGGGCGATTGGCGGCCTCGGGCGTGACGGCGACATTCGCGCTCTATGTGCTGATCAACGGGGCGATGGTGATGGGGCTGGCGCCGGTCGTGGGCGTGCCGATGCCGCTCTTGTCCTATGGCGGGACCGTCATGCTGACCGTCATGATCGGCTTCGGTCTGGTGATGGCGACGCGGGTTCACCGCTACGCCGAACTGCCCAAGGGCCACGGCCTGATCTGACGTGACGTCAGCTAAGTGATCGGCATTCAGGTTTCGCTTTCTAAGGCGGGGATTTCCTGGATAAGGTCATTCCCAACGATGTCTCGCATCGGTTTCGGCCGGTCAGCGACGCACGCCATGGGAGCCGAGGAATGACCGATCTGGAGCAATTCCGCGCCGAGACGCGCGCTTGGCTGGAGGCGAACTGCCCGGCCGAATGTCGCGGGCCGATGGCCGACGACGAAATGATCTGGGGGGGGCGAAATCCCACCTTCAAGACCCCGGCGCACAAGCTGTGGCTGGAGCGGATGGGGGCACGGGGCTGGACGGCGCCGGAATGGCCCAAGGCATACGGCGGAGGCGGCCTCAGCCGCGATGAGGCCAAAGTGCTGGCCTCCGAACTGAGGCGCATCAAGGCCCAGCCCGCCCTGGCCAGTTTCGGCGTCTGGATGCTGGGCCCGGCGCTGCTGGCCTTTGGGACGGAAGAGCAGAAGAAGCGTTTTCTGCCCGAGATCGTGCGCGGCGAGATCCGCTGGTGCCAGGGCTATTCCGAGCCGGGTGCGGGGTCGGATCTGGCGTCCATCCAGACGCGGGCCGAGGATCGTGGCGACCACTGGATCGTCAACGGCCAGAAGATCTGGACCTCCTACGCTGACAAGGCCGACTGGATCTTCTGCCTGGTGCGCACGGACCCCGAGGCGCCCAAACATCTGGGCATCAGCTTCGTGCTGTTCGACATGAAGACGCCGGGCGTGACGACGCGGCCGATCACCCTGATTTCGGGCAAGTCGCCCTTCTGCGAGACCTTCTTCGACGACGTGCGGGTGGAGAAGGAAAACCTGGTCGGGACGCTGAACCGGGGCTGGGATGTGGCCAAATATCTGTTGGCGCACGAGCGGACCATGATCGGCGCGATGGGCGAGGTCGGCGGCGGGCGGCCGGTGGGGCAGGTGGCGCTGGACGCCATCGGCGCCGACGAAGCCGGGCGGCTGGACGAGCCGATGCTGCGCGCGCGGATCGCGGACCTTGAGATCGACGCCGCCGCCTTCCGCCTGGCGATGGAGCGGGTCGGCGATCAGGTGAAGGCCAAACAGGCGCACCCGGCCATCGCCTCCATGCTGAAATACTATGGCTCCGAGCTGAACAAGCGGCGCCATGAGCTTCTGATGGCGGCGGGCGGGGCCGATGCGCTGGAATGGGAGGGCGATCGGTCGCACGATGGCAAGGCGGCGCGCGACTGGCTGCGGACCAAGGCCAATTCCATCGAGGGCGGCACCAGCGAGGTTCAGCTGAACATTATCGCCAAACACCTGCTGCAACTGCCGGGAGCGTGAGACGATGCCGCTGATCCTGACCGAAGAACAGACGATGTTGCAGGACGCCGCCGACGGCTTCCTGAACGAACAGGCGCCGATCGCCCATCTGAGGAAGCTGCGGGACGAGCGGGACGCCGACGGGGTGTCGCGCGACCTTTGGAGGGCCTTTGGCGAGATGGGTTTCGCCGGCGTCATCATCCCCGAGGCGCTGGGCGGCATGGGGCTGGGCGCTGTAGAGGCCGGGGTGATCGCCGAGAGCCTGGGGCGCACCCTGACGCCGTCGCCGTATCTCGGCTCGTCGATCCTGTCAGCCAAGGTGCTGATCGACGGCGGATCGCAGGCGCAGCAGGCCTGGCTGCCCAGGATCGCGGCAGGCGAGTCGATCCTGTCGCTCGCGGTGGACGAAGGCGCGAAACACGCGCCGTCGCGGATCACCACGCGGGCCGAGCGGGCGGGTAACGGTTTCAAGCTGAACGGGGCCAAGGCCTTTGTGCTGGACGGCCATGTGGCGGACGCCCTGATCGTCGTCGCGACGGCTGAGGAGGGGACGACGCTGTTCCTCGTCGATCCGGCGACGGCGGGCGTCGCGGTCGAGCGCACGGTGATGGTGGACGCGCACAATGCGGCGCGGATCACGCTGACGGATGTGGCGGTCGACGCCGATGCAGTGATCGGCGCGGTCGGGGGCGGGGAGGCGCTGCTGGACGGCGCGCTGAACCTGGGGCGGGCCTGCGCGGCCTCCAGCCTGACAGGCGCGGGCGATCAGGCGTTCAAGACGACGATGGACTATCTGCGGACCCGCAAACAGTTCGGCAAGCTGATCGGCGAGTTCCAGGCGCTGCAACATAGGGCCGCGCATCTGTTCTCGGAGCTGGAGTTGGCGCGGGCGGCGACGATCGGCGCTCAGATCGCGATCGACGAGGGGCGCGAAGACGCGCCGCTGGCCGCGTCCATCGCCAAGGCCAAGGCCGGGCGGGCCGCCGAGCTGGCGGTGCAGGAGGCGGTTCAGATGCACGGCGGCGTCGGCATGACCGACGAGTTCGACGTCGGCCTGTTCATGAAGCGGGTGCGGGTGCTGAACGAACTGCTGGGAGACGCCGGGTTCCACGCCGAACGTTTGGCGCGGGCGCAAGGGTTCTAGGGTCGGGATTCTAGACCGCCTTTTCGCTCCACAAATCCAGATCCGCTTCGCGCCCGATCAGGGCCAGGCCGGCGGCGATGGATTCGAACTCGCCGCCCGTCTCGATCCGATCGGCGCCGAAGCGGTTCTGGAAAAGCGCCCGCACGGCCGGCACGAAGGAGGTGCCGCCGGTCAGGAAGACGCGGTCGATGGCGTCGGGCGCCAGGCCGCTGCGGGCCATCGCCTGATCCACCGCGCCCTCGATGGCGGCCAGTTCCGGCGCGATCCAGCGTTCGAAATCGGCGCGGGCGACCGGCTTTTCGATATGGACGCCGCCGGCCTGGAACAGGAAGGTCGCCTGGTCGTCGGCCGACAGGGCCATCTTCAGCGTTGAGACGGCGCGGTACAGGTCATGGCCGTGGTTGTCGTCCAGCACCTCGATCAGGCGCTCGATCTTCTCCGGCTCCAGCGCGGTGCGGGCCAGGGCGCGGATGTCGCGCATGTCGCGTGATGCGCGCAACAGGGCCAACTGATCCCAGCGGGCGAAGGCGGAATAATACCGCTGGGGAATAGGCAGTTGTTTGCCGACCGAACTGTAGAGACCGCCCTTGCCGAGTTCGGGCGAGACCAGTTGGTCGATGATCCGGTAGTCGAAGGCGTCGCCCGCCACGCCCACGCCCGAGCGCGCCAACGGCGTCGAACGCAGGCCGTCGTGCGTATGTTCGAACCGGATGATGGAGAAATCGCTGGTGCCGCCGCCGAAGTCGGCGACCAGGACCGTCGCGTCCGCCTTCAGCTGGCGCGCGAAATAGAAGGCCGCGCCGACCGGCTCGTGCGCATAGCGGATGTCGGTGAAGCCCAGCCGCTCGAACGCCGTCTGATAGCGCGACAGGGCCAGGGTCTCGTCCGGATTGCCGCCCGCGAAGGTGACGGGGCGGCCGACGATGACGGCGGGCGGGGTGTTCGCAAGTTCGTCGCCCGCATGGTGGCGCAGGCGCAAGAGGAAGGCGGCCAGCAGATCCTCGAA
This sequence comes from Brevundimonas sp. 'scallop', assembly GCF_011045535.1. Classification (NCBI taxonomy): domain Bacteria; kingdom Pseudomonadati; phylum Pseudomonadota; class Alphaproteobacteria; order Caulobacterales; family Caulobacteraceae; genus Brevundimonas; species Brevundimonas sp. 'scallop'. The sequence goes on along the minus strand of NZ_CP039382.1, from coordinate 1,973,029 downwards.
GGCGTAGCGTTTGTTGTCGATCCGGGTTTCGGTGAAGGCGGCGCTCGCGGCGAAGGTCTTGAACGACTGGATGAACCGGGTCTCCAGCGGATCCTCGACATAGGCGGCGATGGCCCAGGGCCCGGCCTCTACCACGCGCTCGGGCGGCTGGCCGTCCACGCCCGGATGGGTTTGGAAACTGAGCGCCGAGCGGAAGGTGGTCGTCTGGCCCTCGACCGCTTCAAAGGTCACAAGATGGGCGAGGCCGTCCGCATCGGTCAGGGCCACGACCGTATTGGTCGTGCCGAAATCGATCCCGATCGTCATCGGTTTCGTCGCCGTCATGGCAGGGCTCCAGGCAGGGGAGCCGGGTTCCTAACGGCAGACGGGGCAATAGCAAGGGCTAAGCGAGGGATAGTGGCGGAAGCGGTGGGATTCGAACCCACGGACGGCTCTCACCGTCGCTGGTTTTCAAGACCAGTGCCTTAAACCACTCGGCCACACTTCCTTGCCGCCGTAGCGGAGGCGGACGCCATAGCAGGCGAACGGGTCATTAACCAAAGCGGAAATGTCTTGGGTCATCCTGTTTTCGTATTTTTTGCGAGGCGGGTCGATGACGTTTGGACAGGGAGTGCGCGGCGCGCTGATCCTGGGGCTGTTTTCGCTGCTGGCCGCCTGTTCCACCGTCGGCGGAGCAGGCGTGCGTGGGACGGTCGCCGGGCGCGGCGAGGACCGTCCGCCGGTCGTAAAGGATCCGGCGCCGATCGTGTCGGGGACGATGCGGCCCTATCAGGTGCGCGGGCGCTGGTACACGCCCAAGGAACAGCCGGATTACGAAGAGGTCGGGATGGCGTCCTGGTACGGCGACGCCTTCAACGGGCGACCGACCTCGACCGGCGAGCGGTTCGACATGCATGCCCTGACGGCGGCCCACAAGACCCTGCCTCTGCCCGGTCTGGTCGAGGTGACGAACCTGGAGAACGGGCGGCGGCTGGTGGTGCGGATCAATGACCGCGGGCCGTTCGTGGACAGCCGGATCATCGACCTGTCGCGCGAGGCGGCGAGCGAACTGGGAATGATGTCGCAGGGCGTGGGGCGGGTGCGGGTGCGCTACCTCGGCCGGGCGCCGCAGCAGGGCGGGGGCACGCTGTTGCGGGCGTCAGCGCCGACGCCGCGAGGCGCGGTCCCGGCCAGCCCGCCCGTCAGCGCGCCGGTTATCGCCCCAGCGCCGGTCGTGGTCGCGGAGGTGAGGACCTTCTGGGTCCAGGCGGGCAGTTTCTCGGACCAGGTCGAGGCCGGACGAATCGCCGACAGCCTGAGCGGCTGGGTGCGGGCCGATCGGGGCGCGGGGCGGTTCAATGTGGTGGTGGGCCCTTGGGACAGCGCCAATGCGGCCGAGGCGGCGCGTCAGTCGGTCGTGGCGCGGGGTTATGCGGGCGCCCTGTTGATATCCGGCAGCTGATCGCGCGGGCGGGCTTGCGCCGGGCGGCGTCGGCGCGCCATGAAGGCGCGTGACCCGTGGACAATTCATAAGCTTCGAAGGCGGCGAGGGCGCCGGCAAATCGACCCAGGTCGGGCGGCTGGTCGCGCGGCTGCAGGCGGTGCTGGGCGAGCGCAAGGTGGTGCGCACGCGTGAACCGGGCGGCTCAAGGGGCGCGGAGGTGATCCGCAATCTGGTGGTGGCCACGGACGCGGAGCCGTGGTCGGCCATGACCGAGACCTTGTTGATGTACGCCTCGCGCTCGGACCATCTCGAGCGGACCATCCGCCCGGCGCTGGCGGCCGGCGACTGGGTGGTGTGCGATCGGTTCGCCGATTCCAGCCGCGCCTATCAAGGCGCAGGCGGCGGCGTGGCGCAAAGCTTCATCGAACAGATCGATGCGGGCGTGGTCGGGGACGACCAGCCGGACCTGACCCTGGTGTTCGACCTGCCAGTCGAGGTCGGGCTGGAGCGGGCGTTCGGGCGCGGCCTGTTCGAGACGCGGTTCGAGTCCAAAGGCCTGGAATTTCATCAGCGGCTGCGCGAGGGCTTTCTGAGGATCGTCGAGGCCAATCCGCAGCGTTGCGTGCTGATCGACGCGGTCGGATCGCTGGACGAGGTCGAGGCGCGAGTCTGGCAGGTTGTTCAGGACCGGCTGCTGTGAGCGATCACCCGCGTGACCGGTTCGACCTGATCCCTGATGCCGCGGCGGAGACGGCGTTTCTGGACGCCTGGGAACGGGGGCGGCTGCACCACGCCTGGCTGTTGTGCGGGGTCGAGGGGACGGGCAAGGCGACCTTCGCTTATCGGGCGGCGCGACGGCTGCTGGGCGCGTCGGCCGATCCGGGTTCCGGGCCGCTGGGCGCGCGGCGCGATGATCCGGTCAGCCGGCTGATCTCGGCCCAGTCGCATCCGGACCTGCTGGTGCTGGAACGCTTGGTCGAAGGGGGCAAAACCAAGAAGTCGATCTCGGTCGATCAGTCGCGCGAATTGCCGGAGTTCTTTTCAAAGAGCCCGTCGCAAGCCCAGTTTCGGGTGGCGATCATCGATGCGGCAGACGACCTTAATCTCAACGCCGCCAACGCCTTGCTGAAGGTTCTTGAGGAGCCGCCCGAGCGTGGCGTGCTGTTTCTGGTCACCCATGCGCCGGGGCGGTTGCTGGCGACGATCCGATCGCGGTGCCGGCGGCTGAGCTTTCCGATCTGGGCGCCGGATCGGCTGGAGACCCTGGTGCGCAACCGGACGGGCGCAGAGCATGAGGACGCCAAACATGCGGCGATCATGGCGGGCGGATCGCCCGGCGCGGCCCTGGCCTTGGCTTCAGGCGCGACGTTTGAGATGGACCAGCTGGCGCGGCGCTGGGTCGAGGGCGATATGGACCGGGCCGAAGCCTTGGCCATCGCCGACCGGTTCCGCGGCGCCGAGGGGCAGGAGCGATTCGAGACCCTGATGGACCGGCTGATCGCGGCGGTGCGTATGCGCGCCTTGCAGAGCGCGCCGGGCGCCGGCAATCGATGGGCTGAACTATGGGAGCGGCTGCAGCCGCTGCCGGAACGGGCGGCGGGACTGAACCTGGACAAGGCCGATGTGCTGGCCGGGGCGCTGGCGGACCTGAAGCGGGTTCAGGCCCAGCAGGAGCGGGTGGGCTGATGCTGATCGACAGCCATGTGAACCTGCACGCGCCGCAGTTCGACGAGGACCGGGACGCCGTAATCGCGCGCGCGCGTGAGGCGGGCGTCGGGCTGATGGTCGAGATTTCCGACAAGCTGACGACTTTTGAGGCGACACACGGCATCGCCATGGCCAATGAGGACATCTGGTGCACGGTCGGGGTCCATCCGCACGAGGCCAAGGATGCTGCGGACCTGACGGCGGCAACCCTGATCGAACTGGCCCAGCGGCCCAAGGTGGTCGGGATCGGCGAATGCGGTCTGGATTTCCATTACGACTTCAGCCCGCGCGAGATGCAGGCGGCGGTGTTCCGGCAGCATGTGGCGGCGGCGCGCGAGACGGGATTGCCGCTGGTGATTCACACGCGTGAGGCGGACGACGTGATGACCGGGCTCCTGCGCGAGGAGCATGCTGCGGGACCGTTCAAGATGTTGATGCACTGCTATACGAGTGGTGCGGAACTGGCGAAAATCGCTGCTGAAATGGGTGCCTGGTTTTCGGTTTCCGGTATCGCGACCTTCAAGGCGGCCGAGGACGTGCGGGCGGTGATCCGCGACATGCCGGGCGACCGGATCATCGTCGAGACCGACTGCCCCTATCTGGCCCCCATTCCGCATCGCGGACGGCGCAACGAGCCGGCCTACATCGGTCATGTGCTGGACAAGCTGGGCGAAATCCGAGGCTGGAGCGCCGAGGAGGCGGACCGCATCACGACCGAGGCCTTCTTCGGCCTCTTTGACCGGATACCCAGGCCCGCATGAGTTTTGAAGTCGTCATTCTGGGCAGCGGATCGTCGGGTGGGGTGCCGCGCGGGGACGGCGACTGGGGCGCCTGCGACCCAGCCGAGCCCAAGAACCGGCGTACGCGCTGTTCGATGCTGGCCAGAAAGACCGGCTCAGAGGGTGTGACCACTGTCCTGATCGACACATCACCGGACCTGCGCGAACAGATGCTGGCCAGCGGCACGAAGCATGTGGATGCGGTCCTCTACACCCACGATCATGCGGACCAGACCCACGGCATCGACGACCTGCGCACCTTCGCCGCGCGGGCGAGAAAGCGCATTCCGGCATGGATGGATACGGCGACCCACGGCTCGTTGACGCATCGGTTCGACTACATCTTCGAGAGCAAGTTCGGTTATCCGCCGCTGCTGGACGGCCGGATCATTCCGCCGCATGGCACGGCCTGGTCTGTCGAGGGTGCGGGTGGGGCGATCCCGGTCACGACCTTTGATCAGGCGCATGGGCCGATCCGTTCGGTGGGATATCGGCTCGGCGATGTCGCCTATTCCAGCGATGTGTCCGATCTGGACGAGGCGGCCTTGGCGGCGGTGGCCGGGTGCAAGCTCTGGATCGTCGATGCGCTGCGTTATTCGCCGCATCCGACCCATGCCCATCTGGACCAGGCCTTGGCGTGGATCGCCGCCGCAGACGTGGAGCGCGCGGTGCTGACGAACCTGCACATCGATATGGATTACAAGGCCTTGTCGGCGCTTGTTCCCGAAAACGTCGAGGTCGGATTCGATGGCTGGAGCCGAGTGATCGGCTAGCTCGCGCCGACCTTGTGGTTTTTCCAGTCGAATAACTCTTCCAGCACCTGCACCGCCTGGCCGCGCTCCGACGTCAGATCAGGATCGCGGTTCATGATCAGCCGCGCATCGTCGGCGGCCGCCAGCATCAGGCTGCGGTGGCGGATCGGGTCGGCGAAACGATAGGCGGGAAAACCGCTCTGTTTCAGGCCCAGCGGATCGCCGCCGCCACGCAGGCGAAAGTCTTCCTCGGCGATGACGAAGCCGTCTTCGGTGCGACGCAGGGTTTCGAGCCGCTCCTTCGCCGTCTCGCCGAGGGCGCCGTCCTGACCGCCATACAGCAGGATGCAGGAACTGGCCTTGGCGCCGCGACCGACGCGGCCGCGCAACTGGTGCAACTGGGCCAGACCGAAGCGGTCGGCGTGTTCGATCACCATGATCGAGGCGTTGGGCACGTCCACGCCGACTTCGACCACCGTGGTGGCGACGAGAACCGGCAGGCGGCCGTCGGCGAAGTCGGCCATGACGGCCTCGCGCTCTGCGCCCGGCATCTGGCCATGAGCCAGGCCGACCTCGACGCCCAGCAGGCGCCGCAGATCGTCGGCGCGATCGACGGCGGCCGCTAGGTCGATGGCCTCGGATTCCTCAACCAAGGGACAGATCCAATAGGCCTGGGCGCCGCTCTCTACCGCCGTTTTCAGCCGGGCGGCGACCTCGCCGATGCGGGCCAAGGGCAGGACGGCGGTCGTGACCGGGGTGCGGCCGGGCGGCTTTTCCATCAGGCGACTGACTTCCAGCTCGCCGTATTGGGTCAGCTCCAGGGTCCGGGGGATGGGGGTGGCCGACATGGTCAGCAGATGCACGGCGCCGACACGCGGATCGCCCTTGGCTTGCAGCCGCTGACGTTCGTTGACGCCGAACCGGTGCTGTTCGTCGATGACGGCCAGAGCCAGGCGGTCGAAGCGAACGGCGTCCTGGAACAGGGCATGGGTGCCGATGGCGACCTGGGCGTGACCCGAGGCCAGGTCAGCCAATTTCTCGCGCCGTTGTGCCGGGGTGTCGCGGCCCGTGAGAAGGACGGCGGCGACGCCGGCTGCATCCAGTATGGGGCCGAGCTTCTCGTAGTGCTGGCGCGCCAGGATTTCGGTCGGTGCCATGAGCGCGGATTGGAAACCGCTGGCAGCGGCGTCGGCCAGAGCGAGGGCGGCGACGGCGGTCTTGCCCGAGCCGACATCGCCTTGCAGCAATCGGCCCATCTGCTGGCCCGACGCCAGATCACGGCGGATTTCGGCGACGGCCTGGGCTTGGGCGCTGGTCAGCTGGAAGGGCAGGGTCTGGAGCAGGTATTCGGACGCTGCGCCGGGGGCGATGACGGGGGCGGGTCTGATCTCGCGGGCGCGGCGACGACGGGCCAGAGCCAACTGGTGGGCCAGGAATTCGTCATAGGCCAGGCGCTGGCGGGCGGGGGCGTCGGGCGACAGGTCCATCTCGCCTGTAGGGGCATGCAGAGCGTCCAGAGCGGCGCGCCAACCCAGCCAGTTCTGCTTCTTGAGCCAGGCGGGATCCTGCCACTCCGGCAGGTCAGGCGCGGCGGGCAGGGCGCCCTGAACCAGTTTACGCAACTGGCGCGAGCTGAGGCCCTGCGTCGCTGGATAGACGGGCTCGGACGCCGGAATGTCGGCGGCCTTGTCTGGCGTGACGATGTCCGGATGGACGATTTGGACCTCGCCATTGAACCTTTCGACCTTGCCCGCGACCAACCGCGTCTCGCCACGCGGCAACAGCCGGTCGATGTGCTGGGGCGAACCGCCGAACCAGACCAGATGCACGAAGCCCGTGGGATCGCTGGCCCGGACCTTCAGCGGTGCGCCAGGACGGCTGGGCGTGAAGAGGCGATCGATGGTCACGGTGAAGACGCCGACCTCGCCATCGACGGCGGTGGCGGCCTCGGCAGGGCGGCGCACGATGACGCCAGACGGGCTGAGGAACAGCAGATCGCGGACCAGAGGGCCCGCCACCTTTTGCACCAGGGGCAGGACGCGAGGGCCCACGCCCTTAAGGGTCGAGACCTCGGCGAACAGGGGGAAGAGAATCTGCGGACGCATCGCCGTGAACATAGCGTGACCATGACGGGTGGCGAAGTGCGTTCAGGAACGCTATCTGCGCTTCTTCCATTTGAAGACGCTAACGCTCTCCACGCGGTGGCTCGCTGCTTGAGCGTCTTCCCACTTTGCCGGGCAAGGATTCTTGTGGCCGAAATCGACGCGCGTCCCGAAAGCGAAATGACCCCTGAGCAGATGACGCCTGAGCGCAGGCAGCGGCTGGGACGCATTCAGTTCCGCGCCTGGCGGCGGGGCTTTCGCGAGGCTGATATGGTTCTGGGTCCATTTTCAGATCAGGTCGCGCCAACGCTGACCGATGCGGAACTGGACCAGTTTGAACGGCTGATCGACGAGGAAGATCAGTGGCTTTACGGCTGGATCATCGAGCGTGATCCGACGCCGCCCGAATTCCAGACGCCGGTGATGGCCAAGGTGCGCGCCTTCATGCGCGCCCACGTCGCGGCCGAAGTCGGCAAGGGAATCGGCTGATGGACGCCAAGGTCGAACACCGGACCGACGCCGATCTGGGCGGCGCGCCCGAGGGGCTGGACGCGCTGATCGTCGCCGAACGGATCAAGGCCGGGGGCGGCGTCGGCCTGTTCGTCGCACGCGACTTTCAGAGCTCGGGTAGCTTCGTTCAGGCGTTTCAGTTCTTCTCGAAAGATATTGAAGTCCTGGATTATCCTGCGTGGGACTGTCTGCCCTATGACCGACTGAGCCCCACGGCGGGAATCGCGGCGCAGCGCATGGCGACGCTGACGCGGCTGGCGATGCGCAAGCCCGGCGATGCGGCGGTTCTCGTCGTGACGACCGTGTCGGCGGCCATGCAGCGCACCCCGCCCAAGTCGGTCACGACACAGGCCGGGTTCGAAACCAAGGTCGGACGCGATCTCGATATCCAGGCGCTGGAGCGATATTTCGCCGCCAACGGCTATGTTCGGGCCTCGACCGTGTCGGAGCGCGGCGAGTTCGCGGTGCGCGGCGGGGTCGTCGACGTCTATCCGCCCGGCTTCGAGGAGCCGGTCCGGCTGGATATGTTCGGATCCGAGCTGGAATCGATCCGCACCTTCGATCCCGAAACGCAGCGGTCGACCGGCCAGATGACGTCCGTGTCCCTCGCGCCGGTGTCGGAGGCGCTGCTGGATGCGGCCGCCATCTCGCGCTTTCGCACCGGCTATCTGAACCTGTTCGGCGCGCCGGGCGACGACCCGCTGTATGCGACGATCAGCGAGGGCGCGCGGCGTCAGGGCATGGAACAGTGGCTGCCGCTGTTTTATGAGACCTTGGACAGCCTGTTCGACTATCTGCCGGACGACGCGGCGATCTTCCTCGATAACCAAGTCGAGACGGCCCGCGCCGAGCGATGGGATCTGGTCGCGGACGCCTACGACGCGCGCGCCGAGGCGGCCAAGGCCAAAGGACAGGCCAGCGCCAATCGCGCCTTGCCGCCCAAGCGGCTCTATCTGGACGCCGGAGACTGGAACCAGGCGCTGGCGGGTCGCGCCGTGCGTCGTTTCACGCCCTTCTCCACGGGAGGCGAGGATGCCGGCGGACGGTTGGGCAGAACCTTCGCCGCCGAGCGGGCGCAGGACAGCGTCAATCTGTTCGAAGCGGTGGCGGCCCATGCGGCGGCGCTGAAGGCCGACGGCAAGCGGGTGCTGTTCGCCTCCTGGACCGAAGGGTCGTCGGAGCGGCTGGCGACCATGCTGGCCGACCACGGGCTGGATCACATCGTCGCCGTGCGCGACTGGGCCGACGTTCAGGCGGCGCCGAAGGACCTCTATCTGCGCGGCGTCCTGCCGGTCGAGCATGGCTTTGTCACCGACGCCGTGGCGGTCATTTCGGAGACCGACATCCTGGGTGATCGTCTGGCGCGACCGCGCAAGAAGCGCCGCGCCTCGAACTTCCTGGCGGAGGCGTCGGCCCTGACGACGGGCGATCTGGTCGTTCACTTGGATCACGGCATCGGGCGGTATGAAGGGCTCAAGACGCTGGAAATCCAGCAGGCCCCGCACGACTGCCTGGAACTGTTCTACGCCGGTGAGAGCAAACTTTATCTGCCGGTTGAAAACATTGACCTTCTGACCCGATACGGTTCGGACTCCGAAGGCGTCCAACTGGACAAACTGGGCGGCGCAGGCTGGCAGGCTAGAAAGGCCAAGGCCAAGGAACGTCTGCGCGCCATGGCCGAGGGGCTGATCGCTCTGGCCGCCAAACGGGCGCTGCGCGAAACCGATGCGGTCACGCCACCGCCGGGTCTGTTCGCCGAGTTCTGCGCGCGCTTCCCTTACGAGGAAACCGACGATCAGCTGAACGCCATCGGCGATGTGCTGGAGGATCTGGGCAAGGGCACGCCGATGGATCGCCTGATCTGCGGCGACGTCGGATTCGGCAAGACCGAGGTGGCGCTGAGGGCCGCCTTCGTCGTGGCCATGACGGGGCAGCAGGTGGCGATCGTTGCGCCGACGACCCTGCTGGCGCGCCAGCACTACAAGACCTTCACCGAGCGTTTCGCGGGCTGGCCTGTGAAAGTGCGTCAGTTGTCGCGGATGGTGGGAGCCAAGGAGGCGGCGGAGACGCGGGCCGGGCTGAAGGACGGCTCGATCGAGATCGTTGTCGGCACCCATGCGGTGCTGAGCGAACAGGTCGGCTTCCGCGATCTGGGCCTGGTCATCGTCGATGAGGAGCAGCACTTCGGCGTCAAGCACAAGGAGAAGCTGAAGACCCTGCGCGCCGACGTGCATCTGTTGACCCTGACCGCCACGCCGATCCCGCGCACGCTGCAGATGGCCCTGTCGGGCATCCGCGAGATGTCGATCATCGCCACCCCGCCGGTCGACCGCCTGGCGGTGCGGACCTATGTCACGCCGTGGGATCCGGTGCTGGTGCGCGAGGCCCTGCTACGCGAGAAATATCGCGGGGGTCAGGCCTACTACGTCGCGCCGCGCCTGAAGGACCTGCCCGCCATCGAGAAATTCCTGCGCGAACAGGTGCCCGAGGTGAAGTTCGTCGTCGGCCACGGGCAGATGAGCGCGACCCAGCTTGAGGAGGTGATGAGCGCCTTCTACGACGGGGAGTATGACGTCCTGGTCTCCACCACGATCGTCGAGAGCGGGTTGGACATTCCGACGGCGAATACGCTGATCGTGCACCGCGCCGACATGTTCGGCTTGGCGCAGCTTTATCAGATCCGGGGGCGGGTCGGCCGGTCCAAGGCGCGCGCCTTCGCCTATCTGACCACCGATGCGGTCAAGCCGATGACCCTGTCGGCCGAGCGGCGGTTGCAGGTTCTGCAGTCGCTCGACAATCTGGGCGCCGGCTTCCAGCTGGCCAGCCACGACCTGGACCAGCGCGGCGGCGGAAACCTGCTGGGCGACGAACAGTCAGGGCATATCCGCGAGGTGGGCGTCGAACTGTACCAGCAGATGCTGGAAGACGCCGTGGCGGAGTTGCGCGAGAAGGGCGAGGGACAGGCGGTGGATCGCGGTTGGTCACCGTCGATCAATGTCGGCGCTTCTGTCCTGATCCCAGAAGATTACGTGCCAGACCTAAACGTGCGCCTGAGCCTCTACCGTCGTCTTTCCGACGCCGAACAGGCCGAGGATCGCGAAGCCCTGGCCGCCGAACTGATCGACCGCTTCGGGCCCTTGCCGGATGAGGCGCAGCAACTGCTGAAGATCGTCGGCATCAAGTCGAACTGCCGCAAGGCCTGCATTGAGAAGATCGACATCGGACCGCGCGGTGCGGTCCTGACGTTGCGCGACAACAGCTTCCCCAATCCGGCGGGACTTGTCGGGCTGATCCAGAAGAATCACGCCTTCTGGAAGATCCGGCCGGATCAGAAGATCGTCGTTTCGGGCGACTGGCCGACTGCGGAAGAGCGATTGAAGGTGGCCGAACGGATCACCGCCGATCTGGCGCGGGTGGCGGGGGCGTAACGCCCCTCAGCGCGTCTTTTCGAACAGGTCGGCCGAAGCGCGCTCAAGCAGGGCGGCGGCGCTTTCGTCGGGACGCATCTCGGCGGCGCCGACGTCGAACTCGGCGACGAACGGCGACCGGTCCGGGCCGGCGTCGAAGGCGGTGCAGCCGATCACGGCGGCGATCCGCTCAGCGGCCAGACGCGCCGGTTCAGCGTGGGTCGCGGGCAGGGCCAGGGCGAAGACCTCCTTGGCCAAGCGGGCAGGGGTGTCCTCGACACGGACCAGGCGCGAAACCATGGCCCCGATCTGCGGCATGGCGCGATCCAGCCAACCGCCCTGACGCGCCCAGGTGACGGATTCGGTTTCGCGCACCCTCAGGACGCAGACGGAAAGCGGGCGCTTGCGCGCGCGCGAGGCCTCGGCGACACGGCCCAGGTGGCTTGCGAACAGTTCGGGCGTGAACAGGCCCGTTTCCGGGTCCATCACTTCCAGGCTGCGGACCGAGTCCAACGTCTTTCGGATGCCCAGATGAATGCGGTGCGCTCCGGCTAGGGCCAGGATCCGCTCGGCCGTTTCGCCCTCGGGCGTGTCGGCGGACGCGACATCGGCGAAGCCGCGATTGAACAGTTCAGCCAGGCTGATCTCGTTCCTGCCGCGCAGATAGAGCATCAGCGGAATATGATAGAGGCGCGTGTTGCGCTTCATGCCCGCCGCGATCGACAGGGCCGGCGCATGGTCTTCGGCGCCCCACAGAACGGCGGCGTCGAACGGGCTTTCGTGCAGATAGTCGAAGGCGGTGTAGGGCGTCGGCGCCGCCACCACCTCGACCCCGGCCGCGGTCAGGGCGTTCGACAAGGCGAGAAAGCGCCGGTCCGCGACGCCGGCGGCCAGAACACGCAAGGGACCATCGTCATCTGTCCGCTTGTCCAGACCCACCCCGCGCGTGGCGAAGGTGCTGACGCGCAGCCGATATTCTTCCTCGGCGATGGCGGCTCGGCCCAGCTGCTCCAGACGCAATGCGGCCTGGGCCGGATGCGGCGGCGTGGACATGGTCAGATCCGCACCCTTCACCGAATCGGGGCGGGCGCCGATGACCACGATGGGCAGGCGGCGCGGCTCGGCGGCGGCGCGCAGCCGAGACGCCACGTCGGCGTCGAAGGTGTTGATATCGATGACGGCGGCTTCGAGCGGAAAGTCCTGAAGCGTCATCTCAGCGGAGACGACGTCACGGGCGGTCACCGTCGTCCAGCCCAGCGCGTCCAGACCCGCAGCGAGCGGCCCGATCCGGCCATCGTCAGCCGCCAGGATCAATACGCGCGCGTCGAAAGCCAAGCCGATCGTCTCCAAAAGTCGCCGCGCCAATAGCCGGCCGGAAACGCGCGGACCATAGCGATGAGGGTGTTAAGGATGCAATGTCGTCCGGCCAAAGCGATGCGGCCGGATCGCGAATGATCGTCCTCACGCGGATGAGACTTTCGCCACAGACGAATTCCGCTAGGTTCCGCCGCTTGTGCAACGGTTGTGGGGACCGATTTGAGTGAGCAACTGACACGGTCGGTCCTGAAAGCGCCTGGATTCTGGGGCGGGCTGGCCGTGCGAGCGTTCACCCGCAGCTGGGGGCGCGACGTCATGCTCTATACGGGCGGCGTGTCCTTCTTCGCCCTGTTGGCCGTGTTTCCGGCGATCGCCATCCTGATCGGCTTCTACAAGCTGGGTCTGTCGATCAGCGAAGTCAGCGCCCAGGCGACCGCCTTGTCGGACCTGTTGCCCAAGGCGGCGCAGACCATTTTCCAGGGCGAGATCACGCGTTTGAGCAATGCGTCGGCGCGGACAGTTTCCGCTCAAAGCGCCTTCGCCCTGTTCGTCGGCGCCTATGCCGCGCATCGAGGTTTCAAGGCCTTGTTGGCGGGATTGAACCTGATCCATGATGAGACCGAGCCGCACGGCTTCTTCAAGTTCAATCTGCTGGCCTTCTTTGTGGCCATCTTCGCCTTTGCGCTGTTCACGGTCGTGTCGGGCGCGGTCGTTACCGTGCGGATCATGGCGCATGCGTCTTCGTCGGCCGCCGGCCTGCCCGGGCGAAGCGGCATGGCGCCGCTGGACGCCTTCCTGCCCGCTATCGGCTTGGTGATCGGGCTGACGCTGCTTTACCGCTACGCCATGAGCCACAGGACGCCGGTCGCCTGGCTGCCGGCGACGGCGGGCGGTTTGGTGGCGACATTGATGTCGGTCGTGTCGTCATGGCTGTGCGCCATCTATGTCGAACAGATCGCGCCGCTGGGGGCCACCTATGGATCAGTCGGCGCCGTGGTGGTGCTGCTGATCTGGCTGTCGTGGAACGTCAACGCCATCTTCTACGGCGGCGCCTTCGCCACCGAGATGGAGCTGGCGGCCAAGGCGCGCGCGATCGCCGACACGCCGCCGGCCGATGTCGTCAATCTGTCGGAGCGTCGAGCCGGGCGCCGGTCTCGATCGTAAACCGCAGAAGGCCGTCGGCGTCTTCGATCTCGAGGACGCGCCCACCTTTCTGAGACATCAGAAACGGCACATCGATCCGGGCCATCGGATCGGTGGCCAGCAGCACAATCCGCGCGCCGGACGAGGCGGATTCCATCGCCTTCATCAGCTTCAGGCTGGGAACAGGGCAGCGATGACCCCTGACGTCGATGACGACGGGGTCGCTCACGCGAGCCGATCCGCCAGCATTTCCAACGCCACACGAACGCTGGCTAGGCGAACCCCGTCGCGGCCGAGGTCGCCAAATCGCTCAACGCGGTGGACGACGCCCTGCGGCCCGCACGCCGCGAAGTGCACCAGACCCACGGGTTTATCCACCGACCCGCCGCCTGGTCCGGCCACGCCGGTTACGGACACGGACACGGAGGCGCGCGAGTGCGCCACGGCGCCCTTAGCCATCGCCACTGCGACGGCTTGAGACACGGCGCCGTGGGCGGACAGGCTTTCCAGCGATACGCCCAGCATCTCGGCCTTGGCCTCGTTGCTGTAGGTGACGAAGCCGCGATCCAGGACCGCTGACGAACCGGGGATGGCCGTAATTGCAGCGGACACCAAACCGCCCGTGCAGCTTTCGGCCGTCGCCAGCATCAGGCCGCGCGCGCTGGCTGTTGCGACAATCTGTTGCGCCAGGTGCGCGATATCTTGGGAAAACATGGTCTTTTCATAGGCCGCGAACCCCGCTCTAACCAGAGCCATGACCGAGGCTGTCGATCCGTTACGCCCCGCCGCCCCGACATCGGATCGCGTCGCGCCGATCCTGTTCGCCGTCGCCATCTTCACATCGGCCTGTCTGGTCTTCGTCGTTCAACCGATGGCGGCCAAGCTGCTGTTGCCGACGCTGGGCGGATCGCCTTCGGTGTGGAACGCGTCGATGGTGTTCTTCCAGACCGCGCTACTCGCCGGATATGGCTATGCGCACCTGCTGCAACGTTTGGCGACGATGCGGGCGCAGGTCGGGGTTCACCTGGGCCTGCTGATCGTGGCGGCGTTTTTCCTGCCCCTGCAGATTAGCGGCCTGTTGGGGGATCCCGATCCGTCCCAACCGGCGATGTGGCTGCTGGCGACGCTGGCGGTGTCCATCGGCGCGCCGTTCGCTGTGCTGTCGGCGACTGCGCCGCTGCTTCAGGCCTGGTATGCGCGCGTGCGGGCCGGACATGCAGACGGCCAGAACCCCTACGTTCTCTATGCCGCCTCGAACCTGGGCAGCTTCTTGGCCCTGCTGGCCTATCCGGTCGTGATCGAGCCGCTGGCCAGCCTGTCGGATCAGCGCCTGGGCTGGAGCGTCGGCTATGGGCTGTTCGTGGTGATGGTCGTGGGGCTGGGCGTTCAGGTCTGGCGACGACGCGAGATTGGAACGGCGGAGCCCGCGCCGCTTGAGGCCAGCCCGCCGATCGCCTGGCGCGAAAAGGGCATGCTGGTTCTGCTGGCCGCAGCACCGTCCAGTCTGATGCTGGGGGTGACGGCGCATCTGACGACGGATGTCGCCTCGGCGCCCTTTCTATGGGTCATACCGCTCGCGCTCTATCTGCTGACGTTCGTAATCGCGTTCCAGACCCGGCCGGCTGTTTCGCCGGCCATCGGCCTTGGTTTGCAGGCGGCGGCGGCAGCGGCCTGCGCCGCCCTGGTCGCGTTCCGGACAGGCGAATGGCTTCTGGTGTTCACCGTCAATCTGGCGGCCTTCTTCTTTACAGCGCTTATGTGTCACCAAAGGCTGGCGGCGCGGCGGCCGACGCCGGATCGGTTGACCGAATTCTATCTCTTGCTGTCGCTGGGCGGCGTGGTCGGCGGGCTGTTCAATGGCCTGATCGCGCCGGCCGTTTTCAACATGGTGTGGGAATATCCGCTGGTGCTGGTGGCGGTCGGACTACTGCGGCCGTGGAGCCGTCGCGAGATCAGGCCGTGGGAGATCATCTGCTGCGTCGCCGGCGTGGTCATCGCTCTTCTGGGGCCGCTGTCGATGGAGGCGGTCCGGTATGCGCCGGACATCCGCGTGGCCATCCCCGACGCCGAACTGGTGCGGATCGCGCAAGCCATCCTGGGGATCGCGACCCTGTTCGCCTTCCTGGTCCGTGATCGGGCGGTGATGTTCACGATCGTTTTGGCCGCCATCGTCTGGTCAGGCTATCATCTGGCGCGCGGTTATGACTGGGCCCTGTCGGAACGCAGCTTCTTTGGCGTGATGCGAGTGGCCAAGATCGACGATCCGCTGATGGGCGGGCCGGTCCATGTGCTGATGCACGGCACGACCCTGCATGGCGCCCAGGCCCAGGCGCCGTCGAACCGCTGTCAGCCGACGCTCTATTACGCGACCTCGACGCCGCTGGGGCAGGCGATGCTGCAGATGCAGACGAGGCGGCTGGACGGCGCGCGCGTCGGCGTGGTGGGGCAGGGCTCGGGCGCCATGGCCGCCTACAAGCGCGCCCAGGACCAACTGACCTTCTTCGAGATCGATCCGATGGTGGATCGGCTGTCGCGCGACCCCCAATGGTTCAGCTTCATCAATGGCTGCGCCGATGGGCCGGTTCGGACGGTTCTGGGGGACGCCCGCCTGACGATGGATCGCGAGCCGGCGGGATCCTACGACTTGTTGGTCATCGACGCCTTCTCGTCCGACGCTGTGCCGACCCATTTGCTGACGGTGGAGGCGATCCGCGGCTATCTGCGGCTGCTGGCGCCCGACGGCGTCGTGGTGCTGCATCTGTCGAACCGAAATCTGGAGATTACCCTGCCGGCCGAGGCGGCGGCGCAGGCCCTGAAGGTCCCGCACCTGCACCAGGTCTATATCGAGCAGTCGGGCCAAGGCGACATGGCCGAGGCCTCGACCGAGGCCCTGCTGATCGGCAAGAGTCCGGCGGCGCTGGAGGGCTTCAGGGACGATGCGCGTTGGCGCAAGCTGTCGCCGACGACGGTGCGTCCGTGGACGGACGACTACGTCAATCTGTTCGGATCGCTGGTGCGTCAGATGAAGATGGCGGCGCGCTAGGCGACTGGCGTTTCCACAGTCGCCACAGCCTGGGCGGCCAGACCCTCGCCGCGTCCGGTGAAACCAAGCCCTTCGGTCGTGGTCGCCTTGACGCTGACGGCGTCGAGCGGAAGACCCAGCAGCCCGGCAATCCGGTCGCGCATGGCCTGGCGGTGCGGCTTCACCTTGGGTCGTTCGCAGATCAGGGTGACGTCGAGATTGACGATGCGGCCGCCGCGCGCCGCGACCAGTTCGGCGGCATGGATCAGGAACTGATCTGACGAGGCGCCTTTCCATTTCGGATCCGTCGGCGGGAAATGGTCGCCGATGTCGCCCGCCGCGATGGCGCCCAGGATGGCGTCGGTCAGGGCGTGGAGACCGGCGTCCGCGTCGGAGTGGCCGATCAGCGTTTGGTCGTGCGGCACCTCGATCCCGCAAAGCCAGACGGACCCGCCGGGCCCCCAGCGATGCACGTCATAGCCGGAGCCGATGCGGGTCTGATAACGCTGCGCTTGGGGCAGCAGAGCTTCGGCCATGGCGAAATCCTCGGGATAGGTCAGTTTCATCAGACGCGCATCGCCCTGAACCAGGGCCACCGCGCCGCCGTTGCGCTGTACGACGACGGCTTCGTCGGTAGGGACCTCGGCGTCCGACCAGGCCGCATAGGCGGTCTCGATCACGCCCCGGCGGAAGGCTTGAGGCGTCTGGGCGCGCCACAGACCGTCGCGATCAACCACGTCGGTCATGATTTCCGCCTCGCCACGCCGAAGGCTGTCGGCGACAGGCAGGGCGGGCAGGGCGCCGTTCGAAGTTTCAAGGGCCGACAGTAGACGGTCGATGACGGCGGCGTCCAAAAGCGGACGGGCGGCGTCATGGATCAGCACTGGCTGATCCGTTCCACAGGTCAGGGCTGCAAGCCCGGCGCGGACCGAATCGGCGCGGGCGGCTCCACCGACGACGGCTCTCCAACGCGGCAAACCGGACAGCACCTCGGCCACACGGTCAAGGGCGTCAGGGGCGATCACGACGATCAGTTCGTCGGCGCCGGCGTTCAATAAGGCCTCGGCAGGCCAGCGCAGCACGGGCTTTCCACCTAGGTCCCGCCACTGTTTGTCGCCGCCGGCGCGCGAGCCGGAACCGGCCGCGACGATGATGCCCGAGAATGTCATGGCGGCCTTGATAGTGCGCGCGGCGACGGGGCGAAACCATCAAAGCGCCGCGGTCGTGCTTGACGAGGGTGGCTGCGATGCGGCGAAAGATAGAAATGCCCAAGACCTTGCAAATCGGCGATGTGACCGTGCCCGGCCAGGTGCTGATGGCGCCGATGACCGGCGTGACCGACCTGCCGTTCCGCGTGCTGGCCTGCAGACTGGGCGCCGCCTATGTCGCGACAGAGATGGTGGCGGCCAAGGAACTGGCGCGGGCGCGGCCGGACGTCGTGCGGCGCGCCGCCGTGGGAGCCGGTCTGCCGCTGACCGTCATCCAGCTTGTTGGGCGTGATCCCGAACAGATGGGCGAGGGGGCGCGGATAGCGGAAAAGGCTGGGGCGGACATCGTGGATCTAAACTTCGGCTGTCCGGCCAAGGAGGTGACAGGCTCGGCCGCCGGTTCGGCTCTGATGCGGACGCCGGATCTGGCGTGTCGGATCATGGAGGCGGCGGTCAAGGCGACCGATCGGCCGGTGACAGTCAAGATGCGCCTGGGCTGGGACGACGAGAGCCGGAACGCCGCCGAGTTGGCCCGCCGTGCGGAAGCGATCGGCGTCAAGGCCGTCACGGTGCATGGCCGCACGCGAAAGCAGTTCTACACCGGGCAAGCGGATTGGGATGCAGTCGGGACGGTGAAGGCGGCGGTCGGCATTCCCGTCATCGTCAATGGCGACATCATCACCGCCGATGAAGCGCGCCAGGCCTTGGCGCAGTCGAGCGCTGACGGATTGATGCTGGGACGCGGCGTCTATGGTCGGCCATGGCTGGCGGCGCATCTTGAGCGGGCGCTGATCGACGGCGTGGCGCTGGAGGAACCCGGACCGAAAGAGCGTCTGGCGATCGTGATCGAGCACATGCGGGCGTCGGCCGAGTTCTACGGCCTGCCGCTGGGTCTGAAGATGTTCCGCAAACATCTGGGTTGGTACATCGAACAGGCGCCTTGGCCGGCCGATCCGCAACACCGTCGTGAGGCCAAGGCAAGAATTTGCCGCTTGGATGATCCGATGGCCGTCGAAGACGCGATGCACGAACTGTGGCGGCCGGATTTGCCTCGGTTGGGTAAGTCTGCTGTTGAAAATGGGCCACAGGTGTTGGAGACTGCTGTGGCATGACGGATACGCCTTTAGCACGCACCGCTTCGCCCGACCTTGCGTCGGACGACGGGTCGTTCTGGGGGTGGGTCGATAGCGAACGGGCGCGGACCGGCTTCGGACTGGCGTTCTTTCTGGCTGTCGCGATCACGGCGGCGGCCATCTGGCTGGTGGCGGTCGCGCCGGGCGCCACATCGGGGTCGGCGCGCGGATCGAGCAGCCAGATCGCGCTGATCGTTCTGGCCGCCAATCTGCTTTTGATTTCCGGCTTGGCCATCATCGTCGGCCGGCGCGTGCTGACCTTGGTGCGCAGCACCGACGAAGCGGGTTCACGCCTTCATTTGAGGTTCGTCGCCCTGTTCTCGATGGTGGCCCTGGTCCCGTCGGTGCTGATCGCCCTGGTGTTCGGCGTTCTGGTCAATCGAGGCGTAGACCAATGGTTCAGCCAGAACGTCCAGGCCTCGGTCGAGAACGGAGCGATCGTGGGCCGCGCCTATATCCAGGACGTTTCGGCCGCAATGGATGCTGATCTGGTCACCATTTCGGATCAGTTGGGAAGCGCGAGAAGCCTGTTTGCTGATCGCATTCAGTTTAACGACGCCCTAGGCCAAGTTGGGGACATCTTCGGCTATCCCGCCATCTATATTCTGGATGGCAAGGGCGAGGTGCTGGCTCGCGCTGAAAAGACAGGCGCGCCTCCCTATCTTGCGCCGCCGCGCGATGAACTCGCGGCCGCAGCTGAAGGCGGGCAGCCTCCGCAGACCGTCACGCAGCATCCAGACGCCGTCCGGTCGATCATCGCCCTGCCAGCCTATGGCGACGCCTATCTTTATCTGGTGCGTCCGCTTCAGGACGGCCTTGTGGCGCGAATGAACACGTCGGTTCAGTCGATCCAGGCTTATCGGGAAGCTCAGGAGAGCCGCGCCCGTATACAGTCGGCCTTCATCCTCAGCTATCTGGAAACGGCGCTGCTGGTGCTGGTCGGGGCGGTGTGGCTGGGAATGTCGGCGGCCAGCAGCATCTCCGCGCCGATCGGTCGGCTGGTGAAGGCGGCGGGACAGGTCGCGGGCGGCGACTTCACCGCTCGGGTCGACAGCGACGGCGCCCCAGCCGAGATCGCTACCCTGTCGGACGCCTTCAACCGCATGACCGGCGATCTGCAGGCGCAGCAGGCGGCGTTAAAGGCCGCGAGCGACGAGGCGCATGATCGTAGCCGCTTCATCGAGACCGTTCTGTCTGGCGTCAGCGCCGGGGTCATCGGCCTGGACAAGCGTGGGCGAGTGTCGGCGATAAACGACAGCGCCCTGCAACTGCTTCACATCGACGACGCCGAGGTTCTCGGCCATGAACTCGCGGCCCTGTCGCCAGAGCTGAGCGATCTGGTGCGGCGCGCCGAGGCCCATATCGAGGAAGACATCGACGTCAGCCGGGGCGGAGAGACGCGGCGGCTGCGCGTTCGGATCGAAGGTGGCTTGGGTGGCGAGATGGTCCTGACCTTCGACGACATCACCCGCCTAGTGACGGCCCAGCGAAACGCCGCCTGGCGCGACGTGGCCCGTCGCATCGCCCATGAGATCAAGAACCCGCTGACGCCGATCCAGTTGTCGGCCGAGCGGTTGAAGCGGAAATACCGCGCGCGGATCGGCGAGGATGTCGAAATCTTCGACCGGTGTACTGACACCATCATCCGCCAGGTCGGAGACATCGGTCGCATGGTCGATGAGTTCTCGTCCTTCGCCCGCATGCCGGCGCCGCGTTTCGCGCCCGAGAACCCGGCCGAAATGCTGCGCGAGGCGGTGTTCGCCCAGCGGGTCGCCGCGCCGGACATCGTCGTCGACATCACCGAGCCTCTGCCCAAGGCGACAATGCAGGCCGACGGCCGCATGGTGGGGCAGGCGCTGATCAACATCCTTAAGAACGCGGGCGAGTCGGTTGCGGCGCACCGGCTCGCGGCAGGCGAGGCGGCGGCGTCGGATCGTGCGGGCGTGATCGCGTCGCTGACAGTCGAAGACGGCGTCGCGACCTTCGTGATCGAAGACGACGGCGTGGGTCTGCCGGCGCGCGACCGCGATCGCCTGACCGAACCCTATGTGACTACGCGCGAGAAGGGCACGGGCCTGGGCTTGGCCATCGTCAAACGCATTTGCGAGGACCATGGCGGCGAGCTGAAGCTGGCCGACGCCCAGACCCTGCGCGGCGCACGCGTGTGCATGATCTTCCCCCTGAAACCCCACGGTGAAGGCGGCGAGGGCACGGAGCGCAAGCTCCAGACCCTGGCCGCCGAATAGCGAGGCAAGATGCGACCAACCGGTTCCGACATTCTCGTTGTCGACGACGAGGCCGATATCCGCGACCTGGTGTCCGGCCTGCTGGAGGACGAAGGGCATGCCGTGCGCGTGGCCGCCAACTCCGACGAGGCCCTGGCCGCGATCCGGGCGAGGAAGCCGTCGCTGGCGATCCTGGACATCTGGATGCAGGGCGGCGGGCTGGACGGGCTGGAGCTGCTGGAGGTCGTCAAGGAACTGGATCCTGATCTGCCGGTCGTGATGATTTCCGGTCACGGCAATATCGAGACGGCGGTGACGGCGCTGAAGCGCGGCGCCTATGACTTCATCGAAAAGCCGTTCAAGTCGGATCGGCTCGTCGTCGTGGTCGAACGCGCTATCGAGGCGGCGACGCTAAGGCGCGAGAACCGCCGCCTGCGCGCGGCGACCATGATGCCGTCGGGTCTGATCGGCCGATCACAGGCTGCGCAGGCCTTGCGCAGCACCATCGCCAAGGTGGCGCAGGCCAACAGTCGGGTCCTGATCGCCGGACCGGCCGGCTCGGGCAAGGAACTGGTTGCGCGTCAGATCCACGAAGCCAGCCCGCGCGCGCGCGCCGAGTTCGTCGCGATTTCGGCCGCTGGAATGACGCCGGAACGTCTGGATGTCGAACTGTTCGGCGAGGAGGGCCAGGACGGCCGTCCACGCAAGATCGGCGTGTTCGAGCGCGCCCACAATGGCACGCTGTACCTCGATGAAATCAGCGACATGCCGCGCGAGAGCCAGAGCCGCATCCTGCGCGTTCTGGTGGACCAGCGGTTCCGACGTGTCGGCGGTGAGCAGGACGTGCAGGTCGATGTCCGCGTCGTGACGTCGACCTCGCGCGATCTGAAGGCCGAGATCGCAGAGGGACGTTTCCGCGAAGACCTGTTCCACCGTCTGAATGTGGTGCCGATCCGTGTCCCGCCGCTGTCGGAACGGCGCGAGGACATCGCCGAACTGGTCGAATATTTCGTCGACACGATCAGCGCCTCGCAAGGGCTGCCCAAACGCATCGTCGGGGACGATGCGGTGGCGGTGCTGCAAGTCCACCCGTGGCCCGGAAACATTCGCCAGCTGCGCAACAATATCGAGCGTCTGCTGATCCTGGCGACCGGCGATCCGGCGGAAACGATCACCGCCGACATGCTGCCGCAGGAGGTGGCGACCTCTAACGGCGGGACGGCGAACCTGGGCGGCGAGCGCACCATCGCCCTGCCGCTGCGCGAGGCCCGCGAGGTCTTCGAGCGGGAGTATCTGGCGGCGCAGATCATGCGGTTCGGCGGCAATATCTCGCGCACCGCCGCCTTCATCGGCATGGAGCGATCGGCCCTGCATAGAAAGCTGAAGTCGCTGGGCGTCTCGCCAGCGCGCGGCGGCGATGAAGAAGAGCCGGCCTGATGTCACGCGTCGCCTATGTGAATGGCGCGTATAGCGCGCATGGCGAGGCCGTGGTCCATATCGAGGATCGCGGTTTCCAGTTTGCAGACGGCGTCTATGAGGTCTGGTCGGTCTTCGACGGGCGGCTGGCCGATTTCGAAGGTCATATGAGCCGCCTTCACCGCAGTCTGAGCGAACTGAAGATCGACATTCCGATGAGCGCCGGCGCCTTGGGCGTCGTTCTGCGCGAGACCGTGCGGCGCAATCGTGTGCGCAACGGCATGGTCTATCTGCAGATCACACGCGGCACGGCGCCGCGCGATCATGGCTTTCCGACCGATATTGCGCCCAGCGTGGTCGTGACGGCCAAGTCGATCGATCCGGCGCGAAATCAGCGTCTGGCGAAAAAGGGCGCTGCCGGCGTCACCCAACCCGATACTCGTTGGGGACGCTGCGACATCAAGACCGTCGGTCTCTTGCCGAACGTGCTGGCCAAACAGGCGGCGCGCGAGCGCGGGGCCTATGAGTGCCTGATGTACGATGACATGGGTCTGATCACCGAAGGCGCATCGACCAATGCGTGGATCGTGGATGAGGACGGCAGGCTGAGAACGCGGGACATCCAAGCCAATATCCTGCGGGGCGTCACGCGAGCAGCCGTCATCGAGCTCGCCGCCGCCGAGGGTGTCGAACTGGAAGAACGGGCCTTCTCGGTCGATGAAGCGAAACGGGCGCGCGAGGTGTTCGTCACCGCCGCCAGCGCCTTCGTTATGCCGCTGGTTTCGCTGGACGGCGTGAAAATCGGTGACGGCCAGCCCGGCCCGGTGGCGACCCGCCTGCGAGAACTCTATCTTGAACAGGCGCGTCGAGGGGCCATTTAGGGCGTTGCCCGAGCGGCCGGGCGGCGGTTAAGGTCGCGGTTGGCTGCATCGGCCCCGCCGCTCCCACGGCGATGAACAACGAAGAACAGGAAAAACCTGCCATGTCGCAAGACAAACGTCAGAACCTTCAGGACACCTTCCTCAACTCGGTCCGCAAGACCAAGACGCCGCTGACCATCTTCCTGGTCAATGGGGTCAAGTTGCAGGGCATCGTGACCTGGTTCGACAACTTCTGTGTCCTGCTGCGCCGCGATGGCCAGTCCCAGCTGGTGTACAAACACGCCATCTCAACCATCATGCCGTCCGCGCCCGTGCAGCTGTACGAGCCCGACGCCGAAGAAGACTGATTGACCCAAAAACTGATCGACCACACCGTCCCGCTGATCCGGGCGGTCGTCATTCACCCCGACCGACGCTCGGACAGTCCCCGGCTGGCGAGCGAACGGCTTGAGGAGGCGGCGGGCCTTGCCCGCGCGCTGGACCTCGACGTGCGCGCCGAAGAGATCGTGCGGCTGCGCAGCACCACGCCAGCGACGCTGTTCGGCACGGGCAAGGTCGAGGAACTGGCCGCGCTCGTGCGCGCCGCAGACGCCGAGGCTGTTATCATCGACGACGCCCTGACGCCGGTGCAGCAGCGCAATCTTGAAAAGGCGTGGGAGGTGAAGGTCATCGACCGCACCGGGCTGATCCTGGAAATCTTCGGCCGTCGCGCGCGGACCAAGGAGGGGCGGCTTCAGGTCGAGCTGGCGCGGCTGGATTATGAGCGGTCGCGTCTGGTGCGAACCTGGACCCACCTTGAGCGGCAACGTGGCGGCACCGGTTCGACCGGTGGGCCCGGCGAAACCCAGATCGAGCTGGATCGGCGTCTGATCGCCGACCGGATTGTCAGGCTGAAGTTCGAGTTGGAAGAGGTGCGACGCACGCGCGGCCTGCACCGCAAACAGCGTCAGAAGGCGCCGTTCCCGACGATCGCCCTGGTCGGCTACACCAACGCGGGCAAGTCGACGCTTTTCAATCGGCTGACGGGGTCGGAGGTCTTCGCCAAGGACCTGCTGTTCGCCACACTGGACACGACCCAGCGCACTATCCGGCTGCCGCAAGGGCGACCGGCCATCGTGGCGGATACGGTCGGCTTCATCTCCGACCTGCCCCACGAACTGGTCGAGAGCTTCCGCGCCACGCTGGAGGAGGTCGGCGAGGCCGATCTGATCCTGCACGTTCGCGACATCGCCTCGCCCGACAGCGCCGCCCAGGCCAAGGACGTCGAGGCCGTGCTGAAACAGATCGAGACGCCAGAGGGCAAGACGCGCCGGGTGCTGGAGGTCTGGAACAAGATCGACCTGCTGGACGATGAAGCGCGCGAGACTGTGCTGGGTCAGGCCGAACGGCTGGCGAAGGACGGTGAGGCGGTCGCCGTCTCAGCCTGGACGGGGGAGGGGATCGAGCCTCTGCGCCAGATCATCGCCGGCCTGATCGACGATGATCCCGAGACGCAGCTGACGCTCGAGCCGCATCAGGGCGACGCCCTGGCGTGGCTGTACGAACATGGGCGGGTCACGTCGCGCGATGCGGACGAGCTTGGCCGTACTCACGTCACGGTCCGGCTGCACCCTGCGGCGCTCGGGCGATTCGAGCGCCTGTATCCCGACCTGACCGACTGAGTTTTCATGCATCTGATCGAAACCGTCCTGCTTCTGCTGTTGGCCGTGGTAGTGTCGGGTTCGATCGCGCGGATCACGCGCATCGCCTTGCCCTTGGTTCAGATCGGGCTGGGTGCCGCCATCGTGCTGATCACGGGCAAGACGGTCGATCTTGAGCCCGACATTTTCTTTCTTCTGTTCCTGCCGCCGCTGCTGTTTCTGGACGGCTGGCGAATTCCCAAGGAAGACCTGTTTCGCGACCGGGCGGTGATCCTTGAGTTGGCGCTGGGGCTGGTGCTGTTCACCGTCGTCGGTCTGGGTTTCCTAATCTGGTGGATGATCCCGGAGATGCCGCTGCCGGTGGCTTTCGCCCTGGCCGCAATCCTGTCGCCGACCGATCCCATTGCGGTTCAGGCGATCGCGGCGCGGGCGCCGATCCCGAAGCGACTGATGCACATTCTGGAAGGCGAGTCGCTGTTGAACGATGCGACAGGGCTGACCTGCATGCGGATCGCGGTCGCCGCCGCGACGACTGGGGCGTTTTCGATCGGCGACGCGGTGGGGACGTTCGCTTGGCTGGCTCTGGTCGGGGTCGCCGTCGGCGTTCTGGTAACCATGGCCATCAGCTACGCCAAGAGCGTTGTCAGCCGACGCTGGGGCGAGGACGTGGGTGCGCAGATTCTGGTCAGTCTGCTGATCCCGTTTGCGGCCTATCTGGTGGCGGAAGAACTGCACGCGTCCGGCATTTTGGCGGCGGTTGCGGCCGGGGTGACGATGAGCTTCACCGAACGCGGCGGCATCGCCGGCCAGTCGATGGCGATGACGCGGATCAGGCGCAGCGTCGTGTGGGACACGGTCCAGTTCGTCGCCAACGGCATCATCTTCGTGATCTTGGGCGAACAGATGCCCTCGATCATGTCGCGCGCGGCCGAGGTGGTGGCGGGCACCAGCCGGCCCGAGGTCTGGTGGCTGGCGGTCTATGTGTTCGGCATCGTCGCCACCCTGGCGGCGCTGCGGTTCGTCTGGGTTTGGACCTCGCTGAAGCTGACCCTGTTTCGCCGCCGCCATCGCGGTCCGCCGGCCAAGGTCGGTCTGCGGCTGACCATGGTGATGTCTCTGGCGGGCGTGCGGGGGGCGATCACTCTGGCGGGTATTCTGACCCTACCGTTCGCCTTGGGCGACGGATCGCCGATGCCGTCGCGGAACCTCGCGATCTTCCTGGCGGCGGGGGTGATTGTGGTGTCGCTGGTGCTGGCGACCTTCGCCTTGCCTAGACTCCTGAAGAACGTCGAACTGCCGCCGGAGCCCTCGCATGAGCAGGAAGAGGATCGTGGCCGGGTCGCCGCCGCCTCGGCCGCCTTGCGCGCCATTGAAGACGTCTCGCACGCCATGGCGGAGGGCAAATCCGACCCCGACCTCTATTCCGACATCGCCGGCCGGATCATGGAGACCTATCGCCAGCGGATTGAGACCCACACCCGCACGGACGAGGAAGACGCCGCCCTGACGCGCAAGATGGACGACATCGAGCGTCGTCTGTGGCTTGCAGGGCTGGCCGCCGAGCGCGAAGAGCTGCGAAGGCTGCTTAGGGCGCGTCAGCTGGACGAGGTGACGGCCAAGAAGCTGTTCCGTGACGTCGATCTACAGGAACTGCGCTACCTCTGAGGCTCAGCGATCCATGAAAGCGGAAACGGCCGCATAGCTGTCGGCGATAAAGTGCGCGCCGCGCGCCTTCAGGCGTTCGGCATGGCCGTCGCGAACATGCCCGCCCGCCGTCAGCCCTACGACCGTCATGCCGGCGGCGACGCCTGCGGTGATGCCCGCCTCGCTGTCTTCGATCACCAGAACGCGCGTCGGATCGACGCCCATGGCGTCGGCGGCGTGCAGGAAGATGTCGGGGTGGGGCTTGCCGCGCTCGACCACCAGGCCGGTGAAGACCGCGCCGTCGAAATGATCCGTCAGGCCGAATAGGTTCAAGCCGACGCCGATCCAGTCGGGTCCGCTGGACGAAGCGATGCAGCGGGGCTCGGGTCGGGCAGCGACAAAGTCCAGCAGACCGGGCACGGGTTCAAGCTGCTGCGGCGCGCGCTGACGACAGGTGGCAAACCATGTGGTGTGGAAGTCTTCAGGGCAGGCACGACCCAAGGCCGCCTCGACGACCGGCCGATTGTCGCGCCAGCGCTTGCCCGTATAGGCAGCCAGGACGTCGTCGAGCGAGGTCGGCAGACCGATGGCGGTCAGTTGCTCGGCCATGACGGTGCTGTTCAGCACCTCGCTGTCGGCGACCACGCCGTCGTAGTCGAAAATGATCAGGTCGTAGGTCACGCGGGGTCGCTCAGGCTTCAGGCGCGGCCTTTTCGGCGACCTTTGCGGCGTCCCAGAGGCGGTCCATCTCGGCCAGGTCCGATTGGTCGGGCGTGCGGCCGTCCTTCGCGAGCTCCGCCTCGATGAAGCCGAAGCGACGCACGAACTTCGCGTTGGCGGCGCGCAGGGCGTCTTCGGGCTCGACGTCCAGCTTGCGCGCCAGGTTGGCGACGACGAACAGAAGATCGCCCAGTTCTTCGCGCGACTTGGCCTTGTCGCCGGCGGCGATCTCGACGCGCAGCTCCTCGACCTCTTCGGCCAGCTTGTCGAACACCTCGTCGGTGGAGGGCCAGTCGAAGCCGACACGACCGGCGCGCTTCGTCAGCTTGGCGGCGCGGGTCAGGGCGGGCAGGCCGACGGGGACGTCGTCCAGAACGCCGGGCTTCTTGCGGTCCTTGCGCTCGGCGGCCTTGATGGCTTCCCAGGCGACGGTCTGTTCCTTCGAAGAGCGCTGGGCCTCGTCACCGAAAACGTGGGGGTGGCGGCGCTCCAGCTTGTCGGCAATGGCCGTGACCACGTCGTCGAAAGCGAACAGCCCTTGTTCCTCAGCCATGCGGGCGTGGAAGACGACCTGGAACAGCAGGTCGCCCAGTTCGCCCTTCAGCTCGACCAGATCGTTGCGCTCGATGGCGTCGGCGACCTCATAGGCCTCCTCGATCGTATAGGGGGCGATGGTGGCGAAGGTCTGCTCCACGTCCCAGGGGCAGCCGCCGTCGGGATCGCGCAACCGCTCCATGACGCCGAGCAGGCGGTCGATCGGTCTCAACGACGGACTCCGTCGCGAACTTCCAGGGCGAGGCGGATTTCATCGTGCCGCTTCGGCGTCAGGGGATAGCCCTTCAGCACCCAGGCGGCGGCGGCCAGCAGCAGGCCGGGGACCAGAATGAACAGGATCTGGAGCGTCAGCAGGGAAAAGTCGCTGTTGCCTAGCGGGCCCGGCACCGCCTTGAAGCCCACGCCCTGCAGGATCAGGTAGGGGATCAGCGCGACCACGTGGCCGATCTTGGTCGTCGCGGACAGGATGGAGAACATCAGTCCGGTGCGATCCACACCGGTCTCCAGTCGCACCTCGTCACCCGCGTCCGCCATCATGGCGCGCAACAGGAACAGGCCGGCCGCATAGGGCAGGCCGGCGATGAACATGGCGCCTGCCGTCAACATGAAGTTGCCGCCGGGAACCAGGGTGGCGGCGATATAGAGGGCCGCGAAGATCAGGCTGGCGACAGCCAGGGCCTTGTCCTTGCCGATCCGCGTGGCCAGCCAGGCCCAGATGGGCGCGCCGCACAAACCGGCGACGAAATAGAACAGCATGAACAGGCCGGCCTGGCTGTGGTCGTAGCCCTTGATCTGGCCAAAGAAGAAGAACAGCAGCGAGCCGGTGATGCCGGGCGCGACGCCCAGCAGCAGGTCCGCGATCAGCAGTTTCCTCACCGTGGGCATCTTCAGCAAGGCCAGATAGGCGCCGGCGCCCCCGTGCGGCTGGTCGCCCGCATTGACGGGTTCGGGCACGGCGACCATGGCGAGGCCGATGGTGACGGGCAGGGCGATCAGGATGGCCCAACCCATGATCCGCACGCCGTCGGCATAGGTTCCGATGCCGGTCTGGACCACCACAGTCGGCAGGACCAGGATCAGGATCACGCCGATGATGTTGAACACCTGCCACCAGCCATAGACCCGACTGCGCTGATCATACTGAGGCGCGAGCACGGCGGCCCAGCCGAGTTGGCCCAAGGTGCCGATCGAGAAGCCGAGGTAGAGGACCAGCAGCCAGCCAAACAGATAGGCCGGTCCGGCGCCGGGCTGGACCACGACGAACATCATGAAAGCCGACAGCATCAGGATCGGCGTCGAGATCGCCATCCACGGTCGATAGCGACCGAACCGCGTCCTGGTCTTGTCCATGCCCCAGCCGATGAAGGGGTCGAAGACGATGTCGATCAGACGCACGGCCATGAAGACCGCCGCCACGACTCCCAATTCCAAGCCAACATGGGTGGCGTAGAACTCCGGCAGGGTGACGGGCAGGGCGACGCCAAAGGCCGCCAGCGGCAGGCACGGGCCGGAAAAGGCCGCGAGCACGGCGTTGGAACGGCGGGGCGCGGTCGGCGCGGCGGTGGACATGCGTCGGTCCGAAAGGCGCGGCGCGAGTCGGCCGCGCGCCACCATGCCAGCGATCGGTGACGCATGCACTTGTGAGATCGACCGGCTTAAGGCTTCCTGTGGTCCATGTGGCGAAGCCTTTTTGCGTTCCTGTCCGTTTGCTTCGTTCTGACGTTTGCCGGCGGCGCGCGTGCGGCCGGACCCTGCCACACCAACGCCGACGGTTGGCAGGCGCAGGGACTGGCGAACGCTGCGTCGGCCTACGGCATGGAATGGGCGCCGTTCGGGGCGGCGGAGTGGGGGTGGCAGGCCTATCTGCCGCTGATCCAGCGCGAACTGCATACGGCCTGCGGGCCCGGCACGCCGATCTTCGCGTCGCAGCTGGCGGGGTTTCAGCAGACCTATGGCCTGGCGCCGACCGGCCTGTTCGATGCGGCGACATTCCAGGTGTTTCGCGGCCTTTGGCAGGAGCGGCGGCCGTTCGTGATGGCGCGCGTCGGCGGAGCCTGTCCCGAGCCGCCGCCGATCAATCAGCTCGGCTATCTGGTCGCCTCCGAGGAACATGCCGACCGTCTGACACGCTTGCTGCGCCGGGACGTGCTGGACGCCTATCGCCGGCTGGTCGCGGCCGCGCGGGCTGAGGTTCCGGAGGTGGGGGCCGATCCCGAACTGCTGCAGATCTTCTCCGGCTTCCGCGATCCCGAGGCGGACGCGGCGCGCTGTGCGCAGCAGGGCAACTGCGATGGGCTGCGCCGCGCCGTCTGTTCGCCGCATCGGACGGGCACGGCGGTCGATCTGTATGTCGGCCAGGCGCCGGGTCTGGGCGTCGATTCCACCACCCCGGCCAGTCGCGAATATATGGCGCGGTCGGCGACCTATCGCTGGCTGGTGGCGAACGCTGGGCGTTTCGGCTTTGTGCCCTATGTCTATGAGCCGTGGCACTGGGAGTATGTGAAGCCTTGGGATCCTTCGTTCGCGCCCTGACCGAAGCCGAGAAATCGCTCGCGCGAGAGGCGTTCGGCGCCGCGATCGACCTGGCGACCGTCCGATTGATCGGCTGGCCGTTCCGCCGCGCCTTCGTCGCCGGGCGCTGGTTCGGACGAGACTGGATCGTGTGGCCGCAAGCGCAGCTCGTCGCAGACTTCACTTTGGCGTCCGACCGCATGCAGGGCGTGCTGATTCATGAACTGACGCACGTCTGGCAGGCCCAGCAGGGTGTCAATCTGCTGTTCGCAAAGCTGAAGGCTGGGGACACTTCCGCCTCCTATGCGTATCGCGTGGAACCGACCTGCCGGTGGGACGCGTTGAACATCGAGCAGCAGGCGATGGTGATGGAGCATCGTTTCCATTGTCGCCGCGGTCGCCCCACGCCGGGCGACAGGATCTTTTACGACACCGTCTGTCCCTTCGAGACGTGATTTGATGTCGGGGACTTGCGGAAGGGCAAGCAGCGCGCCAAGTTAGCAACGGTCGTTGTTGCGAATGACGACCCTTGTCATTCAACGGAGCCTCCTCGATGCCGAAAGTCCTCGTCCTCTATCATTCGACCTATGGTCACCTGGAAACCATGGCCGAGGCGGTCGCCGAAGGCGCGCGCGAGGTCGAAGGCGCCGTCGTGGACATCAAGCGCGTGCCGGAAACCGTGCCGGAAGAGCTGGCCAAGGCCTCGCACTACAAGCTGGATCAAAAGGCGCCGATCGCCAAGATCGACGATCTGAAGGACTATGACGCCATCATCATCGGCGCCGGCACCCGCTTCGGTTCGGCCGCGTCGCAGATGCGCGCCTTCCTGGATCAGGCCGGCGGCCTGTGGTTCTCGGGCGCCCTGATCGGCAAGGTTGGCGGGGCGTTTACCGCGACGGCGACACAGCACGGCGGTCAGGAGACGACCTTCCAGGGCCTGCACAACTTCTTCATGCACCACGGCATGCCAGTCGTGGGTCTGCCCTATTCCTTCCAGGGGCAGATGACGCTGGACGCCATCCACGGCGGCTCGCCCTATGGCGCATCGACGATCACGGGCGGCGACGGCTCGCGTCAGCCCAGCGACGTCGAGCTGGACGGCGCCCGGTTCCAGGGCAAGCATATCGCCGAGCTGGCCAAGAAGCTGCACGGCTGACCCGATGCGTCAGCCCGCCGTCTTCTTCGGCCACGGTTCGCCCATGAATGCGCTTGGCGGTCCCTATGGGGCGGCCTGGCGTGAGCTGGGCGAAGCGATCGGCAAGCCCAAGGGTGTGGTGATGATCTCCGCCCACTGGGAGACGCGCGGGCTGGGCGTCACCGCGCAGGAGAGGCCCGAGACCATCCATGACTTCGGCAACTTTCCGCGCGAACTTCATCAGATGCAGTATCCGGCGCCCGGGTCGCCCGCCTTGGCGGCGCGGGTGTCGGCGCTGACCGGGGCCGTTCAGACGCGAGCGTGGGGCCTGGATCACGGGACCTGGTCGGTGCTGTGCCATGTGTGGCCCGAAGCGGACGTGCCTGTGGTGCAGTTGTCGCTGAATCGCGAGCTGACGGCGCGCCAGCATTACGACCTGGCCAAGGCGCTGAAACCGCTGCGCGACGAGGGGATCGTCATCGCCGGCTCGGGCGATTTCGTCCACAATCTGCGGACCTGGAAACGCGAGGACGGCGCAGAACCCTACGCCTGGGCGACCGGCTTCAACGAGGCGGTGAAGGCGGCGTTCGAACGGGGCGACCATGAGGCGCTGATCGACTGGGTGGGTCTGGCCGAGGACGCGCAACTGAGCGTGCCGACCGACGAACATTTCCTGCCGGTGCTTTACATCGCCGCCCAGCAGGAGCCGGGCGAGGCGGTCAGCTTCTTCAACGACCGTATCGACGGCGGCTCGATCTCGATGACGGGCGTCCGGATCGGCTGATCAGGCCGCCTTCTCGGCCTCTACCATCTTCTGGATCGACACATAGTCGGTCTTGCCGGTGCCCAGGACGGGGACCTCGGCGACCTTGACGATCTTTTTCGGCACGATCAGTTCGGGCGCGCCGTTGGTTCGCGCCCATTCGGCCAGGGGCGCGACCTCAGCGTCTGCGTGGTCAGTGACGAGCACCAGCTTCTCGCCCTTGCGGCTGTCCGGAATCGACACCACGGCGTGGCGTTGATCCGGCCAGACGGCGCCGGCGATCCCTTCGACGGCGGTCAGTGAGACCATCTCGCCGCCGATCTTGGCGAAGCGCTTGGCGCGGCCGCGGATGGTGACATAGCCGTCGTCCGTCACATCGACGATGTCGCCTGTGTCCAGCCAATCGTCGCCGATCGGATCCCACTGCAACGGCTCGGCCGAGGTGACATAGCCGCTCATGACATTGGGCCCGCGCAGCATCAGGCGACCGCCCGCGTCGATGCCCTCGACCGGCTCCAGCTTCCAGTCGATGCCGGGCAGCACCTGACCGACCGTGCCGGGCGCGTTTCGGTCAGGATGGTTGACGGCGATGACAGGCGAGGCCTCGGTCGCGCCGTAGCCTTCCAGCAGTTCGACGCCGCCGAACTTGGTGTTGAACAGGGTGCGGGTCTCCTCGCGCACCTTCTCGGCGCCGGCGACGACGAACTTCAGCGTCGAGAAATCGTTCGGTTCGGCGACGCGGCCGTACTGGTTCAGGAAGGTGTCGGTCGCGAACAGGATCGATGCGTTCACTTGGGGCAGCAGGTCGGTGATCTGTTTGGCGTGCAGCGGCGACGGATACTGGAAGGCCTTCAACCCTTGCAGCAGCGGCAGGATGACCCCGCCGGTCAGGCCGAAACAGTGGAAGGTCGGCAGGGGATTGAACATCACCCATTCGGGCAGCAGGTCGATGTGGGCCGCCACCTGACGCGCATTGGCGACGAGGTTCTTCTGGCTCAGCACCACGCCCTTGGGCGTGCCGAAGCTGCCGGAGGTGAACAGGACGACGCCCGGTGCGTCCGGATCCGTCTTCACGCGGAACCGCCTGGGCGCCGCGCCGGCGGCGAGGCCGTAGAGCTTGTCGGCCAGACCGATGGTCTTGCGCACGTCGTCCAGCCAGACGACCTCGGCCACGCTTTTCAGTTCGACGATCAGGTCGTCCAGCTTGGCCTGATCGATGAAGCGTTTGGCGGTCAGCACCTTCTTGACGCCCGAGGCCTTGATGGCCGCCTTCAGATTGGCTTCGCCGGCGGTGAAGTTCAGCATCACCGGCACACGACCGTGGGCGTGCAGACCGAAGAAGGTGACAACGACGCCCATGGACGACGGCAGCAGGATAGCGACCCGCTCGCCCTTGTCGGTCATATTGGCGATCTTGCGGCCTAGCACGAAGGCGGCGCGGATCAGGCCGGTGTAGGTCAGCGGATGCCGGTCCTGATCCTCCAGGATTTCCTTGTCGCCGAACCGCGACCGCGCATCGATCAGGGCGTCGATCAGGGTCGAGTCGTAAAGCGAGGGATCCAGGGCCTGGCGCAAGCGCGTCTCCTACGGAGGACGCGGGCGGCCCTCTCTGTTGTTCGGGCGACTGTCATTAATGACGCCGCGTCATCTTGAAAAGATGCGTAACGTCGCGTGAGTTCCGCTGCGCGATCACGCCTGCGGCAAGTCTGTTACGCGGTGTGCCTTGCCTAAACGGCCTCAAAGTCCGAAATACCGGCCATGGTCACCCTGATCGACACCCTTCAGCGCAAGCCGTCCGAGCTGCGCCACCCCGAAAAGCAGAACCGGCCCGAGTCGGTCGTTCTGAAAAAGCCTGACTGGCTGCGGGTCAAGGCGCCGGGCTCGGGCCAGTACAACGCCACCAAGGAGATCGTTCGCTCCAAGGGGTTGGTGACGGTCTGTGAAGAAGCGGCCTGCCCGAACATCGGCGAGTGCTGGAGCCAGAAGCACGCCACCCTGATGATCATGGGCGACACCTGCACGCGGGCCTGCGCCTTCTGCAACGTCAAGACGGGCTTGCCTCAGCCGCTGGATCCGGAAGAGCCGGGCAAGGTGGGTTTGGCCGTCCAGCAGATGGGTCTGAACCACGTCGTCATCACCTCGGTCGATCGCGACGACGTGGCCGACGGCGGCGCGGCCCACTTCGCCGAAGTGGTGCGCCAGATCCGCATCCAGGCGCCGGACACCACGATCGAGATCCTGACGCCCGACTTCCTGCGAAAGGATGGGGCGGCCGCCGTGATGATCGACGCCAAGCCCGACGTATTCAATCACAACCTCGAGACCGTGCCGCGCCTGTATCTGAAGATCCGGCCGGGCGCGCGCTACTTCCACAGCCTGCGCCTGTTGCAGATGGTCAAGGAGCGCGACCCGAACCAGTTCACCAAGTCCGGCATCATGGTCGGCCTGGGCGAGACCAAGGAAGAGGTCATGCAGGTGATGGACGACATGCGGTCCGCCGGCGTCGATTTCATCACCATCGGCCAATATCTCCAGCCCACGCGCAAGCACGCCGCGATCGACCGCTTCGTCACGCCGGAAGAGTTCAAGGCCTATGAGGCGATCGCCCGGGCCAAGGGCTTCCTGATGGTGTCGTCCAGCCCGCTGACGCGTTCGTCGCACCACGCCGGCGACGACTTCGCCCGGCTGAAGGCGGCGCGCGAGGCGCAGCTGCGCCGCTAAGTTCCGAATGGCCGTCCACCGTGTCACGCGCATTCTTCCCTATGCGCCCGAACAGCTTGCCGATCTGGTCGCCGACGTGCGCGCCTATCCCGACTTCGTGCCGTGGGTGACGTCGATGCGCGTCTGGAACGCGCGCGAGGAAGGCGAGGGCGTCGGCTTGCAGGATGCGGAGGCCAGTGTCGGGTTTTCCTTTCTGAAGGAGCGCTTCTCCACCTGGGTCCTGCATGATCGCAATGCGCCCAAGGTCGAGGTCGGCTTGCTGCGTGGACCCTTCAAGCACTTGAAGAACCGTTGGGAGTTCTTTCCTCATCCCGACGGCACGCGGCTGGAGTTTAGGATCGACTTCGCCTTCAAGTCCCGGATGCTGGACATGATGCTGTCTGCGAACTTCGACCGTGCGGTGGAAAAGCTGATCGGCTGTTTCGAGGCCGAGGCGAAACGGAGATACGGCGTCCGATGAGTTTCGATTTCGACGCGACCGTCGTGGGCGCCGGGGCTGTGGGCCTGGCCTGCGGACGGGCGCTGTCGAAACGGGGCCTGACGGTGCTGGTGTTGGAGAAGGAAGCCCACATCGGCCAAGGCGTCTCCTCCCGCAATTCCGAGGTCATTCACGGCGGGCTCTATTATCCGACCGGTTCACTGAAGGCCCGCTTCTGCGTCGAGGGACGCCGCGCCCTTTACGACTTCCTGGCCAGCCGCAAGATCGACCACTTGAAATGCGGCAAGCTGGTCGTGGCGACGCAAGAGGCCGAGGTCGAGCGGATCGAGGCCATCTTCGAACAGGCGACGGCGAATGGCGTCGAGGGGCTGGCGCATCTGACCGGCGCCCAGGCGCGGGCGCTGGAGCCGGAGCTGAACGCCCACGCCGCTATCCTGTCGCCCGAGAGCGGCCTGTTCGACAGCCACGGCTATATGTTGGCTTTGCAGGGCGAAATCGAGGATGCGGGCGGGTCGGTCGTAGTCTCGGCGCCGTTCGAGGGCGCGGAGCCGCTCGCTGGCGGCGGTTTCACGATCCGTGTCGGCGGGGAGGGGGCGATGCAGGTCACCAGCCGCCTTTTGGTCACCGCGCCCGGACTGTCGGCCCAGGCGGTGGCGGCGTTGATTGATGGCTATCCGGCCTGCGACATCCCTGCCGGACATTTAGGCAAGGGCGTCTATTTCCGGCTGACGGGCAAGGCGCCGTTCGACCGCCTGATCTATCCGCCGCCCATCCCCGGCGCGCTGGGCACCCACTATCGCAAAGATCTGGGTGGTCAGGCCGTGTTCGGCCCCGATCTGGCCTTTGTCGAAACCGAGGATTACTCGGTTGATCCTGCCAAGGCCGAAGAGTTCGCCACCTACATTCGTCGTTTCTGGCCGGGTCTGCCCGACGGCGCCCTGACGCCGGACTACGCCGGCATTCGGCCCAAACTGCATGGGCCGGGCGAGCCGCAACCGGACTTTCAGCTTCATGGCCGCGAACATCACGGCATCAATGGTCTGATGGCCCTGTTCGGCATCGAAAGCCCGGGCCTGACCAGTTCGCTGGCCATCGGCGAAGCGGTCGCTGACGCTCTGACGGAGGATGCGTGACCGAACGCGAGAAGATGCTGGCGGGCTTGCCTTACGATCCGGGCGATCCCGATCTGCGCGATGGTCGCGCCCGCGCCGTGGCCCTGACCGTCGCCATCAACGCTGAGCCGGATCGAGACCGGCGCGGCGCCCTGGTCAACGAACTGGTCAATGCGGCCGACGGCAAGGCGATCATCATGCCGGGCTTCTTCTGCGATTATGGCGTCAACATCCATTTGGGCGCGCGGGCCTTTGCAAACGCCAACTGCGTGTTCCTGGACTGCGCCGAGATCCGTATCGGCGACAACTTCCAGGCCGGGCCAGGCGTACAATTGCTGACGCCGGAACATCCGCTGGACGCGGTCGCCCGCCGGGGCGAGGAGACGGCGCGGCCGATCGTCATCGGCGACGACGTCTGGATCGGCGGCGGCGCTATCGTTTTGGCGGGCGTCACCATCGGCGATCGGTCGGTGATCGGCGCGGGATCGGTCGTGACGAAGGACGTGCCGTCCGATGTTGTTGTGGTCGGCAATCCAGCGAAGATCGTCCGGCGTCTGACGCCTGCTTAAACGCCTTGAAATCGTCGCGCGGTTCATGCATAAGCCGCGCCTCGCGTGGCGGCTCTCTCGGGCCGCCGCTATTGTTTTCGCGCTAGACGGAGCTCGGCTCTGGGCGGCGCCCGACTTAGAAGATTGAGACGGACATGGCCGTTCCGAAGCGCAAAGTATCTCCCTCGCGTCGCAACATGCGCCGCGCCCACGACGCCCTGACCTCAAACGTCTACGTCGAGGACAAGGACACCGGCGAGCTGAAGCGCCCGCACCACATCGACCTGAAGACCGGCACCTATCGCGGTCGTCAGGTCATCACGCCGAAGGAAGACTAGTCTTTCAGGCGACCCCGACTTCGGTCGGATGACGATTTCGACGGCGCGCGGTGACCCGCGCGCCGTTTTCGTGCGTTCAATGCGGTGAAGCTTCCGTTGGAGACGCCGCATGATGATTCGTTTCACCGCCGTCAGCGCCTGTGCGCTGCTGACCCTCGCCGCCTGCAATCGCGCAGAGGAGCGCGTCTCGGAGCCCGCCGCACCGCCCGTCGCATCCGCGAACGAGACGCCCGCTACGCCCGCAGCCGATCCGAATGCGTTGACGGCCGAAGGGCTGGGGCCGGTGCGAATCGGCATGACGCGCGCCGAACTGGTGAAGGTCTGGGGCGAGGACTCCCAACCGAACGCCGCCGGCGGCGCCGAGCCCGAAGTCTGTGACCAGTTCCATCCCGCCAAGGCACCCGCCGATGTGCAGGTGATGATTCAGAACGGCGTGCTGACGCGAATCACCCTGGCGCGCGGGGCGACGACCAAGACCGATCGCGGGTTCGGCGTCGGCGATACGGCCATGGCGATCAAGCAAGCCTATGGCGGTGCGGTCTTCGCCCAGCCGCACAAATATCAGGAAGCGCCGGCCGAGGATCTGTTCGTCTGGTCGAAGGGCGGATCGACGACCTATGTCACCGATCCGTCGGCGCGTGGCGTTCGATATGAGATCGGCAGCGACGGCAAGGTGATGATGGTCCACGCTGGCGATCCCTCCATCCAACTGGTCGAAGGCTGTTCCTGACGCCCGGCGACGATGTCGGCATTGGCGTTTGACGGGGAGGCGGCTAAACCGTCGGACCTCCCTTGCCCCTTGAGCCAAAGAGCCGAGCCATGACCGACATCGCCGACATCGTCGCCCGCCAGATCCTCGATAGCCGGGGCAATCCGACGGTCGAGGTCGATGTCACGCTGGAAGACGGTTCGTTCGGCCGCGCCGCCGTTCCGTCCGGCGCGTCCACAGGCGCGCATGAGGCGGTCGAACTGCGGGATGGCGACAAGGACATGTGGGGCGGCAAGGGCGTCCAGAAGGCGGTCGACGCCGTCAACGGCGAAATCTTCGACGCCCTGTCCGGCATGGACGCCGAGCAGCAGCGCCGGATCGACGAGGCGATGATCGAACTGGACGGCACGCCCAATAAGGGCCGTCTGGGCGCCAATGCGATCCTGGGCGTGTCTCTTGCCGTCGCCAAGGCCAGCGCCTTGTCGGCCAATCAGGAACTGTATCGTTATCTGGGCGGAGTCTCGGCCCGCGTCCTGCCGACCCCGATGATGAACATCATCAACGGCGGCGCGCACGCCGATAATCCGATCGACATCCAGGAGTTCATGATCCTGCCCACGGGCGCCGAGACGTTTTCGGACGCCGTGCGCATGGGCGCCGAAATCTTCCACGCCCTGAAGAAGCAACTGAAGGACGCCGGGCACAACACCAACGTCGGCGACGAGGGCGGCTTTGCGCCGAATCTGGCGTCGGCCGATGAGGCGCTGAGCTTCATCACCAAGGCGGGCCAGGCGGCGGGCTACCTCGCGGGCGAGGACTTCCACCTGGGCCTCGACGTCGCCTCGACCGAGTTCTTCAAGGACGGCAAATACGTCATGGCCGGCGAGGGCAAGACCGTCGATTCCGAAGGCATGGCCGCCTACTTGGTCGACCTGTGCGAACGCTTCCCGATCGTGTCGATCGAGGATGGCATGGCCGAGGATGACTTCGACGGCTGGCGCCTGCTGACTGAGCGCCTGGGCGACCGGGTCCAACTGGTCGGCGACGATCTGTTTGTGACCAATCCGGCGCGTCTGGCCGCGGGTATAGGCGAAGGTCTGGCGAACTCGATCCTGATCAAGGTCAACCAGATCGGCACCCTGTCGGAAACCATGGATGCCGTGGATATGGCCCACCGCGCGGGCTACACCGCTGTGATGAGCCACCGGTCGGGCGAGACCGAGGACTACACCATAGCCGACCTGGCCGTGGCGACCAACTGCGGGCAGATCAAGACCGGCTCGCTGGCCCGTTCCGACCGGGTGGCGAAGTACAACCAGTTGCTCCGCATCGAGGAAATGCTTGGCGACCAGGGCGTCTATTTCGGCGACGGCATGCTGCTGAAATAGAGATCGGAAATGTCGGCGGAGAATCAGCATTTTCCGCCGACAATCTTATGGTCAAGCTACATTTCGTTAGGCATTTTCGGGCACGGTTTCTGAACTGTGTTTTCGCGCTCAGAAGGAGCGTCTCAAGTGCCCGAACGGATGAAACCTTACCGCCTGTCCCTCGCCCTGTTGCTGCTTCTGGCCTATCTTGGGGTGCAGGCGCTGACGGGCGAGCGCGGACTGTTGAGCGGGTCGTCTCGCGACGCCCTTCTGGGGCAACGCGAGGACCAGCTGGCGCATCTGACCGAGCAACGCCGCGATCTTGAGACGCGAGTTCGCTATCTGCGCACCGACAGCCTGTCTCGCGACCTTCTGGAAGAGCGCGCGCGCGCCGTCCTGGGTTTCTCCGACCCGCGCGACTATGTGATCCGCGTCTCGGCCCCGGCCGCCCAAGGCTAAGCCACCTTCACCACTTGAACTATTGTTACAGGGCGACCCGCACCCCTTTGCGTTACCGGAAGGAAGGCTGCTAAAGCCCCTTTCCGTAACGATAAGAAGGCGTCGGTTCTCGGCGCCTAGCCGGGAGATACCGGATGGCGAAAGCCCCAGCCAAATCCGCTCAGACGACCACGCCTGACAAACTGCCCAATACGCCGACGGCGTCCAAGGAAGACCTTCTGCGCTTCTATCGCGAGATGGTCCTGATCCGCCGCTTCGAGGAGCGCGCGGGCCAGCTGTACGGCATGGGTCTGATCGGCGGCTTCTGCCACCTGTACATCGGCCAGGAGGCCGTGGCGGTCGGCGTTCAGGAGAGCGTCAAACAAGGCCACGACAAGATCATCACCGGCTATCGCGACCACGGCCACATGCTGGCCGCCGGCATGGATCCGAAGGAAGTCATGGCCGAACTGACCGGCCGCAGCGGCGGTTCGTCCAAGGGTAAAGGCGGATCGATGCACATGTTCGACGTGCCGACCGGCTTCTACGGCGGTCACGGCATCGTCGGCGCCCAGGTGGCTCTGGGCACTGGCCTGGCCTTCGCCGGCAAGTATCGCGGCGACGATTCGGTGGCCTTCGTCTATTTCGGCGACGGCGCCTCGAACCAGGGGCAGGTGTACGAAAGCTTCAACATGGCGCAGCTCTGGAAGCTGCCGGCTATCTACATCATCGAGAACAACCAGTACGCCATGGGCACGAGCATCGAACGCTCGTCCTCGACGACCGAACTGTATCAGCGCGGCGCCAGCTTCGGCATTCCGGGCGAGCAGGTCGACGGCATGGACGTGCTGGCCGTGCGCGACGCCACGGCGCGTGCGGTGAAGCGCGCCCGCGAGGGCGGCGGTCCCTTCATTCTGGAAGTGAAGACCTATCGCTATCGCGGTCACTCGATGTCAGACCCGGCCAAATACCGGACCAAGGAAGAGGTCGACGAGGTCAAGAAGACCCGCGACCCGATCGATCACCTGAAGACGCTGCTGTCGGCCGCCAATGCGACCGAGGACGAGCTCAAGGCCATCGACAACGAGATCAAGGCGATCGTCGCCGAAGCTGTTCAATTCGCCCAAGAGAGCCCGGAACCCGATCCGTCCGAGCTCTATACCGACGTCTACGTGGAGGCCTGATCCGTGACCGACATTCTGATGCCGGCGCTGTCCCCCACGATGGAAGAGGGCACGCTGACCAAATGGCATATCAAGGCGGGCGACACCGTGTCGGCCGGCCAAGTGATCGCCGAGATCGAAACCGACAAGGCGACGATGGAAGTCGAGGCCGTGGATGAAGGCGAAGTGCTGGAAATCCTGGTCGCCGAAGGCTCCGAGAACGTGAAGGTCAACACGCCGATCGCGCGTCTGGCCGGCGAAGATGGCGCAGCGGCGCCCGCGCCGAAGGCTGACCCCGCGCAGGGCGAAGCTGAGACGCCCAAGGCTGCGGCCGAAGGCAAGACCGGCGATCCGGAAAAGGCGCCAGCCCAGACCGCGACGCCCAAGGTCGAACTGCGAGACCCGGAAATCCCGACCGACGCCAAACTGG
The DNA here is from genome assembly GCF_011045535.1 of Brevundimonas sp. 'scallop'. Taxonomy (NCBI): domain Bacteria; kingdom Pseudomonadati; phylum Pseudomonadota; class Alphaproteobacteria; order Caulobacterales; family Caulobacteraceae; genus Brevundimonas; species Brevundimonas sp. 'scallop'. Next base: position 1,931,771 of record NZ_CP039382.1, on the reverse strand, counting down.
TCAAGACGACCGTGCGCGACGCCCTGCGTGACGCCATGGCCGAAGAGATGCGCCGCGACGATCGCGTCTTCCTGATCGGCGAGGAAGTCGCCCAGTATCAGGGCGCCTACAAGGTCAGCCGCGACCTGCTGCAGGAGTTCGGCGATCAGCGCGTCGTCGATACCCCGATCACCGAGCACGGCTTCGCCGGCCTGGGTGTCGGCGCCGCCATGTCGGGTCTGAAGCCGATCGTCGAGTTCATGACGTTCAACTTCGCCATGCAGGCGATTGACCACATCATCAACTCGGCCGCCAAGACGCTCTATATGTCGGGCGGTCAGATCCGCGCGCCAATCGTGTTCCGCGGCCCGAACGGCGCGGCTTCGCGCGTCGGCGCCCAGCACAGCCAGGACTACTCGGCCTGGTACGCTCAGGTGCCGGGTCTGAAGGTCATCGCGCCCTATGACGCGGCCGACGCCAAAGGCCTGCTGAAAGCCGCCATCCGTGACCCGAACCCGGTCGTCTTCCTCGAACACGAGATGATGTACGGCCTGGAGTTCGACGTGCCGGAGGTCGAGGACTATGTCCTGCCGATCGGGAAGGCCAAGGTCCGTCGCGAAGGCCAGGACGTCACCATCACCGCCCACAGCCGCATGGTCGGCTTCGCCCTGCAGGCCGCCGAGAAGCTGGCGGAGGAGGGTATCGAGGCCGAGGTGATCGACCTGCGCACCCTGCGCCCCCTGGATCACGAGACCATCGTCGAGAGCGTCAAGAAGACCAACCGCCTGGTCTCGGCCGAAGAGGGCTGGGGTCCGATGGGCGTCGGCGCTGAGGTCGTGGCCCGTGTCATTGAGCACGCCTTCGATTATCTGGATGCCCCGCCGCTGCGCGTGCACCAGGAAGACGTGCCGCTGCCCTACGCCGCCAATCTGGAAGTGCTGTCGTTGCCGGGCGTGGACAAGATCATCGCCGCCGTGAAAGAGGTGATGGCATGACCGAGGCATCGGAGTTCATGCTGACGACGCCAGACAGCGTCGCTGCTGACCCCGCAGCCATTGAAGTCCTCCGGATGTGGTGGTCGAAAGACGAGCCGGTGATGTCCGTCAAACCGGCCTTCAACGATCCCATACAGTTCGGTCGGCTGCTGGCCTATGCGGCGCGACACATGGCGCATGGTTATGCCGTGCGTCATCAACACGATGAAACCGCGGCCTACCACCGCATCCTCGAAGGTCTCAGCGAAGTGGTGAAGGCGAATGACGTCCGCACTGTCGCCGAACCGATCGCGCCAACCGGGGGGAACGCTTGATGACCGACATCCTGATGCCGGCCCTGTCTCCGACGATGGAGGAGGGCGTTCTGGCCAAGTGGCACGTCAAGGTCGGGGACGTCGTCTCCGCCGGAGACGTGATCGCTGAGATCGAAACCGACAAGGCCACGATGGAAGTCGAGGCCGTGGATGAGGGCGAAGTCACTGATATCCTGGTCGCTGAAGGCACGGAAGGCGTGAAGGTCAATACGCCCATCGCCCGCCTGAAGGACGAGGGCGGCGCGGCCGCACCCAAGCCGGCTGAAAAGTCGGCTGCAAAAACGGAAGCCCCCAAGGCCGAGGTCGCTCCGGCTGCTGCCGAGGCGCCCAAGGCGGCTACGCCTGCGGCTCCGGCGCCCGCGGCGCCGAAGTCGGACAGCGGAGATCGCATCTTTTCGTCGCCGCTCGCTCGACGTATCGCCGCTCAGAACGGCGTCGATCTGAAGTCGATCAAGGGCACCGGTCCGCATGGTCGCATCGTCAAGCGCGACGTCGAGGCCGCCGGCAAGGCGTCGGCCCAACCGGCGACCGCCTCTTCGGCGTCGCCCGCCGCGACCGCAGCCGAGCCGCGCAAGGCGCAGTCGCTGGCGCAGATGGGCATTCCGGACGGCAGCTACGATCTGATCCCGCTGGACGGCATGAAGAAGGCGGTGGCGCGTCGGATGGTCGACAGCGTCCAGAATGTGCCTCACTTCCCGCTGTTCATCGACTGCGAGATCGACCAGCTGATGGCTGTGCGCGCCAAGGTCAACAAGATGCTGGAGCCGCAGGGCATCAAGGTGTCGGTCAACGACTTCGTCATCAAGGCCGCCGCCCTGGCCCTGAAGATGGTGCCGGAGGCCAACGCCTCCTACACGCCCGAAGGCATCGCCATGCACCACAACGCCGATGTCTCCATGGCGGTGGCGATCGACGGCGGCCTGATCACCCCGATCATCAAAAAGGCCGAAACCAAGGGTTTGGCGCAGATCGCGACCGAATCCAAGGACTTGGCCAAGCGCGCCCGCGACCGCAAGCTCAAGCCCGAAGAGTTCCAAGGCGGCACCTTCTCGGTGTCCAATCTGGGCATGTTCGGCATCAAGCAGTTCACCTCGATCATCAATGAGCCGCAGGGCTGCATCATGAGCGTGGGCGCGGGTGAACAGCGCGCAGTCGTCAAGAACGGTCAGGTCGTGCCGGCCACGGTCATGACCGTGACCCTGACCTGCGATCACCGTGTGGTGGACGGCGCGACCGGCGCCCGCTTCCTGCAGGCGTTCAAGCCGCTGATCGAAGATCCCGTCGCGATGCTGGCCTAAGGGGAGGGTGAGGTCATGACCTCGGTCTATGACTTCTCCGCCCGCGCCATCGACGGCACGGACGTTTCGCTCGATCGCTTCCGCGGTCAGGCGCTGCTGATCGTCAATACGGCGTCCAAGTGTGGCTTTACGGGGCAGTACGACGGCCTCGAAAAGCTGCACCGCGCGTTCGCTGATCAGCCGTTCGAGGTGTTGGGCTTTCCCTGCAACCAGTTCGGCGAGCAGGAACCGGGCAAGGCGGCGGAAATCGCCGCCTTCTGCGCCACCAGTTTCGACGTGACCTTTCCCCTCTTCGACAAGGTGGAGGTCAATGGACCGAACCGACATCCGCTTTACGCCTGGTTGACCGAACAAAAGCGCGGCTTCCTGGGCTCCAAGGCCATCAAGTGGAACTTCACCAAGTTCCTGACCGACCGCGAGGGCAGGGTGGTCGCCCGCTATGCCCCGCAGACTGAACCCGAGGCCATCAAGGCCGACATCGAGAAGTTGATCTAATGGCTGCTGAATTCGATCTCGTCGTCATCGGCTCGGGCCCCGGCGGTTACGTCGCGGCCATTCGCGCCAGCCAGTTGGGCCTGAAGGTCGCGATCGTCGAGCGCGAGAACCTGGGCGGCATCTGCCTGAACTGGGGCTGCATCCCCACCAAGGCCCTGCTGAAGTCGGGCGAGAAGTTCGAGAGCCTAAGCCATCTGAAAGAGTACGGCCTGTCGGCCTCCGGCGCGTCGTTCGACTTCGACGCCATCATCCAGCGCTCGCGCGGCGTGGCCAAGCAGTTGAATCAGGGCGTCGGTTTCCTGATGAAGAAGAACAAGATCGAGGTGATCGAAGGTTCGGCCAAGCTGGAGAAGGGCGCCGCCGCGCCCAAGGTCGTCGTCGCCCTGAAAGCGGGCGGTTCGCGCGCGCTCGAGGCCAAGTCTGTGATGCTGGCCGTCGGCGCCCGCGCTCGCGCCCTGCCGCAGATCGGGCTGGAAGCCGACGGCGATCGCATCTGGGCCTATCGCGAGGCCATGGCGCCGAAATTCATGCCCAAGTCGATCGTCGTGATCGGTTCGGGCGCCATCGGCATCGAGTTCGGCAGCTTCTATCGCGCCCTAGGCTGTGACGTGACCGTGGTCGAAGCCGTGGATCGCATCATGCCGGTCGAGGACGAAGAGGTCTCCAAGGCGGCTCAGAAGTCGTTCGAAAAGCGCGGCATGAAGTTCAAGCTGGGCGCCAAGGTCACCAAAGTCAGCAAGGACGCCAAGGGCGTGAAGGTCGCCGTGGAGATCGGCGGCAAGGCCGAGACCTTGGAGGCCGAGGTCTGCATCTCCGCCGTGGGCATCACCGCGAACACCGACGGCATCGGCCTGGAAGAACTGGGTCTGGAAATGGACCGCGGCCACGTCAAGATCGACGGCCACTGCCAGACCAACGTCAAGGGCCTGTACGCCATCGGCGACTGCGCCGGCGCGCCCTGGCTGGCGCACAAGGCGTCGCACGAAGGCATCCACGCCGCCGAACACATCGCCGGCTACAAGACCCCCAACGTCCATTCGCCCATCGCCGGCTGCACCTATGCCCAGCCGCAGGTGGCCTCGGTCGGCGTCACCGAACAGGCTGCGCGCGCCGAGAAGCGCGACGTGAAAATCGGCCGCTTCCCGTTCCGCGTGAACGGCAAGGCGATCGCCTCGGGCGACACCGACGGTTTCGTCAAGGTGATCTTCGACGCCAAGACCGGCGCCCTGATCGGCGCCCACATGATCGGCCACGAGGTCACCGAAATGATCCAGGGCTATGTCACCGCCATCACGATGGAGGCCACGGAAGAAGACATCCACGGGATCGTCTATCCGCACCCGACGATGTCGGAGGCCATGCACGAAGCGGCGCTGGACGCCTATGGGCGTGTGATCCACATCTAAGGCAGAGACCGAAACGGCCCCGGAGTGCTCCGGGGCCGTTTCTCGTTTCAGGCAGGCGGCGTCAGCGCTTCTTGCCCAATTCCGCCGCGATATCCTTGGTCATGCGCCCAACCTTGCGGTGGGCGGCGGTGATCTGGTCCTTGGTTACGCCCCAGCGTTTCATCCAGTATTCGACCGACTGACGTTCCGACAGATCAATGCGATCCTTGTCGATGAAGCCGCGCTTGTCCTTGAGGCCCGCCATCTTTGGCTCCATTCGTTGCGTTAGAGCGCCGGGTTAGGCCTTCTCGACAAAGCTGTCGATCACGCGCTTCTCCCCGGCCTTTTCGAACTCGACCAGCAGTTTGTTGCCTTCGATGACGCGCACGTTTCCGTACCCGAACTTCTGGTGAAAGACGCGTTCGCCCTTTTTCCAGCCTGAGCTGGATTTGGGGTCGGCGGTGGCGATCAGTCGGCCGTCGCCTTCGATGACGGCCTTGCGCGCCGGTATCTTGGCCGGGGTCTGGGCGGCGGTGAAGGATTGGGCGCGTTTCCAGCCGGGGGAGGAATAACCGCTGCCGAAAGATGGCGCGTCGTCCCAGCGGCTTTTTGCCTCCTTCATGCCGGTCGAAGCGCCGTAATAGCCGGTGTCGGATTGGGGATCGACGTGGGCGATAGGCAGTTCGTCGACGAAGCGGCTGGGCAGTTGGGAGGTCCAGCGTCCATAGACCAGCCGGTTGGCGGCGAAGGAGATGCGGGCGTCCTGCTTGGCGCGTGTGACGCCGACGTAGGCCAGACGGCGTTCCTCCTCGAGACCCTTCTCGCCCTTCTCATCGATGCTGCGCTGGCTGGGGAAGACGCCTTCTTCCCAGCCCGGCAGGAAGACCAGCGGAAACTCCAGTCCCTTGGCGCCGTGCAGGGTCATGATCTGGACCGCCCCGTCGCCGTTGGGATCGTCGCTGGTCGCGCGCTCCAGATCCATGACCAGAGAGACGTGCTCAAGATAGGCTTGCAGCGTCTCGAACTGCTGCATCGACTGGGTCAGTTCCTTCAGGTTCTCCAGGCGGGTCTGGCCGCTGGTGCGGTCGGCCTTCTGCATGTCGGTATAGCCGCTCTCCTCCAGCACCGTCTCCATGACCTGCCAGTGGGGCGTGGTCTCGGACAGTTGGCGCCAGCGGTCGATGTCGCGCACGAAGTTGGACAGGGCGGTGCGGGTGCGGGCCTGAAGCTCGTCGGTATTGATCAGGCCCCGCACGGCGGTCAGGGCCGACAGGTCGTGTTGGCGGGCCAGTTGCAGGATTTTCTGCACGCTGGTGTCGCCGATGCCGCGTTTGGGCACATTGACGATCCTTTCGAAGGCGAGGTCGTCGTCTTCCGACAGGATCAGGCGCAGATAGGCGTGGGCGTCGCGGATCTCGGCGCGCTCGAAGAAGCGCGGCCCGCCGATGACGGTGTATGGGATGGCCAGCATGACCAGGCGTTCTTCAAAGGCGCGCATCTGAAACGAAGCGCGGACCAGAATGGCCATGTCCTTGTATTTCAGGCCCGGTTCGCCAGCGTGGGGACGCCGCGCGGTCTCGATCTCGTCGGCGATCAGCCGGGCCTCGGCCTCGCCGTCCCACACGCCGCGCACCCGCACCTTGTCGCCGCTGTCGTCCTCGGTCCACAGGGTCTTGCCAAGCCGGTCGCGGTTGGCAGCGATCAGGCCGGACGCCGCCCCCAGGATATGACTGGTCGAGCGATAGTTACGCTCCAGCTTGACGATCTTGGCGCCGGGGAAGTCGCGCTCGAAGCGCAGGATGTTGTCTACCTCGGCCCCGCGCCAGCCATAGATCGACTGATCATCGTCGCCGACGCAGCAGACGTTGCCTGTCGAGGCCGTCAGCAGCCGCAGCCACAGATACTGGGCGACGTTGGTGTCCTGGTATTCGTCCACCAGGATGTAGCGGAACCGACGGCGATATTCCTCAGCCAGGTCCGCATGCTGCGACAGGATAGTGATGTTGTGCAGCAGCAGATCGCCGAAGTCGCAGGCGTTCAGGCTGCGCAAGCGCGCCTGATAGGCGGCGTACAGACCCTGACCCTTGCCGTTGGCGAAGTCCTCGCCCGGTGGCAGCTTGTCCGGCGTCCAACCGCGGTTCTTCCAGTGATCGATCAGGCCGGACAGCGACTTGGGCGTCCAGCGTTTGGTGTCGATGTTGGCCGCTTCCAGCAGCTGTTTCAGCACTCGTTCCTGGTCGTCGGTGTCCAGGATGGTGAAGCTGGATTTCAGACCGACCAGTTCGGCGTGGCGACGCAGGATCTGGGCGGCGATGGAGTGGAAGGTGCCCAGCCAGCGCAAACCTTCGGCGGAGGGGCCGATCAGATGCGTGATGCGCTCGCGCATTTCGCGCGCGGCCTTGTTGGTGAAGGTGACGGCCAGCAGCTCCCACGGCTTTGCCCGGCCTGTCGCCAGAATGTGCGCCAGCCGTGTCGTCAGCACGCGCGTCTTGCCCGTGCCGGCGCCGGCAAGCACCAGCACCGGCCCCTCGGTCGTCTCGACCGCCTCGCGCTGCTCCGGATTCAGCCCCTTCAGATAATCGCGCGGCGCCTCGCCCTCGGGCGCACGAGCGCGCGCGAGGTCGGAAATACGGGGGGCGGGAAGATCAGTCACAGGCGCAAAAATATCCGTCAGTCAGAATCGAACCGGAACATAAGGGGACCGCGCGGCAATGTCAGGGCCGCCGCCACAATGAAACCTCGGAACCCGGCGGATCGACGGCCGGTTCCTAGGTGCGATGCAGCAGAACACTGACAAAAGGGACGCGGCGTCACACCGCAAACCACGCGGCAAGAAGGCCGGGTGGTGGGCCTTCGTTCTGGGCATGGTCGGAATGTTCGTGATCCTGGCCGTCTGGGTCGTGTTGGTCGAGATGGGTCAAGATCCGCACGCCGACGTCGATTTCATCGGGCGACCGCAATCCTCCGACGCCGGACCTCCCGAGACTACTTCAGACTATAGGTGATGGTCGTAACGACCCGGATCTTCTTGTCGATGGAGGCGGCTTCGTCGCCGGCTGCGCCATCGCGCGGCAGGATTTCGAACGAGCCCTGGGTGGCCTGACGGATCGGGCCCAAGGGCGTTCCGCTGTCCTTGGCGAACTGTTCCGCCCCGGTGCGCGCCGCCGCTGTACCCTCGGCGATCATTTGCGGGCGCACGTCGTTCAACTTGGTGAATATATAGGACGGACCCTGGAAGTCCTGCAGCACCACGTCCTGACGCACCAGATCGTTGAGCAGTCGCGTCGTTGCCTGAACTCGGGCGACATCGCTGGTCCGCACGATCACCGTCTGAGCCAGGATGAAGCGTGGACCGCCGTTCTGGGCGGCGTATTCTCGCGACCGGGTGTCGGCCACCTCCAACCGGCCCAAGTCGATGGCCTGGGCAGGGTAGCCCTGGGCGGTGAGGAAGCGGCGGACCAGCGCCAGATCGCCGTCGATCTTGGTTTGAACTTCCGAAAGGACATCGCCCGAGGCCGTGAAGCGTAGCGGCAGGACGGCAAGGTCCGCTTTCACATTGCGTTCGGACAGGCCGCGCACCGTCACGGTGCGGTCGCCGGCGCGCGCGTGAATGACGCCCTGACCGATCAGGGCGCCGGCGCCGATGAAGCCGACAGCCAGAAGACTGCCGACCACGGCGGCTGGAAGCAGACGATTGTCGGACATGGTCAGGTCTCCGTTAGATCGAAGCTACGCCGGTCTTCCATGATCCGCCACCCAGTCCAGCGCCAGCAGGCGACAGGCGGAGGCGAGGGGGCGTCGGCCGCGACCGGCGTCAATTTCAGCCAGGAGCTGAGCCTTGCTGAGGCCGCGGGCAGCCGCGATCCGGTCCAACACGGCCCAGAACTCCGGCTCCAACGCCACCGAGGTGGCATGGCCGGCCAAAGCGACCGAACGTTTGCTGAGGCTGCTCAACGCGCGGACTTCAGCATGATCTCGGCCGAGGCGGGGGCGCCGTTCGTCAGGATCGCGTGGCGGGTGTCTGTGACGAAGACCAGGGCGCCGGCCGCGTCGCGAATCTCGGCGCGCGCGGCATAGGTATGGCGCGGATCGATCTGAGACGTGGGAAAGCCAAGGGTGACGCGATAGGGCGGGGCGCCGGTCAGCGGCTCTCGTGTTTCGGCGAGAACCTTGGCGGGAGCGTCGGCCAGACTGACATCCTCAACCCTGACGGTCAGGACATGGCCGGGCGGCAGCATGATCCGTTCGCGATAGGTGGCGGTCACGTTTACGACCGTCGTTCCGGTCGTCATGTCCGGGGTGACGGCGCAGGCAGCCAAGACCAGAGCGGCGGGCAGGATCAGGGGGGCGTTTCGCATGGCGATCTCCTTCGAGGCGTCCAGTGTGTCACACTCAGGCGCAAGACGTGAGGGCGCGTGGCGTTAGGGCGTGTTATGCGGGCCGTCCACCGTCGGAGATCAGCCTTTGAGCCGCCCCTTTGCGATTGCTGCGATCGCCATTTGCGCCCTGATCTGGGGCACGACCTGGTACGCGATCACCCTGCAGCTGGGGCCGGTTGATTCCATCGTCTCGATCGTCTGGCGGTTTGGTCTGGCGTCGGCGGTCCTGTTCGCCTTCTGCGCCGTGACGCGACGGCCGCTGCGTCTGACGCGCAGCCAGCATCTGGCTGCCATCGGACAGGGCGCCTTCGTTTTCGCGGTCAGCTATGGCTTCGTCTATGCGGCGGAGGGGCAGGTGGCTTCGGCCGTGGTCGCGGTGATCTTCGCCGCCCTGGCCTTTGTGAACCTGATCCTGTTTCGGCTGCTGGGCGGACAGAAGGCGGCGCCAGCGGCGTGGATCGGCGCCGTACTGGGCGTCATGGGCGTCGGGGTCTTGTCCTACGGCCAGATCACGGCGGCCGGCGCTGGGCTCAATCCGGGGCTGGGCGTCCTCTTCGCGCTAACCGCTGTACTGGCTTCGGCGCTCGGCAACTGGTTCGCCTGGAAGGGACAGCAGGCGGGCGCGCCCGTTATGGCCGCCACGTCCTGGGCGATGGCCTATGGCACAGCGATGTTGGCGCTGTACGGCATGTCGACCGGCGTGACGTGGCGGATTGAGCCGACGCCGGACTATGTCCTGTCGCTGCTTTATCTCTCGCTGTTCGGATCGTTGATCGCGTTCGGCTTGTACTTCACCATCGCGCGCCAACGCGGCTATGCCCTGGCCAGCTACATCTCAGCTCTGACGCCGCCCATCGCCATGCTGGTGTCGGTGCTGTTCGAGGGGGCGCGGTTCGGCTGGAGCGCCCTGATCGGACTGGCGCTCGTGCTGGCGGGGCAGGTCATGCTGATCCGCGCGCCCAAGGCCTGAGCCGTCAGTCGCCGTTTTTCGGCTCCAGCTTCTGACCGTCCAACTGCTTATCGGCGCGATGACGCTCAAGAGCGGACAGGGTCTTCTCGGCCTTGGAGCGTCCATGGGCCAAGCGGTTGGCGGCGGCCAACGCCTTGTCTTCGGCCTTGGCGCGGGTCTTTCGCGCCCGGTTCAGATTGATGATCTCGCCCATGATTACGCCTTGGGCTTTTCGGCGGGGGGCGCATCGGCCGGCGGGTTGGCCGAGGGCTCGGGCGCCAGCACAGCCGGCACCTGAGACTCCGAGATCGTCGTCTGGGGGATGAAGGGCTGGTCCGCCGGGCGCTCGCCCAGCCGGGTCCAGGCATCGGCGCCGCGTCCGCGCTGGCGACCCAGTTCGAACATGGCCGTCATGGTCTCCTGATCGAACTTCAAGCTGGAGGCGGCGACATTGTCTGGAATGGCCGACAGCGCCATGTCCAGCCCATTGCGCCGCGCGAACGCCGCCGTCACCGCCAAGTGGATGCGCAGCGATGACTTGCTCATGCTGTCATAGGTCCGCGCCAGGATCCCCGACAAGCGTCCCGGCGTAACGCCGTCGTTGCGTCCAACCTGACCATTGACGATCACGTAGAGGGCGCCGACACGCCCTTCGTCCTTTGGGCGGGTCCAGAGCATCAGGTCTTCAGGAATAGCTAGGAACGGCGTGTTGACGCCGCCGTCGACGTGCATTTCCAGAACCACCTTGTCGTCGTCCTGAAGCCCGGCGATCAGAACCGGGGGAAAGACGCCGGGAATGCTGGCTGAGGCGACCAGCACCTCCTTGAACAGTTCGCGGGCGTTCTCGTCGCCCTGGGTCGCCAGAAGGCCCATGTCCCAGATGACGGTTTCCTCGCTGTCCAGATCGGTCGTCGCCACCAGCAGGCGTCGGCCCTTGGCGTGCTCGCGCGCGACGGCCTGCATCAGTTCAGGGGTGACGTTCTCGTCCACCAGATTGCGCAGGACCTGTGACGAAAACAGGCTCGGGTTCAGGAAGGCGGCGAAACTGCGCCAGCTCAGCAAGTTGCTGGCGGCGCCGCTGGTATAGGCGTGCTGAAGTTCGTCGTCCCAATCCGATCCAAGAAAGGCGAACGGAGCGGCAAGCGCCCCCGTGCTGACGCCGGTGACGACATCGAACGCGGGGCGATCGCCCTGTTCGGTCCAACCGACCAGAAGCCCGGCGCCGTAGGCCCCGTTTGCGCCGCCGCCAGACAGCGCCAGGATCGACGTCGGTTTGTCGGGCCGAAGTCGCTGACCGATTTCCTGAGTGAAGGCCTGCAGGCGCGCGCTGTCGCTGGCGCGGATGCGAGGGTCTTCCGCCTTGACGAGCGTACCGTCGGTGATGCGGAGGGGGCCGGTCGGGCGATCCAGCGTTCCACACGCCGACAAGGCCAGGGCCATGAGGACGCCGAACAGGCCTGATCCAATCCGCCGCATGTCTTGAGTTCCGGTTCCGTGTGAACGCCGGCTTTTACCGCGTCCTAGCCAATCCTGTCATCAAGGCGATGAACAAGCGTCGCCGTTTGAAACCGTCGCAGGCCGGGGGTGTTCTCATCGGCGGGACAAACCAACTGCTGGAGATACACATGGTCGACGTTTCGCTCATCAAGGAACACCTCGAAGTCGTAGGCTCGGACGGCGGTCACGTGGGTCGGGTCGATCACGTCCTAGGCGACCAGATCGAACTGGCGAAGCTGGATTTCGCCGGCGGCTTCAAGCACCACATGATCCCGGTCAGCTGGGTCGAACGGGTCGATGACAAGCACGTGCATCTGAGCCTGACCCAAGACGACGCCAAGGCGCGCTGGACCGAGAAGCCGCACTAAGGCCGATCTGACGCCGATTTAATAAAGGCCCCGCTGCACAGGCGGGGCCTTTTGCTTATCTGAGGTAGGTCGCATTGGGCGACATTGGAGCCTGTCTTGATACGCCTGATCCTGAATATCCTTTGGCTCATCTTCGGCGGCTGGATTTCCGGCCTGCTGTGGCTGCTGGGCGGCGCGATCCTGGCGCTGACAGTCGTCGGCCTGCCATGGACGTTCGCGGCGTGGCGCATCGCCAGTTATTCGTTCTGGCCCTTCGGCCGCGAGATCGTGTGGCAGGACACGCATCCTGTCGCTGGCTGTGTCGGCGTTGTGTTGAACATCGTCTGGTTCGTCGTGGCCGGCTGGTACATCGCCCTGACACATTTGATCATCGCCGTGGCGGAGTTCATCTCCATCATCGGCATTCCGTTCGCGCTGAAGGATCTCGAACTGGCCAAGCTGGCGCTGGCGCCGGTCGGGCGCACCATCCGCGACAAGGCCTGACCCAAACTAAAACGCCGACGTCAGACGACGTCGGCGTTTCGAAAGCCCCGATCTTGGATGGGATCAGCCCGGCGAGATCATCTTTTCCGGCCGCACGGCTTCATCGAACTCGGCGTCCGTCAGATAGCCGCCGCCGACAGCTTCTTCGCGCAGGGTGGTGCCGTTCTTGTGCGCGGTCTTGGCGATCTTGGCGCACAGGTCATAGCCCAGCTTGCCGTTCAGGGCGGTGACCAGCATCAGCGAGTTGTTCAGGCCGCGCGCGATATTGTCCTCGCGCGCCTCGATGCCGACGACGCAGTTGTCGGTGAAGCTGATGGCTGCGTCGGCGACCAGGCGCACCGACTGCAGGAAGTTATAGGCCATTACGGGATTGAAGACGTTCAGCTCGAAATGGCCTTGCGAGCCGGCGAAGGTCAGGGCGGCGTTGTTGCCGAACACCTGGACGCAGACCTGCGTCAGAGCCTCGCATTGGGTCGGATTGACCTTACCCGGCATGATCGACGAGCCCGGCTCGTTTTCCGGCAGCGCCAGTTCGCCCAGACCCGAACGCGGGCCGGAACCCAGGAATCGGATGTCGTTGGCGATCTTGAAGAGCGAGGCGGCGACCGTGTTAATGGCGCCGTGGCTGAAGACCATGGCGTCGTGGGCGGCCAAGGCCTCGAACTTGTTCGGGGCCGTGGTGAAGGGCAGGCCGGTGATATCGGCGATCTGGCCCGCAACCTTTTCGGCGAAGCCGATGGGCGCGTTCAGGCCCGTGCCGACGGCGGTGCCGCCCTGCGCCAGTTCCATCAGGGCCGGCAGGGTCTGTTCGATGCGCTTGATGCCGTTCTCGACCTGCTGGGCGTAGCCGCCGAACTCTTGGCCCAGCGTCAGAGGCGTGGCGTCCTGGGTATGGGTACGGCCGATCTTGATGATGTGGCCCCAGGCCTTGGCCTTGGCGTCCAGCGCGGCGTGCAGATGTTTCAAGGCCGGGATCAGGTCGTTGACCACCTGTTCGGCGCAGGCGACGTGCATGGCCGTGGGATAGGTGTCGTTGGACGACTGGCTCATGTTGACGTGATCGTTGGGGTGGACCGGCTTCTTCGAGCCCATCTCGCCGCCCAGAATCTCGATCGCGCGATTCGAGATCACCTCATTGGCGTTCATGTTCGATTGGGTGCCCGAACCCGTCTGCCAGACCACCAGCGGAAAGTGGTCGTTCAGCTTGCCTTCGATAACCTCATTGGCGGCCTTGATGATGGCGTTGGCCAGAGCCGGATCCAGCTTGCCCAAGTCACGGTTGGTCTCGGCGGCCGCACGCTTGACGATGCCCAGGGCGCGCACGACCGGCAGGGGCTGCTTCTCCCAGCCGATCTTGAAGTTTCCGAGCGACCGCTGCGCCTGAGCGCCCCAGTAGCGATCGGCGGCGACTTCGATCGGGCCGAAGGTGTCGGTCTCTGTGCGGACGTTGCTCATGCGCGTAAATCTCGTCTCTCAGGCGTGGCGATGGGTTGCGCGGCGGTGTAGCACGAGAGCCATGCAGGGCAAGAAGAGCGCGGATATGAGACGAGGGTTGATCGCCGTGGCGGCGCTGTCGACGTTGGTGGGCTGCGCGACTGTTCAGCCTGAACCCAGAATGACCCGCGTTGCGCTCGACACGACAGCCGGCACGATCGTATTGGCGCTGGATGCAGCCGCTGCGCCGATTACGACATGCAACTTCATCAGCTACGTCGTGACGGGTGATTATGATGGGGGCACGTTCTTCCGAACGGTCAACCGCGATACCAATACCGCCAGCCGCTATCCCATCGACGTAGTCCAGGCGGCGACGCCACGCGGCAGCGACGACGCCTCGCGGCCGCCGATCATTCTCGAACGGACACGAGACACTGGCCTGCGTCATACGGCCGGCGCGGTGTCCATGGCGCGGGACGGACCGGACAGCGCTACATCCAGTTTCTTCATCGTCACACAAGATACGCCGAGCCTGGACTTTGGCGGAGGGCGGAATCCTGACCGTCAGGGCTTCGCCGCGTTCGGCGCTGTGGTCGAAGGGCTGGATGTGGCGCGCCGGATTCAGCGGATGCCCGCAAACTCTGAGGAGCAGCTTACGCCGCCCGTAACGATCCGCTCTGCGCGCTTGCTGGACGCGGCGCCTGCCGTCTGTATGAAGTTGATGCAACCGTGACCGCCGGCTGGATCGGGACTGGCAAGGTCAGGGCGCGCGAGGATGGCGATGCGGTCGAGATCGTTATCGACGGCCTGACGACCCAGGCCAAATACTACAAGCCGCTGGTCTATGAGTTCATGCGCAAGGAATGGCGCGGAGCAAGACCATCGTGGGGCGACCACGTTGTCGAAATCCGCATGGAGCATGTCGGCGAGCCGCCCTGGATGGACCTCGACAATTTGGCCAAGGCTTTGCTTGATTCCATCAAAGGCTATCTGTTCCACGACGACGCACAGGTCGCGCGGCTGCTGGTCGAAAGACGCGAAGGCGAAAGAGAGCGGATTCTGATTCGCTCCTATCCGCGCAAGGACTGACGGCGGCTATTTCTTGCGGAACTGGTCCAGCGAAACGACCTTGGGGCCGTCCGAAATCGGCGGCATGTCCTGCGGCGGGGTCGGCTCGTCTTCGACCTCGTCCAGAAGCTGCGGGTCTTCGAACTGCAGCAGGAATTGGACGCTGGGATCGTAGAAGCGCGTGATCGCAGAATAGGGGATGACCAGGCTCTTGGGCATGCCGCCGAAGCGCAGTTTGACCGAGAAACGCTCAGGCTCCACGCGCAGATCGTCGTACTGGTGCTGCAGAACGACCGTCATCTCTTCCGGATATTTCGCCAGAATGTCGGGGGCCACGCTGACGCCAACGGCGCGCGTCTTGAAGGTGATGTAGAAGTGGTGGGCGCCGGGCAGGCCCTCGGCCAGCACGCGTTCCAGCGCGGCACGCATGACGCCGCGCAGGGCTTCCTGCGCCAGCTGTTCGTACCGCATCTCATCGACCGGAGGGGCCTGGTCGCTCATCGTCACCTCACATCAGAGCGCGACTGATAGCGGCGCAGGGCCGTAGGCGAAAGGTGTCATGAAGGTAAAGCGCCGGGATTCTGGCGTCAGGCTCCCGATCATCTTTTGGAAAGTGCCGGGGGTTCTGTTGCCAGGCCCCCCGACGGGCCCCGCCCAGGGATCTGAACCCCTAGGACTTAAGATTCGAAATCACTCGAACCGCATTACGCGGCGAGAGCGACTTCTCCAGCGAAGTTATCGTTCGCAGTTAGAAAATGGCCCGATACGGTGGGCCAGGACGAGCGAAAGCAATCCTCTTTACACGTCCGTCGATGCTAGTCGGCCCCATGCTGCCTCCGCCGATAACGCGGGGAGAAAGTTGGTGGAGCCGCCGGGAATCGCACCCGGGTCCGGTCCGCTTATTACAAGCGCGTTTATCGCTATAGTCCGGCCGAAACCGGACCAGACGAATATAGGCGCAGCCGTGAGGCATTCCAAGCGCCGGATTGCACTCAGGCGCGGCGCCACTCCGGCGTCTGGTTTCGGAACCACGTCAACTGACGCTTGGCGTAGTTGCGGGTGGCTTGTTTGAGAGCGGCGATGGCGTCGTCGCGGGCCAGATCGCCGGACAGGTAGGCGGCCAGTTCTCTGACCCCGACCGCCTTCATGGCGGGCAGGGCGGGGTTCAAGCCACGGTCCAAGAGGGCTTGGACTTCGTCTATCGCTCCCTGATCAATCATCAGGTCAACGCGCTGGTCGCAGTTTGCATAGAGTTGCTGGCGCTCAGGCTCCCTGACCCATCCGGTCCATGAATCGGGCGCCAACAAGGGTTGAGTGTCGGCCTTCCAGGCGCTCAATGTGCGGCCGCTGGCGATGAAGACGCTCATGGCCCGCACCAGGCGCTGGCGATCCCCTTGTTCGATAGTTCGCGCCGCCTCGGGATCGATCTGGCCCAGGCGGTGGCGGAAACCCGCCTCGCCCATCGCGGCATAATCGACTTCCATTTGATCGCGCACCGCGCTCGGCACCGCAGGAATATCGGCCAGGCCTCGCGTCAGGCTGGTGAAATAGAGGCCGGTCCCCCCCACCAGAATGGCCGGGCGGCCTTGATCGCGAAGGTCGTCGAGCAAAGCCATCACTGCGCGGCTCCAGCGTCCTACCGACCAGGCGTCGGCCTCGTCTGCGACGCCATACAGTCGATGGTCGGCCTGGGCTTCATCTTCAGCCGAGGGGCGGGCCGTCAGGATGCGCAGGTCGCCGTAGAGCTGCTGGCTGTCGGCGTTGATGATCACCGCGCCCGTTTCGCGCGCCATCTTCAGCGCCAGCGCCGACTTGCCCGAGGCGGTCGGGCCGGCGATCAGGGTGATTGAGGGCGGCTGGGACAAATCGTGGCTCGCGAGACGGGTTCGAGGGCGATAGAACGCGCGCATCATCGCCTGCAAGTCTTCTGGAGACCGCCTTGGTCGAACGCTCCGCCGTCATCGCCGCCCTCGACGCCATCATCGATCCGGTTTCCGGCCAGGGTCTGGTCGCCGCCGGTCTGGTTCAGGGTCTGGTCGTGGCTGAGGATCGCGCGGGGTTTGCTCTGGAAGTCGATCGCAGCCAGGCGGCCGCCTACGCGCCGGTTCGTGACAAAGCGGAGGCTGCGCTGAAGGCCATTCCCGGCATGGCGCGCGTCTCGGTCATTCTGACCGCCGAGACCAAGCCTGCTGCGCCGCGCACGGCGGGCCTGTCAAAGGCGGCGGTCGATCAGGGCCGCGCCAAGGCGCCCGTCCCGACCGAGCGCCCGGCTCATGTCCGCCGCGTGCTGGCCGTCGCCAGCGGCAAGGGCGGTGTCGGCAAGTCCACCGTCGCGGTGAATTTGGCCGCTGCGCTTTCGGCGCGCGGGCTTTCGGTCGGCATTCTCGACGCCGATGTGTATGGGCCGTCGCTGCCGACCATGCTGGGCATTAGTGGTCAGCCCGCCTACGAGGACGGCGCCATCGTGCCGCACGTCGCTCACGGGCTTAAGGCCATGTCGGTCGGCCTTTTGACCAAAAGGGACGACGCCATGATCTGGCGCGGACCCATGGCGTCGCAGGCCATCAACCAGATGCTGACCCAGACGCGTTGGGGGACGGCTGATGCGCCCCTGGACGTGCTGGTGGTCGATCTGCCGCCAGGCACGGGCGACGTGCAGCTGACCCTGATCCAGAAGACGCCGCTGGATGGGGCGGTGATCGTGTCGACGCCGCAGGAAGTCGCGCTGGCCGATGCCCGGCGCGCCCACACCCTGTTCCAGCGTGTCAATGTCCCGACGTTGGGCCTGATCGAGAATATGAGCGGTCCGGTCTTTGGTGAAGGCGGGGGGAGAGCCGAGGCCGAGCGCCTATACATCCCGTTTTTGGGCGCCTTGCCGCTGGACGCCGCCTTACGAGAGGGCGGCGATGCCGGACGACCGCCTGTCGCAACCGATCCGAAGGGCGATATCGCCGGCCGCTTCGCCGAAATCGCCGCGCGCGTCTCGGCGGCGCTCAGGCTTTAGAAAAAGCCGAGGCAGGGGGTTTTCAAACGCAACCCTGTTCGCCACCTTGGGTGCTACAGATACCCAAGGAGATACGATGAGCCTCGACGCCTTGTTTAGCCCCTTCACGATCAAGGGGCTGACCCTGCCCAACCGCATCGTCATGGCGCCCATGACGCGGTCCTTCTCGCCGAACGGCATCCCGACCTCAGACGTCGCCGCCTATTATCGCCGTCGCGCCGAGGGCGGGGTGGGCCTGATCGTGACCGAAGGCACGGTCGTCGAGCGTCCGGCGGCGCGCAACGACGCCAACGTTCCGGTCTTCCACGGCGAAGCGCTGCCGGAATGGAAGTCCGTGGTTGAAGAGGTTCATGCCGCCGGCGGTCTTATAGCGCCGCAGATCTGGCACGTGGGCTCTGCGCGCGGACGCGGCGATGACTGGGCGCCGCTGGGCAAGGTGGACAGCCCGTCGGGC
The DNA here is from genome assembly GCF_011045535.1 of Brevundimonas sp. 'scallop'. Taxonomy (NCBI): domain Bacteria; kingdom Pseudomonadati; phylum Pseudomonadota; class Alphaproteobacteria; order Caulobacterales; family Caulobacteraceae; genus Brevundimonas; species Brevundimonas sp. 'scallop'. The sequence continues at coordinate 1,913,666 of NZ_CP039382.1, read as the reverse complement.
ATGACCATGCCGGGGAAGACCAAGCTGGAGCCCATGACGGAGGAAGATGTCGCCGACACCATCGTCGCTTTCGGCCGGTCGGCCCGCGCGGCTCGCGACCTCGGCTTCGACGCCGTCGAAATCCACGGCGCCCACGGCTATCTGATCGACCAGTTCTTCTGGGGCGGCCTGAATGCGCGCGAGGACCGCTGGGGCGGACCGACCATCGCCGACCGCGCCCGCTTCGGCGCCGAGGTCGTGAAAGCGGTGCGTGAAGGCGTCGGCGACGACATCCCCGTTATCCTGCGCCTGTCGCAGTGGAAGCTTCAGGATTACACGGCCCGCATCGCCGAGACGCCGGAACAGATGGTCGAGTGGCTGACCCCGCTGTCGGACGCCGGCGTCGATGTCTTCCACTGCTCGCAGCGCCGCTTCTGGGAACCGGAGTTCGAAGGCTCGGACCTGAACTTCGCCGGCTGGACCAAGAAGCTGATGGGCAAGCCCACGATCACCGTCGGGTCCGTCGGCCTGGACGGCGAGTTCATCGCGGCCTTCGGCGGCGAGGGTTCAAAGCCCGCCTCGCTGGACGGTCTGCTGCGCCGTCTGGAGAACGAGGAGTTCGACCTGGTCGCCGTCGGCCGCGCACTGCTGGCCGATCCTCAGTGGGTCGCCAAGATCCGCGACGGTCGTGAAGACGAGCTGCGCAACTTCGAGCGTTCCGACCTGATGACCCTTTCCTGATCGGGAAACGTCGAGCCGGTCATGCCGGCTCGACGATCACGCCCGTGCCGTAGCACAGCACCTCGGTCACGCCCGGCATGATCTCCGTCGCGTCATAGCGGACGGCCAGGATGGCGTTGGCGCCGTGGGCTTGGGCGTGTTTGACCAGTTCGTCATAGGCTTCCTGACGCCCGGCCTCAGCAAGCTTCACATAGGCGCCGACGCGGCCGCCCAGCATCGACTGGACCCCGCCGATGGCGTCGGAGATGGCGTTGCGAGAGCGCACCGTGACACCGCGCACCAGGCCGATGTGGCGCGTGACGCGAAAGCCGGGCAGGTCGTTGGTCGTGGTGACGTACATCTGTTTCTCCTAACGGCGTTCCAGCACGCGAAAGGTGAAGGCGTGGTCGTCCTTCTCGCCCGCCGGGTGCGATTCTGACGATACCTCGACCCAAGCCGTTTCGTCGAATGCAGGAAAGACGGCGTCGCCTTCGGGCGAGGCCTCGACCTCGGTGATGTACAGGCGCCTGGCGCGGGGCAGGGACGCCTCGAACAGGGCGGTGCCCCCGATGATGCAGATCTCATCGACGCCATCGTCCTCGGCTGTCTCGCGCCCGATCTCGATGGCTTCGTCCAGGGTGGCGCAGACCAGCGCGCCTTTGGACATGCCGTCGGTTTCGTAGGATTCATCACGCGTCAGCACGATGTTCAGACGACCGGGCAGAGGCTTCAGCGGCAGGCTCTCCCAGGTCTTGCGGCCCATCAGGCAGGGCTTGCCGACAGTTATGGCCTTAAAGCGCTGCAGATCGCTCCGCAGCCGCCAGGGCAGGTCGCCGTCGCGACCGATCACGCCATTGCGTCCACGCGCGACGACCAGGGCGATAAGAGGAACGGTCATACATTCGGCTCCAGCCACTTCAGCCATTTGCGCTGCATGGCCTGATCCAGATCGACACCCGCCCGCGCGCAGTAGATCAGCAGCATTCCCAGCACATCCGCCGCCTCGTCGCCCAGCGCCCGGCTGTCGGGCGCGCCTCGTGCGCGGCCGGTCAGGCGCAGGTGCTCGGCGGTCAGTTCGCCCAGCTCTTCCTGAAGCTTCAGCAGCGCCCAGTCGCGGTCACGGTCGATATCATGCTCGGCGGCGTAAATGTCGGAGATGCGAAGCACCGACGCGGACAGATCGCGCAAATCCATCCGTTCAACGACGCTCGACGCTGACGCCATCCGCCGCAAAGGCCTGAAGGCGCGACCGGGCGTCGGCGTCGTTCAGCGCATAGGCGTCGAGAAAATCCTCCGTCGCCCGGATGATCTGATCAAACTGCTCGCCCTGCGCAGTCCCCGGCAGCTGGTGGTCTGCGCCCGCGAAGATCATGAGGGTTTTGTCGCCTGCCGGACTGTTGTCGAACGGCGCGCGATGATCGCGCCAATCGCTGACGAAGCCGGGCACCAGATCCTGATCGCCAGTGATCACCAACAGCGGACGGTCAAGCGTGCGGTAGCTGTCTGAGGTGACGAGGCCGGGGATGGAGCCGGCCGAAGAAAAGGCGATCACGCCTTTTACCGCCGGGTCGCCTGCTGGCCCGGCAGCCGTAACGGCGCCGCCCTCGATCACGGACATCAGAGAGCCGAACGAATGCCCCGCCACGATCAGCGGTTTGTCCGAATGCGCATGGGCGGCGATGCCGCGTGCGACGCCCAGGTCGATCAGCCTGGTCGAGAAGGCGGCGCGATTGTCATATTTCTCATGTTCGGGATGGCGCAGGGAATCGACGTGCAGCGGTGCGATTACCGTGAAACCATGCGCCGCCCAGGCTGACAGAATGCGAGCATAGGCCGTCGGTGAGCCGTTATAGCCGTGGCTGAACACCACCACGCCGCGTTCGATCGGAGCGGTCCAGATGCTGATCGGTATGGCCCGACCGTCCGGCGCCGGCACCCTGATTTGTACCGGTGTGATCTCTGCGGCTTCAACGGCGGATGAGATCGGCTGGGCGATCGCCGACGTTGCCGGCGTCGCGAGCAGAATGAGACCAAGAGAGAAGGCGCGGATCATCGTGAAGGACCTTAAACGGCGACGGCGGCCTTGATGTGCGGCCAGGCTTCGTAGCCTTCGAGGGTGAAGTCCGAGAGGTCGAAGGCGAACAGGTCTGTCTTGGGCGCGATCTGCATGACGGGCGGGGGCAGGGGTTCGCGTGTCAGCTGAAGCTCGGCCTGTTCGAGATGGTTCAGATACAGGTGGGCGTCGCCGAAGGTGTGGACGAAGTCGCCCGGCTCCAACCCGACGATCTTGGCCAGCATCATCGTCAGCAAGGCGTAGGAGGCGATGTTGAACGGCACGCCCAGGAAGACATCGGCGCTGCGTTGATACAGCTGGCAGCTCAGTTTGCCGTCGGCGACGAAGAACTGGAACAGGCAATGGCAGGGCGGCAAGGCCATGTCATCGACGTCGGCCGGGTTCCAGGCGGTGACGATGTGGCGGCGGCTGTTCGGATTGGTCTTCAGTCCGTGAACCAGCTTCTCGATCTGGTCGATGATGCGGCCGTCCGGCGCGGCCCAGGACCGCCATTGCTTGCCATAGACCGGACCCAGCTCGCCCTCGGCGTCGGCCCATTCGTCCCAGATGCGGACGCCGTTGTCCTTCAGATAGGCGATATTGGTCTCGCCGCGCAGGAACCACAGCAGTTCGACGATGATCGACCGCAGATGCAGCTTCTTGGTCGTCAGGACCGGGAAACCCTTCGACAGATCGAACCGCATCTGCCGGCCGAAGACGCCAAGCGTTCCGGTGCCGGTGCGATCGTCGCGGCGGACGCCGTTGTCGAGGATGTCGCGCAGCAGGTTCAGATACTGCCGCTCGGGATGATCGGCCGGCGCCGCGGCGATGCGAGCCTGAAGTTCAGCGATGGCGACCTGAGCGTTCATTTCTCGAGCTTGCCTCAGAACCTGCGATTCGAAATCCAAATCGATGCAGAGTCCTAGGGAGTCCACAGAAATCGAATCAACCCCCGAAGCCGCCTTCGTCGAGGAAGGCCTGTTCTTCGGGAGTGGTCTGGCGGCCCAGCGCGGCGTTGCGGTGCGGGAAACGGCCGAAGCGGACGATGATGTCGCGGTGCAGCTTGCCCCATTTCTCCAACTCTTCGTCCCCGGCGACCAAGGCCATGTAGCGGTCCTGATCCTCGATCCTCTCGGAATGCTCGAACGGCAGCAGCAGGAAATTCTTCAAAGCCGGCTCGAACGCCAGATGCAGATCGCGCGCCACGGCCTGGTTTGCGAACATCAGGGCCAGAGGATCGGTGGCGAACTGATGCGCCGTGCCGCGAAAACTGTTTCGGGGATACTGGTCCAGCAGGATCAACAGCGCCAAGGCGCCCTCGGCCGTGTCCATCCAGTCGTCCCGTTCGCGGCGCGCGGCGGCCCAATGCAGGGCGCGGCCTCGATCGCGGAAGTCGGCGTCGAACGCCTCGTCCTTGGCGAACCACTTTTCGGGCCCAGCCTCTTTCCAGAAGGCGACGACGTCGGATGGGGTTATGAAGGCGGTCATGACCCAGACCCTACCCAATCCGCTGCCCGTCTTCCATGACCGCGACTGCGACCTTTCGATCATCCGCGGCAAGCGCGTGGCCATGATCGGTTACGGCAGCCAGGGCCGGACCCATGCGCTGAACCTGCGCGATTCGGGCGTGGCCGATATCGTGGTGGGTCTGAAGTCCGGCTCCAAGACGCGAGATCTGGCGCGCGCCGACGGGTTCGAGGTGATGACGGCCGGGCAGGCCGCGTCGGGCGCCGACGTGGTCGCCGTCATGACGTCAGACGAGGCGCACCGCGATCTGTGGCGCGACGAACTGGAGCCGAACGTGCGGACGGGCGCGGCCCTGATCTTCGCCCACGGCCTGTCAGTGCGATTCGGCCTGGTCGAACCGCGCGCGGATCTGGACGTCATCCTGGCCTCGCCCAAGGGGATCGGGCCGCGCATCCGCGATCTGTACGAAGCCGGGGAGGGGGTCTTCTGCCTGTTTGGCGTGCAGCAGGACGCGACGGGCGGCGCGCATGCCCTGGGCCTCTCCTATGCGGCGGCGCTGGGCTGCGGGCGAAAGGGCATTCTGGAAACCACGATGCGCGACGAATGCGAGAGCGACCTTTTTGGCGAACAGGTGGTTCTGTGCGGCGGCATCGCCGAACTGATCGACGCGGCCTTCATGAAGCTAGTCGACGCCGGCTATCCGCCCGAGGTGGCGTGGTTCGAATGTTTTTACGAGACCAAGCTGGTGACCGACCTGATGTACGAACGCGGCATTGCGGGCGCCTTCGCCAAGATTTCGAACACGGCGGAATACGGCGCCTATCTGACCGGACCGCGCATCATCGGAGCCGAGTCTCGCCAGGCGATGGATCAGGTGTTGGCGGAGGTTCAAGGCGGGGCGTTCGTGCGGCGGCTGATGGCCGATTATAACGCGGGCTCACCCGACCTGACCGCGCGCCGAAAGGCGCTGGGCTCAAGGACCATCGAGTCGGTTGGCGCGCATCTGAATGCGGTGGCGCGCCGGGCGATGGAGAGCGCGGCGAACGACGACTGACGCGGCTCTGGCAGCGGGCGAAGACCCGCTGTTGCATCGTCGATTATTCTAAGGAGAAGATGGTCGGAGTGAGAGGATTCGAACCTCCGACCCCTGCGTCCCGAACGCAGTGCTCTACCAGGCTGAGCCACACTCCGACCGTGGGGGCTGGCCTGGCGGCGTCGCCCCGAAGTGAGGACGCGGCTTATAGCCATGGGTTCGATAGGCCGCAAGCGCCCATTTCGACCCATCTTCACGGTAAGCGAAAATAGTCCTGAAAGAGGGTGTTGCATCCCAAAACGGCTTGGCGTATCTGACCGCCTCCGCCGCACAGAGTGCTTCGGAAACGCCGGTCCTGCTGGGGAATGGTGTAATGGTAACACTACGGTTTTTGGTACCGTCATTCTAGGTTCGAGTCCTAGTTCCCCAGCCACCGCCGACAAAGGTCGGCGCCGCCGAACCACTTTACAGCTTCAGCATTATCATCTGCGCCAGGGCTTCCGTCCGGATGCCCGGCTACCTAGCTTGACCGCAGACTGCTGCTGAGGAGAACGAACATGGCCACCGCCAAAGAAAAGCGCCTGGCGCCCCTGAAGACGCCGACAAGCCTGTCGGAGGAGGCCACCCAGAGCATTTCCGCCGCTCTGACCGGGCTGCTGGCCGATACGTTCGCCCTCTACATCAAGACCAAGAATTTCCACTGGCACGTCTCGGGCCCGCATTTCCGGGACTATCATTTGATGCTGGACGAGCAGTCGGCGGAAATCCTGGCCATGACCGATCCCATGGCCGAACGCGCGCGCAAGATCGGCGGGACCACGCTGCGCTCCATCGGTCAGATCGCCAAGGAATCACGCGTCGCCGACAATGACGCCGATTACGTCGATCCGTTGGATATGCTGGCCGAGCTTCGCGACGACAATGGCGAACTGATCAGCCGGATGCGGGAGGTGCATGACCTGTGCGACGAGCACAATGACGTCGCGACCGCCAGCCTGCTGGAGAACTGGATCGACGAGAGCGAAAAGCGCGTCTGGTTCCTGTTCGAATCGGGTCGTCGCGGCAACGGCTGAGGAACCGCAGCGCTTGCGCCGTCTTATGTATCGTCGATAGTCGATGACGGACGGCGCAGGAGGGGCGTGTGAAGCAGGTTTCGGTGATCTGCGGCTTGGCGATCGTGGTCGTGCTGGCGGCCTCGCCCGCCTCAGCCGATATGTCCAAGGCGTTCGGCAATACGATTGTGTCCCATTATCCGAACGGACAGTGGGTCAGGCACTATTTCGAGCCGGATGGACGCTACACCTCTCAGTTTTCGGACGGGCGACGTGTGGCGGCCCGCTGGTCGGCCGAGGGTGACAAGATTTGTTTGTCCGGCTTCAGCCCGCGCCAGATCCTGCCGCGCTTTTGCAGCCGGATGGTCGAGGCCGATGTCGGCGACACTTGGCGCGCCCGCGATCCCTTAGGACGCTCCATTCGCAACGAACTGGTCGCCGGGCGTCGCTGAGGCCTTGCCCTGAGCGGCGTCACCCTCTAGACGCGACCGCCTACCCGATGCGGATGTGGCGGAACTGGTAGACGCACTGGATTTAGGTTCCAGCGCCGAGAGGCGTGGAGGTTCGAGTCCTCTCATCCGCACCAAGGTTTTACGGGTGTTTGAGGCGGGTCGGTCGATTGGCTGACCCGCATCAATCCGCGAACATCCGAGGAACGCCGCATCTATCGCGGCACAGTGGCGGCACAGTCTGTTCCGTATCCGTTCTCATTGAGCTATGACCCAGCCCGTCGGTGGCGCGACGGAGGACATCATGGGCCAACCCCTTTCAACCGAAGGACTGATGCGCCTGGACGCAGAGCTTGCCGCCCGGGTCGTGCGCAATCCGCCGCCGCATCCCAACCTGCCGGCGACGCCGGGACCGGGATCGAACGTCGCCTATGTGTCGAGGGAAGAGAACGACCGCCTTGTGCGGCAGGCGATGGTGCTAGGCCTCGGTCGCTTCCAGGCGCGATGACGCACTATCGAGACGATACGACGCCTGACGACATCCGCCGCGGCGATCAGTGCGCTCTGGTCTGCCGGTGCGGAAGCCGCGTCATCCCGGCGTGGGCCAAGCTGCCCCAAGCCCAGCGCTTCACGCCGTTGCGGGACATGCGCGCCAAGATGGTCTGCAAGCGGTGCGGCAACCGCCGCCCGACGATCGTCATATCTGGCCATCAGGGGACGGGCGGGCAGTTGAAGGAGTTCTGGCGATGGCCGGCGGCGAACCGGACCTGACGCTGGAAGAGATCGACGCGCTGATCGAAGATGCGACGGCGCCGAAGATTCTCATCGTGGCCCACTGGACCTGGTTCTTGATCCAAGAGGCCGGCCGGCACCTGAAGACCCGAAACAACGGCGGGCTGAACTATCGGGGTCTGGATGTCTGGATCAGCAGCCGGACGCGGATCGGGACGGAGGCTGAGGCTGAATTCCTCGCGGAATGCTGACGCGACGGGCACTTCACAGCTTGGGAAAGTAAAGCGGCCCGTCGCATGGGGTGGCGCATATTGCCGGGCCACCACCCTCACAGGCCGGCTCCGTGCAACTAACCCAGATCAACGACACTGAGTTCCGGAAGTCCGCAAAACGACAAAAGCCGCCGTCCTCGAAAGGTCGGCGGCAGTCGGAAAACACATGAGCCGACTTTGCGATCGGCTAGCCAGATAACCACAAAGCGCTGCGTCAAGTTCCCCTTAATCCACTCAAGCTCGGCATTTGCAGCATCGGTTTTGATTGGTAAATCAGCGCGTTTAGTTCGGAGTGATCAATGCAACGCAAACCTATCGACGAGCTGTGTGAGCTAGCGCGCTGCGGGGGCAGCATCACAATCTATGCCGACACGCGTTCCGCTGACGAACTTATCCAGCTCGCGAGCGCGCTACGCCATGGGGCAAAGCTCACACTGAATGGCACAGCGATGCGGCCGAATGAGGAGCTATGTCGGATAGCCAAAGCGTCGCCGGGAAACGTCACTTTCACGGGCTAGAGGGCTCGCGAGAATACCAGAGCCGACGTCGCTGCTCTTTTAGCTTGAGCCACTCTTCTATCAGCCGCCGGTCCGCGACCAGCGTTTCGACGGCGAGGGCGCGGGCGGCATCCGCCACGCTCAAGGCCTGCTGGGCTGAACTGAGCGGGGCTGTCGTCGTTGGGGGCTGGTCCTATCCGGGCGACATGGTGCCCCTGGATGGGAAATCACCAAATCGGTCGGGCGATACGACGCCCACAGGTCCGATGAAGCCGATCGGTCGGCCGGAAGATTGGGAATGACGAAGCAAAACGCCCCCGGCGTGAACCGAGGGCGTTTCGGGCCTGACCCCTCGCAGCTATATGGCGAGCCTTCACGGTGTGCACCCAGCTAGGTCCAGCCAGACAAATGCAGAGCGGGTTGCAACGTCCCACCGGATCAACCAGCAGGCCGCTCGCAGACGAATTATGAGTCAGTGACCGGCGATCCGCAAGGCGGTTCGGGGTAAAATGCAGCCTTGCGGCCGGTTGTTCGTTACCAATCCGTCAATGATTTCCTATATCACATTGACACCTTGCCCAACCTAATATCAATCTCCTCGCCGCTTCCAAGGAGGGAAGCTTCCGTGACCGCACATCGTTCGAATCCCATAGTCGTCGGCGTTACGATTGAAGAGCGTAACGACGGCGGAATCCGAGTGTCGAGCCGCGATCTCCGTGGCCTCCATTTGTCAGGCGCAGATCGCGATCACATTTGGTGCATGCTGCCGGCTGCCATCACGTCGTTGCTGGAACGAAATCACGGCGTGAAAGTCGTGTCCGTCCGCGCGAGCAAAACGCCGGAGGAGGCTTTCCAAAACCTTCCTCACGTCGTGGACATGCACGTCGAGCGTCAGTTCGTCGTCGAGCTTGCTGACGCGGCCTAACCTGGATGAATTACAGGCTCCTCACCCATAGCGAGGTTCTTGGAGCCTTGGCGCCCTACGGATGCGAGTTCGTTGAGACGCAGTTTCCGGGTTACGAGATCTGGGTGACGGGGTGGGGCTATTCGTTCACGCTGTCGCGAGAACCTGATCTCGAGCACTATGACGAGTACGCTGTTCAGCAAGTGATCGCCCTCACCATAACCGCCACTCGACCGGTTGATTGGAAAGCAGCCTAACGGCGAAAGCCGCCCCGGTCTCCCGGAGCGGCCTTAATAGCGGAGCCGAGGCTCGACGCTGGGGTCGATATTATCGAGGGCACCTAGCCCGGTCGCGGAGGCGGCGGACAGTCCAGCCCCCGCATCCCCATGGTGTCGAAGAACCGACAGAGCCGCGACACCCGCGCCCAGCCTTCCTCGCCCCAGGCTTCCACGGCGTTGTCGTATTGCTCGCCCGCGATTCGGCTGGTCAGCACGTCGTCAGGCGGGACCGGCTTGGGCTGGACGATCAAATCCGTTGCAGGCGGGAAGGCTCCGACCGGCTTCGCGCAACTGGCGACAGCGGCGCCTAAGCTCGCGATCATCAGGGCGGCTGTCAGGGATCGCTTCAGCGGCATGGTCTCTCTCCTCTTGCCGGTTGCGGATGGTGGTCGTTTCAGCTTCGCGTTCGACAGCAGCGGTTTCCCGCGCGCCTGACGCCTTCGCATCGGTCTTCTGTGTCGCGGCGGCCTGCCGGCCCCGCTCGCCCTGTGCGCCCCTGTGAGAGCAGTAGGCACCGGTCAGGATGAAGCCGGCGATGATGGCGACGATCAGCCAGCCGGTCGGGCTGAGAAGGCGAGGGATGCTGCGGAGGAAGGCGAGGGCGGCGATCATCGGGCCAGCTCGAAATGAGGGCCATCGGTGAACGCTGCCTTGCCCAGCTTGCGCCGCGCCGCGCCATAGGCATCGACGGCCCCTTTCATGGCGCCGGGCGTGCCCGTCTTGATATCCGCCATGTTGATCCAGGCGCCGCCCCAGCGAATCGCCACGCCCAGATCGCGGGAGGCCTGCCAGACTGCGGCGGCGATCGGATAGATGGCGGGCCACTCCCAGCGCATCTTGCCGTTGATGAACGGCACGAGATCCACGGCATGGCCGAAGCCGTCGGCTTGGGGGCGGTGCATCGAGTTCATGGTCTGGGACGCGCCCGAGGCGACCAGGGCCTTTTGCTCTTCGGCCGTCCGCAGGCCGTCATGGACGCTGAAGTCCTGCGTCGTGATCTGGATTGCCCGCTCGACGACACGGATCAGATCGGGGTGAACGCCTTTGAGTTCGGCGCGCGACTTCGCGCCCAGCACATACGGCATGGTCAGTCTCCAGATTGGCGTGGGGATGCGAACGGCGTTCGCATGTGCTTAGATCGCGGTCATGCCGATGCAGCACGACAACGGAAGCCCGCTATGGGGCGCGCCCGAACCGAAGTGGTCGGGCAAGGTGCGCGTGGCAGTTCTGGTCCTCGCCAGTATCGCGTCGTGGGCGATCCTTGCAGGCGGCGTCTACTTGATCACGCGATGGGTGACGGGCTGACGCGACCCCGGTTCGTTAGCTGGTCAAGCCATTGTATCCGACAGTCAGAGCCGCTGCCGCGACCAGGACCAGGGCGACGCAGATCACCGTCACCCGCAACCCGTTATGCGGCTGGTCTGACACCGGCCGGTCGAGAAGGCCTGCCGGCGGCAGCTTCATCGCCGCCTCGGCCGCCCAGTCCTCGCGGCGGATCAGGGTAAACAGGCGGATCGCCATCACGCTCCACGGCGGCGGGCTGCGGTCGCGCTGCACGAAGTCCAGAACGATCATCGAGAAGGCCAGGGAACAGAGCGCGCCCAGCGGCAACAGCGGCGACATATGCTCAACCCTTACCAGGCGGCCGGGAAACACGGTCGTCGCCCCCCTGACCATCAGGAAGATGGCGATCAGAAACACGACTAGCCGCAGGAACCAGTTGCCCGAGATCCGGGTGTGATAGGTCGGCCCGAGCAGTCGGAACACGACCGTCATCACCCCACCTGCCGACAGGAACAGCATCCCCGTCAAAACGACCCATGCGTGATGCGTCATGACGACGCCTCCTTGCTTTCCACGGCCGCCCGAAGGCCGGCCTTGATGATGCGCCCCACCAGATTGAAGAAGCCGCGCGGATCGTTGGCGGCCATCCAGCCGATCGCCAGCGCCACGACGCGGAAGTCCATCACCTTGACCAGGGCAACGATCGACGGCGTCGCCGCCTCGGCCGCCACCGGCCCGGCGAAGACGCCGATGCACAACGACAGCCAGGCCCGCACCCGCGCCTCACGAGTCGCGCCCTTAGCCCCATAGGCCGGGATCATGCCGAGGCCGCCCGCGATCAGGCCGCCACACAGACCCCAGAACAGAGGCAGTTCACGCGGGTCGAACATCCGCCCCTCCGATAGTCAGGCCGTGGTGGAACAGCCGTTGGGCGGCTTGAAGTGAGACGATGGACCCGATCACTCGCGCGTGCGTTCAACTCTCATGAACATGCTCTTGCTCATCGTCGGCGCCGTGGTCTTGGCAGGGCTGCTCTTCACGATCTCTTCGATGGTGAACAGGCGGAACCAGCCTCCAGGCTTCATCGACAAGGACGCTGACGGCGAACCCGACGAACCTGGCGGCCCCGCCAAGGATTTGTGATCGCTGACCTCAGGCGACGCCGATTCCATAGACGTGGCGGCAATACTGCCGCAGCGGCTCCAGACTGGCGGGCGTGCCCAACAAATCGGCGGTGAATAGCCAGATGTCGGAATAGCCGCCCAGGAAGGCGTAGGCGCCGCCCGCGACACCCAGGGCGCCAAAGACAAGAGCGCCGTTGGCCATGGCGTCATCCGACACGGCGTCTGGCAGGCGCGCCCCATCGACCTCGGCCTTGATCACGCCATCGGCGGACGCGCCGACAATGATCAGCCGCCAGCGGCCATAGCCGTTGGGGATGACGATTTCAGCCGCGCCAGACCCGACTTTATTGTGGAAACGCAGCACGTCGTCGGCGTTGCGGATGATGCCGGTCTGCATCTCGCCGCTTTCAAAAATGCCGCCCATCCACTGATAATCGCCGGGTTCCTCATAGACGCACATGGCCCAGGTCCAGGCGCCTTGGCTGGGGAAGGTCGTTCCAGTCAAACCGTAGGCATACGGCGCGACACCGTTTTCCAGGGCAGGCTGTCCGTTGATGGCGCCCTCGACCAGGGGCGCTCGGAAGGCGGCGTCGGGCTGAGCCAGAGATCGAACGCCCTTTCGACCGTTCAACGCGCTGACCTTGCCGCCGACCAGCGTAGTGTGCGCCGGATCGGCTTGAAACCAATCCATCAGGTTCGGCATGGCCAGGATAGAAGCAGACAGCCCGCCATCGCCCATCGGAGCGTTGGCATTGGTCGTTTCAACAGGGGTCTTGAGCAACATGGTTCGGTCCTCAGGCGATGGGCATGGAGAAGCGGGCTGCGGGCACGACGATCTCGGCCGGCACGCCCAGGCCGCGCGCATTCCATGGAGAAGCGGCGCCGGTGCGATGCACGATCAGACCACGCTGACTGGACCATCCATTGTCGTCGTCCGCCGTCTGTTGGTTGGCGTAGTGCAGGGTTCCGGCCGCCGCCGACGAAAGGGTGAGCGTGACCTGACGCGAACCGGTCACGGTCGCAGCCGTGATCGACGCGCCCGTATAGGTGAAGCCCAGGGCCGCGACCGGCAGCGTCCAGCCGCGCGGATCGGCGGCGATGTCGCGGTTGAAGGTCACGACCAGGCTCTTTCCGGCGCGGACGGCTGACACGGGCCAGACGCCATCGAACCCGCCGCCGTGCGTGACTTGGTCCTGAACCCAGGCCACCCGCTCGCCGAAAATGGCTCGCCCTTCGGCCGTGGGATGGATGTCGTCGGGCAGCAGCGGCTGATCATACATCGGGATCAAGGCCGTCGTGGCGGCATGGGCCTTGGCGTAATCCAGCTGCGCCGTCTCCACGCCGGTCGGCACATTGACATCCCCGGTGTTGGTTTGAGCCAGGATGACGAACGGCGCTTGGTCCTGATCGGCCGCCGCCTTCAGGTCTGGCAGCAGATCGTCCAACAGGTTCGCCAGCGGGTAGGGATAGGGGCCGCTCTCGCCGTGGACGAAAACCAGGAAGTCCAGGGACACGCTGCGCCCGTAGCGCGCCGCCGCGACCCGCGCTTGCGACGCCGAGGTCAACGCGTTCGCATACATGGTCGTGCCCTTAACGAACTGGCCCAGCGGTTGACCGCCGAAATAGTCGCTGCGCCATAGCCTCGCGGGCGACCGGCGGCCGGCCTTGCGATCCATGGCCTCAGCCGCGACGGCCGCCAGACCCGCGACGTGGCTTCCCTGCACGGACTGGCCATTGTCCCGCAACGGCGCGAGGTCGGACAAGGCGCCGGGCGTCACGAGGGCGCCATAGCCGTCCAGCGGGCCGCCGATGGTGCTCTGAATGTGGGCGATGCCTTCGGAAAACATCAGCGCGTGATGCGGATAGACCGCGCCCCCGTTGATGACCGCACCCCCGGCGCGCCCGGCGTTGGACTGACCATAGAACAGGGTCATGGAGAGCGGTCGAGCATCGACAGCGACTGCCGTAGCCAAGGCCCCCGACAACGGCTGGATCACGTCGCAGATGTAGAGGTCCGACGCCTGCACCGTTCCCAGGCGGTAGCCGGTCACGTCCAGACGAAGGTTGAACGCGCCCCAATCGCCCCGCAGCGGTGATACGGGCAGAAAGGCGGGTGCCCCCTCCGGTCCCCACGCCTGCAGCAGAGCGCCGTTGCGCGCACACTGTTGCGGGGTCAGGCCGTTGTAATAGCCGTCGCGCGACGGTGAGCGGGTATAGAGGGCCAGCGACCCGACAAGCATTTCGCCCGATTGATCGACCGACACCGGCACACGGCCGTCTGGCGTTTCGACCGCAAACACCTTGCCGGCCATGGCGTCGCGACGGCCCGTCAGTTCACGGCCGGCGCGGGTTTCGATCCCGGCGCCCAAGGCTTCGCTCACCACGGTTACCGCCTCGGCGGCGGCGGCCTGTGAGGATTGCGAGGCCGCCGCTGCCGAGGCCGCAAGAGGCGCGATGACGTCCACGCCAGGGAACGAAATGACGACCCTTTGCTCGGCTACTGAAACGACTGCATCAGCCATTATCGGGTCACTCCAGCTCTCAGGATGGCGGCACGCGGTCCAGGCCGGTCGCATCCATCAGGGCGATCAGATCCTTGAAGCCGAGGCGGCGGATGTATTTCAGGGCGCCGGCGAAGGTCTTGTGGCGTGTGCCGTTCAACAGCTTCGCCGACCGGCCCATCTTGCCCATCGCGTGGGCCGCCACCGATGCGCTGCGCCTGCCTGATCGCTTCGTCCAGCTTGCAACAGATGCGGCTTGGGCGCGCAACGTCGATAAGGCCGCAGCCATGTTGGTCGATCTCGACGACCTCTATGCGCTCTTACTGGCAGCAAAAGCCGCCCCCGCATCGCCGCTGCCAGGGGGCGGGTATTTCGTCCCAGCCATGACATTCGATCACATAGCCGCAATCCTCTGGTCGAAGGGACTGGGTGAATACGCAACGACGATGAGCAGAAACAGCATCGCGCTTCCCGCCGCCCCGACAGGTGACGTGTCATGATGGTCGTGCCTATTCAAATCCGCCCCGACATGGCGGCGCAACTGCGCATTCCCGCCGATCTGACGCCAGAGGAAGCCAATCGGATATCGCGTGTCGTTCTTTCCTACGCCGACACAGAGGGCGTTTTTCGCGCGCCCCGTCCGACGTGGGAAGGCTACGCGGAAGCCATGAGGGCCGTGCAATGACCGACCATATCGGTGAGGCCACCCAAAAGGTCATCGACCTAGACGCGCTGGAGAAGCTGGCGGATGAGGCTGAAGCCCCGCCTGCTCGCCGGATCAATATCCGCACGGGGCCAACGAGCGTAGCCAGCTTCACGGCCCCCGGACATCTATCCGACGCCGAGGCTGCGGCTGAGTTTCGGAAGTTCCAACAGCGGACGATCACCGGACACACGCGTCGGATCGTCTGCATCGACGGCCCACCGCGCCAGAAATATCGGATCAACTCCGAACCCGGCTTGCCGATCTTCACGAAGATCAAGACGCCTGGCCTGACTGCGAAGCGCATCGTGTGGGCGCTGAAGGTCGCGCGGAGCTACGTCGACTCGTGGATCAACCGTCTGGCGCTGAAGACCATTCGGCGCGGTGAGGTGAACGCAAAGCTGGCAGAACTTGACGCCGGTATAAGCGGCTTCCTCGCCCGCAATGGGAAGGGGGAGGGGAAATGAACGACGTGACCGTATTGGACCCCACCCGTTCGGCCTGGGATGTGGCGCACGATCAGCAGCGGTTCGACCGGCTAGGCCTGACGCGCGACAACATCCTTTCGAAGATGGCCGAGGCCGGAAACGAGATCGCGGGCTGGGGCGCCGGCAACGAGGCCGCCGTCATGCGCTTCGCCATGGCTGAGATCGTCAGGCTTCGGGCCGGGAAGGGGGAGGGATGAGCGCCGTCGTCCTGATCTGCGCGAGCCTGCTGCTCAGCGACGGCGACAGCGGGCGATGCGTCACTGTCGACGGCGAGCGCCACCGGGTGCGCCTGGTGGGGATCGACGCCGGGGAAGTCGCGCCCTTCACCCGCTGCCGTCAGCGACCGGATGTCTGGGCCTGTTCGCCTGTCGCCCGGTCTACGGCATCAGCCGCAACCACCCGCGCCCGCCAACTGGCCAGCGCTGGCGCTCGGTGCACGATCACGGACACCGATCGGTATCGTCGCAACGTGGCGGTTTGCACGGTCAGGGGCCGCGACCTGGGCGCCCAACTGGTCCGCGAGGGGCTGGCTATCAGCGAGACGAACTTCGGAGATCCATACCGGCGTCAAGAGGACCAGGCCCGGAGAGAACGCAGGGGAGTGTGGAGATGAGCGCGGCGAACGACAACTTCGTTCTGACCTTCGACCAAACCTGTCGTGAGCTCCAAGTAGGTGAGCACACCTTGCGCGCCATCATTGCCGATGGTTCCCTGCGCGCCGGCAAGATCGGGCGCCAGTGGCGCGTGAGGCGCGACGACCTGAATGCCTATCTGGAGGCCCTGACGTGCCGGTCTATAAACGCGGCGACATCTGGTGGTACGACTTCACCGTCAACGGTGAGCGATACCGCGGCTCGACCGGCGCGCGCCTCAAGGAAGACGCAGCCAAGATTGAAAACCGTGAGTTCCGCAAGGCGCTCATGGGAGGTTTACACCAGGACATCACCCTAGAGGCGGCCGCGGATCTCTGGTTCGCCGCCAAGGTCGCAGGCCGCAAGAGCGCCAAGACGACGGCGCATCGCGTCGAAATCATGCTTCGTCATCTGGGCCCGCGAACGAAGCTGACCGACATCGGCCCGCTGAAGGTCACCCAGGCGGTGAACTCGCGCCGGGTCGAAGCCATCCGCCGCGGCAAGAACCGCAAGGCGATCGACAAGTTGCCCAGCGCCGCGACGGTGAACCGCGACATCATCGACACCACCCTTCGGCCGATCATCCGGTATGCGCGCAAGAACCTTGAAGTCGAGATGCGCGAGATCGACTGGTCAGAGCTGCGCTTGGAAGAGCCGCGAGAGGTCGTTCGCTGGTTCACGGAGGAAGAGCTCAAGGCCCGTTCCGATCAGCTGCCCCATTGGCATCAGCCGATCCAGCGCTTCATCCAGCGATATGGGGTCCGCCTACGCGAGGCTTTCTTCCCGCTCTCGGCCGTCCACGACGACGGCAAGACGATGGACATTTATACTGCGGTTCGGAAGAACGGTCCGCACGTCGTGACGCTGCTGGAAGAAGACGCCGCTGAGATGCGAGCGCGAATCGGTCGGGCGGTAGCCGCTGAGCTCGACACAGTGTGGTTCAGGGAGATGAAGGACGGCTCTCTGACCGCCATCCACTGGCGCGCCTATCAGTCCGCAGCAAGCGCCGCCAATCGCCGCTCAGGCGTTCAAGCCCGAGCCGTTCACGACGACCGTCACCACGCCGGCACGACCCTTCTCCGTAAGACAGGCGGCAATCTGGCGGCTGTGAAGAAGCTGCTTGGGCACGAGGTCATATCCTCGACCATGCGCTACGCCCACACGTCACGAGATGACCTTCGCGACGCTCTGCGTCACGCATACGGCACAATCGAAGACGTGACGCCAGAAAAGCACAAGAAGGCAGAGGGTTAGCGTCTCTTAGACTGGATTTAGGTTCCAGCGCCGAGAGGCGTGGAGGTTCGAGTCCTCTCATCCGCACCAAGACAAAAAAGGCCCCGGAGCGATCCGGGGCCTTTCTTTATTCTTGGCCTATCGCCCTTGCGGGCTACCTGAGGCCGATAGATGGGCCTGCCGCAATCGGTGCGACAGGCCCGGTTTGGTCTTAGCTGATTGGCGGCACGGGCGGCGGCGGAACGTCGCGGTCCGTTTCGTGAACCTCGACCAGACCGCGACCCAGGTGGCTCTTGCGGTAGCCATACAGGAAGTAGATCACCAGGCCGATGCCGCCCCAGATCGGCAGCACCATCTTGGCGTCGTGCGGCAGGTTCCAGAACAGGAAGGCGCAGCCGAACGCCGACAGGGGCGCAAACACCCAGATCAGCGGCGTACGGAACGGACGCTTGCGGTTCGGATCCTTGACCCGCAGCACCAGCACCGCGATCGACACCATGAAGAAGGCGAACAGGGTGCCCGAGTTCGAGATGTCGGCCAGCTGACCGACCGGGAACAGGGCGCCGGCGATGGCGACCGCGATGCCGGTGGCGGCGGTCACGATATAGGGCGTCTTCCACTTGGGGTGGATCTTGGTCAAGCCTTCCGGCAGCAGGCCGTCGCGCGCCATCACGAAGAAGATGCGGGTCTGACCGAAGATCATCATCAGGATGACCGACGGCAGGGCCAGCAGAGCGGCGGTGCCCAGGGCGTTGCCGATCTGGGGGTGACCGACGACGCGCAGAACGTGGGCCAGGGCCTCATTGGAGCAGACGAGCATTTCGGCGTTGGCAGGCAGGGCGCAGGCGGCGACGAAGGCGGGCGAGCCCGGCTGGACCGCTTCACCGGCGGCGCCCAGAACCGGCTGCGCGCCGATGGCGCCGGCGGCGCCGAGCGCGACCAGCAGATAGAAGACCGTACAGATGGCCAAAGAGCCGATCAGGCCGATGGGCACGTTGCGCTGCGGGTTCTTGGTTTCTTCGGCCGCCGTCGAAACGGCGTCGAAGCCGACATAGGCGAAGAAGATCGAGGCCGCGGCGCCGACGATGCCCATCCCCGAATATTGGCCGAACAGGCCATTGGGAGCGAACGGCGACAGGTTGGCCGATTTGACGACGGGCAGGGTGATGACGATGAAGACCGTCAGGGCGACGACCTTGATCGCGACCAGGATTGCATTGACCCGGGCCGATTCCGTGGTGCCGACCATCAGCAGGGCCGTCACCAGCAGGGCCACGACGATGGCGGGGATGTTGACGATCCCGGCCGAGAAGTCGGGCGTGGGGATGAAGCCGTTCATCGACCAGGTCGGCCCGGCGGATAGGAGGTCGGGGAAATCGAATCCGAGCCCCTGTTCTATCAGCCCCAGCACATAACCCGACCAACCGACCGACACGGCCGAGGCCGCCACGGCGTATTCCAGGATCAGCGCCCAACCGACCGTCCAGGCCAGCAGTTCGCCCATCACGGCGTAGGTGTAGGTGTAGGCTGAGCCCGAAACCGGGGCCATCGACGCCAGTTCGGAGTAGCAGAGCGCTGCGACCGCGCAGACGGCGCCGGCGATGACGAAGCTGATCATCATGCCCGGTCCGGCCTTTTGGGCGGCCGAAGCGGTCAGGACGAAAATTCCGGTGCCGATAATGGCCCCGATCCCCAGAAGCGTTAGTTGAATAGGACCAAGCGACCGGTGAAGCGACTTCTTCTCGGCCGTGGCAAGGATCGCGTCGAGCGACTTAACGCGCCACATAAAATACCCCCACGTTTTGATGCAGCCCCTCGGCTGCTTGGGCCGGACGCTAGCGACGGATGAGGCGGCGCGCAACGCGCATGACGGGGTGGTTAAGGCGCGACGACGCTTTCGTGATCACACGTCGGCAGGCTAGAGGCGACGCATGCTGCCTATCCACGCCGTTCTGGAACCGCTGAAAGTCGCCCTGAGCGCGGGCAATACGGCCGTGCTGGCGGCGCCGCCGGGGGCGGGCAAGACGACGGTCGTGCCACTGGCCCTGGTGGATCAGCCCTGGCTGGACGGCAAGGTGCTGGTGCTGGAACCGCGACGCCTGGCCGCACGGGCGGCGGCAGACCGGATGGCGACGACTCTGGGCGAGCAGCCGGGCGGGACGGTAGGCTATCGCACCCGACCGCAGAGCAGGATCGGCCCGAACACACGCATCGAGGTGATCACCGAGGGCGTCTTCACGCGAATGATTCTGGACGATCCGGGGCTGGACGGCGTGGGCGCAGTCTTGTTCGACGAGTTCCATGAACGCAGCCTGGACGCCGACCTCGGGCTGGCGTTGGCGAGAGACACGCAAAAGCTGCTGCGTGAGGACCTGCGGCTGCTGGTCATGTCCGCGACGCTGGATGTGGTCGGGGTCTCGCGCCTGCTCGACGGCGCGCCGGTGATCGAGGCCGAGGGACGGGCCTGGCCGGTCGGGACCCGGTATCTGGGCCGCAATCCGTCCGAACGGTTCGAAGAGGCGGTGGCGCGCGCCTGCCTGACAGCGCTGGGCGAGGAGACGGGGTCGGTGCTGGTCTTCCTGCCAGGGCAGGGTGAAATCCATCGGGTCGCTCGGCTGGTGAACGAGCGGCTCCGGATGCCGAACATCGATGTCGTGCCCCTGTACGGCGGACTGGACCGGGCCGAACAGGACCGGGCTATCGAACCGGCGGCTGTGGGGCGGCGCAAGCTGGTGCTGGCGACCTCGGTCGCGGAAACCAGTCTGACCATCGAAGGCGTGCGGGTCGTGATAGACGGCGGCCTGTCGCGCGTGCCGCGGTTCGAACCCTCCAGCGGCCTGACCCGGCTGGCGACGGTCAAGGTCAGCCGATCCTCCGCGGAACAGAGGCGCGGCCGGGCCGGGCGCACCGAGCCGGGCGTTTGCTACCGCCTGTGGGATGAGGAACAGACGCGCGGGTTGGTCCCGCATCAACGGCCGGAAATCCAGGAGGCGGACCTGACCGGGCTGGCCCTGGACCTGGCCCGGTGGGGCGCACGCTCGGCGGAGGGGCTGGCCCTGCTCGACCCGCCGCCGGCTGGAGCCTTGGCCGAGGCGCGCAAGGTGCTGACACGGTTGGGGGCGCTGGATGCCGATGGCGGACTGTCGAAACACGGGCTTAGGCTGACCAAGATTCCGCTGTCGCCGCGGCTGGGCCATATGGTGGCCGTGGCGTCCGACGCCGGCGACGCGATGATGGGCGCACGGATCGCGGCGGTGTTGAGCGAGCCGGGTCTGGGCGGATCGAGCGTCGATCTGGCGGATCGCCTGATCGGGCTGGAGCGCGATCGGACGCAGAAAGCGCGCGATTCGATCAAGCTGGCGGAGCGCTGGGCACGCGCGGCGGGCGGCAGATCGGGACGGACGATCGATCCTGGACTGCTGCTGGCCGAGGCCTTTCCCGAGCGGATCGCAAGGGCGCGGGGCAAGACGGGTGAATACCTTCTCGCCAGCGGGCGAGGGGCCGTGCTGGAGGCGACCGACCATTTGGCGCGTGAGCCTTGGTTGGCGATCGCCGATCTTGGCGGCGGCGATACGCGCGACCGGGTGCGACTGGCGGCGGCGCTGGCGGCGGACCGGATCGACAGCGATTTGGCGGGCCTGATCTCGACGGAGGACCGGCTGGCGCGCGAACCGTCGGGGCGGTCGGTGATCCGGCGCTCGCGGCGCATCGGGGCCATCGTGCTGGACGAAAAGATTGTCGGCGCGCCGGATGCGAAGACCCTGACTGCCGCCCTTCGGGCCGAGATCGAGGCGGATGGGCTGGGCGCGCTGAAATGGGGCGAGCAGGCGTCGGGTTTACGCGCACGGCTGGCCTTCCTGCACGCGCGCGACCCGGCTTGGCCTGATGTGTCGGATAACGCCCTGCTGGCGGCGCGTCAGGACTGGCTGTGGCCTCTCCTGGAGGGGGCAAAATCGCTTGATTGGATAGCTGACGGTCGTCTGGCCGAGGCCCTGCGCGGACTGATCCCTTGGGACCTACAGCGGCGGCTGGACGAGCTGGCGCCCCCGCGTCTGGTCACGCCGCTAGGCTCGGCGGCCATCGACTACGCCGCCGAGGGCGGGCCGCGCGTGGATATTCGCGTGCAGGAGCTGTTCGGCGTGACGACGCATCCGACTGTCGGCGGCGTGCCGTTGACCCTGGCGCTGTTGTCGCCGGCGCGACGGCCGGTGCAAGTCACCAAGGACCTGCCGCGCTTCTGGTCGGGGTCGTGGGCGGCGGTGCGTGCGGAGATGCGCGGCCGCTATCCCCGTCATCCGTGGCCAGAAAACCCTGCCGAGGCGCAAGCGACGAACCGAGTCAAACCGCGCGGCGCCTGATCGCCTTGACGCGGCGGGCGGGAAACGGGCATCGCTGGGACAACCGGGAGAAGAAGATGTCCGACGTCCTGCCGAAGAACTCCACCGGCCGCGTGCTGTTCGCCAGCCTTATCGGCACGACGATCGAGTTTTTCGACTTCTACATCTACGCCACGGCGGCCGTCCTGGTGTTTCCGACGCTGTTCTTTCCGGGCGAGGATCCGGGGACGGCGCTGCTGTCCTCGTTCGCGACCTTTTCCATCGCCTTCTTCGCGCGGCCCATCGGCGCCCTGGCGTTCGGGCATTTCGGGGACCGGGTGGGGCGCAAGGCGACGCTGGTCGCGGCGCTGATGACGATGGGCCTGTCGACGGTGGCCATCGGCCTGTTGCCGACGCACCAGCAGGTCGGCCTGCTGGCGCCTTTGCTGCTGGCCCTGTGCCGGTTCGGTCAGGGGCTGGGCCTGGGCGGCGAGTGGGGCGGGGCGGTGTTGCTGGCGACAGAGAACGCGCCGCCCGGAAAGAAGGCCTGGTTCGGCATGTTCCCCCAACTGGGCGCGCCCATCGGCTTCATCCTGTCCACCACATCCTTCATCGTTCTGACGTCGACGATGAGCGAGACCGCGTTCGAGGGCTGGGGTTGGCGCATTCCGTTCCTGGCGAGCGCCGTGCTGGTGTTCGTCGGCCTGTGGGTGCGGCTGAAGATCACCGAGACGCCTGAGTTTCAGAAGGCGGTGGACCGCGACGAGCGCGTCAAGGCGCCGGCCGTGACCCTGTTCGCCCATCACAAGGCGGCGCTGGTTCTCGGCACCTTCAGCGGCGTGACAACCTTCACCCTGTTCTATCTGATGACAGTCTTCGCCCTGGGCTGGGCGACGACAGGAATGGGGATGGCGCGGGCCGACGTGCTGCCCATACAGTTGATCGGCGTGCTGTTCTTCGCCGCCTTCATCCCGGTGACGGCGCTGCTGGCGGATCGATACGGGCAGGTCAGGGTGCTGATCGCCTCGTCGGTCGGGATCGGCCTGTTCGGCTTTCTGTTCGCCCCGCTGTTCGGGGGCGGTCTCAGCGGCCTTCTGATCTTCTTTGCGCTGGGGTTCGCCCTGATGGGCTGCACCTATGGCCCCATCGGTGCCGCCATGGCGCGGCCGTTCCCGACTGCGGTGCGCTACACCGGCGCGTCGATGGCCTTTAATCTGGCGGGCATCCTGGGCGCATCGCTTGCGCCTTACATTGCGCTGAAGCTGGCCGAGCGATTCGGGCCGGGAGCCGTCGGCGGCTATCTGGCGATTTCTGCCCTGGTCACCATCGCGGCCCTGTGGGGCATGGGCCGCGTGGCGCCGGAGGAGAAGCACTAGGCTTCATCCGTCGCGGCATAGACCATGATGCCGGTGGCGATGGCCAGATTCAGGCTGTCGGCGCGGCCACGCATCGGAATCTTGACGTTGACGTCGCAGGCGGCGGCCAGGTCGTCGGTCAGGCCGGCCTGTTCATTGCCCATCAGGATCAGCGACGGCTGTTGCATGACGGCCGAGCGGTGACTGACCTTGGCGTCCAGTCGGGTGCCGACGACGCTGCCGGGCCAGGTCTTGCGCCAGGTCAGGAAGGCTTCGGGCGTCGTCTTGGTGATCGAAACGGCGAAGACCGAGCCCATGGTCGCGCGCACGGCCTCAACCGAATAGGGATCGACGCAATCGCCGATCAGAATGACTCCGCCGCAACCGGCCGCGTCCGCCGTGCGGATGATGGTGCCCAGATTGCCCGGATCGCGCACCTGCTCCAACGCGACCCAGCAGGGCGCCGAGGCGGGGTTTAGGTTGTCGAGAGCCGCATACGCCTGTTCGAACACGCCGAGCACGGTCTGCGGATTGTCGCGGCGGCTGATCTTTTCGAGGATGGCGTGGGTGACGACGACGATGTCGCCGCCGGCCTTGAGCGTTGCAGCTTTGGCGCGATCAAGCAGCGGATGAGGACGGGCGTCCTCGCCCACCAGCAGCATCCGGGGCGCGCGCCCCTGATCCAGCGCTTCGCCGATGAATTTCAGACCTTCGGCCAGGAAGGTGCCGGTCAGGTCTCGTTCCTTGCGCATATGCAGGGCGCGGACGCCCTTGACCGTATCATTGGTCAGGGAAGTGATGACGCGTTCCGTCATTGGCTCCACCGCGCGAAGAAGGACAGGCCGATGGCGCGGGCGTCCGGGCCGTCTTCGGACAGGGCCAGTTCGCCCCAGTCGATCCGGCCGCCGCGATCCTGGGTCGCCTCGACCATCAGATGCGCCAGGGACAGGCCGGAAACGCGGGCCGCATAGGCGTTCAGCAGCAGGAAGTCGGCATTGTCCGCCAGCAGGGCGGCGCAGTCCTTGAGCAGACCAGGCATGTCCTCGAACAGGCGCCAGACTTCACCCGTAGGGCCGCGCCCGTATTTCGGCGGGTCCAGGATTATGCCGTCATACTTCGAGCCGCGACGAACTTCGCGCGCGACATATTTGCGGGCGTCCTCGACAATCCACCGAATTGGATGCTGGGCCAGTCCCGACTGTTCGGCGTTCTCGCGGGCGTAGGCGACAGACTTCTTGGAGGCGTCGACGTGAGTGACCTCTGCGCCCGCGGCGGCAGCAGCCAGGCTGGCGACGCCGGTATAGCCGAACAGGTTCAGGATCTTTGGAGCACGGCCGGCCGAACGTGTGAAGTCCCGCACCCGCCCGTCCAGCCATTCCCAGTTGGCCGCCTGTTCAGGGAAGAAGGCGAGGTGGCGGAATGGGGTGAAGCGGCCGGTGAACTTCACATCGCGCCATCTCAAAGGGAAGGCGTCGATGGGGCCGTGCTTGTCGAACCGCCAGCGACCGCTGTCTTCCTCTTCCTGCTGCGGATCGAACGTCGCTGTCGCGTTTTCGAAGGCTTTCGGATCGCGGGGTGACCAGAAACACTGCGGCTCGGGCCGAACGACGGTGTAGCGGCCGTACCGCTCCAGCTTCTTGCCGTCGCCGCTGTCCAGCAGGGCATAGTCGGACCAGCCGGAGGTCACGAGGGTTTCGGGAGTTTTGGAAAGGACGGGCGCCATCGTCGGGCTGATAGGCGCTCAGGCCGCCTCGCGTCCAGCGTCCAGCGCCACGACAGTCAATTCCGGCATCTGATCGTCGCGATCGTGCGGGGTCTTGTCCCAGACGTGCGGTTCGACCGCCAGCCGCCAGGCCGCATGGACGAAGGCGAGGCTGAGCAACGCCCAATAGGCTGGCGCAATTAGCACATCGCCCAGTCTATAATCGAGCCCGGCGCGTCGTGCTCCAACCGCACAGCTCATCCAGGCAGCGATGACGCCTAGCGCCAGCACCCCCAGCGAGCCACTAGGCAGGGGCGGCAGGGTGCCGGACAGGACCCAGACGGCGATGGCTAAAACCAGCCAGGCCAGCGTCGGGGCATGGGCGGCCGCCGACAGGATCGCCGCGCCCAAGGTCATGACCAGCGACAAGCTTCCGCGACGGCCCAGGGCGTTGGGACGCCGGGTATGCACACCCCAGGTCTGCATATAACCCTTCAGCCATCGGGTGCGCTGAGGCAGCCATCGGTCCATCGCGCCCGGCGGTGTCTCCCAAGTCGGACTGTCGATGACGCCGAGCTTCCAGCCGAGCGACCACAGGCGAAAGCCCAGGTCAGCGTCCTCGGTGACATTGTGCGCATCCCAGCCGCCTGCGACACGCAGCGCCGTCATGCGGATATGATTGCTGGTGCCGCCCAGCGGGAAAGGCAAGCCCAGCCGCGCCATGCCCGGCAAGGTCACTTCAAACAGGGCCGCATATTCAAAAGCGAACTGCCGATCTAAAAACCACGAGTCAGTCTTGCCGGATGCTCGGATACGCAGCGGCGCTTGAAGACAACCCAGCCGGGGCCGGGCGACGAAGCGCGCCGCCGCTTGGCGGAGCTGTTGCGGATGCGGTCGGTCCTCTGCGTCATAGATGGTGACCAGATCGCCCCGCGCGTGACGCAAGGCGTAGTTCAAAGCGCGCGGCTTGGTTTGAGGACTGCCCGGAGGGGCGATCAGGATTTTCAGCCACGGCGGTTTGGGCGTCGCCTGGGCTGCAGCCAAGGTGGCCTCATCATGCGCCTCCAGCACGATAAACGCCTCCAGCCTGTGCGCGGGATAGTCGATCCGGCTGAGGTTGGCGATCAGTTGCGGCGTCACCGCTGCCTCATCGTAAAGCGCCGCCAGAATAGTGTAGCGCGGCCATTCGATCGGGCGAGGGACGGGCGCAGGGCGTCCCAGGCTGGCGATGCCGATGACGGCCTTCCACAACGCGCACACCACGAAGGCGGCCTGAAACAGCACCAAGCCGACGTCGATCGCGGCGGCGGACCAGCGGATCAGCGCCACGACGGATGTCAGGGTGAGCAAGATCAAGGTCGTGACCTGGAAACCGCTCGGCGTGCGTCGCGAGGCGCCGTTCCGACGGGGCCTAATTCCCGGATGCGCCCAATCCTTCACCGCATCCGCCCCCGAAGTACCACAACCCTTAATCGCTATTTGAAACAACCGCGTTCTGCAAGTCGGTTGGCGTCCGGGACGGATTGTCGCTATTCAGGGCGCCTCACCCGGAGCAGCGGCTTGTCTGAACTTTCGAACGCCTCGCGCACGACCCGAAAGCCCAAGGGCGAAGGCCATTCGCGTAGGGGCGAAATCCTGGCCGCGGCCGAGCGCATCTTCGTCGAGCACGGCTATGAAGGCGCGACGATTCGCAAGATCGCGGACGAGGTCGGGCTATCGTCGACGGCGCTCTACATGCATTTCCCAGACAAGGGCGCGATCCTGCAGGAAATCTGCCGTGACGCCTTCGCCCGATTGATCGCATCAAACGCCGCTGTCGCCGATGAGGCCGCGCCGCCCGAGCAGCGGCTGCGGCGGATGATCGAGGGCTATATCGACTTCGGTTTCGCCCATCCCAACGCCTATCGCCTGATCTATCTGACGCGACCGGTGGAGGCGCGAGACGGCGCTCAGGACGCGGCGCGCGAACTGGGCTCCAGCCTGTTCACGACATTGGAGGCGACCGTCGGCGACGCCGTGACGGCTGGACGCATGAAAGGCGATCCCGCCACGATCGCCCAGGCGATCTGGGCTGCGGCGCACGGCATCGTGTCTCTCATGATCACCAAGCCCTATTTCCCGTGGTCCGATCGGCAGGCGCTGGTTCGCACGACCTTGGACGCCCTGTTCGCCGGTCTGATCGAAGGATGAAGCATATCTGCGTCGCCTTGGCGGCTCTGGCGTTCAGCAGCACGGCTCAGGCCAGGCCCTTGCGGATCATGGCGCTGGACCAGTGCGCCGACCAATATGTGCTGGCTCTAGCGCCGGATGCAGACATCGCGCTGTCGCCGCGCGCCGACGATCCTGACGCCTGGCTGCGTCGGCAGGCGGTCGGTCACAAGCGTTTGCGGCCGACACTTGAGGCCGCCGTGGGTTTTCAGCCTGACGTCGTGGTGCGCTACTGGGGCGGCGAGCCGCGCCTACTGTCCGCGCTGACGCAGCGCGGCGTCAAGGTGGTCACAATCGATGATGCGATTGATCTGGAGGGCGTGCGACGAAATATCCGGACTGTGGCGCGGGATCTGGGACAGGCTGAGCGCGGACAGGCGTTAGAGCGACAGATGGACGGGAAGTTGGCCAAAGCGGCGCCGGTGAAACCCGTGGCTGAGGCGCCCGGCGCCGTCTATCTGACATCGGGGGGCTTCACCGCCGGACCAGGCACGCTGATGGATGTGATGATGCGGGCGGCCGGATTTCGCAATCTGATTGTCGCTCCCGGTTTTGGTGCCCTCAGCGTCGAGCGGATCACGATGAATCCGCCGATGCGATTTGTGCTCGGCTTCTTCGATCAGTTGCGCGCCGACCTGCGCGGACCGGGGCGGCATCCGGTTGTCGCGCGAGCGGCCGAGGGCCGAACGGCGGCGCGCCTGCCTGCCGCGACCTTGACCTGCCCCGCGTGGTTCGCCGCCGACGCGGTCGAGATGATGGCCAAGGGGCGGCCGTGAACAGAACGGTTCGGCTGTGCCTGGTTCTGATCGGCTTGATCGTCGCGGCGCTGGCCCTGGCGGTGCTGGCCGGCGAGACGGCGTTCAGCGTCGATCAGTATGCGGCGGCCTTCAGCGATCCGACATCCGGTCCGGCCGAGGTGCTGTGGCAGGTGCGAGCGCCGCGCGCGGTCTGCGCCCTAGTCGTCGGCGCGGCCCTGGGATTGGCAGGGGCGGTTATGCAGGGGCTGTTGCGTAATCCGCTAGCTGATCCCGGCGTGCTGGGCGTGTCGGCGACGGCGGCCCTGGGTGCGGCGCTGGCCATCGTGCTTGGTGCTGCGGCCGTGCCGGGACTGGTCGAGGTGTCGGCCTTGGCCGGTGCGGCGCTGGCGGGCGGACTGTTGATCGTGGCGTCCAGGGCCATGCGGGCGCCCGAGGCCCTGATCCTGTTCGGGGTGGCTCTGTCCAGTTTCGCAGGCGCGGCGACGGCCTTGATTTTCAATCTGTCGCCGTCGCCGATCGCCTCAGCCGAGGTCATGTCTTGGCTTCTGGGATCGGTGCAGAACCGAAGCTGGGTCGATGTGGCCTGGGTGACGCCGGCCGTCATCGTCGCGGGCGTCTTCGCCGCCCTGTCGAGCGCCGGTCTGCGGATGCTGACCCTGGGCGACGAGGGGGCGGCGGCGTCCGGACTGGATATGGGATTGTTGAGGGTCTTCGCCCTGATCGCGGCGGCCTTGGCCACCGGGGCTGCCGTGGCGGTGGCGGGCGTCATCGGGTTCGTGGGCCTGGCGGCGCCGCATCTGGTGCGCGCGGCGGTGCGGGGTGATGCGAAGCGAATCCTGGCGCCCTCGGCGCTGGCGGGCGGGCTGATGCTGATCGTGGCGGACCTGTTGGCGCGACTGACGCCGGCGGATCAGGAGCTGAAGCTGGGCGTATTCACCGCCCTGATCGGCGCACCTCTGTTCGCCCTGATTGCTTGGCGCGCGGCGCGGGAGTGGCGGCTGTGAGCCTGTTGTCGCTAGCAAAGGTTCAGGCGCGGTTGGGCAAGGCCGTCGTGCTGGATGGGGTGAGCCTGTCGGTCGCGGCGGGCGAGGTCGTGGCCCTGTGCGGACCAAACGGAGCGGGCAAGAGCAGCGCCATCCGCGCCGCTGCGGGCCTCTTGGCCACGACCGGCGGACAAATCAGGCTGGGCGGCGCGGACATCGTCGATCTGTCCCATCGCCAGCGGGCGGAACGCGTCGCCTATTTGCCGCAGGAACGGCGCATCGCCTGGAATCTGCCGGCGGCAGAGGTGG
Organism: Brevundimonas sp. 'scallop'; assembly: GCF_011045535.1. Taxonomy (NCBI): domain Bacteria; kingdom Pseudomonadati; phylum Pseudomonadota; class Alphaproteobacteria; order Caulobacterales; family Caulobacteraceae; genus Brevundimonas; species Brevundimonas sp. 'scallop'. The sequence continues at coordinate 1,884,634 of NZ_CP039382.1, read as the reverse complement.
CGGCGCTCGGCGCCCCGTTTCTGTCAGGCGCGGATGCGCTGGCGCGAGCGCGCGCCGTTCTGGAAGAAGTCGGCGCTGGTCATCTGGCGGACCGCGGCGTTGCAGAGATGTCAGGCGGCGAGCGTGCGCGGGTTCTGCTGGCGCGCGCCCTTGTCGTCGATGCGCCGCTGCTGCTGGCCGACGAGCCGATCGCGGGGCTGGACCCGGATGCGCAGCGTCTGGTGCTGGAGCGCCTGAGGGCGCGCGCTGACGGCGGAGCAGGCGTGCTGGTCAGTCTTCACGACCTGACCCTGGCTGCAGCCGTGGCGGATCGCATCGTCGTGCTGGATCGGGGGCGAGTCGTCGCCGACGCCCCACCGATCCAGGCCCTGTCGCCCGCCGTCCTGCGCGAGGTGTTTGGGCTGGACGGCGAGTGGATCGAGGGGCCGAACGGGCTGCTGCTGGCGGCCCGCCGGGCTCAGTAGGCGATATAGGGCCGCGCGCCGCCCGCCGATCCGCGCGAGATGTCGGCCGATGGCGTCAGCGGCGCCGTGCCGCCGTTCAGGCGCGCCTTGTAGACCGCCATGTTCTCCATCACCCGCATCATGTAGTTGCGCGTCTCTGTGAAGGGCGCGCACTCGATGAAGTCGATGGTCTTGATCGCATCGCCGCGCGGATCGCCGCAACGGGAGATCCACTGGCTGGGACGTGCCGGTCCGGCGTTGTAGCCGACCGTCGCCAGCAGCATGGAGCCGTTGTTCGCGGCCATCAGCTCGCCCAGGTGATAGCTGCCCAGGGTCATGTTGTAGTCGGGATCCCACAACTGCTCGGCGGAATAGCTCATGCCCAGACGGCGGGCGACGCCCGAGGCGGTGGACGGCAGGAACTGCATCATGCCGCGCGCGTCGGCGCCGGAGCGGGCGCGGGGGTCGAAGCTGGATTCCTGACGCGTGATCGCTTGGGTGAACTCCAGCGGTGCGGCGCCGGCGACCTGGGGCGGGACGCGGACGGGATACATCCGCTCGGGCATGACGAAGCCCCGCTGGCTGGCGGCGCGCCCCACCATCATGGCGGTGAAACCCTCGCCATAGCCGCGCGACAGGTCCATCAGCAGGGCCAGGTCGTTGATGGTCGGCAGGTCGTTGTCGAGCTGATAGGCGAAGACGCGCAGCAGGCTCATCTCGCCCGTCTCGCCCAGGATTCGTGTGGCGCGGACGATCTCATTGCCTTCGAAGCGGGCGATGTCCTCCTGTGACGGCACGGGCTCCCCGGGCAGCTGAAGGGTGGTCATCCCCGCCTTCTCGGCCGCCAACTGACCATAGAAGGTCTGCCAGTGCTGGGCGCCGTTACGATAGTAGGCGAGGGCTGCGTCGCGTTCGCCGCGCGCCTCGGCGGCGCGACCCAGCCAGTAGAAGGCGCGGCCTTGAGTAATCGGCGTGGACGAGGCGGTGCGCAGGGCTTCGAAATGGCGGGCGGCGACTTCGGGTTGGTTCAGCTTGGTCAGGGCGACCCAACCGGCGAAGAAGTCGGCGTCCACCATCCGGTCCCCCGAGGTGAAGCCGTGGCCGTTCATGGCGTCATAGGCCGCGCGCCAGTTGCCCTGTTGCAGGGCGTCGAGGAAGTAGTTGCGGCGCTCGCTCCACAGGGTGTTGTCGCCGGTCGTGTGGCCCGGCGCCGGCGGAAGATTGGCCAGCAGCGCAAAGCCTTCGGATTGGCGATTTTGCGATCGCAGCAGGCGAACGCGCTCCAGCACGACCGCCGGATCGGCGGCCTGGGCCGGCGTCAGATTGGCGATGACGGCGTCGGGGCTGTAGGCCGAACGAAGGGTCATCACCGTGTTGGCTATGGCGGCGCGATCGGGCGAGACCAGATTGATCATGCTGCGCGTCGCCGGCCCGTGCGGACCGAGCAGAAGCATATTCAGCCGCGCCTCGTGATCGGCGGGCGTCAGCCAGGAACCCCATTGGCCGAGGATACGCGACTGCGGCGCGTCGTCGAACGAGCGGGTGCGCCACCAGTCGCGGACGAGGGCGCGGGCCTCATCCTGGCGGCCGCGCTGCTGCAGCGCGGAGGCGTAGGCGATGGCCCCCTCGACGGTCGTCGGCTTTCCGTCAGACATTAGGGCCAAGGCGGCGTCCGCGCCCATGCCGGACTGGTCCAGCACCTTTTCGGCGGCGGCGCGTCGCGATTCGCCGCGCGGCCATCCCGCCAGATCGGACTGACCGCGCGCGAGGTCCGAGTAGGACAGCTGCTCGCCCGAGGTGTCGATCAGCGCCCATTCAACCAGTTTGCGAGCCGAGGCGTCCCTGATCTGCGACATGGCGGACTGGGCGCCAAACACATCGCGCGCACGGGCCGCCGCCAGCCCCTGACGAAACAGCGCCGTGTCCTGATCGTTCAGCACGCGGCCCTGATAGGTCGCCGAATAGCCGGGCACGGACGAGGACGCCGAGGCATAGGGCACAGGCTGGGTGGGCAGGACGTCCTGCGGGTTCGGCGCAAGGACGGCGAGGGCCGCCGCCAGACTGGTCGCGATCATGATCTGTCCTGTTCCCATTCAATCCCGGTTGCGGCGGAGCCGCTGGCGACCTAACGTCCCGCGCTCATTGCAAAGGCGATGAACATCCGTCCATCGTCACTCCCCACGCAGGCCAGCTTAGTCTCATGAACGCCCCCTTGTTCAAGGGCGTGATCACCGCCCTGATCACACCACTTCGTGACGGAAACGTGGACGAAGCCGCATTCGCCAAACTGCTCGAGCGTCAGATCGCCGCAGGGGTTCACGGCGTCGTCCCGATGGGCACGACGGGCGAGGGCGCCAGCATGGATCTGGATGAGCACAAGCACGTCATAGAACTGTGCGTGCGTCTGACGGCCGGGCGCATCGCCGTCATCGCCGGTACCGGATCGCCTTATACCAAGGAGGCCATCGACCTGACCCGCCACGCCAAGACGGTGGGCGCGGATGGGGCTTTGATCGTGACGCCCTATTACATTCGCCCGTCCCAGGCGGGCATGGCAGCCCATTTCGAATCGGTGGCCGACGCGGTTCAACTGCCGATCCTGCTTTACAATGTGCCGGGCCGCACGGGGGCCGATTTGTCCAATGAGACAGTGGCGCGGCTGGCGGCCCACCCCAACATCGTCGGCATCAAGGACGCCACGGGCGACATGAGCCGCGTCAGCTGGATGCGCGCAAACATCGATGGCCAGTTCGACTTGATCTCGGGCGACGACCCCAGCTATCTCGGCTACCACGCCCATGGCGGCGTCGGCCTGATCTCGGTGGCGTCCAATGTCGCGCCGGAGGCCATGGTCGCCTTGCACAATGCGATGACCGCCGGAGATTATGCCACAGCACGGGATTGGCAGGACCGACTGATCAGTCTTTGCAAGGCGCTGTTCCTGGACAACTCGCCCGCGCCGACGAAATACGCCCTGGCTAAGCTTGGCTTGTGCAATGAGGAGGCGCGTCTGCCGCTGTCGCCGACCTCCGATGCGGTCAAACCCCTTATCGACCGCGCCATGGCGGCGGCGGGCGTCATCTGATGGCGCCCAAGCCGCAATCGAAATCCAAGGTCATCGCCGAAAATCGCCGCGCGCGGTTCGACTATTTCCTAGAAGACAATATCGAGGCCGGGATCCAGCTGCTGGGCACCGAGATCAAGGCGCTGCGCGACGGCCGGGCCAATATCGCCGAAAGCTATGCGGCGGTGGAGGGGCGCGAGATCGTGCTGATCAACGCCGATATTCCGCCATACAAACAGGCAAACCGCTTCAACCACGAGCCGCGCCGACCGCGTAAGCTGCTGCTGCACAGAAAGCAGATCGACAAGCTGATGGGGGCGGTCCAGCGCGACGGTCAGACCATCATTCCGCTGAAGCTCTACCTGAACGATGCAGGCAAGGCGAAGCTGGAGATCGCGCTGGCCAAGGGCAAGAAGCTGCACGACAAGCGCGAGGCTTCGGCCGAACGCGACTGGCAGCGCGACAAGGCGCGCCTGATGCGTGACAAGGGCTGAGGTTCAGGCCTCGATCAGGGTTCGGGCGCGCGCGAAGATGTCCTCGAACATCTGCGGCGTCAGGCGACCGGTGTTCGTGTTCAACCGGGAGCAGTGATAGCTGTTTAGAATGACGTATCCGCCGGCTTCGCCCTGCGCCCCGTGACCCGCCGGCATCGCTGACGCAGGCCGCCCGAAGGCTTTCAGGATATTGCGGCGCGAGACGTCGCCCAGGGTCACGATCACCTTCAGATTCGGCAGCAGTTTGAGCCGGTCGATCAGGAAGGGACGGCAGGTCGTCTCCTCGATCGGCAGAGGCTTGTTCCCGGGCGGGGCGCATCGGACCGCATTGGTGATCATGCAGTCCGTCAGCGTCAGGTCATCGTCGCCGTTGGGATCGTAATGGCCGTGCGCAAAGCCGGCCTTCTTCAGGGTGTCGTACAGCAGCCAGCCGGCGTGATCGCCGGTGAAGGGACGTCCCGTCCGGTTGGCGCCGGTACGGCCGGGCGCGAGGCCGGCGATTAGCAGACGCGCGTTCGGATCGCCGAACGAGGCGGCCGGCCCGTTCCACCAGTCTGGATTCTGACGCGCATTCTCCTGACGATAGGCGACCAGGCGAGGGCACAGGGGGCAGTCGCGGGGCGGTTCGGGCGTCAAGGTCATTGGGCGGCCTTCGGGCGGCCGAAGTCGGCCATCAGATCGTTCAGATCGAGGAAGGCGTCGGCCTGACGACGCAGTTCGTCGGCGATATGCGGCGGCTGGGTCTTTTGGGTCGAGATGACCGTGACCCTCACGCCCCTAGCCTGGATCGCCTGAACCACCCGCCGGAAGTCGCCGTCGCCGGAGAACAGCACCGCATGGTCGATGTGCGGAGCCAGCTCCAGCATGTCCACCGCGATCTCGATGTCCATATTGCCCTTGATCCGGCTGTGGCCGCTATTGTCCGTGAACCGCTTCACCGGCTTGGTGACGACCGAAAAGCCGTTGTAGTCGAGCCAGTCGACCAGCGGCTTAACCGGCGAGAATTCTTCGCCCTCGACCACGGCCGTATAGTAGTATGCGCGGGTCAGGATGGACCTCTCGCGGAACCAGTCCAGCATCCGCCGGAAGTCCATGTCGTGCTGCAGGGCGCGGGCGGCGGAGTAGAGGTTCGAGCCGTCGATGAAGATCGCCAGCCGGTCGGTGGGATGGAACATGGTCGAAGCCGTCGAAAGAGATGAAAAATCGGATCGCGCGGTCGCCGTCGGAATCGATGACGGGTTCGACCTGAATGACGCAGTCATCGTGGCCCTGGGCTGCAATGACAAGGGGGCATGGTCTTCCTGCACCGAAGCGCTGGAGGCGGCGCTCGCACGTTTTCGCAGCGAAGGGATTGATGTCGTCGCACGCTCGTCGTGGTGGTCATCAATGGCCTGGCCCGATCCGCACGATCCCGCCTTTCTGAATGGCGTGGTGATCGTCCGCACCGACCATGATCCGCATTCGCTGATGGCGGCGCTCGGCCGGATCGAGGATGCGTTCGGCCGCGAGCGGTCGGTTCGCAATGCGCCGCGGACGCTGGATCTGGACCTGATCGCCTACGGACGATTGAGCGGTGATCTGCAGGGGTTGATCCTGCCCCATCCCCGCGCGGCCGAGCGCCAGTTCGTCATGGGCCCCATCGCCGAGATCGCGCCAAATTGGGTGCATCCTACCAAGCGCGCGAGCGCCGAAAATCTAGGCCAAGCCGCGTCGGTCGGTCGCGATGCGCACCCATTGAAGTAGGCAGCTGTTCGTGAGCTGATCCGGCTGACACCGGGAGACATATCATGCTCAGCCTCGCCTTCGCCGCCGTGCTTTTGTCAACGTCAGTTCAGGAGTTGCACCCTGAGCCAGCTTCACCGCCGATGGGCGTGGGTCTGGTGATTCATGAGGCGGACACAATGGTGCGCCAGCCGCCGCCGCACAACGGCACGGGAATGAGCACGGCCTATCGAATTTCGGGCATGGCGCCGAACCGATCGATGGAGTTCAGAAAGCGCATCATGCATCCAGGATCGTCTATCGGCCTGCACGTCATCGCGCACGACGAGGTCTATCATGTCGTCAGCGGCTAAGGAGATGTCACCACGGACGGCGTGACGACCCGGATAAAGGCCGGCGACACAGCCTATCTTTACGATGGCGGCAACGTCGGTATTCAGCAGGTGGGCGAGGACGATCTGGTGCTGATCATCGCCTACCCTTTGGCGCGTCGTACCGACTGACGCCCAACTTCCGCCCCTGTGGCGTTGCAAAAAGCCGTCCTCATCTGTATTTGACGCGGTTCTCCCCCGCGTTCGAGGAATTTCATGGCCCGCGTCACCGTCGAAGACTGCATCGAGAAAGTTCCGAACCGCTTTGGTCTGGTGCTGATGGCTGGCCACCGCGCCCGCAGCATCGCCAACGGCGCCGCCCTGACGATCGACCGCGACAACGACAAGAACCCTGTCGTCGCCCTGCGCGAGATCGCCGACGACACCGTCGTGCCGGACGAACTGCGCGAGACCATCATCACCACGCTGCAACGCGTCGATGAGCGGACGGAAGCCGAGGATGAGGCCGAAACGGTCGCTCTGCTGGCCTCGCCGCAGCACATGAACATGGCCGAGGCGGAACTGATCCGCGCTCTTCAAAGCGACCGCGACGGCGGTCAGGAGGAGCGGTACTGACGCCCGAAGGAGCCCCTGGCGTCACTATCCTGCCGGCGCGGACCGAGACGGTTCCGCCGGCGCCCCCAGCTGCAAACAAAAACGACCCCCAGACGGCGCTCGTCGATCCGGCGCCGCAGCCCAAGCGCGCGCCGATCCTGCGTCAGTTCGAGCTGATCGAGGCCGTCAAGGCCTACGATCCCACCGCCGACGAAGCGCTTCTCAACCGCGCCTACGTCTATGCGATGAAGATGCACGGCTCGCAGTTGCGAGCCTCTGGCGATCCCTATTTCGCCCACCCGATCCAGGTCGCGGGGATACTGACCGACTATAAGCTCGACACCGCCACCATCGTCACCGCCCTGCTGCATGACGTGGTAGAGGACACGACCGCGACGCGCGACGACATCGCCGGCATGTTCGGTGAAGAGGTCGCGGTTCTGGTCGAGGGCGTGACCAAGCTGTCGCGGCTGGAGCTTCAGGCTGAACACACGCGCCAGGCCGAGAACCTGCGCAAGTTCATCCTGGCCATCAGCCGTGACGTGCGGGTGCTGCTGGTCAAGCTGGCCGACCGCTTGCACAATATGCGCACGCTCCAGTTCGTGAAGCCGGAGAAGCGCGAGCGGATCAGCCGCGAAACGCTAGAAGTCTATGCGCCCCTGGGCCGGTCGATCGGTATCCACTCGATCGCGTCCGAGCTGGAAGAGCTGGCTTTCACCCATCTGAATCCAACGGCCAAGACCGCCATCGAGCGGCGGCTGGAGGCGTTGAAGCTGGAGCACGGTCGCGCCATCGACGGCGTGGCGAGCGAGGTTGAGCGCGTTCTGTCCGAGGCGGGCCTGAAGGCCAATGTCTATGGCCGGCAGAAGACGCCCTATTCGATCTGGCGCAAACTTCAGCGCAAGTCGGTCGGCTTTTCGTCCCTGTCGGACATTTACGGCTTCCGCGTCATCGTCGAGGCGGAGGACGACTGCTACCGCGCGCTGGGTGTGATCCACCGCGAATGGCCGATGGTGCCCGAGCGGTTCAAGGATTTCATCTCGACGCCTAAGTCGAACAACTATCGCTCGTTGCACACGACCGTCGTCGGCCCCCGGGGCCTGCGGATCGAGATGCAAATCCGCACCGAGGACATGGACCGGATCGCCGAGGACGGGGTCGCCGCCCACTGGCGTTACAAGAACCATTCCTACGGCTTCGACCGCGAGGCGATGGAACAGGGCGGCGGGCGTGACCCGCTTCAGAACCTGCGACACTTGGTTCAGGTGATCGAGCACGGCGAGGGCGGCGAGGACTGGGTCGAGCACGCCAAGCTGGAAATGTATCTGGACCAGGTTTTCGTCTTCACGCCGAAGGGGCAACTGGTCACCCTGCCGCGCGGGGGAATGCCTCTGGACTTCGCCTATGCCGTCCACACCGAGGTCGGGGACACGGCCGTCGGGGTCAAGGTCAATGGCGAGTTGAAGCCCATGCGGACGCCGCTCCAGAACGGCGACGTGGTCGAGATCATCCGTGGCTCGAAGCGGGAAGTGCCTGCCGACTGGCGCAGTCTGACGGTCACGGGCCGCGCGCGCTCCGCCATTCGCCGCCATATCCGCACCTCTGAGCGCGAAGAGTTCATCAAGCTGGGCCGCGTCGCGCTGGATCAAACCCTGGGCCGGGTCGACAAGACCCTGACAGACGTGTCGCTGAAGCCGGTTCTGGAACTGCTGGCGGTCGCGAGCGACGACGATCTGTTCGAAGGCCTGGGACGCGGGCGGTTGTCGCCGACGACGGCGGCCGAAATCCTGTTCCCCGCGCTGAAGGGACGGCTGAAGGCCGGGCCCGAGAAGCAGCGCATTGAGGGCGAGAAGGCGCGGCTGTTCGTGCGCGGCGGCGGGCTGACGCCCGGCGTGTCGGTTCATTTCGGACAATGCTGCACGCCCGTGCCGGGCGACCGGATCGTGGGCATTCTGGAGCCGGAATCTGGCCTGACCGTCCACACCATTGATTGCCAGACCCTGGCCGCCTTCGCCGATGACGATTCGGTCTGGCATGACCTGCAATGGACGCCTCAGGCCGAAACGGACGCGGTCGCCGCCGCCCGCATTCGCGCGACGATCCGCAATGCGCCGGGCGTTCTGGGTCAGGTCACGACCCTGATCGGCGAGGCTGGCGGCAACATCATCAATCTGTCGATGGCGCACCGTCAGCAGGACTTCTTCGACGTGGACGTGGACGTCGAGGTCGAAGACGCCAAGCATGCGACAATGATCATGGCGGCGCTGAGGGCCAATCCGTCGGTCGATTCCGTCGAGCGCGCGCGCGGCGAATGAGCGATCCGATAAAGCCGAACGCGGCGCAGATGGCCTCGCCGTCCTATCGCATGGCGGCGATGGATCAGGACTTCCTGCTGGGCGATTCGATGCGCGGCGTGCGGTTCTTGATGGAATACGCCAAGCCCGAGGAGGCGTTGAGGGCCTGGGGCGTGCGCTCGACCCTCGTCGTCTTCGGCAGCGCGCGTATTCGCGAAGGGCACCGTTGGTATGAAGAGGCCCGCGCCTTTGGTCGACTGGCGTCCGAGCGCGGCGGAGCCTTGCGAGGGCGCGTCGGCGAACCCCGTGACAATGTCATCGCCACCGGCGGCGGCCCGGGGATCATGGAGGCAGCCAACCGCGGGTCTGTGGACGCCGGCGCGCCGTCGGTCGGTTTCAACATTACCCTGCCGCATGAGCAGGAGCCGAACGCCTATTCGACCCCGGAGCTGACATTCCGCTTCCATTATTTCGCGATGAGGAAGATGCATCTGGCGATGCGCGCGAATGCGCTGGTGGTGTTTCCCGGCGGCTTCGGCACCTTCGACGAGATGTTCGAGATGCTGACTTTGCGCCAGACGAAGAAGGCGCCGCCGGTTCCAGTCGTTCTGGTGGACAAGGCCTACTGGACCTCGGTGATCGGTTTCGACGCCTTGGTCGAGCACGGAATGATCGCCGCCTCCGACCTGGACCTGATCGGTTTTGCCGAGGACGCGGAGGGCGTCTGGGCCGAACTGCTCGCGCGCGGGCTGCGGCCGAACGAAAACATCGAATGAAGCGTCGCCGCAGGGTTCATCCGCGCGCGATCCGGGTCTAGAACCCTGTCATGAACACTGAAGACGTCCTCAACGAGTTTCGCGACGCCGGCGCCCTGCGCGAAGGCCATTTCGTCCTGTCGTCGGGTCTGCACAGCCCGGTCTTCCTGCAGAAGAACTTGGTCTTCATGGATGGCGCGCGATGCGAGCGGCTGTGCAAGGCCTTGGCCGAAAAGATCGTCGACACGGTCGGCCCGGTCGATGTCGCCATCTCGCCGGCTGTAGGCGGCATCATCCCCGGTTACGAGACGGCCAAACACCTGAAGGTCCGTTCGATGTATGTCGAGCGCGAGGGCGGGGATTTCAAACTGCGTCGCGGCTTCTCGGTCGAGCCGGGCGAAAAGGTCGTCATGGTCGAGGATATCGTCACGACCGGGCTGTCGTCGCGCGAATGCATCGCCGCCATCCAGGCCGCCGGGGGCGAGGTGGTCGCCGCCGCCTGTATCGTCGATCGCTCGGGCGGCAAGGCGGATGTGGGCGTGCCACTGATCGCCCTGGCGTCGCTGGACGTGCCCGCTTACCCAGCCGACGCTCTTCCGCCTGAACTGGCCGCGGTTCCGGTGGAAGATCCCGGCAGCCGCAGATTGGCGAAGTAGAGCTATGCGTGAACGGGTCAGGCTGGGCGTCAACATCGACCACGTCGCCACGGTGCGAAACGCGCGGGGAGGGACGCATCCCGATCCTGCGCGCGCGGCCGAGGCGGCGCTGGCGGCCGGGGCCGACGGCATCACCGCCCACCTGCGCGAAGACCGCCGACACATCACCGACGCCGACATCGATGTGTTGAGCGCCCTGTGCGCCCGCGCCGGCAAGCCGCTGAATCTGGAAATGGCGGTGACGGACGAGATGCTGGCCATCGCTCTGCGCCACCGGCCGCACGCCGCCTGTCTGGTGCCCGAGCGGCGCGAGGAGGTCACGACCGAAGGCGGTCTGGCGGTCGCGGGTCACGAAGGATGGATCGCGCCTGTGGTCAAGGCGCTGGCGGACGCTGGCATCAGGGTCTCGCTCTTCATCGAACCGACCGAAGCGCAGGTCGAGGCCGCCGCCGTCGTCGGCGCGCAGGTGGTCGAGTTCCACACCGGTCGCTACTGCCACCTGACCGATCCGGCAGAGCGGGAGGTCGAGTTCGAACGCCTCGCCGCCGCCGCCGCCCAAGCCGACATCCTAGGCCTTGAGGTCCATGCAGGCCACGGGCTGGATTACGACACGGCCCCGCGCATGCTGGCGATCCCGGAAATCCGCGAGCTGAACATCGGCCACTTCCTGATCGGCGACTCGATCTTCATCGGTCTGGACGGCGTGATCCGCCAGATGCGGGCCGCGATGGATGCGGCCAAATGATCATCGGCGTAGGCGCAGATCTGTCGGATATCCGTCGCATCCACGCGTCTCTTGATCGGTTCGGGGAACGCTTCAAGACGCGCTGCTTCACCGAGTTGGAGCGCACCCGCTCGGATCGGAAGCCCGACCCGGCCTGGAGCTACGCCAAACGGTTCGCCGCCAAGGAGGCCTGCGCCAAGGCTTTGGGCACCGGGATGCGCGCCGATGTCTATTGGCGCGACATGGGGGTGGTGAACCTGCGTTCGGGTCAGCCGACGATGGCGCTGACCGGCCACGCGGCTGAGCATCTGGCGCGTTTGACGCCGCCCGGACACGAGGCGAAAATCCACCTGACGCTGAGCGACGAACATCCCTATGCGCTCGCCTTCGTGGTGATCGAAGCCTTGCCGCAGTCGTAATCAGGTTATAGGCGTGCGCGATGACCGCGCGGACGCGGCGAGGATGCCTGATCGCATGAGCGAAGACCAAAAGCCCGACGACGCCAATCGCGACGCCACGCCCGAAGAACGATTTGCGGCCTCGGAAGCGGACGCTCCGATCAAGTCGGTGCAGGAGCCCACGACGGCGAACCAGAAGGTCTACGCCAAGACGCCCAAGGGCGGCGACAAGGCGACCTCGGCGGCCAGCGAGACCGGCGAAATCTTCAAGACCATCGTCTTCGCCCTGCTGATTGCGATGGTGCTGCGCATCTTCCTGTTCCAGCCCTTCACCATCCCTTCGGCCTCGATGGAGCCGAACCTGTACGAAGGCGACTATATCGTCGTCTCGAAGTGGTCTTACGGCTTCTCCAAGCACTCGATTCCGTTCAGCCCGCCGCTGTTCGACGGCCGGATCATGGGTTCGGCGCCCAAGCGCGGCGACATCGTCGTGTTCAAGCTGCCGCGTGACAACAAGACCGACTTCATCAAGCGCGTGATCGGCCTGCCCGGCGACCGCATCCAGATGATCGCCAACAAGCTGTATATCAACGACAAGCCGGTGCAGGACGTCGTGGTCAGCGAGCAGGAGATCAACGACATCTTCGGTCCGCGTCCTGTGACCGAGGTCCGCGAGACCCTGCCGGAAGGCAAGAGCTTCATGACCCAGGACTTCGGTCCCGGAAACGATCTGGACGACACTCCGGTCTATGAAGTCCCGGCCGGTCACTACTTCATGATGGGCGACAACCGCGACAACTCGATCGACAGCCGTGTCGAACAGTCCAGCGGCGTGGGCATGGTCCCGGCCGAGAACCTGGTCGGCAAGGCGCAGATCATCCTGTTCTCGTGGAAGCCCGGTTCGTCGCTGTGGAACCCGGTCAGTTGGTTCAACGTGCGGCTGAACCGGTTCTTCAACGTCCTCCATTGATGGCTAATCTGAGAGCCGAAGCGGTCGCGGCGCTGGAAACGCGCCTTGGACACAGGTTCAAGGACAAGGCCCTGCTCGAGCGAGCCCTGACACACGCCAGCGTGGGCGAGGGCGCGCCGGTCGGCATCCACGGTCCACGCGACAACGAGCGTCTGGAGTTTCTGGGCGACCGGGTTTTGGGTCTGCTGGTGGCCGAGCGCCTGTCGGCTCAGTTTCCGACGGCGGACGAGGGCCAGCTGTCGTCTAGCCTGCACGCCCTGGTCGACAAGGGCGCCTGCGCCCGCGTGGGCGAAGCCCTGGGTGTCGGGCCGGCGCTGCGGCTCTCGCCCGGCGAGACCAAGACTGGCGGGCGCCGCAAGGCCGGCGTGATCGCCGATGCGGTCGAGGCCATACTGGCGGCCGTCTTTCTGGACGGCGGGCTGGATGCCGCCAAGGCCGTGTTCGAACGGGCCTGGTCCGAAGAACTGTCGGCGCCGCCGTCCCGCACCGTGACCAATCCCAAATCGGCGCTTCAGGAATGGGCACAGGGGCAGGGCAGGCCGCTGCCGACCTATCGTGTCGCCGATCGGACGGGTTCGGATCATGCGCCCACATTCACCGTCGAAGTGTCCGTGCAGGACGTGCTGCCCTTGACCGCGCAAGGGCGTTCGCGTCAGGAGGCGGAGAAGGCGGCCGCAACGGCTCTCCTCAAACGTGAAGGCGTCATTTGACCGATATCGAAAACCAGCGCGCAGGCTTTGCCGCCATCATCGGCGCACCCAACGCCGGCAAGTCCACGCTGGTGAACCGGCTGACCGGGTCCAAGGTCTCGATCGTCACGCAAAAGGTGCAGACGACGCGCTTTCCGGTGCGCGGCATCGCCATGGAAGGCGACGCCCAGATCGTGCTGGTGGACACGCCCGGCATCTTCACGCCGCGTCGTCGCCTGGACCGAGCCATGGTCGCTTCAGCCTGGGGCGGAGCAGAAGATGCGGACATCGTCGTTCACCTGATTGACGCCCAGTCGCACATCAACGCCGAAGGCCGAGAGGGCACGGCGGCCGATCGTCGCTCGGCCGAGGACACCGAGACCATCATCGCCAACCTGCAGGCCACCGGGACCAAGGTTGTTCTGGCGCTGAACAAGATCGACGGCATGCGCCGCGACACCCTGCTGGCGCTGTCGCAGAAGCTGTTCGAAAGCGGCGTCTATTCCGAGGTCTATATGATCTCGGCCGCCAATGGCGACGGCGTCGAGGATTTGAAGCAGCGTCTGGCTCTGTCCATGCCCAAGGGGCCGTGGCTGTATCCCGAGGATCAGGCCGCTGATGTGCCGGTGCGGGTTCTTGCGGCAGAGATCACGCGCGAGAAGGTCTATCTGCGCGTCCATGAGGAGCTGCCCTATTCGGCGGCGGTCGAGACCACGAGTTTCGAGGACCGCGCCGACGGTTCGGCCCGGATCGAACAGACCATCTATGTCGAGCGCGAGAGCCAGCGGCCCATCGTGCTGGGCAAGGGCGGCCAGACCCTGAAATGGATCGGCCAGAAGGCGCGCGAGGAGCTGAACGAAATCCTCGGCCGTCAGGTCCACCTCTTCCTGACCGTCAAGGTCGATCCGAAGTGGCAGGACAGCCGCGCCCTCTATGCCCAGTTCGGTCTGGATTTCGACGTCTGAGTTCCTGTGTTTGATGTGCCGCGTACCGCCGGGGGTCATCCTCGGCTCGTTCTAGGCGTCCTTGGGGCGCTGATCCTTGGCGGCGCGGTCTGGGGCGGCATCGCCACGGCCGTGGCCCCCAAGACCGATGTGGAACTGGCCACCGAGCGCGCCGATGCGCCGCCACGTCCCCCCGTGGTCGTGGTTCAGGGCCTGCCGCAACTGGCGGCGCGCCTGGATCGCGAAGCTGCTTCAGGCCGCTTTATGGGCGCGGTTCTGGTGGCCAAGGGCGACCGGGTGTTGTTCCGTCAGGTCTATGGCAAGGCCAACTACGAGCAGGACCAGCCGCTGGCGCTGGGCTCGCGCTTCCGCTTGGCCTCGATCTCCAAACAGTTCACGGCGACGGCGATCCTGAAGCTTCAGGACGAAGGCAAGTTGAACGTCTCCGATCCGGTCTGTAAATGGATTCAGCCCTGTCCGCAGGCCTGGGCGGCGATCCGCATCAGCCACCTGCTGTCGCACACCTCGGGCATTCCCGATCTGATGGCGCGGCCGGGTTGGGGCATGCGCCGCACGACGCCGGCGACGCTGGACGAACTGACGGAAGATTCAAAGCGCTTCGGCCTTCAGTTCGAACCGGGGACCACGGTCCGGTACGACAACGCCGGTTTCAATCTGGCCGCCGCCATCGTCGAAAAGGCCAGCGGCAAGCCCTTCCAGACCTATATGCGCGAGACCTTCTTCAAGCCTCTCGGCATGAAGGATAGTGGTCTTGATCTCGATGGCGGCGATCACCGCGTCATCATGGGCTACGCCAACTTCCCCGGCGGTCTGGCGGCCCAGCCGAACGCCAACACCTCTATCGTGGCGGGCGCCGGCGCGGTCTATTCGACGCTGGACGATCTGCTGGTCTGGCAAAGGGCGCTGCACCGCGGCGGCCTGCTGACCCCCGCCAGCTATCAACAGATGCTGGCTGACCACGCGCCGGCCGACACCACGCCGAACGAGCGCAGCCACCCGCGTCGGGACTGGGGTTTCGGCATCTTCGCCAATCGCTTGGGCGATCAGGTGCGACCCAGCTTCCAGGACCGCCAGATCTATCATACGGGCAGCTGGGGCGGGTTCCGCAACCTGATGCTCTATCAGCCCGATGCGGACGTCACGGTGATCGTCCTATCCAACAACTATCACCTTCGTGACCAGGTCTTCCTGATCAGTCAGCAGGCGATGGCCGAGGCCTTGGGCCACGAGTTTCCGACGACGCTGGCGCGTTGAGGCGTCCGACGGTTTCCCGGCGAGGAGAACAGGAGTAGAACAGGACAATGATCGCTCTTCTTGCCGCTCTCGTCCTTTTTGCTTCATCGACGCAGGCTGCGGGCGATCCCGTCGTCGAGGCCGGCGCCGTTCTCGACCGAATGCACGCTGCGGCGTCGCGCGCGGACGGCGACGCCTATTTCGATCTGTTCACGCCTGACGCCCGGTTCATCGGCACGGATGCGAGCGAGCGCTGGTCTCTGGCTGAGTTTCGCGCCTACGCCACGCCCTATTTCTCGCAAGGGAAAGGCTGGACCTATCGCCCGCATGACCGGGTGGCGACCCTGGCGCCGGGCGATTGCCGCTGCATCGTCTGGTTCGATGAGCTGCTGGATAACGACGCCTACGGACTGACGCGAGGCTCAGGCGTGCTGCGCCTGACCAACGACGGATGGAAGATCGAGCAATATGTGCTCAGTTTCACCGTGCCGAACGACAAGGCCAAGAGCGTGGTCGGGCTGATCGCTCAGGATCCGGCGGACTGATGGACTTCCACGAAGAGGCGTTCGTCCTGTCGGCGCGCAGCCACGGCGATACGGGCGCCGTGGTCGATCTGCTGACCGAGAACCACGGCAGGCGCTCTGCTTATGTAGCCGGCGGCGCGTCACGCAAGATGAAGCCGTTCCTGCAGGCGGGCGCGCGAGTCGTGGCCGATTACCGCGCCCGCACCTCGGATCACCTCGGCGCTGTGCGGTTGGAGCCGGTAGGCGAGGGGCCCAGCGCCCTGTTCGACGACGCCTTGGCGCTGACCGGACTGGCGGCGGCGGCGGGCGTGACCCAAGGGGCGTTGCCGGAGCGTGAGCCGCATCCCGGCGTCTTTCTTGCGTTCGAGGCGCTGATGGCGGCGTTCGAAATGCCTGCGGTCTGGCCTGCGATTTTCGTGCGATTCGAGGCGGGGCTGCTGGAAGATCTGGGCTTCGGCCTGGACCTGTCGAAATGCGCCGCGACCGGCACGGCCGACGACTTGATCTACGTCAGTCCTCGCACCGGCCGGGCGGTCAGTCGCGACGCCGGCGCCCCCTATGCCGACAAGATGCTGACCCTGCCGCCCTTCATGCTGGGCGCGCAATCCGGTCTGATCGAGGGCGACGTCCGGGCCGGGTTCGACCTGACGGGGCATTTCCTGGAGCAGTTCGTCTTCCATCCGCAGAACAAGCCCCTGCCGCCTGCGCGCGTGTGGATGCTGGACAAGCTGGGCGACGCCGGTCGGCTCTAGCCGAAAGTGAAGGCGAAGACCTGAACGCCGGGATCCGGGAACTCGATCTCGAACGTCCGTTCGCGCACCGCGCCCGTTTGACGGACCAGTTGGTACAGCCGCTCGCCGTCAACACGGCCAAGGCCTTGGGCGTCGATGTCGCTGCCGGCGTTCGCGCCCGGCGCCGCGCCATCGATCCGGACGCGGAATCGGACGGGTGCGCCCAGCTTGCTGGGCCCCATGACCAGATGGAGATCGCGCGCCTTGAAGCGGAAGGCGATACGGCCGCCAGCGGTCTGCAGGTCGGCATGCTCACGCGTCACGCGCCACCGGCCCGACAGGCTCCAATCGTTCAGTTTCAGCGGCGCGGCGACATAGTCCTTGATCACGTCGTTGGCCAGGCCGCCGGGAGAGCGGAAGTTCTCGGCGCGGCCATAGCCGACGTACGTCTCCGGCGATTCGACCCGGGCCATGTCGGCGGCGGCCTCTGCGCCCTCAGCCTGGACTGTGGCGACGTTGCTGGCGACGTTCGCGGCGCCCGCTTCCTTCAGAAGTTGCTGGATCACGCGTTCGGAGCCCGCATAGTCCCCTTCGCCGAAATGGTGGTGACGGATTTGGCCCTTGGCGTCGATGAAGTAGTGGGCGGGCCAGTACTGGTTCTTGAACGCCCGCCAGATGGCGAACTCGTTGTCCATGGCGACCGGATAGTTGATGCCAAGGCGCTGGACGTTCTGGCGGACGTTGGCCTCGGATTTCTCAAAGGCGAACTCGGGCGTGTGCACGCCGATCACCACCAGACCCTGGTCCTTGTACTTCTCGGCCCAGGCGCGGACGTAGGGGATGGAGCGGATGCAGTTGATGCAGGAGTAGGTCCAGAAATCGACCACCACCACCTTGCCCTTCAGCTGCTCGGTCGTGAGCGGCGGGGTGTTGATCCAAGTCGTCGCCCCGGTCAGCGGCGGCATCACCCCTTCAACCGGCAGATTGGCCAGATCGGCCGGGGCCTGGTTCGTCGGCATGCCGCGCCCGATCCCGCCCAGCAGCGCCTGTTCAATCCGACCCGTGCTGGCGGCCGAGATGCGGGTCAGCAAGCCGGTGTCCGCACCCAGACCGATTATGGCCACGCCGATCAGCACCAGCACGCCCAAGCCGCGCCTCACCCATTCGCCGACGCCCAACGCGCCTTTCATGGCCTTGAACACGCGACCCCCGACCAACAGGGCCAGACCCAGCGAGGTCGCTGCGCCTGCTGCATAGGCCAGCAGCAGAACCGTCGTTCCCACGCCTGCGCCCTGCAGCGCTGCGCCCGTCAGGATCACGCCCAGAATGGGTCCGGCGCATGGCGCCCAGAGCAGTCCTGTCGCGACGCCGAGCAGCAGGGACGAGCGCACGTCGCCCTGATCGCCGCCCTGGCGCTCGGCGCGATCGGTCAGCCAAGACCCCGCCGCCACGAAAGGCCGCATCAGGCGATCGCCCACGGCCGGAAACAGCAGGCTGACGCCCAGCACCGCCATCACAGCCAGGGCGATCCAGCGCCCGACCTCATTGGCTCGAACCGCCCAGCCGCCGCCCAGCGCCGCCAGCGTCGCCACGCCCGCGAAGGTCACGGCCATCCCGACCAACAACGGCAGACCGTTGCGGATGAACGGTCGATCCGCCCGCGCGAAGACGAAGGGCAGAACCGGCAGGATGCAGGGACTGACGATAGTCAGAACGCCGGCGAGATAGGACAGCAGGAACAGGATCATGGCGCGGCCTGACGAGGGTGTGTCACTCACATACGTACGGCGGAGCGGATTGGTGACTCCCCAACGCGCTTATCCCCCAATCTGGCGTCTTACGGGCTAGACTTCCCGCTTCCGATCCCCGATTCGCAGAGCCATGACGATCCACGCCCCGCCGCCGGAAGGCGGCCGCATCATCGACGAGCCGATGGAGACGGCGCTCAGCCGCCGCTATCTGGCCTACGCCCTGTCGACCATCACCAATCGCGCGCTGCCGGACGTGCGTGACGGTTTCAAACCCGTGCACCGACGCATCCTCTACGCCATGCATCAGATGCGGCTGAACCCGCAGGCGGCGGCGCGCAAATGCGCCAAGGTGGTCGGCGAGGTGATGGGCGGATACCACCCCCACGGCGACGCCTCGATCTATGAGGCCCTGGTGCGCCTGGCCCAAGATTTCGCCCAGCGTTATCCGTTGGTCGACGGTCAGGGGAACTTCGGCAATATCGACGGCGATAGCGCCGCGGCTATGCGCTACACCGAGTGCAAGCTGACGCCCGCCGCCGTCCTGCTGCTGGATGGCATTGATCAGGACGCTGTTGATTTCCGGCCCACCTACGATGATCAGGACGAGGAGCCGATCGTCCTGCCCGCGGGCTTCCCGAATCTTCTGGCCAATGGCTCGTCGGGTATCGCGGTCGGCATGGCCACCTCGATCCCGCCGCACAATGTCGGCGAACTGATCGACGCCTGCCAACTACTGCTGGAGCGTCCCGACGCGACGACCGAGGACCTGGTCCAGCATGTGCCAGGCCCCGACTTCCCGACCGGGGGCGTTGCGGTTGAAGGTCATGCCTCCATCCTGGACGCCTATGAGACGGGCAGAGGCGGGGTGCGCCTGCGCGCGCGCTGGGAGACCGAGGATCTGGGGCGCGGCGTGTGGCGTATCATTGTCACCGAAATGCCCTATCAGGTGCAGAAGTCGCGATTGATCGAGGCGCTGGCGGACCTGATCGAGCACAAGAAGGCGCCTCTGCTGGGCGATGTGCGCGACGAATCGGCCGAGGACATCCGCCTGATCCTAGAGCCCAAGAACCGCACCATCGAGCCTGAAATGCTCATGGAAAGCCTGTTCAAGCTGTCCGATCTGGAGGTCCGCTTCCCGATCAACATGAACGTGCTGGACGCCAGCGGCACGCCGCGCGTCATGGGCTTGAAAGACTGCCTGCGCGCCTTCTTGGATCACCGGCGCGAGGTGCTGAACCGTCGTTCGCAATGGCGGATCGAGCGGGTCGAGAAACGTCTGCACCTGCTGGATGGCCTGCGCATCGTCTTCCTCAACCTCGATGAGGTGATCCGTATCGTCCGCGAGGAGGAGCAGCCCAAGGCCGTCCTGATCGCCAGGTTCGGCCTTACGGAGGTTCAGGCCGACTTCATCCTCGACACCCGGCTGCGTCAGTTGGCGCGTCTGGAAGAGATGACGATTGAAAAGGAATTCAATGCGCTGTCGGAGGAACTTGCCAACCTGAAGGCGCTGACGTCGTCAGAAGGCAAGCAGTGGAAGGCAGTGTCTAAGGAGTTGGAGGCGGTGCGCAAGGCCTTGATCTCTCCGCGCCGGACGACCATCGCCGAGGCCGTCGACAGCTCGGCCTTCGTCGCGCCCGAGGCCTTCATTCCGCGCGAAGCGATCACCGTCATCCTGTCAGAACGCGGCTGGATCCGCGCTGCCAAGGGCAAGGTCGAGGATCCGTCGGAGCTGAAGTTCAAGGAAGGCGACCAACTCGCCTACCTCGTCCCGGCCTATACGACCGACAAGCTGCTGGTGGCGGCGTCGGACGGGCGCATCTTCACCATAGGCGCGGACAAGCTGGCGTCCGGACGCGGGCATGGCGAGCCGCTGCGCCTGATGATCGATCTGGACGAGAAGGCCGAAATCATCAACGTGCTGGCGCATCAGCCGGGCGGCAAATTGCTGATCGCATCGAAGGCCGGATACGGCTTCATTGCGCCGGAAGACGATACCCTGGCCCAGAAGCGCGGCGGCAGGCAGGTGCTTAACGGCGAAATGCTGGCGGTGCTGCGGGTGACCGGAGATCACGTTGCGACCATCGGCGAGAACATCAAGACGCTGATCTTCCCTCTCGCTGAATTGCCCGAAATGGGACGTGGCAAGGGTGTAAAGCTGCAAAGCTTCAAACAGGGCGGCCTCGCCGACATCACCGTCTTCAACGCAGAGACGGGACCGGAATGGGCCGACGGCGGCGGACGTCGTCGCAACTGGCCCGACTGGAAAGACTGGCTGGGCAAACGCGCCGGCACCGGTCGTCAAGGCCCAAGAGGCCTGCGGAAGTTCAGATAGGCGACCCGCCCGTCAGTTCTAGAACAGAACTGACGGGTTCATGATGCGCTTGGGATCGATGGCGCGGCGGATGGCGGCCATGGTTCCGATCTCGAGCGGGGACTTGTAGCGCTTGACCTCTTCGGTCTTCAGCCGACCCAGACCGTGTTCGGCCGAAATCGAGCCGTCGTAGGCTCCGACAACATCGTGAACCACTTGCGAGCCTTCCTTCCAGCGGCCGATGAAGGCGGGGATGTCCTGACCGACGCCCGGCAGAATGTCGTAGTGCAGATTGCCGTCGCCGACATGGCCGAAGACCGAGATGCGGGCGCCGGGGTGGAAGCGTTCGACGGCGGCCGAGGCTTCGTCGATGAAATCGGCGATGCGGCTAATGGGGACGGAGACGTCGTGTTTCCAGCCGCCGCCCTCGGGCTTGAGGGCCGCCGAATGTTCTTCACGCAGACGCCAGAAGGCGGCGCGCTGTGCGTCGTTCTGGGCGATGGCGGCGTCGGTGATCAGGCCTTCCTCGAAGGCAACCTCGAGCAGCGCCTCCATCTGGGCCTCGGCGCCGCCGGGCGTGCCCGAAGCGATCTCGATCAGAACGTACCAATCGGGCGCCGAGTCCAGCGGCTCGCGGGTGTCGGGAATGTTCTTCAGCACCAGTTCCATGCCGAGGCGCTTCATCAGTTCGAAGGCCTCCACCCCGCCGCCCGTCTCGGCCTTGGCGCGGGCGAGCAGTTCGACCGAGGCGGCGGCTGTTTCCAGCCCAACCACCGCTACGGCGCGCGAGCGCATGATGGGGAAGAGTTTCAGCGTGGCGGCGGTCACGACGCCCAATGTGCCCTCGGCGCCGATCAGCAGCTGTTTCCAGTCGTAGCCGGTGTTGTCCTTACGCAGCCGCTTCAGGCCCCGGAAGATTTCGCCGTTGGGCATGACCGCCTCAAGACCCAAGACCAGGTCGCGCATCATGCCGTAGCGAAGAACCTGGGTGCCCCCGGCATTGGTGGAGATGACGCCGCCAATGGTAGCTGAGCCCTCGGCTGCAAGACTGAGCGGGAAATAGCGGCCGGCCGCTGTCGCCGCCTGCTGCGCCTCCAGCAGGGTCAGGCCGGCTTCGACCGTCATGGCGTCGTCAAGCGGAGTCACATCGCGGACGGCGCGCATCTTGCGGGTCGACAGCAGGACCTCGCCGAAGGGGATCTGTCCGCCGACCAAGCCGGTGCCGCCGCCTTGGGGCGTGATGGCGACGCCCTCTCGAGCGCAGATCGTCACAGCGCGCGCAACCTCTTCCGTCGAACGAGGTGTCAGCAGGATCGGCGTGTTGCCCGTCCAGCGATTGCGCCATTCGGTCAGCGACGGCGCGATGACCTCGGGATCCTGGGTCCAGCCGCCCGGTCCGAGCACGGCCTTCAGTTCGTCAAGCACGGCGGCGGAGGGGGCGGGCGTCTGCATGCCCCCTTTTGTCAGGCGTCGCCGTGCGTTGGAAGGGCCGCGAGGCCCTTAGACGTCGAGTTCTTCTTTCACGAACTGAGCGTTTTCCTGAATGAACTGGAAGCGCGCGTCGGCGCGCTTGCCCATCAGGCGTTCGACCAGGTCTTCGATGCTGGCCTCGGCGTCGGGCACCGTGATCCGCGCGAGTGTGCGCTTCTTGGGATCCATGGTGGTCTCCTTGAGCTGGGAGGCCATCATTTCGCCGAGGCCCTTGAACCGGCCGATCTCGGTCTTTTTGCCTTTGAACACGGTCGCCAGCAGCTCGTCGCGGTGGGCGTCGTCGCGAGCATATTCGCTCAAGGGGCCGGCGCTGATGCGATAGAGCGGAGGCAGGGCCATGAAGACCCGGCCCTGGCGAATTGTCTCGGGCATGACGCGATAGAAGAAGGTGATCAGCAGGGCCGCGATGTGGGCGCCGTCCACGTCGGCGTCGGTCATGATGACGATCCGCTCGTAGCGCAGGTCGTCGATATTGAACCGGTTGCCGGGCTGGACGCCCAAGGCCAGGGCCAGATCGGACAGTTCGACATTGGCGCGCAGCTTGTCGGCGGTGGCGGAAGCGACATTCAGGATCTTGCCGCGCAGGGGCAGGATCGCCTGGGTGGTGCGGTCGCGCGCCTGTTTGGCCGAGCCGCCGGCCGAATCGCCTTCGACGATGAAGAGTTCGGTGCCTTGAGCCGACTGACGGCTGCAGTCCGACAGCTTGCCCGGCAAGCGCAGCTTGCGGGTGGCGGCGGCGCGTTGGACCTCCTTGTCCTTACGGCGACGTAGCCGGTCCTCGGCGCGATCGACGACGAAGCCCAGCAGGGCGTTGGCCTGTTTGGGGCTCTCGGTCAGCCAGTGGTCCAGCGGGTCGCGCAGCAGCTGCTCCACGATGCGCGCCCCCTCGGGCGAGGACAGACGGTCCTTGGTCTGGCCCTGGAATTCGGGATTGCGGATGAAGACGCTGATAAGGGCCCCGGCGTTGGCGATGACGTCCTCGGCCGTGATGATCGCGGCGCGCTTCTCATTGGTCAGTTCGCCGTAGGATTTCAGACCCTTGACCAAGGCGGCGCGGAAGCCGGCCTCGTGCGTGCCGCCATCGGGCGTGGAGACGGTGTTGCAGTAGGACTGGATGAAGCCGTCCGATTCACCAAAGCCGATCGGCGACCAGGTGACGGCCCATTCGAAGGCGCCCGCTTCGCCTTGGCGCTCGGCGCGGCCGGCGAAGGTGGGTGTGACTGTCTCCATCTGACCGATGCGGTCGATCAAGGCGTCGGCGAGGCCGCCGGGGAAGTGCAGACTGGCCTGCGCCGGTGTGGCGTCGGTGATCCGCTCCGGAGCGCAGGTCCAGCGGATTTCGACGCCCCGGAACAGATAGGCCTTTGACCGCGCCATGCGGAATAGACGAGCGGGCTTAAAGGCCGCGCCCATACCGAAGATTTCGTCGTCGGGCTTGAAGCGGATCAAGGTGCCGCGCTTCTTGGACGGGCCGATCTGCTGGATCGGGGCCAGGACGTGGCCGCGGCTGAAGGCCTGTTTCCATTCGAAACCGTCGCGCCAGACCGTGACCTCGACGCTTTCGCTCAGTGCATTGACGACCGAGACGCCGACGCCGTGCAAACCACCTGAGGTTTCATAGGCTTTGCCGGAAAACTTGCCGCCGGAGTGGAGGACGGTCATGACGACTTCCAGCGCCGACTTGCCGGGATGTTTCGGATGCGGATCGACCGGGATGCCGCGTCCGTCGTCGCGCACCGACAGATAGCCGTCGGCGTCCAGATCGACGGTGATCAGCTTGGCGTGTTTGGCCACCGCCTCGTCCATGGCGTTATCCAGGACTTCGGCGAACAGGTGGTGCAGGGCGCGCTCATCGGTGCCGCCAATATACATGCCGGGGCGTTTGCGAACGGGCTCCAGGCCTTCCAGCACCTCGATGGAGGAGGCGGAATAGCCGGTGGCGGTCGCCGTCGTGGCCGTGGCCTGACCAGGAGGCGGCGCAGGCGTTGAGACAGCAGTGGGCGCAGCCGCAGGCGGGGTCACCGCAACAGGCTTGGGCGGCTCGGGTTTGCGAGCTTCGGGTTCGTCGTCAAAAGCGAAGAGGTCGGCGGCCATTCACATAGTCTGAGGCGATTCGGGACCGGGTCTGGTAGGCCCGTGAGGCCGGTCGAGCAAGCGGCGCACGAACCGGGGCCGGATCGAAGGTCACGGCGCGGGCCATAATCGCCAACATCAGTATCCACGGCAGGTTAGCGTGGGTCAGCAGGACGCTCTCTGACAGGCTCAAAGCGGTGAAGGCGGATAGATAGGCGATGCTCCAATAGCCTTCGCGCGCACCTAGCCCGTTCGTGCGCGCGATGACGAAGATCGCAGAGAGCGCCATGATGGCCCCTACCGCCACCGCACCGGGCCAGCCCAGTTGCACGAGCAGATCGATCCAGCCGTTGTGGGCGGAGGGGACGGGCCATTGGGTCTCGATGCGGATT
This sequence comes from Brevundimonas sp. 'scallop', assembly GCF_011045535.1. Classification (NCBI taxonomy): domain Bacteria; kingdom Pseudomonadati; phylum Pseudomonadota; class Alphaproteobacteria; order Caulobacterales; family Caulobacteraceae; genus Brevundimonas; species Brevundimonas sp. 'scallop'. The sequence goes on along the minus strand of NZ_CP039382.1, from coordinate 1,860,028 downwards.
TCGCGCGCGGGGATCGAGTCCACGCCCCAGAAGGCGCTGAAGCCGTATCCCGTCCAAGGGCGCTCGGCGACCTTTCGCATAAGGGCTTCCCAGATCAGTGTGCGGCCTGTCAGCGACGGGTCCTTGCCCAGCGCTGACAGGATTGCGGCGGAGTCGGAGTTCCACAGCCAGGTCGCGCCCGCCGCAATGATGACGGCAAGCCAGATGCCGATGACGGTGATGACGGCGCCGCCCTGTTTCAACGCCCACCACCCACCGATCATGCCCAGGCCCAGGCCCCAGCATAGAAGAGATGTCTTGGATTGGGTGGCGAGGACCAGGAGCGTGGTCAAACCTAATGTCAGCAGGCATATCCAGAACCGATGGCTGCGTCCCGCGATATGATCGGCGGCCAGGGTCGCTGCGGCGGAGACGGCGCCCACCACCATGACCAGCCCCATCTGGTTCTTCTCGTACCAGAGGCCGCGCCACAGGCCGGCGTTGTCGAACTGGTGCACCCCGACCTTCGGATAGCCGAACACCATGATCAGGCTGCCGATCGCCATCACCAGACAGGTGTACATCAGGACGCGCGGCAGGGCGTCGTCACGGAAGCGGGCGCCCAGATAGATGGCGAAGGCGCTGTTGATCGCCATGGCGATGACGCGGCGCTCCGTGACCTCGGGGTCGATGGACCAGTATTTCGAGACGAAACACAGGGCGACCAGGGCGAACATCATCAGCCAAGCGGGCCAGGCGCGGATGACCTTGTCGAAGCGAAAGACGATCAGGCCGGCGATGACGGCATAGACCGGCAACCAGATGAACCGCAGGATCGGCGTCTCGACCTGGGTCGGCGCGATGACGGGCGCAATAAGGGCGCCGGTCAGCATGAAGACGACGAAGCCAGCCGCCCACTGTTCCCACAGCGGCGGAGAATCATCTGGGGTCTGAACGGGCGGTTCGCGCACGGGCGCACAGTCCTTTGCGGCGCTTAAGGAACCGTGAGCGCGGCGGTGAAGGCGGCGAGACCTCGTTCCAGATCGGCGATCAGTTCGGAGGAGTCTTCCAAACCGACATGCAGTCGGATCAGTTCGCCCTCTAGCACAAGTGGATGGTGGCGGTAGGCCATCTGATGGGTCTCATGGGTGATCAGGCTTTCGAATCCGCCCCAGGAATAGCCGAGGCCGAACAGGGTCAGGGCGTTCAGGAACGCCTCGCCCGCCGCCTTGTCGCCGCCCTTCATGACCACGCCCATCAGGGACGCCGCGCCGGTGAAATCTCGCCGCCACACGTCATGGCCGATCGAGCCGGGCAGGGGTGGATAAAGGACGCGGGACACCTCGGGTCGAGCGTGCAGCCACTCCGCGACGATCAAAGCCGACCGCGCCTGTTCGGCATAGCGCAGCGGCAGGGTCCGCAGGCCGCGCAGCGCAAGCCAGGCGTCATCGGGCGACACATGCCAGCCGAGATCCTCGATCGTGTCGCCGATGGCGCGCAGGCAGGCGGGATTGCTCGAAGCGATACTGCCCATCAGCACGTCCGAATGACCGCCGACATATTTGGTGACGGCCTGAACGCTGACGTCCACGTCATGGGTGAGCGGGCGATAGGCCATGCCAGCGGCCCAGGTATTATCGACCACCGTCAACACACCTCGCGCGCGGCAGGCCTGGGCCACGGCGGCGACATCGACCATCTCGAATGTGAGGGAGGCTGGCGACTCCATCAGCACCAAACGGGTGCGTTCGCCGATGGCGGCCAGAACAGTCTGCGCGTCTGCGTCTGCGGACAAAAAGCGGGTCGTGACGCCGCGGGCCGATTGATACCGACTCAGGAACCGGCGCGTCGGACCATAGACGGCGTCAGTTGTGATCACCTCGTCGCCCGGTCTTAAAAGCGCCAGTAGCGGAACCGTGACGGCCGCAAGACCCGACGGAACCAGAAAGGCCTCCTTCGCCCCCTCCAGGTCGGCCAGGGCGCGGCGAAGATCGCGGGCGGCGCTGGTTCCGCTGAGGCCATAGGTCGGCCCGTCGGTCTCGTCACGCATGACGGCCGCGCTATCGCTCAACATCGTCGAGGCGCGTTCGATCGGGGGATTGACGCCGCGCCGACCCTGGCCGCGTCGCGTGGCGGCGGCGATCAGGCGGGTGCGGTCCGAAAGCGGCGACATGGCCCCTCCCATGGGTTGCGGATCGGCCCCTAAAGGCCTCTAAAGCCAGCGGGGCGCAAGCGGCGAGGGATAGGAACGCGATGCGGTGCTGGACGATCGGAGCGATGGCCGTTGTGCTGATGACGACGGCTTGCGGGCGCAAGGACGCCAGCCCTGCGCCGGAAGCCAGCCCTGCCACGCCCGCGCAAACGTCTTCGACGGCGGTTGCGAAAAGCCCGACGCTGGCCGCCATCAAACGCCGCGGTCGCCTGAACTGCGGCGTGCATCAGGGGTTGGTCGGCTTCGCCTACACCGACAATCGCGGCCAGTGGCGTGGCTTCGACGTGGACTTCTGTCGCGCGACGGCGGCGGCTGTGCTGGGCGATGCCGATGCGGTGCGGTTCGTGCCTCTGTCGGCGTCAGATCGCTTCACGGCGCTGAACGACGGACGGATCGATGTGCTTTGGCGCAACTCGTCTTGGACCATGAGCCGCGACGCGGGCGAAGGTTTCGTGTTCGCCGGGATCAACTACTACGACGGTCAGGGCTTCCTGGTCCGGCGTTCGCTGAACCTGAACAGCGCGACTGAACTGACCGGCGCGCGGGTTTGCGTTCAGTCGGGCTCGACGTCCCAGGCGAACGCCGCCGACTATTTCCGGTCTCGCGGCATCGAATATCGGCCCGTCGTGTTCGAGACGGAGGAAGCGGCGCGCGACGCCTATGGTCGCGAGGATTGCGATGCATTCAGCGCCGACATCTCCGCCCTGGCCGCCGCGCGAACTGTGCTGACCAACCCCAACGAACATGTGATCCTGTCCGATGTCGCGTCCAAGGAGCCGCTGGGGCCGGTGGTCAAGTCGGGCGACGAGCGCTGGGCCTCGACCGTCCGTTGGACCCTGAATGCCCTGATGCTGGCCGAAGAGCTCGGCGTCACCAAGGCCAATGCCGAAGATCAGTTTAAGACCGCGACCGACCCGCGTGTCCGGCGTTTGCTGGGCGTCGAGGGCGAGTTCGGTCTTATGCTGGGTCTATCCGAAGACTGGGCTAAGGACGCGGTCGAAGCCGTCGGGAACTATGGCGAGATTTTCGATCGTAATCTGGGATCACAATCGGCGCTCGACCTGGCGCGCGGTTTGAACGCACAATGGAACGCGCGCCCGGCCGGCTTGATCTATGGCCTGCCGATCCGATAAGCGCCGACGCTTGCATCGCTTCCTGGGGGACAGATGACCGAGACGAAACGCGGCGGCCTTGCGCTGCACTGGCTGATGTTGATCGGTTTCGCGGTCGGTCTGATCGGGGGATTGCTGGTCAATCTGGCGGTCGGGGCCGATGCTGCCTGGGTGGTCTGGCTGACGGACAACGTGACCGGGCCGATCGGTCAGATCTTCCTGCGCCTGCTGTTCATGATGGTGATCCCGCTGCTGTTCTCGGCCCTGGTCGTCGGGGTGGCGGAGATGGGCGATCTCAGCTCGCTGGGACGGGCGGGGATCAAGACGCTGCTTCTGACGGTTGTGGTGTCAAGCATTGCGGTGGTCATCGGTTTGGTGATGGTCAACGTCTTCCAGCCCGGGCGAGGTGTCGATCCGGCGGTGGCTCAGCAGCTGTTGGAGCAGGGCAAGGACGGCGCCGCCAGCATCGTTCAGACCGGGCGCGACAGCTCGATCCAGTTGGGCGATTTCTTCCTGGATCTGGTGCCGTCGAACGCGGTCACCGCAGCGGCGGAGAACGCGATCCTTCCGTTGATGATCTTCGCCCTGTTCTTCGGCATCGGTCTAGTCATGGCCAAGAGCCCGGCGACGGACCGTCTGCAGGAAGTGATCCAGGGGATCTTCGAGGTTTCCATGACCCTGATCAATTTGTTCATCAAACTGGCGCCGCTGGCCATCGCCTGTCTGATGTTCAACCTGGCGGCCCTGTTCGGTTGGGACCTGTTGGTGCGCCTGGCGGCCTTCGTCGGCGTCGCGGTCGGCGCGATGGCGATCCATATGTTCGTGGTCTATCCGCTGGTGATCTGGCTGCTGGCCGGCCGCTCGCCCACCGCCTTCTTCAAGGGTGTGCGCGAGCCGATGGTGGTGGCCTTCTCGACCGCCTCGTCCAACGCGTCTTTGCCGGTGTCGCTGAAGGCGGCTGAGGAGCAGCTGAATCTGCCGCGCAAGATCGCGCGTTTCGTCCTGACGGTCGGCGCCACCGCCAACCAGAACGGCACGGCCCTGTTTGAAGGCGTGACAGTGCTGTTCCTGGCCCAGTTCTTCGGCATTGACCTGACGATCACGCAGCAGGTCGTGGTCATGCTGGTCTGCATTTTGGGCGGCATTGGCACGGCAGGCGTGCCGGCCGGTTCGCTGCCGGTCGTGGCCATGATCCTGGTGATGGTGCAAGTGCCGCCCGAAGGCATCGGCCTGATTCTTGGCGTTGATCGCTTCCTGGACATGTGCCGCACGACGCTGAACGTCACGGGCGACCTGGTTTTGGCCACCGTCGTTTCGCGTGGCGAGGAAGACGAACCGGCCGAGGCCGACGACGTCGTCCCCGCGGCGCCGCCGGCCTGATTTTAGCCGGTTTCGACGGGGGTGTCCGTTCGGGCGCCCCATTCGGCCCAGGAGCCGTCATAAAGCCGCGATGGGTGGCCGAGTTCGGCTAGGCCCAGTGTCAGTATGGCGGCGGTCACGCCGGATCCGCAGGTCGTGATGACAGGTCGGTTGATATTCACGCCGGCGTCCGCAAAGGCCTGCTCCAAGGCCGCGCCACGTTTCATCGTGCCGTCATCGTTTAGCAATCGGCCGTAGGGGAGGTTGCGCGCGCCGGGCGTATGGCCGCTGCGAACGCCGGCGCGAGGTTCGGGCGCTGCGCCCTTAAATCGCGATGCGCCGCGCGCATCCACGACTTGAGTATCCTGGATCAAGGCCGCGCGCACATCATCCAAGGAGGCGACAGCATCAGGCGCCATCATGGCATGGAAGTCCTCTGCCTCCGCAACCGACGACCCGGAGACGGTCGACCGACCGTCTTCACGCCAGCGCGGCAGGCCGCCGTCGAGCACCTGAACCCTCTTCGCGCCCATCGTCTTCAGCATCCACCAGACGCGCGCCGCCGAGAACAATCCGGTCGTATCATAGACGACGATCTGGTCATCGACGGAGAGGCCCAGCGCCCCGACAGAAGCCCCAAAGGCCTCTGGCGTTGGCATCATGTGGGGCAGGGGACTGTCATGGTCCGATATCGCGTCCAGATCGAAGAAGACGGCCCCAGGGACATGCGCCTGTTCAAAGTCGGCGCGCGCGTCTCGGCCGTCGAGATGCCAACTGCCATCGACAATCCGTAAATCCGGCGCGCCCAATCGCGCGGCGAGGTCCGTTGTCGAAATCAGCGGGCTCATGAGCGAGACAGGCTCAGTTGGATGACGTCGGTGCGGCGAGAGCGGAATCCGGCCTCGCAATAGGCGAGATAGAAGCGCCAGAGCCGGCGGAACCGTTCGTCAAAGCCGGAAAGTTTGCTGATCTCGTTCCAGGACGCCTGGAAACGCTCATCCCAAAGCTTGAGCGTCGCAGCGTAGTCGAGGCCGAATCGCTCCACCGACTGCCAGGACAGTCCGGCTTTTGACACGACCGGCGCCAGCCGTTCTTCGGAGGGCAGCATTCCGCCGGGGAAGACGTACTTCTGGATAAAATCCGTCCGGGCATTGTATTCGTCGAACAGGTCGTCCCTGATCGTGATGATCTGCAGTCCGGCCTTGCCGCCAGGTTGAAGGACGTCGTGGACCTTGCCGAAGTATGCGGGCCAGTACTCCATGCCCACAGCCTCGAACATCTCGATGGACGCCACCCGATCAAATCGACCCTGCACATCGCGGTAGTCGATCAGCTGAATATCGGCGCGGTCGCTCAGACCCGCGTTGAACATGCGCTGGCGAGCGAAATCGTGTTGCTCTTTGGAAATCGTGATCCCGGTGACTTTGGCGCCGATCTCGCGCGCCGCGAACTCGGCGAAGCCGCCCCAGCCGCAGCCGATTTCCAGTACCGACATGCCCGCCCGAAGATCCATCATTCGGGCCAGGGCGGCGTATTTCTCACGCTGCGCTGTCTCCAGCGCCTCGCCATCGCGGCTGAAGCGGGCCGATGAATAGGTCATCGTCCCGTCCAGCCATTGGGAATAGAAGGCGTTGCCCAGATCGTAGTGGGCGTGGATGTTCTTCTTCGACCCGGTCTTGCTGTTGCGATTGGTGCGGTGGCTCAGCCAGTTGACCACCCACATGATCAGATTGCCGTCGAACAGACGCCGGATGTGATCGTAGTTGTCCACCAAGGTTTCGAGCAGACCGGCCAGGTGCGGACTGTCCCACTCGCCCGCGATATAGCCTTCGGCGAATCCGATATCGCCGGCCGCCAGCACGCGGCGTGCGAACCGATAGTCGCGCACGGCCATCATGCCGCTGGGACCCGGCTGCTTGCCTTGAAGCACATGGGTCTCGCCATTGGGCAGTTGCACCGTCAAGCGCCCGAAGGTCCAGTTGGCGGCTAGAAGCCGCAGCAACATGGCGAACACGCGCGGTGTTCGGCTGGCGACGGCTTCGATATCGGCGTGTGCGACGCTCATTTTTTGACTTTCAACGCGGAATTCAATGGGGGTCAATCACGGTCGCTGTGGTCGTCCCCACGGCCGGAAACGGTCTTCAGGGCGGCGAGCGCCCGGGCGCGACCCTTCTCGTGTTCGACTATCGGCTTGGGGTAATCGCGCCCTAGAACGATTCCGGCGTCGCGCAGCACTTCAGCGGGTGCCGTCCAGGGCGACTGAAGCCAGCGGTCGGGCAGGCGGCGAAGTTCCGGCGCCCACCGACGGACATAGCCGCCGTCGGGATCGAACTTTTCACCCTGCGTGATGGGATTGAAAATGCGGAAGAAGGGGGAGGCGTCTGCGCCCGAGCCTGCGACCCACTGCCAGTTCTGCACATTGCTGGCCCGGTCTGCATCCACCAGCGTGTCCCAGAACCAGGCTTCGCCTTCGCGCCAGTCGATCAGCAGATGTTTGATCAGGAAGGAGGCGACGACCATCCGAACCCGATTGTGCATCCACCCTGTCGTCCAGAGCTGGCGCATACCGGCGTCCACCAACGGGTATCCGGTCCGCCCCTGTCGCCATGCATTGAGGCTCGCGTCGTCTTTGCGCCAGGGCATGGCGTCATACTCGGGACGGAAGGCGCGCTCGGTGATGAAGGGAAAATGGTGCAGCAGGTGCGCCGAGAACTCGCGCCAGCCGATCTCAGCAATGAATTTGTCGGCCTCCGACTCTGCCACCTTGCCGTCTTTGGCCGCCTGTCGGGCGCGGTCAATCGCCCGCCAAGGGCTGATCTCGCCCCAGTGCAGATGCGGCGACAGGCGGCTGTTGGCGCCCTGCCGGTCGGGAAAGTCGCGATCCTTCGCATAGGTCCTTAGGCCGGATGATATAAATCTGGACAAGGCCTGCGAGGCCCCGTCTTCCCCTGGCGTCCAGTCGAATCCTTTGGACCAGTCCGGACGATGGGGGTGCAGCTTCCAGCCGTCGAGGTCGTCGGATTGAACAGTGTCGGGCGTCTGTATTTGGCGCGGTCCGGTTGTGTGAACCGGCGCCTCGGCCGTGGCCAAGAGGGCTCTCAAGAACGGGGTGAAAACCTTGTACGGCTGGCCTGAACCATTCAGCACCTCGCCAGGGCGGCAGAGCAGGGCGCCATTAAAGCCACGGCATTCGACGCCGTCCGCCTTGAGCGCATGCGCGATCTCGGCGTCGTGCTCAAACGCCGCGGGTTCGAACAGGCGGTTCATGAAGACGACCTCGGCGCCGGTATCGGCGATCAGCGCCTGAAGCTGGCTCAGCGCATTGCCCTTGCGCAGAATCAGGCGCGAACCGCGATATTGAAGCGCGGCATCCAGCGCCCTCAACGACTTGTCGAGCCACCAGCGCGACGCGGCGCCCATCGGCCGCTCGAAATGCTCGTCTAGAATATAGACGGGCAGGATTGGTCGCCCCGTCTCCGCCGCGTGGTTCAGGGCGGGATTGTCATGCAGTCGCAGATCGAGGCGAAACCACAGGATGACAGGTTTGGTGGCCACGCGGGCGAACTCCGTGATAACTTGCGCTCATCCCTTCAGAGCGCCACCTGATGGCCCAATAGCTGCGGCAAAAGCCGCCTCCACAACACCGAACGTCGAAAGAGCCGCCTCGTGAGCCGACCCAACGCTGTCATTACGTTGTCCGAAGGTCTTCGGACGCCTGTCGTCATCGGCGGCGGCGCAAGAATCGCTTTCATCGCCGGTCCTTGCCAGATGGAGAGCCGCCAGCACGCGCTGGAGACGGCCCATGCCCTGAAGGAAATCGGCGAGCGGTTGAACGTGGGCATCATCTACAAGACCAGTTTCGACAAGGCGAACCGGACCAGCGCCAGCGCCGCGCGTGGTATCGGTCTGAAAGACGCCATGCCGATCTTCGCCGAGATTCGCGAGGTCACAGGCCTGCCGACCCTGACCGATGTCCACTCCGAGGTTCAGTGTGGTCCGGTCGGCGAGATCGTCGATGTACTGCAAATCCCGGCGTTCCTCAGCCGCCAGACCGACCTGCTGCTGGCCGCCGCCGCTACCGGCAAGGCGATCAACATCAAGAAGGGTCAGTTCCTGGCTCCCTGGGACATGAAGAACGTCATCGCCAAGGTGGTCGGCGCCGGCAATCCCAACGTTATGGCCTGTGAACGCGGCGCCAGCTTCGGCTACAACACTCTGGTCAGCGACATGCGAGCGCTTCCGGTGCTGCGCGAGATCGGCTGCCCTGTCGTGTTCGATGCGACCCACAGTGTTCAGCAGCCGGGCGGGCAGGGCGCGTCGTCCGGTGGTCAGCGCGAGTTCGTGCCGGTGCTGGGGCGCGCGGCGGTGGCTGTGGGCGTCGATGCGGTCTTCATGGAAACGCACCAGGACCCGGATAATGCGCCGTCGGATGGCCCCAACATGGTGCCGCTGAGCCAGTTCGAAGCCCTGGCCGCCGAACTGATCGCCTTCGACGACCTGGCCATCAAGATCGGGGCCAAGGCGCCGGTGGCGCAAGCCGCCTGAATCCTCTAGGTCGGACCCATGTCTGACACCTTGGATCTTGGCTCCCTGCAAAGCCTGTTGGAGCGCGTGCGCGGCCTGAAGATCGCCTGCGTCGGCGACCTGATGCTGGATCGCTACGTCTATGGCGAGGTGAACCGTATCTCGCCCGAGGCGCCGATCCCTGTACTCCGCACCAGCCGCACCGTCGCCATGCCAGGCGGCGTCGGCAACGTCGCGCGCAATATTGCGGCTCTGGGTGGTGTGGCGCGGCTAGGCGCCGTGATCGGCGACGACGCGGCTGGCGCGGAACTAACCGCTCTGATCGCCGCCGAACCGCACATCGAGGACGTCGTGGCGAGGCCGGCGGGCGGGTCCACCATCGTGAAGACGCGCTTCGTTTCGGGAGGGCAACAGCTTCTTCGGTTAGATGACGAGGCTGCGCCGACCGAGATCCAAGATTCGGACGCGTTTGCAGATGCTTCGGTCTATTTGCTGTCAGATTACGCTAAGGGCGTCGTCAGCGATGCGCTTCTGGCTTCGGCGCTGAACGCGGCGCAGACATCCGGTGCGCCGGTTGTCGTCGATCCAAAGGGAAGGGACTTCGCCCGCTACGGCGCTGTCGATGTCATCAAGCCCAATGCTTCGGAACTGGCCCGCGCCACCGGCCTGCCGGTTGGGACGGACGCAGAGGTCGAGACGGCGCTGGCCGCCTTGCTGGCCACCACGACCGCCAAGGCGATCATCGTCACGCGTGCGGGCAGGGGCATGAGCCTGGCGCGGCGCGGCGAACCGGTGAAGCACTTCCCTGGCCGGGCGCGCGAGGTCTTCGACGTGTCTGGCGCGGGCGATACAGGCCTGGCCGCCATCGGGTTGGCGCTGGGCGCCGGCGCGTCGGTGGAGATGGCGGTCGAGTTCGCCATCCTGGCCTCGGGCGTGGTCGTCGGGAAGGCCGGCACGGCCGTGGTTACACCCGCCGAGCTTATCGAAGCCGAACTAAGCCAGCACGCCACCGCTGCGGTATCCAAAGTGACGCCGATCGACGAGCTGGCGGTCGAGGTCGAGGGCTGGCGACGTCAGGGCCTGAAGGTCGGTTTCACCAACGGCTGTTTCGACATTCTGCACCGTGGCCACGTCGCCTATCTGGCGCAGGCGCGCAGCTGGTGCGATCGCCTGGTCGTGGCGCTGAACACCGATGCATCGGTCAAGCGACTGAAGGGCGAGGGGCGTCCGGTGAATGATCTGGATAGTCGCGCCGTCGTCATCGGCGGGCTGGCCAGCGTCGACCGCGTCACCAGCTTCGATGATCCGACGCCGATCGCCCTGATCGAACGGCTGCGTCCCGATGTTCTGATCAAAGGCTCGGACTATACGCGAGAGGGCGTCGTGGGCGGCGATCTGGTCGAAAGCTGGGGCGGGGAGGTCAAGCTGGCGGATTTCAAGGACGGCTATTCGACCACGCGAACGATCGAGAAGATGACAGGGAGCGCGCAGTGACGCCGAGAATGATCGTCGTGACCGGAGGCGCCGGTTTCATCGGTTCAAACATCGTTGCGCGGCTGACAGCCGAGACCGCCTGTGATGTCGTCGTCTGCGATCGGTTGGAGACGGCCGACCTGGCCAAGTGGAAGAACCTGGCCAAACACGCGATCGCTGACTTCTGGTCGCCCGAAGAATTGTTCGAACAGCTGGAGCGCCACGCCGAGCGGATCGAGGCCGTGGTTCATATGGGCGCGATTTCTTCGACGACCGAGCCGGACGCTGACCTGATCCTGCGGACCAACTTCACCCTGTCGCGCGACCTATGGGACTGGTGCGCAATTCGAGGCTCGCGGATGATCTACGCGTCTTCCGCTGCCACCTATGGCGACGGCGAAACGGGCTTCAACGACGATGACGATGCAGACTCATTGTCGCAGCTTCGACCGCTAAATGCTTATGGCTATTCGAAAATGCTGTTTGACCAGTATGCTGTTCGGCAGGCGGATCGGGGTCAGGCGCCGCCCCAGTGGGCCGGGCTGAAATTCTTCAATGTCTATGGCCCGAACGAAGGTCACAAGGGCGGAATGAAGTCGGTCGTGGCTCAAATCTGGCCCAAGGTCGCAGCAGGTGAGGCTGTGACCCTGTTTCGGTCGCACAATCCGAACTACGCGGATGGCGGGCAGATGCGCGACTTCGTCTATGTCGACGATGTGGTCGATATCATCGAGTTTTTGCTCCAGTCACCGCAGGTCTCGGGCATCTTCAACGCCGGATCGGGCCAGGCGCGGTCGTTTGTCGATCTTGCCCGCGCAACCTTCGAGGCCGCCGGCAAGACGCCTTCCATCGACTATGTCGATACGCCCCTGTCGATCCGCGACCGCTACCAGTATTTCACCGAAGCCCGCATGGATCGTATCCGCGCCGCAGGCTTCGAGGGTCAATCCACGCCGCTGGAAGAGGGCGTGCGGCGCTATGTACAGGACTTCCTCGCCACGGCTGATCCGTACCGCTGATGCGTCGGCTAACCTTCAGGCAATGGGTCGGATATGCAGGCTTCGCCGCCGTCTTCGTGCTGACGGCCGCCGTTGCGGTGTGGAGCGGCGACATTCTGAGGGCAGGGTTGGACCCGCAGGTGCCCTTCCAGACCTACAAGCCGCCGCCCGCCCCCGACTATCGAAAGACATCCTCCTGGGCGCTGGTTGACCACGGCACACTCAACCAGGCGGCGGTCTTCTTCGTCATGCCGACCACCTTTGACGGCGGGGCCGAGTGGAATGGGCCGATCGACGATGCGCGGGCCAACGCCTATATGCGGCGCGTGGTGCTGCCCAACTATGCGTCGCCCTTCGCCCGGGAGGGCAGGGTCAGCGCGCCGCTTTATCGTCAAGCCAGCCTTTATACCCGGCTAACCTTGCGTGACGACGCGCGCGAGGCGCGCGCCTTCGCCTATGAGGACGTGAAGGCCGCCTTCGAATTGTGGCTGCAACAGCATCCCGCCGGCCCCATCGTTATCGCCGGCGTGGAACAGGGCGGAGAGCTGACGGCGCGTTTGGTTCGCGACCAACTCCGCGCCGATACGGCGCTGAAAGACAGGCTTGTCGCCGCCTATCTGATTGAGACCCTGGTCGGGCGCGAGATGTTCCGGCAGGCGATCTCGCCCTGCGATGCCGCCGATCAAACGGGATGTATCGTGGCGTGGGCGTCGGTGCAGGACGGCGACGAAACGGGCGCGCGGCGCAAGCTGAGACGCGCTCTGGAATGGGATGATCGCGGCGATCTGGTGAACCTGTCCACTGACTCCATCTGCGTGAATCCGGTAACGGGTGCTGCGAGCCAGCCACGTGCCGCAGCACGTCAGCACAGCGGCGCCACCAATGCGACCGGCCTGGAATGGGGAGCCCGACCGGCCCTGACTGGCCGGCTGATCTCCACCGAATGCCGTGGCGGTCTGTTGTGGCATAGCGCGCCGGACGCCGATTTCTTGACTGCTGGCGGCAGTTGGGCTGATCGGCGCAAGATCGTCCCCTACAATCTTTTCTACGGCGACATCGAGCGTGACGTCAGCGTGCGTCTCGCGGCCTGGCGGGCCAAGCACGGTCTTTAAGGCGGTCGTCCTCTCGGTTTGTCTGGCGCCGCTCGCGCGCAGCGGGTAGGCTTGCCGCGTCAGGGAGGGATCTGAATGGACGTGACCACCATCTTCGCCGGCGTCGTGCTGCTGCTGGCCATTGTGCTGTTGATCAGCGTGATCAAGATCGTGCCGCAAGGCCGTGAATTTACGGTCGAACGCTTCGGCAAATACACGAAGACACTGAGCCCGGGCATCGGCTTTTTGACGCCATTCGTGGAACGCGTTGGCCGCCGCATGAACATGATGGAACAGGTGCTGGACGTGCCGACCCAGGAGGTCATCACCAAGGACAACGCCATGGTGAAGGTCGACGGCATCGTCTTCATCCAGGTGATGGATTCCGCCCGCGCCGCCTATCGCGTCGACGATCTGCCCTATGCGATTTCGCAGCTGTGCATGACCAATCTGCGGACCGTGGTCGGTTCGATGGAACTCGATGAGGTGCTGAGCCAGCGCGACAGCATCAACACGCGCCTGCTGCATGTCATCGACGCGGCCACCGAACCGTGGGGCGTCAAGGTCAATCGGATCGAGATCAAGGACCTGACCCCGCCGACCGACATCACCAATGCCATGGCGCGTCAGATGAAGGCCGAGCGTGAACGTCGCGCCGTCATCACCGAGGCCGACGGCGAGAAATCAGCCGCCATCGCCCGCGCCGAGGGTGCCAAACAGGCTGCCATCCTTCAGGCCGAGGGTCGAAAGGAAGCCGCTTTCCGCGACGCCGAGGCGCGCGAGCGTGAGGCTGAGGCCGAGGCCCGCGCCACGGCCATGGTGTCTGAAGCCATCGCCCGCGGGGACGTGAACGCCATCAACTATTTCGTGGCTCAGAAATACGTCGAGGCCTTCGCTGAACTGGCCCGCAGCCCGCAGCAACGCACCGTCATCGTGCCCGCCGAAATGGGCGCCTTGGTTGGCACCATCGCCGGCATCGGCGAGATGGTCAGCCTGGCCAAGGACCAGAACTCGGGCGCGACGCCGCCCGTGCGGCCTGCGCCGCCCCGCCGCCCCGCCGGGGGCTCCGTTCCACCCTCGGCCTGATCGAAGGAGGCTGAACGATGATGTCGCTTGCTGATCTCTATGCCGCCCAGCCGTTCTGGATCTGGTTGGCGATCGGGGTTCTGCTGCTGGCGGTCGAGGCGATGTTCTCGACCGAATGGCTGCTGTGGCCCGCTGTCTCAGCGGGCGTCGTCGCGGTCATGACGGCGGCGGGCGTGCGGTTGGGGCTACCGGGCGAGGTGGCCGTCTTCGCGGTTCTGACCGTCATCGCCACATTGCTATCCCGCCGTCTGATCTCCAAAGCCAATCCCGACGGTCCCGACATCAATGATCGCGACAGCCGTCTGGTCGGCCAACGGGCGCGGGTGGTCGAAACGTTCGTTTCGGGCCGCGGTCGCGTCTTTATCTCCGGCGCCGAATGGCCGGCCGAGATCGTGGGCGAGGCGCCGATCGAAGGACAGGATGTCGTCGTGATGCGCGTGAACGGCTCGTTGCTGACGGTGCAATTACCCGTCTGAACGCAACGGTCGCATCGGCGTTCGTCAGGCATGACAGAACCCCAGAACGCCGTCACTGACGGCTTGCCGACACCTAGGCGCTATTGGGCCATTGTGTCCATCGGCTTGGGCATCACGCTTGCCGTTCTGGATGGCGCGATCGCCAATGTCGCCCTGCCGTCGATCGCGCAGGATTTACAGGCGTCATCGGCCGCCTCGATCTGGATCGTCAACGCTTATCAGATCGCCATCGTGGTCGCTCTTTTGCCACTGGCGTCGCTGGGCGAGATCGTCGGCTATCGGCGTGTGTCGCAGGCGGGGCTGGCCGTGTTCACCCTGGCCTCCATCGCCTGTGTGTTCGCCAACTCGATCGAGACGCTCAGCCTCGCACGCGTTGTTCAAGGTTTTGGTGCAGCGGGCATCATGAGCGTCAATGGAGCCTTGGTCCGTTACACCTATCCGCAGCGACTGCTGGGTCGCGCAGTCGGAATCAACGCGGTGATCGTTTCGCTGGCGGCGGCGGCGGGGCCGACCATCGCCAGCGCCATATTGGCTGTCGGACACTGGCGTTGGCTGTTTGCACTGAATGTGCCGATCGGCCTGCTGGCGGTGTCGCTGGCGGGTTTCACCCTGCCGCACAACCGACTTCAGCCGCGAAAGCTGAATTGGGTCGGGGCTGCGCTGAACGCCGCCGCGTTTGGCCTGCTGATCACCGGCCTTCAATCGCTGGCGCATGGCGAAGCGGCCGTTTTGGGTTTCGGTCTGACAGGGGCAGGGCTGGCAGCCGGGATCTTGCTGATTCGCCGCGAGCGCTCACGGACGTCGCCGCTGATCCCCCTCGACCTGCTGGCGCGACCGATGTTCAGCCTGTCGGTCGCCACATCAATCATATCCTTCACCGCCCAGATGATGGCCTTCGTGGCCTTGCCGTTCTTCCTTCAGGGCACATTGGGGCTTACTGCGGTGGAGACCGGCCTATTGATGACGCCTTGGCCACTGGCGACCATGATCGCAGCGCCGCTGGCCGGCCATCTGTCTGATCGCTATTCGGCGGGCGTGCTGGGCGCCATCGGCCTTAGCCTGTTTGCTTGCGGCCTGATGGCGCTCAGTTTTCTCAATGCCGATTCGAGCCATTTCGACATCATCTGGCGCATGGCCCTTTGCGGCGCGGGCTTCGGATTTTTCCAGTCGCCCAACAATCGCGCCATGTTGTCGGAGGCCCCGAAAGATCGCGCCGGCGCAGCGGGCGGCACCCTGGGCATGGCGCGGGTCGTCGGGCAATCCCTGGGCGCCGTGGTGGTGGCTTTCCTGCTGTCGGCCGCGCCGATCAACGGCGTCGGTCACGGGTTCCAGATCGCGGCCGTCACGGCCCTGTTTGGCGCGGTGATGAGCGGATCGCGGGTCCGCCGACGTCCAGCCGAGCCGGACAAGGAGGTCGAGGCGGTCTAGCGCCGGGGCAGTTCCGCGACACCGCGATTCGCCAGTTGGTCGGCGCGTTCGTTCAGTTCATGTCCAGCATGACCCTTCACCCATCGCCATTTCACGTCGTGCCGCAGACGCGCGGCGTCCAGCCGCTGCCATAAATCGGCGTTCTTCACCGGCTTCTTGTCGGCGGTCAGCCAACCACGCGCCTTCCAACCACGCATCCATTCGGTGATTCCCTGCATCACGTACTTGCTGTCGGTATGCAATTCGACCTTGCAGGGCCGCTTCAGGGCTTCCAGCGCCATGATGGCGGCCATCAGCTCCATGCGATTGTTGGTCGTGTTGGGCTCGCCGCCCCACAATTCCTTTTCATGACCGCCGCCGGCCTGAAGCACGGCGCCCCAGCCTCCGGGGCCCGGATTGCCCTTGCAGGCGCCGTCGGTGTGGATGATGACGTGATCGGAGGGACTCATGGTCGCGCAGACCTACAGCCTCCCTTGGCGCGGGGCCATCACTGCGCCTATATGCGGGTCGAATAAGAGTGGATGGGATCGGATGACCGATCCCCGCGAGGAGATTAGCCATGGGCTCCATGAGCATCTGGCATTGGGCCATCGTCATCGTCGTCATCGCGCTGCTGTTCGGTGGCCGGGGCAAGCTGTCGGGCATCATGGGCGACGCCGCCAAGGGCATTCGCGCCTTCAAGGACGGCCTGAAGGACGAAGACAAGAAGGACGGCCCGCACGAGGGCGTCAGTTCGCTGCCGCGCACCGAGGCGGAAAAGGAAGAGCTGAAGCGCTAGTCGTCGTCTGTAAGGGCTGACGCATGGGCGGGCTCGGCCCCGGTATCGGGGGTTTCGAATTAGTGGTGATCGGTCTGGTGGCCCTGCTCGTCGTGGGGCCAAAGGACCTGCCTGTCCTGATGCGTCGCGTCGGTCAGATGGTGGCCAAGGCGCGCGCCATGGCCAATGAGTTCCGATCCAGTTTCGACGAGATGGCGCGTCAGTCCGAACTGGACGACCTGCGCAAAGAGGTCGAGGCGCTGCGGACGGGGCAGGGGGCCATGTATCCCCTGGGCGCCGAGGCGGACGCCGCGTTCAAGGACATCAACGCTGGATTGACCGGGCCGACTGCGGCGGCTGCCCTGCCTGCGCCCGAGCCGGAGGCGCCGGTCATGACGCCTGCGCCCGACGAATGGCCGGATACGCCGGCGGCGGTTGAGCCGGTCACGACGACGAAACCCAAGCGAACGCCCCCAAAGGCCAAGGCGGGGACGGGTGTTTCCGGATCGGCGACGGCTAAACCTCGCTCAGCCGCCAAACCGAAGACCGCCAAGACTAAGCCTGCGGCCACCAAGTCCAAGACCTCGCGCAAGAAAGTCGTTGACCTGTGACGCCTTCCGATCGTGACGAGGCCGAGATCGAGGCGTCGCGCGCGCCCCTGATGGATCACCTGATCGAGCTGCGCGGGCGGCTGCTCATCTGTGTGGTGGCTTTCTTCCTGGCTTTCATCCTCTGCTTCGCCTTCGCCAACCAGATCCAGATTGCGCTGATCAAGCCGTATCAGGCCGCCGTGGCGATCCATGCCGCTGCCCTGGCGACCGGCGGTCACGCCAATCCCATCGAACTGATCGCGGTGATGACGGGAATCAAACCCTATCCGCCAGGCAGCGCCGCCGTTGTGCAACTGATCGCGACGGCGCCGCTGGAACAGCTCTTCACCAAGATGAAAATCGCGGCTTTTGGTGCGGCGGTCCTGACCTTCCCTGTCATGGCGTGGCAGATGTACCGGTTCGTGGCGCCGGGTCTCTATCGCAACGAGCGCGGAGCGTTTCTGCCGTTCCTGATCGCCGCGCCTGTGATGTTCTGCCTGGGCGGGGCGCTGGTCTATTACGTCATGCTGCCGTTCGTGATGCTGTTCTCGCTGAGCCAGCAGGTGGCCACCGACGGCATATCCGTGGCGCAGACGACCAAGATTTCCGACTATCTCAGCCTGGTGACCTCGCTGCTTCTCGCCTTCGGGCTTTGCTTCCAGCTTCCTGTGGTGACGACTCTTCTGGGCCTCGCTGGCCTGATCAGCTCCAAGGTCATGGCGGCCGGTCGGCGCTACGCCATCGTCGCTGTCGTCGTGGTCGCAGCCGTGGTCACGCCGCCCGATCCGATCAGCCAACTGATGCTGGCTGTGCCGCTGGTCATTCTCTACGAGATTTCAATCTGGTGCGTGCGACTGATCGAGCTGCGCCGTAAGAAGGCCGACGATCTGGAAGCCGAGATCGCTTAGGCGCACGTCCGCGTCTCGATCGCTGCTGGAAGCAGTCAGGCCATGCAAAAAGGGCCGGGGAGCGATCCCCGGCCCTTTGTCTTGAATGCGATCAGGTGATCAGCAGCTATAGTACATGTCGAACTCGACCGGGTGCGGGTGCAGTTGCAGACGCATCACCTCTTCCATCTTCAGCTCGATGTAGCTGTCGATGAAGTCGTCATCCATGACGCCGCCCTTCTTGAGGAAGGCCCGGTCTTTATCCAGGTTCTCCAGCGCTTCACGCAGCGAGCCGCAGACCTCGGGGATCGAGCCGCGCTCTTCCGGCGGCAGGTCGTAGAGGTTCTTGTCGGCGGGCGCGCCCGGATCGATACGGTTCTCGATCCCGTCCAGACCGGCCATCAGCAGGGCGACGAAGGTCAGATAGGGGTTGCCCATCGGATCGGGGAAGCGCGCTTCCAGACGCTTGGCCTTGGGCGAGGAGACGTGCGGGATGCGGATCGAGGCCGAACGGTTGCGGGCCGAATAGGCCAGCTTCACCGGGGCTTCATAGCCGGGGACCAGACGCTTGTAGCTGTTGGTGGTCGAGTTGGCGAAGGCGTTGATGGCCTTGGCGTGCTTGATGATGCCGCCGATGTACCACAGACATTCCTGCGACAGACCGGCGTACTGGTCGCCGGCGAACTGGGGCTTGCCGTCCTTCCAGATCGACATGTGGACGTGCATGCCCGAACCGTTGTCCGCAAACATCGGCTTGGCCATGAAGGTCGCCGACTTGCCATAGGCGTGGGCCACATTGTGGATCACGTACTTATAGAGCTGAAGGCGGTCGGCCATGGTCAGCAGGTCCGAGAACTTCAGACCCAGTTCGTGCTGAGCCGGAGCCACCTCGTGGTGATGCTTCTCGGGCTGAAGGCCCAAATCGCGCATGACGCCCAGCATTTCGCCGCGCAGGTCCTGGCCGGAATCGACCGGATTGACGGGGAAGTAGCCGCCCTTTGGTCCAGGGCGATGGCCCATATTGCCTTCGGAATATTCAGCGCCGGTATTGGCCGGCAGCTCGGTCGAATCGTAGCTGTAGCCGGTATCGTGCGGCTGGGTGGACCAACGCACGTCGTCGAAGATGAAGAACTCGGCTTCCGGTCCGAAGAAGACCTGGTCGCCCACGCCCGACGACTGGACGTAAGACAGAGCCTTCTTGGCCATTGAGCGGCTGTCGCGGTTGTAGGGCTCGCCGGTGTCCGGGTTCAGCACGTCGCAGAACAGGAACATCGTCTTCTGCTGATAGAAGGGATCGATATAGGCCGTGGTAAGGTCGGGCTTCAGCAGCATGTCGGACTCGTTGATGGCCTTCCAGCCGGCGATCGACGAGCCGTCGAACATCGTGCCTTCGTTCAGGAAGTCCTCGTCGACCAGATCGATGTCGAAGGTGACGTGCTGCAGACGGCCGCGCGTGTCGGTGAAGCGGACGTCCACATATTGGACCTCCTCATCCTTGATCTCTTTGAGGATCTTGCTGGCGCTCATTCTCGAAAAGTCCTGTTCTTGTCGTTTGGGGAGGAGACCGGACAGCGACCCGAGGGCCGAGGGCCGGGGAGGGTAGTCAGGTCAGACGGCTTGGGCTCCGGTTTCGCCGGTGCGGATGCGGATCACTTCGGCGACGTCGGACACGAAGATCTTGCCGTCGCCGATCTTGCCTGTACGAGCCGAGGTCTGAATGGCCTCGACAACTGCGGGGGCAAGGTCGTCGGCGACGACCACCTCGATCTTGATCTTGGGCAGGAAGTCGATGACGTATTCTGCGCCGCGGTACAGTTCGGAATGACCCTTCTGGCGACCATATCCCTTGGCCTCCAGCACAGTCATGCCTTGCACGCCCACGTCCTGGAGCGCCTCTTTGACGTCATCCAGCTTGAAAGGCTTGATGATGGCTTCGATTTTCTTCATGGCGACCCCGGAGCGGCGCACGGAATGCAGCGGCGCTCGGGCGCGAATGGGACACAGCAGGGCCGCTCAAAGCAAGCGATTTTCGCAGGCTGGCGAAGGATAATCGGAACGCGGATGATAGAAACCAACGACCCGGCGATCTGGCGCAATTTTCTGCCTTGGCCGAGCTCGGAAATGCACAAGCATGCGCGTGGACGTTTGGCGGTCGTTTCAGGAAAGGCGCATCACACCGGCGCTGCGCGGCTTGCAGCTCATGCGGGCCTGAGGATGGGGGCTGGGGTCGTGCGAATCCTTTGTCCGCCAGATGCAGCGTCGGTGATCGCGCCGGCTGTGCAGGCGGTGATGTTGACGCCTTTTTCTTCACCCGAAAACTTAAGTCGAGAAGCCGCCGGCAGCGACGCCGTCGTGATCGGACCAGCTGCAGGCCTAGACGATGCGACGATCGCGAACATTCAGGCGCTGGGCTCGACCGGCGCCGTTCTGGTGATCGACGCGGATGGTCTGTCGGTCTTCAAAGGTCGGACTGCTGAACTGTTCGCCGTGTTGGATCGCGACGATATCCTGACGCCGCATGAAGGTGA
Source organism: Brevundimonas sp. 'scallop' (assembly GCF_011045535.1). Classification (NCBI taxonomy): domain Bacteria; kingdom Pseudomonadati; phylum Pseudomonadota; class Alphaproteobacteria; order Caulobacterales; family Caulobacteraceae; genus Brevundimonas; species Brevundimonas sp. 'scallop'. The sequence continues at coordinate 1,839,528 of NZ_CP039382.1, read as the reverse complement.
GTTTGATCGACTTTTCCCAGGCCTGCTCGCGAAGGGGCGAGAAACGGCCGTTAAAGATGCGGCGCGAGCGGCCCAGGCGACGATCGTTTTGAAGGGCGCCGAGACTTTGATCGCATCGCCTGATGGTCGCATCCGCCGAAATGAAAACGGTTCTCCGTGGCTGGCCACGGCCGGAACCGGCGACGTGCTGGCCGGCATGATCGGCGGATTGGCGGCGCAGCGCATGGACAGCTTCGACGCCGCTTGCGCCGCCGTCTGGCTTCATTCCGATGCCGCAGAACGCTTTGGACCGGGACTGACCTCAGACGACCTCTACGATGCCTTGCCGAAGGCGTTGTTTGAGCAGTGGAGTATCGGGCATCAAAAATGAATTTTTGAGTTTCGGTCCCGCAATTCTGGATCAATGAAAATCTCTAGATCCGGGCAGGATACGCACATCACGGGAATGGCGATGCGGCGGATGGCGGGGTGTCTGGGGATGGGCGACGACGTCGGCGCGGGCGAGTTGGACGGCGGTGTCGTGATCCTGGGACAGGCGCGCCAGTTCGGTTGAGCGGTCGATGACGCGGCGGGCGACCAGATGGATGACGCCTTCGGGGCTCTTCTCCACTACGCCCTCGACCGCCATCAGGCGGGCAGCCATGACCTCGCGGCGGAACTGCTCGAACATCCGCGCCCACAGGACGACGTTGATGATGCCGGTCTCGTCTTCCAGGGTGACGAAGATGGCGTTGCCCTTGCCGGGGCGTTGACGCACCAGAACAACACCAGCGACCTGCACAACGGCGCCCCCGCGTCGGGCTTCGGTCTGGGCGGAGGTCAGCAGGCCTTCGGCGTCGAAGATCGGGCGCAGGATCGCCATGGGATGCGCCTTCAGCGACAGGCGCAGGGTCTGGTAGTCGGCGGCGACATGCTCGCCCAGCGGCATGACCGGCAGTCGGGCGTCGGGTTCGGCGCCGAGCTCGCGCGCATCGGCGGCGGCGACCAACGGCAGCGGCGGGTCGTCCGGCAAGCGTCGTACGGCCCAAAGGGCTTCACGCCGGTCCAGCCGCAACGATCGTAAGGCGTCTGCATCGGCCAGCTTGCGCATGGCGGCAGACGGCAAGGCGGCGCGGCGGGCCAGAGTTTCGATGTCGGACAGAGAGAAGGCGCGGGCGGCGGCGAGCGCCTCTGCCCAGTCTTCGCGGAAGCCCTCAATCTGGCGCAGGCCGATCCGCAGCGCCGGCGTTCTGTCCGAACCTTCCAGACTGTTGTCCCAACCACTGTAAGAGACATCGACCGGCCGCACCTCGACGCCGTGTTCGCGGCCGTCGCGCACGATCTGGGCCGGGGCGTAGAACCCCATCGGCTGGCTGTTCAGCAGGGCGCAGGCGAAGGCCGCCGGATAGTGGCGTTTGATCCATGAGGAGACATAGACCAGTTGGGCGAAAGAGGCGGCGTGGCTTTCCGGAAAGCCGTAAGAGCCGAAACCCTTGATCTGGTCGAAGCAACGCTGGGCGAAGGTCGGGTCATAGCCGCGTTCGATCATGCGGCCGACCATTCGATCCTCATAGGTGTGCAGGGTGCCGTCGCCCCGGAAGGTGCCCATGGCCTTGCGCAGACCATTCGCTTCCTTCTCGTTGAACTCGGCCGCGACCATGGCGACCTTCATCGCCTGTTCCTGAAACAGGGGAACGCCCAGAGTTTTTTCGAGCACCTGCTTCAGCTCGTTTTGGGGATATTGCGGTCCTGGCCTGGAATAGTCGGGCTCCTCCAGTTTATTGCGACGGCGCAGATAGGGGTGGACCATGTCGCCCTGGATCGGACCGGGTCGGACGATCGCCACCTGAATTACCAAATCGTAGAGGCGGCGTGGCTTTAGACGGGGCAACATGTTGATCTGGGCGCGGCTCTCGACCTGGAAGACGCCGATGGAGTCGCCCTTGCACAGCATGTCGTAAACGGCCGGATCGTCGCGCGGGATCGTATGCAGCGCCCAATCGTCCCCGTGATGAGCGCGGATCAGGTCGAACGCCTTGCGGATGCAGGTCAGCATGCCAAGCGCCAGCACATCGACCTTCATCAGGCGGAGTGCATCGATGTCGTCCTTGTCCCATTCGATGAAGGTGCGATCCGGCATGGCGGCATTGCCGATAGGGACCAGTTCGTCCAGCCGGTCCTGGGTCAGAATGAAGCCGCCGACGTGCTGGGACAGGTGGCGGGGAAAGTTCAACAGCCGCATGGCCAGCTTCACCGCACGCTGGATCATAGGATTGGCGGGGTCCAAACCAGCCTGTTTGACATGGCGTTCGCCGATCTCACTGCCCCAACTGCCCCATTGGCTGGAGGCCAGACGGGCAGTCACGTCCTCGGTCAGACCCAGCGCCTTGCCGACGTCACGGATGGCGCTCTTGGGACGATAGCGGATGACGGTGGCGGCGATGCCGGCGCGCGCGCGGCCATAGCGAGTGTAGATGTGCTGGATGATCTCCTCGCGCCGCTCGTGCTCGAAATCGACGTCGATGTCGGGCGGCTCGCCACGGTCGGTGGAAAGGAAGCGTTCGAACAGCAGGTCGGATTCCGCGGGGTCCACCGCCGTGATGCCCAGTACGTAACAGACAGCCGAGTTGGCCGCCGAACCTCGACCCTGGCACAAAATCCGCTTGTCGTTCGCCACACGCACGATGTCGTAGATCGTCAGGAAATACGGCGCGTAGCCGGCCTTTGCGATGAAGATCAGCTCTTTATCCAGCAGCGCCTTGACCTTGTCGGGCACGCCGTCGGGATAGCGCATCTCGGCGTGCCGCCAGGTCAGTTGTTCCAGCCAGCCCTGCGGCGTCTCATCAGGCGGGGTCGTCTCTTCAGGGTACTGGTAACTGATGTCGCCCAGATCGAAGCCGATGCGAGACAAGACGTGCTGGGTCTCGACCAGCGCCTCGGGCGCATCGCGGAAAAGGCGGGCCATTTCGGCGGGCGGCTTCAGCCAGCGTTCGGCGTTGGCGTTCAGACGTCGGCCTGCATCCTCGATCGTCACGCCTTCGCGAATACAGGTCAGCACGTCCTGCAGATCGCGTTGGATCGCGTCGTGATAGAGAACATTGTTGACGGCCAGTAGCGGTGCGCCGCTCCGCTCTGACAGTGTCTTCAGCCGCGACAGTCTTCGACGGTCGTCGCCGTTCCGCCCCATCACCGCGCCAAGCCAGACCGCGCCGGGCGATGCATCGCTCAACTGCGCCAAGACCTTGTCGACGCCGTCCAACCGTGCGCCCGGCATGAGGATCAGCAGCATATCCTCAGGCGCGGCCAGCAGATCGCGCAGCCCGATCTCGCACTGCCCCTTCACCGCCCGGCGATTGCCCAGGGTCAGCAGCCGCGTCAGCCGTCCCCAGCCGGCTCGCGTTTCGGGATAGGCGATGATTTCGGGCGTGCCGTCGTTGAAGACGAGACGCGAGCCCGTCGCCAGTTTGAAGCTCGCGGCCCGCTCCTTGACCTGGATCGGGCGTCGGGTCGGCATGATCGGGGGCGGCATGTACGCCGATCTGAGAAAGATCAAAACACGCGACGCCCTGCCGATTCCCGAAGGTGTGACGGCCGCCCAAGGCGCAGCCTTGACAGTCAATCCCATGACGGCGCTCGGATTTGTCGAAACCGCTCGGGCCGAGGGACATTCCGTGATCGTCCATACTGCGGCCGCATCCAGTCTGGGCCAGATGCTCCAGCGGATTTGCGCCCAAGACGGTGTGCCACTCGTCAATATCGTGCGTTCTGAAGATCAGTTGCGACTGCTGAAGGACGCGGGGGCGACCCATGTCCTGAACAGCCGCGAAGATGATTTTCGAACACAACTCACCGACGCGGTCACTGAAACCGGCGCCACTGTCGCGTTCGACGCCATCGGCGGCGGATCGCTGGGCGGCGAAATCATGCACGCGATGGAACGTGGCGCAGTCAACCGTATGACCGAATACAGCCGATATGGCTCATCAACGTTCAAACAGCTCTACGTCTACGGCGCGCTCGATACTTCGCCGATGATTCTGAATCGTCTTGCTTTTGGTTTCCAGTGAAGCGTGTCCGGGTGGCTATTGACGCCTTTGATGCAGAAGGTTGGTTCCGATACCGTGTCGAGAATGCGCAAATGCGTCTTTGACGACCTGACCACCACATTCGCGACACGCTACACACGCACAATAGGACTTGCTGAAGCGCTCGACCCAGAAACTCTGCTTGCTTACGAGCGGAAGGCGACGGGAGAGAAGTTCCTGATCGATCCAATTCCAAACTGAAGGCTAGAATTGCCGATAATATATCTTAGGCGATAAAACAATTTTTGCTGCTTTGGGTTACAGACGGCTCTCCTGAGCTTCCCGTTGAATGGTCACTGGCGTGTCTGCCGGTCTAGGCTGCTGTGTCAGCCTGACGCCCTTGAGCCATAGCTTCAGCGCCTCCCAGTGGATCACCGCGACGACCTTGAACGTCATCAAGGGAATCGCGGCTGTCGCGGCGGCGATGTTGCGATCTTCCAAACGTTCTCGCTTCGCCGCCATGGCGGCCGTGATCAGCACGCCTTCGGCATCTAACCCGTCGATGGTCATGTCGAGCCGATTGCCCGGCGTATGGCCACGGAACTGGTAATCCATCTCCATGCCCATGAATGGCGACACATAGAGCGCCTTGGCCGCGCCCTGACGAATGACGCCTGCGGCCTGATCTTCGATCGGGATCGGAATGACATAGGCGTGGCGGATGCCGAAGGTGCTGGTCACCTCGTACACCATGGCGGCCAACCGTCCGTCGGGCCAATGGCAATAGTAGATGCTGATCGGGTTGAAAACGTAACCCAGAACCCGCGGCATGGTTAACAGGCGGACAGGCCCGCCCTCAAGTTCGATGCCGGCTTGAGCCATCCACGCATCCACCTGAGGTCGCAGCGCGCCCGAGCCGTCTCCGTAATCCTTGTCGTGGAAGGACAACAGATTGAGCCGATTGCGCGAAAACAGCCGCAGGCGCCCATCCACATCATCGATTTCCGACAGGTCGAGCAGAAGCCAGAAGACGCGATAGTTCAGCTTATGGGTCTTGGGCCGAAGGCGTCGGTGCATGACCCGGCCGCGATAAAGGGCCGAGCTGAGTGTCACGCGGCACGTTCCAGTTGCGCGCCCATAGGCGTCGTCAAATGAATGCGGCCGCTTTCGTTCGCGACGGACCAAGAACGACGCACGCCGCCGAGTTGTTCGGCGACGGCGAGGCCGGATTGCAGGCCATCCTCGTGGAAGCCCGCGCCGAAGTGGGCCCCGCAGAACCAGACGCCCCCCTGCCCTTGCAGGCTCCACAACTGCTTTTGAGCCTGTATGGCGGCGGGATCGAAGATGGGGTGCTCGTACAGTTCGCTGCGTAAAATCGTGTCGGCGCGCGGCGGACGCGGCGGATTCAGGGTGACGAACAGGTCGTCGCCCGGCAGACCTTGCAGACGGTTCATCCAATAGGTGACGCAGAGGCCGTCGTCCGCGCCGATATAGTTCCAGCTGGCCCAGGCGCGACGACGATGCGGCATCAGGCTGGCGTCGGTATGCAGGACGGTCAGATTTCGGCTGTACCGGAAAGCGCCGAGCAGCGCCTTCTCGCGCGCCGTCGGTTCGGCCAGCATCGCCAGAGCCTGATCGGCATGGGACCCAATCACAACCTGGTCGTAGCGCTCGATCCCGCCTTGGCTGTCGTGAACGAAGACGCCTTGATCGCTACGCCGCACGGAAGTGACGCCGTGGTCCAGCCGAATGTCTTGGATGGCACGAGCGAGATGTTCGACATAGACGCGGCTGCCACCCTCGACGGTGCGCCACAGCGGCCGCCCCACCAGTTTCAGCAGGCCGTGATTGCCGCAGAAACGGATGAAGGACTCGGCCGGATAGTCCATCAGCGTGTGCGCCGGCGATGACCAGATCGCGGCGGCCATAGGTAACAGGTGATCGTCGCGGAACGCCTCACTGAACCCCTCCCGCTTCAGATAATCGCCAAGCGTCAGCGAGGAATCGGACATCGCAGCCAAATCCTTTGGTGCTTCGCGATAAAAGCGCAGGATTTCGCTCAGCATCGACCAGAAGCGAGGACGCAGGGCATTGCGACGCTGAGCAAACAAGCCTGGCGCGGCATATTCGAACTGTCCGTCATCCAGTGAGACAGCGAACGACATATCCGTCGCGCGTGTCGCGATCCCCAAATGCTCGAACAGGGCGATCAGATTGGGATAGGTTGCGTCATTGAAGCAGATGAAGCCGGTGTCGACCGCGATCTCGCCGGAAGGCACGCTGGCCATCACCGTATTCGAATGCCCGCCCAGGCGGTCGCCCTTTTCGTAAAGCGTCACGTCATGGCGTTTTGACAGAAGCCAGGCCGAAGACAGGGCGGCGACGCCAGATCCGACCACAGCGATCTTTTGACGTTCGGCAGAGGGCGTCGCGGACGACAGGGGCATGAAAACTCCGAAAGATACGCCGCAACGCAATCGCTACGGCATGAAAGGATTACGGGTCGCCGTCATGTTCGGATCGCGATTGATCCAGACATTTCCGCTGAGCGTATTAGTGTTCATGCATGCCGAGCCGTTATCCTTCGCATCGACGCCATGTCGGTCAAACCGCGTGAAGGCGCTCGACAGCTTGCCTGATCCGCTGCTGCACGATCGGCTGATCGAACAGATCGCCCTGAGGCGCGATCGTGACGCCTTCGCTGCGCTCTTCGCCTATTTCGCACCGCGGCTGAAGGCCTGGCTGATCAAGTCGGGCGCGACGCCCGGCGCGGCCGAGGACTTTGCTCAGGACGCCATGCTGACCGTGTGGCGCAAGGCCGATCTGTTTGATCCGTCCAAGGCGCGCGCCGCCACGTGGATTTTCACCATCGCTCGCAACCGTCGGCTTGACATGCTGCGCCGTGACGCGCGTCCCCTGCCGACGCCCGAAATCGAGCTGGCGGGGGACGACGTCCGCCGGCCCGATGAACTGCTGTCGATGTCGCAAGACGCGGACCGCGTGCGCGACGCTCTGGCGCGGCTCAGCGCTGACCACGTCGAGGTCCTGCGTTTGGCCTTTTTCATGGACAACTCTCATTCCGAGATCGCCAAACATCTCGGCCTGCCGCTCGGCACCGTCAAATCCCGTATTCGTAACGCCATGACCAAGCTTCGTCTGATCCTCGCGCCGTCCGAGGAGGCTGCGCGATGAAACCTCAGCGCAATCCCTCCGAAGAACGTTTGCTGGCCTATGCGGCCGGCACGCTCAGCCCGCCCGAGGCTGTGGTGATGGCGGCGCATCTGGCGATGCGGCCGGCCAATGACGCCTGGGTGCGCGACCTGCAGTCCGTCGGCGGCGAGTTCTTGAATGAGACGCTCCCCTCCCCCTTGTCGAATGATGCGCTCGCCTTGGCGATGGCGCGGATCGAGACGGATACTGGCAAAGCCTATCACAGCGCGCCCCTGAACGACATGCCCGAGCTGCCCGAGCCGCTGCGGCGGTATGCGCTGGGCCCGTGGCGCTGGGTCGGGCCAGGCATGCGCGTGCGCGACGTCCATGCGCCCCGGGATGGGGATTGTCGTGTCATTCTTCTGAAGATCGAATCGGGTCGAGAGACGCCCAAACATACGCATGGCGGCGTCGAGCTGACCTGTGTCATCTCCGGCGCCTATGCGACCGAAACCGAGCGGTTCGATGTGGGGGATTTCGAAGAGGCGGATCCGGAGGTGCTGCACCAACCCCGTGTGGTGTCAGACGAGCCGTGCCTGTGCGTCGTCGCGCTTGACGGTCAGATTCAACTGGATGGATGGGTCGGCAAGCTGATCCAGCCATTCGTTCGCCTGTGACCGCTCTCGCGGCCATTTGGGGTGTCGCCGCCCTATTTCTCGTTGTCGTCATGTCTGCGGCCTGGCTGATTCAGAAACGAACGGGCCAAGGCGGTTGGGCGGACGCCTTCTGGTCGCTTGGACTGGGAGCGGCTGGCGTCGGCGTCGCACTCTTCCCGATCGACGGCGCCGCTCCGTCATTGCGCCAGTATCTTGCAGCGCTTCTGATCGGGCTTTGGGGCTTGCGGCTGGGGTCCCACATCGCTGCTCGCGCCTCCCACGAAGAACGCGAAGACGCTCGCTACGCGCGTCTGCGAGAGGACTGGGGCGCCGGTTTTCAGGTCAAGATGTTCGGCTTCCTTATGTTGCAAGCCGGAGCCGCCGCCTTCTTGGCGCTCAGTGTGATGGCGGCGGCGCGCAACCCGGCGCCGGGCCTGACGCTCCAAGATGCTGTCGCGACACTGATCTTTGTTGGAGCCCTGGTTGGAGAAGCCGTTTCGGATCGCCAGCTGGCGGCCTTCAAGCGCAACCCGGCCAACAAGGGTGGAATCTGCGATGTCGGTCTTTGGGCCTGGTCACGCCACCCGAACTATTTCTTCGAATGGGTAAGTTGGTGCGCTTGGCCTGTGTTCGCCATCAATCTGAGCGGTGAATGGCCCTGGGGTTGGCTCGCGCTGACAGGGCCAGCCTATATGTACTGGCTTCTGACCCAGGTGTCCGGCGTGCCCTTGCTGGAAGAGCATATGCGAGAGTCGCGACCCAAGGCGTTCGAGGTTTATGCCGCCCGCACCAGCGCTTTCTTCCCTCGCGCGCCCCGGCGATGAGGCGATCCTAGTCTTTCTGAACTGATCCCAGATGCGTCTCGCCGCGTTCGCGGGCCATTTCCATCTGCCTATGACGCTCGGCGTATCGCTGCCGCTGGACCTCGTCGCGGACGTCGTGACAGCGCTCGCAGCATACGCCTTCGACATAGTGAGGCGAAGCACGACCGGCCTCGTCCACTGGCAGACGACATCCCCGGCACAAGGTATGAGGACCTTGGCTTAGGCCGTGCCCGACCGAGACGCGTTCGTCAAAGACGAAACACGTTCCATGCCATAGGCTCTGATCCTCATCCACCATCTCAAGATAGCGAAGGATGCCGCCCTCCAGATGGTGGACGTTCTCCACGCCTTCGGCCTTCAGGAAGGCGGTCGATTTTTCGCAGCGAATGCCGCCGGTGCAGTACATGGCCACGCGCTTGGCGCCGGTCTGCTCAAGTAGGGCGCGACCTTCGCTCCTGAACCAGTCGGGAAAGTCTCGAAAGCTGCGGGTATTAGGTTGAACAGCCCGTTCGAATGCACCGATCTCGCCCTCGTAGTCGTTGCGCGTATCGATCACCAAGGTCTCGGGATCGGCGATCAGGGCGTTCCAGTCCGTGGGCGTGACGTAGACGCCCGCCTGATTGGGAGGGTCCAGATCCGGCTGTCCCATGGTGACGATCTCGCGTTTGACGCGCACCTTCATCCGGTGGAACGGCAGGGCGTCGGTCCAGGCGTATTTGAGTTCCAGCGTCTCGAAGCCTGGCATGGCGTGGATCGCGGACAACACCGCTGCGATGGCTGTTTCCGATCCGGCGATGGTGCCGTTAAGACCCTCCGGCGCGACGAGCAGTGTCCCCCTCACCTGCCCAGCGTCGCAGATCGCCTGAAGCGTCTCGCGTACGGCTTCGGGGTTAGCCACCGGCGCGAACCGGTAGAGTGCGGCGACACGGGCGGCTTGATCGCACGAGGTCTGATGGTCGGTCATGGATCAGCCCCTCGAAGGCGCCGGAAGTGGCGCGCCCAGCAGGACTCGAACCTGCAACATCCCGCTTAGAAGGCGGGTGCTCTATCCGGTTGAGCTATGGGCGCTCTGGCAAGACGTCAGGCGTCAGTGCGTCCAGGACTGTTTGCGGTTGGTGGCGAAATTGTCGGCATAGGCCTTGATGATCACCGGCGGATCGTTCGGCTCGTGCAAACGGAAGGCGATGCCGTGACGCTCGGCGTATTCGATCGCCTCTTCCTTCGATTCGAAGCTCAGGCGAACCTGGCCGTTCATGTCGTTGGAGCTGGTCCAGCCCATCAACGGATCGATGGTGCGCGCCGACGCCGGTTCGAATTCAAGCCGCCAGTCACGGCTCTTGGCCTTGCCCGACTGCATCGCAGTTTTGGCCGGGCGGTAGATGCGAGCCAACATGGCGAAATCCTCAGTGACGGCGGGGTCTGTGGCCCTGCCATAACGCGCGCTGGACATATGATCCAGCGGCCTTCCGTTGGTCGGGGCGAGAGGATTCGAACCTCCGACCCTCTGGTCCCAAACCAGATGCGCTACCAGGCTGCGCTACACCCCGGACCGAACGGAGCGCTCTATTGGCACTTCGCGACGCGATCCGCAATCAAGGCTTGAAATAAGGATGTAAAACTTTGTCGCCGGGCTTGGCGTTGATTTCGGCCGCCCGTCCTGCCCGCAGTTCCAAGACGCCGTTGGCGGCGCCATTGGAAGGGATCGGCGCCTCGGAGAAGGGTGTGGCGTGCGAAGCGATGGAGACGATCCGGCCCTGTGGATCGATATACAGAATGTCCAGCGAACTGGGCGTGTTGCGCATCCAGAAGCTTTGCTCGCGCGGCGCTTCACCCGGCCATTGGAACAGCATCCCGCGGTCGGCCTCGACCGGCGGACGGAACATCAGTCCCCGTTGACGTTCGGGCTCTTCGTCGGCGATTTCGACCCAGAACTGATGCTCGCCCGACGTGGTCACGACGGCCAGCTTCTGCAGCGGCTCGCCATTGGGGCCGACAGGCGCCTTGGCCGCGCATCCGGCGAGCGCGAGCATAATAAGCCCCGCCATTGCAGAACGTCTCGTCGCCTTGATCATACGCCTCTCCTGGGCGCTCGATCAGTCGCCCGTTCTGATGTCTGCCACCACCAGACCTTTGGGTCCGTTGGCGAATCGCACCCGCACCGCATCGCCAGGAATCAGATCATCCAGGCCGCAGCGACGCAGGGTTTCGATGTGGACGAAGATATCGCCCGGCTCACGATCACGCACGACGAATCCGTAGCCCTTGGTCCGATTGAACCACTTGACCAGGGCGGTCTCCAGCTCTTCGTCACTTTCGGCGACCGGGCGCGGCGGCGGCGAAGTCACAGGTCGACGCACGGCGGGCGTCGCTTCGCCCTCGCCCAGGTCATGGATCTCGATCGTCTGCCAACCCTTGGCGCGTTTGACGCAGTCGCAGGTGATGGTCGCACCTTCGTCGGCCGCATCGCGGCCGAGATCCCGCAGGCTGCTGATATGCAGCAGGACATCTCTCGTTTCGGTCAGGGTCGGATCGTCAGGGACGATGAAACCGTAGCCCTTGACGGCGTCGAACCACTTCACGCGCCCAGTGACGCGAACGGTCTGCGCCGTTTCCGTCTCTTTAAAGTCAGACACTTAAAAAACCCCCGCCCGCGCCTCCAGCGGACTCGTTTTATATTTAACACCGTTCCGCGAAATTTTGAAAAGCGGAAAATGCGCGTCTATGCAGAAGCTTGCGTTTGGGAGAGTGCAGATGCGCATCGCAGGCGCTGGCGAATGACCGCCAGTCTCTCGTGCTATTTGATCTATGCTGCTTGCCGGGAGCCTCAAAGGCTCAACCATAATACTGCCCGCGTGGCAGTCCCTAGGGGAGTCGAACCCCTCTTTTCAGGTTGAAAACCTGACGTCCTAACCGATAGACGAAGGGACCGCTGCGCGGGAGAGCCGGCGATATAGCCGCGCCCTCGGAGCGGTGCAAGCGTGGATTTTCAGTTTTTTGGAGCCGCCGTCAGATCATTCGAGGATCGGCGACATCCTCGATCTCGAACTGCACGCCCTTGCGGCCATTCCAGTCGTCAGCCTTCAGCCGGCCCACGACGCTCAGCCCGCCCTGCCCCGACAGCAACGCCTGGCCCGTCGGCAGATCGGCGCAGCGCCAGGCGATGGCCTTGACTGACGCGCCATCTGGACCGACCAGCCGGCACCGCACATGACCGCCATTCATGGCGACGGGTTCGCGGGCTTGAACCCCGCTTAGGGCGAAGCTGGGTTCGGGGTTGGCGGGACCGAATGGGGCCAGACGCTCGAACGATTCGAACAGATCGCGCGTCGCCGCCGCGGGGTCGATCAGGGCGTCGATCTCAAGCACGTCCTGTGCGACAGCTTCGACCCTTTCGGTAGCGAGTCTCTCGTTCAAGAAGGCGGTCAGCTCGGACACGCGCGCACCGTCCATCGTCAGGCCTGCCGCCATGGCATGACCGCCGCCAGCGAGAAGGATACCGCTCTCCCAGGCCGCCTGGATCGCGCGTCCCAGGTTCATGCCTGGCTGTGACCGGCCCGAGCCCTTTCCAAGACCGGTCACGGGATCGACGCCGATGACGATCACCGGCTTGCGCCAGCGCTCGCGCAAACGGCCGGCGACGATGCCGACGACACCCGGATGCCAGTCCTCGCCCGCGACCACGACGACGGCGCTTTCGTCGGCCTGGGCGCCGGTCGCTTCGACTCGGCGAACGGCCGCGTCGGTGACGGCTCGCTCGACATCGCGGCGCGACAGGTTCAGCGCGTCGAGTTCGATCGCCAGGGCCTCGGCCTCGGCCGGATCATCCGTCGACAACAACCGCGCGCCGAGGTCGGAGCGACCGATGCGTCCTCCCGCATTGATGCGTGGTCCCAGGATGAAACCGGCATGATTGCTCTTGGCCGGTCCCGGTTCGGCGCCGGCCGCCGCCAGCAGCGCACGCAGACCCGGATTGCGCCAGTCGCTCATGACCTTGAGACCAAGGCCGGTCAGCGCGCGATTGAAGCCGGTCAGGCCGGTCACGTCGCAGATGGCGCCCAGGGCCGCCAGATCCAGCCACTGACGAATATCCGGCTCGGTCCTCTCGATGAACAGGCCCCGACGCCGCCCCTCCCGGTTCAGCGCCGCCAGAAGCACGAACACGACGCCCGCCGCCGCCAGATTTCCTTGACCCGAGTTGCAGCCCGGCCGGTTTGGGTTGACGACCGCCAACGCCGTCGGCGGCTCGCTGCGCATCAGGTGGTGATCGATAACGACGACGTTCAGGGCGATGGCGGCCGCATGGGCCAGGGCTTCGTTCGCCGCCGCGCCGCAATCCACGGTAATGACCAGATCGGCGCCCGACGCCTTCAACGTGTCGAAGGCCTTGGCGCTTGGGCCGTAACCTTCAGTCAGGCGGTCGGGGACATAGATCGACAGTTCGCGGCCCATCGCCCGAAACCAACGCACCAGCAGCGCCGCGCTGGAGGCCCCGTCCACGTCATAGTCGGCGAACACATGAATGTTCGCCTTGGCCTGTAACGCATTCAGGATCGCATCGGCCGCTGCGTCCATATCCATAAAGCTGGACGGGTCGGGAAACAGGGCGCGCAGGGTCGGGGTAAGGAAATCTTGGCCCTGGTCGGCGCGAACGCCCCGCGAGGCCAAGGCCCGGGCCAGCGGTTCTTCCAGGTTCAGGGTTTGCATGTGCGCACGCGTCGTTGCGGCGTCGGCCGGACGTTGACGCCAGGCGCGCCCGGACAGGGATCGAGACACGCCGAGGAATGCGTTCAGTGTCTTTGCGCCGCCGTCATCTGCCATCAGCGCATTATCGCGGGATTCTGCCTCCCGCGCGACCAGTCATCGCGCTGGGCGACGGTCGAGCGGCGGCGGAGCCTTCGCCCTGTCACGCAGGCTTTGGGCGAAGGCCTCGATATCCGCCTGGGTTCGGACGGCGTCAGGCGACACCGGAACGGCGCTCACGGCCGCGCGTGTTTCGGCGGCGAGCGCCTCGGCGTCGCCGAGCGTCCAGTCGATGCGTGCGATCTCGCTGGTCAGCGTCGCGCTGTCGCCCTGGAGACGCTGCACATTCGACGCGACCTGCGTCACCGGCGGCAGATCGGTCGGCGCGGCCGGAAAGTCCTCCCAGCGCGGATAGCGCCGATTGGCGTCGACCAGTTCCTGGATACGTGGCGCAAGCGGCGAGACAACCTTAGTCTTGGAGGCGGATGCGCCGACACAGCCGCTCAATGGCGTCGTGATCGCGGCTGCGGCGATCAGGATCATCTTTTTCGAGTGCGACGCGTTCATTTCCTTGATGGTCTTATGCCATCATCGCGGTGCGCGGAAGGGCGGATGAACCGCCCTCTGGCGCAGGACGCGCGAAGGACGATCATGGCCAAGATTCCCAGAACGCCGACAGACGCCGCTGACCGCCCTGTGCGCAAGGCCGGACGTCCGACGTCCGCCAAGCCCCGCCCGCCTCGCCAGCCCAAGTCGAAACCTGCGGAAGCCCAGGACGCGGCACCTGAACCCCGTGCAAAGCAGGCGCCTGAGCCGACCGCATCGACGCCAAACCAGGCCGAGTTGATCGAAACCCTGTCGATGAATCTGGCAAAGGCGGCCATGATGGCCCAGAGCGCGATCGCCGAGGCGGCGCTGACTCAGGCCGATCGGCCGGCCGCCCTTTCCGCCGATCCCTTCAACGTCGCGCCGGCCATGACGTCAGTCATGACCAGTCTGGCCGCCCAGCCTGACAAGATGATTCAGGCCCAGGCCGACCTGTTTGGCCGCTATATGCAGCTTTGGTCATCGACGGCGCGTCAGGCGGCCGGCGAGGCGCCCGATCCCGCACCGGTCGACAAGCGGTTCAAGGACCCGGCCTGGTCCGAAAACCCGATGTTCGACATGATGCGGCGATCCTATCTGCTGACGTCGGACTGGATGAACGGCCTGATCGCCAGGGTCGAGGACGTCGATCCTACGCTGAAACGTCGCGCCCAGTTCTTCACCCGCCTGCTGACTGACGCCTTCTCCCCGTCGAACTTTTTGGCCTCCAACCCCGTCGCGCTGAAGGCCTTGGCGGAGACCAGCGGCGAATCACTGGTGAAGGGCATGCAGAACTTCGCCGCCGATCTGGAACGTGGCGGGGGATCGCTGCGCATCAGTCAGGCCGACTATGGCAAGTTCGTCGTCGGCGAGAACGTCGCCACCGCGCCGGGCCAGGTCGTCTGGCGCGACGAGTTGTTCGAACTGATCCAGTACGCACCCTTAACTGAAAGCCAGCACGAAATCCCGCTGCTGATCTTCCCGCCCTGGATCAACAAATTCTACATCATGGACCTGCAGCCGGCGAACTCGCTGATCCGCTGGCTGTCGGCTCAAGGCTTCACGGTCTTCGTCTGTTCCTGGGTCAATCCGGACAAGGACAAGGCCGGTTTCGGCTTCGACGACTATCTGGAAAAGGGTATCTATCGCGCGATCGAGAAGACGCTGGAGCAGGCGGGAACCAAGCAACTGAATGCCGTGGGATATTGCATCGGCGGCACCCTGCTTGGCGCTGGTCTGGCGCATATGGCGGCCAAGGGCGACAAGCGCATCGCCGCCGCCACTTTCTTCGCCGCTCAACATGACTTCGCCGAGGCCGGCGACCTGCTGCTGTTCACCGACGAACACTGGATCGCCGAGATCGAGCGTCAGATGGATGCGGCGGGCGGCGTCTTGCCGGGCGCAGCTATGGCCGAAACGTTCAACGCCCTGCGGTCCAACGACCTGATCTGGTCCTTCTTCATCAGCAACTATCTGCTGGGGAAGGATCCGCCAGCCTTCGACCTGCTGTTTTGGAACGCCGATCAGACACGCATGCCCAAGACCCTGCATCTGGACTATCTGCGTCAAATGTATGGGGCCAACGCCCTGGCCAAGGGGCAGTTCGAGATCGGCGGCCTGACGGCGGACCTGTCGAAGGTCGAGATCCCGCTCTATTTTCAGGCCAGCCGAGAGGATCACATCGCGCCGATGAACTCCGTCTATCGGTCCGCCAAACTGTTCGGCGGCAAGGATGTGACCTTCACCCTGGCCGGGTCAGGTCACATCGCCGGCGTCATCAACGCCCCTGCCGCAAAGAAGTATCAGCACTGGACCAACCCTGCCCTGCCCGCGACCTTGGCCGAATGGCAGGCTGACGCCGTCGAACATCCCGGCAGCTGGTGGGAGCATTGGTCGGCCTGGCTCGGCGCGCGTTCCGGCGCTCAAATCCCCGCCCGCGACCCAACCAAGGGCCCACTCAAGCCCATCGAGCCGGCGCCGGGCAGCTATGTGAAAGTGAAGTCTTGAACCGTCTCGAACCCAACGCCCTCCTCGCCGTCAGCACAGGCGTCGCCTTGATCCTGCTGATCATGACGGCCAGCCTGTTCGGCGAACCGGGCAACACGGTCAAATACGTGATCTCGGCCGTCATCTGCGCGGCCGCCTTTGTCCTGCTCAACGAACGAATGGCGCGCGTAATGAAACGACCGGTCGCCCAGCCGCTGATCCACGTCAGCACGCCGGGCACGGCGGTGTGGGCCGGACTGTTTCCACTGATCGTCATCGCCATGGCCTGCGCGCCCGTATTCTTCGCCGGTCACGACTATGGGCTGCTGGTGATCATCGCCTCGGTCATCTTCGGCCTGACCGTCGATTCAGCCGTGCGCGCCCGTCTCGCCTAGGCCGACACGAACTTCAGCGCCACGCCGTTGTTGCAGTAGCGCAGCCCCGTCGGACGCGGACCATCGTCGAACACATGCCCCTGGTGTCCCAGGCAGCGGACGCAATGATATTCGGTGCGTGGAATGCCGATGGCCAGGTCACGCTTCTTGCCGATATTGGCGGCGATGATGTCGTAGAAGCTGGGCCAGCCGGTGTGGGAATCGAACTTCCACTGCGATCGGAACAGCGGCAGATCGCAGCCCTTGCAGACGAAGGTCCCGCGAGCGTGCTGATCGTTCAGCGGGCTGGAATAGGGACGCTCCGTCCCCTCGTGCCGCATGACGCGCCAGGAGGCTTCGCCCAAGCGTCGTCGCCAATCCGCATCGGACACCCGACGATAGGGCGAGGCTGCGTACTGCCCCTCCCCGGCTTCGGACGTTTCAGGCGAACAGGCGGACAGGGCGAGCGCGCCGGCGCCCATCAGAAGGCCCCGGCGATGCAGGATCAGGGACTGGGTCATGTCCCTGATACGACGAAGGTCGCGGAATGGTTTCAGACCTCAGATCAGACCGGTCGCCTCATCCAGGCCCAGCATGATGTTCAGGTTCTGCACCGCCGCGCCCGACGCGCCCTTGCCCAGGTTGTCGAGCAAAGCGACCAGCCGCGCCTGCTCGCCATTGCGATCGCCGAAGACATGCAAGCGCAGGCGGTTGGTGCCGTTCAGGCCTTCGGGCTCGATGCCGGTCATGGCCTCGGTCTCTTCCAGATCAGCGACCTCGACGAAACGCTGGCCGTCATAGGCCTCGACCAGAGCGCCGTGCAGCCGTTCGACAGAAGGGGTTTCCGGCAGGGCCCCCAGATGCAGCGGAACCTCCACCAGCATGCCCTGGCGGTAGTTGCCGACCGCCGGCGTAAACAGCACGTCTCGGCTCACACCAGTGTGTTTGGTCATTTCGGGCACATGCTTGTGCCTCAGCGTCAGACCATAGGCGCGATAGGCGGTCGCGGTGCCTCCGCTGTCTTTTGGGGCCGCCTCGAATTCGGCGATCATGGCCTTGCCGCCCCCGGAATAGCCCGACACCGCATTGACCGTGACCGGATAGTTGGCGGGAACCAGACCCGCCTTCACCAGCGGCCGCATCAGGCCGATGAAGCCCGTGGGATAGCAGCCGGGGTTCGACACGAACTGAGAGCGGGCGATCAGCGCACGCTGCCCGGCATCCATTTCAGGAAAACCATAGGCCCAGCCCGGCGCGACCCGATAGGCGGTCGAGGCGTCGATCACCTTGACCGACGGGTTGTCGATCATGGACACGGCTTCCCGCGCCGCATCGTCAGGCAGACACAGGATAACCGCATCGGCGCCGTTCAGGGCCTCACGCCGTGCATCCGCGTCCCGACGTCTGTCGCCCAGCAACAGCAGGTTCAGATCCGGGCGCGCTTCCAGCCGCTCGCGGATTTCCAGCCCCGTGGTGCCGGCTTCGCCGTCGATGAAGATGGTGTGGGTCATCTGTCTCTCCCGTCCCTTCTCCGCTTAAGGAGCAAAGGCGCAAGAAAAAGGGCGCTCCGGGTCTCCCCGAAGCGCCCCAAATCCAAACCGCGTAAACGCGATTAGCGCTTCGAGAACTGGAAGCTGCGGCGAGCCTTGGCGCGGCCGTACTTCTTGCGCTCGACGACGCGGCTGTCGCGGGTCAGGAAGCCGTGCGGCTTCAGGACCTTGCGCAGTTCCGGTTCGAAGTGCGTCAGGGCGTGCGACAGGCCGTGGCGGATGGCGCCGGCTTGGCCCGACAGACCCGAACCTTCGACGGTGCAGATCACGTCATACTGCGTTGCGCGGTCCGAGACGGTCAGCGGCTGAGCGATCATCATGCGCAGCACGGGACGAGCGAAATACTGCTCTTGGTCCTTGCCGTTGATGGTGATCTTGCCGGTGCCGGGCTTCACCCAGACGCGAGCGATGGCGTTCTTGCGCTTGCCGGTCGAATAGGCGCGGCCTTGAGCGTCCAGCTTCTGGACATAGACGGGCGCGTCGTTCTCGACCGAAGAGCTCAGGCCCTTCAGGGCGTCGAAGCCGGTTGCGGTTTCAGTGTTGGTCACGTCGGTCATGCTCAGACGCTCCGGGTGTTCTTGGGCGACGCCGACTTGAAGTCGATCGTTTCCGGTTGCTGGGCTTCGTGGTCGTGCTGGTTGCCAGAGAACAGGCGCAGGTGCGTCATCTGCTTGCGGGCCAAGGGGCTTTCCTTGGGCAGCATGCGCTCGACGGCCTTTTCAAGCACGCGCTCGGGGAAGCGGCCGCCCAGAACCTTCTCAGGCGTGGTCGACTTGACGCCGCCCGGGTGACCGGTGTGGCGATAGTAGATCTTGTCGGTGTTCTTCTTGCCGGTGAACACCACCTTGTCGACGTTGGTGACGACGACATAGTCGCCGCAATCGACGTGCGGGGTGTAGTCGCCGCGGTGCTTGCCGCGCAGACGGTTGGCGATGAAGGTCGCAAGGCGGCCCACCACGACGCCTTCGGCGTCGATGTGAATCCACTTCTTCTCGACCTCGGCCGGCTTCAACGAAGCCGTAGTGCTCTTCAGCATGAGGGGGTTCCTGGAGACGAAAATCGGGTCCGGCCCCCGAGGGGACCGAATGAAGGCGCGCTGATACAGGAGACGATTGGTCGCGTCAACGCACGCGACAACACCGCATCTGCCACAAAGTATTGATTAAACGCTAATTTTTAAATGCGGTATTAAAATACCTGACGCGAAGAGGTCAAGCGGCGTTACGGCGTAACATAAAACGTCATCAAACCATGATTATAGCCGGGCATCGCAACGGCGACAGCTTTGGAGCCCCTCATGATCCTTCATCGTCGTGGTCTGATCGCCACGGGCGCAGCCGCCGCCTTCTCAGGACTGGCGCGTCATGCCGCCGCTCAGACGGCGGGTGAAGAGACCTACGTCAACGAGGTCCATGGCTACGGACCGCTGCTGCGCGATTCCAATCGTCTGCTCGATCTGCCCGAAGGCTTTTCCTATCAGGTCGTCGCCCAGAGCGGCGACACGATGGACGACGGCCTGTTCGCTCCGGGGCAGCCCGACGGCATGGCCTGTTTCCCACTGGAAGGGTCTCGGGTGGCCCTGGTCGTCAATCACGAGCTGAAGGGCTCCAGCGGCCTGCATCGCAACTTGGGTCCAGGCGGCCTTCGTGAGGAACGGCTTGACCTGCTGGACGCCAGCCGGGGCTACGACACCTACAAGAATGGCCGCCCCCTGCCCGGCGGCTGCTCCACCATCATTTATGATCTGGCGACCCGCCGGATGGTCAGCCGGCATCTGACGCTGGCCGGCACCTCGACCAATTGCTGCGGCGGCCCGACGCCTTGGGGCAGTTGGCTGACCTGCGAGGAGACGCTGGAGACGCCGGCCGACGCCGATGTGACCAAGAACCACGGGTGGGTCTTCGAAGTGCCGGCGACCGCGACCGGCCTGGTTGATCCCGTACCTCTCAAGGCGATGGGCCGGTTCGATCACGAGGCCGTCTGCGTCGATCCCCGCACTGGCGTCGTCTATCTGACCGAAGACGACAACGCCGGCCTCTTCTATCGCTTCATTCCCAATGCGCCCGGCAAGTTGATCGAGGGCGGCCGGCTTCAGGCAATGGCCTGGAAAGGCGCGCCCTCGGCCGACACGCGCAATCAGGACGGTCGCACCTGGGCTGTCGGCGACTGGAGGGAGATCGAATGGATCGATCTGGACGACGTCGAATCTCCCAATGGCGACCTGGCCAAGCGCGGTCATGCGGCCGGCGCGGCCTGGGTTGCGCGGGGCGAAGGCGTCTGGTGGGGCGACGACGAGCTGTATTTCACCGCGACCTCTGGCGGGCCGATCCGCCGCGGTCAGGTCATGCGGCTGGTTCCCGGTCTGAACGGCGCGGCGGACCGGCTGCAGTTGTTCGTGGAAAGCACGGACCCGAAGACGATGAACATGGCCGACAACATTACCGTCGCGCCTTGGGGACACCTGATCCTGTGCGAGGACAACTATTCCTCGGACGTCCGCAACCACCTGAAAGGCGTCACGCCAGAGGGCAAGGTTTATACGATCGGCCGCAACGTCTTCACCGGCAACTCCGAGTTTGCCGGCGCCTGCTTCTCGCCGGATGGCGAGGTGCTGTTCGTCAACATCATGTACCCCGGCATGACCTTGGCGATCAGAGGCCCATGGTCCTCGGTCCGGACATGAAGATGCGCGGCTGAGCCCGCAGCACCAACCAAAGGTTCACGGTGGCCGTCGCCAGCACGATCGCGGCGCCCGCCTGGTGCAATACACCAAGCCACACCGGAACCGCGTGCAGCAGGGTCACGATCCCCAGCAGAGCCTGGAACCAGATCACACCCGCAAGCGTGAAGGCGCCGAACCCCATTCCCTCCGCCACGCGCCAGCGCCAGGCCTGGAATGTATAGACGCTGACGGCGATCAGCAGACCATAGGCGACCAGTCGGTGATTGAACTGCGTGAGCGCCTGATCATGCAGGAAGGCGGCCGCGCCCAGGTTCCAGTCGGCCGGCGGCAGAACGGCGCCGTTCATCAGCGGCCAGTCGGTATAGACCAGCCCTGCATGACCGCCCGCAACCAGAGCGCCCAGCAGACATTGCAGAAAGACCGCGCCCAGCAGCAGGCCGGCGCCCCTCGCCCAACCCGACGGCGGGCGGCCATGATCTTCGCCATTCCAGGCCTCTAGCCCCGTCCAGATCAGGGCGGCGAACAGGACGAACGCCAGACCCAAGTGTGTCGCCAGACGCTCCGGAGCCACGCTGACACGCTCGGACAGGCCGCTGGACACCATCCACCATCCAATCAGGCCTTGAAGGCCGCCCAGAGCCAGGAGCAGGACACAACGCCAGATCAGGCGGTTGGGCATCGCCCACTGGTGGAATACCGACCGGGCCGGCGCCAGACGGCACAGCAGGAAGACGATCAGCGGCAGGGCGAACACCATACCCACCAGGCGCCCGATCAGCCGGTGCAGCCATTCCCACCAGAAGATGCCCTGAAACTCGCCCAGGCTCATGCCGGCGTTGACCTGCGCGTACTGCGGGATCTGCTTGTACTTCTCGAAGGCCTCGGCCCACTGCGCGTCGTTCAAAGGCGGTATGGCGCCCATGATGGGCTTCCACTCCGTGATCGACAGGCCCGAGCCTGTCAGCCGCGTGATGCCACCGATCACCACCATCAGAAAGACGACGGCGGCCGTGGCGAACAGCCATACGGCGACGGCGCGGTTACGATCTGGATTTCCGAAACGGTTCATTCGACGCCTGACACTGACCCGGATATGGTGTCGCGTCGAACGAAGACCAGACGCGACCGGTGCGGTATGCCCGCCCCAAGCGACAAGATCGAGTCGGATTGAGTTAACGGCGCTGTCGCCGCAGGAGATCAGGGTTGCAATACGCCGATATCGCCGCCGCCGTCGCAGGCGGCCTGCTGCTGGCCTGGATCGCGGACCTTCTGACGGGCCGGCGCGGCTTCGGCGGCACAAGCCTGGTGTCCGGGATTGGACTGGCCTGCGGATGGTTTCTGGCGGTGCGGGTCTTCGCGGTCAGCACGATGGACAGCTGGGCCTGGGTGCCGTGGGCGCTCGTGGGATCGGGCATCTGTCTGGTCGCCTTCTTCCTGTTCCGGAACAAGCGCTGATGCCGCCGCGTCTGCGTCGCTTCGTCGCCGCGATCGGCGTGCTGCTCTTTCTCGTTTTCTGGGTCTGGGGCCTGATCGCCCTGCGCGGAATGCTGCCGCCGTCGCAGTGGATCGACTTCCTGTTCTTCGGCATCGGCGGGACCGCCTGGGGCCTGCCGCTCATCCCGCTGCTGCGATGGGCCGAGCGCGGCTGAGCGTCTAACCTGGGCCCAGATACGGCGATGGGGCCGCCCATAAGGACGACCCCACCATCATCATTCTCTTTCAAGAATGGTCGGAGCGACAGGATTCGAACCTGCGACCCCTTGACCCCCAGTCAAGTGCGCTACCAGGCTGCGCCACGCTCCGAAGGCGCTCCCTATAGACGGGGGGATCGCTGTCCGCAAACGCTAAAACGACTTTTCCACCTACCGTCAAAGAACGGCGTCCAGACGCGCTTTGGCCTGCTCCAGATCGGCCAGAACCTGATGCAATTTCGAGGTTTCGGCCCGCGCGACATCGGAAATGGCCGTAGAGAACGTGACATCGCCATCGTCGATCAATGCGGCGGCCTCCGCCCCGATAAGCTTTTTCAGCCCCTGCTCCTTGTGCAGACGCTGGACGCCGCGAATCGTCAGCCCGTCGTCGTGCAGAAGACGTTTGACCGCCTTCAGCACCGCGATGTCCTGAGGCCGATAAAAGCGCCGACCGCCGGCTCGTTTGACCGGCGTGACGAAATCGAACTTTGTTTCCCAGAACCGCAGGACATGCTGCGGCGCACCGACCTCTTCGGCCGCTTCGGAAATGGTTCGGAAGGCGTCGGCGCTCTTGGCCACCGCGATCAGGCCTCGACGACGGCGTCGTGAACCCGGCTTTTCATGATCTGTGAGGCGCGGAAGCTGATGACCCGGCGCGGATTGATCGCCGCCGGTTCGCCCGTCTTGGGATTGCGGCCCATCCGTGCGCGCTTCTCACGCACCTGGAAGACGCCGAAGCCGGACAGTTTCACCGTCTCGCCGCGTTCCAGCGATTCGACGATCAGTTCCAGGGTGCGCTCGACGAGGCTGGAGCATTCCTGACGCGACAGGCCGACCTCTTCATGCACGGCTTCGCACAAGTCGGCGCGCGTCACGGTCTGTTGGCCTGCCATCTTATCCCCGCTGTCATGCGATCCGCTCGCATCCATAGGGGCGCAAAGCCCCCGAAAAATCAATGCCTCGATGTCGATTACAGCCGAAACGCGCAGGCGCCCCAGGTCAGGCCGCCGCCCATGGCTTCAAGCAGCACCATATCGCCCTTCTTGATCCGTCCATCCTGGATCGCAGCATCCAGCGCCAGCGGGATCGAGGCGGCCGAGGTGTTGGCATGGGTGGCGACGGTGGAGATCACCTTGTTCTCATCCAGACCCAACCGGTCGCCGACGCCCTTGATGATTCGTTGATTGGCCTGGTGCGGCACGAACCAGTCGACATCCGCGATCTGGATGTTGGCGGCTGCGCAGGCGGCGGTGATGCCTTCTGCGATGTTCACTACGGCATGACGGAAGACCTGGTTTCCGGCCATGCGCAGATGGCCAACGGTCCCCGTCGTCGCCGGGCCGCCATCGACATAGAGCAGATCGGTCTTGGATCCGTCGGCCCGCAAGGCGAAACCCAACATGCCCTGGTCGTCCGATGTCCCCTGCCCTTCGCGCGGTTCCAGCACCACGGCACCGGCCCCGTCGCCGAACAGGACGCAGGTGGTCCGGTCGGTCCAGTCCATCAGCCGCGTCATCTCCTCGGCCCCGATCACCAGGGCGCATTTCGACAGACCGCGCGCCACGAAGCCGTCGGCGACGCTGAGCGCATAGACGAAACCGGAGCAGACAGCTTGAACATCGAAAGCAATGCCGACGCCCGCGCCCAGCTTGGCCTGGACGATCGACGCGACCGCCGGGAAGGTCATGTCGGGCGTGGTGGTGGCCACGATAATAAGGTCGACATCGGACGCCGCCTTGCCCGCGTCGGCGAGCGCCTTCCTGGCGGCCTCGACCGCCAGATCGCTGGTCGGCTGGTCATCACGCGCCTTGTGACGCTGCTTGATCCCGGTGCGCTCCTGAATCCATTCGTCGGATGTGTCGACGAACTTGGCCAGGTCGGCATTGGTGACGATCTCATCCGGCAGGTAAGAGCCGACGCCGGTCACGGCGCTGCGGGTGACGGTCACTGGAGGGGTTCTCCCACGGCTGCGGCGGGCTTGGCGGCATGGTCGAACACCGCGTCCAGCTTGCCCAGGTTGTCCCCCACCTTGCTCATATAGTCGCTGCGGGCCAGATCGACAGCGATGCGGATCGCATTGCCGAACCCCTTGGCGTCAGCGCCGCCATGGCTCTTCACCACGATACCGTTCAGGCCCAACAGGGGGCCGCCGTTGATGGCGCTGGGGTCGATCTTCTGGCGCATTTTCTTCAACGCCGGCATGGCGATGACGGCGCCCAGCTTGGATTGCAGATTGGAGGTCAAAGCCTCTTTCAACAGGGCGGAAATATAGCGCGCTGTGCCTTCGGCGGTCTTCAGCGCGATGTTTCCGGTGAAGCCGTCTGTCACGACCACATCCACCGTGCCCTTGGCGATATCGTCGCCCTCGACGAAGCCGTGATAGTTCAGATCGAACGGCCCGTCGCGCAGGATGGCGTGCGCCTCCTTGACCTGTTCGTTGCCCTTCATGTCCTCGGACCCGACGTTTAGGAGGCCGATTGTCGGGCGGGCGATGCCGCGCACTGCGGACTGGAAGGCTTCGCCCATGATGGCGAACTCGATCAGCTGCTCCGCATCGCTGCCGATGTTGGCGCCGACGTCCAGAACCGCCGTATGGCCCTTGAAGGTGGGCCAGCTGGCGACGATAGCCGGACGCTCAAGTCCGGGCGCAGACATCCGCAGAATCAGTTTCGAGATCGCCATCAGGGCGCCGGTATTGCCGGCCGAGACGACGCCACCGGCCTGACCCGTCTTCACCGCCTCGATGGCGTTCCACAGGCTGGAGCCCTTGCCGCGGCGCATGGCCTGGGCCGGCTTTTCGTCCATGGCCACGACCTTGTCGGTGTGGCGGATCTCGCAGACGTCCGCCGCCAGTCCGCAACGCGCCAGTTCCGGCGCGATCTTGGCTTCGTCGCCATGCAGCAGGAAGCGAACTCCCTCCCCGTCATGGGTCCGGATATAGCTGCGGATGCCGGGAACGACGACGGAGGGCCCGTGATCGCCGCCCATGGCGTCAAGCGAGATCGTAACTGGGGCTGGCAAATGGACCTCTTGTGGCCGCGTCGTCTTGTCGCGCGACGCTTGGCAGGATGCGCTGGACGATAGCGCCGACGCCGGGGGATGCAACCACCCGGCCCCTACGTCAACCTCAGCCTTGGTCGTCTTTGGACTTGAGCGCCTTCAGGGCCGCGAACGGAGAAATCTCCGTCGGCTCCTCAGGTTGCACGAACTCCGCGCCCGGCTTGCGCGGGAACGGATCAAGCGACAGCACCAATTGCTCGACCGCGTACTGGCCCAGGTCGATCTTGCCGTCCTCGATCACGTCGGCGTCTTCTTCATCCAGCGTGACCTCGATCTCGTCGGTTTCCTCTGGCTTGGCTTCGACAAGCTGAATGGAGAACCGGCGATTTACATCGACTGGCAAGGGCTCCAGCGTCAGGCCGCAGGTCTGCACCGCATGTGCGGTCACCCTGCCCTTCATCGTCCATTCGCTGGTTGACGGCGTCGGCTTGATTTCTAGATCGACGGCGAAATCGTCCAGCCCCTGAAGATCGAGGCTGCGGGCGATTCGCTTGCGAGTGTCTGCATCCGGCTCCAGCCGGCGGCTCAGGCCCGCGCCGATCTGATTGACCCGCACCGTTTCACTGTAGGGGAGCGTCGCGCTCATCTCGTTCAAACTTCCGCCCAGGCCGGCGTCGCCAGCACCTTGTTGAAATCCTGCGCCGCCAGGGCCGCGCGTGTCGTCAGCGCATAGCGCGCCAATGTGTCCGCATGGGGCGCTTGCGGATCCGCATAGACATTCTTCGCCATCGCCTCCGCCAGAGCCGCCGCATCGCCAGCGCGCAGCGGCTGCTCATAGGCGTTCATCCGGCCGTAGAGGGCCTCGCCCAGCTTACGCATCTTCTTGCCGACGGCGACGTCTCCCACGCCTTCTTCGCGCAGGACGTGATCCAGCGCCGAGACATAGACGTCGAAGACCGCCTGAGCCGCATCCTGGCCCTGAGCTGTGTTCTCATCGCGCAGCCGCAGCACCAGCAACAGCACATGCAGCGTGTAAAGTTCGAATCGCGCGTCGATGCGGTCATCGACCGCCAGGCGCGTGTAGAAGGCCGGATTGCGGGCCTGGCTGACGGCCTTGGCGTAAAGATCGTCGCCGAGACGGACGCCGGATCGGGGTTTGAACAGGTTTTTCAGCATGGGTTCCAACGGCCCCTTTTCCGCCGCGCCGTTGAACTAGGACGCAGGTCCGTCTAGGTCAAAGACCTTGTTCTCTCGCAGGCGCCCGACCATGTCCCGTTTCGTCCCGCTTTTCGTCGCTGTTTCGCTGGCCGGCCTGGCCGCCGCCTGCGCCCCGACCATCGGCTCCAACGGCTTCCAGGCCATCGACGCCAAGCCGCAAGACGTGGTCGCCGGTACGGACACCAAGGAAACCGTCCTCGCCAAGCTGGGTTCGCCTTCGACCACTTCGACGTTCGAGCCGGATCAGGTCTGGTACTACATCAGCCAGACGACCGAGAAATACACCTACAACCTGCCCAAGGTTTCGACGCGCACGGTGACCGAAATCACCTTCGTCCCGCAGGGCGATCAGGTGGCTTCGGTGCGCACTCTCGGCCTGACGGACGGCGAGCAGATCGCCATGAACCGCAACGAGACGCCGACGCGCGGTCGTGAGCTGACGGTTCTGGAACAACTGCTGGGCAACGTCGGCCGTGGCCAACTGCCCCGCACCGAGGACGACACCCCCGGCCAGCGCCGCCCCGACTGAGGCGGCTCATCTTTCCAAAGAAAAGATGCCCCGGAGATCGCTCTCCGGGGCGTTTCATAAGGGCTGAGCTTTTAGGCTAGCCGATGGTCCCGCTCGCCAGCACCGCCAGCAGCAGCAGGGCGACGATGTTGGTGATCTTGATCATCGGGTTCACCGCCGGACCCGACGTATCCTTGTAGGGATCGCCCACCGTATCGCCGGTCACGGCCGCCTTGTGGGCTTCTGAGCCCTTGCCGTGGACGACTCCGTTCTTGTCGGTGAAGCCTTCCTCGATCACCTTCTTGGCGTTGTCCCAGGCGCCGCCGCCTGATGTCATCGAAATGGCGACGAACAGGCCGGTGACGATCACCCCCATCAGCATGGCGCCGAGAGCGGCAAAGGCGTTCGCCTTGTCCGAAATGCCCAGCACCGCGACGAACAGGACGATCGGCGACAGCACCGGTAGCAGAGACGGCACGATCATCTCGCGGATTGCCGCCTTGGTCAGGATGTCGACCGCCCGGCCGTATTCCGGCTTCACCTCATAGGTCATGATGCCAGGGTTCTCCCGGAACTGGCGCCGCACTTCCGCGACGACCGATTCGGCGGCGCGTCCCACCGCCATCATCGACATGCCGCCGAAAAGGAACGGCAGCAGTCCCCCGAACAGCAGGCCGACGACGACGTAGGGATTGGTCAGATCGAAGGCGATCTCGCCCATCCCGGCAAAGAAGGGATAGTCCGCCGGGTTGGCCGAGAAATACTGCAGATCCGACGTATAGGCGGCGAACAGCACCAGCGCGCCGAGGCCCGCCGAACCGATGGCGTAGCCCTTGGTCACGGCCTTGGTCGTGTTGCCCACGGCGTCCAGAGCATCCGTCGAATGCCGCACATCGCTGGGCAGACCCGCCATCTCGGCGATGCCGCCGGCGTTGTCGGTCACGGGTCCAAAGGCGTCCAGCGCCACAATCATTCCCGCCACACCCAGCATGGTCGTGGTGGCGATGGCGATGCCGAACAGGCCGGCCAGCTGCAAGCTGGCCACGATGCCGACGATGATCGTCAGCGCCGGCAGCGCCGTCGCCTCCAGCGAGACGGCCAAGCCCTGAATGACGTTGGTGCCATGCCCGGACACCGACGCGTTGGCGACCGATCGCACCGGACGGAAGCCGGATCCGGTATAGTATTCGGTCACGACCACGATCGCCGCCGTAACGGCCAAGCCGACCATACCGGACCAGAACAGCGCCATCGGCTGGATTTCCAGACCGCTAGCCGTCACGATCGGCCCCGTCACCATCTGGTCGATCACCCACCAGACCGCGCCGATGGACAGGACGCCGGTGACGATAAGCCCTTGATAGAGGGCGCCCATGATGTTGTTCGACTTGCCTAACCGCACGAAGAAGCTGCCGATGATTGAGGTGACGATGCACACCGCGCAGATCGCCAGCGGCAGCACCATCATCAGATCCACATAGGGCTGCCCCCTGAAGAAGATCGCGGCCAGCACCATGGTGGCGACGGTCGTCACGGCATAGGTCTCGAACAGATCGGCCGCCATGCCGGCGCAGTCGCCGACGTTGTCGCCCACATTGTCGGCGATGGTGGCGGCGTTACGAGGATCGTCCTCGGGGATGCCCGCCTCGACCTTGCCCACCATGTCGCCGCCCACGTCGGCACCCTTGGTGAAGATGCCGCCGCCCAGACGCGCGAAGATCGAGATCAGCGAGGCGCCGAAGCCCAGCGCCACCAGCCCGTCGATCACTTCGCGGCCCGTCGAAGCCAAGCCGAGATGCTGGGTCAGCACGATGTAGTAGCCTGACACCCCGATCAGGGCGCCGCCCGCCACGAACATGCCGGTGATGGCGCCTGACCGGAACGCCAGGTTCAACCCCTTGGACAGGCTTTCGGACGCAGCCTGAGCCGTGCGCACATTGGCCCGCACCGAGATCAGCATCCCGGCGTACCCCGCTGCCCCGGACAGGACGGCGCCGATCAGGAAGCCGACGGCGGCGTAAGCGCCGATCAGGAAATAGGCGGCGATCAGGATCACGATCCCGACGATGCCGATGGTCAGATATTGCCGCTTCAGATAGGCCGAGGCGCCTTCCTGGATCGCGGCGGCGATCTCTCGCATCTTGTCGTTGCCAGTGCTCGCCTTCATCAGCACGGCGGTCTGCGCGGCGCCATACAGCACCGCCAGCACACCGGCCGCGAAGACCAGCGTAAGTGAGTTCGTCATTGGCGTTTCCATGCCCTTGCAAACAGGCGCGCAGGCCTTGGCGCGGTCGGGCGTTATCGCCTCTGTCCGCCTTCCGGTCCCCCCGCACGCGGCGAACGCGTCAGTGCGTTCTTTGGGATTTGCAAAGGGAGCCTGTCATGGCAGGCGGAGTGACGCAACAGCGGTCACTCAGCCTGTTCAGCGGGCGGTCTGCATGCCCGTTCGGCGACGCGGCGACTGGCTGACGACCTCGACGCGTCGCACGGAGCCGCGACCCGAGATCGCCGCAGACGCCGCCACCAGAGACGCGGACAGGGCCCGCTCGTCCAGCCGTGTCCAGTCGCCGGGCACGGTGAAGGGCGTCTTGTGGGCCGCGCGGACGACGGCGTCGCGGAAGAAAGCCTCCTTGGGCTTCATCTGCTCGACGGTCTTGCCGGCGCCCAGTTCGAGCCTGAAGGCGACGAACACGTAGTTCCGCAAACGCCCCCCCTCGATGACGGGCAGGCCGAGGCCCGCGATGCTCAGGGCCGCAGCCGCAGACTCGGTTTCGCTGCCAGAGGCGGCGGCGCGACTGGCGGCGGCGCCGGTCAGAGCAGCGGTTCCGGCGGCGATCAGGGTTCTACGGTCCATCACGACATCATGCCGGACGGGTGTTAGGATTCCCTTGCCGGGTCAGCCGTGGGTCCAGCCGTTTCTGGACATCGGCACGGGCTGACCGTCGTAAAGGACCGTCAGGCCCTGACCTGCGGTGACTTCACCGACGCGGGTCAGGCGAATCAGTCGGCGCTCGGCCTCGCGACGCAGGGCGTCTTCGTGGCGCGGATGGGCGGTGAAGGCGATCTCATAGTCGTCACCACCGCTGGCCAGATCTTCCAGCGATAGCTGCGGATCGACCCGGTCGTCGAACCAGGACTGGGCCGCCGCGGACAGGGGCAGGACGTTCAGGTTAAGCGCCACACCGACCCTGCTGGCCTGCGCGATGTGGGCCAGGTCGGCAGCCAGGCCGTCCGACACATCGACGGATGCTGTGGCGAACTCGCGCACGATGTCGGCGAAGTCGGTCCGTGGCGTCGGCATCCGGTAGTGGCTGACCAAGGCTTCCATCCGCTCAGGCGCCAGAGCCAGTTGTCCTTGCGCCGCCTTGAGCCCCAGAAGCCCGTCCCCGACGACGCCGGTGACGAAGACGAGGTCGCCGATCTGCGCCCCCGCGCGAGAAACGGTCTTGCCCGTCGGCGCCCACCCCAGGGCCGTCAGAGAGAACGACAGTGGGCCAGGAGTCCTGACCGTGTCCCCACCGAGCAGATGAACGGCGAACCGCGCCTGATCCTCGGCCAGCCCGGCGGCGAAGGCTTCGCGCTCGGGCCAGCCGCAGCGTTCCGACCAGAAGCAGGCCAGCAGATAGCCGAACGGCTCAGCGCCCTTGGCGGCAAGATCCGAAAGGTTCACCCGCAGCAGCTTCCGGGCGACCGTGTCCAGCGGATCGTCGGGCAGGAAATGCACGCCCTCGACGAGGGCGTCCTTGGTCAGGACGAGGTCATAGCCGGGGCGTGATGGCAGCGCCGCCACATCGTCGGCCAGCCCCCTGCCCCACTCAGGATGGGCCAGGGGCTTGAACAGCCGCTCGATCGTCTCGAACTCGCCCGCGACGTCGAGCGCCGGCATTATTTGCGGGTGTCTTTGGCCACGCCGTCCAGCGCCGCGTTGACGAAGCGCGCCTCGGCGTCGTCGAAGAAGGCCTTGGCCAGTTCGACATATTCGTCGATCACGACCTCGCGCGGGGTCTCGGGATGCTTGATCAACTCCCAGGCGCCTGACCGCAGCAGGGCGCGCAGGGTGGCGTCGATCCGCTCCAGCTTCCAGTTGGAGGCCAGGCGGGCCTTGATGGCCGTGTCGATGTCGCGCTGGCTTTCGATCACGCCGCGCACGATGTCGGCGAAATAGGCCTCGTCGGCCTCCGCCAGGGCTTCGCCCTCAATGTCGGCGTCGAAGCGGAAGTTGGAGAATTCGGTGATCACCGTCTCCACGCCCTCGCCCGCCAGTTCCATCTGATACAGGGCCTGGACGGCGGCGAGACGCGACACGGTGCGGGCGCGACGCTGTTTGGAGCTTAGATTGGGCTCGGCGCGCTGCTTTTCGGCTTCGGCGAGTTGTTCGAGGACGGCTTTGACGCTGTTCGGTTCAGTCATGCGCCGACGCCATGACGCAACCGCTTCTTCAATGCAATGAGGTCCAGGCACGCCTTGGCCGCGCCGCCGCCCTTATCTCCTTCCGAAAGACGGGCCCGATACCAGGCCTGATCTTCGTCCTCGGTCGTCAGGATGCCGTTGCCGATGATGACGCCCTTGACGCCCAGCGCCATGATGCCGGCCGCCGACTGATCGGAGACGATCTCGAAATGGTAGGTCTCACCACGGATGACCGTCCCCAGCGCCACATAGCCGTCATAGCGGGGTGCGGTCGGGAAGCGGCCAGCCTCCTCGGCCAGGGCGATGGCCGGCGGCACCTCCAGCGCGCCAGGCACGGTGATAACGTCGAAGTCGGCGCCGCGCGCCTTCAGCGTCTCCTTGGCCCCTTCCAGCAGGGCGTCGGCCAGGTCGTCGTAGAAGCGCGCCTCAACGATCAAAATACGGGGGGCTTCGGTCACGCCTTGGTTTCTCCATCCATGTCGCGCCAGCCGACAATGCGCAGGCCGTAGCCTTCCAGCGCCGTCGGTTCGGGTCGCGTCGAACTCATCACGATCATATCCCTGACACCCAGGTCCAGCAGGATCTGGGCCCCCACGCCATAGGCGCGCAGCGATCGATCCATCGCCGCCGGCTTGTCCGCGCCCGCCAGCCGTTCGGCCAGCGAGTTCAGCGACGGATCGCGCAGGAAGACGACCACGCCGGGGCCGTCATGCTCCGTAATCTGTTTCAGGGCGCTGGGCACATAGTCCTGGCGCGCCTCGACGTGGCCCAGCAGGTCGCAGGCGAAGTCCACCTGGTGCATCCGCACCAAGGTCGGTTTGGCCGGATCGATGCGCCCCTTGACCAGCGCCACATGCTCGGCGCCCTCGATGGTGTTCTTGTACAGCATCAGGCGGAACGGGCCGCCGTGAACGCTTTCGAACGGCGTATCCATGATCCGCTCGACGAAGCGTTCGGTGCGGCGGCGATAGGCGATCAGGTCGGCGATGGTGCCGATCTTCAGCCCGTGAAGCTGGGCGAAGGCGACCAGATCGGGCATCCGCGCCATCTCGCCGTCGTCCTTGATGATCTCGCAGATCACCCCGGCGGGCGTCAGGCCGGCCATGCGGCTGATGTCCACAGCCGCCTCGGTGTGGCCGGCGCGGACCAGAACGCCGCCGTCGCGCGCCACCAGCGGGAAGATGTGTCCCGGCGAGACAATGTCGTCCATGCCCTTTGACGCGTCGGTCGCTACATGAATGGTGCGCGAGCGGTCGGCGGCGGAAATGCCGGTCGTCACGCCGTCCTTGGCCTCGATCGAGACGGTGAAGGCGGTCTTCATGCTCTCGCGGTTGTCTGCGGCCATCGGCGGCAAACGCAGTTGCTGGGCGCGCTCGGCGGTCAGGGCCAGGCACACCAGGCCGCGCGCCTGGCGGATCATGAAGTTGATCTGGTCCGGCGTCGCGAACTGGGCGGGGATGATGATGTCCCCTTCGTTCTCGCGATCCTCGGCGTCCACCAGGATGTAGGGACGGCCGTTGCGGGCGTCCTCCAGAATGTCCTCGATGGGACTGATCGGGCTATCGTTCATGTTCGCGGCCAATTGCATCACGCGGTCTCCTGCCATCGCGCGAGGTATCGCGCCAGCATGTCGATCTCCAGATTGACGGGATCGCCCACTTTCAAGCGGCCCAGGGTCGTCACGTTCCAGGTGTGCGGGATGATGTTCAGCGAGAAGACCTGATCCTCGACGGCGTTTACGGTCAAAGACACGCCGTCCACCGTGATCGACCCCTTGGCGGCGATATAGCGATGCAGAGGCGCGGGGGCCTCGACCTCGATCCGGTGCGATCCGCCTTCGGGCGTGATTGAAACCACCCGCCCAAGACCGTCGACGTGGCCGGACACGACATGGCCGCCCATCTCGTCGCCCAGCTTGGCGGCCCGCTCCAGATTGACGCCGTCCCCGGTCTTCCAGGCGCCCAGGGTGGTCTTGGACAGGGTCTCGTTCGACACCTCGACGGCGAACCAATCGGCGCCCTTTTCGGTCACCGTCAGGCAACAGCCCGCGTGGCTGATGGAAGCGCCCAGGTCGATGCCGTCGGTGTTCCACGCGGTCTCGATCTCGTAACGGCGGTCGCGATCGGTCTCGCGGACCTCGCGGACGCGGCCGATGTCGGTGACGATGCCGGTGAACATTTGGACTCTGGACCCCTTGGGAGAAAAATACCGTCTAATTCGTCTAATCGTCTAATTGGACGGCGTCAGAGACGGGCGTAGCGTTCCCACAGATCGTCCCCGACGGGCTCGACGCCCAGGCGACGGAACTTGGGGGCGTCAGCCAGCTTTGCAAGAGCGAGAGCCGCAACGCAGGGCCTGCCCTCGCCGCCCAGCAGGATCGGCGCCCTGAACCATTCCAGCGCATCGACGGCATTGGCGCGCAGGAAGGCGGCCGCGATCTGGCCGCCGCCTTCGATCAGAAGCGAGGTTGCGCCGGCGGCTTCCAAGGCTTTCAGCACGGCGGGGATGGTGGGACGACCATCCTTGGCGTCGATCTGCACCACCTTGGCGGCGCCGATACTGCGCGGCTCCACAGCGGTCAGGATCAGGGTGTTTTCGCCCGCGACCTTCGCCGCCTGCGGCGTGCGCAGCCGGCTGTCCAGCACGACGCGCAAGGGCTGATCCACGCTGCGTCCCGGCAGGCGGGCGGTCAGTTCGGGATCGTCGTGCAGAACCGTCTCAACACCGACCAAGATCGCGTCGTGGGCGGCGCGCAGGCGGTGACCCTCCAGCCGCGCCGCTTCGCCGGTGATCCACTGGCTTTCGCCCGAGGCCGTGGCGATCCGCCCGTCCAGGGAGGTCGCCAGTTTCAGCGTGACCCGCATCAGGCCTTGCCGGACGGTTCGTCGAACCCTTCGTCGCCCAGGAACTTGGCGAAGTCGCCGGTGTGGCGGAAATCCTTGTAGACCGAGGCGTAGCGGACATAGGCCACCTCATCCACGCCCTTCAGCGCCTTCATGATGAAGTCGCCGACCGTGCTGGACGGGATTTCTGTCTCGCCCAGGCTTTCCAGCTGGCGGACGATCCGATTGACCATCTGCTCGACCTGATCGGCCTGGACCGGGCGTTTACGCAGCGCCACGCCCAGCGAGCGTTCCAGCTTGTCGCGATCGAAGGGCGTGCGCCGTCCGTTGCGTTTCAGAATGACCAGCTCACGCAGTTGCACGCGTTCGAACGTCGTGAAGCGCCCGTTGCAGTTCGGGCAGGACCGGCGGCGTCGAATGGCCGAGCCGTCGTCCGACGGCCGGCTGTCCTTCACCTGAGTATCCTGATGACCGCAAAAAGGGCACTTCATCAGGCGCTTATCCGTAGATCGGGAAGCGGTGCGTCAACTCTCGCACCTGGGCCGCGACGCCTGCGACCACGGCCGGATCGGCTTCGTCGCCGCCGTTCATCGACGAGACGACGTCGGCGATCCAGTGACCGATCTGCTTGAACTCTTCCTCACCGAAGCCGCGCGTGGTGCCGGCCGGCGTACCCAGGCGGACGCCCGAGGTGACGGTGAACGGCGCGGTGTCGAAAGGCACGCCGTTCTTGTTGCAGGTCATCAGCGCCTTTTCGAGCTCATGCTCGGTCGCCTTGCCGGTCACGCCCTTGGGCCGCAGGTCGACCAGGGCCAGGTGGCTGTCGGTGCCGCCCGAGACGATGGCCAGGCCGCGCTCGATCAAGACGCCGGACAGAGCCTGGGCGTTTTTGACGACCTGTTGGGCATAGCCCTTGAACTCGGGCTTCAGCGCCTCGCCGAAAGCCACGGCCTTGGCGGCGATAACGTGTTCCAGCGGGCCGCCTTGCAGGCCGGGGAAGACGGCGGAGTTGATCTTCTTGCCCAGATCAACGTCGTGGGACAGGATCATGCCGCCGCGCGGACCGCGCAAGGTCTTGTGCGTCGTCGTGGTGACGACGTGGGCGTGCGGGATCGGGTCCGGATAGGCGCCGCCGGCGATCAGGCCGGCGTAGTGCGCCATGTCCACCATCAGATAGGCGCCGACGCTGTCGGCGATCTCGCGGAAGCGCTTGAAGTCGATGTGGCGGCTGTAGGCCGAGGCGCCGGCCAGGATCAGCTTGGGCTTCTCACGCTCGGCCATTTCGGCGACGTGGTCGTAGTCGATCAGATGGGTGTCTTCGCGCACCTTGTAGGTCACAGGGCGGAACCACTTGCCCGACTGGTTCGCCGGCGAACCGTGCGTCAGGTGTCCGCCGCACGCCAGATCCATGCCCAGGAAGGTGTCGCCGGGCTGCAGCAGGGTGAAGAAGACCGCCTGGTTCGCCTGCGCGCCCGAGTGGGGCTGGACGTTGGCGAAGGCGGCGCCGAACAATTGCTTGGCCCGCTCGCGCGCCAGATCCTCGGTCACGTCGACGAACTCGCAGCCGCCGTAATAGCGACGACCGGGATAGCCCTCGGCGTATTTGTTGGTCAGGACGGACCCTTGCGCGTCCAGCACCGCCTGGGAGACGATATTTTCGGAAGCGATCAGCTCGATCTGCTCGCGCTGACGGCCCAGCTCGCCCTGAATGCCCTTGAAGACATCCGGGTCGGCGTCAGCGAGCGTCTTGGTGAAATAGGCGTCGTGGGTGAAGGCCGTCACGCTGGAATCCCCGGAAATCAGAAGCTGGCCTATCTATCCCCAGCCGGGCCTGACCACAACATCTTGTGGCGTGGCGTTGAATGGATAGCCTGCGGCGCCTAGGCGGTCGAAGCCTGCGGCGCGCGCCACTCGTGCCTTAGCGCGCCATAGATGACCATGTCACACAGGCCTTTGTGGGTCATTTCGTGCTCCCTCAGACAGCCCTCTCGAACCAGGCCGAGGCTTTCGGCCAGAGCGATGGATGCGACGTTCTCAACGTCGATTTCCGCGTAGACCCGCCGATGCCCCTCACGTTCCAAGAGGTAGGAAATCAGAGCCGTCATGCACTCCTTGGCTACGCCGCGCCCTTGACGGTCGATGACCGTGACATAGCCGACTTCAAACACCCCGTCGTCCCGACCGGGAAAAGCGACGTAGCGACCAGCGACGGCCCCTGTGGTTCGGTCTACGGCAATCCAGGTCCGACCGGGCCATGCGGGATCAGTCAGCCAATCCGCCAGTTCCGCTTCGCTGCGGAAAGCGCCGCGCGACATGTAGAGACACTGCGCGTCGTCAGACAGGGTGGGAAAGAGCGCAGCCGCATCCTGACGAACCAACTTGCGCATTTCGAAGCGCGGGGTGTGTAGGGTGGGCGTATCAAGCATCGCCATAGTCTAAGCGGCGATCATCACGCGCGCTATGTCGCCAAGGCCCGCCTCAGCTTGGCGATCGCCACCCGTTCGACGGCCTTGGGTTCATTGACCGGCCCCACGGCGCTGACCTCCCGGCCTGACGCGACATGGATGGCCGAGCATTTGAGGTAGAGGCCGTTGCGGGTGAATTCGACGATGACCTCTCCGAGGTCGTCGCCCGTCGTCATGCGGCGACGGGTCGGCGCGCCACGTTGCAGTGGGCGAACAGCTTGTCCATCGCCTGGACCAGATGATCCATCATTGCGTCGGTGTGGTTCGGTGACGGCGTAAAGCGCAGGCGCTCGGTCCCCTTGGGCACGGTCGGATAGTTGATCGGCTGGACATAGACGCCGTACTCGTCCAGCAGCATGTCCGAGATCATCTTGCAGTGGACCGGATCGCCGACGTGCACCGGCACGATGTGGCTCTCGCTTTCCATCACCGGGATGCCGGCGGCGGCGAAGCGGGCCTTGAGCGTCGCGGCGCGTTCCTGATGCTGGACGCGCAGTTCGGGGTGCGCCTTCAGGTGACGCACGGAGGCCAGGGCGCCGGCGGTCAGGGCCGGCGGCAGCGAGGTGGTGAAGATGAAGCCCGAGGCCCAGCTGCGCACCGCATCGATGATCATGGCGTCGGCGGCGATATAGCCGCCCATCACGCCGATCGCCTTGCCCAGGGTGCATTCGATGATGTCGATCTGGTCCAGCACGGCGTCGCGCTCGGCGACGCCCGCGCCGGTTTCGCCATACAGGCCAACCGCATGGACCTCGTCCAGATAGGTCAGGGCGCCGTATTTCTTGGCGAGCGCAATAGTGCCGGCCAGATCGGCGATGTCGCCGTCCATCGAATAGACGCTCTCGAATGCGATCAGCTTGGGCGCATCGGCCGGCGCGGCGGCCAGCAGGGCCTCCAGATGCGCCAGATCGTTGTGCATGAAGACGTGGCGCTCGCCGCCGCCGTGGCGGATGCCGGCGATCATCGAGGCGTGATTCAGCGAATCGGAAAAGGTGATCAGGCCCGGCAGGATTTTCTGCAGGGTCGACAGCGTCGCCTCGTTGCCGACATAGCCGGAGGTGAACAGCAGCGCCGCTTCCTTCTGGTGCCAGTGGGCCAGCTCAGCTTCGAGATCGACCGCCGAACGCGTGGTGCCCGAGATGTTGCGCGTGCCGCCGGCGCCGGCGCCTACCGCATCGATCTCGTTGTGCATGGCGTCCAGCACGACCGGGTGCTGGCCCATGCCGAGATAGTCGTTCGAGCACCAGATGACGACGTCCTGTTCGGAGCCATCCTCGCGGCGACGCACAGCCTGCGGAAACCGACCGCGCACGCGCTTCAGATCGGCGAAGACGCGATAGCGTCCTTCGCTGCGAACCTGCTCCACCGAGCTATTAAAGGCGGCGTTATAGTCGAACAAACTACGCGTTCTTTCGCTTATGGCGATGTCTTTGCGTTGTTTGCTCTCCCGAAGCGGCCTTGTCCATGTCCGCCGCATGGACAAAACGCCCCAAACCCTTAATTGATAACGGTTCTCAGTATCGAGATCGATCAGCCCGGCTTGCGGAAGCGATAGACGAACTGGTCCGTCTTGCCGCGGATCTTCTCGTCGAAGACATTCAGGCTGTGGTCGTCTGCTGGATTGGCGACGGCCTTGCTCTCACCCTCGAAGACAAAGCCGGCCGCTTCGACCTCGCGCTTCAGATAGTCGCCTTCGATGCGGTGCAGGGTCTGGACCGCCGAGATGCCTGTGCCAGGCGCGGCTTCATGGTCGATCAAAATGTAGCGGCCGCCGGGCTTCAGCGCCGCGAACACCGCCGCGTTCATCTTGGCTACGTCGGTGTTGAAGCCGGGGATGTGGAAGTCGTGGTATTCCTGGCTCATGAAGATCATGTCCAACGGCTCGGCGAAGGTCATGGAGTCCAGCAGGCCGTTGACGCGCGTCACGTTCGAATAGGCCGCGACAAGCGCATCGGCCCCGGCGTTCTCGCGCGCCATCGTCCGCTCGGGCACGAAGGCGTAGACCCGGCCGGTCGGGCCGACCACGTCGGAAAACAGGCGCGTGAAATAGCCGGCGCCGGGGCGAATGTCGGCGACCTTGTCGCCGGGCTCCAGTTGAGCGAAGGCGAGAATCTCAGCCGGGTGACGCAGCGGATCACGCGCGACTTCTTCGGCCGGACGCTTGGGATCGGCGACCGCATCGGCATAGAGACTGGAATAGCCCGCCGGCTGCGCGTCGGCCGCCGGGCTGACGACGGTCCGCTCGCCGCCATCCGAGTCGATGATGATGCAGCCGGACAGACCTGCTGCCAAAACCAGGGCCGTTGCACCCGCCGTCAATTTCCCGACCATCACCGTCTCCATCGATTTGTCGCGATAGGCTCGCATTTCGCCGATCCGCGCAAGCCGTCATCACGCACGAAACGATCCGACGCATCACGCGATTTGCGCACCGGTCGTTGCGGCGCTAGTCCGACGCTGGATTTTCCAAGGTCTCGCCATGCTTCCCTATCAGCCCGCCCCCTTCCCGCTCGCCCGTCCGCGCCGCCTGCGGTCCAGCCCGTGGGTGCGGCGGCTGGTCGCTGAAACGACCCTGACGCCGGCCGATTTGATCTGGCCGTTGATCGTCCATGACGGCGCTGAGGATCGCGCCCCGGTCGCCTCCATGCCCGGCGTGTTTCGGCTTTCCCCCAAGGCGGCGGCGTCGGCGGCGGTCGAGGCGCGCGACCTCGGCCTTCCGATGGTGGCTTTGTTCCCCAATGTCGATGGCGCGATCAAGGATGCGGTCGGCACCGGCGCGACCGACCCCGACGGCCTGATCCCCGACTGCATCAAGGCGATCAAGGACGCCGCGCCCGAGATCGGCGTCATGACCGACGTCGCCCTGGACTGCTACACCGACCATGGCCACGACGGGGTGATGGAAGGCGACCGGATCGCCAACGACGCCTCGCTGGACCGTCTGGCCGAACAGGCCTTCATCCACGCCCATGCCGGCGCCGATGTCGTGGCCCCGTCGGACATGATGGATGGCCGCATCCAGGCGGTGCGAGAGGCGCTGGAGGCCAACGGGTTTCAGGACACGCTGATCCTGTCCTACGCCGCCAAGTTCGCCTCGGCCTTCTATGGCCCCTATCGCGACGCGGTGGGCTCCTCGGCGATGCTGAAGGGCGACAAGAAGACCTATCAGATGGATTACGCCAACTCCGACGAGGCTCTGAAGGAGGTGGCGATTGACCTGTCTGAAGGCGCAGATGCGGTGATGGTCAAGCCGGGCATGCCGTATCTGGATATCGTGCGACGGGTGTCCGAGACCTTCCGCGTGCCGACCTTCGCCTATCAGGTGTCGGGCGAATATTCGATGATGCAGGCCTCCATCGCCAATGGTTGGCTGGACCAGGACCGTGCGATCCTTGAGACCCTGCACGGGTTCAAGCGCGCGGGGTGCGCGGGCGTGCTGACCTATTTCGCACCGCAGGCCGCACGGCTGCTGGGCTGATGGGCGTGGAGATCCGGCCGATCACGAAGGCTGACTGGCCGGGCCTGTGGCCGATCATCGAGACCGTCACCCGCGCAGGCGAGACCTATACCTATCCGTTGGACATGTACGAGGGGCAGGCGCGCGTCCTGTGGACGCCGCCCGCGCCGGGCGGAACCTTGGTTGCGGTCGAGAACGGTCAGGTGCTGGGCGCCGCCAAGATCATTGCGAATCAGCAGGGCAACGGCGCCCACGTCGCCAATGGCAGCTTCATGGTCGCGCCCGAGGCGCGCGGGCGCGGTGTGGCCCGCAGTTTGGGCAAGGCCGCGCTGGCTTTTGCGCGGGATGCCGGCTTTCGATCCATGCAGTTCAACGCTGTGGTCGACACCAATATCGTCGCGGTGGCGCTGTGGAAGAAGCTGGGCTTCGAAATCGTGGGCACGGTTCCTGAAGCGTTCGATCACCCGACGCACGGCCTAGTCGGCCTGCACATCATGCACCGCCGGCTCTAGGCGTCAGTCGCGGGGTTGCAGTCGCGCGGCCAGGCTGGAGGTGTCCCAGCGATTTCCGCCCATGGCCTGAACCTCGGCGTAGAACTGATCGACCAGGGCCGTCAGAGACAGGCGCGCGCCGTTCGTGCGCGCCTCGTCCAGCACCAGACCCAGGTCCTTGCGCATCCAATCCACGGCGAAGCCGAAGTCGAACTCGCCCTTGGCCGCCGTCTTCCAGCGATTGTCCATCTGCCAGCTTTGCGCCGCGCCCTTGGACACGGCCTCATAGGCGGCGTCGGTGTCCAGCCCCGCGACCTGGGCGAAGTGGACCGCCTCGGCCAGGCCCTGAACCACGCCGGCGATGGCGATCTGGTTGACCATCTTCGTCAACTGGCCTGACCCGGCCGGTCCCATATGTTTGATCGCCTTGGAATAGGCCTTCACCACGGGCTCGACCTTCGCCAGGGCGGCGGCATCCCCGCCAGCCATGACGCTGAGCTGTCCGTTCTCGGCGCCCGCCTGGCCGCCCGACACCGGTGCGTCGATGAACGACTTGCCCTGCTCGTTCGCCAGTTCGGCCATTTCGCGCGCCACCTTGGCCGAGGTCGTGGTGTGATCGACGATCACGGCGGCCTCCGACAGATGCGGCAAGGCCTCGGTCACGACGGCTCGCACGTCGTCGTCATTACCGACGCACAGGATGAACAGGTCGACGCCCCGCGCCGCCTCAGCCACCGTCGCCGCCGCCTTGCCGCCCGTCGTCGCCGCCCAAGCCTCTGCTTTTGTGACAGTCCGATTGAAGGCGGTCACATCATGGCCCGCCTCGACCAGATGACGGGCCATCGGGGCGCCCATGACGCCCAGGCCGGCGAATGCGATCTTCATGACAGGCTCCTTGATCCTGCCGTCGGACTAGGCCCCGCCGCGCCGGGGTTCAAGGTCAACGCCCGGTTAACCTTGGCCAGCCCACAATAGGACACCATTCGTCGGGGTGCGCGTCCATGTCCGTGAGCGATCGTCCGATCCTCATCAAGAAGGTGAAGAAGGTCTCCGGCGGAGGCCACCACGGCGGTGCGTGGAAGGTGGCCTATGCGGACTTCGTGACCGCCATGATGGCCTTCTTCCTGCTGATGTGGCTGATCAACACCACCGATCCGGAGCAGAAGCGCGGCATTGCCGAATATTTCGCGCCCGCCAGCGTGTCCGAGACGACCTCGGGCTCCGGCGGCATTCTGGGCGGCACATCGCTGGGCGACGATGGCGTCAAGAGCGCCGGCTCGCAGTCGGTGCTGGAAGAACTGGCGCCCGAGGCGCCCGCGACCGATCAGACGGGCTCCAGCCTGTCGTCCGCCAGCGACGCCGCTCTCCAGGCCGAAATCCAGAAGCGCGAGGCCGCCGAGTTCGCCAGCGCCGCCGAATCGCTGCGCCAAGCCATGCAGTCGATGCCGGAGCTGGCCGAACTGTCGAAACAGCTGATCGTGGACCAGACGCCCGAGGGGCTGCGCATCCAGCTGGTCGATCAGGAAGGCCGGTCGATGTTCGACAACAACTCTGCGCGCCCGAATGCCCGCGCCCAGGTGCTGCTGCGCGCCGTGGCCAAGGTGATCAACCAGTTGCCGAACCGCATCTCCATCACCGGACACACCAGCGCGGCGCCCGGCTCAAGCCGCGCCAGCGCACCTGCGGACTGGACCCTGTCGTCCGAGCGCGCCAACGGCTCGCGTCTGGTGCTGCAAGGTTCGGGCGTCGATCCCGACCGGGTTTATTCGGTGGCGGGCAAGGCGGGGTCAGACCCGCTCTATCCGGACGATCCGACCCTGGCCGGCAACCGCCGCATCGCCATCGTCCTGTTGCGCGAGGCGCCGGTCCTGCCGTCGGACACCTCGCTGTGATCCGGCTCGGCTGCAACGCGAACAGGCTTGCAGCCGGAACACGGATGACGCCAAATCGCGCGATGAGCGTTGTGTCGTCGCAATATTGGCAAGATCGGATGCGGACCTGAGGCCGTGACCCAGCACGTACCGACCCGACAGCTTCGCTTCTTCATGACCTCGGTCGCGCCCTGCCCCTATCTGCCGGGCAAGACGGAGCGGAAGGTCTTCGCCAACCTCCCCTTCTCGGACTGCGCGCACGTCAATGACGAACTGACGCTGGCCGGTTTTCGCCGCAGCCAGAACATTGCCTATCGCCCGGCCTGTGAGGCGTGCGACGCCTGCGTTTCGGTGCGGCTGCCGGTGCCGGAGTTCGCCTTCACCCGTTCGCAGCGCAAGGTTCTGGCCCGCAACGCCGACCTGTCGCGCGACCTGGTCGAAGCGGAGGCGACGACCGAGCAGTTCCAGCTTCTGCGCCGCTACCTGACCACGCGCCATCCGACCGGCGGCATGAGCGACATGGGCTGGCTGGATTACGTCGCCATGGTCGAGGACACGGCCGTGCGCACCCATCTGATCGAATACCGTCTGCCCTCCACCGATGGCGGACCGGGCGATCTGGTCGCCGTAACGCTGACGGACCTGCTGAAAGACGGGCTGTCGATGGTCTACAGCTTCTACGATCCGACGATGGAGCGGCGCAGCCTGGGCCGGTTCGCCATCCTGGATCATGTGCGCCAGGCCGCCATCGTCGGCCTGCCGTTCGTCTATCTCGGCTATTGGGTCCAGGGCTCGGCCAAGATGGATTACAAGGCCGACTTCCGCCCGATGGAAACTCTCGGCAAGCTCGGCTGGTCACGCCGGGACGCCTGACGCGCCCTTCGCCGCAGCCGGTTCAAATCGTCATCGAAGCATCCTATGTGGGCGGCGACATTACGGAGCCGCGTCTTGCTGATTGTTCTTTCCCCGGCCAAGCGCCTCGATTTCACCGAAGCCGATGCGGCCATTCCCGGCAGCGACCGCCGGTTCGTCGAAGATACAGCCAGCCTGTCCAAGACCGCCAAGCGCCAGACCAAGGCGGACCTGCGTCGGCTGATGGGGATTTCGGACGATCTGGCGACCCTGAACGCCGCGCGCTTCAAGGCTTTCGATCCTGAATCGACCGAGGGTGTTCAGGCGGCCTTCGCCTTTGCGGGCGATGTGTATGAGGGCCTGCGAGCGCGTGAAATGGACGCCGACGCACTGGCGTTCGCGCAGGATCATTTGCGCATTCTGTCCGGCTTTTATGGCCTGCTGCGTCCGTTGGACCGGATTCAACCCTATCGGCTGGAGATGGGCACGCGGCTGAAGACGCGTCGCGGAGC
Source organism: Brevundimonas sp. 'scallop' (assembly GCF_011045535.1). Lineage (NCBI taxonomy): Bacteria > Pseudomonadati > Pseudomonadota > Alphaproteobacteria > Caulobacterales > Caulobacteraceae > Brevundimonas > Brevundimonas sp. 'scallop'. The sequence continues at coordinate 1,795,658 of NZ_CP039382.1, read as the reverse complement.
CAGCCTGTACGACTTCTGGGGCGACCGGATTTCTAAACAACTGAACGAAGACGCCGAAGGCCAGCCGGATCCGACGCTGGTAAACCTGGCCAGCCAGGAATATTTCGGGGCCGTCGATGCAAAGGCTCTGAAACTGCCTGTCGTCACGCCCCAGTTCCGGGAAGAGAAGAATGGCGAGAGCCGTATCATCTCCTTCTTCGCCAAGAAGGCGCGCGGGGCGATGGCGCGGTTCGCGATCGACGAACGCGTGGAACGGGTCGCCGACCTAAAGGCTTTCGACCGCGACGGTTATGCGTTCGACAAGGCCGCCTCGACCGACGCCGAGTGGATATTCATCAGATCGGGAAATTCTTGATCCCGACATCGACCTCCCGCTAATCTCGCCAAAACAAACGAAGGGGCGGATTCATGTCGCAAGAGCCTAAGGACTCCACGGGCGCTGACAGTAGGGCGGCTCGCGGTATCGGCGATCTGAAAGGGCAGGTCGCGGTCATCACGGGCTCGACCTCTGGCATCGGCCTGGCTCTCGCGCGCGCCGTGGCGGCAGGCGGCGGTGAAGTCGTTCTGAACGGCCTGGGCGACCCCGCGGAGATCGAGCGCACCCGCGCCGATCTGGAGGCCTCATCCGGCGTTCGCGTCCTCTATCATCCGGCGGACATGACGCGCGGTGACGAAATCGCCGACATGATCGCCTTCGCTGAGCGCGAACTGGGACGCCTGGACATTCTGGTCAACAACGCCGGCATCCAGCACGTCGAATCCGTCGAGAACTTCCCCGCCGACCAGTGGGAGAAGATCATCGCCATCAACCTGTCCTCGGCCTTCTACGCCACGCGCGCGGCGATCCCGACCATGAAAGCGCAGGGGCGCGGCCGGATCATAAACATGGCCTCTGCGCACGGTCTGGTGGCCAGTCCGTTCAAGTCCGCCTATGTGGCGGCAAAGCACGGCGTCATCGGCTTCACCAAGACTGCAGCGCTGGAACTGGCGCGCGACAACATCACCTGCAACGCCATCTGCCCCGGCTTCGTCGAGACTCCGATCGTGACCAAACAGATCGCGGATCAGGCACGCACGCGAAACATGACCGAGGAGCAGGTGCTGACGGACGTGATCCTGGCGGCCCAGCCCACGAAGCGGTTCGTCACGACAGATGAGTTGACCGGCATCTTCCTCTATCTGGTCAGCGACCTCGGCGCCTCGGCCAACGGGGCCAGCTTCTCCATCGACGGCGGCTGGACCGCGCAGTAGCTAAGGAAGGCGGCGGTCATGGCGATTTTTAAGCGCAAGACCGCCGAGGCGGCGGGCTCCGTTCCCGCCTCTCCCGCCCGACGTCCCATCTGCCTTGCACTTCAGGGCGGCGGCGCACACGGCGCCTTCCAATGGGGCGTGCTGGATCGTCTGTTGGAAGACGATCGGCTTGATATTCGCGCGGTGTCCGGCGTCTCAGCGGGAGCGATGAACGGCACGGCCTTGGTGTCGGGCCTAGCGTCAGGGGATGGCCGCGCCGCGTTGGACAAGCTCTGGCGAGAGGTCAACCAGTCCGGCGGTCGCAACGTCTTCGGCGACAGCGCGATCTGGAATGCAGCGCGGACGCCCGACTGGATCAAGGACAACCCATTCTGGCGCGCGGGCGAGACGCTGGCGATGTCGATGAGTCCGTATGAATTCAATCCGCTGAACCATAACCCTCTAAAACGGGTTTTGCAGGCCTCGGTCGATTTCCGCGCCGTCCAGGCATCGGACATCCGGCTTTTCGTCGCCGCCACCGCTGTGCGCCAGGCGAAAGCGCGCATCTTCCAGACGAATGAGATCAACGCCGATGTCCTGATGGCGTCGGCCTGCCTGCCCCATCTGTTTCAAGCCGTAGAGATCGACGGGGAGCCCTATTGGGACGGCGGCTATCTGACCAATCCGCCGCTGTGGCCGTTGACCGGAGATGACACGCCGGACGACGTGCTGTTGATCACACTCAATCCGATGGTGCGCGACGAGACGCCTAAAAGCGCAGGCGACATCGTCGATCGGCTGAACGAGATCGTCTTCAACGCGCCGCTGGTCGCCGAACTGCGCGCCATCGCCCTGGCGGGTGAACTGATCGAACATGGGCAGTTGCGGGGCGGCGGCGCCGGGCCTTATCGGCACGTCCGACTGCACGCGATCGAGGCGGACGGCTGGCTCTCGGACCTGTCGCTGCGATCCAAGTTCAACACCGAATGGGGTTTCCTCAACGACCTGAAGGCGCGGGGACGTGCGGCCGCCGACGATTGGTTGAATGCTTGCCTGGGCAGCGTCGGACGCCAGTCCAGCGTCGATCTTCAGGCCCGCTTCGGCTAGCCGACAAAGCCTGCGGCGCGGAGCAGACGGTCGTTGATGGCTTCACCCAGTCCCATCGTCGGAATCGGCGACACGGCGATACCCGTCGGCCGTGTGCGGTCGGCCTCGCGCAGCAGTCGGAACAGATTGGCGGCGGCTTCGCGCAGGTCGCCCGACGGGCTCAGACTCCAGCGCGGCTCACCGGCGTCAGGGCCAAAGCCGAGCAGGATCTCGCCGTTACGCGCATGTTCGGCCTCGATCCGAACCGGCGCATCCGGCGCATAATGCAGGGTTAGTCGCCCTGGCGAACGATGCCCCTCTACGCCCTCTTCAATGGGACCAACGACCGCCTCGATCTCGGATCGAGTGACGGCGCCGGGACGCAGGAGGGCGACCTGTCCCCCCAGCACCGACACGACTGTGCTTTCCAGACCGACCTGACAAGGCCCGCCATCGACAGCCGCTGAGACTGCAAAGCCGGTCTCCTCGACAGCATCTGTGAAGGTCGTCGGGCTCGGTCGGCCGGAACGATTGGCCGAGGGGGCCACGACCGGGCCGCCGAACCCCGCCAACACTTCCCCCGCCACCGGATGCGCCGGAACACGGATCGCGACGCTGTCCAGTCCGGCGCGCGCCAGGTCGCAGACGCTGCGCGTGTCCAGGATTGGCGTGATCAGGGTGAAGGGTCCGGGCCAGAAGGCGTCCGCCAAGGCAAGTCCGAGCGGGCCGAGCTCGCCAATCTTGGCCGCCGCATCGACATCCACGACATGCGAAATCATCGGATTGAACTTCGGCCGCCCTTTCGCGGCGAAGATGGCGGCGACCGCCTCGGCATTGCTCGCGTCGGCGCCCAGTCCATAAACGGTCTCGGTCGGCAGCAGGATCAGATCGCCGTTCGCCAGCGCCTGAGCGGCTTGCAGCGGCGTTTGGCTCACGGTCGGCGCGGGATGATCGGGATCATCCGGTGCAACACATTGTCCCGATCAATGAACTGATGCTTGAGCGCCGCGATCACATGCAGGGCGATCAAGACATAGAGCCCCTTCACAGCCAGTTCGTGCAGCCCCATCAGGCTGCGCGCCGCTTCACGCCCGCCGCCGACGGGCAAGAGGGGCCAGGAGAAGAGGCCGAACCACTCGATCGCGCGCCCGCCCGCCGACGACGCGAGCCAACCGGTCATCGGAATAACGATCAGGGCCAGGTAGAACAGGACGTGCGTCGCGCGCGCCGCCACCTTCTGCCAGCGCGGCAAGGCTGAGGGCAACGGAATCGCCGGGTTCGCCAGGCGCCATCCGATCCGCGCAAGGGTCAGCACCAGGATCGTCAGACCCAGCGACTTGTGCAGCATGACGAACTGGCCCGAAATCGGCCCTTCCGTATTCTCATGCGCGGTGATCAGCAGAACCTGCGCCAGAACGGCGGCGGCGATGCCCCAGTGCATCAGCAGGGAAACCGTCGAATATCGATTGCGGGGCTCGCCCATGTCTTCCCTTCCGCGACGGCACGGCGTCACCATGCGTTCAGCCACTTTGCACTGAGACGGGGCGCGTCGCCAAGACGCTTGCAGCGACGGGCCCCGACGCGGCACTTAGGCCGCAAAGACGATTGAGGAAACCCATGACCTATCGCGCGCCCGTTCGGGACCTGGCCTTCACTCTGGAATCCGTTGCCGGCATGGCCGACTTGGCCGCAACCGGCGCCTTTCCCGACTATGACGCCGACGTCGCCGGCGCCGTTCTGGAGGCGGCGGGGCAATTCTCCGAAGAGGTGCTGGCCCCGCTGAACCGGATTGGGGATCAGAAGGGCTCGACCTACGCCAACGGCGCCGTCACCGCCGCGCCTGGATTCGCCGACGCCTATCGCCAGTTCGCGGCCGGCGGCTGGACCGGGCTGTCGGCCTCGACAGAAGCGGGCGGACAGGCCCTGCCCAAGGCGCTGGAACTGGCGGCTTATGAGACCGTCCATGCCGCCAACATGGCGTTCGGCCTGTGCCCCATGCTGTCGCTGGCCTCGATCGAGGCGCTGGAGCAGGTCGGAACGGAAGAGCAGAAGGCCAAATATCTGACCAAGCTGGTCAGCGGCGAATGGACCGGCGCCATGGTGCTGACCGAGCCGGGCGCCGGATCGGACCTGGGTTCGCTGATCACCACGGCGACGCCGAACGGCGACGGGACGTATGCGCTGAACGGGCAGAAGATCTACATCACGTGGGGCGACCACGACGCGACCGACAATATCATTCATCTCGTGCTGGCTCGCCTGCCGGATGCACCCAAGGGCCCCAAGGGCATCAGCCTGTTTCTGGCGTCGAAGTTTGCGGTGAAGGAAGACGGCACGCTGGGCGACCGTAACGCCTTCCGCCCCGTCGGCGTCGAGCACAAGCTGGGCATCCACGCCTCGCCGACCTGCGTCATGAGCTATGAGGGGGCGACCGCCGAACTGGTCGGTCAGCCGAACCAGGGCCTTGCCCATATGTTCGTGATGATGAACGCGGCGCGCCTGGCGGTCGGCGTCGAGGGCGTCGGCATCGCCGAACGCGCCTATCAGCACGCTCTCGCCTATGCCTTGGACCGTCGCCAGGGTCGTTCGGTCTGGACCGGCGAGGCCAACGCCCCGATCTTCGACCATCCCGACGTGCGCCGCATGCTCAGCGTCATGAAGGCCAAGATCTCGGCGGCGCGCGCCGTGTGCCTGTCGACCGGCGTCGCCGCCGATTTGGCCCGGCACGCCGGGACCGACGAGGAACGTCGCCATTGGAAGGGACGCGAGGACCTGTTCACGCCGATCGCCAAGGCCTGGTCCACCGATATCGGCTGCGAGGTCGCCTCGATGGGCGTCCAGATCCATGGCGGCATGGGCTTCATCGAGGAGACCGGCGCGGCGCAATACTATCGCGACGCCCGCATCGCCCCGATCTACGAAGGCACCAACGGCATTCAGGCCATGGATCTGGTCGGTCGCAAACTGTCGATGGACGGCGGCGATGCGGCCAAGGCGCTGATCGCGGACATGAAGGCGACGCTGGTCGATCTCGGAAAGCTCTACAGCGGCAAGCCGGTCGAACGGTTCGCCACCGCCATCGAGGCCGTCGAGGACGCGACCCTGTGGCTGCTGGATCAGAAGGCCGATCCCAACGCGGCGGCCGATGTGCTGGCGGCGGCCGACGCCTATCTGAAACTGCTGGGCGATGTGGCCGGCGGTTGGATGCTGGCCAAGGGCGCGCTTGCGGCCAAGGCGAAGCTGGACGGCGGCGACGGCGATTCGGCGTGGCTGCAGGGCAAGCTGGACCTCTACGAAGTCTATGCCGCCAATGTTCTGGGCCATGTCTCAAGCCGTCTGGCGGCCGTGGGTCAGGGCGGAGACCTACTGAAACGCATGACGGTCGAGGCCCTCGCCGGCTAAGGCCGCGGCGTTTCTTCATTTGACGTTCGGCGCCCGCCGCGCCCACACTTTGCGCCTGAGCTATCAAGGGGAGCGTCGGATGAATCGTCGGCAACTGATCATGTCCACGGCGGCGACCGCCCTCGCCGTCTCGGCCTCCCCCGCGCTCGCCCGTCAGTCCACCGGATCCCCCATGCCTCAACCGCCCGTCGCCAAGAAAATTCCTGTCGTCATCGAACAGCTGGGCCGCACCCGCACCGACGACTATCAGTGGATGAAGGACGACAATTGGCAGGCGGTCCTGCGCGATCCGACCCTGATCAAGGCCGAGGTCAAGGACCACCTGACCGCCGAGAACGCCTACCGCGAGGCCATGATGGCCTCCACCCTGCCCTTGCAGGAGACGATGTTCGCCGAGATGCGCGGCCGCATCAAGGAAGACGACAGTTCCGTTCCTGCGCCGGACGGCGGCTGGAACTACTACGTCGAATATCAGACCGGCGATCAGCACCCCCGCTACATGCGCGTCGAGCGTCAGGGCACGTGGATGGTCGATGGTCAGCCGGTGACGAAAAACTTCGTCATGGCGCCTACGCCTCAACTGCTGCTGGACGCCAACGAACTGGCCAAGGGCAAGGCCTATTCGGAAGTATCGGCCGCGAGCCACAGCCCGGATCACACCCTGTTCGCCTATGCCGAGGACGCCCAAGGTTCCGAGGTTCACAAAATTTACGTCAAGGATCTGGCGAGCGGCGAGGTGCTGCCCGAGGTGATCGACAGCGCCACCGGCGACTTCGTCTTCTCGCCGGACAGCCAGTGGATCTTCTGGACCAACCGCGACGACAACGGCCGTCCGGACAAGATCTTCCGTCGCCCGGCGCGCGGCGGCGAAACCACCCTGGTCTATGAGGAAGCCGACGACGGCATGTTCATCGGCGTGGGGCGCACCGCCGACGACCAGTTCATCGTCATCGGTATCCAGAACCAGGAAACGTCGGAGGCGCGCTACATCCCCGCGGCGACTCCGACGGCCGAACCCGTCGTGCTGGAGCCGCGCGTGGTGGCGACCCGCTACGACGTCGATCACTGGGGCGACCGCTGGGTGATCCGCACCAATGCGGACGAGGCCATCGATTTCAAGATCGTCCAGGCTCCGACCGCGACGCCGGCCAAGGCGAACTGGACCGATCTGGTGCCGCACACGCCAGGCCGCTTCATCGAAGGTCTGGACCTGACCAACGCCCATCTGGCGCGTCAGGAACGTGCAGACGCCAATACGCGCATCATCATCCGCGACCGGGCCGGCGCCGAGCATGAGATCGCGGTGGACGAACCGGCCTTCGCCCTGTCGCTGGCCGGCGCCTCCGAATACGAGACGACGACCACCCGCTACACCTACAACTCGCCGTCCACGCCGACGCAAACGTTCGACTACGACATGGCGTCGCGCGAGCGGACCCTGCGCAAGACGCAGCAGATTCCGTCCGGTCACAACATCGAAGATTATGTGGTCGAACGGCTGAACGCCCCGGCAGCCGATGGTCAGCTGGTGCCGGTGACGGTGCTGCGTCGCAAATCGACGCCCGTCGACGGTTCGGCGCCCCTGCTGCTCTACGGATACGGGTCCTACGGCATCCCCATGCCGGCCAGTTTCTCGGCCAACCGACTGTCGCTGGTGGACCGCGGCTGGATCTACGCCATAGCCCATATTCGTGGCGGGTCCGACAAGGGTTGGGGCTGGTTCCTCGACGCCCGGAAGATGACGAAGAAGAACACCTTCACCGACTTCATCGCTTCCGCCGAACACCTGATCGACAAGAAGTACGCCACGGCCGGAAACATTGTCGCTCAGGGCGGATCTGCCGGTGGGCTCTTGATGGGTGCGGTCAACAACATGCGGCCCGACCTGTGGGCCGGGATCATCGGTCAGGTGCCGTTCGTGGACGTGATCAACACCATGAGCGACACCTCCCTGCCGCTGACGCCGCCCGAATGGCCCGAGTGGGGCAATCCGATCGAGGACCCGGCCGCCTACGATTACATGATGAGCTACAGCCCCTACGATCAGGTCGAGCCGAAAGCCTATCCGGCGGTGCTGGCGACGGGCGGCCTGTCCGATCCGCGCGTCACCTACTGGGAGCCGGAGAAGTGGGTGGCCAAACTTCGGCCCGCAACCACCTCGGGCAAGCCTGTGCTGTTGAAGATCAACATGGAGGCCGGTCACGGGGGCGCGGCCGGGCGGTTCGACTATCTGAAGGAGGTCGCCCACGACTACGCCTTCGCCGTCTGGGCTATCGACAAGGGCTGGGAGCAAACGTGAGCGAACTGACGGTTCGCGACGCTTGTTCCAACGACACCGCCGCAATCACGGCCATCTATGCCGAGAGCGTCGCGAATGGACGCGGCACCTTCGAACTGGAGGCGCCGGACGAGACCGAGATGGCGTCGCGTCTGGCCGCCGTCGCGGCCCTGGGCCTGCCGCGCCTTGTGGTCGAGATCGACGGCGCGGTCGCCGGATACGCCTATGCCGGGCCGTTTCGCACGCGTCAGGCCTATCGCTACATGGTCGAGGACTCGATCTACGTCGCGCCATGGGCCAGGGGACGCGGTGTCGCCGGCGCCCTGCTCGATGCGTTGATCGTTCGGTGCGAAGCGATGGGTCTTCGTCAGATGGTCGCGGTCATCGGTGATGCAGAAAACGTCGGCTCAATCGCCCTGCACCGCACGCGCGGCTTCACCGACGCCGGCGTGTTCAAGGCGGCCGGCTGGAAGCACGACGACTGGCGCGACGTGGTGTTCATGCAGCGGGCGCTGGGCGATGGCGGCGCCACTGCGGCCGACGCGGCGGGTCTGCCGCTTGTCGACAAGAAGCCGCCGCGCTGACGCATTGCGACGCCGTGACCCGACGCCTATCCTGACGCCGTGAAGATCGTTCAATCCCTGTTGCTGTTGTTCGGCGCCCTGTCGGTGCTGGCGCTCGGCGCGGTCGGCGCCTCGGCGTCGCCGGCGACCGCCGCGCCCTGCCATCAGACGGGCCATGAGACAGGCCAGTCTTCGCCTGACCAGACCCCGAACCATACGCCCAAGGCCATGAAGACTATGATCTGCTGCGTCGCCTGCGTGGCGACGCCGACGTTGGATCCTGCTCCCATGTCCGGCCCAACTCTTTCCCCGTCGCGCGTCGCCGCGGTTCCGTCCGCCTTTCCGACCGGTCAACTGCTGACGCCCGAACCCGGACCACCCCGCCTCCTGATCGTCTGACACACCTCGCGCCTCTCGCAAGGCGCACTCCGTCACGATCATCAGAGGAGGCCTTGAATGGCTATCCGTACTCTCGTCGGCGCCTGCGCCGGCGTTTCCCTGCTCGCCTTGGCTCAGGCCGCGGCGGCGCAGGATCACTCGCACCACGCGTCGACCAAGCCCCCTGCCGACCCGCACGCGGGCCACGGCATGCCGATGTCATCGACCGAACCGATGACCGATCACGCCAGCATAAATCACACGATGACCAGCCCCTATGGCCCCTGGCCCATGAGCCGCGACGCCTCAGGCACCGGTTGGCAACCCGATGCGGGCGAGCACGGCGGCATCCACACCGTCCGTGGCGAATGGATGGTGATGACCCACGCCATGCTGAACCTGGTCTATGACACCCAGTCCAGACCGCGCGGCGGCGACAAGACCTTCGTGGCCGGCATGTTGATGACCTCGGCGCGCCGTGACTTCGACGACGGTTCGACGCTGAACCTACGCGCGATGCTCAGCCCCGACCCGCTGATGGGCAAATCCGGCTATCCGCTGCTTCTCGCGGCGGGCGAGACAGCGGACGGGGTCAATCCTCTGGTCGATCGCCAGCATCCGCATGATCTGTTCATGGAGCTGTCGGCCAGCTATTCGAAGCGCCTGTCCGACAAGGACAGCGTCTATGGCTATATCGGCCTGCCGGGCGAGCCCGCCTTCGGCCCGCCCGCCTTCATGCATCGCATGAGCGCGATGGACAGTCCCGAGGCGCCGATCACCCACCACTGGCTGGATTCGACCCATATCGTCTTCGGCGTGACCACCCTGGGCTGGGCGCACGACCGCTTCAAGATCGAGACCTCGGCCTTCAAGGGTCGCGAGCCGGACGAGGAGCGCTGGGGCATCGATTCGCCACGGCTGGACAGTTGGTCCGTTCGCGCCGCCTGGAATCCGAGCGAGGACTGGTCGCTGCAAGCCTCCTACGCCGATGTCTCTGCGCCTGAACAGCTCGAGCCCGACGAGGACGAGACGAAATGGTCGGCCAGCGCCATCCACACCCGCCGTCTGGGCGATGACGGGTGGTGGTCCTCGACCCTGGCTTGGGGCCGAAAGACCAACGATCACGGCGGATCGAAGGACGGCTGGTTGCTGGAAACGGCGGTCCATCCCAACGACCGCTGGACGGTCTTCGCCCGTGCCGAGCGGATCGAGACGGATGAACTGGTTCCCGGCGTCGGCGGCGGGCACGGCCCGCTTTACACGGTGGGGAAGGCGTCGGTCGGCGTGGTCCGCGACTGGCGGATCGTCGAACACGTCCGGTTCGGCCTCGGCGGGCTCTATGCCATGAATCGCGTGCCGACGGCGTTGGAGCCGCTCTACGGCGGCGATCCTGACGGGGCGATGCTGTTCGTGCGGGTGAAGATCGACTGATCTAGCTCAAGGCCTGTCCGGCTTCGGCCGGGCGGGCCGGCGGCTGGTCAAGAAGCCGCAGCGCTTCGTAGCCGACCAGAACCACGCCGAGCACGAGCATCAGCGCTCCGGCGATCAGCACCAGGCGCACGTGCCGGTGCAGGTGATAAAGCAACTCGCCGATCATCGACGGTCCCGCCGCATTCGGATCGTGCCAATTCGATCCGTTCCAAACAGTCTACTGCAAAACGTGGACCCGATGGAGTCTGTGAGAACCGCGTTCCGTCAGACCAGGCGGCTTTGCACCACCGCCGCGCCGATGAAGCTGGCGAACAGGGGGTGCGGCGCGAACGGACGGCTCTTCAACTCGGGGTGATACTGAACGCCGATGAACCAGGGGTGGTCCGGGCGTTCGACGGTTTCGGGCAGGACGCCGTCAGGCGAGAGACCGGCGAAGACCAGTCCGCCCTTCTGCTCGATCGCCTCGCGATAGTTGATGTTGACCTCGTAGCGGTGGCGGTGACGCTCGCTGATCGCGGTCGAGCCGTAGATCTCGGCGATCTTGGACCCGGCTGTCAGGGTCGAATCATAGGCGCCGAGCCGCATGGTGCCGCCCAAGTCGCCGCCCTGCTGACGCAGGACGCGTTGGTTGCCCTGGGTCCATTCGGTCATAAGGCCGACGACCGGCTCGGCGGTTGGGCCGAACTCGGTGGACGAGGCCTTGGGATAGCCGGCCAGATTCCGCGCAGCCTCGATCACCGCCATCTGCATGCCGAAGCAGATGCCGAAATAGGGGATGTTGCGCTCACGGGCGAAGCGGGCCGCCTCGATCTTGCCTTCCGAACCGCGCTCGCCGAAGCCGCCGGGCACCAAGACGGCGTGCGCGCCTTGCAGCCGCTCCTCGCAGGCCTCGGGATCGCCTTCGAAGGTGTCGGCCTCGACCCAGTCGATGTTGACCTTGACGTTGTTGGCCACGCCGCCGTGATGCAGGGCCTCGATCAGCGACTTATAGGCATCCTTCAGGACGGTGTATTTGCCGACCACGGCGATGGTCACCTCGCCGTCGGGCTGCAGGCGGCGACGCGCGATCTCTTGCCAGCCGGTCAGATCCGGCTCGGGCGCGTCGTTTATGCCGAAGTGCGCCAGGACCTCGCGGTCCAGACCCTCGCGGTGATAGTCCAGCGGCACGGCATAGATGTCGGCGGAGTCCATTGCTTGAATGACGCCGCTTTCGCGCACGTTGCAGAACTGGCCGATCTTGCGCTTTTCCTCAGCCGGGATCGGCTGCTCGCAGCGGCACAGCAGGATGTCCGGCTGAATGCCGATGGAGCGCAGTTCCTTGACCGAGTGCTGGGTCGGCTTGGTCTTCATCTCGCCGGCCGTCTTGATGAACGGCAGCAGCGTCAGATGGACAAAGCAACTCTGGCCGCGCGGCAGGTCCTGCCCCAACTGGCGGATCGCCTCAAAGAAGGGCAGGCCCTCAATGTCGCCGACCGTGCCGCCGATCTCGACCAGCACGAAGTCGACGTCTTCGCCCGCGTCGGTCAGGGCGGGCGTCAGGCAGAAGGACTTGATCTGGTCGGTCACGTGCGGAATGACCTGCACGGTGGCGCCCAGATAGTCGCCGCGACGCTCTTTCTCCAGAATGGTCGAATAGATCCGGCCGGTCGTGATGTTGTCGGACTTGGCCGCCGATACGCCGGTGAACCGCTCATAGTGGCCCAGGTCCAGGTCGGTCTCGGCGCCGTCGTCGGTCACGAAGACCTCGCCGTGCTGATACGGGCTCATCGTGCCCGGATCGACATTCAGATAGGGGTCGAGCTTGCGCAGGCGGACCTTGTAGCCGCGCGCCTGCAAAAGAGCGCCGAGAGCGGCGGAGGCGAGGCCTTTTCCTAGCGAGGAAACCACGCCGCCGGTGATGAACACATAGCGAGCCATGGGGGGACACCTTACTCCATGATTCGCGGCTCGGTCATGCCGCCGTCGAATCGAACTGTTGATCAAAAGAAGAAAGCGCGCCCTGCGGCGCGCTTTCGGAAACTCGGGTCTCTGTCGGAGCCCTATTGGGCGGGCTGTTGAGCCGGCGCCGGAGCGGTGGAGGCCGACGGCAGGCTGGCTTCCAGATCATCCAGCGAGGGCGTCGCCGGTTTGGCCGGCGCAGCAGGCTGCTGCTGGGCGGGTTGCTGCGTCTGGGTCTGCGGCGTCGTGGCCAGCGAACCCACAGCGTCGGCGTCGATGCCGGACACCGAGGCGCGGTCCATATTGCCGACGACCGTCAGAATAATCGTCAGGGCGAACAGCGCGGCCGCCAGCCACCAGGTGGTGACGGTCAGAAGATTGCCTGCGCCGCGTGCGGTCATGAAGCCCGACGGACCGCCGCCCATGCCCAGGGCGCCGCCCTCGGACTTCTGAAGCAGGACGATGCCCGTCAGCGCGATGGCGACGATGATGATGGCGACGAGCAGGATGGTCTGGAGCATGGCGTCATTCATGTGGGCGCGGATCTGCGCCGATCAAGCGGCGGCCTCTATCATCGAAGCGCGCCCGGGGCAAACGTCACGCGGCGGCGTTGACGATCGGCATGAAGTCCTCGGCCTTCAAGGACGCGCCGCCGACCAGCGCGCCGCCGACTTCCGGCGTAGCCAGAATGTCGCGCGCATTGTCCGGTTTGACCGAACCGCCATACAGAATGGGCGCGGTGCGAGCGCCTTCTCCCAGCTTTGCGACGATGGCGGCGCGCACGGCGGCATGGACCTCGGCGATCTGATCCAGAGTGGGGGTCAGGCCCGTCCCGATGGCCCAAACGGGTTCATAGGCCACCGCGAAGTCGCGCTCGGCCAAGCTGGACGGCAGCGAGCCCGCGACCTGGCCCGACACCACGGCGATGGCGTCGCCCGCTTCCCGCTGCTGCAAGGTTTCACCGACGCACACGATGGGCTCCAGTCCGGCAGCGATGGCGGCCTCGACCTTGGCGGCGACGTCCGCATCGGTCTCGCCGAAAGCCGAGCGGCGTTCGGAATGCCCCAGAATTACCCCGGTCGCGCCGGCGTCGGCCAGCATTTCGGCCGACACCGAGCCGGTAAAGGCGCCGGCAGGCTTCTCATGGCAGTCCTGACCGCCCACCGCCACGTCGCTGCCCGCCAGGGCCGACCTCATACGCTCGATCAGCGTCGCCGGCGGGCACAGCACCACACGGCATCCTTTCCCCGTCGTTCCGACGGCGTCCCCTATGGCCTCAGCCTGCGCCAAGGCGGCCGATACGCCGTTCATCTTCCAATTGCCGACGATCATCTTCACGGATTGTTTCATGGCCGCCTGTCTAGAAGGCGAAAACCGCCAAGCCAAGAGGCGCCGCCGCAATCCGGACACGAAGCCATCCTTGCAGCGGCGGCCCCGCCCCGACTATACGCGACGATTGACGCCAATATCGGCCAGTCCCGGGTTTTCGAATGCTCACCGCCTTCCGCGCCTTCTCTCGATCCAAATGGGCGGCCGCCCTGCTTGTCCTGATCGCGATCAGCTTCGTGATCGTCGGCGCGCGGATGGACGTCTTCTCCAACCTTGGACCGAAACACGTCATCGACGCGGGCGACCGCTCGATGAACGAAGTCGAGTTCCGCACGGCTTTCGATCAGGTGCGTGAACGGCTGCAGCAGCAGGTCGGCCGTCCCCTGACGAACCAGGAGCTGGTTGCGGAAAACATTCACGTCCGCTTCCTGACCGAGCAGACGCAGCAGCTGGGCTTCCTGAATTGGGCCTACAAGGCGGGCATCCGCCCGGGCAAGGAACTGATCGTCAAGCAGATCCGCCAGATCCCGGCCTTCTTCAACTCGGTCACCGGACAGTTCGACCAGCAGGCCTATGAGGCGGCGCTTGCGCAGCAGAACCTGACGCCCGCCATGCTGGAGCAGGACCTGCGCGACCAATACGCGACGGAACATTTCGGCGCCGCCGTCTTCGCCGGCGCGCGCGTGCCGCGCATCTATGGCGCGCTGCTGGCCGGTTCCGCCTTCGAAAGCCGCGACGGTCGTTGGTTCGAGGTTACCCCCGCGATGGCCGGTCAGATCCCCGCCCCGACTGACGCCCAGTTGAACGCCTTCATCCAGGAGAACGCCGACCGTCTGCGCGCGCCCGAGTTCCGCATGGTGTCGGTGGTTCTGTTTACGCCTGAGGCTTCGGCCAATGCGCCGATCTCGGAAGACCGCATCCGCGAGCGCTTCGAGTTTAAGAAGGATACGTTGAGCAAGCCCGAGACGCGCTCGTTCGTCACCCTGACCGCGCCGAACCGCGAGACGGCCCAGAAGATCGCCGCCGCTCTGCGCGCGGGCCAATCGCCCGCCGACGTCGGTCGCGCCAACAACATCACGCCAGCCGCCTTCAACGAGACCCCTCGCTCGGCCATCGGCGACGCGGCGACCGCAGCCGCCGTCTTCGGCCTGCAAGCCAATCAGGTGTCCAACCCGGTTCAGGCCGGTGTCGGCTTCGCGGTCGCCAAGGTCACGGCCGTTCAACCCGCCGCGCCCGCCACGCTGGACAGCGCTCGTGAGGAGCTGATCCAGGAACTGCGCGCCGAGGACGTGAAGACCCAGACCTACGCCAAGGTCGAGAAGTACGAAGCCGCCCGCACGGCCGGTAAGAACCTGGCTGACGCGGCGCGTGAGGCCGGCGGTCGCGTCGTCGATCTGCCGCCCTTCACCAAGGACGGCAAGCTGCCGAACGGTCAGGCGCTGAACGCCCCGCCGCAAATCTTCGAGACGGCCTGGAGCCTGACCAAGGGCGGCGAAAGCGACGTCATCGACGCCGGTCAGGGCCAGTATTTCGCCGTGCGCGTCAACGACATCCGCCCGTCGGCCCTGCCGACCCTGGCAGAGGTGCGTGAGCCCCTGGCCGCCCAATGGATCCAGCGGGAGACCATGCGTCGCCTGTCGGCCAAGGCCGAAGAGCTGACGACCCGCGTGCGCAATGGCGAGGACATCGCCGCGGTCGCCCGCTCGGTCAATGCGCCGCTGACCGTGCGCACCGGCGTCATCCGCAATCAGCAAACCCAGGAAGCCCTGGGTCAGGGCGTGCTTCAGGGTCTGTTCGGCCAGTCCAAGGGCCAGGCCTTCTCGCAGCCGGCGTCGCAGACCGCCTATGTGGTCGGCCGCGTCGACAACGTCCGCGCCGCCAATCCGGCCGTGGCCGGACCGCTGGCCGAGCAGGTCCGCCCGCGCCTGACCCAGGAGTTGGTGCAGGCGATGGTCGAATCGTCGGTCTCGGCGGGCGCTCAGCGCTCCAAGGCCAAGAACGACCCGGCCCAGGCGCTGTCGGCCCTGGGTCTGTCGGGTGGCGCAACGCCCGCCGCACCGGCGCAATGACCGACGACGCTTCGCGCGACATCACGATCGACGCCTTCGCGGCCGGCCTTTCGGCTGGTCGGCCGCAGGTCCTGGTTCGCCGGATTATCGACGACCTGGAAACCCCGGTCTCGGCCTATCTAAAGCTGGGGCGCGATCGGCCGTACGCCTGTCTGCTGGAATCGGTCGAGGGCGGTGCCGTCAAGGGACGCTATTCCATCCTGACGCTGGATCCCGATGTGGTCTGGCGTTGTCGATCCAACGCGGCGGAACTGTCGCGCGGCTCAGCCATAGCGGAGGGTCGCTTTACCGCCGAACCGCTGCCGGCGCTGCAATCCCTGCGCGCGCTGATCGCGGCGTCGAAGTTCGATCTGCCGGCGGGACTGCCGCCGATGGCCGCCGGCCTGTTCGGCGTCTTCGGCTATGACATGGTGCGACTGCTGGAGCCGCTGGGCGCGCCAAACCCTGACCCGCTCGATCTGCCCGACGCCGTGCTGACACGGCCGTCGCTGGTGGCCATCTTCGATTCGGTTTGCCACGAGATCGTTCTGGTGTCGGCCGCCTATCCCGACGCCGGAATCTCCCCGCAAGAGGCGTTCGACGCCGCGACGGCGCGGCTGGACGCGTTCGAGACCGCCTTGCGCGCCCCCCTGCCCGTCCGCGCCGCTCCACAGCAAACGCGGGCTCCCGTCTTCACTTCGCCGGTGGACGAGCCAGCCTTCGGCGAGATGGTCGCCAAAGCCAAGGACTATATCGGCGCCGGCGACATCTTCCAGGTTGTCCTCAGCCACCGATTCTCCGCGCCTTGGACTGACGATCCGTTCGCCTTCTATCGCTCGCTGCGTCGCCAGAACCCGTCGCCCTATCTGTTCTATCTGAACTTCGAAGGCTTCCAGCTCGCCGGCTCCAGCCCCGAGATCCTGGTTCGGCTGAAGGACGGCGAGGTCACGATCCGGCCGCTGGCCGGCACCCGCATGCGCGGCGCGACGCCAGAAGCGGACAAGGCGCTGGAAGTCGAGCTGCTAGCTGATCCCAAGGAGCTGGCCGAGCACCTGATGCTGCTGGACCTGGGCCGCAACGATGTCGGGCGCGTCGCGGCGCCCGGCACGGTCGAAGTCACCGAGAGCTTCGTCGTCGAGCGCTACAGCCAGGTCATGCACATCGTCTCCAACGTGCGCGGCAAGGCCGATCCGAGGCTGGATGCGGTGGACACGCTGCTGGCCGCTCTTCCCGCCGGCACCCTGTCGGGCGCGCCCAAGGTGCGCGCGATGGAGATCATCGACGAACTGGAAAGCGAAAAGCGCGGCGTCGGTTATGGCGGCGGCGTCGGCTATATTTCGGCTGGCGGCGAGGCGGACATCTGCATCACCCTGCGCACCGCCCTTTTCGCCGACGATCGGATCTTCGTTCAGGCCGGGGCCGGCGTCGTCGCCGACAGCGATCCTGCGGCCGAATATGCCGAGACCCAGCACAAGGCGCGGGCGCCGATGCGGGCGGCGGAAGACGCCTGGCGCTTTCGCACCGGCAATCGCTAGCGCGAAATCGTCATTACCGGGTCGTTGAACTGCACGCCCGGCCCGATGATGACGACGCCCGCCATCAAAACCGCTGCGGTGGCCGCGAGCGCGGCTGCGCCAAGCGCGGCGACGGGGTTGGGCTTGGTTTCGACCACGACCAGCTTCGCCTTTGCGGCGGCAATCTTGGCGGCGATGTCTTTTTCAGCGGCGAGTTTCACCCGCCCAGTCCTAGTCCCGCCGAGTTAAAATGCGCTTTAAGGCCGCGCCCGCTTGGCGCGGACGCGCGTCACGCCTAGAAGCCAAGCCATGATCCTCGTCGTCGATAACTACGACAGCTTCACCTACAATCTCGTCCACTACCTCGCGGAGTTGGGCGCGCCGACGCATGTGGTGCGCAACGACGACCTGTCGGTGGACGAGGCGTGGGCGCTGAACCCCGCCGCCGTTCTGCTGTCGCCCGGCCCTTGCGCGCCCGACCAGGCGGGCATCTGTTTGCCGTTGATCACGACCGCGCCAGAGTCCATGCCGATCCTAGGCGTGTGCCTGGGTCATCAGGCCATCGGCCAGGCCTTCGGCGGCGACGTCATCCGCGCCAAGACCCTGATGCACGGCAAGACCTCGCCGATCCTGCATGAGGGCCAGAGCGTTTTCGCCGACCTGCCCTCGCCCTTCACCGCGACACGCTATCACTCGCTGGCGGTCAAGCGAGAAACCCTGCCCGACTGTCTGGAGGTCACCGCCTCGACCGCCGATGGCGAGATCATGGGCTTGCAGCATCGCACCCGCCCGATCCACGGCGTGCAGTTCCACCCGGAATCCATCGCCACCGAGCACGGTCACGACATGCTGGCCAACTTCCTTGAGATCGCCGGCGTAAAGCGCCTCGCGGCCGCCTGACCATGGGCGACGGGTTCAAGCCGATCCTCGCCCGGCTGGTCGAGGGCCATCCCCTGACGTCGCAGCAGGCGCACGACTTCTTCGCCGCCTGCCTGCGGGGCGAGCCGACTCCGTCGCAAGTCGCAGCCGCCGTCACCGCCATGCGGATGCGCGGCGAGACCGTTGACGAAATCGCCGCATTCGCGGGCGCCATGCGCGTTGCCGCTCTGACGCTGGATCACCCCTATGAGGTGATCGACACCTGCGGCACCGGGGGCGACGGTCAGCACACCTATAATATCTCGACCGCCGCAGCCCTGGTTCTGGCCGGAGCGGGCCTGAAGGTCGCCAAGCACGGCAATCGGGCGATGTCATCGAAATCAGGCTCTTCCGACGTCCTGTCGATCCTGGGCGTGAACCTGATGGCGTCGCAGGCGCAGCAGAAGAAGGCGCTGGATGAGGCCGGTATCTGCTTCCTGTTCGCGCCCGCCTATCACGGGGCGATGCGTCATGTCGGGCCGGTGCGAGCCGAGATCGGTTTTCGCACCGTCTTCAACCTGTTGGGACCGCTTTCGAACCCGGCGTCTGCAAAACGACAGGTCATGGGCGTCTATGATCCGCGCCTGCTGGAGCCGCTGGCCGAGGTGCTGGGCCGGCTTGGCGCCACCCGGGCCTGGACCGTTCACGGCCAAGGCCTGGACGAACTGGCGACTTCCGGCCCTACGGACGTCGCCGAATGGAAGGATGGCGCGGTTCGTCGCTTCCAAATCACGCCCGAGGACGCCGGCCTGCCGCAGGCCTCTATCGCAGACATTCGCGGCGGCGACGCCGAGGAGAACGCCGTCGCCCTGCGCGCGCTTCTGGCCGGCGCGGCCGGACCCTACCGCGACATCGTGCTGCTGAACGCCGCCGCCGCCCTCGTGGTGTCCGATCGCGCGGCCGATCTGGCCGACGGCGCCGCGCTCGCCGCTGCCGCAATCGACGACGGTCGAGCCGCCGAGGCACTGGATCGCCTGGCCCGCATCACTTCCACGCCGCTGGAAAGCGAAGAGCCCGCATGACCGACGTTCTGGACCGTATCGCCGCCTACAAGCGCAAGGACGTCGCCGCCCGCAAGGCTGCCACCTCGCAGGACGCGATCGAAGCCCTGGCCCGCGCCGCATCGGCCCCGCGCGGCTTTCGCGCCGCTTTGGAGCGGGTCGGAGAGGAAACCGGTCGTCCCGCCCTGATCGCCGAGATCAAGAAGGCCAGTCCGTCCAAGGGCCTGATCCGGCCCGATTTCGATCCGCCGGCCCTGGCCCGCGCCTATGAGGCCGGCGGCGCGGCCTGTCTGTCGGTGCTGACCGATGCCCCCAGCTTCCAGGGCGACGACGCCTATCTGGGCCAGGCCCGCCAGGCCGTCGCCCTGCCTTGCCTGCGCAAGGATTTCTTGGTCGATCCTTGGCAGGTCGCCGAAAGCCGCGCCCTGGGCGCCGACTGCATCCTGATCATCTTAGCCATGGTCGATGACCGGTTGGCCGCCGAGCTGCTTTCGGAAGCCGAACGCTTTGACATGGACGCGCTCATCGAGACCCACGACGAGGAAGAAATGGCGCGCGCCTGTGCGCTCGGCGGCGATCTGGTGGGGGTCAATAATCGCTCCCTGCGTACATTCGAGGTCGATCTGGAAACCACGGAGCGGCTGTCCATGCTGAGCCCCGTTCGGGCTCTGCTGGTTGCGGAGAGCGGCATCTTCACGCCCGACGACGTGGCGCGCGTCTCGGCTGCCCATGCCCAAGCGATCCTGGTCGGCGAGAGCCTGATGCGGCAGGCCGATGTCGAGGCGGCCACCCGTCAATTGCTGGCCGTTTGAGCCGAGACGCGGCGGCAAGCCTCGCCGTTAAGTTGACATTAGCAAGGAACACTTACAGAACATCGACAAATGTTCACGGCCCGTTCCGATTCGTCGGCGGGCGCATGAGGGCTTGGCGATGCTCACGCGCAAACAGCACGAACTGCTGATGTTCATCCACGAACGCATCCAGGAGACCGGCGTCTCCCCTTCGTTCGACGAGATGAAGGAGGCGCTCGATCTGGCCTCCAAGTCCGGCATTCACCGGCTGATCACGGCGCTGGAGGAGCGCGGCTTCATCCGCCGTCTCGCTCACCGCGCCCGCGCGTTGGAAGTCACAAAACTTCCCGAACAGGCGACGGCCGGCGCGCCGCGCGGTCGCGCCGGATTCAAGCCCGACGTCATCGAGGGCGGCGGCGGTGTCCGACCTGCGGCTCCGATGGCGGCCAACGACACCCGCGAGTTGCCGCTGATGGGCAAGATCGCCGCCGGCACGCCGATCGATGCGATCGAGCATGAAACCGCCCGGTATCCGGTTCCGGAGTCCATGCTGGGCTCTGGCGAGCACTACCTGCTGGAGATCGAAGGCGACTCCATGATCGAGGCCGGCATCCTGAACGGCGACATGGTGGTGATCAAATCGACCGACAGCGCTGCCTCCGGCGAGATCGTGGTGGCTCTGGTCGAGGGCGAGCAGGCGACGCTGAAACGCCTTCGCAAGAAGGGCGCCTCGATCGCGCTGGAACCTGCCAACCGCAACTATGAAACCAAGATTTACGGCTCGGATCAGGTCGCGGTTCAGGGCAAGCTGGTCGGCCTCATGCGCCGGTATCACTGACGTCAGGATCAGACTGACGCGTCCAAGGGCGGTCGCCGCGAACGTCGGCCGTCCACACCGCGCGCCATCGATTCGGCTCGCCCGAACGGACGCGCCACAACTCCACTGCCCCGCCTCGCGCAAAATCCACGCTGTCCAAGACAAGTCGATCCTGACAGGCGCTTGGGATCGACGAGACGACGGCGCGGATACTGACGACGGGCGCTGCGCGGCATAACGCCTCCATCTGATCTGAGCTCGGCGACTTTCGCCCCCACCAAATCGCCACGGGACCAGCCTCATTAGTATCCGGCAGACAGGAGAAACGGTCGCAGACCCAGCCCGCTTCTGATCGATCCGTCATGATCAGCCCTCGTCGTCGCGACCAGAGATCCACCGCAAACTCACGCACGCCAGGTCGTACGACGACGGCATCCTCGTCACGGTGAAAGGCGGCGTTTGTTCCACCATCGCCAATCCAGAGGTCCGGCGTCGGCGCACGCGGCCAGATCAGGACGGCGGCTGCGAAGGGCAGCCCCAACCATCGCAGGCGGCCCTGCCACAGACAGACGAACAATACGCCCAGAAAGGCGACCGGCAGGACATGGTTGGGCGCGCTGGCGACCGTTTTGACCGCGCCGGGCAATCCCGCCGTCCAGGCGCCGATCGCCAACATCAGGTCCACGCCCCATCCCGCGACCGTCAGGAACGGTCCCCCCAGCCCCAAGGGCTCAAGCGCTGCGCCCAAGGCCAGCGCCGGCATCAGGATGAAGTCCGCCACGGGCGACGTGCCGAGATTGGCCAGCAGTCCGTACATGGCGGTGCGGTTGAAATGCTGCATGGCGAACGGTCCCGTCGCCAATCCTGCGACGACGCTGGCCGCCACAGCCGCCGTCAACCAACCGCCTAGCCGTTGGACTGCCAGGATTGGCCAGGGCGCGGATATTTCGCGCGGGCGCTTCGGCCAGGCCTCGACCAGGGCGACCAAGGCCGCCGTCGCCGCGAACGACATCTGGAAACCCGGGGTGACGATGGCTTCAGGCTGTATCGCCAGAACGATAAAGGCCGCCACAGCCAGGCCATGCATGGTCACCGCCTGTCGATCCAGCAGGATGGCCAGAAAGGCGATGGAGGCGGTGATCGCCGCCCGCTCGGCCGGCGGCGGCGCGCCCGACACCACCAGATAGACCCCGACCGCCGTCAGGCCCGCCAAGGCCGCGACCTTCTTACCGTGAACCCGCAGGGCCAACCAGGGCCAGGCCGCGACGCCCAGCCGCACGGCGAAGAAGACGAACCCGCCGACGATGGCCATATGCAGCCCTGACACCGACAGGATGTGCGCCAGGCCGGAATCGCGCATCACATCCATATCCTCCTGACTGATCCAGGTTTCATGGCTGGTGGTCATGGCGGCGGCGATCCCGCCGGTCCGTTCGCCGAGCCGCGCGACGATCCTCTCGGCCAGTGCGAAGCGGGCGCCGTTGACCGCCATTTCAAGTCGAAGTCGCCACGGCGGCGGCGCCAGATCGGCCGTACGCGTTTCACCCAACGCGAACGCCACGCCGCCCATGCCTTGGAAAAAAGCGTTGCGGCCGAAGTCGTAGGCGCCGGGGCTGGCCGGCGCAGGCGGCGGATCCAGAATGGCGAACAGGCGGATCGCTTCGCCGGGCCGTGGAGGGTGGCCCCGCACCGTCGCTCGCAAGCGCACCGGCGTCTGATCTGGCATCAGTCCGCGGATCCAGACCGGCGCAATCACGACCCGCGCGCCTCGCTGCCCCGGGCTGTCGACATCGACGACCCAGGCTTCGATCACGGTCGGTTCGCTGAGCACGGGCGCGATCGGCGCGGCGACGGCTTCGGTGCGCACCTTCGCCGCCGCCAGCCCACCTGAAACGCAGGCCACCATCAACAGCAGCCAAGTCAGACGCCGCGACCAGCCGCGCCTACGCGCCACGACCCACAGCCCAAAGGTCAAGGCGGCCCCCAGCACCAAGGGCCACAAGACCGGCTCGGCTCGCAGGGCGAAATAGACCCCTCCGCCCGCGCCGAATGCGACCGGCGCCCATAGCCGCCATCTCAGGGTCTGGGCGGCGACCTCGGCGTGCAGCCAGGCGCGCAATCGCGCAGCAGGGGTGGGTTTTGCCGCATCGGGGCGTATAAGGGCGTCGCTTACGGACCCCTCCCCCATGACCTCACCTTCCTCGACTGTCGTCACCCGCTTCGCCCCCTCGCCGACAGGCTATCTGCATATCGGCGGAGCGAGAACCGCTTTGTTCAACTGGCTGTACGCCAAGAGACACGCTGGACGTTTCCTGATCCGGGTCGAGGACACCGACCGTGAACGCTCGACGGATGAGGCGGTGAAGGCCATTTTCGACGGCCTGAGCTGGCTGGAGCTGTTCGCCGACGACGAGCCGGTGTTCCAGTTCAGCCGGGCCGACCGCCACCGCGAGGTGGTCGATCAACTGCTCGAAACCGGCCACGCCTACCGCGACTTCACCTCGGCCGAGGAGACCGGTCGTCTGCGTGACGAGGCCAAGGCCGAAAAGCGCACTTTCGAATCGCCCTGGCGCGACCGCGAGCCGACCGTCGACGATCTGGCCTCGCCGCACGTCGTGCGCTTCCGTCGGCCAAAGGCGACGACGGTCACGGTGGCCGATGAGGTCCAGGGCGACGTGAACTGGTCCACCGACGACCTGGACGATCTGGTGCTGCTGCGTTCGGACGGCGCGCCGACCTATAATCTCGCCGTCGTCGTGGACGACCACGACATGGGCGTGACCCACGTCATTCGCGGCGACGACCATCTGAACAACGCCGCGCGCCAGAGCCTAATCTACGATGCGCTGGGCTGGACCCGTCCGACCTTCGCCCACATCCCCCTGATCCACGGACCGGACGGCGCCAAGCTGTCGAAGCGTCACGGCGCCCAGGCGGTGCATGAATACGCCGAGATGGGCTACTTGCCCGAGGCCATGCGCAACTATCTGGCTCGCCTGGGCTGGTCCCACGGCGACGACGAACTGTTCAGCGACGCCCAGGCCATCGAATGGTTCGACCTCGCCGGCATCGGCAAGGCGCCGGCCCGCCTGGACTTCGACAAGCTGGCCCATGTCAATTCGCACTGGCTGCGCCTCGCCGACGACGAGCGGCTCGCCAAGCTGACGCTGGATGCGCACCTGCAGAAGGGCCACGCCCTCGCAGAGGCGGACGAAGCCCGGCTTCAGCGCGCCATGCCTTTCGTCAAGGATCGCGCCAAGACGATCCTCGATCTGGCCGACCAAACCACCTTCGTTCTGAAATCCCGTCCGCTGATCCTGGACGACAAGGCGAAGGCGCTATTGTCGGGTGAAACCTTGGAGCGCCTCACCCGCCTGCGTGAGCGGCTGTCCCTGTTCCAATCGTGGGACGTCTTCGCGCTGGAAGCCGAGCTCAAGGCCTTTGCGGAATCCGAGGGCGTCGGGTTCGGAAAGATCGGCCCGCCAATGCGCTCAGCGCTTACCGCAGGGTCAACATCACCTGATATTGCACGAACTTTGTCGGCTCTTGGGCGCGACGAAAGTCTCGGGCGCTTGGATGATGCGCTGCAACAGACTAAGTGATCACCCACAAACCAAAAAGCGGCCGACGCCTCCCCGCGCCTGGACGTGTGATGCAAAGGGGCATTCATGACTGAACAAGCCAAACCCGCCGGCTCGGCGACCCTGTCCTTCGAGGACAAGACGATCGAGTTGCCGGTCCTTTCGGGCTCCACCGGCCCGGACGTCATCGACATCCGCAAACTCTATGCGGGAACGGGCGCCTTCACCTTCGATCCCGGCTTCACCTCGACGGCGGCCTGTGAATCGGCCCTGACCTATATCGACGGCGACGCTGGCGTGCTGCTGCACCGCGGCTATCCGATCGACCAGCTGGCGTCGAAGTCGAACTTCGTCGAGGTCTGCCACCTGCTGCTACACGGCGAACTGCCGACCGCCGCCCAGTACGAGAAGTTCGAAAACAGCATCACCACCCACACGATGCTGCACAGCCAGTTCGATCGCTTCTTCGAAGGCTTCCGCCGCGACGCCCACCCGATGGCCATCATGGTCGGCACCGTCGGCGCCCTGTCGGCCTTCTATCACGACAGCCTGGACATCCACGATCCGATCCAGCGCGACATCTCGGCCATTCGCCTGATCGCCAAGATGCCCACGATCGCGGCCCGCGCCTATAAATACCACATCGGCCAGCCGTTCGTTTCGCCGCGCAACGACCTGTCCTACGCCGAAAACTTCCTGCGCATGTGCTTCGCCGTTCCGGCCGAGGACTATCATGTCGATCCGGCCCTGGTTCGCGCCATGGACCGCATCTTCACCCTGCACGCCGACCACGAACAGAACGCCTCGACCTCGACCGTGCGTCTGGCCGGTTCGTCGGGCGCCAATCCGTTCGCCTGTATCGCCGCCGGCATCGCCTGCCTGTGGGGCCCGTCGCACGGCGGCGCCAACGAAGAAGCGCTGACGATGCTGAAGGAAATCGGCACCCCGGACAAGATCCCGGAGTTCATCCAGGGCGTGAAGGACCGCAAGTACAAGCTGATGGGCTTTGGCCACCGCGTGTACAAGAACTACGATCCGCGCGCCAAGGTCATGCAGCAGTCGGCCTATGAAGTGCTGGCCGCCACGGGCCGCGAGAACGACCCGCTGTTCCTGGTCGCCAAGGAACTGGAGAAGGTCGCCCTGTCGGACGAATACTTCACCTCGCGCAAGCTGTTCCCGAACGTCGACTTCTATTCGGGCATCACCCTGTCGGCGATGGGCTTCCCGACCACCATGTTCACCGTTCTGTTCGCCTTGGCCCGCACCGTGGGCTGGATCTCGCAGTGGCAGGAAATGATGGCCGATCCGTCCCAGAAGATCGGTCGCCCGCGTCAGCTCTACACGGGCCCGACCCAGCGCGATTACGTGCCGATCGAACAGCGCGGCTGAGACGAAAGCTGAAATGCAAAACGCCGGGGAGACATCCCCGGCGTTTTTCTTTGTCGTCAGACCAGCTTCAGATCCGCGAAACGGGCAGCCAGGTCATCCAGATCGCGGTGCATATGCGCCACGCCGATCGCAGCAGCCCCCAGAGCCACGTCGTCGCCCTCGACGGCCATGGACAGGGCCAGGCTTTGGTCGATCGCGCCCATGGGCTGGACGGCCGTGCCTTGAGACAGCGCCTTGAGTTGCTCCACCGCCCGCTCCGCGTCCTGAGACCAGGGATCCAACCGTGCGCCGGCGCCCTCGGCCTGGAAACCGCGCCCCAGGATGACGATGTCGCTGCGCACGCGCCAGAAGGCGCGCACAAGCGCGGCTCGATCCGCCGTCTCGCGTTGCGGGCCGGGCAGATCGATGACGTTCTTGGCGGCCTGACCCAATGCATCCAGCCGCCGCTTCAGATCGGCATGACGACGCGAAATCTCGGACGCATCCTCCGGGGCGGCCTTTGAGACCAAGGCCAGCAGCACCGCCGCTTCGCCCGCCGCCTCGCGCGCCTGAAGCTTGAAGGACTGCCTGGCATGGCGCGGAAACAGGGCCAGGATCGCCAGAACCCCCACGCCGCTGCCGACCAGGATTTCCATCACACGATCCAGCGCGAGCGACGCCGGCCCTTCCGCGCCCGTCCCGCCGGCGATGACGATGGTCGCCGTCACGGGCGCGACCTTCAGCCATGGCCGCCCGGTTGCAAAGAAGGCCAGCAGCCCCGCAGAGACGGCGATGCTCAGGGCCATGCTTTCCAGGCCCGGCGGACGAAGGAAGGCGAAGACCGCCCCCGCCAATGCTCCGGTCGCCGTACCGATGGCCCGGTCGCGTGCAACAGTCAGGACGCCGCCACCGACGCTCGCCTGGATGACGACGATGGCGGAAATCACGCTCCAGTATGGGTGCGGCAGGTTCAGCCAGGTCGCGAGATAGAGCGCGGCCATCGCGCCCACCGCCATCTGCAGCGCGGCGCGGACCTCGGCCGCACGTCGCGGACTGAGCGCCCGCGCCATCGTCAGCTCCCCGACTTCTCGGCGATGACCTTGAGCACGGCGTCGGCAGCCAACTCCGACGGGTCCGGTCCTCCGCGTCCCATCAAGTCCAATGCCGCCGTCTGGCGACGCGCCTGTTCGGCCGCCAGCGCTGGGTCAGCCAGCAGCCGCCCGACCGCCGCCGTCAGGATGGCCGGGGTCGCCTCGTGCTGGATGAACTCGGGCGCGATCCGGTCGTCAGCCGCGACATTGAACAGGGTGATGTGTTTGGCGGTCACGAACCGCTTCATCAGCTGATAGCTGAGCCCGTCGATCTTGTAGGCGATGACCATCGGCGCGCCCACAAGCGCGAGCTCGGTCGACACGGTGCCGCTGGTGGCCAGGGCGACAGTCGCGGCGCGCATGGCGTCATACTTTTCGGCTTCGTCGACCAGGTGAACGCGGAAGGGCCAGGCGGCGACGCGGCCTGCAACATCGTGAGCCACCGTCCCCGCGGCGACCACCGCAACTTCCAGGCCGGGGTTCGTGGTCTTCAGTTTTCTGACCGTCGCCTCATAGACGGGGGCCATTCGGGTGATCTCACTCGGCCGGCTGCCGGGCAGCACCAAGAGAAGCTGCGCATCGGCCGCGATCCCACGACGCGCGCGGAACGCTGCACCGTCCGCAGCATCAACATTCACATGAAGCGCAGACGAACCGACGACGGTCGTCGGCAGGCCCTCGCGCTCGAACCAGGGCGCATCAAAGCCGTAGAGGGCCAGAAGATGGTCGACAGCGGCTGCCAAGGTCTTGGCCCGGCCCGGCCGCGAGGCCCAGACCTGAGGCCCGACGTATTTGATCAGCGGCAGGTCCGGGCGCGCGGCCCGGATCGCCTTGGCCACACGGATGGTGAAGCCCCAACTGTCGATCAGCACCACGGCGTCAGGCTTTTCCCGCTCGGCCAGCGCCGCCGTCTGCTCGACGCGCCGCTTGACCTTGCCATAGGCGCGCAAGCCCTCGATCCAGCCCAGGATCGACAGTTCGGCGATGTCGAACGGGCTGACCACGCCTTCGGCCGCCATCTTGGGGCCGCCGACGCCGACAAAGGCCACATCGTCCCCCAACCGCATCCTCAACGCCTTGGCCAGACCGGCGCCCAGCGCATCGCCCGAAGCCTCCGCCGCCACCAGCATGATCTTCAGCGGACGGCTCACCGAGCCTCGCCCCAGACGAACAGGCCCAGACGGTTCGCCGTCTCGACGATGGCCGCGCGATCGATCAGGATCAAACGTTCCGCCACACCGCCGATGCCCGCCAGACCCGCCGCCGCCGCCATTTCGACAGTGCGCGGCCCGATCACGGGCATATCGACGCGGAGATCCTGAATGGGCTTGGGCGCCTTTCCGAGCGCGCCCTTGGGACTATCGGTGGTCCCGCGCAGATCGCTCGGCAGGTTGGCGACGCGGGTCAGCATGGCGTCCGTGCCTTCCTGCGCCTCGACGGCAAGGACCAGGCCATCGCAGACTACGGCGCCCTGACCGATATCCAGTTCACCTGATCTTTCGGCGACATGCAGCGCCTTCTTCAGATCGGCTAGCTGCTCCTCGGTCGGCGATAAGGCGCCCAAGGCGCCCGCGCCAAGCGTGTCGCCGCCCAGAATGTCGTCGGCGCCCTCGACGGCGAAGCCTTCGGCCTCGAACACCGACAGGATCTTGCGCAGCAGGGCATCATCGCCTTTGGAGGCGGCGGCGACGATGCCCGGCAACAGGGTCGCCCCTTTGAAATCAGGCTTGAGCGTCTTGAAATCCGGCCGATTGACGATGCCCGCCAGACACACGGTCGTGCAGCGCTCGGTCTTCAACGCCTTCAGGATCGCGCCGATCTGCGCCATGCCGAACTCGGCGCCGGGCCAGCGCGCCAGATGCTCGTCCGCGAACCCCGCCAAACGGATCACGAAAACCGGCCGCCCTAGCGCATCACAGCGCGCCGCGACGGCCGCCGGCAGATCCCCGCCGCCAGCGATCAGACCCAGCTTTCCAGCCGCGCTCATTCCGCGTTCGGCAGACACAGCGGACGCCGCCCGCCGTCGCGGATGAAGGCGATGATCTCCACGATCTCGGGCAGGTCGGCATAGCGTTCCGCCACGCCATCGATCCGACCGGCGAACTCGCCCTCGCCCTCGAACAGATCACGATAGGCCGCAAGCAGACGCCGCACCTGATCTTTGCCGTATCCCTTGCGCTTCAACCCGATCAAGTTCAGCCCACGTAGCCGCGCATGATTGCCCCAGGCCGAGCCATAGGGGATGACGTCGCGCGTCACCGCCGCCAAGCCCCCAATGATCGCGCCTTGCCCGACGCGACCATTCTGGTGCACCGCGCACAGCCCACCCAGGAACACCTTGTCCCCGACCTGAGCATGACCGCCCAAAGTCGCGTTGTTGGCCATGACGACATTGTCGCCGACGACGCAGTCGTGACCGACATGGGCGCCGGTCATGAACAGATTGTTCGAACCCACGACCGTTACGCCCGTCCCCTGCGGCGTGCCCCGATTGAAGGTGCAGTGCTCGCGGATCAGATTGTTTTCGCCGATCTCCAGCCGAACCGTCTCGCCCTTGTAGCCGTTGTGCTGCGGGTCGCCGCCAATGACGGCGAAGGGGTGGATGACAGTCCCGGCTCCGACTGTCGTGTCCTGCTGGACGACGACATGGCTGACCAGACGCACATTGTCGCTCAGCACCACATTCGGCCCGACCGTGCACCAGGGGCCGACCTCTACACCCTCGCCCAATGTCGCCGTCGCGTCGATCAGAGCGGTAGGATGAACGGTCATCACGCCTCCGGCCTAGGCGCGGGCGTGGGCACAGTCACGACCATGGCCATGAACTCGGCTTCGGCCGCCAGCTTGCCGTCGATGAAGGTCTCGCCCCGGAACTTGTAGGCGTCGCCCCGCGCGCGGATCACCTTGACCTCCATACGGAGCTGGTCGCCGGGCCGCGCAGGCTTTCTGAAACGAACCCCGTCGATCGACATGAACATGATGACCTTGTCGGCCACGGCGACGTCCAGCGTCTTGGACATCAGCAAGGCGCCGGTCTGGGCCATGGCCTCGACGATCAGCACGCCAGGCATGACCGGATCGATCGGGAAGTGCCCCGGGAAGAAGGGCTCGTTGTGGGTGACGTTCTTCATGCCGACGATCGACGTCGCGGGCACGAAGTCTTCGGCCTTGTCCACCAGCAGGAAGGGATAACGGTGCGGCAGCCGCCGCATCACCTCGGCGTAATCGATCTTGCCTTCGACGGCAGTCGTGTCGCTCATCCCTATGATTCCTTTGGAGCCTTCTTCGATGAGGCCTGTTTGGCGAGCCAGACCGTCTCGCGCAAGAACTGTCGGATCGGACGCGCCGGATAACCTGACCAGGTCTCGCCAGCGGGCACATTGGCCAGCACGCCGGCCCCGGCCGCCACGCGCGCGCCATCGCCGATGGTGATGTGGTCTCCGATCCCCGCCTTGCCGCCAAAGATGACATTGTCGCCCACGGTCACCGAGCCCGAGATGCCGGTATTGGCGACCAGGAGGCAGTTGCGACCGATGACGCAGTTGTGGCCGACCATGACCAGATTATCGATCTTGGTGTTTTCGCCGATGACCGTGTCGTCATAGGCGCCGCGGTCGATGCAGGAGTTGGCGCCCACCGTCACGCCGTCCTGAAGGATGACGCGACCGAGTTGGGGAATATCCATGACCCCCGCCGCTGTCCCCGTGGCGCCGAAGCCCGCTTCGCCGATCCGGGCGCCGGCGTACAGCTTCACCCGGTCGCCGATCAGCGCGAAGGCCACGCTGACGTTGGCGCCGATCGCGCAATCCCGGCCGATCTGCACGCCAGGCGCGATGACGCTGTTGGCGCCGATGCGGGACCCTCGACCGATGCGGACGCCCTGCCCCAGGATCGCGCCGGGTTCGACCACGACGCTGTCGTCCTCGCACGCCGCGTCGTAGGTGATCGCTTTGTCCAGAAGTATGGGCCGATGCAGCGCCAACGACGCCTTGGCCCAGGCGGCTTGCGGCGTGCGCGAGATGATGACGGCGGCGGACGACGGCGCGGCGTCCTTGGCCTCAGCCGGCACGATAACGCAGCCGGCCTGTGTCGTCGCCAGCGCGGCGGAGAACTTGCGGTCGCCCAAGAACGCGATCGCGCCCCCGTCCGCAGAGGACAAGGGCGCGACGGAGGCGATCATGCGATCCCCGCCCCGGTCGACCTCGCCGCCGATCTGCGCCGCCAGATCGGCGACGCTAAGGGGCGACAGGGTTTCAAAGAAGCGGGGATCGGGCATCTACGACTTAGTTGGCGGCAGCCGGTTGAGCCTGCGTCTGAGCCGGCACGGCCATACGGTTGAAGCTCAGGGTCGGCAGGGCCGTGTTCAGGCGTTGGATCGCCAGGTCGGTGACATCCATGGCTGGGTTCATCATGAAGACGCTCTCGCGGTCCAGCAGCAGGCCGCAGCCCTTCTCCTGATATAGGGCGGTCAGGATCGGCGAGACGGCCTCGGTGATGGCCTGACGCTGCATGCCCAGGGTGTAGCGCAGCTCGTTTTCACGCGTGGCTTCCAGCTGTTGCGCCTCTTGGGCTCGCTGCTGCAGGGCCTGACGGCGCTGTTGCAGTTGGTCGGCCGGCAGGCTCGAGCCCGAGGCTTGCAGTTGCTGAGCGTCCGACTGGATGGACGTGGCGTAAGGCTGCAATTCGCCCTGAACTTCCTGAGCCAACTGTTGCATGCGGGCTTCGACGGCCTGACCGGCCGACGACTGGGCCAGCAGACGCGCGTTGTAATAGACGCAGACGCCGGGGATCACCGGGCCGGGGTTGGCCGGCGCGCCGGCCTGTTGCGCCGAAGCGGCGGTGGCGATGAGCGAAGCAGCGGCGGTCGCCGCGATGATCAGAGCTTTCATGGTGTTTCCTCGTGCGGTCGAAAAAGCCGCGATTAGAACTGAGTGGAGGTCGAGAAGCGGAAGGATTCCGTCTTGTCGTAATCTTCCTTGGAAAGGACCTTGGAGATGTCGAAGCGGATCGGACCCATCGGCGACTTCCAGTGAATGCTGACGCCAGCCGATGCGCGCAGCGACAGCTCATCGGCAATATTGGTGTTCACCGTTCCGGTGGACGTCAGCTTGTAGCGGTCATCCAGCACGCCCAGCGTACCGACATCGGCGAACAGCGAGGTCTTGATGCCGTATTGCTCGGGCAGATAGTTCGGCACGGTGAGCTCGACCGTGCCGATGGCGTAGAAGTTGCCGCCCAGGGCATCGGTCGTATTCAGATCGCGCGGCCCCATACCGGCTGTCTCGAAGCCGCGGAAGCTGTTGCCGCCCTTGAAGAAGCGGTCGTTGATGCGGATCGGGTCGCCGTTCCAGCCGTTGACGTAGCCAGTCGAGCCCTGAACACTGACGACCCAGGCTGGCGTGATGCCATAGTACCAGCTCGCATCAGCCTCGGTCTTCACATAGTTCACGTCGCCGCCCAAACCCGCGAGGTCCTGACGCAACGAGCCAGCCCAACCGCGCGTCGGACGGATCGGATCGTTGGTGTAGTTGACCTGAAGCGTGTAGCCCGCCGACGAGTTGATGAAGCTGCCGATTTGGTCGCACAGCGCCGAAGACCCTTGGCCCACGCCCGAGCAGAAGCCGGTCGGCACAATGATCTCGTCGGACTTCAGGAAGTAGCGGGTGCTGAGCAGCATGTTGCCGTTCAACGGATAGGACAGACGCAGGCCCGCGCCGGTCGAGCGATAGTCGTACGACGAATACTGGCTCAGGTCGTAGCGCGAGTGGAACAGGTCGAAGCCGGCGCGCAGATCACGCCCCAGGAACTTCGGCTCCGTGAAGCGGAAGTCGACCTGCTGGCGCAGCGAGCCCCACTCCAGACGGGCGACCACGTTCTGGCCGCGCCCACGGAAGTTCCGCTCCGAGATGCCCAGATTGACGGTGAAGGAGTCGACGGAGCTAAAGCCCGCGCCGACGGACAGTTCGCCGGTGGGTTGCTCTTGGACATTGACGTTGATGATCGAGCGGTCCGGCGCGCTGCCACGCGTTTCCTCGACCGTGACGTCCTTGAAGAAGCCCAGGGCGCGCAGGTTGTTGCGCGAGCGCTCCATCAGGGCGCGGTTGAAGGCGTCGCCCTCGGTCAGCAGCAGTTCGCGGCGGATTACCGGGTCGATCGTGCGGGTGTTGCCGACCACATTGATGCGATCGATATAGACGCGCTGGCCCTCGGACACGTTGAAGGTCACATCGACCGTGTCCGTCTCGGGATTGGCCTTGTAGGTCGGATTGATCTCGACGAAGGCATAGCCGGCCGAACCTGCCGCGAACGTCAGGGCGTCGACCGCTTGCTCGATCTTGTCGCTCTCGTACAGCTGGCCTTCCCGGATCGGCACCAGGGCCTTGAGGAAGTCGGCGTTCAGCCGGTCGTTCTGGGTGACGACCTTGATCTCACCGAAGTTGTACTTGTCGCCTTCGTTCAGCGTCAGGGTCAGCTGGAACGCCTGATCGTCCGGCTGTAGCTCGGCGACCGAGGACACCACGCGGAAGTCGTAATAGCCGCGGTTGGTGTAAAACTTCCGCAACTGCTCCTGATCATATTCCAGGCGGTTGGGGTCGTAGTTGTCGTTATTGGAGAAGAACTTCCACCAGGTCGACTTCTCGGTGACCATCACGCCGCGCACGTCGCGATCCGAAAACGCCTCGTTGCCCAGCACGTTGATGGCGCTGATGCCGGTCTGCGGACCTTCATTGATCTCGAAGATCACATCGACGCGGTTCTGTTCCAGCTGGACCAGCTTCGGCGTCACAGTCGCAGAGATGCGGCCTTGCAGGCGATACAGTTCGACGATGGCGCCGACGTCTTCCTGAACCTTGGCGCGGGTATAGATGCCGCGCGGCGCCAGGGTCACTTCCTTGGTCAGCTTGTCCTTCGACAGCGCCTTGTTCCCCTCGAACACGACCTGGTTGATGATCGGGTTCTCGACGATCTGGACGATCAGATCGCCGTTCTGGATGCCCAGTTGCACATCGGCGAACAGGCCCGTCCGCGACAGGGTGCGCACCGCGACGTCCAGCACCGAGGCATCTACCGCGTCACCAGGACGGATCGGCAGATAGGAAAGGACCGTCGTCTGGTCGATCCGCTGCGCGCCCTGGACGATGATGCGGTTGATCGTGATCGTCTGCGGCGCAGCGATCTCGACACGCGGTTCGGCGGCGCTCGCCGCCGCCTGAGGCGCGGCCGTCGGCGCGGGGGTTTGGGCGGGCGTTTGAGCCGGCGCAGCAGGCGTCGGCACCGGCGCGGTCTGGGCCAGCGCGGGTGCGCCCAGCCCGGCGGCGACCGCCAGAGCCAGCAGGCTGGAGCGGGCGCTCAGTCGAACGGCGGCGCGAGAGGTCATGTCATTCATTCGGGAAACCGTCGGGGGCTGGCGTCGGCTCACGAGACGAGCCCGCCGAGGAATTGGAAGATATTGAGCTTCTGTAGGTCGTTCCACGTTGCGAACAACATAAATCCCGCCAAAAGCGCAAGGCCTGCACGATAGCCCATCTCCTGGAACCGCGCTGACACAGGCTGTTTCGCCACAGCCTCATAGCCGTAGAAAAGCAGATGCCCGCCGTCGAGGACCGGAATGGGAAGCAGATTTAGAAAGCCGATTCCGATCGAAAGTATGGCGGCCAAGGTTGTCAGCGTCAGGATCAGATTGATCGCCATGGCGCCAGGCGCTGGATTGGCCTCGACCGCGGCCGTGGTCAGAGAGCCCGTCGCCTTGGCCATGCCCAGCGGACCGCTGAACTGATCGCCCGACTCGCGGCCCGTCGCCAGGCGTCCGAGGTAGGTCAGGGTCGAGCCGATGACGTCGGCCGTTTGGCGCGCTCCCTCGGCGACAGCCTCGACAGGGCCATAGCGCACGTGGCGGACATCGCCGGCCGACGAGCCCAGCCCCAGGCCGATGCGGCCGACCTTGACGCGTCCGGCGATGGGGTCGTTTTCCTCGCGACGTTCCGGCGTCGCGACCAGTTCGACGGGACGCCCGGCGCGCTCGACCGTGAAACGCACAGGATCGCCGGTCGAGAGCATCACGGTGCGGGTGACCGCGCTTCCGTCCTTGACGGCCTTGCCGTTCACCTCGGTGATCAGGTCGCCGACCCGGAAACCGGCGGCGGCGGCTGGCGATCCGGCTTGGACCTGAGCGACACGCGCGGGACGCAGGGACACGCCGACGGCCATGAAGACGACGGCGAAGATGGTGATGGCCAGGATGAAGTTCGCGATGGGCCCGGCCGCGACGATCAGGGCGCGCTGCCACACCGGCTTGAAGTGGAAGTAATCACGCTCGGCGCCCGGTCCACGCTCGGCGACCACGCGGCTGCGCAGTTCGTCCAGTCCGGCCCGGTCGGGCACGCTGGACGCATCCAGATCGCCCGAGAACTTCACATAGCCGCCGAGCGGCAGCCAACCGAGACGCCATTCGATGCCGTTACGATCGGTGCGGCTGGCCACGGCCTTGCCGAAGCCGACCGCGAACCGGTCCACCTTCACGCCAAAGGCGCGCGCGACGAGGAAGTGACCCAGTTCGTGGATGGTGACGATGAAGGTCAGCACCAGCAGGAACGAGGCGATGGAGATCAGGACCTGACCCAGGACGCCCAGCATTCGAAAATCGTCTCCCCTGGCCTGCTGTCAGGCCGCATTCGCAAGGCCGGCGATGACGGTCTCGGCCATTCGACGCGTCTCGGCGTCGACCGAGAGGGCCGCGCCGCAGGCGTCTCCAGAACCGAAAGCCATCCCCGCTTTCGTCGCACGCTCAAGGGTTTCGGCGACGACTGCGGCAATATTGAGAAACGCCAGCTTGCGGTCAAGGAAGGCGAAGGCGGCGACCTCGTTGGCGGCGTTGAACACGGCGGGCGTCGCGCCGCCCGCCTTCAGGGCCTGACGCGCCAGATCGAGGGCGGGGAAGCGTGTCAGATCGGGCGCTTCGAACGTCAGCCGACCCAGCGCAGCCAGATCCAACTTGGGCGCCGGCCACGCGATCCGGTCCGGCCAGGCCAAGGCGCAGGCGATCGGCGTGCGCATATCCGGCGGTCCCATCTGGGCCAGCGTCGAACCATCCACATATTCCACAAGGCTGTGGATGATCGATTCGGGGTGCACCACGACGTCGATCCGATCCTGCGGCATATCGAACAGATAAGCCGCCTCGATCATCTCCAGGCCCTTGTTGGCCATGGTGGCGCTGTCGACTGAAATCTTGGCGCCCATGCTCCAGTTAGGGTGGGCGACGGCCTGTTCCGGCGTGATGGCGACCATCTGCTCGCGCGGCGTCTTGCGAAAAGGCCCGCCCGATGCGGTGAGGATCAGCTTGGCCACCCGCTCAGGCGCTTCGGCCGGAAACACCTGGAAGATGGCGGAGTGCTCGGAATCGACGGGGATCAAGCGCCCCCCTGCCCGCTTAACCCGCTCGATCAGGGCGGGGCCGCAGCAGACCAGGCTTTCCTTGTTGGCCAGCGCCAGGGTCGCGCCCGTTCCCGCCGCCGCCCAGGCGGACTTCAAACCCGCCGCTCCGACGATGGACGCCATGATCCAGTCGGCAGGTCGCGTCGCCGCCTCAACGACGGCGGCGTCGCCGGCGGCGGCAGCGACGTCCGTGCCGGACAAGGCGTCGCGCAGTTCATCCAATCGCGCCGGATCCGCCGTCACGGCCAGCTTGGGCCGCCAACGTTTGGCCTGCTCTGCCAGTTTGGCGATATTGGCGCCGCCCGTCAGGGCCTCAACCTCGAACGCGCCTGTGCCCGTCGCCTCGGCTTGAGCCATCAGGTCCAGCGTGGAAGCGCCGACCGATCCGGTCGCGCCAAGCACGGTGATGCGACGCCGGATCACGCCCCACGCTCCAGCATCAGGACGATCAGTCGGCCCGCCGCGACGACGACGACCGCGAACATCAAACCATCGACGCGGTCCAGCAGGCCGCCGTGGCCCGGAATGGTGTTCCCCGCATCCTTGACCCCGAACCGTCGCTTCAGCGCCGATTCCCACAGGTCGCCCGCCATGGTCGCCAAGGCCGCGGCAAAGCCCAGCACTGCCCCCCAGACGACGCTCAAGGCCCCCATATTGACCCAGGCCGTCATGACGGCGCCCGCAACCGCGCCGGCCGCAACGCCGCCGATGAACCCGGACCAGGTCTTGTTCGGCGAGAAGCGCGGCCACAGCTTGGGTCCGCCGAAGGTGGATCCCGCCAGATAGGCCACGATGTCGGCCGACCAGGCGACGGCGAAGACCAGCACGGTCCAGTGCAGCCCGATCAAGCTGTCGACGTCGCGCAGCCAGATCAGCAGGACCGAAGGCCAGCCGAGATAGAGTACGCCGTAGGCGGCATCCAGCGCCTCCTGCCCTCGGCTGCGGGCATAGACTCCGGCCGCGACCGCGCCGAACACCAGCATGATGAAGGCGACGGACATGGCCCCGAAATGGGCGCTGATCACCGCCGCCACGACGCCGAAGCTGACCGCGCCGCCCATGACGCGGCGCGCATGCGGCGCACTCATCGCCGCCCATTCGAACGCCAGGACGACGCTGGCCACAATCATCAGGGCCAGGAACCACACGCCGCCGCCCCACGTCGCAGCGACCGCGGCGGGCGCCAGCACGACGGCGGACGCAGCCCTGAGGGCGATATCCCTACCCTTGACCGCCATCAGGCCGTCGCGCGCTCAGGCGCGATCACGCGTCCGCCGAAACGGCGGTCGCGCTGACCAAAGGCCGAGATCGCCTCAGCCAAGGCCTTGGGGCCATAGTCGGGCCACAGAATGTCCTGGAACACGAGCTCGGCGTAGGCCGCCTCCCACAACAGGAAGTTCGACAGTCGCTGCTCGCCCGACGTGCGCACGATCAGGTCAAGCGGCGGCGAGCCTGCCGTGGCCAGCCCGGCTGTCAGTATCGCCTCGTTGAAAGGCTCGACCGTCTCGCCCGCCAGCACCCGCTCCATATGGCGACGCGCCGCGTCCACCAGATCCGCGCGACCGCCGTAGTTGAAGGCGACCTGCAACAGGAATCGGTCGTTATGGGCGGTCTGGGCCTCGGCCCGTTCGATGATGGCGGCGATATCGGCCGGCAGTCCCTGGCGTCGCCCCAGGATCTTCAGCCGGACGCCGGCCTTGGTCAGCCGGGCCAGATCGCTGGCGACGTAGGACCGCACCAGCCCCATCAGGTCCGACACCTCGTCCTCGGGCCGGCTCCAGTTTTCGGTCGAGAAGCCGAACACCGTCAGGCAATCGATGCCGAGATCCGGCGCCGCCTGGATCGTACGCTTCAGCGCCTGGACGCCCTCACGATGGCCTAGGGCTCGCGGCAGGCCGCGCGCCTTCGCCCAGCGTCCATTGCCGTCCATGATGATGGCGACGTGGCGCGGGCCGTCCTGACCCTGCTTGTCTGGGCTTTGGCCTGAAGGCGCGGCGCGGTCTGCCGTCATCTGTCGTGCGATCCCTTCCGGACCCAGCCGTTTCGCCTCAGACCTGCATGATCTCTTGTTCCTTGGTCTTCAAGGTCTCGTCGATGCGCTTGATGGCCGCGTCGGTGTCCTTCTGGACCTCGGTCTCCATCTTCTTTTGCTCGTCCTGGCTGATCTCGCCGGCCTTCTCGGCCTTCTTCAGGTCGTCGTTGGCGTCGCGGCGGACGTTGCGAACCGAGATTTTCTGCTGCTCGGCATATTTGCCGGCCAGCTTGACCAGGTCCTTACGGCGTTCCTCGGTCAGAGGCGGCACCGGAATGCGCAGGGTCTGGCCGTCCACGATCGGGTTCAGGCCCAGATTGGCGTTGCGGATCGCCTTTTCGACGGCGACCACCATGCCCTTGTCCCAGACGCTGACGCTGATCATGCGCGGCTCGGGCACGCTGATGGCGGCGACTGCGGTCAGGGGCGAGGCCGAGCCATAGGCTTCGACCCGCACGGGCTCCAGTAGACCGGCGTTGGCGCGGCCGGTGCGCAGACCGCTGAACTCTTCCTTCAGTGCGGCGACGGAGCGATCCATGCGGTCGCGATAGGTCTTGAGGTCAGGCTTTGCCATGGTCTTGGTCTCTCTTGTCTTTCCTGGTCAGGCGAACGTTCAGGCGACGTCCTGAATGACCGTGAACGTGCCTTCGCCGGTCAGGGTCCGGCGCAGCGAATTGTCTTCCCGAATAGAGAAGACCACGATCGGTATGCCCGTGTCGCGCATCATGGCGATGGCCGAGGCGTCCATGACGCGCAGATCCTTGGCCAGCACGTCCTGATAGGACAGCGTCTCATACCGCGTCGCGTCGGGATCCTTCTTCGGGTCGGCGGTATAGACCCCGTCCACACTGGTACCCTTCAGCAGCGCGTCGCAGCCCATTTCCGCCGCACGTAGCGCCGCGCCCGAGTCCGTGGTGAAGAACGGTGCGCCCACGCCGGCGGCGAAGATCACGACCCGCCCCTTTTCCAGATGACGCAGGGCGCGACGGCGGATGTAGGGTTCGGCGATGGCCGCCATCGGAATGGCGCTCTGCACGCGGGTCGAGACGCCGATCTTCTCCAGCGCCGACTGCATGGCCAAGGCGTTCATGATCGTCGCCAGCATGCCCATATAGTCGGCCTGGGCGCGCTCCATGCCGGCCGCCGCCTTGGACAGACCGCGGAAGATGTTGCCGCCGCCGATGACCAGGCAGATTTCGACGCCCTCGGCCGCGACGTCCGCGACGGCCTTGGCCACCGCATCGACGGTCTTCATGTCGACGCCGAACGACTGGTCGCCCATCAGCACCTCTCCCGACACCTTCAGCAGGACGCGTTTGTAGCGGAAGGTCGAGGGGGCGTCGGGCATGCGGGAAGGTCCGTTTGACTGCGGCGCCATTGAATCAGGCGGCTTCTTATAGACGAAAGGCGCGCCGGCCATCAAAGCCGAACGCGCCCTTCTGATACAAAACCCTCACGAATGAGGGGAATGTTTTTTAGTTGCCGCCCATCATGGAGGCGACTTCCGACGCGAAGTCGGGGCCTTCGACCTTCTCGACGCCTTCACCCAGCGCCAGACGGACGAAGCCGGCCAGGTGCAGGTTGGAGGAGCCCAGTTCCTTGGCCGAGTTGGCGACCAGTTGTTCGATGGTCACGTCCGGATCCATGACGAACGGCTGCTTGGACAGCACCACGTCCTTCTGGAACTTGTTGATCTGACCTTCCACGATCTTGGCGATCATGGCTTCCGGGCGACCTTCTTCCTTGGCCTTTTCGGTCAGAACGGTGCGTTCCTTCTCGATGGCGGCGGGGTCCAGGTCGTCGGTGTTCAGCGACAGCGGCGCGGTGGCGGCGACGTGCATGGCGATTTTGCGGCCCAGTTCGCGAAGCGCGGTCTTGTCGCCCTCGCCTTCCAGGGCGACCAGCACGCCGATACGGCCGACGCCCGGCGAAACCGCGTTGTGGACGTAGGTCGAAACGACGCCTTCCGACACCGACAGGCGGGCGGCGCGACGCAGTTGCATGTTCTCGCCGATGGTGGCGATCATGTTGGTCACTTCGTCCTGAACCGTCTTGCCGGCTTCCAGTTCGGCGCCGTGCAGGGCCTCGACAGAATGGTGCTCCAGACCCAGTTGGGCGAACGACTTGGCGGCGTTCTGGAACAGCTCGTTGCGGGCGACGAAGTCGGTTTCGGCGTTGAACTCGATGGCGGCGGCGACTTCGCCCTTGCCGTCTTCCTTCGACGCGACGGCGACCAGACCTTCAGCGGCGACGCGGTCGGCCTTCTTGGCGGCCTTCGACAGGCCCTTGGCGCGCAGCCAGTCGATCGCTGCTTCGA
The DNA here is from genome assembly GCF_011045535.1 of Brevundimonas sp. 'scallop'. NCBI lineage: Bacteria > Pseudomonadati > Pseudomonadota > Alphaproteobacteria > Caulobacterales > Caulobacteraceae > Brevundimonas > Brevundimonas sp. 'scallop'. Next base: position 1,755,110 of record NZ_CP039382.1, on the reverse strand, counting down.
TGTTGCCGTCGTTTTCGACCAGCGCCTTCTTGCAGTCCATCATGCCGACGCCCGAACGCTCGCGAAGCTCCTTCACGAGGGCGGCAGTGATCTCGGCCATGTTCTTCTCCTTGGGGGATTTCGTATGTGGGAACGGCCGGACTGATTTAGCCCGGCCGTGTGTCAGTTCGTCAGGCGGCGCTCAAGAACGCGAACGCCGCCCGGCGGGCGATCAGCCCTCGGCCTTCTCGGTTTCGGCAGCCGGCTCAGCAGCGGCTTCCAGTTCGGCAGCGGCGCCTTCCGTGCCAGCCGGCGCGGCTTCGGCTTCAGCCTTGGGTGCCGAGGCTTCACGCAGCATCGGCTCGACCGGAGCTTCCGAAGCGCCCAGGTCGATGCCCGAGGCCGAGGCGCCGGCGGCCAGGCCGTCCAGGACCGCGTCGGCGATCAGGTCGCAGTAGGTCTGGATGGCGCGGGCGGCGTCGTCGTTGCCGGGGACCGGATAGGTGATGCCGTCCGGGTCCGAGTTGGTGTCCAGGATGGCGATGATCGGGATGTTCAGCTTGCGGGCTTCCTGGATCGCGATCGCTTCCTTGTTGGTGTCGATCACGAACATGATATCCGGGATCGAACCCATGTCCTTGATGCCGCCCAGCGACAGCTCAAGCTTGTCCTTCTCGCGCTGCAGGTTCAGCAGCTCTTTCTTGACGCGGCCTTCGCCGCCGTTTTCCAGAATGCCTTCCAGCTCACGCAGACGAGCGATCGAGCCCGACACGGTGCGCCAGTTGGTCAGCGTGCCGCCGAGCCAACGGTTGTTCATGTAGTACTGGGCGCAGCGCTTGGCGGCTTCGGCGACCGGCTCTGCGGCCTGGCGCTTGGTGCCGACGAACAGAACGCGACCGCCCTTGGCGGCGACTTCGCGCACGGCCACCAGAGCCTGGTGGAACAGCGGCATCGTCTGCGACAGGTCGATGATGTGGATGTTCGAGCGCGAGCCGAAGATGTAGCGGTCCATCTTCGGGTTCCAGCGGTGCGTCTGGTGGCCGAAGTGGGCGCCTGCTTCAAGCAGGGTGCGCATCGAGAATTCAGGCAGAGCCATGATCGTTCAGTCCTTTTTCCGATCAAACGTGGCGCGGGGGATTAAAGGTCTGAAAGACCCTCGGAATGGTGCGGATCGGGATGTCTCCCCGAAGCGCGCCTCTCCCGCGTTGCGAAATGCGGGGGCCATGTAGGCCGGATGGGCCGCAATAGCAAGCGCAGCCCTGCAAATGCGGAAAAAGGCGGCCCCTTTCGGGACCGCCTTTGGTCAGCAACGCGACGGCTGCTTTTACTTCATCGCGTCCAGCAGGGTCCGGGCACGGTCGCGGTGTGCAGTGACGGGCGTCACAAGCTCGCGCGCTAGGGTGGCCAAGGCGGGCGCTTCGGTGTTGTCGGCAAAGCCGTTCAGCAGCGTCAGCGTCTCGTTGTGGGCGGCGACTTGTTGGTCCAGATAGACCTTGTCGAAGTCGTCCGGCGTCGCGGCGTTCAGATTGTCGATCAGGCCCTTGCGGCGTTCGTCCAACGTCGTGGGGATGGCGACGTTCGGCGCAGCGGTCGCCTGAGCGGCGGCCAGCTTCTCGCCGGCGGCGGTGTGATCCTTGGTGATCATGGCGGCCAGGGCCTTCACGTCCGCATTCTTGGACTTGGCGGCGGCGATCTTGGCGGCTTCCAGCTCATACATGTTGCCGGTGCCTAGGCCGGTGACGAAACCGTCGACGGTGTTGGCGCCCATGGTCATGGCCGAGGTCTGGCCCACGACGCCGGAGGTAGCGTCCTGAGTGGCGTTGACCGCTTCGCCGGTGTTCTGGGCGGCGCTGTCGCCACCCTGGTTACAGGCGGCGAGAAGGGCCAGCGAGGCGACGCTGGCGATGGCGAGATATTTCATTGGAACAGTCTCCCTATGGACTGACCAAACCCATCACGCGTCCGTGAGGTTCCGAAAAATCAAAAGCTTGACCATATCCGAGAGGGCTTAGGCGTCCTCCAGCATGACGACGCCCGGCGCCGACTTCAACGCCCCGCGCAAGGCGCCATCTAGGCGGTAGCGGCCGGGAATCTTGACCTCGACCTCGCGTCCTTGATCGAGGCCCGCGATCATCAGCGACACCTCTCCCCCCTTGCCGATCGCGCCCGATCGCGCGCGTTCCAGCCGCGCCTTCAGCGCCTCGGCGTCTGCACTGCGGGCCGAGACATGAATACGAAGGCCGATGTTGGCGTCGTCCAGCAGATTGTCCATTTGCGAGGCGTCGTCTCCGAAGAAGCGCACCTCCCCCTCCGACGACTTGGCGCGCACCCGCACCATCACCGATGCGCCGGGCTCCAGCACCTCGCGGCATTTGCGCAGTTGTTCGGGCGGGAACAGGCATTCGAACTCGCCGGTCGGATCTGAGAAGGTCACGAAGGCGAACTTCTCGCCCGTCCGCGCGCTGGCCCGCTCCTGCTTGCGACGCACGACGCCGGCCATCTGGAACGCCTCGTGGCCGGACTCAGCCAGCGGAATCGCTTCGGCGACGAAGGTGACGCGCTTGCGCTTCAGGGCTGAGGTCATCTCGTCCAGCGGGTGGCCCGACAGATAGAAGCCGACCGCCGACAGTTCGTGATCCAGCCGCTCCGGACCGACCCAGGGTTCGACGCTCTTCAGACGCGGCCGACCGGCATGGGCCTGGTCGCCGCCAAACAATGACACCTGAGACGAGGCGCGTTCGGCCGCCACGCTCTGGCAATAGGCCATCAGAACGTCGGCCTGTTCCAGCAACTGACGCCGGTTGGGGTGGATGCTGTCGAAGGCGCCGGCCTTGGCCAGACCTTCCAGCGCGCGCTTGTTGACGCTGCGCGGATCGACGCGCTCGAGGAAGTCGAAGATGTCGGCGAAGCGGCCGCCCGTCTCGCGCACCTCGATGACGTGTTTCATCGCCTCGAGACCCACGTTTCGGATCGCGCCCAGGGCGTAGAGCACCGCCCCCTTGTCGTCGTCCCAGGCCACGTCGAAGTCGGCCGACGAGCGATTGATGTCGGGCGCCAGGACCGGCACGTCGAACCGTTTGGCGTCCTGATAGAAGACCGCCAGCTTGTCGGTGTTCGACAAGTCCAGGCTCATGGAGGCCGCAAAGAACTCGACCGGCTGATTGGCCTTCAGCCAACCCGTCTGGAACGAAATCAGCGCATAGGCGGCGGCGTGGGACTTGTTGAAGCCGTATCCGGCGAATTTGGCGACCAGGTCGAAGATGGAGCCGGACTGGGTCTCCGGCACGGCCTTCTCGGCGGCGCCCTTGACGAAGCGGAGACGCTGGAAATCCATCTCCTCCTTCTTCTTCTTGCCCATGGCCCGACGAAGCAGGTCGGCCTCGCCCAGGCTGTAGCCCGCCAGGATCTGGGCGATCTTCATCACCTGTTCCTGGTAGATGATGACGCCGTAGGTCTCGGTCAGCACCTCTTTCAGGCTGGGGTGCAGGTAATCGACCTCGGCGCGCCCGAACTTACGGTCGATATAGGTGTCGATCATCTCCATCGGCCCCGGCCGATAAAGCGAAATGAGAGCGGTAATCTCTTCGATGGAGCCGCAGCGCATCTTGCGCAGGGTGTCGCGCATGCCCTGGGATTCCAGCTGAAACACCCCGACCGTCTGGCCAGAGGCCATCAGCTCATAGGTGCGCGCATCATCCAGCGGCAGGCTGTTCCAGTCCTTGGCTGCGCCGCGCCGTTCGAGATAGCCGCGCGCCCGATCAAGCACCGTCAGCGTCTTCAGGCCCAGGAAGTCGAACTTCACCAAGCCAGCCGGCTCGACCCATTTCATGTTGAACTGGGACGCCGGAATGGTGGAGCGCGGATCCTGATACAGTGGCACCAGTTCCGTCAGCGGCCGGTCGCCGATGACGATCCCCGCGGCGTGGGTCGAGGCGTTGCGGTATAGCCCCTCCAGTTCCAGCGCGGTCTCCAGCAGGGTGTTCACCGCCGGCTCGGCGTCGCGCGCCTCCTTCAGGCGCGGCTCGATGTCGATGGCCTGGGCCAGTGTGACGGGCGCGGCCGGGTTGTTCGGCACCATCTTGCAGAGCCGGTCGACCTGACCCAGCGGCATCTGCAGCACCCGGCCCACGTCGCGCAGCACGGCCCGCGCCTGCAAGGTGCCGAAGGTGATGATCTGGGCCACCCGGTCCTTGCCGTAGCGGTCCTGAACATAGTCGATCACCTCTTCGCGCCGCTCCTGGCAGAAGTCGATGTCGAAATCGGGCATGGAGACGCGTTCGGGGTTCAGGAACCGCTCGAACAGCAGGCCAAACCGCAGCGGGTCCAGATCGGTGATGGTCAGGGACCAGGCGACAAGCGAGCCGGCGCCGGAGCCGCGCCCCGGCCCCACGGGAATGCCGTGGGTCTTGGCCCATTTGATGAAGTCCGACACGATGAGGAAGTAGCCGGGGAAGCCCATCTGCTGGATGATCCCGACCTCCCATTCCAGGCGGGTCCAGTATTCCTCTTCGGGAACGGCCGGCGTGACCTCGGTCAGGCGGACCTTCAGCCCCTCGCGCGCCTGGTGGGCCAGTTCATCGGCCTCGGAGCGCCCGGCCCCGGTGTCGAAACGCGGCAGGATGGGCGCGTGAGTATTGACCAGGAAGGCGCAGCGACGCGCGATGTCGATGGTGTTGTCGCAGGCCTCGGGCAGGTCTGCGAACAGCTCGCGCATGACGGCGGCGGGCTTGAACCAGTGTTCGCCGGTGATGCGGCGGCGATCCTCCTGGCCGGTGAAGGCGCCATCGGCGATGCACAGCAGGGCGTCGTGGGACTTCGCCTGCGCCGCCTTGGCGTAATAGACGTCGTTGGTGGCGACCAGCGGCACGTCGTTGGCGTAGGCCCATTCGACCAGCCCCGGCTCGGCGCGCTTTTCGTCCTCCAGCCCGTGGCGTTGCAGCTCGACGTAGAAGCGGTCGCCGAACGCCGCCTTCATCGCCGCCAGAGCAGCGGCGCCTTCGGCCTTCTTGCCTTGGGCGAACAGCGGATCGACCGGGCCGTCCGGGCCTCCGGACAGCAGGATCAGGCCTTCGGAGCGGGCGACGACCTGCTCCCAGGCCACGCCCGGCTCGGCCATTTCTCCGGCGTCCAGATAGGCGGACGACGACAGGGCGCACAGGTTCAGCCACCCGGCTGTATCTTGGGCCAGCAGAACCACGGTCGGCACCTTGGCCCAGCGCGCGTTGATCTGGCCGCCGATCCCGAAGACCGGCAGGGCGCAGGCCACGATCGGTTGAACGCCCGCATCCTTCGCCGTCTGGCTGAACTCCAGCGCGCCGAACAGATTGGCCCTGTCCGCCACCCCGACCGCCGGCATTCCGGCGTCGGCCGCCAGCTTGCCGACCTTGGCCGCCTTGATCGCGCCTTCCAGCAGCGAATAGGCCGAGCGGACCCGCAGATGGACAAAACCCTGACTGTTCACCGGCTCGTTCACGCCTTCTTCGACCCTGGCCCGCTGACGAGCCCTACTCTACCGTGAGTCTCATATCGGGCGGCGCGCGGCCATCGCAAACCGGTCGCCCCACGGATCGGCTGTGGATCGCTGGCTTCGGACGGTCCTCGAAAAACACCGTCTAAAGTGTCTAATTCGTCTGATCTCAAGCGGTGACGCTGATCGCCACGGTCCAGACCATCCATACGAAACCGCCGCACGACGCCAGCGACAGCATATCCCTCATCAAACGTGGCATGACCTTGGCTCCGAGACATCCGATATGTTCTGCTAATGTTCTATGTTGGCGTTTTGTTCCGGTCAAGTCGTTCTCGGTGAAACCGTTTGGGCGTCGCCGTCGTAGTCACTGCAACAGGAGATGAGACCATGTCCCTTCGCACGACCGCCCTCGCCGCCGTTGCATCCTTGACCGTCGCTGCGCTGGCGATCGGCGCGCCGTTGGCCCGTCGGGCCGAGGCGCAGACGGCGTTTCAGACCGCGATCTTCGCCGGCGGCTGCTTCTGGTCCGAGGAGAAGGCCTTCGACGACTTGCAGGGGGTGCGCTCGGCCGTGTCCGGCTTCGTCGGCGGCCATACCGCCAACCCGACCTATGAGCAGGTGGTGCGCGGCGGCACCGGCCATATGGAGGCGGTGCAGGTGACCTTCGATCCGCGCGTCGTCAGCTATCGCACCTTGGTCGATCGCTACTGGCGCACCATCGACCCGACCGATCCTAATGGTCAATTCTGCGACCAGGGCCCGTCCTATCGATCCGCCGTCTTTGCAACAGCGGCCCAACGCGCGGACGCCGTCGCCTCGCGCGATGCGGCCATGCGGGTGCTGAGAAAGAGCTTCACGACGCCAGTCGTCGGCGCCCAGCGGTTCTGGCCAGCCGGCGAGGAGCATCAGAACTACGCCAAGCGCCACGCCGCCAGCTATCAAGCCTACCGGATCGGATGCCGCCGCCCCGAACGCCTTCGAGCGATCTGGGGCGACGCCGCCGTCAGCTGATCGATAGGCGTGGCTCAGTAGGCGTGGCTCTGGGCCTCGCGCTGTTCCAGATGACCGTCCTTCAGGGCGAAGACGCGGTCCATATGGCCGGCCAACTCCATATTGTGGGTGGCGATCAGGGCGGCGACGCCCGTGGTCTTGGCCAGGTCGCGCAGGGATTCGAACACGGATTGGCTGGTGGTCGGATCCAGATTGCCGGTCGGCTCGTCGGCCAGCAGCAGGCGCGGGCCGTTGGCGAGCGCGCGGCCGATCGCGACACGCTGCTGTTCGCCGCCAGACAGTTGCGCCGGCTGGTGCGTCAGGCGTTCGCCCAGCCCCAGGGCCGTCAGCGTGACCTCGGCGCGTTTGCGCGCCTCGTCCTGGGCCACCCCGGCGATCCGCATCGGCAGGGCGACATTGTCGCGCGCATCGAACTCGGGCAGCAGGTGGTGAAACTGATAGACGAAGCCGATCCGGCCCAGGCGCAGACGCGTGCGGGCGCGCTCGTCCAGATCGCCGACCTGTTCGCCGTCGATGGCGACCGTGCCGCTGGTGGGCTTCTCCAACAGGCCGGCGGCGTGTAGCAGCGACGACTTGCCCGAGCCCGACGGCCCGATCAGCCCGACCAGTTCGCCCGGATAGACGTCCAGATCCACGCCCTTCAGCACGGTCAGGCCGCCTTGGGCGGTGTCGTAGGTGCGGGTCAGGCCGCGCACCGAAAGGATGGGAGCCTTACTCATAGCGCAGCGCCTCCACGGGATCGATGCGAGACGCGTTCCAGGACGGCGGCAGGCTGGCGATACAGCTCATCAACAGGGACCAGAAGGCCACCCAGGTCACGTCCACCGGATCGACCAAGGCCGGGATGGCGTCCAGCATATAGACGTCGGAATCGAACAGCTTGGTCTGCAGCACGAACTCCAGGAAATGCTGGATCGAGCCGATGTTCCAGCAGAACAGAAGACCCAGGATCAGGCCCGCGATGGTGCCCGCCACCCCGATCATGGCGCCGGCCATGAAGAAGACGCGCAGGATCGCCGAGGGGCTGGCGCCGATGGTGCGCAGGATGGCGATGTCGCGACCCTTGTTCTTCACCAGCATGACGATGCCGGAGATGATGTTCATGGCGGCGATGGCGACGACGAGGCCTAGGATGATGCTCATGGCCACGCGTTCGACCTTCAGCGCGCCATAGAAGGCAGCGAGGCGCTCGCGCCAGTCGCTGACGACCGAGCCGGGACCGGCCGCGTCGCGGATGGCGGCGGTCAGGGCGCCGACCTGATCGGGATCATCGACCTTGATTTCGATCGCGTCCCAGACCCCTTCCTTGCCGAAGAAGAGCTGCTGCTGCTCCAGCGGCATGAAGATGAAGGCGCGGTCATAGTCGGCGGCGCCCGAGCGGAACAGGCCGCCGACGAAATAGGTCTTCTCAAGTCCGCCGAGATTGCCGAAGGCGCTGTCGGCCCCGGTCGGTGAATACAGGGTCACGGGATCGCCGACGCGCAGGCCCATGGAATTGGCCAGGGCCGCGCCGACCAGAATGCGGTCGCCGCCATAGGGCCCCTTGCCGAAGCTGGCGCGCTCCTGCGGGCTTAAGCTGTCGAAGACATACTGGGTCTTGGCCAAATCCTCAGGGCGGATGCCCTTGGCGATGGCGCCGGTCGTATAGCTGCCGACGCGGATCAGGCTTTGCGCCTCATTCAGCGGACTGGCGCTGGCGACGCCTGGCACGGCCTGGATGCGTTTCAGCGCGGCTTCGCGATCCGGCGAGGTCAGGACCTGACCCTGCACATACATGTGGCCGTTGAACGCAAGCATGCGGCCCAGCAGTTCGCTGCGGAAGCCGGACATGATGCTCATCACGCTGATCAGGACGGCGACGGCCAGCATGATGCCGATGAAGCTGATGACGGCGATGGTGGCGACGCCGCCTTCCTTGCGCTTGGCGCGCAGGTAGCGCAGGGCCAGGCCGATCTCCCACGAGGAGAAGGCGCCGGACGGACGAGACGGCAGGCTCAAGCGGTCAGCCTTTCGATAGCGTCGGCGAGCGGCACGGACACCTTCTCGCCGGTGGCGCGGCGTTTCAGTTCGACCACGCCGTCCGCCAGCCCCTTCGGACCGATGGTCAGCTGCCACGGCACGCCGATCAGGTCAGCGGTGGCGAACTTGCCGCCGGGACGTTCGTCGGTGTCGTCGTACAGGACGTCCTTGCCGAGCTTTTCAAGCTGGGCCACCGCGTCCTCGCAGGCGGCCGAGACAGCCTCATCGTTGGCGCGCAGATTGATCACGACCACGTCGAACGGCGCGACCGCATCGGGCCAGATGATGCCGCCGGCGTCGTGGCTCGCTTCGATGATGGCCCCCAGCAGGCGCGACACGCCGACGCCATAGCTGCCCATGTGGACCTCGGCGTCCTGCCCGTCAGGCCCGGCGACCTTGGCCTTCATCGGGGCGGAGTATTTCGTGCCGAAGTAGAAGATGTGGCCGACCTCGATGCCGCGCGCCGACAGGCGGTCGCCCTCGGCGGTCTTGGCCTCGAACTGCGACGGATCGTGCATCTCTTCGGTGGCGGCGTAGAGGGCGGTGCGTTCATCGAAGACGGCCTGGACGGCTTCGGGGGTGAAGTCGTCGCCGGGCGCGGGCATCTCGACCAGCTTGCGGTCGCAGAAGACCTCGCTCTCGCCGGTTTCGGCCAGGACGATGAACTCGTGGCTCAGATCGCCGCCGATGGGGCCGGTGTCGGCGCGCATCGGCACGGCCTTCAGGCCCATACGGGCGAAGGTGTTCAGATAGGCGACGAACATGCGGTTGTAGGCGACGCGGGCCGCGGCCTCGTCCACGTCGAAGGAATAGGCGTCCTTCATCAGGAACTCGCGCCCCCGCATCACGCCAAAGCGCGGACGGCGCTCGTCGCGGAACTTCCACTGGATGTGAAACAGGTTCAGCGGCAGCGACTTGTAGGACTTCACATAGGCCCGGAAGATGTCGGTGATCATCTCCTCGTTGGTCGGTCCGTATAGCAGCTCACGTTCGTGACGGTCGGTGATGCGCAGCATCTCGGGGCCGTAGGCGTCATAGCGGCCGCTCTCGCGCCACAGGTCGGCCAGTTGCAACGTCGGCATCAGCAGTTCGACGGCCCCTGCCCGCATCTGCTCCTCGCGCACGATCTGCTCGATCTTGCGCAGCACCTTCAGACCCAGCGGCAGCCAGGCGTAGATGCCGGCGGCCTCCTGCTTGATCATGCCGGCGCGCAGCATCAGCTGGTGCGAGACGATCTGGGCGTCCGAAGGAGCTTCCTTCAGCGTGGGCAGGAAAAAGCGCGACAGGCGCATGGTCGGGAATCCTAGGCGTAGAGACGGAACAAGGCTTTAGCCGCTCGGACGGGGCGAAAGCTAGGCCGATGCGTCGTTTAGACGGCCGGGCCGCTGGCGAAGTTCGGCAGGGGCAGCCAGCCCGTGAAGATCAGCACCATCACGAACACCCAGACCAAAGCCGAGACCCAGGTGGTCGTCAGGAACTTCTTCTTCAGATTGGGCGTCTTGGGCGCGCCCCATTGTGAGCCGTCGGTCGGCGGCTCGTGCGTCTCGCTGGCCGTGCCCAGCGGCAGCACGGCGAACAGCACTGTCCACCAGGCAATGATGTAGATGCCGACCATGGTGAAGACGCCGATGGGCATGACGGACCTCTAGGGATGGGGCCGGCCGACGCCGTAGCGGGCCGCCAGATAGGGAGCGATGGCGTGATCCTGGAGGAAGCGCCGGCCGGTCGTTTCGCTGACCTCGGCCTCGGGCCAATCCAGCTCGCCGTCCAGGATCAGGATGGGGCAGCTTTGATGGGCCTCGCCGACCTGGTCGATGACCGGCTGGCGCGGGCGCGGATGGTCCAGATAGACGACGTCGAGCGCATCGCGAAGCTGAGGATAGAAGGCCAGAACGCCCTCGATATAGGCCCCGGGCGGGCAGAACCACGGCCCGCCCTGGTCGTCGTGCCAGTCGGGGTTCAACAGGAAGAGTCGCTCGGTCATCGGCGTGGATATATCCGAGTTGAGGCCGTCGGCGCGACCGCTATTCGCACGATGCGCCAAACCCCGGCGCCCGTAACGCCAGAAGGATCGAAGAGCGCGCGTGCTGCGTGATCGCCCCGGCGCCTTGCAGCACGCAGCCGACCGCCGTGTTCGAGTTGGGCGCCAGAAGGCCGTAGGTCAGACCCTCCTGCGCCAGGCGAGCCTGGGCGCCCTTCAACGTTTCGACGGCCGTCGCGACGCGCGCCGGCTCATTGGTGATGCGCGTCATCTCGTGCAGCGCCTCGCCCGAACTGGGGAAGTCATAGGCGTTCGGATCGAACGGCGCGATCTCGGCCGATAGGCGTTCGGGATGAATGTCGATGCCGAACTTGGCGTTCTGACTGGCGGAGAAGGCGATGGCCGGCCCGCTCTCAGGCACGACGAGAATATAGGCATGGCGCGGAAACAGCAGATATTGCGCCATGAACTTGGTCACTGGCACCAAAGGCATCCCGTCCGGTCCCAAAGCGTGGGCGCCGACATAGACGCCCGACGGCACGCTGCGCGCATCGATCCGGCCATTCAGCTTCAGGATAAGATCGACCATGACGTGGTCGAGCAGAAAGACGCCGTCCTCCGCCTCGCGCTCCAGATAGGCATGGATGGCGGCGGTGTCGGGCGCTGGACCCAGATCGCGACCATAGACGCTCGGAAAGGCGGTCGGCGACATCGGCTGGCCGTCGGGCGGGCTGAACCACAGCACGCGCAGTTCGTGAACCGTACGCGCCAGGGGGTCTTCGCCCCGGAACGTCGACAGGCTGAGCACCAGATTGATGACGGCGAACAGGACGACGAAGCCGACCAGCCCCTGCCCCGAAATCACCGCCCACCGCCGCCAACCGCGCAGCGGATGACGGGCGTGCCGAATCCGCTCCAGCAGGCGGCGCGCACGGGCAGGCTTTTTCGACATGCGTTTCCCCGACCGTTCAGGCGCACGACCAATGCGCCCGAACGGTCAAGGTTGCATCAGACGCGCAGGACGACCGTCTCGACGATGGGACGACGATCCCAGATCTGTTGGCTGGCCTTTTTCAGCACGCGGGCGACGGCCTGTTCGATGACCATTTCATCGTCCAGAGCATCGCCCTTCAGGCCCTTGACCACCTGTTCGACGCGCTCGGCCAGCTTGTCCAGCGCATCGCCGAGCGGCGTGGCGGTATCGCCGGGCAGGCCGACGCTGCGGATGTCGATGTCGCTGGCGATGCGACCGCGCTTGTCCAAAGCAAAGCTGACGATCAGCACGCCGTTGGTCGAGGCGTGACGACGTTCCTTCAAGGCCTCGCCCTGCTCGGTCACCAGCATGCCGCCGTCGACATAGAGGCGGCCGTTCGGCACCTCGTCGATGATCTTGGCCGGGCCAGGGGCCAGGCGGACCATGTCGCCGTTGCGCGGCGTCACCGTTTCGGGAACGCCCATGTCCTTGGCCAGATTGGCGTGTTCCAAGAGGAAGCGACGCACGCCGTGGGTCGGCACCGCGATCTGCGGCCGGGCCCATTCGTACATCTGCTTCAGCTCGTCACGGCAGGGGTGGCCCGAGACGTGGATGCCGGGGTGATCCTTCTCGGTGTAGAGACGCACACCGCGATCCGCGAGGCGGTCCTGCAGATTGCCGATCGCCAGTTCGTTGCCCGGGATCTGGCGCGACGAGAAGATGCAGTGGTCGCCCAGACCCAGTTTCACGACCGGGTGGGTGCCGTCAGCGACGCGCGACAGGGCCGCCCTCGCTTCACCCTGACTGCCGGTGCACAGATACAGGATCTGATCGGCGGGCCAGACGCGGGCCTCCTCGTCCGACAGGAAGGGCTTCACGTCCTTCAGCATGCCGACGTGTTTGGCCGCCGCCGTGATCCGGTGCATCGAACGGCCGGCCAGGGCCACGCGACGCCCGCAGGCCTCGGCCGCGCGGATCACGCTGTCCATCCGGGCGACGTTGGAGGCGAAGCAGCCGACCGCAACACGCCCCTTCAGGCTGGCGATCAGCTTGGAGATGGCGACGGCGACATCGCCTTCGGACCCAGCGACGCCCGGCACGAAGACATTGGTCGAATCACAGACCATGGCCAGCACGCCTTCGTCGCCCAGGGCGCGGATGACGGGGGCGTCGGTCTTGGTCCCGATCACCGGCTGGTCGTCGATCTTCCAGTCGCCGGTGTGGAACACCATTCCCAGCGGCGTATCGATGGCCAGGCCGCTGGGCTCGGCGATCGAGTGGGTCATGTTGACGAAGGTCACGCCGAAGGTGCCGATGTCCACGGTCCCGCCCAGCGGCACCTCGATCAGTTCGACCTCGTCCAGAATGCCGCGCTCGCGCAGCTTGTCGCGGATCAGATAGGCGGTGAAGGGCGTGGCGTAGATCGGCGCCTTGATGCGCGGCCACAGCCAGCCCAGGGCGCCGATGTGATCTTCGTGCGCGTGGGTCAGCACGATGCCCTTGATATTCTCACCCTCCAGGAAGGTGGGATCGGGCACGATCACATCCACGCCGGGCGTAGACAGGTCGCCGAAGGTGACGCCGACATCGACGATCAGCCATTCACGGTTCGCCTCTGGGCCGAAGCCATAGGCGTTCAGGTTCATACCGACCTCGTCCGAGCCGCCCAGCGGCAGGAAAACGAGTTCGTCTTGGGTTTGCTTTTTCATTCAATCAGTCAAATGGGCGTTACGACGCCAGATTTCGAGGAGGCCGCGAATAGTCAGGTCGGGATCGAAGTGATCGATGCTGTCGGTCGCGCCTTCGAACAGGCTGGCGACCCCGCCGGTGCCGACGACGGTCATGGGCTTGCCCCACTCCGCCTTGATGCGCTCGACCAAGCCTTCGATCAACGAGATATAGCCCCAGAAGACGCCGGACTGCATGGCCTCGACCGTGCCCTTGCCGATGACGTTCTCGGGTTTCTGAATGGCGATGCGCGGCAGTTTGGCCGCCGCCTCGTGCAGCGCCTGAAGCGACAGATTGATGCCGGGCGCGATCAGACCGCCCTCGAAGGCGCCGTCGCCCGAGACGATGTCGAAGGTCGTCGCCGTGCCGCTGTCGATCAGCAGAAGGTCGCCGGGATACGTCAGCGAGGCCCCGACCGCATTCACCAGACGGTCGGCGCCCGCCTCGCTGGGCTTGGCGATCCGCACCTCGATGCCCAGTTCGGCGTTCTCGCCGATGACCAGCGGTTCGATGTTCAAATAGCGCCGCGCCAGGTTGCGCAGGTTGAAGATCGACTGCGGCACAACGCTGGAGATGATGCATCCGCCGAGGGCGTCGAACTTCAGCCCCTTCATCACCATCAGCTGGTTCAGCCAGACGGCGTATTCGTCGGCCGTGCGACTGGCCTCGGTCGCGGCCCGCCATTGGGCGATCCAGTCGGCGCCGTCATGGACGGCGAACAGCGTGTTGGTGTTGCCCTGCTCGATGGCGAGAAGCATCAGGCGGCTTTCCCGAAGAAGACATCGCCCGCAGAAATCAAACGCACGGAGCCGTCGGTCAGACGCAGACGCAGGGCGCCATCCGGCTCCACGCCCTCGGCCTGTCCCTCGATCGTCTCGTTATCTAGTCGCGCGACGCACGGTCCGTTGAGGCCCGTCAGGCGGCTGGTCCAGGCGTCCAGCACGGGCTCGAAGCCCATCGTCTGCCAACGCCCCCACCAGACGGCGAAGGTCTCGGCCAGGATTTCGGCAGCGGCCTCGATCGGCGGGACATAGGCCAGGTCGGCGCGCAGACGCTCGGCAACCGAGGTCGCCCCCCGTTCGGTGCCCTCGGGCGCATGGGCGAGGTTCACGCCGATGCCGACCGCCAGCCAGAGGTCGCCGTTCGCATGCCGGCCGGATTCGACCAGGATGCCCGAAACCTTGACCCCGTCCAGCAGGACGTCGTTGGGCCATTTGATCGAAACGAGCGCGGGCGAAACGAAGACGTCCAGCAGGTCTGCGACGGCCAGGGCCGCGATGAAGGTGGCCTGGGCCGCCTCGGCCGCCGACTTGGGCGTGGTGATCAGAAGGGTGGCGGCCAGATTGCCCTGATCGGTGTCCCACTTGCGACCCCGCCGACCGCGACCGGCGGTCTGGCGGCGCGCCACAATCCAGCGCGGGCCCGCCTCTCCGGCCTCGGCGAGGCGGCGCGCCTCGGCGTTGGTCGAGTCGATCTCGTCGAGGATGACCAGTGGGACGGGCGCCAACGCCCTACCCGTTCCCGAAGCCGGCGCTCGCAGCCTTGGTCAGCGGCTCCAGCCAGGTCAGACCGACGATCACCAGCGGGAAGGCGAAGGCGGCGCAGGCCCACCCGATCCACTTCGCCTCGACCGGCGCGGCGTCGGTGGCGGTGTCGTCCACCGGCGCATCGAACCACATCAGTTTGATGATGCGCAGATAGTAGAAGGCGGCGACGACCGAGGCGACCAGACCGGCGGCCGCAACGGGCCACAGACCTGCATCGGCGGCGGCGCCGAACACATAGTATTTGCCCCAGAAGCCCGAGAACGGCGGCATGCCCAGGACCGACAGCGACAGGATGGTCAGGGCCACGGCGGTCAGCGGACGATCCTTCTTCAGGCCGGCCAAATCGGCGATGCGGCGGATCGGACGGCCCGACTTGGACAGGCTGAGCAGAATGGCGAAGAAGCCCAGCTGGTCGATGACATACAGCGTCATGAACATCAGCATGGCCTGCAGGCCCTCGGCCGTGCCCGCCGCAATGCCCAGCAGGGCGTAACCGATGTTGGCGATCGAGGAATAGGCCAGCAGCCGCTGGATGTCCTTCTGGGCCAGGCCGCCGAAGGCGCCGACGACGAAGCTGATCAGCGAGATGGCGATCAGGACCTGCGACCACTGCGCGTGAGCGTCGCCGAAACCATTTTCCAGCGCGCGGGCGATCAGCACCATGGCCGCCACCTTGGGCGCCGTGGCGAACAGGGCCACGACCGGCGTCGGCGCGCCTTCATAGACGTCTGGCGTCCACATGTGGAACGGCGCGGCCGAAACCTTGAACGCCAGGCCGCAAATCAGGAAGACCAGGCCGAAGACCAGGCCCGGGCCGGGATTGTCAGAGGCGACGGCGGCGATGTCCTCGAACCGCATCGAGCCGGCGAAGCCGTAGATCAGGCTGGCGCCATACAGCAGCAGACCCGACGACAACGCGCCCAGGACGAAATACTTCAGGCCCGCTTCCGACGCCTTGACGTCGTTGCGATGGAAGGCGGCGAGCACATACAGGGCCAGAGAGTGCAGCTCGATCCCGACATACATGGAGATCAGGTCGCCCGAGGACGCCATCATCCCCATGCCGGCCGAGGCCAGCACGATCAGGACCGGATATTCGAACTTGGCGATGCGCGTGCGCTTCATCCAGCCGTCGCCCAGCACGACCGCCACGGCGGCCGACAGATAGATCAGGCTCTTGGCGTAGATGGCCAGCGGATCGGCGACATAGGCGCCGTTGAAGGCGACGCCCCACGGTCCGACGATCGAGATGACCGATGCGGCGATCAGCAGCAGGACCGACAGGATCGAGACCAGACGGGCGCTTTTGTCGCCCATGAAGGCGCCGACCATCAGCAGGACCAGGGCGCCGACCGCGAGGGTGACTTCCGAGGCGGCGAGATGCAGGGCGGAGGATAGATCAGGCATCTGTAAGTCTCACCCGCCGATCGCGGCGCGATACGCGCTGGTCAGGGCCTCGACGGCAGGCCCGGTGTAATCGAGGACGGAGGCCGGATGGACCCCCAGCCAGATGGTGCCGACGATCAGCGGCACGAACAGCAGCAGTTCGCGCTTGTCGATGTCGGTGATGGTCTCAAGCTTCGGATTGGTGATCTCGCCGAACATGACCGCGCGGTACAGGGTCAGGGCATAGACCGCCGAGAAGATGACGCCCGAGGCTGCAACCAGCGCCGCCCAGGTCGAGGCGTTGTAGGCCCCAGTCATGGTCAGAACTTCGCCGATGAAGCCCGAGGTGCCCGGCAGACCGACGTTGGCCATGGTGAACATCAGGAAGATGGCGGCGTACCACGGCATCTTCGACGTCAGGCCGCCGTAGAAGGCGATCTCGCGGGTGTGCATCCGGTCATAGACGACGCCGACGCACAGGAACAACGCGCCCGAGATCAGGCCGTGGCTGATCATCTGGAAGATGGCGCCCTGCATGCCGATGTCGTTGCCGGCGAAAATGCCCAAGGTCACAAAGCCCATGTGGGCCACGGACGAATAGGCGATCAGCTTCTTGATGTCCGTCTGACGCCAGGCGACCAGCGACGTATAGACGATGGCGATCACCGACAGGGTGAAGACCAGCGGCCGGAACATCTCCGACGCCATCGGGAACATCGGCACGTTGAACAGGATGAAGCCGTATCCGCCCAGCTTCAGCAGAATACCGGCCAGGATGACCGAACCGGCCGTCGGCGCCTGAACGTGGGCGTCGGGCAGCCAGGTGTGGACCGGCCACATCGGCATCTTGACCGCGAACGAGGCGAAAAAGGCCAGCCAAAGGATCGGCTGGACGGCGGGATCGAAGGCGAAACGCTTCAGCTCAGGAATGCTGGTGGTGCCCGCCTCATGCGCCATCCACAGCATGGCCAGCAGCATCAGGACGGACCCCAGCAGGGTGTAGAGGAAGAACTTGTAGGCCGCATAGATGCGGTTCTGACCGCCCCAGATGCCGATGATCAGGAACATAGGCACCAGGGTGCCTTCGAAGAAGATGTAGAAGAGGAACAGGTCCAGCGAGGTGAACACCCCGATGACCAGCGTCTCCAGCACCAGGAAGGCGATCATGTATTCGACGACGCGCGTTTCGACCGACTTCCAGCTGGCCAGGATGCAGATCGGCATCAGGAAGGCCGTCAGGAGCACGAACAGGATCGAGATCCCGTCGACGCCCAGGTGATAGCTGGCGCCCGCGAACCACGGGACCATCTCCACGAACTGATAGCCGGTGTTAGCGGGGTCGAAGCCGGCGACCAGCACGACCGACACCGCCAGGGTCACCAGGGTGGTGATCAACGCGATCCAGCGCGCGGCCGGCGCGGTCGCGTCGGCCGACTTTGACGTCAGCCGAGCGGCGAAGATCGCCAGGGCCCCGACCAGGGGCAGGAATGTAACGAGGCTCAGGATGTAGGGCACGAGATCAGGCTCCCCACGCAAGGATGGCGAAGGTGAGCAGACCAGCCACCCCGAGCAGCATCACGAAGGCGTAGTGATAGACATAGCCGGACTGGATCTTGCCCAATCGAGCAGCGGATTTCAGCGACACCCAGGCGGCGCCGTTCGGGCCCAGACCGTCGATGATCTTCACGTCGCAAATCTTCCAGAAGAAGTTCCCGATGGCGCGGAAGCCGCGCACGAAGACGAAGTCGTACAGCTCGTCGAAGTACCACTTGTTGTAGAGGAAGCGGTAGATGACGCCGTTCCGCTCGGCCATGCGACGGCCCATGCCCTCGCGAGCGACGTAGATCCAATAGGCGAAGGCGGTGCCGATCAGCGTCAGGATCAGCGGCGACCATTTCACCCAGGTCGGAACGTCGTGGCTTTCGTGCAGGACGTGGTTGTTCGCGCCGGTGAAGATCGCGCCGCGCCAGAACTCGCCCTCGTGATGGCCGATGAAGTGCGGCGCGAAGACGAAGCCGGCGGCGACGGCGCCGACCGACAGCAGGATCAGCGGAACCAGCATGACCAGCGGGCTCTCATGCGGCTTCAGCGGACCATGATGACCGTGGTCGTCATGCGCATGATCGTCGTGATGATCGCCGACCGGCTCGGAATGGGTTTCCAGCTGGGCGTGGGAAGCGTGGTCGTCAGCATGATGCGCGTCGCCCTCTTCCTTCCACACCGGCTTGTTGTGGAAGGTCATGAAGACCAGGCGCCACGAATAGTAGGCCGTCAGACCGGCCGCGATGATGCCGACGAAAAAGGCGAACAGACCGATGGCCGAGTGACCCGAGGCCGCCGAGGCATAGGCGCTCTCGATGATAGAATCCTTGGAGTAAAAGCCGGCGAAGCCGCCGACGCCGGGGATGCCCAGGCCGGTGATGGCGATGGTGCCGATGGTCATCACCGCATAAGTGACCGGAAGCAGCTTCCACAGGCCGCCCATCTTCCGCATGTCCTGTTCGTGGTGCATGCCGTGGATCACCGAGCCGGCGCCCAGGAACAGCAAGGCCTTGAAGAAGGCGTGCGTGAACAGGTGGAACATGGCCGCCTGATAGGCGCCGACGCCCGCCGCGAAGAACATGTAGCCCAGCTGCGAACAGGTCGAATAGGCGATGACCCGCTTGATGTCGTTCTGGGTCAGGCCGACCGTGGCGGCGAACAGGGCCGTGATCGCGCCGATGATGGCGATGATCTGCGACGCGCCCGGCGCGTACTCATAGATCGGGCTCAGCAGGCAGACCATATAGACGCCGGCGGTGACCATGGTCGCGGCATGGATCAGCGCCGACACCGGGGTCGGGCCTTCCATCGCGTCCGGCAACCAGGTGTGCAGGAAGAACTGGGCCGACTTGCCCATGGCGCCGATGAACAGCAGGAAGCCGGCCAGATCCAGCGCGGACCACTGGACGCCCAGGAACTCCCACGTCGTGCCAGCCTTGGTGGCGATCAGCGGGAACAGTTCGGCGAAGTTGATGGTGCCGTACATCCAGAAGATCGTCATGATCCCCAGCACGAAACCGAAATCGCCGACGCGGTTCACGACGAAGGCCTTGATGGCGGCGGCGCTGGCCGTCGGCTTCTTAAACCAGAAGCCGATCAGCAGATAGGACGCCAGGCCCACGCCTTCCCAGCCGAAGAAGATCTGCATGAAGTCGGCCGCCGTCACCAGCGCCAGCATCATGAAGGTGAACAGCGACAGATAGGCGAAGAAGCGCGGTCGGCTATCGTCCTCGGCCATGTAGCCCCAGGAGTACAGGTGAACCAGCGAAGACACGCTGGTGACCACGATCAGCATGGTCGCCGACAGGGCGTCGATGCGGATCGACCAGGCCGACTGGAAGTCGCCCACGTTGATGAAGGGCGCCAGGCGAATGGTGAAGGGCTCCAGATGGCCCCAGGTCCATTGGCCGAACACCGTCCAGGCCACGGCGCACGAGAAGAACAGCAGGCCGGTCGTGACGGCCTGCGACGGGATGTTGCCGATCCGGCGTCCGAAGAAGCCGGCGATGGCCGCGCCCAGCAGCGGGGCGAAGATCCCGAGAATGACGAGGGTATGGAAGGTCACGCTCAGCCCTTCATCACGGAGGCGTCGTCCACGGCGATGTCGCCGCGGTTACGGAAGAAGGTCACCAGGATCGCCAGGCCGACGGCGGCCTCGGCCGCGGCGACGGTCAGGACGAACATCGCCATGATCTGCCCGCTGATCTCGTTCAGATAGGCCGAGAAGGCGACGAAGTTGATGTTCACAGCCAGCAAGATCAGCTCGATCGACATCAGGATGATGATGACGTTCTTGCGGTTCACGAAGATGCCGAACACCCCGATGGTGAACAGGATCGCAGCGACCGTCAGATAGTGGGTCAGACCGATCATCAGAGAAGCTCCTCGGCGCTGACGCCTTCGCCCGTGGCGGCGGACTTGATCTCGACCGACTTGCGACGATCGCGGTTCACCTGGTCGCCGGGGTTCTGGCGTTTGATGTGCGGCTTGTGGCGCAGCGTCAGGGTGATGGCGCCGATCATCGCGATCAGCAGCACGATCCCGGCCGCCTGGAAGAAGTAGACGTAGTCCGTGTAGAGCACGCGACCGATGGCCTCGACATTGGTGACGCTAGCGTCCGGCGCGCCCGGCGCCGGCAGACCCGCAGCGGCCCCGCCCTGAACCACGGCGACCGAGACGATGATCATCTCGACCAGCAGCACGGCGGCGATGATGGCGCCCAGCGGCAGATAGCGCGCGTAGCCTTCGCGCAGCTTCAGGAAGTCCACGTCCAGCATCATGACGACGAACAGGAACAGCACCGCGACCGCGCCGACGTAAACGACGACCAGCAGCATCGCCAGGAACTCGGCGCCCAGCAGGACGAACAGACCCGCCGACGAGAAGAAGGCCAGGATCAACCACAGCACGCTGTGCACCGGGTTGCGCGCGGTCACGACCAGAAGGCCGGAAACCGTGGCGACCGCCGCCAGCAGATAGAAGGCTATGCCTTGCAGCATGTCGGGACGAAGCCCCTTTCGTATCGGCCGCGACCCTCGTTGAGGAATCGCTGGCCCGTTTAGCGAGATGCGCCTTAGCGGTAAGGCGCGTCGAGTTCCAGATTCTTGGCGATCTGCCGTTCCCAGCGGTCGCCGTTATCGAGCAGGCGTTGCTTGTCGTAGAGCAGCTCTTCGCGCGTCTCGACGGCGAACTCAGAGTTCGGCCCTTCCACGATGGCGTCCACCGGGCAGGCCTCCTGGCACAGGCCGCAGTAGATGCATTTGACCATGTCGATGTCGTAGCGGGTCGTGCGACGGCTGCCGTCGGCGCGCGGCTCGGCCTCGATGGTGATGGCCTGAGCCGGGCAGATGGCCTCGCACAGCTTGCAGGCGATGCAGCGTTCCTCGCCGTTCGCATAGCGACGCAGCGCATGCTCGCCGCGGAAGCGCGGCGACTGCGGATTGCGCTCGAACGGGTAGTTCACCGTCATCTTAGGACGGGCCATATACTTCAGCGACAGACCGATGGCGCCGATGACGTCCAGCATCATCGCGCCCTTGGTCGCCTGGACGATACGGGTGAACATCAGGGCTTATCCTTGGGGGCGGGCGTCGTCTTGGGAGCGGTCTGGCTGGCGCGCCAGTCCTGTTCGATGCGGTCCTGGCGTTGCTGCCATTGATAGCTCGACTCGGGCATACGCGAAGCGTCGGGCGCGCAGGCGGCGGTCATCGTCACAAGACCGAGGCCGATGGTGAGGCCGCGCATCACGCCCCCACCACGAAGACGCGCCAGGCCGACACGATCACGACCGCGACCAGCGACGTCGGCAGGAAGATCTTCCAGCCCAGACGCATCAGTTGGTCATAGCGATAGCGCGGCACGAACGCCTTCACCATCGAGATCATGATGAACCAGAAGACCGTCTTGGCCATGAAGGTCAGCAGATAGATCGTATAGGCGATCCAGGCCGGCAGCCCATCCATCCAGGCCTGCGGCACGCCGGGGTTCCAGCCGCCGAAGAACAGCAGGCTGATCATCGCCGACATGAAGACGATGTTGACGTACTCGCCCATCATGAACAGCAGATACGGCGTCGAGCTGTATTCGACCTGATAACCGGCGACCAGTTCGGACTCGGCCTCGGGCAGGTCGAACGGCGGGCGGTTGGTCTCGGCCAGTGCCGAGATGAAGAAGATGATCGACATAGGGAACAGGATCACCACCAGCGGCCAGGTGTCGGCGCCGCCGCCGAAGCCGTACCAGTTCCAGAACATGCCCTTCTGGCTGTCGACGATCGCCGACAGGTTCATGGTGCCGGCCAGCAGGATCACATTGATGATGATCAGGCCTAGCGAGACTTCATAGGACACCATCTGCGCCGCCGAACGCAGCGAGCCCAGGAACGGATACTTCGAGTTCGAAGCCCAACCGCCCATGATGATGCCGTAAACGCCCAGCGACGACACGGCGAAGATGTACAGGATGCCGACGTTCAGGTCCGACACCACCCATCCGGGCGCGAACGGAATGACGGCCCAGGCCATGAAGGCCAGGATGACGGTGATGATCGGCGCGATGATGAAGACCGCCTTGTCGGCGCCGGCCGGGATCACGACCTCCTTCAGCACGAACTTGATCATGTCCGCGAAGGATTGAAGCAGGCCGAAGGGACCGACGACGTTCGGACCCTTGCGCATCTGCACCCCGGCCCAGACCTTGCGGTCGGCCAGCAGCAGGAAGGCGACGGCGATCAGCACGCCGACCGTGATCAGCAGGACCTGGCCGACCGTGATGAGCGTCCAGCCCAGAGGCGTGGCCCAGAAGGAAACGGGGTCCATGGCTTACTCCGCCGCCATTGCGACCGGCTGGGTCCGCAGTGCGGACAGCTCGGCCATCGTCGCGCTGGCGCGCGCTATCGGATTGGAAAGATACAGGTCGGTCACGGCCGAGACGAAGGCTCGGTCGCCCAGATCGCCCTTGGCGCCCAGGGCCGCCACGTCGAACGTCGCCGGCGCGGGCAGATAGTCGATCCGGCCAAAGGTCGGGTGATCGCCCATCAGCTTGGCGCGCAGTTGCTCCAGCGTGTCGTAAGGCAGGGTCTTGTCGACGCGCGCCGACAGGGCGCGGATGATGGCCCAGTCTTCCTTGGCCTCGCCCTTGGGGAAGACGACGCGTTCGGCCATCTGCACCCTGCCCTCGGTGTTGACGTACAGGCCGGCCTTCTCGGTGTAGGCCGCGCCCGGCAGGATCACGTCGGCGCCGTGCGCGCCGCGGTCGCCGTGGCTGCCCAAATAGACGCGGAAGGCGTTCGAGCCGGTCGGATCGACCTCATCGGCGCCCAGCAGGAACAAAACGTCCAGCGCATCCGGCTTCAGCATCTCAGAGACCGTCAGGCCGCCGTCAGCCGGCACGAAGCCCATGTCCAGACCGGCCACGCGCGAGGCGGCGTGGTGCAGGACGTTGAACCCGTTCCAGCCGTCAGCGACGACGCCGACCTTCTTGGCCAGGGCGCCGAGTGCGTTCAGGACGGCCGGACCGCCCTCCCCTACCAGCGCGCCGGAGCCGACGATGATCGCCGGACGCTCGGCCTTGGTCAGGAAGTCCAGCGCCGATTTCGGCAGCTTGGCCAGGGTCTGCGTGCCTGCGCCCAGATAGGCGTAGTCGAACGTCAGGTCGGCCTGTTCGCCGATCAGACCGATCTCCACGTCGCCCTTCAGCCAGGCCTTGCGCAGGCGGGCGTTCAGCAGCGGCGCCTCGGTGCGCGGATTGGCGCCGACGATTAGAACGGCGTCAGCCTTTTCAATGCCTTCCAGGCCGGAGTTGAACAGCCATCCCTCGCGCGGACCGTAACCCAAGGCGGCGCCGTCCTGACGGCAATCGGTGTTGTTCGAGCCCAGGGCGCGGAACAGATCCAGCGTCGCCTTCATCGACTCGGCGTCCTGCAGGTCGCCGGCGATCACGCCGATACGGTCGGCCGGCGCGGCCTTCAGCTTGGCGGCGACAGCGTCCAGCGCCTCGTTCCACGAGGCGGCGCGCAACTTGCCGTTCTCGCGGATCCACGGCCGGTCCAGACGACGCGCGGTCAGGCCGTCGACGACGTAGCGGCTCTTGTCCGACAGCCACTCCTCGTTGATGCCCTCATTGACGCGCGGCAGCACCCGCATGACCTCGGACCCGCGGTAGTCGGCGCGGATGTTCGAGCCCAGGGCGTCCATGACGTCGATGGTCTCGGTCTTCTTCAGTTCCCACGGACGATAGTGGTACTGCCACGGACGGTGTGTCAGGGCGCCGACAGGGCACAGGTCGTTGACGTTGCCCGACAATTCCGAGGCGACCGACTTCTCCAGATAGGTCGTGATCTCGGCGTCCTCGCCGCGCGAGATCATGCCGATGTCCGGCACGCCGGCCACCTCGGTGATGAAGCGGACGCAGCGCGTGCACTGGATGCAGCGCGTCATGAAGGTCTTGATGGTCGGCCCCATCGCCTTTTCTTCGACCGCGCGCTTGTTCTCCGAGTAGCGCGAGCCGTCGCGGCCGTAGCCGACCGACTGGTCCTGCAGGTCGCACTCGCCGCCCTGGTCGCAGATCGGGCAATCCAGCGGGTGGTTGATGAGCAGGAACTCCATCACCCCTTCGCGGGCCTTCTTGACCATCGGCGTGTCGGTGAAGATTTCCTGGCCGTCGGCGGCCGGAAGCGCGCACGAGGCCTGCGGCTTCGGTGGTCCTGGCTTCACCTCGACTAGGCACATGCGGCAGTTGCCGGCGATGGACAGGCGCTCGTGATAGCAGAAGCGCGGAATCTCTTGTCCGGCGCGTTCGGCGACTTGGAGCACGGTCATGCCGGACTCGAACTCGGTTTCGACGCCGTTGACCTTGGCGATAGGCATCAGCGGGCCTCTTGCTTGGCGGCGGGAGCCGCCATTTGTACATCCACGGACATCCGCTGACCGTCGCGGAACAGGTCCGCACCGTCGGCTTCCGCCCGGCATTCGAATTCCAGCCTGCCGCCATCGACAGGCGCGCGCCACGACACCTGGGCCGTGCGTTCGCCGGTGGCGGTGAAGACGACGGCGTCGCCTTCCTGGCCATACATGCGGTTCACCATGTCGCGGCAGGCCGCTTCGAGGTTCGCCGGAGCCGCCGCCGTCGCGACAGGAGCCACTTCAGCAGGAGCCGCCGTCGCGGGCGCGGTCGACGCTTCAGGCGCAGCCTTTTCCCCCTCGCCGCAAGCGGCGAGGGTCGGAAGCGTCAGCAACAGGGCGACGGCGAGGCGCATCTCTACTCCGCCGCGATCGCGTGGCCGGCGAAGTTCGCGCGGCGGCTGCGATAGTTGGCGATCCGCTCTTCGATCTCGTGACGGAAGTGACGGATCAGGCCCTGAACCGGCCAGGCGGCGGCGTCGCCCAGGGCGCAGATGGTGTGGCCCTCGACCTGGCCGGCGACGTCCAGCAGCAGGTCGATTTCCGACGGATCGGCCTCGCCCACGGCCATCCGCTCCAGCACGCGCCACATCCAGCCGGTGCCTTCGCGGCACGGCGTGCACTGGCCGCAGCTCTCATGCTTGAAGAAGTAGCTGATGCGGGCGATCGCCTTCACGATGTCGGTGGATTCGTCCATCACCGTCACGCCGGCGGTGCCCAGTGAAGAGCGAACCTCGCGCATGGAATCGAAGTCCATCAGGACCGTCTCGGCCTGTTCGCGCGTAATGACCGGGCAGGACGCGCCGCCCGGGATGATGGCCTTCAGATTGCTCCAGCCGCCACGCACGCCGCCGCCGTGATCCTCGATCAGCTGACGCAGCGGGATCGACATAGCCTCTTCGACGACGCAGGGCGTGTTCACATGGCCGGACAGGGACATCAGTTTGGTGCCGGTGTTGTTCGGACGGCCGAAGCTGGCGAACCAATCGGCGCCGCGACGCAGGATCGTGCCGACGACGGCGATCGACTCGACGTTGTTCACCGTGGTCGGGCAGCCGTACAGGCCCGCACCGGCCGGGAACGGCGGCTTAAGGCGCGGTTGACCCTTCTTGCCTTCCAACGATTCCAGCAGCGCCGTCTCTTCGCCGCAGATGTAGGCGCCCGCGCCGTGGTGGATATAGACGTGGAAGTCCCAGCCGTGGACGTTGCCGTCGCCGATCAGCTTAGCCTCATAGGCCTGCTTGACGGCGGCTTCCATCCGCTCGCGCTCCAGCACGTATTCGCCGCGCAGATAGATGTAGCAGGCATGGGCCTGCATCGCGAAGCTGGCGATCAGCGCGCCTTCGATCAGCAGGTGCGGATCATGGCGCATGATCTCGCGGTCCTTGCAGGTCGCGGGCTCGGATTCGTCGGCGTTGATGACCAGGTAGTGAGGACGATCCTTCACTTCCTTGGGCATGAAGGACCATTTCAGGCCGGTCGAGAAGCCCGCGCCGCCCCGGCCGCGCAGCCCCGAGGCCTTGACGTTGTTGATGATCCAGTCGCGCCCAAGGTCCAGCATGTCCTTGGTGGCGTTCCAGGCGCCGCGGTTTTTCGCCCCGTCCAGCGTCCAGTCGTGGAAGCCGTACAGGTTGGTGAAGATGCGATCCTTGTCTTCGAGAATGCCGACCATGGCCCTCAGAGTCCTTCCGCCAGACGGCGTTTGTGGTGGCGCGTGCGCATCCAGATGGCCGCGATGACCATCACCCAGCCCGCCGCCAGCATGAAGTAGGAGAGATTGACCGCCCACGGCCCGACTGCGCCCTGACGCGAGATCAGGATCAGAACGGCCGCGCCGACGACCATGGCCAGGCCGCCCGCGCGCAGCGGACGCCCGACGTTGCGCAGTTCTTTGCGGTAGGCTGCGCGGCCCTCCTCAGTGTTCAGATCCGGCGGAGACATCAGGCCGGGGCCTTCTCGACCGGCGCGGGGTCGCTATTCGGCAGCTTCTTGATCGGCTTGGCGGCCGAGCCGTCATACAGCGTCGCATCAAGCAGGGTCTTGGCCCCGCCCTCCGGCGCCGCATTGGTGCGACCGATGTAGGAGCCCGGCTCGGGCGTCTTGCCGGCGGCGAAGTCGTCGATGATCCGGCCGATCGTCTCGGGCGTCAGGTCCTCGAAATAGTAGTCGTTGATCTGGGCCATCGGCGCGTTGGAGCAGGCGCCCAGGCACTCGACTTCCTGCCAGGTAAACCGGCCGTCGGCGGACAGATGATCCTTGGGACCGATCTTCTCCTTGCAGACGCGCATCAGCTCATTGGCGCCGCGCAGCATGCACGGCGTGGTGCCGCACACCTGGATCAGCGCCGTCTTGCCGACCGGCTCCAGCATGAACATGGTGTAGAAGGTCGCGACCTCCAGCACCCGGATGTAGGCCATATCCAGCAGCTCGGCGATGGCGCGGATGGCGGGCTCGGACACCCAGCCTTCCTGCTTTTGCACCAGCCACAGGATCGGGATCACCGCCGACTGACGACGGCCCTCGGGATACTTCTTGATCCACCATCCGGCCTTGGCCGTCGTATCGGCCGAGAAGGCGAACGAGGCGGGCTGTTCCTTGGCGAGACGACGAACGCTCATCGGTCCACTTCTCCGAAAACGATGTCGAGCGAGCCCAGAATGGCGGACACGTCGGCCAGCTGGTGGCCTCGGTTCATCCAGTCCATCGCCTGCAGCGAGCGGAAGCCCGGCGCCGAGATCTTCACACGATAGGGTTTGTTGGTGCCGTCCGACACCAGATAGATGCCGAACTCGCCCTTAGGCGCCTCGACCGAGGCATAGACCTCGCCCTCGGGCGTCTTGAAGCCCTCGGTGTAGAGCTTGAAGTGGTGGATCAGCGACTCCATCGAGCGCTTCATCTCGCCACGGCGCGGCGGGACGATCTTGTTGTCCTCTACCATCACCGGCTCGCCGGGGCAGTTGCGCAGCTTGTGGATGCACTGCTCCATGATCCGCACCGACTGCTTCATCTCCTCGATGCGAACCAGATAGCGGTCCCAGCAGTCGCCGTTCTTGCCGACGACCACATCGAAGTCGAGCTCGGCATAGCACTCGTAAGGCTGCGACTTGCGCAGGTCCCAGGCGATGTTTGAGCCGCGCAGCATCACGCCGGTGAAGCCCCATTCCAGGGCCTGCTGCTTGGACACCACGCCGATGTCGACGTTGCGCTGTTTGAAGATGCGGTTCTCGGTGACCAGGCTTTCGATGTCCTTCAGCGCCGGCGGGAACTCGTGGCACCAGCGGCCGATGTCGTCGATCAGGTCCATCGGCAGGTCCTGGTGGACGCCGCCGGGACGGAAGTAGTTGGCGTGCAGACGGGCGCCGCAGGCGCGCTCGTAGAACACCATCAGCTTTTCGCGTTCCTCAAAGCCCCAGAGCGGCGGCGTCAGGGCGCCGACGTCCATGGCCTGGGTCGTCACGTTCAGCATGTGCGACAGGATGCGGCCGATTTCCGAATACAGAACGCGGATCAGCTGCGCCCGATACGGAACCTCGATGCCCAGCAGCTTCTCGATGGCCAGGCAGAAGGCGTGCTCCTGGTTCATCGGCGAGACGTAGTCCAACCGGTCCAGATACGGCACGTTCTGAAGGTAGGTGCGGGCCTCCATCAGCTTTTCGGTGCCGCGGTGCAGCAGGCCGATGTGCGGATCGACGCGCTCGACGATTTCGCCGTCCAGCTCCAGCACCAGGCGCAGCACGCCGTGCGCGGCCGGGTGTTGCGGACCGAAGTTGATGGTGAACTTGCGGTCTTCCATCTCGCGCGCGTGGGCGGTGCGGGTGTCGAGGTCGTCCTCGAACACATCGACGCCCAGCGGCGGCAGGGTGGGGTTTCCGTCAGCCATTACGCCTGGCCTCCCGCCTTCTCGTCGCCGGGCAGGACCGGCGCGGGGTATTCAGCGCCCTCCCAGGGCGACAGGAAATCGAAGGTGCGGAACTCTTGGGTCAGCTTGACCGGCTCATAGACCACGCGGCGCTGTTCCTCGTCGTAGCGGACCTCGACATAGCCCGTCATCGGGAAGTCCTTGCGCAGCGGATGGCCTTCGAAACCATAGTCCGTCAGCAGGCGACGCATGTCCGGGTGGCCCGAGAACAGCATGCCGTACATGTCGTAGGCTTCACGCTCGAACCAGTTGGCGGCCGGATAGGCCGAGATGACCGAGGGCACCGGCTGGGTCTCGTCGGTCGAGACCTTGACCCGCAGGCGCGCGTTCCGCGTCATCGACAGCAGGTGATAGACCACCTCGAACCGCTCCTTGCGATCCGGATAGTCCACGCCGCACAGGTCGAGCAGCTGCTGGAAGCCAAACTGATCGCGCAGCGTCGTCAGCACCTCGACGATCCGCTCGCGCGGCGCGACCAGCGTCAGTTCGCCGAACGCCACCTGGGCCTCGACGCCCAGGGCGCCGACCATCTCGGCGCCCAGCGGCGTCAGGGCGGCTTCGAGTTGCGCTTGAACAGCCAGAGAGGTCATCGGTCGATGGTCCCCGTGCGACGGATCTTCTTCTGCAGTTGCAGCAGGCCGTACAACAGCGCCTCGGCCGTCGGCGGACAGCCGGGCACATAGACGTCCACCGGCACCACGCGGTCGCAACCGCGCACGACGCTGTAACTATAGTGGTAGTAGCCGCCGCCGTTGGCGCAGCTGCCCATCGACACGACATAACGCGGATCAGGCATCTGGTCGTAGACCTTGCGGATGGCCGGGGCCATCTTGTTGGTCAGGGTGCCGGCGACGATCATCAGGTCCGACTGACGCGGGCTGGCCCGTGGCGCCATGCCGAAGCGCTCGACGTCGAAGCGCGGCATCGACATCTGGATCATCTCGACGGCGCAGCAGGCCAGGCCGAACGTCATCCACATCAGCGAGCCCGTGCGGGCCCAGTTGATGACGTCGTCGGCGGCGGCGACCAGATAGCCGCGCTCGCCGAGCTCCATGTTCACGGCCTCGAAGAACTTGTCGTGGACCTTGGGGTCATAACCCTCGACGGTCGAACGCGCGCCGGCGCCGGCCGGAACCAGCGGCGCGCCCGATGCGGACACCAGACCTGCGGGCTTGGAAGCGGCGACTACTCCCATTCCAGGGCTCCCTTCTTCCATTCGTAGATGAAGCCGATGGTCAGAACGCCCAGGAAGACCATCATCGACCAGAAGGCGAAGACCATGCCGGCGTGCGACAGATCGAACATCGACACCGCCCACGGGAACAGGAAGGCGACTTCCAGGTCGAAGATGATGAACAGGATCGACACGAGATAGAAGCGGATGTCGAACTTCATCCGGGCATCGTCGAAGGCGTTGAAGCCGCACTCATAGGCCGACAGCTTCTCGCTATCGGGGCTCTTCGGCGCCAGCAGCAGCGGCAGCACGATGAAAAGAATGCCGATGAAGGCGGCTACGCCGGCGAAGACCAGGACCGGAAGATATTCGAGAAGGAATGCGTTCATTCGAAGAACCTCGTCCGCCGGGGAGAGGCGGGATTCGGCGCTTCTTAGACCCAAGACCGCCGCCGTTCAAACCCCTGCGGCCATTGGATTTTCATTGAGAACGGCTCGCAACTTTGCGCGCCATATGTCGCAGGGCCGACGCTTGCGCGTCGCCGGGCTGCAAAGGCCTATTGGCGAGCCGATCGCGTAACCGAAAGTCATCCGAATGAGCCTAGCCAGCCGCGCCCTGAACGCTGTCGAGCGGATCGGCAATCGACTTCCCGATCCTGTCTTCCTGTTCCTGTGGCTGATCGGCGGTTTGATCGTCCTCAGCATGGTCGGCGCCGGCCTGGGCTGGTCGGCCGTCAATCCGGTCACCGGCGATCAACTGGTCGCCAAGAGCCTGTTGTCTGCAGAAAATCTGGAACAGTTGATCATCGGCATGCCGCGCACGCTGGCGGACTTCCCGCCCCTCGGCATCGTCATCACCATCATTTATGGCGCTTCGGTCGCCGAACGCACAGGGATGTTCGCCACCGCCATTCGCGGCGCCCTGCTGAACGCCCCGCGTTCCATTCTGACGCCTGTCGTCGTGATCACCGGCATGGTGTCCCATCACGCGTCGGACGCCTCCTATGTGGTGGTCATCCCGCTGGCGGCCGTCATCTTCGCCGCAGCGGGCCGACATCCGCTGGCGGGTCTGGCCGCAGGCTTCGCCGCCGTGTCGGGCGGATACGCCGGCAACCTGTTTCCCGGCGCCAGCGACGCCTTGATCCTGGGCATCACCGAGCCGGCCGCCCGCCTGATCGATCCGTCCTATTCCGTGAACATCGCCGGCAACTGGTTCTTCATCGTCGGCGTCGTCTTCGTCTTCACCCCCATCGTCTGGTTCCTGACCGACCGGGTGATCGAGCCGCGCCTCGGCGTCTGGAAACCGTCAGAAGGCATCGCCGCACCGAACGCCTCGGAAAAACAGCCCCTGACCGCCGCCGAAAAGCGTGGCCTGAAGTTCGCCGGCCTGGCGCTTCTCGGCATGATCGCGCTCTGGACCCTGCTGACCTTCATACCGGGCTCGCCGTTCGTCGATCCCGAGGTGGACCCGGAGCAGAAGTTCAATCCGCTCTACAAGTCGCTGGTCGCCTTCTTCGCCATCACCTTCTTCGTCACCGGCGGCGCCTATGGTGCGGGAGCCGGCACGATCCAGTCGCATCGCGACATGGTCACGATGATGCGCGACGGCATCGCCCAGTTGGCGCCCTATATCGTGCTGGCCTTCTTCGCCGCCCACTTCGTGGCCATGTTCAACTGGTCGGGCCTGGGGCCGATCCTGGCGGTCAATGCGGCGGCGGGTCTGAAGACCCTGGCCCTGCCCGCCCCGCTGCTGCTGATCTGCGTGGTCTTTGTCTCGTGTTTCTTTGACCTGTTCATCGGCTCGGCCTCGGCGAAATGGTCGGCCCTGGCGCCCATCGTGGTGCCGATGTTTATGCTGCTGGGCATTTCACCGGAGATGACGACCGCCGCCTATCGCATGGGTGATTCCGTCACCAACATCGCCACGCCGCTGATGAGCTACTTCCCGCTGATCCTGACCTTCGCCCAGCGTTGGGATCCACGATTCGGTTTGGGATCGCTGATGGCGACCATGCTGCCCTACGCCGGGGCCTTCCTGGTCGCCGGTCTGGCCATGGTGGCGGCCTGGGTCGCTTTCGACCTGCCGCTGGGGCCGGGCGTCGGCGTCCACTATGAGCCGCCGCCTCCCGCCGTGGCGGCCCATGAGCCTGCCGACGGCGGCGTAGCGGGGCCGCACAGCCCGCCCCAGGCAGCGATGGTCACACCGTCCACAGCCCCATCGCGTTGAGGGGCGCGTTTCTCCGAAAACGTCGCTTGACGCGATGTGTCAGCCCGCCTAAACGACGCCCCTCGCCGGGGCGCACAGCCGCTTCGGCCGGGAAACGCGGGTGTAGCTCAGTTGGTTAGAGTGCCGGCCTGTCACGCCGGAGGTCGCGGGTTCGAGCCCCGTCACTCGCGCCACTCTTTCTAGAAATAGAAGAGTGGCGCACACCGCCTTCCCAAAAAGCTTTCGAAACAGCTCAAAAGTTTCGACCTGATACGCGGGTGTAGCTCAGTTGGTTAGAGTGCCGGCCTGTCACGCCGGAGGTCGCGGGTTCGAGCCCCGTCACTCGCGCCACTTCTTTTCAAGACATCGATATAAAAGAAGTGGCGCGCTCCCGTTTTCGGAAACGCGCCATTCGAACGGGTCACAGCCCTGGCCGCTCAGTGCAGCGGCAACGCTGTATCCGGGTTCACGAAGGCCGCTTCGCTCGTCAGCTCGCCATAGACCATGCAGAGGTCTTCGAAGACTCGATTCCAGGCGAACTGGCTGACCGCCTTTTCGCGAGCCGCCCGGCCGATCGCTTCGATATCGCGTGCGAACAGGGCCTCGACCGCTTGGGCATAGTCGTCGGCATCCGCGCTGGCGGCCAGTTGCCCCACGCTTTCGTCGACGGTTTCGGCGACGCCGCCCGCATTGACCCCGACCACGGGCCGT
The DNA here is from genome assembly GCF_011045535.1 of Brevundimonas sp. 'scallop'. Classification (NCBI taxonomy): domain Bacteria; kingdom Pseudomonadati; phylum Pseudomonadota; class Alphaproteobacteria; order Caulobacterales; family Caulobacteraceae; genus Brevundimonas; species Brevundimonas sp. 'scallop'. The sequence goes on along the minus strand of NZ_CP039382.1, from coordinate 1,722,566 downwards.
CCGCAGGCCATGGCCTCCAGCACGATCAGCCCGAACGGCTCCTTGTCATTGGCGTGAACGAACGCATCGCAGCTGGCGATGATCTTGGCGACCGCCTTGGGATCGCTTTCATAGGGCATGGAGATGACGCGGTCCTCTTCCGGCATCCCCGCGCCAGCACCGACCAGCACCAGGTGATAGGGGGCGCCCAGCTTCTGGACCGCCTCGATCAGCACATCGACATTCTTTTCCTTGGCCGGACGACCGGCGAAGCACAGCAGGCGCGCGTCGTCGCTCAACCCCAGCTGTTTCAGCAGCCACTGCCGGTCACGACGTTCCGGGCGGAAGGTGTCGATCTCCACGCCCAGAGGCCGAATGACGATGTTGTTCACACCGGCCTCTTCCAAACGCCGCGCGATAAACCGGCTGGGCGATACAACCCGATCAAACTGTGAAAACAGTTTCGCCCAGCGCTTCTCGACCGGCTTCTTGGCCCACTCGCCGAAGTGCAGCGCCGCCAGACCGGCCGGATCGGAGTGGCAGAAGCCGACGACCGGGCATCCGACCCGCTGACCGGCCTCCAAAGCCCCCTGCCCCGGTGTGTAAGGGTCGCCGGCCTCGATGATCGACGGCTTCATCGCCGCCACCCAGGCGCTCCAGCGTTTGACTGAACTGGGCCAGCGATAGCCGTCGCCGAACGGCAGCTTGGTCGCCCTAAGCTGTACGATGCCGTCGGCGCGCGCCTTGTGACGCGCGCCGGGGACGATCAGCGAATGACTGACCCCCGGCCGATTGGCCTCGATCCATGCCTTCTTGGACAGGATATAGCGCTTCACCCCGCCTGAGCGTGGCGCATAGAGCATTGTGGTGTCCACCAGGCGAGGTCGCTCGTCCATCGCCGCCGCCTTCAGGGCCCGCAGCGTATCGGCGACTTCCACGTCCAACCCCGGAATCAGTCGGAGTTCGCTTTCCTGGACGTCGAGGTCTGTCATGCTCATGGAGTGTTCTCGCCTGGTCTGGGCTGTCGAACGCTGGAGGTGTTCGATGGATGCGTCCACGGGACGCGGCCTTTGGACCGTTCGACGCCCGTAGACCCGGGCGCGGCAAAGCTCAAGTGCGCGCCGTCGCGATTTCCTCCGCATTCGGCCTATGAGGCATCGACGAGCGAACGCGGGTCGCCTTGCGGGATCGCTTCAGGACCATCACGGCCTTGCATTCGCCTCAAATTCGATAAACTTGGAACGCTGGCGCGGACCCTGCTAAGGGGTCTCCCGTAACGTGACGCGTGACCACCAGGGGTTTCTACCGAATGCGTATTTTGCTCGCGACCGCCGTGGCGATCGCCCCCTTGATGGTCGCCACAGGATCCCAGGCGGAGATCGTCATCTCGAACGCCCGGACAACACCGATCCAGACGTCCAATGCGACGGGCACAGCCGCCGATAACATCCGGATCGCCAGCGGCGGCAGCGTCGCCGTCGCCTCGGGCGCGGCCGTTACCCTGAACAGCAACAACACCGTCGATCTGGACAGCGGCGGCTCGATCACGATGGACAAGTCGGCCGACGGCTCGACCGGCCTGTTGGTCAACGGCGGCAACACCGGCTCGGTGATCGTCGGCGGCTCCATCACCGTCAACGACACGCTTGAAACAGCGGACATCAAGGACACCGACGGCGACGGCGACCTGGACGGTCCCTTCGCCACCGGAACCGGCCGCTACGGCGTGCGGGTCACCGGCGCATCGCCCTTCACCGGCAACATCCTGGTCGAGGGCACGGGCGCGATCGCGGTCGAGGGCAACAACTCCTACGGCCTGTCCGTCGAATCCGCCCTGAACAGCAAGCTTCAGAGCCTGGGAACGGTCCGTGTGACCGGTAACGACAGCGCCGCCATCCGCACCACGGGGCCGATTTCCGGCAATGTCGATCTTGCCGGCTCCATCTCGGCGCTCGGCGCCAATGCGACGGGCGTGTCGATCGAAGGCGATGTCGGCGGTGCGCTCAAGATCCACTCCTCCGTGGTCGCCACGGGCTATCGCTACACCACCCCGCCGCCGGTACGTCCGACGACCGGCACGTTCGATAACGCGACGACCCTGTTCCTCGACGAACTCGACGCCGACGATCTGCTGCAGGGCGGACCGGCCGTGCGCGTCGGCGCCAATGTCGCCAGCGGCGTGCTGCTGGACAAGGCGCTCGCCTATTCCGAGGCGGGCATCGAGGGCGACGACGACAAGGACGGCGTCAAGAACGGCGACGAGGACGATGACGGCGACGGCATCAAGAACCGCGACGATCCGGACCGGGACGGCGACGGCATCCCGGACGCCAGCGAGACAGCCGCCTCCATTACGTCGTTGGGCGGCGCGCCTGCGCTGCTGATCGGCTCGACGACGAACACCGTGACCCTCGGCGCTGTCGGTACAGGCGATGCGGCCTATGGTCTGATCAACCGCGGCACCATTGTCGGATCCGGCCTTTACTCCGGCGTGGAGTCCCGCGCCGTGCAACTCGGCGTGACCGGCGGCCAGGCCGTCAACGTTGTCGGCGGCGTGCGCAACGAAGGCGGCATCTCATCGACCGCCGTCGACGCCAACGCCACAGGTCTCTGGATCGGCTCGGGCGTGATCTCTCCGACGATCAACAACTCGGGCGCCATTCAGGCCGTCGCTTCGGGCAAGCAGACCCAGAGCGCGACCGGCATTCTAATTGGTGCAGGCGCCAACGTCGGTTCCCTGACCAACACAGGCAATCTGGTAGCCTCTTTCGGCGGCAATCAGGGTTCGGCCACCGTTATTCGTGACCAGTCCGGCACCTTGACCCAGCTGAACAACGCCGGTTCGATCATCGGCTCGCTCACCCCTAACACCGACGATACAAATCCGGTGACTGGCAAGGTGACCGCCATCGACGTGTCAGCCAACACGACCGGCGTCACTCTGCGTCAGTACGGCATTCCCGCCGCTGCCGGCAGCACGGCGACGGACACGGACAAGGATGGCGTGCCGGACGCCAGCGAACCGGCCATCGTCGGGGCGATCAAGCTCGGCTCGGGCGCGGACACGCTCAAAATTGAGAACGGCGTCGTCAACGGCGACATCGATTTCGGCGCCGGCGCCGACCGGCTGAACATCAGCGGCGGCGCGGTCGTGACCGGCGCCATCGCCAACAGCGACGGCCTGCTGGACATCAACGTGTCCAAGGGCACTCTGGCCGCCACCCAGACGGGCGCCACGGCGATCTCCAACCTGAACATCGGCGCCGAAGGGACATTGCTGGTCAATCTTGACCCCGCCAACGACCGTGCCGGCGGCTTCAACGTCAGCGGCAATGCGACCCTGGCGACAGGCTCTACCCTAGGCGTCCGCTTCTCGTCGTTGATTGATCAGCCCGAGCGGTTCAACGTCATCACGGCCGGCACGCTGAATGTGGGTCAGATCAACCAGACCCTGCTGTCGGACAACTCGCCCTATCTTTACGTCGTGCAGGGCGGCGTGGCCGGCAACACCGTCTATGTCGATGCGCGTCGCCGTACGGCCTCCGAGGCCGGGCTGATCCCGGTCGAGGCGTCCGCCTACGACGCCGTCTATGGCGCGCTGGGCTCCAATGAGGCCCTGCGCAACCTGTTCCTGTCGCAGACGTCGCGCGACGGCTTCATCGACGCCTACGAGCAGATGCTGCCCGACCACTCCGGCGGACCGCTGATGTCGCTGTCGGCCGGCGTGGACGCGGTCACCCGCGCGCTGACCGGACGAAACGCCGCCGCTGCGCCGGGTGAGACCAGCGCCTGGGTGCAGGAGATCAACTTCTACGCCGACAAGGACAAGACCGACTCCTACGGCTTCCGGTCCGAAGGCTTCGGCGTCGCCGGCGGCGTCGAAAAGGGCACCAGCCTAGGCGCCGTCGGCATCTCGGCCGCCTTCACCTCGTCCGACATCAAGGATCCAGAGGCCGAGGCCGAAGAGGTCCTGTCGGCCAACCTGCTGGAGCTGGGCCTCTACTGGCGCGCTCAAGGTCAGTACTGGACGACTTGGGCCCGTGCGGCCGGCGGCTATGCCTCCTTCAGCGCCGATCGCTCGCTGGTCGCCACGGGCGTCTATCTGAACAACAAGTCCGACTGGCACGGCTGGACGGCGGCCATCGCCGGCGGCGCCTCGTATGAGCGCAACTTCGGCCGTCTGAACATCCGCCCCGAAATCTATGGCGAGTATTTCAGCCTGTCGGAAGGCTCGCGCAGCGAGAAGGGCGGCGGCGACGGCTTCGATCTCGACATCGATTCGCGCGACAGCCACATCTTCTCCGCGGTGGCGGCGATGAACGTCGGCTATGGCTTTGGCCGCAACGGCTGGATCCGTCCCGAACTGCGCGTCGGCTATCGTCAGAACATCTCGGTGGACGCCGGCGAAACCATCGCCCGCTTCGCCAGCGGCGGCCCGGACTTCATCCTGTCGCCGGACGCCATCGAAGGCGGCGGACCGATCCTGGGCTTCCGCCTGAACTTCGGCAACGAACTGGGCATGCTGTCGCTGACCGGCGACGCCGAGCTGCTGGAAGACTACGTTCGCTACTCGCTGCTGCTGCGGGCCAGCTTCCGCTTCTGATCGCAGCCCGATCCAGACAAACGAAAGGCCGCCGGAGCGATCCGGCGGCCTTTTTGTTTGGTAGGCGGCGACGGGTTCGAACCGCCGACCCTCTCGGTGTAAACGAGATGCTCTGACCAGCTGAGCTAGCCGCCCCCAAGGGAGAGACGGGCTTATGCCCGTCGCGCCTCAACCGTTCAAGGCGCTTTTCAAACCCTCACCCGGGCGAAAGCGCGCGGTGCGCGAGGCCGGGCGCGCGACGGCAGCGCCGGTCTGCGGGTTACGGGCGACGCCAGCCTTGCGGTCCACGGCGACGAAACTGCCGAAGCCGATCAGCTTCACGTCCGCGCCCCGCGTCAGCGACTCGGTCACGCCGTCCGTGAACGCCTCCAGCGCCGTCTTGGCCTGGTCGCGGCTGATGTTCGCCGCGCTAGCCATCCGGCCGATCAGTTCCGCCTTGGTCATCCGTTCCCCTCCAGAACGAATCACTAAAGGACAGATCGGCGGTTGCGTCAAAAACGAAAACGCCGCCGGTGGGATCACCGGCGGCGCTCGCTGTTCAACTCGGCGTTAGTGGCTGACCGCCGCCGCCGGCCCTTCTGGAGCCGCGACCGGGGCCGGCAGGGGTTCGGCCGCCTCGTCCCACTCCACCGGCGTCAGGGTGCCGACAAGCGCCCACTTCAGCGCCTCGTCCGCCGTGGAGATCGGCACGATCTCCAGCGCCGACTTCACATTGTCCGGCACGTCGGCGAGATCCTTCTCGTTCTCCTGCGGGATCAGCACCGTCTTGACGCCGGAGCGCAGGGCCGCGAGCAGCTTCTCCTTCAGGCCGCCGATGGCGGTGACCCGGCCGCGCAAAGTGATCTCGCCGGTCATGGCGATATCCTTGCGGATCGGAATGCCGGTCAGGACCGAGACCATCGCCACCGTCATGGCCACGCCGGCGGACGGGCCGTCCTTGGGCGTAGCGCCATCCGGCACGTGGACGTGGATGTCGGTCTTCTCGAACACCGGCGGCTTGACGCCGAAGGCCAGGGCCCGCGACCGCACATAGGACGCCGCAGCCGAGATCGACTCCTTCATCACGTCCTTCAGATTGCCAGTCACGGTCATGCGCCCGCGACCCGGCATCTTGATGGCTTCGATGGTCAGGATGTCGCCGCCGAACTCGGTCCAGGCCAGACCGGTGACGATGCCGACCTGATCCTCCTCATCCGTCTCGCCGTAGCGGAACTTCTTGACGCCCGCGTATTCGGCCAACTTGGCCTCATTGACCGTGATCGACTTGGCGCCCGTCTTTGCCATCTCGCGCACGGCCTTGCGCGCCAGACCGCCCAGGGCGCGTTCCAGCGACCGCACGCCGGCTTCGCGGGTGTAGTAGCGGATCAGGTCGCGGATCGTATCTTCCGGCACGATCAGCTCACCATCCTTCAGACCGTGGTCCGCCAACTGCTTGGGCAGGACGTGGCGCTTGGCGATCTCGACCTTCTCGTCCTCGGTGTAGCCCGAGACCCGAATGATCTCCATCCGGTCCATCAGCGGCTGCGGCATGTTCAGGCTGTTCGCGGTCGTCACGAACATCACCTGGGACAGGTCGTAGTCCACCTCCAGATAGTGGTCGCCGAAGGTCGAATTCTGGGCCGGGTCCAGCACCTCCAGCAGGGCCGACGACGGATCGCCGCGCCAGTCCGATCCCAGCTTGTCGATCTCGTCCAGCAGGACGAAGGCGTTAGGGGTCTTGGCCTTCTTCATCGACTGGATGATCTTGCCGGGCATGGAGCCGATATAGGTCCGGCGGTGGCCGCGGATCTCGCTCTCGTCGCGCACGCCGCCCAGCGACATGCGAACGTATTCACGCCCTGTCGCCTTGGCGATGGACTTGGCCAGCGAGGTCTTGCCGACGCCGGGAGGGCCGACCAGGCACAGGATCGGACCCTTCAGGCTGCCGGTGCGGGCCTGAACCGCCAGATACTCGATGATCCGTTCCTTGACCTTCTCCAGGCCGAAGTGATCCTCTTCCAGGATGTCCTCGGCCTTGGCCAGGTCGATCGGCTTCTGCTTGGCCTTGCCCCACGGCACGGACAGCAGCCAGTCGAGATAGTTGCGCACGACGGTCGACTCCGCCGACATCGGGCTCATGTTGCGCAGCTTCTTGACCTCGGCCTCGGCCTTGGTGCGCGCCTCCTTGGACAGGCGCGTCTTCCGGATGCGCTTCTCCAGATCCATGATCTCGTCGCGCGCGTCGTCGGTCTCGCCCAGCTCGCGCTGGATCGCCTTCATCTGCTCGTTCAGATAATATTCGCGCTGGGTCTTCTCCATCTGGCGCTTCACGCGCGAGCGGATCTTCTTCTCGACCTGAAGGACCGAGATCTCGCCCTCCATCAGCCCATAGACCTTCTCCAGCCGCTTGGGCACGTCGAAGGTTTCCAGCAGGCCCTGCTTGTCGGCGATCTTGACCGACAGGTGTGCGGCGACCGAGTCGGCCAGCTTGGAGGCGTCGGTGATCTGGGGGATGGAGCTGAGGGCCTCGGGCGGAACCTTCTTGTTCAGCTTCACATAGTTTTCGAACTGCTCGACCACGGCGCGCAGCATGGCTTCCGCCTGCGAGGCGTCGCCAGCTTCGTCTTCGATCTCGACGGCCTCGGCCTCGAAATACTCCTCACGGTCGGTGAAGCGGGTCAGGCGCGCGCGGCCCTTGCCCTCGACCAGCACCTTCACCGTGCCGTCGGGCAGTTTCAGCAGTTGCAGCACCGAGGCCAGCACGCCGATGGGATAGATGGCGTCCGGCGACGGATCGTCGTCGACGCTGTTCTTCTGGGTCGCCAGCAGGATCTGCTTTTCGCCCTTCATGATCTCGTCCAGCGCCTTCACCGACTTCTCGCGTCCGACGAAGAGCGGCACGACCATGTGCGGGAAGACGACGATGTCTCTCAGCGGCAGGACGGGCAGGATTTTTGGTTCAGTCATGATGCGTACTCCTGGGCCATTGATCATCTCCGGCCCGCCGTCAGGGTCCGCCGGGCAAGAGGCCCGACCGGCGCATGACGGCCCGTCGATTCCGACGGCGTTCGGATGAGTATGTGGTTTGAAAGACCCGCGGTTCAAGCGTGACCGCGGAACGGCCCACATCTGCGTGGCGACAAGGCCGCCGATCGCACCGCTTTAGGTCCGCATTACGCCCGGCGACGCTTTCGACATGGCCGCTTTACGGGGATCGGGCGTCTTCTGCGGCTCCAAGGAGATGACAATGAGCCGTTCCCACCTGCTGGCCGAGACCCTGAAACGTCCCGCCCCGGCGCCGACAACCCTTCAGATGGCGATGACCTTCATCGGCGCCCTGTTCGGCGCCCCGATCCGCAAGGGCCGCGCGCGATGATGCAGGGCCATGTCGAGGGCGGCGTGACACGCGCCGCCCCTCCCAGACGATACAGGGTCGTGCCTCGCGCCTGCGGTTGGGCCGTGGCGCTCAACAATGCCTGCACCCGCCCCCTGCCCGATCGCATCTCGGCCGAACGTCTCGCCGCCCGACTTCAGGCCGAGGCCGACCGCCTGAACCGCGACCAACACCGCTTCACATAATGATTACGCCCCTTGCCTCACCACCCGCCGTCGAAACCCTGACGATCCGGCCTGTCGGCGATCGCTGGCGCATCACATCAAGCGACGGCCTGTTCGAAGGCGTCTTCACCGACGCCAAAAGCGCCGTCCGCTGCGCCAGAGCCGAGGCCGAGGCGCACCCGGGGCATGTCCTGATGCTGACCGAGTTCGTTTGACGCCTTGAACTCACGAAAAAGGCCGGAGCGAGATCGCTCCGGCCTTCGTCATTTCAGGATTTTTTTGTCGGCTCAGGCGGCGCCGTCGGCCTTTTTCTTGGAGGCTTCCGAGTAGATCAGCAGGGGTTGAGCCTTGCCGTCGATGACCTCGGCGTTGACGACGACTTCCTCGACGCCTTCGAAGGTCGGCAGCTCGAACATGGTCTCCAGCAAAATGCCTTCCAGGATCGAGCGCAGGCCGCGTGCCCCGGTCTTGCGGGTGATGGCCTTCTTGGCGACGGCGATCAGGGCGTCGTCGGTGAAGGTCAGTTCGACATTCTCCATCTCGAACAGGCGCTTGTACTGTTTGACCAGGGCGTTCTTCGGCTCGGTCAGAATGGTGACCAGCGCCGTCTCGTCCAGGTCTTCCAGCGTCGCCAGCACCGGCAGACGGCCGATGAACTCGGGGATCAGACCGAACCGCATCAGGTCGTCAGGCTCGACACCCTTCAGGATGTCGCCCGTGCGACGTTCGTCGATCTCCTTGACCTGGGCGCCGAAGCCGATCGAAGCCCCTGCCCCGCGCGCCGAGATGACCTTCTCCAACCCAGCGAAGGCGCCGCCGACGATAAACAGGATGTTGGCGGTGTCGACCTGCAGGAACTCCTGCTGCGGATGCTTGCGACCGCCTTGCGGCGGCACGGAGGCGACCGTGCCTTCCATGATCTTCAGCAGGGCCTGCTGCACGCCTTCGCCCGACACGTCGCGGGTAATCGACGGGTTGTCCGACTTGCGCGAGATCTTGTCGATTTCGTCGATATAGACGATGCCGCGCTGAGCCCGCTCGACGTTGTAGTCCGACGCCTGAAGCAGCTTCAGGATGATGTTCTCGACATCCTCACCCACATAACCGGCCTCGGTCAGGGTCGTGGCGTCGGCCATGGTGAAGGGCACGTCGATGATGCGCGCCAGCGTCTGGGCCAGCAGCGTCTTGCCCGAGCCGGTCGGCCCAATCAGCATGATGTTCGACTTGGCCAGTTCGACGTCGTTGTTCTTTGTCGCGTGGTTCAGGCGCTTGTAGTGGTTGTGGACGGCGACCGAGAGCACCTTCTTGGCGTGCGCCTGGCCGATGACATAGTCGTCCAACACGTCGCGGATTTCCTTGGGCGTGGGCACGCCGTCGGTCGTCTTCTTGAAGCCGATCTTGTGCTCTTCGCGGATGATGTCCATGCACAGTTCGACGCATTCATCGCAGATGAAGACGGTCGGGCCCGCGATGAGCTTGCGGACCTCGTGCTGGCTCTTTCCGCAGAACGAGCAGTAGAGGGTGCTTTTGGCGTCGGTGCCGGCTGCTTTGGTCATAGACCCTTATCTCACTCCCGCGGGGCGGACCGAAATGGCCCGAAACGCGCTTCCCTCACATTGATTCCAGCACTCTGGATGCGAAGGTCTTCAAAAAATGACAATCACCCATCACACGTTCCGGAACAACCCCGAAGGCGGCAAGGGATTGTTGCAGTGCGTGGACGGATCAGTGTCGACGGGGATCAAGGCGAATGTCTGACATGGGTATTGTGCAGGATTTACGCCAGTCCACGATGAATGGACGCGCCATCGTCGCCTTCGATTTCGACGGCACGCTGACGATTCGCGACAGCTTCACCGAGTTCCTGCGCTGGCGCGCCGATCCGGGCGCTTGGGCGCTGGGGCTGGTCAAGCTCGCCCCAGCGCTCGCCGCCTATGCCAAGGATCGCGACCGGGGCCGGATCAAGGCGGCCTCGGTCAGGGAGTTCCTGCGCGGCGTGAACCGCCAGACGCTGGAGGCGGAAGCCGCAGCCTTCGCCGAAGAGATCTGGCCGCGGTTCATGCGCCCCGATGCGCTTGAGGTGTGGAACGACTGGGGCCGACGCGGCGCGCATCGCGTCATCGTGACCGCGTCGCCCACGACGACCGTCGCGCCATTCGCCCGAAAGCTTGGCGCCGAGGCCCTGCTGGGCACCGAGTTCGTCTTCGACGCCGATGACCGGATCAACGGCGACTTCGCCGGTCCGAATTGTCGGGGTCAGGAAAAGGTGCGGCGGTTGAAGGCGGCCTATGGCGACAACATGACCCTGACGGCCGCCTATGGCGACACCTCGGGTGACACCGAGATGCTGGCGATGGCCGAGCAGCCCGGCTTCAGGATCTTCCGCCAAAAGCCCTGAGGCTCAGTTGCCGTCGGCGTCCACATCGAACACCATCGCCTTGCCGCGCGAGGCCGGATCCCAGCCGGCCTCGATCGCCGAGGCAATAGCGGTGCGGACAGCGTCGACGTTGACGCGCTGCTTTTCCACATCGGGTCGTCCGTTGGGCCGAAGCGGCGGCGGAAACTGTACAATCGCTTCACGCTTGAAGTCCGCGTGGCGAAGGGACACAGCCATGCCCTCCCAGACGTTGCCGCCCTTGGGCTGAGGTTGGCGACGAAGCTCCCAGACGTAGCTTTCGCCATCGACATCGACCGTGCCGCTTTGATCTCGTGTAAACTGCATGGCGGTTCCGATAGCACAAAATGAAAAGGGCGCGCCGCAACGGGCGCGCCCTTTCGTCTTTCGACAGCTGTCTTAGTTGCCGGGCGTCTTCACGCCGTCGGCGTCAGCCTGTTCGCGGCGATCATAGACGTGGTCCACGATGCCCCAGGCCTTGGCTTCCTCGGCCGACATGAAGTGGTCGCGGTCCAGCGTCTTTTCGACCTCCTCATACGTGCGGCCGGTGTGATGGACGTAAATCTCGTTCAGACGACGCTTGGTGTAACGGATGTCGGCGGCATGCAGTTCGATGTCCGACGCCTGACCCCGGAACCCGCCTGAGGGCTGGTGCACCATGACGCGGGCATTCGGCAGGGCGATGCGCTGACCTGCAGCGCCCGCCGTCAGGATCAGCGAGCCAGCCGAAGCCGCCATACCCATCACCACGGTCGAAACCGGGCTCTTGATGTATTGCATGGTGTCATAGATCGCGAGCGCCGAGGTCACCTGACCGCCGGGGCTGTTGATATACATGCTGATCTCCTTCTTCGGGTTCTCCGATTCAAGGAATAGCAGCTGGGCGCAGATCAGCGACGCCATACCGTCCTCGAACGGTCCCGTCAGGAAGATGATCCGCTCGCGCAGCAGACGCGAGAAGATGTCGAAGGAGCGCTCGCCGCGGCTGGATTGCTCCACCACCATCGGCACCAGGTTCATGTTCATCAGTTCGATCGGATCGCGCATTTAGCCTTCTCGGATGCAGTGGCGACGATTCAGCGTCGTCAGCCGGTTATGCTGCATATCGCGTTCGATGACACCCTGCGCAAGACGCCGGGTTCAATCGGACTGCGCGTCTTGCTGGTTCGCCGCTGCACGACGCCCTTTCTGTAGTCGTTCCGCGACCGCCGCCTCCTGCGCAGCAGCGGATGCGCGATCGGGCTCCGCTTCATATAGTGCTTGCAGATAGGCGCGATCCCAGTCCGTGAGGCCGGTCACGTTCTGGGGATCACCAAATAAATTCAGCACAGTGGGCTGATCGGAGTAGTCGGCGCGGGGATCGACCTGGGCCAGGACGACCATCGCTGCGTAGTCCATCAAAGCCGGCAAAAGCACGCCAGTGGCCTTGGTCATATCAATAACGACGGTCGCAGAGTTCAGGTCGTAACGCAGTGGCGACCTCATGCGGCTGACGTTGCGCGATGCAATCCAAGGGGGCTCTCCACCGGAGACACGGGCCGCCAGTTGACCCGTGTCTGCTGAGACTGGCAGGGAAATGTGCCACCATCGCACCGGCGCATTACTGGTTTTGAACCGTTCCAGCGCCGCCAAACCCATGTTGGTGTTGTCGATCGGAGGACGGAAGCGAAGACGCCAACCTTCCACCAGCGCCGATGCGACGCTGGGACCATCCTCTGTGGCGATGATGAGCACATTGGCCGAGCAGCCAGGCTCGCCCACTCGAATTTCAAGGTCATGAGCGATTTCGCCGATGCGATCGGCAAGCATCTGACCGTAGGGCGCCTTCAATCCGGCGACGCTGACGCACAGCGGCGTATTCCACCGTCCAAGCCGCGCACCGGCGGGCGCGGTCGCGACGCGCTGGACAAACTGGCGCGCAGCCTGCCGCGGCGACTGACCCTCGACCGTGATCTCCTCCAGATCTGTCGGGGGCGGCTGTCCCGGATCCTGCGCCTGCGCGCCTGCGGTGATGAGGGCGGCCAGAGTGACAGCGGAAAAAGACATTGAGGACATACCTGAAAAGCAAAATGGGCCCGCACTGCGGACCCATTCGACCTACAATCCAGACACCACAACCGCCAGTTACGGTCGCGTAATCGAGCGGAAAATCAGCCCTCGTCCTCGTCTTCCTTCAGCAGCTCTTCCTTCGTGATCGGTTTGTCGGTCACGTCGGCGACGCCCACGATCAGGTCGACGACCTTCTCTTCATAGATGGGCGCGCGCATCTGGGCGGCGGCGTTGGGGTTCTGGCGGTAGAAGTTCAGGACGGCCTGTTCCTGGCCCGGATAGTTGCGGGCTTCCTGCAGGATGGCGGCGTTCAGTTCCTGGTCGGTGACCTGGACGTTGTTGGCGCGACCGATTTCGGCCAGCACCAGGCCCAGACGCACACGGCGTTCGGCGATCTTGCGGTATTCAGCCTTCAGGTCTTCGTCCGACTTGGCGGCGTCTTCTTCCGGCAGACGACCAGCGGTCTTGTCAGCCTCGACCTGCTGCCAGATGCCGTCGAAGTCGGCGTCCACCATCTTCGGCGGCAGCGGGAAGTCGTGGGCCTCATCCAGCTGGTCCAGCAGAGCGCGCTTCAGCTTGAAACGGGCCGCGCCGGCGTACTGCTGGTCCAGGTTGGACTTCAGCAGTTCCTTCAGCTTGTCCAGCGACTCCAGACCGATGCGGGTGGCGAAATCGTCGTCGATCTTGGATTCGGCTTCCGCCTTGATGGCCTTCACCTTGATGTCGAAGGTGGCCTTCTTGCCGGCCAGATGAGCGGCTTGATAGTTCTCGGGGAAGGTGACCTCGATGGTCTTCTCTTCGCCGACCTTGGCGCCCGTCAGTTGCTCTTCGAAACCGGGGATGAAGCGGCCCGAGCCGATCACCAGGTCCGCGTCCTCGGCGGCGCCGCCCTCGAAGGGCTCGCCGTCCAGCTTGCCCAGGAAGTCGATCGTCAGCTGGTCGCCCTCGGCGGCCTTGACGGTCTTGCCCTTCTTGTCTTCGTAGGTCTTGGCCTGACCGGCCAGTTCCGTCAGGGCCTCGTCCAGATCGGCGTCAGACGCTTCATAGGTCGGGCGCTCCAGCTTCAGGGTCTTGGGATCGACCGGCTCGAAGTCCGGCATGATTTCCAGCGACATTTCATAGGCCAGGTCTTCCTGACCAGCGATGACCTTGTCCATGTCCGAGGTCAGCTTCATCTCGGCCGGCGCGGCGGGACGGATCTTGGCCTCATCGAGCGCCTTCTGGCTGGTTTCGTTCAGCTCGGCGTTGATGATCTCGCCCATGAACTCACGGCCGAAGGTCTTCTTGACGTGGGCGACCGGCACCTTGCCTGGACGGAAGCCCTTCAGCTTCACCTGCGGGGCGACTTCCTTGACGCGGGCTTCGAGCTTTTCGTTCAGCTCCGCGACGGGAATGGTGACCGCGATCACGCGGCTGAGGCCTTCGTTCGACTTTTCGACGACTTGCATGGTCGGGATTCTGACGCTCTGGGGCGCATGAGCCATCGAGACGGCCGGCGCGGAATGGATAAAGCAAGAAGGCCGCCCCGTGTGGAGCGGCGCCTCGAAGCCCGCCCTTATGTCGAGAAGGGCCCGAAAGGTCAACGCGGGCGTGGTCAGAGCCGGTGGTTTCGCGGCCTCCGCGTGGCTATGTTGACCAAATGAGCCAACCCGCCTCCCCCATCGGCGTCTTCGTCACGCCCGTCACCCCGCTTCAACAGAACTGCACGACCGTCTGGTGCACCGCCACCAACAAGGCCGCCGTGATCGATCCGGGCGGCTCGGTCGATGCGGTCCTGGGCGAGGTCACGCGGCGCGGCCTGACGCTGGATCAGATCTGGATCACCCACGGCCATCTGGATCATGCTGGCGGGGCAGCCGAAATGCAGGAAAAGACTGGCGTCCAGATCACCGGCCCTCAGAAGGCCGACCAGTTCTGGATCGACCGAATCGTGGAGAGCGGCCGGATGTACGGCCTGCCCGACGCTCGCCCCTTCACGCCCGACCGTTGGCTGGAGGATGGCGACACGGTATCGTTGGGGGAAACGATCTGGGAGGTGCGTCACTGCCCCGGCCATACGCCCGGGCACGTCATCTTCTTCAATCGCGCGGCGCGATTCGCTCAGGTCGGCGACGTTCTGTTCAAGGGTTCGGTCGGTCGCACCGACTTCCCGATGAGCGATCCGCCCGCACTGATCCGCTCCGTGATCGAAAAGCTCTGGCCGCTGGGCGACGACGTCACCTTTGTGCCGGGCCACGGGCCGATCTCCACCTTTGGTGAAGAGCGACGGACCAATCCGTTCGTGTCTGACGCCGCAATGCGACAGGCCCCGATCCAGCGTGAGCCGTCGGGGCCTGCCTGAGCCTGCTGATCATGTGGCTTAGCGGCGCAGGATCATGCCGATGATGACGCCGATACCCAACGCATAGAGCGTGGCCTTCATCGGATTGTCCTGAATGTCTTCCTGCACGCGATGAACGCGTCCGGAAATCTTTTCACGCACCAGGCCCGCATCTTCTCTGACGGCCTGACGGACCGACGTGGTCTTGCCAAAGCTGCGGCCCTCGCCTTGGGCGAGAATTGCGTCGGCCTGTCGGTCCAGACGTTGGGTCAGATCATCGTCCTCCAGGACGATGTCGTCGGGTGATGTCGCGCTTATCGGGGTGTTGGTCATCTCGATCTCCGTGGTTCGCTGAACAAACCGGTGTTGCGACCCATGGTTCCTTTTTGAACGCTGGCGATCAGGGTGCGTTGGTTGATCGCACAAGGAGCCGCTCATGACCTATATCGAACCCACTCCGACCACGCCGCAACCCGAGATCCAGCCTGAGCCGGCGCAGCAGCCGGAAATACAGCCTTCAGACACGCCCGATGAAGTTCCGCCGATGGAACCGGATGGTGGCGGCGAAGGTGATTCGCGGCCTTACGGCGCTGGGTAAAGTCAAACTCACGAGCCCTTGAGGATCGCGACAGTAAAACGGAGTTCCCGACGGAACCGTCACCGAGTCACTGGGTTCACTTCAGCAAGCGCAACGGCAGCACTGAAAGGAACACGATGGACAGCCAACCCACACGCCCCTCCGGCGTTTCCAAGCGAGGTTTCGCCTCCATGGATCCCGAACGTCAGCGCGAAATCGCGCGCAAAGGGGGCGCAAGCGTCCCCAGCGAAAAACGCAGCTTCTCCCAAGACCGCAGCCTCGCCGCACAGGCGGGCCGCAAGGGTGGAGAAGCGTCGCACGGCACCAAGAAAGACGCGGACGCCGCCGACGGGCAATAGTCGGCGAAACTCGATACAAACAAGGGCGGCCCATCGATCGATGCGCCGCCCTTTTTCTTGCCCGCGATCAGCCGCGCATTCGGCTCAGGCGCGCAGGACCGCCAAGGCGACGCTCGGCGCCGGAGAGGTATCAATGCGGACAACCGTCCAACCGGAGGCGGCCGCCATGGCTTGGATCGATTCAGGCGTGAACTTGCGCGAGCTTTCTGTGTGGATCGTCTCGCCGGTCATGAAGCGGAATGTCCGATCTCCGACGTGCGCGGTCGTCGGCGCAATCGCCTGCAGATGCATTTCCATTCGCGAGGCGTCCGGGTTCCACACGGCGCGGTGAACAAAGGCGTCCACATCGAAATCAGCATCCAACTCGTGATTGGCGCGGATCATAACATTGCGATTGAAGGCCGCCGTGACGCCTTGGCTGTCGTCATAGGCGGCGACCAGGATTGCAGGATCTTTGACCAGATCGACGCCCAGAATGAACAACGCCCCCTCTCCCAGCATCCGACGCGCCGCCGCCAGGAATTGCTCGGCCTCATCCGGTTGCAGATTGCCGATGGTCGAGCCGGGGAAGAAGCCGATCCGTCGCCCCGACGGAAGATCGTCGGGCAGCGGGGCCAGATGTTCGAAGTCGCCCAGAACTGGCTGCACGCGCAGGTTTGGATAATCAGCACGGACGCGAATAGCGGCGTCCATCAGAGCACTCTCGCTGATGTCGAGCGGAACGTAGGCGCCGAGGTCGGTGGCGGCGTCTAACAAAATCCGCGTCTTCTCGCTGGCGCCGGATCCGAATTCGACCAGCACCGCGTCGGGGCCAAAGTCGGCCGTCAACTCTGCTGCGCGATCGCGCAACAGCGCCATTTCCTGCCGGGTCGGATAGTATTCGGGCAGCACGGTGATGTCTTCGAACAAACGTGACCCGTCCGCGTCATAGAACCACTTCGGCGGCACGGCCTTTTGCGCACGCGACAGCCCTTCGATCATATCCTTTCGAAAGGCGGCGGTTTGGGCGTCGTCCGCTGCGGCGTCTCGCGCCACGGTCCGATCTTCAGCCAGTCTCAAACCCATGAAGGCCCACCTCTGTTGGGGATAGAAGAAGTTGCGATAAGTGATGCGGTCATGGCCCGGCGGCGTGGCTAACGATCCGCCTCGCAGCACCATCTGATTGGCCATGAACTTGCCGTTGTATTCGGCGGCGGTGCCCGGCGTCGGCTGAAAACCGGGATAGGGCGCATAGGCGCTGGACGTCCACTGCCACACTTCGCCAGCCAGGTTCGAGAACGCATCAGGCGAAGAGGCGGCGGCATGTTCCCATTCCGCCTCGGACGGCAGTCGCTTGCCGGCCCAACGGGCAAAGGCGTCGGCCTCATAAAAGCTGATGTGGCGAACCGGCGCAGCAGGATCGAGAGGTTTACGCCCCGTCAGACCCATCACGGTCCAGTCGCCATCCTCCAAACGCCAATAGAGCGGCGCGCTCCAGCCCTCAGCCTTGACCGTCGCCCAGCCGTCCGACAGCCACAGGTCGGAACGCGAATAGCCGCCATCCTGGATGAAGGCGTTCCAGTCCCCGTTCGTCACTAGGTCCTCAGCTAGAGTGAACGGCTCCAGCCAGACACGGTGCGCAGGCCCCTCATTGTCGAAGGCGAAGCCCGATTGGTCATGGCCGATCGTCACCAGACCGCCGTCAAACGCTACCGTTCCGCCGCGCCTGATCTCAAGCGGCTCGGCTCTGGGCTCGATCTTATAGGCGGCGGGGTCGAGCGGAGAGCGCGACATCAGGTTCAGCATATCCATCAGGAAAAGCTCCTGATGCTGCTGGTCGTGGTGCAGCCCCAGCTCGAACAGATAGCGTTGATGGCCGCTGGTCTCGCCCTGCGCCAGCCAGGCGATCATCCGGCGGTCGATCTCGCGCCGATAAGCCAGGACCTCATCGACGGACGGCCGGGTCATCAGCCCGCGCTGGTCCCGCCTGACTCGCTCGCCTAAGGCCTCATAGTAGGAGTTGAACAGCTGCTGAAAACGCGGATCGACAGGATGGTAGTCGGGATCGGACGACAGGATCATCGCCTCGAAAAACCAGCTGGTGTGCGCCAGATGCCATTTCCCTGGGCTGCAATCCGCCATCGACTGAACTGACAGATCCTCGGCAGACAAACCTTCAGCCAGAGCGATCATGCGCGCGCGAACGGCCTTGAACCGCGCCACGTCTGACACAACCCGCGGGTCGGGCTCGGAGCGCGCATTCATGTCAGCTGTCCCGTCCGACACCAGCCCCAGCGCCTTGTCAGTGCCGAACAAACGCACCAACAAGACCAAGGTTCCCAAGCACTTGGCGTTCGGGATCACATATCAGCGCATCGGGCGGCCGCCATGTTTGGCGTATTCCAACCGCGCAATGGTGCGATTATGGACTTCGTCCGGGCCGTCGGCGATGCGCAAGGTGCGGACACCCGCGTAAAGCTCAGCTAGGGGCGTGTCGCCCGAGACTCCGGCGCCGCCGAACGCCTGAATGGCGTCGTCGATGATCTGCAAAGCCATCTTCGGCGCGGCGACTTTGATCTGGGCGATCTCGGAGCGCGCGTTCTTGGCTCCCGCCTGATCCATCATCCAAGCCGCCTTTAGCACCAACAGGCGACACATCTCGATGTTGGTGCGCGCCTCCGCGACGCGCTGTTCCCAGACCGAGTGTTCCGCCAACTGCTTCTTGAACGCCGTCCGGTTCAGCAGCCGCGTCACCATCAGCTCCAGCGCCCGCTCGGCCGCACCGATGGTGCGCATGCAGTGGTGAATGCGGCCCGGGCCAAGCCGCCCTTGGGCGATCTCGAAGCCCCTGCCCTCGCCCGCGATCAGGTTCTCGACCGGCACGCGGACGTTCTCCAACACGACCTCGGCATGGCCGATCGGCTTTTCGTCATAGCCGAACACCGACAGCATCCGCTCGACGCGGAAGCCAGGCGTATTTGCCGGCACGATGATCTGCGACTGCTGGGCGTGGGATGCGGCGTCGGGGTCAGTCTTGCCCATGACGATCGTCACGGCCAGGTTCGGATGGCCCATGTTGGTTGACCACCACTTGCGGCCGTTAATGACATAGTGGTCGCCGTCCCGCTCGATCCGGGTCTGGATGTTGGTGGCGTCGGACGAGGCGACCTCAGGCTCGGTCATCAGGAAGGCCGAACGGATTTCGCCGGCCATCAGGGGCTTCAGCCAGCGCGCCTGCTGCTCGGCGTTCCCGTACATATGGAGCACCTCCATATTGCCGGTGTCGGGGGCGTTGCAGTTGAACACCTCGGCCGACCACAGATGCCGCCCCATCATCTCGGCCAGCGGCGCGTATTCCAGATTGGTCAGACCCGCCCCCCCATTCTCACCTTCATGGGCGCCGGGCAGGAACATATTCCACAGCCCGGCCTCTTTCGCGGCCGCCTTCATCGTCTCCATGACCGGCGGCTGACGGTTCGAATCTTCGCGCACCTGGGCGAAATATTCAGCTTCGCGCGGGATCACCTGCTCGTCCAGGAAGCGACGGACGCGGGCGTGCCAATCCAGGGCGCGGTCGGAATGTTTGAAGTCCATGTCGTTTCCTCTTTCCCGTTCGCGCCTCTGCCGGACGCTCGATACGAAAACGGCGCGGCCCCTGGTCGGGAGCCGCGCCGCCATAACTGGTCGTTCAGACCGGCATCAGCGCTTCAGCAGCGGAGCCAGCTTCTGTGCGATCATCATGTCGCCGGCGATCTTCAGCTTGCCCTGCATGAAGGCCATCATCGGGTCCAGCTTGCCTTCCGACAGAGCCATGAAGTCATCCCACTTCATCGAGACGGTGGCGTCGGCGGGCTTGTCCTCGTTCGTGACCGTATTGGGGGTCGAAGCGCCGTCGATGTAGATCTTGCCCTCGTCGCCGAGGTCGAGCTTGACGGTCTTGCCGAGGCCGGAGTTGTCGCCGACGGCGCCGCGGATGTGTTCGGTGACTTGTGCGAGATCGGGCATTGGGGGCGTCTCCCTGTTGGACGTTGTGAACTACGGGTTAGCCCGCATCGGCGGGGGCGCCAAGATCACGTCGGGGAAAGGTCTGATCACTTCTCCGGATCGCCGTCGCGGAACCGCCATTTCATCACCAGCACGCCCGACGCCATCACCAGCGCGCAGGCGTTGGCGACCGTGACAGGCCAGGCCTGCGTCATGACGCCATAGACGACCCACAGCACGAAACAGGTCACGGTCAGGGAGTAGGTCTTCAAGCTGACCGACGACGCGTCGCGCTCCTTCCAAATCTTGACCGCCTGAGGCGCGAAGCTGGTGATCGAGCAGATCGCAGCCGCCGAGCCGACGATATTGGCGACAAGATCGCTCATGCCGCGATCGTCGACATGACGTTGAGGCTAAATCTGCACATGCCGCACTCTCAGCGGCCGCCCCAAGGGATGTCAGCGTCGAACGCCAGGCGGCGGCCGTCTGGCCTGGGTCACCTGTTCGAAGGCGTAACCCAGCGAAAGGATGCGCGCATCGTCCCACTTCCCGCCGAGGAAGCTGATTCCCACCGGCATTCCCCGATCAAAGCCCATCGGCACGGTCAGGTGCGGATAGCCAGCGACGGCGGCCAATCGGCTGGCCGATCCCTGCATATCGTCGTCGTCCTTGGCATCGTTGGTCCAGGCCCGTGAAGTAGTGGGCGCGATCAGTGCGATCACGTTATTATCCTTCATCAGTCGATCGATGCCCTCCGGACCCGCCAGCCGAAGCGACGTCGCGCGCGCCTCCAGATAGTCTGCGTCCGTCAAATCCCCCATCGCCTGGGCTCGCTCGAAGGTGTCCTGACCGAACAGCACCGTCTCGCGCGGTTCGGCGGCGTTGAAGGCGATGACGTCGGCCAGGGTGCGGGTGCGGACCTGCTGCGGGTCGGTCGAGGCCAGATAGGCGTTCAGATCGTGCTTCAGCTCATAGAGCAGCACCTTGAACTCAGCCCCGCCGATGGCGCGACCATCCGGTCCCTCGGGCAGATCGACCAGGACGGCGCCGGCATCGCGCAGGGCCTTCAGGTTCTGCTCGAACACCGCCTCAGTTTCGGGCGAATAGCCTTTCAGAAACCGCATCACCCCGATCCGCGCACCGCGCACGGCGTTCGCGTCCAGCCTGGCGGCGTAATCGACCTTGCGCGCATCGGCCTCTACCGTGGCCGGATCGGCCGGATCGGACCCGGCGATGACGGTCAGCACCTTGGCCGCATCCCTGACGGTCGTCGCCATCGGTCCGGCCGTGTCCTGCGAATGGCTGATCGGCACGATGTGGGTGCGCGGGACCAAGCCCACGGTCGGTTTGAACCCGACCACGCCGTTGACCGACGCCGGGCAGGTGATCGACCCGTCCGTCTCCGTTCCGATGGCGACGGGCGTCAGCCCCAGCGCCACCGCCGCCCCGCTGCCGGACGACGATCCACAGGGCGTGCGCATGGGATCATAGGGGTTCAGCGTCTGCCCGCCGACAGCGCTCCAGCCGCTGATCGAGTCCGACGAGCGGATATTGGCCCATTCTGACAGATTGGTCTTGCCGACGATCACGGCTCCTGCGGCGCGCAGTCGCGCGACCAACGGCGCGTCGCGTCCCGGCGCATTGTTCGCCAGCGCCAACGATCCGGCGGTGGTCGGCATGTCCGCCGTCTCGATATTGTCCTTCAGAAGGATCGGCATGCCGGAAATCGCAGACACGCCCCGGCTGGGTGATGTCGCGGTCCAGACCAGCACCGAATGGGCGCTGTCGTTCGCCCGCCCCGCCGCGACCACGGCGGATGCAGTTGGACAGGCGCCCTGCCCGGTCGCGCAGCCCGCAAGGGCCAGCGCGACCGCAGCCGCCGGAATCAATCGGCCTTGGGTTCGGCCCGCTTGCCGATCGTGCGGTCCAGGAAGTCGAGATAGGTGCGCCATTGTTGCAGTTGCCTCGGATCGCCGCGGACGCCGTGCCGCTGGCCGGGATAGAGCATCATCTCGAACGGCACGCTCTTGGCCTGCAAGGCGTCGATGACGCGCGTCGCATTGCCGAAGATGACGTTGTCGTCGGCCATGCCGTGCAGCAGCAGCAGCCGCCCCGTCATGTCATCCAGCCGCGGCAGGACGTCGGTGGCGGCATAGCCCTCCGGATTGGCCTGGGGCGTGGACATATACCGTTCGGTATAGTGAGTGTCGTACAGGCTCCATTCCGTCGGCGCCGCGCCCGCCAGAGCCGAGGCCAGGCCGGCGTCCTTGTCCGTCAGTGTCAGCAGGCTGAGGAAGCCGCCGAAGCTCCAGCCCATCACCGCGATATGGTCGGCATCGACGTAAGGCAGGGTCTTCAGCCATTGCGCGGCCCGGGCCTGATCCTCGACCGCCGGAATGCCCAGACGGCGATAGATGCTGGTCTCGAACGCCTGCGACCGGTCGCCTTCGCCGCGATTGTCGACGCGGAACACGATGTAGCCCGCCTCGGTCAGCAGTTGGTTGGTCAGCGGCTGCCAGCTCTTCTGCACGCCCGCCCCGGTGCCGGGGCCGCCATAGACCTGCATCACCACCGGATACTTCTTGGACGGATCGAAGTCGGGCGGCGTGGTCATGCGCCACACCAGGCTCTGGCCGTGGCTCTGCATCGTGCCGAACTCGGGCGTGCGCAGGCGTGAGACGTAAGGGGCAAACGGATGGGTGGCGTCGAGCTTGTTCTCTTCGATCCAGCGCACGCGCGTGCCGTCGATGCGATAAAGCGCCGACTGCGTCGGGGTCGCCGGATCCGAATAGTTGCCGACATAGGCCGTCGCCGGCCCGTTCACCGACACCGTCCACCAGCCACCGCCCGGCGTCACCGCGACCGGATCGACCGTGCGGTTCAGGTTGGCGCGGAACATCTGCTGCTCGATCGGCAGTTCCTTGCCGTCGCGCATCGAGGCGGTGAAATAAACATCGCCGGTCTGTTCGTTGACGCCGTCCAGATGTTTGACCGGATAGTCGCCGCGCGTGATGGCCCGCAGGCGACGCCCGTTGCGGTCGTACAGATACAGGTGCCGCCAGCCTGAATCCTCATTGGACCAGATGAACCGGCCGTCAGACAGGACGCGGAAGTCGTCGTTCAGATCGACCCAGGCCTGCGCCTTCTGGCTCAGGATCACGCGTGACGCGCCGGTCGTCGGATCGACGCTCAGCAGGTCCAAAGTCTTCTGGTCGCGCGACTGACGCTGGACATACAGGGTCTTGCCATCGCCGGACCAGTTCACCCGCGCCAGATAGATGTCGGTATTGGATCCCAGGTCCACCTTGACCCGTCCCCCGCCCTGCAGGTCGCGCACATAAAGTTCGACCACCGCATTGGGCCGGCCCGCGCGAGGATAGCGTTGCTCCACCATCGTCGCGCCGCCGCCGGTGATCTCGAAACGCGGCACGATATCGACCGGGCTCTCGTCCACGCGCGTCATGGCGATGTAGCGCTCGTCGGGGCTCCACCAGTATCCGGTGTCGCGATCCATCTCCTCTTGGGCGATGAACTCGGCCGTGGCCCAGGTGATCAGACCCGAGCCGTCGTCGGTGATCGGCGTCTCCTTGCCGCTCGCCAGATCATAGACGACCAGATTCTGATCCCGGACATAGGAAACGTAGGTGCCCTTCGGCGACACCTTGGCGTCGATCTCGTCGGCGGGCGTCTCAGTCAGGCGGCGCACCTTGCCGTCCACGCGATTCGCCAGGAAAATGTCGCCTTCCAGCGGCGCCAGGATGTAGCGGCCCTGCTGGTCCCACGAATATTCGACCACGCCGCGCGCGCTGATCCGCATCCGCTCGCGTCGGGCCTTTTCGGCCTCCGACAGTTCGCCGGCGTCGGGAACCAGCGCCCGTGCGTCGATCAGCTTGTAGGGTTCGCCCTCACCCGTCGGCGCGGCCCACAGGTCCTGCACATCCACATTGTCCTCGCGCGAGCGCAGGAAGGCGACCAACTGGCCGTCAGGCGACAGGCTGACCCCCTTGGCCACCGGCCCGTTCAGGCTGGGGCTGGAAAACACCCGCTCGGGCGTCAGGATGTTGGAGGGCGTCTCCTGCGCAAGCGCCGAACTGGCGGACAGGAGGATGGTCGAGGCGAGAAGAAGGGTGCGCATGGGTCGGGACGCTAGCGGTGCTTCTGCAAGTCGTCACGAGGAAATGTCGTCGCCGGCTGAAAGGCTTGTCCTTCCCTGCGAGGGGTTCTCAGATTAGAGAGACGCACAATGACAGACGCCGCCCTCTCCCCCGCCCCCGTGAAAGCCAGTCCGTTTAACGAGCTGGAGGTTCTGTGGGTGCGCCACTGGACCGACAGCCTGTTCAGCTTCGGCGTCAAACGACCCGAGGATTTTCGCTTCCGCTCGGGCGAGTTCGTGATGATCGGCCTGCCCGGCGAAGCCAAAGACGGTGTACCGGGAAAGCCTGTCCTGCGCGCCTATTCCATCGCCAGCCCCTGCTGGGCCGAGGAGCTGGAGTTCTTCTCGATCAAGGTCGCCGACGGCCCCCTGACCTCGCGCCTGCAGAAGATACAGCCCGGCGACACCGTCCTGATGGGCAAGAAGCCGACCGGCACTCTGGTGCTGGACGCCCTGACCGGCGGCGAGCGCCTGTTCCTGATCGGCACCGGCACGGGTTTGGCGCCCTGGCTCAGCGTCGCACGCGACCCAGAGACCTATTCCCGCTTCGGCCATGTCTATGTGATCCACACGGTCCGCAGCGTCGCCGACCTCGCCTACCGCGACTTCTTCACCCGCGAGATCCACGACGACCCCCTGATTGGGGAAGAGGCGCAGGCGCAACTGACCTACTACCCCACCGTCACCCGTGAGGACTTCGAGACGCCCGGCCGCATCACCGACCGCATCAAGTCCGGCGACTTCTTCCGCGATTTGGGCCTGCCCAAAGGGTTCGACCCCGCCCGCGACCGCGCCATGCTGTGCGGCTCCATGGCCATGATCAAGGAAGCCGGCGAACTGCTGGAGACCTATGGCCTGAAGGAAGGCTCCAACGCCGAACCGGCGGACTATGTGCTAGAGCGGGCCTTCGTTGGTTGACGGCCTTGGCTTGGGCCGCCTGACCCGCTAACCCGACGCCCATGTCAAAGCCTGCTCTTGTCGCCGTCGATGCGCGCGTCGATCCCGCCGAATGCCAGTCGATGGCCGAAGTCCGTCAGGGCGTCGACGCCCTGGACCGCGCTCTGGTCGCCCTGCTGGCCGAGCGCCAGCGCTACATGGACGCCGCCGCCCGCATCAAGCCCGACCGCGACGCCGTCTTCGACCAGGCCCGCATCGACGACGTGGTCGCCAAGGTGCTGGTCTCGGCCGAGGCCCACAACCTGTCGCCCGACATCGCCGAACCCGTCTGGCGCCTGCTCATCGACCGCTGCATCGCCCACGAGTTCGCCACCTACGACCGGACTCGCAGCTAGGACGGCGCACGCCTGCCATCCTATCCGCGAAAAAAGTTCGGCCTAGTTTGAACCGATTAGATCGCAGCAGCGTCAATCACCCCGCCGCTCTTCCAGGGCGCCGTATAATGGGCGTCCGGTCTTTGACATCGCGACGCGCCTCGCCTGCCGAAATTGCACTTTCTTGTATTTTGCACGCGTTTTCGGAGTGCAGTGCAATTTCATCCGCTTCGCCTCAGCCCTTGAGACCGCGCAGCATCAGTTCGTGCCGATAGGCCGCGACATCGGCCAGCGCCGCTTGCAGAGCATCGCGCACCCGCTCAACCGCCGGCGCGGCCAGCTTCTGATCCACCGCTTCCGCCTCGGCGCAGATCGCCGCCAGGTCTCGCGCGCCGATGCCCGCCGCCGCGCCTCGGATCGTATGGACCCCGTCGCGCCAGCCCTCGACCTTGGGATCCAGCATGACGGACCACAGGCCGGCCTGATTGACGAACAGGCCCAACACCTCCTCATTGACGGCGTCGTCCCCGCCCGTCATGCCGTTCAGCACGGCGAAATCGACGGCGCCCGTCAGATCACGCAACGCCATCAGGCCGCCGTCTCCTCACCCTTGGCAAGGCGGGAGTTCCGCGAGGACCACAGCAGATAGATCGCCACGCCGACCACGTTCCAGACCACGAAGCCGATCTGCGTCACCGGCTTCAGGCTCAGGAAGAAGACGATACATCCGATCACGCTGACCGCTCCAACGACCGGCCATAGCGGCGCCTTGAACACCCTCTTGCGACCCGGCTCGCGGATGCGCAGCACGATCAGGCAAACCCCGACCGAGCAGAAGGCCGCCAGCGTCCCGGCGTTGGCCAGCGACGCCAGTTCGTCCAGCGGCAACAACCCCGCCAGAATCGCCACGACGATGGCGGTGAACACAGTCACCACCGCCGGCACGCCCCGGCTCGATACCTTGGCCAGGCGACGCGGCAGCAGGCCATCGCGCGCCATGCCCAGGAAGATGCGGCTTTGCCCGAACAGGAAGGCCAACAGCACGGTCGGAAGCGCGATCACCGCCGCCGCCGCGATCCACTGGGCCGCCGTCCCCTGCCCCATCTGACGCAGAATCAGGGCCAGCGGCTCGGGGCTGCTGGCGAAGGTCGCGACAGGTCGCGCGCCGATGGCTGCGGCCGCAACGACCAGATACAGCGCCGTACAGATCAGCATGGAGCCGACGATGCCGATGGCCAGGTCACGTTCGGGCTTCTTGGTCTCTTCCGCCGCCGTCGAAATGGCGTCGAAACCATAGAAGGCGAAGAAGATGATCGCCGCCGCGGCCATCACCCCCGTCTGAACGAACGGGGCTCCGAAGCCGTTGGGCATGAAGGGCGTGAAATGCTCGGGCTTGAACGCTGGCAGGGCGATGGCGACGAAGACCACCAAGGCCGCGATCTTGATCAGTACCAGCACCGCGTTCAGCGTCGCGCTCTCCTTGGTGCCCAAGAGCAGCAGGCCCGTCACCACTCCGATGATGGCAACGGCCGGCAGGTTTATGATGCCCCCCGCATGCGGCCCAGCGACCAACGCCGTCGGCAAATCGATCCCCAGCCCGCTAAGGAAACCGACCGCATAGCCGGACCAGCCCACCGCCACGGCGCTGACGACCAGCGAATATTCCAGGATCAGACTCCACCCCACGATCCAGGCGATCAACTCACCCAGCACCGCATAGGAATAGGTGTAGGCGCTGCCCGCCGTCGGCATCATGGTCGACAGCTCGGCATAGGCCAGAGCCGCGCAGGCGCAGACCAGTCCCGCAAGGCCAAAGCTGATCAACACGGCCGGGCCCGCCAACCCCGCCCCCACCCCGATCAGTGTCAAAATGCCGGTGCCGACGATCGCCCCGACGCCCAGGGCCAGCAGGTGCGGCCAGCTCAACGTCGGCTTCAGCCGCGGTCCGTCGTGCGGCGCCATCATGGTGTCGATCGATCGACGCCGGTTCCAGAAGGCCATGATGTTCGCTCCCCCGCCGCTTGCCGCGGCTGATTCCACGGGGACCATACTCCGTCGCAGAAAGTTTGCGAAAGCGCTTGCCAACCCCCGAACCGCTGGGTAGTAGGAGCGCCCTTCGGCAAGGCCTCGCCCCCGAAGACGCAGACGATCGGTCGGGTGATTAGCTCAGTTGGTAGAGCAGCTGACTCTTAATCAGCGGGTCGTAGGTTCGAACCCTACATCACCCACCATCGTCCCCCTTGTTTTTGCTAGAGAAAATCCCCCACCATTGGGAAGCGACTATGTGCGCTCAGCCTTAGTTGGGAAAAAAGTTGGAAAGCCCGCTCTCGCTTCGAGCTTCTTGATCGCAGACACAGCGAGCGAATGATCGCGCTTGAGATAGTGGCCATCGAGGATCGCACCGACGTCTCGCAGGCTATGGCCCGTGATCGTAGCGATCTCAGCTTCGTTGCAACCCGCCATAGCTAGACGGGTGACCGCCGTTCCGCGCAGATCGTGGAACGTGACGTCGGCGATCCCAGCTTTGGCGCAGGCCTTTCTCCACGAAGCGCGGAAACCAGATTCGGTCCAAGCCCGTCCCGCTTCGGTGGTCAAAATCGTCTCGCTGTCGCCCGTATGGATGGCGAGCGTCTCGAGGGCCGCCCTCAGAGGGGCGCCGACAGGGATCGCCACTCGCGCTCTTGTTTTGCGCTGCTTGAGCCGAATGACATCGCCATCATAGTCGCTCCAGCTCAGCCGCAGCAGATCCCCCTGCCGTTGCCCGGTCCATAACGCGAGAAGCAACGCTAGTTGAAGATGGCGAGGGGCCTGCGCCAGGAAGGTCGCTTCATCATGGTCGGTCCAGACATTATCCCGTCGCGTCGCACGATAGACGCGCCCTTGTCGCTCCAATGGATTGAAAGGGGCAAGCCCCCGGTCAACGGACCAAGACAGAGCGCGCGCGAAGACGGTGAACCGGTAGTCAGCTGTACGTCGCGAGCCTAACGCTAAGCGGTCGCGCCAGGATAAGAAGTCGCCCCGCACGCGCTTGTCGCTCAGCGCTGCGATAGGGAAGTCGCCGAACTCGCTGGCGATCGCTCGAAGATGCTTTTTGTAATCTGTGCGCGTACGTTCGGCGAGACTGCGGAAGTCTGATGAAGACTCATAGGCGTCCAGTAGGGCGACGAGGGTATCGGACGGCTTGCGCCTACGGTCGGCGAGGGCCGCGTTGTAGTTTTCCATAAACTCGGCAGAGCCCAGCTCGCCCTCGATGCGCGGACCGCCCTTCCAAGCGTAGTAGTAGATGACCTTCGTTCCGTCGGCGCGCGTCTTGCGCACGACGTTGAGCCCTTTCAGCTTAATGCGCACCCCGCTTAGCCTTCCACTGATCATACGCACTTAGGGCGGGCTCTACGGTCACCCCGCCCTTTGAGATGCGGATCACGCCGTCAGGCATTATCTCGACGCTGGTCGCGTCGAACCCCGCTTCATTGGCCCCTTTCAGGGCGCGCGCCACATCCGCCTTTGTGAATCTTGTTGAAGCCCTTGGCATTATCGCCCCCTACTCAACGATCGTGATCATGCGGCTGCGCGCGCCGAACAGGGTCGCGAGCTCTTCGAGCCGATCATCAGCAATCAGGGCCTGCTCCGCCCGCAGATAGACGAGCTGGACACAGAGATTGAGATTGATGGTTATGAGACCATCGAGCCAGCGATCCTGCCCGAGGGCTTCCTGGATGCTTTGCAGCTCGCTCGCGATGTCACTCGCTGATCCAACCAACGGAAACTGGTCGTCGGCGACAAGCGTCGTCTCTGCGATGCCGAAAGAGGTCACCACGCCGAGATAGATGGGATCGGTAGACTTGCGGTCGTTCTCGCTCGCGCGCTCGATGGCCACGTCGAAATAGAGATCGACCCACGCACGCGCGTTATTCTTTTTAACGCCACATCGCGCCAATGCGACCGCCGCCTCAAAGGCGATGGCGTCCTCAACCGTGAAATTCTGCCACCCCGAACCAGGAGACCGCCCACGCATCGGGACATGTTTACGGGCCTTGAGAAGATTGAAGGCCTCCTCGCTCAACCCCACCAACTTCACTAGCTGCGATCTGCGCATGCCTTGCTTCTCCGTTTAAGGACGAAAGGTATCATGCTGATATAACAATATCAATCGGATATTTTTTGAACGCGGCCGGCTCAGCTCGGCGCTTTTTACATTCCTTTTCAATACGTTATTGACATTCCAGCAAATCTATGGTATCATGGATTGTTAGCCAAACACATCGAGATCAGTCCATGCTCAGCGAAATGCGCGGCTCACGGCCGGCGCGGATCGTGAGCATTCACGTCAAAGGCTCCCCCGCCACACGCCCCCGATCGACCGAGCTTCGCCTCGACTTTATGGTCACAATCATGCGCGCCATTCGGCGCCGGGGGTGGCGCGCCCTCGACGCCATCGTCTTCCCCGCTGGCTACCTTCGAACGGCAGACTGGCTCGCTCCGGCTCCAACCACACTCAGACGCGCGATGATCGACGCATCTGTCGGCGACATCTGCGTCCAGGCCGTTCGTAAGCTCAGTGAAGGGTCGCCCGGGTGCGTCATCGTGACAGGGATCGACACCAACCGGTTCCGCCCGTGGGGGTTTCGAGGAGACCAGGCTCTAGCGGCATTCAATCAGGATGGCTGTCTCGCGGTCGTCCGAAAAATCTTCCCGACAGATGGCGATACCAATGAATATGGTCGTGCCCCGTATCTCTTGGACCATGAGGATGCTCTCACCGAAGATCGTTTTCTGCCGCTCCCCAACGGCGACATCGCGATGCTGTGCCTCTGCTACGACAGCTTCGTCTTCTCCGAACTTGCGCTAGGCCCAACGACCAAGCTGCGAGCCATGCGATACAAGACGGCCGTTCCAGATGGATGGGACGACCTGACGCCAACGGAATCGTGGCTCTGGCTTTCAGACCTTTACCACCGAATTCGCACTCATTGGCCCCGCGTGCTCCTCAACCCTATCCACGGGTTCGACGCCCCCGGTCGGGAAGTCCTTTGGCATCGTCACGGGCTCGCATGCGCCAGCAGCTTCCTCGGCGGCGGCTTAGCAATCGGGGCAGCGCATTATCAAAGAACGCTACCAACCGAGGGCTTCGCCATGCTGGCGGCTACACGGGCGCCGCCGGAGCAACTCGGGCTCGCGAACTTTCGAACGGCCTACACGCATGCCCCGACAGATAGCTTCAGCGTTCGGGGCAGCGGCCGTCGCCCGATGAACGCATTTATTCAGCTCCACGAGGGCTGACTTCGACAGCTCTTACCACCCTGCCCCCGCGCCCCAAGCGCGGGGGCATTTTTGCATGCCCAGAAAGGAACTTCATGGCCGGCAGACAAGCAAAGATCCTCACCAGCGGCGAGCTTCGGCGACTGCTCGCACACACTCGGCGCTCCCCGACCCCAGAGCGAGATCGCGTCATCGTGCTACTCTCGGTCCGCGCCGGGTTGAGAGCCTGCGAGATCGCGGGGTTGGACTGGTCCATGGTCACGGACGCTAGAGGTCAAGTGTCGAACATCATCGAGCTTAGAGACGCGATCGCTAAGAAGGGATCCGGCCGTCGCATTCCCATCCATCCAGAACTCAGTCAGGCCCTGGTCAAGCTGGCCCCAAAGGCACTACGCATAGGGCCGGTCGTGCGCTCGCTAAGAGGCGGAGGGATGCGCGCAAACAGTATCGTCAACTGGTTCAGCTGCGCATTTCACGCCATTGGCGCGGACGGCTGTTCGTCGCACTCTGGACGGCGCACGTTCGTAACCGCCGCAGCAAAAGCAGCGCACCGCGCCGGCGCAAGCCTCAGGGATGTCCAACTTTTAGCCGGGCATCAGTCGATCGAGACGACGCAACGCTACATCGATGGCGATAGTCGCGCGCAACATCGATTGGTGCACACGCTGTGACCCGCTCGCTTTCTGAGCTGATCGACCCAGTCACGATCGCCATCCATTCCATCGCGTTAGACCCCCAACTAGAAATTGCGGGTATCGATCTCGATGGTGGCCATTCGGTGCGAGTGACAATTGAAACCACTGCGTTGGCTGATTTTCCGCGTCAGCTTTCCCAATCGAACGGGCTTGTGCTCGTTCTCACGCTGATGGCGCTGGATCGAATCTAGCGTCTTCGCCGCAAAAGGCATTTCCTAAAATGACAGACGAAAAGACTGCGCGCATTCGCGAGCTGAACGATCAACTGCGCGCGTCCGGCCAAGGCGGGCTGATTCTTGTAACGCGAGGGCTGTTGGAATTCGGTTTTCCCTTCGCCGCTCAGGTTCGCGCTGCGATCGCGCGAGAAACCAACTTTCCCGCTGGTAACGACCCTTATAACGAGCACGATTTCGGCGCGATCGATATCGAGGGCAACCGTGTCCTCTGGAAAATCGATTATTACGATCTGGATCGTCGATATGCCTCTGACGATCCGTCAGATCCAAACATCACCCAGCGCGTCATGACCATTATGCTGGCTGATGAGTACTAAGCGCCCCTCAGACCCATCTAGATGTGTTCCTGATCCATCTAAACGGCTTTTAGATCGGTCAACTGGGCCCAATTCTCGTTTTTCCCCAAAAGCTGTTGTGGGGATTATGTGGTCCTATTCGGCGCTTTTTGGTTCACCGACACGCGTCGCGACCATTGGGATCTTGGAAAGCTCACCAAGACCTACAAGCAGCCGGCCCGCGTCAATGTTTAGGGCGTCAGCCAACTTCAGAAACTGAATAACGTTGAGACGGACCCGTTCGGATTCAAATTTTCCGATCCAGGAGTGATCGACGCCCAGCCGCTCGGCCAACTGGCGCTGGCTTAAACCGGCAGCAATTCTGGCCTCCACAAGCCGCCTGACGAGCTCTCGGTGAGGCTCGGAAAAAGCGACGTTCATCGGGGGAAGAACTCAACCATCCCCTTCTCGCTAGACCCCGCCCAGGTTGCTGCTAAAAGAGCAGCAACCTGGGCGACCTTTGATAGGATTTCACATGACCCGGCTTCCGCCGGCGGCCCTATTGGCTGCCATTCCCCTTTCGGCCTGCATCCCGCAATCGCCGGAGCAGGTCTGCGCATCGCCCCAAGTTCACCAGGATGTCATTTCTGTCCTGATCGCCAATCTCGGTGACTATCGTCTTCTTCTTGGAGATGGCGTTGACGCCGCTATCGCCCGGCGCTCTGACATCGCAGAGATCATCGCAGACGAGATCCAGTTCGCAGATATCGCCGTCGAAGGGCGAGATCCGC
Source organism: Brevundimonas sp. 'scallop' (assembly GCF_011045535.1). Taxonomy (NCBI): domain Bacteria; kingdom Pseudomonadati; phylum Pseudomonadota; class Alphaproteobacteria; order Caulobacterales; family Caulobacteraceae; genus Brevundimonas; species Brevundimonas sp. 'scallop'. The sequence continues at coordinate 1,690,104 of NZ_CP039382.1, read as the reverse complement.
AGATCAAACGTGTCAGCTGTTCAACCACTGTCTCCCCTGCTTCAGGCGATGGTCAGAGCTATCGGTTGGAGTTCACGCGCCAGAAGGAAGCTGGAGGCCGCGAGTATCTCTATACCACATCGATTTCGGATGGATCTGGTAGCCGGCAGACAACGTCCTCTGTCCCAGACGTTTGGTTCTTCGAGCTGGTCGCCAAAGCGACAAAGCGCCTTAGACGAGCCGGGGAAGCGACGGATGCGGCGCAGCCCGCCGATGATCAAGGCAGGATATCCGATCCCTACTCCAGCGACCAAACGCTCTTCGAGCGCGGAGGTTTGAAGTTGGTCAGCAACAATGAGGAGAACGACGTCTTCTGCATTGGATGCGAAGGGTCGCGAAGCCGTCGCGCACTGCGGTTGGGGCTCGTTTATTTCACGCAGGCCTGGGGTGACTTTGTGTTGTTGACCCAAAATACCGGCAATGCCGCAGGCGGAGGGACGACCTATGCGGTCAACCTCAAGACGATGAAGATTAACGATCTCCAAACAAACTCAGGCGCCGGCCCCACGTTTGAGTTCGAGCGATCTGACGGGGGAGTGATAATCGAGGTTTCCCAAAGCGGTCGAAAGCGAAGGCTTGTCCTGGTCCCGGCTACGGCTAGCCCTCAAAGGCCCGAGACAGACCCCGCCCCATCTGAGAGATCCTCACCTCGCTCTGAAGACGCAATCCCTTCGCTAAATCACGACGTCTCAAGACCGAGCGCGTCGCAGCCCCCAACCTTCACGCCTGCATCCTGGATTTCCCAGCCAAAGCCTACCATGCCTCAACGCGCGATAGATGCAGGCGTAACTGGCGCGGCGCTACTGCAGTGCACAGTTACAACCAACGGTCGTCTGGCCGATTGCGGGGCGCTCTGGGAAAGCCCACCGCGATATGGATTAGGTCCCGCAGCCGTCGCAGGAGCGTTATCATCCGGGAGACTGCGACCTGCCATGTCGGGCAATGATCCCGTGCCTTCAACCATCCGTTTCCATGTGACGTTTGCGGCTCAATGACCATGATCATTACAACACTGGCTTCGGCCCTGATTGCGGCTTCCTTTGCCCCGACCGAAATGGCTTCCCAGGCAGTCGCTGGATCTAAGAGTCGTCCAAGCTCGATCTCTGAGCATCTTCTTTCAGAGTATCGTTCGGTCTGTAACGGCACCAATCCGCGAGGCGGACTTAATCGTATCAATGACCAAGATGAAGACCGCGACGTCCGAAAACGGTTCGGCTGGACACTAGTGCGAATGGCTGTGTCTTTGGAACGCGGGCCTGAGCACGTTATTCTGACAAAAGAGGATCGAGAGTGCTTTGTCACGCTGATCGAGCGTTTACATCAGGAGGATATGCTCGACGGTTTAGCGGAGCAACTTGACCAAGACCGGCTTGACAACGAGCAACACTAATCCCCCCCCATGCCTGATATCATTCCATTCATTCAGGACTGTGATCCAACAGCTTCCCCTCCCTTTGATTGTTCGCGATCAACATGCGTTTGGGACGTACGACGAGGAAAACAGCCTGGAGATGACCTCAGGGTAGAATAGGGAAATCGCCTCAGGGCGAGCAAGGGTCAGGCGGTCGAGATTACGTCGGCTTACTCGATACATTTGCCCCGCGCCAAGATGCCTCACCAGTCTGTATGGGCCGAGGTAGGGTGAGCGGCGGATGGATTAGGTTTGGCGACCACGCAACACGCTTCTCAGGATGCGAAGCGCATCGCGAAAACTCCGACAGGTTGATGTGAGTGGCAACGGTGGTCACCCAATCGAATCTCAGCGTCGCTTTAGGGCGAACTGCCGGACCGACAGCGCGCAGTAACCCAAGCACAGTGTGATCTGGACAACGCCGGCTTGTCGCGCGATAATGTTGCTTTAAGCAACATTCCAGGTGATGAATGCCCCCTAAAAGCACGCTTCGGAAGCGACAGCGAAACCAAGCGGTTCGTATCGGCGCAGCCAGACGAGAGAAGATAGAGAAGGCTTGTACACGTCCCGACATTACGCCAGACGACGCCAAGCGGCTACTCGCCGACGCGGACCCTGCTGATTTTCAACAGTGGTTGGAACAGGTAGCCGAGCTTACTACCAGCCGCCTCGCCCTCCAGGAACGCCGCAAGAAGAGCCTTCAGCTCGCCCTCGCCTATCAAGCCCTCCTCCGCCTCGATAGCTTCACAACCGAAGAGCGCGTGACGGTCGTAGAAAGTTTGATGCGGCAACTCGAAGCGCTCGATCGAGCAGGGCCTCCGGATAGGCGGGGCGGTAAAGTCAAAAACGCCGACCCGACGACGGTGATCCTAAAAAGCCTTGCCCTTTATCGAGTCGACGATCCCAGCCATCGAGCGACGCTGAGCAAAGACAAAGCTTTGCTAATTTTCGCCAAGCGTCAGTCAATACCATCTGCTGAGTTCGAGTCGGCCATCCCTCGACTGCGGAAGGAAATGTCCGCCGCAAAAAGCACGAGGGCTAAGCACGAAACGTCAGCGCCCGCAGCATCGACCCTCAACAGCGCGGCTTCACACTCTGCGCCGTTCATCAACGGAGCCGCCGCGAAGGCAATATCCAATTCGGCGACTACCGCTGGAGGGCGCACCACGAGAGTTCGCGGACTCAAAAAGCTGAAGCATCCAGGGGTCTACCTCGCCATCATTGAGGTCGATCCCGACGGAGACGTAGGAATCCGGACACCGTCACGCGCTTTCGGCGAAACCAACCGAATGAAGATGATGAAAAAATCAGACGTAAAAGAGGTGATGAGTGATGCAACCACGGTTCTCACTGACTTCGTGAATAGGAGATCATAATGCGTCGACAATACGAGGCCTGGCTGACGGAATTCGACCCTGATCTGTTCATGACACTCGGCGCGAATAGACCCGTCTCAAAAGAAATGATGGATCGGACCGCACGTGAATTTTTTAATCGCGTGCATAGAAAGGGCCTCGGGCCACGCTGGTCAAAAAGGCCAGATTGCGACCGAGGACACGCCATCGGATTTCTCGAACATCCGCTGACGAATACCCACTTGCACTTAGCTGTCAGGGCCCCGGACCCGATCCAGGACATCATCGTCAACGGCGGCGAGATTTGGAAAGGAATTTTATCGGGCGGCCACTTCTACGCCGGTCGAGCCGAAAATCCGGAAGCCATCGCGCGCTACGTAACCAAGGATTTCTGGAAGCTTGGTCCGGATGCAGCAGTCTTTCTCTACGCGTAAAATCGCGAAAATAAGCAAACTGTAATTTGATGGTGAGCGAACTATGACGACCCGGGGCGAAGCGAGGCTCCCCCGGCGAGTAAGGACCTCTCCCCGACAGGGTGGCGCATCGCCAGAAATTTGTCTGATTGAGGATCAAGGGCTTCAAAAGCTTCTTGAGCGAGTTAAGACTTTCATCTCCACGGTGCACATTTCGAGAGCTTGTGCTCCAGCACCAACATCTAGAACTTAGCCAGTCGCACAAGAAGAAGTGTTACCCCGGAGGGGGCATACGTCTAACAATATGGCTGATTAGGCCCCCAGCAAAATGGGCTGAGCGATCGAACTGAGTCGTCGACCATCGGGAACTGGGTTGCCGCTCGTAACCACCAGGCCAACCAGACCAGATTTAGATCCATGGAATGGGACGCGTAGGTCCGAGGGAAGAACTGACGCGACTCAGTCGGATCGGCCATATCATAGGGCTGATTGCAAGGTACGACGGTCGAAACCGGTGTCGCTTTAGGTCGCGTGATGACAGGCCAGCACGATCGAAATCGGCAGAGAAATAGGCACTGCACGTCGCCATGAAGCGGCTTGACGTGTCTCTGTTTGTCTAGCCCCTGACAATCTTTGCACGACGCGACGCAGCAGGTTCGAAGAGGTCATAAACGTCGCGCCCTTAGCCGGAAACGGCCAAACCTGTTTCCAGAACCGGGGACGGTGGATTGAGCACATTGTGGGTATGTCTGAATCTTCGAGGCGGGCTTTATCTATATCCCCAGGAACGTTGAGATCGATGGCCAGGGAATTTTCAGCATCGATGAACACACGCTGATGTGAATGCAAGCGGCTGATAAAAATGCAGCCCGCACAGCCTTGAAGAAGGCATACTCGCTGCCTGCTCATCTGACTTGAATCCACACCTCATCAAGCGGACTCTTGTTCGAACATCGATCAAACCAAAACGGCATGCAATCGACTGGACCATCTAATGCACTTGATCGCGCAAAGCTTCATTGATGATGCGGCGTGAGACTTTCATTGACCGCGACGAAAAAGGCCAAGCATCAAATTGGAAGCTGAAAGCCTTCCAAATTGCCGGGCCCCTGCAACAATAGTCCCACTTTCGTTTTCAGACCGCGTGGTCATAGCGTGTACTCGACGTAATTTCGGACGTCTAACGCTAAGCTGCATCCAAGACATCCAATTCAAGCCCGCCCCTCAGGACCGAGACCCGTCAACTTACACACCACTACGTCTAAATCACCAAAGCACTTTTGAACTGTAAATATTATATAATCGGCTTTGTTATTGATCGATAGAGTTGATTAAAACGCGCCTCATGGGCGCTAATTTTACAATTGCTTCAAACGACCTTCAAAGGAAACCAACGCATGACAAAATCAACGCGAGAGAGTGCAAGCCGCGGTGCTGAAAAGTTAACGCCGGGACTAAAGTTCCGACCCCCTACCCCTCTTTTCGAGGCTCGGACCTATTGCGGCTCGGAGCACCACTTGAGAGGTTTTGAGATAAACAAACGTGGATCCGCAAATGACAAAGAAATAGATAAAACCCAGAGGAAGCAAATTTACAAATTGATAGACCAGCTTCATGATGAAGGGATATCGGCAAGCAGCATCGTCATCGCGTTGCTAGATTGCGCGGTTGATCTTACCGCTGCGTATCTTCCAAACGAAGGCAAGGCGTATACGCCGTTTGTGGAGGCTACCGCCCACCTTTTCAATCATTACGCTGCAGTCGGGGTGTCTGACATTGACACACCATGGGATTTGTACGGATGAAATCCTATGCCTGAAGGCAACAGAATGCTTTTGTGAACGTGGTATAGACGGGGCTTAAACTGGTAAGCCCCGTCTTTAGCATTTGACACCAATCCCACTCTATTCGGTCCATCAAAGGCGCCTACGACCCTATATTGCTATACGATACGAAAGTGCGACTCATATCGGACATCGGGCTGGTGTGACTTCGACCACACCTGGAATGTTCACAGCGCCTGCCCCGGCGCGTAAAACGGGCCGATGCGGTTGGATTTTTCCCCGCATCAGTGGGTTTGTCTGGATCTACACTTAGACAGGCCTGCGCCGGCTTTGCGCCAGGAACGACCGTTTTTATTCACCCAGAAAGGCGAGCTTCGAGTGCTCGACCAAGCAACGAAAATCGGATCTGTGCGTCCCGCGCGGCGGCGATGCTGGGTCATTTGTAGACTATCGCCAGACCGTAGATTCGGAGATCCGCGCCCCTTGCCATCTCAACAACTCGCGTTACGTTAAAGGCATCCGGGAGGGAATAACCGGGCAGGCCCGTTCCGAACCTTCAGTGGCTCAGGGGCGGGCCGAACTTGGTTTTGACCGCTGCGGCGAGTCTGTTTCGACAAAATTACAGGCCCTCCCCCCCTACCAACGCCGGCTGACATGACCATGCGTTAAGGCTAAGCTGGCGCGTCGCGGCTCATGCCCGAACTGCGTCAGGCGGCCTGGCTGGGCGAGGACATCATCGGCCAGGCCGCATTACCGCCCTTGAGGGCTGCGATGGATGGAGTGGCACTGGATCGGAACGCAATGCGGGTCCACCAGATGTTCGCTGCCAGCCTCGCCGATGGGCAGCAGTCGCTGGCGGGTTGTTCTTTCCCGGGACGACATATCCGGGCAGATCGCAAACACAGCTCCCGTCAGCAGTCATGAAAAGGAGCGTGGCGCTTTCGAATTCCTTGGCGGCTTGCTGGGCAAGCCCGCTTCGCCTGCGACGGCGCCCGGGAGAGGGTGAATGGTTGGCCGCAGGCGGCGGTTTCCGTGTCGGCCGAGGGACGCGGTCAGGTGGGGCGGTCGGCCGGCCTCGTCGTTCACTGGAAGCGGACTCGTCGGAAGTTGCGCAGAACCGTGTCGGACGCGGCCCGCTGGTGCTCGCGGCGGTCGAGACCTGCGCCTGCGTCCGCCTACCCGCCTGCCCTGCGAACAGGAACCAATAGAGCCGCCTGCCCTTTTTGCTGGGCGCGCTAGGCGCATCATCAGGAGTTTGCACCATGGCCGAGAAAACCCTCGACACCCTGTTCCACGACACGCTTAAGGACATTTATTATGCCGAAAGGAAGATCCTGAAGTCTCTGCCGAAGATGGCCCGGGCCGCGCAGTCCCCCAAGCTAAAGGCCGCCTTCGAAAAGCACAAGGATCAAACCGAAGGCCAGATCGAACGCCTGCAGCAGGTGTTCGAGATCATCGGCAAGGCTCCCCGCGGCAAGACCTGCGACGCAATCGAAGGCATCCTTGCCGAGGGGGACGAGATCATGGAGGAGTACAAGGACACAGCTGCGCTCGACGCAGGCCTGCTGGCCGCGGCCCAGGCCGTGGAACACTATGAAATCACGCGCTACGGCACGCTTAAGCGCTGGGCGCTGGTGCTGGGTCTTGAGGACGCCGCTGCCCTGCTAGACGAGACGCTCGAGGAGGAGTCCCAGACCGACGAAGACCTCACCACGATCGCTGATGCTGCAGTCAACGCCGAAGCGATGCAACGCAAAGGCGCGTAGAGCCTCGAACCCCAACGGCCCCGTCGCCCAGCGACGGGGCGTCAACCGGCCGCCGCAACTGACGCTTTAACAATGGCTGGCAGGGGCGGCGGATCCGATGCAGTGACTCAAGCCCCGGGCGCCGGTTCCAGTGGCGTCCGCTCTTCGTCGGGAGAGACCTTCGCGAGGCCTGGCCTGTTTATCGTAACCTGATGAGGATAGGGGAAGCTCAACCCATGCGCCTCCAGGGTCTCCTTGATCGCCTTGGTCAGGTCGAACCGCGCATCGACATAGTCATCGGAGCTTGCCCAGCAGCGCAGGGTCACATTGACGGCGTTGTCCCCCAAACTGGTGACCTTGGCCCAGGGCGGCGGATCGTTCAGGACGCTTTGATTTGCCTGGGCGCACTCGATCAGGAGCCGCAAGGCCGTGTTCAGATCGTCGTCGTCATCGACGCCGAAGACGAGTTCGATGCGTCGATGGCCGGACTGGCTCATGTTGACGATCATCTCGCCGAACACCTTGCCGTTGGGCAGGTAGAGGGTCAGTCCGTCGAAATCGACGACCGTCGTGTTGAAAAGGTCGAGATCGACCACCTTCCTGTCGCCCGTTGAGCTCGACCTTGTCGCCGACCCGATAGGGTCTCAACAGGACAATCATCTCCCCGGGGGCGACGTTGCCCAGTGTGCCCTGGAGCGCCAGCCCGATCGCTAGGGACGCCGCCCCCAGGACGGCGAGGACCGACGTGGCCTGGACGCCGATCTGCTGCAGGACCGCAATTAACCCGATCGCGATGACGAGATAACGGACCAGGGCGGACACGAAGTCAGCCAGGGTCTCGTCAGCGGTGTGGTGGTGGGGCAGTCGGTCGACAGCTCTGTGCACTAGACGGGCCAGACGCTTTGATGCCCATAGCGTCACCGCCAGGATGAGGAGAGCGACGAGGAGGCGAACGGAATAGACGCCGACGACGCCGGCCAGTTCACGCGCCATGGGCGCGTCACCGGAAAAGGCGCTTTGCACGGTCCCCACGAGCCCCGGGTCGCCGGCAGCGACTGTCGTCATGCAAGGCTCCCTAGGTTGCCCACCGGTCAAGCCTGACGAAGGTTCTCGACGGCGGATCAGGGCTGTGTCCCGGACGCGACGGAACTTGCGGCGAGCTCACAGGTTTTACCGAATGGAACACCCCGCGAAGGCGCCGGGTTTGAGAGGGCTCTATGCAAACGACAGACTACGATTTCATCAGCTGGAACGCGCTCGTTTATGAGTGGGCGCCCAAGGCGATCGGCGCCGTCCTGATCCTCTTCGTGGCCTGGTTCATCGGCAAGGCGGTCAAGTGGGCCCTGGCCAAGGTAATCAACCGCATTCCCGGCGCCGCGAAGGCTACGGCGAGCGACAATCCCAAACACTCCATCGGCGCCAGCCTCGGCGATGTGGCCTTCTGGCTGATCCTGCTCTTCGGCGTTGTCGCCGCCCTCGGCGTCCTCAATCTGGGCCAGGTCGTCACCCCTCTCAACTCGATGCTGAATCAAGTCGCCTCGTTCGTTCCGAGCGTTCTCGGCGCGGTGCTCATCTTCTTCATCGGCTTCGTGGTCGCAACCTTGGCCAAGCGCGTCGTTGAGGCGGCGCTGCAAGCCGCCAATGCCGACCGCTGGCTTGAGAAGTCTGGATTGACTAAGGCGACCGGATCGACGGGCGTAAGCTCGGCGATCGGCACCCTCGTTTTCGTCCTAATCCTCATCCCGATCACCATTGCCGCCCTCGAGCAGTTGGGCATCGAATCCCTGACCATCCCGGCGGTCGCCGTTCTCTCGACCGTCCTCGCAGCCATTCCTCACGTGCTCGCCGCCGCGATCGTTCTGGCCGTCGGCTGGTTCATCGGCCGCTGGGTCGCTCAGCTGATCGAGCGCGTCCTCCCTGCGACCGGGTTCGACCGCAGCATCTCGAGTCTGACCTCGCTGACAGCTTCGACTTCAACACCCGCGGCGCCGAATCCGGCCACGGCTCCCTATGCCGGTGACGTCACTCCTGCGACTGCGCGGGCTCTTGGCGGCGAGGGGTCGAATCCGATGACCCCATCCGGCATCGTCGGCAAGATCGCCATGGTCGCCATTGTCGCCTTCACGGCGGTGGAGGCGGCCAAGCTGCTGCAGTTCGGCACAATCGCCGTCACCCTCCAGGAAATCTTGGCGCTTGCCGGCCATGTCATCGTCGGCGGGATCATCATCACCGCCGGCGTGCTGATCGGGGGCGTTCTGGCAAACCTGATTAACAAGGGCACGGGCGGCGCGGACGGGTTCGCCTCCACCTTGGTGCGCTGGGCGACGATCGCTCTGGCTACCGCCATGGGCCTGCGGTTCATGGGGATCGCAGACGACATCGTGCTTGTGGCGTTTGGCCTGATCCTGGGGGCCGCCGCTGTCGCCGCGGCTCTTGCCTTCGGGCTTGGTGGACGGGAAGCTGCGGGCAAGGTGGCCCAGATGTGGGCGGACAAGGTCACCAAGACGCCACTCCAATAACATTCCGTGTTATCGCCTACAGCGGGGCGGGCGCCAGCCGGCGTCCCGCCCCCCTGCCCCACCCTCGGCGTCTTTTGGGAGGAAAGTCGTCCCTGGTGTCCAGCCTGACGTGTAGAGACCTTGAGCGCGCAGCGCTTGATCTTCTTCAACATCTCAGCCTGAGCAGCGCAGGCTCTCCTGGAGGCGACCGGGATTGTGTTCTCGTTTTTGCCCGGTCTTTGAATGGCAGCCAGCTGGATGCCTCGATCCGCTATTTCGGACAGGCAGGCTCACCGGCAACATCGCTTGCGACCGAAATTCTGACCGAAGTTCTAATTGAGCGGCTGGCCCTCGACGGAATCGAGGCTGCAACAGGCGCGCCGAGAGCCGAACTAACAGACAACCGCGCCGGGTCGCCGGGCAGGCCGCTTGCTAGCTCCGCGGGAGCGACGCGATCAGATTTGTGATCATATCAAGATGGTAAGGCTTGGCGATGAATTGGCCATCGTCGGGGATGTCGGCGGGGGCCGTCGCCGAGCCGACACAGGAACGAGTAGAGGCACGCGCCGTTGGCCTGCCATCCCTATGTACGAACTTCGCTATCGCTACGGCGCCTCCTCCGAACCGGCGATCGAGCACGCCGACCTGAACGACGACGGACAGGCGGCGGTACGCGCCGTGCGAGAGTTGTTGGGAATGCCGAGCCGTCACGCAGTTGAGGTCCGGCGCGAGGGGGTCCTTATATTCTGCCGGACTCGAACCCGCCTCGTCCAGGAGACGACGGATTCCGTCTCAAGTGCAAAGTCACGCAATCGGCGGGAACCGACGCAATAGTCCAGGGGCCAGTGAGTTGAGCTAAACCTTGCCGAGCCGCTTTATCGCGGCGACAACAGGCCGCTCTCCTTCGCAATAGTCGTCCCAGGCGGAGAGTTTCTTAACCAGGCCCGGGACCGTGCGAACGGGGTGCTAGCGACGGGGACGTCGCGGCGCCCCACAACGCAGGCGTCGTCCCCGTCGCCGTCGGATCTGGCGGCTGAGGTGGCCCGGTTGCGGCGGGAGAACGGTCAGCTTCGGATGGAGGGGGACATCCTAAAAAAAGCCGCGCTCATCTTCGGAGCGACCTCCCGATGAAGTTCGGGTTCGTCGATGGGCATCGTCAGGTCTGGCCGGTCCGCGTGATGTGCGCGGTCCTCGGCTTGTCGTCCAGCGGATACTACGCCTGGCGCGGTCGCCCTGAGAGCCCAAGATCTGTCGCCAATCGCGAGCTGACCGAGAACATTCGCCTGATCCATGCCGAAAGCAGCGGCTGTTACGGCTCACCGCGTGTCCACGCCACCCTGCGGCGGCATGGGCGTCGGGTCGGTCGATCCCGCGTGGAGCGGCTGATGCGCCGCGCCGGCCTGCGGGGACTGGCGGCCCTGCCGCGTCGCGCCCGGACGACGAACAGCCGTCACGGCTATCCCATCGCGCCCAACAGGCTGGCCCGGAACATCGAGGCGGCGGCTCCCAACCAGGTCTGGCTCGCCGACCTGACCTACATCCCGACCGGCGTAGGCTGGCTCTACCTCGCCGCCATCCTCGACATGCACACCCGCAAGATTGTCGGCTGGTCGATGCGCCAAACCCTGCACACCGAGATCGCCCTCGACGCACTCAACCTGGCTGTCGAACGCCAGCGGCCCGCGACTGGGCTGATCCATCATTCGGATCGCGGGATCCAATATGCAGCAGAAACTTACCGCTTGGCTCTCGCCCGATCCGGCATCACCCCGTCGATGAGTCGCAAGGGCGACTGCTGGGACAATGCCCCGATGGAGAGCTTCTTCCACACCCTCAAAGCAGAGCGTGTCCATCACCGCGTCTACGCAACCCGAGACTAGGCCCGGCGAGATCTGTTCGGATACATCGAGGGCTTCTACAATCCCCGTCGCCTGCACTCGTCACTGGGCTATATCAGCCCCGCCGAGGCCGAACGCAGAGCGGCTTAACCCCGTCCACTTTGCGGGGGAAGATCAAACATCTGAAGGCGCGCCTTGAGATGCGTCTGGCTGACTTCGCCACCTTGCGGATCATCAAGCACCAAGGCCGCGGCGACCAGCTTCCAAGGCACAGCCACCGTATTAAGGCTTTGAAGTTCAAAGCTCCGAAATCATGCTGAGCAAAGACTTCTGCGTCGGTTTGAGGCCCCTCGTCGCGCGAGGCTCACCCGGTCAAAACCGTGAGGCACAGAGCGAGGGTGAGGTGGGCTCTCATGGACTTTCACCCTGGCTGAGGAGCAGGCCGACCGCCATCCCAAAAACTGCTCGCCGTATGTCGACGAATGCCAGTCCCCTCTCAATCGGGCTCCTGCGCTTCTTCGTATTTGGTCTAGCCTGGTGGCGGATGGGAGGTGCAACCGCTGCTCCCTCCTACTCGAAAGACTCAATCATCGAGGTCACCGCATCTCGCTGATGCGCATTCAGTTTCGACCACGCCCTGATCAATCGGGCAGTTCCAGGAAGATCCTCACGCTCTTCCCCAACCAGCTCAGCGACATCACAACGCAACGCTTTCGCTGCGAGTACGAGCTTCGATGCGGCGACGCGGTTTTTACCAATCTCGTATTTCTGAACTTGCTGGAACGTCACCCCCATCGCTTCGCCCAAACGGCGCTGCGTCATTCCAACAGCTTCACGGCGATCGGTAATCGCTTTGCCAATGGCGACGTCCAGTCGCTTTTCATAGTCGCTCATGACCACGAATAGTCTCCAAATTCGGAGCCTCCGCAAGAGCCGATCTCCGTACGGCAATGGCGCTTTGCACCGGCGGCACGACCTGTGATCGAAAGCCGCGTCGCCGCTCTCAGTGCCTTTTTCTACATCCACACTGAGAGGGATCTCTCGCGCGGATTCCGCCCGCGATGGGGGATGATCAGCCGATCAGTCTTCGTCGTCTGGCGCTTCAAGCAAGGGCGCTTCCAGAGCTTCGATCTCCAGCATCGATCGACCTGCAATACCCTGCAGATCGCCGTAAAGCCCCGCCGTAGAGTCGAGCACCGTGTGCAGCTGCTGCTCGCGCTTAGCCCATCGTTTCATCGTCGCTTTGCGCTCGCTAGCAAGGTCATCCTGCATGTCTGAAAACTTCTCGACGACCGCTTCGATACGGTGCCGAAAACGCGGGCCGGTCAGATAGTCATACATCAACGCAGACTTGGTCTGTTGGCCTTCGCCTGCCGCCCGCACCCCGTTCATGAGCACAAGACTTTCACGCAAACTCATCGCGACGGGCATGGCGCACTTCGGTCCGGTGATCCAAACCCCCTCCATCTGCCCAAACGTCTCGATGTCCTTTGGCAGCGCATGAGAGACGATCAGCGCGAGGTCAGCTTTGGCCGCCCGCAGATCACCCTTCAACTTGCTCAGCCAGCCATCGCTCCACGTTCGCGTGCGCTTGGTTTCCCAAAGGATGGATCCGCAAACCTGGCCGGCTGGATTGACCACCCGCTGAAGAACATCGCCGCCGAACTCGCCCTTTCCGACCGGTTCGATCTGGTCGAACGGGAAGCGTGCGCGCAGCATGTCTTCCAGCATCAGTTCCTGCGCTTCCCCCTGAAGCTGCTGAGACCCCTGCTCTGCCTTCTTTTTTAGCTCTTCGATCTTCTGCTGCATCGACGCGATCTGCGTGTCGCGCTCTTTGACCTTCAACGAAAGCGCGTCTTCGGCTTCCTGTTTGGCTGTCGCTCGAACAGCCTCCAGGCCCTCATTGACCTGCTGCTGCACAGCGAGATCCACTTCTCGCAGCTTGTCATCGAGCTCGCGCTGCTTCTTCAGCATCTCAGCCTCTGCGGCCTGTGACAGCCTCAGCTTCTCTTCTCGGCTGGCCAGGGTTTCCTGGAGCTCAGCGAACTTGCGATCGCGCTCCTCCATATCGGCGGCGACGACGCGCTTTGCGCGCTCAGCCTCATCGACGGCAATCTGTTTTCGCGCCTCGTCCAACCTGGCGCTGAGCGTCGCATCGATCGCTTGCCGCTCAAGTTCGATGCGCTTTTTTTCAGCGGCGACCTCCGCATGAGCCTGCGCTACCAGCTGATCCTTAGCCGACAACTGCTCAACGAAGGCGAGACGGGTTTGCTCGACGAGCGGCCCGGCCAGAGACTCAGTCAGCTTGATGTCTGACTTGCAGGTCGGGCACGTAATAGTGGGTTCGTTCATCGTCGTATTCCTCCCATCGTCCTTCGACCGTTAACGTTTCGAATCGAGGGCTAGCGCGACGATACGTCAGAAGCGGTCGGAGCGGTTGTGCTGTTCGCGCTCTAATGGGCGGTCCCACATAGCATTTCACACGGTTCGCCGTCACTGTTTCCGTCCAGCGATGCCACCCCGCACTGCGTGAGATAGAAGTGCGCTTCCGCGCATGAGCTCATCTGGCGACAATAGCGCTTGCCGGAGCAGCTAAAGCTTCCGTTTGCCGGTTCGGTCACCACGCTCTGACGAGGGGCGACGAGTGAACGGACCCCGCGGGCGCCGTCGGTCGGGATGTTGCCGTCACCCTCGCGCTTTCCCTTTCGCCATTCCCATGGCTCGACCGTCTCAGCATCGCTGAGCGACCACAGCCCCTGCCGATCCTGGCGAGCCCTCGCTTCGACAGCGATCAGTGTCTGGTCACTCAGGTATCGTCTGTACGCCCACGCGGCGCCCTGCCCGACCATCGCGCGATTGACGTCTTCACCATCGGCGAACACGCGCGCCACGACACGGTCATAGCGATCAGTGTCGGTCTGCTGTAGCGAAACCGTTTTGCCGAACACGAGCGATGATAGCGTCTGCTTGGCGCGTGCGCCCCATGGCTGTCCACGTTCAGGGGCGTCGATCTCGGCGAGTCTGATCGTGTGCTGCTGATTGCTCTCATCAAGCACAGTCAGCGTATCGCCGTCGGTCACGTCGACAACGCGGGCGCGAAAGGCAACTGCGGGCTCTGAACGCGGACCGATGCCGATGAGATCGGTGGTCTTCTGCGCCGCGACGCCGATCTGGTCGCATGCGGAGACGGCGAGCGACGCCAACGCGATCATAAGCATCGGCAGTCGTGAAAAGTGTCTCAGGGTGTTTGTCGTGATCTGCACTGAGCAAGTTTCCGTCGAAACACCTACGAAGCCGTGACCGGCTTTGACTCATTGCTGACCTTCCGAAGGTCCGCTTCCGGCGGAATGGAAGTTTGTGTCTAGTGGGACCACACTTTTCGTGTCCCGACCAACACTGAGAAAGAGGGGGATGGGCGGGACGTGGCGATGGCCTTCGCCTCGCAGCTAGATGGTCGCCTTGCACCAGATCGTTTCGATCGAAACTGTACCTACGAGCATCCGATGAATTGGGCACTTGTCGGCGATCTCCAGCAACCGGATCCTCTGTTCCTCCGGTAGCCCAGTCGGCAGAGTGATTGTTCGGGTGAACTGATCCGACGGTGTCGCCCCCAAGTCCCGGGTCAACAAGACCTCGACGGACATGGCGCCCAAGGTCCAGCCTTTCCGGTTGGCGTACAGGCGCAGGGTCTGGGCCGTACAGGAGGCGAGCGCCGCCTGCACCAGCTCGTGAGGGGTCGGACCGAGATCCAGCCCGCCCAGGGCGACGGGTTCGTCGACCACGAAGCGGGCGGGGCCCGCGGTGATCGTCAGTTGTAGGCCGCCGAGACCGGCGTCGGTCGCGATCGAGGGCCGGGAAGCTGCGTCGGTCATGGGAATCCTTCGGCGAAGTTTGGAAAACAGGGACGCCGTCGCCTGCCTTGGCGACGGCGACTACATGAGCATGTTCGACGGCGTCGGATGATCAGGCGTCCGCCAGGACCGCGAGCGCGGCGTCGCGCTCCTCGATCAACTCCTGCACCGAAGCGGCCAGACCGGCGCGCGTGAAGGCGTCGAGCTCCAGACCCGTGACGGGCGCATAGACGCCGTCGCGGCAGGTCGTCGGCACACCGCAGACCAGCCCTTCGGGAATGTCGTACTGGCCGATCGAGGCGACGCCCATCGAAACCCAACGGCCGTTCGAGCCCTGCACCCAGTCGCGCATATGGTTGATGGCGGCGTTGGCGGCCGAGGCCGCCGAGGAGGCGCCGCGGGCTTCCAGCACGGCCGTGCCGCGACGGGCCACCTCAGGGATGAGGGTGTCGCGATACCAGGTCTCGTCGTTGATGAGCCCGGCCAGAGACTGGCCCTCCACGGTCGCATGGCTCCAGTCGGCGAACATGGTCGGGGAGTGATTGCCCCAGACCGCGAGCTTCTCCACGGCATCGACGGGGACGCCCGCGCGGCGCGCGAACTGGGCGGCGGCGCGGTTGTGGTCGAGGCGGATCATCGAGGTGATGGCGCCGGGCGGCAGATCCGGCGCGGACTGGATCGCCACCCAGGCATTGGTGTTCGCCGGATTGCCAACCACCAGAACCTTGACGGAGCGTTTGGCGACCGCGTTCAGGGCCGCGCCCTGGGTCTTGAAGATGGCGGCGTTGGCCGCCAGCAGGTCGCGGCGCTCCATGCCCTTGGCGCGGGGGCGCGACCCGACCAGAAAGGCGGCGTCGATGTCGTCGAAGGCGATAATGGGGTCGTCGGTGGTCTGGATGGAGGTTAGTAGCGGAAAGGCGCAATCGTCCAGCTCCATGACCACGCCCTGGAGCGCCGCCTGAGCCTGAGGCAGGTCGAGGAGGCGAAGATCGATCGGGGTGTCGGGCCCGAACACATCGCCCTGGGCCAGGCGGAACAGCAGGGCGTAGGCGATCTGGCCGGCGGCGCCGGAGACGGCGACCTTGACGGGGGCGTTGGGCATCGGAACCTCAGGATTGCGGGGTTTGAGAAAGGGCTTGGTCGATCGAGGCGGAGACGGCTTCGAGGGTCAGGGCGGTGTCCAGACGTCGGCCCTGGACGAAGAGCGTCGGCGTTCCATTCACCCCGGCGTCGCGGGCACGGGCGACACGGCGCTCCAGGGCCGCGATGGCCTCGGGATCGGTGATGCAGGATTGAAGCCGCGCCTCGCTGATGCCGAACCGCGCCGCAATCCTCAGGAGGGCGTCGCGCGGGCCGCCGCCGTTCGCCCATTCGGACTGGCCGTGCATCAGGGCGTCGATGACCTCGAAATAGCGATCTTCGCCTGCGCACCGCGCCAGCAGAACGCCGGCGGCGGAGAGGTTGGCGGGGCCGGTGATGAATTCGCGATAGATCAGCCGGACCCGCCCGGCGTCGATGTAGCGCCGCCGGAGTTCGGGCAGCACCTCGATGGCGAAGCGGGCGCAGGGGCCGCAGGTGGTCGAGGCGTATTCGATCAGGGTCACGGGCGCGTCAGCCTGGCCCAGCACCATGTCGTCGGCTTCGGCCGCGCGCGGCGCACAGGCGGTGATCAAGGCGCCGACGCCGCCCGCCATGAGGACGCGGCGTGACGGCGTGAAAAGGTCATGAGGCATTGGTGATTCCAGAAAGGACGGAGTGGAGGCGGATCAGCGTGCGCAAGGGATGTCGCGCTTGGCCGCCTCGGCGAGGCAGGGGGCGACGAACAGGTCTCCGCGCCAGGCGCCGCGCACCGTACGGGCGCCGACGATCAGCCACAGCACCAGCAGTGCGGCGACCAGGGCCATGCCGAACAGGTTGAAGGCCGGGATGGGGAGCAGGGTTCCCAGCTTCAGCGTCGCGACAGAGAAGACGCCGAGTGGGAAGGTGTAGCCCCACCAGCCCAGATTGAACGGCAGGCCCTGACGCAAGTAGCGCAGGGTGATCAGCACGGCCATCGCGGCCCACCACAGGCCGTAGGCCCACAGCAGCAGGCCGCCGATCAGGCCGATCCCGCGCGCGGCGTCGCCGTACTGGCCCAGACCGGCGGCGGTGAAGATGGCGGGCGCGGCCTGGCCGAGCACCAGCATGCCGAGCGCGCCCGTGCCGATCGGGCCCAGCGACAGCCAGCTGGAGGCCGCCATACCGGCGTGCGGCAGTTTGTGGATCGCCATGCGGAGCACGAGGATGACCAGGATGCTCATCGCCAGCGGCACGGACAGGGCCCACAGGCCATAGCTGACTACCAGCACCGACAGGGCGGCGTTCGGGTCCGCGAGGTGCGGCGCGATCAGGCCGCCGGTGACGGCCGCGACCTCGGCCGCCACGACCGGCAGCAGCCAGACGGCCGTCATCTGGTCGATGGCGTGCTCCTGGCGGGTGAACATCATGAAGGGGATGCCGATGCCGCAGGCGACGGCAAGGGCCACGTCGATCCACCACAGGGCTTCGGCGACCGGCACGACGCCTTCGCCCCAGCGCGCCAGGCCGAAGGCCATCAGGCCGTTGATGATGGTCGCCAGCCCCATCGGGATGCAGCCGAAGAACATCGACACGACCGAATGGCCGAAGATTCGTCGCGCGCCGTCGAAGAAGAAGATCCAGCGCGCCGCGTAGAGAACGGTGAACAGGGCGAACAGGCCGATGTTGAAAACCCACAGGGCTTCGGCGACGATTTTTACGCCGGGTATGGGGACCGGAAGCTGGTTCAGCGCCAGGGCGAGGATGCCGGTTCCCATGGTGGCGGCGAACCAGTTCGGCGTGAACTGCCGCACGATCTCCCTGGGCGATTGCAGACTCGCCAACGGGCGAAGGCCGAAGGCGACGTCGCGAACGTGAATGTCATGAGCCATGAGAGGTTATCCAGACGAGCGGTCAGCCCGCGGTGAAGCGATAGACGGCGCCGAGCACGACGGCGGTGACCAGAAGGCAGGCGGGCAGGGTCAGCATCTGCAACGCGGCTTCGCGGCCGCTGATCCAGCCCGTGTCGATGATCACGCGACCGGCGAGGCAATCGTTCAAGGAGCGGATGCGCTCGCCCGGCGCAGGCGTATCGGCCAGCAGGCTCATCCCGGTGAGAAGGCCGAAGAACATCAGGCCGAGAACGGTGATGAAGCCCAGGGCGAGCATCGCCTCGCCGTGACCGAACACCAGCCAGAACACGGCCACCATGGCGGCGTAGAGACCCGCGACCGCCTTGACCATTGCGGGGTGAACGCCGGTAAGGCCGACGCCAGGCTGGACCCGGTGCAAGGTCTCGCCGGATTGGGTCGCGGCGATGGGAGAAGGCGGAATGAAAGGCGTCTGCGGTTTTACATTCTCAGGACCGATGGCCTGGCGCCTGGCGACGGACCTGCGGCCTTGGCGCATGGCCGGAGCGGCGAGAAGGGTGGTCATGGCGGCTCTCCTTTCGGAGTGGAGGCCAGTCTTCGGCGCGCTCCTCGACATCCGGGATGCGCCTCTTGGATCATCAGCTCCAACGGATGTTTTAGATAGGTTTGTTCGCTTTGATCGAATGAACGCCCTAGGGGGTGATCAGCGCGGCTGCCCACGCAAAGGCGGCCTGCAGGCCAAGACGATGCTCGGGGGCGGTGTTGATGAACGTCGGGCTCGGGTGTGGCGCGAGACACAGCTCCACTTCAGGCCGCAGGCGGGTCAGCGTCGGAGCCGCCATCGCGGCGACGCGGCCGCACAATACCGCGGCCCTGAGGCGATGAAGCGGGGTGACCAGTCCCTCTAGCGTGGTCAGGCCGGAGGCGATCTCCTGTCTTGTCAGCGGTCGCGCGGACCCCGAGCGAAGCCAGGGGACCGTGTTCCAAAGGACGATGCGGCGGCGGTCGAGCCCCGCTGCTTCCATCGCGCGCTTCAGGTTGCGCGCGGTGCCCGTGGGATTGTCGATGGAGACGAGGCGATCCGCTTGCGGTCCCGGGGCCGGTGTCTCCAGAAGCACAAGGATTTCCGCCTCGTCTCCACCGTCGAGGGGGTCGAACTTCGGCGTACCTTGTTGAGCGCCCACGCCCCTATCCAGAGCTCTCAGGAATCCGTTCAGTCCCTCGAGATGCGTGTGAGGCGGCGCGCGGTCATTCACCAGTGAAGGCCAGACACCGCCTTGACGAGCCGACGCGCTCAATGGCGTGACGCCGTCAGGGACGCCAGGAACACCTCGCCCGCCTTTGAGCGATAGCGCTGCTTGTGCCGCAGGAGCCAGAACGGGCGGTCGGGCAAGGTCAGGGGCAGGGCGGCGAGGATGCCGGCGCGCAGGCGCGCGGCGACGACATTGCGCGACACGACCGTCGCTCCCGCACCGGCCTCGACGGCGGCGGCGACCGCCTCATTCCCGGGCAAGGTCATGGCCACGTCCAGAGCGTCGATGGCCAGCCCGCGCTGATTGAGGGCCGTCTCAAAAGCCGACCGGGTGCCGGAGCCGGGCTCGCGCAACACCCAGGTCATTTGCTTCAGGTCCGGCGGCCCGGCGCCGTCCTGGGCGGCGGGGTGGTCGGCCGCCACGACCAGCACCAGTTCGTCGTGATCCAGAACCGAACGGCTCAACGCCGGCTCGTTCAGTTCGCCCTCGACCAGACCCAGTTCAGCGCAGCCCTCCAGGACAGCGTCGGCCACCTCGCGCGTATTGCCGATCGAGACCTCGATGCGGATGCCGGGATGAGCCTGATGAAACCGGGTCAGTCGGGCGGGAAGCCACCAGCCGGCGATGGTCTGGCTGGCGTGGATCGACAGTCGTCCGCGTTTCAGGCCGCCCAGGTCGTCGAGCGCGTCCTGCGCCGCCTCGACACGGGCGAGGATCGCCTTGGCCTCGACGAGGAAGGTTGCGCCCGCCTCGTTCAGGACGATGTTGCGGCCAACGCGGTCGAACAGGGCGACGCCGTGGCGGCCCTCCAGCGTCGTCACCGCCGAGCTGACCGCCGACTGGGTCAGGTTCAGGGCCTCGGCGGCGCGGGTTACGTGCTGGCGCTCGGCGACGGCGACGAAGATGCGGAGCTGGTCCAGGGTCATGGGACAATCCTAACCCACGAAGCGGCGACTTCGACAGGGAACGTTCGGCGACGGCGAACGTTCCGAGCGGAACATCGCGTTGGTCGTCCGGGACGATCGCCTGCAGGATCGGATCATGACCCACGCCCCACCCTCCCGATGGATCAGAACCGGCGTCCTGGCGCTTGGCTCGGCGATTGCCGGTGCCGCAGTTATGGCCTTCGCACAGATGCCCGGCTCGGACTTCGATGCGGCGATGGCCGAGGCGATGGAGCGGATGCACCGCGACATGGCGGTAGAATCCACCGGCGACCCAGACGTGGACTTCGCCGCCATGATGATCCCGCATCATCAGGGCGCCATCGACATGGCGCGCGTCGAGCTTCTGTACGGGCAGGACGAGACCATGAAGCGTCTGGCCCAGGGGATCATCATTGAACAGACCCAGGAAATCGCCCTGATGCGCGACTACCTGACCCGCCATTCTGATGCGCCGACGCCGACCGGCGGCGCGACCTCGACCCATCACGGACACGGATCATGACCCTGACAGCCCGCGCCATCGCCGCCCTTGTTCTCAGCCTGTCCGCCGGACACGCCTTGGCCGATCAGGTTCCGGGCGCGGCGGCGGCGCCCGCCATCCCGATCAGCAGCCAGGATCGGTTCTATTCGGCCGACCAGTTCTCCAACACCGTCTCGGTGGTCGATCCCTCGACCAACGGCCTGCTGGGGGTGATTTCCCTCGGCGAACCGACTCCGGCCAACCTCAGCCCGCTCTACAAGGGCCAGTTGCTGGTCCACGGCATCGGCGCGGCGCCGGACGGCAAGACGATCGCCGTGGTCTCGATCGGGTCCAACTCGGTCAGCTTCATCGACACGGCCAGCAACACCGTCAAACATACCACCTATGTCGGGCGCTCTCCGCACGAGGCCTTCTTCACGCCGGACGGCCGCGAGGTCTGGGTCACGGTGCGGGGCGAGGCCTATGTTTCGGTGCTGGACGCCGCGACCTATCAGGAGACCGCCCGGGTCGAGACGCCCAACGGGCCGGGCATGACCATCTTCTCGCCGGACGGCCGCTACGCCTACATCTGCTCCAGCTTCAGTCCCGAGACGGTGGTAGTCGAGACCGCGACCCGTCAGATCGTCGGTCGGGTGGCCCAGGCCAGTCCGTTCTGCCCCGACATCGCCGCCACGCCCGATGGAAGCCAGGTCTGGATGACGCTGAAGGACGTGGGCAAGACCATGGTTTTCAACGCCCGTCCGCCGTTCGCTGTCCTACAGACGCTCGACACCGGCCCCTTGACCAACCACGTCAACATCGTGCGCAACGCGGCGGGCCAGTTCGCCTATGTGACCGTCGGGACCGAGAACCGGGTCAAGGTCTATCGCACCGACACCTTCACGCTCGTGACGGAGATCGAGGTGGGGTCGCTGCCGCACGGTCTGTGGCCCTCCGGCGACGGCTCGCGGATTTACGTCGGGCTGGAGAATGGCGACGGCGTGGCGGTCATCGACACCCTGGCCAACCGCGTGATCGCCACCGTGCCGATCGGTCAGGGACCGCAAGGGGTCACCTATGTGCCGCGTGCGGTCACCCAGGGTGACGGCAGGGCCAACCTCACGCCCCTGGGCGCAGCTCGCGCCTCGCATCAACTCGTTCTGACGGGCGAGGGCGACACCCGGTCCCAGGCGACCTTGTTCGAGCAGGGGCAGGTCCAGATGCTGCAGATCGCCGCCGCAGGCCTCCAACCCGGCAAGCCCTATGTCCTCGCCTTCGCCAATGCGGCGGACGGATCGGGGACGCTCGAGCCTCTGACGAAGTTCATGACCAATCCGGCTGGGTCTGCGGTCGTCAACGCCGTGGGCCCGATCCGTCAGGTGGTCGCCGCCGACGCCGGCGCACCCCGCCGTTGGCTGGTCATCGCCTCGGGCACGCCCGAGGCGATCGGCGCGGTCGTCCAGAGACAGTCGGAATAGGACCGGCCGCCATGCGGATCGACAAGTTCGTCCATAGCTGCCTGCGCCTGACGATCGGTGCAGATCGACTGCTCTTCGATCCGGGCAAGTTTTCGTTCGTCGACGGACGGGTCGATCCTGCTGTCTTTTCGGATGTCTCGACGATCGTCCTGACGCACGGCCATCCCGACCACATCGACCCTGACGCTCTGGCCAGGATCGTGCAGGCGAGTGGCGCGACACTCGTCGGCAACGGCGAGGTCGCCGACAAGCTCGGCGAGAAGGGGCTGTCGGTCACGGTGTTCGAGGAGGGCGAACGGACCTTCGGCGCGTTCCGGCTGCAGGCTCAGCCGGTCGCGCATGAGCCCATCCTGTCGGACGAGAGCCCGCAACTGACAGCCTTCCTCGTCAACGACGTTTTCCTCAACCCGGGCGACAGTTTCGACAGCCGTCTGGATCGGTTCGCGGGCGTGGAGGTGCTGGCCCTTCCGGTGATGGCGCCTTACCTGACCGAGCTCACTGTCCATGCGTTCGCCAAACGGATGAAGCCAAAATCGGTCGTCCCGGTCCATGACGGCTACGCTCGCGACTATTTCCTCAGGCAGCGTTACGACGTCTACGAGCCCTATCTGGACAAGGCCGGGATCAAACTGCACCGGCCGATGGCGCCCGGAGACGGGTTCGACGTCTCTGACCATGACTGACGCAGTCTGCACCTCCACCGGTTTCGCGCGATTGCGATCGCGATAAAATGGCGGCGGCTCGGCGTGGTAACTCAGGTGAATGTCGCCTTAGCGCGGTGACTGTCATGTCCGCTCATGGCGCAAATCCGCCCCTTCCCTGCCCCGTCACTCAGTGCATTTGTCTTCATCTGCACTGTGAGGTCACCACAGCATGCGACCGGTCGACCTTGGGGCCGGCGCTATCCTCCACATCCCAATAGGGCCGCCTTTCGCGATAGCGGCTGCGGCCCTAGGGTAACGGCGGTTAGGGTACTGGGAGAAGAACGTTGGGAAGAGACAGCTATCGCGGTGGATCCACGCTTCTGAAAATCTGGCCTACCGCTCGCAGCAAGCCGAAAGCCGACGGTCTTCTAACGCGCGAGGTCAGCTTCGAGAGGTACGGGACCGAGCCGGCGACTCCCCTCCTCCCTCCGAAGACAAGTTCTAAGAAGCGAAAACCTAAGACCGTCCAGCCCAACTCAGCACCCACGCCAGCCTCGCTGACCTCGCAACGCCCAAACGCGCGTCCAGTCGATCGCAGCGTCACGCGCGCTAACGAGACGACCAAGCGAGAGTATGGCGCAGAAGAGGTAATGAGCTATTTGATGGACAGGCACCCAGCCTGTCCCAAGATCGTGCGAAAACGTATCGTAAAGATAGCTACGCAGGGACGCTGGACAGGCCTCACCCTGGCCCAAGCGGTATTTCGTTCGGCAGACCACTACGTACTAACTGAAGTCTGCGGGGTTCATAAACTCATCGAATGCGGCATTGATCACGTCGCAGCCAATCGGTTGGCCGAGCCGCAGCGTCGAATTGTCCTGAGTCTTTGGGGCTTCTAGAGCGGCTTGCAGGCCTGCACGCGCGCCCTATTACCGGGGATGTGCGCTTCAAACCACCAACTGATCGTATTGCAAACGCGGCCCTCGTAACGTCAGTAGTCGTCAAATGCGCCGAGCGTTCGGGCGCATCGGTCCGCCGCTGTCGCAGCAGCATCCTCCCCTGAGCTCAAGCGGGGCCAGGCGTCGATCTCTCGGAAGTACTCCTCTCCCATCGTGACGCACTCCCTAAAGCTGCCAGCCTTTCTCAGGATCGTGGCCGCTGGAGCGTCGCGGCTAGGTGGCTCCAGGCTTTCCGATTGCGGCGCCACAACGGGTCGGACAGACGCTGGAGACGTTTCAGAGCTCGTCGTGGTCGCGCCGGCCAAGAAAGACACAACCGCGACGGTAAGCATTGCGGCCCCGATGAAAGTTCGTCGCAGCCACTTCCCCCACTCGCCGCGCTGAAGCACCTTCACACGACGGTTGAGGTCAGCTTCCCGTCGCTCCAAAATGCCTTCCCGTTGAGCTATCTCCCGCTCCCGAGATGTCAGATTTTCATCACGCCAGGATTTCTGAGCATCCGCCAAAGCGTCGTTCGCTCTTTTCAGCGTCCCCCCAATCTTCGGCAACATAAGCTCCCCCTATCAACGCGCGAAGCGCACTGACTAGTGCGCGTTTCTAGTCCCTCCAATAGCGCTGACGCTCGGGCACCGTCGAAGCTACTGGTTCGTTCGCGACAACTCGGTGCACTTTTCAAGATCTGCACTAAGGCCGACCGCTGCTCCATTTCTTCCCATCCCTAAACCCCCGGATTGGTCCATCCATCGTATTCCCAATTCGTGGTGCTGGAGCCGCAATCACCGGGACACGCAGGCCGTACCCGCTTAAGCTGCGGAATCAGTTAGGTGGTAGGACATGGCGCTGTCGATGTTTGAGCGGGCGAAGAGATCATTAGCCCAAGCGGTATTGGTGGCGACAGCGTTCGGCTGCGCCGCGACTACGCTGCCAACGCGGGCGAACGCTCAGGAGACACAGGTGTACCGAGGTGCCCCTCGTCTGCCCGACTTCCAAGGTGCGGACCGCAGGTTCGGGACTTACAGGACCCGCATCAGCAACGAGATGCGAACTGGCCCGAACTTCGCATGGCGGTACGCTGTCGTCGAAATCGGATGCGGCACGTCTTGCCGCTTCGTGTTCGTCGGAGACGTCTCGACAGGGCGGGTTTACGATTTTCCGTACGGCGGGGAAGAATTCTACATGCTCAACCTCCGCTACAATGTGAAAGAAAACTACGTGACCGCCCGTTGGATTTCCGACGGCGTGTGCATGGAAGATTTTCTCGAGTGGGACGGTGCGCGCTTTACGTCGGCAAATAAGCGCGTTGTCGGACCGCGTACGATTTGCGAAGCGCTCTAACAGTCGGGCTCTCAGGGTAGGTCGTGGGCTCGACCGCCGCAGTAGCCATGCACATTCGGTTGCGCACTCCCGGCGCGTTGACCGGCCCACATCTGTCTAAGGAGCGACCATCATGAAGCTGACTTTGCTGATAGCTTTCCTCCTCTGCGCCCCCACCCTAGCGTTGGCGCAGTCCAGTTCTGCTCCCATCATTGCAAGCGGAGCGTGCGATGAGCAGTCGGGCGTCACTATCGATGAGGGCGACCTAAGCCGGCTGTACTGCGACACGGTGGTGATCATGCGCAGCGAACGGGGGACCGTGCTGATCCAGTTCACAGACAAGCAAGGTGATGACGGACGAATTCTCGGCTTCGCCGGGACCATCGAGGGCAGGCAAGGTTTTGGTGCCGACGCTACGCAAATGATGGCGGTGGAGAGAGTTTACCTCGGCGGAGCCGATCCGGTCCCGGCCGAACGTGGCAGCTGCATCATGAACTGGACAGGTCTGCATAGAACTGGCGGACGTTTGACCAGCGTCGTATGCGGCGGGCGAGGCGAGGCCGAGGGCTCAGACATCATGGCCATGGCTGCGCTAGAAACCCGGTAACCTTCACACGCGCACGATCGAAACGCAGCCGGCGGCAGTCGATAGCCACTTCGAGTTCGCCTGGGCCTTGAGCAGAACGCCAAAGCCGAGGGCCCCTCTTCTCCTCCACCTCAGTGCACTTTTGGTATTCCACACTGAGCGATGCTAGGACCCTCGGATGACCCGGGACGACATTCAAGCTGCGTACGAGAAGCACGGCTACGATCAGGGCTGGTCATTCATGATGACGCCTGAGGCCTCGCTGCGCACGGCAACCGTCGCGATGGTCGGGCTCAACCCGGGCGGCTCCGCTGGCAACGTGGGGCACTGGGATCATGCACCGGGGAACGCCTACTTCATGCAGAAGTGGAGCTTGGACGAGACGTCAGACAGCGCGATCCAAAGGCAGGTGAAGGCCATTCATGATGTGCTCGACATCGGCGAGAACGAGATCTTCGCCGCGCAATTTATCCCCTTCCGTAGCCGTGACTTCGCCTCGCTCACCACAGTCGCTGAGGACAAGGCCTTCGCAATGCGGCTCTGGACGTGGGTCGTCGAGCAGTCGCCCGCGCGACTCTATCTCTGCATGGGCAAGGAGGTTGGCAGCGCGATCGGCCAACTGATCGGCGCGTCCTGGAAAGAGGACATTGCGACGGGCTGGGGACGCACCAAGTTTCGTCGACGGGTGTCGAGCGACGGTCGTGTCGTCGTCGAGATGCCTCACCCCAGCCGCTACCAGCTTTTCTCTCGCGGGCCCAAGCACGTCGCCGTCGCGACTGAGGCCCTCAAGCGCGCGGCTCGCCCTGTAGGATAGCCCCCGCCTGATGGGGCGACGGCGCGTTCGCTATCTGGCGTCGAAGGCACGCCCGCGGTCACCAAGCACGATCCAGCCCGCGTTGGTCGGCCAGAACCCCCTGCCCCGCCGCTCCGCCAATCCCACCACAGCCAACTGCTGGCTTTGGTCGGGCTTCGCGGTGCGCGTTTCGTCAACGAGGTCCAAGAGGGCCTCAATTCTGTAGGCGTCGGTCATGATCAGAACTTAGCGGGCTGAAGCCGCGAGTGAAGTCGACTTAAGTTCTCTTTTGAAGAATCTCGCGTCGGCTGTACGTTACCGCCCAACGCCGCCTACACGCCCCTCTACATGAACTTTAGCAGCGACAAGGCCGGCGCCTATATGCTGCCTCAGACGCTCGACCGGCGCCGGGACAACTATTCGGTCTGTTACCGTGTCATGGCGATGTCAGCGCTCTGCGCGCGCGACTATTCGGCCGAAAGCTTGGAGGTCGCTACCGGGTTCGTCAGCGGGAACGACGCCGTGCAGCCAGTGCTCACCCTGAAGAGCATCAACGGGACCATACTGGTGTTCTCGGTCGAGGGGGCGATGGTGAACCGGTACAGTGCATCGACAGACGAAATCACGGTCGATTTCAGCTCTGATCGCACGGTTCAGGTTGGTGCAATCTCGTTCGACATAGTCGACGCCTCAGCCAATGGCGTCGTCATACGTCGCAACTGATTGGCGCGTTCGTCAAAGGTGCTCAGTGCCTTTTTCGCAATCCACACTGAGCGACGGCTTTGCGCCAGAAGCGGACATGCACTGACCGCCAGAAACGCGACACTCAGCATTGCCTACTCGGCTCGACAACGTCCGCTTTCCGGTCGGAACCATTTGGACACTCCAACCGGTGGATGACATATTGGGGGGCAATCGTTCTGGATCTCTCAAGTCCAACTTGAACTGTGGAATTCATGCTTCGACAACCCGGTTCGGAGTTATTTTGCTACCTAGTCGAAGTAGATTTAGCCTCAGTGCTTGATGATATACTCATCAAATGAGGAAACGTTCCCTGCCGTAATGGCCCGAATAGACCCTCGTCTGACAGTCATGTGTCCGCAAGCTAGGGGCTTTTGACGTGTTCTCTCGCGCTTCCCAGCGAATTTTGAGGTAAGACCCACGCTTACGTTTTGGCTAGAGCTTTTCAGACACGCGAACCGCGACAAGCCTTCTCGATCTGCACAATGGAGAATTAGGTGAGAAACATGCGGTAGGGAGAAGTCCCTAGCCGATGTTGGTGGGACGCGTCGGGGAGCTTTCGGGAAGAAGCACACTATCGGCTTCTGCAGTACTTGCCGTGAGGCTAACAAGGGCTGCAGCCATTGCTCAGCCGGAGGGCTGGCGGATCAATTCTCCGCAGCTCACTTAATGCAAAAGTTTAGCTTTCGTTGGATTTAGAGTGATTTCTCTAGATCGTCTCGCGTTCGAGACGGCGCAAATCCGCCATCGACTTGCAAGGTTGCGTCCGCATTCTCGACTACTGCCAAGCGCGACACTTCCAGCCCATGCTCGTCCTTCAGCGCTGCAAGCCACGGAAAAATCTGCGCGCTGGTCGTCGAGTCCACTCTGAATCCTAGCCCGCCCGAGGGGTCCATTCCGGTCGTGACCACGAGCCCGGCAACTTCTGCGCTTTGGCGGATCACAGGCTCAATGTCGGCCGAAGACCCCTTTGAGCCTTCCCGACCCAGATCGCGGGACAGCCGCCTTACGCCAGCGTCAACCTTCAGCAAAGTGATGCGCGCCTCCTCACGCCGCTCCGCTGCAGCCTCGCGCCAGGACCACATTGGGCGCACGACAACCAACCAAATCAAAACTCCAGCGATCAGAAGGACCATGACAGCCAGCATCTGCCGCTCACGGTCCGTACGAGACCACCACCAGCGCGTGGCTGGATCAAACACGGCGCTCATATCGCAGTTCCTATCTGGACTTCGCTGACGACGCGGCCCGCATCATCGACCGTGCTTTGGTCGCTCATCACAAGGCCGACGCTCGCAACTGCCCGCTTCATCGTATCGAGGTCTTCGTACGCGGGATAGCTCACAGTGGCTCGCCCACCCCCTTCGGGATCGGCGGTAAAACTGTCGAGTTCAGCGCCGTCGACAGCTTCTACAGCCGCAAAGAGCGCCGCCGCAACGCCGGTTATTCCGCCTGGGGGCGATGACATGAGGCGACGCTCCAGAGCCGCCCTGGGGTCGGACGACGCCGCGAGATCAGCGTCCGTCCGCATCAGTGTCGCACGGGTCTGATCCTGCATTCGCTTCGCCATCAGGTCGTCACGCGCCGCCATGGCCAGGGTCAGGATCAACGGCGTCAACACCAGGACGCCTGCAAGCGCCGCAACCCGCCTCCAACCGCCACCCACCGAAGCGCTGCGGCGTTCAATCAGATTGACGATAGGCCGCAGCGACGCCTGGATCGTCAGCCGTTCGACGTCTTCATGAATGTTCGGAACGACAAGCCGGCGCTCCCCGGTAAGGAGTTCGACCATATCGGGCTGAACCGTCGCGGCAAGGCCCTGACCACGCAGCGCCACATTGGGCGGGAACGACACCGCCACGACCTCCTCGTCCGATAGCGGCGCGGGAACGGCGAGCATGTCCGGCAACAGCACGTCGGCGGTGACACCGAGCGCATCGCAATAGTCCAGCCAAACCCGGCGCAAGGCCGGGTCGAACATGACGGCCATCTGGGCCTCGCCCTGAACGGCTTCGCCTAGAGCGACCTCAAGGCTTTCTGGCGGCGACCCGAGTTGGTCCCGTAAAGCCCAAAGGACTGCTGCGCGTTTCTGGACGTCGCTACCAGCCGGCACAACCACCCACCGGACGAGGACATCGGCGCCCGGCGCAATGACGACCGTTCGCATGGCCAAGGGCTTCTCGACCGGATCAACCGTCATCAGGCCGCGCTGCAAGACCGCGCCGTCCGGCGCAACGACCAGGAACGGAGCCGGTTCGGACGCCAGGGCCGGGATCAGGATTAGGCGCGTATTGGAACTCATTCGTCGAGGGTCCAGCGTTGGATGACGGTTTTGGCCCCGCCCTCGGGGGGGGCGTATAGAAGGGCGGTGCGCACGGCGCGAGAGCCGCCGTAGTCGACATCGATCCGCAGATCGAAATAGCGTGTGAGAAGGCTCGTCTGTTCACGCGCGTGCGGAGAGGCCGCAGAGCCGAGAAGCGCAGGCTGGCTCCAGAAAGCGTCGACGCTTGGCCAGCCGTTCCGGGGCCGCGCCTCGATCGCGGCGCGCGCTGCCGTAAGGCCGATCTTGCCGTCCAACACCATCACCAGCAGGGGCGCCGCCTCCGGCTGCAGTGTGTTGACGTTGAGCACACTGGGCCGAGCAACCGGCAGAGCGCAGACGAAAGGTCGCAGACGGCGGTAGGTTTCGGCGTCGAACCCGCGGATCGCGCGAAGTTCGCTGACCTCGGCCAGCATCACGCCGCCGGTTCGATAAGGGACGGCCGAACCGGCGTATGCGCCGTCCTCTGCGCCCGCCGCTCGTGTCGCCGGATCGACGTCCAGCCAGTCCACCAGACCGTCCGCAGCGGCGAGCGCCGACCCTTCCGTCAAACCGAGGCTTCGTCCGAGGGCGATGAACTGCGCGATCCCGGCAGGGCTCGCCGTGAGATCCTCCCCCTGACCCTCAACCACGCTGTTAAGATTGAAACAGTTCTGACCGTCGCGCACGACAGCACTCAGATTTCCACCATCGATCGGAAAGCTCAGGAGGCGACCGTTCCATTCAGGCTCCAACGGCGTCCTGGTCGGCCCTGCCGCGATGAGTTGCTCAATCTGACGCAATGCGAGCAACTCGGCGCCGTCGGCATACAGCTGGGCTTGGGCTTGGCCCTCGGCGTTTGAGGCGCGCCTGACCGAAAAACGCACGTCATCTAGGACGGCGACAGCCACGACCGACATCACCGCCACCAGCAGCAGCACGGTGAGCAAGGCCATGCCTTCGCGACGTCCTGGCGCCTTGGTTACACCTCGTGAGCTCATCGACCGCCCACCAGAAACAGCTGCTCGACCTCGCCCAGACCCTTCAGCGTCATCACCAGACGCACCGCGTCCGGCATCGGCTTGTCTGCACTGGAGATAAAGGCCGGCGCCTCGACCCCGTCCCTGATGAAGCTGATCTTGAGAGCCGATACGCCGCGATACAGCACCTGAGCCGATCCGGCGCGCGAGCCGTCTAGGCGCGGCGCAACCCTGCGCTCCAAGCGGTCGTCGACAAGGTTGTATTCGACCCGTTGAAGCGAGGCGCGCGGCTGTTCGCCAGGATTGGACCAGCCCGCTCTCACCAGGATCAGGACCGGGGCGCCCGGCCCCGTTGCACCGACGATGGGCTGTTGTTGCGGTCGCCCCGTCGTGCCCCGCGTGCGACGGGCGGCGGCCTGGCCGATATCCGATCTCAGAAGCGCCCGCATACGCTGCAGGTCGCCTGTACGGTCCGTTTCAGTTTTGATAGCGAAACGGTTGTCGATGGTCTGTGTCAGCACCGTCGCCCCTGCTGCGGCGATCAACGCGAAAATCAGCAGCGAGATCATGACTTCGACCAGACTGAAACCGGCCCGTTCTGAAGTCCGCCTCATGAGGCCCGCGCGCGCAAGGCCGTGCGGTCCGCTGCCTGGCCTTCATCACTTGCAACGCGTACCTCGACCCGCTGCAGATCTGCGACATCGGTCGGCGTCACGGTCCGTGTCCAAGTCCAGTCGCGGCCGGCCAGATGGGTGCGTCCGTTAGATACGCCATCGCTGAGCGAAGGCGCGATCAACGCCTCAATAACCAAGTTGTCCGCCACAACGCCGCCTAGAGTTCGGCTTTCGACCCTCGCCGCCGAGCGCGTGTTCTCCCCCGCCAGGTTTAACAGAGCCATGGCGGACAGCCCGAAGACCGCCAGTGCGACCAGCATCTCGACCAGGGTGAAACCACCACGCAGGGCATGTCGATCAGTCATCGATACTGACCTCGCCGGCGCCGTCCACGATCACGACGCGCTGTCGGCCCTCGCGTCTGAGCGTCAGTCGATAGGGCTCCGCCACGCCTGTCGGATCGAAGACGATCCTCAATGTATTCTGGCCCGGCTCAGCGATGGTGCCCGTTTCCCAAGATACCGATTTGAACGGACCCTCTTGGAGCCGCGTCCATTCCCGACCATCGAAGGATTGGA
This sequence comes from Brevundimonas sp. 'scallop', assembly GCF_011045535.1. NCBI lineage: Bacteria > Pseudomonadati > Pseudomonadota > Alphaproteobacteria > Caulobacterales > Caulobacteraceae > Brevundimonas > Brevundimonas sp. 'scallop'. The sequence goes on along the minus strand of NZ_CP039382.1, from coordinate 1,658,597 downwards.
ATCCATAGCCTGACGTCGTCGTCTCTACGGCGATCGGTCGGTTAGTGAGCACGGCCTCGTCGCGCGCGCTCATCAGCCGCGCGGCATAGCGCTCGGCTTCTGCGCTGACGGCGGGCCTTGGATCGGGCGCCACCATCACGACGGCGGCGCCGGCCATCGCGATGATGGCGACCGTCATCATCAGCTCGACCAGGGTGAAGCCACCGCGCGACCTGCGACCTGGTCTAGCTCTGCCAGTTGCCAAGGTCCGCATCCTCACCCTCGCCGCCCTCCTTGCCGTCCGCGCCCCAGGAGAAGACGTCAAATTGACCGCCATGCGTGCTGGGGCGGCGATACTGATAGTCGCGGCCCCAGGGATCCTTCGGCAGGCGGCGTACATAGCCGCCTTGTCGGTAGCGGTCGGGCTGCGACAAGCCTTGGGGCGCTGTCACGAGGGCCTGCAGGCCCTGGGCGTTATCCGGGAAGGTGAGGTTGTCGAGCCGATAGGTTTCGATCGCCTGTTCCAGCGTCGAGATATCGGCTTTGGCCTTTCCAACCATGGCCTTGCCTTGGGCCGGCAGGACATTGATGGCGACAACTGTCGCCAAAAGACCGATGATCACGATCACCACCATCAGCTCCACTAAGGTGAAACCGGCGCGTCGGCGGCGTTGCGCCTGTTTTTGGTCCTGGGTCATATCAAGCAACTCCTCACCCCATCGCCAGGGTATTGATCTGAAGAATGGGCAGCAGGATCGACAACACGATCAAACAGACGATCCCGCCCATGACGACGATGATCGCCGGCTCCAGCAGGCTCAGCATCACGGCCGTGAACGTCGCGAATTCGCGCTCGAGATAGTCGGCGGCGCGGTCCAGCATCGGCTCCAGACGCCCGCTGCTCTCGCCGGAGGCTGTCATGTAAACAAGAATGGGCGGAAAAACGTCGGCTCGGCGCATAGCGCTGGACAGGCCGCCGCCTTCGCGCACCGTATCCGCCATCGTCTCGGTCGCGCACCTCAGCGCCCGGTTGGACACGGTGCGGGCGGTAATGGTCAGACCCTCCAAAACCGGAAGCCCAGCGGCGATCATCGTCGACAGTGTCCGCGCCATCTTTGCGCCATGCAGATCGCGGGTCAGTCGCCCCACCAGGGGCAAGCGCAGTTGAAGGCTGTCGATCGTCAGTCGGAAGGACGGGTTCCGCCATAGCGCCGCAACACCGAGCGCCCCGATGGCGATCACGAGCGCGAACAACCAGCTCCAGTTCTGCATCAGTTCCGATACCCCGATAACCAGGCGCGTCAGCAGCGGCAGGGTCTGACCCATGCTTTCGAACTGATCGACGACCTTCGGAACGACGAAGGTCATCAGGGCCCCGATGACGCCCAGCGCGACGACGGCCAGTACGAGAGGATAGACCAGGGCCGTGATCACCTTGCCCCGAACCTGTTCATCCATTTCGAGCCTGTCGGCTAGGCGCTCAAGGATCGACTGAAGCGCGCCGGACGTTTCGCCCGCCGAAACCATCGCGCGATAGAGCGGCGGAAAGGCCCTGGGTTCTAGGGCCATCGCATCCGACAGACGCCGCCCGCTCATCACTCCGCCGTGCACGGTCTCCAGAATCATTCGCACCATGGGCCGATCCGCCTGAAGCGCGATCGTGCGCAAGGCTTCTTCGATGGGCGCGACCGAAACCAGGGTCGCCAGTTGCCGTGTCGTCAGCGCGAGGGCTTTGGAACCCAATCGCCCGGGCTTGCCGGAAGGCGCGCGTTCGACGCGGGACGATGCGCTGGTCGAAGGCGTGATGCTCAGGGGAACAAGTCGCTTTCGATCCAAGGTCTTTCGGACAGCGGCATCGTCCGTCGCCGCCACAGCGCCCGTGACGGTTCGGCCCGCCGTGTCGACAGCCACGTAGTCGAATAAGGCCATCAGGCCGCGACTCCTTGTGGCGACGCTGGAATCTCAAGGTGTGCGGCGTCCTGCGGGGTTTCCTGCCGGGCGACACGGACGGCTTCCTCGACAGAAGTGACGCCGGCGACGACAAGTTCACGGGCGCTCTGGCTCAAGGTGCGCCCTCCCCCGTCCGTCGCCGCGAACGCGACCGCGGCGATCTCCTCTTCTCCAGCCTCGGAGGCGATCAAACGCCGGACGCGATCGTCCACGCGGATCAGCTCGTAGAGACCTGTGCGTCCGACATAGCCCGTTTGGTTGCAACGCGCGCAGCCATGCGGTCGCCACACCATCTGGCCGACGGCGACTCCCGCTAGTTTGGCGGTTGCGACATCTGCTGGTTCCGGACGTCGACACTCGTCGCACAGTCGTCGCACCAGCCGTTGGGCGACGATCAGCCGAAGAGTCGAGGCCAATAGGAAGGGTTCCACGCCCATGTCGCGCAGGCGCGTGATGGCGCCCGCCGCGTCGTTCGTATGGACGGTTGTCAGGACAAGGTGTCCCGTCAACGCCGCCTGAACGGCGATGCTGGCCGTCTCGGCGTCCCGAATTTCACCCACCATGACCACGTCCGGATCTTGGCGCAGGATGGCGCGAAGTCCGGCGGCGAAAGTCATCCCCACCTTGGTGTTGACTTGGGTTTGGCCCACGCCGTCGATCGCATATTCGACCGGATCCTCCACGGTCAGAATGTTGCGGGTCGCATCATTGAGCAGGGAAAGACCCGCATAGAGGCTGGTCGTTTTGCCCGATCCCGTGGGTCCGGTCACCAATATGATGCCATTGGGCTCTGTCAGCGCCGCCCGAAAAGCCTCAAGCACTGGCGGATCCATGCCGAGTCGATTCAGATCCAGATCGGCCTGCGCCTTATCGAGAATGCGCAGCACGACACGTTCTCCGCCCCTTGAAGGCAGTGTCGAGACACGAACGTCCAAGGTCTTGCCCCCTAGGGCGAGCGGAATCCTTCCATCCTGCGGCACGCGTTTTTCGGCGATGTCCAAACGCGCCATGACCTTGATGCGCGATACCAGAAGCGGCGTGATCCGCGGGTTTAGACTGAGAGCCCCGCGCAGCACGCCGTCCACCCTCATCCGGATCGTCAGCTCGTTTTCAAACGGCTCCAGATGGATGTCGGAGGCTCCCGCCCGGACCGCTTCGGCAATCACGCCGTTGATCAGCCGGATCACGGGGGCGTCGTCGGCGGTGTCCAGAAGATCGGCGGCGGCCGGCATGTCGTCGATCAGACTATCCAGACCGCCGGGCATGCCGCCGCCCGGCAGACCCAGATCATCGCCGTCGCCGGTCACTAATGGGTCGCCCGCATAGATCTGCGACAGATAACGATCGAACGTCGCCTGATCCATGTGTTCAATCTTGAGCGGACGCCCGAGCACACGGCGAGCCTCTATGAGACACGCCGGGTCGGCCCCTTCCCTCAAGCCCACCGAGGCGACTTCGCCGGCCTCGAGCAGGACCACGCCGCTGCGCTTGGCGAAACCATAAGGCAGCGTCGGATCGATCCGCGTAATCATGGGCGACCGCCAGGGGGCGGAGCGCCATCCGCGACAGGTTGCAGGGGCGCCCCTGCAACCGATGCGACAGGGGCGGCGCCGACTGGAAGCTGTTCAGGCGGCGTTGCGCGCATATACTCACGCAACATTTCGTCCAGGCTGGGCTCAACACCTGGCGTGGCGTTCATTTGCTGCCGGCGCATATAACCCCAACGATCAGCGGCCAGCCTTTGGGCGTCCGCCTCCGACCTCACGATCGTCGGACGGATGAAGATCATCAGGTTGGTTCGGCCTCGCTGACGGCTGGAGGACCGGAACAGAGCTCCGATGCCGGGCAGGTCGCCTAGCCCCGGGACCTTGTCGATCGACAGCCTGTCATTCTGGTCGAGCAGGCCGCCGGCGACCGCAATCGCCCCGTCATCGACGACCATGGTGTTCTCCAACTCTCGCTTGTTGAGGACGAGATCGGACGAAGAATTCGTCAGGACGCCATTGATGCTCGACACCTCTTGACGCACGTGGAGTGTGATCGAGCCGCCTGCATTGATCTGAGGTCGAACGGTCAACTTAACGCCGATGTCCTGGCGCTGAGTCGTTCGGAAGGGATTGGAGTTGCCGTCGAGCAGCGTCTCCCCCGTCGTGATCGGCACCTCCTGTCCCACCAGGATTGTGGCCTCCTCATTGTCGAGGGTCATCAGCGACGGCGTCTGCAGCAGGTTGGAGCCTTCGTCAGTCTTCGCCGCATTGATGATAAAGCCGAACAGGCCGTCGCCGATGCGGCCGCCACCGCCGCCGACAAAACCGTTCGCACCCAGCAGACTGTTAAGCGCCAACCTCTGTAGCTGATCACGGACGGTCGCATCCTTAGGATCGTCCAATTGAACGGCGACCGCGCCGCCTGCGATCGGCGCCAGAGGGGTCGACCGATTGGGATAGTTTGTCAGCCCTGCGGGATTGCCGTCTTCCCCCGCTAATACCCATTGCACGCCAAGCTCGCGGACCGCCGCATCGCTCAGTTCCACAACGATCGCCTCAATCAACACTTGCTGGCGACGAGCGTCGAGCTGGCGGATCACTTCGGCGAGCATCCGTTGCGTATCTGCTGAGGCCGAAATCACCAGGGCATTTGCACCGGGGAAACGCGCGATCGTGGCTTTTTGACCAGGCAATACGGTGGTCGGCGCCGATGCTGTCGTGTCCACAGCCGCCGCCTGACCGACTCCGCCCGACCGGGCCTGGCTTGCAGGCGCGGCATTGGCGCTGGCTGCCGTGACTTGCTGACCCACGATCTGCTGCAGGACGGGCAGAAGCTGTTCTGCGTTGGCGTGTTCGAGGAAGACCACCTTGACGTCGTCCGCCGATTGGGCGCGCCGGTCCAGGTCTTCGATCAGCGGGCGAACGCGCGCGACGGCTGCAGGATCTCCGCGCAGGATAACGGAGTTGGAGCTCTCGACCGGCGTCACGGACACCATGCCTTGTCCGGGCTGTCCGCCCGGCGGTGCAAGAACCGTCTGAAGGACGGCCGCAATCTCACGCGCCGAGGAGTTCTGCAGCGTCAAGACATCGAATGTCCCACGATCCACGTCGATGCGGCCAATCAGGGCGCGAATACGCGTCAGATTGTCGGCAAAGTCCGCAACGACCACGCTGTTGCCGGCGGGGTTCGGCAAGACCTGTCCCTGGGCCCCCACCAATGGTCGAATGGTTTCCGCCGCCGAGGCAGCGTCGATGTTGCGAAGCTGGAATACCTCGGTCGAGAACCGCTCGGTTCCGACGGTCGACGGGCCTTGCGCCGCACCGGCCGCTGGACTGATGCGGTATGCGCCTGACCCTGTCGGCGTCACGACCAGACCGTTGGCGCGCAGTGTCGACAGGAAGACTTCGAACAGCTCGGCGCGACTTAGTGGCTTGTCACTGGTCACCGTGACGGTCCCTGTCACCGCGGGGTCGACGATAAAGGTCCGCCCGGTCATTCGGGCGACATCTTGAATGAACGCGCGGATGTCTGCGCCTTGAACGTTCATGGTCTGCCGGCTGGCGGATTGGGCGATGGCGGGCGAGGCTGCGATCGGCCCCTGTACGAGCAATATCGCCGACAAAACGCCGACAAGAAGGTTGGAACTGCGTCGGTTCACCGAGTTGTCCTTATGGTGGTCGTCTGCACTTGGCCGGCTCGCTCGAAACGGACTTCGGCATTTGCGCTATTGGCAAGCTGGCCCCGGAGGGCGGCGATCCGGTCGAGGCCGGTCAGTTCATTTCCGTTGACGGACAAAATCACGTCCCCCGACTGGAGACCCGCTGCGGCCAGATGGTCGCCGGAACCCGAAACCGTGAAGCCCTTGATGGCCATTCCCTGCATCCGGGGACGCAGCGAGGCCTGGGCCATCAGTCTAGACGGATCAACGACAGCCACGGGGGCAGAGGGCGCGGAAGCGGGCGCTATAGGACCGACCACCTGTTCGCCGGCTGGCGGCGGAGGCGGAGGCGGCGCGCCAACGGGCACTTCAGAGAAGATCAGGCGGCTGACAGACTGCCCCCGCGCCAGGGTCACATAGTTCTGACCGACTTCCTTGAGCACCAAACCGGGTTCGACTTCCTCGCCAACCCCTACGGAAATCTGCCGGCCATCAGCCAGGCCGATAATCGCGGATCCGTCCCCTGAGCCGCCACTGCGCACGCCGAACAGGCGAAGCTGGGTCGCGTCAGTGTTCGTCACATCAGCCAGGCTGCTTACATCGCCTGTGCGGAAAAAGGCATCGAAGCGTTGAAATATGCTGGTGTCGGCAGGCTTGATCGGCGGCTGCGGCAGCGGGGCCATGGATGGCGCCCGGGGATCGACCACGATCCACACCAAACGCCCGGCTTGAACTAAAAGCAAGGCGACCAAGACAGCCTCAGCCGCCAATCGTAGACGCGAGCCGCGGTTAAGAACGCGCGCAGACTGCGCAGTCGCGGATGTCCACTGGCGAAGTTTAGAGATCACGTTTGCGCGCCCGACACATGCCGTCGCGTCCAATGCGCGCGGCAAGTTCACGCTCCTAGACCAATCGGCGAGAGGCGGCTTCACTGGTATGCGACATCCGCGAGAACGTCGTGTGACACTTACGGTGCATGCGGATAGATTGTCGTAAAAACGCCAGGGGCCGACTGGATCGACCCCTGACGCTCTATGCCTTAGAAACGCGCCGTCAGGCTGACCGAAGCGCTGGATCCGAGATCGTAGTTGTTGATACGGATCTTGCGGCCCTGTTCCTGATACTCGTCGTAGTCGGTGCCGAGGAGATTGCGCAGCTCAATAGCAAATCCGAGATCTTGACCGATCACGCTGAAGTCCTTGCGGTACACCAGATCGAGAAACACGCCAGGATCCTGAATCAAGTCCGGCTCGCCAGGACGGCCACGCGCCGAGGTCCTTTTGGAGACGTAGTTCACGATGATCGTGGCTTGCGACCTCGCCGTATCGTCTTCCCAGCCGAACTGCAGGTTCGCGACATGGTCCGACTGGCCTTGAAGGCGGCTGCCGTCAATGACGTAGAAGGAAGCCGGCTGAGCGACGCCGAGGCTGGACTGGGTCGTGACGGTATCCCCGTCTTCGACCTTCACCTCAGAGTTGGAATAGGTGTAGTTGCCGGAAACAAGCCAGCGTTTGCTGGAAATGAAGGACAGGCCGTTGTCCGGGAACTCCCAGAACTTCTTCGCCTCCAGTTCGACCCCCTTAACGATCGCCTTCGGGGCGTTGATGAACGTCTGGGATATGCTGGCGCCCTGATCGACGACGCTGGATTCAACCGGCTTGTCCAAATCCTTGTAGAAGAGCCCGAACGTCACATACTGGTTGCGAGCGAAATACCATTCGTACCGCGCGTCCAGGTTCAGGAACTCGGTGTTCACCAAATACGGGTTCCCGATGAAGGTCCTGTCGCTCTCTACGTCGGTGTATTGCTGCGGCGCCAGTTCGCGGAACTGGGGCCGCCCGATGGTCTTAGACGCACCGAACCGCAACTGCATGTCTTCGGCGAAGTTCCAGGTCACAGTCGCCGCCGGCAACACATAGCTTTCGTTGATTTCAGTCGGAAGAAAGCCGGTCGCCCCACCGAAGAGGTCGAACGGATTGACGCTTTGCTTGCCGTCTTCGAACCGGACGCCGAGGTTTAGGTTGACCAGAGGTATGACCTCGGCCTCGACCTGACCGTAGACGGCGTTGACACGCAGTTTCGCATCATATGCCGAAGCGCCGTTCGAACCCGTGATTTCTTCCAGCTGAAGCGTCGACCCGATGTTGAAATCAGAAAACAGGTAATCGACGCGCGAAAGCTGTTGTTCCGGGGTCAAGCCGTTGGGGGCGATGAAGTGAAGCAGACGCTGCTGCGACGAACGGTCATTGTCGCTGCTCGCCACGCCTAGGGTGAACTTAGCTTCACGCGCATCCGAAAGCGGCAGAGTATAGCTGACGTCTGCGCCGCCCGAGATGATGGTGTCGTCCAGGTTGCTGAACGAAATACGGTTGGTCTGGATGTTGTGGATAATATCGCCAGTTGCGTTCTTGCCGTAGCCGAACTGGGTCTCATACGGCGCATCACGCGAGGTCTTCGCATAGGCCACACGCCAGGTGAAATCCCACGCGCCTAGCGTGTGATCGCCGGACAACTGTGTGGTGAACAGCTGACGGGCGAACCATTCGGTGTAGTCGGTACGGCGATAGGCGCCGCCGCCCAAGTCGTCAAATCCAGCGACCGAGCGGGCTTCCTTTGTCGTGTTTCGGACGTAGAAGTTGGTCCACTTAATCTCGTTGTCGTCGTCGGCGAGGCTGAGCGAGCCGAACAGATTGAGACCGATATTGTTCTCGTTGGAGCGGAACACGTAGTCGTCAGCCAGCACTAGCTGACCGCTGTCGATACGACCGGATTGTCGCACGCCCTGGCGACCCTTCCAGCTGTTGTCATAGCCCGCGACGAAAACGGCGCCCAGCGTCCCCCACGGGGTCTGCATGGCGTTGCCGCCCGTCAGGCTGAAGCCAAGGTTCGCAGGTGTCTGCTCTTTCTGGAGAAGTCGCAGTGGAGCGTTCTCGAGCGACTGACCAAGGGTCCGAAGCTGAGCAGCCGTGTAGTTTGGCCCGACCTGAATCCGATTCCCCGATTGGAACGCGAGGTCGATGCCGCCGGGCAGACTGCGGGTGCCGTCGTCGAAGCCGGTGAAGTCCGTGCGCGATCCGAAATAGATCAGGTTGTTTCGGCCGGTGAACTCCGTATCCGCGCCGACAGACGCCTTCATCGTGAAGAAGGCTTCGGTCGGCGCTGAAAGAGTCTGAAGATCTATGACGCCGCCGCCGAACTCACCAGGGAAGCTGGCCGAGTAGGTTTTTTGAACAGTAACGCCCTTCAGAATGTCGGACGGGAACAGGTCCAGCGGAATCACGCGTTGAAGCGGCTCAGGGCTGGGCAGAGGTGAGCCGTTGAGCAGGGCGGACGAGTAGCGCTCACCCAGACCGCGGACATACACGAACCGGCCTTCGACGACCGACAGGCCGGTCACGCGCGTCAAGGCTGCGGCGGCGGAAGAATCGCCGGTGCGTTGCAGGTCTTCGGCCGTCAGGAAGGCGGCCACTTCCGGGCTGGCGCGGTTCGGCTCAGGGATGAAACGGCCAAGAACCACAATCTCATCGACGGTGGACGGCGTCTGATCGATGTCGGTTTGCGACTGAGCCGCCGGGGTCTGCTCGACCGGAGCCGAAGGGTTTTCGGTTTGTGCGAGTGTCATGCCAGGCGCGACCATCGCGCTTGTGGCTAGCAGGACCCCTGTCAGGGTCAGAGTAAGTGTCTTCATGATCTGCGCCTTGAAGGGGGGTGTGACGAAAGCAGGCGAAATGGGACGGGGACCCGACTGGGTCCCCGTCCGCCTTTTCGTCATCAGCAGGTCGAACCGGCAGCCAAACCGCAGGTCCAGCCGAGGTACCAGGTGTCGGCAGCGTTTCTGACGGCGCCGATGTAGGTGACCGAGGTGAAGAACGGATACAGCGCAGGCGCATTGGCGGCCGTGACCGCTGTCTCATTGGCGCCGTTGATGAAGGTCAGACCGTTGTTCGTCATGGTCGCCCCCGCCGGGGCCGTCATGGTCGACGTGCCGGTTGCGGTGTTGTTGACGTTGGTGGCGTTAATGAACACCGCCTCCGTCGCAGCCGCGTTCACGTTGCTGTCGTTCTCATAAGGACGCGAGCACGCGAAATAGACCGAGCGGAAGATCGGCGCATTCGTCACCGTCTGCGCGTCGTCGATGTCGAGGCAAGCCGCCGCCGAGGTGGTCGGGTTGGTGAAGACCGAGTTGATGATCGACGGCGACGTGCCGGTGTTCAGTGTAATGATCGCGTCGGCCGCCACAGCGGCGTTACGTCCCACGATGGTGAAGTTCGAAACCTTCGGCTGGGCGAAGTAGGTCGTACCCGACGGCGCGGCCGACCATTCGAAACCACGGCTGCCGTTGGTCACGGCCGTTGGCTTCTGGGTGATGATGCCGAACTGCGCGCCACCGCGCCAGCCGGTGTCGGTATCCAGACCATCATCGTCCGCGCCGTTGATGACCAGATACCTGAGGTTGACGTTGCCGCCGAAGATTTCGATGCCGTCGTCCGACGAGTTGTAGGACTGGAAGTGATCGACAGTGGTGCCCGATCCGACGCCGGCCAGTGTTAGGGCCTGCAGCTCGTTATTCGGCGAGATCTCGAAGCCAGAATAGTTGACCTGAACATAGCGAAGGCGGCCCGAGTTGTCGGCCGGGCTGTTGCCGCCGTAGTTGGCGCTGGTGCCTTCGATCTGACCGACGCAGGCTGCGTTCGGCGCCGTGACGCCCACGGGGCAGACGGCAGTCGGCGCGCGACCGGCGATGACAAGGCCACCCCACTGCCCTTGCGACGTCGGGGTCGTGGCGCCTTCGACATTCTGCCGACTCGTAAAGATGATCGGGCTGGTCGCGGTGCCTTCAGCGAAGATTTGCGAGCCGCGATTGACCAACAGATAGTCGGTTCCGCCAGAAGCGAAGACTTTGACGCCGGCTTCGATGGTCAAGATGCCTTGCGTCGAACCTGGAGTCGGGGCGGCGGCGTCAGGTCCTCGGTCAGTGCCGACTTCCGTGCGACCCGAGATCGAATAGATGGTTCCCGCGCGCAGCGGTACGGTCAGCGAGCCGAGAATCTGTTGCGGTAGTTGGCAAACCCGCAGCGTGCCGTTGGCGATCAGGCCGACATTGGCAAATCCCGTGGGGCAATCGCTCGCCGGAGTACCGTTGCCAGGAGGCGGGTTGGTCGTTCCGCCGCCGCCGCCGCTCCCGCCGCCGAAATCGCCTTCGCCCGGCGAGGCGACCTCTGCGGAGCCGCATGCAGCAAGAGCCAGAACGCAGGTTCCAGCCAAAAGGATATTGGTCAAGCGAAGCATAGAGATCCCCTAGGATTGTCCGCGGGTCACTGCGCATCGGTTTGACGCAGTCCAGCACCCCTCCTTATCGACCTATGCTTTTATTGTAATAGACTCATGACACGATGTTGACAGATTCTATTTTCCGTCTTGGGCCTGATCATTTTAATTTGTAATCGTTGCCACCATTGGCACCGTAAACCACAATAAGGCTTGCCTCAATTTCCGAATATTCCGTCTACTGTGGAATCTTTTCATATTTGTCACAAGATTATTTTTAGCAGCATGTCGGTGCGACAATATTGATCAGGATCAATCGGTCGTTCCCTGTTGTAAGCTGAAAATCCACTTATCGAACGCGGCGATGATTGACCCGATAACGTTTTCTGCGACGCCAGTTCTCTTGAGATGCTGTGTGTGGTTTACATCCGACGAAAAAGATCGGTCTTTTATACCCCTTCCGCTCAAACAGGCTGCGGCGAATAATAATTTCGTTATTGTTCGAGAGTACGGTTGTTTAGACATCCCTACAGACCGGAATATAGTTCGCAAACGGGTGATAAGCGATCTCAAACGGAGCGTTATAGGCGCGATTATTGCTCCCAGTCTTTCGACCGTCGCGCGCTCGCACTCTGAACTTCAAGACTTAGCGAGCGCTATTGGCCTTGCTGGCGGGCGCCTAATTTTGACTGACGATAACCTGGATACTGATCGTTCCGGCGCTCAGGCGTTTGCGAACGTCTTGCTGGCGACTGCGATGTGGCGTGCGTCAATCAACGGCAGCGACGCCAGAAATCAACTTATCTCTTACTCTCCCGCCCCGGTTCAGCGCGTTGCGGCAGCACCATTTGGGTTTTGGTGGAGCGACGGCCGTTTAGAGCCTCACCCCCTTGAGGCGCCCATCCGCCTTGAGATGTACACCCTTTTCGCCTCCCTCCGGGACTTGGCCGAAGTCACGACGTCTTTGAACAGTCGAGGTCGACGACTACGCAGGAAGAAGCGCTTCACCCCTGCGGAGGTCAAACGGATAATTCAAGATCCAGTGTCTATGGGGTTGTACCGAGGGAACTGTAAACACCACCATAACGTGGATGCTCAAGCAGCTGCCAGCTCAGTTTCCGTCCATCCAATCGTCACAAAAGAACTCTGGTCGGAATGCAATAATCTCATCGATTCTATCAGCCGCGCTTAAGACCAAATAGTGTTACATCCATCCAGCTATTACACTGATTTGTTCGGAACAGGTCTTTAGTAGAGTACGTGCTGGTTCAGCTTTTAGGCGCTACAAAATTGCTGGGGAAGGCGCTCATTTTTCTGCGACCGCGATTGCTGAAAGATCCGCAGCGGCATCAGCCGGTAATCCGCCAGCCTTTCGCTCGGAATAGCGGTCAACGAGCATGTGGGCATGAGGTCGGGTCAGGACCGTGAACCGCACCAGTTCCTCCATGACATCGACGATGCGGTCGTAATAGGCCGACGGCTTCATCCGGCCTGCATCGTCGAACTCCGTGAAAGCCTTGGCGACGCTGGATTGATTGGGGATGGTGATCATCCGCATCCAGCGCCCGAGCAGGCGCAGGGTGTTGACGGCGTTGAAGCTCTGGGAGCCACCAGACACCTGCATGACGGCTAGGGTGCGGCCCTGGGTGGGGCGCATGCCGCCGATGTTGAGCGGCAGATGGTCGATCTGAAGTTTCATGATCCCGGATACCTGGCCGTGGCGTTCGGGGCTGCACCAGACCATGCCCTCGGACCACGAGGCGTGCTCACGCAGCTCGTGCACGGCGGGATGATCGTCGCCCGCCACCTGATCGGTCAGGGGCAGGTCGGACGGATCGAAGATGCGGGTCTCGCACCCCATGTGGCGAAGCAGGCGGGCCGCCTCCTCGACGCAGAGGCGTGAGAAGGACCGCTCACGCAGCGAGCCATAAAGCAGCAGGATGCGGGGCGGGGGATCACCGGCTTCGAGACCCAGCGCCGGCGTATTCGAAAGATAGGCCGCATCGAGCGCCGGCAGATGGCTGGCATCAGGCAGATCGCGAAGGCGGTTCATCTGCGCACACGGCGCCCGTCGGCGTCGATAACGACTTCGCCATCCTCCTTGGTGAAGGGTTTCAGTCCCTCCGGGGGCAGCAGGTCCAGCACCGTCTCGGACGGGCGGCAAAGTTTGACGCTTAGGGGCGAGACGACAATGGGGCGGTTCATCAGGATCGGATGCGCCGCGATGGCGTCCAGCAGCTGGTCGTCCGACAAGCTTGTGTCGCTCAGGCCGCGGTCGGCGTAGGGCGTGCCCTTTTGGCGTCCAATGCGATGTTGAACATCGCAAGATCCCGTATCGATCCAACGGACTTCAGGTGCTGACGGATCGCCCAGATGTGCTTTGGCTTGAGTGGGGCCTTCGCACCGGTCATTCGACCAGCGTTCCAGGGTTTGCGGGGTAAACGAAACAGATCGGGCTGGCTCATGGCCACCTCCCACGATCAACACCCCCCTCCTCAAAATACGCTCCAAACAACCTAGATGCGCCAGCAGCGGACATTGGCGCCTTCTCGAGACGCAGACGTCAGCTGCGTTGCTCCAGGGCAGGCTGCAATCTTCGCGGCCTCCAGACGGGCCCGCTACAACAGAGGCGCGCTGCGTTGTTGCACACTGGAGCGCTCAGAGTTCTGTCAGGCCGCCCGTCGGCGAGACAGCAAAGGCCTTCGCCCTCTTCAGCTCATAGGGTTTGGCCGCGATGGTGGACACGGCGCACAGCTCGCCCACGACCCGATCCTGCGTGATATTCAGCATCACATAACCCTTCGATGTCTGGTCGCAGAACCTCACCTCGGGATTGGCCGCCGACAGCGCGGCACCCAGCGGCAGGCCGCCCACATGGTCCCCCGGCGAAGGGCTGGAGATTGAGGATGTGCCGAACTCCACCGCCCGGCGCGCGCCGTCCTTGTCGTGGAGTTCGTTGACCCAGAAGGCGTGACTGTCGCCCGACAGGACGATGGGCGCGACGTCCGCCGCCGCAAACGTCTCGTACAGACGCTCGCGCCCGGCCGGATAGCCGTCCCAGCTGTCCAGATTGAACGGCAAGCCCAGCTTGAACAGCTGTATCGCCGCCGCGACCTGCGGCCGAGCGTCTTCCGGCAAGGAGGCGACCATCTGCTGGAGCTGCTCCGGCGGCATCATGCGCGAGATGTCCGGTCCCTTGACCTTGGCCATCACCACCTGATTGCCGATGATCTGCCACGGACGACCGGCCGCCTTGGAGCGGCTTAGCGTCTCGCCGATCCATTGACGCTGGCGCTCGCCTAGGAGATCGCGATCCGGCGCCTGACGCAGAGCTTCGAACGCCGCGACGTCCGGCCCGCCCGCCGCCGTCTTGGGCATGTCTGCGAAGGTCATCTGCTCGCCGCGCGCCAGCAGCCGCGTCTCGACCATCGCCAAGGTGGCCAAGTCGCCGAAATCGAAGCTGCGGTTGATCGCCGCGTTGAGCGCGCCCGACTTGGGCTCGCGGATCGGCATCCATTCGTAATAGGCGCGAAGCGCGGCCGCCTTGCGGGTCGCGAAGTCGCCCTCGGTCTCGGGCTGGTGGTTCTCCGCGCCCGTCATCCAGGCGTCGTTGGCCACCTCGTGGTCGTCCCATACGCAGATGAAGGCGGCGCGGGCGTGGGCGGCCTGAAGGTCGGGATCGGTCTTGTATTGGGCGTGCCGCGTCCGATAGTCGGCCAGGATGACGATCTCGTGCGCCGGCTGCGGAATCCGGTTCAGGGCCGCGCCCGTACTCATGCCATAGGCGGACGGCTCGGCCCCATATTCGTAGATGTAGTCGCCCAGGTGGATGACGGCGTCCAGCCGGTCCCGCTTAGACAGGGCGTCATAGGCGTTGAACAGGCCGCCGGGATAAAGCTGACACGACACGACGGCCAAGGCCAGATCGGCGGTCGCCCCCTCCGGCAGGGTCCGCACCCGGCCGACCGGCGAGATCACGCCATTGGCGACGAAGCGATAGAAATAGTCGCGTCCCGGCTCCAGGCCCTGGCCGTCCAGATCGTGTTTGACGGTGAAATCCCGCTCGGCCCGCGCGCGAAGACCGGTCGAGCGACGAACGATGTCGCCGAACCCGGCGTCATTTGCGACTTCCAGCACGACGGCGACCTCCCCGACCGACGGATCGGCCGGGGTGACGCGGGTCCAGAAGACGGCCGAGCGCGTGTCGGGATCGCCGCTGGCCACCCCGTGCAGGAAGGCGACCGATCCGGTGTTGGCGTCCTGCGCAACGGCGGGCGACGCCGCCCCCGCGCCGAGCAACCCAAGAAGACTGCGGCGATCCATGTTCATCGTCGAACCCTTACAGCTTGAGCTTGAATATGAGGCCGTACGACGCGGGCCGTCCGGCGATGAAGGTCGGCATGCCCAGGCCGTCGCCGGTGTTGCCGGCGTCCTTGATGTAGTCCTCGTCCACCACGTTCTCGCCGAAGGCCTCGACGCCCCAGGCGCCCGAGTCGGGCGTGTAGCGAACGCGCAGATTCAGCAGGCCGTAGGCGTCCTGATACTCGTCCTGGATCAGGTCGCGCACGATGTTGCGGCTCTGAAGCGCCGGGATGTCATTGTCGTCGCTGAAGAAGACCTTGGACTGCCAGGTGTAGGTCGGCTGGACCACGATCGCGCCGCCGGACACCGGCAGACGCCAGGTCGCGCCGATCGAGACGGCATTGTCCGGCGACAGGCGGAACTGGTTGCCGTCATAGATGCCGTTCTCGAACCGCGAGTGGTTGTAGGCATAGGTGGCGAACAGGTCGAAGTCCGGCGTGACGGCGAAGTTGGCCTGGGTTTCGAAACCATACGACTTGGCCTCGCCGGCGTTGGTGACGATGAACGTCGTGCCTTGCTGCACCGTCGTCTGGAAGTTTTCGTAGTTGTACAGGAAGACCGCGCCGTCGATCCGCAGGCGGCCGCCCAGCAACGACGACTTGGCCCCGATCTCATAGCTGTCGACCGTCTCCGCCTCGACCGGAGCGAACCGGGGCAAACCTAGCGGCTCCGACGGCGCCGAGGCGCTGATGACCTCCGGGCGACGACCGCGTGCATAGTTGGCGTAGACGTTGGTGTCGTCCGTCAAGGCGTAGCGCGCCGTCAGACGCCAGGTCACGCCGTCGTCCTTGGAGTCGAAATCGGCGAAGTCGCCGTTGTTGGCGGTCGGCTGCGAGATCAGGCCGAACAGGGGGAAGGCGCTGGCGGGAATGGCGAGATAGGCCGGGTTCGCCAGGGCGCCGAGGAAGGTCGGAACCTGCGCCGCCGGAATGGCGCCGGCCTGAAGCGCCAGCAGGGCTCCAAGGGCTGAGCGGCTCTGAACCGAACTGGCGAAGCCGGTGGTTTTGTCGTCGCGGGTGTAACGTAGGCCTGCCGACACCTCGAACCGGTCGGTGAAGGCGTAGGTCGCGTCGGCGAAGAGGTCGTAGGACGTCAGCTCCGAACGGTTGGTCGGGGTCTCGATGTGCGCCGACTTCAGATTGGCGGCGATGGGCGCGGCGAACGCTCCGGCGCCCAGCGGCGTCAAAAGACCGCCGAGCGCAGCCTGGGCGATGGCGGGATAGGCGGCCAGCGGCAACGTCCTGTCCCCGACCGTCGCAGGCGAACCGTCCAGCAGGCCCGACAGCTGCGCCAGGATCAGGCGTTCATCGAACTGGGTCGGAGTGCGCTGATAACCCTCTTCCTGGAACCAGCCGGCGCCGACGAAACCGGTCAGCCGACCCCCGTTGTCGAAGCCCAGACGCAGGTCCTGGCTCCACTGTTCGCCATGCGTGTCCTCGGCGGCGGTCAAAAGCGGGAGGGACACGCCATCGGCGTCGAAGGTCTCGTAGTTGGTAAACGCGCGATAGGCCGTGGTCGCGTTCAGCGTCCAGGCGGCGTTCAGGTCGATGCGCGCCAGACCCGTCACGCCCCAGACTTCGCGGTCCAGACCCAGCGCCTTGCCGCCGTCGAACGCCGCACCGCGTGTCAGGGCCGCACCCTCCCACGGTTCCTTGCCGCCCAGGACGGCGCCGGTGTTCGGATCGGCCGGCGCATAGGCGACGGACTTGAACGACGTCCCCGAGGCGTTGTCCTTCTGATAGTTGCCGATCACGTCGAACCGCATCGCGTCCGACGGCGTCCAGGCGCCGGACGGGCGGAAGGCGCGGGTCTCGATCGCGTTGAAATCGTCGCCGCCCAGCAGGTTCTCGACGGAACCATCGCGGGTCTTCAGGCGTGTCGCCAGGCGCAGCCCTGCGGTCTCGCCCACCGGCAGGTTCAGCGCGCCCTCGACCATGCGATAGCCTTCGTTGCCGGCCTCGATATTCGCATAGGCGTCGGTCGCGCCGGGACGCGCGCGGTTCTGCACCAGATTAACCGCGCCGATCAGGGCGCCGCGCCCGTACAGGGTCGATTGCGGCCCCTTGGCGACCTCCACCCGCTCGAGGTCGAACAGTTCGACATAGGAACCGCGCGACTTGGAGATCGATACCCCGTCCTGGAACACAGACACGCGGGCCTCGGAGGTCGCCGCGCCGGAATCGGAGGTGATGCCGCGCATCACGAAGCCTGGATTGTTTGGCGACTGGTTCTGCACCAGGAAGCCCGGCACGAAGGCAGACAGCTGTTCGAACTCCTGAATGCCCAAGTCTTCCAGGAACTGGCCGGAATAGGCCGTCAAGGCGAAGGGCACGTCGATGGTTTTCTGCTCACGCAGCTGCGCGGTGACGATGACGTCGTCCACGTTGTTGACCAGCGCCGGCTCCTGCGCCCAGGCGGCCGATCCTGCCGTCATGGCGCTCGTCAGGGTCGCTGCGGCCAGCAGTCGCGTCTTCAATGTGGTCGTGGACATCTGATCCCCCAGATTCGGCTAAGTTGGGGAGGTGCCTACGATGGCGCGATGTCGAGGCGACGACATTGCCGCATCGCTTTGACGACGAGGTCTGCACAGTCTCGCGACTGTTCATCCGACCTCGGATCTGATGGGGCTGGGCACGGATGGTCGCGCAGGAGTGCTCGCCGCTCCGGAAAGCTATCCGACTTGCCGACGCCTGACACCGCGATTTCATCTTGCCAGCCTTCTCTCGCGAAGCAGCTCCAAGCGCGCCGTAGCGAAGTTTGCCTGGAACGTCGGGTCCGCCTTCAGGGCAGCGAACAGCGCGGCGCCCACGATGCGACCGGCCTCGACATCGCTGGCGTAATGGACACCGCAGATCGTCCGGCTATCACTATAGGCCGCCTCGTCGGCCGGTAGAGCCCTTACCCTTAGCAGACGCTGTGAAGGTCTCTATTGAGTCGAGGCCGTGTAAAAACGTACTGAGCTGCTGCGGTGCGCGAGCGGCATTGAGGCCGGAGCGCCTCCTTCTCAGGCCCTGATCGCTTCCATGAGGGGCTTGGTTCCGAGCACCGCCATCGCCCGCTTCATGTTGTAGGCGAGGATGTGGAGGCTGATCTCAGTCTTCACGTTGGGCAGGCGCTTCGTCAGGAAGGGGGTGTGGCCCATCCATGCCTTGATCGTGCCGAAGGGGTGTTCAACCAGCCGTCGTCTGGTGCGCATGGCGCGCGGGGCGAGGTCCATCCGGGCCTGCAGCGCATCGATCACGGCTTCATGCTCCCAGCGGGTGATCCGACGCTCGACGCTGGGCGTGCACTGAGGCTTCAGGCGGCAGCCGGTGCAACTGGCTCGATCCCAGTAGCGGTGCAACGTCAGCCCCTTTTCGACGGTCGTCATGTGATGCGCGAGCAGTGCTCCGGCCGGGCAGCGATAGACGTCCTGATCGGGTAGGTAGACGAAGTCCTGCTTGCCGAAGCGGCCCGCCGCTTTGGCGCCTGACGTCAGCGGCTTCGGAACGTAGGGCGTCACGCCCATGGCTTCGCAGGCCAGGATCGCCTCGCCAGAGAAGTAGCCGCGGTCCGCCAGCACATCGAGCGCCTCGACGCCCATCGCGTCCTTGGCCTTGCCCGCTATCGACGCCAGCTGCTCGCGATCACTGCCGGTCATCACCACCTCGTGGGTGACGATCAGGTGATGCTCACCTTCGACGGCGGATTGGACGTTGTAGCCGACGATGCCGCTGCCTCGACCCGACGTCGCCATGGCCCGCGCGTCGGGATCGGTCAGGGAGACCTGGCCGTCGGGTGACGCCTCGACCTCGGCCTCCATGGCCTTGAGCATCGCCATCTGGTCGCGCAGCCGATCGATCTTCTCGACCAGTCTTCCAGACCGCGCCTCTGCCGCTTCGCCCTCGTGACGATCCGCCGTGTCCAAGTCCTGAAGATAACCGGCGATGTGCTCGGCAACTTGTTCGATCCGCCGCTTGACCTTGTAGGCGGTGAAGTTCTTGTCGCGGGTGTTCACCGCCTTGAACTTCAACCCGTCGATGGCGACCAGCGCCGCGCCGAACAGGCCCAGCTGGCGGCACAGCACCACGAACTGCGCGCACGCCGCCTGGATGGCGGCGCCGTTCTCGCGGCGGAAGTCGGCGATGGTCTTGTGATCCGGCGCCAGCCGCCCCGTCAGCCACATCAGCTCGACGTTGCGCTGCGCCTCGCGCTCCAGCCGCCGGCTCGACTGCACCTTGTTCAGATAACCGTAGACGTAGAGCTTCAGCAGCGTCGCGGGATGATAGGCCGGACGCCCCGTCGCCGCCGGCGTCATGCCCTCAAACCCCAAGCCCTTCAGATCCAGTTCGTCGACGAACACATCGACCACCCGGACCGGATTATCCTCGGCCACATAGTCGTCGAGACACTCGGGAAGCAGCGTCGGCTGCCGGCGATCTGCACCTTGAACGAAGCGGCTCATACCCACCTCCTGCTGACTTCAGAAGGCTAACCTAATTCGCTCGATCCGGACGCGTTTTCACACAGCCTCAGTCAGAAGCGGACGCCCCTCCCCTGGCCGTCAGTGCGTTTCTCTTAATGTGCACTAAGAGCGGCGCCATCAATTGAATCGCGCTTATACTTCTGACACCTAACGTATAATTTTCGCATTAGGATAGCTAAGATATACATCCCGCCCGGAACCTGCGGAGCAAACATTTCTACCTAGTAGATATGCGCCCCTATAAAATCTGACGGACTTGAAATACTGTATTGGTCGAGGCAATTTTATTCAAACTACGCAAATATCTCGCATAGTTCTGCTGAAATTCGTTGACTGAGACACCTCTCAGGGTGAACTTGCTCTCAGCGTGAGGGCCGCCCTCTCCCCTTTGGGGAAACCATCGGCGGCCAATCCGGGGAAGGCTAATCCTCGGAAAATGAAGACAGGCAAAAGCCGACCGCCGCGCTCCCAGCCACTTTCAACAAGCGATGAGTCACGCCCAAAATCTGGCCGTGCTCGTCTAGCAGGAGCAACTACGACAATGACGCACGAAACAGAAAAGTCTGCGGCACGAGCCCTCTACATATTGATGGAAGCGCGAGACTCCCTTGGCAGTCTCTTCGACGTTAGGTCTGACATCGCAAAAATAGAAGATGACGAAGGGTGGGCTCCAATCGTCTCTGTTGCTTACCGAGCAATCGATCATGCGATTACCCGCCTTGGTGGACCTCCAATCGAGGCAATCTACGAACTGAAGAACACCACCTGGCGGAAATCCCTCCGGCTTTCGACGAAATCGGCGCAGAAATCGCAGCCGCGATCTTTCGGCACTGATCTCTCGTCGTTTGCCGTTGAGTAACCCAGTCAACAGCCCCGGGCAGCCACGACAACCATATTAATAAGCCGAAAGACGCATCATGGTACGCACAACCAAGCCGCCGAAACTTCCACCTCGCGCCACTATCCACTCGACCCCAGACCAAGTCCGAGCCAGCCCTACGATCAACTTCAAAGCCAAGAAGGGGTCAACAAAGGGAGGCAATAGGGCAACGATTGAACGGCTACACGTTGAGCGCAAACCCAGAAAGCATCCGAACCGCATGCGGCATAACGCGAAGGATGACTTACTCGATCTCTCCAGCAGTTTGGTGAAGACTTTAAGGCACGCGGTAGCAGTTTCCGCTGACGCGCATGGGCAGGAAAAACATTGGACTGACGAATACGAGGCAATCCGCGCCATGTTGAACGATGAAATCGAGCGCACCTATGGGCCGCTGCCGGCTCAAGTCCGCGAGTTGACGAAATTAGTCGATGACTGGCGCGAGGAGCATGGCATCGTCTCGGAATGGACGGTATACGCGTTGCTGCATCTCTCCATCCGCTACGCGTGTGCTGCACCGACGGCGGTAGAGGCGCTTATTCCGTTCAATGTTGCTATCAGCAAACTGACGCGCCGCATTAAGCGCGCTAAAGAGCGCATAGATGATCATTGGAGCAATGCCGCCGGAGTCACAACACCGCTGCCATGGTGTTGAATTCGCCTACGATAGGCTGAGCGATATCCGCCGCAGGGGTATCTGCCTCAGCGGCGGGTTGGCTGCGTCACGCTCAGTGCATTTGTCTCAATGTGCACTCAGCGCCGGGCTGGCTCCGTAAGTGAGTTGCGGCACCGGATCGTTGTTCGGCCGGCCACCTACTTCGGAAGGAAACCTAACTCGAAAACCATCGGGCGTAGCTTGGCCGACAGTGCTGCGTATGCGCGTTTGAACGGCTCAAAGTCTGTCAACTCAGCATCGCCGTAGGCGTCGAGGGCACGGCGAATTTGATACCAACCCGCATCAGGACGACCGAGTTTAAGCTCTTCGCGGATCTTGCGAGGGAACTGGATGGCGTGAAAGCGCCGCCACAGTTTGAGTCCTTCATCAAGAACAGCCTGCGCCTCAGCCGAGAGGGCTGTATTCTGCAGCCGCCGGACCATGAAATCGGACTCAAAACGACCCGCAACCCCGACTTGTGCCTCGGTGAAGGGGATGAAGTGATTTGTCAGCGACCAGTCCTGATCGTTCCAGTGAAGGCCGTCGGCCCCGGCAGTCAAGTTGCCGCCGTTGAACAACATCCAAACGAGACAGTCGGATTTGAACTCATCGGACAGCGGCTGAGTGGGTTGTAGGAACTGGTCTCGGTCGTTGAGCCATGTCGGTTTGATGAGGCGGCGGACCGCAAACACAACAGCTGCCGAGGCCAGATTGTCAGGCGAAACAAATACTCCGCCACCATTTCTGCCAGTATAGATTGACGAAGTCAGGCACGTACCCGTAGTCGCATTCTGTAGGTCAAGATTACTCGCGAATAGGTGTCCCAGAGCGCCTTCAAATGAGCGCTTCTTTCGCGGATTTTTTGATGGAGTAAGCGCGTTGGACAGCGGTAGCGCTAGTTCGCCACGTGCCTTCGGCGAAGGTATCCAAGCGTTCAAAAGCGAGGACGTCGGACGCACAACATACGTCTTTTCGCCGATGAGTGCGCCCCGACGGTCTAGGACGGTTGTTGCGATGTCGCTGATCGGTTCCTTGTTAGCCTGATCCCAGATCAGGAAGCCGATCGGGAACTCGCCCTTAAGGCCATCGAATGATCGGCTGTGTACGACGAAACCACTGAGATACTCGGCTTTCCACGCTGTCCGAAATGGCTCAAAATTTGGTGCGTTTACGTACTTAAGCGTGCTGAACATGGCGAGAGTCGCCTTCGGCAGCTCTTGTCGGATTCGGATCAGGAACTGGGCGAACAATTCCTTGCTCGCATAGCCGAGTTTCATCTCGCGCATCCAGCCGTTGATGCGCGTCTTCTCAACGCCGATCTTGTTCTCATCACCGCGTGCAATGCCCGACCCGCTCTCCGCATAAGGCGGATTGATTAGAACTAGGATTGGCTTCGCCCCCTTCTTGCCCTCTCGAGCGTCGGCGATTGCCTGCTGCAGTGCCTGCGGGACTTTCCCCGACAGGGCGTAGTCGATCTGGCCGAAATCGGTGACGTCGTCGTTGAGATAGTCGTACTGGAATATCTCAGCGCCAGCGAAAGCAGGGTTAGATTTCATGATCGTCACATCGGCTTGGTCGAGCGTCGACATGAACACGTTGCGGAGGTTGCTGTGCTTGGCTTCGAGGTTGCCGACGCCAGCGCACATGTCCCACACCAAATAGCGGTCCTGCCAGTTTGGTCCCAAGGTCGCCAGGATCTGGTCATAAGCCTTATCGACGATGTGAAGTGGGGTATAATAAGCCCCCTTGAACTTCTGCTCATCGACAGGAAGCAGGCTGTCGCGGCGTTCGAGAAGGTAGTGACGGTGCTTCTGTTCCGGCGGACGGTGATAGATTGCCCAGAAGTTATTGTAGCCCCGCTTGCTAGCCAGCTCGTAGGTCTGGCCATTCAGCAAGAAGGTTGGACCCGACGCCGTCATCAAAAGACGCGCCGGTAGGTTGTTCATCGCCTCCCGATCGCCGTCGTGCATGATGTCGGCGAAAAACAGGACGGCTAGGTCGCTTGGGTTTGCTACGCCGAGTTCATTGCCGATCAAATCGACCCAACGGTCGAACACCTGGCGAAGGTTGTCGGGCGTGATCGACGTTCGGATGATACGATGTTCGCGGATAGCGTCCTTAATCGCCCTGATGAACGCGTCTTCGTCGTGAGCGATCTCGTATTCGACAATGTGAGTTTGGACGTAGGGGGCGATCTGCGCTGCCAACTCTGCGCCAGCGCCCGAACCAGACTTCGGCCAGACGATCGTCCTGTCATCCAGAAGCGGAAGCGCTTTTTCGGTCGACATTATCGCGGCCTTCGCTCGGTCTATCACAACGAGGAAGGCCGGAACCGCTTCGCCACGTCTCCGGGCAGCGCGGATGTAGAAAAGAAGCTGCGCGAACATCTCGATCGAGGGCTTCGGCGCGTCCTTCGCCTCGAACCAAATCTCCTCGGTTTGAATGTCGACGAGGTTCTTAGAATAGCCTTTCAGGCCAAGCGCCTTGATGTAGGCGTCCTTGACGTCCTCTTCAGTTCGAGTGCGCTTCAGGTCGTCGAACAGGGTCATGGGGCCAGCCTTCCAGCGTCACGCCGTTTGCGTAGATCGATTTGGGTAAGGGGATTCGTCACCGAGCGCGCTTCGCCAATCTGGAGTAACGGAGAGTCTACCCGTTCCGGAAATCCAGGAAGCGGACCGTCCGAAGATCCCCTCTCATGACCCCCCCCCCTTTGCGGCTGCCCAGTGTACTTTTCCGGATGTACACCCAGACGACAAATCACTCAGTGCATCAGCCGGGATTTACACCAAGCCGACATCGCTTAGTGCAGGCGCCCAGATGAACTCACATCGCATCGAGCGCACTCCCTAGCATGCCAGAAAGCTCGGACAGGTCGCCTTCGCCGGTCATAATGGCTTTGATGCCTTTGAGCGCCCCGTCGAACGTGGCGGAGGCCCCCTTGGACACCAACTCATTGGCACTCGTTGTGAGCACGGCACTCAGAGCAATACGAAGCTCGCTCTGACTGAGCACTCCCTTCCTCTTGAGATGCTTCGCCAGCTGCTCCGCCCGAGAGGTCGGCAAGAGGCTATTCAACACCTCGGCGAAATGGCTGGGATCGATCTTGAGAATGTCGCCGCTCAGAGAGACGTCGGCAAAAACGCCGCGATCTTGCATCTTGCCGGTGATCGCTGCCTTCACGAGCGGAGACGTGATGCCGAAACTGACGTTGGCACCATCCTTCCAATATTTGGAGGTAGTCAGTGCCATCATCACGGCATGATCGGTGTCAGCCTCGGACACGTTTCGAAGCTGATATTCGAAGAGCAAAGACCGAGCCCGCGCCGGCGTCATGTTCAGAGCTCTAGCGAGCCGATACATCGATCCATCGGCGTCAACGACATCGTTTTGGAGGAGGAATGAGAAGATCGCCAGATCGATCTCTCTCTTCGGCATGACGCCAAATGCGCTGGCAGCGTAAGCTCCCATGAAGCGACGCCCGAAAGCAGCCGCTAGTTTATCATCCTTAAACGCTGCCCGAACCTCTTCGAGACTTCTCGCAACCATCATGCCCTCGCCAGCCGCCCAATCGGCGAAACCCTAGGCTAGCCCTCTCAGTGCGTTTTTCCAGATGTACACTGAAAGCTAATTTAGCTGCTTTGGGCCAGAAGCGGCCACTGTCGGCGTTGCAAGAACGCGACTTAGAAGCTCGACGTGGGTCTGGTTACTGGTTGCTTGCTGAGTTCTGCTCTAAGCCCGTCGCCGATGTTTGAACAGTTCAGCTTCGATGGATAGCGCGAACGTCAGCCAAAGCGGGATAGGAACCGATATCCGCAGTGTCGCCATCCCTTTCGATGTCGAGATAGAGTTTGTTTCTCTCTAGCTAACTGATTTGTTCGCGCCCGACGTCATCGACGCAGGTCAGAACGCGCTGGTCCACCCACCACCCACAGGCCGCCATAGACGAAGGCAAGGCCTGTCAAAATGGCTGCCAAACCTGAGACTTCTGAAAGGCTGGCGCCCATGGCGTTCAGGCGAACAAAGGCCTGAACGGCAGCGGTGGACGGTGAAAAATGCGCGAGCCAGACGAGACCTTCAGGCATCATGAAATGCGGCCACGCAGCGCCTGACAGGAAGAACAAGGGCGCGGAAGTGCCGACCAGAACCTGCAAGACCCGTTCATGGCGATCGAAAAGCGCGCCTAGAAGCAGACCCACAGCGGCGACCGCCGCTGAAAATATGGGCGCCAGCAGTAGGACGCCGATCAGGTTGCCTGCTCGGGGATAGTCCTGAAACCAGAACACGAAACCGAAATAGAAGAGGCTGGAGGCTGTCCCAATCGCCGTAAGCGCCAGCCACAGACCCAAGCGCGCGCTGCGTTTCAGCCTAGCCGCGCCGGTCTCTCGACGCACGGCTGTGATCACGCCGGCTCCCAGCAATAGCGTCTGCTGCAGGATGATCAAACTAACCGCCGGCACGGCGTAACCGCCGTAGCCCTCCGTCGGGTTGAAGAGGGAAACCTGCTTCAGGGTCGGCGCCAATCTGACGGCGCGGGCGATATCAGGCAGCCCTTTCAACTGCGCCTCGGCGACCTGCGCTGTTGCGGCGGCGACGGCTCTGCCGACAGCCGTGACACGAACCAGATAGCCGCCGTTCAGCCAGATGGCCACGCCCGTCGGCGCCCCCCTGAGCAGATCGGCCTCAAAACGCTGAGGCAGGACGACGACCCCGTCGACCACGCCGCGCCGCATCAGTTCAAAGCCCTCAGCAGGGGATGAAATCACGGCGGCGACCTCGATCTCGCGCGACGCATTCAGGTCTTCGACAAGAGTGCGCGTCAGCGCTGTCTGCGTCGGTGTCGCTATGGCGATGGGCAGTCCCGTCGCGGCCTGTCCGGCATAGGCGGCCGGATAGTAAAAGGCGTAAAGGACGACGGCCAGGATCAGCAGACTGCTGACCGGCCGCGCACGCGGCAGGTTCCGGAACGTCGCGGCGAAGGCGGCGATAACGCCCTGTTGCGGGAGCGGAAAGTTCAAATTCTCCGGCTTGGGGACAAGACGCGCTCGTACCCGGATGAAAAGCGCCGAAATGATCAGACCGAGCACGGTGACGCCGCTCAGAATCATCAAGTCTCGCCATGCCGATGCGGAAGTCGCACCCGCGACCAGCTGGCCCGTCTGCAGCCGTAGATAGTGCGTATAGGGAAGAATATCGCTCCAGATCCGAGCGAAGCGCGGCCCATGGTCCAGCGGCAGAGTGCCGTTGGAAAAGGCGATGGCCGCACCCGAATAGATGGCGGTGGCCGAGAACGCCATATCCACCTCGCCAAGCGCGGCGACCAGAAAAGCCGACAAGACAACGCTCACCGCCATCAAGGCGAGCATGCCAAGGATCAGCAAAGGAAGAGAGCCTGCTACACCCCAGCCCCGGACGCCGCTGAGCCAGGCGATCCAGGCCAACCCCCACAGGCTGAAGACCACGAAGTGCGGAATGAGTCGCCCGATCAGAGCTGTTGTCGTGAAGCCGCTCGTCTCGGCCTCGAAGTGCTTGAAAGAGCCACCCTGCATTTGCCGACCAACCGCCAACACCGCGGAACAAGCCGCCAGCAGATGAAGGACCCCCGGCGCCAGAAGTCCGCCGAGAAAAAGCTCGAAGCTGAGCTGCGGATTGCCGACGATCGACACCTGGACAGCGGGGAGTTGCAATGCGGTTTCGGGCAATCCTCTCTGGCGCGCGCGTTCTTGCAACTGCTGGCCGGCCGCTGATGCGATGGCCGCGCTCTGCCCCAAGGCCGACAAGGCGCCGACCGTCTGGAAGGCGCCATTGAACGACACGGTCACCTGTTCCGGCCGACGAAACGCCCCGTCAGAAAAATCTGCTGGAAAATGAGCGACGCTGTAAATCTCGCCCCGTCGCATCAAGGCCATGGCCTCTGTCATCGTCGCCGGAGCATGGGTCACGCGAACACCGGCGCTCGCCTCCATGTTGCGAATTGCGGCGCGGCTGAAGGCCGAATTGTCTTGATCGACCACGGCGACCGGGGCCTGACGGATCACTCCAGGGGCCAGCATCGCCGCGATGACCATCAGCAGGATCAGCGGCAGGCCAAAGGCGACGAACGCGTCCCACCGTCGGGTCACCAGGACGCGTGCCTCGTCCCGAACGGCCGATACGAAGACGGCCGCGAGGCGTCTCACCGTGCCGACCAATCGAACAGCACGCTCATGCCAGGCCTCAGGCCGCTGACAGGTCGAACAGGCTTGGCCTTGACCTGAAAGCTTCGCACGTCATAGCCGCTGGACTGCCGGGTTGAGCGCCAGGTGGCGAACTCGCCCTGAGGATTGATGCCGGTGATCCGGAAGGCCACGTCAGCGAGGCCGAGTGCGGGCACATCGCCACGCACGATCGCGCCGATTTTCAGATCGCGAAACTGATCCTCGCGCACACTGAAGGTAACCCAGGGGTCGCCGATGTCCACGATTGTGAAGACTGGCACGCCCGTGAGCACGAGCTCGCCGACATTGGCGAAACGCTCCGCAACCTCGCCGTCGTTTGGCGCAAGCAGTCGTGTCTCACCCTGGAGGCTTTGGACCTCGGCGACGGCGGCCTGCGCGCCTTGCACATTGGCGTCGGCAACGGATTTTTCCTGCGGTCGTGTCCCTGCCAACGCCTTCAGATACTGCTGACGGGCGGCTTCGGACTGCGAGGCTGTAGCAGCGCGAGCGGCCACGGCTTCGTCACGGCGTTGGGCGGAAATCACGCCTTCGGCGAACAGGTTCTCCGCCCGCCGCGCAGTCTGGTCCGCCAAACGAGCCGTCGCCTGGGCGGCGCGCCAGACGGACTCGACCGACTGCACATCCTCGCGGCGAGCGCCTTCGCGGCTCATCGACTGAATGGCCTCACTCGACTGAAGCAGGGCCCGGGCCTGAGCCTCCTTTGCTGCAACCTCGGGGCTGCTCATCAGAGCCAACTCTTGACCTGCCTTCACCTGATCGCCCTCTGACGCCAGGAAGCGCTCCACGCGGCTGGGCACCTTGGTCGCAACGGTAAAGGTCTCCGCCTCAACCATGCCCTGAACCTGATCCTTGGCAGGACGGGCCGCCAGGAAGAGGCCCACGACGATGAAACCGATCAGCAGTACGAGGCCGACGCCCACGATCACAGGCAGAATACGTCGCCGTGCAGACGTACGACTGGCCGCGATCGTCGGCGCACCGTTTGTCGGGGCATCGGCAAAGGGAGGCGTCTCGCTCATGGCGCGCTTATCCGGTCTTCGCGTTGCAGATAGTCGTTCAAGGTCAGATCGCTTCCCGACGCCGCCAGCAAGGCGGCCAGGCTGAGATCATATTCGTAAGCTGCTGCTGCGCGTTGCAAACGCGCGGCCCCCAGAAGATTGCGGGCGTCCACGACCGAGGCGGCTGTGGCCTCGCCTTCACGGAACCCAACCTCCTGAACTCTAAGATTCTCGCTGGCGGCCTCTAGGCTGCTGTCCATGCTCAGAAACTGACGACGCGCCAACTCCGCCTGATTATACGCTCGCGTGACCAGCAATCGGGCGTCGTCTCGGGCCTGTCGTTCCACCTCTGCAGCAGCCGAGGCCTGAGCGCGCGCTGCGCCCAGCATGCGTCGTCGATCCACCGTCGAAATCAGAGTGTAACGGGCGCCGATCCCAACCGCCCAATCCGGCTCGGTCGGCAGAGCGTCGTCTGGGTTCAGGTTGTAGGTTCCGAATGCATAGACGGACGGCTTCATTCGTGACGCCGCGAGATCGGCGCCCGCCTCGGCCAGATCGCGCCCGGCTTGAGCCTGCGCAAGGCGAGCGTTCGCCTGGCTTGCCTGGTCAAGAAACACGCCGGCTGGACCGATTGGGTCACGGTTTACGAACAGGGGCGTGGTCGGAACGACGGCGCCATTGGTGTCAACAATCCTGGCGAGGGACGCCACGGCGTTGTCGTGCTCCAGTTCGGCCCTGTTGACCTGCCGCTGAGCCGCATCGCGGGCGACTTCGACCTGAAGCGTCTGGGCGTGGCTGAGCACGCCTTGCGATTCCAACAGTCGAGCGTTGCGCAAATGCAGATCGAAGCCGTCACGGGTCTCGCGTGCGATCTTCAGCGCTTCGGCGGCCAGCACCTGGCCAAAGTACGCCCGCGCCAGATTGACGTCCTCCAGACTGACCGCTTCCTGCTGCTTCGCCTGCGCCAGCTCCACATTGGCCGCCGCCGCTCGCCGGAGAGCTGGAATCGCGCCGCCGGTGTAGATCGGTTGAAGCGCGGTCACCGTGGGGCGAAAGGTCGTGTCGTCGACCTGCAATCGGACGTCTTGCGACAAGGCGGCGAAAATTTCGGGAAGCGCCGCTTCCAGCCGCTGGCCGATACTCTGCAACACGTCACCCGGCACACCCGGCAAATCCGAGATGAGCCCAGGAATGGCGGCGCCGAGCTCGGCCTGTGCGCGGTCCAGCGTGTCGCCCAGCGAGAGATCGAATGTCTTGCGATAACGGATCAACTGAGCATCGAGCGCTACGGTCGGCCGATTCAGCCCGGCAGCCACATCCGCCTGAGCCCTGGCGGCCTGCATCCCATAGCCCGCAGCGCGACCGAGACTGGAGTTGGAGCGAACACGTTGTTGAGCGGCCGCATAGGTCAGAGCGACTGTAGCGTCGCCCTGGGCCGCCTCTTGGGGCGCGGCCTGAACTTGGGAGACCGCCGCAAGGGCGTTCGGCGCTGATCCGGCCAAAATGCCCACAGCAACCCAGCCGATCCAAGCTCTACCCATAGCTTCACCCCGACGTCAGCAAGCATAACTAACTCAAGCGCAGCCGTTACGTCCAGCAACTGGCGTTGCGATATCAGCCAACGGTCTAACCCTATCCTCGTTATCGAGCGGTCGCTGTTGGAAGTTAGTTGCCTAGAAGCTGACATCCCTTAGGTCGCCTTGGCGTCAGAAGCCGTCTTTGGT
This sequence comes from Brevundimonas sp. 'scallop', assembly GCF_011045535.1. Classification (NCBI taxonomy): domain Bacteria; kingdom Pseudomonadati; phylum Pseudomonadota; class Alphaproteobacteria; order Caulobacterales; family Caulobacteraceae; genus Brevundimonas; species Brevundimonas sp. 'scallop'. The sequence continues at coordinate 1,628,455 of NZ_CP039382.1, read as the reverse complement.
CCCTACCCGCTCACCGCGTTTGGCCCGCTACGCCAAGGGGCCCGCTCGCTCAGTGGATTTTTCCCGATCTACCCTGAGCGACCGGAACGGCCCTTTTGCGCCAGGAGCGGAAACCGCCCAAGGTCCGAAAACGCGACATTCAGATAACTGAGCTGTCGTTCGTGAACGGCTGCAGGGTCAGGACCATCCGCACCAGTTCGGACAGGCTTCCCGCCTGCATTTTTGACATCAGGTTGGCGCGATAGACCTCGACGGTGCGCGGGCTGATGTCGAGGTCGTAGGCGATGACCTTGTTGGCGTGCCCCTCGACGAGCCCCTTCAGCACATCCCGCTCCCGGCCGGACAGGCTGTCGAAGCGGGCGGCGATCTCCCGGCGCTCGGCCTCCGCCGACGCCGCTTCGCCGGCCTTATCGACGACGCGCCGGATCGCCGCCAGCAGCAGGTCGTCGTCGAACGGCTTCTCGATGAAATCGGCTACCCCGGCGTGCATCGCCTCGATCGCCAGGGGCACGTCGGCATGACCGGTGATGATGATCACCGGCTCGCGTGATCCGCCGTCACGCAAGCGCCGCGCCAGTTCGATGCCGGTCATCTCGGGCATGCGAACGTCGGTGACGATGCAGCCGGGCGATCGATCGGACGCGGCGAGAAAGGCGACAGCGGACTCATGGGTGCGGACCGTCAGATCGGCGGTCTCCAGCAGGAAGGCGATCGAGTCCCGCACGGCGGCGTCGTCATCGATCACATGGACGACGGTTTCATTCGCCATCGACCGGCTCCTCTTCAAGGTGGGCGCGCTGCAGGGTGAAGTGGAAATCGGTCCCGCCCGCGTCGTTGGCTTCAAACCAGATTCGGCCGCCGTGGGCCTCGATGATCGTGCGCGAGATCGACAGGCCGACGCCCATGCCGGTGCGCTTGGTCGTCACGAACGGCTGGAACAGCTGGTCCGCCACCTCAGGTAAAATCCCCGCCCCGGTGTCGGAGACCGTGATGCGCACATGCTCGTCGTCGATCGTGGCGACCGTGATCCCGAGGTCCCTGACCGGCGCATCCTCCATCACATCGACGGCGTTGCGGATCAGGTTCAGTAGCACCTGCTGCACCTGAACCTTGTCGGCTGCCACCCGGTCGGCGGCGGGATCGACATCGAAGCGAACGCGGACGCCGTGCTCGCGCGCGCCGACCAGCGCCAGGGCGCTGGCCTCCTCCACCAGCTTGGGCAGGTCCTCGATGCGCCGCTCGGTCTCTCCCCGCGCAACGAAATCACGCAGACGGCGGATGATGACGCCGGCGCGCAGGGCCTGCTCAGCGGCGCGATCGACGGCGTCCGACACCCGCTCGAGCGGGACCGTCTCGGCCGCCAGCAGACGCCGCGAGCCCTTCAGATAGTTGGCGATGGCCGTAAGCGGCTGGTTCAGTTCGTGCGCCAGGGCCGACGCCATTTCGCCAAGCGCGGTCAGGCGCGAGACGCGCACCAGGTCGGCCTGGAGCTCCTGCAGGCGCGCCTCCGCCTGCTGCCGCTCGGTCAGGTCGCGAACGAATCCGGTGAAGAAGCGTCCTTCGGCGGTGCGCATCTCGCCGACAGACAGCTCCATCGGAAAGGTCGAGCCGTCCCGGCGCTCGCCCACGACCACCCGGCCCAGGCCGATGATCCGCCGCTCACCGGTGCGATAGTACCGCTCCAGATAGCCGTCGTGCGCCTCGCGGTGGGGCGACGGCATCAGGACGCTGACGTTCCGGCCGACCGCCTCGTCCGCCGTCCAGCCGAACAGACGTTCCGCCGCGGGGCTGAAGGCCCGCATGACCCCCTTGTCGTCGATCAGGATCATGGCCTCCGGCACAGTGTTGAGGATCAGGCGCAGATGGGTCTCGCGGCCCGAAAGCTCGCGGTGCGCGCGCTGAAACCACTCTCCGCCCAGCGTTACGGCGGCGGCGACGATGAGGAACAGCAGGGTCTCCAGCCAGGACGGGTCCGTGGTCCGCGCCAGTGCCAGACCGCCGAACAGCCCCAGCAGCGTCGCGAAGACGCCTGGCCCGGCGCCCCCGAGCGCCGCGCCGACCACGACGGCCGGCACGAAGATCAGGAAGGACGCCTGCGCGTCCAACGGGTCCGGCAGTTGCAGCCGCACCAGGGCCGCCAGGCCGGCGACGAGCAGCGAAGCCCCCGCAGCGATCCACGGCGAGTGCGGTCGGATCAGGGCCGACGGCGAGGTGATCGGCGATCGGAAGACGCGCATCGATCCTTCCCTACCCTTTCCGGCCACCGCTCCGCGCCTCCGCAATTCCCCCTAGGGTCAAGACCCAAATACCGGGATGCAGGGAGTGGTTCTACACCGCCGTCATCGCCAGACGCCGGATGGACCGGCGGACATCCCAAGGATACAGGCCATGAGCGCCCCCCTCGTCGATCTCTCCATCCACCACCAGCCCAAGGGGCTGTCGGACCGCGTCGCATTCGGCTTCACCAAGCTGCTGCGCTGGTGCGCCGACACCTTCTTCGCCAAGCGCTACGGCCACCGCGCCGTCGTTCTGGAGACGGTCGCGGCCGTGCCCGGGATGGTCGGCGCCACCATCAACCACCTCAGCTGCCTGCGCCGCATGTGCGACGACAAGGGGTGGATCAAGACGTTGATGGACGAGGCCGAGAACGAGCGCATGCACCTGATGACCTTCATCGAGGTGGCCAAGCCGACCCTGTTCGAGCGGTTCGTCATCGTCTCGGTGCAGTGGGTCTTCTACCTGTTCTTCTTCGCCCTCTACCTGGTCTCCTCCAAGACGGCGCACCGCGTGGTCGGCTATTTCGAGGAAGAGGCGGTGATCAGCTACACCCACTACCTGGCCGAGATCGACGAGGGCCGCAGCCCCAACGTCCCCGCTCCGGCGATCGCCAAGGCCTATTGGGGCCTGCTCGAGGACGCCACCCTGCGTGATGTGGTGCTGGTCGTCCGGGCCGACGAAGCCCACCACCGCGACGTCAACCACGGCTACGCCAACGAGCTCGGCGGCCTGCCGGTCCCGGCGGTGGCGCCCTGCCCGCCCCACATCGCCCTCGAGCCCACCTGGAAGACTGCAGCCTGACCCACGTCGTTAGACCTTGTGAAGCCCCCGGCCATCCGCCCGGGGGCTTTGTTTTACCGCCCACGCCACGACTGCGTTGCGCCAGGAGCGGTCATGCGGACCATGCCGGAAAGACGACATTCCGTGCGTGGATCAGAGGTCCTCTTTAGGGGGCGATGGCTGCTTCGCAAACCAACCCGTTGCGGACGTTGAGCTCGAGCCAAGATCGCATAGGCTAGCCTCATGGGACTTCTGACCTTCAGCATCAACCTCACTCTAGATGGCTGCGTCGACCATCAGGAAGGCATCGCCGACGACGAGACGCACGCCTTTTTTACCCGCTTGATGGACGAGAACGGCGCGATGCTCTGGGGTCGTGTGACCTACGAGATGATGGAGAGATACTGGCCTACCGTCGCTAGTGGCGAGGTGGATGCACCTGCGGCGATCCGCGAGTGGGCGGTCAAGCTGGAAGACAAACCAAAGTATGTGGCGTCAACGACGCGTACGACGTTCCCGTGGACAAACAGCCACCATCTTGGCAGCGACTTACATGCGGCGGTGCAAGCGCTGAAGGACGCTACGCCGGCTGGCGTGCTCCTCGGCAGCGACAAGCTGGCGACGGAACTAGATCGGTTGAATCTGATCGACGAATACAAGCTCGTCGTTCATCCAAGGATCGCAGGGCACGGTCCGACCCTTTATCACGCCGGCTTGTCCGCAACACGCAGACTAGAACTGCTCTCGACCAAGCCTTTCAGTAACGGCGCGGTCGCTATGCATTACCGAGCTCATTGATTGAAAGTTGGGACGATGTCCGCTTCCCACCCGAGGCGGACATCGGCCCAGCCGATTAGGCTAGTGCGATCTGGGGTATTCGCATGTCAAAGTCGCCTGCTGGATCGTTCAACTGACCATGGGCAGTGATGTCCAGCGTGACGGCATGTTCCTCGAACTGTCGGATGGGGTGATCGAACACGCGCTCTTGGCAGAGGTTTTCTACGCTGACGCAAACGGTCAGATGACCTTGGCGACGTTTGATAACGGAAGCATCCCCCTTGAAGTCGTGGAGTGGCTCATCTCGTAAGCTAAGCGAAGGCTACCGCCAGTCGATGACCGCTAACCACCCGTAGCGGACATTTGAGGTGCCTGATCCAATCGGCCTTGGTCACAAAGTCAGGCTGACGTTCCTCGCCCCGACGTTTCGGCCTGCACCCCATCCGCCTCTGCATCCGGATCGCGGCCTTCGCTGCGGTCAAACCATCGCATCACCGGCGTGACCGTGATCCCGTGCAGCAGGATCGACATCAGGCAGATCAGCCCCACGATGGCCCACAGCCGGTCGTCGCTCTCGAACGGCGCGGCGTTCAGCCCATAGGCCAGATAGTAGAAGGAGCCCACGCCCCGGATCCCGAAGAAGGCCAGAATCAGCTTCTCGCGCATCGGCCGCCTCCAGCCGATGAAGCCGATCATCCCGGTCAGAGGCCGCACCACCAGCACAATCGCCAACGCCACCATCGCATCCAGCGGCCGCAGCGGCGCCAGCAGGCCCGACGCCAGCCCCCCGCCGAACAGCACCAGCACCACCATCATCGCCATACGCTCGATCTGCTCGATGAAGTCGTGCATCTCGACTTGGAAATCGTGGTCCCGGTCGGCGTGCCGGAACGCCAGCGCCGTGATGAACACCGCCAGAAAGCCGTAGCAGTGCAGCATCTCCGTCACCGAGTATGAGATGAAGGTCGCCGCCAGGGCGATGAACCCGTCGCGCGTCGCGGCCAGTCGCGTGCTGGCCGGAATGGTGAAGGTTAGCCAGCCGAACAGCCAGCCGATCGCCCAGCCGATGCCCAGCCCGGCGCCGATTTCCCACAGCACGCTGACGGTCAGCCACTCTACGAACCAGTCGTCCTTCTGGCCCGCCGCCACCAGGGCCAGGGCGATGGCCAGGTTCACGAACGGGAACGCCAACCCGTCGTTCAGCCCCGCCTCGGACGTCAGGCCGAACCGCACCTCGTCTTCACGCCCTTCGCCCGGCGCCGCCACCTGGATGTCCGACGCCAGCACAGGATCGGTCGGCGCCAGCGTGCCGGCCAGCAGGATCGCCCCCGCCAGGCCCAGCCCCAGGACCGTCCATCCCAGCAGCGCGATCGCCACGATCGACAGCATCATGGTGACGCCCAGCAACCGCCAGGTCACGCCCCATCGCCTCGGATTGAAGATCCGGTCGATCTTCAGCCCTGCCCCCATCAGGGCGATGATCACCACGAACTCGGTCAGCCGCTCGGTGATCTCGGGATAGGTCTGCGGCAGCGGATCGAACCCCACCTGCGGCAGGCTGAACAGCGCGGCCCCAAGCCCGACGCAGACGATCGGCAGCGAAAGCGGCGCGCGCCGGAACACCAGCGGCAGCCACGCCACCAGCGCGACCAGCGCCCCCACCACAAACAGCATGAGGATATAGGAATCGGGCATGGCTCTCCGGAGGATCGACAAGGCGTCGTTCCCTTAATGCGGCAACGCCCGTCCGGTTACCGGTCGTTTCTAGAGGCTATGGTTCCACGCCCCGTTGTTTCGATGAGGAACGTCCACTAATCACCCCGATTTGGCGTCAAGGGCGACTGCTTTCCGGCCTAACGGCCAACATCCGCGTTCGGCGCCAAAGCCCAGGACCGAAATCGACCCGTTGCGGAACTATCCGCTTGTCTCGATCCATCGGCCAGCTAACGTATTGCGATGGAAATCAGCCGCAGAATCGTCGTTGCTGGCGTGGGCTTGGCCGTCACTTCACCGCTTCGCGCGTCTGCTGCGGACATGGAAAGTTCATCGATGTACGGCTTGATCGGCAAAATGACAGCGCAGCCAGGTCATCGCGACGAGCTGGTCAGAGTCCTCATCGAGGGTGTAAGCGGACTGCCGGGCTGTTTGAGCTACATCGTTGCTTTGGACCCGCTAGAGCCGGAGGTGATTTGGATCACAGAGGCATGGCAGAGCAAGGAAGCGCACGGCGCGTCACTCACGCTTCCGGCGGTCCGCGATGCGATCTCGAGAGGGCGACCGATGATCGCGGGAATGTCGAGGGTGGCCGAGACGGCGCCCGCAGGAGGGTACGGCCTCTCGGCGCCTGCCCACTAACATCCGCTTCCCACCCAAAGCTGACCATCGCCGGGCTTGCTTCAGGGCCCGGCTTAGGGTCACAAGTCGATTTGCTCTGACATCTCCCAGGCGTCATCCACCTCGATACCGAGATATCTGACTATGCTCTCCAATCTCCTGTGGCCGATCAGGAGCTGGCATGCGCGAAGATTGCCTGTCATTCTTGTGAATGAGCGAGACCTTAGTGCGTCTAAGGCTGTGAGCGCCGTACCCTTAGGGCTCTAGGTCAATCAACGGCGCCATCGGTCTATCAGCCCAGCATACGGCCTGGCGCCGATGTGCTGGCCGCACCGGCTCCGGCTTGGGAACGGCCAGTCGTCTTCAGGCTGGCGCGGCACACTCAGGCGAGCAGCGATCGCATCACGCGCAGGCTCGGTGATCTCAACGGGCACAGGTCTCCCGGTCTTCTGTTGGATGACGACCGACCGCTGACGGAGAACACCGCCTCTCGCCGCATCGCTCACGCGAAGTCGGACCAGGTCGCAGGCGCGTAGTTTCGAATCCAACGCGCAGTTGAACACGGCGAGGTCGCGAAATCTCCTAGCCACACTCAACTGTTGTCGGATGGACCAGATGAGCTTGGGCTTAAGCGGCGCCTTGGGGCCGATTAGACGGCGCGTTCCCTGAGGGCTTCGGTTGTAGGAACAGGTCAGACTGTCGCATGCCCCCTCCTCTGAGGTCGCCTGCCTGTCGTGACGCCTGCTTCCAGATAATGAACTTCTGGGCGCCAGTCCCAGACATTCACTGCCGCATTGTTTGGCAATAGCCGCGCCTACTCCGACGGTCGATGCTATGCTGAACGCGGCAACCGTATGGTGAAACAGCTGCCGGCGCCCGGACCGTCGCTTTCCACGCGGATGTCGCCCTTATGCAGATCGACCAGTTGGCGGACCAGGGCGAGACCGATGCCAAGGCCTTCGCTGGATCGATCGTCGGGCCCCTTCAACTGCGTGTACAGCTCAAAGACCCGAGCTTGCATATCCTTGGAAATGCCGACGCCAGTGTCGGAGACGGCGACTTCGACGTAGTCGGGCCCGGCGTTCGCCCGGAGCTGGATCGTCCCGCCCGACGGGGTGTATTTGGCTGCGTTGGTCAGCAGATTGCTGACGATCTGCGATAGGCGGGTGAAGTCGGCTGTGACCCATACGGCTTCCGTCGGTAGGTCAAACGTGAAGGCATGCCCACCCGCGTCGATCTTGGGACGGCTTGTATCGATCGCGGAGTCCAGCACGGTCTTTAACTGCACCCGTTCGAGGCGCAGGGCGATCTTGCCCTGATCTATCCTCGAAACGTCAAGCAGATCCTCGACAAGCCGCGAGAGGTGAAACACTTGGGTCGCCATCCGCTCCCGGATGACGGCGGCTTGATCTGGCTCGCCGGCGCGATCGAGCAACTTCAGCCCTGCGTTCAGGGCCATGAGGGGATTGCGTAGCTCATGACCCAAGACCGCCAGGAACTCGTTCTTGCGTTGATCTGCGGCGCTCAAGGCCGTCGCATGCACGTCCAATTCGTCTCGTTGCAGGCGTATCCGCTCACGCTGCTGATAGAGTTCAATGAAGATCTCCGTCTTCATTCGCAGGATATTAGGCTCGATCGGCTTCTGGATAAAATCGACCGCGCCGGCCTCATAGCCGCGAAACCGGCGCTGCTGTTCTGCGCTGCCCGCCGTGACGAAGATGATGGGGACATGACGGACCCGGGCGTTGCCGCGCATGAATTCGGCCAGTTGGAAGCCGTCCATGCCAGGCATCTGCACGTCTAGGAGGGCGAGAGCGACGTCTTCGGCAAGGAGCAGCTCCAGCGCCTGATCTCCGGACTTCGCCTTGAGCAGGTGGAGACCTTCGCGCTGGAGCAAAGCCTCAAGCGCGAGGAGATTTTCCTCGAGATCATCGACAAGAAGAACCTTTATCGGGGTGTCGAGGGTCGTCATGCGGCTTCGAGTTCCACCAGATAGTTTGCGATGTCCGCCAGACTCATGGCCGTTGCGCCCGCGCAGGCCGCGAGAGCGGCTTCTGGCATCGCTGACGCATAGGCCTCTGACGGGCGTTCGACGAAGGCCTCGCCACCCCTTTCCATAACGGCTCTCAGGCCGGCGGCCCCGTCGTTGTTGGCGCCCGTCAGCACGACACCGATCAGGCCGGCTCCATAGGCGTCGGCGGCGCTTTCGAAGAGAACGTCAATCGATGGGCGAGAATAGTTGACCGGCTCATCCGAGGACAGGGCCAGCCCGCCATCTCGCTCGACCAGAAGGTGATAATCGGGGGGCGCAAAATAGACGGTTCCAGGAAGGACCCTTTCCTTGTCCTCGGCTTCAAGCACCGCAAGGGCGCAGCTCGCTTGAAGCAGCGGCACGAGACCATTGCCTCGATCCGGGGGGACATGGACCGCGATCAGAATGGGCAAGGGATAGTCCGCTGGGAGGATGGGAAGGATGGCTAAAAGCGCCTGGACGGCGCCGGCGGAAGCGCCGATCACCACCGCGCGTTGTGATGGGACACTCATGCGCCTAGCCTTCGGTAGAGCTTTTCCTGGGGGACGAACTCAGAAAATTCGCCGGCGTGGGCCGAAAACCTCAAACTTTCCTTGGAGCCGAGGCCGAGGAAGCCTCCGCGTGGTAGGGAGTCCTTGAACAGGCCAATGGCGCGATCCTGCAGGGCGCGATCAAAATAGATCATGACATTGCGGCAGGAGATCAGTTGCATCTCGGCGAACGCCGCGTCCGTGACGAGGCTGTGATCGGAGAAGACGACCCGGGCGCTGAGGCTACGGTCGAAGACGGCCCGCCCGTAGTCGGCCGTATAGTAGTCGGACAGGGACGAACGTCCGCCCGACTTCTGGTGGTTCTCGGTGAATTTGCGCAGCCGATCGAGGGCGTAGACCCCGGCTTCTGCTGCGCGGAGCGCATCGGGATTGATGTCGGTGGCATAGAAGAGGGTGCGATCATACAGCCCTTCCTCCCGGAACAGGATGGCTAGGGAGTAGACTTCCTCGCCAGTGCTGCACCCCGCAATCCAAACCTTGAGCGACGGATAGGTGCGCAAATGGGGAAGCACCGTCTCGCGCAAGGCTTTGAAATAGGTCGGGTCGCGGAACATTTCGCTGACCTGCACCGTCAGATAGCCCAGCAGCCGAGGCAGCATCGTCGGGTCGTGCAGGACAGCGTTCTGCAGCGCGGTCAGCGTCGGATAGCCCATCTGGTCGCGGGCCTGCACTAGCCTCCGCTTGATCGACGCACGGGCATAGTGACGGAAGTCGAAATGATAGCGCTGGAACAGCGCCTCCAGCAGCAGTTGGATTTCGAGGTCTTCGAGAGCGTCGGCCATGGATCAGCGCGGCATCCACACGCGGACCAGAGAGAGCAACTTATCGACATCCAGGGGCTTGGCCATGTAGTCGTTGGCCCCTGCTGCGAGACAGCGTTCCTGGTCGTCCGGCATGGCTTTGGCGGTCAGCATCAGGATCGGCAGGCCGCCCCAGCGTCCATCGCTCCGGATGCGCTGTGTCGCGGTGAGCCCGTCCATGACCGGCATCATCACATCCATCAGAACGAGGTCTATGGCGGGTGCAGAGGCGGCGGACGCATCGAGCGCGTCGAGCGCTTCCTGCCCGTTGCGCGCGATCTGCACGACGGCGCCGCGAGGTTCGAGCACGCTGGTGAGGGAATAGATGTTTCGGACATCATCCTCGACGACGAGGATGCGCCGGCCTTCCAGCACGGCGTCTCGATTTCGCGCCTTCTGGATCATGCGCTGCTGTTCGGGCGGCATGTCGGCGACCACCTGGTGGAGGAACAGCGAGACCTCATCCAGCAGGCGTTCCGGCGACTTGGCGCCCTTGATGATGATTGAGCTGGAGTAGCGGCGCAGTTGTTGCTCGTGGTCCGCCGTCAGATCCTGGCCGGTATAGACGATCACCGGCGGATAGGCCTGCTGACCGTCCAGACTGAGCTTCTCCAGCAGCGAGAAGCCGGAGGCGTCGGGCAGGGACAGGTCCACAACCATGCAGTCGAAGGTCTGCTGTTCGAGGGTTTGAAGGCATTCCGCCGCCGTGCCCACCCCGACCGTCTCGACCCCGCCGCTCGACAGAAGGGCTCTCATGGCCTCGCGCTGGACGGCGTCATCCTCCACGATCAGGACTCGTCGAACGGTCCGGGTGAGGTCCTCCTCCAGGGCCCGAAGGACATCCGCCAGCGCCTCACGTTTGACCGGCTTGGTGAGATACCCCATCGCGCCAAGCGCGCGCGCGGTCGTGGCATGGTCTCCAGCGGACACCACATGGATCGGTATATGGCGGGTCTGGTCGTCGCGCTTCAGCGTGTCCAGGACCGTCAGACCGGACTGGTCAGGAAGGCCGACGTCAAGGACGATGGCGCTCGGCCGGTACTGTTTGGCGAGCTTGATCGCGTCCTCGCCATTACTGGCCACAAGACACTGGAACGCCATTTCGCGCGACAGGTCCCGGACGATGGCGGCGAAACGATCGTCGTCTTCAACGACCAGCAACGTGCGCCGGTTCACGGCCAGCGCGTCCCGATCATCCTCAATCGCGCGGGGCAGGACAGCGGGCGACGATTTCGGGGCGGCCTGCGTGACTGAGGACGCCGCGGGTTGCGGAGCAAAGGGCGCGCGCGACGCAACCTGAGCGGCGTCGTAGGCGAGGGGCGCGCTGAGGGTGAAGGTGCTGCCTTTGCCGGGCTTGCTTTCCAGAGTGATCGCGCCTCCGAGCAACCGAGCCAGTTCCCTGGAGATCGAAAGTCCGAGCCCCGTCCCGCCGTACTTGCGGCTGATCGTGCCGTCGGCCTGCTGGAAGGCTTCGAAGATGCTGTTCTGCTGTTCGCGCGAAATACCGATTCCGGTGTCTTTCACCGAAAAATCCAAGCCCCGGTCGCCGGGCGCGATCCTCAGCTTTACGCTCCCCTTCTCTGTGAACTTGAAGGCGTTCGAAAGCAGGTTCTTAAGGATCTGTTCCAGACGTTGACGGTCCGTCTCAACCAGATCGGGCGTCCCCTTGGCGACGTCGATCGTGAAGTTCAGCCCCCGCTGGTCTGCAATCGGATCGAACAGCTGGCGCAAGTCGCCGGCCAGTCTCTGGACCGAAACAGCTTCGGGACGGATCTGGACGTGCCCGGCCTCGATCTTGGAGAGGTCGAGAATGTCGTTGATCAACGTCAACAGATCGTCGCCCGAGGACTGAATGGTCCGGGCGTAGCGAACCTGCTCTTCGGACAGGTTTCCGTCGCTGTTGTCGCCGAGAAGCTTCGACAGGATCAGCAGGGAGTTAAGAGGCGTCCGGAGTTCGTGGGACATGTTGGCGAGGAAGTCGGACTTGTACTGGCTGGCCGCTTCGAGCTCCCGGGCCTTGAGGGCCAGATCGGCGCCGGTCCGTTCCAGGTCGTCGCGCTGTCCCTCCAGAACCTGTGCTTGCTCTTCCAGCTGGCTGTTGGTCTGTTCAAGCTCCACCTGCTGCTGCTCCAGCCGCACCTGGGATTCCTTGAGCGCGCGCCCCTGCTCCTCCAACTCCTCGTTGGAAACCCGAAGCTCTTCGCTCTGCACCTGTAGTTCCTCGGACTGGCGCTGGGTCTCTTCGAGGGCGTTCTGAAGATCCAGACGATAGCGCGCCGACCTGAGGGCGACGCCTATCGCAGCCGCACTTTCGTCCAGCAGCCGAAGGACCTGCGGTCCCGGGGCATGGATAAAGCCCAACTCGATCACGGCGTTGATGACGCCATCGGCGTTCGCAGGGGCGATGACGAGATGACGCGGGTCATCCCGTCCCAGCGCGGATCCAATAGTCAGATAGCCTTGAGGGACATCCGTCAGCAGCACTGACGCCCCATCAGCGGCGACCTGGCCCAGAAGGCCCTCCTTAAGTCGGAACTCCATAGGCACGGGCGCGTCTGATGGAACGCCCAGGGTGGCGGCGCGGCGGAAAACGCCGCCTTCGCCCTTGAAGATCGCTGCGGCTTGAAAGTCGACATATCGAGCCAGGAAGCCCAAGATGCTGTCGGCCAGCGCCTCGATGGTCTTGTCGCCGCTCATTGCTTCGGCGAGCCCAACCTGTCCGGCCTGAAGCCACTCCCGCCGGGCGCGTTCCCGCGTGCTGTTGCGGATGAGCAGGAACACCCCGACGGTGAGGGCGGCGCCGAGCAGGGCGGACAGGATTCCGGTCAGCAGGGCGGTCCGGTAAGCGACCTCCATCTCAGACAGCCACTGTCGCCGCTGCTGCGCGACGTCGGCGCGCATGATGGCCAAGCGTTCCCGGATCGCATTCATCGCCGTCCTGCCGCGGTCGGTTTCGATCATCGCGACGGCCGCCGCGAGGCCGCCCGTACGCCGCGCTTCGATTCCCCGGGTCAACTGCTCCATCTTGACGCCGACATGGCGCTTGACCTCTTTGAGGTTGGCCTGCTGCGCTGGGTCGCGCGAGGTCACTTCGGTGAGGATCGCAAGGTCACGGTCCATTGCGGCCACGGCGTCTTCGTAGGGCTCAAGATAACGGTCTTGGCCCGTGAGAAGGTAACCGCGCTGTCCCGTTTCAGCGTCCTGCACGGTCGACAGGACCTGGTCTATGGCCACCAGTGTCGTATGGGTTCCAACCACCTTCTGACTATTGGCGCGCAGGCCCTGGACGTTGAGGTAGGCGACGACGCCGCTAATCAGGAAGAAGGCGAGAACGAGCACGACGCCCACTCCGACCCAAATTTCGACCTTCGATCGAATGCGTCCAACGCCATGCTGCGTCTGAGCCAAGCTCGCTCTCCAACCCGAAAAGTTCATTCCGCCCGTCCATAGCTGCAAGCCACACCTGGGCAAACAGTGCTGAGGACGCCACCGATGTTTTCATAATTTCCCTGACCGAAAGCGGACGTCACCAACCGCCGCTTTGAGTCAGACTGAGACATTCGCCGTCCGCGCCCTGCCCGCTCAGTGCATTTGTCCACATCTACCCTGAGACAGCAGTTCGGCCGCTCAGCAGGTCAGCAGCTCGGGCAGATTGACCGGGTCATAGCTCTCTCCAACCTTGGCGTAGACGACCGTCGCATCCACGTCGCCCGTGTAGCGAACCCGCATCGACTTGCCCTTCTGACCGGGGATCAAGACCCCCTCCATGCTCTTGGTCTCCCCCTCTTCGCGCGCCCCGCCGTCGCTATAGGAGGTCGGGATCTGATCGATCCGCACGATAGGTTTGTCCGGGGTTAGCTCGATCACGTGTGCCCAGGTGCAGGTGTAGCCCTGCCATGTGCCGCCAGCCTCTGCGACCAGGGCCGGTGACGGGGTAAGATCAGTCCGGATCTTCCATTCTGGCGGGGCTCCCCACGTCCCCGAAACGAGAAATCCAGGCCAGCTGCCGATGCGCGTGAAACTGTCTCCGGTACGCTGCAAATAGTGGATGGAGAGCGACCCCGAATTGACATGTCCCTCCCCGCCCTGCCCGTCAGAGATGAGAGCGTATCGGCCCCCCTCAAGCGCAATCAGCTTGCCGGACCGATAGGTCCGCGTGTCGGTCTGGTTACCTGTCCCTTCCTCACGCTCGATCGGGGGCGGCCCGCCCCACGCGGTTCTGAACGCCAGCGCGGTGAGCTGATCAGGAGTAAGCGGATCCGCTGTCGGTTTGACGACCGCGGCTACTGGTGCAGCTTTAGAGGCAATGGGGTTCGCGGGCGCTTCCGATTTAGGCGATAGGTCGCAGCCGACCAGCAGAAGGCAACCGAGCGCGATGAAGGGGATTGGTTTCACGCTAATCTCCAAATGCACTCGAAGGTCTGAGGCTCAAAGGCGAGAACCATGTCAGTCGCTGAGTTGACCGATCCGTTCTTCATACACTTTGTATAGGCAGCCAGTATCCGAGCACGTGTTGCGTATCGCGATCCACGCAGTCTGCTCACTTCCAGATCCCGGCTGAGCTTGGCGCCGGCGCGCATAGGCGGCTGCCATTTGACGATCGAGTTCGCCTAAACCAGGGTCTGCGCAGATCATCTGCTCGACCGATGTGCGAGCGCGGCGGCAATCGAAGCTGGCGGTTCCGACAGATGAGGGTTGCTGGACAACGAGTGATGGCGCGGTCGCCGGCGCAGAACTTCCGGAGCGGCTTTGGTTGAACTGACTCAGATCGGCATAGCCAATCAGACCTGGAATGCGCCCAAACTGATCCACTTGGTAGACAAGCCCGGTTCCATCCGCAGCCGGTTGCATTGAGTAGGTCACGTCGGCGACGAGGTCATCAGGACCGAACAGACTGCGGGCGCCTACGGGCACTTCAATGCGAAGACGGCCCGAACAGGTTGTTCGATCCAACGTCTTATCGTGCGCGTTCAAAAGCGGCATCTCTAGCTTGGCGACTGACTGCCGTTGGAGATCGTTCATCCGAACGGGATCGGCGGTCGACAGACGTCGGGCTGCATCGAATGCCATCGTTTTGAGCTGCTCAACAGTCTCAGGAGCAATACACCGAGCATTCGGCTGTAAAGCAACGGCAGAAATTTCCTCGTCCGTTCCGGCTGGGGGTGTCGGGGCTTTGTCGCCGCAAGCGCTCAGAAAAGACGCGGCAATCGAAGCCGCAAGCATCAATTTTTTCAAGTTTGCCCCCATTGCACTGTGCCGTTCTACCACCTCAGATTGGGCTTCAGGTAGCTTAAAAGAGGCCGGCGAAAGAGATGAAAATCCCCACCGCGCCCGCCAGCACTCGGCAGGCTTCGCCAGAGAAAGTCCGGCATCTTTTTCGCGCTCAGTGCGATTTTCCGAATGTACACTGAGGCCTGTTCTGCAGCTCACAGAACCAACGGTTGCCCGTCGACGAGACGCGTAATCGGCGGAAACCCCTCTCGGTCGAGATCCCACGCCACCCCGTGTATCGGCACCATCGTCTTTGGTTTCATCGCGTTGGCGAACGCTCGAAGATCTGACGGCGACGCATGCCCGCTGGTGTGCAGATGTTTTGCCCTGGCACGGCCCTCGCCGAACCAGTTCTGCAGTCGTTGGCCATCCTCGTTTTTGAGATAGCCGCTCCACATCGCGTAGCTCCACGCGTCGTCTGCGGTCGGCGTGACCCCAGCCGGCGAGTAGTCCTTGATCAGAGACGGCCGCACCATGATCACCCACCTCTCAGGTGAGTTTACGAGCGCCTTGGCCGAGATGCCGTTCGCCGCCATGCGCGTCACGAACGCCTCGTCGCCCTTGCGCTTGTACATCCGCGAAAACGCGCTGGTGATGACCACCTTAATCGACGACCAGTCTGGTTGAGGTATGCGACCGTGCTCCGCCAACACGTCGAGCACCTCTGCCGTATAGAGGTCGATCACAAGCGTGCGCTTGGTTTTCAGACACGCGCGATAGAGCGTGACGGTACGGTCGATGTTTTGCGCAGACCACGCCACAAACACCCGCCCCTTAGTCGCCCGAAACAGCTCGACATAGTCCGCCTCAAGGTCGGTCTCTGTCATGCAAGGTTTGTCGCTGCCGAGGTTGGTCCCCTCCATCAGCAGCACGTCTATATCGGCCGGCGGCGACGCCATCATGCGCTCGACGAGCTTCGACTTGCGCCCGTGTGTCCTGAAGTCGCCCGAGTAGAGAATACGCCGACCTTCCACTTCGATGAGCAGCATGTGCGCATCGAACGCCGAGTGGTCCGTCAGGTAAGGTGTGACCGTGAACGGTCCGATCTGGTTCGCCTTGCCCACGTCCCACGGCCGGAATTCCCGCTGCATCGGTTGACCGAAAATGATCGCGGTCAGCTGTATGAGTCGCTCGGTCGCCTTGCCGCTGTAGATCGGCCAGTGCGCCGGTATTTCCTCGAGAAGGCCGTAGTGGTCTTGGTGAGGGTGTGAGATCAGCACTCCGTCGAGAGGTCGGTCTCGATCGAGCGTAGTTGGCAGCAAACCTACCGCATCATTCGGCGCATCAAGAGGTCGGCCGACGTCGAGTAGGATCCTGCCGGCGTCGCTAGAAAGCTCGATGCAGTTCCCGCCGATCTGATCGGTCGCGCGATGGACGGTGAGATTCACCGTCAAACGACGACCCCAAGATTCATGGCCTCGCCCGGTCGGACTTCGACAAACTTGACGGCGCCGTTCAACGCGGGCCGATGTAGATCTTCCCAGTTCCCTTCGCCGCGATCACCGGGTCTTAGGATGACCAGAACGGCTTGCCTAGCAACGTTGAGGGGCACCGTCGTCGCCGCTCGACGAATCGTGTCCGACAGCGTGATTTCCGCGCCGACACTTCGCGTCATGCCAGCCAGCTCCAGGAGACTTATCGCTGTCTGTGAGTACGCGTTGGCAATGGCATCGCGGTTTGTCGGGTCGGTGAGATAGTTCTCGTATTTCTTGAGCTGATTGACGACCTCAGGCTCTGCTTTCGAGGAGCGAACTCGACCGTCGTCGATGCGCTTCACCTCGCCGAAGATAACCGTCAGCGTCCCCTCGACCTCCTCGACCGCGACGACATCCATGCGTGGCGCGGTTCTTCGCGAGCCCCAAGCGGGAAGACCCATCTCCAGATCGATCACGCCGTCGTTCGCAGGGTTGTCGAGCAGCTGATCGATGAGCGGTTTTTCACCGCCGACCTTGGCGTAGTGCCGGTTCACGACGTCAATCCAAGCCTTCACCGTCGCAAGCCCTTCGTAGGCGCGCGATGTCAGGCCTTTGCAACTGATCCCGCGGTCGTCGAGGCGGGCATAGACCTGGCCGACCACCCCGCGCTCATCGTCGTTGCAGATGTATTTGGCGTGGACCGAAAGCGTCGGCCGATGCGATCCGTCGAAGCTGACTTTAGCCACCGATTGGCCGTGTCGATAGAAGTTAAGGTAGCCGTGCCGGACCGCCAAGCGCAGCCCGTATTCCCCGCTACTCACTCCACTCGGTTTCCAAAGCGACAGCAGGTCACGCCACCAATGATCGCTTACGACCGCAGCAACTGCGAGGGCGTTCATTTGCTTCGAGGTGAGTCCCCGGCAGAAGAGTTTGTCAGTCGTCGTCATTCGGATCCCGGCGTCGGAAGGTCTGCATTAAATCGCGCGTCGCCAACCACGCGACAGCTTGTTTTGTCGATGACGAAGCGCTGCCGAACGGCGAGCAGCGTTGCGTCATCGGCCGCCAGAGTTTCAGCGATTGTGACGAGCCACATCCGGTCCCAAGGCGCGTAAACGACATGCCCTCGCGGCCAGTCGCTGCTCTCTCTTCCCTCCACTGAGAGGCGCTGATGCGGAGTAAGGTGTTGGTCGTTCTCGCCGAGACCTGACCAGCACCGCTCGAAGGTCAATGAGTGATGCAAATCGATAAACGTGTCGTCTTCGATTTCCGCATCCTGAAACCTACGTCGGTAGCTAGCAAGCTCAGGATTGCCATTCCTCGGCTCGACGACCCAGAACCGGCCGACGAAGTGCTTGGCTGACCTAAAATGCTCGTCGTCGTCACTGATCGCAACCTGACCGCTCGCTACCTGCTGCATCACATAGTGGTCGTCTGGATCGTGCCGCCTGGCGGCGTCCTCGACGAAGTCCGCCAGATGCTCGTTTTCGTTGTGATCCATCGCTACTCCCCCAGCTCATTCAACCGTATTGATTCACTTGAGCAAGCGAGAAGTTTCTAATGATCAACCAAGTGGTGTGACCTACGACCGATTGTGACGTACCTCGCGCGCGGTATCCCGACATGATGGAGCGCAGTCTGTTGTCGGCGATCGCAGGTCCCTGCGAGGGTTGGGCGGTCGCATTCTTCGGTGGTCGTGCCGAAGCTGAGCTCGCGTTGATCTCAGCTGAGCGACGACAACTTTGGTGCGCAATCTGGGCCCAAATGTCTGCGCGTGCTGAGCGCGTGGATTGTCCGACCGACGTCGATCTTTGGCGCGAACGGTTCAGAGCATCCTCGTTAAGATCGCTGATCGCGCTGTCGGGATTCAAGCAGGCGGCAGGTTTCGAGCGCGCTCTGAAGCGACTGGGCTGGAAGGCTCTGAAGTGCACGAGCTCATACCTCAAGCTCGCGGACGTGTTGGAGGCTGGTCGCGGACCAGCGAAGGTCCTTCGACATCTCGACGCGATCGACGAGCGCGTGATCGATTTGC
Source organism: Brevundimonas sp. 'scallop' (assembly GCF_011045535.1). NCBI lineage: Bacteria > Pseudomonadati > Pseudomonadota > Alphaproteobacteria > Caulobacterales > Caulobacteraceae > Brevundimonas > Brevundimonas sp. 'scallop'. The sequence continues at coordinate 1,610,189 of NZ_CP039382.1, read as the reverse complement.
TCGCCGCAATACCTGACCACGCCTGCTCGCCCAAGAAGGTGCAACGCCTCAAAAGCAATCGGCGCGTCACCGCGATCTTGCTGCGCAGACAGCAATGGCGCTTGGATCGCTTAGGTCAGTTAGACACCGCTGCAGCTGCTGTTTTCGAGCGTGACTTCGTCGCGTCGGTCATTTCTGAAGCCGACGGCGACACGTACGCTGGCCTGCCATTGCCGTCGCCGCCTTGGCCCGGCAACGAACACCTCACGCCGCTCGATACGGAGGCGAAAATGGAGGTCGCTGGACGCCTGTTCCGAAACTGTCTCGGGAGTCGCGTCAGCCAAGTCAGGATGGGGTTCTCCTACTATTACCAACTCGGCGAGGTTGGCGTGGTTGAGATGGAGCGTGTCTCCAATCTCGGTTGGGAGATCACCGAGGCCGCCGGTCGACGCAATGCAACGCTTGCGCCCGACGCGCTCGTGCTGTTGCAATCCGCGCTAACCAATCTACCGGCCCATATCTCTCCGGTCCTCTCTGACCAGATCGCGAATTAGGTTCATGAGCTCCAACACGCCCTTCTCGAAAGCCGCCATCGCTGAGCTTTACGCCAACCACTTTAAAGACGCGCCTGAGACCGCGATGGGCTGGACATTTATGTACTGCCGAGAGGACCGCTTGAGCACTGCCAAAGTCGGCATCATCGGTCTCAACCCGGGTGCGGATCGCGAAGATAGCGACACGCAAACGCAGCAAGCCGATTGGGACTGGCCTAAGGGCGGCATGGCCTACACCGACCAAAAGTGGGGGCCCGCGGACTCACACAATCCGCTTCAGCAGCAGATCGTTCGAATGCTCGAAACGCTTGAGGTCGACAGCAGGGACGTATTCGCCGCTCAGCTTGTTCCATTTAGGAGCCGGAGCTGGTCCAAGCTGCCAACCCCTGGCGTCGCCCTCGCAGCGGTGAGACCGTTGTGGCAAGAGGTCGCGAAGAAGTCGCCGACGATCAGGCTTTGGATCTCGCTCGGTAAGCAGGCAGGTCGAGAGCTCGCCGCGATCTTGGAAGCCGGCACGCCGCGACGTTTGAACGTCGGCTGGAATCGGCAGTTCGCCGAACTCTATCAAGCGCCCGATGGTCGCGTGGTGCTTGCCCTGCCTCACCTTAGCCGTTTCAAACTGATGACCACGGCGGACCGCTCGGAGGTCGAAGCTTGTTTGGCTGCAGGAAAGCGATTGAGCGGGTTGGCGTAGGTCCGAGCGCGACACGCGTCAGTGTCTTTGTGCTATCGTCCCTAAGCGACGAGAACGCGGCTTCCGCCCCCCTGCGTTTGTCGCGATCTAAACTCAGCTCTGTTGAGCCCTCTGCGCTGCGAACTTACCGCGCCACCCAGAACGCCGCAGTCTGCGCCACCGACACTTCGGGCATCTTCTTCTGACTTCCGATTTTAAAGCCCTTGCTCTGCATGAGCTCGCCGACGATCGAGCCTGCTGTGACTGTCGTCATGCTGATCTGACCGTACCTGCTGCCCATCCGCTCAACGATCATCGGCTCGACCCCAGCGAGTGCCGGCAACCCGTCGGCTGTGGCCTTCAGACAGGCTGCCTGTCCCTCAGGTGACTCGATGACGGCGCATCTCGAGCACGCGAAGATCAGACATGCTGATGCCGCCGGTCGGCGCATAGTTCAACCCAGACCTCTCGATAAACTGCGCGAGCTCGTCCGCCTCGAGTGTACCCTTGGCCCGCGCGTTCGACCACACATTGAAGCGCTCTTCAGGTGTCTTGGCCTCGAGCTTTTCGAGCGTCCATCCGCCAGCGAGTTGCGTCATCCTGGTCCCCCTCGATCCAGTCTCATCATATTGGTTTCCGCGATCAGTGCGGTTTTTTGAATGCACACTGAGACGCCAAATCGATCTTAGTCGAGCGCAGCGGTCGTCGAGCTTGGCGCACGATCCCAACGGCGGGTCGTCCCGCCGGACCGACCCTAGATGGGCAGATGACGCCCATCCTAGCGGGCTCCGAACGGGATCGCCGTCATCCCCGCCACCACCCTTGATCCGCCTCCGCCGACGGCTTCTCCGGTGGTCCCGGCGCTTGAAGGGTCCCGGTCCCCTTAGGCGTGCTCAAGCCGCTTGGGCGGGAGGGTCTAACGAGGTTGCTGCGACAACGGATCGGAAGGTCTCCAGCATCTCGCGATGCGAGTTTGCGAGAAAGGTTTCGATCGACCGTTTGGTGAGCAACCGCTCCAAAAAGCCTGCCGCGATGACCAGCAGCAGCGTGTCGTCGCCAAACGCTGTCTCCAACTCGTGAAAGTCTTCAGACACCGCAGCGAGCTCCCGCTCAAGCCGCTCGATCTGTTCCGGGCTGACGCCGCGTATCGCCTTCGCTTCGGGCTTCACGAGATCGGCGGGTTTGGTCGTGACCAGAAGCGCCCTCGCATATGTGGCGCTGTAGTTGTTTGCCGAGATCATCAGCTCCGCAACTTCGAGCTGACGCATAGCTTTCATCTTGCGCAGCTTCTGAAAGGCATTGATGCCGACGGGCTTGTCCTTGAGCAGCTCAGCGACGTCGTCATGAATCCCGTTGAGCATGTGACGTCTGGCTCGAATTGAGCCGACATCGACATTGAGCGCCCGCGCGAGTTTGGCTTCGGATACCCCTCGCTCAATGGCGCGAACAATCATGTAGTGCTCTTGAATCGGTTGAAGCCGATTGACGCGCTTGTTGTAGGTAAAGGCCTCATCGTCCTTAGCGACGATGCATCGCGCTTCCACTGCGCCCTGCTCCTTCAACACGGCCAATCGCACGTGGCCGTCGAGAAGAGTGAAGGCATCGCCTGACCGGGCTTGGGCGAGGATCAGCGGCTCGACCAAACCCACTTCTAAGATCGATGCGGCGATGCGCTTGTACTTTGCGCTTTCGGTGACCGCCGCCGACAGCATCTTGGAGGGCAGAATGCGGTCGAAAGAGATAGATCGAACGCGTTGCTGGAAGGCGATTTTGACGGAGGCCATCACGGATGCTCCAAACCGACGCGCGCCGCGAGCGCGGACGGAAGATTGGTGATCCCTTCAGCGCGCATAAGCGCAGCGAAATGATCATCGGCAAGCAGATGCTTCAGTGCGTTGACGACAAAAACGAGACGCGTGCGCGTCAGAGAGGCCCGTCTGACAAAGGTCTCGCGACGTTCCGTCTCGCGTTGTAGCGACCGAACAAGCGTGTCGGCCGTGATCGGTTTTTGATTGCGGACGCCACGATTGCGATTGTGGATCCCTTTGCCGCTTGTGCTGCGTTGCTCGATAATGTGGCGAATGGCCAAAACCTGATTGCCCGGAATGGCCTTTTCTTCGAAGGCCTGAGCCAGAGCACGCTGCACCTCCCCTTCCTTGGAATGCGCGATCTCCATAGCGACAGTGTGAGGGATCACGCCGCGCTCGACCGCTGAGATCAGTTTTTCTTCGCCGTTCTCCAAAAGATGGCAGATCGCCCCAACATATTCCGTACTGTAGTCAACCTTCGCAGCGATTTCGCTATGGCTGTACCCACGCTCTCGAAGCGATCCGATGGCTCGAACCAGCTCGAGCGGTGTGTGCTGTCGACGAGCGAGGTTTTCGACCAAGCTCATCACAAAACAGTCTTCCTCGGCGGCATCGATCAACACCGCCGGGATCTGCTCTTGCCCAAGCGCGATGAACGCCTCTAGCCGCCCTTGACCGCAGACCAGATCGTATCGCGATCGACCGGGCCGCTGACTGACGGTGATCGGCTTTTTCAGCCCGAGATGCTCGATGCTGGTCACCAGCTCTTGAAACACTCTCTTGTTTCGAGCGCGAGGGTTCAGCACCGTGATGTCATTGACCGGGATGAGACGAATTTCAGCGACGTCGGTCATGCTGCATGGACCTCCACCCGCTGCGTGAGATCGAAGAACGCGTCGAGTGTGTCGAAGCGAAACGAGTCCAGCAGCACGCCATTGTCGGGCGCCAACCTCATGCTTGGATCCGCGCCACACTCGAACCAGGGGAGCAGGTAGTAGTCGCGGATTTCAGCGTTCCCGACCTCCATCCGCACTGCGATGGTGATGTCGGGGCGCAGACCCTGATCTAGCCGAATTTTCCACCGCAATCCGCCCGCCGGCGTTTCTAGGCAGCGTACGATCACGACCGATGCAGTGAACTCGTCATTGATGGTCAGCAGTCCGTTGCACGGGTCTTCTGAAACAACCGCTCCGCCCCGCTCGATTCCACCAACGACCTGGGCGACGACATCCGGATGTATCGCCCGGAGAGCCTGATTGATTTCGATGTAGCGATAGTCGCGAGCTGGCGAATAGCCGATCAGTTGGTAAGCACGAACGAGGCTCCCGAACCGGTGGCGAAATGCCGAGCTTGACGGCATGTCATCGACTTCGTCGATCACGAGCCCCGATAGCCATCCCTTTTTCGCCAGCAGGTCAGACAACCGAGCCAGCAGCTCTTCGTCACTGTATCGCACGCACCTGGCCTGGATGATGCGCTGTGCAGCCTCGAAAAAGTCCGGTTCAACGATCCCTTCGAACGCACCGTCGCGACGCACCCAGTTGTCTGGATCGTTCACCACGCGCTTTGCCTTCAACTTGAAGGAAGAGCGATTGTACACATTGTTGCCGATGTACTTTTCGTTCGTAAGAACCTGGTGGACCGTGCCGCGGGTCCAGGGACGTCCCAAATCCGTAAGCCGGCCCTCCCCGTTCAGCACCGTAGCAATTTCGCTTTCTGAGCGACGCTGAACGACGAACATCCGATAGAGACGTCGAACGACTTCGACTTCCTCGGGCGGCCCGGGGGTGAGCACCACACGATCGGTTTGAATGCTCTTTTGCTCGCCTCGCTCAAGCAGACCTTTCGGCGACAAATGCTCATCAACCAGTTGCCGACGCAGACCATATCCAGCCGCGCCACCTTGCCGAAAACCCAGCGTGATGAGGCGACACTGACCAGCAAAGACCTTGGCCGAGAGCTCGCGACTATACTCCCCCGCCATCGCGCGCTTCATGCTCTTTATGATTGTCGCGCTTAGGCTCCCGTCGTTCTCAAACTGCTCAGCACAGTAATGCACCGACAGCCCAGCCTCACGGCAGATGAACTCGTAATAAGCGCTCTCGTCAGCATCCTGGAAACGACCCCAACGGCTCACATCATAAACGAGGATAGCCTCAAATCCCGGAGCGCCGTTGCGAACGTCGGCGATCAGCTCCTGTAAAGCCGCTCGCCCATCAAGCCTCAGTCCGCTCTTTCCCGCGTCTGTGTAGGTCCGAACGACATCAAACCCACGTCGAGCCGCGTAGGCCGCGATCGCCTCAGACTGGTTTTCGGTTGAGTACTTTTGGTGCTCCGTCGACATACGGACGTACTGAGCCGCCCGCACTGATTTCGCGGCCCCCATCTCGTGCTGAACGCCCATTGGGTCCATAATGCACGCCAGTTACACCCGTCCGAATGGCGGTGAGAATCGAGCCGTAGCGGCAGTCCGACCGGATGTCGTTTCAAAAGATGGTCTGAAAACTTCAGCCCAAAATCGGAAAACTTCTCCATCAGGAGGCGTCGATGCAGGCCTTCCCGCAGATGATTGCTGGAGCACTTCGCGAGGAATGGGGCGAGAGTCCCTCTGCGCGCAAGGCGGTCGGCCTCATCACCAATGCAAATGAACGTGCTGTGCGAAACTGGTTTGATGGCCGTAACGGGCCCAGCGGCGAAAATCTGGTGCGCCTGATCCAGCACTCAGACGCCGTTTTATCAGCGGTGCTACGAGCTTCGCGACGAGATCAGCTCCTACCTGCCGTGGCGCTGATGCGCCTTAAAGCTTCGCTTCAAATGGCAATCGATAGTCTCGACGAAGCTTTTCCTAGCCGGTGACCGAACCACGCGAGCTGGACGCGCGCAAAAGTTGCGAGCTATGAAGCCCTGGCACGGGGCACCGACATGAAGTTCATTATTGCGTTCGTCATCATTGCGGCCTCGGCGGTACCGATAGCTGTAGCTGCGCATTCCGGCGGACTGAACGCAGAGGGGTGCCACAACGATCGCAAGCGAGGCGGTTACCACTGCCATCGTGCGGGCGGAGGCTCTTCGTCGCCCTCTCGTCCACGGGGCTTGAGGTCGTCTCCCCCGTCTAGCGGCGCGTTTGCGAACTGCACTGCGGCCCGTGCGGCAGGTGCGGCTCCCGTGCGTAGGGGCGATCCCGGTTATGGACGGCACTTAGATCGAGATGGTGACGGCGTCGGCTGCGAATGAGCATGACCAAACTGAATGGTTTCAATGAGTTATCAAACCGGCAGCAACGCGAATTCCATTTGGAAAACCCGCTGTAACCCATTGAATTTGCTCGTATCAGCTTGATCCTGTTTGGAGGCTTTCTTCTTTCATTTCAATGTACTTACAGCGTCTCTTAATCAGCGGGTCGTAGGTTCGAACCCTACATCACCCACCATCGTCTTTCTCCAGAATGTATGGATACACGGCTGGCTGGCTTTACTGCGAGGCTAGATCGCGTTTTTCGCCGGTTTGTATCGGCCCGTCAGAGAACCAGGATCGACAAGCCCTGCAGTTCGCGCGACTGATCACAAAGGCAGCCGCCGATCTGCCCAAGCATTCCCCTCTTCACCGGTTACGCCCGATGACTCCTGCTCCGCTGAAACGCATTCTGATCGTCGGGGGCGGCACGGCCGGCTGGATGGCCGCCGCCGCGCTGGCGCACGTCACGCGCGGTACGGTAAAAATCGAACTGGTCGAATCCGAGGTCATCGGAACGGTCGGCGTCGGCGAGGCCACCATTCCGCCGATCCTGCTGTTCAACCAGTTGCTGGGCATCGACGAGAACGAATTCATTCGCGCCACCCAGGCCACCTACAAACTGGGCATTGAGTTTAACGACTGGTTTGAGAGGGGCAAAAGCTACTTCCACCCGTTCGGAACCTATGGCACGCGCATCGACGCCGCCTCCTTCCACCAATACTGGCTAAGGCTGAACAAGGCGGGGCTGGACGACAACCTGGACGCCTATTCCGTCACGACGATGGCAGCGCGCATGGGCCGGTTCACCCGGCCTGACACCGACCCGCGCGGCGCCGCCTCGCAGATGACCTACGCCTTCCATTTCGACGCCGGCCTGTACGCCAGGTTCCTCCGCCAACGCGCCGAGTCGCAAGGCGTCGTGCGTCACGAAGGCAAGATCGCCGACGTGCGCCTGCGCGACGGCGACGGCTTCATCCAGTCGGTGCGGTTGGACGACGGACGCGAGCTGGAGGCGGACTTCTTCATCGACTGTTCTGGCTTCCGAGGCCTGCTGATCGAAGGGGCGCTGAAGACGGGCTACGAGGATTGGACCCACTGGCTGCCAGCGGATCGTGCTGTGGCCATGCCCTGCACCCGGGTCGGCGATCCGACGCCCTATACCCAATCGACGGCCCTTGAAGCGGGCTGGCGCTGGCGCATTCCGCTGCAGCACCGCACCGGCAACGGCTATGTCTATTGCAGCCCGTACATTTCCGACGATGAGGCCCAGGCCAGGCTGCGCGCCTCCCTGGACGGCGAGGCGATGGCGGAACCCAACTTCCTGCGGTTCACCACCGGTCGCCGAAAGAAGACCTGGAACAAGAACTGTCTGGCCCTGGGCCTTGCCTCAGGCTTCCTGGAGCCGCTGGAGTCGACCAGCATCCATCTGGTGCAGTCGGGCATATCCAAACTGCTGCTGCACTTCCCCGACACCGGCTTCGCCCAGGCCGATATCGACAACTACAACCGCATGATGCGGCTGGAGACCGAGCGCATCCGCGACTTCATCATCCTGCACTATCACGCCACGGCGCGCGACGACTCGCCCCTGTGGCGCCACGTGCGGGCCATGCAGATTCCCGAGACGCTGAAGCAAAAGATGGATCAGTTTCGTAGCCGGGGCCGCATCTTCCGCTATGAGGACGAGCTGTTTCAGGAGACGAGCTGGATCGCCGTGCTGCTCGGCCAGGGTGTCATCCCCGATCGGCATGATCCGATCACGGAGACCATCCCTCTGGAGCAGGTCCAGCAATGGCTGCATAAGATGAAGGCGATGATCCAGCAGGGCGTGGCGCGGATGCCAACCCACGAGGCCTTTATCGCCGCCAACTGCAAGGCGCCGCCGATCAACTGAACCACTAGACGAGACCAACCTGATCAGGTCTGGACAGACCGTTGAGCTCTTGGATTTCGCGCGGCGTGGCTTAAATGCCGATGCCTGCCGCTGAACGGAATCCGACCTATGGCCGACTACGACTACGACCTCTTCGTCATCGGCGCCGGTTCGGGCGGGGTGCGAGCGGCGCGGCTGACGGCGCTGGACGGCAAGAAGGTCGCGGTCGCCGAGGAATATCGTGTCGGCGGCACCTGCGTGATCCGCGGCTGCGTGCCCAAGAAGTTCATGGTCATGGCCTCCGAGGTCAGCCACGCGCTCGAGATCGCCGAGGGCTACGGCTGGTCGTTCGACAATGCGAAGTTCGACTGGCCCACCTTCCTTGAAGCCAAGGATGTCGAAATCGCGCGCCTGTCCGGCATCTATGCAGCCAATCTGGGCAAGGCCGGGGTCGAACTGGTCCACGGGCGGGCAGTTCTGAAAGACGCCCATACTGTGGAGATCGTCGGCAAGGATCGCACAATCACCGCCGAAAAGATTCTGATCGCCACGGGCGGCCGCCCGTGGAAGCCGGAAGAGCTACCTGGCATTGAGCACGCCATCACGTCCGAAGAAGCCTTCCACCTTCCGGAGCTGCCCAAGCGCATCCTGATTGCGGGCGGCGGCTATATCGCGGTGGAGTTCGCCGGCATCTTCGCGGGCCTGGGCGTCGAGACGACCCTGATCTATCGCGGCCCCAACATCCTGCGCGGCTTCGACGACGATGTGCGCGCACACCTGGCCGGAGAGATCGAAAAGCGCGGCATCAAGGTCATTCTGGGCTGCCAGCACGAGAAGATCGAAAAGACCGAGACCGGCCTCATCAACCACCTCGAAAACGGCATGAAGCTGGAGACGGACGTCGTCATGTTCGCCACCGGCCGGATCCCTCACGTCAAGGATTTGGGGCTGGAGAGCGCAGGGGTCGAGCTGAATGAAGCGGGCGCCATCAAGGTCGATCCCTATTCCAGGACGACGGCGGACAACATCTGGGCCATCGGCGACGTCACCGATCGGATGAACCTGACGCCCGTCGCCATCCGCGAGGCCGTCGCCTTCCATCAGACCGTCTATCGCGACAATCCCCAGCACTTCGACTACGAGGCCGTGGCCACCGCCGTCTTCAGCCAGCCGCCGGTCGGGGTCGTGGGCCTCAGCGAGGCGGAGGCCCGCCGCTCCTGCTCGAACGGCGTCGATGTCTACGTCACCCGGTTCCGGCCGATGAAATACGCCTTCACCGGCTCTGATGAGCGGGTGCTGATGAAACTGGTGGTCGACGCCGACAGCCAGCGCGTGGTCGGCGTTCACATCGTCGGCCCCGACAGCCCCGAGATGATCCAGCTGGCCGCCATCGCGGTGAAGGCCGGCCTGACCAAGGCCCAGTGGGACGCCACATGCGCCGTCCACCCGACCATGGCCGAAGAGCTGGTCACGCTAAAGGAGAAGCAGTCGGGCGCGACCTCGGCCGGCTGACGCTTGCTCTCAGGGCCGGGGCCGCTCGCGGAACCGCTCAAGCAGGTCCAGCCGGGCGCTGGACGGCACGGGTGTCACGGTCGGCCCCGGATTGACGAAGTTCATCAGCCGGGTGTCCCTCAGGGTCGCCGTGGGCCAGCGCGGCCGCCCGACGCCGTTGGGATCGCCCGAACGTGCGAAGGCGGTCCAGTATCCCATCATTGCGTCCGACGCTTTCCGGTCCCGATCCTCGACCGGATACGGCAGGGTGTTCAGCGTGCCGAAAACATAGGGCCGCTCGATCGCATGGGTCGCGCCGCCATGGGGCTCCGGGTTCTGCGGCGAGGAGATATCGAAGCGATAGAGCCAGGCCGGATGGCCCGCCTTGGCATGCAGCCGCGCCAGCATCCGGGCCGGTTCTGAAAACACCAGATCCGTGATCGCCAGCTTGTCGAACGCCTCCAGCCCGCCATAGGCCTGAACGGCGTCGGCCCGCTCGAGCCAGGTCATGTCGTCGTCGATCTGACCATAGCCGTTGCGATCCGTGGGCCGCATCCACCAGAACTCGGCGCTGTTGCTGCCGATGATGAAGGGCACCGGGGCCTGCCGCCCCGCCTTGAACGCCGCCTCAACCGTGGACGGCACGACCCGCCCGTCGATCAGCGTCAGGTCGCCGTTGGCGAAGACCGGAGGCGGCGTCAGGAACAGATCGGCCGGCGCCGCGCGCAAATCCGCCGCCGTTCGCAGTCCCGCGCCATAGGCCCAGACCTCGCCGCGCTCCCGCGCTGAGGGCGCGCCATAGGCGCCTTTGCGGTCCAGCGGCGTCTGTAACTCCCGCCCCAGGCCGGACTGAACGATCGCCCGGTCAAACAGACCGCGCGCCGGCGGAGAAATCATCAGCCGCGTGACGATCGCCCCGCCCGCCGATTCGCCAAAGATGGTCACGTTCTTGGGGTCGCCGCCAAAGGCCGCGATATTGGCGCGCACCCATTTCAGCGCCGCCGTCACGTCCATCAGACCGTAATTCCCCGCCGCCTCGCCTGCCGGCCGCTCGGCCGCCAGCGCCGGATGATCGAAGAAGCCCAGCCGCCCCAGTCGATAGTTCAGCGTCACCACGACCATGCCGCGCTTGGCCAGGCTCGTTCCATCATACAGCGGTGCGGTTCCCGACCCGTTCACCAGGCCGCCGCCGTGGATCCAGACCATGACCGGCGCGGGCTGAGCCGCGCTGATGGGCCGCCAGACGTTCAGGTTCAGACAGTCCTCGCTCATCGGCAAGGGACCGACGCCGGGGTCGCCGCTCGGCGGCGCCTGGATGCATAGCGGACCGTAGCTTGAGGCGTCGCGCTGGCCCTGCCAGGTCGGCGCGGGACCGGGCGGTCGCCAACGCCGCTCGGCCGTCGGCGGCGCCGCGTAGGGAATGTTTTTGAACGCCGCCACATCGGCATCCACACGTCCGTTCAGTACGCCCTGCGAAATGCGGACGGTGGGCTGGTCGGCTGCGGGCGCCATCATGAGCGAAAGGGTGGCGAAAACGCCGGCGATTGTCATGCGCGCTGATTAGCAAATTACGGCGTCTCGCCAATAAACTTGCGATCACAGTTCACGACACGCGACGAGAGAACCGATTTCGATATGGCGCGTTATCGCCAAGCTGTGCGGGGTAGGCGTTGAACGAAACAGTGAAATCTAGCGACCTGACCGTCGATCTGAGCGCGGCTTTCGAAGCCTCGCCCAATCCCTACGTGCTGATCACGCCTGACCTGCGCATCGCAGAAGTCAATCAGGCTTACATAGATGTCACAGGTGCCAAGCGTAGCGACATGGTCGGTCAGCCCCTGTTTTCGACCTTCGACTCGGGACCTGGCTCGGACGCCCCGGAAAACGTCCGCCAAGTCCGTGCGTCGCTGGAAAAGGCGCGCGACACCCGACAACGCGATCATCTGGCGGTCGTGCGCTTTTCAATGCCTCGAGCCCAACCGGACGGCAGCGAGGTTTTTGAGGAACGTCTCTGGAGCGCCACCCATACGCCCATCCTGAACGCCGACGGCGAAGTGGTCATGCTGCTTCAGCACACCACGGATGTGACGGATCTGGCGCCCGTCATCCGTCCGGACGAGCCGACGACGGCGCTGGACGCGATAGTCGGCGGCTCGGTCCTGCGTCGCGCCCAGTCGGTGCAGGAGGACAATCGTCGCCTGGAGACCGAGCGCAATCGCCTCGTCGACATGTTCATGCAGGCGCCCGGCTTCGTCGCCATCCTGTCCGGGCCGGATCACCGGTTCCAGATGCATAACGACGCCTACAGCCAACTCATTGGTCACAGGGATATCGCCGGCAAACCGGTCAGGCAGGCCTTGCCAGAATTGGAAGGCCAAGGCTTCTACGAGTTTCTCGACAGCGTCTTCGCCACAGGCGAACCCTATGAAGGCCGCGAGAGCGCAGCGCAGCTGCAACGCAAGCCCGACGGGCTGCTCGAAACCGTCTATCTCAACTTCATCTATCAGCCGATCCGTGACGACTCAGGCGCGGTCGTGGGCATCTTCGTTCAGGGCCACGACATCACCGAAAACGTCCTGGCTGCCCAGCGCCAGAAGTTGATGATCGACGAGCTGAATCACCGCGTGAAGAACACACTCGCCACGGTCCAATCCATCGCCATTCAGACGGCCCGCTCCAATACCGATCCGGCCAGCTTCGCCGAGACCTTTCAGTCCCGGATCATGGCGCTTTCGCACACCCACAATCTGCTGACGCAAAGCCACTGGGAGGGCGCCGACCTGCGCGCCATTCTGGAACACGAGACTGAAGCCTACGGGCCGACCCGCATCAGCCTGAATGGACCGGCGGTGTCGCTGGAGCCCGCCGTCGTTCTGTCTCTGGGCATGATCTTCCACGAGCTTGCGACGAATGCCGCGAAATACGGTGCCCTTCATACGCCGGACGGTCGCATCCTCATCGACTGGGGTCTGGCGGACCAGCGCGACCGGAAACTGAAGCTGAGCTGGCGCGAAATCGGCGGCCCCAAAGTTACGGTTCCGGACAGAAGAGGCTTCGGTAGCCGTTTGATAGAACGAAACATTCGACATGATCTGGCGGGCGAGATCGATCTGGTCTACGCCCCCGATGGATTGATCGCGGAACTGACGGTTCCATTGGACAGGACGGCCGCACAATGACTCAACCTCTGACCGGTCGCCGTGTCCTTGTGGTCGAGGACGAGTCGCTCGTCGCCATGCTTCTGGAAACGATTCTGGAAGACATGGAATGCGTGCCGATCGGTCCGGCCTCCAATGTGGACGACGGTCAAAGACTGGCCCGGGACACGGAAAAGCTCGACGCCGCCTTGCTGGACGTGAACGTCGCCGGTCGTCAGGTCTTTCCTGTCGCGGAGGCGTTGAAGGAACGCGGCGTGCCGTTCGTCTTTTCGACCGGCTATGGCGAAGGCGGACTGCCCGACGAATGGCGCGGCCAACCCACGATCCAGAAGCCCTTCACAGAGGCTGCGATCCGCGACGCCCTGATGAAGGCCATGGGTGTCGCCGGCGTTTAGAAACCTTCTTCAGTGCTGTTATAAAGTATAGGCTTGCCGACCCAATAGCAAAGCTCGGCTGGCCGCGAGATGTCCCAGACGGCGAGGTCGGCAGCCTTGCCCAATTCCACAGTGCCGATTTCGTCCAGCAGACCCAGCGCCCTCGCCGCCTCTCGGGTCGCGCCGGCCACGGCTTCTTCCGGCTTCAGACGGAACTGCACGCAAGCCAGATTGAGCGCAGTGGTCATGGAAGCGAGGGGCGAGGTGCCGGGATTGCAGTCGGTGGCGACGGCTATCCGTACGCCGTGGCGGCGCAGGAGATCGATCGGCGGGGCCTTGGTCTCGCGCAGCATCAGATAGGCGCCGGGCAACAGCACGGCGACCACGCCCGCGGCGGCCATGGCCGCGACGCCTTGCTCGGTCGTATGTTCGATGTGATCGGCGGACAGAGCCTGATAGCGCGCCGCCAGGGCCGCACCCCCTCCGTTTGACAACTGGTCGGCGTGCAGTTTGACCGGTAGCCCCAGCGCGCGCGCCTTGTCGAACAGGCGCGACACTTCTGCGGTCGAGAAGGCGATGGGCTCGCAATAGGCATCGACCGCATCGATCAGACCTTCGGCATGGGCGGCGGGCAGGATGTCTTCGATGGCCAAATCAACATAGGCCGCCCTGTCGTCGCGATATTCAGGCGGCACGGCATGCAGGCCCAGATAGCTGGTACGGACACGCACCCCGCCCTCGCGCCCGATCCGACGCGCAACACGCAGCATCTTCAGCTCGGTCTCAAGGTCCAGACCATAGCCGGACTTGATCTCGACGGTGGTGACCCCGGTGGCCTTCAGCCCCGCTAACCGCGTCATGGCGGAGGCGAACAGGTCATCCTCCGACGCGGCGCGCGTGGCCTTCACGGACGAGACGATGCCGCCGCCGGCCCGCGCGATCTCCTCATAGGTCGCGCCGCCCAGCCGCTGTTCGAACTCGGCCGCACGGTCCCCGCCGAACACGAGGTGGGTGTGGCAATCGATCAGGCCAGGCGTGATCCATCGCCCGTCCAGCCGCTGGGTTTCAGCCGCCTCTACGGCCGGCAGGTCAGCGCGTGGTCCCACCCAGGCGATGCGGCCATCGGCGACGACCACGGCGGCGTCCTGGATCGCGCCATAGGGGACCGGCCCCTCGACCATAGTGGCGACATGACAATCGATCAGCAGACGGTCGGCCTTCATCGGCGAGGCTCCTTTGTCAGAACGGGTGAATGGGCGGACGAGAAGCGCGCCACCAGATCGTAGCGGTCGCCGGGGAAGGTCTGCCACACCCGCGTCACCCCCTGCCCGTCCCGCCATGTCCGGCGCTCGACGCACAGGCAAGCGGCGCCGGGCTTGAGTTCCAATAGGCGCGCAGCGCGGGCGTCCGCTGCAATCGCTGCAATGCGGTTCTCAGCCTCGGTCCAGGGCGCCGAGTCCAGCAGCCAGCTTCCTGGCGGAACTGTATAAAAATCCACGTCTACGGCTTGAGGCGCCGCGCCGACCGCGATCAGCCGATGTTCCAAGGCCAGCGGCGCACCGTCGGCGCTGTGCAGACACGTCAGATCCAGCAGACGACCACCCGACGCGAGTTCGATTTCGTCCTCACCGTCCGGCTCGCGTTCGATCCGCTCCAGCAGGACATAGCCGTAAGCCTGCCCGCGCTCGATCACCTCGGCCCGCAAGTCGGGAATAGCCAGGACGGCGGCGTGGGCCTTGGGCTGGGCGACGAAGGTGCCGGCGCGACGCCGACGCGTTACCAGCCCTCGCCCCGCCAGTTCCGAAATGGCCTTGGACACCGTCATGCGCGAGCAGCCGTAGCGTTCGGTCAGCTCATGCTCGAACGGAATGCGGTCGCCGGGCGACAGCTCGCCGGACAGGATAAGCCCCTCAAGATCGGCATAGATGCGGCGATGCAGGCTCACCCCAACACCGCCGACAAGGCCTTGCGATAACGCGCTTCTATGCCGTCTCGCGCGATATGGCGGCCGTCTTTCACGACCTCCCGCCCCGCTCGCCAAACCGAACGGATCGAGCCCGCCGGCGCGCCGAAGATCCAGCTGTCCAGCACCGCATCGCCAGACCGTCCCGCAAAGGCGACGCCGCTCGTATCCAGCGATACGATGTCCGCCGACGCCCCGACGCTCAGACCCGACGCCGCGCCTGTCGCCTGGACGCCGCCCGCCAACGCGCGATCAAACAAGGCACGGCCTGTCGAACGTTCAGGGTCGGCCATGACGGCGCGACCGCGCAGCGCCAGCCGCTGACTGTATTCGAGCATCCGCAGTTCGTCGGCCACGCCGATCTGCACGTTGGAATCTGTCCCGATTCCGAAACGCCCGCCGGCGCGCGTGAAATCGACCGCCGGGAAGACGCCGTCGCCCAGATTGGCCTCCGTGATCGGGCACAGACCGACGACGGCGCCGCGCGCAACGACGCCGCGCCACTCGGCCTCAGTCACATGGGTGGAGTGGATCAGGCACCAACGCGGATCGACTGGCGCATTGCCGAGGAGCCATTCGACCGGCCGCGCGCCCGACCAGGCCAGACAGTCCGCCACCTCTTTGGTCTGTTCGGCGACATGGGTATGGATCGGTCCGTCGCCCGCCAGCGCAGGCATGGCCGCCAACTCTTCCGGGCTCACGGCGCGCAGGCTGTGCGGCGCGACCCCGACCACGGCGTCGGGCAGATGGGCGGTCAGGGTCCGGCATCGCGCGACCAGATCGGCGAATCCGTTCAGATCTTTGATGAAGCGCCGCTGTCCATGCCTCGGCGGCTGTCCGCCGAACCCGGCATGGGCGTAGAAAACCGGCAGCAGGGTCAGGGCGATGCCGGTCGCCTGCGCCGCCGCCACGATCCGCGCGGCGATCTCGGCCCGGTCCGAATAGGCCGCGCCCGACGGGTCGTTGTGCAGATAATGGAACTCGGCGACGCGGGTGAAGCCGCCCTCCAGCATTTCCATGAAGGCCAAGGCGGTGATGGCCTCGATCTCTTCCGGCCCGCCCCGATCCAGAAAGCGATACATCAGCTCGCGCCACGTCCAGAAGTCGTCGTCCGAAAGCCCGCGTGCTTCGGTCAGGCCCGCCATGGCGCGCTGAAAGGCGTGGCTGTGGACATTGGCGACGCCCGGCAGGGCGACACCGCCCCCTTCGTCCGCCGGGCTGCGCGCAACGTCTGTTTCCAGACTGACAATCCGTCCGCCAGCCACGCCGATCCGCACATCTTGCGCCCATCCATCCGACAAGAGGGCTGCCTCGAACCATAGGGTGCGATCCACAGGCTGCGGCTGAAGGGTCACTGGACAGGTCCGTGTCGTTACGATCAATATGTCTAGACATACCACGGTGGATCGATTTGGCGAGGGAGGCCGAACGGATGCAGGACTGGCTGACCATCCACGAAGGTTCGGCGCCGCTGGTGATCGGCCTGCCGCACACGGGGACCGACATTCCGCCCGCCATCGAGGCGCGGATGACCTCATCCTGGCTGGCCCGCAAGGACGCAGACTGGTGGGTGGATCGGCTGTACGACTTCGCGATCGACATGGGCGCGACCCTGGTGCGAACGGGCGTGTCGCGCAGTGTCATCGACGTGAATCGCGATCCGTCGGGCGTCTCACTCTATCCCGGCATGACCACGACCGGCCTGTGTCCGACCGAAACCTTCGACGGCGAGCCGCTGTATCGCCCAGACCAAGAACCCGACGCGGCCGAAATCGCCGAGCGACGCGCGACTTGGTTCGATCCCTATCACGCCGCCCTGCAGGGCCAGTTGGATCGACTGCGCAGCTCCGGCCCGGTGGTTCTCTACGACGCCCATTCCATCCGGTCCGTCGTGCCGCGCCTGTTCGAGGGCGAACTGCCGCAGTTCAACATCGGCGACAACGACGGCGCCACCTGCGCCGGTGAGCTGACGCACGTTGTCGAGAAAGCCTGTGCGTTCAGCGGCGACAGCGTCGTCGTCAACGGCCGCTTCAAGGGCGGCTGGACCACGCGCCACTACGGCCGTCCCGAGGCCGGTCTTCACGCCATCCAGATGGAACTGGCTGACCGGGGCTACATCCTCGATCCCGCCGGCACGGTGTCGCCCAACAACTGGCCCAGCCCCTATGAGCCGGATCGCGCCGAGCCGATGCGCGGCCATCTGCGCCGCGTCCTGACCGCCTGCATCGCCTTCGCCGAGAGCCAACGATGAACACGCCCAACGCCCGGATCGTCCGCAGCCCGCGCGGACCCGAAAAGACCGCCAAGACTTGGGCCGCCGAAGCGGCCATGCGGATGCTCATGAACAATCTGGACCCCGAGGTGGCCGAGCGGCCGGAGGACCTCGTCGTCTATGGCGGCATCGGCAAGGCGGCGCGGGATTGGGCGGCGTTCGACAGGATCGTGGAAACCCTGCAGACGCTTGAGGCCGACGAGACCCTGCTGGTGCAGTCCGGCAAGCCGGTGGGCGTCTTCCGCACCCATGCCGACGCCCCGCGCGTGCTGATCGCCAACTCCAATCTGGTGCCGAAATGGGCGACCTGGGAGCATTTCAACGAACTCGATCGCAAGGGTCTGGCCATGTATGGCCAGATGACCGCCGGGTCGTGGATCTACATCGGCACGCAAGGCATCGTTCAGGGAACCTATGAGACCTTCATGGAGGCGGGCCGCCAGCACTACGGCGGCGACTGGTCGGGCAAGTGGATTCTGACCGCAGGCTTGGGCGGCATGGGCGGGGCCCAGCCTCTGGGCGCGACCATGGCTGGCGCGTCTTGCATCACGATCGAATGCCAACGCAGCCGCATCGAGTTCCGCCTGCGGACACGCTACGTCGACGTCATGGCCGAAACCCTGGACGAAGCCCTGGCGCTGCTGGAGCAATCGTTCCGGGACAAGAAACCCTTGTCGATCGGCCTGTTGGGCAATGCAGCCGATCTGGTGCCTGAAATGGTCCGACGCGGCATCCGGCCCGATTTGGTCACCGACCAGACCAGCGCGCACGATCTCATCAACGGCTATCTCCCCTCGGGCTGGACCGTCGCGGAGTGGGAAGACAAGCGCGTCAGCGATCCCGACAGCGTCGCCGCCGCCGCGCGAAGCTCCATCGCCGGTCACGTGCAGGCCATGCTGGACTTTCAGGCGATGGGCGTGCCGACCACCGACTACGGCAACAACATCCGTCAGGTCGCCTTCGACGCGGGCGTGACGAATGCTTTCGACTTCCCCGGCTTCGTGCCCGCCTACATCCGCCCGCTGTTCTGTCGGGGCATCGGTCCGTTCCGCTGGGCGGCCCTGACCGGCGATCCGGAAGATATCAGAAAGACAGACGCGGCGATGAAGCGCCTGTTCCCCGATAACGCGGGTCTGCATCGCTGGCTCGACATGGCGGGCGAGCGCATTGCCTTTCAAGGACTTCCAGCCCGTATCTGCTGGATCGGATTGGGTGATCGACACCGCGCCGGTCTGATGTTCAACGACATGGTGGCGTCGGGCGAACTGTCCGGCCCCATCGTGATAGGCCGTGATCATCTGGACAGCGGCTCGGTCGCCAGCCCGAACCGCGAGACCGAGGCCATGATGGACGGATCGGACGCCGTATCAGACTGGCCTTTGCTGAACGCCCTGTTGAACACGGCCTCGGGCGCCAGCTGGGTGTCGCTGCATCACGGCGGGGGCGTCGGCATGGGCTATTCCCAGCACTCGGGCGTCGTCATCGTCGCCGACGGGACGCCGGAAGCCGCCCAACGGCTCGAGCGGGTACTGTGGAACGACCCCGCCACCGGCGTCATGCGTCACGCCGACACTGGCTATGAGATCGCCCGCGCGGCCGCGCGCGAGCACGAACTGAACCTTCCGAGCCTGAAGGCCTGAGCCATGACCGCGATCACCCTCGGCCAATCGCCTCTCACCCTCGCGCAGCTTCGTGCGGTGCTGGAGGGGCCCGCTACCGTCTCATTGACGCCCGCCGCCTGGACCGATGTGGACAGGGGCGCAGCGACCATCGCCGCCATCGTCGCCGAGGGGCGCACCGTCTATGGCGTCAACACCGGCTTCGGTCTGCTGGCCAACACCTCCATCGCGCCTGAAGATCTGGAAACGCTGCAGCGTAATCTGGTCCTCAGCCACGCCTGCGGGGTCGGGCCGCTGCTGCCGGATGCGGTGACGCGTCTTCTGATGGTGCTGAAGATCGCCAGTCTGTCGCGCGGTGCCTCGGGCGTTCGGCGCGAAACGCTGGAGGCCCTGATCGCCTTGATCAACGCGGACATCCTGCCCTGCATTCCGTCTAAGGGATCGGTCGGCGCCTCGGGCGACCTGGCCCCGCTGGCCCATATGTCCTGCGTCCTGATCGGCGTGGGCGAGGCGCGGCTGAACGGGGAAACCTTGGAGGCCGAAGCCGCTCTGGCGAAGGTCGGCCTTAAGCCCCTGACGCTCGGCCCGAAGGAAGGCCTGGCGCTGCTGAACGGCACCCAGTGTTCGACGGCGCTGGCCCTTGCCGGTCTGTTCGCGGCCGAGGCGGCGTTCGCCGCCGGGATCGCCGCCGGCGCCTTGTCGGTCGATGCGCTGAAAGGGTCCGACGCCCCGTTCGATCATCGCATTCACGCCCTGCGGGGTCAGCCCGGCCAGATCGCCGTCGCCGCGCGGCTGCGCGAGTTGATGGCCGGTTCCGCCATTCGCGATAGCCATCGCGACGACTGCTCCAAAGTCCAGGACCCCTACTCCCTGCGATGCCAGCCGCAGGTCATGGGCGCGGTCCTCGATGTGTTGACCAGCGCCGCCGTCACGCTGGCGCGCGAGGCGAACGCCGTCACCGACAATCCGCTGGTCTTCATTGAGGATGGCGATGTCATTTCTGGCGGCAACTTTCACGCCGAACCTGTTGCTTTCGCAGCCGATCAGATCGCCATGGCTCTGTGCGAGATCGGCAATATTTCGGAACGTCGCACCTCGATTCTGGTCGATCCCAAGATGAGCGAACTGCCGGCCTTCCTGGTCAAGGAAAGCGGCCTGAACTCCGGCTTCATGATCGCCCAAGTGACGGCTGCGGCCCTGATCGCCGAGAACCGCATGGTCGCTCATCCGTGCAGCGTGGACACCGTGCCGACCAGCGCCAATCAGGAAGATCACGTCAGCATGGCCACCCACGGCGCCCGCCGCCTGCTGGACATGGCCGAGAACACGGCGACAGTGGTCGGCATCGAGCTTCTGGCGGCGGCGCAGGGACTGGAGTTCCATCGGCCGCTCACCAGCTCGCCGGCGCTGGAACAGGTCTTCGCCATCGTGCGAGAAGCCGCCGCCCCCTATGCCAGCGACCACTATTTCGCCCCGGACATCGCCCGTGCGACCGACGCCGTGCGCGCCGGTCGTTACCGAACCTTCGCGGCAGACCTGCTGCCCTCGGTCTGATCCGGCTCAGCCGCCGAGAACACCCAGGTGTTCCAACAGGATGGCCGTGCCCAGACCGATCAGGGCCACGCCGCCGATGATCTCGGCCGTCTTGCCGAAGCGCGTGCCTACGGCCTTGCCGATCAGCATTCCGATGGTGGTCAACACGAAGGTGGTGAAGCCGATCGAGGCGGCGATCACCCAGATATTGGCCCCGATGAAGGCCAGCCCCACGCCCACGGCCGCAGCGTCGATGCTGGTTCCGACCGCCGTCGCCACAAGCGCCCACGGGCCGGACCGGCGCGGCGCCTCATCCTCGTCCGCGCCACGCGGTTGAACGCCTTCCCAGATCATCTTGCCGCCGACGATCAGCAGCAGGGTGAAGGCGATCCAGTGATCCACCTTCTCAACCAGGCCGGCGGCGATGATGCCCAATCCCCAGCCGATCAGGGGCGTGATCGCCTCGATGACGCCGAAGACCAAGCCGGCCTTTACGGCGTCCTTGACGGCGGGTCGATGCGACGCCCCGCGTCCGACGGCGGCTGCAAAGGCGTCCGTGGACATGCTGAGCGAGAGAATGGCGATGGCGCCTGGGGTCATGGGACAGCACTCGACCGGACGCGTGACAGCGGTCCTGCACCGGCCGGTCGCGGCGTCAGGACACGCTGGTCTCGCTAGGCGGTGGTTCCGCTGATCGCGCCACGCGCCGAAGCGCGAGTATGTTGACGCGATCCCGACGACGAACGCCGGAAGCTACTCCCCAACAGGAGGCGGCTCTCTACACGCCGCTTCCTGCGCTTGGCAACCTCACAGGTCGATCATGTGCCCGACTTGGGCGCCGTCGCGGCGGGCGCATCATCGCGCGCCGAGGTCGATGCGCCGGCCGGTTGGCGCTCGACCGTCAGGGCATAGGCGCCCATCTGGTTGGGCCCATAGGCGCGGGCGCGCACGACGTACCAGCCGTCATCCGGCGCGGTCCAATCCAGCTTGGCGTGCGCGTCGGACAGGCTGTCGTCATCGGTGGCCAGGCTGGTGAAATCGCCGTCCTCGTCTTGCTTGCCCAGGTCGATGAAAGAATCGAAGGCGTTCGATACCATCGTCAGACGCAGCTTCTCGTCCTTCTTGGCCTGGAAGCGGTAAGCGTCGAAAAAGGCGCCTTCGTCGCTGAGCGCGGCGCTGTTCGACAGGGTTCCGCGCACGGTCGACCCGATCAGCAGGCTGCCGGGCTTGGGCTCTGGCCCGCGATCCAGCAACTCCAGCGAATAGAGGCCCTTGCCTTCCGCATCCAGCGGCATGGCGCGGACCACATAGTTCCAGTCCGAAGGCAGGGTGAAGTTCAGCCTTGAATCGGTGCCCTCGGCCAGGCCGTCGTCATCGCTGGCCAGGGCCTCGAACTCACCGTCGGCCTTGCCGATCTCCAGATAGGCGTCGAAGTCGCCGGACCGCAGGATCGCCTGGACGCGCTGTCCTTCCGTTCCGGCAAAGACATAGGCGTCATAGCGTTTGCCATCGTCGCCCTGGGGGTCCTCGTCGGTGATCTCGCCCTCCACGGTTTGACCCAAAGTCGCCGTGGTCGGCGGCGGCGGCGGCGCGGTTTCGGTCAGCTTCAACGTGTAGTCGCCCTCGGCCTCGTCGCTGAATCCCCGCGCCTCGATGATGTAGTCGCCGTCGGCGTCCAGGGTGCGCGCGATGCGGGCGTCGGTGCCCGAGCCGGCGCCATCATCGTCCTTCGCAAGGACAGTATCGTCCGAAGCACGGCGAAGCGTCAGATAGGCGTCGAAGTCGCTCGACTTCATCTCGATGGCGACGCGCTGGCCGTTCGTCCCGGTGAAGCGATAAGTCTCCGCGCGCTGGCCGCCGTCGTTCGTGGCGCTGTCCGAGCCCAGCTCACCCTTGATCTCGTCACCGATCGCGATGGGCTTTGACGGCGGCGCGGGCGGCGCCTCGGCCAGGCCCAGTTCATAGCGACCCAGCCCGTCTTCCAGCGACGTGGCGCGGATCACATATTCGCCGGCCGTCGGCGCCGTGAAGGTCAGCCGCGAATTCAGCCCGCCGCCGGGTGCATCGTCGTTGGAACTGATCTCGACGAAATCGGGACCGTTCATTCGCCCCACCCGAACCAGGGGATCGAAGGCCTCGGAGTTCAGCGTCACGACAAACCGATCGCCGGCGTTGGCGCGGAAGGCGTAGGCGTCATAGCGGCCGCCGTCTTCCTGCTCAGGATCGCGAGCCGTCAGTTCGCCGTTCTGGGTCGCCCCCACACGAATGCCGCCGGGTCGCGGCGCACGCGGCGGCGCCGGGCGTTCCTGCAACGACACACGATAGTCGCCGCCGTCCAGTCCGCTCAGCGTCCGGGCCCTCAGAATATAGGTCCCCGCCTGTTCAGGCGTGAACCGCAGCCGCGCATTGGTGCCGTCACCCAGTCCGTCGTCGTCTGACGCCAACGGCTCGCCCGCTGCGCCGTCGGCGTAGACTTCCAGATAGGCGTCGAAAGCGTCCGATCTCAGCGTGGCTTCCAGCCGCTGTCCCGCCCGCGCCTCAAACCGATAGTCGTCATAGCGATATTCGTCCGCCGAAGCCTTGGCGTCGCCGTCCGTCAGGGCGCCGGTCACATTGGCGCCGATGCGCAGAGACTGCGCGTCCTGGGCCACGGCCGGCGCGACCGCCCACAACAGGGCCAGGGTGCTGACAGCGGCGGCGAGCGACGGACGGTTCATGAATTCCTCCAGCATAGGCTGCGGATCATAGACGCCGAACCGTGACGGCTGTAAATCGCGCCATCCTGATTTCCCACCAGACGGAGCTGCCATGTCGGCCCAATCCACGCCTGCGACCCTGATCGACGGCAAGGCCTTCTCGGCCGCCCTGGTGGAACGCGTCGGCGCGGCCGTCGCCCGGCTGGAGGCCGCGCATGGCGTCAAACCCGGCTTGGCCGTCGTCATCGTCGGCGAGGATCCGGCCAGCCAGATCTACGTCCGCAACAAGGGTGAGACGACGCTGCGCGCCGGCATGCGCTCCGACACCCACCGCCTGGCCGAATCGACCGGCCAGGACGAGCTGCTGGCCCTGATCGCTCAGCTGAATGCGGATGCGGGCATCCACGGCATCCTGGTCCAACTGCCCCTGCCCGCCCACATCGACGCAACGGTGGTTCTAGACGCCATTTCGCCGGACAAGGATGTGGACGGCTTTCATGTCGTCAACGCCGGTCGTCTGGCCGTCGGCCTGCCGGGTCTGGTCCCCTGCACCCCCCTGGGCTGTCTGATGCTACTGAAGGATCAACTCGGCGATCTGTCGGGCTTGAACGTCGTCATCGTCGGCCGCTCCAACATCGTCGGCAAACCGATGGCGCAATTGCTGTTGGGCGAAAGCTGCACGGTCACCATCGCCCATTCGCGCACGCGGGATCTGCCCGAGGTCTGCCGCCGCGCCGACATTCTGGTCGCCGCCGTTGGTCGGCCCGAGATGATCAAGGGCGACTGGATCAAGCCGGGCGCGACCGTCATCGACGTGGGCATCAACCGCGTCCCGTCAGCCGATCCCGTCAAGGCCGCCGAGGGCAAGACCCGCGTCGTCGGCGACGTGGCCTTAAAGGAGGCGGTCGAGGTCGCCGGCCGCATCACGCCGGTGCCGGGCGGCGTCGGCCCCATGACCATCGCCTGTTTGTTGGCCAACACCTATTCGGCCGCCTGCCGCCTCAACAATATCCAACCGGAGCCATTGGACGCTTGATGCATTCATTGGGCCGGTGAATAGTCCCGCTCAACGGCGCTATCGCCGAACGGGAGATGTCATGGTCCGCCTCAATGCCCGCGCCGTCGCTCTGACCGGTGCTCTGATGATCGTCCCCGCCGTGGCGGGCTGCGGCTACAACACCATTCCGACCAAGCAGGAACGCGCGGAGGCGGCCTGGGCCGATGTGCAGAGCCAGTATCAGCGCCGCGCCGACCTGATTCCAAACCTGGTCGCGACCGTTCAAGGCGCCGCGATCCAGGAACGCACCACCCTGACGGACGTGATCAACGCCCGCGCCCGCGCCACCTCGGTCAACGTCTCGGCCGACGACCTGGATAACCCCCAGGCCTTCCAGCAGTATCAGGAGGCCCAGGGCCAACTGTCCGGCGCCCTGTCGCGCCTGCTGGTCACAGTCGAGGCCTATCCCCAGCTTCAGGCCAACCAGAACTTCCTGACACTGCAGTCGCAACTGGAAGGCACAGAGAACCGCATCGCCATCTCGCGCCGCGACTACAACGAGGCTGTTCGCGACTACAACACCACCCTTCGCACCTTCCCGCAGGTGATCTGGGCCAAGACCTTGCATGGCGGCTCGCAGCCGATGCAGCTGTTCACCGCCACGGCCGCGGCCCAGTCGGCGCCCCAGGTCAACTTCAACCTGAACGCTCCGCCCGCCAACGCCTCGGCGCCCGGCGGCGGCGCGCCGACCGTGGCGCCGGGCGCGACCCCGCCCGCCCAGTGACAACCCTGCAAGCGGCGGCGCGGCGATCGCCGGGCGTCGCCGCCCTCCTTTTCGGCCTTGTCATCGCCCTGCTGCTCGTCGTTCCGGCGGCGGCTCAGACCAACATCGACTTCCCGCCGCTCAACGGCCGCGTGGTCGATCAGGCCAATCTGCTCGATCCGGCGACGGAACAGGCCCTGACTGAAAAGCTGGCGGCGCTGGAAGCCAGTTCGACCGACCAGTTGGTCGTCGTGACGGTCAACAGTCTTCAGGATCAGGAGATCGAGGACTACGGCTATCAGTTGGGTCGCGCCTGGGGCATCGGCCAGAAGGAAAACGACAACGGCGCCTTGCTGATCGTCGCACCGAACGAACGCAAGGTCCGCGTGGAGGTCGGCTATGGGCTGGAGCCCATTCTGACCGACGCCTTCTCGTCCCAGGTCATCCGCAACGACATCCTGCCGTCCTTCCGCGACGGCGACTACCAGGCCGGCGTGATCAAGGGCGTGGACGCCCTGATCGACCAGTTGTCGCTCGACCCAGCCGAAGCGCAAGCGCGCGCCCAGGCCGCCGCAGCCGAGCAAGCCGACACCAAAGGCGAATCCATCATTCCGCTGGTCATCATCGCCGGGCTTTTCCTGTTCATCTTCTTGATCGCCATGAGGTCCGGGCGCGGACGACGCAGCAATGTCAGCTCGGTCCTGTTGTGGGCGGCGTCCGAGGCGCTGCGGAACTCCGGCAGAGGCGGCGGCAGTTGGGGCGGCGGCGGATTTGGCGGCGGTGGCGGGTTCGGCGGCGGCGGCGGCAGTTTCGGCGGCGGCGGGGCCTCGGGGGGATGGTGATGCAGATCACGGACAACGACCGCACCCGCATCGCCGAGGCCATAGCGGCGGCCGAGCGTCAGACGTCGGGCGAAATCTTCTGCGTCGTCGCACGTCGGGTCTCGACCTATGTGGACGTCAGCCTGGCCTGGGCGGCGGCGATGGCGCTTTTGGCCCCGATCGTCTTCGTTCCGTTCGTGCTGGATCTTCGCTGGCCGGGCGATGGCTGGGAGGCGGCCCACCAGGCCGCGCAGGACGCCACGACGGCGCAGGCCCTGGGCCTCTACGCCCTGTCGCAGGCCGTCGTCTTCGTCGGCGTCTTTCTGCTGACCCGTATCCCAGCCGTGCGTCGTCTGGTGACGCCCGCCGGCGTCAGGCGCGGCCGCGTCAGGGAGGCGGCCTTGCAGCAGTTCCTGGCCCAAGGCGTCCATGTCACGCAGGAGCGCACGGGCGTTCTGATCTTCGCGTCCATGGACGAACATCAGGTCGAACTGATCGCCGATGAAGGCATCTACGCCAAGGTGGATGAGGACGCCTGGGCTCAGGCCGTCGCCATCCTGACCCGCGAGCTGCGCGCCGACCGACCCGTCGATGGCTTTGCCGCCGCCATAGGTCTGTGCGGCGAGGTTCTGGCCCGCCACTTTCCACCGCGCGCCGACAATCGCAATGAGTTGCCCGATCATCTGATCCTGCTCTGATCGTCGCATCGGGGTCGCATTCGCGGGCCAGAAGGCCTAGCCCACGGTCAAAGTTCAAACAGCCGCCAGCTCATGCCTCGCCTTCTTACCTACAATGTTCACCGCTGCGTCGGCACGGATCGCCGTCTGGATGTCGGCCGGATCGTCGCAGTCATCGCCGAGTTCGAGCCGGACATCGTCTGCCTGCAGGAACTGGACGTGGGCCGCGCACGCACGGGCGGGGTCGATCAGGCCGAGGCGATCGCCGACGGTCTGGCCATGACCTCGCGTTTCCATCCAGCGATGCGGGTCGAGGCGGAACAGTACGGCGACGCCATCCTGACCCCGCATCCCGAACGGCTGATCCGCGCAGGCGCCCTGCCGACCGTGAGCGGCATTCCGGGGCTGGAACCGCGCGGGGCGATCTGGTCGGAAATCGAGATCGACGGCACGGGCGTCAACGTCATGAACACCCACTTGGGCCTGGTGCCACGCGAGCAGCGTCTTCAGGCCGCAGCCTTGGCCGGATCCGGCTGGGTCGGTGGATGCGAGGGACCGATCCTGCTGGCCGGCGATTTCAACGCCACTTCGATCACCCGCCCCTATCAGACCCTATGCCGCAGCCTGCAGGACTGCCAGCGTCAGTTGAGCCAGAAACCCAGCGTAAAGACCTTCCCATCGGCCTTCCCCGCCATTCGCATCGACCACTGTTTCGTCAGCCCGCATATCCGCATCCGCGCGGTGCGATCCGCCTTCTCGCCCCTGGCCCGGGTCGCATCGGACCACCTGCCGCTGATCGTCGATTTCGAGGTCGTTCAACCCGGCGCGTGACCGCCCTCGGACGCTGGTCGCGTGCGTTGCGAACGGTTCAGACGCTTCCACGGCCGCCAGGCGTCGCTGGACGACGTCGGGTCGCCCAGCTGCCATTCCGCAAACATCCGCTGGATACGCGTCGGCGGCTCTGAGCCCAGCGGCTTCAGCCGATCGGTTTCAAAGTTGCAGATCGCCTGCCCCACCGAGCCGAAGACGCCCTCGACCGCCGCATAGTCTTCCGTCGCGACGCCCAGCCAATGGGCGATCGTCCGGTGACGGTGCGCCGTGATAAAGGCCCGACCGGCGGCGTCGACAGGCTCAGCGGCGATGTCGCATTCTGTATCCAGGCCCATCGACCGGTTGTTCAGATTGGTGGACCCGATCCGCAGAAGCCGATCATCGATAATCGTCACCTTGGCGTGGACGATGATCCGGTCGCCGTCGGCGGTCAGCGGGGCGAAGGCGAAGAAGCGGTTGTATTTGTCCGCCTGCTCCAGCCGGTGCAGCACCTCGGCCCGCGCCGTGTCCATGGTCATGCTGTCGAACCAACTCGGGCTCTTGGCGGTCGAGATGACGATGACCTGCGGTCCATCCACTTCGGCCAGTCGTTCGGCTAATGCGGCGGCGATGACCGGCGAGGTGAAATACTGGTTTTCGATATAGATCAGCCGCTTGGCGCGCCGGATTGATTCCAAGTGCAAGGCTTCGCTCTCGCGCACCTCCTGACGCCCCGACCATTTCGGCTCTGTGCGGGCGATGCCGACGGGCACGTCGGTCATCTGCACCGGCACGCCGTCAGGCCAGGGATCGTCCTCGACCTCGTCCGCGATGGTGCGCTCCCACGTCGCCTTGAACCAGCGCTCGCGCGCCAGATCGCCCAACGCACGCGCCGCAGGGCCGTCCATCACGCTCATCACCTCGTGACGCGCCTTGCAGATCAGGCCGCTGGGCAGGGCGCGGCGCGGGTCGCCATCCAGGTGTTCGTCGGAATCCCAGCGATCGGTCGAGATGTCGCCGCCGCCGCAGAAGGCCACCTTGTCGTCGATGACCACCACCTTCTGGTGATGACAGGCACCGATAGGACCGGGGGAATCAAGCCGGAACTCCACCATCCGCTTACGGAACCAGCGCTGCGCCTTGTGCGGATAGAAGCCTTGCGACGCGGCGATCAGCAGCGGCGATTTCCAGATGAGCAGTCGCACATCCAGGTCCGGCTTCTTCTTGACCAGCATTCGCAGCTGGCGACCAATTTCCGCCGATTTGTCGCCGGGCCGCGTCTCCGGATCCAGATGGGTGCGTGGATCGAACTGCCATCCCAGCAGCACGATGGAGCGTTGAGCCTTGTGAATCGCAGACGAGAGGGCGTCGAAATAGGCCTCGTTTTCCATCAGCACGGAAAAACGGTGCGCGACGGCGGACGTCCACAGGGCAGCCCCCGGCTCCAGCAGACTGCCTTCGTAACTGTCGCCGGCTAAAGTCATGCGACCTATCTGTCTGATTCGCGTGACATGGTGTCGAAGCGCCTGCATCCTCCGTTCCACGCGCGTGTCCTTCGGTCAATCTTTCAGGGCGGGATTGTGACGTTCGCCGATTTGGCGCATAAGGAGCGTAGCTATACAGGCTGCGAGGGAGGGTAGAATGCAGGCGCTTGTCGAACTGATCGCTGGCTTCATCGCCCTGCTGGCCGCCGCCGTCCTGACGCAGTTCGGCGTCGACACCCACAACCCCAACCACGGCGACCGCGAAGTGCGCCGTGTGGTGGAGTGTCGCGACACCGGTTCCAACGCCACGCTGCTGTCCGAATCCAAGCGCGACTGCTGAACCCTCCGGCGCTTTGCGCTGCATGACGCGGTTCATTGACAGGTTGCGGGCTTGAGTCGGTTTCGTCCGCATCGATCATGCTCTAGGGTTTTATTGGCGCTGTCGGACGCCCGCGTAGAGATCGAGTTTTTGAGCTTATGAAGTCTCCCAAACGGCCGCCGCTGAAGCTGACCGACGACGAGGCCGTCGCGCCGGTCGATCTGTCGACCTCGGACGAAATGCCGGTAGAGGAGGCGACGCATTCGCTCGACCCGATCCCCGAGCCCGATTTCGAGATCGTGCAGCCGACGTTCGAGCCGCCGATGTCGGAGCGCCGCCGCCGTCGCCTGCTGGAAGAGCAGCGCCAGGCCGAGGAACGTGCCTTTGCCGCCGAACGCGGCGCCGCCCCCGTCAATGCGAAACCGACGCCAGAGGCTCCTGTCGATATGGCCGTCACCGCCGGTCAGCCGCCCGCGCCGTTCGAGCTGTCCAAACCGCCAGCTGTGAAAACCGTTCAAGCCAAGGCCCAGGGCGAGCCGTCAGGGCGCCACGCCTATGTGATTGCGGGCGTCGCCTCAGCTCTGTGGATCGGCGGCGTCGCCTCCTGGGCCGCTTACGAGTTCGGCGCCGGCGGGGCAGAACTGGATCCGCTGCGAATCGCCATCTACGCCTTGATCGCCCTTGCCCCTGCGGGCCTGGCCATCATGCTGGCCCATGCCGTCCGACAGGGCGCGGGTCTGGCCGCAGAGACGCGTCGCGCCCGGCAACTGGCCGAGGCCTTGGTCGCCCCGACCGCCCTGGCCGCCCAACAGACCGGCGAGGTGCTTCAGTCGCTGCGTTCCGACATCGATCACGCCACCCTGGCGGCGGAACGCGCCCGCAACGACATGGCCCTGCTTCGAGAGGCACTGGCCCAGGAGACAACGCGCCTGAACGAGGCGGCCGAGAACGCCGGCCGCACCGCGCGTCGTCTCACCGAAAACTTGGGCCGCGAACGCGACCAGATGCAGACACTGGGCATCCATCTGGATACGCAGGCGTCTGGCGTCATCGACGCGGTCGAGCGTCAGTCGCGCATGGTCGCTGACGCGTCGGACCTAGCTCAGGCGCAGCTTCGTGAAGCCGAGGCCGCCCTCGCCGCGCGCGCCGCCGACCTCGCCGCCGCCGCAGGCGAAGCCCAAGACGCCGCCCGCGTGGCGTCCGACGATCTGGCGCGCCAGACCATCCGACTTGAGAACGCCGGTTCGGGCGTCGCCGAGCAGATCCAGTCCGTCGAGGAAGGCCTCAGCCAGCAGCGCGCCGCCCTGGTCACCGCCGCCTACGCCCTGCGCACCGATCAGGAGGACTTCTCCGCCCAGGTCGAAAGCCAGCGCGCTCAACTGATCGAGCATCTTTCCGCCACGCGCAGCGCCGCAGGCGATCTGGATCGCACTACCCAGACCTCGGTCGATTCCATGCGCGATCTGGTCGAGGCGGCCACCGACCAGTTCCGCGCCTTGGTGGATATGTCGCAACGCGAGGCCGACGGCTTCGATTCCGCCACCAAGCTCGCCCTCGACCGCTTCGAGGCCCTGGCGGCCGAGGCGCGCGACGCCCTGATGGAAGAGACGCGCCGCGCCCTGGAGCAGATGCGCGCCACGGCCGAGGATTCTCGCGCCGCCGCCGCCGACGCCGCCGAACAGGCGCGTCTGCGCACCGACCGCCTGGGCGAATCCTTGTTCGACGCGGCCCAGAAGGCTGACACCGCCGCCGACGCCCGCATCGCCGACGCCCGCCGCATCGTCACCGAAACGTCCGGCCTGGTCGAAGAAACCGGCGAGCGGATGGTCAGCCGTCTGGAAACCCTGGTCGCACGTCTCAACAGCGCCTTGTCGGAAATCGACACCGCCGTCGCCGACATCGACGAACGCGCCGCGCGCCTGCCTCAGGAAGCCCGCGCCCGCGCCGACGCCGTGCGCGCCACGGTCGAGGAAGGCCTGGCCTCCCTTTCCGCCGCCTCGCGCAAGGCGGCCGAGGATACCGAGGCGCTGGATGTCGGCTTCCAGGATCGCGTGCGCCGAAACTACGACATGCTGACCGAGGCCGTGCGTCTGATGGGCGTGGTGTCGGGCGATACGACGCCGGCGCGCCGTCGCGAGCCGGCCGCAGAGATCGAGGCACGTCCCGAACCCCGTCCCGAGCGCCGGACCGATCGCCCAACGCCTCCCGCCTCGCCGCCCGCCGAAGAGCGCCGGTTCGGTCTGCGCAGTCGCCTGCGGCTCGAGCCCGCAGAGACGCCGCCGCCGTCGGCGGACAAGGGCCTGGACTGGAGCGATCTGATCGACGGCGACGACGACAACGAGGCCCCGCTGGAGTTGGACACGCCCTCCCCTTCGCCTGCCGAGGCCGAAGCCCTGTCCGACCGGGTCGCCGCCGCCATCCGGCGCATGGGGGTCGACCCCAACGCCCTTCTGCCTCGTTCTCGCGTCGAAGAGGCCGCCCGCGCCTTCAGCAATGGCGACCCCGACGCCGCGCGTCAGATCGTCCGCCGCGTCGCCCCGGCCGCTGTCCGCAGCGTGTCTCGCCGTGTCCTCAGCGACGCCGAACTGCGCGCCGACGCCGAACGCTATGTCCGCAACTTCGCAGTCATGCTGAACGCTTCCGCCCGCGCTGGAGACAGCGCAGCGGTTCAGTCCAGCCTGGCGTCGGACAGCGGTCGCGCCTTCATGTTGCTGGATGCGGCGGTCGGCGACCTGGGTTAAGACTTTTGCGGACTTGACGGCGTCGGGAAGTTACAGCCTCTTGCACGTCACCGAACTGTCATGGATGGGGCTATGGCTGGCACGATGAACCAAATCGACAGTCGTCCCAGTGGTGATCGCCGCCCTGGCATCATCATCTGCGCCTATGACGGCGACGATGACGGTTGGGATTTGGTCGAGGATCTGTCGGGCGAAATCTGGAGCCCCAGCGGGGCCCGCGCTGTGCCTATCGCCGCCGCCGATCCCGACGAACTGGCCTCGACCCTGGCCGCCCGTCTCGGCAGTGGGGAATGCCGGGCCGTCCTCCTGGTCGGACGCACGCAAAAGGGCGCAGGCTTCCGGGTCCAGATGCGCGCGGAAAACCGCACCCTCGACTACAAACACCGCCTGTCCAGCACCGGGCCGGGCGTGGCCCGCACCACGGCGCCCGTCGCCGACATGGTTCGCGCCCTGAACGCCGCCGGGCTGCAGGCCGATGCCTCGTCCGACATCGAGGAAGACGCCGGCTCCTATATTCTCTACCGCGTGCTCTCGGATTTGCCGGACGGCCCTCTGACGCCGTCGATCGGCCTGTTGCGCGCGCCCGCCCCCGCCAACGAAGCGGCGGTGCGCAAGGGCGTCAAGGCCGCCGCCTCGGCCATGGCCAGCCACCTGACGCCGCTGCCGCGCGTCGGTTAACCTTCCTGGGCCGCAGACATCGGCGAACTGGCGGTCTAGGGTTTTAGAATGACAGTGAGTCGCAACCTGATCGTCTTCGCCGCCCTGAACGGCGCCATGGCCGTGGCGCTTGGCGCCTTCGCCGCGCATGGCGCCGGGCCGCAGATCAAGACCCTGCTGACCACCGGCGCCCAGTATCAGATCGTCCACGCCGTCTTCGCCTTCGCCTGCGCTCAATGGACAGGGGGTGGCGGGCTGGCGCGGCTAGCGGGCTGGCTCGGATCGATCGGCGGTCTGATCTTCTGCCTCGCCCTGGCGGCGATCGCCTTTCTCGGCGTGCCGGCGTTCGGCGCCGTAGCCCCGATCGGCGGCCTTCTGATGATCGCCGGTTGGCTCTGCCTGGCCTTTGCGGCCTTGCGTTCTCGCCCCTGATTTCCTCGTAGAAAGACCAAGCATCCATGGCCTTCCCCACGCCCGCCGAGCCGCGTCGTGTGCTCCACCCCGAGATCGAGGCCTATGCCTCGGGTTGGATGCCGACCGAAGGCGTGCATGAAATCTATTACGAGGAGTCCGGCAATCCGCACGGCCTGCCGGTTCTGGTCCTTCACGGCGGACCAGGCGGTGCGGTCAATCCGGGCATGCGCCGCTTCTTCGATCCCGCCGTCTATCGCATCATCATGTTCGACCAGCGCGGCTGTGGTCAGTCGCGGCCCCACGCCTCGCTGGAAGACAACACGACCTGGACTTTGATCGACGATATCGAGCGTCTGCGCGCTCTGTGCGGCGTCGACAAATGGGTGGTGTTCGGCGGGTCTTGGGGTTCGACCCTGTCGATGGCCTACGCCATCACCCATCCTGAGCGGGTTATTGCGCTGCTGCTACGCGGCATCTTCCTGCTGACGAAGAAGGAGTTGCACTGGTTCTATCAGGACGGCGCCTCGATGATCTTCCCCGACGCCTGGGAGCGCTTCGTCGCTCCGATCCCCGAGGCCGAGCGCGGCGACCTGATGGCCGCCTATTACAAGCGGCTGATCGGCGATGACGTCGCCGAGCGCGAGCGATGCGCCGTCGCCTGGTCCAGCTGGGAGGGCGAAACCGTCAGCGTCGAGGGGCCAAACGCCCGGCCGGACAAGTTCGCTGAGCCCGACTTCGCCGTCGCATTCGCACGGATCGAGAACTGGTTCTTCACCAACGCCGGCTTCTTCGAGGAGGACGGCTGGCTACTGAAGAATGTCGACCGGATGCGGCATATCCCGTGCTGGATCGCGCAGGGCCGATTCGACGTGGTGACGCCGATTTCTGGCGCCTGGGCGCTGCATCGCGCCTGGCCCGAGGCCCATCTGGACATCGTCGGCGACGCCGGCCACGCCTCATCGGAACCGGGCATCGTCGATAGCCTGGTGCGCGCCGCCGACTGGGCCGCAAGCCTTCAGGCATGAAAAAGCCGCCGCGCAGGACAGCGCGGCGGCTATTTTCATTCTTAAAGATCAGAACCGTTTTGCGGTTCGATTGTCGATGCTCCACGCGCCAGGACCGGCAGTGAAGATGTACAGGAAGATGAAGCAGTACAGGATGGCCGCGTCGCCGCCGTTCACCGCCGGATATGGGCTGCTTGGGAAGTGGAACATCCAATAGGCCACAGCCATCTGGCCCGACGCGATGAAAGCGGCCGGACGCGTGAACAGGCCCAGGATCAGCAGCAAGCCCGTGATCAGCTCGATCACCCCGCCGATGCCGAACAACGACAGCAGCTCCTGCTGACCGGGTTCGGCCCCGGCCGGGAAGCCGAAGACCTTGATGACGCCATGCGCCAGGAACAACAGACCGGCGACGATCCTGAGCGCCGCCAGGGCGCGGGAAGACCAGCCATTCACTTGATTGAACATTCTCTTTCCTCGCCTTTTTGATGCGGTTGTTCACGGTCGGATCGGGTCCGACCGTGAAGCTTGATCCGAAAATCAGGCGGCGTCCACCAGCACGATCTCGGCGTCGGACAGCGCCTTGACCGTCACGACATCCTCCTGAGCGATGGCCGCGCCGTCGCGGGCGGTCAGCCGGACGCCATTGACCTCGACCTCGCCCTTCGCCGGGACCAGATAGGCCCGCCGCGCAACGCCCAGCGGATAGTCGGCGCTGTCGCCCGCCTTCAGCGTCGCCGCCACGATCCGCGCATCGGTGCGGATCGGCAGGGCTTCCGTGTCGCCTTCGAAGCCCGAGGCCAGGACTACGAACTGGCCCGACCGCTCGCCCTTGGGGAAGGGTTTGGTGCCCCAACTCGGCGCATCGCCGCGCCGGGTCGGCTCGATCCAGATCTGAAAGATCCGCGTCAGGTCCGGCTCGGCGTTGTATTCGGCATGACGGATGCCGGTTCCGGCGCTCATCACCTGGACATCGCCCGCGACGGTGCGGCCCTTGTTGCCCAGACTGTCCTCATGGGTGATGGCCCCATCGCGGACATAGGTGATGATCTCCATGTCGGCGTGCGGATGCGGCGGGAAGCCCGTTCCGGCGGCGATCTCGTCGTCGTTCCAGACCCGAAGATTGCCCCAGCTCATCCGCTTGGGATCATAGTAGTTCGCGAAGGAAAAATGGTGTTTGGCGTTCAGCCAGCCGTGGTTGGCGCCGCCAAGGGATTCAAATGGTCTGCGCTCGATCATCGCACTCGTCCTTTCGCGTCGGAACCGTCCGACGCCTTTGCTTGACGCCAAGATAGAGATCGGCGACCGATCAGAAATAGAAACAACCGAAACTCATCGTTTCAGGACGCGAGGCCACCCATGTCCCGCCTGCCCGATCTGGAAGCCCTGGCCATCTTCGCCAAGGTCGCCGACAGCCAATCCTTTTCCGGCGCAGCCGAGACGCTGGGCCTTTCCAAGGCGACCGTGTCCAAGGCGGTGACGCGCCTGGAACAGCAGCTGAAGACCACCCTGCTTCACCGCACCTCGCGCCGCTTCGCCCTGACCGATGCCGGCCGAACCCTGGCCGCTCGCGCCGCCCACATGTTGGCCGAGGCCGAGGGCGCGGTGTCAGAGGCGCTGGACATGTCCGTCACGCCGCGCGGTTTGGTGCGACTGGCGGCGCCCATGTCGTTCGGCATGGCCTATGTGGCCCCGGCCCTGCCCGAGTTCCTAGCCACCCATCCCGACGTGTCGGTCGATCTGCACCTGTCGGACGAAGTCATCGATCTGGTCGGCGGCGGCTTCGATTGCGCGCTGAGGATCGCCGCCCTGGCCGATTCCTCGCTGACGGCGCGCAAGCTCCGGCCTGTGGCCCGCGCCCTGGTGGCCTCGCCGTCCTATCTGGATCAGCGGGGTCGCCCAACCCATCCCGACGATCTGGCCCGTCACGCCTGCCTCGGCTACGCCTACATGCCCAGTCCCGACACCTGGCGGTTCAGCAATGAGGCGGGTGAAGAAGTGGTGGTGCATCCGCGCGGGCCGTTGCGCGCCAACAACTCCGACGCCCTGACGGCGTCGTTGTGCGCGGGTCTGGGGCTCTTTCCCCAGCCGGACTTCATCTACTGGAAGGACGTCGCTGACGGCCATCTTGAGACGGTGATGACCGACTGGCGCCTGCCGCCCATCGCCCTGCATCTGGTGGCGCCCAGCGGCGGACCGCGCCCGGCCAGGGTCACGGCCTTGATGGACTATCTGGCGGCGAAGTTCAGCGGACCGCTGTGGCCGGGCGATACGGTGGGGCGGTAAATCTCAGCCGCACTTCACTTCGCGCACGATGTTGGTCGCCTCGTCATAGACGAAGTTCACCCGGTTCTCGCGATAGTCCATGGTCGCGGCGCAGGTGGTGCACAGCACACGGAAGGTCTGGCCGGCGGGCGCGGTCGGGATGGTCGAACGGTTGCGGCCGACATAACTTTGATAGTCCGAAACCTTGCAGGCCTGGAAGGCGGTGTCCGATCCGGGCGCAGGCTCGGCGGTCTGGACCGGCGCGCAGGCCGACACGGCCAAGGCGCCGGCGGCCAACAGGGTGCTCACGATGTTCTTCATGGTCGTCTCCTTGCGTCAGGCTCAGCCGCAGCGGACCTGTTCGATGATGCCGGTCTGTTCGTTGTAGAAGATGTTCAGACGATAGGCGGAGAAGTCCTGCGTCACCGGGCAGGTGGTGCAGGTCACACGCCGATTGACGACATCCACCGGCACCGGAATTTCGGTCCGGGACTTGCCCACCAGATATTGCATCTCGCCGGCCTTGCAGACGTCCTCCGTCTGGGCGGTCGGCATCCGGCTGCCGACGGGTGGGTTCAACTGCGCTTGCTCGACCGCACGCGGCGCAGGCGCCTCAGAAACCGGCGTCGAACAGCCAGCCAGCAGAACCAGTCCGATCAGGCCGCCTTTTCCCAGCGCCCTTCGTCCGTTTGACGCCAATAGGCCAGGTTCGCGCCCTGCCCCTTCAGCGCCTTCCAGCGTCCCCGCGCGTGTTGCAAAGCCGGCTCGTCGCGACCGTCGAAAATAATGAAGCATCGTTCGAACCCTTCCGTCCCGCCCAGTTCTGCGTCGTCGACTATGAACAGCGCCTGAGCGCCGTTCAGGTTCTCGCCCGTCTCGCTCAACAGCACAGGCTGGCGCTCGGCATGAGGCTGGTCGGCCCGGCCGTGCGGCAGGAAGCTGTCATCGCGAAACGTCCACAGCGTCTCGTCGACCTCGTCCAGCCGATGCGAATGCGACGATTTGATCATGGCGCGCCAGCCCCGCTCGATCGTCTTTTCGAGCAGGGTTGGCAGCACCTGATCCAGCGACGAACGCTCCAGGTGATAGAACCAGATTTCGGGCTTGTCGCTCACCCGGCTCTACCTCCCGACCGATCAGCCTTCGTAGGAATCCGCGACCATCCGGTCCAGAGTCCGCACGGCGAAGCCGACGCCGCCTTCCGGCACGGTGGGGCTGGGGCTCTTGTTGGCCCAGGCCGTCGGGGCGATGTCCAGGTGCGCCCACGGCACGCCGTTGGTGAAGCGTTGCAGGAACAGGGCGGCGGTGATCGAGCCACCGGCGCGGCCGTTGCCGGTGTTCTTCACATCGGCGATCTTGGAATCGATGTGCTGCTCGTAGATGGCCGGGATCGGCATGCGCCAGAAGTTCTCGCCGACCTTCTTGGCCGCCGCCAGGATCGGATCGGCGACATCGTCGGAGTTCGAGAAGACGCCGGCGTAATCCAGGCCAAGGGCCACGATCATGGCGCCCGTCAGGGTGGCCAGGTCGATCATGAACTTCGGCTTGAAACGCTCCTGCGTGTACCAGAGGGCGTCGGCCAGGACGAGGCGACCTTCGGCGTCGGTGTTGATGACCTCCACCGTCTGACCCGACATGGACACGACCACATCGCCCGGACGCTGGGCGTTGCCGTCTGGCATGTTTTCGACCAGGCCCAGAACGCCGATGACGTTGGCCTTGGCCTTGCGGCTGGCCAGGGCGATCATGGTTCCGGTCACGGCGGCTGCGCCGCCCATGTCCCACTTCATGTCTTCCATGCCGTCCGCCGGCTTGATCGAGATGCCGCCGGTGTCGAAGCAGACGCCCTTGCCGACGAAGGCCAGGGGCTGAGCGCCGGCTTCGCCGCCGTTCCACTTCATGATCGCAAACTGGCTTTCGCGACGGCTGCCCTGGCCCACGCCCAATAGGGTGCGCATGCCCAGCTTCTCCATCTCGGCCTCGCCGAGGATTTCGACCTCCAAGCCCAGGCTCTCTAGCGCCTTCACCCGCTTGGCGAACTCCGCCGGATACAGGACGTTGGCGGGTTCGGACACCAGGTCGCGCGCGAAGATCACGCCGTCGGCGACGGCCGACAGCGGCTCCAGCGCGGCTTCGGCGCCCCGCAGGTCGGTCGTGACCACGCGGATGGTGGTGATCGACGGAATCTTGTCGGCCTTTTGCGTCGTGCGATATTTGTCGAAGCGATAGGCGGCCAGACGCGCGGCGAAACCGACGCGGGCGGCCTGCTCAGGCGACAGATCCGAAGCGTCGATCGTCAACACCTCGGCGCCCGACAGCTTGACCGCCGCATAGGCGTTGCCGCCGAAGGCCTCGACCGCCAGGTCATCCAGCTTGTCCTTTGCGCCCGCGCCCACCAGCAGCACGGCGTCCGCCTCGACGCCCGCCGGCGCGGCGATGCTCAGGCTCTGTCCTGCCTTGCCGGTGAAACGACCCTTCCCCGCCGCCTTGGTCAGCGCGCCGTTGGCCTTGCCGTCCAGCGCGGTCCCGGCGGCGGTGAAGCTGCGATCTTCAAAAACCGGAACGGCCAGGATTTCGGCGGCGTCCACGGCGGCGACGAATTCGATCTTCATTCAATCAACTCCAGCCAGGCCCCACCCGGCGTCTGCAAACAGCAAAATGACAACGGCGCGTCTGCTTGTCGCGGACGCGCCCTGATGTGCTACTAGATGCGCCTCAATGTCGCCGCCTGCAACCGGGCGAAGTCCATCCGCCCATGACCCTGATTCAAAGATACCTTTTTCGCCAGATCCTGTTCCCTGTGATCGCCGCGTGCGCAGCGCTGGCGGGAATCGGGATTCTGAGCCAAAGCCTCGACCAACTCCAGGTCATCGTGGAGCGGGGTCAGAGCGTGTGGATCATGGTCAAGCTGACCCTGCTCGCCCTGCCGCAACTGCTGTCGGTGATTCTGCCCATCGGCCTTTTCGTCGGCGCCCTGATCGCCTTGACCCGTCTGCAACGCGAGCAGGAGCTGACGGCGGCCTTCGCCGGGGGCATGACCCGTTGGCAGGTCATATCCCCCGCCGCCCGCATTGCCGTGCTGGTCGCCTTGGTCACCTTGCTGGTCAACGTCTTCATTCTGCCCTGGGCGCAGCAGGAGGCGCGACGACAGGCGTTCGACATCCGCACCGACCTCGCCGCTCTCTTGGTCGAGGAAGGCCAGTTCGTTCAGGGGCCTGACGGTCTGACCGTCTATGTGCAGCAGATCGAACAGAACGGTCTGTTGAAGAACCTGTTTGTCTATCTGGACGACAAGGACAAGGTCACGACCTGGAACGCGTCCGAAGCGCGCTTCAGCCGCGACGCCGGCGGCATTCCCATCCTGACCATGATCGACGGCTCGGCGCAGCGTTACTCGTCGGGCGGAGTGCTGGAGACGCTGTCGTTCGGGCGATACGATTTTTCTCTCGCGCCCTTCGTCGGGGTGACCGACACCATTCGCTACAAGCCGACCGACCTCTATCTGCGCCAGTTGCTGAACCCCACGGCCAAGGTGCTTGAGGTTGCCGGCTCGCGCGGCGAACTGCTGGCCGAGGCGCATTCGCGGCTGGCCTCGCCGCTCTATGCCATGGTCGCCATGGCCCTGGCGCTCTCGGCCATCCTGGGCGGCGCTTTCAGCCGCACCGGCTATACGCTGCGCATCGCCAAGGCGGCGGGCCTGTTCCTGGTCCTGCGCGTCATCGGCTATGGCCTTGTCGCCGCCAGCGCATGGAACGGCTGGATGAATGTGGTCCAGTACGTCGTACCGATCGTGGCCATCGTCGTCGCCCTGCGGGTTCTGTTCCGCGCGCTGAAGCCGCGTCGCAGCCGAACAACCGCCGCCCTGCGCGATCTGAAGGCCAAGTTCGCATGACCGCCGTCGCCGCCTCCGCCCGTCGTTCGCCCCATACCCCCCGTCTCGGCGGCATCGAACGCTATGTGCTGGTCCAACAGCTAAAGTCGCTGGGCGTGGCCCTGGCCGTGATCTCGGCCCTCGTCATGCTGATCGACTTTGTCGAGGTCTCGCGCGGCGTCGGCTCCGCCCAAGATCTATCGGCTGTGCGCATCTTCGGTCTGGTTCTGCTGAAGTCGCCCTCCGTCATCGTACAATTAATGCCGTTCGTCTTCCTGTTCGGCACCCTGTCGGCCTTCATCAGCCTGAACCGCCGCAGCGAACTGATCGCCATGCGTGCGGCGGGCGTTTCCGCCTGGCGTTTCGTCCTGCCGGCGGCCGGCATGGCCTTCGTCCTGGGTGTGCTGACCGTCACGGTCTTGGGTCCGATGGCCTCGGCCGGCGACGGTCTGTGGCAACGCGAGCGCGCACGGATTTCCGGCACGGCGCCCGGCGGCGATCCCAAGGAGGCGATCTGGCTGCGCGAGGGCGACGATCAGCGCCAGATGATCATCCGCGCCGGCCAGCAGGACCGCGCCAACGCCCGACTGCTGAACGTCAGCTTCTTCATCTACACGACCGCGCCCGGCGGTGGTCGCACCTTCTCCGAACGGATCGACGCCAAGTCGGCCTCGCTGAACGCCGGCAGCTGGCGCCTGACCGACGCCGTCGGCGCCCAGATCGGCCAGCGCGCCGTCACCTACTCCAGCCTGACCCTGGTCTCCAGCCTGGCGGACGACGAGGCGTTCGATCGTTTCGCGCGACCGCAGGCCACGCCCTTCTGGTCGCTGCCCAACCAGATCAGCCGTATCGAAAACGCGGGCTTCACCTCGACCGCCTATCGCCTGCGCTTCCAGCAGCTTCTGGCCACACCCCTGGTGTTCGCGGCCATGTCCATCCTGGCCGCCGCCTTCTCGTTGCGGCTGATGCGATTGGGCGACCTGGCGCGCATGAGCGTGGCGGCTGTCGTGCTGGGCTTCGCCTTCTTCTTCCTGAACCAGTTCTCGTCGGCGATGGGATCGGCCGAGGTCGTGGCGCCCTTCGTCGCCGCCTGGCTGCCGCCTGTTCTTACGGCGCTCGCAGCCTTGACCTTGCTGTTCTATACCGAAGACGGCTAATCGGGCGCTCGCTTCTCAGACTACGGATGGCCTATGCAGGGTGATCGGCGCTTCGACGCTTTCAAAGCAAGGCTTCTCGCCGGTGCGGCTCTGGTCGCCTGCGCGCCCTTGGCGACGCCCGCATGGGCGCAAACGACCCCTCCGGCCGCCGCCGCGCCTTCCGATGGCCTGCCGCCCGAAGCGGTCTATGTCGATGCCGACAATGCGCGTCGCGAAGGCGACAACATCATCGTCAGCGGCACGCCCGAGAACCGAGCCTATGTCCGCACGCGCGGTCATGTGCTGCGCGGGGAGAACCTGTCCTATGATCTGAACGCCGGTTCGGCGACGGCCGAGGGCCGCGTCGAGGCCATCGCGCCCGACGGCACCGTGGTCTACGCCAGCCGTCTCGAGCTGGACGAAAACCTGGAGACCGGCGTCGCCGTGGATTTCGCCACGCGTCTGGCCAACGGCGCCAGCCTGATGGCCGCAACGGCTGTGCGTCGCAGCGAGAACGTCAGCGAACTGAACTACGCCCGCTTCACACCCTGCCCGATCTGCGACGATGGCGGTCCCAAGACGCCGACCATCTCGATCCAGGCGGAAAAGGTGACGCAGGACGAGCAGTTGCGCGCGATCCTGTATCGCAACGCCGTCTTCTATATCGGGCCGGTGCCGGTCTTCTACACGCCCTTCTTCGCCCACCCCGATCCCTCGGTGGAGCGGGCCTCGGGCTTCCTGGTGCCGATCGTCAACTATGACGAGGGTCGCGGCGTCTCCGTCGAGGTGCCCTATCTGCACGTCGTATCGCCGTCCGAGGACTGGCTGATCAGCCCGCAGATCAACACCAGGGTCGCGCCGCTGCTGAACTTGCAATGGCGGCGACGGTTCGCCAACGGCATGATCGTGGCCCGCGGCGGCTACACGTACGAGCGCGAGTTCGGCGACTTCGATCGAGACGGCGACGGCGATTTCGAAAGCAACGTCAAGTTCGGCGATCGCGAACACCGCAGCTATCTGTTGTCGCACGGCGAGTTCGATCCGGATGGCCCATGGCGGTTCGGCTTCACGGCCGAGCGCACCTCGGACAAGACGCTGTTCGATCGCTACGACGTGCGCTCTCCGTATCAGGACAACGGCCTCTATTACGGCGACCGCCGTCGTCTGATCAGCCAGATCTATGCGGAACATCAGACCGATCGGTCTTACGTTTCGGTCGCGGCGTTCTCGATCCAGAGCCTGCGTCTGAACCCAGCCTTCGCCGCGACGGACTTCCGCGACGCCAACGGCTTCAAGGTGTTCGAGGACGACGACACCCTGCCCTTGGTCGCCCCGCTGATCGATGCCCGCTGGGAGCCGCGCGAACTGGTCTTCGGCGGCCGGCTGCGCGTGAAGGGTTCAGCCGTCTCTCTCTACCGCGACGCTTTCGTCGGTGCGCCGATCTTGAATCCGGAGATCGTCCCGCCCGTCACGACAGGTCTGGCCGGCGTCGACAGCCGCCGCATCACGGGCCAGGTGGAATGGCGACGGGCGATCATCCTGCCGGTCGGCATGCGGGTGGAGCCGTTCGTTGATACGCGCGTCGATCTCTATTCCATGTCCGACCTGCCGCCGATGATGGGTGTCGATAGCGACGAGACGGTGAGTCGATCCAGGTTCAGCGCGGGCGTGGACGTCGCCTATCCCCTGATCAAACGCATCGCCGACGCCGACATCATCCTGGAGCCGGTGGGTCAGTTCTCGGTCTCCAACAAGGTCAGCCTGGACCGCCGCATTCCCATCGAGGACTCCCAGGTTCTGGAGTTGGACGAATCGTCGCTCTTCCGCATGGATCGCTTCTCCGGCTACGATCTGCTGGAAGGCGGCGCGCGCGTGACGGCAGGCGGTCGCGCCACCATCCGCTGGGCTGAAGGTCGCAAGGCCAGCCTGTTCGTGGGACGCAGCTATCGCTTCGATCAGCAGGACGACTTCAAAACGTCGATTCCCGACGATCCCGCGCGTCTCTATGACCCGACGGGTCTGGCGTCCGAGACCTCCGACTGGGTGGTCCAGGGCGACTTCTCGCCGTCGGATCGCATACGCAGCTGGTTCCACGCCACGGTGGATGGTTCGGGCGAGGTGCGCCGCGCCGAGGCGGCGCTGGACGGTCGCTGGGGTCAGCGCAATCTGGCCACCGTCAGCTACATTCTGGATCAGTCGAACCCAGTCGACGGGCCCCTGAACCGCAACTATGAATTCGTCCAGCTGGCGGGCCAGCAGTTCGTCTTCCAGAACTGGGGCTTCACCGTCGCCGGCATCGCCGATCTGGACCAGAACGAGATCACGCGATCCGAAGTCGGCGTGCTGTTCGACGACGACTGCTTGCGGTTCGAGCTGGGTTATCGGCGCGACAACACCCGCGCACGGCCCGGCGGCCCGTCGGAAGGCATCTATGTGCGCCTAAACCTCGCCACTTTCGGAGGTTCAGGTTATGGACAGGGCGATATGCGTTGAGCATGCCGCTTTACGGGGCGCGACCGCCTGCCGGCCTGGCTGGCGGACCGCTGTGAGGAATCAGGACGACCAATGGGTTTGATGCGTTATTCGACGGGGGCTGCGCTCGCGGCAGTCCTCCTCGCCGGTTCGGCCTATGCCCAGACGGCGCCCGCTCCGGCACAGACCCCCACGCCCGCGCAAGGTCCTGCGGCCGGCGCGCCGAATCCTGCGGCTGAAGAGGCGCCGACGACGGCGCGGCCCGCCCCTCAGTTTGAAATGGCCGACGGCATCGTCGCCACGGTCAATGACAAGATCATCACCGGCTTTGATCTGCGTCAGCGTATGCTGATGCTGATCGCCTCGTCCCAGGTCCAGC
This sequence comes from Brevundimonas sp. 'scallop', assembly GCF_011045535.1. NCBI lineage: Bacteria > Pseudomonadati > Pseudomonadota > Alphaproteobacteria > Caulobacterales > Caulobacteraceae > Brevundimonas > Brevundimonas sp. 'scallop'. Next base: position 1,566,152 of record NZ_CP039382.1, on the reverse strand, counting down.
CGACCGAGCAGAACCTGCCCGCCATTCAGCAGGCCGCCCTGAACGCCCTGATCGAGGATCGCCTCAAGGATCAGGAGATGGCCAAGTTCGAGAGCCTCAAGGTCACGGACGAGGAAGTCGACGGCGAGATCGCCGAAATGGCCCGCGCCGCCGGCACGACGCCGCAGGCCTATATGCAGTTCCTGCAACAGGGCGGCATCCAGCCCGCCGCCTTCCGCGACAATCTGCGCACCCAGATCGGCTGGAGCCAGCTGATCCCCGGCCGCTTCAACAGCCGCGCCCGCGCCAGCACCCTTCAGGTCGATCAGGAAGTCCGTCGTCTGAACGAGGCCGCCTCCAAGCCTCAGTTCCTGCTCGGGGAAATCTACATCGACGCCGCGCGCGTCGGCGGCGCGCAGGCGGCCCTGAACGGCGCCCGCCAGTTGGTGCAGCAGATCATCCAGGGCGCGCCGTTCCAGGCCGTCGCCCAGCAGTTCTCCGCCGCCCCCTCGGCCAGCGCCCGCGTGCCGGGCGATGCGGGCTGGGTGGTCAAGGATTCGCTCCAGCCGGCTGTGCAGTCAGTGTTGGAACAGCTCCAGCCGGGCCAGCTGTCGAATCCTATCGTCGTCGATGGCGGCGTCTATATCCTCTACCTGCGCGACAAGCGTGACGGCGCCTCGACCAGCCTGGTGTCGCTGAAACAAGTCATGGTCGAACTGCCCGAAACCGCGTCGGAAGCCGATGTCGCGGCCGCGACCGCCAAGCTGGAAGGCCTGCGCGACGGCCTGACCTGCGACAACATCATCTCTCAGGCCCGCGCGACGCAGGGCGTCCTGGGCGCCGACCTTGGCGAATCGGATGTCGCCAATCTGGCGCCCCAGTTCCAGCAGTTCGCCCGCACCGGTGAAATCGGTTCGGTCTCGACGCCGATCCGCACCCCGCTGGGTCTGCACCTGGTCGCCGTTTGCGGGCGTCGCGTCGGCGGGCCGGAAGCGCCGAACCGTCAGCAGGTCGAAAACCGTCTGCGCGCCCAGAACCTGGCCGTGCTGGAGCGCCGGTATCTGCGCGATCTGCGCAGCGACGCCCTGATCGAGTTCAAATGACCCCAGCGGTCGCGCCTTTGGTCCTGACGCTGGGCGAACCCGCCGGCGTCGGGCCGGAGATCGTGGCCGCCGCCTGGAAAATGTTGCGCGCCGACCAGACGGCCTTCGCCGTTATCGGCGACGCGGTCCTATTGCGCGCACAAGGCGTCCCCGTGGCCGAAGTCGGGACTCCCGGTGACGCCGGCGGCCTGTTCGGCTCCGCCCTTCCCGTCCTTCATCGCCCCCTGCCCGCGCCGGTCCTGGTCGGATCGCCCGATCCGGCCAATGCCTCGGCCGTCGCGGACGGCATCGAAGAGGCGGTCAGCTTCGCCCTGTCGGGCGAGGCGTCCGGCGTCATCACCGCCCCGATCGCCAAGGCGCCGATGTACGCCTCGGGCTTTCGCTTTCCCGGCCATACCGAGTTCATCGCCGAACTGACGGCCGATGCGCCCTATGCCGGCACGCGAGGGCCGGTGATGATGCTGACGGCCCAGAACCTGCGCGCCTGCCTCGTCACCATTCACGTCGCCCTGGACCAGGTGCCGGAACTGATCACAGCCGAGCGCGTCGCCCGCGCCGCCCGCGTCGTCCACGAAAGCCTGAAATGCGACTTCGCCATCGCCCGACCGCGCCTGGCCATGGCGGCCCTGAACCCCCACGCGGGCGAAGGCGGCGCCTTGGGCCTGCAGGAACGCGACATCCTGATCCCCGTCGCCGAACAGCTTCGCGCCGAGGGCATCGACATCACCGACCCCAGACCGGCCGACACCCTGTTCCATGACGAGGCGCGCGCAACCTATGACGCGGCCATCTGCATGTATCACGACCAAGCCCTGATCCCGGTCAAGACGCTGGACTTCTGGGGCGGGGTCAACGTCTCCCTGGGCCTGCCGATCATCCGCACCTCGCCCGACCACGGCACCGGCTTCGACATCGCCGGCAAGGGCGTCGCGCGTCCCGACAGCCTGATCGCCGCCATTCGCCTGGCATCGGAGATGGCGGCGGCCCGCGCCGCGCGCTAACAGGGCGTGTGACCGACCTTCCCTCTCTCCGCGAAACCCTCGACGCCCACGGCCTCTCGGCCAAGAAGAGCTTCGGCCAGCATTTCCTGCTGGACCTGAACGTCACGCGCAAGATCGTGCGTCTGGCCGGCCCGTTCGAAGGCCGCGCCGTGATCGAGGTCGGCCCCGGCCCCGGCGGCCTGACCCGCGCCCTGCTGGAATCCGACGCCGGCACCGTGGTCCTGGTGGAAAAGGACCCGCGCTTCATTCCCTTACTGACCGAATTGGACGACGGCTCCGGTCGCCTGACCATCGTCGAAGCCGATGCGCTGAAGGTGAAGGAGGCGGATCTGGTCTCCGGCCCGACCCATCTGGTGTCCAACCTGCCCTACAATGTCGGAACGCCTCTGCTGATCAAATGGCTGACCGGCCCGTGGCTGGCCCACAGCCTGACCTTGATGTTCCAGAAGGAGGTCGCAGAGCGCGTCGCCGCAGGCCCAGGCGAGGACGCCTACGGCCGTCTGGCCGTCATCGCCCAGGCCGTCTGCACCGCCCGCATCGTCATGCATCTGCCCGCCGCCGCCTTCACGCCTCCGCCCAAGGTGGCCTCGGCCGTCGTCCATCTGGTTCCGCTGGATGAGCGCCCGTCGCCGGAACGCCTGAAAAAGCTGGAACGGGTCACCGCCGCCGCCTTCGGCCAGCGCCGCAAGATGCTGCGCTCCAGCCTGAAACAACTGGGCGGCGCCGCCCTGTGCGAGGCCGCCGGCATTGAGCCCGACGCCCGCGCCGAAACCATCGACGTCGCGGGCTTCCTGCGCCTGGCGGATGCTCTTCAATGACCGTCGAACCCTTCCGCGCCATCTCCGTCAGCCGCCTGGCGCATCAGCTCAAGAGCGAAGGCCGCTCGATCATCCATATGGAGTTCGGCCAACCCTCGACCGGCGCGCCCGCCGCCGCTATCGCGCGAGCGCATCAGGTGCTGGACGCCGACGCCATGGGCTATTGGGAAAGTCCCGATCTGCGCGCCCGCATCGCGCGCCTGTACGACGAGCGGTACGGCGTCGCCGTCGATCCCAACCGCATCTTGCTGACCTGCGGCGCCTCCCCGGCCCTGGTTCTGGCGCTCAGCACCCTGTTCAAACCCGGCGACCGGATCGCCCTGGCCCGGCCGGGCTATGTCGCCTATCGCAACACCCTGCGCGCCCTGCATCTCGAGCCGGTGGAGATCGCCTGCGGTCCCGACACCCGCTTCCAGCTCACCGCCGCCCAGCTTCAGGCGCTGGATCCCGCCCCCGCCGGCGTCATCATCGCCAGCCCCGCCAATCCGACCGGCACCATCATCCCGGACGCCGAGCTGGCCGCCATCGCCGAGGTCTGCCGCGCGCGAAACATCGCCATCGTCTCGGACGAGATCTACCACGGCCTCAGCTACGTCGGCCCAACGCCCTCGATGCTGCAGTTTGCGCCCGACGCCGTGGTCATCAACAGCTTCTCAAAATACTGGAGCATGGCGGGCTGGCGCCTCGGCTGGCTGCTGGTTCCCGAGGACCGGATCGACGCCGCCCGCGCCTATATCGGCAACATGTTCCTGACGCCGCCCAGCCTCAGCCAGCATGCCGGTCTGGTCGCCATGGACGCGATCGATGAGCTGGAAGGCCATATCCAGACCTACGCCCGCAACCGCCAGCTGATGCTAGACGCTCTGCCCGCGCTGGGTCTGCGCAAGATCGCGCCCCCCGACGGCGCCTTCTACATCTGGGCCGACATCGGCCACCTGACGAACGACAGCGTGGCGTTCTGCGAGCAGTTGCTGCGCGACACCGGCGTCGCCACCGCGCCCGGCGTCGACTTCGACCCTGTCGAAGGCCACCATTTCATCCGTTTCAGCTTCGCCGTCTCGACGCCGGAGATCGAAGACGCCTTGAGCCGCCTACGCCCCTGGTTTGCAGCCTTGGCTTAGGCCGCCTTGGCCTGCGCCGCGGCCGAGGTCGCCCGGTGCAAGGCGTCGTAGAGCTTCTTCGGCTCCAGCGGCTTGGCCAACCAGTCCGTCATGCCGGCCGCATAGCAGGCCTGCACCTGTTCGGTCTCCGTGCCCGCGCTGAACCCGATCACAGGGGCGGCCGCATTGGGGCCGTCCGATGCGCGCAAGCGCCGTGTCGTTTCGTTGCCGTCAATGCCCGGCATATTCACATCCATCAGCACCACGTCAAACACCTTCTCCGACAGAAGCGCCAGCGCCAGATGACCGTCCGAGGCCGTGGTCAGATCGACATCCAGCGGCTGAAGCACGAGCGAGATCGTGCGGCGATTGATCTCGTGATCGTCCACGGCCAGGACGCGAAGCCGCCGGGCCAGAACGGGCGCCGCCGTCTCCTGCCCGTCCAAAGCCTGCGTCGGCCGACCCGCTGGCAGATCGACACATAGGGTGAAGGCCGCGCCCTGCCCCGGCGTGCTCTCGACCGTCAGGTCGCCGCCCATCAACCGCGCCAGCTCCCGACTGACGGTCAGGCCCAAGCCCGTCCCGCCATAGGTGCGCGCCACCTCGGCCGACCCCTGTGCGAAGGGGGTGAACAGCCGGTTCATCGCGTCTGGCGCAATGCCGGCGCCCTGGTCGATGACGGTCAGGGTCAGACAGTGCTTCCCGTCGCCACGCGGCGCCGACGCCTCAAGACGGATCACGCCTGACGGTGTGAACTTGATCGCATTGGACACCAGGTTGTTGATGATCTGGCGCAGACGATAGGGGTCTCCGCGCAGCCACACCGCCTCGCTGTCCACGCCCGACATGTCCAGCGTCAGTCCCTTGTCCGCCGCCGGCGCCGCCCAGAACCGCACCGTATCGCGCATCAAATCGCCCAGCTCGAAGTCGCGGCTTTCCATCGCCATCGCCCCGGCCTCCATCTTGGAATGGTCCAGCAGATCGTTCAGCATGCCGGTCATCAATCGTCCGGCGTCGATGATCAGGTCGGCCGTCTCCTGGCGGTGCTCCGGCGACTTGCCATCACGAATGACATGGGCGCCGGCCAGGATGGCGCTGACGGGCGTGCGCAGTTCGTGGCTGACGATCGCCGCCATCGCCGCACGATCGGCCATGGCCGCCTGCGCCTGCTCCAAGCGCGTTTCCGCCTCCGCCCGAGATTTCACCTCGGCTTCGCGTGATCCGTGCACCCGCCAGTAGATGTTCAACACCATGCCGACGAACAGGATGGCGGACAGGGTCATGACCACGACCCCGCGGGTATCGCCCTGGATCACCTTGATCGCCGGCATCAAGGCCAGCGCCGCCAGATAAGGGCTGCCGCCGATGAAGAAGATCCGACGCGAGGCGATGCCGGACGCGATATTGGTCAATAGCCCGCCCGCCATCGTCAGGGCGGCGAGCGTCACCAGCGCTGGATGGTTGGTGGACCAGACCATCAGGGCCATCGCGGCATAGGTCGTCGCCATCACGGTGGTGGACGCCAGAGCGACAAACACGGACAGCGGGCTCTGCGACGCTTCGGCGCGTCTGAACGGCGCCATAGCCCACAGTTCGAATGCCTGAACCACAATCGCGATCGCCAGCCACAGCGGGACCCATCGCAGCATCCCGGCTTCGGTCATCGCCCAACCGACCAGGGCGGCCAGCAAAAGCCTGACGGGGACCTGCTTGACCCTCTCCCTGGCGCTGCTGGCCAAAAGAGGCGCGATCGAATGAAGAAAGCCCATGATACCCCCGTTCACCGCCTGACGTTAGGTCAAGAGGGCGAACAGGTCGTAAACCTGCGATATCGAGCCGCTAGGGAACATTCCCTATGGCCGCGTTTACCGTCCGAAATCATCTGGGCGGCAAAACAGCGTCAGTAGCGTAGCGTTGAGTACCCCACAGCGCCGCAGGTCCCCACGGCCTGTGGCGCTGTTTTTTTCAGACGGCTTCGTTCAGAAGGGCGGCCTTGTAGTCGCCGACCCACAGGTTTCTGAACCGACGCGAACGCTCGGCGTGATAGATGTGGGCCAGTTCAGCGTAGGACCGGTCGAAGTCCTCGTTCACCAGCACATAGTCGAAGGCGTCGCAGTGTTCGATCTCGCCCTTGGCGTTGGCCACACGGCGCTCGATCACGTCGTCGGCATCCTGCGAGCGAGTGACGAGACGGCGACGCAGCTCTTCCAGGCTGGGCGGCAGGATGAAGACGCGCACGGCGTCCTCCGGGCATTTCTCGGCCACGTCGCGCGCGCCCTGCCAGTCGATGTCGAACAGGACGTCGCGCCCTTCGGCCAGCGCCTTGTCCACAGGCCCGCGCGGGCTGCCGTAGCGATTGCCGTGGACGTCCGCCCATTCCAGGAAGGCGTCCTCGTCGATCAGGCGCTGAAACTCGTCATGGCCGACGAAGTTGTAGTCGCGCCCATGCACCTCGCCCGGCCGGATGCCGCGCGTGGTCATGGAGACCGACAGCTCCAGCCCGCCATGATCGGCCATCAACCGGCGGCACAGCGAGGTCTTGCCGGCGCCCGACGGGCTGGCGACGATCAGGAGGACGCCCCGGCGGGGGCTTCGTTCATTCGACATTCTGGACCTGCTCACGCAACTGTTCGATGACGGCCTTGAGCTCCAGGCCGATTCCGGTGAGCGCGGTCGTAGCGGATTTCGAGCACAGCGTGTTGGCCTCACGCATGAATTCTTGCATCAGGAAGTCGAGTTTCCTGCCGGCGGGCGCCGAGGCCACAAGCTGACGCGCCGAGGCGACATGGGCGGTCAGCCGATCCAGCTCCTCGCGCACGTCGGCCTTGGTCGCAAGGGCGGCCGCTTCCAGGAAGATCCGATCCTCAAGCCCCGGCGCATCGGGCGCCAGTTCGGAGATTCGACGGGTGAAGCGATCGCGGATAGCCTCGACCTGCGCCGCCGCCTTACCTTCCGCCTGGGCGACCAGCGCCTCGATCCGAGCGATGAATTCGTCCAGCACCGGCGTCAGTTGCGCGCCCTCGTTCTGGCGTGACGCCTTCAGCGCATCCAGCGCCTCTTCGACCGTGCGGGTCATGGCCGCCTCGACCGCCGCCCGCGCCTCGGGATCGTCCGCCTCTTCGGGGGCCTCGATCACGCCGCGCAGGGCCAGCAGGCCGTCGGCGGACGGCGGTGTTGCGCCGTCCTCGGCCAGTTCGTTCGCCAGCGTCAGATAGCGCGCCAGCACGGCGGCGTTGATCGTGACCGCCGCCTCGCCGGCTTCGGCTCGCTTGGCCTGAACGCCGATGGTGACCTGGCCCCGCGCGAACCGCGCCTGGCCGGCCGCCTTGGCCGCGCGCTCCAGCCCGTCGAAACCGTTCGGCCCGCGAAACCGGACCTCCAGATTGCGGCCGTTGACCGAGCGCGCCTCGACCGACCAGGTCCAGCCTTCGCCGGCCCCGTCGGCCCGGCCGAAGCCGGTCATGCCAGATAGCGTGCTCATCGGGGCCCCTGCGTCGCGCCGGCCGGAAGGGTGATCGTCGCCTGACCGTTCTCGACCGCCGTGGCGGCCGGCTCGCTCGTCATCGGCGCCGCACTCGTTCCCGGCGTAGCGGGCGGCGTCGCTTCCGGCGGCAAGCCCGCCTTCTGGCGCTCGATCTGACGCCACCGCGCGACGTTTTGCAGATGCTCTTCATAGGTCAGGGCGAAGGCGTGTCCGCCGGAGCCATCCGCCACGAAGAACAGGGCCGGGTCTCCCGGCGGGTTCAACACAGCCTTGACCGCCTCCTTGCCCGGATTGGCGATCGGCGTCGGCGGCAGCCCGTTGATCTGGTAGGTGTTCCACGGCGTCGGGGCCAGCAACTCCGAGCGCCGGATGCCCCGTCCCAGCGGCCGACCCTTGGTCACGCCGTAGACGATGGTCGGATCGCTCTCCAGCCGCATCCCCGCCCGCAGACGGTTCGAGAACACCGCCGCCACCCGCGGTCGCTCCGCCGCCAGCGCGGTCTCCTTCTCCACGATGGAGGCCAGGATCACCGCCTCTTCCGGCGTGCGCGCCACGGTCGCGGGCGACCTTTGGCTCCACAGCAGACGCAGATTCTCGGTCGCCGCGCGCTGCATCCGGTCGATCACCGACTGGCGCGTGTCGCCGCGCGAAACTTCATAAGTGTCGGGCCACAGGCTGCCTTCCTCGGGCGTCTCGGCGACCGTCCCGGTCAGCACGGCTTCCTTGTTCAGGATGTCCACCGCCTGCAACGACGACCAGCCCTCCGGCAGGGTCACGAAATGGCGCACCACCCGCCCCTCGACCAGCAGGTTCAGCACCCCGGCCAGGGACGTGCCGGAAGGCACCTCGTATTCGCCGGCTCTAAGCCGCCGATCCGCGCCGGTCAGAGTCGCCGCCGCACGGAACAGGTCTGTCGAACGGATCACACCCGCCGCCTTCATCCGCGCGGCGATGGCGGAGACGCCGGACCCGCTGGGCAGGGTGACCACCGTCGTCTGCCCCTGCCGCGCGGACGGTCCCGGCGCATAATAGACCGCCCAGACGGCGATCAGCGCCACCAGCAGGAACAGGCCGAAAGTCGCGGACGCGGTCAGCAACGATACCGTAAAGCCCGACCGCCCGCTGGATTTCTCGACCCGCCCGCGCCCGAACATCTCAGTCGACTTTCTTGAAGATCACCGAGGCGTTTGTGCCTCCGAAGCCGAAGCTGTTGGACATGGCCACATCGATCTTCATCGGCTTGGCCTTGTTGGGGACCAGGTCGATGGGCGTCTCCATCTCGGGGTCGTCCAGATTGATCGTCGGCGGCGCGATCTGATCGCGGATGGCCAGCACGCAGAAGGCCGCCTCGATGGCGCCCGCCGCGCCCAGCAGGTGTCCGGTCATCGACTTGGTCGAAGAGACGGTCAAATTCTGCGCATGATCCCCGACCAGCCCCTCGATCCCCTTCAGCTCGATCCAGTCGGCCATGGTCGAGGTGCCGTGGGCGTTGACGTAATCCAGGTCTGACGGTTGCAGACCGGCCCGCTTCAGCGCCGCCTTCATGGCCCGCACCCCGCCTTCGCCGTCCTCGGACGGGGCGGTGATGTGATAGGCGTCGCCGCTCATGCCGTAGCCCACGACCTCGGCATAGATCTTGGCTCCGCGCGCCTTGGCGTGTTCGTATTCTTCCAGCACCAGGATGCCGGCGCCCTCGCCCATGACAAAGCCCGCATGGCCGCGGTCATAGGGACGCGACGCCTTTTCAGGCGTGTCGTTATAGGCGGTGCACAGCGCCTTGCAGGCCAGGAAGCCCGCGATTCCGATCGGCACGACCGAGCTTTCGGCCCCGCCCGCCACCATCACGTCCGCGTCGTCCAACGCAATCATCCGGGCCGCATCGCCGATGGCATGGGCGCCGGTGGCGCAGGCGGTCACCGCCGCGTGGTTCGGCCCCTTCAGGCCGTGGCGGATCGAAATCTGGCCGCCGGCGAGGTTGATCAGGGCGCTGGGGATGAAGAAGGGGCTCACGCGACGCACGCCCTGCTCCTTCAGCACTATGGCCGTATCGGCGATGGGGCCCAAGCCGCCGATGCCGGAGCCGACCATTACGCCGGTGCGCTCCTTGTCCTCGTCCGTCTCGGGCTTCCAGTTGGCATCCGCCAAGGCCTCATCCGCCGCCGCGATGGCGTACAGGATAAAGTCGTCGACACGCTTCCTGTCCTTGGCGGACATGATCTTCTCGGGATCGAAGTCGCCTTCGCCGCCGCCGCCGCGTCCATCGACGCTCGGCACTTCGCCGGCGATGGTGCAGCCATAACCCGTAGTGTCGAACGACGTGATCGGGCCGATGCCCGACCGTCCCTCGACGATGCCCTTCCAGCTCTTCTCGACGCCCCAACCCAGGGGGGTCAGCAGACCGATGCCCGTAACGACGACGCGGCGCATGGTGCGTGCTCCCTTATCTCCAGCCCGACCCTTCGGAATCATTGCGGATTCGCGCGGGTCAGAAACAGTAAAGGCCGCCGGGCGTCTCCGCTAGGAGCGCCGGGCGGCCCTGTGAACCGTCAGCCTGTTCGGCCGAGATCGGCGACTGAGATCAGCCGGCCGACTTTTCGTCGATGAACTTGACCGCATCGCCGACCGTCTGGATGTGCTCGGCGGCGTCATCCGGGATCTCGATGTCGAATTCTTCTTCAAAGGCCATCACCAGCTCGACGTTGTCGAGCGAGTCGGCGCCCAGGTCGTCGATGAAGCTGGCCTTTTCGGTGACCTTGTCCGGATCGGCGTCCAGATGGTCGATGACGATCTTGCGAACGCGCTCGAGGGTGTCGGACATGAGTGTCTCTCTGCCTGTTTGAAATCGCCGTAGAGGCGGGGGTAGCTCAGAAATCGCCGTCTCACGGCAGCGATGGCGACGCAAGCCCGAAAGCCCGAACCGCCGACGCATTCAACCCTTTAGCACAGGCTTTCGGGCTGGAAATAGTCTGTTGCGCGACGTGATAAGGGCCGCGGTCCTTAAATCATCGCCATGCCGCCGTTCACATGCAGGGTCTGGCCCGTCACATAGGCGGCTTCGTCGGACGACAGATAGACGGCGGCGGCGGCGATCTCGTCGCCCGAACCCAGCCGGCCTGCCGGAATCCGGCCCAGAATGGTCTCGCGCTGCTGATCGTTCAGCACGTCGGTCATCGGCGAGGCGATGAAGCCCGGCGCGATGCAGTTGACGGTGATGCCGCGCGAGCCGACCTCCTGCGCCAGCGACTTGGAAAAGCCGATCATCCCGGCCTTGGACGCCGAATAGTTGGTTTGGCCCGGATTGCCGGTCACGCCGACGACCGAGGTGACGCCGATGATTCGGCCCGAACGGCGCTTCATCATCCCCTTCACCGCGGCGCGGGTCAGGCGGAAATAGCTTTCCAGATTGATCTGGATGACGGACTGAAAATCCTCGTCCTTCATCCGCATCAGCAGGCCGTCCTTGGTGATGCCGGCGTTGGCGACCAGGATGTCCAGCGGCGCGCCCGCCGCCGTTTCGGCTGCGTTGACCAGATTGTCGACCGATTCCGGGTCCGACAGGTTCGCCGCAGCGAAATGCGCCCGCTCGCCCAACTCCTTGGCCAGATTGGCCAGCACGGCCTCGCGCGTGCCCGACAGCACCACGGTCGCGCCCTGAGCGTGCAGCGCCCGCGCCACCGCCCCGCCGATACCGCCCGTCGCGCCGGTCACCAGCGCGGTCTTGCCTGCAAGATTGAACATCAGTTCCCTCCTTCTATCGTCATCCTCGGGCTCGACCCGAGGATCAGGCGCCGTGCGACGCCGAAGTTTGTAAATGCCGTTCGATCGCCGAAGTGCGGACGGTCCGATCCTCGGGTCAAGCCCGAGGATGACGATCTGCGGCGATCAAAGAGCCTTGGCGAACGCTTCCAGCTCTTCCGGCGTGTTCAGCGGCAGGCTTTCGGCGTCCGGCGCGATCCGCTTGGCCATGCCGGTCAGCACCTTGCCCGAGCCGATCTCGACGAAGCGGGTCACGCCGCCCCCAGAACCGGAGGTGTCCGCCATCCACTCCATGCTCTCGCGCCAGCGAACCCGGCCGGTGACCTGTTCGACCAGCAGGCGACGGATGACCTCGGGGTCGCTTTCCGGCCCCGCCAGCACGTTCGCCACCACCGGCACGACCGGCGCTGTGATGGTCGCCGACGCCAAGGCCGTCGCCATCTCGTCGGCGGCCGGTTGCATCAGAGGACAGTGGAACGGCGCCGAGACGTTCAGCGGGATCGCCCGCGCGCCCAGTTCCTTGGCCTTCTCGATGGCCCGGTCCACAGCGGCCTTCTCGCCCGAGATGACGATGTTGCCGTTGTTGTTGTCATTCGCGACCACGCAGACGCCGACTTCCGAACCGGCCGCCGCGGCAGCTTCCGCCAGCGCAAGATCGGTCTTGGGTCCGATCAGCGAGGCCATCGCCCCCTGCCCCACCGGCACGGCGCGCTGCATCGCTTGGCCGCGCAGCTTCAGCAGCCGCGCCGTCTCCGACAGCGAGATCGCGCCCGCCGCCGCCAGGGCCGAATATTCTCCCAGCGAGTGACCGGCGACATAGGCCGCGCTCGCCACGTCAAAGCCGAACTCGGCTTTCAAAGCCCGGATCGCCGCCACGGACACCGCCATCAGGGCAGGCTGGGCGTTCTCGGTCAGGGTCAGCTGATTCTCGGGGCCTTCGCGCATCAGCACCGACAGCTTCTGGCCCAGCGCCTCGTCCACCTCGGCGAAGACGTCGCGGGCGGAGGCGAAGGCGTCTGCCAACTGCGCGCCCATGCCGAGGGCCTGGCTGCCCTGTCCCGGAAACAGAAGTGCGAGGGTCATCGACCCCTCCCTGAATCATTGATCAAGAGCGCGGACCCGTAAGCCCAGACTTACCCGAGGGCAAGCGGAGGCGATGCGTGCTTTTGCGTCCGACAGTTTCCACGACCGCAGGGACGTTGCTTTGAGAGCGCGCCTAGCTTCGCCCGGATTTTCCCAGCAGCCGATCACGCGCGGCGTTGACGCGCATCGCCAGCCCCGCCGTGCCGCCCTGATCGGGATGGGCGCGGGCCATGGCGCGTTTCCATGCCGAACGGATTTCGGCCTCGGTCGCGGCTGGCCCGACGCCCAGCACGGCGCGGGCGTCAGCCTCGCTGATGGGTTCGGATCGAACGATCGGTCTCTGACGAGAGGACCAGGCCAGATAAAGCCCTGCCCCGGCCAGCGCCGCCGCCGTCAGCCACGATCCGCGAAACGCCGCCAGCGCGCCGCCAGCCAGCAGAACCGCCCCCAGCAAGGTCGCCGTCACACGCCAGTGGCCCCGTCCGCGTCGCTCGGTCTGCCGGCCCAGCCGCACCAGCGCCCAGACGGCGATCGCCGCCAGGGCCAGCCAGATCAACCCCATCAGGCGATCAGGCCGCCACGTCCAAAGGGCTGAGAACCTGCTCCAGGCCCATCGCCATCATCAGATTGCGCATCTCCTGGCGCGCGGCGACGTGGGCGAGGGACACCGCGACCGGCCGGATGTCATTCGACAGGTCGGCCACCGTCAGGCCGAACGGGAACAGCTCGCGATAGATGACCCGATCGCGCAGACCCGGACCGACGCGGAAGCCGACGCGTTTGGCCAGCTTGGTCATCCGTTCTTCCAGACGCTTGCGGTTGCGGGCCTCCGCGACGGCGAGGCGGTTGGTGACCACCAGCCAGTCAATCGTGGCGTGGCGACCCTGGGCGATGGCGCGCTGCTTGCGCGCTTCCCAAACGCTTTCGGAATAAATCGAGGGTTTCAGCAGCTCCAGGGTAACCGGATCGACATCGCCCAACAGGTCGAAATCGACGAAGCTGTCGTTCATCGGCGTCACGATCTGATCGGCGCGGGCGTGGGCGGCGTTCGAAACCGCCGTGTCGCCGCCGGGCGTGTCGATCAGGATGCAATCGACGCCCCGCGCCGCCGCCTCGTCGAAGGCGCGCTCGAAGGTGGCGATCTGGTCGGCGACATCAGCCTTGGCCAGGGCTTTGCCGTCGCCCATGTCGGGGATGAGCGGCTGGGGCAGATCGTGCCCGTTCGCCGCCAGCCAGGCCAGACGGTTGTGGAAGAAGCGCTGCATCGAACGCTGGCGCAGGTCCAGATCGATGATCGCCACCGAACGCCCGGCGTGCAGCAGGCCGGTCACGATGTGGATGGCCAGGGTGGACTTGCCCGCCCCGCCCTTTTCGTTGCCGAGGACGATCACATGCGGCTGCGTCATTCGAGGGAATCCTCTGTGCCGACCGCGCGACTCAGACTGCGCGGTCCTAGGTCCGGCGAGACTCGGCCTCAACGGGCCAAACGTCAACGGAACCTTAACGCAGACCTGTGGACGGCGAACCGGGGTCGGTCAGCTGTTGCGTGCGCACCAGGCGTCGGCGACAGCGGCGGAGCGGCATACCGCAGCGGCGGTTTCGGTCGAGACCGGTCCGACCTTCAGCCGCGTCAGGCGACGGCCGTTGACCTCGACCTCCTGATAGATCGGCGACAATCCCGACAGGTCTGAGGTAGCCTTCATCAGATCCCAGGCCTGACGCGCGCCGGCCGCACTGGAATAGGCGCCCAGTTGGATCGTTCTCCCGGTTTCAGGCGCCGTCGTAAGGCTGGCGGGACGCAACACGGGCGCCTGAACCCGCGAGATCGCCTCATCAGCAACGGCTTTCACGATCGCCGGCGAGGCAGCCCGTACAACCGCGTCGCGCAACCCGGTATCCTCACCGACGGGGCGCACGCCCGCCTGGACGTCACGGGCGTCCCACATGGCGTGGGGATCCATGACCGCCACCTTGACGGGGGTGAAGCGCACAGGCCGCAGTCCGGCTTTTTCAGCTACGGCATGCCGGGTTTCGCGGTCACCGGCCGAGAGCGGAATGTCGATCGCCGCGACGTTCTCGGCCATCGCGCTGAATCGATGGGGATCGCTGTCCACCGCGCCACAGCCGGCGACGGCTAGGCTGCTGGCGAAAGCCAGGGCGATCAGAACTGGACGGGTCGCTTCTGCGGGCGTCATAAGCACGACCCTAGAGCCCAGACTTTGCGGTCTGGTGCATCAACAGGCTTAAGCGGAAAGGTTAATCGCTTCATCATGATAGACGCCGCCCCCCTCCCCGTCGTCCGCACCGTCGCCGACCTGCGGGCGATCGTCCGGGACTGGAAACGTCAAGGCCTGAGCGTCGGCATGGTTCCGACCATGGGCGCCCTGCATGAAGGCCATCTGACCCTGGTGCGCGAGGCCGCACGCCGCGCCGACCGCGTCGTCGCCTCTAACTTCGTCAATCCGACCCAGTTCGCGGCGCATGAGGATCTGGCCAAATATCCCCGCCAGCAGGAGGAAGACGCCCGTCTGCTGTCCGGCGCAGGCTGCCATCTGATGTTCGCGCCCTCAGCCGACGAGATGTATCCGGAAGGCTTTGCGACAGCCGTCGCCGTCGCCGGCCCGGCGCTGGGTCTGGAAGGCGATTTCCGGCCGCAGATGTTCGGCGGGGTCGCCCTGATCGTCACCAAGCTGTTCAACCAGGTCCAGCCCGATGTCGCGGTCTTCGGCGAGAAGGACTACCAGCAGCTGATGGTCGTTCGTCGGTTCGTGCGCGACCTGGATCTGCCGGTCGAGATCGTCGGCGCGCCGACGGAGCGGGACGGCTGGGGCCTGGCCCTGTCGTCACGCAACGCCTACCTGTCCGAGACCGAGCTTGAGACCGCGCGCCGGCTGAACGGCATTCTGGCGGAAGCCGGCGTCCATGCCTCAAGCGGCCGCCCCCTGCCCGGCGTTGAGCGTGAAGCCTATGCCGCCCTTCTAAAAGCCGGGTTTGATCGCGTCGATTACGTCGCAATCCGCCACGCTGAGGACCTGACGCCGTTCCGCAACGACATCGTCGACGCCCCCGCGCGCATCCTGGCCGCCGCCTGGCTGGGCAAGACGCGACTGATCGACAATATGGCGGTCTGAAACGACAAGGGCCGCATCCGTTCGCCGGATGCGGCCCCGTCAGATCATCCGATCGCGCCGACGCAACCCTCTGCGTCGCCTGGCGCCAGATCGGCGTCGGTCAGGGCGATGGTCCAGCCGTGATGGGTGTTCAGGCCCCAGCGCCGGGCGCCGCCGCCGTCGCCGGCGTCCCCGCCCGCCGTGACAACCACGCGTCGACCCTTGGGCAGAGCCGGCGGATCGATCTTTCCGACCGCCAGAGACGTCGGCGTCTCGCCGCCGTAGCCGTCGAACACGCTCAGCATCGACCATTCGCGGCGCAGACCCATCCACCAGGCGTCCTCGGTATTGATCGCCAGCACGGCGATCCCGTGGCCCTCGGCGGCGAAAGCCAGGGCCTTCTGCGGATCGCGCACCATCTTGATGTCGGCGGCGGCCCCGAAGCGAAGGCGCGCGCCGTCATAGGCGCGGGTCGGTTCGATCGGGGCCCAGACCTGGACCTGAAGCCGGCCCTGGCGCGCCAGGCCCCAGCCGACGATCTCGCGCCACAGATGTTCGACTGCCTCGGCGTTCTCGGGCTTGGCCTGCTTCAGCATACGCGAGAGGACCGTCTGCTCTCGGTCGGGACGCAGCTTGGTGTGCGGTCCGGTGGGCGCGTCCTTGGCGCGCCCGACGGTGGCGGCGATGGCGAGGCGTTGTTCGAACAGCGCCAAGATCTGGTCGTCGATGCCGTCGATCTCGGCGCGCAGGGCGGCCAGCGCCTGCTGTTCGGGGGTCAGGTCGGCCATGTCAGGCCAGACTTGCTGAAGGTTGGAATGGGGCATGGAAAAGGGCTTTCGGCATTCTGAGATTCGATATGTGCAGGGGCGAACAGCCGCTCTGGTCCAGAGCGGTCGCCGGTGAAGCAGTCAGGGACGGAGTGCGCCCGACGCCTCAGCCGGCGTATCGAAAGCCGTAAAAGCCGTAGCCGAAATAGAGGCCGGAAACCGCGCGCGAACGGTCGAAAGAAACAGAAAGAGCGCGCAGGCGGGACATGGTCCGGTTCCGGTCTATGCGGATCGTGTTGCGATCCGTGAGTGTCTTAAGGACGCAAAGACCGTGCGCCGTCAAGCCTCAGGCAAGCTCAACAGGACAAAACGCGTCTGATTATCGCCGGAATCCTGCAAGTCGTTGCGCAGGATCGACAGACCATACACCTCAGCGGCGCCGACCGGGGCGATGGCCGCCCGTGTCGGGTCGCCCGCTTCTGCCACATCGCGCGCCGCGCCTGCGGTATCGAAATGCTCGATGACCTCGACATTCAAACCGGCCAGCGTGTCCTTGCACTGGGCTAGGGCGATGGGGTGGCTCTCGACCGTGCGGATATCGGACAGACGCGCGCCATCGATCGCCATCAGCGCATGACGGATCGGCCGCCAGACCTGAGCGACCGGCTCCACGCCAATCGCACCGACCAGCGTCGCCGCCGGCTCGACCACGCCGATGGTCGAGTTCTCGACAGGGATCAGGGCGCAACCACAGTCGCCGGCGCGCAACGCATCCAGGGCCTGGGCGAAGGTTTCGAACGCCACCGCCTCGTCCCACGGACGCAGGGCCAGACAGGCCTCATGGCTGAACGATCCGGGCGCGCCCTGATAGGCGACCCGGCCGGGCTTTTCCTCAGTTAGAGCCGCTACTTGCATCGATCACTCCCTCGGTCTCGGATCGATCTGGCGCTGCCTCGGTGGCGTCACCATGACCGGATCGGCCCGCATTTGGGGCGCTGACGACGGCTAGGCCGCCGCCGACTGCGCCACCCGCCCGGCCTTCAGCCGTTCCGCCACCAGGAAGGCCAACTCCAACGCCTGGTCGGCGTTCAGGCGCGGGTCGCAGTGGGTGTGATAGCGGTTGGACAGATCGTCCTCGGTCACCGCCTGGGCGCCGCCGATGCATTCGGTGACATTCTGGCCGGTCATTTCCAGGTGGACGCCGCCGGGGTGGACGCCTTCCGCCTCGGCCACATCGATGAAGGTCCGGACTTCGCCCAGGATGCGGTCGAACGGCCGAGTCTTGTAGCCGTTGCCGGCCTTGAGCGTATTGCCGTGCATAGGGTCGATGGACCAGATGACCTTGCGGCCCGAAGCTTTCACTTCGCGCATCAGCTTGGGCAGGCGCTCGCCCACCTTGTCGTGACCGAAGCGTCCGATCAGCGTCAGACGACCCGAGACATTGTCCGGGTTCAGGGCGTCGATCAGCGGCAGCAGGTCGTCGGCGGTCATGGTCGGCCCGCACTTCACGCCGATCGGGTTCTTGATCCCCTTCATGAACTCGACGTGGGCGCCGTCCAGCTGACGCGTGCGCTCGCCGATCCACAGCATGTGGGCTGAGGTGTCGAACCATTCGCCGGAACCGCCATCCAGACGCGTCAGGGCGCTTTCGACGTTGAGCAGCAGGGCCTCGTGGCTGGTGAAGACCTCGACCCGGCTGAGGTCCGGATGGGTCTCTGGCGTGACGCCGACCGCCTCCATGAAGGCCAGGGCCTCGGTGATCTTGTCGGCCAGCTCGCGGTACTGGGCGCCGGCGGCATTGTCTCCGGCGAAGCCCAGGGTCCAGCGATGGATGTTGTACAGGTCGGCATAGCCGCCGCCCGCGAAGGCCCGCAGCAGGTTCAGCGTCGAGGCCGACTGGTTGTAGGCGCGGATCAGACGCTGCGGATCGGGCGCGCGCTCCTCGGCCGTGAAGCCCATGCCGTTGATGATGTCGCCGCGATAGCTGGGCAGTTCGACGCCGTCGATCTCCTCCAGCGGCGACGAGCGGGGCTTGGCGAACTGGCCCGCGATCCGCCCCACCTTCACCACCGGCTTGCGCCCAGCGAACGTCAGGACGACCGCCATCTGCAGGATCAGGCGGAAGGTGTCGCGGATATTGTCTGTCGAGAACTCCTTGAAGCTCTCGGCGCAGTCGCCGCCCTGGAGCAGGAAGGCGTCACCCCGCTCAACCTGCGCCAGCTTCGACGTCAGGCGCCGCGCTTCGCCGGCGAAGACCAGCGGCGGCAAGGCGCGCAACTCGTCTTCCACCCGAGCGAGGGCGGCGGGATCCGGATAGTCCGCCGGCATATGCAGGGCGGTCTTGGTTCTCCAGCTTTCGGGGGTCCAGCGTGTCATCGCGCAAGAATAGGACTTCGCGCCTATTCAAACAACGAAAAGCCAGGAGGATTTTGCCGCGAGATGTCAGTCTTCCGAAGAAGGCGACTTTTCCGCCGCAGCTTCAGCCTTGCGTTCGGCCTTCGCCGCCGCCTTCTCGGCCGCCTTCAACGCTGCGGCGCGCTCGCGTTCCTGACGCTCAAAGCTATAGTTGGGTTTGCGAGCCATCGGCGTCCTCGTCTCATATCTTGATCTTGCGGTGAAGGTGACGATGCATGGGGCCGGACGCAATCGCCAAATCCAGCACCATGCAAAAGCGGCTCACAGCAGTCTCTCCTTGCGCGTCAAAATCTTGGCGGCGGCGTCGAAGGCGATGAACAGGCGGGCTAGAAGGGTCATGGGGTCTGAACGCTTGGCCCTATTCGATGTTCAGTCCCGCGAACCTTCGTCGCACCCGAAAGACAGGCGCCCATGTCGACCCAACCCATCCTCCTCGGCGGTGTCGAAGCCGGCGGCACCAAGTTCATCTGCGGCGTCGCCGCCGCCGACGGCGTGATTGTCGACCAGATTCGTATACCCACGACGTCGCCCGACGAGACGCTCGATGCGGTTGCAGCCTTCTTCGTCAACGCCCAGTCGAGGCACGGCCGGCTTTCTGCGCTGGCGATCGTCAGTTTCGGCCCTTTGTCCTTGAAACCGGACGCGCCGGATTTCGGCGCTATCACCAGCACGCCCAAGCCCGGCTGGAGCGACGTCAACCTGTTGGCCCATCTGCGCCGTTTCATCGATGTTCCAATGACGCTGGACACCGACGTGAACGGCGCGGCCGTGGGCGAACGCCTGTTCGGCAGCGGGCAAGGGCTGGAGAGCTTCTGCTACGTCACGGTCGGCACGGGCGTGGGGGTCGGGGTGATGATCGACGGCGCACCGCATGGCGGGGCGAACCATCCCGAAGCCGGTCATATCCGGCTGCCCCGCGCCAAGGGCGACGAGAGGTACTCGGGCACCTGTCCCTTCCACGGCGACTGCCTGGAAGGCCTGGCGAGCGGGCCGGCGCTGCAAGCGCGCTGGGGCGCGGCGGCAGAGACTTTGTCTCACGATCATCCGGCCTGGCCGATGGCGGCGGAGTATATCGCCGGTCTGTGCACCAACCTGACCTACACGCTGCGGCCGGAGCGAATCATCATCGGCGGCGGCGTGATGCAGCCGCACATGTACGATCTGGTCAGACAGGCGCTGGTGAGACAGCTCGGCGGCTATGACGCGAGCCTGCGGGATCTGGATACGAAGACCTACATCGCGGAGCCGACCGCGGGGGTGTCCGCCGGCCTTATCGGCGCATTGGCCCTCGCCTACCGTTCCGTCACGGGCGAGTGGCCCAAGGACTGGGTGACACAAGGCCAGGATCAAATTGGATTGGAGATGGTGGACGCGACAGGGATTGAACCTGTGACCCCCTCGGTGTGAACGAGGTGCTCTCCCGCTGAGCTACGCGTCCTTGCCTTGCGGAGGCGGCGACATAGCCCGGTCGCCGGCCCCGCGCAAGCGCCTGTTTCAGATTCCGGCGGCGCGAACGCCTTCGGGCGTATCGGCTTCCGGGTCGCCCGGCAGCCAGGCGACGTGACCGTTATAGATGTCCTGGTTGAGGATGCGCTCTTCCTTGGCGACCAGCACCGGCACCAGCATTTGGCCGGTCACATTGGTCGCGGTGCGCATCATGTCGATGATGCGATCGATGGCGACGATATAGCCAATCCCTTCCAGCGGCAGGCCGGCGGTCGACAGGGTCAGGGTCAACATGACGATGCTGGTCCCCGGCACGCCGGCCGTCCCCAGCGACCCGAGCACCGCCGTCAGGCCGATCAGGACGTACTGGGTCAGCGTCAGATCAATCTTGAAATACTGGGCGATGAAGATCGAGGCGATGGCCGGATAGATGGCCCCGCACCCGTCCATCTTCACATTGGCCCCCAGGGGCACGGCGAAGGCGGCATAGGCCTGGGGCACCCCCAGACGCTCCACCGTCTGGCGAAGGGTGATCGGCAACGTCCCCAGCGAGGATGAGGTCGCAAATGCGGTCTGCTGGGCCGCGAAGGCGCCGCGGAAAAAGCTGGTCACCTTCAGCCCGTGAACCTTCAGCAGGCCCGAATAGACGATCAGGATGTGGAACAGGCAGGCGGCATAGATGGCCAGGATGAACTTCACCAGGGGCAGCAGCGCCTCCCAGCCGTAGCCGCCGACGACCGATCCGATCAGGCCGAACACGCCGATGGGCGTCAGCTGGATCACCCAGCGGGTGATGCGGAAGATGATGGCCGCGCCCTCATCCACCAGACGCCGAACGCCCTGCGCCCGGTCGCCCAGCGCCACCAGGGCCATGCCGACCAGGGCCGAGAAGAAGATGATCTGCAGCACCTTGCCTTCGGCCAGGGCCGCGAACGGATTGGTCGGCACGACGCCGATCAGGACTTCCAGCGGCGTCGGGATCACCCGGTCCTTGACCTCGCCCAGCGGCAGGTTGGACAGGCCGACGCCCGGATTGATGATGTGGCCGAAGGCGAACCCGACCAACACCGCCAGCAGGGAGGTGATGGCGAACCAGACGATGGTCCGCACCCCCAGCCGCACGGCCCCCGCCCCCTCGCCCAGCTTGGCGATGGAACTGGCGATGGTGAACAGCACCAGCGGCGCCACCACCATGCGGATCAGGTTCAGATAGACGTCGCCGATCGGCTGAAGCCAGGTCTCGGCCCGCTCGCGCAGGATCAGCCCGGCGATGATGCCGAGGATGAAGCCGGCGGCGGTCCGCTGCCACAGCGGGATCTTGAAAAAGCGAGCGAGCATGACGGCACTTTCAACAGGGGTGCGCCAATCTGTCCATCGCCATGGCGATCCGCAACCGCAGGAGCGATCATTCAGCCGACAGATTTCCTGTCGGCTGGCTTCAGAATTTCAGCGCCCGCCTTACGTAGAAGTCGGAGAGGATACCGTCGATCGCCTCTTCGACGTCTTCGAAAGCGTCGATCAGCACGTCCCCGCCCAAGTCTTCGACGGGCGTCGGCGTAAAACCGAAGGTCGTCAGAATGCAGGGCATGCCGGCGTCCTTGGCGGCGTCCGCGTCCGGCGCGGCGTCTCCCACCATGATGGACCGTTCGGGATCACCGCCTGCGATCACGACGGCCTCCTTCAGATGGGCCCCCGAGGGCTTGCGCGCGCTGACCCGATCCGGGCCGACGATGGCGGCGAAATGTCGGGTCAGGTCCAGCTTGCCCAACAACAGCTCCGACAGGTCCGAACGCTTGTTGGTGGCCACGACCAGGATAGCGCCCCGCTCGCTGAGCCGCTCCAGCGTCTCGACCACACCCTCGAAGGGCTGCGAGCCGTCGGCGATATGGGCGGCGTAATCGACAAGGAACCGCTCGAACAGTTCGTCGGACTTGGCCCCCTCGACAGGCGCGCCGGCGGCCTCGAAACCGTGTACCAGCAGCGCCCGCGCGCCCGATCCGATCAGGGTCGAGGCGGACTCCATCGGCACGGGCGGCAGCCCCTCCTCGACCAGCATCCGGTTCAGCGTGCCGATCAGGTCCGGGGCGGAATCGACCAGCGTGCCATCAAGGTCGAAGGCGATGGTCCAGCCTTCCAAGTCGCGATCGCTCATCCACATCTCCCGCTGGCCCGCATGATGGGCTAGATCGCAGGACGACTAGACTGCGAGACGATTCATGACCAGCCAGACGCGCGCCCGCGCCGCCATCATTCTCGCCGCCGGCCAGGGCACGCGGATGAACTCGCCCCTGCCCAAGGTGCTGCACCCGGTGGCCCATCGCGCCATGCTGGACCACGCCATCGACGCGGCCGAAGGGCTGGGTTGCGAGCGCATCGTCGTTGTGGTCGGCAATCACTCGCCGGAGGTCCGGGCCCATGTCGTCAGACGGCTGGGCGAGGCCGCCATTGCGGTCCAGGACCCGCCGCTCGGCACCGGTCACGCCGTGCGCGCCGCCGAGCAGGCCATGGCCGGCTTCGACGGCGAGGTGGTCGTCACCTATGGCGACGTGCCTCTGCTGAAGGCTGCCGACATCGAGCCCGTGTTCAATGCGGACGGCGTCACCGTCATCGGGTTCGAGGCCCGCGATCCGGGCGCCTATGGCCGGCTGATCGTCGAAGGCGACACCTTGACCGCCATCACCGAGGCCAAGGAGGCGTCGCCAGACGTTCTTGCCATCACCGCCTGCAACTCCGGCGTCATGGCCGCGCCGGCCGCCCTGCTCTTTTCGCTGCTGGCCGACGTGAAGAACGAAAACGCCAAGGGCGAATACTATCTGACGGATGTCGTCGCTCTGGCACGCCAGGGCGGCCACCCCACCCGCGCCGTATTCGCCGCTGAGGACGCGGTAATGGGCGTCAACTCCCAGGCCGAGCTGGCTCAGGCCGAAGCCTTGTTCCAGAGTGTGCAACGCGACACCTTCCTGGCGGCCGGCGTGACGATGGCGGCGCCCGACACCGTTCACTTCGCCTGGGACACCCAAATCGGCGGCGGGGCCGTCATTGAACCTTTCGTGGTCTTCGGTCCCGGCGCGGTGATCGATGCCGGCGCGCGCATTCGCAGCTTCAGCCATATCGAGGGCGCGCGGGTCGCAGCCGGCGCCGAAGTCGGTCCTTACGCGCGCCTGCGTCCCGGCGCGGACCTGGCGACCGGGGTCAAGGTCGGCAATTTCGTGGAGGTCAAAAACGTCAGGATGGCAGAGGGCTCAAAGGCCAATCACCTGGCATACCTGGGCGACGGGTCGGTCGGTGCGGGCACCAACGTCGGCGCAGGGACCATCTTCTGCAACTACGACGGCTTCAACAAGGCGCAGACCCAGATCGGCGCCGGCGCCTTCGTCGGATCGAACTCAAGCCTGGTGGCCCCGGTGGTCATCGGCGACGGCGCCCTGATCGCCTCCGGCTCCGTCATCACCGAGGACGTGCCCGCCGACGCCATGGCCTTCGGCCGTGCCCGGCAGACCGTCAAACCCGAAGCGGCCGCGGCGTTCCGTGTCGAAGCCAAGGCCAAGAAGGCTGCGAAATCCAAATGAGCGACCTCCAGAAGAAGAACGCCGGCGAGGCCGCCGCCGCCCATGTCGAGGCCGGCATGATCGTCGGCCTTGGCACCGGCTCGACGGCCGCTTGGTTCGTCAAGGCGCTGGCGGCGCGCAACCTGCCCGACCTACGATGCGTACCGACATCCGAAAAAACCGCAGACTTGGCGCGCGAACTTGGGCTGACGTTGTCGACGCTGGAAGACACGCCGCGCATCGACCTGACCGTGGACGGCGCCGACGAGATCGGGCCTGGCCTAGCGCTGATCAAGGGCGGCGGCGCGGCTCTGCTGCGCGAGAAGCTGGTGTGGGAGGCCTCGGCTCGCTGCATCGTCATCGCCGACGCGGCCAAGGTGGTGCCGGTTCTGGGGACCTTCCCCCTGCCGATCGAGGTCGTCGCCTTCGGTCACAAGACGACGGCCAACCGCATCGCCGATGTCCTGATCGATCACGACATCAACCAGCCGGCGCGCGTGCGGCAGGCGGATCGCGGCCTGGTCCGCACCGACGGCGGCAATCTGATCTATGATGCGGGCTGCAAGGCGATCCACGATCCGGTCCGTCTGGCCGATGATCTGAAACTGATCACCGGCGTGGTGGAGCACGGCCTGTTCCTGGATCTCGCGGACCTCGCCATCATTGGGACGGACGATGGCTTTGAGGAACGTCTTCCCTAGGACACGCCCCGGCGGCTCAGCACCGCCGGAACCGTGCGCGCCAGGATGGCCAGATAGACGCCGATGGTGCGGTTTCTGACGAACCAGACATCCATCGCCACACGGCGCGGATAGGGCACGGCGTTGCGCCCCGACACCTGCCACAGCCCCGTCAGGCCCGGGCGCACCGCGCAGTAGTCGGCCAGCCGCCGGCCATATCGCCCAGCCTCGTCGATCACGATCGGTCGGGGGCCGACCAGCGACATCTCGCCCCTCAACACATTGATCAGCTGTGGCAGTTCATCCAGGCTGGATCGTCGCAACAGGCGGCCCAGCGACGTGACGCGCGGATCGTGTGTCAGCTTTCGCTTCGCCTGCCATTCCGGATCAGAGGCTGATGGCAAGGCTCGCTCCGCGCCCACCGTCATCGAACGGAATTTGAGGCAGTCGAACATTCGGCCGTCGCGGCCGATGCGCTGCTGGCGAAAGATCGCGCCCCCTCCGTCCTGCGCCCTGACGCCCAGGGCGATGAAAACGAAGAGCGGCCAGGTCAGAAGCAGCCCTATCAGGGCGAAGGCGATATCCATGGCGCGGGTCGGGTCGAGACGAACGCGGCGCCGATGCGCACCGACACCGCATGTCGATGTTACATCGCACCCGGCCAATTCAGATATGGACATTCAGCGCCCCCAAGCGTCACCATGACTTGGGATTGCGTTAATGGCAATCTTGGCGCGCCGTCAGCGCAGGTTGGTTAGATCAGTCGCCGCCCCACCAACTCAGCGTGAACGACGTGCGACGGCCGTTCACCGAAACCGTCCCGGCGACGACAGGTGTCTGATCTCCGAGATTACGCCGCGCTGTCGCCAACGCGCCCTGGTCAAATCGCGCCGACAGTTCCAGCAGGCCCAAGCCGGGCGCGGAGCCCCGCATTTGAATCCGATCGTCGGTGACGACATAGGCGTCCGGCAGAACCCTGGCCTCGCCCTGCGGCCCGGTCAGCGACAGGATCAGCGGCGGCGAAGCGCGGGAGCCGCCTTCCCAGGCGGCGAAGGCATCATCCTGTCCGATGAACAGCGAAGCCACGGGCTGAATGGATTCCTCACCTGTCGGGCGATAGTCGCCCGAGATATCGCCGCTCAGACGATGCTGGAACGTCGCTTCAGGCGTCGGTTTCACGGCGTCTCGCCGCTCGCAAGCGGCCAGGCTCAGCAAGCCCGCGACCGCGACGACCACCCATGAGGACTTCATCGATCAAGCGCCTGGTCCAGCGCGCGGAACCCGGCGATGGCGATCTCGGTCGCGCTGGTGAAGATTGACGGCGTGATCCGGTCGAAGGTGTCGCTCGGTCGATGATAATCGGGGTGATAATCGACGCCCATGTACAGGAAGGGCACGCCCGCCTCGTGGAAGGCGCCATGATCGGAGGCATCGACCCAATTGTTCTCGCCCGTATCCTGAGGGGTGTCCTTGCCGAAGGCGAAGGACACCGCTCCGTTCGGCGCAACGGACTCCAGCACGGGGCGCAGATTCGGATGCTGATAGGTCCCGGTGACCCACAGATGGCCGTCGGTCTCCGCCCGCGCCGTCATGTCGAAGTTCAGGTTCAGGCTCAGTGACGACAGCGGCACCGGCGGCGCCTTGACGAATTCTCGGGCGCCCAACAGCCCCCGCTCCTCGCCGTCCAGCGCGACGATCAGCACGCTGTGCTCCGGCGGTTGGGCCTTCAATCGCGCCGCCAGCTCCAGCATCGTCGCCACGCCCGAGGCGTTGTCGTCGGCCCCGTGGAAGATCTGGCCGTCATTGACGCCGACATGGTCATAATGGGCCGTCACGACGATATAGCGGTCGGCGACGCGGGTACCGGGAATCAGGCCGACGATGTTGACGCCGCTGAAGGTCTTCACGCCCTCGCGCGTGCGGCCCGGTGTCTCGAACCGCTGCAAACGCCCGAACGGCGGCGGCTGAACGCCCATGGCCTCCAATCGCGAGACGATGTAGGCGCGCGCCCGCTCGCCGCCTTCTGAGCCCGTGTCGCGGCCTTGCATGTCGTCGGCCGACAGGATGCGAACGTCCTCCAGCAGTTGGCTGGAAACCGGCGCGACGGCGCTCGGCGCACTCGGCGCTGTTGCGGGAACGGCGGCGCAGCCGCTGACGATCAGGGCGGCGCCAGCGACGAAGAGGCAGAGGGTCGAACGAGTCATACAGGCTCCGATAGGGACGCGCGAACCTAGCGAAGAGCGGACGGCGCGTCAGCCTACGGTTCTGTCATCATCGGCTTTGCGCGATGCACGGGGGGCGCGTCAGATGATATGACGACGGCCATGGCCAACGCGATTCCTCTCGAAGTCCCCGTCGAAGACCTAACCGCCGAGACGGCCGCCGAGGCCCTGGCCTGGCTGGCCGCCGAAATGGCTCGACACGACGCGCTGTACAACGAGGCGACGCCCGAGATTTCCGACGCGGAATACGACGCCCTGCGTGCGCGCAACCTGGCGATCGAAACCGCCTTCCCTGATTTGATCCGCCCCGACTCGCCGTCGAACAAGGTCGGCGCCGCCGCCTCAACCCAGTTCGCCGAGGTGCGCCACGGCGTGCCCATGCTGTCGCTGGACAACGCCTTCGACGAGGGCGAGGTGCGCGACTTCGTGGCTCGGATCGCACGCTTCCTGAAACTGCCCGCCGATGAACCGATCGCCTTTGTCGCCGAGCCCAAGATCGACGGCCTGTCCGCCAACCTTCTTTATGTCGACGGCAAGCTGACGATCGGCGCCACGCGCGGCGACGGCCGCGCGGGCGAGGACGTCACCGCCAATCTGAACACCATCGCCGATGTGCAACAGACCCTGGCTGGCGACGACTGGCCCGATCGGATCGAGATCCGGGGCGAGGTCTATGCGCCAAACGATGCCTTCGCCGCCTTCAACGCCGCCGCCGAGGCCGAGGGCCGCCGGACCTACGCCAACCCCCGCAATTTCGCCGCCGGCTCCCTGCGCCAGAAGGACGCCCGGATCACGGCCAAACGCCCGCTGAACTTCTTCGCCTACGCCTGGGGCGAACACTCCAGCGACTTCGCCGAGACCCAGTGGGAGGCCCTGCAAAAGCTCGAAGCCTGGGGCTTCCCCGTCAACGCCCGTTCGCGCCAGGTCGAGGGCGCAGAGGGCCTGATCGCCGTCTATCGCGAACTGGAACGCGACCGCGCGACCCTGGGCTATGACATCGACGGCGTGGTCTACAAGGTGGATCGCATCGACTGGCAACGCCGCCTGGGCTTCGTCGCCCGCAGTCCTCGCTGGGCCATCGCCCACAAGTTCCCGGCCCAGCAAGCGACTACGGTGCTGGAGGGCATCGACATCCAGGTCGGCCGCACCGGCTCCCTGACCCCCGTCGCCCGGCTGCACCCCGTCACCGTCGGCGGTGTAGTGGTCAGGAACGCCACCCTGCACAATGAAGACGAGATCGAACGTCTGGATGTCCGCATCGGCGACACCGTCCGCCTGCAACGGGCCGGCGACGTCATCCCCCAGATCCTGGGCGTGGTCCCGGACCTGCGCCCCGCCGACGCCGTCCCCTATGTCTTCCCAGAACATTGCCCCGTCTGCGGTTCGGAAGCTGTGCGCGAAGGCGACGAGGTCAAACGCCGCTGCACCGGCGGCCTGATCTGCGACGCCCAGATCGTCGAGCGCCTCAAGCATTTCGTTGGCCGCCGCGCCTTCGACATCGAGGGATTGGGCGAAAAGCAGTTGGTCGCCTTCCATGCGCGGGGCTGGATCAAGGAGCCGGCCGACATCTTCCGCCTGGCGCGCGACGAGGCGCGGCTGAAGGAACTGGAGCGCGACGACGGTTATGGCGAGACCAGCATCCGCAACCTGGTCGCCGGCATCGACGCCCGCCGCGTCATCGCGCTGGACCGGTTTCTGTTCGGTCTGGGAATCCGCGACATCGGCGAACAGACCTCCATCGTTCTGGCCCGCGCCTTCGAGAGCTGGGCCGCGCTTAAGGCCGCCTGTCTCCAGGCCGCTTCGGGTGTGCCGTCCGACGCCTGGACCGAACTGGCCGCCGCCCACGCCATATCGCCCCGCGTCCTGGCCCTGATGGCCGAGGCGAAGCCCCCCGCCGTCGATCCCTGGCCCGAGGCGATGATGGACATGAAGATCAGCCAGGCCTTTCCCGGCATGGCCGCCCCGGCCCGCCGATCGTTGGCGACGATGGCGAGCGACTGGTCCGGCCTGGTCAAACTGGCCCGGGTCGCGCGCGAGGACGGCCCATCCGAAATCCTGAACCAGATCGCCGGCGTCACCGGCGTCGGTCCCGTAGCGGCCGAGGCCCTGGCGCACTTCTTCCACGAGCCGCACAATCTCAAAGTCGTGGAGGCTCTGGAAGCAGAGCTGACCGAAATCCTCGACGCCGAACGCCCCAAATCCGACACTGCGGTCGCCGGCAAGACCGTCGTCTTCACCGGCGCCTTGGAACGCTTCACGCGCGACGAGGCCAAAGCCCGCGCCGAAAGCCTGGGCGCCAAGGTGTCGGGCTCGGTGTCGAAAAAGACCGACTACCTCGTCGCGGGCCCCGGCGCCGGCTCCAAGCTCAAGGACGCCGAGAAGCACGACGTCCAGGTGCTGACCGAGGACGAATGGCTGGCCCTGATTGGCGGCTGAAGTTGACCTAAGGGTCGGTTTTCGTTGGCGATCGCCGGGGTTTTGGCCTTG
Organism: Brevundimonas sp. 'scallop'; assembly: GCF_011045535.1. Taxonomy (NCBI): domain Bacteria; kingdom Pseudomonadati; phylum Pseudomonadota; class Alphaproteobacteria; order Caulobacterales; family Caulobacteraceae; genus Brevundimonas; species Brevundimonas sp. 'scallop'. The sequence continues at coordinate 1,537,153 of NZ_CP039382.1, read as the reverse complement.
TTTTCAACCGAAACCGCGATCAACGTCCGCTTTAACGGGCGGTGCGACCGACCCGACGAAAGGGAACGACTATGAAGATCAAGATCATGCTGGCCGCAGCGACCCTGGCGGGCGCCCTCGCCTCTCCCGCCCTGGCAGGCGACCCGACCGGCCTGTGGCAGACGCCGACCAATGGCGGTCAGGTGCGGATCGCGCGCTGCGGACAGGCGCTGTGCGGCACGCTGGTGACCTCGGACCACATTCGCCGCGACGCCAATGCGCGCGACGCCAACAATCGCGACGCCTCGCTGCGGAACCGCACCCTGCGCAATCTGCCGATGCTGACCAGCTTCACCGGCGGTCCGACGGAATGGCGCAACGGCTCGGTCTATAACCCGGCCGACGGCGGCACCTATCGCGGCACCATCACCATGACGAACGACAACAGCCTGCGTCTGCGCGGATGCATCGTGGCTCCGCTCTGCAAGACCCAGACTTGGACCCGCATCCAGTAGGATCAGGGACGCCCCACATATGAAAGGCCCGGCCGGAGCGATCCGACCGGGCCTTTTTCATGTCTGCCTTAGATTAACGGTTCAGCGCCGCCCGCGCCGCCTCGGCGTAGCGGTGCCCTGTCGCTGCGCCCTTCGGGAAGACGGCCTCGATCTGTGCGAGATCATCAGGCGTCAGCACGACGTCCACGGCCGCCGCATTCTGCTCAAGAGTCGCGATACGGCGCGTGCCGGGGATCGGGATCAGATCCTCGCCCTGCGCCAGCACCCAGGCCAGCGCCAGTTGAGCGGCGGTTATGCCCTTGTCCGACGCAATGGCCTTCACGGCCTCGACCAGATCCAGGTTCTTCTGGAAGTTCTCGCCCATGAAGCGCGGATTGCTGCGGCGGAAGTCGTCTGCATCCAGGTCATCAATCGATTTGATGTCGCCCGACAGGAAACCGCGGCCCAGCGGGCTGTAGGGCACGAAACCGACGCCCAGTTCGCGCACGACTGCGAACAGTTCGTCTTCGGGCTCGCGGCTCCACAGCGAATATTCCGTTTGCAGGGCCGTGATCGGATGGGTCGCATGAGCCTTGCGCAGGGTGTCGGGCGCGGCCTCGGACAGACCCAGGAAGCGGACCTTGCCCTCCTTGACCAGTTCCGCCATCGCCCCGACCGTGTCCTCGATCGGCGTGTCCGGATCGACACGGTGCAGATAGTAGAGATCGACGTGATCGACGCCGAGGCGTCGCAGGCTGCCTTCGATGGCGCGACGGACGTTGGCCGGGCTGCCGTCGGTCATCAGCCTGGTGCGGTCGGCATTGTAGTTGATGCCGAATTTGGTGGCGACGAAGGCCTGGTCGCGCCGGTCCTTCAGCACCTTGCCGACCAGCACCTCGTTTGTGTGAGGACCGTACATCTCGGCGGTGTCGAACAGGGTGATGCCCAGATCGAGCGCGCGATGAATGACGGAAATGGACTGGGCCTCGTCGGCGCCGCCGTAGAAGGCGCTCATCCCCATGCAGCCCAGGCCAATGGCCGAAACCTCGGGGCCGTTCGCACCCAGCTTACGCGTCTTCATGGGGGCTTTCTCCTGTCGATGTGGGGATCGGCCTAAAAACAGATAGGACGGCCGAAGATCAGGAGATGGTCGCGGCGACGGCGGGCTGCAAGCCCGGCCGTGCTTTGCGATGGTACCGCCTCTCAGGCTTGAACTGAGGACCTCCGGTTCCACAAACCGGCGCTCTAACCAACTGAGCTAAGGCGGCCCGCTCATCGCGAGGCGCGTTCTCTACCGGGCCTGCGGCAGGCGATCAAGCGCCTTCCTCATATTTCGTCAGGAGATTTCGCGGGTGACAGCCCAAACGAAAACGCCCCGGAGATTGCTCTCCGGGGCGTCCTGTCTATTGCCGTGACGATCACCCGAGGGTGAAGGGCACCCGGACGCGGAAGGTCGCGTCTTGGGCGGCGCCATCGACGGTCCGCGGGGACAGTTGTCCACGCTGAACCACCCGAATGGCGGCGCGGCCAAAGCCCATTCCGGCAGGCTCTTCGGACACCACGCGGCAGTTCGCCGGAGATCCGTTGGAGCGCGCCGTGCACTCGACCGTAGCCGAACCGCTGATTTCACGCTCCAGCGCACGCGCCGGGAAGTCATCAGCCGTCGGACGCGGTTGGCGCGACCACTGAACGTTCGTGATCGTCGACGGACGCGGTGGAGCCGGAGGCGCGGGCGGCGGCGGAGGTCCAGGAATATTGACGGGCGGACCCGTGTATTCAACCCGATCTTCCTTCTTCGTCGGCGTGATGTTGACCGGCGGAGGGGGGACGATGTTCGGGACCGGAGCCGGCACGCGCACCTGAAGCTTCGGCGGCGGAGGCGTATCCGTCGGCGGAGGCGGCGGGGGCGGAGGCGGCGGAGGCGGCGGAACCGGCTCAACCAACTCGACCTCGACGGACTCGTCGACGTAGTTGAACTCCTTCAGCTTGAATTTGGACTGCTGAACAAAGAAGATCAGCAACGCAAACAAGATGCTGACCACCATCAGGCAGACGATCAGCACGGGGTAGGACACCCCCATGAAGCCCTTCTTCTTGGGTACGTCGTAGCGACTGCGATGATATTCGACGTCTGTCATACTATCTCCGCATCCTAACTCGTCGCCTGGTCTTCGCCGACCAGCGCAACGCTATAGAAGCCGTTATCCTGCAGCGCATTCATGACCTGCATGAAGTCGCCGTAACGGGTGTTCTGGTCGCCCCGAATGAAGATCCGCTCATCGGCCGGGTTCCGGGAACCGATCTGTTCTTTCAGATCGGCGCCCAGGGATCCGACGTCGGTCTTGAAGTCGCCCACATAGACGTCGCCGTCATTCTGGATCGAAATATAGACCGGCTTGGGCGGGTTCGGGGCCGCCTTGGCGACGGCGATTGGCAACTCGACAGGCACCGACACAGAGGCAAGCGGAGCCGCCACCATGAAGATGATGAGCAGGACCAGCATGATATCAACGAAAGGCGTAACGTTGATATCACTGTTGGCCTGAGGCAGGTTGCCAGCGCCGCCCGATTTAATCTTGGCGGCCATCCGTCTTACGCCCCCTTGTCGAGCTGACGCGAGATGCCGTTCAGCAGCTCAGCGGCGAAGCCGTCGGCGCGCGTGCCGTAAGCAGCGATGCGGGTGTTGAAGTAGTTGTAGAACACAACGGCCGGAATAGCGGCGAACAGACCGATACCGGTGGCCAGAAGAGCTTCAGCGATACCCGGCGCCACGACGGCCAGGTTGGTCGTGTTCGACTGGGCGATACCGATGAAGGAGTTCATGATGCCGTACACGGTGCCGAACAGACCGACGAACGGACCGATCGAGCCGACCGAAGCCAGGAACTGCTGGCCGCCCGAAAGGCGCAGGGCCAGACCGGATTGCACGGCGGCGACAGCCGACTGAGCGCGGGCCATAGCCGAGTCGAGGTGATCGCCGGTGACCGACAGACCCGATTGACGCGACAGTTCGATTTCCTCGGTGGCGGCGGCGGCCATGTCGGCCAGCGGGTTGCCGTCGAACTCTTCCTGGGTCGAAACAGCGCGCATGTCAGCGATGGTGCGGGCGCCGCGGAAGTTTTCGAGGAAGTTGTCGGTCTTGCGGTTCAGAGCGCCGAACTCGAACAGCTTGATGAGCAGCAGTGTCCACGACAGGATCGAGGCCAGCAGCAGGCCGGCCATGACGACCTTAACGACGACCGTGGCTTCCATGAACATGGAGATCGGGGTGATGTCGCCGTGACCGCCGCCGACGGCGTCGTTCACCGTTGCGGGATCAGCTTCGCCAGCAGCCGGAGCGGCGGCTGCGGGAGCCGCAGTCGAGGCGGCCGGGGTGGGCTCGGCCGGGGCCTGGGCCAGGACCGGCGAGCTCGCCATCAGCGCGGCGGCGCCGGCCATGGCGAGAAGGATATTCGTCTTTTTGCTGTTCAGCATAATTCGCCAGTTCCTGCTTGGTCTGACTCGTGGAACCAAAGGTGCGGCCATAGTCAGCGACCGCCCCCCAACCTGAAATGTTTCCTTCAACGCGCCCGTCCTTTCGAGGATCAGAGCCCGCTGAAATCTTCGGTGGAGATCGAACCGGTCGCCCGCCTCGTCTCCGCTGGTCGAACCTTCGGAGACACGTCCCCGGCGATCCGCATTAACGTCTTCTTGCGAAGGCGCCTCAACCCTTTGACGAACCCTTACCGGAGCGTCAAGGGACAAGAGGGGCTTTTAACCCGTCGAGAGACATGGAGAAAAGTTCCACCAACCGGCGCATTAGAGTGCAGCCACGCGACATTTTGATGATGATCTAACGTCAGATGAAGCAAGTTTGTTCAAAACGGCCATCCTGAGCGCGATCATTTCCCAATACTGCAAATTGTAGGGCTGATCGCTGCAAGCCGCCTGAAAGCCGAGGACGGCGCAAAGGCCGCAGCGCAAGATAATGCGCCGGTGCAATCGATTTTTGTGGGGCAAGAAAAGATGGTGCCTGGAGGCGGGTTCGAACCACCGACACGCGGATTTTCAATCCGCTGCTCTACCAGCTGAGCTATCCAGGCGCCGACGCGGCGTCGCGAGAGGCGGGTCTATAGGGGAGGCTTTTCCGCCTGTCCAGCGCCCAATCAGTCCTTTTCGTCATCATCTTCCGCACCCTCGTCCAGGGCGACCGGAATGGCGTAGCCGCCAGTGAACCAGCGTTGAAGATCCACGTCCGAACAGCGGCGTGAGCAGAAGGGCTTGTACTTGGGATCGGCGTCGGCCTTGCGGCAGATTGGACAGGAAGCCACGGCTCACCCCTCTTCTATTCGTCCGCGCCCAACCGGGATCGCGGGATCGGCCTGGATCACCGCTCGCGGTCCCAGACGAGCCGCCAGCGGTTGAGCAATCAGGGCTTCTTCCGGCGCGCAACGCGCGATGATGCGCGGCGACAGGGTATCGGCCAGAAGGTGCCGCCGCAAAGTGCGCACGAAAGACAAGGCTCGTGTTTGAACAGACGGGCGTCCGCTGGCGCCGAGCAGAACCTCCTCGATCGGCGTACGGCGCCAGGGAAGCGACATCTGCAACAGGCCGAACCGACTGACGGGTCCGAAGACGGCCTGGGGTTCGTGACCGAACGCGGCCCGCGCAACCTTGGCCTGGGCCTCCGCGTCCGTACCGTCCCCGATCATGTCGATGACGACCAGGCCGCCCCAGTTCCGCAGGCCGGTCAGCCGCGCCGCCTGTTTCAACCCCTCGCGATTCGCAGCCGCCCTTGCCTGTTTCGGATCACGACCGGGGGGGGAGGTGAAGTCGATGTCCACAGCCACCAAGGCGCGCGTGCGTTCGATGGCGAGATCGATTCCATGCGAGGCGAAAACGATAGATTGAGCCAGAGCCTCCTCCTCCGCCTCGACCACGGCGTCGATAGCGGCGATGCCGGTGACTGATTCCTCGCCGGGCGCGAGATCGCGCAACTGTTCGGCGATGCTGGGTGCGGGCTGAATCAGGCGAGGCGTCCCCTCCCCGGGCCCCAGACGGCGAACCACCGCCCCTTTCCCGGCACGAGGTTCGGCGGTGACGATGACTTCTAGTCGTTGCCCCTGGGTAAGACGGTCGTTTCTCGGGAAGGGCAGAAAGGCGGCGGTCGGTGCGGCGATATCGACGAAGGCGCCGCGCAAGCCGGGGTTCACCTCGATGACACGCCCCACGGAGCGGGCGCCGAGCCGGGTCTGCGCCGCATCGTCCTCGCGGTGGATGAGAAGATGAGTGTAACGGCCGTCGCGCATGATCGCGCCACGCGTCTCGCCAGGCGTCTCGTCGAGGAAGACCTCGACTGCGCCGCTCATGAACGCCAGCCGACGCCGTGTAGAAGCTGGACGGCCTCATAGACGGGCAGGCCCATCACGGACGGATGGCTGCCGACGATGCGCTGGATGAAGGCGGCCGCCGGGCCCTGGATGCCATAGCCCCCGGCCTTGCCGCGCCAGTCGCCCGTGGCGACGTAGGCGGCGATCTCATGGTCGGACAAGGGTTTGAAGGTCACGCGGGTTTCGTTGACGCGGGACGATATCTTTCCGTCGCGCCAGACGGCGACGCCGGTGAAGACGCGGTGATTGCGGCCGGACAGCAGTTTCAGAAAACGTGTCGCCTCGGCCTCGTCCGCCGCCTTTTCCAGAAAACGACGCCCGACAGCGACCACCGTGTCGGCGGCGATGACGACCGCGTCGGGACGGCGTTCTGCGACGACCTGGGCTTTCGAGGTGGCGAGCCGTTCGGCCAGGCGCGGCGAAGTCTCGCCCTTCAGAGGCGTTTCGTCGATGTCGGCGGGATCGATATGGTCGGGCGTGATCCCGACCTGCGCCAGCAGTTCGATGCGGCGCGGGCTGGCCGAAGCCAGCACCAGTTCGGGGCGACCCGCAGCCACTTACTTGAAGCGATAGGTGATGCGACCCTTGGTCAGGTCGTAGGGGGTCATTTCGACCAGCACCTTGTCGCCGGCCAGAACGCGAATGCGGTTCTTGCGCATCTTGCCGGCGGTGTGGGCGATGATCTCGTGGTCGTTCTCGAGCGTCACGCGGAAGGTGGCGTTCGGCAGCAGTTCGCTGACGGTGCCGGGAAACTCGAGCAGTTCTTCCTTAGCCATGCGGCCTCTCACGCCCGTTGAATATGCGTTCGACCCCACGCCGGGCGGGCGCGAGGGGCGGAATGGACGGGCCTAATGCCCGAAAACACAGAGATAGTCGAGGTCAGCCGCGACGGTAGAGGGCGCAGAGCAATGTAAACAGGCGCCGCGACGTCTCGTGATCGACCACGATCTTGCCGTCCAACCGCGTCTTCAGCTGCTCGGCCCCTTCGTTGTGAAGGCCGCGCCGGCCCATATCGACCGATTCGATCTGGCTGGCCGAGGATCCGCGCAGAGCCTCGTAGTAGCTGTCGCAGATCATCAGATAGTCTTTGATCACGCCCTTCAGCGGCGTCAGGCTGATGGCGTAGGTGCGCGTGAAGTTCTCGCCGTCGATGTCGAACACCAGACGATTGTCCTGAAGCGACAGCTTCAGCCTGTAGGGTCCGCCCTCGGCGCCGACGGGCTCGAAGCTGTTCTTCTCGACCAGATCAAAGATGGCGACGCGACGCTCGTGCTCGATCTCGGCCGTCGCCGCCGGCAGGGTCGCGGCGTCCAGTTCGACCGAGGCCAGCTTGTGATCGGCGCTCATGCCGCAGTCCCTTCGTCCAGTTCGGGCGTGTCCAGATGGGTCGGCGCGATGCGCGCCGGCCAGCGGTCGGAAATATCCGTGACCACGGCGTCCAGGCATTCGACGTCGATTCGCAGGTCGCCGCCGCCGGCGAACATCAGGATGACGCGTCCGCTCAGATCCTCGGTCGGAATGAAGTCGAGCGCGAGCAGTTCGAGCGAGGCGTCGGGACTGCGCGACAGGCGACGGCTCTTGACCGCCAGAACGTCACCGAACTGCATGGCGCACATCACCCGCGTCCCGCCGCACTCCCAGCAGAAGCGGCTGAAGGCGATGGTCAGGGTCCGGGCCGCCTTTTCCCAGACGATATCCACGGGACGCAGGATGGCGTCCTGGAGCGCGGCGGAGATGATCTGAAGATCGTCGGCATCCTCGGCCAGCAGACGCAGCGGTTCGACCGGTGCCTTGGCTTCGGGGATGACGCCGTCGATCTCAGTGCTCATCACCTGTTCCCTTTATGCGGCGGATGTCGGCTCCGCATGCGCCGAGCTTTTCTTCCAAACGCTCGAAACCGCGATCCAGATGATAGACGCGTCCGACCGTCGTTTCGCCCTCGGCGACGAGGCCCGCGATAACCAGGCACATCGAAGCCCGAAGATCCGTGGCCATAACCTGTGCGCCGTGCAGAACTTCGACGCCGTTGACGTGCGCCTCTCCGGCATGGACCGAAATGTCGGCGCCCAGTCGCGCCAACTCCGGCACATGCATGAAGCGGTTTTCGAAGATCGTCTCGCGAACCGTGCTGACGCCTTCCGCCGTCGTCATCAGCGCCATGAACTGGGCCTGGAGATCGGTGGCGAAGCCCGGATAGATGGCCGTCTCGACGTCTACGGCCTTCAGTCGCTGCTTCGGGTCGCGTTTGATCAGAACGCCGTCGGCGGTCGGCGAGACCTCGACGCCCGCCTCGACCATCTTGTCCGTCAACGAACCGATCAATTCAGCCCGCGCCTTGGTCAGACGCACCTCGCCGCCCGCCATGGCGGCGGCGACGGCGTAGGAGCCCATCTCGATCCGGTCGGGAATCACAGACCAGGTCGTTCCATTCAGCGACGAGACGCCGGTGATGGTCAGGACGTCGGTGTCGATGCCCTCTATCCTGGCGCCCATGGCCGTCAGACATTGGGCCAGATCGCCGATCTCGGGTTCGCGCGCCGCACGGCGCAGGACAGTCGTGCCTTCAGCCAGCACAGCGGCCAGAAGCGCGTGTTCGGTGGCGCCGACCGAGACGAAGGGGAACTCGATCTCGGCGCCCTTCAGGCCCTTGGGCGCGCGGGCGGTGACATAGCCTTCGTCCAGCTCGATCTCGGCGCCCAGCGCCGTCAGCGCCTGCAGGTGCAGATCGACCGGACGCGCGCCGATGGTGCAGCCGCCCGGCAGCGAGACCTTGGCCTCGCCTGTGCGCGCCAGCAAAGGCCCAAGCACATTGAACGAGGCCCGCATCTGCCGCACCAGATCGTAGGGGGCGAAGGTCGAGGTCAGATTCTTGGCGTGGAACAGACTCTCCTGCCCGTCCGCACCGTCCCGCTCGGTCACTTCGATGCCGAACTGGCGCAGCAACTGACCCAGGAACCGGGTGTCGGCCAGACGCGGCATATTGGTCAGCAGCAAGGGCTGATCCGTCAGGATCGAGGCGGCCATCAGCTTGATGGCGGAGTTCTTGGCGCCGCTGACGGGAATGTCCCCGAAAAGCTGGGCGCCGCCCTGAATGGCGATGCTGTCCATGACGTCCTTAAGCGCGCCCGATGCCAACGCCTCGGGAGGAAGGTTCTCTAGCAAGCCGGCGGGCGCTTGCCAAAGGGCTGCGTGATCGCGAGCCGATGACTTTCAGTTGCTGTCGCGCGGCGCAGCCGGCGTCCGCGCGGGCGCCTTGCGGCGTCGCAGGTTGGCGCGAAGGGCGCAGGCAAGCCGCATGGCCTTTTCCGCCTTTGCGCGCGCTTTCTCGAATTCAGGCCCCGATTCGACGATCGGCGTCGCCTGCGCGGCGGCGGAGGGCGTATCGGCGTCATGCGGCGTGCGAGTCATGGCGCGATGATGCCGTGATCACAGGCCATGTCCAAACTTTCTTTCAGATCGTCAAAAAGCCGCTTCCCTCCCCGAAAGGGTTTGGCTATACGGCCGCTTCCTCAGTCGGGGCCGCCGTAGCTCAGTGGTAGAGCGCATCCTTGGTAAGGCTGAGGTCGTGGGTTCGATTCCCCCCGGCGGCACCATCTGAGACTTGAAAAGGCCCGGCTTTTGCCGGGCCTTTTTGAATTCCAGATCGGACGGAAAAGCCTTCAGTCGTAGCCGTACAGGCCGCGACGATAGGGATCGCGATCATCCGCATCGCCGTCCTTGCTCCAGCTGAACCCCATAGACATCGACTTGGTCGTGGTGTCGGCCCCATAGCCTCGACCGCGCCAGCCGCCGCCATAAGGCGAGTAGAAGCCCGGTCCGCGCAGACCATAGCCGCCGTAGCCGTATCCCCAGGGTTCGTTGCGGCCTTCGCGGTAGGCGAGGTCCAGACGACCGTTCTCACCGACAGGCAAGGAAACAGCCGCGCCATAGCTGCGATAGCCGCCGGTGCCGATCCCGGCCTCGACCATGCCATGCATCTTGCGCTCGGCCGGCGCGCCCGGCTTTGCGCTTTCGTCGAAGGTTGCGCCCGGCGTGCGCGTGCTGATCCAGTTTTGAATCTGCTGCTCAGTGGTCATGCCGTGCGGGGCGGCGTCCTGAGCCGTCGGCGCGGTCACCGACGCCTCAGGCGTCGCAGCCAGGGCCTGGGCCAGGGTGGGCGCGTTTGTCGGCGCCGTGGTCACCACGCCATCCGGATCACCGTCCGACGCCGCCAGCGCCACACCCGCCAAGAGACTTGCGATCAGCATAGGCCACCTCCGTTCGACATCATCCTAGCACAGCGATTGAGGCCAAGGTCAGGCGATGCCGTCGCCGCGGTTCAGGGGGTCCGGCAAGGCCTCGCCCTCGGCTACGAAACTGAGCGCGACCGAGTTGATGCAATAGCGGTTTCCGGTCGGCGGCGGGCCGTCGGGGAAGACGTGACCCTGGTGGCTGCCGCACCGGGCGCATTGGGTCTCGACCCGGATCATGCCGTAGCTGGTGTCGCGGATTGCATGGACGTGCGCTTCATCAACCGGCTGGGTGAAGCTGGGCCAGCCGGTGCCGCTTTCGAATTTCGTTCCACTCTTGAACAACGGCAAGCCGCATTCGCGGCAGCAGAAGACGCCAGCCCGCTTCTCACCCAGCAGAGTGCCGCAGAACGGCGCCTCCGTTCCATGGGACAGCAGGACGCGCTTTTCCTCAGGATTCAGATCGGCTTCGAGCCGGGCGCGTTCTTCGGCGTTTGGCGGCGTCAGGTCATAGCCCGACGGCGAACGGAGGGTTTCGGAGGTTTGGACGAGATCGGTCATGGACTGCAAATAAGAAGGACGGGCCAAGGGTTCCACCCCCTGCCCGCCCCTGGTTCATTCGACCGACCGTTCCTTATTGGAACAGCGTGCCCACCCAGGCGCGCACGGCCGCTTCGTCCGTCGCAGAGCCGGTATAGGCAAGGCCCTGCGCCGGGGTGAAGGGCGCATCGTTGCCGCGCTGACGCGTCGTCCAGGCCTTATGACCATAGGTCAGCTCGGCATAGTTCGAAGGCAGGCGCAGCACAGTCGGCTCGATGAAGATCGAGTCCTCGGCTGTGACTGATCCGGCCAGGCGCACGTTCGGCAGGCGCGTCAGCAGGTCCAGCGTATCCAGGCACCCACTCGTGCAGCCGCTGTCGACCAGGACCACGACCGGGCCCGCCACGGGGTTTGCTGCGCCCGTGTCCGCCACCGAAGGACGGCCCGGCATGGTGAAGGTCGGCTGATTGGCGGCCAGGGCCGAATCGAAGGCGGCGACGATGGCCTGGGTCTGTTCGATCACCGGGCCGGATTCGGCGACGAAGCGCGGGTCGGCCTGCATGCGGGTCAGCGTGTCGGCGAACCACTGACGGTTCGCGGGCGTGGCGCGGTAGGTGATCGAGCCGGCTTCAGGCTGACGGCTGACAGTGAACTCCGGCGTCCAGATGCGGTTGGCCAAGCCATAGCCCTTGCCCGTCGCATTCAGCGAAGTACCGTTTGCGCCGCGCAAATCGATGACCAGCCCCTGCGCGCCGCGAATGGCGGGCAGTTGGGCTTCGACAGCGGCGTAGAAGGCGTCCCATCCGGCGTCGTCAGCCAGGGTGTGAACGTTGATCCACGGACGGCCGTCGACCGTCTCGACCGACAACGGATTGGCGCCCGGCGTATAGACGGTGGCGCGATAGGCGGCTTCCAGGCTGGCGGCGTCGGCCGGCTGAGGCTGCATCTGGAAGTCACGATCGCGACGCCCGACCTTGAAGGTGCACAGCGACGGCACGCCGCCGGTGAAGGGATTATTCCGGTTCCACAGCAGATAGGGGGCGGTGCGGACACGTCCGGCTTCCGTCGTCAGGTCGCCTTCCCAGCGGTCCAGCCGCTCTTCGGCCAACTGAGCGGCGGTCTTGTCGCCGCATTTGACCAAGATCGCGCCGAGCGGCGGCACGTTGCGAACGCCGGGCTTCACATAGGAGACCACATATTCGCCGTTGCGCCACGCCGTGGTCACGCCCGGCCAGCTGGTCGCGAAGAAGGGGCCGAGGCCTTCATAGGTCGGGCGAATCGCGATGTTCGAGTCACGGAAGCCGTTGGCGTAGTAGCGCATCAGATAGGCGTGGCTGTCGCCGCTGTTCACGCGTCCCACCTTGCCTTGCGCATCGGTCAGGCCGGCATCGATCCAGCTCCGAAACGCTTCGCTGGGCGCGCCGGGAATCACGGCGGCAGGGTGGTTGGCGGCCAGGGCGTCATGCGCGGCTTGGAGGTCTTGCTGCGCCAGAGCGCGAAAATCCTGTGCGACAGCGGCGCCGGCGGCGACGGTTAGCGACAGAACGGCGGCCGATGCTGCGGCGATCATTCGGTTCATGGGGTTTCCTGCGGCCTTTGATTTCAAGCTCGTGGGAAAGGTTAAACCCCATGCGTCCGGCGCTTGCCAACCCCGCCGCGCGGGATTTCGCCCGATTGTCACATGAGCTGCGGCGATGCGGCGCGCATCAGAGCGGCGCCGGCGCCTCGACCGCTGCGCCGAAGATCCGATCGAAGCTGCGCCTCAAGGCCTCGTCCGCCTCGTCCATCGTCGCCAGAACGCCGAGATCGACCAGGCTGGTGACGCCGTGTTCCTGAATGCCGCAGGGGACGATGCCGCCGAAATGATCCAGATCCGGCTCCACGTTCAGACTGATGCCGTGGAAGCTGACCCATTTGCGGACCTTGACGCCGATGGCGGCGATCTTGTCCTCACGCGACCAGCCCGCCCCCTTGCGCTCGACCCACACGCCCACGCGCCCCGGGCGGATGTCGGCCTTTACGCCAAACGTATCCAAGGCGCCGATCAGCCACAGCTCAAGCCCGCGCACGAAACACCGGACGTCCTTGCCGCGCCGATTAAGGTCCAGCATCACATAGGCCACGCGCTGTCCCGGCCCGTGATAGGTGAACTGTCCGCCCCGCCCTGTGCGATGCACCGGAAACCGGCCGGCATCCAGAAGGTCGTCGTCCTTGGCCGAGACGCCGGCCGTGTAGAGCGGCGGATGCTCGAGCAACCAGACCATCTCATTCGCCTCGCCGGCCGCAATGGCGGCGACGCGCGCCTCCATGAAAGCCTCCGCGGCCGTATAGTCGACGTAGCCTTTCGACACGGCCCATTCGACCGGTCGGCCATCGTCGAGACGCAGTTTCTGAAGGGACGGGCTTAACGGCTCAGCAAGCATGACGCTTCAATGTGGTCGCCAGGGCGTTTCTGCAAGAGACGGCCCTCCAGTGAAGAGAGCTTTACGTGACCCAGATCAACGCCGTCGATGTCGAAATCTCAGTGGTGCTGGGTCGCTCGGTGCTGCCGATGTCGCAACTGCTGCGCATGGGTCGCGGCGCGGTAATTCCCTTGGACGCCGCAGAGGGCGACGAGGTCTGGATCCTAGCCAACAACTATCCGGTCGCGCGCGGCGAAATCGAGATCCGAGACGACCGCATCGCCATCACCGTCACCCGCCAGGCGGACGTGTACGACTTCATGGCCGGGTCGGCCTGACTGGCGTAGTGACGAGTGCTGAGTGGCGAGTGGCGAGTTAACGCACACACTTTCCGTGGTCAGACCCTAGTCCCGGCGTCGCCTGAAATCGCTTTGATCTCCTCGCCACTCACTACTCGGCACTCGCCACTGAATTCGCCCCTTTCCTTTTCCAACGGCTTCGTCTATTCGCCGCCGCTCCGATGCGAGCGGTCGTGGCGGAATTGGTAGACGCGCAGCGTTGAGGTCGCTGTGGGGCAACCCGTGGAAGTTCGAGTCTTCTCGACCGCACCATCTGGCTAAACAGGGCGATTCATCGGCTAAGTACGGCTGGACATTCTACCAAGGGAGGCGACCACGTGAGCACCACGGACACCGCCTTTGTTCCAGACGAGACGCTCGACAACGAAGACCACGCCGCCCTTGACGAGGACTATGTCCTCACCCCGCAATTCGTCGAGAAAGTCGTGGACGCCGCCGACGACGGCGACGGGATGCGGCTGCGCTCTCTGCTGGAAGACCTGCACCCGGCCGACGTCGCTGACCTGATGGGCTTTCTGACGGCGGAACACCGCGCCGTCGTCGTGCTGTGGTTGCCGCCGGAGCTTCTGGCCGAAACCCTGCCCGAGCTGGATGACAACATCCGCGAAGAGGTGCTGGAGCGGGTCCCGCACGGCACCCTGGCCGAGGCGCTGCAGGAACTGGATTCCGACGACGCCGCAGCCGTCGTCGAAGACCTGGAAGACGACCAGCGCGAACGCGTTCTGGCCGCCATGCCTGAGGTCGATCGCGCCGCCATCGAAAGCAGCCTGGGCTATGCGGAAGAGTCCGCCGGCCGCCTGATGCAGCGCGAGGTGATGGCCGCGCCCCAGTTCTGGAGCGTGGGCGACACCATCGACCACATCCGCAAACAGGGCGACGACCTGCCAGAGCTGTTCTTCGACATCTATGTCGTCGATCCGCTGAACCGTCCGGTCGGCGGCGTGCCGATCAGCGGCCTGCTGCGGGCCGCCCGCACCGTCGCCCTGACCGATCTGATGGAGCCGATCAACGAGATCGCCGTCGATCAGGACCAGGAAGAAGTCGCCTACATCTTCGAGAAATACCACCTGATCTCGGCGCCCGTCGTGGACGCGGCCGGACGGCTGGTCGGCCAGATCACCGTCGATGACATCGTCAACATCATTCAGGAAGAGAACCGCGAGGACATCCTGCGTCTGGCCGGTGTCGCCGACGAAGACCGCGGTTCGTCCGTCCCCGAGATCGTGCGCGGTCGCGTGCCCTGGCTGGCGATAAATCTGGCGACGGCGGCGCTGGGCGCCAGCGTCATCGGTCTGTTCGAGGCCACCATCCAGCAGATCGTCGCCCTCGCCGTCCTGATGCCGATCGTCTCGGCCATCGGCGGCAACGCCGGCACCCAGGCCCTGACCGTGACCGTACGCGCCCTAGCGACGCGCGAGCTGAACAGTTCGAACGCCCCGCGCACCTTCTGGCGGGAAATGATGGTCGGCCTGGCCAACGGCCTGATCCTGGCCCCCCTGATCGGCATCGCGGCGGGCTTCTGGTTCCGGGACGAAGACTGGAAGATCGGCCTGGTGATCGGCGCGGCCATGATCCTGAACCTGCTGGTCGCCGCTTCGATCGGGGTCCTTACGCCCTTGACCCTGTCCAAGTTGAAGTTCGACCCGGCCGTGTCATCGGCCGTGTTCGTCACGGCGACCACCGACTTCTTCGGCTTCTTGATCTTCCTTGGTCTGGCCACACTGGTGCTGCTCTAGACACGACGCGGACGATCCGGCGCGGCCCTTGCTGGGAGCGGTGCGAGCGCCGCGCGCCTGTTTCCAATTGGGTCAACTGTGTCTGACGTCCTCCCCAAACCCAGCAAGGTGTCCCGCGAGGGCGTCCTGCTGATCAAGAGTTTCGAAGGCTTCCGGCCTCGGGCCATGCAGCGCAGCGACGGTCGCTGGGTCATCGGCTACGGCCATACCCAGTCGGCCCGTGAGGGCGCGAAGGTGTCCGAGGCCGAGGCCGAACTGCTAATGCAGTACGACCTGATCCCGGTCGTGAAGGCCGTGACCGATCATGTCCGCGTTCACCTCAACCAGCATCAGTTCGACGCCCTGGCCAGTTTCGCCTTTTCCATCGGCGCAGACAGGTTCGCCGCATCCGACGTGGTCGAGCAGTTGAATGCGGGGTCTGCTCGTCAGGCGTCCGCCTCCATGAGCGCCTGGGCCGATGAAGCCGCAGCCGAGACCCCAACCCGCCGTCGTTCGGCTGAACACGCGCTGTTCAACGCCGCACCCGGCGCGCCGGTCACCTTGGCGGATCTTCTCGCAGCGCCCCTGCCGTCTCCTTTCGAGACGGACGAGCCGGCCCTGCCCGCCGTCGACGGCGCCCTGGATGAGGCCGTCGCCCCCTTCCCGGCCCAGGACGGCATGGTGCTGGCTCAAGCCATCTCTGCGACCACCGCACCTCAGCCGCACAACACCTATGCCGCGACGGCTGTCGGCCCGGTCCCGGACGTCGTGCCGCTGACCGGACAATCGGAGACCGTCTCCGTCGCTGCGCCGATCATCGCGGCCAACGACATCCACGCGCC
Source organism: Brevundimonas sp. 'scallop' (assembly GCF_011045535.1). Lineage (NCBI taxonomy): Bacteria > Pseudomonadati > Pseudomonadota > Alphaproteobacteria > Caulobacterales > Caulobacteraceae > Brevundimonas > Brevundimonas sp. 'scallop'. Next base: position 1,521,224 of record NZ_CP039382.1, on the reverse strand, counting down.
GGTTGAGGCCAAACAGCCTGAGACGCCGTCGGGCTTCGCCGATGCGCAAAAGACCAGCGTGGTGCTGACCGCGCCGGGACCGGCCGAAGCCACGTCCGGCGACAGCGCCGCCGCACCGGCCATCGAGGGTGATGCGGCAGCCAGCGAAGACGTGCTGAGCACGCGCGAGGTCGTGGCCCGCGCTCGGGCCAAGCGGCGTTCGGGCCTGGGGGAAACCTTGACCTTCGTCATCATGGGCGGCCTAGGCGCCCTGTGCCTCGGCGTCGCCATGGCCGCCTTTCGCCGCGCGTCGATATCGAACAGCAGCGACACCGCCACGGTCGCCTGGGTCCTGATCCTGGTCGCCGCCGCCTGCCTGGGGGTGTCGGGCTACAACTGCTATCGGCGCTGGGGACGGGCTGACCGCGTCTGACAGCGCTTGGCGAAAGGCCGTGCGCGATGCTACGCCCTAGCGCATGAGCATTCCCTTCGCGCCCCAATCCATGGAATTCGGCCTTGGCGATAACGCCGACGCCATCCGCGACACCACCGCCCGCTGGGCCGCCGATCGCCTGGCCCCGCTGGCCGCCGAGATCGACGAAAAGAACGAATTCAAACGCGAGCTCTGGCCCGAGATGGGCCAACTGGGCTTGCACGGAATCACCGTCGAGGAAGAGTTCGGCGGCCTTGGCCTGGGCTATCTCGAACATGTCGTCGCGATGGAGGAAGTGTCGCGCGCCTCGGCCTCGATCGGCCTGAGCTACGGCGCCCACTCCAATCTGTGCGTCAATCAGATCCGGCGCTGGGGCACGGCCGAGCAGAAGCAGAAATACCTGCCCAAGCTGATCAGCGGCGAACATGTCGGCTCGCTGGCCATGTCCGAGGCCGGATCAGGTTCCGACGTCATGTCGATGCGCACCCGCGCTGAAAAGAAGGGCGATCGCTACGTCCTGAACGGCACCAAGTTCTGGATCACCAACGCGCCCCACGCCGACACCCTTGTCGTCTATGCCAAGACCGATCCGGATGCGGGATCAAAGGGTTGCACAGCCTTCCTGATTGAAAAGGGCATGAAGGGTTTCAGCGTCTCCAAGAAGCTGGACAAGATGGGCATGCGCGGCTCGGACACCGCCGAACTGGTTTTCGAAGATTGCGAAGTGCCGGAAGACAATATCATGGGTCCGCTGGGCGGCGGCGCCGGCGTGCTGATGAGCGGCTTGGACTATGAGCGCGCCGTTCTGGCCGCCGGTCCGCTCGGTATCATGCAGGCCGCGCTGGACGTGGTCCTGCCCTACGTCCGCGACCGCAAGCAGTTCGGAAAGCCGATCGGCTCGTTCCAGCTGATGCAAGGCAAGATCGCCGACATGTACGTCGCCCTGAACAGCGCCCGCGCCTATGTCTATTCGGTCGCCCGCGCCTGCGACGCCGGCCTGACAACGCGCTACGACGCGGCGGGCGCGATCCTGCTGGCGTCCGAAAATGCGGTGAAGGTCACGATGGAGGCCGTTCAGGCCCTGGGCGGCGCCGGCTACACCAAGGAATGGCCGGTCGAACGGCTGGTCCGTGACGCCAAACTCTATGACATCGGCGCCGGCACCAACGAGATCCGCCGCTTCCTGATCGGACGGGAACTGCTGGGCGGCTGACGGCTTGTCTCCGCACAAGGAGACAGACCATGCCCGCCAAATCTGCCGCTCAGCAAAAGGCCGCCGGCGCCGCCCTGTCGGCCAAGCGCGGGGACACGCCGAAGTCAAAGCTGAAGGGCGCGTCCAGGTCCATGGTCGATTCCATGACGGAAAAGCAGCTGGAAGACCTTGCCGAAACCAAGCGCAAGGGCAAACCCGAGCACGTGCAGGACTAAGACACAGGCGATTTATCTGATCGTCTGTCCGTTCTGTAAGTGGCGATCCGCGCGCCGACCGCCTAGATGGGCGCAATCTCCAGCCGAGCGCCCCGCCTGATGCCCGCCCAACCGCCTCCGAACGACGACCTGCGGCGGTTTTCCGACGTCCTTGAAGATCTCGGCCACGCCCCCGAACCCAAGCTGACCATGGCCGAACTGGTCGCGTCGTTTGGCGAGCGCGGCTTCGGGGCCATGATCCTGATCCTGTCGCTGCTGGCGCTCCTGCCCTGGCCGCCGGGCGGCAAGGCGGTCTTCGCCGTACCGATCATTTTGATGTCCCTGGAACTGGCCTTCCAGGGACAGAGCGTGTGGCTGCCGCGCTGGATGTTGAAAGCCTCTGTGTCTCGCGCCGCATACACGTCCTTGATCGCCACTCCGTTCGCAGCCCCGGCCTGGCTGCGCCGCTGGGTCCTGTCGGCAAGGGTGCGGATCGCCGGGCGCCGCTACATCTTTTCCGACGGCGTGAGGCGCGCCGTTCGCAGACGCCCGAATGGCCTGAGCGTCCTCAAGATGGTGCGCGCCATTGAACGATTGACCCGCCCTCGCCTGCCGCTGCTGACCGGCGATGTCGCCGACACCTTCACCGGCCTGGTCTGCGTGGTGCTGGCCCTGATCATGGCCTTGCCCATCCCGTTTGGAGACGCCCTGCCCGGCATCGCCCTGGTTCTGTTCGCCTTGGGCATGATGCAGCGCGACGGGGTCGCCATCCTGCTCGGCGTCGTCGCCACCGCAGCCAGCGCTCTTTATCTGTTCCTGATCTGGGCGACGGTAGTCGAGGTGGCCCAGCACGTGACCGGCTGGTTCGCCAAACTGCTGCACTGACGGCGACAAAAAGGGCCGCCGGGTTTCCCCGACGACCCTTCATTGCCTGACCGCGAACGGTCCGGCCGCAACTCAGTCTGAAAGGCTCAGACCAGACCCTCTCCGAGGGCCAGGGTCGCGGTCGCCGCTCGCGATTGATGACAATGAGACACTGGATCACCTCCTTTCGACTGTTGAACAGGGAGGTGAAACATAAGACGGCTCAACGCCTTGCGCCAATGGGCTTCGCGCTTTCGTGAACGCGTGTCGATCTACTGCGTCGGCGACGCCCCGCCGGACAGGCCCTGCATGATCATGCGATTGATATCGATCAGATCCTGAAAGCTCTCTTCGCCCCGCATGATCGCCGAGGAATGGCGATTGATGAACAGGCTCAGGGAAATGATCTGAGCACGCATCGGAGCGCCCAGAGCGTTGCCTGCATCGCTGCACTCGCCGGCCAGCGTCGACCACAGACGCCGGTTCCAGTCCAGCGCGTCGATACGGGTGGCGATGTCGGACTCGTCGACGGTCGAGGCGTGAACCAGAGCGCGCGTGACCTGACCGAACAGACGGTACTCCAGGTCGCGCGGGCTCTCAGCCCTCGCTGTCGCCGCTGTGTAGGCCTGAAGCGACATTCAGCACTCTCTCTTCATATTCGACAATCTTACGCGCCGACATCAGGGCCTTATAGTATTCGCGCGCCAGCACATGACGCGAGGCCGAGACGCATTCGGCCAGGATGTCCGGGTTCTGCGTCGCGCCCATGAATTCGGTGATCCGTAAAGCGAGTTCGTCGAAGAACTTCGACGCCGAATTCTCGTCCAGATACATCATCATGATCGGGAAATAGATGCGGCGTGCGGGCGTGGTGACGTCCTCGGCCTGCATGATGTCCTTCTCGCGCAGGACGCTGGCGCGGTTTTGGAGGATCAGCACGCCGCGACGATCGCCGTTCTGGACCACGGCGCCATTCAGAACGAACTTCTCGCCGGGTTTCAGCGACAGCTTCAAGGCCATTGAGGACCGTACTCCAGTCGTGATCGAGCCGGTCGCGCACGACAGCTCCGAGTGAATCAGACCCTAACCCGGCATCAGTTAACCATCCCTTGTGAGATCGATCCGCTGGAACGCGTATCGTCGCCGTTGCGTTGGCTTGTCGAAGAGGAGACGACCATGCCGGACAACGACTATCAGGACGATCAGGAACAGTCTGAGACGTTTGACGAAACCCATCTGGACGACGAGGGCGACGGCGAATTTCTGCTGGATGAGGCCGACCAGGTGCTGGACGTGACCCAGGCTGACGGCGACGCCGACGAAGAGGAGTTCGACGAGGACGCCGAGATCGATCTCGACGACCAGCTAGCTCTCGACGGCATCGAACGCGAAGCCGACGCCCTGTTGGGCGTCGATGGCGAAAACCGCGATCAGATCGACGCCGACGGCGGGCCTCCGTCAGCACCAGATGAAGTCGAGCTCGTCTATTCGGGCCTGATGGAAAACGAACGCGGCGCACAGGCAAGCGCCGCCCACTGGGAGGCCAAACGGCTCTCGGATGACGATATCACGGACCTGGGATACGGACCGGACGGCGAGCAAGACGCTCCGGCGCGATAAGGAGAGAATGACATGACCGACGACAAAGCCCGTCACGACGCGTCGCCCGACGCCCCGCACGCCAAGCGCACGACCTCGCAGGACGGCGTGCCGGACCAGCTGGACAAGATCGACAAGTCGGACAGCCGCCAGGAGGCGCTGGTTGATGAAGGCCTGGAAGAGACCTTCCCCGCCAGCGATCCGGTCTCGGCCAAGCGCATCACCTGATCGCTGTTCACGACGCAGGCGATCGGCTAACCCACTTCGTGAAAACACGGAGTGGGTTTTTCTATGAGCCGTTTCGAAGGCACGGACCGTTATATCGCGACGAGCGACCTCAAGATCGCGGTGAACGCCGCGGTCGCACTTGAGCGTCCCCTGCTGATCAAGGGCGAGCCCGGCACAGGCAAGACGGTCCTGGCCTATGAAATCGCCAAGGCTTTCGACGCGCCGTTGATCACCTGGCACGTCAAATCCACGACCAAGGCCCATAACGGCCTGTATGAATACGACGCCGTCAGCAGGTTGCGCGACAGCCAGTTGGGCGAAGAGCGCGTCCACGACGTCCGCAACTATCTGAAGAAGGGAAAGCTGTGGGAGGCGTTTACCGCCCCTGCCCGCCCCGTCCTGCTGATCGACGAGATCGACAAGGCCGACATCGAGTTCCCCAACGACCTGCTGCAGGAACTCGATCGGATGGAGTTCTACGTTCAGGAAACGGACGAGACGATCCGCGCCGAAGTGCGCCCCATCGTGATTATCACCTCCAACAATGAAAAAGAGCTGCCCGACGCCTTTCTGCGCCGCTGCTTCTTCCACTTCATTCGCTTCCCCGACGCCGAGACCCTGTCCGCGATCGTCGATGTGCACTTCCCCGGCATCAAACCGCGCCTGGTTTCTGAGGCGTTGAAGACCTTCTACGAAATCCGCGATACGCCGGGCCTGAAGAAGAAGCCGTCGACATCAGAGCTTCTGGATTGGCTGAAGCTGTTGCTGGTCGAGGATATCGACGCCGAGACCCTGCGTGAGAAGACGCCGAACAAGCTGATCCCGCCGCTGCATGGGGCGCTGCTAAAGAACGAGCAGGACGTGCATCTGTTCGAACGCCTGGCGTTCCTGAACCGCCGCGAAGGCTCGCGCCCCGGCGGCTGACCCGGTGATTACCGCGATTTCACTGGATCACGCGGCCGCAGCGCGCAGAATGGGGGCCAAGAGAGGTTCGACCATGCGTCATGTCCTGCTTTATCTAGCCCTCAGCGCCAGCCTAGCCGCCTGCGACGGCGACAACTCGGTCCGCATCACCACCACCTCCTCCAGCGACGATCAGGGCGCGGGCGTATTGAAGGTGATCGACGCCCTGCAATGCCCGGACAATCTTGGCGTCCTGACGCGAAAGGGCCTGGCGGCGGCAGGCGGCGCGAACTGCGTCTATGGCGGCCCCAAGGGCGCCGACGTCGTGCTGCATCTGGTCAAGCTGGACGGGCGCTCCGTCGATGACGTGCTGCGGGATTTCGAGGCGCGCGCCAGCGCCGATCTGCCTCATACGGTCGCGCGGCTGGCCCCGGGCGCAGGCGATGCGCCGCCACCGCCTCCATCAATCGAGGCAGGCGATACGACTTCCGTCCAGGCGCCTGGGGTCGACATCAAGACGCGCGGCGAGGACGCCTCAGTCCGCCTGCCGGGCCTGAAGATCGAGACCCAGGGCGATAACGCCAGCGTCCGCATCGGCGGCATCAACATACAGTCCAAGGACGGACAAAACGTCCGCACCGAAACCTCGATGGTCAGCGTGGACGCCAACGACAACTCCACGCGCGTGCGCACCCGTGCGCCGGGCGCGGCGACGCGCATGACCTATATCCTGGCTGACGATCAGCCCGGCGATGCGGGCTGGCGCCAGGTCGGCTTCGAGGCGCGCGGCCCCAGCGGCGGCCCGATCGTCATCGCTGTGGTCAGGTCCAAGGATCGCCGCAACGACGGCATTTTCGACGACGCCAAGGAACTGGTCACACTGAACGTTGGGCGCTGACGCGGCGATTTCCTTCGCCGTCTGGTCCCTCCCGCTTGATCCCGGCGTGTCTTTGCGTCACCTGACCAGCCGACAAGCGATCAGGACACGCGATTTGGCCGAGCGCCCTACCAAGAAGAACGCCCCCCGCGCCTGGCAGCGCATGCTGTCCGGTCGTCGCCTGGATCTGCTGGACCCGTCGCCGTTCGACATCGAGATCGAGGACATCGCCCACGGCCTGGCGCGCGTCGCGCGCTGGAACGGTCAGACCATCGGCGAGCACGCCTTCTCGGTCGCCCAGCATTCGTGCGTGGTCGAAGAGATCGCCGCCCACATCAAGCCCGGCCTGGATCCGAAATGGCGTCTGGCCGCCCTGCTGCATGACGCTTCTGAATACGTCATCGGCGACATGATCTCGCCATTCAAGGCGGCGCTCGGGGCCGGGTACAAGGACTTCGAGGCCAAGCTGGAAGCCGCGATCCACCTGCGCTACGGCCTGCCGCCCAAGACGCCGCAGACGATCAAGACGCTGATCAAGAAGGCCGACAAGGCCTGCGCCTTCTTCGAGGCGACTCAGTTGGCGGGTTTCACCGAAAAGGAATCGCTGGGCTTCTTCGGCAGCCCGCCCGAGGGTTACAGCCTGACAATCGAACCTCAACCCGCGCCGGTCGCCCAGGCCCGCTATCTGGAACGCTACCGTGTCCTGGCTGGCGCCGTCGGCCTGATCCCCGCCGACGACGCTTGGCATACGGAATAGCCTGATGACCCAAGGGGCGGAGGATGGCGTTCGCATCGGTCTGTCGGCGGTCGTGATGACCCTAAAAGACCGACAGGCCGTCGTCCTGACGACTCCGACCGAGGACGGTTCGCGCGCCCTGCCCTTCGGACCCTTCGATCCCGTTCGCGACCGCACCTTCGAGCGCGCTCTGCGGGACTTCGTGACCGCCCAGACCGGGTTTCGGCTCGGTTTCGTTGAACAGCTCTACACCTTCGGCGACGCCGGCCGCGCCTCGCCGCGCGCCACCCCCGGCCCTGGCCGTTACAGAGAGGTCTCCGTCGGCTATCTGGCCTTGACGCCCGACGCGGCGGAAGGCCAGACCCACGACGCCCTCTGGGACGCCGTGTTCGAGTTCTTTCCCTGGGAAGATCGGCGCGGCGGTCACGATGCGCGAATCACGGAAGGCCTGCACGCCTGGGCCGATGGCGACGAGCACCGCCTGGCCCGTGCCCGCGCCCTATTCGCCCTGACGCCCGATCACCGCTGGAACGAGGAGCGGGTCCTGGAGCGCTATGAACTGCTCTACGAAGCGCGTCTGGTCGCCGAGGCCTGGCGCGACGCCGACCTGTCACCCACGCAGCCCATGCCGGGACGCATCATGTCCTCGGATCACCGGCGCATCCTGGCGACGGCGCTTGGCCGTCTGCGCAGCAAGCTGAAATACCGCCCGGTCCTGTTCGATCTGACTCCCGGCGTCTTCACCCTGTCTGAACTCCAGGCGGGCGCCGAGGCCGTCTCGGGCCTCAGCCTGCACAAGCAGAATTTCCGACGCGGCGTAGAGCGCACAGGGCTCGTCGAACCGACCGGACAGCTCTCCTCAACCACGGGCGGCCGACCCGCCGAACTGTTTCGATTCAAGGGCGTGGACGCCCAGACCGGCGCCGCGCCGGGCCTGTCTTTGCCCGCTCAAAGATAGCGTCGGATTTCTTTCACAGACGGGTTGCGAAGCGCTGCGGCTCCGACTAGAGAAGCCCCTCGCTCGACCAAGCGATATCGGCGCCGCGGAGAGGTGGCAGAGTGGTCGAATGTACCGCACTCGAAATGCGGCGTGCCTGGAAGGGTACCGTGGGTTCGAATCCCACCCTCTCCGCCACCGGCTCTTTAGCGTTTTGAAATCGCTAGAGCCCTTGCCTTTCAAAGGTTTGCTGGCCTAACCCTGCTACAACAGGTGCTACAAACGAGGCGGCAACCTTGCAGGTTCCAAACCACCCCTCGCTCCATCGGCGGGGCTCCATTCTCTATTTCCGCCGCGCTGTTCCAGCCGATGTGCGCGCCGCCTTCGGAGGCAGACTGGAGGTCGTTGTGTCGCTTAAGACCGGCAGCCTTGCAGAAGCTAAACCGAAATGGGCGGCGTTATTTTCGGAGTTCGAAGTGGCGCTCGCAAAGGCCAGAAGTCCAAAAGTTGAACGGATCGTCGAGCCACCGACCCCAGAGGTCATCGACGAAGCGGTCAGAGGTTGGTGGCGGGACCATCTTCACGCCCAAGCGACAAACGATTTCGGACGAGACAACCCAGAAATCCATGATCGCATCGAGGACGACAGCCGATACGAAGGACAACTGCTTCAGACCATGCGTCCCGGTTCGAACCGTCGTCCTCCAGAACTCCAGACTGAATGGATCTTCGTGTTCTTCGCCCGCTAGTTCAAAGAAGCCCCTCCGCTCCAGCCATTTGGCTCCTGACTGAAGCTGGCGACTACAGGTGATGAGATCGAACACCTCGGGTTCCGCCATCCAGCGATGCTCCCGAGGTAGTTTTTCCTTCCACGCCTTGAACGACGCCCGCCAATCGCGGACGGCGAGGGCGTCGCCGAGGATGTGATCAGGACAGTACTCGGAGGAGGTGCCCTTCAATCGTGCCGCAATCTGGGTAGGGGTCTCGCCCCTCGAATAGGCGGCATGGAGGGTCGTATAGGGAACGTCAAATCGGCGGGCCAAGTCAGCCAGCGTTTCATCGCGTCCTTCAAACTCAATCCAGATGGTGCTCGAGGCGGAGGCCCTGCTTGGCACCCCGCAGGGACTTGCATGGCAGCACGGGCACGTACGAATAAGAAAAGCACTAAAGGCGCTTGTTGGTCGGGCCCCCAAGGTGGCTGTGCGTGTCGCCAAGTCGGGGCAAACGTACGATCACTTTGTCCGGTTCGCCGACTGGATGGAGAAACCGAGCTAACCTCTTGCTACAAAGCCTGCTACATTCTGGACTGTCAGAGATGCGTCATGCATCTGTTTTATTTAACTTTTTTTGACTGGGCGGGGTGTCCCACCCTCTCCGCCATCGGCCTGACGAAGGCCTAGGCCAAGTTCCAACATCATCGAAACGAGGCTTCGGTCTTTGTCATCGGGTTTCTGCGCCTGCACCTCGGCCTCGCAGGCATTGCGCATTGAATCGTCATGATACCGGTGTCAGGTTCACTCTTGTTGGATATCAGATGGGCGAAGAACGATGATTACGCGACGTAAGGTGCTGTTGAGCAGCTTGGCGACCGCCGGTCTGTTCTCGGCATCCTCCAGCGTGCTTGCGGCCACGGCGCCGAATCACGTGATGACCACAGCCGGGCCGGTCATCGGTCTGCGGCAGGACGGGATTAGCGTCTTCAAAGGCGTGCGATATGGGGCGCCGACGCGGCGGTTCCGGCCACCGGAGAAGCCGACGCCATGGCGCGACCCGGTTCGTGCAACACGTTACGGCGCGGCCAGTCCGCAGCGCGGCGATGAGCCGAGTCAAAGCGAAGATTGCCTGTTCCTGAACGTCTGGACGCCAGGCACCGACGCGGGTCGGCGACCGGTGATGGTCTATATCCACGGCGGCGCCTATTCGAGCGGTTCGGGATCGGACCCGCTGTATGACGGCACGCGTCTGGCGGCGCGCGGCGATGTCGTGGTGGTGACGCTGAACCACCGGCTGAATGTCTTCGGCTATGCCTATCTGGCGCGACTGGCGCCGGGGTTCGAAGATTCGGGCAACGTCGGCCAGCTGGATCTGGTCCTGGCGCTGCAGTGGGTACGAGACAACATTGCGGCGTTCGGCGGCGATCCGTCGAGGGTGATGCTGTTCGGTCAGTCCGGCGGGGGCGCCAAGATCGCCACCCTGATGGCGACGCCGGCGGCGCAAGGTCTGTTCCATCGCGCCGCGACCATGAGTGGTCAGCAGGTGACGGCGTCCGGGCCAATCAACGCCACGACGCGAGCCACGACATGGCTGAAGGCTCTGGGCCTGACGCCGGATCGGGCGGCCGAAGCGGCGACGATGCCGGTCGAGCGGCTGCTCGAAGCGCAGAGCGCCGAGGACCCGATTCTGGGCTTCGGCGGCCTGTATTTCGGGCCGGTGCTGGATTTCCGCACCCTTCCCCGCCACCCCTTCTATCCCGACGCGGCGCCGCTGGGCCGGTCGATCCCCATGATCATCGGCAACACGCGCGAAGAGACCCTGGGCTTCATGGGCAACGATCCCAAGAATGTCGGGCTGACGTGGGAGACCCTGGCGGCGCGGCTGTCGCCCGGCGTCATGCGTATCGACATCACGCCCGAAGCTGTGATCGCCGGCTATCGCGCCATGCATCCTGAGTGGTCGCCCGACCAGGTGCTGATCGCCGCGACGACAGCGGGGCGGTCCTGGCGCGGCGCGGTGATCGAGGCCGAAGAACGGGCCAAGGCTGGCGCACCCGCCTGGGTCTATCAACTCAACTTCCCTGGAGAGTTGGCCTCGGGTCGCAAGGGCGCCTTCCATACCGCCGACATCCCGCTGGTGTTCGACAATGTCGAGGCGCCCGGCTCGCGGACGCGCGGGCCGGGCGCGCAAATCATGTCGGACCGGATGAGCGACGCCTTCATCGCCCTAGCTCGCGACGGCGATCCCAACCATGCCGGACTGCCGCGCTGGGACCGCTATGAGCTGCCTCGCCGACAGACGATGTTGATGGATATCCAGCCGCGCATGGTCGACGATCCGCGCGGGGACGAGCGGGCCTTCTTCTCGGCCATTCCCTATATCCAGCCGGGAACCTAGAGCGGAAAATCCAGCCGGGCGGCCCAGGCGCGCACCAGATCGGGCCAGACCTGCGCGGGCTTGCCCTGGATCAGACGGACGCCGAAACCGTGGCCGCCTTCCTGGAACAGATGCGCCTCGGTCCGGACAGAGGCGGCTTTGAGCGCGGTCAGCAGTTGCAGGCTGTTCTCCACCGGCACGGACGCGTCGTCCATGGCGTGCAGCAGGAAGACGGGCGACGCATTCCGCCACTCCATCTGCTCCAGAGAATAGGCTGCGATCCGCTCGGCCGACGGCGTCTCGCCCAGCAGGTGCGTCCGCGATCCGGCGTGGACGTACGGGTCCGCCATGGTCGCGACCGGATACATCAGAACGGTCAGATCGAGTCGCAGGGGTGCGCTATCGGCGGCATCGACCGGTTCATAGGTCGCGTCCGTCCGGGCGCTGGCCAGCCCCGCCAGATGGCCGCCAGCCGAGGCGCCCAGTACGGCGATCTTTTGCGGATCGAAGCCAAAGTCGGCGGCGCGGCTGCGGATCAGCCGGATCGCACGCTGGGCGTCCTGCAGGGGTGCGTCGGCTCCGGCCGCCCAGCCGTCAGCCGGCAGGCGATAGCGCAGGACGAAACAGGTCGTGCCGTTGGCGGCGAAGACGCGCGCGACGTCATACCCTTCCTTGTCCAGCACAGCCCAGCGATAGCCGCCGCCGGGGATAAGAAGCATCGCCGAACCGTTCGGCCGCTCGGGGCGAAAGACGGTCAGGATCGGATCGGTCGTATACTGGGCGTAACGGTCGTGGAAGGCGGGATCGGTCGACCGCTCTGGCACGACCGGCGTGACGGTCACGCCCTGCCCGCCCGGGGCGCCGTCGGGCCATAGGCGGATGATCTCGGTTGGGTCGGCCGGACCGGCGCGGCCGCCATCCGCCACTGTCTGCGCCCTCGCCCCGGATGCGCCGACTACGGCCCCCATCGCCAGACCTAAAAGCGTCCTGCGTTCCACATCCATCACAGTTCTCTCTTCCTGAAAAGACGACGGCCGGACGATCGCTCGCCCGGCCGCAATCCTTGATGACGTCGCGGCGCTGAGCCACTCAGTCGTTCGTCAGACCTTGGCCAGTTCGTATTTCGGCGTGATCAGGTGAATGACCAGAAGCGCGATCAGATAGGCCGAGGCCGCCACGATGAAGATGGGCGTATAGGTGCCGATCTTCTCCAGGACGTAGCCGGCGTATTTGGCCATGGCCATGCCGCCGATGGCGCCCAGCATGCCGCCGATGCCGACGACCGACCCCACCGCCGAGCGGGGGAAGACATCGCCCGGCAGCGCATAGAGATTGGCCGAAAAGCCCTGGTGCGCGGCCGTCGCCAGTCCGATGATGCCGACCGCGAGCCAAAGGTTTGACGCCTCGGCCGCGAAGGCCACCGGCACGGCGCACAGGGCGCAGATCAACATGGTGATCTTGCGGGCCTTGTTGATGCTCATGCCCCTGTGCATGAAGCGCGACGACAGCCAGCCCCCGCCAACCGAGCCGATGTCGGACAGGAGATAGATGGCGACCAGCGGCGGGCCGAAGGTCTTCAGATCCAGCCCATAGGTCTTGCCCAGGAAGTCCGGCAGCCAGAACAGGAACATCCACCAGATCGGATCGATCAGGAACTTGCCCAGAGCATAGGCCCAGGTTTCCTTGACCGTCAGCAGTTTGGTCCATTTGACCTTTTCGACAACGTCGGCCGGGTCCTGCTCGATATAGGCCAGCTCAGCCGCGGACAGCTTCTTCTGCTCGCGCGGCTTGCGATAGACCAAGAGCCAGATCGGCAGCCAGATCAGGCCCAAGGCCCCGGTGATGACGAAGGCCATCTGCCAGCCGAAGGCCAGCACGAGGCCCGGAACGATCAGAGGGGTGACAATGGCGCCGATATTGGTGCCGGCGTTGAACAGGCCCGTCGCGAAGGCGCGTTCCTTCTTGGGAAACCACTCTGCGACCGCCTTGATCCCGCCAGGGAAACCGCCGGCCTCACCGACGCCAAGGACCATCCGCGCCATCATGAAGTGTGACAGATCTCGCGCCGCACCGTGCATGATATGGCCGATCTGCCAAATGCCGAAGGCGATCCCCAGCCCCCAGCGCGCGCCGATTCGGTCCATGATCCGGCCCCACAACAGGTAGGCCACGGCGTAGGACGCCTGGAACCAGAAGACGATGTCGGCATAGTCCGTTTCGGACCAGCCGAACTCGGCTGACAGTGTCGGCTTGAGGAAGCCGATCATCTGACGATCGACGTAGTTGATGACCATGGCCGCGAACAGCAGCCACATGATGATCCAACGATACTTGCCGGGGGATGGCGCCTTGATCTGGATCGGCGGCGCGACGGAGGCGTCTGACATGGTTATGAAAACCCGTTCCTGATATTCCTCGACACGTCCCTGCTCTTTTCCGTCCCTGAACGGCGGCGGGGTAGGCGTCCGATGATGTTACTGGGCTTCGGCCCTGACGACCGAACAGTGAAGTTCTGCGATACCCTTGAAGCTGCACACGGCCTCGTCGCCCGCGCGAACACGGTGGACGCCAGTGACAGCGCCGGTCGAAACCAGCGTGCCCGCCTTCAGCGGACGGCCCCAGCGCGCGCAATGTTCCAGCAAAAACCGCACGGATTCCATCGCGCCGCCCGCAAGGGACTGCGACCCTCCGGTGCCGACGCTGGCGCCATTGATCACCGTATCGACCGTGATGCCGTCCAGACGCTCGCGCCAGTTCTCGACCTCGGGACCGATCATCAGTCCGCCATTGTTGCCGAAATCGGAGGCGACCACGGCTGATCCCAGGTCGTTGATCGTCGAAAGCGGGCTGCCGGCCAGTTCGACGCCGATGAAGACCTTGTCCACGACGCCCATGGCGTCTTCGATAGTCCAATCTGTCTTGGCGGGATCCGCGTCGACGCCGATCCGAGCAATGAACTCGGCTTCAACCGCTGCAAACCCGCCCTCGATTTCGGGCAAAGGCACGACCGTGTCGCCGGGCGCCGGCCAGACATTGCGCGCGAAAATGGCGCCGGCCAGACGATGGATCCCCAGCTTCGGCTGCTGCTCGGGCGGGACACCGCCCACCTTCCAGCCCACGACCTCATCGGGAAACAGACCGATGGCGGCGTCCTGGATGGCGTAGGATTCGGCCATGTTCTGGGGAATCACGCCCGGATAGTCTGGCGTGCTGCGCGCCGCCAGACGCGCGGCGACGAACTGCTGTGCGATCGCCGCCGGATCGGCCGACAGCGCGTCGTCCTGGCTCGCAAGAGAGGGGGTCGAAGTCAAAGGTGTCGCCTCGTGAATAGGCTGCGATAAGAGCGACGAAGGAAACCGGTGTCAATGCGCTTTAACTGAGCCCCATGGCGTCGGCCGCGAGTCGCGGCTATGCCTTCAAGCTGCACACAGGGAAGGAGCCGAACCTTGGCTCAAGACGATCCGCGATCCGGCAAGCCGGGCAAGCGGGCAACCATCAACGATGTCGCCCGTGAGGCGCAGGTCTCCAAAAAGACCGTCTCGCGGGTCATCAATCAGTCGCCGTTCGTCAAGGAAGACACGCGCGAAAAGGTCAACGCCGTCATCACGGCTCTGGGTTTCACGCCTGATCCACAGGCGCGCGGCCTGGCTTTCAGGCGTTCGTTCCTGGTCGGTCTGATCTACGACAACCCCAGCCCGACCTACGTCGTGAACATGCAGCAAGGCGTGCTGGATGCGCTAAAGGGGTCCGGCCTGGAACTGGTCGTTCATCCTTGCAATCGTAACTCCCCTACCCTGCTGAAAGACATCAGAGGCTTCGTCGAGCGCCAACGTCTGTATGGCGTCATCATGCCGCCGTCGGTATCCGAGGACGAACAGGTCATCGACCTGCTGCGCGATCTCGACTGCCCCTATGTCCGCATCGCCTCGGTGGCGTTGGACGAGCCTCAGGCGATGGTGGTCACCAATGACTGGATTGGTGCGGCCGAAGCGGCGGCGCATCTGGCCGACCTGGGACACAGACGGATCGGTCTGGTGCGCGGGCCGGACCTGTTCCGGTCGTCGGCCGTGCGGGGCAAGGGGTTTCTGGACGCTCTGGCCGAGCGCGGGATCCCGCTGGATCCGGCTTACGATTTCACAGGCGCCTATACGTTCGAATCAGGCGTGGAGGCGGGACACGCCCTCTTGGCGCTGGAAACGCCGCCTACCGCCATCTTCACCCTCAACGACGACATGGCCATAGGGGTGATGCAGGCGGCGCGTGATCGCGGGCTGGAACTGCCGCGCGACCTGTCCGTCGTCGGCTTCGATGATCTGCCGATGGCGGCTCGGGTTTGGCCCAACCTGACTTCGGTGCGCCTACCGATTCGCGACATGGGACGAATGGCGGCCGAAAAGCTGCTGGCGCCGATGCGGGGAGTGGATCCAACCAAGATGCAGCAGCCGGACGTTCGACCGGCCCTGGTCGTGCGCAAGTCGGCAATTCCGGCAGTCTGAGTAGGGTCGGCGCGCGTGATCGCGCGCCGACCTGTCTGCCTCAGGCTGTTTCGAGCGCAGGCTTGGCGGCGAGAACGCCCTTCAGATAATCGCGAATGCCTTCGTCGGTGGCGTTGGCGAAGAAGTAGTCCTGGAACTTCTCGCCGGCGATGGCGGCCTTCAGCAGGTCCTGGTCCATCGTCTTCAGAACCGTCAGCATGTCGTGGCAGGTCACGGCCTTCAGGTCGCTGAGCACGCCGCGATTCTTCCGCATGATTTCGGCGCGCTCCTTGGGGTAGCCCAGGCCGCGCTCGCCTTCGAACAGCTTGCGATAGACGTCCTGCAGATTCAGTTCTGCAGCCCAGCCGAAGCCCTTGGCATAAGGCATCGAGATGGCGTTGCCGTCGTTGATCTGGCCGAACAGGAAGGCGTCGGTCGGGTCGATCACCAGACCGCAGAAGACGCCGGGCATGCTGTTGCACGCCAGCATGGAGCCCATGCCGGTTCCGCAGCCGGTGACGACGAAATCGGCCGCGCCGGAGTTCAATAGGATGCCGGTCAGGACGCCGTTCATGACGTAGGTCAGCGAGGCCTTGTCCTCGGCCGCATACATTCCATAGTGGAAGACTTCATGGCCCAGGGGTTCGGCAACGGCGGCCAGAGCGCCATGCACCGTCTCGCTTTTGGCGGCCTGGCTGTTTTCGATGATGAGAGCGATCTTCATGGGGAATCCTCAAGACGGTGGCGAAGCGATGCCGACATATGTGGACGGCGTTGGTCTAATCGATTGCATCATTATATGACACCGGTTACCTAGTCCACAGAAGGACGGGCGCAAGATCCGTCTCGGTGGCTCGCGCTGCGAGTTCCCAGGGAGACCGGCATGTACGACCCCATGTACGACAAAGTCTATCAGGCCACTCATCCCGACATGATGGACGGCGCCTCAAACCAACAACTGCGCGATCGCTATCTGATCGAGAACCTGTTCGTTCCGGGCAGGATCAGCCTCAACTATTCCCACCATGAACGGATGATCATCGGCGGCGCCACGCCGGCCGAGACGGCGCTGAGCCTGCCGACGCATTCGGAACCTCCGTCGCTTGCCGGTGCGCCA
This sequence comes from Brevundimonas sp. 'scallop', assembly GCF_011045535.1. Classification (NCBI taxonomy): domain Bacteria; kingdom Pseudomonadati; phylum Pseudomonadota; class Alphaproteobacteria; order Caulobacterales; family Caulobacteraceae; genus Brevundimonas; species Brevundimonas sp. 'scallop'. The sequence goes on along the minus strand of NZ_CP039382.1, from coordinate 1,504,579 downwards.
TTCCTGCAGGCCCGAGAACTGGGCGTGGTCAATATCGGTGGCGCGGGTTCGATCACTGTTGACGGCGAGACCGTCAAACTGGGCTTTTGCGATGGCCTCTACGTGCCGATGGGATCGACAGACGTCAGCTTCGCTTCCCAGAACCCCGCCGAACCGGCGAAGTTCTATCTGGTCGCCACGCCCGCCCACGCCCGCTACGACCTGACAAAGATCTCGATCGACGAGGCCGTGCCGCTGGAAATGGGCGCGCTGGAGACGTCGAACGAACGGACCATCTACCAGTATGTCGTGCCGGCGAAGGTAAAGTCCTGCCAGTTACTGATGGGCGTGACGGTGCTGAAGCCCGGCTCGGTTTGGAACACCATGCCGCCTCACATCCATGACCGCCGCTCGGAAGCCTATCTGTATTTCGGCCTGGGCGGAGACGACCGAGTCTTTCACTTCATGGGCGAACCGGACAAGTCGCGCCACATCGTCATCGCCGACGGGGAGGCCGTGATCTGCCCGCCGTGGTCGATCCATACCGGCGCAGGCACTTCAAACTACACCTTCATCTGGGGCATGGGCGGCGAGAACCTTGACTACACCGACATGTACAAACTCGACATCTGCCAGCTGAAGTAATCAGGACAAGAGGAAGAAAAGCATGAGCAATCCATTCGACCTGACCGGCAAGGTCGCGCTGGTGACCGGCGGCAATGTGGGCCTGGGCCAAGGCATCGCCCTGGCTTTGGCTGAGGCTGGCGCCGACATCGTCTCGGTCGCCTTGTCGGACTCCGACGACACGGTCGCCAAGGTGCAGGCGATGGGTCGTCGCGCCCACGCCATCAGCGCCGACCTGACCTCGATCGAGCCGGTCGAACGCGTTGTTCAGGAAGCTTTGGCTACCATGGGTCGTATCGACATCCTGGTGAACAACGCCGGCCTGATTCGCCGCGCCGACGCCGTCGACTTCACCGAGGCCGACTGGGACCTAGTGATGAACATCAATCTGAAGACCGTCTTCTTCATGAGCCAGGCGGTCGCCCGCCTGTTCATCAAACAGGGCGACGGCGGCAAGATCATCAACATCGCCTCCATGCTGTCCTTCCAGGGCGGGATCCGCGTGCCGTCATACACCGCGTCCAAATCGGGCGTCGCCGGCCTGACCAAGCTGATGGCCAACGAGTGGGCGCCCCACGGCATCACCGCCAACGCCATAGCCCCAGGCTATTTCGCCACCGCCAACACCCAGGCTCTGCGCGAGGACCCGGTCCGTTCGGCCGAGATCCTGGGCCGTATCCCGGCCGGGCGCTGGGGCGAGCCGTCGGACCTGGGCGGCGCGGCCGTCTTCCTAGCCAGCCGGGCCTCCGACTACGTCCAGGGCGCCATCCTGCCGGTCGACGGCGGCTGGCAGGCGCGCTGATCCGGAGCTAGCGTTGCGATCATGACCCAGGCTGCATCTTCCCGGCGCATCCTCTGCTTCGGCGAGATGCTGCTGCGGTTTTCGCCCAACGCCAACGAACTGCTGATGCAGTCGCCTGCCCTGACCGTGCGTCCCGCCGGCGCCGAGGCCAATGTCGCCGTGTCGCTGGCCCGCTTCGGCGCGCCGACCGGCATGGCGACGGTCCTGGCCGACAATGCGCTGGGCCGTGGCGTGCGTGACGAGGTGCGCAAGCACGGGGTCGACACCTCTCAGGTCGTCTTCAAACCCGGCCGCATGGGTCTGTATTTCCTGACGCCCGGCGCTGTGCGTCGTCCGTCGGAAGTCCTCTACGACCGCGCCGGATCGGCCTTCGTCGAACATGTCGATACGGCCTTCGACTGGGACCAACTTCTGGACGGCGTGGAGTGGCTGCACGCCTCGGGCGTGACCCCGGCGACGGGGCCGAATGGCTCGGCCGCCGCCGTCGCCATCATCGAGGCCGCCGTCCGCAAGGGCGTGAAGGTCAGCTACGACGGCAACTTCCGCGGCAAGTTGTGGGAACAATGGGATGGCGATCCCCCGGCCACGCTCGGCAAGATGCTGGCCGGCGCCACGGTCGCCTTCGCGGATGACCGCGACTTCGCCCTGGTGCTGAAGACGACATTCGTCAGCCCCGACCCGGCCGTGCGCCGTCGTGAAGCCGCCAAGGCCGCCTTCGCCGCCTTCTCGCGCCTGCAACGCATCGCCTGCACCCTTCGCGTTCAGGATAGCGTCGCCGACCAGGCCTTGTCGGCTGTCATGCTGACCCGCAATGGCGACGACGTGATCGAAACCAAAGCCGAGGCCATTCACATGGCCGGCGTCGTGGACCGGGTCGGCGGCGGCGACGCCTTCGCCTCCGGCGTGCTGTTTGGCCTGTGGAGCGGCTGGTCGGATCAAGAGACCCTCGACTTCGGCCTCGCCGCCGCCGGCTTGAAACATTCCGTGCCCGGCGACTTCAACCTGTTCACCGCCGACGAGGTGCGCGCCGCCATGGGCGACGGCGGGTTCGATATCCGCCGGTGAGGCTGCGAACATTGAGAGTGGGAGGAGGCCGCATGGAGAAGTCCATGCGGTCTTTTTCAGTGGCGCCATAGGCTAGGAAACCGGTGTCAATCATGCTTCAGTGACGGTTCGAAACGGTCGCAAGAAACCGTGCGAGAGAGGTCACATCAGGAGTTCCCATGTCCGTCACGTCCATGAACCGCCGCGCCCTTCTGGCCGCCGGCACCGCCGCCACCTTCGTCGCCGCGTCCGGCCCCGTCCTGGCCCAGGCTTCGCCAGGGCGCGCCGCCATTCTGGACACCATGAAGCGCGCCGCTCGGTTCATGAGCGAAGAGGCCGCCGTCGAGGGCGGCTATGTCTGGCAGTATCTTCCCGACTTCTCGCGCCGTTGGGGCGAGCTCGAGGCCAACCCGACCATGATCTGGGTCCAGCCTCCCGGCACCGCGACCGTGGGTCATCTGTTCCTGGACGCCTATCATGCCACCGGCGACGCGTTTTATTATGAAGCGGCCAAGAAGGCTGCAGACGCTCTGATCAAGGGCCAGCACCCGCTGGGCGGCTGGAATTACGTGATCGACACCGCCGGCGAGGAGTCGCTGAAGCAGTGGTACGGCACGGTCGCCGCCAACGCCTGGCGGTTGGAGGAATTCCACCACTACTACGGCAACGCGACCTTCGACGACGCGGGGACAGCCGAGGCGTCGCAACTGTTGCTGCGGATCTACCTTGAGAAGAAGGATCGCAAATATTTGGCGCCGCTGAACAAGGCGATCAGCTTCGTGCTGGAAAGCCAGTACGAGAACGGCGGCTGGCCCCAGCGCTATCCGTTCGTCGAGAACGGCGGCCTGCACGGCCATGCCGACTACACGCCTTATATCACCTTCAACGACGACGTGGCCGGCGAGAACCTGGAGTTCCTAATCTACGCCTATCACGGCCTGGCGCGAAACGGCCGGGGCGATGCGAGGATCCTGGACGCCATCAATCGCGGCATGGACATCTTCGTGAAGACCCAGCAGCCGCAGCCTCAACCCGCCTGGGGCCTGCAACACTTCCCCGACACGCTGAAGCCGGCGGGCGCCCGGACCATCGAGCCCCAAGCCTTCGTCACCCACACGACCGGCACCAACATCAAGTCGATGATGGGCTTCTATCGCCTGACGGGCGACCGCAAGTATCTGGCCCGCCTGCCCGAGGCGATGGACTGGCTGGATCAGGTCGCGGCCAAGCCGCCGCTGAACACGCCGGGCCGCACGCATCCGACCTTCATCCTGGAAGGCGCCAACACCCCGATCTACATCCACCGGCGCGGGTCCAACATCGCCAACGGCCAGTACTACGCCGACGACAACCCCACCAATCTGATCGTCCACTACGGTTCGTTCCGCAATGTGGACACCCCGGCCCTGCGCGCGGAGTACGCGCGTCTGTCGGCCATGCCGGTCGATGAGGCCACGCGCGGGTCGCCGCTGAAGGCGCGCCCCGGCTCGCTAAATCTGCCCAAGTACTTCACGCTTCAGGATGTGGACGTGTGGGACATGTCCAGCGATGCTCGTCGCCCGACCGCGCCTCACGCCGGTCGCGCGGCCGAAGTCATGGCCGGGCTGAATGCGCGCGGCTATTGGCCCACGCCGCTGACCACGACGTCAAACCCGTACAAGGGCCCCTCCCCCACCGCCGTAACAGGCGGCGAATACCAGATGACCCGCGTCGGCGACCTGTGGGACACCTCGCCTTACAATACCGACTTCCCGGTGGAGGGCGTCTCCACCTCGGTCTTCATCCGCAACATGGGCGATCTGATCGAGTCGTTGGGGGCTTAGGACTTGCGAAGATGTGCTTTGTCCCCGCTTTCGTGGCGGGGATAACGCACTGATCCTGCGTCAGATCGCCAGCATCTCGCGGGTCATGCCCGCGATCGACTTGGCCCCGGTCAGGGTCATGGCGACGCGTATTTCCTTTTCGAACAGATCCAGCAGGTTTTCGACCCCCGCCTGGCCCTTCGCCGCCAGGGCGTAGATGAAGGCCCGGCCCAGCAGGACAGCGTCGGCGCCCAGGGCGATGGCGCGGACCACGTCCAAACCGTTGCGGATACCCGAATCCACCAGAATCTTCAGGTCGCCCTGCACCACATCGGCGATGGGGGGCAAGGCGCGGGCCGACGACAGCACGCCGTCCAACTGACGCCCGCCGTGATTCGACACCACGATGGCGTCTGCGCCGAAGCTGACGGCATCGCGGGCGTCTTGCGGATCCAGGATGCCCTTGATGACCATCGGCCCGTCCCAGAAATCGCGGATCCATTGCAGGTCCTTCCACGAAATCGAGGGATCGAAATTATTGGCCAGCCAGCCGATGTAGTCGGCAAGACCCGTCGGCTTGCCCAGATAGGCCGAGACATTGCCAAGGTCGTGCGGCGTGCCGCGCAGCCCGACATCCCAGGCCCAAACCGGATGGGTCATCGCCTGGACCATGCGGCAAATCTCGGCATTGGGCCCGCTCATGCCCGAATGGGCGTCGCGATAGCGAGCGCCCGGCGTCGGCATATCGACGGTGAAGACCAGGGTCTTCACCCCCGCCGCCCTGGCCCGCTCCAGCGCATTCTTCATGAAGCCGCGATCGCGCAGCACATAGAGCTGGAACCACATCGGCCGGTCGATGGCCGGCGCCACCTCCTCGATCGGGCAGACCGAGACGGTGGACAGGGTGAAGGGCACGCCGCGCGAGGCCGCCGCCTTGGCCGCCTGCACCTCGCCCCGGCGCGCGTACATGCCGGTCAGGCCAACGGGCGCCAGGATGATCGGCAGACGCAGCGTTTTATCGAACAGCTTGGTCTCAAGGCTGAGGGTGGTCATGTCCTGCAGCACGCGCTGGCGAAGCGCGATGGCCTGCCAGTCCTCGACGTTGCGGCGCAGGGTCTGCTCGGCATAGGCGCCGCCGTCGATGTAGTGGAACAAGAAGGGCGGCAGCTTGCGTCGCGCGGCCTCGCGGTAATCGCCCGGCGAAGAGATGATCACGCGCCCGCCCTACTGGAAGTTGGCGAAGGCGCCGCCGTCGACCAGCAGCGCCGCGCCTGACATATAGCCCGCCATGTCCGAGGCCAAGAAGGCGACGACCGAGGCGATGTCCTCCGGTCGGCCGAGACGCCCCAGCGGGATGCGGCTCTCCATGTATTCACGCTTCTTCGGATCGGCGAGGTCGTCCTTGTTGATGTCGGTGGCGATGGTGCCGGGCAGGATCGAGTTGCAGCGGATGCCGTAACGGCCCAGGGCGACGGCGCAGGACTGCATCAGGCTGTGCACCCCTGCCTTAGTTGGCGTGTAGTGGGTCTGCATCTCGCCGCCGACTAGGGCCGAGATCGAACTGATGGCGACGATGGCTCCACCCTCCCCCTGCTTCACCATCTGATTGGCCGCCGCCTGCACCATGTAATAGGCGCCATGCAGATTGACCTCCATCGTCCGGCGCAGAGTCTCGACCGGCATGTCGAGGAAGGCGTGGAACGGACAGATGCCGGCGTTCGAGACGAAGACGTCCACCCGGCCCAGCGCCTGAACGGCGGCGGCGACGAAGGCTGCGGCGCTCTCAGGCTGGGCCACGTCGCCATCGACGGCGATGGCCCGGCGGCCCAGGGCCTCGATCTCGGCGACCACCTCGGCTGCGGCCGTCTCGTCTCTGAAGGTATTCAGGGCGACATCAGCGCCTTGGCGCGCGGCTTCGATCGCCGTCGCCCGTCCGATACCCCGCGATGCGCCCGTGATCAGGACGACCTTGTTCTCAAGCAGCATGCGCGCTCCGGCGATGGTTCGATTTCAGGGTTTGGGCGACCAGCCCAGGTCGGCGCTGATCGCGTTGGCGGCCTCGGTGACGGTCTTTGTCAGCTCGGTCATCCGGGCGTCCGACATATATTGCGCAGCGGAAGACACGCTGAGCGCGGCGACGATCTGACCGTTCACCGAACGGACCGGCGCGGCGACGCAACGGATCTGATCCTCGTTCTCTTCCAGGTCGAAGGCGTAGCCCTTCTGGGCGTAGCCATGCATCCGCTCCAGCCAGACGGCGCGGGCGGATGAGTCATAGGTCGCGCCCGGCTCGGCGTAGAAGTCGATCCAGTCCGCCTCGGTCTTGTCCAGGATCAGCGCCTTGCCCAGGCCGGTCGAGGCGATCGGATGACGTTCGCCCAGGCGGGAGCCGATGTTGATCCGCCTGCGCCCCGCCACCTTGTCCAGATAAAGCGCATGGCGGCCGTCCAGCACGCCCAGATGCACCGTGTCGTCCGTCTGGGCCGACAGCTGTTCCAGCCAGGGCCGAGCCACGCGCGGCAGATGCATCTGCTGGCTGGCGGCGTGGCCCAACTCCAGCAGCTTCGGTCCAAGAGAATAGCCTTCACGCGGGCGGAACGACAGCAGGCGACGCTCGACCAGGGCCGAGGCAAGACGGTGTGTGGTACTGCGGGTCAGATCCAGCTTTTCGGAAAGCTCCGCCAAGGGCAGAGAGCCCTCGATCAGGGCGTCGATGACGTCCAGACCACGCAGCAGTGTCTGGCTGCCGGACGCCTTGGCGCCGACCTCTTCATCCCCATCGACCTGTGCGGTCTTGATTGACGGCGTTCGTCCCATTTCGTAACCCTCATTCTCAGAATGTAGCAAAACGCGCAAGTCGCTCCTCTACACGGACCTGACTTTGACGCTGCGCACGGAGGAACGCCAGTGAAATCCCGCATTATGGGAGCAAATCACCAATCCTTGGTGATGGCGCGATGAGCCGCCTGCCCCGCATCAAACACGTCCGCGCCTTCGTCGTGAAAAACGACGGCACGGGCGGCGGCGCCGATTACCACGATCAGGGCGACGGCCACTGGATCGACGACCACATCGCCACTCCCATGGCGAAATACCCCGAGTACCGCCAGAGCCGCCGCAGCTTCGGCATCAATGTGCTGGGCACATTGGTCGTCGAGATCGAGGCCGAGAACGGCGTGGTCGGATTTGCGGTGACGACCGGCGGCGAACCCGCCGCCTATATCGTCGAGAAACACCTGGCCCGCTTCCTCGAAGGGCGCGATCCGTCCGAGGTCGAGAAGATCTGGGACCAGATGTATTTCTCGACCCAGTATTATGGCCGAAAAGGTCTGGTGGTGAACGCCATCTCCGGCGTGGATCTGGCGCTGTGGGACCTGCTGGGCCGTCTGCGTCAGGAGCCGGTTTTCGCCATGCTGGGCGGGGCGGTGCGCGACGAACTGACCTTCTACGCCACCGGTGCGCGGCCCGACAAAGCCAAGGAACTGGGCTTCATCGGCGGGAAGATGCCCCTGCACCACGGCCCGGCCGAGGGCGAGGAAGGCCTGCACAAGAACATCGCTGAACTCGCAGCCATGCGGAACGCCTGCGGCGACGATTTTTGGCTGATGTTCGACTGCTGGATGGCGCTGGACCTGAACTACGCCACGCGGCTGGCTCAGGAGGCCCACAAGCTGGGTCTGAAGTGGATCGAGGAGGCGCTCAGCCCCGACGACTACTGGGGCTATCAGGCGCTGAAGAAGAACGCTCCCAGGGGGATGCTGGTCACGACCGGCGAGCATGAGGCCACCCGCTGGGGCTTCCGCATGCTCTTGGAGATGGAATGCTGCGACATCATCCAGCCGGACGTGGGCTGGTGCGGCGGCGTCACCGAACTGCAGAAGATCTCCGCCCTGGCGGACGCCAAGGGCGTGCTGATGATCCCTCATGGCTCGTCGGTCTATTCCTACCACTTCGTGGTGACGCGCCATAACAGCCCGTTCGCCGAGTTCCTGATGATGGCCCCCGGCGCCGACGAAGTCGTGCCGATGTTCCATCCGCAACTGATCGGCGAACCCGTCCCCGTAAACGGCCGCCTGAAGGTTCCCGATACGCCCGGCTTCGGCGTCGAACTGAACCGCGACATCGCCCTGCATCGCCCCTACGCGCGCCCCTAACTTCGCCAAGACGAAAGCTCCTCCGCCACTATGAAACTGCTGCGTTACGGCCCCAAGGGCCAAGAAAAGCCGGGCACGCTGGACGCCGAGGGGCGCATTCGCGACCTGTCGGGATACATCGCCGACATCACACCGGACCAACTGTATGGCCCCGCACTTGAGGCGCTGAAGGCCATCGATCCGACCACCCTGCCCTTGGTCGAGGGCCAGCCTCGCTACGGCGTGCCGATCAATGGCGTGCGCAAATTCCTGGCCATCGGCCTGAACTTCGCCGACCACGCAGCCGAATCCAATTTGCCGATCCCCGAAGAGCCGGTGCTGTTCACCAAAGCCATTACCTGTCTGAACGGGCCGAACGACGACGTGGTCATCCCGCGCGGCTCGGAAAAGACCGACTGGGAGGTCGAGCTGGGCATCGTCATCGGCAAGCCCGCCTCCTACGTCACCAAGGCCGAGGCTTTGGATCACGTGGCCGGCTATGTCCTGATCAACGACGTGTCCGAGCGCGCCTATCAGACCGAGCGCGGCGGCACCTGGGACAAGGGCAAGGGCTGTGACACCTTCGGCCCTGTCGGCCCCTGGCTGGTGACAACCGACGAGGTCGGTGACGTGCAGGACCTGGACATGTGGCTGGATCTGAACGGCAAGCGCATGCAGACCGGCAATACCAAAACCATGATCTTCGGCGTCGCCGAGATCGTGTCCTATCTGTCGGAGTTCATGACGCTGGAGCCTGGCGACCTGATCACCACCGGCACCCCGCCTGGCGTGGGCCTGGGCCAGAAGCCGCCGCTCTATCTCAAGGCTGGCGACACGGTCCGTCTGGGCATCCAGAAGCTGGGTGAACAGGGTCAGACCTTCGTAGAGTGGACCCGATGAGCGCCTACCGGGATCGGTTCGCGGGCCGCACCGCCGTCGTCACCGGCGGCGCCTCCGGCCTAGGCAAGGCCGCCGCCGCCCGCATCGTCGCCGAGGGCGGCAAGGTCGTGCTGTGGGACCTCAACGCTGAGGCGCTGACGGCCGCCGCCGCCGACGTCGGGGCCGTTCGTGTGATCGCCCTAGACGTTGCCGACCCTGACGCCGTCGCCGCCGCCGCCGCCGCCTCGGCTCAGGCGCTGGATGGCCGCATCGACATCCTGGTCGCCTCGGCCGGCATCACCGGCGCCACCGTCCCGGTGCATCAGTTTCCGATCGACAGTTGGAAGCGGGTCGTCGACATCAATCTGAACGGCGTCTTCTACTGCTCGCGCGCCATCGTGCCCTTCATGCTCGCCCATGGTTACGGTCGGATTGTCAATGTCGCCTCGGTCGCGGGCAAGGAAGGCAATCCCAATGCCTCAGCCTATTCCGCCTCAAAGGCCGGTGTGATCGGATTCACCAAGTCGCTGGGGAAGGAACTGGCCGGCAAGGGCGTGGTCGCCAACAGCCTGACCCCCGCCACCTTCGAAAGCCCCATCCTGGAGCAACTGCCCCAGAGCCAGGTCGATTATATGCGCTCCAAAATCCCCATGGGACGCTTGGGCGAGGTCGAGGAGAGCGCCGCCATGGTCTGCTTCATGGCCTCCGAAGAATGCAGCTTCACCACCGCCTCGACGTTCGACACGTCGGGCGGCAGAACGACCTATTAGGACGCACGCGTGGCCTCGGACCTTCGCATCGTCGACGGGCACGTCCACCTGTGGGACCTGTCGCGTGCGCGCTATGGCTGGCTTCAGGACGATCCCCTGCCGAACAATCCGGCGGGAGACATGTCGCCCATCGCCAACGCAAACTATCTGCTGGACGACTATCTGGCGGACACGGCGGGCTGGCGCGTGGACAAGATCGTTCACGTCGAGGCCGGCCAGCCTGTGGGCCAGCAGCTGGCCGAGACCGACTGGCTTCAGTCGATCGCTGATGACACCGGTTATCCGCACGCCATCGTCACCGGCGCCGATATGCTGGATCCCGACCTGGACGCCCTGCTGGAAGCACACGCCGCCCGGCCGAACGTACGCGGCCTGCGCCAGATCGTTTGCTGGCACGAGGATCCGTTGAAGACCTATACCGATCGCGATCTGTTGCGTGATCCGAAATGGGTCGAGGGCTTCGCCAAGCTCGCGCACTATGGGCTGTCGTTCGACCTCCAGCTCTATCCGTCCCAGATGGCGACCGCCGCCATCATCGCCGCCCGCCACCCCGACATTCCGATCATCGTCAACCACGCCGGCCTGCCGACCGACCGGGATGCGGCGGGGATGGAGCGGTGGCGCACAGGTCTGCGCCTGCTGGCCGCTCAGCCGCAGGTCTCGATCAAGATCTCGGGTCTCGGCATCACCGATCGCGCCTGGACGCCCGACAGCATCCGTCCCATCGTTGTGGAGTGCATCGAGGCCTTCGGGACCGAGCGCGCCATGTTCGCCTCGGACTTCCCCGTCGAAAGCGTCCACGGAACCTTCGAAGCCTTCTATTCCGCGTTTAACGCGATCACGGCCGACTTCTCGATCGACGAACGCGACCGCCTGTTCGCCGCCAACGCCGAGGCGATCTACCGTATCTGACCCATCCGCCGAAGCCGCATCAAGACGGCGAGGCCCGAGGAACACCAGGAGAGTATCCCCATGGTCATCGAGACCGACGCCGCCCACACCCCCGGGGGCTTGGCCAAGCCCGCCGGGTCGCTGAAGGGCCCGCTGGCCTTCGCCATCGCCTGCTTCCTGATCTGGGGCCTGGCCTACGGCCTGCTGGACGTGCTGAACAAGCATTTCCAGGAGACGCTGAGCATCAGCCAGGCTGACAGCGCCTGGCTGCAGATCGCCTATTTTGGAGCCTATCTGCTGCTGTCGATTCCGGCAGGCATGCTGCTGCATGCGCGGGGCTACAAGTTCGGCATCGTGTCCGGCCTGGCGGTCACCGCCGTCGGCGCCCTTTTGTTCATCCCGGCGGCGGGCGCCGGCGCCTTCCTGCCCTTCGTCGGCTCGATGTTCGTTCTTGCCGCCGGTCTGTGCATCCTCGAGACCAGCGCGGACACCTACGTCAACGTCCTAGGCGATCCGGCCAAGGCCTCACAGCGGCTGAACCTGGCCCAGTCGTTCAACGCCCTGGGCGTCTTCTTCGGCCCCCTGATCGGCGGCGCGGTCTTCTTTAGCCCCACCACGACCGAGGCTCTGGGCGGCGCGACCCGTTCGATCCAGATTGTGTACGGGCTGATCGCCGTCGGCGTGGTCCTGTTCGCCCTTGCCGTCTGGCGCGCCCGGCTGCCGGAGACCGGCCTGTCCGACCACGGCGGTGCGGTGCAAGGCGACGCCCCTGCCCTGCCCCTGTCCAAACAGCCGCACTTCGTCGCCGGCGTGATCACCCAAGCCCTCTATATCGGCGCCCAGGTCGGCATCGGCGCCTATTTTATCAACCTTGTGACGCACAACTGGCAGGGCCTGACCTCGCAGCAGGGCGCCTTCATGCTGTCGCTGGCGGCCATCGGCTATCTGGTGGGCCGTTTCTTCGCCACCGCCCTGCTGCTAAAGATCAAGCCACGCGTGCTTCTGACGACCTATGGCGTCATCAATGTCGTGCTGACGCTGATTGTCGCCGCCGGGATCGACAAGGTCTCGCCCATCGCCCTGCTGGCCGTCTTCTTCTTCATGTCCACCATGTTCGCGACCATCTTCGCCCTGGGCACTGCCGGCCTGGGCGCCTGCACCAAGAAGGCCTCGTCTCTCATGGTCATGGCCATTGGCGGCGGCGTTCTGCTGCCTTGGCCCATGGGCAAGATCGCCGATCTCTACGGCGCCAATGTCGCCTTCCTCCTGCCCGCCGCCTGCTTCGCCGTCGTCGCCTGGTACGGCTGGAAAGGTGCGGGGTTGGGGCTGAAGGCGGAGGCGAAGTGATGCGCCTTCGCACCGCCCTCCTCGCCTTCACGTTGTTGGCCGGTTCCACGGCCGCCTGCGCCCAAACGGTCGCGCCCACCGCCGCCTTGGCGCCGGCCTCTCCCATCGACCGCTACGCCCTGGTCACGCGCCATAACGTGACCCTGACCGCCATCGATCGCCATGCCCCGATCATGCTGGGCAACGGCGACCTGGGCTTCACCGCCGACATCACCGGGCTTCAAACCTTCCCGGAGCAGTATTCGGAACTCGCGCCTCTGCTGACTATGGCCCAATGGGCCTGGCACAGCTTTCCTAACCCGCACGGCTATACGGAACAGGACGGCCTGATCGATGTGCCCGTGCCGGGCCGGGGCGAACAGCCCTACGCCTGGATGAAGTCGTGGTCCGTGGCCGAGACGCAACCCGCCTACACCTGGCTGCGGGCCAATCCGCATCGATTTTCGCTTAGCCGCATCAGCCTGACCTTCGAGGACGGCACAACGCTGGACTTCGCCAAGATCGCAGACACGCACCAGACGCTAGACTTGTGGTCCGGCGCCCTGACCAGCCGCTTCACCTACGATGGCCAGTCGGTCGAGATCGTGACCCGCGTCCACCCGACGCTGGACATGGTCATGGTCGAGATCGCCTCGCCTCTGGTAGCCGCCAACGGCCTGGGCGTCCAGGTCCGCTATCCGGGCGTGAACCCCGCCATCAATCCCGACCCGACGACGTTCGAGCGCGATGGCGACCAGAGTCTGAACATCGTCGCCTCCGACACAGGCGACGTCCATATTCGCCGCACCCTCGACGACACCACCTATTATTCCGGCATCACCGCATCCGGTAAAATCGAACAAAGCGGCCCCGACGCCTTCCGCGTGGGCGCTGCTGGTCGCGACCGGCTGACCGTCATGGTCCGCTTCGATCATCAGGAGCCCGTTGAGAAGACGCTTGCTTACTCCGCCAGCGTCCAGGCGACGACCGCACACTGGAACAGTTTCTGGACCCAGGCCGGCGCTGTGGATTTCACGGGCTCTACCGATCCGCGAGCGGCCGAGTTGGAACGTCGCGTCGTCCTCTCGCAATACCTGTCGGCCGTTAACGGCGCCGGCGAACTGCCTCCGCAGGAAGAGGGCCTGTTCTCCAACAGCTGGTACGGCAAGTTCCATCTGGAAATGCATCCCTGGCACTCCGGCTGGCAAGCGATGTGGGGTCACGCCGACATGCTGGAGCGCAGTCTGCCCTGGTATGTCGGCAATCTGGACAACGCGCGCGCCGAGGCCGCCCGTCACCACGTCAAGGGCGCCTGGTGGCCCAAGATGGTCGGACCCGAGGGCCGCAACAGCCCCAGCCTCGTCTCGCCCTTCATCATGTGGCAGCAGCCGCACCCGATCCTGTTGGCCGAACTGGTCTGGCGCGCCGAGAAGGACCCGGCCGTGCTGGATCGATACGGCGAGGTGGTCGAAGCCACGGCCGATCTTTTGGCCACCTGGCCTATCGAACGCGACGGCCGGCTGAACCTGGGCACGCCGATGATCCCAGCGCAGGAAAATTATGATCCCCTGACCACGGTGAACCCGACGTTTGAAGTCGAGTATTTCCGCTGGGCCCTCGAAACCGCGCAACAGTGGCGCGAACGCAAGGGTCAGGCCCGCCGCGCCGACTGGGATCAGGCCCTAGCCAAGATCGCGCCACCGCCAATGAGGAACGGCCTGTATCTACCTGTCGAGAGCGTGCCGGACTTTTGGCAGATGGCCATGTCCGACGCCTGTCGCCGACACGCGGCGGCGGCTCAGTGCAAGAACCGCGACCATCCCTCCTTCCTGATGGCCTATGGCTTCATTCCCGGCGCGCGGATCGATCCCGCCGCCATGCGCCACACGTTTGAAGCGGTGGAGCAGAACTGGGACGTCCGCCAGACCTGGGGCTGGGACTTCTCGATGATGGCGATGACGGCGGCTCGCCTTGGCGAACCGGAGAAGGCGGTGAACTGGCTGTTCGCCGACCTGAAGAACAATCAGTGGGGCGTCACCGGCATGACGCCTCGCGTTCACCTGGATGAACACGCCGACGAACTGGTGCCCGTCTCGGCCGGCGCCGGCGGCGTGACGATGGCGGTCAATCCGGATGGTCCGGGCTATCGCCGCGCAGCCGAGACCTATTTCCCGTCCAACGGGTCGCTGCTGATGGCCGTCGGTCTGATGGCGGCGGGTTGGGACGGGTCCAGCGGCCACGCGCCCGGCTTCCCCAAGCAAGGTTGGACCGTCCGTGTCGAAGGCCTGACTCCCGCGCCATAATCAAGAAAACCCGAGAGGAACGCGCCAATGACGACCTCGAGACGCACCGCCCTGAAGGCGCTGCTCAGCGCCCCCGCCGTCGGCGCCGTCGCCACGACGACCGCTCGGGCGCAGGCTACGCCGGCCATCACGCCGGCGCCGGGACAGACCCCCGTCTGGCCCGCGCCCAACACAGCCCCGCCCTCCACCCAGGAGACGCCGATCGAGCGACCGCGCTGGGACGGCCCGGTGCCGATCGAGTGGGTCGATCCGAAGACCGGCCATCGCATCCGCCGCGTCTCGCCCGATGGCGGGAGCGGAAAGTCCTATTTCTACAAGAACATGTTCTTGCCCAAGAAGGTCGGGGCGCCCAACCTGATGGTCATCTCGACACCTCAGGGCATCTCAACGGTCGATCTGGCGACCTGGGCCGTCAAAGTCTTGGTTGCCGACCATGACGCGGACCTGATGTTCACGGGCCGCAAGGGGCGCAACGTCTATTATTCGGTGACCGCGCCTGGCGAAGGCCAATTGATGGACCGCGCCAAGACCCTGTTCGTCATCGACGCCGACACCAAGCAGCGTCGCGAGATCGGCCGGATACCGAACGGTCAGATCAATTC
The DNA here is from genome assembly GCF_011045535.1 of Brevundimonas sp. 'scallop'. Lineage (NCBI taxonomy): Bacteria > Pseudomonadati > Pseudomonadota > Alphaproteobacteria > Caulobacterales > Caulobacteraceae > Brevundimonas > Brevundimonas sp. 'scallop'. The sequence continues at coordinate 1,489,424 of NZ_CP039382.1, read as the reverse complement.
GGTCAATGCCGATGAGAGCCTGCTCCTGGGCTTCGTGGCTTATGACAGCCAACCGCTACAGCCGACCGTGCCCGACCCGCGCAACCGCCGCTTCGATCAGGCCGAATATGAAGCTGATGGGCCGGACGGAAAGCCGCTGAACTTCGCCCGCGCCAAGGGGGTGCGGATGCTTCAACGCTGGGCCGCGCGCTATCCGATGGAAATCTTCGTCATCGACCTGACCACGGGCGAGCGACGCGTGATCCACAAGACCAACGAATGGATCGGCCACACACAGTTCTCCCCCACCGACCCCCAGCAGATCATCTTTTGCCATGAAGGACCTTGGCACCGCGTGGATCGAATGTGGGCTATCCGCGCAGATGGCACGGGCCTGAGAAAGACCCATCAGCGGACGATGAACTTCGAGATCTTCGGCCACGAATGGTTCAGCCCGGACGGCAAACAGGTGCTCTATGACCTGCAAACCCCGCGCGGCCAGGTCTTCTGGGTTGCCTCGGTCGATCTGGAGACGGGCCGCCGGGTCTATCGTCGGGTCGAGCAGAATGACTGGTCGGTTCATTACAACGTCTCGCCGGACGGCAGTCTATTCGCTGGCGACGGCGGCGACGGCGACATGGTCGCTCATGCGCCCGACGGTAAATGGCTGGTCCTACTGCGCCCCGAACCGATCGTTGATGAAGATCCGTCTAGCGACAAGGACAACCAGATCTTCGTCGAATACCTGCGATCCGAGCGGCTCGTGGATCTGTCAAACCACGACTACCGGCTTGAGCCGAATCTGACTTTCACGCCGGACGCAAAATGGATCGTCTTCGTATCGAACATGCACGGCGCCAACCACGTCTATGCTGTCGAAGTTGATCGCAGCGCTTAGGAACATCGCCAGTTTCTCGAGCCCTAACGCCTGAGATGTCGAGGATTTATCGACATCTCAGCGGAATCTCTCGGTCCTGACATCACTTTGTTGCAAAATGCGGGAAGCTGTTGCAATAAGCGATACGTCGCTAATCCAAATATGCGCGACGGCATACCACAAAATGACACCGGTGCCAGATGGACGCCGGGATGGGGAGAGAACGAATGCGACGGACCAACACCCGGACTCTGTGCGCGGTTGGCGTATCCCTGGCGGCCCTGATGGGTGCGTCGGCGGCTGCGGCTCAGGCCGTTCCTGCCTCAGAACCCGTCACGCAAGACGCCGCCCAAGACGCAACCGTGGTCGATGAAATCGTCGTCACCGGCTTCCGGTCCAGCCTGCAACAGGCGCTGAACATCAAGCGCCGCGAAGCCGGAGCGGTGGACGCCATCCTGGCTGAAGACATGGCCGACTTCCCCGATCAGAACCTGGCCGAAGCGATCCAGCGCCTGCCCGGCGTTACCATCGACCGCGTGAACGGTCAGGGCACCACCATCTCGGTGCGTGGTTTGGGTTCCGATTTCACCCGCACCCGCATCAACGGCCTGGAAGCCCAGGCTGCGTCTGGCGGCAACCGCAACCGCAGCTTCGACTTCTCAATGTTCGCGTCCGAACTGTTCAACAGCATCAAGGTTCGCAAAACGCAATCGGCCGAGATCGAAGAGGGCTCGCTGGGTGCCACGGTCGATCTGCAGACGGGTCGCCCCCTGGACTTCGGCGGCAGCGGCCTGAACTCCGCCCTGTCTGTCCAGGGCTCGTACAATGATCTTTCGGAGAAGACGGTACCGCGGCTCGCGGGTCTGCTCAGCTGGTCGAACGAGGATCGGACTTTCGGCGCCCTGGTTTCGGTCGCCTATTCCGAGCGGTCGCCAATCCTGGGCAGCTTCAACACGACGCGTTGGCAAAAGGGCGACCCGTCAAACGTCAACGCCGCCGGCAATCCCTATGGGCGCGGCCAGAACTTCGGCGGCTGCATTCCCTGCACCACGACGGCGCAACGTGACGCCGTCCTGAACGCCTTCTATCCCCGCATCCCGCGCTACACCTTGGGCAATACTCGGGAAGACCGCCTGGGCATGACGGGCGCGCTGCAATGGCGGCCGAGCGACCGCACCGAGGCGGTGCTGGACGTCCTGTGGTCGCGGTTTAACTCGGAACTGGAAAGCCCGAACATCGAAGCCTGGTCGTTCAGTCGCGCCAACGTCAACAGCGTCGTCGTGCGCGATTATGCGATCGACACCGACAAGAACATCCTGTCCTACGGCGTCTTCGACAACATGCTGGTGCGCGCCGAAAACGGCTTTACCCGCAACGAAAGCAACTTCTATCAGGCCTCTCTGAACGTCCGCCACGATTTCAGCGACCGGCTGCATGGCAATCTGAAGGTCGGCGCCAACCGATCCGAAGCCCGCACGCCGCTCAATGTCGCCTATGCCTTCGAGGCGGCGGGCGTAAACGGCTATACCTTCGACTTCCGCGAGGATGATCGCCGGCCGCGCATAAACTACGGCTTTGACGTCACTTCGGGTCAACGCTTCACCCTGGTCAATGCGACGCGCAGCAACGCCGGCGGCAACTTTGACAATAAGGTCGGCGCCGGCTCGTTGGCCTACGACTGGTCCGACTCCCTGACCTTCAAGATCGGCGGCGAGTATCGCACCTACGGGTTCGAGACCTTTGGCCTGACGCGGACCAAAACGTCTCCGACCGGCGCCGATCGGCTGACCGGGGTCGACAGCATCGGACGCGTCGTCAGCATCGGGGATGGAGTAAGCGCCGGCGCAGGCTCTGATCTCAGCTTCATCGTTCCCGACATTTCAAAGATTGCTGCTTTCCTCAGCTTCTATGACGATCCCTTGGTCCCTAATCGCAGCGAGCGTGAAGTGAACGAAACGGATAAGGGCGTCTTCCTCCAGGCCGACATCAATACGACTGTCGGAGGTATGGTCCTGCGCGGCAATGCCGGCATCCGCTACGCCCAGACCGAGGTCACTGCCAAAGGCTGGCAAACGATCGCAGTGGGGACGCCGCCGGTCACGACTTATGACTATGTGACAACCGACAACGACTATGACGACGTCTTGCCGTCCTTCAACCTGGCGCTGGAGCCGCGTGACGACGTCGTGATTCGCCTGGGCGCCGCCAAGGTGATGTCCCGTCCAACCCTCGGCGATCTGACTCCGGGCGGCAGCGTCTCACCGACCACCCGCACAGTCTCCTACGGAAACCCGCTTCTCGACCCGTTCCGCGCCACCAACTACGATTTCTCGGTCGAGTGGTATTTCCAGACTGAGGGCCTTTTGGCCGCCGCCGTCTTCTACAAGGACATCGACAGCTTCATCACATCCGAAACCGTCGGCATCCCCTACAACCAGCTGGGCCTGCCCAACGAACTGCTTCAGGGCGCTGCAAGCCCGACCGACATCTTCCAGGTTACGCGCCGCCTGAACGGCGAAGGCGGCGCGCTGAAAGGGATTGAAATCCAGTATCAGCAACCCTTCACCTTCCTGCCCGGTCTTTGGTCCAACTTCGGCTTCACCGGGAACGTCACCTGGGTTGATTCCGAAGTCAGCTACGGCACGGCCGGCAAGAATCGCCTGACGGGCCAGTCGAAGAACACCGCCAACGCGACCCTGTATTATGAGGATGGCCCGTTCCAGGCCCGCGTCTCGGTCGCACACCGCAGCCAGTATCTGCTGTCCTTCCCCGGCGCGAACGGCAACTCCGAAGAAGGCGTCAACGACACCACCAATGTCGATGCCTCCATGTCCTACGAGTTCACGCCGAACCTGACCTTCTCGCTCGAAGGCATCAATCTGACGGACGCCTACACCGACCGTTATGTCGATGTGACCAACCGCGTGTCCGACTACCGTCACACCGGCCGAGAGATCGCCGTGGGATTGCGCTGGAAGTATTGAGCTTTCCTCCCTGACGCCTCCAGCGTGACAAACTAAAGGCCCGGAGCGGACAGCTCCGGGCCTTCTTTTTTACCCAGGAAAAAGTGGCGATTGAGGTTTTCGGATCCCTCGCCGCCTCTACAAATACGCCCCCACCTGCCAGGGCAAGAACTCGTTGTCGCCGATGCCGAGGGCCTCAGATTTGGACGGCTCGCCTGACGCGACATCGAGCATCTTCTGGAAGATGACCTCGCCGATCTCGGCCAGGCTGGTCCCGGTCAGGACGGGCGATGCGTCGATGTCCATGTCTTCGTCCATCCAGTTCGCCAGTTTGGCGTTAGAGGCAACCTTGATCGAGGGGGCGGGCTTGGCGCCGAAGACCGAGCCCCGGCCGGTGGTGAAGACGATCAGATTGGCGCCCGAGGCGATCTGGCCTGTCGCCGAGCACGGATCGTAACCGGGGCTGTCCATGAAGCTGAGGCCTTGCGCCTGAAGCGGTTCGGCGTATCCGATCACATCGTTCAGCGGGGTCGAACCGGACTTAGCCACCGCACCCAGCGACTTCTCCAGGATGGTGGTCAAACCGCCCTTCAGATTGCCGGGCGACGGATTGTTGTTCAGCTCCATTTGGTGGCGATCCGCATAGTCGCGCCACCACGCCAGGCGCGCGTTCAGCTTGTCCGCAACATTCTGCGACGCCGCGCGCCTAAGCAGGAGGTGTTCCGCCCCCCAGATTTCGGGCGTTTCCGACAGCATGGCCGAACCACCGTGCGCGACCAGCAGATCGACTGCGGCGCCTAAAGCCGGATTGGCGGTGACGCCGGACCAGCCGTCCGAACCCCCGCATTGTAAGCCGACGGTCAGGTGAGATGCGGAAACAGGTTGGCGCTGGACTTGCGCCGCCTCGATGACCAGGTCGCGAACGATTTCGATCCCGGCCTCGATCGCACGGGCCGTGCCGCCGGCCTCCTGGATCGTCAGGGCGCGCAGACGCGAGCCGGATTGAAGGCCTTCGTTGGCGAGCCAGGCGGGAATCTGATTGGCCTCGCAACCCAGACCCACGATCAGGATGGAATGGAAGTTCGGATGCTTGGCATACCCCGCTAAAGTCCGCTGCAGCAGGGTCACGTCGCTGCTGAGCGACGAGCCGCCACAACCGCCTTGGTGAGTGAAGGCGACCACGCCGTCGACGCCCGCAGGCAGGCTGGAGTCCGGGAAGGCGTCGGCGATGCGGCGCGCCACGGTGGCCGAACAGTTCACGCTGGTCAGGACGCCGATGTAGTTTCGCGTGCCGACGCGACCGTGCGGGCGAACGATGCCGTTGAACGTCGCGCCAGACAGCAACGAGGGCGCACGCAGGTCGGCCCCGACCTCGGCCTCGCGGCCGTCTTCCGCCATAGCCAGATTGTGAATATGGACATGATCGCCGGCGGCGATAGCGGCTTTGGCGCGTCCAATGACCTGGCCATATCGGCGGACCAGACCGCCTTCGTCCACCGCGTGACGGGCGATCTTGTGGCCGGTGGCGATGTCCGCGCGCGCCGGGGCGTTCAGGCCAACGGGCGTATCGCCGCTGGCGATGTCGTCCAGGGCGATGGCGACGTCATCGGCGGGGTTCAGGATCAGGACGCGAGACATGGACTACTCCGCGACCAGGCGCGCGGCCTCGACGGCGCCGTTCTGGCTGAGCGACAGATAGGCGGACGTGACCGCTTCGGCGAACCGGTCGTCAGCGGCCAGCGCGGGCGGGAAGACGGCGGACAGGCTCAGCAAGGCCGAAACGCGCGCTTTATCAGTGTCGGCGTCGGCCAACAGTTCAGAGGTCTTGGCCGCCAGAGGATCGTCGACGACGAAGATCTCGTCACTTTCGGTCACGCCCGACTGCCATTTCATCCAGGCGGCGACGCCCAAGGCTATGGCATCGATACCCTGCGCCGCCGCAAGACGTTCGGCGGCCCCGGCCAGCAGGCGCTGGGGCAGTTTCTGCGAGCCGTCCATGGCGATCTGGCGCGTACGGTGCATCAGGGCCGCATTGGAGAACCGGGCCATCAGCGCCTTACGATAGGCGGGGATGTCCAGACCTGGCGGGGGATTTAGCGTCGTTTCGGCCTCGTCCCACAGGGCCTCGACATAGGCGCGGAAGCCGGGAACGGCCACGACTTCGTGGACATGTTCATAACCCGACAAGGCGCCCAGATAGGCGATGGCCGAATGTGCGCCGTTCAAAAGGCGCAGCTTGGCGTCTTCCCACGGCTCGACCGCGTCGGTCAGTTGCACGCCGAGAGACGCCAAGTCGGGCCGTTCGCCGGCGAACCAATCCTCGATCACCCACTGGGTGAAGGGTTCGGCCTTGACCATGCCCCGGTCCTCGTCTCCGAGACGCGCGGCCAGGCGGACGATGTCGTCGGAGGTGGTCGCCGGGACAATCCGATCGATCATCGTCTGGGGGAAGGCACCCTCGGCTTCGATCCAGTCCGCCAGCGACAGATCGATCCGGCGCGCCATGGCGATGACCCCGGCACGGATACGCTTGCCGTTATGGGGAAGGTTGTCGCAACTGATGACGGTGAAGGGCTTCAGCCCCGCCGCTCTTCGCGCCTGCAATGCCGCGACGATGAATCCAGGCGCGGTGCGGGGCGCCGCGATATCAACCAGATCGCCCGCGACATCAGCGTCGCTCAAAAGCAGATCGCCGGTCGCCGGATCGAGGCGATAGCCCTTCTCGGTCACGGTCAGAGTGACGATATGGACATCGGCGCCGGCCATGGCGGCGACCAGGGCGGCGGGGTCATCCGGCCCGACCATCACGCCCGCGCAGGCGCCGATTACCCGCAGATGCTCGTCCGATCCGTCACGCACGACCAGGGTGTACAGCCCGTCCTGCGGATTCAGCTGATCGCGTACGCCGGGCGACCGAAGCGAAGCGCCCAGCACACCCCAGCGCGGATCCCCCGACTTGATTGCATCGTCGAACACGACCGCCTGGTGGGCGCGGTGGAAGGCGCCGATGCCCAGATGGACGACACCCGTCTTCACCTGGGCGCGGTCGTAGCCGGGGACGGCGACATCGGCGGGCAGACCCTTCAGGGTGGCTTCGTTCAGTCTGCTCACAGCTTGTAGGCCGCCTTGACCAGGCCATAGGTCAGGGCGTGGGCCAGTTCGTGGGCCTCGTCCTCCTCCATCCGGTGTTCGACCACCAGCTTGGCCAGGAAGCCGCAGTCCATGCGCCGCGCCACATCGTGGCGGGCGGGTATGGACAGGAAGGCGCGGGTGTCGTCGTTGAAGCCGACCGTGTTGTAGAAGCCAGCCGTCTCGGTGACCTGCTCGCGGAAGCGACGCATCCCCTCGGGACTGTCGTGGAACCACCAGCTGGGTCCCAGCTTCAAAGCCGGATAGTGACCGGCGAGCGGCGCCAGTTCGCGGCTGTAAGTGGTCTCGTCCAGGGTGAACAGGATCAGAGACAGACGGCTGTCCGAGCCGAACCGATCCAGCAGCGGCTTCAGCGCGCGGACGTAATCGGTCTGGGTCGGGATATCGCAGCCCTTGTCACGACCGAAACGGTTGAAGACGGTGGCCGAGTGGTTACGGAAGCTGCCGGGGTGAAGCTGCATCACCAGACCATCCTCGACCGACATGGCCGCCATTTCGGTCAGCATCTGGCCGCGGAACAGTTCAGCGTCGGCGGCGCTGGCGGGTGCCGTCGACACACGCCGGAACAGGGCCTCGGTTTCGGCCTTGGGCAAATCGGCGGTGAAGGCGGTCGGGTGGCCGTGATCGGTCGAGGTGGCGCCCATTTCGATGAAGAAGGCCCGCCGGTCGCGTAGGGCCTGTAGGTATCCGTCCCAGCTCAGCGTGTCGCGGCCGGTCTGTTCGGCCAGGATTTTCAGATTGTCGCGGAAACCCTCGTAGTCGGGATCCAGAACCGGATCTGGGCGATAGGCGGTCAGCACCCTTCCCTTCCAGCCCGAGGCTGCGATGGTATTGTGATGCTCCAGCGTGTCCAGCGGGCTCTCGGTCGTGGTCAGGACCTCGATATTGTAGCGATCGAACAGGGCGCGCGGCCTGAAGGCGTCGGTCTTCAGCGCCGCATCGATCACGTCATAATAAAGATCGGCCGTCTCGGCCGACAGGCGCACGTCGATGCCGAAGGCCTCAGCATAGACCCAGTCGTGCCACATCCGCGAAGGCGTCCCCCGGAACAGGTGATAGTTCTCGGCGAAGCGCCGCCAGATCTCTCGCGGATCGCTCTCGACCGGCCCGCCATCGGCGCGCGGCACGCCTAGATCCTCCATCGCCATGCCCTGCGAGTTTAGCATGCGGAAGACGTAGTGATCGGGCGTAATCAGAAGTTCGGCCGGATTGGCGAAAGGTTCGTTCAGCGCAAACCAGCTCGGGTCCGTATGGCCATGCGGGCTGATGATCGGCAGCCCCTTGATCTCACCATACAGACGACGCGCGATCGCCCGGGTGTCGGCGTCCGCCGGAAACAGGCGATCGGGGTTCAGTTTGAGCGGATGAACCATAGCGTTTCTCATTGCCTCGTGGCGGAGGCTTGGTTCGCCTCTCGATCTTGATCCAACAAGCCTACAACATGGACCGCAAAAAGACACCGGTTACCATCATCGAACCTCAGCTTGTTTTCGGCGTCGGACGTCGGATTTTAGGCAAGGCGGCGCTGGCGCCTTGCGTCCGGGCGCGAGGCTGGACATAAGGGCCGCTCACCGCCCGTGCGGGCCGGCTTAGCTCAGTTGGTAGAGCGCCAGTTTTGTAAACTGGATGTCGCGGGTTCGATTCCTGCAGCCGGCACCACGCCTTTCGACCATCGGGGACATGGCCGACACAACCAACAAGCTGGGCCACAAGATCGGTGCGCGAGGCGGCAGAACCCGCCAAGCGATCCTCGACGCTACCCAACGCCTGTTGAACGAGCGGCATTACGGGGAAATCCGCGTCGCCGATCTGGCCTCGGCCGCCGGCGTGTCGCCGTCCAACTTCTACACCTATTTCAAGACGGTCGAAGAGCCTGTTCTGGCGCTGTGCGAGGTCGCCGCGACGGATTTCCAGGGATTGGCCGCGCATTTCCAGGCCGACTGGCCGGGCGACAAGGCCTTCGTCATCGCGCGCGCCTTTATTCTGAATGTGATGGCCATCTGGCGCAGCCACGGTCAGGTGCTGCGTGTCGAACATATGCTGGCGGACAATGGCGACGCGGCCTTCGTCGAAAGCCGGGTGCGCCGTTTGCGCCGGCTTCACCTGTCCATCGAACGCCGCGTGGCCCAGGCCCACGCCAGCGGTCTGCACCCCAAGGACTACAATCCGCGTCTGGCCTCTTACCAGATCGCCTCCATCGCGGAGTCGACGGCGGCCAGTTTCGATCTGTTGCGACGGGCCGATACGCCCGAAGCCATCCTGGATACGGCGGCCATCATCATCGTCAAGCTGACGACGGGGCGTTAGAGGCCCAACGGCCCATACAGCCAGGTCATCCAGATCCCGACGGCCAGGAAAACGCCGAACGGCAGCTTCTCCGATCCGCTGACGCTGCGCCGGACCACCAAAATGCCGAAGACCAGACTGAGCCCGACCGCGCAGGCCCACAGCAGCACGCTGGGCAGGCCCATCCAGCCGACCCAGGCCCCTGCCCCCGCGAACAGGAAGGGGTCGCCTCCCCCCAGTCCCTGGCGCTTGCGGACGAGTTGATACAGCCAGCCGACCAGCCACAGACCACAAAACCCGACGGCAGCGCCAATCAGATGGGAAAAGCCAAGGCTCCAATCCAGAATTAGCGCGACCGTGACGCCTGTCGAGATCAAGGGCAGCGTCAGACTATCCGGCAGCCAGAAGTGTTCACCGTCGACGATGGCGATCAGCAACAGCTGCCAACCCAGAACGGCCGTGACGGCGATCATGAACGTTGAGGCGCCGCCTGTCGCGCCCCACACGCCGGCCCAGATCCCGACGCCGGCCGACGCCAGTTCGATCAGGGGATAACGCGGCGAAATCCGGGTGTGGCATCGCGCACAACGCCCGCGCAAGGCAAGCCAGCTGAAGACCGGCACAAGCTCCCAGGGACGTAGCGTCTGATCGCAGCCCCGGCATCGCGAGCGGGCGACGACGATGTCCTCGTCGCGCGGCAGGCGAACGCTGACGGCGGCGATGAAACTGCCGACGATCAGGCCCAGCCCGCCCATGACGGCGGCGGCGAGTACAGGATTCATCAAGACGTCCCGAAGGCGGCGAACCGCTCAGGCTTAACCGCCTCCGAGCGCCACCGCCACATGATAGGTCACCAGCGACGCCAGATAGGCCAGACCGAACATGTAGCCGATCATGATCCAGGTCCATTTCAGCGAGTTGGTCTCGCGCCGCACGACGCCCAAGGTCGCCACGCACTGGGGCGCAAAGATGTACCAGGCCAGGAAGGACAAGGCCGTCGCCAACGACCAGTGCGACGCCAGGGTCGAGGCCAGAAGGCCCGTCGCATTTTCGGCGTCAGCGATGGCGTAGGTCGTGCCCAGCGCCGCCACCGCGACCTCACGCGCCGCCATGCCGGGGATCAGGGCGATGACCATCTGCCAGTTGAAGCCGATAGGGGCGAATATCGGCTCAAGCGCCCGGCCGATCATGCCCGCGAACGAATAGTCGATGGCCGGCAGGGTTGCGTTCTCGGGCGGATAGGGGAAGGTCGCCAGCACCCACAGAATGATCACGAGCGGCAGGATGATGCGGCCCGCCCGGTTCAGGAAGATCTTGGCCCGGAGCCACAGATTGAAGCCCACGCTGCGCAGGTCCGGCGTCTTGTAGGCCGGAAGCTCCATCATGAAGGGCTCGACCGCGCCGCGCCAGAACACCTTGCGGATCAGCAGGGACACGATCAGGGCGCTGACGATGCCGGCGGCGTAGAGGCCGAACATCACAAGGCCCTGCAGGTTGGCGAAGCCCCAGACCGTCTCATTGGGAATAAAGGCGGCGATGATCAGCGTATAGACCGGGATGCGCGCCGAGCAGGTCATCAGCGGCGCGACCAGAATGGTGGTCAGGCGGTCGCGCCGCGAATCGATCACCCGCGCCGCCATGACGCCGGGAATGGCGCAGGCGAAACTGGACAGCAGCGGGATGAAGGCCCGGCCGTGAAGCCCCGCCCCGCCCATAATCTTGTCCATCAGGAAGGCCGCGCGGGCCATATAGCCGAAGTCTTCCAGCGCGATGATGAACAGGAACAGGATCAGAATCTGCGGCAGGAACACCAGCACGCTGCCGACGCCGGAAATGATGCCGTCCACGATCAGGCTTTGCAGCAGGCCATCGGGAAGGACGTTGGCGACCAAGCCGCCCATCCAGGCGATGCCGGCCTCGATGCCGTCCATCACAGGCGCCGCCCAGCTGAACACGGCCTGGAACATCACGAACAGCAGGGCGAACAGGATCAGCAGCCCGCCGACCGGATGCAGCAGCACCGAGTCGATTCTGCCGGTGAGTGTGTCAGGCCGTTCGGGGGGGCGGACACAGGCCTTCATGATCCGCTCGGCTTCGCGGGCGGCCGTTCGCAACTCGGCGGCGTCCGGACTGCGCCATTGGCTTTCGGTCACGGCGGCGACGGCGGCCTGGTCCTCGATGGCGGCGACCAGATCGTCGATGCCGCGCTTGCGGGTGGCCACGGTGGTGATGATCGGCACGCCCAGTTCGGCGCGCAATCGCTCCAGATCAATGCGCAGGCCCTGGCGCTGGGCGATGTCATACATGTTCAGCGCCAGAACCATCGGCCGACCGACGGCCTTCAGCTCCAGAATCAGGCGCAGGACCAGACGCAGATTGGTGGCGTCCGCGACGCAGACCACCACGTCGGGCGGCGTCTCGCCGGCCAATCGCCCCAGGACGGCGTCGCGCGTGACCTCCTCGTCCGGGCTGCGCGCGCGCAGGGAATAGGTGCCGGGCAGGTCCAGCACCGACACCGTGCGGCCTGAGGCGGCGCGGATCAGGCCTTCCTTGCGCTCCACCGTCACGCCGGCGTAGTTGGCGACCTTCTGGTGAGCGCCGGTCAGGGCGTTGAACAGAGCCGTCTTGCCGCTGTTGGGGTTCCCCACCAGGGCGACGCGAGCCGTCTTCAGCGCAATGTCCATCAGGCGGCGCCCAGCCGGATGGACAGGCTTTCCGCCTCGTGGCGACGCAGGGCCACGCGCATGTCGTCCACCTTCATGGCGATCGGGTCGCGTCCGAACAGACCTTCGTGCAGCAGTTCGATCTGCGCGCCTTCGACAAAGCCCAGTTCCAGCAGACGGCGTTCCAGCTCGACCGCCTCGCCCTGATGGTGACAATGGGCGCCCACCTGAACGATGACGCCGCGATCGCCGCGTCGGGCTTGGCTCAACTTGATGGTGTCGGTCAATTCTACGCTCGCACGGGCGAGGCCGCTCCCCAACGGCTCCGCGTTTCTTTGACACTGATTATCAGGTGCGAGGGGGCTACGTCCAGCAGGACAGCTTGACCAATTGCCGCGCCGGCGCGTTGCGGTATCACAAGGCAAACAGGAAGCCGCCATGACACGCCACGCCCTCGTCGCACCCTTTCTTCTGGCCCCGCTTTTGACCTTGGCCGCCTGTGGTCAGGGCGAGCCGTCCACAACTACGCCTGCCGCGCCGGTTCACGTGCTGACGGATGCGGAAAAGGCGACCCTGCTGGCCTCCCTACCCGCCCCCTACAATGCGGGCGATCTCGAGAACGGGCGTCGGGCGTTTGCGCGCTGTCGCGCTTGCCACACCATCGGCGAAGGCGGCCCTGACATGGCGGGGCCAAACCTGTACGGTGTGTTCGGCCGCAAGGCGGGCGATCGCCCGCGCTATAACTATTCCAACGCCATGCGTACGGCGAACTTCACCTGGGACGCCGAGAAGCTGGACCACTGGCTGGAAAACCCGCGCACCTTCCTGCCCGGCAACAAGATGACCTTCCCTGGTCTGCCCGACGCCACGGATCGCCGCGACGTCATTGCCTTCCTGAAGGTGGAGACGGGCTACAAGCCGGAGCCTGCGCCCGCCGCTTGATCCGTCAGGCCTCGGGCAGTTCCTTGGGGCCGCCTTCGCGCAGTTCCTGGGCTTCCCACTCCTCGATCCTGCGGGCGGTCCATTCCGGCGACTTGGTGAAGCGCGCCAGGACGCCATAGATCACCGGCACCACGAACAGGGTCAGGACGGTGGCGAAGATGGCGCCGGTGAAGATCACCACGCCGATCGTCTGACGGCTGCCGGCGCCGGCGCCTTGCCACAGCACCAGCGGCAGAGCGCCGAAGGCGGTTGCGATCGAGGTCATGATGATCGGACGTAGACGCAAGGACGACGACTCAATGATCGCCTCCCGGATCGACCGCCCCTGGTCGCGCAGTTGGTTGGCGAACTCCACGATCAGAATGCCGTTCTTGGCCGCCACGCCGATCAAAATGATCAGGCCGATCTGGCTGTAGATGTTCAGGCTGGAGCCCGCCATCAGCAGGCCGAAAAGCCCGCCCGCCGCCGCCAGCGGCACCGTTAACATGATGACCGCAGGCGTGATCCAGCTCTCGAACTGGGCCGCCAGAACCAGGAAGACCAGCAACAGCGCCAAACCGAAGGCTGCGAACACCGCCCCGCCCGCTTCCTGCTGATCGCGCGCCGCCCCACCCCACTGGGTGACGACGGCCCCTTGCGGCTGCTTCGCCGCCTCGGCGTTCAGGAACTGAATCGCGTCGTCGATCGTGGTGCCGGGATTGAGGTCGGCCTGCAGGGAGATCGCGCGCTGCCGATCCAGACGGCGACGGTCCGGCGTGTCGCCGCTGGTCTTGGTCGTGACGACGGCCGACAAGGGCACCAGTTGGCCGCCCCCGGTCGCAACATACAGGGCTTCCAGATCGGCGACCTCGCGGCGATTGTCGCGCTCGGTCTGCAGGATGACATCGTATTCCTGACCGCCCTTGATGTAGGTCGTGGCGCGGCGAGAGCCGAACATGGTCTCCAGCGTGCGGCCGATGGACTGGGACGAAACGCCCAGCGCGGCGGCTTTCTGCGGGTCGACATCGACCAGCAGACGCGGCGAGTTTGGCTCATAGTTCAGGCGTGGACGCGAGAAGCCGGGATTGGCTTGGGCCGCGGCCAGCATCGGCTGGAGCCAGGCGTAGATCTGCTGGTAGTCGCTGCCGGTCGCGATCAACTCGATCGAGTTGGAATTGCCGCCGCCACGCTGGAAGGCGCCGGGCGTCGAGGCGTTGACCTGCGCGCCCGTCTGGCCGCGCAGTTTGCCGTTCAGTTCCTGGGCGATCTCGGCCGCCGAGCGGTCGCGCTTGGACCAGTCGGCGAGCGTGAGGACGGCGTTGCCCGAGTTGAAGCTGCCGCCGCCGAAGCCGGGCGCGGACACCAGATAGCTGTCGGCCTCGCCACTCGTCTTATATTCGGCCAGCAGAGGCTCGAGCCCCAGCATGATCTTCCGGGTATAGTCGAAGCCCGCGCCTTCGGGGCCGGCGACGCGCACCGTCACCCGGCCGCGATCCTCGTCCGGCACCAGTTCGTTGGGAAGGGTCAGGAAGATGCCGCCCGCCCCCGCTGCGACGAGCAGGATCAGGGCGCCGACGCCGATCACGGCGATGCGACGGCCCAACAGCATGTCCAGCGACCGGCCATAGGACGACTTCAGCCGGTCCATGCCCCAGTCGACCTTTCGCGCCACCCAGCCGCCGCCATGTGCGGGTCGCAGGATTTTGGAGGCCAGCATCGGCGACAGGCTGAGGGCCAGAAAGGCGGAGAAGGCCACGGCCGCCGCGATCGCCGCGGCCAGTTCGACGAAGAGACGTCCGACATAGCCCGGCAGGAACAGCAGCGGCGCGAACACCGAAAGCAGGACGATGGTAGTGGCCACGACCGCGAAGAAGACCTGGCGCGCGCCGCGTTCGGCGGCGACCAGAGGCGGCTCGCCCAGATCCAGACGACGCTGAATGTTCTCAACCACCACGATGGCGTCATCGACCACGAGGCCGATGGCCAGAACCAGGGCCAAGAGCGTCAACAGATTCAGCGAGAAGCCCAGCGGCGCCAGGACTATGAAGGTCGCCAGCAGACAGATCGGCGCCACGATGGAGGGGATCAGCGCGGCTCGCAGGCTGCCAAGGAAGATGAAGTTCACCAGGGCCACCAGGGCCATGGAGATGCCGATGGTGATCCAGACCTCGTCGATCGCGTGAGAGGTGAAGACCGAGTTGTCGGATCCGACCTCGATGGTCACGCCCGGCGGCAAGGTCGGCCGGATTTCCTCGATCATCTTGTGGACGCCGTCCGAGATAGCGAGGTCGTTGGACTGCGCCTGACGGGTCACCGCCAGGCCGATCTGATCCATCCCGTTGCCGCGGAACAGACGCCGGTCTTCTTCCGGCGCCTCCTCGACGCGGGCGATGTCGCCAAGGCGCGTCACATAGGTCGGCTGCCCCTGGATGATAGCCGACGATCCGCTGCCCGTGCCTGTGGCGACCGTCGCTGAGGCCGAGGCCGAGCCTCGCGTGCCGATGGGCAGTTGGCGGAAGTCTTCCGGCAGGGCGTAGGTGCGCGCCACGCGGACGGTGTAATCCTTGTCCGTCGATTCCAGCGAGCCGGCGGGCAGTTCGACGTTCTGGTTCGTCAGGGCCGTCTCGACGTCGTTGACCGTCAGGCCCCGCGCCGCCATGGCGGCGGAATCCAGCCAGATGCGCATCGAATAGCGCTGCTCGCCATAGATGTTGACCTGGGCCACGCCGGGCACCGTCGCCATCCGGTCGATCAGATAGCGGTCAGCGTAATCGGTTAGCTGCAGCCGGTTCATGCTGGTCGAGCGCAGGAAGACGATGATGATCGGCTGGCTGTCGGAATCGGCCTTGGCCACTTCGGGCGGGTCTGCTTGATCGGGCAAGCGGCCGACCACGCGGCTGACGCGGTCGCGCACATCGTTGGCGGCGTCGTCGATATTGCGGTCCAGCGAGAACTCGATGTTCACGTTGGACCGTCCGTCGCGGCTGGTCGAGTTGATGCGTTCGACGCCCTGGATGCCGGCGATCTGCTGCTCCACCGGCTCGGTGATCCGGCTCTCGATCACCTCGGCCGAGGCGCCGGCGTAGCTGGTGTTGACCGAGACGATCGGCGGATCGACGTCGGGCAGTTCACGTACGGGCAGGAAGAAGAAGGCCGCCGCGCCGATGACGCACAGCACGATGGCCGCGACGGCCGCGAAGACGGGCCGCCGGACCGAAACATCGGACAGCATCATTTGGCGGCGCCCGACTTGCGACCCTGGCCGCCCACGCTGACCGGTGCGCCCGGCTGAATACGGTTCAGGCCCGATCCGACGATGCGGTCGCCGGCCTCTATGCCGGACAGGATTTCAACAAAGCCGTTCTCGACGGCCCCGGTCTCGACCTCGACCCGCTGGGCGGTGGAGCCGTTCTGGCCGGGCGCGATGCGATAGACGAAGGCGCCGGCGCCTTCATATTGCACGGCCGACTCGGGCACGGCGGCGCTCTGACGCTGGCCCTGCTGGACCGCGACACGCATCAACATGCCGGGACGGATCCGACCGCCGGGGTTGGGGAACTCCGCGCGCGCGGTTGCGGCGCGGGTCGTTTCGTTGACGCGCGTGTCGATCAGGGCGATCCGCCCAGTGAACGGCTCGTCGCCATAGGCGTCTGCCGTCGCCGTCAGCTGGGCGCCGGGACGCAGCAGGTTCAGATAGCGCTCAGGCAGGGGGAAATCGACGCGGATCGTCGAGGTGTCGTCCAGCGTCGTGATCACCGCGCCCGGGTTGATCAGCGTGCCGGGCGTCACCGTCGTCAGACCGACGCGCCCGGAGAATGGCGCCCGGATCACCCGGTCGCCCCGACGCGCCTGGGCCGCCTGCAACGACGCCCGCGCGGTTTCCAACCCGGTCTCGGCCTGTTCCAGCATGACCTGGGGCGTAACGCCCCGGTCGGCCAGGGCCTTGTAGCGATCGTATTCACGCTGGGCCTGATTGACGTTGGCGCGAGCCTCGATAATGGCCGCGTCTTCTTCACGCGCTTGGAGTTCGACCAGTGGCGCGCCGGCCGAGACGTACTGGCCGTCCGCGAACAGGACGCGGGTGATCAGTTCGGTGGTCGAAGAGGTGACGTTCACCGACCGCTCGCCGCGCGCCACGCCCAAGACGCGAATTTGATCCGAGAAGGGTCGCTGCGCCACGACGGCCTCGGACACCTGCTGCGCCCCGCGTCCGCGACCGCCGCCCGGCCCTGCCGCCTTCTTTTCATCTCCCGCGGAGACTTTGACGATGGCGGCAACGACCATCAGGGCAAGCAGGACAGCGGCGGCGACGAGGAAGAAGTGACGTTTGATCACGCGGGGGTCTCTCGGTCAGGGGACGCCGCATGCATTACCGGGTAATGAAGTGCGCGCAATGTTACGTATCAGTAACGTGCCGGATCACATTTTCCGTCGCGGAAATCTTGCCTAAAATCGTCTCCAGATCGAAAGAACGGGCCCGCGGCTGATGGGAATCTCCTGGCCTGCGACGGTTTGTCTCCATCCGGCCTGCAAGCTCCAGGCGCCGAAATCACGCACCACCGAGGCTTCCAAGGACAGCCAGCGCGCGCCGCCGTCGGCCGCGCCGCCGAACACCTGACCCAGCACCATCCAATCCTCGCCGAGCCGGGCGCCCGCCGTGGCGTCGATGCGGGTTTCATCCGGCAAGCCGTCCCGCAGACGGCGTGCGGCCTGAAGCTCGACGAATGCGCCGTCCATTCCCCAGCGCTCGCCCATCTCGCCGAGGGACCGGCCGACCGACACGCGCGCCTCCCAATCGTGATCGCCGACGCCCGGCGCGGCATAGCCGGCGTTGCGCCCCTCCCCGGCCTGGGTATAGCCGCCGTAAAGGCTGACGGCGTTCTGGTCGTCGCGCCAGACCTGCCAGGTCGCACCGATCTCGATTGGGCCGCGCCCGCTGTAATCGACGAAGGCGTCCTCGCCGTCCTGCCAGTCCGCCTTCAGCTGAAGCGTCAGACGATCCGCCACGCCGTATTCGGCGAACAGACCCAATGTCGCGTCGCGCCGCCGGCCAGGCAGATCACGCTCCTCGCCAGCAGCGTCAAAGCCCGTGTCGGCGCTCAGCCGCTCGTATTTGACGATCGCTTGGCCCTTGCCCTTCGGCTGGGTCCAGGCGCCGGCGACGACTTCAGTCGGCGTCAATGCCGCGAGGGCCAGAGCCCCCGCGACAACGGGAATTAGGCGTCGTAGCCCGGCGACTTGCGATCCAGCTGTCGCAGAGCGCCCGGCCAGGCCAGCGACGAGATGAAGCCGATTCCGCGCCCCTGCTCCTTGGTCTCGGCCTGCGCCTCGTCCGGCGCCAGCAAGATGTGCTCGCGCCCGCCGGACAGAGCCGCAACCTGCTGCGCGCAGGCCCTCTCCAGGAAGAAGATGCCGATCCATGCTTGAGCCGCCGTTTCCCCGACCGCCAGCGTGCCGTGGTTTCGCAGCAGCATCAGCGGTTTGTCCCCCAGGTCGGCGACCAGACGTTCGCGTTCGTCATGGTTCAGAGCCAACCCCTCGTATCCATGATACGCAACCTGATGCTGTAGTAAACACGCGTTCTGACTGACAGGGAGCAAACCTTCGGCCTGAGCGGCGACGCCCACGCCGTTCACTGTATGTAGATGGATGACGAACTTGGCGTCTTCGCGCGCGGCGTGGACGGCCGAGTGGATCGTGAAGCCCGCCGGATTGATGAAATAGGGCGTGTCCTGGACGATGTTCCCTTCCAGATCGACCTTCACCAGTGACGAGGCCGTAATCTCGTCGAAATAGAAGCCGTACGGATTGATCAGGAAATGATGGTCCGGCCCGGGCACGCGCGCCGAGATATGGGTGAAGATCATGTCGTCCCAACCGTTCAAGGCGACCAGCCGATAGAGGGCCGCCAGCTCGACACGGACCTGCCATTCGGCCTCGGACACGCGCGACTTGATCGAGGGACTGGTTCCGTCCGCCATGATTTCCTCCTGCCTCTGGATGGGCTTTTACAAACCGTCACCCCGCGCGGTCGCGTCGTCAAGCCGACAAGGCCGCCGTTGACGTGACGTCACCCCGTGAAGCGGCCTTGCTTAACCCGGTCTTCATCACGCAAGCATATGGTTAAGCATCGTAGCCGGTTCGGGGAGCCGCCTTGTCTGTCGTTCAACTGGAGCCGCCCCGCGACGCCTGGGACGACCGGACTGTGTCTGAGCTTCTGGCGCTGGCCAGCAGCCGTTCGGCCGACGATCGTCAGCGCCTGCTGCTGAAGGTCACCTCGCTGTGTGAATCCAATCCGCCGCCGCCCAAGGTCGCGCCGCTGCTCAGCGACATCTTCCTCGCTCTGACAGCCCAGGCCGAGCGGGATATTCGACTGGCCCTGTCCGAACGGATCGCTGGCGTCGATTGGGCCCCGCCAGCGCTGGTCAATATGCTGGCGCTGGATGAGATCGAGATCGCCCGCCCGGTCATCACCTCCAGCCCGCTTCTACAAAACGCCGACCTGATACGCCTGCTAATCGAGGCGACGCTGGAGCATCAGATCGCCGTCGCCCGGCGCCCGCAGCTGGCGCGGCCGGTCGTGGACACGATCGTCGATCGCGCAGAACCCGTCACCGTGACGGCGCTGGCGTCCAACCGTACGGCCGACATTGGCGAAGACGCCATGCGCAAGCTGGTCGATCATTCGCGCCGCATAGCGGGCCTGCGGGCGCCGTTGACGCGTCACCCCAGGCTGAACGAACAGTTGGCTCAGCAGCTTTATCAATGGGTCGGCCAGGCTCTGCGTCAGTCGATCGGCGAACGCTTCCGCATCGACGACGCCCAGTTGAATGCGGCGGTTCAGGACGCGGCGGCGAAGGCTGTCGGCAGCCCGGAGTGGCGCGCCATGTCCGCCCGGACCGAGGATCGCGCACGCATCGACGCGGAACGACGACTGGTGGAAAAACTTCAAGCCGCCGGCCAGCTGCGCCCCGGTCTGCTGGTCCGCGCGCTACGAGAACAGCGTTTCGAACTGTTCGAACAGACCCTGGCGGCCCTGGGCGGCTTCAGTGAGGCTCAGGTGCATCACGCCATCCGCGCGCCGACCGCCGAACCGCTTTACCTGGCCTGCATTGCCGTGGGCGTGGATAAGGCCGTCTTCGCCTCTCTTTTGGTGGAAGTGCGCAAGCTTTCGGGCGGAATGCCTGCCGACGGCGGCTGGAAGGCGACGCCGATGAGCGCACACGCCGCCTCTCGCGCCTTCCATCAGATGATGCAGAAGCCCGCGACCGTTTGACTCTCGCCCTAAGCTCGGGCCACGTCGCCAAGTGACTCAGTCAAGCCCCTCCCCCCTGCCGTCATCGCCCCGATTGGCCTTCGTCGCCAGCGACCGGCCCGAAGCCCAGGCGGCGCGCAAGGCCCTGATCGCCCACTATGGTGCCGTGCCTGAAGACGAGGCCGATGTGATCGTCGCATTGGGCGGCGACGGGCAGATGCTGGAAACCCTGCACGGCAACCTGCGCCAGCGCACGCCCGTGTACGGGATGAACCGGGGGTCCGTCGGCTTTCTGATGAACGACTACGACGACAACGGTCTGCTGGAGCGGATCGCGACGGCCGAAAGGACTGTCATCCACCCTCTGCAGATGGACGCCTGGACCGAAAGCGGCGAAGTCCACACCGGCTTGGCCATCAACGAGGTGTCGCTGCTGCGCCAGACGCGCCAGTCGGCCAAGCTGCGCATCACTGTCGATGAACGCGTGCGGCTGGAAGAACTGTCCTGCGATGGCTGCCTCGTGGCGACGCCTGCGGGATCGACCGCCTATAACCTGTCGGCGCACGGCCCGATCATTCCTCTGGACGCCCGCATCCTGGCCCTGACGCCGATCAGCGCCTTCCGTCCCCGTCGCTGGCGCGGCGCCCTGTTGTCGCACGGCGCCAAGGTGCGGTTCGAGGTCCTGGAGGCCGACAAACGCCCGGTCTCGGCCACCGCCGACAACTTCGAGGTCCGCCGTGTCGCACGCGTAGAGGTGCGCGAGCGTCGTGACGTCACCCTGACCATGCTCTTCGATGCGGGCCGGTCGTTCGATGAGCGGGTGATGGCCGAACAGTTCGCGAACTGATCGGTCACGGCTTCTTAAGCCCGCTACCGTATCTTGGCGTGAACGTCCTATGGAGCCCGCCATGAGCAATCCGGCGCAGATCACCCCTCCGACCAACTCGCTACGTCTCAAGGTCGGCGGCGGCTTCGGCATCAACGCCGACGCCATCGCTCGTGCAGAGGAGGCGCTGAAAGCCATGTCGGCCCAGTTCGGCCAGTGGCTGAACGACGAGATCGTCAAGCTGGACAAGGCTCAGACCGACATCCGTGAGCAGGGCTACACCCCCGCCACCGCCGAGGCTCTGTATTTCCGCGCTCATGATCTGAAGGGCTTGGGCACGACCTATGAATATCCGCTGGTGACGCGCATCGCCGGTTCGCTGTGCAAGATGCTGGACGACGCCGATCGCCGCATGACTGCGCCGATCGCCATCCTGGACGCCCACATCGACGCCATCCGCGCCGTCGTCCGCGACCAGATCAAGACCGACGAACATCCGACCGGCCGCGCCCTGGCCGAGACCCTGGAAGCGCGCGTCGCAGATCACCTCGCAGGCTGAAGTCCCTCCAGCCGTTTGCGAAGGCCCGTCGTCTCTGGCGGGCCTTTTTCTTTGAGCCTGATCGGTCGAAACAAATCGCTTCGCGATCTCGTCGATGCCGTGAATCAAGCTCTCAGGATCAGGCCGCGTTGGCGGCGGTCAGGCTAAGCGACGGCGACTGATCCAACCGCTCCATCAGATAGGCCAGATCGTCGCGCAGTACGGCCGGACGCTGGGTCAGGAACCGCTCCAGCATCTGATCGCGGAAATAGGCGCTCGACGTATCGATCCCCTCCGCCGCCAGCGCACGCCAGGTGTCGACCCCCGCGCGGAAGGCCTGGAACAGGCGCGGCGGCAAACCCGCGCGATCATAGATGGCCTTCAGCCCCAACGGGCCGGCGTCATGCACCATCAGCCAGGCGCGGTGATGAGGCGTGTTGGCCAGTTCGGCCAACCCATATTCGAACATCGCCATCTGACCCCGCGCCAGTCCGCGCAGCAGCAGCGATGCGTTCAGGACGCGACGGGCGTTCAGCTGGGCCATGAAGGCCGCCAGATCGGCGCTGGCGCTGGCCTGATCGACCAGATCGACCGTCATCCGCTCACGAGAGTATTGGGCCAGACGGATTGCGGTTTCCGGCGCCACAGCGTGATGGCTGATCAAATGTTCGCGCACCGCCTCGCTGGCCAGCTGGATCAACCGTTCGGTCACATGCAGCGGCAGGACCTGGCGATAGGCTACGGCGGCCAGGACTTCAGGCGCTTCGGCGAAACGATCGACGACGGTCGCCAGCGCGCCTTCGGACAGATCGGCGTTGTCGTTCGCCGCCAAGGTGCGAACTGACTGCTCGCATCCTTCGGCCGCCAACACGGTTGCGACATCGCGCGACACCCGCGCCCGCCCCGCCACGGCGACCTGACGCACGACCGATCCGGCGCGCACGATCTCTATCAGATCCTCGTCGCTGAACGCCGGCGACGAGGCGATAATCGGCAGGGCGATGCTGTCCAGATCGCCGGCCAGTTTGCGCGCCACGTCGTTGGGAATCAGATCGGACGCCTTCAGCGTCACGGCCATAGCGCGACGCACCAGTTCGGCGGCGTCATTGGCCAGCAGACGCAGGATTTTCTGCGCCGCCGCCCTGTCGTCCTCATTCAGTTCCGCGCGCTCCATGTTGCGGCACAGCTTGTGCGCCGCCTCGGCCCGCTCATCGTCGTCCGTCGCCTTGATCAGGCGTCGAATGTCCACTTCTGTCAGGCGGGCGCGGAAGGCGGTCATGGACGGCTCGTGATGGAATCGGACGTTGATCCCAGAATGAGACTGCCATGCTTAACGGGCGGTTTACCATCGGTTGCAATGCAACGACTCAGGTCGATTCCTTGCCATTTGGCGAGAAAGCGCCGCCGAAGCCGCTGCTGGATGATCCATCCTGACCGAGCAATAGCGCCAGAAGGCCTTGATCCTGCTTCAGCCGATCCAGACGTGCGGCCAGCATCTGGTCCTTGTCGCTCAGGTTCGGCACGGCGTATTTCGTCTCGCCGGCTCCGGCGGCGGGTGCGCCCTCGCCTGCCGTGCGCTGCAGATTGGCGTGGACCTCGGCGACCGTGGCGGCGCGTCCATTGCGATAGAAGATGCTGCGGTTGGCCCGCGCAGCGTCGGGGAACAGCGCTGCGGCGCTGCCGCCCGGATTACGATCCATCGCCTCCATCAAACCGGCGGCCCCAGCCGGCCCCAGGAAATGAGCCGCATACAGATCGCCTGCGCCCGGTTCCTTGCCCGTACGTCCGCGGAGATAGGCGGCATTGGACGCCGTCAACTCAGCCGCCATGGTCGAGGCCGCATGGGGATCGAACCGCAGGTCCAGCACCACGTTGCGCGCCGAACCCTCGACGCGCCAACGTCCGTCCGACCCGCGATGGATCAGATCGGCGTATTGGCCGTAGCCGTGCTGGGCCCCGTGCTGCTTGACCGTGCCCAGCCAAGTCTGTTCGATGAATTGAAACAGGCCGGCGGCCGACGAGGTCGGGGCCTTGGCCGACGGGTTCATCGCGCTCTCGCGCCGCGCGGTCTTGACCAGGAAGTCATAGTCCACGCCAACGGCGTTCGATGCGCGCCGGATGGCCGCCTCTACCCCGCCTGTCGATGGAATCGCTCCGATACCCATGTGCAAAGGGTCGGCGAACGTAGTTAACCAACTCTTAATTCTCAACGGTCGCGTTAACGCCTCGACCTTCGTCGAACGGGAAAACTTCGCCGTAAAGCCGCCACAACCTGCGCGCTCAACTTCCAGTTACGGGCGCTGCGGGGGCGGTGAACGAGGGAGTGACGTTATGATGATCCGTGCTGCCGGTGGTCCCGGCTTGATCAGCCCGATCGACTTCGGGGAACGCAAGAAACCCATCCCGCGCTGGATGCTGGGCGCCATCGGCGTGTCGGTGGTCCTGCACGTTGCGGCGGGGGTGGCGCTTTATAATCAACGGTTCGAGTTGAGTGGGCCGCCCATCGAAGACATCCTCGACCCGCCGGTCTCGGTGATGATGGCGCCGCCCAAACCCAAGCCCTTGCCCACGCCTGAAACGGCGGCGCCGCCCACGCCCATTCACAAATCGGCGATCCCCGTGCCCTCGACGGTGCAGACGATCCCGCTGACGCCGCCCGAGCCCGGCGTCGTTACCGCTCAACCTGGTCTGCCGACCATCAGCGTCGCTCCCACCGGCGTTGAGGGCGGCACGGCAACCGTCGAGACGCCACCGCGCCCGCCGTCGGTGATCAACAATCCATCTTGGGCCAGCCGGCCTTCGGCGGCGCAGATGGCGCGGGCTTATCCGACCCGCGCCGCAGAGAACGGCACGCCGGGTTCGGCGACGCTCAGTTGCGTGGTCAATGCGGACGGCGGCCTGAACGGCTGCCGGGTCGTGGGCGAGACACCGAGCGGCCAGGGCTTCGGCCGCGCCGCGCAGAGCCTGACGCGGTCGTTCCGCATGAACCCGCGCACCGTTGACGGCCGGCCTGTCGACGGCGCGACCGTCAACTTCACCGTCCGGTTCGCGATGGAGGGTTAGAACCGACCAGGGTCGAGGGCGCGGGCGTGTGGCGACGCCGTCCGCCCCTCGATCCCATCGGCCACCACGGCGCCGACCAAGGGCCCCAGCAACCAGCCGTTTCGACGCGGCGCCAAGGCCAAAAACAAGCCCTCTTCACCAGACGCCGCGCCCGCGAGCGGCAGACCATCCGCCGTCGCGCCCCGGATGCCGACGCGCCATTCGATCGCCAGCGGTTCGGGCGACCGACCCAGCGCAGCCCAAGCCGCCTGGGTCAGACGTTCCGACGCCTTGGCATCCGGCGCCGTATCCCGCCATCCCGGCTCCATCGTCGCTCCGATGACCGCGCCAGACGCCATTGGCGCGACGTAGGCGCCCGGCCCGCGCACAACATGATCGACAAGATGTACGGCTGCCACGCCGATCTGTCCGCGGATCGGCTCAATATCTGCGATCAAACGACGCGCGGTCTCAGGCAGACCAATGATGGCGTCACCGGCGCCGGTGGCCAGCACGACCGCGTCCGCATCCAGCCATCGATCACCGACTTTGAGCCGCCAGCCGCCATCGGTGCGGGCGATCGTCGTCACCGTCCCCACTACGACAGCCTCGCCCAGCGCCCGCCTTAGAGCCGCCAGAGCCTGTGTTGGCTCGACCTGGTAATCGTCATCGGTCGTGACACTGGCGCGATCGCGCCGCGCGTCGAAGCCCAGCGCGCGCAACCGCGCCTCCATCGCCCCCACATCGCCGCCTCGCCATTCGGCGGGTCGATGTGCCAGAGCGATGCCGGCGGCACTCGCGAACTCGGGCCACAGGTCGCGTCCCGCCCGAAACAGCCGCGCGCGATCAACCGACACGTCGTCGATGGCCGATTCCATCGCCGGGGCGATCATCCCCGCAGCCACCGCTGAGGCGTTCACCCCGCCCGGATCGACCACCAACACCGCCCGGCCGCGCCGATGCAGCTCGTACGCCGTGCAAAGGCCCAGCACGCCGGCGCCGACGATCACGACAGGAGAGGAAGACGTCACGGGCCGTCTGATCGACCCGCAACGCTCCTATTGCAAGATGGCTTTCGCCTATTCCGCCGCCATGGAGGCCGCGCCGGCGTCATCCAGACGCGCGACCAGGGCCGCGTGCTGGTCCCACAGGGCTGTCGGCAATCGATCGCCGAACTGGCGATAGAAATCGGGGATCAGCGCCGCCTCTTCGGCCCAGACGCCTGCATCGACGTCCAACAAGGTCGACAATTGCGCCGGCGTCACGTCCAGGCCTGATAGGTCCAAGGCCGTGACTGACGGCACGCGTCCGACCGCCGTATCGACCGCCTCGGCCTCGCCGTCGATCCGCTCGCTGATCCACTTCAGCACGCGCGCATTGTCGCCGAAACCGGGCCAGACGAAACGGCCGTCCTGATCCTTTCTGAACCAGTTGACGAAGAAGATGCGCGGCAGTTTCGAGGCGTCTCGGCCCTGCCCCATCTTTAGCCAGTGGGCGAAATAGTCGCCCATGTTGTAGCCGCAGAACGGCAGCATGGCGAAGGGATCGCGGCGCAGTTCGCCCACCTTGTTCTCGGCCGCTGCGGTGCCCTCGGACGCCACTGTCGAGCCCATGAAGACGCCGTGCTCCCAATCGAAGGCTTCGGTCACCAGCGGCACTGCGCTGGCGCGGCGGCCGCCGAACAGGATCGCGTCGATCGGCACGCCTTTGGGATCTTCCCACTCCGGCGCGATGGCCGGGCATTGGCTGGCGGGCGCCGCGAAACGGGCGTTGGGGTGCGCGGCGGGTTCGCCGGACGCGGGATCGTGCGGACGGCCCTTCCAGTCGGTCAGACCTTCGGGCGTCTCCTTGGTCAGACCCTCCCACCAGACATCGCCATCGTTGGTCAGGGCGGTGTTGGTGAAGATGGTGTTGGAGGCCAGGGTCTCCAGCGCATTGTGATTGGTGTTGCGGCTGGTGCCGGGCGCGACGCCGAAGAAGCCGGCCTCGGGATTGACCGCATACAGTCGCCCGTCATCGCCGAACCGCATCCAGGCGATGTCGTCGCCGATTGTCTCGGCGGTCCAGCCCGGCAGGCTGGGCTGCAGCATGGCCAGGTTGGTCTTGCCGCAGGCGCTGGGGAAGGCGGCGGCGACGTATTTCGCCCGGCCCTTCGGATCCGTCAGCTTCAGGATCAGCATGTGCTCGGCCAGCCATCCCTCATCGCGAGCCATGATCGAGGCGATGCGCAGGGCGTAGCATTTCTTGCCCAACAGGGCGTTGCCGCCATAGCCCGAGCCATAGGACCAGATCTCCCGCGTCTCGGGGAAATGAACGATCCATTTGTCGTCGTTGCAGGGCCAGGCCACGTCCGCCTGACCGTCGGCCAGCGGCGCACCCAAGGTATGAACGGCCGGCACGAAGACGCCCGTTTCGCCCAACTGATCCAGCGCCGGCTTACCCATGCGGGTCATCACCCCCATGGACAGGGCGACATAGCCGCTGTCGGTGATTTCGACGCCCAGGGCGCTGATCTCGGATCCCAACGGCCCCATGCAGAACGGGACGACGTACATTGTCCGCCCGGCCATGCAGCCGTTGAACAGACCATCCAGACGCGCGCGCATCTCGATCGGATCGGCCCAGTTGTTGGTCGGGCCGGCGTCAGCCTGGTCATCCGAGCAGATGAAGGTGCGGCTCTCCACGCGCGCGACGTCGCGGGGATCGGAGGCGGCGTAGTAGCAGCCCGGCCGCTTGGTCTGATCCAGCGCCTTCAGTGTGCCCTTGGCCAGCAGGTCGGCGGTGATGATTTCTTTCTCGGCCTCGGAGCCGTCGCACCAATGGACCTTGGCGGGCTTGGTCAGGGCGGCGATCTGCTCGACCCAGGCGATCAGCCCGGCATGGGCGGTGGGCGCCGGGCGCAAGCCGGGCGTTGAAGGATTAGACAAGGGCGTCTCCTGAGCGAAAAGGTCCGACGATCTGACGCCGTCGTGGCCTTCAGCGCGTGACGATCACGCACTGTTACAAGCGAATTGCGCCGAGCCTCGATGATCGTCAAATTGCGCAAAAAATGCACAAACAACCGGCCTTTCGCGGTGAGAAATCGCAGATGTGTTCGTCGCGTTTCGACGATACTTAGGAGGAATGAACAGCCTGGACTCCATCAGCGTCTTGCCGGACGGCGCACTGACATCGCCCGCTGCGCGGCGCAACGCCGAGGCGATTCTTCGCGTGCTCCGCGCCCATCTGCCGGCGCGTGGTTCGGTGCTCGAGATCGCGTCCGGATCGGGCGAGCACGCAGCCGCCTTCGCCGCCGCCTTGCCGAATCTGGATTGGACGCCCAGCGACCCCAGCGATCAGGCCCGAGAAAGCATCACCGCCTGGAGCCGCCAGCTCGATCTGTCGAACCTGAAGCCGCCGTTGGCGCTCGACGCCGGCAACCCCACGACATGGCCAGCCGACACGTTTGACACTCTGTATTGTGCGAACATGACGCACATCAGCCCCTGGTCAGCGACCGAGGGGCTGATGGATCTGGCCGATCGGGTCTTGCGACGACCCGGCGGCCTGCTGGCGCTTTATGGTCCATACCGCGAGGCCAAGGTTCCGCTGGCGGAATCGAACGCGGCCTTCGACGCCAGCCTGAAGGCGCGAAACGTGGAATGGGGTCTGCGTGATCGCGAGGCGGTTGAGACCCTGGCCCGCTCGCATGGCCTTGCGGCCACGCTGCGGGTTCAGATGCCGGCGAACAACCTCATCCTGCTGTTCCGCGCCGTCTGATCACACGATCGCGCCGACCAGCTTGGACAGTTCCGCCCGCTCGTTCAGGAGGGTCACCCCACCGTCCTTAAACACCGCGCCCTCGGCCTGTGCTGACAAGCCGAAGCTATCGGCCGCCAGCGTGACGCCGTCCGCGAAGGCGATGACCGTCAGACCGTTGGCGCGCGCCAAGTCGATCAGCGACCGCACGGCCGCCAACGACGCCTCGTCCGTCGAACCACCTGGAACGACCAAACCCTTCAGACGGCCTTCGGCGATGTCCTTGGCCGTTGCGGTGGCCAGCACGGTCACGCCGCCGGCGATCAGGCTCGCGTCGCCCGTCGAGATCGGGGCCAGACCCACGCCTTCGGCCCGCAACGCGCCCTCCACGTCGCCCAACTCGCCGAACGCCATGTCACGCCGCATCACCAGCCCCATGCGCAGACGGGTGGGGACAGGACGGTTGTAACCGGTGCGACGGGGGCCTGCGGAAGATTTGTTTTGAGCGAACAAGACGTCTCCTTGAGATGTTTCAATACTGATCTAGATCCGACGAGCGACGCTGTCGAAACACCCACGCCGATGACCAGAAAAATGAAAATCGACGGGTCCGACGCGTGTCGTCCCGCACTCTGGCTCATTTGTGGAATGCCGTCAGATATAGTGACGATCCCGGCCGGATCAACCTACCAGTTCAAACGGACCGGCCCTACTAATCCTGAAAGCGGCGCCCCGCTTGCTCGCGATCCCGCCCGGCTCTAGACAAACGCATCGACTGCACGACGGAATCGCATGGCCTTCACCCGCACCTATGACGGCGACGAACCCGTTCGCGTGAACAAGTGGCTGGGCCAGACCGGCGTCTGTTCGCGGCGCGAGGCCGATACCCTGATCGCCAATGGTCTGGTCTCCATCGATGGCGAGACGATCAGCGACGCCGGCCGAAAGATTCAACCGGGCGAAACCCTGACCCTGAACGACACCGCCCAGGCGGCCTTGGCGACGGGCATGACCCTGGTGCTGCACAAGCCGGTCGGTTACGTCTCGGGCCAGCCCGATCCCGGCAAGATCCCGGCCGTGCGACTACTGAAGACGCCCAATCGTGTCGGCGAAGGCGAGACGCCTGCGCGGGATGCCTCCTTGCCCCCCATCGGTCGGCTGGATGAGGATTCGCGCGGCCTGTTGCTTCTGTCGTCGGACGGCGTCGTCGCCAAGGCGGTGATCGGCCCGGCGTCGGAATTGGACAAGGAATATCTGGTCGTCGTCCAAGGCCAGATCACCGAAGGCAAGCTCAGCAAGCTGCGCCACGGTTTGTCGCTGAACGACAAGCCCCTGAAGCCCGCCCGCGTCACCCAGATCGAAGCGCAACGCCTTCGCTTCGTCCTGACCGAGGGCAAGTATCGCCAGATCCGCCGCATGTGCGAACTGGTCGGTCTGGAAGTCGTGGATCTTTATCGCATCCGCATCGGCCCGCTGGAGCTGGGCGACCTCCCCGAGGGTTGCTGGCGACACCTGACCGATCAGGAACGCGCGATGCTGATCTCAGCCTCGACGACGCCTCCAGCGCCCTAACCGAGCGCTCTGAACCACCGGTCCAGCAGCTGGGCCTCCGCGCGGCGCGACTCGGTGCGTTCGGCGGCCTCCGCGTCCACGCCCCACTGTTCTTCCTGGAACAGCTCGTCGATCCGCGACAGGTCGAACGCCGTACCGCCGCCCAGCGCGCCCTGCTCAACCGCCAGGGCCAGCACCGCCGATCCCAGCAGCGGCACAGCCGTCGCCAGCCCCGTCAGGCGGAAGTCGTCCAGCGACAGGGCGTGCGCCTTGACCCGCGCGATGGCGTCAGGCGACTGCGGCCGATGCACGATGCCTTCAACCGGCTCCAGCACCACACCCATCTCGCGCGCGGCCCAATCGCGCCAAGGCCCCCACTCCCGCGCCTGCCGTTCGACCAGCGGCGTCGGATGATAAGCCAGATAGCAGACCACGTCCGATCCGGCATAGGCGGCAATCTCGTCCGCCACCGCATCGCGCGCCTGACCGATCCGATCGATGGCGGTCGAGGCCAGCCGGGTCGCCGGCATAGTCGACGGATCCAGAAACTGCCCCTGCGCCGCCCATTCGTCGGCGACCAACTGCGCCGCAGCCTGCGTCGGCAAGACCAGCGGCGCCTTGTCCGGTGTTTTCGGCGCGCGCCCATCCAACAGCACGGCCCAGCCCCCGTCCGCATGCGGCCCGACGCCCGCCTCGGTCCAGAAGCGGGAGATACGATCCGGCGACTGCTCGACGAAACGTGGGCGATGCGGGGTGGGTTGGTCGGTCATCAGAAGGTCCGTTGGAATCAGGCCGGCACGACGTCGAACGCCAGCGTCAGACGCGACGCCTCGCCGCCGAACGGCTGGGTGCCATGCCACATATAGGAAGGAAACAGCACCAACGTGCCGGGTCGGGGCTGCACACAGTGTTCTGCCGCCAAACTCGGCAGGCCGGGCGGCGCGCCGAACCGCAACCAGCCGTCGCGGCGCTCGCCCTGCACCGCCGGCGGCAGTTCGATATGGCATGCCGAGGACAGCCAGCCGTTCGAATGAATATGGTCGGCGTGAAATCCGTTCGGCTTCAACCGCACCGACCAACTGCCCTGGATGCGATAGTCGCCCGTATTGCGCGCCCTCAGCGGATCGTCGCCGTGGCCAACCCCCGCCATATAGTCGCGGATCGGCTTGTCGATGGCCTTGAAGAAGGCGCGAATGGCCGGATCTTCGCTCTGAGCCAAGGACGCGCTGGTCTGCGATCCCCCGCGCAGCGACTGGCCCACCGGATGGGTTTTTAGCGTATGCAGATCGTGCAGCGCCTTCGCCAGATCGACCAGATAGGCCTCCAATGACGCCCACCCGTCAGGCGCCTGCAGCCGATACGGCCGCACGAAGGCGTCGTAGTCGTAAAGCCGGCCGTACCGCACATCGCCGAGCATCCGCCAGGCCGTCGCCTGAAAGGCCAGCACATGCTGGTTCAGCGGCTCGCGCGTCCGCAACGTCTCGATCGTGACCAGCGCCGCCTCGGCCTGACCCAGCGCCAGCAGGCATTCGGCCTGGGTCACCATGATCGCCGGAACCTCGCCGCCCGCCAGCGCCGCCGCCCGGTTCGCATGGTCCAGCGCCGCGAGGGGATCCCACGTCAGACACGCCTGCGCCGCCGCCAGTTCCCCGGGCCCATCCAGCGGTCCGGCGACCAGGGTGCGATAGGCCCGCTCGCCCTCACCTGCATATTCCAGCAGCTTCGCTTTGATCTGGCGCAGCAAAGGCGTCGCTGGCGATACGGCTATGGCGGCATCCAGCGGTGCGCAGGCGGTCTCCAGATCGGCATCCCGCATCCAGATCAGCTGGCTCAAATCACGCAACGCGTCGCCATAGCCGGGCCGCCGCAGCAGCGCCTGACGATAGGCGTCGTCGGCCTCGTCGAACCGGCTCTGCGCCTGCAACGCCCGCGCCAGCACCAGCCAGGTTTCGGGCGCATCGCCGGCGATAGACATGGCGGCGCGACATGCGGCTTCCGCCTCGGCCGACCGTCCAAGATCGCCGAGGGTGGACGCCAGATTATGCCACGCAGGCACGCTGTGCGGCCGAACTTCGACGAGTCGCTGCGACAGCGCCGCACTCTCTTCCAGACGCCCCACACGCTTCAGCAGATCGGCTTGGACCGACAGCGCCTGCCACGGCGCATCGGCCTGCTGCGCTATCGGCCCCAGCATGTCCAAGGCCGCGCTCAGCCGCCCGGCGGCGGCCAGAGCCTTGGCCCCTTCGACCCTCGCCTGCCAAACCTGCACTTGAAGGCCAGACGTCACCGGATTCGCTTCACGCCCACGAAGGGATCGTCTTCAGCCTCGTCCTCGGAAAAGCCGAAGTGGGCGAAGCCGGCTTTCATTTCGGGGCTCAAGGGGGCGGTGACCTTGAGAACGCCGCCGCGCGGGTGGTCCAGTTCGATGCTGCGGGCGTGCAGTTGCAGCTTCAGGGGGCCCGACAGTTCACGCGATTTCTCATCGCCGTATTTCGGATCGCCCAGAATGGGATGGCCGATCCCCGCCATATGAGCGCGCAATTGGTGCGTCCGTCCGGTGAAGGGGCGCAGGGCCATCCATGACGCCCGGTGCGAGGCGCGGCTGATGGTCGAGAACGCCGTTTCGGCCGGTTCGGCGCGCGGGTCCTTGCGCTCGGCCGGGCGCATCATCTCGAAATCGTTGATGCCGGTCTTCTTCAACGGCATGTCGATCTGGCCCGTATAGGGTTTCGGATTGCCGATGACGATGGCCCAATAGGTCTTTTTGGCCTGCCGACGGGCAAAGGCGCCCGCCAGTCGCTTGGCCGCCTCCGGCCCCTTGCCCAGCAGCAGGACGCCCGAGGTGTCGCGGTCCAGCCGGTGAACCAGACGTGGTCGCTCCAATCCCTCGCCCCAGGCCGACAGCAGACGGTCCACGTGACGGCTCGTCTTGGTCCCGCCCTGCACCGCCAGGCCATGCGGCTTGTTCAGGGCGATCACCATGTCGTCTTCGTAAAGCACCAGCGACTTGGCGAAGGCGATGTCCTTTTCGGACAGGGTGTGGGCGTCGCCCGCCTGACGAGAGGTGTCGTCCGGGATCGGAGGCACGCGCACGGCGGCTCCGGCGGTCAGCCGCCCTTCGGGCTTGATGCGGGCGCCGTCCACGCGGATCTGGCCGCTACGGGCCATCTTCTGCACTTGGATGTTGGACAGATGCGGCCAACGCCGACGGAACCAGCGATCCAGCCGGATGCCGTCCTCATCCTCGGCGACATAGATCGTCAGGACTTCGCGCTTAGGCGCATCGGCTGCGGGCGGCTGATCGGTCAAGCGGGAACTCCAAAGGCGCGGCGGGCGACCATCAGGCCGACGAACAGGGCCGCGATGGCGAGAACCACCGAGCCGATCACATAGGCGGCGGCCAGGCCGATCTGGCGGCGCTCGATCATCTGTACCGCTTCCAGCGAATAGGACGAAAAGGTCGTGAACCCGCCAAGCACGCCCACGGCGGCGAACAGGCGCACCATCTCCTGCTGCGCCCCGCCCCGGAACGCCAGCCAGCCGACGAGCAAACCCATCAGCAGACCGCCGGCGACATTGGCGGCGAAGGTGCCCACGGGCGAGCCGGCATTGGGCGCAAGCCGCCCGGCGGCGAGGCCGAGGCCATAGCGCGCCATGGAGCCGATCGCCCCACCTGCTGCAACGAGAAGAAAACGTGTCATCGTGCGGCGATATATACGCCGCCCGCGCCGAAAGCGATGGTCAGCGCGGGATGGAGCTCTGGACCGCGCGCGCGTCATAGGCGTTCGGACGATCCGGCTTCTGGCCGCGTCCCAAAACGACTTCCAGCGTCGTCGAGGTCGGCTGCGGTCCGCTGAAGTTCAGACCGACGCCCACGCCGACGCCCGAGGCTGAATAGCCGCCATACCGGCTGCTGCCGCCGCCGATGGAGACGCTTGGGCTGACCCCGCCCGCGCCACCCGGCCGACCATCGGTCCAGCTCTGCGTTACCTCAAACCAGTCGTAGCCTTGTTCGGTGGTCAGGTCGGCGGCTCGCACCAACGCCCAATCAGCGACACGGCCCGCGGCGCCGACGCCGTTGTAGGTGACACGATAGCGGCTGGATTCGATCCGCTGCTCGGAATACCCCTGCCCGTTCGGGCCCATCTGTGCGCCATAGGGCGCCAAGCTGGCGCAGGCGGTCAGAGCCAGGGCGGAAAGACCGGTCAGGGCGAGTGCGAGACGCTTCATCGGAGGTATCCTTTCAACGACATAGCGCCAAAGCGCGCACGGCGTTCCCTGAAGCGCCCGCGCCCTAAAGACCCAGCGCCGTCTTCAGCTTCGCGAAATCCTCGGGTGGCGGCGCTTCGACCGTCGTCGTCCCGCCTTCGGGATGCGGAAAGCTCAGTTTAGCAGCGTGCAGCATCAGGCGCGGCGCCGGCCCGACCGCCGTGGTCAGGGCGCCGCCGTAGCGCACGTCCCCGATCAACGGCCGACCAATATGGGCCATGTGCACACGCAGCTGATGCATCCGCCCGGTCAGCGGCTCCAGCTCGACCACGGCCCCTTCAGGTCCTGCGGCCAAGGTCCGATAGCGGCTCTGCGACCCTTGCGCGCCCGGCGCGTCGAAGGTGACGACCCGCATATAGCTCTCGCGCCCAATCTCCTCGCGGCGCAACGGCGCGTCGATGGTCGCCGCCTTGGGATCAGGCGCGGCCGACAGCAGGGCCAGATACTGTTTCCTGAAACGCCGCATCTGCAACGCCTTGCCCAGAAAACTGGCCGCCGGCTTGGTCTTGGCCGCCAGGATCACGCCCGAGGTGTCGCGATCCAGCCGATGCACCAACTCCGGCCGCTTGCCGTTTGACCGCGCGAACGCCCAAAGCAGGTCGTCCAGCGTATGCGCCTTGATCCGCCCGCCCTGGCTGGACAGCCCCGGCGGCTTTGAGAAGGCGATGACGTGCGCATCCTCGTGGATCACCCACGACCGGAGGGCGGCGATATCATCGGATGAAAGATCGGGAGGAACGCGGGTCACGGCGCGTCCATACGCGACGGCGCGCCCTACGTCAGCCCATCAGCGCAGCACGCCGCGTTTTCGCATATTGAACGCATAACCAAACAGTAGAACCGCAATCAGCAGGATGACGATCGGCATCCAGCTCATGGCCGCCAGTTCGGGCGGCGCCGGCGGCGGAGGATCGATCAACTTGCCATAGATCAGGCTGATCAACGCGCCCAGCAGCGACAGACCGAAGGCCGGAACCGCCCAACGCCGGCGCAAAAGCAGCAGCACCGAACCGATCACCGCACCCCAGACTCCCAGCGTCCACGGCAGATACATCCAGCCGGGCATGGCCTCGTAATACGCGACCATGGCGTCGTCGAAACCCGCCGCCCGCATGTAGGCCTCGCCCCGCGTCGTAGTCTGGATGAAGTCGAACGCTCCGAACCCGTTCCACAACAAAGACAACACGCCCACCAGCCACAGATGCCGGGGCGTTTTCACTGTCTCGATCATCGTCCCCTCCCAAGGATGTCAGGCCGGAACGCTAACCGCCTTATCGACTGGCGACAATGAACAGCGTTCAGTCAGTCGCCGGACGCGTCCGCCGCCAGCCGTGCTCGCATCTCGGCCCAGCGCTCCAAACGCGCCTTGACCTTCTCTTCGTGCCCCTCGCCCTTCGGCTTGTAGAAGGTGCGACGGTCCATCTCGTCGGGAAAGAAGTTCGCGCCCGAAAAGCCCTCGGGCGTGTCGGGGTCGTATTGATAGCCCTTGCCGTACCCCAGCGACTTCATCAGCTTGGTCGGGGCGTTGCGGATATGGGCGGGCGGCATAAGCGACCCTGTCTCATAGGCCGCCTTCTTGGCCGCCTTGAACGCCTCATAGACACCGACCGACTTGGGCGCCGTGGCCAGGTGGACCACCGCCTGAGCCAAGGCCAGCTCGCCCTCGGGACTGCCCAGGAAGTCGTAGGTGTCCTTGGCTGCATTGGCGACCAGGATCGACAGCGGATCGGCCTCGCCGATGTCCTCCACCGCCATCCGCACGATCCGCCGCGCCAGATACAGCGGATCCTCCCCCCCGTTCAGCATGCGCGCCAGCCAATAGAGCGCTGCGTCGGGGTCGGATCCCCGAACCGATTTATGCAGGGCCGATATGAGGTTATAGTGTTCTTCTCGGCTCTTGTCGTAGGCGGGAGCCCGACGCTGAAGCACGCCGGCCAGTCCCTGCACGTCTAGCTTTTCGCCCTCAGGCAGGTCGAAAAGCACCTCCGACATGGTCAGCAGATACCGCCCGTCGCCGTCGGCCAGGGCCAGCATCGCCTGCCGGGCCTCCGGCGTCAGCGGCAGGGTCCGGTCCATATGCGTCTCGGCCCGGCTCAGCAGCTGATCCAATGCCGCGTCGTCCAGCCGCTTCAGCACATAGACCTGACTGCGCGACAGCAAGGCGCCGTTCAGCTCGAAGCTGGGGTTTTCCGTCGTGGCCCCGACCAGGGTCACCACGCCTGCCTCGACGAACGGCAAAAAGCCGTCCTGCTGGGCGCGGTTGAAGCGGTGGATCTCATCGACGAACAGCAGGGTCGACTGCCCCGCCGCCCGCCGCATCCGCGCCGCCTCGAACGCCTTCTTCAGGTCCGCGACGCCGGAGAAGACTGCGCTGATCGCCTGATATTCATAGCCCGCCGCCTGGGCCAGCAGCCGCGCGATCGTGGTCTTCCCGGTCCCCGGCGGTCCCCACAGGATCATGGATCCCAACCGCCCGGCCTCGATCATGCGCCGGATCGGCCCGCCTGGCCCTAGCAGATGATCCTGCCCCACCACCTCGTCCAGCGTGCGCGGACGCAGGCGGTCGGCCAAGGGGGCGTCGGGGGGCAGAATGCCGGAAGCTTCGAACAGGTCGCTCATGGGTGCGACCTATGTAGGCGTTCGCCAACGGCTTTTCACGCGCTAGTATCGCATCCCGACACGGAGACCGCCCTCATGACCGACGCCAAGCCCAACCAGGGTCCGACTTCCGGCGTGACGCCCCACCTGACCATCCCGTCGCGCGGGGCCTCTGCGGCGATCGATTTCTACATCATCGCCTTCGGGGCCGAGGTGTTGGACCGCCGCCTCGCCGACGACGGCGAGCGACTGATGCACGCCCACCTGAGGATCAACGGCGTCAGCGTCATGTTGAACGACGAGTTTCCGGAATACGGCGGCTCGCAGGATGTCCGCCCAGCCGGCGTCACCCTGCATCTTCAGGTCGCCGATCCCGACGCCTGGTGGACGCGCGCCATGACCGTCGGCGGCGCGGAACCTGTGCTGGACATGGCCGATCAGTTCTGGGGTGACCGCTACGGCGTCCTGCGCGACCCATTCGGCCACACCTGGTCGATCGGCGGGCCGACGAAGGCGTGACGACCTATCTCAGCACGCCGCGGATCTGACGGCCGCCACGATTGACGACGACCTCCCACGGGCCGCGACCCGAACTGGCGGCCTCCACATCGCGGGCCGAGCCGATGGCGCGGCCATTGATGCTGACGATCAGATCGTTCTGGCGGAAGCCCGCGCGCGCCGCATAGCCGCGCCCGGACACGCCGGTCACGATGACGCCCGTCGCGAACGGATCGCCGCCCAGTCGGTCTGCCAGAGCAGGGCTGAGCGCGACGACCTCGGCGCCGGCGAAGGGACCGGACTGGATCGTCACCCCCTGCTTCGGATCGGCGTCGCCCGGCAGAGTCTGCACCCGCGCGGTCAGCGTCTGCGCCCGACCGTCGCGCAGGATGGCGACCTGCACCTGATCGTTCGGATTGCGCGAACCGACGCGGTAGTTCAGTCCGTTCTGGTCGTTGATCTCCTGACCATCGACGGCGGTGATGACGTCGCCCTGACGAATGCCGGCGCGCGCGGCCGGGCCGTTGGCGTAGACGTCGGTGACGACCAGCCCCTGCGGCCGGCTCAGACCCAGGCTGCCAGCGATATCGCCAGTCACAGTGTCGCCCTTCACGCCCAGCCAGGGCCGAACCACAGCCGTCGCGCCGCCCAGC
Organism: Brevundimonas sp. 'scallop'; assembly: GCF_011045535.1. Lineage (NCBI taxonomy): Bacteria > Pseudomonadati > Pseudomonadota > Alphaproteobacteria > Caulobacterales > Caulobacteraceae > Brevundimonas > Brevundimonas sp. 'scallop'. The sequence goes on along the minus strand of NZ_CP039382.1, from coordinate 1,451,617 downwards.
GCGCTGTCGACGACCCGCTTGACCATGGCCGCCGGCACGGCGAAGCCAACCCCGGCCGAGGAGCCCGAGCGCGAGAAGATGGCGGTGTTGATGCCGATCAGGTCGCCGTCCATGTCCACCAGCGCCCCGCCCGAGTTGCCGGGGTTGATGGCCGCGTCGGTCTGGATGAAGGAGCCGCTGTCGGAAATGCCGGTCTCGGTCCGGTTCAGGGCCGAGATGATGCCGTTCGTCACCGTCTGACCCACGCCGAACGGATTGCCGATGGCCAGGACCAAATCGCCGACCTGTTGCTCTTCCTGATCGTCGATGGCCAGCACCGGCAGGCGGTCGCTGACGTTTTCCAGCCTCAGCACGGCGATATCGCTGCGCTCGTCGGCCAGGATGACGGTGGCCGGAAACTCGCGCCGGTCATTCAGCACGACCTTGATCTGCTGGGCGCCGTCGATGACGTGGTTGTTAGTCACCACAATCCCATCCGAACGGACGATGACGCCGGACCCCACGGATTCCGCCACCCGCGCCTGGGGGATACCGCCGCCAAAGAACTGGAAGAAGGGATCGGCCTGCACCCGTTGCACGCTGCGCGCCGAGATATTGACCACGGCCGGCGCAGCCGATCGCACCACCGGCGCGAAGCTGGACTTCATCCCCGCCGCATCGGCCGGGGCGGTGCGTGTCGGCTGGGCGAACTCGCCCTCCTGCGCCTTGGAATTCGAGGGATTGCCGCACGCCGACAGGGCGAAGGCGGTGGCGAGCACGATCGATCGGGTCTTCATGGGCATCCGAGACTGGGGCATCCGAGACTGGCAAGCGTAGAATGACGCCATTCCGCACCCGGTTTCGGGCCGGATCAAGGCGTGTGACTGTCATCAACGGACAAGCTTTACAGCCGTTCCGTCCGGCCGCCTGCCCGCCATATTTGCCCTTCTCGCGCAGGATCGCTACATCCGGCCAAACCTCCCAATCCGACGAAACCCGAAGGGCGCACCGCACCTCATGGCGCAGCAATATATTTTCCAGATGCAGGGTCTGACCAAGACCTTCCCCGGCGGCCGCAAGATCTTCGAGAACATCTGGCTCAGCTTCTACAACGACGCCAAGATCGGCGTCGTCGGCGTCAACGGCTCGGGTAAGTCTACCCTGCTGAAGATCATGGCTGGCTTGGACAACGAGTTCAACGGCGAGGCCCGCGCCGCCGACGGCATCAAGCGCGGCTATCTGGAACAGGAGCCCCAACTCGATCCGGCCCTGAACGTCCGCCAGAACGTCGAGGCCTGGTGCGAAGAGAAGCAGTGGGTCAACCGCTTCAACGAAGTCGCCGCCGAACTGGGCGAAAACTACACCGACGAACTGATGGAGGAGATGACCTCCCTTCAGGAAAAGATCGACGCCGGCGACGTTTGGGACATCGACAGCCGCATCGACCAGGCCATGGGCGCCCTGCGCTGCCCGCCCGACGACTGGGAAGTCACCAATCTGTCCGGCGGTGAAAAGCGCCGCGTGGCCTTGGCCCGACTGCTGCTGTCCAAGCCCGACATGCTGCTGCTCGACGAACCGACCAACCACTTGGACGCCGAATCCGTCGCCTGGCTGCAGCACCACCTGGAAAATTTCCCCGGCTGCGTCATCCTGGTGACCCACGACCGCTACTTCCTGGACCTCGTCACCAAGTGGACGCTGGAGCTGGACCGCGGCAAGGGCCACCCGCACGAGGGCAACTATTCCTCGTGGCTGGAAGCCAAGACCAAGCGCGTCGTGCAGGAGCAGTCGGAATCCGAAGCCCGACAGCGCGCCCTCACCCGCGAACTGGAATGGGTGCGTTCGGGCGCCAAAGCCCGTCAGGCCAAGTCCAAGGCCCGTCTGGCCGCCTACGAGCGGATGGTCGAGGAACAGGAATCGATGCGCGGCGCCCAGACGCACGCCCACATCCAGATCCCACCCGGGCCGCGCCTCGGTAACGTCGTTCTGGAAGTCGAGGGTCTGCAAAAGACCTACGGCGACAAGACGCTGTTCGACAACCTGACCTTCAAACTGCCGCCCAACGGCATCGTCGGCGTCATCGGCCCGAACGGCGCCGGCAAGTCGACCATGTTCAAGCTGATCACCGGCCAAGAAAAGCCTGACGGCGGCACGATCAAGGTCGGTGAAACCGTCAAGCTGGCCTATGTCGACCAATCGCGCGACGACCTGAAGCCGGACGAAACCATCTGGCAGGCCATCTCGGGCGGGACCGACGTGATGATGGTCGGCAAGCGCGAGATCAACACCCGCGCCTATGTCGGCAGCTTCAACTTCAAGGGCGGCGACCAGCAGAAGAAGGTCGGCCAGCTGTCCGGCGGTGAGCGCAACCGCGTCCACCTGGCCAAGACCCTGGCCTCGGGCGGTAATCTGATCCTGCTCGACGAACCGACCAACGACCTGGACATCGAAACCCTTCAGAACCTTGAAGAGGCTCTGGAAGAGTTCGCCGGCTGCGCGGTGGTCATCTCCCACGACCGCTGGTTCCTTGACCGTCTGGCCACCCACATCCTCGCCTTCGAGGGCGACGGCCATGTGGAATGGTTCGAGGGCAACTTCGAAGCCTACGAACAGGACAAGATGCGCCGCCTGGGCGCCGACAGCATCATACCCAAGCGTATTCAGCACCAGAAGTTCGGCCGCTGATCGCCTGACCTGACAAGAGGAGCCGCTGCATGACCCAACGCCCCGCCGTTCTCATCATGCAGCGGCATCTTGCGCCACTCTCGGGATTTCTGGAGAGCGCCTACGACGTCTATCGCTTCTGGGAAGGTCCGCCCATCGAGGCCGCCCACGACATCCGCGTCATGGTTGTCGCCGGCGAGGCGGCCCTGGACAAGGCGCTGATCGAACGCCTGCCGAACCTCGACCTCGTGGCCTGTTTTACCTCCGGCTATGACGGGATCGACATCGACTGGTGCCGCCAGCGCGGTCTGCCCGTCACCCACGCCCCCGGCGTCAATCACGAGGACGTCGCTGATCATGCCCTGGGCCTGATCCTGGCAGCACGCCGCCAGATCGCCTCGGGCGACCGTCAGGTCCGCGCCGGCGGCTGGACCTTCGAGACGCGCACCATCACGACGTCGCTTGCCGGCGAGAAGTTGGGCATCGTCGGCTTGGGCCACATCGGCAAGGCCGTCGCCGACCGCGCCGAGGCTTTCCGAATGGCGGTCAGTTGGTGGGGGCCGCGGCCGCACGAGGCCGAATGGCCACGCGCCGACAACCTTCTGGCGCTCGCCAAGGCCAGCGACATCCTGGTCGTCGCCTGCAAGGCGGACGAGACCAATCGCGGCCTGATCTCGCAGGACATCATCGAGGCGCTTGGCCCCGACGGCCTGCTGGTCAACGTCTCGCGCGGTCAGGTCGTGGACGAGGACGCCCTGATCGCCGCCTTGAAGTCAGGGACATTGGGTCAGGCGGCCCTGGATGTCTTCATCGAAGAGCCGACAGACCCAGCCCGCTGGGCCGACGTGCCCAATGTCATTCTGACGCCCCACACCGCCGGGGCCACGACTGCCGGGGTGCAGGGCATGCTGATGCTGCTGATCGAAAATCTGCAGGCGCATTTCGCAGGCGAGCCGCTGAAGACGCCCGTCGTCTGACTTCAGCGGGGACGCTGCGGCCGCTCGTCCGCCGTCACCACGCCGTCGCCGTTCTTGTCCATCGCCTTGAAGGCGGCGGCGAGACCCACGTCGAACTCCTCGCGAGTGATGCGTCCGTCCGCATCGGCGTCGAAGCGCGCCAGCATCCGACCGCCGCGCGCATTGGCCAGTTCGCTGGCGTCCACCACGCCGTCTTCATTGGCGTCCAGACGATTGAACATCTGGGTCATGCGCGCCTGCATCTGGGCCAGGTTTTCGCGCTCCGGCGGCCGCATCTGTCCGCCCATAGGCCGCCCCGACATTTCAGGGGCCGAAGGCTCAGGAAAGTCGCTCTGGGCCAACGCCGGACCGGCGGCGGCGACAGCAAGAGCGGCGATGAACAGGCTACGCATAAGATCACTCCAAAACGGGTCTGCTGGCTTTAACGCGCGCACGAACCATTCCCGCCGATGCATTTCCAAGAAACCGATTTCGCTTGCCAAATCATATAAGGATATCTTTATATGAGTATATGAGTTTGTCCGCCGATCAGACTGTCGAAGCCCTCCGCGCCGCCGGCGAACCCACCCGTCTGCGCCTTCTGTCGCTGCTGGCGGGCGAAGAGCTGTCGGTCATGGAAATGTCGCGCATTCTGGACCAGAGCCAACCTCGGGTGTCGCGCCATCTGAAGTTGATGACCGACGCCGGGCTGATCGAGCGCTTTCCCGACGGCGCCCGCGTCTATTACCGTCTATCCCACGACGCCCAGGCGCGTCGGCTGATCGACACGGTGCTGGACATCTTGTTCGAGGATGCCGGCGAGGCCGATCATCGGCGTCTGGACGAGGTCCGCAAGGACCGCGAGGAAGCCGCCGCCAGCTATTTCGAACAGGTCGCGCCCCAGTGGGACCGGCTGCGTTCGCTCTACGTCAGCGAAAGCGCTGTCGAGGCGGCGCTGGAAAAGGCTGTGGGTCCTGGCCCCTTCGAACGCGTCGTCGATCTGGGCACGGGCTCGGGTCGGATGCTGACCCTGTTCGGCAAGAAGGCCAAGATGTCGGTCGGGCTGGACCTCAGTCAGAACATGCTGAACATCGCCCGCGCCAACGTCACCAAGGCGGGCGTGGAGCAGGTCGAACTGCGCCACGGCGATATCTTCGCCACTCGCCTGCCTGCCGCCAGCGCCGATCTGGTGATCGTGCATCAGGTGCTGCACTATCTGTCCGATCCATCCGCCGCCGTCGCCGAGGCCGCCCGCCTGGTCAGTCCGAACGGCCGCCTGGTCATCATCGACTTCGCCCCACACGACTTCGAACATATGCGTGAGGCGCATCAGCATCGCCGCCTGGGCTTCGCCGACAGCGAGATCAACGGCTGGCTGCTCGACGGCGGCCTGACGCCATCGGCCCCCATCGCCCTGCCCCACGACGCCGAGGGCCTGACCGTGACCATCTGGACGGCGGAACGCCGCGTCCAGGACAGAAAGACCGCCTGATGGCCTCCTCCGCCTCCCTCAACCTGGCCGACGCTCGCGCCTTGCTGCTGTCGCCGCTTGGCCCCGTCGCCCGCGCCGGATCGAACCGCGACGCCGTGCGCGTCTCGTTCGAATTCTTTCCACCCAAGACCGATGAGGCCGAGGCCAACCTATGGAAGGCGATCCGCCGTCTGGAGCCGCTGAACCCCGCCTTCGTTTCCGTCACCTATGGCGCCGGCGGTTCGACCCGCGAGCGGACGAACCGCACGGTCCAGCGCATTATCACGGAAACTTCGCTGCGCCCTGCCGCCCACCTGACCTGCGTCGAGGCCAGTCGGGAAGAAGTCGACGAAGTCATCGAAGGCTACAAGGCGATCGGCGTCGATCACATCGTGGCGCTGCGCGGCGATCCGCCCGGTGGCGCTGGCATCGGCGGCGTCTACCAGCCGCGCGCCGACGGCTATGCCAACGCCACGGAACTGACCGCCGCCATCAACCGCATCGGCGGCTTCGACGTCACGGTCGGCGCCTATCCCGAGCGCCATCCCGAAAGCCCCTCCATCGATCACGACATCGAGGTGCTGAAGGCCAAGGTCGATGCTGGCGCGACCCGCGCCGTCAGCCAGTTCTTCTTCGACATCGACGCCTTCCTGCGGTTCCGCGACCGGGTGCGGGCGGCGGGCGTCATCATTCCTCTGATCCCCGGCGTCATGCCGGTCTCCAACTTCACCGGTCTTCAGCGGATGTGCGGCGCCTGCGGCGCCAGCATTCCCGACTGGCTGAAGGCGCATTTCGACGGCCTGGACGACGATCCTGAGACCCGCAAACTGCTGGCCGCCTCGGTCGCCGCCGAGACCTGCGCACGCCTGCAGGAAGAGGGCTTCTCGGACTTCCACTTCTACACCCTGAACCGCGCCGACCTGGTTTATGCGATCTGTCGCGTTCTGGGCGTGCGCGAGACGGCGACAGCCTAATGACTCGCGCAGAACGCATCGCCGCCCTGCATCAGGCGGCCAAGGAACGCATCCTGGTCCTCGACGGCAGTTGGGGCGTTATGATCCAGCGTCGCGGGCTGGACGAAGCCGACTTCCGCGCCGACCGCTTCGTCGCCGCCAACGGCTATGACGAGAAACATCAGATGAAGGGGAACAACGACATCCTCTGCATCACGCGGCCCGATGTCATCGCCGACCTGCACGACCAGTATTTCGCCGCCGGCGCCGATATCTCAGAAACCAACACCTTCTCGGGCACCACCATCGCGCAGGAGGACTACGCCCTGGACGCCCAGGCGGTGTGGGACATCAATCTGGAGGGCGCGAAACTGGCCCGCGCCTCGGCCGACCGCTGGACGGAAAAGGAGCCGCACAAGCCCCGCTTCGCCGCCGGCTCTATCGGCCCACTGAACAAGATGCTCTCGATGTCGTCCGACGTGAACGACCCCGGCGCGCGCAGCGTGACCTTCGACCAGGTCTATGAGGCCTATCGCCATCAGGTGAAGGCGCTGAATGAAGGCGGGGTCGATCTCTATTTGATTGAAACCATAACCGACACGCTGAACTGCAAGGCCGCGATCAAGGCGATCAAGGACCTGGAAGACGAGGGCATGGACGTCCTGCCGATCTGGATCAGCGGCACCATCACCGACCGCTCGGGCCGCACCCTGTCGGGCCAGACGGCCGAGGCTTTCTGGAACAGCGTGCGCCACGCCAAACCGTTCGCCGTCGGCTTCAACTGCGCCCTGGGCGCAGATCTGATGCGGCCCTTCATCGCCGAGCTGAGCCGCGTCGCCGACACCCTGGTCGCCGCCTACCCGAACGCCGGCCTTCCCAACGCCATGGGCCAGTACGACGAGGAACCGCACGAGACCGCCCACTTCATCGAGGAATGGGCCGCCTCCGGCCTGGTCAACATCGTCGGCGGCTGCTGCGGCACGACGCCGGATCACATTCGTCACGTCGCCGAAGAGGTCGCGCCGCTCAAGCCCCGCGCCATCCCGGAACGGCCGGTGGCCCTGCGCCTGAGCGGCCTCGAACCTTTTGAATTGGTAGCGTAAGTGCGTCCTGTGTTCATCAACGTCGGCGAACGGACCAACGTCACCGGCTCGGCCAAATTCCGCAAGCTGGTGGTCGAGGGCGACTATTCCGCCGCGCTGGACGTCGCTCGCCAGCAGGTCGAGGCCGGCGCCCAGATCATCGATGTCAATATGGACGAAGGCCTGCTGGACGGCGTCGCCGCCATGCGGACCTTCCTGAACCTGATCGCGGCCGAACCCGACATCGCCCGCGTGCCGGTGATGATCGACAGCTCCAAGTGGGAAGTGATCGAGGCTGGCCTGAAGTGCGTCCAGGGCAAGCCCATCGTCAACTCGATCAGCATGAAGGAGGGCGAACAGACCTTCCGTGACCATGCGATCAAATGCCTGCGCTACGGCGCCGCCGTCGTGGTCATGGCCTTTGACGAAGTGGGCCAGGCCGACACCGCCGCGCGCAAGATCGAAATCTGCACCCGCGCCTATGACATTCTGGTCAACGAGGTCGGCTTCCCGCCCGAGGACATCATCTTCGACCCCAACATCTTCGCCGTGGCGACGGGGATCGAGGAGCATGACAACTACGCCGTCGACTTCATCGAGGCGACGCGGGAGATCAAACGCACCCTCCCCTATGCCCGCGTCTCGGGCGGGGTGTCGAACGTCTCGTTCAGCTTCCGCGGCAACGAGCCAGTGCGCCGCGCGATCCACAGCGTCTTCCTGTATCACGCCATCAACGCCGGCATGGACATGGGCATCGTCAACGCCGGCGACCTGCCGGTCTATGACGACATCGACGCCGAACTGCGCGAGGCAGTCGAGGATGTGATCCTGAACCGGCCGCAGCGGACCAATGTCTCGAACACCGAGCGGCTGGTCGACATGGCGCCCCGCTACAAGGGCGAGAAGGGCCAGGCCCGCGTCGTCGATCTGAAATGGCGCGAACAGCCGGTCGGCAAGCGGATCGAACACGCCTTGGTCAACGGCATCACGGAGTTCATCGAGGCCGACACCGAGGAGGCGCGCCTGGCGTCCGAGCGCCCGCTGCACGTCATCGAAGGCCCGTTGATGGACGGGATGAACGTGGTCGGCGACCTGTTCGGATCGGGCAAGATGTTCCTGCCGCAGGTGGTGAAGTCCGCCCGCGTGATGAAACAGGCCGTCGCCTGGCTGGAGCCCTTCATGGAGGCAGAAAAGGCCGGCAAGCCGCGCGAGCAGGCGGGCCGCATCCTGATGGCCACCGTTAAGGGCGACGTCCACGACATCGGCAAGAACATCGTCGGCGTCGTGCTGCAATGTAACAACTACGAGGTCATCGACCTGGGCGTCATGGTCCCGGCCGACCGCATCCTGGACGAGGCCAAGGCTCACAACGTCGACATCATCGGTCTGTCGGGCCTGATCACGCCGTCGCTGGATGAAATGGTCTTTGTCGGCGCCGAGATGGAGCGGCGCGGCTTCGACATCCCTCTGCTGATCGGGGGCGCCACCACCAGCCGCACCCATACGGCGGTCAAGATCGAGCCCGCTTATCGCCGGGGCTCGACCACCTATGTCGTCGACGCGTCGCGCGCCGTCAGCGTCGTTTCGGGTCTGCTGTCCAAGACCGAGCGCGCAAAGAACGAGGCCGCCACCCGCGACGAATACATCCGCATCCGTGAGCAATATGCCCGCGGCCAGGAGGTGAAGGCCCGCGCCACCCTGGCTCAGGCGCGCGAGAACCGCTTCCGCATCGACCCCGCCCAGCCCATGCCTGGCAAGCCGTCCTTCCTCGGCGTGAAGGCGTTCGACGCCTGGGACCTGCAGGATCTGGCCGACCACATCGACTGGACGCCCTTCTTCGCCAGCTGGGAGCTGATCGGCCGCTATCCGCTGATCCTGGACGACGAAATCGTCGGCGAGGCCGCGCGTGACCTGTTCGCCGACGCGCAAGTCATGCTGAAGCGGATCATCGACGAGAAGTGGTTCACGGCCAAAGGCGTCGTCGGCTTCTGGCCGGCCCGCGCGGACGGTGACGATGTCATCGTCTTCGCTGACGAAGGCCGCGACGCCGAGATCGCCCGTTTCCACACGCTGCGCCAGCAGATCAAGAAGTCGAACGGCAAGCCGAACTTGGCTCTGTCCGACTTCATCGCGGATGAGGGCGACGACTATATCGGCGCCTTCGCCGTCACCGCCGGTCACGGCGAGCTGGAAATCGCCAAACGGTTCAAGGACGCCGGCGACGACTATTCCGCCATCCTCGCCACAGCCCTGGCCGACCGTCTGGCCGAGGCCTTCGCCGAACGGCTGCACAAGGAAGTTCGTACCACCCTGTGGGGCTATGCCGCCGACGAGACGACCGACATCGACGCGCTGATCGCCGAACAATATCAGGGTATCCGCCCTGCCCCGGGCTATCCCGCCCAGCCCGATCACACGGAAAAGGCCACCCTCTTCCGCTTGCTACAGGCCGAAGACCACGCCGGCATGGCCCTGACCGAGAGCTATGCCATGACGCCGCCGGCCTCGGTGTCGGGCCTCTATTTCGGCCATCCCGGCAGCCACTATTTCGGCGTCGGCAAGATCGATCTGGACCAGGTCGAGGATTACGCCCGCCGCAAGGGTTGGGATGTCGGCACCGCCGAGCGCTGGCTTGCCCCCATCCTCAACTACGATCCCTACGCCCCCAAACGCGAAACGGCGGCTTGAGCCGGGCTCAAGCCGCCGTCTGTCATCGGACAAACGCCGAACTGATCAGTTGATACCGACGCTCTCCAGCGTGGCGGGCGGCGTGGTGATGCGGTCGCGCAGGCGGCGCGCGGCGTGCTCGCAGCGACCCGGCAGACCGAAGAACAGGCCGAACGATTGGCTGCGCGCCTCGGCGTCAGCGTTTGCCATCAACGGCGCCCACTGCGCCTTGACGGCGGCGACGGCCTGCTCAGCCTCGGCCTTCGAAGCCGCCGATTGGCGCGGCGCGGCGGCGGCCAAGGCGCTGCGGAAATCCTGGGCTTCGAGACGACCCAGACGCACCAGCTCGATATCCTCCGGCGCGCGCGACGTCAGCGTCTCGCCCAGATCGGCATGGCCGGTCACCAGGGCATCGCACCAGGCCACCAGCGGATAGTCGGCGCTCGGCGCGCCCCGCGGCAACGGCCGGGCATAGGCGATGGCCTCGCGCGTCTTCAACGCATCGGCGGTCTCGCCCGAGCGATTACCCGTCACGATCGGCCCGTCCTGAGTTTGAGCAACCGCCGCGCCGGCAGCCAGCAGCGACAGGACCGACAGTCCGGGAACGACAAATTTCAGCATGATCTTCCTTGGAGGAGCGCGCCGCAAACAGGCGACGATCCGTAACGCTCGCCCGCCCGAATGGTTTTTCTACGGCGCCGCTTAAACGAAAAAGGCGGCGGAGCGTTGCTCCGCCGCCTCAGTCTCGTGTCGTTGACCGGCCTTAGAACTTGGCCGTCAGACCGACGTAGTAGCGGCGACCCAGCACGTCATAGGTCGACGGGTCGGTGTTGGCCTGAACGCCGGGAACGAAGACGTTCGGCTGTTCGTCGGTCAGGTTGTTCACGCCGCCGCGCAGCGACACCGTGTCGTTGATGGACCACGACCCATTCAGGTCGAAGTAGTCGATGGAAGGCAGAACCTCGGTGGTGTTGATCACTGTGATTTCGCCGACCCGGCGCCAGCGGGCGCCGACCGAGAACGGACCGCTCGCCCAGGTCACCGAGGTCAGGGCTTTCCATTCCGGGAAGGTGTTGCCGAAGGTGCTGTCGATCGTGCCCGTACGGTCAGTGAAGGCGCCGCCCTCGACGACGTTGTCTTCATAGTTCTCCAGCCAGCTGATGACCGTGTTGAACTTCAGACGACCCCAGTCACCACCACCGATGTCGGCGATGTTGAAGGCCCAGTCGGCCTGGAAGTCGACGCCAGACGTCTTGATCATGCCAAGGTTGGCCTGATTTTCGATCGCGCCGACAATGTTGCCGGACAGCGGATCGCGGCTGAACAGCTGGCAATAGCTGTTGGCGTTGCTGAAGGTGGAGTTTTCGCCCGTGACGTTGAAGCAGCCGGCCAGCGAGTCGTCGGCCGCAATCGATCCGATCGCGTCGGTGATTTCGATGTTGTAGTAGTCGATCGAAGCCGAGAAGCCCGACAGCCAAGGCGACGCGAACTGCGATTGATACACCAGACCGGCCGACCAGCTGTCCGACGTCTCTTCAAACAGGTTCGGGTTACCACCGGTGCGGCTTTCGACCTGGTTGTTAGAGAAGGTGTAGCGATCGATCGCCTGGGCCGAAATCCCTTGCGCCAAGCACAGCGCACGGACGGCAGCGGCGTTAGAGCCCTGGCGGAAGCTGCTGCGAATGTCGCAGGGGTCACCACCGGTGCCCGTAGCCGAGGGGGCGCCGATGCTCGGGAAGTTCGTGCTCGCCGTGGCGAACAGCTCCCCGATCGAAGGTGCGCGGACCGAGCGGCTATAGCCGCCACGAGCGCGCAGGCCGCCAGCGACAGTCCAGTCGAGCTCCGCACGATAGGCCTGCGTGCCACCAGCGGTGCTGTAGTCGGCGTAACGATAGCCGAGGTTCAGATCCAGTTGCTCGACGAAAGGCAGATCCGAGAGCAGCGGGACCAGCGCTTCGATGAACAGTTCCTTTGAGTTCGTACCACCGCTCAGCGAAGGCGTCGGGTTGAAGCCGGCGATTTCCGAACCACCGACGTTGCCGCCGTCCGGCTGGCCATTTGCGCCCAAGTGAGGCGTGACGGCGTTTTGTTGAGCGAGCGAGGAGTCGGCGCCGAAGGCGAAGTCGTCTTGGCGATACTGAGCGCCGAGGGCGACACGAACTTCACCGGCCGGCAGATCAAACGCCTTGCCCTGAAGCGACGCTTCGATGACCCGTTGTTCGGTCACGGTCGAGTTACGCGCCGAACGACCGATGTAGTTGATGCACTCGGCAGACAGGTCTGTCACGCCAAACGGATCGAAACCGCCAGCGCAGAGGCTGCGTCCGCCGTCCGCAGCGTCCAGCAGTCGCTGAACCGACGAGCGAGAAACGTTGCCGGTTTGAGTGGTCGTATTGGAAACGCGGCCATACGAGCCATAAACATCATACGTCCAGGTGCTTTGCGGAACCTGACCGCGGACGCCCGTGGTGATCTGATAGATGTTGTACTCTTCCGTCGAGTGGCGACCGCCCAGCGCGGTGAAGCGCTTGTTCAGCAGGAACGAACCATTCGGATTGGCGCGCGAGTTCAGGAATCTGCGGAGATCAGCAGTGATGAACGGGTTGGTCGCCGGGACACGGAAGCCGGTGCCGCTGGCCGCGGGGCTAGCCGCCAGTTCGGTGTCGGCGACATACTGGGTGAACAACGCATTGGCATAGACTTCAGCGTTGTCATTGATCTTGTAACGGCCGCCACCGTAGACGTTGTAACGGTCAAGCGGCAGTTGCAGATAGTTCAGCGGACCCGTGTTGAACGTGTAGTTGGCGCCGGGCGCCGTGTATTCCGCGCCGGCTCCAGCCGGATTCTTGACGTTCAGCTTGCCGGTGTACGAGAACAACGTGTTGTCATCGTTGAAACCGAACGCGCCCGTTTCGACCAGCGTCGGGCTGTTGAAATAGGATCTGACCAAAGCGAGGCTTGGCAGGTTGTTGCTGTCGAAGATCGTCGAACCCAGCGGCGAGGTGCCCGAAGGACCGGACACAGCCGAGAAGTCACGCGCGGCGTTGAAGATCACGTCGCGGGTCGAGCGCCCCAGCGACAGCACCATATTGCCACGGTCGTCGTCGAAGTTGCCGCCGACAGTGACCGAGTAGCTTTCGGTCTTGCCGTCGCTGCGATCGGTTTCACCGTATTGGGCGTCGACCTGAACGCCCGAGAAATTCTCGTCGAGGATGAAGTTTGCGACGCCAGCCAGGGCGTCCGAACCATAGGCCGCCGAGGCGCCGCCAGAGATGACTTCAATGTTTTTGATGAGGGCCGTCGGGATCAGGTTGACGTCAACCGAACCGTCCGAGTTCGACGGCACGACGCGACGGCCGTTCATCAGAACCAGCGTGCGGTTCGAGCCGAGGTTACGCAGGTTGATGTTGGCCTGGCCGCCATTGGACGGGTTGTTCGAGGTCGACGAGATCGACGGAGTGAACTGCGGCAGATCGTTGATCAAGGTGTCGATCGTGACCGAACCCGTCGCCTGGAAGTCTTGGGCGGTGACGGTGACGATCGGGCTGGTCGAACGGTAGTCCTGACGGGCGATGCGCGAACCCGTGACGACGATCTCGCCGACGTCGGTCGCTTGGTCGTCAGCCGACTGTGCGAACGAGGGCGTAGCGGCCATCGCCAAAGCGGCGCCGCCGATGATCGTGGTTGCCAGCAGGCCACGACGATATCTGTTGGTGTTCAAGGCTTGTTCTCCCAGAAGAGCCAAGTTCGTTAGAAACGAACTGCTCAATACATTAGCCATTTGCCGACCATGCGATCGGTTGGGCGCGAGAGCATACCAACGCAGGTGCCAAGTCCAGCGAGAAGGTGGCGCTTGAACACATTGGCGACACGCCTGTCGCAAAGACGACACACCGTAATCGCTACAGCGACATCGGACACACCTTGATTTCTAGTGATATACTGGCCGCCAACTTAATGAGACGAAGAAGATTATGACCCGCTCAGCTGTCGTAAGCGCCAAGAAAATCATCGTTCTATCGGTTGCATCGGTTGTTTTTTGGTCAAACCATGCTCTGGCGCAGCAAGATTTGTCTTCGTCGGGGAGCGACCTGGTCGGAGCCGTCACGCAATGCACGACGATTGAGGCCAACGCCGCCCGGCTAGCGTGTTTCGACGCCGCCGCAGCTCGATTGGCAGCCGCCGGCGAGGTCGCGATCGTCAGCCGGCAGGATGTGGAGCAGAATCAACGCCGGTTGTTCGGTTTCAACGTCACAGGCTTGAACCCCTTCAGCGGGTCAGGGCGGTCGGAAGAGTTGCAGTCCATCTCGGCGACGATGACATCAGCCCGAAACCTTGGCAGGGGCGAATGGTCAATCACGCTGAATGACGGCTCCGTGTGGCGAAAGACCGACGGCGTAAACGTGCTCTTTTCGGCTGAGCGGCAGTATCCAGTGACTGTGCGGAGGGCGGCGTTGGGAAGCTACATGATGAAGGTGGCGAACGATCCGCCCTTCCGTGTACGCCGCGAGTAGGCCTCTAGCGTTGGATCATCACCCGCGCCGCATAGGGTGCGGGCTCCGGCGTGCAGGAGGCGGCGATCAGTTGCACCGCGGCGAGACACAGGATCGCCGCCGCGACGAACGGAAGCCGATTTGATACAGCGTTGGCGATCGAACGGGCCATTGTGGGCGCTCCAGACATGATTACCGAGACGTTAACGCAAGCTCTGCGCCAAACGCAGGGGTGGCGATGATCCCGTTCGTGAGGACGTTTGACTTCGCCTATGGGCGTAGCGATCAGGTGTCGCCTTTGATCGAGCGGGTGATTGCAGACAATCCGGGGCCTTTCACCTTTACCGGGACGGGGACCTATATTGTCGGCCGATCGGACCAAGGGGCCGAGGTCGCGGTGATCGATCCGGGGCCGCTGGATCATGCGCATCTGGCGGCGCTGATGGCGGCGGTCGAGGGGCGGCGGGTCAGCCATGTGCTGGTGACGCATACGCACCGGGATCATGCGCCTTTGGCCCGGCCGTTCGCCGAGGCGACCGGAGCGCGGATTTGGGCGGCCCGGCCTCCGGTGCGGGAAACGCATGCATCGGGTGCGCTCGATGAAGATGACGATGCGGACTTCGCGCCCGATGTGGTGCTGGCGGGCGGCGAGGTCATCGAAGGCGACGGCTGGACGATCGAGGCGACATTCACGCCTGGTCATGCGTCAAATCATATGGCTTTCGCTCTGCGCGAAGAGAACGCGTTGTTCTGCGGCGACCATGTGATGGGCTGGTCGACGACGGTCGTGGCGCCGCCGGATGGGAACATGCGGCAGTATATGGCCAGTCTGGAGGCGGTGATCGCACGCGACTTCGACGTGTTGTGGCCGACGCACGGGGCGCCGGTGACTGAGGTGCGGCCGTTTCTTGAGGCCTATCGCGCGCATCGGCTGGAGCGGGAGGCGCAAGTGCTCCAGCGGCTTGCGGCGGGGGATCGAACGATCGCCGAGATGGTCCCGGTTCAGTACGCCGCAGTCGATCAGCGGCTGTGGCCGGCCGCTTCGCTGTCGGTGCTGGCGCATCTGATCAAGCTGGTCGAGGACGGCGCGGCGATCAGCGATGACGTGCCCGGCCTGTCGGCGCAGTTCCGGCTGGCTTAGCGTCCCGCCTCCAGGTTTCGGGTGATCTTGGCGGCGAGGCGGCAGGTGGCGCCGCCGTCGGGACGGCTGCCGCGTGCGGCGACGCGGATGTCGGTGCGGCCAGGGCGGATCCGAACGACCGCGTCGGTGGCGAAGCCGAACCAGGCGCCGGCGTGCACGGCTTCGACCTGGAAGGTTGTGGCGCGGGTGACGACGAAGCCGGCGTCGACCAGCGCCGAGGTCGCCTGCTGGGCCAGGACCTGGGTCGGGATGGCGTCCACACCGTCACAGGTCTGCGGCGCGCCGCTGCGCACGCCGGCGGCGCGCGGCAGGCCAGGCGGCTCGTCCAGGTTGGTGCTGACGTCACGTGGATGGGGCGTCGCATCTTGGCCCTGACGCAGCACGAAGCCGGCGACGGTCGCGCCCGAGAGAGCTAGCGCCGCCAGCGCATAAAGACCCCTGCCCTTCAGGTCACGCAGCGCCAGCACCGCCGCCGCCAGAGCCGCCGCCAGACCGACCCAGGCCAGGATGCGCGCCACGGTCCAGGTCAGCAGGTCGTAGCCGATCGCCAGATCGAGCCCGCCGAACCGCGTCGCCGTGACGGCCGCCACGATCAGCACGAAGGGTGCCGCCGCAAGCGCCGTCAGCCAGGGCAGAATGGCGGGTACGGGCTTTCTGGTCGGCATTCAGGCTCCGGTTCTAGGGTTAGGCAGCGGTCGGCAGACGATAGTCCTTCATCCGGTCGCGCAGAAGCTTCTTGTCGATCTTGCCGGTCGCGCCCAGCGGGATGTCGTCCACGGCGACCACATCGTCGGGCATCCACCATTTGGCGATCTTGCCGGTCAGGAAGTCCAGATGCTCCTGCTTGTCCAGCGTCTCGTCGGGCTTGAGCTTCAGGATCAGCACGGGCCGCTCGTCCCATTTGGGGTGGGCCGCGCCGATGACGGCGGCGATCTCGACCTTGGGGTGGCCCACGGCGATGTTCTCGATTTCGATGGAGCTGATCCACTCGCCGCCAGACTTGATCACGTCCTTGGCGCGGTCGGTGATCTGCATGAAGCCCAGGTCGTCGACCGTGGCCACATCGCCGGTGTCGAAGAAGCCTTCGTCGTCCAGGATCGAGCCGTCTTCCTTGAAATAGGCGCGGCTGATCGTCGGGCCCTTGACCATCAGTCGCCCGAAGGTCACGCCGTCGTGCGGCAGTTCGGCGCCAGCCTCATCCTTCAGCTTCAGCTCGACGCCCAGCGGCGGCACGCCCTGCTTCAGGCGGTATTTCATCTGCTCGTCGTAGGAGAGCTTCAGGATTTCGGGCGGCAGGTTGGCGATCGTGCCGATGGGCGAGGTCTCGGTCATGCCCCAGGCGTGGGTGACCTCGACGCCAAAATCGTCCTGGAAGCCGCGGATCAGGCTTTCGGGGCAGGCCGAACCGCCGATCAGCACGCGTTTCAGGGTCGAGAAGCCAAGCCCGTTCTGTTTCATGTGGGCGAACAGACCCTGCCAGACGGTGGGCACGGCGGCCGAGAAGGTGACGCCCTCCTGTTCAATCAGTTCATAGATCGACTGACCGTCCATCTTGGCGCCCGGCATCACCAGCTTGGTGCCCGCGGCAGGGCCGGCGAAGGCGATGCCCCAGGCGTTGGCGTGGAACATCGGCACGACCGGCAGGATCACCTCCTTGGGCGTGGCGGCCATCACCGTGGCCTGAAGGCCCATGAAGGTGTGCAGGAAGTTGGAGCGGTGCGAATACAGCACCCCCTTGGGATTGCCCGTGGTGCCGGAGGTGTAGCAGAGGCCGCAGGCCGTCTGTTCGTCAAAGTCGCCCCAAACCACGTCGGTCGACTGACCGGCGATCGCGTCCTCATAGGCGACGGCCTTGGGCAGCTTCGTCTGCGGCATGTGGGCGGCGTCGGTCATGATGACGACGCGCTCGACGTGGGGGATATGCGGCAGGATGGCTTCCAGCAGCGGCACGAAGGTCAGGTCGACGAAGATGATCCGGTCTTCGGCGTGATTGATGATGTAGACGAGTTGTTCGGGGAACAGACGCGGGTTCAGGGTGTGGCACACCCCGCCGATGCCCATTATGCCGTACCAAGCCTCAATATGGTTGGCGGTGTTCCAGGCCAGGGTGGCGACGCGGTCGCCAGGCTGGACGCCCCAGTCCTTCAGCGCGCTGGACACGCGTTTCGCCCGCTCGTGGATCTGGGCGTAGGTCGTGCGGACGATGGGGCCCTCGACCGAGCGCGTCACCACCTCGCGCTCACCATGCCAGTTTTTGGCGTGGTCGATGATCTTGTCGACCGTCAGCGGCCAGTCCTGCATCAAGCCCAGCATGTCGTATCCTTGTCCCTTGGATGCGTCTGCTTTGATGCGACGCTTGAACCGACGCTAACATCGGTGATCAGCGATAAGCAACGTGACGTAGCGTCAGCCACGGCGCGGCGGATCGTCCCCCGTGGCGTTGGCGGCGCGACCGCTCTAGAAGGCCGCCCATGACCATATTGATCGCGATCACGGGGGGCTCCGGCTCCGGCAAAAGCACCCTGGCGGAGGCGTTGGTCTCGGCCCTGCCGGAAGGGTCGGCCGTGCTGGTGCGCGAGGACAGCTATTATAAGGACGCCGCCTCCCTGCCCGGCTTCGACGCCGCGACCTTCGACTTCGACGATGTGTCGGCGCGCGATCACGACCTGATGATCGCAGACCTGACGACATTAAAGGCCGGGCGCGCGGTGACGGCGCCGGTCTATTCCTTCATCCATCACGGCCGCGAGCCGGGCGGCGAGCCGATCCCGGCGGCCGAGGTGGTGATCGTCGAGGGTACGCATGTTCTGTGCACCCCCGACCTGACCGCCCTGTTCGACATCCGCGTCTTTGTGGACACGCCGGCCGACATCCGCTTCATCCGCCGCCTGCTGCGCGACCAGGCCGAGCGGGGCCGATCGGCGGATTCGGTCGTGGCGCAATATCTGGCGACGGTGCGTCCGGGTCACGAGCGCCTGACCGAACCGTCGCGCACCCACGCCGACTTCATCGTCGCCGACGCGACGGCGGCCGTCCGCCTGGAAGACCCCCAGGCCGTGGTGCGCCTGGCGGCCCCGGTCCTGGCCCATCCGTTGCTGCAGGCGCTGCTGGACGACTAGCGAAGACATCTCCGACCCGAAATTCGGCGGGGCGAAGCGCGACCGGCTCAGCGGGCGGATGACCATTCATCGCCCTGATGCGCGCCCGTTCGGCGGCCTCGGCCTGCTTCTCGACCAGGATGGCGTCCAGCCGGATGTATTCGAGTTCCAGCAGGGCGCGAAGACGGTCATCCTCGGCCTCTTCCTCGGGCGTCTGTCTGTAGGGCGGTGGGAGGCCGCGACCGGGTTTGGGACGGCGAGGTTTGGGACGGGCCATGCGGCTCTCCGGACACGGGTTATCGGCTTCGCGCGGTCGCAGCGAAGTCTGGAGGGCTGGGCGGAGCGCCGGGCCTTCGCCCGGAGTTGATTTGTAGTGTTACCGTTTCGACGAAGGATGGACGCTCCGCGCGGAAGGTTGGCCTGCAAGCTCGGGGCGCCGAGCGGTGGCGGTCTTATCGCCTAACCCCATAAGCCTGCGACGGGTCGGCGGTCCCTGCGAGGACCGTCCCGAGTGCGGCCGAGTATCCCCCTCGACCCTCCGACGGCGCTCCATGAGTCGCCGCCGACGCGGACCGTTTCAGACCCGCTCCCGTTCCATCCGCTCTCGCCGCAAGGTCGCAGGCCAAGCGAGCCCTCCATGCGACGAGACGGATGTATTATGGGCCCGTGTGACCCCTTGGATGGGAGACGGGGGACATAAATCGGCAAGTGGTTGAAATCGCAGCGGATGGACCAGCGTCATTGCCATGGCTGAGCATCGTCTCCTCCCCATGTCATGGGGAGGTGGCTCGAAGCGCAGCGGAGAGACGGAGGGGCTCTTCGCGCCTCGCAGGCGTATGTGGGACGTCAAGCGCCCCTCCACCGCGCCGCCTGTCCTCGGGCTCGCCTTCGGCGAGACCCGGGGGCGGTCCTCCTCCCCACGCGTGGGGAGGAGACGAGTGGGTCAGATCAAACCCGCCAGCGGCGACGACGGATCGGCATACATCCGCTTGGCCATCCGCCCAGCCAGATAGGCGTCGCGGCCGGCGATGACGGCGTGTTTCATGGCGCGGGCCATGCGGATGGGATCTTTCGCCCCGGCGATGGCGGTGTTCATCAGAACGGCGTCGCAGCCCAGTTCCATCGCACGGGTCGCGTCCGAAGCCGTGCCGACGCCCGCGTCGACCAAAACCGGCACCTTGGCCTGCTCGACGATGAGGCGAACATTGACCTCGTTCTGGATGCCCAGGCCCGAGCCGATCGGGGCGGCGGCGGGCATGATGGCGGCGGCCCCGGCGTCTTCCAGCCGCTTGGCCATCACGACGTCGTCGGTGCAATAGACCATGACGTCGAAGCCGTCCTTGATCAGCAAATCCAGCGCCCGCAGGGTCTCGATCATGTCGGGATACAGATGGGCGGTGTTGGACAGCACCTCCAGCTTGACCAGGCTCCAGCCGCCGGCTTCGCGCGCCAGACGCAAGGTGCGCACCGCATCCTCGCCCGTGAAACAGCCGGCGGTGTTGGGCAGGAAGGTGAAGCGATCCGGCTTCACATAATCGACCAGCATCGGCTGGGTCGGGTCGGACAGGTTCACCCGGCGCACGGCCACGGTGACGATCTCGGCCCCGGCCGCCTCGGCTGCGGCGGCGTTCTGGGCGTAGTCGGCGTACTTGCCGGTGCCCACGATTAGGCGCGAGTTGAAGGTGCGGCCGGCGACGGACCAGGTTTCGTTGGCTGTATCGGTCATAGGTGCTGACCTAGGCCTCTCCGGCGCGCGGGGGAACCCGTCGTAGCCGGATTTGATCTGATCAGCCGCCACCGACGAACTGGACCAGTTCGATGCGGTCGCCTGCGGCCACCGGCGTGGCGGCGTGAAGGGACTTGGGCACGATCTCGAGATTGCGTTCGACGGCGACCTTGCGCGGGTCCAGCGACAGCTCCTCGACCAGGGCCAGGATGGTGGCGGCCTGGACTTGGCGCGGCTCGCCGTTGAGATGGATTTGGTGCACGCGCATTCTCCCTGACCTTCGCCTCTCCGACCGTCGCGCGTCAGATAGACGGTGACAGGCCAGTTCGCCAGACTGTGCGCTCAGCCCGCCTCGAACAGGAAGGCGCCGACCGCGACGGCCAGGGCCGCGAAGGTCGCCACCACGGTTCTCAGGATCAGTTTGCCGTCCTGGCGCATCCTCGGCGCTCCCACAGGCCGTCCCGACCAGGGACGATGGCGGCCGGCGCTGCGAATTCCACGCCATCCCATGTAACGTCGGGGAAGGTTCGACGCCGCGAGCGTTTGACCCACGCCCTGCGTCCGCTAAAAGGCCCCTCTTGCGCCGCGCTGCGCCGGATCGATTCTGGAACCATGGCCGAAACGCCCGTCATTCATGTGCTGAACGGCCCCAATCTGAACCTGCTGGGGGTTCGGGAGCCGGACATCTATGGCCGCGACACCCTGGCGGACATCGAGCAGCGCTGCGTCCGGGCGGCCGGCAAGGCGCAGATCGTGTTTCGCCAGACCAACCATGAAGGGGTGCTGGTCGATTGGATCCAGGAGGCGCGCGAGGGCGCCGACGCCTTGATCCTCAATCCGGCGGCCTATGGGCATACGTCGGTGGCGCTGCACGATGCGTTGAAGACGCTGTCGATACCGGTGATCGAGCTGCATCTGTCCAATCCGGCGGCGCGCGAGGCGTTTCGCCACCACTCCTATGTGTCCTCCGCGGCGACCGGCGTCATCGCCGGCTTCGGCGCGGCGGGCTATGAACTGGCCGTCCAGGCGGCCCTCACCCAGGTTCGGGAACGCGGCTGAGCCCCGTCCCGTTTATCAAAGACCACGAAAGACAAGGCGCAACTCCAATGGCCGATGACAAGAAACACGCCGAAATCGACGCCGCCCTGGTTCGCCAGCTGGCCGAGATCCTGAACGAGACCGATCTGACGGAAGTCGAGGTTGAGCGCGGCGAACTGCGCATCCGCGTGGCGCGCGAAGTCACCATCAACGCCGCCCCGGTTCAGTACGCCGCCGCCCCCGCCCCGGTCGCCGCTGCGCCCGCCGCCGCTGCTGCGCCGGCCGCCATGCCGTCGGACCCCGCCACCATCGTCGCCCGCGCCGGCGAAGAGGTGAAATCGCCGATGGTCGGCACCGCCTATCTGCAGGCCTCGCCGGAGGCCCCGGCCTTCGTCCAGCCCGGCGACAAGGTCAAGAAGGGTCAGACCCTGCTGATCGTCGAAGCCATGAAGACGATGAACCCGATCCAGGCCCCGCGCGACGGCGTTGTGGCCGAAATCTTGGTCGGCGACGCCCAGCCGGTCGAGTTCGGCGAACCCCTCGTCCTGCTGGAAGCCTAAGCCGTGTTCACCAAGGTCCTGATCGCCAACCGCGGCGAGATCGCGCTGCGCATCCACCGGGCGTGCAAGGAGATGGGCATCTCCACCGTCGCCGTGCACTCGGAAGCCGACCGCGGCGCCATGTGGGTGCGGCTGGCCGACGAGAGCGTCTGCATCGGCCCCGCCTCGGCCGCAAAGTCGTATCTGAACATCCCCTCGATCATCGCGGCGGCCGAGATCACCGGCGCCCAGGCGATCCACCCTGGCTATGGCTTCCTGTCCGAAAACGCCCGCTTCGCCGAGATCGTCGAGGCCCATGGCATGACCTTCATCGGCCCCAAGCCCGAGCATATCCGGGTGATGGGCGACAAGATCAGCGCCAAACAGACGGTCAAGGACGCCGGCATCCCCGTCGTCCCCGGCTCGGATGGCGAAGTCGAGACCGTCGAGGCCGCGATCGAGGCGTCCAAGTCCATCGGCTTCCCTTTGATTGTAAAGGCGGCGGCGGGCGGCGGCGGACGCGGCATGAAGGTCGCCCTGACACCTGATGATCTGGTCGAAGCGGTCCAGACCGCCCAGTCGGAGGCCAAGGCCGCCTTCGGAAACGGCGCCGTCTATATGGAGCGCTACCTCCAGAAGCCGCGCCACATCGAGATCCAGGTCATCGCCGACAGCCACGGCAATGTCGTCCACCTGGGCGAACGCGACTGCTCGCTGCAACGCCGTCACCAGAAGGTGCTGGAAGAGGCCCCCTCGCCCGCCCTGTCGGCCGAGGGTCGCAAGCAGATCGGCGAGACGGTCAACAAGGCCATCGCCGCCATCGGCTATCTGGGCGTCGGCACCATCGAGTTCCTGTGGGAGGACGGCGAGTTCTTCTTCATCGAGATGAACACCCGCCTGCAGGTCGAACATCCGGTTACGGAAATGATCACCGGCGTCGACCTGGTGCGTGAACAGGTGCGCATCGCCGCCGGTCTGCCGCTGTCGTTCACCCAGGACGATATCGAGTTCAAGGGCCACGCGATCGAGGTGCGGATCAACGCAGAGAACCCGGAGACCTTCACGCCGTCGCCGGGCAAGATCACCGACTTCCACGCACCGGGCGGCCTGGGCGTGCGCCTGGATAGCGCCATCTACGCCGGCTATTCGATCCCGCCCTATTACGACAGCCTGATCGGCAAGCTGATCGTGCACGGTCGCGACCGCGAAGAGGCCATCGCCCGTCTGAAGCGTTCGCTGAACGAGGTCGTCATCGGCGGCGTCGACACGACCATCCCCCTGTTTCAGAAGCTGCTGGCCGAGCCTGACATCCTGTCGGGCGACTACGACATCCACTGGCTGGAGAAATGGGCGGCCCGTCAGAAGGGTGACGCCTGACCGACCCCGATTTCAGCGCCAGCGGGCCTTTCGGCGGTTTCGGCCCCGAGGACCTGCTGGCCTGTTACGCCCGGGGCGTGTTTCCGATGGCCGAGGCGCGCGATGATCCGCGCGTCTTCATTATCGAGCCGGAACAGCGCGGCGTCATTCCGCTGGACGCCTTCCACATCCCCAGCCGCCTACGCCGCACCGTGCGGGGCGAGCCGTTCGAGGTGCGGGTCGATACCGCCTTCGAAGCGGTGCTGGACGGCTGTGCGGCGGCGCAAGGACCGGATCGCGAAGACACCTGGATCAACGGCCCGATCCGGCGGCTGTACGCCGCCCTGTTCGCCATGGGTTTCGTCCATTCCATCGAGTGCTGGCGTGACGAGCGGCTGGTGGGCGGCCTTTACGGCGTGTCGCTGGGCGGGGCCTTCTTCGGCGAGAGCATGTTCAGTCGCGAACGGGATGCGTCCAAGGTCGCTCTGGTGCATCTGGTCGCGCGCCTGCGAAAGGGCGGCTGGGACCTGCTGGACGCGCAGTTCTTGACCGACCATCTCAGCCAGTTCGGTGCGGTTGAAACGCCGCAAGCGACCTATCTGGAGCGGCTTCAGCCCGCGCTGTCGGTCAGGCCGGACCAAGGCGCGTTGCTCGCACCCCTGACCGGCGCAGAAGCGGTCGCCTTAGCCAGCGCCTAGTCTGTCCGGACACGATTTGGGGCCTGTCCCGACAGGTTCGCATTAGCGTCTTCGGCCGGCCTGACGATCAATGGCGGCATGACCCAGACCCCGCTCAAAGCCCCGCCCCGTCCGTCCCTTCTTCGCGAGGTGCGAGAGATCGCCCTGACGCTGCTCTTCGCCATCATCCTGGCGCTCGCGATCCGCATCGTCCTGTTCCAGCCCTTCACCATCCCCTCGTCGTCGATGGAGCCGGGGCTGGTGACCGGCGACTATATCGTCGTGTCGAAATATCCCTATGGCTGGAGCACGGCGTCTCTTCCGTTCAATCCGGCGATGTCGCCGGGACGGCTGTTCGGGGGCGAGCCGAGACGCGGCGACGTGGTCGTGTTCCGCCTGCCGCGCGACCCCGGCGAGGCCTGGATCAAGCGCGTCGTCGGCCTTCCGGGCGACACGGTTCAGGTGCGGGGCGGCGTTGTGTTCGTCAATGGCGACCCGGTGCGACAGACCCGGCTGGATGTCGTCGCCGATCACGATGCGCCGCAGCGACGGGTCCAGCAGGTGCGCGAGACCTTAGCCGACGGACGATCCTACGTCACATACGACGGCGGGCCGGACCTGCCGGGCGACGACACGCCTGTGCGCCGAGTGCCGGCGGGCTGCTATCTGATGATGGGCGACAATCGCGACAACTCGCTGGACAGCCGCTGGCCGCCCGAGATCGGCGTCGGCCTGCTGCCGGCCGAGAACATCATCGGCCGGGCCGAGGTGGTGCTGGCCTCATGGAAACCGGGCGCCAGCCTGTTCAAACCGTGGACGTGGCTGAACCTTCAGCGGGACCGGTTCCTGGTCCGCATCCGCTAACGCGCCCGGTACTCATCGAAGCTGACGACGCCGTCGTGATTGCGGTCCAGCCGGTCGAAATCGGCGCGGGTGGGCGACGACTGGGCCAGGGAGGGCGCGGCGACGGCGCCCAGCGCCAGGCCCGCGACGGCGGCGGCCAGCAGGGGTCGCCAGCCCAGGCGAAGCTGAGGACGCGTGGACGACGTCGCGTTCAACTCGGCGTCTATGAAGCGGCGGATGGCGTCGCTGGCCGTCCGGCCCTCGTCACGGCACCGGGCCATGAAGGCGGTCTTGGTCGCGTGAGGCAGTCGGATTTCGACCGTTTCGGTCTTCTTGGGCGGCTTGTTGTGATGCATGGCGCGCCTCCTCGCGGCGTCAAAGCTCAGTTCTTACAGCCGACGACCCAGGCGTCGTAATAAGGGTTCTGGACCCCGCTGACGGCAGGCGACGAGGCGAACATCCAGCCGCGGAAGATCTGGCGGCCCTCCTGCCGGCCGCGCGGCTGAAGCGAGACGTCCATATAGGCGATGGCGTCCTCGGTCAGTTCGTCCGGCGTCGTCACCTCGCACGCGCGGGCCGCGAAGATCAGATTCTGGTTGAAGCGCACGGGACGACCGCCGACCTCCACCTCGAACTTCATCGTCTCGGCGGTGACCTTGTCGATGGCCTGGATGATCGCGAATTTGCGACGCTGGCGACGCGCCGGCGTGGCGGGCTGGTCGATGGCCTTGGTCGCGACGGGCTTCTCGGCCGCGACCTCCTCCTCGGCCTTTTCCTCGACGGCGGCGTCCTCGGCGATGACGACGTTGGGCGGCGGGGCCACGGCGACCGGAGAGCGTGGAGCCGGTGCGCCCGCGGGCGGCGTTTCGGTCGGCACAGACGGCTGGGCCGGCGTCGTGCGCAGAATGTCGCCGATCGGATCCTGGACCGGACGCGCATCGCGCGGCGCGTCCTGAAGCACGCTGGCGGTCACTGCGCCCGCGCTCAGCACGGCCGCGACGGACGCCGCGCCCAACAGGATGCGGCGGATTTTCACTCGGGCGTCCAGGCCTGATAGTCGCCGGTCGCAGCCGGGCGCTTGGCGTCGCCGGCCAGCGAGCCGGGCGGACGCCAGGCCAGGGGCGTGCCGGTCAGATTGGGCAGATGCTCCTTCTCCCAGGCGCGACGCGGCAGCGGCTGCTCGGTCGGCGGCAGGTCGAAGGTGTAGTGCAGCCAGCCGTGCCAGTCGGGCGTCACCTTGGACGCCTCGGCATAGCCGTCATAGATGACCCAGCGACGCTTGCGGCCGTCGTAGCTGACGTTGTCGCGGCTCTCGTAATAGCGATTGCCGTTCTCGTCCTGGCCGACGAAGCGACCGCGCTTGGCGATGGTGAACCGGGTGCCGATCGTGGCGCCCTCCCACCAGCCGAAAATCTTGCTCAACACGTCGTGGAATCCAACCGTAAGGGGTCGCCGGAAAGGGAGGCGGCGTCTGGTGCGGATCATAGAAACCCGCGCCCTCTTCGTCCAGCGTTCAAGCGCCGGGCTGTGAATCGATATCTTGTGGGCAACCCCGCCCGGCGACACCAGATATATTGGCTAAGCCGCGTGCGCATCCTAGGCTCGGCCGAACCTTTCGGAGAGACGCCGCCATGCGCTTTCAATCCGGCTTCGCCGCTCGCGCCGAACGAGTCGCGATGGAGACCCGCGCCATCGAGCGCCCATCCGGCGTGCAACAGGTCCTGGCCCCCGCCGGCTGGTCCGACGTCCGGATCGAGGCCTGGCTGGACTGGGTCGAGGCGGAGGGGTTCGCAACGCCCCTGTCCGGCGACTGGCTGAACGGCGACGTCGACGCCTGGGCCGAGCGGCTGGCGGCGACGGGTGTAACCGAGGGCGTGTTCGACCGGGCTGAGGCCGCCGCGTTCGTCGGCGAGTTGTCGGGCGCCTTCAGGCTGGGCCTGGCGGCGCCGGCGGCGTCTGGACCTACGGCCATCGGCGTCGTTGATCTGAACGATCCCGGCGCGACGGCGCGACTGAAGGCGCACACGGGCCGGCGCGCGGCCGTGCGTCTGGGGGCCCAGGCGGCCGACGCCCTGGCCGAGGCGCTGGCGGGCGTGGCCGATGCGGTCGATCGCTGCGAAGGCCCACGCGGTGACTGCGGCGATCCTTCGCGCAATCCGGCCCTGGGCCGGGCGGCGGCCCTGGCGCGGCGGTGCGGCGCCAGCGACGCCGATATCCTGAGAGCCATCGACGGTGAACGACCCGCGATGGCCTTGGAGCCGATAGTCGAAGGCGCGCCTCTGGTCGCCTTGGCGGACCGAACCCAGATCGCGGCGGGCGCGCCCGAAGCCCTCTTGGCGGCCGAGGTGGCGCTCGATGGCGGCCTGGTCGTCGCCTTCGATCCGCGCGATGCGGAGGCCGCGACGGCGCAGACCGCGCGGGCTTTGATCGATCTAAGCGCCGTCCTGGCGCTGGACGGAGACGCGGCGGATGATCTGGCGGATCTGACCCGCCTGCTGACCGTGGCGCTGGACCTTCAGTCCGCGCGGCCCGGTCCCATCGCGCTGGGACTGGATGGCCTGCTGGACGCGCTGGCGGCTGACGACGACCGCACGTCTCAGGCGCAGACGCTCGCGGGCCTGGTCGCGGCGACGGCGGCGATGACCTCGGCCGAACTGGCGAGCCTGCGCGGCCCCTGCCCCGACTGGGAAGACCTGGAGAAGCCGCGTCGCCATTCGGCCATCAGCCTGTTCGTCGACGATGCGGAGGCGCGGCTGCGGCTGGGCCTGGGCCGCGTCGCGGCGGTCGATGTGTTCCAGACGGCGGACGGCGAGATCGGTCGCCGCCTGCACCCCGCGCTTGCCTCGGCCATCTCTGCCGCCGGCGGCGATGTCCAGGCGGCGGAGCGGTGGACGTTCGGTCGCCGCACCCTGGTCGAGGCGCCGGGCATCGACCATACAGCCTTGCGCGCCCTGGGCTTCACCGACATCGAACTGGCCGCCATCGAGACCGCCCTGGGCTGGGCCGAGGATTTCGACACGGTCTTCGCCGCCCCCGTCCTGGACCCCGGTTTCATCCGCGACGTCCTGGGCGTGGAAGACGGCGATGGTCTGCTGCTGACCCTGCTGGGCGTGTCGGAAGAGGCGGAGACGGCGGCGGCGCGCTGGGTCTTCGGATATGGCGATCTGCGCGACTGGCCTGAGGCGCCGGCGTCCGTCGCCGCCCTGCTGGCCGATCCGGCGGCGGCGGCGGCCGACCTGCGGCGCGCCGTCGAGCCGTTCAGCGACATGCCGGACCTCGCGATCGAACCGATGGACTGGCGCACGACCTCCACCCAGGCCGCGCGACTGCTGAGCCAGGGCGCGCTGGACGGTCATCGCGCCATTCGTCTGTCCCGCACCACACCGCCCGCCGGCCCGCTGCTGTCCCTACCGTCGCTCGACACCGCCCGCCCCGAGCTTGGCCGCCCCGCGCCTGCCCGCGAAGCGCCTCGCCCGGCTCCGCCGGAACGTGTCGTCAAACGCGTGGTCGAGCGCGAACGCGCGCGCCGCAAACTGCCCGACCGCCGCAAGGGCTACATCCAAAAGGCCGCCGTCGGGGGCCATAAGGTCTATATCCACACCGGCGAGTACGAAGACGGCGAGCTCGGCGAAATCTTCATCGACATGCACAAGGAAGGCGCCGCCTTCCGCAGCCTGATGAACAACTTCGCCATCGCCATCTCGATCGGCCTGCAATACGGCGTGCCGCTGGACGAGTTCGTGGACGCCTTCGTCTTCACCCGGTTCGAGCCGGCCGGCCGCGTCACCGGCAACGACTCCATCAAGTCGGCGACCTCCATCCTGGACTACATCTTCCGCGAACTGGGCGTCTCCTATCTGGAACGCGCTGAACTGGCCAACGCCGAGACGGAGGCGCAGAACCCCGACGATCTGGGCGACGGAAAGCCCGACGCCCATACAGCCGTGCCCGCCGCCCGCTTCATCTCCAAGGGATTCGCGCGCGGTTCCGCGCCCGACAATCTGGTCGTCCTGCCCTTTGGCAAGAAAGGCGATCCAGAGGCTCGCGCCGCCGCCAACAGCGAGGCCGTCGCCTGCCCCGCCTGCGGCGATTTCAGCCTGCAGCAACGCGGCGCGGCCTGGGTGTGCGACACCTGCGGGGCGGCCCCAGCGCTGAAAGGCGGCGATCAGGGCTAGGTTAAGGGTTATGGCCTAGGGTTTGCTGACAGACGATCGAACGTCGGAGCCCGGTCCATGAAACGCACACTTTCCCTCGGCCTGATCGCCGCCCTGCTGGCTGTCGCTGCGCCTGCGCTGTCCCAGAACGCGGGTCAGATCGCCAGTGTGCGGCGCGGCGCCTCCTGCGCCGGTTGCAATCTTTTTCAGGGCGACTTTTCGGGGCTGGAGGCGCGGGGCCTGAACCTGGCCGGCTCACGCCTGCGTCAGGCGGACCTGAGCCTCAGCGTCATGAACCGCACGCGATTTTCCAACACCGACATGCGTGACGTCGAAGCCTATGGCGGCGTTTTCTCGGGCTCGAACTTCTCGCGCGCCAACCTGACCAACGCCAGTTTCGTCGGTGCCTATCTGGAGGGCGCTAGCTTCGCCGGCGCGACCCTGTCGGGGACCAATCTGTCGGGCGCCCAGCTGGCGCGAGCCACCGGCCTGACCCAGGGCCAGCTGAACCAAGCGTGCGGCGACGGCTCCACCGTCCTGCCGCGCGGTCTTCGCATTCCGGCCTGCTGAGCGGCGCCGACCTTGCCTCGATTTCATGAAGTTACCTCGATTTAAGTAGGTGCGGCGGGGGTTTCGAGGCATTCAGAGTGCGTGAAACAGATCGCTGAACATATCCGGGTCCGCCCCACATTGGCTCTGCTGACGCTGGGACTGGCGCTCGCCGCCTCCCCCGCCTTCGCCGGGGTCGAGATGTCGATGCAGGACCGCGACGTGGCCCGTTCGGTGTCGCTGGGCGGATCGTGCAATCGCTGCGAACTGTCCGGCCGCAATCTGTCAGGCGCCACTTTCACCGGCGCCAGCTTCATGAACGCCACCCTGGTCGGCGCCAATCTGCGCGGCGCCGAGATGATGGGCTCCAACTTCACCGGAAGTGATTTCAGCCGGGCCAACATGGGCGGGGTCGAGATCGTCGGCGCCAACTTCACCTCCGCCAACTTCACCGGGGCGCAGATCAATGGGGCCGAGGCGCAAGGATCGTCCTTCGTTCGCGCCAACCTGACCCGCGCCAACCTTTCGGGCAGCGAGATGCACGGGGTCAACTTCACCGGCGCCACCCTGGCCGGAACCAACTTCTCCAACTCGGAACTGTTCGGCGCCACACTGGCCAATGTCCGGGCGTCGGGCGCCAACTTCGCCAGCGCTGAGGTCACGGCCTCGAACCTTTCGGGCGGCGATTTCTCCAACGCGGACTTTTCGAACGCCAGCCTGGATGGGGCGCGATTGACCGGCGGCAGCTTCTCGCGCGCCGACTTCTCCAACGCCTCGCTACGTCGGACCGACATTCGCGGCGCCGACCTGTCTGGCGCGCGAGGCCTGACGCAGGACCAGATCAGCGAGGCCTGCGGCGACGGCTCGACCCGCCTGCCCGGCCGCCTTTCGCCCCAGGCCTGCCGCAGCAGTTCTATCCGCATCGTCCGCGCAGCCCCCACGCCCCCGGTCCCGCCTCGCGTGCGCAACTTGGTTAACGCCGAAAACTAGGCCGTCCGCCCCGAACTCGTCCCTTCGGGACCGCCCGCATCTCAGGCCTGACCCGCACCCCAAAGACCAGAGGCCTTGGCCTGCGGCGCAACCCGATGAAACTCGGACCTCCTACGGGCGCCTCTGGCGATCTGCGGGTAGCCCAAAGCAAAACGGCCCCCGGATTGCTCCGGGGGCCGTTCTGTTACGCTACTCTATCTTTCGGCCTATGCGCGCCTCGCGGAGGCGCGCGACTTGAGGCCGGGTCGTCTTACTCGACGATCTTGGCCACGACGCCGGCGCCGACGGTGCGGCCGCCTTCACGGATGGCGAAGCGCAGGCCTTGGTCCATCGCGATCGGGGTGATCAGCTCGACGTTCAGCTCGGCGTTGTCGCCCGGCATGATCATCTCGACGCCTTCCTTCAGGTGAACGATGCCGGTCACGTCCGTCGTGCGGAAGTAGAACTGCGGGCGATAGTTCGTGAAGAACGGGGTGTGACGACCGCCTTCTTCCTTGGTCAGGATGTAGGCTTCGGCCAGGAACTTGGTGTGCGGGGTGATGGAGCCCGGCTTGCACAGCACTTGGCCGCGCTCGACGTCTTCACGCTTCGTACCGCGCAGCAGCACGCCGACGTTGTCGCCCGCCTGACCTTGGTCCAGCAGCTTGCGGAACATTTCCACGCCCGTGCAGGTCGTCTTCTGGACCGGACGGATGCCGACGATCTCGACTTCCTCACCGACCTTGACGATGCCCTTCTCGACGCGGCCCGTGACCACGGTGCCGCGGCCCGAGATCGAGAACACGTCTTCGACCGGCATCAGGAACGGCAGGTCGACCGGACGCTCCGGCTGCGGGATGTAGGCGTCGACGGTTTCCATCAGGGCCAGAACGCGCTGTTCGCCGATTTCCGGGTTCACGCCGTCGGTCGCGGCCTTGGCCGAACCCTTGGTGATCGGAATGTCGTCGCCGGGGAACTGGTACGAGCTCAGCAGCTCGCGCACTTCCATCTCGACCAGCTCGAGCAGTTCTTCGTCGTCGACCAGGTCGACCTTGTTCATGAAGACCACCAGGGCCGGCACGCCGACCTGACGCGCCAGCAGGATGTGCTCGCGGGTCTGCGGCATCGGGCCGTCAGCGGCCGACACCACCAGGATCGCGCCGTCCATCTGCGCGGCGCCGGTGATCATGTTCTTCACATAGTCGGCGTGGCCGGGGCAGTCGACGTGGGCGTAGTGACGGTTGGCCGTCTCATATTCCACGTGCGCGGTGTTGATCGTGATGCCGCGCGCCTTCTCTTCCGGGGCAGCGTCGATGTCGGCGTAGTTCATCGCCTTCGCGCCGCCAGCCTTCGCCAGCGTCATCGTGATCGCTGCCGTCAACGTCGTCTTGCCGTGGTCAACGTGACCAATCGTGCCGATGTTGCAGTGCGGCTTCGTCCGTTCGAACTTTTCCTTGGCCATTTTCTAGCTCCTAAGGTCCCCGAACCGGGGTTCCTGCAGTTTGGGGGTTAAGGACGCCCGGTCCTTACGGTCCGGGCGCATATAGGCGGGCTTTCCGAAAAGGGAAAGCTTAGGCGTACTTCTTGATTACTTCGTCGGCGACGTGTTGCGGCACCGGCTCGTAGTGGTCGTATTGCATGGTGAACTGAGCGCGGCCCTGCGACATGCCGCGCAGCGTGTTCACATAGCCGAACATGTTGGCCAGCGGCACGAAGGCGTTCACGACGGTGGCGTTGCCGCGCATGTCCTGACCCTGGATCATGCCGCGACGGCCGTTCAGGTCGCCGATGACCGAGCCGAGGTATTCCTCGGGGGTCACGACTTCCACTGCCATGATCGGCTCGAGCAGCTTGGGCGAACCCTTTTCCTTCAGTTCGCGGAAGGCGGCGCGCGACGCGATTTCGAACGCCAGCACGCTGGAGTCTACGTCGTGGTACTTGCCGTCCGTCAGCGTCGCCTTGAAGTCGATCAGCGGGAAGCCGGCCAGCAGACCGTTATCCTTGGCCGAGTTCAGGCCTTTTTCGACGCCGGGGATGTATTCCTTCGGCACCGCGCCGCCGACGATCGAGTTCTCGAACACGAAGCCCGAGCCCGGCTCGCCGGGTTCGAAGGTGATCATGACGCGGGCGAACTGGCCCGTACCGCCGGTCTGCTTCTTGTGCGTGTAGTCGATGTCGACCTTGCGGCCCAGCGATTCACGATAGGCGACCTGCGGCGCGCCGATGTTGGCCTCGACCTTGTAGGTGCGCTTCAGGATGTCGATCTTGATGTCCAGGTGCAGCTCGCCCATGCCCTTCAGGATCGTCTGGCCCGACTCGTGGTCGGTCGAGACGGTGAAGGAGGGATCTTCCGAGGCCAGCTTGGCCAGGGCGACGCCCAGCTTCTCCTGGTCGCCCTTGGTCTTGGGCTCGACCGAGATCTCGATGACCGGCGCCGGGAACTCCATCTTCTCCAGGATGACGGGCGACTTGATCGGGTCGCACAGGGTGTCTCCCGTGCGGGTTTCCTTCAGACCGGCCAGGGCGACGATGTCGCCGGCGTAGGCTTCCTTGACGTCTTCACGATTGTTGGAGTGCATCTGCAGCATCCGGCCGACGCGCTCTTTCTTGTCGCGGCTGGAGTTCAGCAGCGACTGACCGGTTTCCATCTTGCCCGAGTACAGGCGGCAGAAGGTCAGCGAGCCGACGAAGGGGTCGTCCATGATCTTGAAGGCCAGGACCGACAGGGGCTCTTCGTCCGAAGCCTTACGCACGACTGGCTCTTCGGTCTTGAAGTCGATGCCCGGGGTCGGCGGGATGTCCAGCGGCGACGGCAGGTAGTCGACGACGGCGTCCAGCAGCGTCTGCACGCCCTTGTTCTTGAAGGCCGAGCCGCACAGGATCGGATAGAAGGCGCCGGTCAGAACGGCCTTACGGATGCACTTCTTGATGGTGGCTTCGTCGGGCTCGTTGCCCTCGAGGTAGGCTTCCATCGCCTCGTCGTCCAGCTCGACGGCGTTGTCGATCAGGTACTGACGCGCGGCGATCGCCTTGTCCATCAGGTCGTCGGGGATCGGCACGTCCTTGTAGGAGGCGCCCAGGCCGTCGTTGTCCCAGACCACGCCGGTCATGCGGACCAGGTCGACCAGACCCGACAGCGAGGATTCAGCGCCGATCGGGAACTGGATCGGCACGGCCTTGGCGCCCAGACGGTCGCGGATCGACTCGACCGAGGCGTCGAAGTCGGCGCCGATCTTGTCCATCTTGTTGACGTAGACGATGCGCGGCACCTTGTACTTGTCGGCCTGGCGCCA
Organism: Brevundimonas sp. 'scallop'; assembly: GCF_011045535.1. NCBI lineage: Bacteria > Pseudomonadati > Pseudomonadota > Alphaproteobacteria > Caulobacterales > Caulobacteraceae > Brevundimonas > Brevundimonas sp. 'scallop'. Next base: position 1,417,969 of record NZ_CP039382.1, on the reverse strand, counting down.
GACGGTTTCCGTCTGCGGCTCGACGCCGGCGTTGCCGTCCAGCACGGTCACGGCGCCGTCGAGGACGCGCAGCGAACGTTCGACCTCAATGGTGAAGTCCACGTGGCCGGGGGTGTCGATGATGTTCAGGCGCTTGCCCTGCCAGAAGGCGGTCGTCGCGGCGGACGTGATGGTGATGCCGCGCTCCTGCTCCTGGTCCATCCAGTCCATGGTCGCAGCGCCGTCGTGGACTTCGCCGATCTTGTGGGATTTACCGGTGTAATACAGGATCCGCTCGGTCGTCGTCGTCTTGCCCGCGTCGATGTGGGCCATGATGCCGAAGTTGCGGTAGTCCTCGAGCTTGTGAGTGCGGGCCATGAAAGCGTGCCTTGAAAATTTCAGGACGCTCAGGTGCGCCCTCGGAAGGATGTCGGTGTTCGGATAAGCGAGCGCGGGCGATTTAACTTAAACCGCCCGCGCCGGAAACCCTTAGATAGTCAGCGCAGATGACGCTTTGAAGGCGTTACCAGCGATAGTGGCTGAAGGCGCGGTTGGCTTCGGCCATCTTGTGGGTGTCTTCACGCTTCTTGACCGCGGTGCCGCGGTTGTTCGAGGCGTCCAGCAGTTCGGCGGCCAGCTTCTCGGTCATGGTGTTCTCGCCACGCTTGCGCGCAGCGTTCACCAGCCAGCGGATGGCCAGGGCGCGGCGACGGTCCGGACGGACTTCGACGGGCACCTGATAGGTGGCGCCGCCGACGCGACGCGAGCGCACTTCGACCGACGGGGAGACGTTGTCCAGGGCGGCGTGGAAGGTCACGACCGGTTCCTGGTCCTTCTTCTTCTCGGCCAGGATGTCGAAGGCGCCGTACACGATGTTCTCGGCGACGGCCTTCTTACCTTCGTACATGACGTAGTTCATGAACTTGGTGACGATCAGGTCCCCGAACTTGGGATCCGGCAGAACTTCACGTTTCTGGGCGCGGTGACGACGCGACATGGGGTATTCCTTGCAGTGCCCGACCAACGCCGGGAAGATCTCGAAAAGGCCTCCGGGCGCAACGGCCCGGAGAAGAATGGCTTACTTCGGACGCTTGGCGCCGTAGTGCGAACGACGCTGCTTACGGTCCTTGACGCCTTGGGTATCCAGAACGCCGCGCAGGATGTGGTAGCGAACGCCGGGCAAGTCCTTCACGCGGCCGCCGCGGATCAGAACAACCGAGTGTTCTTGCAGGTTGTGGCCTTCGCCGGGGATGTAGCACACGGCTTCGTAGCCGTTCTTGGCCAGACGGACCTTGGCGACCTTACGCAGAGCCGAGTTCGGCTTCTTCGGGGTCGTGGTGTAAACGCGGGTGCAGACGCCGCGACGCTGGGGCGAACCCTCCAGAGCCGGCACCTTGTTGCGGGTGGGCTTGGGCTTGCGCGGCTTGCGGATCAGCTGGTTGATCGTAGGCATTCGAAACTCGTCTCGACTTCTGATGGAGGCGTGTGTCTTTCGACCGAAGCGCCTCTCGCCTTCTTGTGAACGGGGGACCATCCCCTCGCCCGGGTGTCATCGAGACTGAGGGCGCGACCACCCAAACAGAAAAACCGGAACGCGCGCTTTGGGCGTTCCGGCGGGCGCAGCCCGTCCGTTGGATTGTCACGATCTCAGCGACCGGCGAACCGGCCACGCCTCGAAAGTGGGCGGCTTCTACGCCCGATGGGCGCGAAGGTCAAGGCGGAGGCGTTAACACTCCAGAATGCAGCTGCTTCGATGAAGCCTAGCGGTCTTCAATAGAGCGACCTTTCGCCTGAAACCCGCCACGCTTCGCGCTCAGCTTGACGACACGACCAACCGGGGATGGGTCATGGCGGGGCTGGCCAGAACAGGGGCGATTGCGCTCTCGCTTGCGGTGAACGCAGGCCTGCTGACGCTGCTCGCGTCGGAGGACCGCCGCCCGGCGCCGCGTCGGGTTTCGGGACACTCGCCTCTCTACATCCAGATGGAACCCGTGATCATAGGGGCCAAGGCCCGCAAGGCGCCGGCGTCCGCGCCGCAAGCGCAGGACCAGCGCCGGGCGCCGGTCCATTCGCGCGATTCGAAGACTGGGGGATCGGAGCCGACCATGACGCCGACATCGGATCGTCCGGCCACGCCCGCCTATGACCCGCGCTGGACAGTCCGACCAAGCCACTTACCCGACGCCGCCTGGCCGACGGGGAACGCGGCGCGCAATGGTGGATCGGATTGCCGCCCCGAAACCGCACGGTCCACGCAAGACCGGCACGCGTGCCGTGCGCTGGCGAGCGCGGCTGGTGAAACAGCGCCGCCGATGGTGCGCTCCGGCGATGAGGAAAGGACGGCAGCCTTCGCCAAGGAAGCCGCCGTCAAGAAACGCTGGCGCGACTACCGCGAGGGCGACGGCGCCTACCCCGGGCTGCGGTCCCTGTTCGGCATGAACTGACGATGGCTGCCGCTGACATCGGACCTGGGGCGATGACGCCGACAAAGGCGCCCCGCCGTCTTGGTTGGCGCAAGGCGGGGTTTGCGGCCGCCGCCGTCGGGCTGAATGCAGGCGCCGTCGCGCTTCTATCCATGACGGATCCGGGGCTGCGCGCGCGTTCGCTGCGGCCTGCGACGATGATCGTCTATCTTGAGGACGCCTGGCCGTCCTTGGTCCGCGCGCCAAGAGCTCCGCTCGTCACGTCCTCTGAGGCCGCGACCCGACGCGCGCAGGCGTCACAAGAAGATGCGCCGAACAGAGGTGATCCGGCGACGTCGGCGCCCCCGTCCCCGCCCCCGCCGTCGTCCATGAGCCAGGCGAACGCGGACGACGGGATCGACGACCGCTGGCGGGTCGGCGGCGCTCTTGCGGGGCCGAGATTGTCTTCCCTTTCGTGCAACGCCCCGCACCGCCTCGCGCCCGACGACCGCCGCCGCTGCGAGGAGCGCTGGAACGGCGGCGAAGCCGCCCCTGTCATCCGGGGAACGGGGAACGCAGAGCGCGACGCCGCCTTCGCGCGACAGGGGGCGCGTCGTCTGGCGGCCTGGGAAGCGCAGCGCGCCGATCCGCCACGCGGCTATCCTCAGTGCGTAACCCCACATCCGATGGCAGGATGCGAGGGCGTGAACATTCAGGTCGATCTCTTCTCCTCGCGAGATGGCTTCCTGCCCAATCTCAGAAAGCGTCGCGAATGACCGCCGCCTCCGCGCCCTCCCCTCGCCTCTGGTCGCGACGAAACCGCCCGGACTGGCGCAAGGTCGCCTTGGCCACAGCCTCGGTCGTCATCAACGCAGGGCTGATCGCCATCCTGTCCCTCACCGCGCTGGGGATTGACGCTCCGCCAACCGCGCCCGATTTAAGTCCGCTCTACATCGACATCAGCCCGCGACCTCTGCTGCCAAACGAGCGGCCCCGCCCCGCGATGCAGACGCCCGAGCCAGTCACCATGTCCGCATCGCGTGACGCCGGCAGCATCGACGTCGCTCCCACAGACAGGGTCGCGTCCGCAACGGACAGTCGCCCTGCCCCCATCCGTCCCCGCATCGCTGCGGCCGCGCCTGAGGGCCCTCCCGCTCCACAGGGTGCCTGGACGGTCAATCCGAACGATCGCGCCGGCGCCATGTCCCGTGTCCTGCGGCAGGGCTTGATCGGCTGCACCACGCCGCAGCAGCTCAACGCCGCCGAGCGCGCCCATTGCCGCGAGGACGCCATGCGACGCGGAATGAACGCCGCTCCGGTCACCGGCACGGGCAACCCCGAACGTGACGCCGCCTTTGCGCGCGAAGGCGCGCGGCGTCTGGCCGAATGGGAGGCGCGGCGTCGTCCTCTGTCCGGCGGGGTCGGCGTGGTGGGTCCGGCGGACTGCGTCGGCTCGAACTTCGGCACAGGCTGCGCCGGCGCGCAGTTGAATCCCTCGCTGGCGCCCGACTCGACCCGCAACGTCCAGACCCGACGCGACGGCCACCGGGCCGGCGGCGCACCGATCACGCCAGGTGCTTCAGCCCCGATAGAGCGGTGGAAAGATTGAGGTCAGTGATCCTGGCAATAGGCGTCATGCATGGCCGCGCCGAGATTGAGCATCATCGTCTTGGCTTCAACGACGACGAAGAGCGACAAAATCACGGCCGTTAGGCCCCACAACACCTTGTCAGCTTTCGTCATGGCGGCCCTCTACACAACCTTGGCTCAGTTCACCGCAATCCGAGCACGCGTCAAGTCATAGAAAAAGGGCGACGCCGTCGTCGGCGCCGCCCCCTTCATGTCATCGGTTTTGAAACGAAAGATCAGCTCTCGCTGCTCTCCAGCTCCAGTTGCAGATCGGCCGGCAGCGGCTCGATCGCCTCTTCCAGAGCCGAGGTCAGTTCTGCATCCCGCTCGTTGGCGATCTTCTGCAGGCTGCGCAGGTAGGCGCCGGTGCCGGCCGGGATCAGGCGGCCGACGATGACGTTTTCCTTCAGGCCTTCCAGCATGTCCTTCTTGCCGTGGACCGAGGCGTCGGTGAGGACGCGGGTGGTCTCCTGGAAGGATGCCGCCGAGATGAAGCTGCGGGTTTGCAGCGACGCCTTGGTGATGCCCAACAGGACGGGCTGGGTGGTGGCCAGGCGGCCGCCACGCTTCTCGACCTTGGCGTTTTCCAGAACGGCTTCGGCGACTTCGACAGTGTCGCCGCGGATCAGGGTGGTTTCACCCGAATCCAGCACTTCCACCTTCTGCAGCATCTGACGCACGATGACTTCGATGTGCTTGTCGTTGATCGGCACGCCCTGCAGTCGATAGACCTCCTGCACTTCGTTCACCAGATACTCGGCCAGCGCCTCGACGCCCTGGATGCGCAGCAGATCGTGCGGATCCGGGTTGCCGTCGATGATGTAGTCGCCCTTCTGGATCAGATCGCCGTCGTGGACGGAGATGTGCTTGCCCTTCGGGATCAGGAACTCGACCGGTTCGCCCTGCACGCCGTCGGCGTTGGGCTCGGGCGTGATCTTGATGCGACGCTTGTTCTTGTAGTCGCGGCCGAATTCGACGCGGCCATCCATCTCGGCGATGACCGCGCAGTCCTTCGGACGGCGAGCTTCGAACAGTTCGGCGACGCGCGGCAGACCGCCGGTGATGTCGCGGGTCTTGGCGCCTTCGGTCGGAACGCGAGCGATGATCTCGCCCGGCTTGACCTCGTCGCCGTTCGACACGGACAGAACAGCGCCCACGGGCAGCAGATAGCGGGCGTCCGAACCGGACGACAGCTTGGCGTAGGCGTCGCCCAGGGTGACGCCCATGGCCGGACGCAGGTCCGAACCGCGCGGGCTGGCGCGCCAGTCGCTGACGACGCGCTGGGCGATGCCCGTCGCTTCGTCGGTTTCTTCCTTGACCGACAGGCCTTCGACCAGGTCCTCGAAGCGCACGACGCCGCCGACTTCCGTCAGGATCGGGGTGGTGTAGGGGTCCCACTCCGCCAGGCGCTGGTTCTTCTTGACCTCGTCGCCGTCCTTGACGCGGATTCGGGCGCCGTAAGGAGCCTTGTGCGTCTCGCGGTCCTTGCCGTCCACGACCACGGTCACGATGACGTTGCGGCTCATGGCCACCAGGTCGCCGTGGGCCGCGACGACGGTCGGGCCGGTGACCTTGGCCGTACCGGCGTTGGTCGCCTCCATGAAGGAGGTTTCTGCCACCTGAGCCGTACCGCCGATGTGGAAGGTCCGCATCGTCAGCTGGGTGCCCGGCTCGCCGATCGACTGGGCGGCGATGACGCCGACCGCTTCGCCGATGTTGACGTTGGTGCCGCGCGCCAGGTCACGGCCGTAGCAGTGGGCGCAGATCCCGGCTTCGGCCTCGCAGGTCAGGGCCGAACGGACCTTGACCGACTGGACGCCCGCGGCCTCGACGGCCTCGGCGACTTCTTCCACCAGATAGGTGTCGGCGGGGAACAGGACGGTATCGGTGCCCGGCTCCTTGATGTCCTCGGCCGCATAGCGACCCAGGATGCGCTGACCCAGCGAGACCAGCACGTCGCCGCCTTCCATTACCGCACGCAGGGTGATGCCGCGCGTCGAGCCGCAATCCTGCTCGGTGACGATGGAGTCCTGCGCCACGTCCACCAGACGGCGGGTCAGGTAACCCGAGTTGGCGGTCTTCAGCGCGGTGTCGGCCAGACCCTTACGGGCGCCGTGGGTGGAGTTGAAGTATTCAAGGACGGTCAGGCCTTCCTTGAAGTTCGAGGTGATCGGCGTCTCGATGATCTCGCCGGACGGCTTGGCCATCAGGCCGCGCATGCCGCCCAGTTGCTTCATCTGGGCCTGCGAACCACGGGCGCCGGAGTTGGCCATCATGAAGACGGAGTTGATGTCGGGGTTTTCACCCTCGATCAGCACGCGCGGTTGCGCGATCTCGCCCATCATGGCGTCGGCGATCCGGTCCGTGGCCTTGGACCAGGCGTCGACCACCTTGTTGTATTTCTCTCCGCGCGTGATCAGGCCGTCGGCGTACTGTTGCTCGTACTCCTCGACTTGGGTGCGGGTCTCGGCGACCAGCTCGACCTTCTTGGCCGGGATCACGATGTCGTCCTTGCCGAACGAAATGCCGGCCTTGGCGGCTTCGCGGAAGCCCAGGCCCATCATCTGGTCAGCGAAGATGACCGTCGCCTTCTGACCGCAGTGGCGATAGACCACGTCAATCAGATTGCCGATTTCCTTCTTGGTCAGGTTCTTCTCGAGCAGGCGGTAGCCGACGTTCGGGTTGCGCGGCAGCAGAGCCGCCAGCTTCATTCGGCCCGGCGTGGTGTCGATGACCTTGGTCACCTCATTGCCTTCGGCGTCCTGTTCCGTCCAGCGCGCCTTGATGCGCGTGTGCAGGGTGACGACCTTGGCGTCCAGCGCCGCGTCGATCTCGCCGATGTTGGCGAACAGCTTGCCTTCACCCGGCTCGCCGTCCTTGACCAGCGACAGATAGTACAGGCCCAGGACGATGTCCTGCGACGGCACGATGATCGGCTTGCCGTTGGCGGGCGACAGGATGTTGTTGGTCGACATCATCAGGACGCGCGCTTCCAGCTGGGCCTCGAGGCTCAGCGGGACGTGAACGGCCATCTGGTCGCCGTCGAAGTCGGCGTTGAAGGCGGTGCAGACCAGCGGGTGCAGGCGGATGGCCTTGCCCTCGATCAGCTTGGGCTCGAACGCCTGGATGCCCAGGCGGTGAAGCGTCGGCGCGCGGTTCAGCAGAACCGGGTGCTCGCGGATGACCTCGTCCAGGATGTCCCAGACGGCGGGCTGCTCGCGCTCGACCATGCGCTTGGATTGCTTGACGGTGCCCGACAGGCCCTTGGCGTCCAGGCGCGCATAGATGAACGGCTTGAACAGCTCCAGCGCCATCTTCTTGGGCAGGCCGCACTCGTGCAGCTTCAGTTCCGGACCCACGGTGATGACCGAACGGCCCGAATAGTCGACGCGCTTGCCCAGCAGGTTTTGACGGAAGCGACCCTGCTTGCCCTTCAGCATGTCGGCCAGCGACTTCAGCGGACGCTTGTTGGCGCCCGTGATCACGCGGCCGCGACGGCCGTTGTCGAACAGGGCGTCGACGGACTCCTGCAGCATCCGCTTTTCGTTACGGATGATGATGTCCGGCGCGCGCAGTTCCATCAGGCGCTTCAGGCGGTTGTTGCGGTTGATGACGCGGCGATACAGGTCGTTCAGGTCGGAGGTCGCGAAACGACCGCCGTCCAGCGGCACCAGCGGACGCAGTTCCGGCGGGATGACCGGCACGATCGTCAGGATCATCCACTCGGGCTTGTTGCCCGATTCCAGGAAGGCCTCGATCAGCTTCAGGCGCTTGGACGCCTTCTTGGCCTTCATTTCCGAGGGGTTGTCGGCCAGCTCGGCGCGGTGCTTTTCAGCTTCCGCGTTCAGGTCGATGCCCATCAGCAGGTTGCGGACGGCCTCGGCGCCGATCTCGGCGGTGAAGCCGTCATCGCCGAACTCTTCTTGGTAGCGATAGAACTCATCTTCCGTCAGCAGTTGGTTCTGCTTCAGCGGGGTTAGGCCCGGCTCGGTGACGATGTAGTTCTCGAAGTATAGGACGCGCTCGACGTCCTTCAGCGCCATGTCCAGCATCAGCGAGATGCGGCTGGGCAGCGACTTCAGGAACCAGATGTGGGCGACCGGCGCAGCCAGGTCGATGTGACCCATGCGCTCGCGGCGAACGCGGGCCAGGGTGACTTCGACGCCGCACTTCTCGCAGATGATGCCCTTGTACTTCATGCGCTTGTACTTGCCGCACAGGCATTCGTAGTCCTTGGTCGGGCCAAAGATACGCGCGCAGAACAGGCCGTCACGCTCGGGCTTGAACGTACGGTAGTTGATGGTTTCCGGCTTCTTGATCTCGCCGAACGACCACGAACGGATCTTCTCGGGCGAGGCCAGGGCGATCTTGATCTGGTCGAAGGTCGGGGTGACCGGGACCGGGTTGAAGATGTTCAGGACTTCCTGGTTCATCTTGATTCCTTCTGCGGGGCTGACCCGCGAAAATTATTCAGAACGGAGAAAAGCGGAGGGATCGCCCTCCCCCGCCGTGGCGAGAGAGGGCTCGTGATCCAGATCAGCTGTTCCCCAGCTCCACGTTCAGACCCAGCGAACGCATTTCCTTGATGAGCACGTTGAAGCTCTCGGGAATGCCGGCCTCGAAGCTGTCGTCGCCACGGACGATGGCCTCGTAGACCTTGGTCCGGCCGGCCACGTCGTCGGACTTCACCGTCAGCATCTCCTGCAGGGTGTAGGCGGCGCCGTAAGCTTCCAGAGCCCAGACCTCCATTTCCCCGAAGCGCTGACCGCCGAACTGCGCCTTGCCGCCCAAAGGCTGCTGGGTGACCAGCGAGTACGGGCCGATGGAGCGGGCGTGGATCTTGTCGTCGACCAGGTGGTGCAGCTTCAGCATGTAGATGTAGCCGACCGTGACCGGACGCTTGAACTGCTCGCCGGTCTGACCGTCGTACAGGATCGACTGGGCCGACTTGTTCAGCCCCGCCTCTTCCAGCAGACGCTCGATGTCGCCGATGTGCGCACCGTCGAAGACGGGGGTCGCGAAGGGCACGCCCTTGGACAGGTTCTTCGCCAGTTCGATCAGTTCTTCCTCATCCTGCGGCAGCGGGGTCTCTTCGCCGTAGATATGCGTCAGACGATCGATCAGCGCCTGCTTCTGACCACCAGCCTGCCAGGCTTCCAGCAGACCGGAGATCTGCTTGCCCAGACCGGCGGCGGCCCAACCTAGGTGGGTTTCGAAGATCTGGCCGATGTTCATGCGCGAAGGCACGCCCAGCGGGTTCAGAACGACGTCGACGTGCGTGCCGTCTTCCAGGTGCGGCATGTCCTCGATCGGCAGGATCTTGGAGATGACGCCCTTGTTGCCGTGACGGCCGGCCATCTTGTCGCCGGGCTGAAGCTTGCGCTTCACGGCCACGAAGACCTTGACCATCTTCATCACGCCGGGGGGCAGTTCGTCGCCGCGCTGCAGCTTCTCGACCTTGTCTTCGAAACGACGGTCCAGTTGCTTGCGAGCGTCCTCGAACTGGCGCTTCATCGCTTCCAGCTCGCCCATGGCCTTTTCGTCGTCCAGGGCGATCTGCCACCACAGACCACGGCTGACCTCGGCCAGCTTCTCGTCGGTCAGTTCGCCACGGCCGATGCCCTTGGGCCCCGACACGGCGTTCTTGCCGACGATCAGCGGCTTCAGGCGGCCATAGACGTTGCGCTCGAGGATCTTGAGCTCGTCGTCGCGGTCCTTGCCCAGACGTTCGATCTCGGCGCGTTCGATCGCCATGGCGCGCTCGTCCTTGTCGACGCCGTGACGATTGAAGACGCGAACGTCGACGATCGTGCCGGCGACGCCGGGCGGCAGGCGCAGGGAGGTGTCGCGCACGTCCGAAGCCTTCTCGCCGAAGATGGCGCGCAGCAGCTTCTCTTCCGGCGTCATCGGGCTTTCGCCCTTCGGCGTGACCTTGCCGACCAGGATGTCGCCCGGCTGGACCTCGGCGCCGATGGCCACGATGCCCGCTTCGTCGAGGTTGCGCAGGGCTTCCTCGCCGACGTTGGGGATGTCGCGCGTGATTTCCTCAGGGCCAAGCTTCGTATCGCGGGCGGCGACTTCGAACTCTTCCAGGTGGATCGAGGTGAAGACGTCGTCGCGCACGATGCGCTCGGAGATCAGGATGGAGTCTTCGAAGTTGTAACCGTTCCAGGGCATGAAGGCGACCAGGGCGTTGCGGCCCAGAGCCAGTTCGCCCAGGTCCGTCGACGGACCGTCGGCGATGACGTCGCCGCCCTTCACCTGATCGCCAACGCGCACGATCGGGCGCTGGTTGATGCAGGTCGACTGGTTCGAACGCTGGAACTTCGACAGGCGGTAGATGTCGACGCCCGAGCGGGCGGCGTCCACGTCGCCGGTGGCGCGCACGACGATCCGGGTGCCGTCGATCTGTTCGACGACGCCGTCACGACGGGCGACCACGACGGCGCCGGAGTCCACGGCCACGACCGCTTCCATGCCGGTGCCGACCAGCGGCGCGTCCGACTGCACAAGAGGCACGGCCTGACGTTGCATGTTGGCGCCCATCAGCGCGCGGTTGGCGTCGTCGTTTTCCAGGAACGGGATCAGGGCGGCGGCGACCGAAACGACCTGTTTCGGCGACACGTCCATCATGTCCACGGCGTCCTTGTTCAGGAGCTGGGATTCACCGTTGATCCGGCCGGGGACCAGGTCCTCGACGATCTGACCGTTCTTCAGTTCGATGTTGGCCTGAGCGATCGTGTACTTCGACTCTTCCATGGCCGAGATGTAGACCACCTCGCCCTGGGCCTGACCGTCCTTCACGCGGCGGTACGGGCTCTCGATGAAGCCGTACTTGTTGACGCGCGCGTGGGTGGCCAACGAGTTGATCAGGCCGATGTTCGGGCCTTCCGGCGTTTCGATCGGGCAGATGCGGCCGTAGTGGGTCGGGTGCACGTCGCGGACTTCAAAGCCCGCGCGCTCACGCGTCAGACCGCCCGGGCCAAGCGCCGACAGACGACGCTTGTGGGTGATTTCCGACAGCGGGTTCGTCTGGTCCATGAACTGCGACAGCTGCGACGAACCGAAGAACTCGCGAACCGCGGCGGCGGCCGGCTTGGCGTTGATCAGATCGTGCGGCATGACCGTGTCGATATCGACCGAGGACATGCGCTCCTTGATGGCGCGCTCCATGCGCAGCAGACCGACGCGGTACTGGTTTTCCAGCAACTCGCCGACCGAACGGACCCGGCGGTTACCCAGGTTGTCGATGTCGTCGATCTCGCCGCGGCCGTCCTTCAGGCCGACCAGGATCTGCAGCACCTTCAGCACGTCTTCCTTGCGCAGGACGCGGATCTCGTCGGAGACCTCGGGGCTTTCCAGACGCATGTTCATCTTGACCCGGCCGACGGCCGACAGGTCGTAGCGTTCGCTGTCGAAGAACAGCGAGTTGAACATGGCCTCGGCGGCTTCCGGGGTGGGCGGCTCGCCCGGACGCATCACGCGATAGACGTCGAACAGGGCGTCCTCGCGGTTGTCGTTCTTGTCCACGCGCAGGGTGTTGCGCATGTAGGCGCCGACCGTGACGTGGTCGATGTCCAGCACTTCAATGGTGGTGAAGCCGTTTTGCTCCAGCACTTCGATGGTCGGGGCGTCCAGTTCGTCGCCGGCCTCGGCGAAGATCTCGCCGGTCTCGAAGTTGACGGCGTCATTGGCCAGATACTTGGTGACCAGGGCGTCGGCGGCCAGCGACAGCGAGGTCGTCGTCTCGCCCAGCTTCTTGGCGGCGCGGGCGCTGATCTTCTGACCGGCCTGGGCGACCACTTCGCCGGTGTCGGCGTCGATCAGGTCGAACTCCGGCTTAACCCCGCGCCAGCGCTCGGCCTTGTAAGGCGTGACCCAGCCCTCGCCGCGCTTCTCGTAAGGCACGGTCTCGTAGAAGGTCTTCAGGATTTCTTCGCCGTCCATGCCCAGACCCATCAGGAAGGTCGTGGCCGGCAGCTTGCGGCGGCGGTCGATGCGCACATAGACCACGTCCTTGGCGTCGAACTCGAAGTCGAGCCACGAGCCGCGGTACGGGATCACGCGGGCGGCGAACAGCAGCTTGCCCGAGCTGTGCGTCTTGCCCTTGTCGTGGTCGAAGAAGACGCCCGGCGAACGGTGCATCTGCGAGACGATCACACGCTCAGTGCCGTTGACGATGAAGGTGCCCTTGTCCGTCATGAGCGGGATGTCGCCCATGTAGACGTCCTGCTCCTTGATGTCCTTGACCGAACGGGCTCCCGTTTCCTCGTCGGTTTCGAACACGATCAGGCGCAGCTTGACCTTCAGCGGCGCGGCATAGGTCATGTCGCGCTGAATGCACTCCTCGACGTCGTACTTCGGCTCTTCGAACTCGTACGAGACGTATTCCAGGATCGCGCGCTCGTTGAAGTCCTTGATCGGGAACACCGACTTGAAGACCGCCTCGATGCCCTGCTCCTTGCGGACGCCCGGACGGACCTCGCGCTGCAGGAACTGTTCGTAGGAAGCGCGCTGAACCTCGATCAGGTTAGGCATCGCGATCGCTTCAGGGATACGCCCGAAGGATTTGCGGATGCGCTTCTTGCCGGTGAACGAGGTGGCGGAAGCGATCTGACCGTTGATGGCGAGATCGTGGGCGACGTCAGTCATTCAGTGTTTCCCATGGCGCACGCCCCGGGGAAGGCGTGCGTGAAATGCAGCAGCCACGGCGCGCGTCTCCGCGTCCGCAGCCAGGGTTTCGGCATCCACCCTCGGCCCGCTGCCGGGCCAGGACGCCTGAAATGTACCGGCTCCCTGGGAAGGAGCCGCGCCTTCGCTCGGTCGGAGGGCGACGGACCGGGCCTCGGCGCTTGCGCGCAGACTCATATGGAGTGTTGCGGAGCGCGCACATATACGCGCATTCGCGACGAAATAAAGGCCCAAGGGAACCTTTTCGACAGAGCCGACCAATCTCGTTGCGAGCGACGAAGGCCTGATCTAGCGTCGCCTTATGACACGGATCGCCCTGCCTCTGCTTGCCGCTCTCGCCCTTTCCGCCTGCGCCACCCATCGCGCGCCGGTGACCTATGCCGAGACGGCTTCGGCCGCCGCGCGCGCCGCCGATCAGGTCAATGGCCAGGGGGCCCTGACGCCGCAGCAGGCCTGGGACGCCGGCAATACCGCCTACCTCGCCTGGAACGGCGCGCGGCGCGGCTGGACCACCACCGAAAGCGGCCTGCAATATCGCCGCGTCGGCAGGGCCCACCCCGAGGGCGCTCAGCCCAAGGCGACCGACACGGTCAAGGTCCACTATCGCGGCACCTTCATTGACGGGCGCGAGTTCGACAGTTCCTACGCCCGCAACGAACCGGCCGAGTTTCCGCTGAACCGCGTCATCAAGGGCTGGACCGAGGGCGTGGCCCTGATGCGCGTCGGGGAAATCTACGAGTTCGTCATCCCCGCCTCGTTGGGCTACGGCTCGCGTTGGGTCGGCGGCGACGAACTGCCGCCCAACTCGACCCTGCGCTTCTCGGTCGAACTGCTCGACGTCAAACCGGGTTGAAGACCGAAACAGGATGGCTGGCGACCGCGCTCCATCCTATTTCGACACCCTGATCGCAGCCTATTCAACGACTTAGGCGCTCGAAGCGTCATTGTTCCGGCCATAGCCGACGCCGCCCGCATCATGGGCGGCATGGCCGATGACATCTCCGATCCCAATCCGAATTCGCCCGACTGGACCCGACGGTCCGCCGCAACCTGGGCCGCGGCCCGTAAAGACTATCTCGCCGGGGGTTTCCCCCGGAGGTCTGCGCGCGCCACGGTCTCAGCCTCTCGACCTTCCGTTGGCGCGCCCGCACGGAGGGCTGGCGCCGATCGGACCAGCCGCACGGCGCGGTTTTCGAACCGCTCGACGCCTATGAGTTGGACGCCATCGACCAGCGCCTGCCCTGCAACGCCGCCGACATGGCGCGTCTGGCCTGGGCCAATGCTTCACGGGCGATGATCGACGGCAAGCTGATCGAGGCGCGGGGATGGTCCCGACTGCACAAGGATCTGGAGGCCATCGCCAAGATCGACGACCATGCTGTGCGCTACTACCGGGGCATGGCCAACGACCCGAAACGGCAGCACAAACTGCCCACCACGCCGCCCCTGCGTCCGATGGAGGAGGAATGATCCGAATTGCACGTCCTTGCATTTTGCACGCGTTTTCGGGGCGCAGTGCAATTTCGGATCAGTGCTGACGCTTGACGCCTTGCACCCTGCGTCGGACTGTCGCGGCTCCCCCAGTCGCCTGAAGAGTCCTCGATGATCTGTTCTTGCCTGCGCGCCGCTCCACTCGGCCTCGCCCTCCTATTGGCCTCGACCGCCCCGGCCGCCTTGGCGCAGCAGGCCTCGACCACGCCGCCCGCCCTGCCTGCGCCCCTGCCCGCGATTCCGGAAGCGCGGGACGTCGCCTATCCCGGCGTCATCACCCTGGACGTCGACGCCACCAACCTGGCCCAGCACATCTTTGCGGTGAAGGAAACGATCCCGGTCGCCCAGGCGGGACCGATGACCCTGTTCTTCCCCGAATGGCTGCCTGGCAACCACGGCCCCGTCGGCCCCATCGCGCAGCTCGCCGGCATCGAGATCACCGCGAACGGCCAGCGGGTGCAGTGGGTTCGCGACACCCTGCATCCCTTCGCCTACCACGTGGTCGTCCCGGCCGGTGCGACGGCGCTGAACATCACCCTGCAGCACCTGTCGCCGACGACCGGCAATCAGGGCCGCATCACGATGACGCCCGAGATGCTGAACATCCAGTGGGAGAAGATGCTGCTCTATCCCGCCGGCCACTGGTCGCGGAACATCACGGTCCAGCCCACGGTCAAGTTCCCCGCCGGCTGGCAGTTCGGCACGGCGCTCGAGCCCGAAACCAAGGCCGGCGACGTCCAGACGTTCAAGCCCGTCAATCTGGAGGTGCTGATCGACAGCCCGGTCTTCGCCGGCGTCCACTATCGCCAGATCGACCTCGATCCCGGCGGCCGCTCGCCCGTTCGCGCCAACATCGTCGCGGACAAGGCCGACAGCCTGAACGCCACCGACGAGCAGATCCAGATCCTGCGCAATCTGGTCGCCCAGATGGACCGCCTGTATGGCGCGCGCCATTTCAACCACTACGACTTCCTGATCGCCATGACGGACAAGCTGGGCGGCATCGGGCTGGAGCATCACCGCAGTTCGGAAAACTCGGTCGATCCCGCCTTCTTCACCGGCTGGGACACCCACCTGTCCGACCGCGACCTGCTCAGCCACGAGATGAACCACTCCTGGGACGGCAAATGGCGTCGGCCCGCCGACCAGTATGTGCCCAACTTCAACTCGCCCCTGCAGAACAGCCTGCTGTGGGTCTACGAGGGCCAGACCCAGTACTATGGTCAGGTCATCGCCGCCCGCTCGGGCCTGCTCAGCAAGCAACAGGCGATGGATGCCCTGGCCATGACCGCCGCGACCTTCGACACGCGCGTCGGCCGCGAATGGCGCGCGATGCAGGACACCACCAACGACCCCATCATCAGCCAGCGCCAGCCCAAGGGCTGGCTGTCATGGCAGCGCGACGAGGACTACTATTCGGAGGGCCAGCTGATCTGGCTCGACGTCGACACGACGATCCGCGAAAAGACCGGCGGCCGGAAGTCGCTCGACGACTTCGCCCGCGCCTTCTACGGCGTCCAGGACGGCAGCTATACGCCGGCCCCCTATACGTTCGAGGATGTGGTCGCGGCCCTGAACGGCGTCGTCGCCAATGACTGGGCGACCTTCCTGCGCACCCGCCTGGACGCCGACGGCCCTGAGGCCCGCGCCCCACTGGACGGTCTGGCGCGCGGCGGCTGGCGGCTGGCCTATTCGGACAAGCCCACCGATTATATGAAGACTCTGTACTCCGAGCTGAAACGCAACGACTTCACCTATTCGCTGGGCTTCCAGACCGGCGAAGGCAACAAGATCCGCAGCGTCCAGTGGAACGGCCTGGCCTTCAAGTCGGGCCTGGCCGCCGGGATGGAGATCGTCGCCGTCAACGGGCAGGCCGCCAGCGCCGAACGCCTGACCGAGGCCGTCACCGCAGCCAAGGATCCGTCGACGCCCATCACCCTGATCGTCAAGGATGACGAGCAATACCGCACCGTCGTCTTCGACTACCACGACGGTCTGCGCTACCCCCGCCTGGAACGCATCCCCGACACGCCCGACCGCCTGGGCGACATCCTGACGCCGCGTCGGCGCTGACGTCGCACGTCTCCTCCCCACTGCGTGGGGAGGTGGCGCGGCGCTTCTTCAGCGCCGTGACGGAGGGGCTCTTCACCGCCTCGCAGGCGCCTGTGAGACTTCAAGAGCCCCTCCACCGCTTCGCGGTCCCCCTCCCCATTTCATGGGGAGGAGACACAACGCCGCGCTTGACGCATCGCCCCTCGCCCCCGACGGTGCGGCTCCTTCGCCGAACCGGATGACCGAATGCCGCGTACCCGCCTGACCGCCGCCTGCCTCGCCATCTTGATGACGGCCGCCGCTTCGCCAGTTCTGGCCCAGAGTTTCCAGTCGACCCCTATCGTCACCGATGCGAGCCAGGCGCCGCTGGCCCTGCCCCGCGCCCAGCCGACCATTCTCGCCCCCCAGGACAAGCCCTATCCGGGCGTGATCCAGTACCGCGCCGACATCACCGACCTGGACCGTCGCATCATCAACGTAAGCCAGACAATCCCGGTCGCCAGCCCGGGCCCGCTGACCCTGCTCTATCCGAAGTTCCTGCCCGGCAACCACGCCGCCACCGGCCCGATCCAACTGCTGTCCGGTCTGACCGTCACCGCCAACGGCCAGCGGATCGAGTGGCTGCGCGACACGCTGGACCCTTACGTCTTCCACCTCGACATTCCGGCGGGCGTGACCAGCATCGAGGTGCAGTTCCAGCAACTGACCCAACCGGACGCCTCCAACTGGCGCGTGCTGATGACCCCGGCCATGGTCAATCTGCAGTGGGAGAAGGCCATCCTCTATCCGGCCGGCTATTTCAGCCGCCAGATCCAGGTTGCTCCCTCGGTGGTCCTGCCTGCCGGCTGGAAATACGGCACGGCCTTGACCACGGCGTCTCAGGTCGGCGACGTGGCGGCCTTCGCCCCGACCGACCTCTACACCCTGATCGACAGCCCCATCTTCGCCGGCGCGCACTACCGCCGCGTCGACATCGACCCCAGCGGTGAGCGCGTCCACTTGAACATCCTGGCCGACGAGGCCAAGGGTCTGGCCGCCACCGACGACCAGCTGAAACTGTTCGAGAACATGGTTCAGCAGGCCGACCGCCTGTTCGGCGCCCGTCACTTCGACAACTACGAATTCCTGTTCGCCCTGACCGATCAGATGGGCGGCATCGGGCTGGAGCATCATCGCTCGTCCGAGAACACCGGCGCGCCCGACTTCTTCACCAACTGGACCAAGAGCGCCGGCGATCGGGGTCTGCTGCCCCACGAATACACCCACTCCTGGAACGGCAAGTTCATGCGTCCGGCGGATGAGCTGACCGCCAATCACAACGTCCCGACCCAGAATACCCTGCTGTGGGTCTATGAAGGTCAGACCGAATACTGGGGCGATGTGCTGGCCGCCCGTTCGGGCCTGCATTCCAAGGACGTGGCCTTGGCGACCCTGGCCAGCGTCGCCGCCTTCTATGACAACCAGCCGGGTCGCCAGTGGCGCGCCTTACAGGACACCAACAACCACAATCTGCTGGGCTATCGCGTGCCGGGCCAATTCACCTCATGGATGCGCGGCACAGGCGACTACTACCGCGAAAGCCTGCTGGTCTGGCTGGACGCCGACACCCTGATCCGCGAGGGCAGCAATGGCCGCAGATCGCTGGATGATTTCGCCAAGGGCTTCTTCGGTCACGACGACGGCGAATGGGCGCCGCAAGGCTACACCTTCGAAGATGTCGTCGCGGCCCTGAATGCGGTCTATCCCCACGACTGGGCCGCCTTCCTGCGCACCCGTCTGGACGCCGTCGGTCCCGACGCCCGCGCGCCGCTGGCCGGGATCGAGCGTGGCGGCTGGCGACTGACCTACACCGACACGCCCTCGGCGGCGGAGAAGTCGGTCCAGAGCGGCTGGGCCAACGACTTCCAATATTCGCTGGGCTTCACCCTGTCGGGCGACAAGCTGACCAACATCCGCTGGGGCGGGCCCGCCTTCGAGCAAGGCCTCGGCGCCGGCTGGAGCCTGGTCGCCGTCAACGGCAAGGCCGGCTCGGCCGAGGTGTTGCGCAACACCGTCACGGCGGCGAAAGGGACCGACGCCCCGATCGAACTGTTGCTGAAATCCGGCGATCGCTTCCGCACGGTGGCCTTCGCCTATCACGACGGTCTGCGCTACCCCCGGCTGGAACGGATCGAGGGCGCGCCGGATCGCCTGTCCGACATCCTCGCGCCTCGCCGGCGCTGAAGGCGTCTCCTCCCCGCCTCGCGGGGAGGAGACACGCCCCTTACTTCAACAGCTTCAGCAACGCCTCGGCCGCCGCGTGCGACGAGCCGGGGTTCTGCCCGGTCACCAGCTTGCCGTCGGTCAGCACATAGGAGCCCCAGTCCGGCCCCTTGGAGTAGTCGCCGCCGTTGGCGGTCAGCACGTTCTCGACCAGGAACGGCACCACGTCGGTCAGGCCCACGGCCTCCTCCTCGGAGTTGGTGAAGCCGGTCACCTTGCGGCCGTTGACCAGCGGCTTGCCGTCCGGTCCGTTCACCGACTTCAGCACGCCGGGCGCATGACAAACGAAGCCGGTCGGCTTGTCCGCCTTGGCGAAGGCCTCGATCAGGGCGATGGAGTCGGCGTCGTTCGCCAGGTCCCACAGCGGTCCGTGGCCGCCGGGATAGAAGACGGCGTCGAAATCCTCGGCCTTCACCGACGACAGGACGACGGTCGAGGCCAGGGCGGCCTGGGCTTCGGCGTCGGCCTTGAACCGGCGCGTGTCGTCGGTCTGGGCGTCGGGGTCGTCGCTCTTGGGGTCCAGCGGCGGCTGACCGCCCTTGGGCGAGGCCAGCACGATCTCCGCGCCCGCATCCTTCAGCGCGTAATAGGGCGCCGCCAGCTCTTCCAGCCAGAAGCCGGTCTTCTTGCCCGTGTCGCCGAGTTGGTCGTGCGACGTCAGCACCAGCAGAATTTTCATAGGGGATGGCTCCGTCTTGGGGTGTCCACAGATGGGAAGCCGCACGGTGCCGCTCAAGACTGGCCGCGATGCCGAAAACACCCCACCCTGCCGGCCTCGATCAGCGGAGACGACGTCGCATGAAGCCTTGGTTCAGTCTGTTCGCCGCCCTGATGGGCCTGATGATCTTCAGCTCGTCGGCCCAGGCGGCCGGCCCCTGCAACGTCGGACAGGCGGGCGCGACCCAGACCGTCGCCATAGGCCGCAGCGGACGCACGATGCTGATCCACCTGCCTGCTGGTTTCGACCCCGCAAAGCCGGCGCCTCTGGTCTTCCTGCTGCACGGCAGCGGCGGCACGGGAGAGAAGATGCTGGCGTCTTCCGGCCTGGCGGAGGCGGCGGATCGGCACGGCTTCATCGTCGCCGCGCCCGACGCCGGCATTCCGATCGATCAAGGTTTCGTCTGGAACATCCCCGGCGTGCCGACCGTCACCGGCGCGGTCCCCGGCCCCGGCGATGCGGACGACGTCGCCTATCTGACGGGGGCCATCGATTATCTGGCCGACCAGGGCTGCGTCGATGACAGCCGCATCTATGCGACGGGCCTATCGGGCGGCGGGCGGATGGCGTCGTGGCTGGGTTGCGTCGCCGCCGACCGTTTCGCCGCCATCGCCCCGGTCGTCGGCTTGCGCGCCGGCAATCCCAGAAAGGACCGCCCGGAGGAGCCGGATCCCGCCACCTGCCGCCCTTCGCGCCCAATGCCGGTCATCGCCTTCGCCGGCGACGCCGACACGACCAATCCGATCCAGGGCGGCGGCGCAGGCTATTGGAGCTACACCATGCATGCCGCCGAACAGCGCTGGGCCCAACTGAACGGCTGCACCCAGGTGCGCGACACCCGCTGGATCGCCAACAAGGTCTATGAAGAGGGCTACGCCGCCTGCCGCGACGGCGCCGACGTCGTGGGCCTCATCACCTCAGGTGGCGGCCATAGCTGGGTCGCCGACAACGACGCCCTGTGGGCCTTCTTCGCTATGCGCAGCCGACCGCAGCGCTGAGCCCAGAGCTCCTAGACGCCGCTGCTTATTCGCCGGCGGCCTACCCCATCGGCCTCAAGCAGCGCTCCGCGCGATAGGCCAACAAAAAAGACCCGGCGGTTTCCCGCCGGGCCTTCCAATCTTCAGCAAATGCCGAAAGTCAGATCTTACTTGATCTGGACCTTGGCGCCGGCTTCCGTCAGCTTCTTGGCGACTTCGTCGGCGGCTTGCTTGGAGACGTTCTCGACGACGTTCTGCGGAGCGCCTTCGACCAGGTCCTTGGCTTCCTTCAGACCCAGGTCCGAACGGACGCCGCGGACTTCCTTGATCACGTTGATCTTCTTGTCGCCGCCGTCGACCAGGACGACGGTGAATTCGGTTTGCTCTTCGGCAGCTTCAGCCGGAGCGCCGCCGCCGGCGGCCGGAGCAGCCATAGCGACCGGAGCAGCGGCGCTGACGCCCCACTTTTCTTCCAGCAGCTTGGAGAGTTCAGCAGCTTCGAGGACGGTCAGAGCGGACAGGTCTTCGACGATCTTGGCGAGGTCAGCCATTGTCAGTTTTCCTTCGGAGGATTGGTTTTAGAGAGTGATGCAGAGATGAAAGGCTGGGCCGCTTACGCGGCTTCCTTGGTGGCGTAGGCGTTGAACACGCGAGCCAGCTGACCGGCGGGTGCTTGCAGCACGCCGGCGATACGGGTCGCAGGCGCGTTGAGCAGGCCGATGAGTTGACCGCGAACCTCGTCGAGCGTCGGGAGCTTGGACAGTGCGTCCACGCCCTTTTGGTCGACGATGGTCGAGCCCATGAAGCCGCCGACGATCTTGAAGCGATCGTTGGCCTTAGCGAACTCGGTGGCGACCTTGGCGGCCGTACCGGGGTTCTCGGAATAGGCGATGCCCACGGGACCCTTGAACAGGTTGTGGTATTCGCTGCCTTCCTCGGCTTCGAGCGCCTTCAGCGCCAGGCGGTTCTTGACCACCTTGAACGCGCCGCCTTCTTTACGAAGACGGCCACGCAGATCTTCCATTTCCGCAACGGTCAGACCCAGGTTGTGGGTCACGACCACGCTGCCGGCGTCGGCGAAAACGCCCTTGAGCGATTCGATAGACTCGGCTTTTTGAGCGCGATCCATTGCGGTCTCCAGTCTTGGTATTCGCCGCCGGGCTTATTCCCGACGACGGATTGGCCAAAGCGCGTCGCATCGCTGCGAAACGTCGGGCCGGTCGTATTGTCCGAAGGATGCGTCTGACGGCGTCCGTCCCGGAATGCGGGCTGACAGCGCAAGGTCGCGTCCCCATCTCCCCACGGCGTCAGAGGGCTCTCTGACAGTTACGGCCTGGGTGACCCCCACGCCCCGAAGTTCTCGGACAGGACCGTCAGAAGATGAACCTCCGACGGGAAGCGGCGCTCTTACAGGCGCCGCCGTTGGAAATCAACCCGGCTTAACGCCGGCTGGGCTTGGCCCCGGTCTGCCCGGCCTCGCCGCAGTCGAAGCGGGCGCAATATTTGCTCTCGAACTCCTCCAGAAGGTTCGTCATCGCTGCGGTCTCGACCTCCTGTGAGGCCATGCTCAAGGATATCGTCTTGGCTGCGACAGAACGCCCGACAGCCGTGCGATAAAATGCGATTTGCGCGACGAGTTCTTCTTCGGTGAAGACGGAGCCGTAGACCGGGGCCAAGTCATCCATGAACCGCTCGATCATTCTGCTCGCCATGGACGGCATGTTGGTGCGCACCCAAATCGCTTCTTCGCCGCCCTTTTTATCCAGTTCACCCATCTGCGTGACCATGAAGCGCTCGAACTCCTTCATGAAGTTCGGGCCGACGGACAGGTCGATCAGTTCGCGCGCCAGGGCGCTGCGGCGCGCCAGGCCGGCATCCTGCGGCGCTGGCTCGACGCGCGTGACGACGACTGTTTCCGATTGAGCCGCCGTCTGCGCGTGCGCGCCTGTCGCGCTCAGACCCAGCGCCAGACCCAGCGACGCAGCTAGCGCCTGTTTGCGTGTGATGATCATGATGGCCTCCCCGCCCACTTATCGGAAGGCTCAGGTCCGCAGGCCAGTCGAATTCGACCGACGGTTGCTCAATCTTCGAGCGGCGTGGCGTCGAAGTCGCGGATCAGCGCGGCCAGGTCGGGCTCATGAACCAGATCCGCCGCCTCGCTCAGGCTCATCCAGCGGCGCTCGCGCTGATGCGCTTCGGGCCAGGCGCCCATCTGGATCAGCACTTCCAGCGGATAGACCGACACCACGCACTGGCGCACGCCGCCGTCTTTCAGACCCTTGGCGTATCGGAAGACGCCGATGGACTGAGTGTCGACGTCGCCCTTCACCCCCGCCTCCTCCATCGCCTCCTGGGCGGCGGCCTCGGGATCGCTCTTGCCGACCATCCGCCCGCCCTTGGGGATCACCCAGCGTCGCGTTTCGCGCGAGGTGATCATCAGGATGCGACGCTCGCCGTCCTCCAGCCGCCACGGCAGGGCCGCGACCTGCCGGGTCTCGGAGCGGGTGGTGCGTTTCGACCGGGCCTGCGGCACGCCTCAGCCCTCGCCCATCGCTTGAGCGGTCCTGACGATTCGTGCTGGCGCTCGCCCAATCTTCACGTCTGGTTCCAGGTCTGCCGGTCGCGGCCGCCCTCGAAACGGGATCGCGACGGCTGCGTCAAGTTGTCAGACCACGGACGGTTCCATTTATTTCTCGCCGGGCGCCTTGGCCTTTGGATCGCCCAGCACGTCCTGACGGTACAGCATGGTGATCAGGGTGTGCAGCACCAGGGCCAGCGGCGTGGCGAACAGCACGCCCAGCGGCCCGAACAGGGTGCCGATGCCCACGACGGCGAAGATGCCCAGAACGACGGGCAGATTGGCCACGTTCTTCTGCACCATCGGCGTGATGAAGTTGCTCTCCAGCTGGGACACAACGACATACAGCGCCAGCGTCATCAGGGCCGTCTGCCACCCTTGCGTGGCGCCGACCAGCAAGGCCGGCACGGTGGAGACGATGGGCCCCACGATCGGCACGAACTGCGCCAGTCCCGTCAGCAGACCCAGCCCCAGCGCCGACGGCACGCCGATGATGGCCAAGCCGACCCCTGTCAGCGTGCCGACCAGAACCATCGAGAACAGCTGCGCCTTCAGCCAGCCTTTCAGCGCCTTCCCACAGCTGTTCAGCACTTCGCGCATTCGCGGGCGGCGATCCATGGGCAGCATGGACAGCAGCCCCTCGCGCGACTTGGCGGGCTCGATCGCCAGGAAGACGCCCGCGACCACGACGAGAACCAGTGTGGTGACACCCGATGCGAAGCCCAGGGCGAACTTCTGAGCGACCTGCAACGCCTGACCGGCACGGCCGCCCAGCCCCTGCAACTGCTCCAGCAGCTGCGCGGCATAGGGTTGGGCCTGGATCCACGACTGAACCTGCTCCCACCCTTGCGGCACCACGGCGGACAGGGCCACGACCTGTTCGGTGATCTGGGTTCCGAACAGGGTCAATATCCCTGCCAGGACCGCAACCACGATCAGCAGCGACAGGAAGACGGCCAGCGGGTCCGGCGCCTTCAGCCAGCGCACGATGGGATCGGCCAGGGCGCGCAGGATCACCGACACCACGATGGCCCCGAAGATCAGCAGCCACAGCGTCTGCAAGGTCACGATCAGCTGGACCGCGAAATAGGTCGACACCAGCACGATGGCGCCGAACGCGAGCCGCCCCTTCCACGGGTCGTGGCCGACCACACCAGGCTTGTCGCCCATCAGTTTTCCCAGTCCGAACATATCGCCCCCTTCAAGGTCGCGACAGGAACGCGGGTCGAGCGTGGCCGTTCGCCGCAGGCGATAAAAAAGTCAGTGGGCGTCGGAGGATCGCTGATCGTAGGCCATTTGCGCGGCCGCGACTTCCGGCATCCGGGTCTCGGCCCAGTCGATCATCGACTGCATCGCCGCCATCAGGGTCCGGCCCAGCGGCGTGACTGCATAGGTCACCGACACCGGCACGGTGGCCACGACGGAGCGTGACACCAGGCCGTCGCGCTCCAGCGACTTCAACGTCTGGCTCAACATCTTCTGCGACACCCCATCGACCCGCAGCTTCAGGGCGTTGAACCGGATCGGCCCCTCTCCCAGCACGATCAGGATCAGGGTGCTCCATTTGTCGGCGATGCGGTCCAGCAGTTGCCGCGTCGGACAGTTCGCTGCGAACACATCGCCTCGCAGCCAGGTTTCTTGAAGGTAACCAGGTGTCTGAGAGGTGCCGTCTTGCATAGGCGCATCCCATATCGCACCTGGTATCCATTGGATACCCAAAGGAGCCTTCCATGAAAGTCGCAGTCCTCGGCGCCAGCGGTCGCGCCGGCTCGGAAATCACCAAGGAACTGGCCGCGCGCGGTCACACGGTCACCGCCATCGCCCGCAAGCCTGAGGCGATCCCGAGCGCCACCGGCGTCACGCCTGTCGCCGGCGACGCCTCGGACGCCGCCGCGCTCGCCGACCTGATCAAGGGTTCGGACGCGGTCATCAGCGCCCTGCACTTCGATGTTCCCGCCGCGACGATCCTCGGCGCGCTGAAGACCGCCGGCGTCCCGCGCCTGCTCGTCACCGGCGGCGCCGCCAGCCTGGAGGTCGCGCCCGGCGTCCTCTTGTTCGACACACCGCAGTTTCCAGCCGAATGGAAGCCCATCGCCAAGGGCGGGCTGACCTTCTTAGACGACCTGCGTCAGGAAACGGACATCGACTGGACCTTCTTCTCCCCCGCCGCCCTGATCGAGGAAACGCCGCGCCTGGGCCGCTATCGCACCGGGACCGACCAACTGGTCGTGGACGCCAACGGCGACAGCAAGATCGGCTTCTCCGACTACGCCATCGCCATGGTCGACGAGCTGGAAAACCCCAAGCACAGCCGCGCCCGCTTCACCGCCGCCTATTGAGGCCTAGTGGCCGCCTGGCCCTGCGCCGCATTGGCCATGGCGGCCTTCACCTCGCGCTTCTCTTCAGGCGTGCACTGTAGACGATTGCAGAGCTGATCGCCCATGTCCGCCATAAGCTCAGGCATGATGGCCTGGATCGCCGCACCGATCCGAGGCGCCGCCGCATAGCTCTTGCTCATCATCGATCGGCCGACATCGCTCTGATAGAAATCGACCAGAGCCCGAAGCTCCTCCAGCGTGAAGATGTCGGCATAGATTGGCGCAATGGCCTCGAACATGCGGGGCAGCATGCTGGCGGTCGCCTCCGCCATGATCTCGCGAGCCTCGGCCGCCTGCTCAGCCGACATCGTGTCCGATCGCGGCATCATCATCGCCGTCATCTGACCCAGCGAAGCGCCCATCTGTTCGCCCTGGATCAGGGCGATGAAATTGTTGGCCAAGGCCAGCTTCTCGGCCGACACATCGTTTGTCCCGGCCGTGGCCGCGGGCGCAGTCAGCAACGCAAGGGCCAGCACCAGCCCGGCGAAGAGTTGTTTCATATGATCCCCCAGATAGGCGCGCATCCTGACGGCAGGCGCGATCTCCGGGCAAGAAAAAACGGCGGGGATCGCTCCCCGCCGTTCTTCAGTGTGGCTTGTCTTTCGACTTAGGCGCCCAGCGAGGCCGGATCGACCTTGAAGCCCGGGCCCATCGTCGAGGATAGGCTGATGCGCTTCACATAGGTGCCCTTGGCGCCCGACGGCTTGGAACGCACCAGGGCGTCCACGATGGCCTTCACGTTGGCTTCCAGGGCGTCCTGGGTGAACGAGACCTTGCCGATGCCGGCGTGGACGATGCCCGCCTTCTCGACGCGGAACTCGACGGCGCCGCCCTTGGCGTCCTTGACGGCTTGGGCCACGTTCGGGGTCACGGTGCCGACCTTGGGGTTCGGCATCAGGCCGCGCGGGCCCAGCACCTTACCCAGACGGCCGACCAGGGCCATCATGTCCGGCGACGCGATCACGCGGTCGAACTCCATGAAGCCGCCGGCGATCTTTTCGTACAGATCTTCGGCGCCGACGTGTTCGGCGCCGGCTGCGGTGGCTTCGGCGGCCTTGGCGTCCTTGGCGAAGACGGCGACGCGAACGTCACGGCCGGTGCCCGACGGCAGGTTGACGACGCCACGGACCTGTTGATCGGCGTGACGCGGGTCGACGCCCAGGTTGACCGAGATTTCCAGCGACTCGTCGAACTTGGCCTTGGCGTTTTCCTTGGCCAGCTTGATGGCGTCGGAGAACGGCAGCAGGTCTTGGGTCACGCCGGTGCGGGCCTTGAAGGCCTTGGTTTGCTTGGCCATGGTTTAGCCCTCCACCACTTCGAGGCCCATCGCGCGGGCGGAGCCTTCGATGATCTTGGCCGCCGCGTCGATGTCGTTGGCGTTCAGATCCTTCATCTTCTTTTCGGCGATCTCGCGCAGTTGCGCTTGCGTGATCTTGCCGGCGACTTCACGGCCGACCAGCTTCGAACCCGACTTCAGGCCCGTGGCCTGCTTCAGGTACCAGGTCGCCGGCGGCGTCTTGGTGATGAAGGTGAACGACTTGTCCTGATAGACGGTGATCACGGTCGGAAGCGGGGTGCCCTTGGCTTCCTTCTCGGTGCGCGCGTTGAACTCCTTGCAGAAGCCCATGATGTTCACGCCGCGCTGACCCAGAGCCGGGCCGATCGGGGGCGAAGGCGTGGCCGAACCGGCCGGCACTTGCAGCTTGATATAGCCGAGAATCTTCTTGGCCATTGGTCTCTCCTATGAATGACCCGGCGAATGAACGGCGAGCCGGTGAGCCGTGGTGCGGCATGGCTGCCTCCCACGGATTTGACGCTCCACGAACCGAAGGCCCGCCGAGCGAAGGCGCGCGTTTAACAGAGGGGGGATGGAAAGGCAACGCACCGCCCTGCCCTCGCCCCAGAAACGAAAAAGCCGCGCCCTTTCGGACGCGGCTTGATATCTCGACAGGGGCGTGAGCCTCAGCCCGCGACCTTCTCCACCTGGGCGTATTCCAATTCGACTGGCGTGGCGCGGCCGAAGATGGACACGGCGACGCGCAGGCGGGCATGTTCTTCGTCCACGCTCTCGACCGAACCGTCGAAGCTGGCGAACGGGCCGTCGATGACCTTGACCTTCTCGCCGATGTCGAAGCGGATGGTGGGCTTCGGACGTTCGACGCCCTCTTCCACGGCACCGATGATGTTCTGAACTTCACGCTCGGAGACCGGCAGGGGCTTGGTGCCGCCCGCGGCGCCCAGGAAGCCCGTGACCTTCGGCGTGTTCTTGACCAGGTGATAGGCCTGGTCGGTCATTTCCATTTTCACCAGCACATAGCCGGGGAAGAACTTGCGTTCCGAGTTCACCTTGCGACCGCGACGGATCTCGACGACGTCTTCGGTCGGAACCAAGATTTCGGAGAAGGCGTCTTCCAGGCCCTGTTGCTTGGCCTGATCACGCAGCTGCTCGGCGACCTTCTTCTCGAAGTTCGAGTAGGCGTTGACGATGTACCACTTGTGGCGCGGATTGGCGGGCTTTGCGGGCGCTG
This sequence comes from Brevundimonas sp. 'scallop', assembly GCF_011045535.1. NCBI lineage: Bacteria > Pseudomonadati > Pseudomonadota > Alphaproteobacteria > Caulobacterales > Caulobacteraceae > Brevundimonas > Brevundimonas sp. 'scallop'. Next base: position 1,390,284 of record NZ_CP039382.1, on the reverse strand, counting down.
CATCGGTCATGGGCGCGTCTTTCTCAGGATCCGAGAGCGATGATGTAGCGGAAGGCGTAGCCCAGGCCAGTGTCCACGATCCAGAAGAAGATCGAGGCGATGATGACCATGATGAAGACCATCACCGAGGTGATCCAGGTCTCCTTGCGGCTGGGCCAGACGATCTTGCGGCCTTCGGCGCGCACCTGGCTCAGAAACTGGCCGGGGCTGGTGCGGGGCTTCTTGGGCTCGGGCGAATCGACCGTGATGGCGGCGGCGCCGGCCGCCTGAGGCTTGGCGCCCATCTGGGGCTTCGCGCTGCCTTGAGGCCGCTTGCCGGGAGTTTTGGCCTTGGCCATCAGTTGCTCTTCACACAATTGTTCCTGTGGCCCCAGATGGGAAGTCCCATCCGGAAGCGACAGGGGGGATTGGCAGGAGTTGGGGGACTCGAACCCACGACCCCCGGTTTTGGAGACCGGTGCTCTACCAGCTGAGCTAAACTCCTAGACAACCGCGCAAACCCGAAAGGTCCGTGCGTTCGCCAGAGGGGGGCGTATGCCCGACACCGCCCGCCATTTCAAGGGCGATGTGACAGTTGCGATCAGTCTTCCAGATGCGCAGCGATGGCGTCCCGCTCGTCCTGTGCCTTCACCAGTTCCTTGAAGATCAGCTTGTCGATGCGACGGTCGTCCATATCCACGACCTCGACCTCGAATCGGCCAACCTGCAGCACTTCGCCCTCGTCCGGAACGCGCGAGATCTGGTGCAGAATCAGGCCGGCGACGGTGTGGAAACCTTCATGCTCGCCAAAGTCCTCGCCGAGCTTGTCAGCCAGTTCGTCCAGGTCCGTCTGACCATCGACAAGCCAGCTGCCGTCGGCGCGCTGATGGATCCAGGCCTGCTCTTCGTCATGGCCCTCGTTGAAATCGCCGGCGATCATTTCCAGGATGTCGGTCGCTGTCACCACGCCTTCGAAGGCGCCGTACTCGTCGACGATAAAGGCCATGTGGACGCGCGAGCCTTTCAGGATCTCCAGCGCCTTCAACACCGAGGTCGACTGAGGAATGAAGGCCGGTTCGGCGACCAGCGGCTCGATGTCGAACTTGCCGTTGGTCAGCAGGCTGTCCAGCAGATCCTTCTTGTGAACCACGCCCAGCGGATTATCGACGTCGCTCTCGCGCGCCACCACGATCCGCGAATAGGGGCAGGTGCGAATCTCTTCGCGCAGCATCTCTTCGGGGTCGTCCAGGGCGATCCAGAACACGTCGTGACGCGGCGTCATGGCCACCCGCACCGGACGGTCGCCCAGGCGCAGGATTTCCTCGATCATCACCTGCTCTTCGGGCTCGATCAGGCCGGCCGAGGTGCCTTCGGCCAGGATGGTCGCAACCTCTTCCTGGGTCACGTCGGAGCCATCGCGATCCTTGACGCCCAACAGCTTCAGTATGCCCGAGGTGGAGGCGGTCAGCAGCAGGACGAAGGGCTTCAGCACGATCGCCAGCTTGGAGATCGGCCCGGCCATCTTGGACGCTACCGTTTCGGGGAAGATCAGCGCAAGGCGCTTGGGCACCAGTTCGCCGATGATCAGCGAGACATAGGTGATGCACACGACCACCAGGGCCGTGGCGAAAAATTCGGTATATTGAGCCAGCGCCGGGAAAGCGACTTCCAGAATGCGATCCAGTTCGCCCGCGATGGTCGCCTGACCATAGGCGCCCGCCAGAATGCCGATCAGAGTGATGCCCACCTGAACCGCGGACAGGAACTGAGTCGGTTCTTCCGACAGCTTCAGCGCCGCCCTGGCCCCCCGGTCGCCCCGTTCCGCCCTCGCCTGTAGTTTGGATTTCCGCGAGGAGACGACCGCCAATTCAGTCATGGCGAACAAGCCGTTGAGCACCACCAGGAGCAGAACGACAGCAATAGCGATGAGTAACATCTAGGGGGTTTTGGGGACCGACGCGGCGCGACAGACGGCGTCCGCAGCGCTACATTAGGGCAGGATCGCGACCAGCGCCACGTTTTCCTTTGCGCTCAGCCCGTCCGCCCGGCTTCGACCGAGCCGTAAGCGCCCGAAACCGGCCGACCATTTGCGTCGTACTGGGTCGCACAGGCGCTCATGCCCAGCACGGTGCCGATGAAGATACCCAGACGAATGGCGCGTCGCATTTGGTTACCGAAAGATTAACGTCCGATCCGAACGTAAATCCCGGTTTGCGGTTGCAGGCAATCGTGCTCGCGCTGGGCGCGAGCGCAAAAAAGGGGACGCCGCGAAGCGTCCCCCCCTCTGTCGTCCTTGATCAGACCTCGCCGATCACACCTTGATCGGCAGCGCCGTGCGGATGTGGACGTCCTTCAGCTGGCGCTCCTCGGCCTCGGTCGGGGCGTTCATCAGCAAATCCTCGCCCTGCTGGTTCAGCGGGAAGGCGATGACCTCGCGGATGGCCGTCTCGCCCGCCAGCAGCATGACGATGCGGTCGATGCCGGGGGCCAGACCGCCGTGCGGCGGAGCGCCATAGCGGAAGGCGTTCAGCATGCCGCCGAACTGCTCCTCGACCACCGAGGCGTCGTAGCCGGCGATTTCGAAGGCCTTCAGCATGATCTCGGCCTTGTGGTTCCGGATCGCGCCCGAGCACAGCTCATAGCCGTTGCAGACGATGTCGTACTGATAGGCGCGGACGGTCAGCGGATCCTGGGTCTCCAGAGCCTCCAGCCCGCCCTGCGGCATGGAGAAGGGGTTGTGGCTGAAATCGACCTTCTTCTCTTCTTCCGACCATTCGAACATGGGGAAGTCGACGATCCAGCAGAATTTGAACTGGTCTTCGTCTACCAGCTTCAGCTCGGTGCCCACGCGGGTGCGGGCCAGGCCGGCGAACTTGGCGAAGGTCGCAGGCAGACCGGCGACGAAGAAGGCGGCGTCGCCCTGCCCCAGACCCAGCGACGACATCAGGGCCTCGGTCGGTTCCTGACCCAGGTTCTTGGCGATCGGCCCGCCCCAGGCGCCCTGATCCTCGGACCAGAAGATATAGCCCAGGCCCGGCTGGCCTTCACCCTGCGCCCAGCTGTTCATGCGGTCGCAGAAGGCGCGCGAACCGCCCGTGGGGGCCGGAATGGCCCAAACCGCGTTCTTGTCGTCCGCGCCCAGGATCTTGGCGAACAGGCCGAAGCCGCCATCGCGGAAATGATCCGACACCACCTGCATCTTGATCGGATTGCGCAGGTCCGGCTTGTCCGAGCCATACCAGGCCATCGACTGGGCGTAGGTCAGGCGCTCGAAACCCTTGTGTTCGAACGTCTCACCGAAGTCGTTGGTGAAGGTGTGGACGCCGTCGATGGCCGAGACCGGCCTGCCCTCGCCGAATTCCTCGAACACTCCGTGCATCAGGGGTTCGATGGCGGCGAAGACGTCTTCCTGCGTCACGAAGCTCATCTCGACGTCGAGCTGATAGAACTCCAGCGAGCGATCGGCGCGCAGGTCTTCGTCGCGGAAGCACGGCGCGATCTGGAAATAGCGATCAAAGCCCGAGACCATGAGCAGCTGTTTGAACTGCTGCGGCGCCTGGGGCAGCGCATAGAACTTGCCCGGATGCAGTCGCGACGGCACCAGGAAGTCGCGCGCGCCTTCCGGCGACGAGGCCGTCAGGATCGGCGTCTGATACTCCAGGAAGCCCTGATCGACCATGCGACGGCGGATCGAGGAAATCACCTTGGAGCGCAGCACGATGTTCTTGTGCAGTCGCTCGCGGCGCAGATCCAGGAAGCGGTTGGCCAGGCGGATATCCTCGGGATATTCCTGATCGCCGAAGACCGGCATCGGCAGTTCGGCGGCTTCGGACAGCACCTCGACGCCCTGGACGCGCACCTCGACCTCGCCCGTGGGCAGATTGGGGTTCACCACCGAGGCGTCGCGGGCGACCACCTCGCCATCGACCTTGATCACGCTCTCGGCGCGCAGGCGCTCGACCGCGGCGAAGCCTGGCGTCTCGGGGTGCAGCACCAGCTGCGTCAGGCCGTAGTGGTCGCGCAGGTCGATGAACAACAGGCCGCCGTGATCGCGCTTGCGGTGGACCCAACCCGACAGGCGAACAGCGGAACCGGCGTCGGAGGCGCGCAGGGCGCCGCAGGTGTGAGAGCGATAGGCGTGCATGAAACGAACCGTCTGGAGTCTCTGGGCGGTGGAATCCGACGCCGTCGGCGCCCGAAATCGAAGCGGCGTAGGGCGCATCATCGCCCCGGAAAGTCAAGGTTTCAGCCGTTGCAAAGCCTGCCGCCGCGCATGATATCTGACGCTTCCATCCCGCCCGAGGCCGCCATGTTCATCGTCACCATCACCTACTCCCAGCCCATAGAAGCCATCGAGGCGCGGACGGTCGAGCATCGCGCGTGGCTGGATCAGCATGTCGCCAGCGGCCTGATCATTGCCGCCGGCCCGATGGTGCCGCGCACGGGCGGCATTCTGGTGGTGCGCAGCGGGAGCACAAAGGAGGAGCTGGAGGCCCTGCTGAAGGCCGATCCGTTCCAGGTTCACGGCCTGGCCGATTACACGGTGACCGAGTTCAAGGCCGGCAAGCTGAACCCCGCCCTTGCCGAATTCGCCTGATTTCATCCACAGGGGCGCGGTTCGCTCCCCGCAACCAACAGCGCGGACCTGACGCGGTTAACGCCGGCCTCTGCTATGACAGGCGCATGTCCGCGCTGAGCGCCCTGCCCCCGACGACGACCGAACAGCTGCGTCTGCCGCTGGAGCGGCCGGTTGCGGGCGAGGCCTTCGTGACGTCCGATAGCAATGCCGAGGCGGTGCGCGTTCTGGCCCGCTGGCCCGACGGCGTGGGCGCGGTGCTGGCGCTTCACGGCCCGCCAGGGTCGGGCAAGAGCCGCCTCGCCGCCGACTGGGCCGAGCGGGTCGGCGCCGTGCCGCTGAACGGCGCCGAGGCCGCGCTCATCGATCCGCTGGAGCTGGAAGGCCGGCCGGTCCTGCTTGACCGTGCGGCGGACGCCGACGACGAAAGCCTGTTTCATCTGATTAATCTGGCCAACTCCGGCGGCGGCGCCCTGCTGCTGGTGTCGCGTTCGGCCCCGCGCCAGTGGTCGGTCGATCTGCCCGACCTGCGTTCGCGGCTGGACGCCTTGCGCGCCGTCGCCATCGCCGCGCCCGACGACGCCGTCCTCTCGGCCATCCTGCGCGCCCGTTTCGCCGAACGCAGCATCACCCCGTCCGACGACGTGATCGACTATCTGGTCCGCCGCCTGGACCGTTCGGCCGAAACCGCCGCCGCCGTGGTCGAACGTCTGGACGCCCTCCACCGCCCGGTCACGCGCGTTCTGGCGCGTCAGGTGCTGGACGTCATGGACGCCGCCGCCGACTGACCCGCGACATTTTCTCGGCGCCCGCTTGCGGCCGTCACACACGCGCGCGAGAACCGGATCATGACCGACGCCGCGATCCATGACGACACCCGAGGCGAAGAGGTTCCCGCCTCTCGCGCCCCTCAACTGGCGCTGAGCGAAGAGCTGATGGCCTCGCCCCGCCGGTTCTTCAATCGGGAAACCTCGTGGCTGGCGTTCAACGAACGGGTTCTGGAAGAGGCAGCCAACCCCAACCACCCGCTTCTGGAGCGGCTGCGGTTCCTGTCCATCTCGGCCAATAACCTGGACGAGTTCTTCATGACCCGCGTCGCCGGTCTGAAGGGCCAGTTGCGCGAACGCCTGCGCGTCCTGTCCGCCGACGGCCTGACCCCCGCCGAACAGCTGGAGCGGATCAACATCGCCGCCGGCGAGCTGATGGCCGAACAGCAGCTGCGCTGGCGTCAGCTGAAGAAGGAGCTGACGGTCGCCGGCATCGAGATCGTCGACCGTCAGAAGATCACCAAGACCGAGAAGGAGCGTCTGGAACCCGAGTTCCTGAACCAGCTCTTCGCCGTCCTGACGCCGCTCGCCATCGACCCGGCGCACCCCTTCCCCTTCCTGCCCAACCTCGGCTTCTCCCTGGCGCTGAAACTAAAGCGCAAGGGTGAGACCAAGACCTTCTACGCCCTGGTGCCGGTGCCGACCCAGGTTCGCCGGTTCTGGGAACTGCCGACCGACGGCCGCTCCACGCCGGGGCACAAGCGGTTCATCACGCTGGAAAACGTGCTGCTGCTGTTCATCGACCACCTGTTCCCAGGCTGCGAGGTTCAGGAAAAGGGCGTGCTGCGCCTGATCCGCGACTCGGACATCGAGATCGAGGAAGAGGCCGAGGACCTGGTCTTGGAGTTCGAGGAGGCGCTGAAGCAGCGTCGTCTGGGCTCGGTGGTGCGGGTCAAGATCGAGGCGTCCATGCCTGTCGATCTGCGCGACTTCATCGTCGGCGAGCTGGAGGCCGCGCCCCAAGACGTGGTTCTGGTCGACGGCATGCTGGGCCTGGCCCAACTGTCGGACCTGATCCCCGGCGGCCACCCGGATCTGAAGTTCAAGGGCTATGAGCCGCGCTATCCCGAACGCGTCCGCGACAATGGCGGCGACGTCTTCGCGGCCATTCGCGAAAAGGATCTGCTGATCCACCACCCGTTCGAGAGCTTCGACGTGGTGGTTCAGTTCCTGCGTCAGGCCGCGCGCGATCCCAACGTCATCGCCATCAAACAAACGCTGTATCGCACCTCCAAAGACAGCCCCATCGTCGCCGCCCTGATCGAGGCGGCCGAAAACGGCAAGAACGTCACCGCCCTGGTCGAACTGAAGGCCCGCTTCGACGAAGAGGCCAACCTGCGCTGGGCGCGGGCGATGGAGCGGGCCGGCGTCCACGTCGTCTTCGGCTTCGTCGAATACAAGACCCACGCCAAGGTTAGCGTCGTGGTCCGGCGCGAGGGCGAAGGCCTGCGCACCTACTGCCACTTCGGCACCGGCAACTATCACCCCGTGACGGCCAAGGTTTACACCGACCTGTCGCTGTTCTCCTGCGACCCCGTCCTGGGGCGCGATGCGACGCGGGTGTTCAATTACATCACGGGCTATGCGACGCCGGACCACCTCGAGGCCCTGGTCGTCTCGCCGCTGAACATGAAGGCCACGCTGATCGAACTGATCGGCAAGGAGATGTCGGCCGCCGCCATGGGCAAGCCCGCCGCCATCTGGGTCAAGCTGAACGCTCTGGTCGATGTCGAGATCATCGACGCCCTGTACCGGGCCAGCCAGTGGGGCGTGCGTATCGATCTAGTCGTGCGCGGCATCTGCTGCCTGCGTCCTGGCGTGCCGGGGCTGTCGGAGAATATCCGGGTCAAGTCGATCGTCGGCCGCTTCCTGGAACACAGCCGCATCGTCTGTTTCGCCAATGGCAAGGACCTGCCGCATGACAAGGCCAAGGTCTTTATCTCTTCGGCCGACTGGATGACGCGAAACCTGGATCGCCGGGTCGAGCTGATGACGCCGATCCGCAACGCCACCGTCCACGATCAGGTGCTGGACCAGATCATGGTCGCCAATCTGAAGGACGATGCACAAAGCTGGGTGCTGGACGCCGAAGGGCGCTATACACGCGTCACCCCCGCCGATCCTGAGCGGCCCTTCTCGGCCCACAAATACTTCATGACAAATCCCAGCCTGTCCGGGCGCGGCCGCAAAGCCAAGAGCCTGCCCGCCGTCCTGCGCTACGAGCGTCCGGGCCGCTGATGCCCGACATCACGCTTACCGACCGCGACATCGCAGCGATCGACATCGGTTCAAACTCGGTTCGCCTGGTCCTGTACCGGCTGGAAGGCCGCGCGATCTGGACCGTCTATAATGAGAAGGTTCTGGCCGGCCTGGGCCGCGACTTGCCGACGACCCGCAAGCTGTCGCCCGAGGGTGTGGTCATGGCGATGACGGCGCTGCGCCGCTTCGCCGCCGTGCTGGAAGGCGTGCGGCCGGACGCGACCCTGATCGCCGCCACCGCCGCCGTGCGCGAAGCCTTGGACGGGCCGGAGTTCTGTGAGCGGGTCGCCGCCGAGACCGGCCTCCAGATCCGCGTCCTGTCGGGTGAGGAAGAGGCCAAATACGCGGCCATGGGCGTTTTGGCTGGCGCCCCCCTGGCCCACGGCGTCTCGGCCGACATGGGCGGCGCCAGTCTTGAGCTGACCCGGCTGAACGGAGACGGCGTCGAGAACGGCCTGACCCTGCCGCTGGGTCCGTTTGCTCTGGCTGACGGCAAGGCCTTCGACGCCGAGCGCATCAAGGCCCGTATCGATCAGGCCCTGAAACCGATCGCAGGCCAGTTCAAGAGCGAGCGCCTCTACGCCGTGGGCGGCGCCTGGCGGACCCTGGCTCAGGTGCAGATGGGCCTGAAATCCTATCCGCTGAAGGTCGTACATCAGTATCAGATGTCGGCCGATGAGGCGCTGGAGACCGCGCGTCTGGTCGCGCAACAGTCGGCGGCCAGCCTGGCCAAACTGCCCGGCGTGTCGAAGAAGCGCGCCGAGACCCTGCCCTACGCCGGGCTGGTGCTTGAGGCGTTGATCAAACATCTGGGTCTCAAACAGATCGAGATGTCGGCCTGGGGCGTGCGGGAGGGCCTGCTGTTCGAGACGCTGGACGAGGCGACGCGCACGGCCGATCCGCTTCTGGCCGGTTGCACCGCTCTTGGCGGTCGCCAGGGCGTGGCCCCCGCCCTGCCCGGCGCGCTCAACGGCTGGATTTCCGAAATCGTCGCCGCCCTGCCCGAGGTGTTCGGCGAGAAACGCGACGCCGTGCTGGTCAGCGCCGCCTGCCGTCTGGCGGACCTGGGCGCGCGGCTGCACCCGGATCACCGGCTGGAGCTTGTCTTCGACCAGGTGCTGCGCGCGCCCGTCGCCGGCATCAGCCACACGGAGCGCGCCTTTTTGGCCAGCGCGATGAACGCCCGCTACGGCGGCGCCCCCGCCACGCCGCAGCCCGAGGTCATCGACCGCCTGCTCGACGCCGCCGCCGCCAAACGCGCCCGCGCCATCGGCCTGGCTATCCGTCTCGCCTGCGATCTGTCCGGTCGCTCGCCCCAGCTGATGGCCAACGCCACCGCCAAGGTCAAAGGCGGCGACCTGCGCCTGACCGCGACCGAAGGCTACGCCGACGTCCTCTTGGGCGAACAGACCAAGAAGCGCGCCAAGGCCCTCGCCGAGGCGATGGACCTGGGGCTGAAGATTTAGGCTAAGCGGCCCCTACTCGATCTCGACGACTTCCACCCGCGCGCCGTTCAGCACCAGGGCGATCTCGCCGCGCTTCAACTTCAGCGCATCCTCGCCGAAGATCTGGCGGCGCCAGCCCTTCATGGCGTCGATGTCGGCGTCGTCGCTGATGGCGATCTTTTCCAGGTCCGACACGGTGGCGATCAGCTTGGAGGCCACGCCGGCGTTGTCGCTCTTGGCCTTCAGCAGCACCTTCAACAGTTCCACCACCGACGGCGGGGCCGGCTGGCGGTGGGCGGGGCGCTCCATCTCGGGCGCATGCGACTCGGGATCGGCCAGAACCCGCTTCAGCTCCTCCGCCAGTTCCAGACCCAGTCGTGAACCGCCAAAGCCCTTGGGCACAGAGCGCAGGCGATTGAAGGCCTCGACATCCGTCGGGGTCTGTTGGGCGATCTCGTCGATGCCCTCGTCCTTCAGGATGCGGCCGCGCGGCTGGTCGCGCTCCTGCGCCGCCCGCTCGCGCCAGACGGCGACGGCCTTGAACGCCGCCAGATATTTGGCCGAGAACTTCTTGGGCTTCAGCCGCTTCCAGGCGTTTTCGGGATTGGTGTCGTAGAGGGCCGGATCGGTCAGGCTCTCCATCTCCGACATGACCCACTCCAGTCGGCCTTCCTTCTGCAGCCGGTCGCGCAGCTTGGGGTAAAGCGCCGCAAGGTGGGTCACGTCGCCCAGCGCATAGACCAGTTGGTTCTCCGACAACGGCCGGCGCGCCCAGTCGGTAAAGCGGCTGCCCTTGTCCACCTCGATCCGCAGCATCTGCCGCACCAGCGAATCATAGGCCACTTGCTCGCCGAAGCCCGCCGCCATGGCCGCGACCTGGGTGTCGAACATCGGCTTGGGCATGGCCCCCAGGCGCACGAAGATTTCCACATCCTGTCGGCAGGCGTGGAAGACCTTCACGATCTTCTCGTCGCGCAACAGCTCCAGGAACGGCTCCAGATCCAGTCCCTCCGCCATCGGATCGATGATGGCGGCGTGATCGGCCGAGGCCGCCTGGATCAGGCAGAGCTTCGGCCAGTAGGTCGTTTCCCGCATGAACTCGGTATCGACCGTGATGAAGGGGGCGTTGGCTACGCGGGCGCAGAATTCGGCCAGCGCCTCTGTGGTGGTGATCGGCGTCATTCCGATGCTATAGCCCCCCGCATCCTACCTGTGGCAAGAGCCGCGCTGCATTTCCGCCCCGATTCAGGCCCGAGATCCCATGAGCGACACCCAAAAGCCTCTCGAAAACGGCCTGACCTACGCCGATGCGGGCGTGGACATCGACGCCGGCGAACTGCTGGTCGAACACATCAAGCCGCTGGCGAAATCGACGGCGCGCCCCGGATCGGAGCCCTCGCTGGGCGGTTTCGGCGCCCTGTTCGACCTCAAGGCCGCTGGCTTCGAGGATCCGCTGATCGTCACCACGACCGACGGCGTGGGCACCAAGCTGAAGATCGCGATCGAGACAGGCCGTCATGACGGCGTCGGCGTCGATCTGGTCGCCATGTGCGTCAACGACCTTCTGGCGCAAGGCGCCGAGCCTCTGCTATTCCTGGATTACTACGCCACCGGCCGCCTGGAGATCGACGCCGCCCGTCGCGTGGTCGCCGGCATCGCCGAGGGCTGCCGCCAGGCCGGCTGCGCCCTGGTCGGCGGCGAGACCGCCGAAATGCCCGGCATGTACACCGACGGCGATTATGATCTGGCCGGCTTCAGCCTAGGCGCCGTCGAGCGCGGCCACGCCCTGCCGTATCTGGATCGCCAGGCGGCCGGCGACATCATCATCGGCCTGGCTTCCACCGGCCCGCACTCCAACGGCTATTCGCTGGTGCGCAAGGTGGTCGAGAAGTCCGGCCTGGGCTGGGGCGACGACGCCCCCTTCGCCAAGGACCGTTCGCTGGCCCAGGCCCTGATGGAGCCGACCCGCATCTATGTGAAGCCGGTCCTGCCGATGATGAAGGCGGGCCTGATCAAGGGCGCGGCCCATATCACCGGCGGCGGCCTGATCGAAAACCCGCCCCGCTGCATCGCCGAGGGTCTGCAGGCCCGCTTCGACTGGAACGCCTGGCCCATGCCGGCCGTCTTCCAGTGGCTGGCGGAGACCGGCGGCATCAGCGACCACGAGATGCGCCGCACTTTCAACTGCGGCGTCGGCTTCATCCTGATCGTATCGCCCGAGAACGCTGAGCCGGTGCTGGCGGCCCTGCTAAACGCAGGCGAAGTCGCCTTCGTCTGCGGACAACTGGAAGCGGCCTAAGCCGCCCCCAGGTCCTGCGGGGGCTTACCGGACCCCGCCGTTCGCCGTCTCGGCGTAGAAGCGCGACAGGTCGGCGTGCAGCTTCACCAGAGCGTCGTGGCTGAGGTACATCATGTGCCCGCCCTCATAGTAGGTGAACTCCAGGTTCGGCCGCAGGCTGGGCTCCAGCATCATTTGCGCCAGATCGAACTCGGTCGAGAAGAAGGGCGTGGCGGCGTCATAATAGCCGTTCAGCGACATCACCTTCAGATACGGATTTCGTCGCATCGCCGTGGCCAGATCGATGGCCGTATTCGGCGTGGTTTGCGGCCCTCCCACCGGCGGACGGTGGCTCCAGTTCCAGTTGAAGCCCGGCAGGCCCCGCGCCGACATCCGGTATTCGACGTCGGTCTTGTAGTTCAGTTCGTTCGCCACATAATCGCGGAAGATGCCGAAATAGGCCCCCGTCACGGCCGAGCTGGACGGATCATCCTCCGGCTCGCCGCCCGCCGCATCTTCATCCAGACCCATGTAGCGGGTGTCCAGCCGCCCGATCGTCTGGCGCCGGTCGCGCAGCAACTCCTTGCGGAAGGCGCCGAGGTCGACGCGCATATTGGCGTTGTCGATGAACGTGGTCGACAGGCCGGTCAGGTCGCTCATCTGGCGCACGATGTCCGCGCGCTCGGCGTCAGAGATCATGTGCCCCTTGGCCAGGGCCGAGGCGTAAGGCCCCAACGCGAAGTCACGCGCGCTCTGGACCTGTTCTTCGACCGTCGCGGCCGGGTTCGCCAGCTTGCGATGATACCAAGCCGTCGCCGCATAGGTCGGCAACAGGGTGACGAAGTTCTGCGGATAGCCTGGCTGACGCACGCCATAGTTCATGATCGACGACAGCAGCACCACGCCGTTCAGCGACATCCCGCGATCTTCAAGCTGGAACGCCACCGCACCGGTGCGCAGCGTGCCGTAGGATTCGCCGATAATGTATTTCGGGCTGGACCAACGGCTGAACTTGGTTGTGTAGCGCATGATGGCGCGGGCGAAGGCGTCGGCGTCTCCGTCCACGCCCCAGAAGGTCGAGCCCGGCGTCTCGCCCAACGGACGCGAGAAGCCCGCGCCTACCATGTCGATGAAAACCAGGTCCGTCTGATCCAGCAGGGTCTGGTCGTTCGGGCCGAAGGCGAAGGGCGCCGGCCGCACCACGGTCGGCTCATCGGTCTGGACCCGCATCGGCCCAAACGAGCCCATATGCAGCCATACGGTCGGCGAGCCTGGTCCGCCGTTGTAGAGATAGGTCACCGGCCGCGTCCCGACCGGCTGACCGTCCAGCGTATAGGCGGTGTAGAACAGGCTGGCGGTCGGCATCCCCGCATCGTCGCGGATCGTCAGCGTGCCGGCCGTGGCGTGATAGCGCAGGGTCTTGCCGTGGGCGTTGACCGAATGGGCCGTCGTGACTTCGGTCTCCTCGACCGGTGCGCGCGCCCAGTCCTTTTCGATCGCCTCGGCGTTGGCGTTGCGGAACCGGTCGGTTGCGGATCGCATCGCGGCGCCCCCGCCATTGTTGCTGCTGTTGTTGGTCCCGCTTTCCTGGGCCAGCGCCGCCACGGGCGCGCCCAGCATCGCGGCGATGGCCGCGAGGCAGATCAATCTCTTCATGCGATAGTCCCCTGTACGCGCCGACCCACGACCCCTCGCCATGCGGTCGGCGTTACACGCTAACGCCCGAATCCAGCCGACAACAAGGGCGGATCGCGTTTGAAACTTGCCAATGGTCGCCCGCCCCGTCATGCGAGGCGCCATGTCACCCCAAGCCGCCCCGCCCGTCCGCGTCGCCGTCCTGATCTCGGGGGCCGGCTCCAACATGGCGGCTCTGATCGACGCCGGTCAGGCGCCGGACAGCGGCTATGAGGTCGTGCTGGTGCTGTCGAACGTCGAGGGCGCGGGCGGTCTGGCGATTGCGGCGGTCAAGGGCGTGGCGACAGCGACCGTGGCGCACAAACCGTTCGGCAAGGACCGTGAGGCGCATGAGCGGGCGGTGGACGCGGTCCTGCGCGACGTCGGTGTCGAGGTCGTAGCGCTGGCCGGCTATATGCGTGTTCTGACGCCCTGGCTGGTCGGCGGCTGGCGCGAGCGGATGCTGAACATCCACCCCAGCCTGCTGCCCCTTTATCCCGGCTTGGACACCCACGCCCGCGCTATCGCCGCCGGCGACGCCGAGGCCGGCTGCACGATCCATCTGGTGACCGAAGGCGTCGATGAAGGCCCGATCCTGGGCCAGGCGCGCGTGCCGATCGTCGAGGGCGACACGGCCGAGGCCCTGGCCGAACGGGTCAAGACGGCGGAGCATCAGCTTTACCCGCAGGTGCTGGCCGGCTTCTGCCGAGTCCTGCCCCGCCCTTAGCGGCGCGAAGATTACAAAAACGTCATGCGACAGACCGCCGCACCGGCGCAATGGTGCGCCCGACCTCAATCGGGACCCTCTCTATCCATGACTCGCATTCGTCTGATGGCCGCCTGCTCGGCCTGTATCGTCGTCGCTCTCACCGGCGGCGCGGCCTCGGCCCAGGACGCTTCGGCCCAGCATTCGCACGGCACGGCCGGCGCGGCCCACAGCCCCTTCGGCGCCTGGGGCTTCGATCTGGCCGGTCGCGACACCTCGGTGAAGCCCGGCGACGACTTCAACGAATACGCCAACGGAACCTATCTGCGCACGACCGAGATTCCGGCCGACAAGTCGCGCTTCGGCCCGTTCGACGTCCTGTATGAGAACGCCCAGTCCCAGCTGAAGTCGATCATCGAAACCAGCGCCGCCAATCCCGCCAACGAGAACGCCCGCAAGGTCGGCGCCCTGTACGCCAGCTTCATGGACGAGGCGAAGATCGAGCAGCTGGGCGCAACGCCGCTGGCCGCCGACCTCGCCGCCGTCAAGGCGGTCACCGACCACGCCGGCATGGCGCGCCTGATGGGCGAGAGCCATTCAGGCTTCGGCGGCTCCCTGTTCGGCATCGACGTGTTCGAGGATCTGAAAAACCCCAATCTGAACTCGGCCTATCTGGGTCAGGGATCGCTGGGCCTGCCGGACCGCGACTACTATCTGAAGCCCGACTTCGCCGCCCAGCGCGAGGCCTATCTGGCCTATCTGACGACCACCCTGACCGCCATCGGCTGGGCCGACCCGGCCAAGACCGCCGCCGACATCCTCGCCTTCGAAACCAAGGTCGCCGACAAGCAGTGGACGACGGTCGAGCGTCGCCAGATCGACAAGCTGTACAACCCGGCCAAGGCCTCGGACCTGACGACCCTGGCTCCCGGCTTCGACTGGGCCGGCTTCCTGGCCGGCGCCCAGGTGTCGGACGTCGACACCCTGGTGCTGATGGAAAACACCGCCATCCCCGCCATCGCCCAGGTGTTCGCCGACACCCCCATCGAGACGCTGAAGGCCTGGCAGGCGTTCAACGTCGTCGATCAGGCCAGCCCCTATCTGTCCAAGGCCTTCGTCGACGCCCGCTTCGACTTCCGCGGCAAGACGCTGCGCGGTCAGCCCGAAAACCGTCCCCGCTGGAATCGGGGCGTGGCCCTGGTCGACGGCCAGCTGGGCGAGGTCCTGGCCCAGGAATACGTCCGCCTGCACTTCCCCGCCTCGTCCAAGGCCCAGATGGAAGCCCTGGTCGGCAACATCCGCGACGCCATGACGGAGCGGCTGAAGACCCTGGACTGGATGAGCGAGCCCACGCGCGAGCAGGCCCTGTACAAGATGTCCAAGTTCGGGGTGAAGATCGGCTATCCCGACAAGTGGCGCTCGTATGACGGCCTGGAGCTGAAGGCCGACGACCTGTACGGCAACGTCGAACGCTCATCGGCCTTCGAATGGGCGTACAAGCGCGGCAAGATCGGCAAGCCGGTCGATCCGCTGGAATGGGGCATGACGCCCCAGACGGTGAACGCCTATTACAACCCGCCGCGCAACGAGATTGTCTTCCCGGCCGCCATCCTGCAGGCGCCCTTCTTCGATCCGAACGCGGACCCGGCCGTCAACTACGGCGGCATCGGCGCGGTCATCGGCCACGAAATCACCCACGGCTTCGACGATCAGGGCCGCAAGTCCGACGGCGACGGCGTGCTGCGCGACTGGTGGACGCCGGAAGACGCCGCCCGCTTCGAGGCGCGCGCCAAGGTGCTGGGCGACATCTATGACAAGCTGGAGCCGATCCCCGGCGTGCACGTCAACGGCGACCTGACGATGGGCGAGAACATCGCCGACCTGGGCGGTCTGCTGCTGGCGCTGGACGCCTATCACAAGTCTCTGAACGGCCAGCCGGCGCCGGTCATCGACGGGCTGACGGGCGATCAGCGCGTCTTCCTGGGCTGGGCGCAGGTCTGGCGCGAGAAGTCGCGCGAGGCGGCGCTGAAAGAGCAGCTGACCACCGACCCGCACTCGCCCGGCCCGGTGCGCGCCGCCACCTCGCCGCGCAACATCGACGCTTGGTATGCGGCCTTCGGAGTCTCGCCGGACCAGAAGGAATATATTGCGCCCGAGGCCCGCGCCCGCATCTGGTAGAGGCGCCGGACGTCAGACGTAGAAAAGGCCCGGAGCGAACGCTCCGGGCCTTTTTGTCATCCGGGCTTTCGCCCCAGAGACTGAGCCTGATTTAGCGGGGCTTGGTCGCCGCGCCGGCGACGGCGCCGATGGCGGCGCCGGCCACGGTCGAACCCGTGTTGCCGCCGATGACCTGACCGGCGACGGCGCCGCCCAGGGCGCCGGTGGCGGCGCGTTGTTCCATCGTCTGGCCGCAGGCGGCCAGCAGGGCCACGACGCCGATGACGGGGGCCAGTTTGATCATGGTCTTCATGGGTCTTCTCCGGGAGACGAACGAGATAATGACCACCAAACGACAAGGCCCGCGTCCGGTTCCGGGCGCGGGCCTATATAGTCACGCTATGCGAGAACGTTCGCTCTCGCATCGCTTTGTTTCGGCGCTACGCTCGGAACGCGGTTCCTCGCGACTTGAGCGCGGAGCGCCTTAGCCGACGATCTGGTCGTCGGTGAAGAACTGGGCGATCTCGATCTTGGCGTTGTCCTGGCTGTCCGAACCGTGGACCGAGTTTTCACCGATCGACAGGGCGAACTGCTTGCGGATGGTGCCTTCGGCGGCCTGTTCCGGGTTGGTGGCGCCCATGACTTCACGATAGGCGGCGACGGCGTTGTCGCCTTCCAGCACCTGAACGACAACCGGCTCGGCCGTCATCTGCTCGACCAGCTCGCCGTAGAACGGGCGCTCGGCGTGCACTTCATAGAATTTCTTGGCTTGTTCGGTCGTCAGCTTGACGCGACGCTGGGCCACGATGCGCAGGCCGGCGCCTTCGATCACGGCGTTGATCGCGCCGGTCAGGTTGCGGCGCGTGGCGTCGGGCTTGATGATCGAGAAGGTACGTTCGGTCATGGGAATTGACTTCTTGTTGGGAGATTGAGTGTCGCGGGCTTATAGCGACCACCTCCCGCGTTTCCAACCGTCCCTTTTTGCATCCCTGACGCACGCCGCATGGCGACCTGCCGATTGAGGGACGCCGACCAACCGAAGAACCTTCGCCGCAATGCTCCAGATCACCGACCTGACCTTCAACGCCTGGGGCCGCAAGTTTCTCGTGGACGCCTCCGTCAGCCTGCCGCCCGGCTCAAAGGTCGGCCTGGTCGGCCGCAACGGCATCGGCAAGTCGACCCTGTTCAAGCTGATCCTGGGCGAGCTTCACGCCGCCGGCGACGAGATCAGCCTGCCCAAGACCGCCCGTATCGGCTCGGTCGATCAGGAGCATCCGGCGACCCCCGTCAGCGTCATCGACACCATTCTTGAGGCCGACGTCGAACGCCACACCCTGCTGGGCCGGCTCGAGACCGCAGAACCGGAAGAGATGGGCGAGATCTGGTCGCGGCTGATCGAGATCGACGCCGACGCCGCCCCCGCGCGCGCCGCCGAAATTCTGGTCGGTCTGGGCTTCGATCAGGAAAACCAGGCCCGGCCGATGTCGGAGTTCTCGGGCGGCTGGCGGATGCGCGTCGCCCTGGCCGCCGCCCTGTTCGCCGAGCCGGACATGCTGCTGCTGGACGAACCGACCAACTACCTCGACCTGGAAGGCGCCCTGTGGCTGGAGGCGCGGCTGAAGAAATACCCGCACACCGCCCTGATCATCTCCCACGACCGCGAGATGTTGAACGAGGTCTGCACCCACATCCTGCACCTCGCGAACCACACCCTGACGCTCTACACCGGCAACTACGACGCCTTCGAAAAGGCCCGCGCGGAAAAGGCGCGGCTGCAGCTGTCGGCCAAGGCCAAGCAGGACGCCGAACGCGCCCACCTTCAGGCCTTCGTCGATCGCTTCAAGGCCAAGGCCTCAAAGGCCGCGCAGGCCCAGTCGCGCATGAAGCGGCTGGAGAAGATGCAGCCGGTCGCCACCACGATCGAGGAGCGCGTCGCCCCCTTCACCCTGCCCTCGCCGCCGCGTCCGTTGGCGCCGCCGCTGATCCGGCTGGAGCGGGCCAATGTCGGCTATGAGCCGGGCAAGCCGATCCTGCGCAATCTGAACCTGCGCATGGACCTGGACGACCGCATCGGCCTGCTGGGCGTCAACGGCGCGGGCAAGTCGACCTTCGCCAAGATGATCGCCGGCGCCCTGAACGTGTCCGAGGGCGAGCTTCACCGCGACAGGAAGATGCGCGTGGGCTGGTTCCACCAGCACCAGATCGAGGCGATGGACCCGACCGACACGCCGCTGGAGATCATACGCCGCGCCATGCCGGACGCGCCCGAAAGCGCCCGCCGCTCCAAACTGGCCCAGTTCGGCCTGGGCTATGAGAAGCAGGAAACCACGGTCGACAGCCTGTCGGGCGGCGAGCGCGCGCGGCTGCTGCTGAACATGGTGGCGATGGACGCGCCCCACGTCCTGATCCTGGACGAACCGACCAACCACCTGGATATCGACAGCCGTCGCGCCCTGCTGGACGCGCTGAACGACTACAACGGCGCCGTCATCCTGATCACCCACGACCGCTCGCTGATGGAGATGGTGGCGGATCGCCTGTGGCTGGCCGCCGACGGCACGGTCAAGCCGTTCGACGGCGACATGGACGACTACGCCAAGTTCGTCCTGGACCGCGCGAAACAGGCCATCGCCAAGCCCAGCCAGATCAAGAAGGAAGAGGCCAAGGCGAACTCAGGCGCCCCTCAAGCAGAGAGCGCCCGCGGCGCGAACGATAGGGGCAACAAGAAGCGATCCGGCCCCTCGCCCTCGACCCTGCGCCATGCGGTCAAGAAGGCCGAGGAGACCATGACCCGCCTGACGGCCGAGATCGCCCGCATCGACGACGACATGGCCACCGCCTCCGTCAGCAATCCCAAGGCCCTCGAAGGCCTGACCCGCGCCCGCGCCAAGACCGAGGCCGATCTGGCCGCCGCCGAAGCCGCCTGGGTCGCCGCCGAAGAAGCGCTCGCCGAAGTCGCATGAAACCGATCGAATTCTCCAAGGAAGAACGCGCGGCGATCACCGCCAAACTGCGCGACTACTTCGCCCGAGAACTGGATCAGGAACTCGGCCAGCTTCCGGCCGAGATGCTGCTGGACTTCATCGGGAAGGAGATCGGCGGCGCCTTCTACAATCGCGGCGTCCACGACGCCCAACAACTGGTCCAGCAGAAGGCCGAGGACATCGTCGAGGCGCTGTACGGCCTCGAACGCGCGGCCCCGACGCGCTGACCGGCCCGTATCGCTGAACGGGTCGGCCCAAACGAAAACCGCCCGGCGCATTCACGCCGAGCGGTCGGATCGGTCGGCGTTTTAGGCCGGAAGGTCTTCGGCCAAGATCGCCATTTCGAACATGAATGAACCTTCCTCGTCCTCATCCTCGAAGACGATGCCGATGAACTCGTCGCCGACATAGACCTCGGCCGAGTCATTCTGCTTGGGGCGGGCCTTCACGATGATGCCGCCGGTGTTGAAGGTGCGCTTGAGGTGGGCCTCGATGCGCTTCAGGTCGGTGTCTTTCACGGGGGGCCTCATGGTCTGGACGTTGGCGGCGGACCCTAGAGACATCGGCGGTTCAGGGAAACCGGCGCCGCGCATTTTCCCGCTTCAGAGATACTTCATCCACCATTGCGAACTGCGCCGCTTGACCCCGCCAAACCATCGGCAGGCGAACCAGCAAGGCACGGTGACCAGGCCCGCCAGCAACCACACCCAGCCGACGCCGGGCACGCCGAAGCCCTCGCCCTGATTGGCGCCGAACAGCATCAGCGCCGCCAGGTTCAGCAGGTGAAGCCCGTAGAGGTGGATGAGATAGAAAAACAGCGGCGCTCCGCCGAAGACCGCCAGCACGCCGACCAACCGATCCGGCGCCTTTTCCAGCCCCGCCAGGATCAGCGCCCCGACGCCCAGCGTCAGCAGCAGAAAGTCGGCCGACGGCGGATATTTGGTCAGGTTCAGCACGCTCATCACCGTCTGGATCGGCGTCGCCTGCAGGGCCCACGGCGCATCCCCATAGACATTGATCGCCCGCAGCACAACGAACAGAGCGAGCGCGCCCACTCCCGTCAGCACCAGCCGTCTCAGCCGCGTCCTCTGCTCGCCTGCGAACCACGGCCCTATGGCATAGCCCAGCGCCGCCACGCCGATCCACGGCAGCAGCGGATAGGAGGTCCTCGCCTGGGCGCTCCACGGCAAATCGATGAAACCGCGATCATGCAGTACGGCCCAGATCGCATGGCCCGGCTGTCCCGCCGCGATGGTGATCGGGTCCAGCAGATTGTGGCCCAGCACGATGACCAACCCCACGCCGATCAGCACCGCGCGCGGCAGATGCACCAGGGCCGCCAGCGCGATCATCGACAGGCCGATGGCCCAGATCACCTGCAAATAGATCAACTCGGGCGTGATCGAGAAGGTCCACGCGAAGTTGACCACCGTCAGCTCCAGCACGACCAGAAACAGACCGCGTTTCAGCAGGAAGGCCGATGCCGCGCCGGCTCCGTAAACGCCGCCCGCCTGCTTGTTTCCGTACAGCCAGGCCCCCAATCCCGTCAGGGCCACGAACACCGGCGCGGACAGATGGGCCGACAGCCGGGTGAAGAACAACGCCGGCGAGGTCGTCTCCACATTCATCGGGTCCGAGACCTGGGCGTGGATGAAGAAGAACTCCCGCGCGTGATCGACCAGCATCAGCAGGATGACCAGCCCGCGCAGGGCGTCGATGGATCGGATCCGACCGACCGCACGGCTTGGCGCGGCAGTCGAAGAAGCGGAGGCGGGAACAAGCGTTGCAGCGGTTGACATCATCAGGCGGAAGCGGATAGCCGATACAGTATAACATTTCAAACGGAGCCTGCCTTGTCCCTCCTTCTGAGCTGCGCCAGCGCGTGCCTGCTGGTCGCCGCCAACGCCCCCGCCCCCGTCGCTATCGAGGCGGTCGAGCCTGAAACGGTGGGGGAGATCGTCGTTCTGGGCCGCCGTTCGGCGCCGCGTGATCTGACCCTGGGCGCAGGAGCGATCACCGAGGCCATGTCGCCGTCCAGCCGCTCTATCGAGAACGATCTGATCAAGGCCGTGGGCGCGACGCGCCTGGCCGATGCGCTGGAACTGGTCAGCGGCGTCAGCCAGCAGAACAATCGCGGCGGCGTCATGGACAACTTCGCCATTCGCGGCTTTCTGGGCACGCCCGACGGCGGCGCAGAATATTATGTCGACGGCTTCCTGGCCAATCGCGGCATGGCCCCGCCTCGCGACCCAGCGACGTCCGAGCGGATCGAGGTGCTGAAGGGGCCGTCCGGCGCCCTGTTCGGCGACATCGACCCGGCCGGACGCATCAATATCGTCTCCAAGACCCCCCGCTTTGCCGCCGCCGCCGCCTTTACCGCCACGGTGGGATCATTCGGCCTGCGTCGCGGCGAGCTGGACCTGACCGGCCCGATCAACGACTCCCTGGCCGGACGGCTTGTGGTGGCGGGCGAGACCTCGAACGGTTGGCGCGACTATGTTGGCCTGGACCGCACCGTGGTGGCGCCGTCCCTGACCTGGCGTCCCACCGACGACCTGCGCCTGACCTATGTGGGCGAGTTCACCACCTTCACGACCCTGTTCGACCGGGGGATGCCGGCGATCAACGGAGACGCCCTGTTCCTGCCGCCCTCGAACTATTACGGCGAGCCCGGCGACGGCGTGACACGCTTCCGCAACGAACGGCACCAGATCACCGGCGAATACCGGATCAATGACGACTGGAGCCTGAACGGCGGCGTCGCCGGGCGCGGCGGCTCGCTGAAAGGCATGTCCAGCGATCAGTCGCGCCTGGTCGGCGACCAGCTGTGGCGTCAGCGTCGCGGACGCGACTTTTCGGTCGAGGACCTGTCGGCCCGGCTCGAGCTGAACGGCGTGGTCGAGACGGGGCTGGGCGTTCACAACCTCGGTTTCGGGGTGAAGGCCTATCAGCTGACCTATGGCGAGAAGTGGCTGCGCATCAATCCGACTGCGGCCAATCCCTATCCGATCAATGTCCTCAATCCCGTCTATGGCGCGGTCACGCCGCCGACGCCCCTGCCCTTCACCGACAATCTGGAAACGCGCGACGTCGTCACCTTGTACGTCCAGGATTTGTGGGAGGTGAACGACCGCCTCAGCCTGCTGGCCGGGCTGCGGTTCGACGACTACGACCAGACCATCCGAAACAACCGCACCGGCGCCGTCGGCGAGGCCCGCGATACGCCCCTGAAATACCGCTTCGCCGCCCGCTATCGCCTGACCGACAACCTGACCGCCCACGCCAGCTATGGTCAGTCGTTCGTGCTGAACTCGGGCACAGGTCGCGACGGCTCCGGCTTCGCGCCGGAGGATGGCAAAGGCTATGAGATCGGCCTGGCCGGCGCCTGGGACGGACTGGACCTCGCCGCCACCGTCTTCGACATCGAGAAGTCGAACATTCTGACGACCGATCCGGTAGATCCCAACTTCCTGGCCCCGGTCGGCAAGCTGACGACGCGCGGGATCGAGCTGGACGGCGCCCTGAAGATCGACGACGTCTGGCAGGTGGTCGCCAACTACGGCTGGACCGACGCCCAGGCCGACGACAGCGCCTTCGCAACCGACGCCGTGCTGAACGTGCCCGAACATTCGGGCTCGCTGTTCGTGATCGGTCGCTTCCCCACCATCCACGGCACGACCCGGTCGTTCATGACCGGCGCGGCCTACGTCGGCGACCGGGCCGGCGGCCTGGCGCTCGGCGCGCCCGAACTGCCCGCCTATTGGAAGGCCAAGGCTGCGCTGGACTATGGCCTGACGCCCCAGGTTACGGCCCGCGTCGAGGTCGACAACCTGTTCGACGAACGTTACGCCGCCAGCTCCTACAGCGCCCTGTGGATCTACCCCGGCGCCCCGCGCAGCATCCGCGCCTCGCTCAGGATCGCGCTATGAGGCGCCGGCTCAGATGACGAAGTCGTACACCACATCGGCCAGGGTGTGATCCATGGTGCGGGCCGGTTCGGCGTTGGTCGGGCAGTTGACCAGCCGGGCCGGCACCCCCGCCACGGTGCAGCCGGACGGCACGGCCTTCAGCACCACCGAGCCGGACGCCACCTTGGCGTAGTCGCCGACATGGATATTGCCCAGCACCTTTGCCCCGGCGCCCAGCAGGACGCCCTTGCCAATCTTGGGATGGCGGTCGCCGCGCTCGGCGCCCGTCCCGCCCAGGGTCACGCCGTGCAGCATCGACACGTCGTCGCCGACCACCGCCGTCTCGCCGATCACGATGCCCGTGCCGTGATCCAGAAACAGCCCCTTGCCCATCTGCGCGGCCGGATGGATGTCCAGCTGGAACAGTTCGGAGATCCGGCTCTGGAAATGGAAGGCCAGCGTCTCGCGCCCCTGCCCCCACAGCCAGTGCGCCACGCGCCAGCCCTGCAAGGCCTGGAAGCCTTTGAAATACAGAAAGGGCTGCAACAGGTTTCGGATCGCCGGGTCGCGTTCGGCCACAGCCTGCAGATCGGCCTCCGCCGCCTCGACCATCGACGGATCGGCCTTGAACGCCGACAGACACACCTCGCGCACCGACATGGCGCTCATCTCGCCGTCCGCCAGCTTGCGCGCGATCTGGAAGCTCAGCGCGCCCGCCAGGTCGTCGTGCGACAGGATCACCGCATTCATCTGCGAGCCCAGTTGCGGCTCCTCGCGCGACGCCGCCTCGGCCGAGGCGCGCAGCTGACGCCACACGCTGTCGATTTCGGTTTCTGCGACGACTTCCAGCTTGGCCATGATCGGCTCCTTCGGCGACATCATACGCGCCCCAGCAAGGCGCGCGCCAGCGCCTCGGGCAGTTCGCCGTTCATCGCCATGTGATAAGCCTTGTAGGCCGTCGCCACCGTCAGGCTGTCGCGCACCGTTCCCCGCCCGATCTCGTCCAGCAGATCGACAAACGGCACGCGCACCACGGCGATGATCTCGGTGGGATCGGGATCGGTCGGCGCAGGCGACAGGCCCCACGCGATCCAGGTCATGCCGATCTCGTCGGTGATGGAGTTCGACATCTCGACCTTCAGCGCCGGCAGCCAGTGTTCGGCCTGCAATCCCGCCTCCTCGGCCAGTTCGCGCCGGATGCCGTCGAACGGATCCTCGTCCAGCGGTGCGCCGCCCTCGGGCATTTCCCAGCTGTAGTTGGCGTGGGCGAACCGCTGCTGGCCCACCAGGGTCACCGTCCCATCGTCGTGGACGGGCAGGACGCCGGTCCCGACGTTCTTGAACCGCACGACGGCATAGTCGGCCTTCATGCCGGTCGGCGCCGTCGCCGGATGCCGGGTCAGCGCCATCCAGGGGCTGTCGAACACCGTCTCGGTTCCGTCGCTGCGCCAGGCCGGCGGCTTCGACAGCCCTTCGGCCCATTTCGGTTCGTCGGATTTGCGCATGGGCCACCTATGGCGAAGACGCGGATGAAAGCCTAGCTAGACGGCATGGTCGCGCTCAACGAACCCCTGCCCCCGCCCGTTCCCTCGAAAGATTTTCGGGACCGCCTGGCCCAGCGGCGCTCCGCCCCGGCCCAGGCCCTGGTCGCGCCCGGCCCGTCCGAGGCCGAACTGGACGAGATCCTGACGCTGGGCGCCCGCACGCCCGACCATGGCAAGCTGTTCCCGTGGCGTTTCGTCGTCCTGGGTCCCCAATCGCGCGCCGACATCGCCGCCCGCCTCGCCGTGCTGGTCGAACTCAGGAACGGCCCAGCCAAGGATCAGGCGGTTCTGGCCAAACTGACCGCCGCGCCCGTCACCATCTTGGTCGTCTCGACGCCGGTCGAACGGTCCAAGCCGATCTGGGAGCAACAGCTATCGGCCGGCGCCGTCTGCATGAACCTGGAACACGCGGCTTCCGGCTTCGGCTATTCGTCCAGCTGGATCACCGACTGGTACAGCTACGACCCGCAAGGCGTCGCCCTGTTCGGCCTGACCGAGGGCGAGAGCGTCGCCGGCTTCATCCACATCGGCACGCTGAAGGAACCCGCGCTGGAACGCCCGCGTCCCGATCTGGCCGCCAAGGTCACACGCCTGCCGTAAGCGGGTGACATAAGGTCGCCCTACGTCGGTTTGACCTCGACCGACCCCGCCTTCCTCCCCCAAGGCCTTCGTATGGATTCCCTGTTGCAAGCCGTGGGCGATTTCATCGCCCGCAACCATATGTGGGCCGGCGTCATGTTGGGCCTGGTCGTGTTCGTCGAGTCGCTGGCCGTCGTCGGCGCCTTCGTGCCCGCCACCGGCCTGCTGGTCGCGGCGGGCGGCCTGATCGCGGCCGGCGTGCTGGACCCCGTCAATGTCATCGTCGGCTGCGTCATCGGCGCGGTGATCGGCGACGCCATCTCCTACTGGGCCGGACGTCGACTGGGCGTGCGATTCCTCCAGCGCCCGATGTTCAAGGCGCACCGCCGGCGCATCGCCTGGACGCGTTTGTACTGCCGTCGCTACGGCGTCATGTCGATCTTCGTCGGCCGCTTCTTCGGGCCCTTGCGCGCCTTCGTGCCGCTGACGCTGGGCATGCTCCGGATGCGTCAGCGGGCCTTCCAGTTCGGTAACGTCACATCCGGCATCGTCTGGGTGCTGGCCATGCTGGCGCCGGGCTATCTCGCCGCTCAAGGTCTGGCGAAGATGGAAGTCCTCAGCGAGGCCCACGGCCCCACCCTTCTGATCGGCGCCCTCGCCGTGACCATCCTGATTGTCGCCGTGGCCTATCGCCTGGTGAAGGCCCGCA
Organism: Brevundimonas sp. 'scallop'; assembly: GCF_011045535.1. Taxonomy (NCBI): domain Bacteria; kingdom Pseudomonadati; phylum Pseudomonadota; class Alphaproteobacteria; order Caulobacterales; family Caulobacteraceae; genus Brevundimonas; species Brevundimonas sp. 'scallop'. Next base: position 1,364,659 of record NZ_CP039382.1, on the reverse strand, counting down.
TGAGCCGCAAGTCGGCCGTCATGCGCGGGGCGCTGCAGGGCCGCTGAGTTCTTCCTCCGGTCGGTGCACCAACGAGACCAGCACCACCGAGATGATCATCAGCAGGAACCAGCTGCCCAGCTTGGCCAGGGACACCATCTCCCACCCGTCGGCCTGCCCCGGATAGACCCAGGCCCGCCCCAGCGTGCCCAGGTTCTCGGCGAACCAGATGAACAGCGCCACCAGGAAATAGCCCAGCAGCAGCGGCATCGACCGCCGCTTCCGGTCCGCCGTGAAATAGAACCATCCCCGCCCGAACAACACGGCGGTCGCGATGAAAAGCGCGATGCGCACGTCCGGCAGCCAGTGATGGGCGAAGAAGTTGATGTAGATCGCCGCCGCCAGCACCCAGGTCGTCCACAGCGGCGGATACCCCCGCACCCGGATATGAAAGATGCGCTGCACCCGCGCGATATAGCTGCCCACCGCCGCATACATGAAGCCCGAGAACAGCGGCACCGCCCCGATCCGCAGCAGACTGTCCTCGGGATAGACCCATGACCCGTGCGCGGTCTTGAACAGCTCCATGACCGTCCCCGCCACATGGAACAGGAAGATCACGCGCGCCTCTTCCCAGCTCTCCAACCGGAGGATCAGCATCGCCGCCTGGATCACCACCGCCCCGACCGCCAGAAAGTCATAGCGCGACACCGGCGCTCCCTCTGGCCAAACCAGAAACGTGCCCAGGATCAGGGCCAGCATCAGCCCCCCGAACAGACACGCCCACCCCTGCTTCAGCCCGAACCACAAGAACTCATAGGCCTGGCGCCGCGCCCACGACCGATCCGCCCACGCCTCCGCCCGCGTCATCAGACGGCGCCCCCAGGCTTCGAGCGGAAGTGCGTGGTTCATCGCATTACCCGTGACGGCGCAGCGAGAAACTTCAAGAGCGGACCGCTCCCGCGCTGCGGAGTTTTAACCGCACGAAAGGAACCCGAGAGCGAATTTCCTGTTCGACATCAGTCTTTAACGCCTGCCGCCTTAGACTAGCCGGCCAGTAGGAGAAGCTTATGTCTTGCGCAGGCTGCAGAGATGGGGCGGGGTTTGACCTGCCTATCACCATGGCGTTCCAGCCGATCGTCGATGTGACGACCCAGACGGTCTTCGCCTACGAAGCCTTGGTGCGGGGCAAGGACGGCCGGGGCGCGGGTCAGGTTCTGTCGCATATCTCCCACGACAACCGCTATGCCTTCGATCAGCTGTGCCGCACGACCGCCATCGATCTCGCCGCCGGTCTGGATATGACGGCGGGCGGCGCCAGCCTGTCGATCAACTTCCTGCCCAACGCCGTTTATGAGCCGCGCGCCTGCATTCGCGCCACCCTGGCGGCGGCGATGCGCACCAACTTCCCGGTGGATCGGATCATCTTCGAGTTCACCGAGAGCGAGGTGATGGACACCGACCACATCCTCAACATCCTGCGATCCTATCGCGCCATGGGCTTCAAGACCGCCATCGACGACTTCGGCGCCGGCTATGCAGGTCTGGGCCTGCTCACCCTGTTCCAGCCCGACATCGTCAAACTGGACATGGCCCTAGTGCGCGACATCGACACCAACCCGGTCAAGCGCACCATCGTGCGCAACACGCTGAACATGCTTCGGGACCTGGGCATCCAGCCCGTCTGCGAAGGCATCGAGACCCTGGCCGAACATGATGTCCTGCGCGATCTCGGCGTCGATCTGATGCAGGGCTATCTGCTGGCGAAGCCAGCGCTGGAAGCCTTGTCGCCTGTCGCCTGGCCTGACCAGGCTGCGCCTGTGGCCCTAAGCGCCTGATCGCGACACGCCCGCTGCTGAACGGCGGACGCGGAACCTCTGACTATCCCCGCCCGCGATAGGTCGGCACGCCTTGGTCCGGCAGCCACAGCCCCTCGGGCGGCGCACCGGTCTGCCAGAAGACGTCGATCGGGATGCCGCCGCGCGGATACCAATATCCGCCGATCCTCAGCCACTTGGGTTCCAGCAAGTCCGCCAGCCGCCGCCCGATGGCGACGGTGCAGTCCTCGTGGAAGGCGCCGTGATTGCGGAAACTGGTCAGGTACAGCTTCAGGCTCTTGGACTCGACCAGCCAGTCGCCCGGCGCATAGTCGATGACGATGTGGGCGAAGTCCGGCTGGCCCGTCACCGGGCACAGGCTGGTGAACTCCGGCGCCGTGAACCGGGCCAGATACAGCGTGTCCGCATGCGGGTTGGGCACCCGCTCCAGCACCGCCGTCTCGGGACTTGTCGGTGCGGCGGTCTGGGCGCCGAGCTGGCTGAGGCTGTCGGTATAGTGGGTCATGCCGGGCATTTAGGCGCTTGCCGCTCAGATGAAAATCCTCCCCCATCGGGGGAGGGGGACCGCGAAGCGGTGGAGGGGGCCGGCCGCGTATGCGGTCCATGACGCAAATGACCGACGCAAATGACCTACGCACCTAAGAAAACCGTCGCCCGCGCCCGCGACCTGCGCCGCACGATGACCCTGCCGGAAGTTCTCCTGTGGCAGCACATCAGAGGGCGCCGGCTCGACGGCATTCGCTTTCGCCGCCAGCACCCCCTCGGTCCGTACATTCTGGACTTCTATTGCGAGGACGCTCGCCTTGCGGTCGAGGTGGACGGCGAAAGCCATTCCCAAGCTGAGGCGGTGGAGCACGACAACCGGCGGACAGAATGGCTCAACGCACGCGGCATTTCCGTTCTTCGTATCCCGGCGCGGGATGTGTTGAGCGAACTGGCTGCCGTGGTGGACCATATTCATCGGCAGGTGCGCGATCAGCCCCCTCCACCGCTTCGCGGCCCCCGTCCCCCGGTGGGGGAGGATTGAGGCCAGCCAGCCATCCTAATCCCGGACGGCTTCCCTCGCCCTTTCAACGCCTTCGCGTCGGGCAGCGTCAATCGACCGACCCTACGTCCGAATCGTCGTATGATGGCCGGTTTTCACCCGCCGTCGCCGCCTGCCCGCTTTCACCCCGCCTCCGACCCGAGATTAGACGAATTAGACTCATTTTTTCGCGCCACCGTCTGAAATCCCCGCGATTGCCTTCCCCGGCGACAGCCCGCTAAGCGTAGCGAAAGAAAACCAAAGGAGACGCCCGTGGCCATTCCCGCTTCGCTGCAGAAAGGTCTGATCCTGCCGATCATTTCGGCGCCGATGTTCCTGGTGTCCGGACCGGATCTGGTGGTCGAGGCCTGCAATGCGGGCGTGATCGGCACCTTCCCGTCGCTGAACCAGCGCACGACCGAGGGCTATCGCGACTGGATTCGAGAGATCAAGGGCCGGCTGAAGCCCGAGGCCGCCGCCTTCGGCGTCAATCACATCGTCCACCCGACCAACCCCCGGCTGATTGCCGACATGATGGTGTCCGTCGAGGAGAAGGTGCCGCTGATCATCACCTCCCTGGGCGCCGTGCGCGACGTGGTCGACGCGGTCCACGGCTACGGCGGTCAGGTCTTCCACGACATCGCCAACATTCGTCATGCGCGAAAGGCGGCCGAGGCGGGCGTCGATGGCCTGATCCTGGTCGCGAACGGCGCGGGCGGCCATGCGGGCATCATCAACCCCTTCGCCCTAGTCAACGAGGTTCGCAGCTTCTTCAAGGGGACCATCATCCTGTCGGGCGCGCTCTCGACGGGTCAGGACGTTGCGGCCGCCCTGATGCTGGGCGCGGACTTCGCCTATATGGGCACGCGCTTCATCAACACGACCGAGGCCATGGCCGCCGACGCCTACAAGCAGATGGTCATCGACAGCGGCGCGACCGACATCGTCCACACGCCCGCCGTGTCCGGCATCCCCGCCAACTTCATGAGCAAGTCGCTGATCGAGAACGGCATCGATCCGAAGACCTTGCCCGAACACAAGCTGGACATGGGCGACGAGGCCAAGGCTTGGAAGACCGTCTGGTCCGCCGGCCAGGGCGCGGGCGCCATCCACGACGTCCTGCCGACCGCCGAACTGGTCGCGCGCCTGCGACAAGAGTTCGCTCAGGCCACAGAGGAATTCGCCATCAAGGCCGGAGCGCGCTAAAGGCGGCGCCAATCCGCACCTCGCGCGTTGGAGCCGCCATGATCCGCACGACCATCCTCGCCGCCCTTTCCGTCTCCGCGCTCGCCGTTGCGCTGCCGGCCGCCGCCCAGTCGGCGCCTGGATCAGCCCCGACGTCCGCGCGCGACGCCTGGTCCTTCGAACTGGGCGCGGGCACGGACAACCGCTCCAAGGATGCGTCCAAGTCCGGCAACGACGGCTACGCCTTCGGCTCGGCGACCTGGGAAAGCGCCGACGGCCTGTTCTACGTCGGCCCCGGCTTCCAGACGATCCAGGCCGGCGGCTCCAACGTCGAGGCCGAGTTCGTGGTCGGCTATCAGCCCGAGGCCTTCGGCTATCGGTTCGACTTCAACGTCGCCTACAAGAACCGCCTCGACGCCGAAGCCGGCTATGATCAGGACGCCTGGGAGATCACAGGCAACGCCAGCCGCTCGATCGGCCCGGCCAGCGCGCGACTGCAGGTCCAGTATTCGCCCGACGCCGCCGGCTCGACCGACAGCTTCACCTGGGTCGAGGGCCGCCTGGGCTGGGACTTCACGCCCCAGTTGAACGGCACGGTCGCCGTCGGTCGTCGCGAGCAGAACGGCGCGCCCGATTACACCGGCTGGAACGCCGGCGTGACCTACGCCCTCACCGACGCCCTGGAACTGGACCTGCGCTACTACGACACCGACGCCCACACCTTCGGCGAACAATATGAGGACGCCCTGGTCGCCAAGGTCGCCTACGCCTTCTGATCGCCAGCCCCTTGCGTAACGGTTGTCGGGCGCCCATCTAGGTCTGGTCGATCTCTCTGCGTAACGCCGCTGCTCCCTTTGCATCACGCACCGAGGTCCAAAAGCCGATCCCATTCAGACCCGACAGGCCGACCAGGGATCCCTCCCTGCGGTCAACGCCAGACGGAGGTCTCCAAATGGCTACCGGCACTGTAAAATGGTACAACCCCACCAAAGGCTACGGCTTCATCGCGCCCGATGACGGCGGCAAGGACGTCTTCGTCCACGCCTCGGCCGTCGAAACCTCGAGCGTCGGCTCGCTGAACGAAGGCCAGAAGATTTCCTACGAAATCGAGCGCGATTCGCGCTCCGGCAAAGAGTCCGCCGGTCGCCTTACGGCGGCGGAGTAGGACACGCTCCACGCGTCCAACACGAACGAGCCGGCCCCGACCAGGGCCGGCGTGATCGCATTCGACGGCGAGGTCATCAAACTGATGCCGCTCGGCGGCCGTCGCGTTCGCCTGGACAACGGCCACCTGATCACTGTCCTGCCCTCGCTGGGCGCCCAGACGGGCGTCTCGCTGCTGGGCGACCGCGTGACGGTGGAAATCGCCTTCAATCAGCTGAAGGGCTGGCGCCTGTCGCGCCAGCCCTGAGGCTTCTGCATACGGATGCCGACATGACCCCGCTCGCCGACATGATCCCCGCGATGACCGACGCCGACCTGACGACGCTGCGCGCCAACGCCGCCCGCCTGGTCGAACACGGCGCCTCGACCCAGGTCATGGCCGCCAGCGACATCATCCCGGTCATCGACACCGAAATGGCCCGCCGCGCGGCCCTGCCCAAGCCCGCAAAGGCCCCGGTCAAGCGCGCCGCCCCCAAGAAGAAGCTGCCGCCAGTCACCGGCCACCAGACAGCCCTTCCCTCAAGCTGAGATCAGCCCAGGGCCTGATCCAGATCTGCGATCAAGTCCTCGACGTTCTCGACCCCGACCGACAGCCGGATCAGGTTGTCGGTCACGCCGCCCGCCTCGCGCACCTCCTTGGGCACGCTGGCGTGGGTCATGATCGCCGGGTGGTTCACCAGGCTTTCGACCCCGCCCAGCGACTCCGCCAGGGTGAAGACCTGAACCCGTTCCAGCACCCGCTTCGTGCGCTCCAGATCGCCCTCCAGGATCACCGTCACCATCCCGCCGAAGCCGCCGCTCATCTGGCGCGCGGCCAACTCATGCTGAGGGTGAGCGATCAGGCCGGGATAGATCACCTTTGCGATCCCCGCGCGCGTCTCGAGCCAGCGCGCGATGGTCAGGGCGTTCTCGCAGTGGGCCTTCATCCGCAGCGCCAGGGTCTTCAAGCCCCGGTTGGCCAGGAAGGCGTCGAACGGCCCCATGATCCCGCCGACCGAGTTCTGCAGGAACTTGATCCGCGTCGCCAACTCGGCGTCGGCCGTCACCAGCACCCCTCCGATAATGTCCGAATGGCCGTTCAGGTATTTGGTCGCCGAGTGCATCACCACGTCCGCCCCCAGGCTCAGCGGCTGCTGGCAGAAGGGGGTGGCAAAGGTGTTGTCCACGACCAGCAGCAGCCCATGCGCCTTGGCCACCTTCGACAGGGCGGCGATGTCGGCCAGCTTCATCAGGGGATTGGTGGGCGTCTCGACCCACAGCATCTTGGTCTTGGGCGTGATCGCCGCCTCGACCGCCGCGATGTCGCTCAGGTCCACATAGGCGAAGTCCAGCCCCATGGTTCGCCTGCGCACCCTCTCGAACAGTCGCCACGAGCCGCCGTACAAGTCGTCGCCGGTGACGATGTGATCGCCCGCATCCAGCAACTCCAGCGCCGTCGAGGTCGCCGCCATGCCCGAGCCGAACCCGAACCCGTGCGTGCCGCCCTCCAGGTCCGCGATACAGGCCTCGAACGCCTCGCGCGTCGGGTTCTTGCCTCGCGCATACTCATAACCCTTGTTCACGCCCGGGCTTTCCTGGGCGTAGGTCGAGGTGGCGTAGATCGGGGTCATCACCGCACCCGTCGTCGGGTCGGGATGCTGGCCGGCATGGATGGCGCGGGTCGAAAAGCCCTGGCTGTTCTTCTTGTCGCTCATGGACTTACCGGTTCAGGCTGAGGTGGTTGATCAGGTCGGTGCGGGTGATCAGGCCGACGAACCGCTCGCCGTCCAGCACGATGGCCACGCGGTCGCGGTCGAAGACAGGGATCAGGGCGTCCAGAGGCTCATTGACCTGAAGCGTGTCCAGATCGCGCGTCATGGCCGAGGCCACCGGCTTGGCGAACCGTTCTTTCCGCGTGATCTCGTCGGTGTTCATGATGCGGATCAGGTCGCTTTCGTCCAGGATCCCGACCAGCCGGCCGTCTTCGATGATCGGCAGTTGCGATACGTCGGCGCCCTTCATCCGCTTGAAGGCGGTGTCCAGGGTATCGCCCGGCCCGGCGACGACGACGTCGCCCTTCTCGTATTTGCGGTTGATCAGGTCCGACAGGTCGCCGTGCAGCTCGCGCTCTCCCAGGCCCTGATCCGCCAGCCAGGCGTCGTTATAGACCTTGGACAGATATTTGGCCCCGGTGTCGCAGACGAAGGTCACGCAAGTCTTGGGCTCGGTCTGCTCGCGGCACCAGCGCAGGGCCGAGGCGATCAGGGTGCCGGACGACGAGCCGGCCAGGATGCCTTCCTTCAGCAGCAGTTCGCGCGCCGTGGCGATCGCCTCGGCGTCGGGGATCGAATAGGCCTTGTCGATCAGGCTCATGTCCGCCGTATCGGGCACGAAGTTCTGGCCGATTCCCTCGACGGTGTAGCTGCCTTCCGGCCCCGGCACGCCGTCGTTGACGATGCCGGCGAGGGTCGAGCCGACGGGATCGGCCAGGATGATCTGGGCCTTCGAGCCAACGCTCTTCAGAAACTGCGCCACGCCGGTGATCGTGCCGCCCGAGCCGATGCCGGCGACGAAGGCGTCGATGTCGCCGCCCGTCTGCTCCCAGATTTCGGGGCCCGTCGTATTCACATGGGCCTCGGCGTTGGCGGCGTTGGCGAACTGGTTGACGTAGAAGCCGCCGGGAATGCCTTGGGCCAGACGCTCGGCCATGTCGGTGTAATATTCCGGATGGCCATGCGGGACGTCCGAACGCGTCAGACGAACATCGGCGCCCATCGCCCTGAGATGCTGGATCTTTTCCTTGGACATCTTGTCCGGGATGACCAGAAGCACCTTATACCCCCGGGCCCGACCGACCAGCGTCAGCGCCAGGCCGGTGTTGCCCGCCGTCGCCTCCACGATGGTGCCACCTTCCTTCAGGAAGCCTTCGCGCTCGGCGGCGTCCAGCATGGAGATGGCGATCCGGTCCTTGATCGAACCGCCGGGGTTCTGGGACTCCAGCTTCAGCAGCAGGCGGCACGGGCCGGTGTCGATCTTCGTCACCTCCACCATCGGCGTCTTGCCGATCAGATCCAGCGGCGACGAGACGGTCGCGCTCAGGGCGGGGGCGGTCAGGGACATCGAAAACTCCATTCGGGGCGGGCGGAAGCTGAAGCCCCGCCTTCACATGGTCAACTCACGCAAGATTTGACCCCTCAAGATTTACTCAAGGGCGCGGTTCCGCGCTACGAAAGACATAATGACCAAATCATCCAAGAGACCGCCCGCCGGTCTCCCCGACAAAGACACCCTCGTCGCCTTCCTGCGCGAGGCCGGATCGGCCGAGAAGACGGACATCGCCCGCCATTTCGGACTGAAAGGCGGCGACCGCCGGGCCCTGCGCGAAATGATCCGCGAGCTGGAAGCCGAAGGGCGACTGGGCAAACGCGGTCGCAAGGGCTTTTCCGAAGCCGGCGCCCTGCCCCCCGTCGGCGTCGCCGATGTGATCGAACGCGACGGCGACGGCGAACTGTATGTGCGCCTGGTCGAGACCACTCCCGACGCCCCGCGCGCCATTCTGATGCCCGACAAGTCCAAGGCCGCCCCTGGCCTGGGCGATCGCGTGCTGGTGAAGTTCCAGCGCGGCGCGGAGGGTTGGGAAGCCCGGCTGATCAAGAAGCTGGACGTGGGCTCCAACCGCGTTCTTGGCGTGATCCGCAAGTCGGCGCGCGAAACACGCGTCGAGCCGGTCGACCGCCGCTCCAGGGACGTCCTGCTGGTGCCCCAGGCCCAGTCCAGCGACCTGCGTGACGGCGACCTGGTTCTGGCCGCGATTGAGAAAGGCGACCAACGCTACGGCCCCAAGCGCGGCAAAATCCTGGAGCACATCGGCAAGGAAGACGACCCCCGCGCCGCCTCCCTGATCGCTATCCATGCCCACGGCGTCCCGACCGGCTTCTCCGAAGCGGTCGAACGCGAGGCCGAGGATCAGGCCCTGCCGACGCTGAAGGGGCGCGAAGACCTGCGCGAGGTCCCCTTCATCACCATCGACCCCGCCGATGCGCGCGACCACGACGACGCCGTCTATGCGGCGCGCGACGAGGATCCGAAGAATGAAGGCGGCTGGATCGTCTGGGTCGCCATCGCCGACGTCGCCGCCTACGTCCGCCCCAGCAGCCAGCTGGACCGCGAGGCGCGCGACAAGGGCAACTCGACCTATTTCCCCGACCGCGTCGAGCCGATGCTGCCGGAGGTGCTGTCGAACGGCCTATGCAGCCTGAAGGAGGGCGAGAACCGCGCCTGTCTCGCCGTGCGGATGGTCTTCGACAAGGACGGCCGAAAGACCGGACATAGGTTCGTGCGCGGCCTGATGCGGTCGCACGCCAAGCTCAGCTACGAACAGGCGCAGGCCGCCATCGATGGGCAAACTGACGACACGACCGGCCCGATCATGGAGGCGATCCTCTATCCGCTGTGGAACGCCTATCACGCCATGCTGAAGGGCCGGCTGAAGCGCAGCCCGCTGCAGATCGAATCGGCTGAACGCCGCATCCGCATGGCGCCCGCCAATGAACAAGGAGGGGGCGGTATCGCCTCCATCGAAAAGCGCGCCTCGCTGGAGGCGCACCGGCTGATCGAAGAGATGATGATCCAGGCCAACGTCTGCGCCGCCGAAACGCTGGAGCAGAAAAAGACGCCGCTGATCTACCGCGTGCACGACACACCCAGCCAGGAGAAGATCTTCAACCTGGCCGACTTCCTGTCGACCATCGGCAAGCCCTGGAACAAGGGCGAGCCCGGCACGACCAAGCGGTTCAACAAACTGCTGGACGAGACCCGCAACACCGAACACGCCGATGTTGTCAACGAGGTGGTCCTGCGCAGCCAGATGCAGGCGATCTACAGCCCCGAGAATATCGGCCACTTCGGCCTGAACCTGGATCGCTACGCCCACTTCACCTCACCGATCCGGCGTTATTCCGACCTGATCGTCCACCGCGGCCTGATCCGGGCGCTGAATCTGGGCAAGGACGGACTGACCGACCGCGAGATCGCCGAACTGCCGGCCATCGCCGAGGGCGTGACCATGACCGAGCGCAGGTCGATGGCCGCCGAGCGCGACGCAATGGATCGCTATATCGCCGCCTATCTGGAAGAGCACGTCGGCGCGACCTTCGCCGGGCGGATCACCGGCGTGACGCGGTTCGGCCTGTTCATTCGTCTAGAGGACACGGGCGCGGACGGCCTGGTGCCCGTCTCCACGCTCGGCAGCGAATACTTCACCCACGACGACCGCGCCCACGCCCTTGTCGGCGAACGCACGGGTAAACGCTTCACCCTGGGCCGCATGGTGGAGGTCAAGCTGCGCGAGGCGACCCCCGTCACGGGTGGCTTGGTGTTCGAAATGCTCAGCGAGCCCGAACCCCGCGATCCCAACGCCCCGGCCCCACGCTACGGCATTCGCGGACGCGGCGGTGACGGCCCGCCGATGCGCGGCAAGAACCGCCCTGGCGGCCCCAAGCCCCGCAACGGCTCCAAACCCTCCGGCGGCCTGAAGGGTGTGAGGAAGGGCAAGCGCAAGTGACCCCTTTCGACGCCGCTCAGGATCTGGCCGACGCCCCGCGTGTCGGCGGGGCTCAGCGGCCGAAGGATGCGGCGACGCTGATCCTGACGCGTGGCGGCGATCGGCCCGAGGTGCTGATGGGGCGGCGCGCGCCTGGCCATGTGTTCATGGCGTCGAAGTGGGTGTTTCCGGGTGGGCGGATCGATCGCAGCGACTTCAACGCCGCCGCGACGGATGAGTTGTCGGGCGAGGTTGCGCGGCGACTGGAAGGCGAATTGCCCGCTCGCCGTGCGCGCGCCCTGGCCCTGACGGCGGTGCGCGAGACGTTCGAGGAGACAGGGCTCATTCTGGGGCGGCCGGCGCCCCGCGCCTCCGTCGCCGGACCTTGGCGCGAGTATCGCCAGGCCGGCGCGCTGCCCGATCTGTCGGTCCTGTCCTATGTCGCGCGCGCCATTACGCCGCCGGGCCGGACCCGCCGGTTCGACGCCCGCTTCTTCATGGCCCCGGCCGATGCCCTGCTGAGCCCGGAGCCGACCGCGGGGTCGGGCGAATTGGACGAGATCGCCTGGCTGCCGTTGGACGAGGCGCGCGCACTGGACCTGCCCGCCATCACCCGGTTTGTGTTGGGTGAACTGGCCGAGCGGTTGAAACACCCGAACCGGCCCCTGCCCTTCGTGCGGATGGTGCGGGGTCGGCACACGGTCGAACACAGGGACTGAAATGGCCGGAACGACGATCACCCTGCGCCTGACGATCGCCGATCCGGTCGCGGGCGTCGCCTACAGCCTGCAGGACAAGGCGAACATGCCGGTCGAGCCGCGCATCGCCGCAGACGGCCCGATCAGCTTCGACGCGCCCGTCACTTTGTCCGAGGATGGCCGCCTGACCGGCCCCTTCGTGCGGCGCGAGGGCGCTACGCGGCGGTTCGTCTATGTCGCGATCGGCACGTCGGCAGGCCAGCACGCCAGCGAATGGAGCCGACGCGCCAAGATCGACGTCCACGACATTCCCGCCGATCTGCTGGCCCAGGCGCGCCAAGGCGAGGTGCTGGAAGTCGTCCTGCCCGGCCGCGCCAAGGACGGCGGTCCCGCCTGCGCCACCGTGCGGCCGATCCGGACCTGGCGCGCAGTCTGACCCTAGTCGACGATCGGCCTGGTCAGGTCGAACTCCACGCGGAAATGCCGGTTGGGACGTCGCAGTTCGTAGGCGAACATCCGGTCGGGGTGAACCTCCATCGCCCAGGTATTGGTGGTCGAGACCGCCGCGTCGTTTTCGTTGGACAGGGCGATCGATTCGGCGTCGACCGGGAATTCCTGACGCTCGGCCGTGCCGGCTTTGACCGTATCGCCGCCATACCAATGCAGCACGTCGGTCGTGCCGTCCGCATGTCGGTGATCGTGCTTCAGCCGAAGGCCCGTGTCGGTCTTGGTCACGACCCAGGTGCGCGAACGATCCGACCCCACGGCGAAGGGAATACGCACCTCGTCCGGCGAACAGTCGCGGACCTGCATGACCAGCCGCTCGCTGGCGAACCTGGCGTCGGCGGCGTCGGTGGTGACGACACGGCCTTCGAATCGTTGGCCACACAGGGCGTTCAAGCGCGCCAGGAAATCGTCCTGGGACTGAGCCGGATCGGCCGTTGCAACGCCGACGCATGACAAGGCCATCAGGGCCGCAGCGGCCAGCAGGGATGCGATTTTCATGCGGTCAGACTATATGTGCGTTCCGCCTCATCAACGTGGCATCGCGCCCGTTGACTTTGGGGCGATCCTGAGTATGTTCCGCGCCTCTTATTTTAAGCGGCTTTCGCCGTCGCAGAGGTAATTCCGATGGCCAAACCGGCTTCCATCAAGATCCGCCTGAACTCCACGGCCGACACCGGCTTCTTCTATGTCACCAAGAAGAACGCCCGCACCATGACCGAGAAAATGGTCGTCAAGAAGTACGACCCCGTCGTGCGCAAGCACGTCGAGTTCAAGGAAGGCAAGATCAAGTAAGTCCTTGATCGGCTGAAAATTGAGAACGCCCGGCTGGTCTCCAGCCGGGCGTTTTTCGTTGTCTGTGCCCGCGTCAGGCCGCCTTGGCGATGACCCGGTTGCGGCCGGCGGCCTTGGCCTCATAGACCCCTTCGTCGGCGCGCTTCAGCAAGCCTTCGGGCGTATCGCCGTCGCCGGTCGTGGCGGCCACGCCGATCGAGATGGTGATGGTGATCTGCTCCTTGCCGCCCATCACGCGGAACGGCGCGGAGGCGACGTCGCGGCGAATCCGTTCGGCGACACGGCCGGCGTCTTCCAGACTGGCGCCCGGCATGACCACCACGAACTCCTCGCCGCCCATGCGGCAAGGCAGGTCCACAGCCCGGACATTGGTGGCAAGGCGCACGGCGAACTCCACCAGCACCTCATCACCAGCGTCGTGGCCGAAGCTGTCGTTGACCGACTTGAAGTGGTCGATGTCCAAAACCAGCACGGCCACCTGGGCCCCGCCCTGGGCCGCACGACCCACCAGCGCCTGCAACTGGCCGGTCATGTAGCGCCGGTTGTGCAGGCCGGTCAGGGCGTCGGTAACGGCCATTTCCATGCTGCTGTCCAGCTTCTGGCGCAGGAAGTCGGTGTAGCGTTTGCGACGGATCTGGGTGCGAACCCGCGCCGACAGTTCTTCGGTATCGACAGGGCGCGGCAGGATGTCGGCGGCGCCCAGTTCCAGCGCCTTGATCATGCGCGGCCTTTCGGTCGGCTCCACGATCGCCAGGATCGGCGCGCGGCGGGCATCGCCCGACTTGGCCTGAGCGACGATCCGAAGGCCGTCGAAGCTGGCGGCGGCGACGTTGACGATGATCAGGTCCAGCGCGCCCTTGGCCGCAACCAGCGCCGCCTCGGGATCGGTTTCGATGGCGACGCGATGTTCGCCGCCCAGTTCCTGGGCGATCTTCTCGGCCTGACGCTGGTCGTCATCGACGATCAGAACCCGCCCGCCCTCGCTGCGCAGCCGCGCGGCATTGTCCGAATCGACGCCCAGGCGACGGCCGCTTTCCTCTCGCTCGCGCAGCTCGTCCATGACGTGCTTCAGCCGCGTCAGCGACTTGACGCGTGCGAACAGGATGACGTCGTCGATGGGCTTGGTCAGGAAGTCGTCGGCGCCGGCCTCCAGCCCCTTGATCCGATCCTCGCGCCCGTCCAGCGCCGTGACCAGCACGACGGGGATATGGCGCGTCTCGGCCTGGGCCTTCAGCCGTCGGCACGTCTCGAACCCGTCCATGCCGGGCATCATGACGTCCAGCAGGATCAGGTCCGGCTGGTGCTCGGCGGCGATGGCCAGGGCCGACGCGCCGTCGTTGCAGGTCAGCACATCGTAATATTCGATGGTCAGCTTGGCTTCGAGCAGGCGGACGTTCACGTCCACATCGTCGACGACGAGGATACGGGCGCTCATCCGAGGTGCTGCCGGATGGTTTCGAGGAAATGCATGACCGAGATCGGCTTGGAGATATAGGCCTCGCACCCGCCCTGACGGATCCGCTCCTCATCGCCCTTCATGGCGAAGGCGGTGACGGCGATGACGGGGATGTGGTTCAGCTCGTCGTCGTCCTTCAGCCATTTGGTGACCTCCAGGCCCGAGATTTCAGGCAACTGGATATCCATCAGGATCAGGTCGGGATGATGGGCGCGCGCCAGGGCGAGCGCCTGCAAGCCCTCGCGGGTCTGCAGGGTCTCATAGCCCTGGGAATCGAGCAGATCATGAAAAAGCTTCATGTTCAGCTCGTTATCCTCGACGATGAGGACTTTCTTGGACATCATCACCTGACCTGCGCGCCCCTCGAACGCGGGACGCCTCGTTGGTCGCATTCGTAGGCGCCCAGTCTTAAGTTGGGGTGAAGCCAACCTTACGGAGACCTTAAGCGTGGCCATCAAGGCCATCTGTCGCGACTGCCTGTGGACCGGCGAAGATCCCGCCGGGCCGCGCGAGAACCGCTGTCCGGCGTGCGGATCGCGGCGCGTTGTCGCAGACGCCGAGCTGGACCAATTGTCGATCGCGCACATGGACTGCGACGCCTTCTACGCTTCGGTGGAGAAGCGCGACCGGCCAGAGTTGCGTGACAAGCCGGTGATCGTCGGCGGCGGAAAGCGCGGCGTGGTCTCCACCGCCTGCTATGTCGCGCGCCAGTACGGCGTCGGCTCCGCCATGCCCATGTTCAAGGCGCTGAAGGCCTGTCCCGAAGCCGTTGTGATCCGGCCGGACTTCACCAAATACGTCTTCGAATCGCAGCGCATTCTGGGGGCGTTGGGACAGCTGACACCTTTGATCCAGCCGCTGTCGCTGGATGAGGCCTGGGTTGATCTGTCGGGCACCGAGCGACTGAACGGCGGGCCGGCGGCGTTTCAGTTGATCCGTTTCCAGAAACAGATCGAGGAGGAGACCGGCCTGACCGTCTCCATCGGCCTGGCGCCCAACCGTTTCCTGGCCAAGATGGCGTCGGAGATGGACAAGCCGCGCGGCTTCTCCGTCGTCGGCGCCGCCAACGCCCAGGCCCTGTTGGCGCCGCGCCCCGTCACCGCCCTGCCCGGCGTCGGCCCTGTGTTCGGCAAGGCGCTGCGTAGCGACGGCTATACGACCATCGGCGATCTGGCCCGGGCGGACGTGCGTGATCTGGTCAAACGCTATGGCGAATCCGGCCTGCGCCTCCACGACCTGTCCCACGCCCGCGACGCCCGCTCCGTGAACCCCGAACGCGACCGCAAGGGGATGAGCGCCGAAACCACCTTCAACGAAGACCTGACGTCGGCCGAAGCGCTGGAGGCCGAGCTGTGGCCCCTGTGCGAGAAGCTGGCGTCCAAGGCCCGTCGCGACGGCGTCGCCAGCCGCGTTCTGGTGCTGAAGCTGCGCCGCACCGACTTCAAGATCATCACCCGCCGCATCACCCTGCCCGAACCGGTCCAGACGGCGCGCGCCCTGTTCGCTGCGGGGCGCGATCTGCTGAAGCCGGAGCTGGGCCGCCCCTATCGTCTGATCGGCATCGGCATGGCGGATGTGCAGGACGCCGAGGACGCACCCGCCGGCCTGTTCCAGACCACCGAGACCCGGGCCTTGAAGACAGAGCGCGCCATCGACGTGCTGCGCGAGAAGTTCGGCAAGGACGCAGTGGTGGCGGGCCGTGCGCTGAAGCCGTAGGACAGGGCATGGATCTCGCTAAACGCGCCTATGACCACGGCTTTCGCCTGGACCCGATCGTCCGCAGCCTGCTGGACACGGATTTCTACAAGCTGCTGATGCTTCAGATGATCTGGCGCGAGCATCGCGACGTTCCGGTCGTCTTCCAGGTCATCAACCGCACCAAGGCTGTGCGTCTGGCTGACGAAGTTGATATCGACGCCTTGCGCGAACAGCTGGATCATGCCCGCACCTTGCGCTTCACCAACAAGGAACTGGTCTGGCTGGCGGGCAACAGCTTCTATGGCGTGAAGCAGATCTTCTCGCCCGACTTCATCGCCTGGCTGACTGATTATCGCCTGCCAGACTACGATCTGTCGGTTCAGGACGGGCAGTACGTGCTGACCTTCTCGGGCGCCTGGGCCGAGGTGACGCTGTGGGAAATCCCGGCGCTGGCGATCCTGAACGAGCTGCGCTGCTGCGTCGGAATGCGACGGCTGGGCCGGTTCGAGCTGGACATCCTGTATTCGCGAGCCAAGACGCGGCTGTGGTCCAAGGTCGAGCGGCTGCGGCTCTTGCCCGACCTCGCCCTGTCCGACTTCGGCACGCGGCGGCGGCACGGCTTCCTTTGGCAACGCTGGTGCATTCAGGCGTTGAAGGAGGGGCTGGGCAAATCCTTCATCGGCACATCCAACGTCCTGCACGCCATGGAGAATGACCTGGAAGCCATTGGCACCAACGGCCACGAACTGCCGATGGTTCTAGCCGCCCTGGCGCCCGACGACGCAGCGCTGGCCCAGGTTCCCTATGCAGTGTTGGACGAATGGCGTCGGCACTATGCGGGCAATCTGCTGATCGTGTTGCCCGACGCCTTCGGCACCGAGGCGTTTCTGGAGCAGGCGCCCGATTGGGTGGCGGACTGGACCGGGTTCCGTCCCGACTCGGCCCCGCCCATCCTGGCCGGCGACCGCCTGATCGACTGGTGGCGCGCGCATGGGCGAGACCCAAAGGAGAAACTGCTGATCTTCTCGGACGGGATGGACATCGACGGGATCGAGGCGACCCACGCCCATTTCCACGGCCGCGCCCGTCTCAGCTTCGGCTGGGGCACCAATCTGACCAATGATTTCCGTGACTGTTCGCCCGCCTTCGCGCCGGAACTGGAGCCGATCTCTTTGGTCTGCAAGGTAGTCGAGGCCGGCGGCCGTCCCGCTGTCAAACTGTCGGACAATCCCGCGAAAGCGGTCGGCGATCCCGCCGAGATCGAACGCTATCGCCGTGTCTTCGGCGTGCGCGGTCTGACCGCCCAACCCGTCACGGTTTGAAACTCGGCCTTAAGCCCATCGTGCGACAAGGCGGGCATGAGCGCCTTTATCGACAAGATGCGTCGCCGCGCCGGCCGCTATCTCGATGTCCGTCCTACCGACGTGCGGCCCACGCGCGGCGTCCTCAGCCTGTCGTTCGACGACATCCCGGCATCGGCCTGGACCGAGGCCGGACCGATCCTGGCTCAGCACGGGGTCAAGGCAACCTACTATGTCTGCGGCGGACTGTCGGGGGGTCGCAATCTGGACCTGCCCCAGTTTGAGGTGGAGCATCTGCAAGCCCTCCACGAGGCCGGGCACGAAGTCGGATGCCACACCTATGAGCATGTCTCGACCCTGACCCTTTCGCCGGCCGAACTGGACGCCAGCCTGGCCCGCAACGCCGCCTGGGTGGCCGAACGGCTGGACGGATACGAAATGCAAACTTTCGCCTATCCGTTCGGGGATTGCGCCTTGGGATCAAAAGCGGTGATTGACAAACGCTTCCTGTGCGGGCGCGGCGTCCGCGACGGGATCAACGCCGGGCGTACGGATCGCAATCTGCTACAGGCCATCGGCCTGGAGAGCCGTCGCCTGCCCGGCTACGACCTGGAGGCGCTTGTGGCGACGACGGCTTCATCCAAAGGCTGGCTGATCGCCTACGGCCACGACGTCAGCGACGCGCCGACGCCGTATGGTTGCCGTCCAGAGGACATCGATCGATTGATCCGACTGGCCAGGGCGGCCGACTTGGACATTCAGCCGGTCGCGGCGGCGTGGCGGATGGCGACAGCCTGAAATCAGGCGGCGTTACGCCGATCCGCCCAGGCGATCAGCTCCTTGCGGGGCCAGATCATCAGCCAGGACCGGGCGGTGTATTCGCCGCTATCGATCAGCGCCTTGCGCGACGCCGACGCCGTCGCCGCCCGTTCGGTATGGATCTCGCCGGGTCCTTGATGGACCATGAAGGCGCCGCCCTTCAGCGGGTTCAGGCGCAGGTGGGCTAGGCGGGGGCTGATCTCGGTCAGGGGTGGGTCATAGAACCAGCTGGAGCCGATCATGCCGGCCAGTTCGGGCCGCGCGCGGCACAGCTCCGCCGCCGTGGCCCAGGCCTCGTTCCAGCCATCCTCGTTGAAGCCCCTCAGCCAGCGGCTTTCGGTATGAACCTCCAGCCAAGGCTCGCGCTTGGCGCCCGCCGCCAGATAGCGGAACAGCGGCTTGAGGCCCCAGCCGTCGCGAACGTGTTTGACGATCTGGCCCGGCCCGACCGGCGACGACAGGTCGATCACCTGACTTTTCGCGCCCGGCACGCTGAGCGCCAGGGTGAAGCGCACGTCCTTGGACCAGTGGTCAAAAACGTAGTCGCCCTCGGCCTTGTCCAGAAAACCCGCCAACTGTTCGATCCAGTAGGGATAGAGGGCCATGACCTCGGCCGGCAGGTTCATCGCCGCTGAACGGTCGGGCAGTTGCAGCGCCCAGGCAGCAACCAAACCCCGACGCACATCGTCCGATGCATCAGCGCCCAACAGCGCATCCACCGCCTTGGCCGGCATTTCGAAGTCCCAATGCGGCGCGGCCTCGGCGGCCTTTTGCGCGGCCGGGATTGCGGCAGCGTCCACGCGCGCGCGGTCTTCAGCGGACAACCGCGCCAGCACGGCATGGAAGGCGGCGACGTCGGGGGTCAGGTGCATATCCATGATCGCACCATGACACGGCGCGGTTGGCGAACCTTTAAAGCGCGCCGAACGGGTGACGCCGGCCTTGCCCCGCGCTAAACCGCGCCTAGATAAACAGGAGCCCCCATGAGCATCGAAGCCCGCATCGCCGAACTCGGCCTCACCTTGCCGGAACCCGCCAAGCCGGTGGCCAGCTATGTCTCCTATGTCCGCTCGGGCGATCAGATCACCATCTCGGGCCAGCTGTCGAACGACGCCAATGGCGGGATCAAGGGCACGGTCGGCGTGGACGTGACGCCGGAGCAGGCGCTGGAAGCCGCGCGCCTGTGCGGTCTGAACCTGATCGCCCAGATCAAGGCCGCCTGCGATGGCGATCTGGACCGGGTGGTCCGCATCGTGAAACTGGGCGGCTTCGTTCAGGCCGGCCCTGACTTCACCGCCATTCCCGCCGTGATCAACGGCTGCTCGGACATGATGGTCGAGGTCTTCGGCGACGCTGGCAAGCACGCCCGCTCGGCCGTCGGCGTGTACAAGCTGCCGCTCGGCTTCGCCGTCGAGATCGATGCGATCGTGGAGATCCGCTGATCTTTCAGATCTCGGTTCACGAAGGGATCGCCGACATCGGCCGAGAGGCTTGGGACGTGTGCGCGCTGCCCACCGGCGATCCCTTTGTTTCCTATGATTTTTTGCACGCCTGCGAGGCCTCGGGCAGCGCCGCGCCGCGCCAGGGCTGGGCCCCGCGCCACTTGGCCTTGAGGGGTGAAGACAACGCGGTGTTGGGCGTCATGCCCCTCTATCTGAAGGGCAACAGCCAGGGCGAATATGTCTTCGACCACAGCTGGGCCGACGCCTACGAACGGGCCGGCGGCCGGTATTATCCCAAGCTGCTGGGCGCCGTGCCCTTCACGCCCGCGACCGGGCCGCGTTTCCTGAACCACCCCGAGACCGACGCCGCGACGGTGCGTCAGGCTCTGATCCAGGGGGCTGTGACCTTGGTTGAACGGCTGGGCGTCTCCTCCCTGCACGTCAACTTCCCGACCGAAGCCGACTGGTCAGCCATGACCGAGGCGGACCTGCTGCCGCGCCAGGACATCCAGTTCATCTGGCGCAACAACGGCTATCGGACCTTCGACGATTTCCTGGCCGCCCTGTCGGCCAACCG
Organism: Brevundimonas sp. 'scallop'; assembly: GCF_011045535.1. Lineage (NCBI taxonomy): Bacteria > Pseudomonadati > Pseudomonadota > Alphaproteobacteria > Caulobacterales > Caulobacteraceae > Brevundimonas > Brevundimonas sp. 'scallop'. The sequence continues at coordinate 1,344,658 of NZ_CP039382.1, read as the reverse complement.
CCGCAAAACCATCAAGCGCGAGCGCCGCGACGCCCAGGCCGATCTGGATATCCGCGTCCTGACCGGCGCCGACATCACCGAGGCCCACTGGGACGCCTTCTTCGCCTTCTACATGGACACCGGCTCGCGCAAATGGGGCCGGCCCTATCTGACGCGCGACTTCTTCAGTCGCATCGGCGCGACCATGGCCGACCGGATCGCCCTGTTCATGGCGTTTCGGGATGAGACGCCCATCGCCGGCGCTCTGAACTTCATCGGCCGCGACGCCCTTTACGGCCGCCAGTGGGGCACGCTGGAAGACGTGCCGTTCCTGCACTTCGAGCTTTGCTATTATCAGGCCATCTCGTTAGCCATTTCGCGTGGCCTGTCCCGCGTCGAAGCCGGGGCCCAAGGCGACCACAAGATCGCGCGCGGCTACCTGCCCTCCCCCGTCTATTCCGCCCATTTCATCGCCGACCCCGCCCTGCGCGATCCCGTCGCCCGTTATCTGGACGGCGAACGCCCGGCCGTCGCGGCGGAGATTCGGGCGATGACCGAAGAACTGTCGCCCTACAAGCAGGCATAGAAAAAGGCCCGGCTGCTGCCAGCCGGGCCTTTCGCCATCACCATTTTAAGGATCAGGCCGTCTCTTCTTCCTCGGCCTTCGCGGGCGCGCTGGCGCTCGTGATGTCGAAGTCGATCTTGCCGTCCTTCAGCTGGACCCTGACGTGCCCGCCGCGCGTCAGGCGGCCGAACAGGATGTCGTCGGCCAGCGGCTTCTTGATCGAGTCCTGGATGACCCGCGCCAGCGGACGCGCGCCATACAGTTCGTCGAAGCCGTTCTTGGCCAGCCAGTCGGCGGCTTCGTCGGTCAGTTCGATGGTGATGTTGCGGTCCGCCAGCTGGGCTTCCAGCTGAAGGATGAACTTGGTCACCACCGAGCGGATCGTGTCCGCCTGCAACGGCTTGAAGGCCACGATGGCGTCCAGGCGATTGCGGAACTCCGGCGCGAACAGGCGCTGGATGGCCTTGTCATCCTCGCCCTCGACCTTGCCCCGGCCGAAGCCGATGGAGGCGCGCGCGTTGTCGGCGGCCCCGGCGTTGGTGGTCATGATCAGGATGACGTTCCTGAAATCGACCTTCTTGCCGACCGCGTCGGTCAGCATGCCGTTGTCCATCACCTGCAGCAGGATGTTGTAGACATCCGGGTGCGCCTTTTCGATCTCGTCCAGCAGCACGACGGCGTGCGGATGCTGGTCGACCGCGTCGGTCAACAGCCCGCCCTGGTCGTGACCGACATAGCCGGGAGGCGCGCCGATCAGACGGCTGACCGTGTGGCGCTCCATATATTCCGACATGTCGAAACGCTGCATCTCGATGCCCAATGTGGCGGCGAGCTGCTTGGCGACCTCGGTCTTGCCGACGCCGGTCGGGCCGCTGAACAGGAAGCTGCCGATCGGCTTGTTCGGATCACGAAGACCTGCCCGCGCCAGCTTCATGGCCGCCGACACCTGTTCGATGGCCTGTTCCTGACCGAAGACGGCGCGCTTCAGGTCGGTTTCCAGTTCGCGCAGGCTTTCGGTGTCAGACTTGGACACCGACTTGGCCGGTATGCGAGCCATCTTGGCGATGACGGCCTCGACCTCCTTCTGACCGATGACCTTCTTCCGCTTGGATTCGGTCAGCAGCATCTGCGACGCCCCGGCCTCGTCGATCACATCGATCGCCTTGTCCGGCAGCTTGCGGTCGGTCATGTAGCGCGCCGACAGCTCCACCGCCGTGCGCACGGCGCTGTCGGTATAGCGGACCTTGTGGTGCTGCTCGTAGTAGGTCTTCAGGCCCTTCAGGATCTTCACCGTATCCTCGACCGTCGGCTCGTTGACGTCGATCTTCTGGAAGCGACGCACCAGGGCGCGGTCCTTTTCGAAGTGCTGGCGATATTCCTTGTAGGTCGTTGATCCCATGCAGCGCAGCGTGCCGGACGCCAGGGCCGGTTTCAGCAGGTTCGAGGCATCCATCGCCCCGCCCGAGGTCGCGCCCGCACCGATCACCGTGTGGATCTCGTCGATGAAGAGCACGGCGTTGTCGTGGTTCTCCAACTCCTTGACCACCTGTTTCAGCCGCTCCTCGAAGTCGCCGCGGTAGCGGGTGCCGGCCAGCAACGCGCCCATATCGAGCGAATAGATGGTGGCGTCCTTCAGGACGTCGGGCACTTCGCCGTTGACGATCTTGCGGGCCAGACCTTCGGCGATGGCGGTCTTGCCGACGCCGGGGTCGCCCACCAGAAGCGGGTTGTTCTTGGTCCGACGGCACAGGATCTGGATCGAGCGATCCACCTCGGCCTGCCGACCGATCAGGGGATCGACCTTGCCCTGGCGAGACTTCTCGTTGAGGTCGACGCAATAGGCTTCCAGCGCCTCGCCGCCCTGTTTGACGGCGGAAGCATCCTCGGCCTCTTCGGGCGAAGCGCCCTTGGCCGGACGGGCCTCGTTGGCGCCCGCCTTCTTGGCGATGCCGTGGGCGATGAAGTTGACCGCGTCATAGCGCGTCATGTCCTGCTCTTGCAGGAAATAGGCGGCGTGGCTCTCGCGCTCGGAGAAGATGGCGACCAGGACGTTGGCGCCGGACACTTCCTCGCGGCCGGACGACTGGACGTGGATCACCGCGCGCTGGATCACGCGCTGGAAACCGGCGGTCGGCTTGGCGTCCTCACCGTCGCTGGTCGCCAGGGCGGCCAGGTCGTTGTCGACATAGAGGGTCAGCGCCGCTTTCAACGCCGACAGATCGACGTTGCAGGCCTGCATGACGCCGGTCGCATCGGGATCGTCGATCAGCGCGAGCAGCAGGTGCTCGAGCGTCGCATACTCGTGCCTGCGCGCATTGGCGTATCCCACCGCGCGGTGCAGGGTTTCTTCGAGAGGACGGGAAAATGAAGGCATAGGGAGGCTCCTCTCAGTCCTTTTCCATCGTGCATTGCAAAGGGTGCTGGTGGCGGCGCGCAGTCTCGATGACCTGCGCGACCTTGGTCTCGGCGACTTCGTAGGTGAAGACGCCGCAGACGCCGACGCCATGCTGATGCACATGCAGCATGATGCGGGTGGCCTCTTCCCGGCTCTTCTGGAAGAACCGCTCCAGCACATAGACGACGAATTCCATCGGCGAATAATCGTCGTTCAGAATCAGCACTCGATAGAGCGAGGGCTTTTGCAGCTTCGGCTTTGTTTCGGTGACTACGGCGGTTCCTTGACCGCCGCCGGTCTCACCGGGCCTTTGTATGGGCATTCGTGTTCCGTAGTCGGGGAGTCGTCTTGGCTCTCAGATAGGGAATGATGGCCTGAATTGAAGCGGCGTCCAGTCACGGCTTTCGTGAAGGGCGTCTGACAAAGATTTCACGTGATCACAGAAGTTCAACGGCTCAGGTTGAGCGCCTCAGTTGAACAGCTCCCGATCGCCATGCCCGCCGCCCTCGTCGCCGCCCTTTCGCTCGCCGCCTTCGCCCAGCCCACGCCGCTGGAAACCGCCGTCATGGCGGCCGACGCCACACTTTTCGCTGTCTTCTTCGAAGGCTGCGATCCCGCCGGACTTCGGGCCATGCTGACCGATGACTTCGAGTTTTTCGACGATCGCGGCGGACGCGTGGCCACCGACGCCGACAGCTTTGTCGCACAATACGCCGCCCGCTGCCAGGACCGCAGCGCGCCGGACGCTTGGCGAACCCGGCGCGAGGCTCTGCGGGACGGTCTGGCCGTCTATCCCATCAACAACTACGGCGCCGTCGAAACGGGCGAACACGTCTTCTACGAGCGACAGGGCGATGGCCCCGAACGGCGCGTCGGTCGCGCCCGCTTCACGCAGATGTGGAAACAGGAGGGGACCGAGTGGAAGCTGGCGCGTGTCTTCAGCTACGACCATTCCGCCCTGCCCTGACAGCAAAAAGGCCCCGGAGCGAACCCCGGGGCCTTCTCGATTCTTCGGGCGGTTCGCGGGATTAGCGCGCGGCCTGGAAGGTTTCGACCGAGGCGGTGACGCGCTCGTTGATCGGCTTGATGCTGTCCTTGACCGTGGCGGTGACGATCTCGTTCGTCTTGGTCAGCTCGGCGACATAGCGCTCCATCGACTTCTTGGCCCAGGCGGTCTGGAGCTCGAAGAACTCCTGCACCGAACGGGCGGTCGACAGTTCCTTGGACGCGGCGACGCCGTCTTCCCACGAGGACTTGGCGAAGCCCAGCGCCTGTTGCGACAGGGCCTCGGCGCCCTTCTGGGCGACGGTGACCGACTCGACCATGGCTTCCAGCGTCTTCTTGCTGTGCGCGTTCAGCTCGGCCATCGAGGCCGTCGACTTGTCGATGCCTTCACGGAAGGCCTGCGTGCCGGCGGCCTGCATGGTTTCGGCTTGCGCCTTGACCTTGGCGGCGGCCGAAGTCGCAGCGGCGGTGGCTTGGTCGGCGGTTTTCTTCACGGTTTCAGCGGCGTCGGCCATGATCGTCTCTCCGGTAGAAGGCCCTTGGGGACGGACCTGAGGGCGGAAATAATGACGCGAGAGGATCTCGCAGACCCACAATATGCTGCAAGTGCGAAGGTTTTTCAAGCGTTTTGTGCAATGCACAATATGATCGACGATAACCTTGATCGGCCGGTCAAATTTGCGTTGACGAGCGGTTAACCACCACGAAACCCGTGCTTCCTATGCTAGCTGTTTGTTCGTGACGGCCGGGGGGCCTGTCGCACCCTGCTCACAGCGGGGTTGTCCCGCCCATGATCGCTTTTCTCCGCCGTGGCCTGTTCGCCGTCCTCGCGCTTTCGCTGGTTCTGGGCGCGAACGTCAGGCCGATCGAGGCCCAGACCGCCTACTCGGCCCAGGAGAACAGCCGCTACGCCGCCATCGTGATCGACGCCGCCACGGGCGAGGTTCTGTTCGCGCGGAACGCCGACAGCCGCCGCTATCCAGCGTCCCTGACCAAGATGATGACGCTGTATCTGACGTTCGAGGCGCTGTCTCAGGGCAAGGCCAACGTGAACGACGTGCTGACGATCTCGCCGCGCGCCGCGTCCCAGCCGCCCTCGAAGTTGGGCCTGGCCGCCGGTCAGACCATCACCCTGGACAACGCCATGCGCGCCACCGCCGTGCGGTCCGCCAACGACATGGCCCTGGCCATTGGCGAGCACATCGGCGGATCGGAAGCCCGCTTCACCAATATGATGACGCAGAAGGCCGCGCAGTTGGGCATGACCCAGACGCGCTACTACACCGCAAACGGCCTGCCGGACGCACGTCAGGTGACCTCCGCACGCGACCAGGCCATTCTGGCGCGCGCGATCATGCGCGACTTCCCTCAGTATTACAGCTATTTCGGCCTTCACGACTGGGCCTACAACGGCCGCAACTATCGCAACACCAACGGCCTGCTGCCGACCGGGCGCGGCTATGACGGGATGAAGACCGGCTATACCAACGCCTCGGGCTACAACCTCGCCGCCTCGGCCGTGCGCGACGGACGACGCCTGATCACCGTGGTCCTGGGCGGCCGTTCGACCGCCAGCCGCAACGCCCACGTCGCCGAACTGATGGACACCGGCTTCGAGGTCGAGCGCCGCCGCGCCCAGGGCGAACGGATCCAGGTGGCGCAGACCTTCTTCGAGCAACGTGGTTTCGGCGTCGGATCGGCGATCGCCGACGCCCCGATCGCCTATGCGTCGGTCAATGACGATGAGGACGGAGTCGGCGCGGAATCCACCGCTGTCGCCTATACGGCCGCGCCGGCGCCGGCCGCCCTGCCGACCCGTGTCGCCCCTGCCCCGTCGGAGCGCGCAGCCAGCCAGCGGGCCGCCGCAACCCTGCCGCCCATTGGTTCGGCGCCGGCCGCCACTCCCGCTCCTCGTGCGCCTCGCAATGTCACAGCCTCGTTGAACGGCGCGCCGGCCAATGCCGTGGTCGCGCCATCCACCACGCCCCGTCGCTCGACATCGTCCGCAACGCGCGAACCCGCCCGCGCCGCACCCAGAACGCCGGCCGGTCGCTGGGCGGTGCAGGTCGGCGCCTTCCGCGAAGAGAAGGTGGCGACGGATTGGCTGACCGAGGTCAACCGCCGCTTCCGCGATCAGTTCGCCACCGCCGAACGCAATGTCCAGACCGCCGGCGACTGGTATCGCTCGCGCTTCGTGGGCCTGTCCGAAACCGGCGCAAAGTCCGCCTGCGAGGCGCTGGCTGCGCGTCGCGTGACCTGCATGGTCATCGGCCCCGACTGAACCAAAACCGCTAGAACAAATGTTCTTGCTTTGTTCTATCTGATGTCGCATCCTCCTTCCCATGGAAACCGCCAAGGGAAGAGGCGCGCGTTCGAATGCCAGCGGCCGCTACGAGCCTGAGCAGCATCAGTCGTTCGATGACGGTTGGACGCAGGACGACGCCGAGGCCGCGCCGCTACGCACCACCCTCACCCCTGAACACGCCCGCACCATCATCGCCCGGAACGATAGTCTGGACATCGGCTTCGACCGCTCCATCAACCCGTACAAAGGTTGCGAACATGGCTGCATCTACTGTTACGCCCGTCCGTCCCATGCCTGGATGGGCCTATCCCCGGGCTTGGATTTCGAGAGCCGGATCTTCTTCAAGCCCCAGGCCGCAAGTCTGCTGGAACAGGCGTTCCTCGCACCCCGATACCGATGCAAGCGCATCCACATAGGCGGCAACACCGACCCCTATCAGCCGGTTGAACGTGATCTGAAGTCGACGCGCTCGATCCTGGAGGTCATGCAAAGATTCAGGCATCCGTTCAGCATCATCACCAAGTCGGTGTTGATCGCGCGCGATGCCGACATTCTGGGCCCGATGGGCAAGGCGGGGCTGGCCTCGGCCTTCGTCTCCATCACCACCCTGGATCGTGGGCTGGCGCGGGCGATGGAGCCGCGCGCCTCCACCCCCGCCAAGCGGCTGGAGGCCATCAGTCGCCTCGCAGACGCCGGTTGTCCGGTCGGGGTCGGGTTCGCCCCCGTCATTCCCGGTCTGAACGACCACGAACTGGAAGCCATACTGGAAGCCGCCGCCAAGGCCGGGGCGACGCGGGCCATGTATGTCACCCTGCGTCTGCCGCTTGAGATCAAGGATCTGTTTCGGGAATGGCTGGCCGACGCTCGCCCGGATCGCGCCGCCCGCGTCATGTCCCTGATCCGCCAGACGCGCGGCGGCAAGGATTATGACGCCGACTGGTCTCAGCGGATGAAGGGAACCGGCCCCGTCGCCGAACTGATCGGAACGCGGTTCAAGGCCGCCGTCAAACGCTACGGCCTCGATACGCCGCACCGCCTGCTGGACGAAACCCAGTTCCGCGTGCCCGCAGACGCCCGGCCTCAGCTGGAGTTGTTCGGCTAATCGTCCGCCGCCGAAGGATCGATGGCGCGCGTGACCAGATCGCGCCAGGTCGGATCGGTGTCATCGACCAGATCGACATCCTCCATCAGGGCCACCGCGCCCTCCCCGTCCGACAGGATCAGACCCAGGATTTCCATCTCCTCGCCATCGGCGCCGAGATGGCTTTCGGCCTGAACGGCCACCGCCGCCTGTTCGCCGTCCTCTTCCCACCAGATGACCGGCTGGGGCAGATCCATGACGATGGGACGCGGATCGTCGGTTTCGCCCAAGGCGAACACCGCACGTCTCGCCTGAACGTCGTCCAGCGTCGCCACGGCGCCGGTGAACGGCTTTAGCCGCATCCAGTCGTCGGCGTCGAAACCGCCGCCGTCCTCTTCGCTCGTGTCGTCCAAGGTCATCGTTTGAAAACCCCCACCAGTTCGACGTGCGAGGACCACAGGAATTGATCCACCGGGGTCACCGTCTCCAACGTAAAACCGGCATCGATCAGCACCCGCGCATCACGCGCAAAGGTCTGAGGGTTGCACGACACGCCCACGACGACGCCGGCCTTGGTGTCCGCGATCTGGGCCGTCTGGTCGATCGCGCCGGCCCGCGGCGGGTCGAACACGATGGCGTCGCATCCCTTCAGGTCATAGGGATTCATCGGCCGACGAAACAGATCGCGGGCCTCGGCCGTGATGGCCTTCATCCCTTTGGCCGAACCGACGGCGGCCTTCAGCGCATCGATGCCCGGCTTGGATGCGTCTGCTGCGATCACCGGCGCGACCGTGGCCAACGGAAAGGAGAAGGTTCCCGCGCCGCAGAACAGATCGGCGATCTTCTTGGCGCCCTTCACCGCCGCCAGCGCGCGCGCAACCATCGCCGCCTCGGCCTGAGGGACCGCCTGCAGAAATCCACCCGCCGGCAGGGACACGGTCGCAGGACCGAACGCCACCTTCGGCTGGCGCGCCATCACCAGGGTGTCGCCTGCCAGACTGAGGCGCGCCAGATCGGCCCGGTGTGCGGCCTGAATGGCCTGCATCTGGGCGTCAGCCGACAGGCCGCCGCCCGAGCGCCTTTCGACCCCGGTCACATCGACGTCCAGCCCCGACAGGGTCCAGGTGACGTGCAGGGTCGGGGCCGATTTCGGATGTTCGAAAAAAGCGGCGGCGACCTGGGTCAGCGCCGGAATGGCCGCCACGATCCGGGGATCGGCGACCGGACAGGCCTTCACTTCGACCAGCCGCCAGGAGCGGCGCGCCTTGAAGCCCAGCACCACCCGTCCATCCTGGGTGCAACGGGCATGAAGGGCCAAGCGGCGACGACTGGCCGGCGGGGTCGCCACCGTCGCCTCGATCTCGGTCTCGATCCGCTCGCGCGCCAGGGCCAGGCGCACCTGTTCTCGCTTCCAGTCTAGATACGGCTGTTCCGACCAATGCTGAAGCGAGCAGCCGCCACAGTCGCCATATTGAGGCGAGACCGGTGCAATCCGGTCGGGGCTGGGCGTGATGATCTCGACCTTTTCCAACCGACCGTCCACTACGACGCCGCGCACCGTTTCGCCGGGCAAGGTCAGGCCGGCGAACACCGGACCGGACGGCGTCTGGGCGACGCCGTCGCCCTGGCCGCCGACGCGGTCGATGGTGAAGATGTCCATCGGCGGGCTTCTAGCCGGGCGTCCCCTTTCGCTCAAGCCACGGGGCTACAACGGCGGACCGGCTGAACATGAACGAAGATGAACGAACCGATCAATTGCCGTTCAGCTTCGCCGTCGTAAATCCTTTTGCAACGAGACACGAGGCTTTGCCGTTAACGTTTGACGGAAAACCGTTCGGTCCTCAGAGGGTTGGAAAATGCGTCTCACGAAAACATCGATCGCCGCCGTCGCCGCCCTGGCGTTCGGCGTCACGGCTGCCCCGCTCACGGCGTCAGCCCAGAACTATTACGGCAGCGGCTATAGCCAGAACTACGGCACGGGCGCCTACAGCCGCTCGTATGATTACAACAGCGGCCGCTATTACGATCCTTGCGCGCGTGAGCGCCAAGGCCGCACCGGCGCCGGCGCGGTGATCGGCGGCGGCGCGGGCGCCGTCATCGGCTCGCAACTGGCCGCACGCGGTCGACGCACGGAAGGCAGCATCCTGGGCGGCGTGCTCGGCGCTGTCGTCGGGTCGCAGGTCGGTCGATCCAGCTCGGACGCCTGCCGCAGCTATCAGAGCAGCTATGGCTCGAACGGCTATTACGCCCAGGGCTATAGCCAACCGAGCTACGGCTATTACGACGATCGTTACACCGGCGACCAAGGCTATCGCTACGACGACTATGATCGTCGCGATGACTATGCCTACAGCCGTGGCAGCTATTACGACGACCGCTCACGCCCGGTCGAATCTTATCAGAATTCAGACGGATGCCGTCTGGCCGAAAGCCAGATTCGTCTGCCGGATGGTCGCACGGACACCCGCTACGTCCGCACCTGCCCCGACCAGTACGGCCGCTATCGCGTCGTCGATTAATTTTCAGCCCCCCTGTCGATCGACGACGTGACGGAGCCGCCGGAGGAGTAATCCTCCGGCGGTTTCTCTTTGTTTCAGGGGCTATCGGCCGTTGGCCTACTTGAGCCCGTTTTGGGGCTATCGGCCGTTGGCCTACTTGAGCCCGTTTTGGGGGTTACGGCCCTAGCCCGGCTTCTTTGCCCAGAGCAGGAACTCAAGATTGCCGTCGCCACCGGTGATCGGACTTTCGGTTGTCGCCTGAACCGCCCAACCCAACGCTTCCAGCCAGTCGCGCACGCGCTCCACGGCCGCCGCATGCGCCCTCGCATCCTTGATCACGCCCTTCTTGCCGCCGCCCGGGCCATCGGCCTCGAACTGCGGCTTGACCAAGGTGACCAGGTCCGCGCCAGGCGTCGCCAGATCCAGCGCGACCGGGAGCACTTTGATCAGGCTGATGAAACTGGCGTCGCAGACCACCAGCGACGGCGGCTGCGGGATTAAATCGACCGTAAGGTCCCGCGCATCGGTGCGCTCCAGATTGATCACGCGTGGATCGGACGACGCCCGTGCGTGCATCTGCCCGAAGCCGACATCGACGGCGAACACCTTCGCCGCGCCGCGGGTCAGCAAAACCTCGGTAAAGCCGCCCGTCGATGCGCCGACATCCAGCGCCACCCTGCCCTCCACGAGAACGGGCCATAGGGTCAGGGCGTGGTCCAGCTTCAGCGCCCCGCGCCCGACCCACGGGTGGGCGGGTTGGGCCTCCAGCGCGATGTCGTCCGCAAACTGTTCGGACGCCTTACGCACAAGCGCGCCGTTGGCCAGAACCAGCCCCGCCTCGATCGCGACGCGCGCCTGCGATCGGCTGTCGAACAGGCCGCGCGCAACCAGAAGCTGATCAATCCGCGTCTTCACGGCCTTGCTTTCATCAAGGCGTCAGAGCGACGCCAGACGCGCCAGCGCCGCCTGCAGCTTGATCTTGCCCGCCTCGGCCTCGGCCAGCTTGGCGCGCTGTTCGTCGACGACTTCCGGCGCGGCGCGAGACACGAAGTTAGGATTGCCCAGCTTCTTGTTCACATGACCGATGTCGCTGTCGAAGGCGGCGATTTCCTTCTCCAGACGGGCCCGTTCGGCGGTCAGATCGATGATGCCCGCCAAGGACAAGGCGATGGTCGAACCGCCGGACACGAAGGTCACGGCCCCTGTCAGCGCCGCGTCCGCCGAGCCGACTTCCGACACCCGGCCCAGGGTCAGGATCAGATCGCGATGGCGGGCGATCCGCTCGGCCGTCACGGCGTCGGGCGCGACAAAGGCCAGCGGCGGCTTGGCCGACGGCGGCACGTTCATTTCGGCGCGCAGGCCGCGAATCTCGCCGACCAGATCGACCAGCCAGCCGATCTCGGCTTCGGCCGAGGCGTCGATGAAGGCGTCCGGCAGAACCGGCCACTCGGCGCCGATCAGCAAGCCGTCGCGCGCCAAATCGCGGGGTGCCCCTTCCTTGCCCAGTTCGGCCCACAGCTCCTCGGTGATAAAGGGCATGACCGGATGCAGAAGCTTCAGCGTCTGATCCAGCGTCCAGGCCGTCATCGCCCGCGTCTCGGCTTTTGCGGCTTTATCGGCGCCTTGGAACACCGGTTTGGCCAGTTCCAGATACCAGTCGCAGAAGACGTTCCAGACGAAGCGATACAAAGCGCCCGCCGCATCGTCGAAGCGTCCGCCTTCGATGGCTTGCGACACCGCGCGTTCGGCCTTGGTCACCTCGCTTCGGATCCAGCGGTTGATCGTCTGGTCGACAGTAGCGGGATCGAAGCCTTCGACCCGGCGCGCCTCGTTCATCTGGCTGAAGCGCGCGGCGTTCCACAGCTTGGTGCCGAAGTTGCGGTATCCCTCGATCCGCTGTTTCGACAGTTTGATGTCCCGCGTGCCTGACAGGATGGCCATGGTGAAGCGCAGCGGATCGGCGCCCAGCTCGTCGATGATGCCCAGGGGGTCGATGACGTTCCCCTTGGATTTGCTCATCTTTTGGCCCTTCTCGTCGCGGACGAGGCCATTGATGATGACGCGCTTGAACGGAACCTCGCCCATGAAGTGCTGGCCCATCATCATCATCCGGGCGACCCAGAAGAAGATGATGTCCGCCGCCGTGACCAGGTCGCTCGTCGGATAGAACCGCTCCAGATCCTCGGTCTTCTCGGGCCAGCCCATGGTCGAGAACGGCCACAGGGCCGAGGAGAACCAGGTATCCAAAACGTCCTCGTCCTGGGTCAGGGCGACCTCGGAATCATAGTCCGCCATCGCCTGTTCGCGGGCGTCCCCTTCCGTTTCGGCGACATAGATTTCGCCGTTCGGGCCATACCAGGCCGGGATGCGGTGCCCCCACCAGAGCTGGCGTGAGATGCACCAAGGCTCGATGTTGCGCAGCCATTCGAAATAGATCTTCTCGTAGGACTTGGGCTCGAACACCGTATCGCCCTGCTCCACCGCCTTCAGCGCGGGCTGGGCCAGGACCCTGGCGTCGACGTACCATTGGTCCGTCAGCCACGGTTCGATGACGACGCCGGAACGGTCGCCGTGCGGCACGACGTGTTTGGTCTTCTCGATCTCGCGCAGCCAGCCCTCTTCCTCGGCGCGGGCGACGATGGCCTTGCGCGCGGCGAAACGGTCGAGGCCGACGGAGTCCGCAGGCACGTCGGGCGTATCAACATTCGTGATGCGTCCGAAAGCGTCGAGGATATTCAACGACGGCAGGCCCGCGCGCTTGCCCACGCCGAAGTCGTTGAAATCATGCGCCGGCGTGATCTTCACCGCGCCGGAGCCCTTGGTCGGATCGGCATAGTCGTCCGCGACGATGGGTATGCGACGACCGGTAATCGGCAGGGTCACGAACCTGCCGACCAGGCCGGCATAGCGTTCGTCATCCGGATGCACCGCCACGCCGGTGTCGCCCAGCATGGTCTCGGGCCGGGTCGTGGCGACGACGATGAAGTCGCGCGTCTCGAACTCGGTCGCCTTGCCGTCCTCGTCGAAGGCGACGGGGTGTTCATAGGTGACGCCGTCGGCCAACGGATAGGCGAAATGCCAGTAGGCGCCGTCGACTTCGCGCTGCTCGACCTCCAGGTCCGAGATGGCGGTCTGAAAATGCGGGTCCCAGTTCACCAGCCGCTTGTCGCGATAGATCAGGCCTTCCTTGTGCAGTTGCACGAAGACCTTGCGGACGGCGGCGTTCAGCCCCTCGTCCAGGGTGAACCGCTCTCGGGACCAGTCGCACGATGCGCCGAGACGGCGCAGTTGACGCACGATGGTCCCGCCGCTTTCGGCCTTCCATTCCCAGATCTTCTCGATGAAGGCGTCGCGGCCCATGTCGCGCCTGCCGACATTGCCGCCGGCGGCCAGCTGACGCTCGACCACCATCTGGGTGGCGATGCCGGCGTGGTCCGTGCCCGGCAGCCAAAGCACCGCCTTGCCCTTCATCCGGTGATAGCGGGCCAGGATGTCCTGCAGCGTATTGTTCAGCGCATGGCCGATGTGCAGGCTGCCGGTCACGTTGGGCGGCGGAATGACGATCGAATAGGCCTCGGCGGCGCCGTCGGTGCAGGGCGCGAACAGGCCGCTCTCTTCCCACTGGGCGTAAAGGCGGGGCTCGGCGGCCTGGGGTTCGAAGGTCTTCTCAAGCATCGTCATTCTTTTTTGCTAACGCTCCGCGCGCGGCGCGTCGCTACATGAGCATATCGAAATGCGAAAGGGCGGCCCCTTCAGGAGCCGCCCCTCGGATTAATCTGGGCTGAAGCGAAGGGCTAGGCGCTGCGCGCGATGCGTTCGACTTCCTTTTGTACCGCCGCCTGAACGATGCCGGGCAGATTGTTGTCCAGCCAGTCCTTCAACAGCGGACGCAGCATCTCGGCGACCATGGCCTCGACGGTGTTGCCGCTAACGAAGGGCAGGTCGCCCGAGCTCGACGGAGCCGGCTCAGGCTTCTTGAAGCTCGCGGCCAGGCCCGCAAAGGCCGAGGCCGCGCTGGCGGCGGCGCTGTCGCCGACCAGAGTGTCATAGGCCGGAGCCGGCTCGGGAGCCGATTCGTAGGCCGGCGCAGGTTCCGGTTCGGGCTGATAGGGCGCGGGCGAATGCTCGACCACGTCCAGATCGCCGATCGTCTCGGCCGGCGCTTCATAGCGGTCGGTCAGTTCCAGCACGTCGTCTTCGACAGCGGCGGGCTCCGACACAGGCTCCACCGGAGCGGCGAAGACGGTTTCGGCCGCGATCGGCTCGGGAACCGGCTCAGGCGTGGCTTCCGGCATGGCGGCGGCCGGCGTCTCAGCCGGGGCCTCATCTTCGGAGATGATCCGGCGAATCGACGCCAGAATCTCTTCCATGGTCGGTTCCTGGGCGGACTGATCGGTCATGGCGCAACCTTGGGCGAGGCCTGGGTAGAAGGGGTGGGCGCCGAACGATGGATCGCTCGAAACCTGTGCCTTGTCGTCGCATCTTCGCCCGTCGGAATCAACGGGCGGTTTCCGTCCGTATTCGACGCGGTCAGTTCTGCGGCGCCGTGCGCACAACCTCGCCCTTGAGCTGAGCGTCGATCGGCGCGTCGGCGGTGTCCGGCGTGGTCACGATCGGCGGCGAGGCCACGCGGTCCAGAGTCTCGATCACGCCATCCCACGGCAAACCGCCGCGTCCCTTGACCTGGTCGTAATTCGCAGCCGGATCATAGGCCTCGATCGTCGGGTTCAGCGCCGGGCCTTCCAACTGGCCCATGGCGGCCAGCAGCGAGGCGCGGGCGACATATTCAGCGGCGCGAGCGCTGGCGACAGAAGTCTGGGCATTCCGAAGCGCTAGTTCCTGGTTCAACACGTCAAGCGTGGTGCGCAGGCCGACCTGAGCTTCCTGGCGCACGCCTTCGGCCGCGACCGATGCTGCGCGAACGGCTTCCGTGCCGGCCGCGACCGTGGCGCGGGTCGACAGTACCTGGGCGTAGGCCGAGCTGACGTTCTGAAGCACCGTGCGGCGCTCGCCCTCGATGCCGATCTGGGCCGCGTTGGCGCGCTCCAAAGCCTGGGCGACGCGCGAGCGGTTCAGACCGCCGGTGAACAGCGGTACGGACAGGGTGGCGCCGGCCGTGAAGCTGCGGCGATCAGCCAGTTCGCCCAGATCGCCCAGATCGTTGGTCGATCCGCCATAGGAGGCGGTGGCGCGCACCGACGGCAGATATTCCGAACGGGCGGCGGCGACAGCCGCCTCGGCGCTTTGCAGTTGATAGGTCGCGGCCAGGACAGCGGGATTGCGCTGCAGCGCCGTCTCGATGGCGACGTCGAAGTCGCCGGGAACTTCCGGCAGGACCGGCGCGGCTTCCAGATCGGCCGGCGACTGGCCGACGACGGCGGCATAGGCGGCGCGCGACGTGGACAACTGGGCCTGGGCGTTCGCCAAGTCGGCTTCGGACTGCGCCTGCGAGGCTTCGGCCTGGGCCACGTCGGTGCGGGTGATCTCGCCGACCTCGAAACGGGCGCTGGTTTCTTCCAGCTGGCGTTGCAGCACCGTCAGGTTCTCCTGACGGATACGCAGGATTTCCATGTCGCGGGTGACGTTCACATAGGCCTGGATCACCGACAGCATGACCGACTGTTCGATCTCACGCAGGTTCTCGCGGCCGGCCAGGACGCTGGCGCGCGCCTGGTCGATGGCGCGCGAGGTGCGACCGGCAGTCCAGACATTCTGGCTGACGCTGACGCCGACATTGGCGCCTTCAGTTTCGGACGACGAGGTCGTGACCTGGGTGTCGGGTATACCGTCGTTGTTCGTATCGACGAACTGGGTCACGGCGGGGAAGTCGCTGCGGGTGTAGTCCACGCCGGCCGAGGCGCCGATGGTCGGGCGCAGGCCCGACCGCGCCTGGACCACCGTCTCGTCCAGCGCACGCTGGTTGGCGCGCTGGGCCAGCAGATTGGGATTGGTCCGATAGGCCAGGGCGATGGCGTCCTGCAGCGTCTCGGCCCAGGCCGGCGCGCCCAGACCGGTCATCACGGCGATCACAGCGGCCGAAGCCAGCACACGCGAGCGTTTCAACATTGTCCGTCCTTGCGTGACGCTCCGAAGAACGCCCGAATGTTTTCTCAAGCGTAACTGCGGCCTGACCGAACCACACGCCAGTTAAGTTTTCTTCACGGTTGCGAACGGGATTTCCGTCGCAACCGCGCGTCTCTTTGGTCTTACAGCGCGAAAGTGGGGGCGGGCTTCAGCTCGGCAAGGACCGCTGGCGACGAATCAAACAGTTCGCGGCGCGACAGGCCTTCGCGCGTCTGAACATACAGGGCCGCCTTGCCGATGGCGCCGCGACGTTCGACCACGACGATCCGGCCGCCGGGACGCAGGGCCGCGCCCCACGATTCGGGCAGGCTCTCGACGCCGCCTTCGGAAATGATCAGGTCCCACCCTTCGCCGGTCGGTTGAGCCAGCGGCGCGACGACCGTCGACACGCCTTCGTTCGCCAGAGCCTCGCCGACCACCGCGAAAACGGCGTCGTCCGATTCCTGAGCCGTCACGCTAACGCCCATACGGGCCAGCAGGGCGGCGGCGTAGGGCGCGGCGATCGCCAGGGCCTTCTCGCCTTCGCGTGCGTCGGCCGCTTGCAGCAGCTTGGCGACGTCGCGCGCCGGCATCAGGCGGCGCTCGCCCGCGATCACCACCGATTCTTCGGAATAGGCGGCGAAGGCGCGATCAGGCGCGCAGAACTTTTCACGCGGTATGGCCATCATGGCCAGGTGAATCGCGCGATCCGTCACGTCGTTCACTCGCACCTGCGAGTCGACCATGGCCTTGCGCTCTGCGGTGAAATCCATCTGTAGGCAGCCTTCAACGATAATCCGGGAGGAAAACTCGCGCGCTTATAGGTCCGTGCGTTGCAGCGGACAATCCGATCTGATAGCGAACGCCCCTCGCGATGACCGCCCCCGAGAAATCGGGGACAAAAAGCGGCCTGATGGCGGAGTGGTGACGCAGAGGACTGCAAATCCTTGCACCCGGGTTCGATTCCCGGTCAGGCCTCCATCGCGACGATACGGACGAAGGCCGCCCCTTGGGGCGGCCTTCGCGTTTTCAGCTTCCAGTGAGCGCCGTCGTCGTCAGATGATGAAGCGCAACCGCACTCGTCGCCGCGACATTCAGCGAATCGAACCCGCCCGCCATAGCGATGCCGATCGGCCGGCAACGCTCGATCAAATCCTGGGGCAGCCCCGGACCCTCGGACCCCAGCACCAGAGCGACTGGTCCGACGCGCCTGTAGTCCGAAAGCCGCTCGGTCGCCGAAGGCGTCAGCGCCAAGCCCTCGACGCCGGCCCGCTGCAGGGCCTCGATAATGTCTGTCGCGCCGGCCACGACGAACGGCGTGCGCAGCACCGCGCCGACCGAAACGCGAATCGCCTTGCGGTAAAAGGGGTCGCAGCAGGTCGGATCAAGCAGCACCGCCGTGGCGCCGAACGCGGCGGCGTTCCTGAACAAGCCGCCGACATTGTCGTGGTTGCCGATCCCGCTGGCCACGACGAACACGTCCTGAGGCCTGATATCCGCCAGCATTTTGTCCAGCGACAGCGGCTCGGGCTTTTGGCCCAAGGCCAGAATGCCCCGGTGCAGTTCGAAACCCGCGATTTGGTCCAGCACGGCTTGGCCCGCAACATAGACGGGCGTCGCGGGCGGCAGAGACGTGATGACATCGCCCAAGGCCGCAACGCGCTTTTCCGCCAGCAGCAGCGACAGGGGCCAGCAGCGCGACGCCGTCGACGCCAGTCCACGCACCACCACCTCCCCTTCCGCGATGAACAGACCCTGACGACCCGTCAGATCGCGCTCGCGGATATCGCGATAGGCCGCAACACGCGGGTCTGCGGGATCGTCGACAAATATCGTTTCGATTGGCTCGTTTTCCCATTGCAAGATCGGAACAGCCGCTGCTATACGCCCGCCTCCCGAGCAGATGTTCCGCAGTAGCTCAGTGGTAGAGCAGCCGACTGTTAATCGGCTGGTCGTAGGTTCGAATCCTACCTGCGGAGCCACTCGGGGTAAAGACTGAGGCCAGACAAGGCGTTAGGTCGAATACTTTCCAGATAATCTGATCTTTTCGAACGACGGCCGAGCTATTGGGCGCAGGTTGTCCCGCGCTGTGGTGTCGCTTTGACGCACCCCGCCCCTGTCCGTAGATCAAAGCGAACCTTGGCCAACCTTGAGCGTTGGCAAAGCTATCCCTCACGATCCAGGAGAGACGCCCCGCCTCGATGTCCATCAGCTTCCTACTTGTCGTCATCCTGGTCCTGCCATTCCTGGGCGCCATCGTCGCGTCCGGCTTGCCGCGTCATGCACGCACCTCGGCCGCCATCCTGTCCTGGGTCGTGGCCTTGGTCAGCCTGGGGTGTCTGGCTGCGCTATGGCCGATGTTCCAGGACGGGGAGACGCTGCGCTACGAAATCCCGTGGCTGCCGTCGCTGGGCGTCAATCTGGTGCTGCGACTGGATGGACTGTCGTGGCTGTTCAGCGCCCTGATCCTGGGGATCGGCGCCTTGGTCGTGCTGTATGCCCGCTACTACATGTCGCCGAAGGATCCGGTCCCGCGCTTCTTCTCATTCCTGCTGGCCTTCATGGGGGCGATGCAGGGCGTGGTGCTGTCGGGCAATCTGATCCAGCTCGTGGTCTTCTGGGAGCTGACCAGCCTCTTTTCCTTCCTGCTGATCGGCTATTGGCACCAGAACCCGGCGGCGCGCGAAGGCTCGCGCATGGCCCTGACGGTCACGGCCACGGGCGGGATCGCCCTGCTGGTCGGCATGATCCTGATCGGGCGGATCGTCGGCAGCTACGACCTCGATGTCGTCCTGGCGTCGCGAGAGGCGATCCAGACCAGCCCGCTGTACCTGCCCGCGCTGATCCTTCTGCTGCTCGGCGCGATGACCAAGAGCGCGCAGTTCCCGTTCCACTTCTGGCTGCCCCGCGCCATGGCCGCGCCGACGCCGGTCAGCGCCTATCTGCACTCCGCGACCATGGTGAAGGCGGGTATCTTCCTGCTGATCCGCTTCTGGCCCGTCCTGGCGGGGTCCGAGAGCTGGTATCTGATCGTCGGCGGCATGGGTCTGGCGACGCTGCTGCTCGGCGCATGGTGCGCCATCTTCCAGCATGATCTCAAAGGCCTGCTGGCCTATTCGACGATCAGCCATCTGGGCCTGATCGTGCTGCTGCTGGGATTGGGCAGTCCGTTGGCCTGTATCGCGGCCATCTTCCACACGGTGAACCACGCCACCTTCAAGGCGTCGCTCTTCATGGCCGCCGGCATCATCGATCACGAGGCCGGCACGCGGGATATGCGCAAGCTGAGCGGTCTGTTCCGTTTCATGCCCTTCACGGCGACCCTGGCCATGGTGGCCGCAGCCGCGATGGCGGGCGTGCCCCTGTTGAACGGCTTTCTGTCCAAAGAGATGTTCCTGGCCGAGGCGGTAGCCAGCGCCCATGCGCACGGCCTGAACATGCTGCTGCCCGCCCTCGCCACCTTGGCCAGCGCCTTCAGCGTTCTGTATTCATTGCGGTTCATCCACGCGACATTCTTCGGCCCGCCGCCGACAGAGCTGGATCGCATCCCGCACGAGCCGCCCGCCTGGATGCGCCGCCCCGTAGAGGTGCTGGTCGCCCTGTGCCTGGTCGTCGGCATTTTCCCGGCTGTAACGGTGGGGCCGTTTCTGAAGAGCGCCGCCGTTTCGGTGCTGGGCTTTGACCTGCCCTATTACAGCCTGGCCCTGTGGCACGGATTCAACGTGCCGCTGGTGCTGAGCCTCATCGCGCTCGCGGGCGGCGTGGGTCTCTATGTCGTCTTCGGCAAACGCATCAACGCCAACCCGCGCGGCGGACCGTGGGGCTGGAAGCGTCTGAACGGCGGCTGGTTGTTCGAGCGAACCATGACCGGCCTGTTCAAGGGGTCTGAGGCGATGGTTCGCCTGTTCGGGGCGACACAACAACAGCCACAGCTGAGGGCCATCGTCTTGGTCGCCCTGCTGGCAGGCGGGCTGGCGGCGATCGGCGCCGGATTGGTGATCCGCCCGATCATGCCGACATTGACCCTGTCCAACTGGGCCTTCGCCGGTCTTTGGCTGGTCGGCGCCAGTTGCGCAGTCGCGGCGGCATGGCAGGCGAAATATCACCGACTGGCCGCCGTGGTTCTGATGGGCGGCGCAGGTCTGGCCAGCTGCCTGTCCTTCGTCTGGCTGTCGGCGCCGGATCTGGCCGTGACCCAGTTGCTAGTCGAGGTCGTGACCACCGTTCTGCTGCTGCTGGGTCTGCGTTGGCTGCCGAAGCGGCTCGAGACCATTCGCCTGCCACAGGCCATGGAGAAGCGGTCTCGCCGCCGTCGCCGCATCGACCTGATCATCGCCGCCGCCGTCGGCGCGTCCCTGGCGGCCATATCCTACGCCGTCATGACGCGTCCATCGATCGAGGGGATTTCGCGCTTCTTCGTCGAGCACGCCTACAAGGACGCGGGCGGGCGCAACATCGTCAACGTCATCCTGGTCGACTTCCGCGCCTTCGACACCTTCGGCGAGATTACGGTTCTGGGCATTGTCGGCCTGACGATCTTCGCCCTGCTGCGCCGCTTCCGTCCCGCCGACGACACCCTGTCCAATCCCAGCCAGCAGAGCGTGCAGGATGCCTCAGACCGCGATCATGAGACGCGATCGGAGGGCGACACGCTGAAGGAGACCATGCTGATCCCCCGCGTGGTGATGCGCTGGATCTTCCCCTTCATCATCCTGCTCGCCGTCCACCTGTTCCTACGCGGGCACGACCTGCCGGGCGGCGGTTTCGCGGCGGGTGTGGCCCTGTCGATCGCCTTCATCCTGCAATATATGGCCTCGGGCGCCCGGTGGGTCGAAGAGCGGCTGGCCATCCGGCCCATCTTCTGGATCGGCGCGGGCCTGGTGATCGCCGCCCTCAGCGGGATCGGATCGTGGCTGTTCGGCTATCCTTTCCTGACCTCCTGGTTCCAGTATGCCGACCTGCCGATCCTAGGCCGCGTGCCCTTGGCCAGCGCCGTGCTGTTCGACTTGGGCGTGGTCGTTCTGGTCGTGGGCGCCACGGTCCTGACCCTCGTCGCCCTAGCGCACCAGTCGCTGCGCAAGCCCAAACAGAGAGACAACGAGGAGGGAGAGCCGTCATGATAGAGCTGGTTCTCGCCCTCGCCATCGGCGTGCTGTCGGCCTCCGGTGTCTGGCTGCTGCTGCGCCCGCGCACCTTTCAGGTGATCATGGGGCTGTCGCTGCTGTCCTATGCGGTCAATATCTTCATCTTCGCCATGGGACGGCTGAGGTCGGGCGCGCCGCCGGTGCTGGCGGGCGAGGTCTCCGACCCGGCGCGCTACACCGACCCGACGCCGCAGGCGCTGGTCCTGACCGCGATCGTCATCAGCTTCGCCCTGACCGCGCTGTTCCTGGTCGTCATTCTGGCCGCGCGCGGCATCACCGGCAGCGACCATGTCGATGGCAAGGAGCCGGACGCATGATCGACTGGAACGCCCATCTGATCATCGGCCCCATCGTCCTGCCGATGATCATCGCCTCAGCCATGCTGCTGCTTGACGAACGTCGCCGAACGCTGAAGGCGGCGCTTAGCTTGAGCGCTATGGCCGCCATTCTGGTCATGGCCCTGGTTCTGCTGCACGAGAGCGCAAACGGCGCCGTGGGCGGCGGCGATACTGCGCGCGTCTATCGCCTGGGGTCGTGGGCTGCGCCCTACGGCATCGTCTTGGTGGCCGACCGACTTTCGACGATGATGGTCGCGCTGACCAGCGTTCTGGGCGGATGCGCCCTGATCTTCGCCCTGGCGCGATGGGACCGGGCGGGGCCGCGCTTCCACGCCCTGTTCCTGCTTCTGATCATGGGCGTGAACGGCGCCCTGCTGACCGGCGACCTGTTCAACCTGTTCGTCTTCTTCGAGATCATGCTGGCCGCCTCGTACGGACTGGCCCTGCATGGGTCGGGCGAGGCGCGTGTGCGGGCAGGCGTGATCTATATCGCCGTCAATCTGACCGCGTCCTTGCTGTTCCTGATCGGCGTCAGCCTGATCTACGGGGTGACCGGCACGCTGAACATGGCGGATGTTTCAACGCGGGTTGCGACCATCTCAGCGGATGACCTGGGACTGTTTCATATCGGAGCGGCGGTGCTGGGTACGGCCTTTCTGATCAAGTGCGCCATGTGGCCCTTGGGCTTCTGGCTGACGCCGACCTATTCAGCGGCCAGCGCGCCGGCGGCGGCAGCCTTTGCCATCCTCTCCAAGGTCGGGGTCTATGTGGTCATCCGCCTCAGTCTGTTGCTGTTCGGCGCCGATGCGGGCGCCTCTGCCGGATTTGGCCTGACCTGGCTGTTCGTCGGCGGACTGGCGACCATAGCGTTCGGCACATTCGGCCTCATCGCCTCTCGCGATCTGTCGCGCGCCGCCGGGTTCGGTGTGATGATTTCCTCCGGCACCGTTCTGGCCAGCTTGGGCGTCGGCGATGCGGCGACCCTCAGCGGCGCGCTCTTTTACCTGATCGGCTCAACTCTGGCCTGCGCAGCCCTGTTTCTGCTGGCCGAAATTCTCCAGCGCGGACGTGAGGCCGACGTCGGCGAGGCGCGCGCTGTTTTCGATGACGAGTATAGTGATCCGTTCGACGACGAAGAACGCAACGAACCGGGCCTGGTCATCCCGGCGGCCGTCGCGGCCCTGGGCGGCGCCTTTCTGATCTGCACCTTGATGGTCGCCGGCCTGCCGCCCTTGGCGGGCTTTGTCGGAAAACTGTCGATGATCAGCGCCCTGGTCGGCGTTGGCGATGCGGCGGCCTGGACGCTGGCAGCCGTGCTTTCCGTGTCCAGCCTCGGCGCCTTAATCGGCCTGACGCGCCTGGGCGTCGGTGCGATCTGGACGCGCGACGAGGATGCGCCGGCTTTCGTGGTGGGTGCGGCCGAGCTGACGGCGGTCGCAGTCCTGCTCGGCGCCTGCGTGTTCCTGGCCATCTTCGCTGGCTCCGCGTTGATCTACACTGACCACACGGCGGCCTGGCTGGCTGACCCGCAAGGCTACATTCACGCGGTGCTGGGCGGGGGCGGTCGATGAGACGCATCCTTCCCTACCCCATCCTTTCACTAGGCCTGTTCGTCGCCTCAATCCTGCTCAGCGCCTCGGTCGCGCCGCCGTCTCTGGCGCTCGCGGTGCTGCTGGCCCTGCTGGCGCCGATCATCATGCTGGCGCTGGGAGTTGATCGCGTGCGGGTGAAGGCGCCGATAGCTATAATTCGCCTCGCCATCGACGTCGTCGGCGACATCGTGCGCTCCAACTGGGCGGTGTCGCACATCATTCTGGGGCGGCGACGGCATGAGCGCACATCCGGCTTCATCCACATCCCGTTGGACCTGCGCGACCGATATGGTCTGGCGGTCCTGGCCATCATCATCACCTCGACGCCCGGCACCTTGTGGGTCGAGTATGAGTCCGCCACCGGCCGTCTGCTGCTGCACGTGCTGGATCTCGTGGACGAAGATTCCTGGGTGCGGCTGATCAAGGATCGCTACGAGCGCCGGCTGATGGAGATTTTTGAATGACGGCGGCGGTGCTGACCTGGGGTCTGGGTCTGGCCCAGCTGATGCTGATCTGCGCCATGGGCCTGGCGGCATGGCGGATCATTCACGGTCCGCGCGCCCAGGATCGCGTCCTGGGCATGGACACCCTTTATCTGAACGGCATGCTGCTGGTGGTGGTGTTCGGCATTCGCACCAACAGTCAGCTTTATTTCGAGGCCGCCCTGGTGATCGGCATGTTGGGCTTCGCCGCCACTGTGGCCCTGGCCAAGTTCCTGATGCGCGGCGAGGTGATTGAATGACCCAAGCTGACGTTCCCGCATGGGCCGCCATCATCGTCGTCGCCCTGGCCGTCATCGGCTCAGCCCTTTCGCTACTGGGCGCGGTTGGGCTGGTTCGGCTGAAGACCTTCTATGAGCGCGTTCATGCCCCGACGCTTGGGGCTACGCTGGGCATGGCCCTGGTCCTTCTGGCGTCAATCATCTGGTTCACGACCGTGGAGCGGCGTTTCATGCCGCGCGAAATCCTGATCGGCCTGTTCCTTACGGTCACGACGCCAGTCACCCTGATCCTACTCGCCCGCGCCGCCCTGTTCCGCGATCGCACCGACAGGGTCAAAGGCACGCCGAGGAAGGGCTGATCGGCCGGCAAAAAAGAAGCCCGGCGGGGGGGCCGGGCTGCAAGCAGGTTCGGTGATGGTGTCCCTGAGGACGGCCCATTCCTTAACCGAAATGGTTTCCAGATCATTAAGCGCGTTCAGTCCGGCAGCCATGTCGTCTGACGCCCCGCTGGCTCGACAGGCCATGTGATCCGCCAGCCTGTCCCCGCCCGCTCGACGACGAAGCCCGCAGCCGCCCCCGCGCCCGGATAGTCGAAGGTCTTTCCATTCACCGTGATCGTCGCCCCACCCGACTGTCCGATGACTGCCCGCCAGCGGCCGCGTCCGATCGCCGTCGGCGCCATATCTGCGCCGTTGATATTGACCGAGGGAGCCGCCCCATTCGTCCGGCCTGACGCCATCAGAGTCGCACCGTCCGAATCCACCGCATCCAGCCCCTCGCCGCCATCGAGCCGGACAGTCGGCTGGCCTGCTGCGATCAGGGCGACGGGACCGGCTCCGCCCTGGATCACCACCAGCGTCTCAGGCGAGACGGCGGCGTCCTCGCCCACCTGCACCTCAGGCGTGAAGCGCACATCGCCGCTCAAAGGCGGCAGTCGCAGTTCGAATCGCCCCGCGCCGTCCGCCGTCGTCGCCACGGCCGCAGTATCCGGCGCACGCAGCACGACGCGCGCATTGGGCCCCGCCCCACCGCGCAGCACCAGAACGCCGCCGTCGCGCATCACGCCATCGATCTGGGGCGGGCGAACCCAGGGCGAGGCCTCGTCGGCACCCGTCGGCCCCGCCACGCCGCCCTGCTGATCGGAACAGGCTGCGGCAGCCAGGACCGCGACACACGCGACCATCATCCGACGTTTCATCCTGCGCCTCTACGATATAGGACTGGCGACCCAGCGGCTCGAGCCTGTGTTAGCTTGAGCGCCGTCGGTTTGGCCATGGCCAGGCCGCCTATTCGTTTTCTTCGAGGCTCCATGTCCCTGCCCCCCGTTTCGTTCCTGCCGTTCGACGGCTCTTCTGTCTGCCTGTTCTGCGGCGCCTCCGAGACCGCCGACCCTTCCTATACCGAGGCGGCCTACGCGTTTGGCAAGGCGGCGGCCGAGGCCGGCTGGCGTCTGGTCTATGGCGGCGGTGGCGTGGGTCTGATGGGAGCCTCCGCGCGTGGCGCGCATGAGGCGGGCGGCCGGGTTGTCGGCATCATGCCGGCCTTCCTGCGCAGCCGCGAACGCCTGTTCGACGAGGTCGAGACCGTCGTCGTCACTTCGATGCATGAGCGCAAACAACTGATGTACGACCAGTCCGACGCCTTCGTGGTCGCGCCCGGCGGCATCGGCACCCTGGAAGAGGTCGTGGAGTTGCTGTCTTGGAAGCGGCTGGACCTGCACCACAAGCCGGTCGTCTTCCTGAACCTGAACGGCTTCTGGAATGGCTTCTTCGACCTGATGAAGCACAGCGTCGCAGAAGGAATGACGCCGCCGTCGTTCTTGGACGCCTGGACCGTCGCCGAAACCGTCGAAGAGGCGATGGCGCAGGTTCAGGCCAGCGGCGATGCGCCGCAATTGAAACATGATCATCGATAAGTGATCATCGCTCATAATCCGCTGCGCGCGTCTTGACAGTTTTTATCGAAAACTGACATGGGAGCGCAGCGGCATGACGCCGTTCTTCATTTCGGAGAGTTTTCGATGCGCGCTCTGCTGATCGCCGCCGCCCTGTTCGCCGCCGCCCCTGCGGTCGCCCAAGCCCCTGCCGCCACCAGCCTGACGCTGGCCGACGCCGCCAAGGCGCCCGCACGCGCCACCATCATCGACGGCGCTCGTTGGTCCTGCGAAGGCGCGACCTGCACCGCCGCAGGCGGCACGGAACAGCCCGCGACGCGCGCCTGCCGTCGCGTGGTTCAGAAGTTCGGTCCCGTGACCGCCTTCTCCTACAAGGGTGTCGCCCTGAGCGCAGACGAACTGGCTGTCTGCAACGCCTAGAATGCGTAAGGCGGCTTAGGCCGCCTCACCTCTCAGACGCCGCTGGATGGTTCCGCGACCGATCAGCGGCGCCATGGCCGCCATGTCCGGCCCGTGCTGCTGCCCCGTCAGCGCCAGACGCAGCGGCATGAATAGCGCCTTGCCCTTGGCGCCCGTCTCGGCCTTGACGGCCGAGGTCCACGCCGACCAGGCGTTTTCGTCGATCACTTCCGGCAGCAGACGCAGCGCCGTTTCGATGAAGGCCGAATCTTCGATAACGGGTTGGATGGGACCACGGACGATCTGCGCCATGTCCGCGACATCGGCGAACTTCGTCAGATTGCCCCGCACCGTATTCCAGAAGGCTTCGCCTAGATCGGCGCCGAGAGCCTGAAGACGCGGCTGCGCTGTCGCATAATCCATGACGTGCAGCGCCTGGGCGTTCAGTCGGTCCAGATCCGCCGTATCGTAACGCGCCGGCGAACGGCCCATCTTGGAGAAGGCGAAGCTCTGTCCCAGAGCCTCGACAGAGGCGCCGACTTCCAGCGGATCAGAGGTGCCTATCCGGCCAAGGTGGCTGGTGATCGCGATCGGCTCATAGCCCTGGTCGCGCATGTCGCTGATCGACAGCGATCCCAGACGCTTGGACAGGGCCGCGCCGTCGGTGCCGACCAGCAGCGGCATGTGGGCGAAGCCCGGAACCGCCGCGCCCAGCGCCTCGAAGATTTCGATCTGCGCCCCGGTGTTGGTGACGTGATCCTCGCCCCGGATGATGTGCGTGATGGCCATGTCGATGTCATCGACCACCGACGGCAGTGTGTAGAGGAACAGACCGTCCTCGCGGATCAGCACCGGGTCCGACATCGAGGCGGTGTCCACCTCCGCATGACCGCGCGCCAAGTCTTCCCAGGCGACGCGCTTGCCGTCCAGTTTGAAGCGCCAATGGGGGCGGCGCCCTTCGGCTTCGTAAGCGGCCTTCTGCTCTTCGGTCAGTTCCAGCGCCGCGCGGTCATAGATCGGCGGCAGGCCGCGCGACAGTTGCACCTTGCGCCGACGGTCCAGCTCGTCAGCGGTCTCATAGGCGGGATAAAGCCGCCCCGACGCCTTCAGCCTGGCGGCCGCTTCTTCGTAGCGATCGAACCGCTTGGACTGGTTGTAACGCTCGTCCCACGGCATCCCCAGCCAGGTCAGGTCGTCTTCGATCCCCTGTTCGAACTCGGGCGTGGAGCGCGCCAAGTCGGTGTCGTCGATGCGCAGAACGAACGATCCGCCCTGCCCCTTGGCGAACATCCAATTCACCAAAGCGGTACGGACATTGCCGACGTGCAGCTTACCCGTGGGCGACGGGGCGAAACGAACCTTGACGGACATGGGTAGACGACCTCGAAAGCGAGGCGGCTAGGTCGCCCCGCAACCCGGCGAAGTCAAGGCGCGGAAGGCTTAAACCTCAGTCGTCGCGGTGAACGCGTTCGCGGCGTTCGTGGCGTTCCTGGGCTTCGACCGACAGGGTCGCCGTCGGACGGGCTTCCAGACGACCCAGGCTGATGGGTTCGCCCGTGTCCTCGCAGTAGCCGTAGGAGCCGTCCTCGATCCGGCGCAGCGCGTCGTCGATCTTGGAGATCAACTTGCGTTGGCGGTCGCGGGTGCGCAACTCCAGCGCGCGATCGGATTCCGAAGACGCCCGGTCCACCAGATCGGGGTGGTTTTCGGTCTCGGCCTTCAGATTGACGACCGTGCCCTTGGACTCGCGAAGGATCTCATCCTTCCAGGCCAGCAGCTTCTTCTTGAAATAGGCTTGCTGCCGTTCGTTCATGAACGGCTCGCTGTCAGACGGCCGATACGGGCCGGTTTCGTCGGACACAACGGACGCCAAGGCGCTCATCGATCTCACGCTCTCTAACACGCCCCCCTGTGGCGTAGATGGCCGTATAATCAGCCCGTCGAGTCGCGGCAACGCGGTTCTCGATTCCGTGATGAAAATAGGGCGACTAACCGCCTGACAGTGGCAAAAGTCACTCACTGCCAAAGCTTAGCCGCCTGATGTCAGACGATTATTTCGTATCAGGGGCGGTTGCGGCGCATTTCCGCCTTCGCCAGTTCGACTGAGGCGCGCAGGTCGATCTGATCCAGCAAGGCGCCCAGGTCCTTGTCGTCGTCGGCGGCGCGCTCCTCGCGCAGGCTCCGCGCCAGACGATCTAGGGCCCCCTCGTCGGTATCGCCGTTCAGCAGGGCCAGCTTGATTTCGTCAAGGCGATCCAGAAGACCGCTGCCGCGCCGGATCGCACGACGACGCTTCTCCAGCGGCCCCTCGACCCCTTGAAGGGCCATCAGGGCTGAGACGTCAGAGACCCCGCCGGTTGCTGCGCTGGCGGTCGTTGCAGCGGGCGCGGACGGCGCTGCGGCCTGCCCCAGCGAAAAGCCGCTGGCGGATCGCGTAGGACGTGTGCTGGCAGGCGTGCTGACGCCGTTGGGGCCGACAACCTTCATGTGCAGGTGCTCCGCGTCATGAAACCATGGATGACGGCCGGCGATGACTGTTTGGTTAACGCCCCGGCAAATCCTGCCGCTTCTCTGACCGTCAAAGGCCGACCGACATTGAATTCACGTCGTTAATTCTCCGGCACGATCCTCGCACTGATGACCGCGTAACGTTGCGTGGACGCCTGACCGATGCAAAATCTGCTTGCCCGCCTGATCGCCTCCGTCGCCGCGACGCTCGTCGTCGCCGGCGGCGCGACCTCGGCGTTGGCCCAGTCGCAGTCGCGCATCAAGGACATCGCCGCCGTCGAGGGCGTGCGCGGCAACCAGTTGGTCGGCTACGGCATGGTCATGGGGCTGAACGGCACGGGCGATTCCTTACGCAACTGCCCCTTCACCCGCCAATCGCTGGAAGGCATGACCGAGCGGCTGGGCGTCAACATTCGCGGGGCCAACGCCAACACCAAGAATATGGCCGCCGTCATGGTCACCGCCGACCTGCCCGCATTCGCCACGCCCGGCTCGCGCATCGACGTGTCCGTGGCCTCTATGTGCGACGCTAAAAGCTTGCTGGGCGGTTCGCTGGTTGTCACCAGCCTGCAAGGCGCGGACGGTCAGGTCTATGCGGTGGCGCAAGGCTCGGTCCAGACCGGCGCCGTCTCGGCGTCTGGCGGTTCGGGGTCGTCGGTGACGCGCGGCGTGCCGACCGCCGGCCGCATCGCCTCGGGCGCCCTGGTCGAGCGCGAGACCGGCTTCCAGATGGCCAATATGAACGAGGTACGCCTGAATCTGCGCAACCCCGACTTCACCACCGCCCAGCGCGTCGCCGCCGTCGTCAACGCCGCCTATCCGGGGTCGGCTTTGGCCGAGAACGGCACGGTCGTCGCCCTGCGCGCGCCTGGTGAACTGGGCATGGCGGGCTTCATCAGCCGGATCGAGAACCTGGCCGTCAGCGTCGATACCCCCGCCAAGGTCATCATCGACGAGGTAAACGGCGTCATCGTCATGGGGGACGCCGTGCGCATCTCTCGCGTCGCCATCGCCCAAGGCAACCTGACCATATCGGTGGACGAACAGCCGCAGGTCAGTCAGCCGGCGCCCTTCAGCCGGGGCCAGACCGCCGTCGTGCCCTCAACCCAGGTGAACGTCGAAGAGGATCTGGGCACCCAGATGCGGCTGGTCGGCGGCGGGGCCAACCTGTCCACTCTGGTCAACGGCCTGAACGCCTTGGGCGTAAGCCCGCGCGACATGATCAGCATCCTGCAGGCCATCAAGGCCGCCGGCGCCCTGCAGGCCGACATCGAGGTGATGTGAGCATGACCGACCTGACCGTCTCCGCCGATCTGCTGCGCCCCGCCGCGGCTGCGCCGACCGCCGTGAACCGCGACAAGATCGCGGAAACCGCCAAGGCCTTCGAGGCCACCTTCATTTCCCAGATGCTGAAGCCGATGTTCGAAGGCCTGTCGACCGACGGCCTGTTCGGCGGCGGCCAGGGCGAGGCGACATGGCGCAGCTTCATGCTGGACGAAATGGCCAAGTCCACGGTGAAGGCCGGCGGCATCGGCCTGAGCAACACCGTCATGGCCGAAATGCTGAAGATGCAGGAGGGCCGGCAATGAGCGACACCGAACTGGCCCAGGCGCGGGTTCGTCAGTTGACGACCTTGACCTTGCGCCTGACCGAGCGACTAAAGGCCGAGACAGCCGCCTTCGCCGATGGCCGTCCTCAGGATGTGGCGGCCGGTCTGTCGGAAACGCAGGAGATGGCCAATCTCTACCGTCGCGATTCCGCCCATGTGAAGGCCAATCCGGCGCTGCTAAGCGGCGCTCCAATGGAAGACCGCAGGACACTTGTCGACGCCACGCGTGAGTTCGACGCCGTCCTGACTCGTCACAGCCGCGCCGTCGACGCCGCGCGTCAAATTTCCGAGGGCCTGGTCCGCGCCATCGCGGCGGAGGTCACCGCTGCTCGCACACCCGCCTCCGCCTATGCCGCCGACGGCCGCGCCTCGCTGGGCGACGGACGCGCTGTCGCCCTGAACCGAATGGCCTGAACCGCATGGCCTGAACGGGACGGCCCTTTGCCGTTCGCCGATCACGGTTCGCGCCCTAAGGGTCATTGCCTATTTTTTTAAGCGACTGTGTGCCAGCATGGCCTCATGACGCTGACCACTCGCCTCCTAGGCCTGGCCTTCGCTTCCGCCGACACCTTGGTGGAGGTGGATCCGAAAGGCGTGGTCGCCTTTGCGATCGGCGCGGGCGCCGTGGCCGGCGAAGACGCAGGCGCGACCTGGACGGGCCGTCCCCTGCTCGATCTGCTGCACGATGGCGCCTCCACCCTGACCGCCCTGCAAGGCATGAAGGCCGGCGTGCGTATTCCCGCGACATCGATCCTGGTGGCGGCCGGACCTGACCGCGTGCGCCGCGCCTCGTTCCGCGCCTTCGTCCTGCCGCAGATGGCGCCCGCCGTCTCCTGCGCCATATCCTACGAAGGCCCGGCCTTCGCGCTGGAGGATCTGAAAACCCGCCCGCTTCTTGAGCCGGAAGATTTCCTGGCCGACGCAGGGCGCGTACTGGTGTCTAATCCCGACCTGGCCCTGTCTTTCCTTGACATCACGGGGCTTGAGAACGTCACCGGCGACGCCGCCGACCGTCTGAACCGCCGCATCGAGGCCACGCTTCAGTCCGCCGCCGTCGAAGGGTCGAGCGCGTCGCAGGTCACCGGCGTCCGCTTCGCCCTGCTGCGCCCGGCCAACGACCGTCGCGACATCGCCGCCGAAATCGTGGAAGCCGGTCGGGCCGAAGGCCTGTCGCTGGGCGCGGAGGCGTTCAGCTCGCCCGTGCCGCCCGGATCGGATTCCCTGTGCGTGCTGCGCGCCATGCGGTTCGCCATTGAAGGCTGCCTGAAGGGCGACGGCCTCGCCAATCCACAGATCGCCTTCGCGGACTCGCTGAAGCGCACCTTCCGCGACGCCGAGACCTTCCGCAGCCTGGTCAAGTCGCGCGAGTTCCAGGTCCACTATCAGCCCATCGTCCATCTGGACTCCCGAGCGGTCCATCACTTCGAGGCCCTGACCCGGTTCAGCGGCAACAACGGTCCCGCCGAAGCCATTCGCATGGCCGAAGAGCTGGACATGATCGAGTCGTTCGATCTCGCCGTGGCGGAGAAGGTCCTGAAGCGGATGCGCCAGCCCGGCGCCGGCCTGCTGAAGATGGCGATCAATGTCTCGGGCGCCTCCTTGGGAGACGACACCTACGTCGAACAGCTGCTGCGCATGACCGCCGGCGCGCCCGAGGAACGCCGTCGCCTGATGGTCGAGGTGACCGAAACCTCCGCCGTCGCAGACATCGAAGCCGCCGACCGTCGCCTTGCCGCGCTGCGCGAAGCCGGCATCAAGGTCTGCATCGACGATTTCGGCGCTGGAGCCGCCGCCTTCGACTATCTGCGCAAACTGTCGGTGGACTCGGTCAAAATCGACGGGGCCATCGTGCGCGACATCCAGACTGACCAACGGTCCAAGGCCATGCTGCACAGCATCGTCGAACTGTGCCGTTCGATGAGGCTGGAAACCATCGCCGAGATGATCGAGACCGACGGTGTCGCATCCGAGCTCAAGGCGGCGGGCGTCGAGTACGGCCAAGGCTGGCTGTTCGGTCGCGCCGAAGCCGAGCCGCGCACCCAACTGTCCAGCCCGTCGATGGTCCGTCGCAAGGGCGCCGTCGAGGCCTGGGGCTGACCGACCTCAGAGCTGGACCGTGCGCGTGATCTTCAGCGCCGCCAGAAAGTCCACGTCGTGGCTCACCACGATCAACGCGCCGTCA
This sequence comes from Brevundimonas sp. 'scallop', assembly GCF_011045535.1. Lineage (NCBI taxonomy): Bacteria > Pseudomonadati > Pseudomonadota > Alphaproteobacteria > Caulobacterales > Caulobacteraceae > Brevundimonas > Brevundimonas sp. 'scallop'. The sequence continues at coordinate 1,312,380 of NZ_CP039382.1, read as the reverse complement.
TAGGCGTTCAGCGCCTCTTCGACGGCCGCGATGGCGTCCAGGTCGAGATGGTTGGTCGGCTCGTCCAACACCAGCAACTGCGGCGGCGTCGCGCCTGTCATGACGCAGGCCAGACCCGCCCTCAGCCGCTCCCCGCCTGACAGGTCGCCGACGTGGCGCTGCGCCGCCGTATTGCGAAACAGAAACCGCGCCAGCGCTGCCTGGGCGTCATTGACCGACCCTTTCGGGTTCAACCGCCGCCACGCTTCCACCAAGGTTTCGTCCGGGTGCAGGATCTTGACCTCTTGGTCCAGCAACACCGCACGCACAGGCCGATCGACGGCGCCCGTGGTCGGTGAAAGATCGCCGGTGATCAGCCGCAGCAGGGTCGTCTTGCCCGCGCCGTTCGGTCCCGTGATCGCGGGCCGTTCCGGCCCGACCAGGTTCAGGTCGACCGGCCCGACGATCGTCCGCCCCTCGGGTGTCGCCCAGCCGGCCTGGTCCATCGTCAGCACCGTCCGTCCCGTTGGCAGGCCGGTCGTCGGCATCGGGATCGCCAGCGTCCGCGTTCGCTCTACGCGCGCCTGGGCTGAGGCCAAGGCGTCCTGCGCGGCCGCGGCCTGACGTTCGGCCAGCAAGCCGCCGCGCCCGCCCGTGTTTTCAGCGCGCTCGGCCCGGGCGCCCAGCAGGATTTTCGGCATGTCGCCCTTGGCAGCCTTGCGACGGCCGGCGGCGTCGCGGCGCGACTGGGCCTCCGCGCGCTGCTGAGCCTCGGCGCCAGTACGCGCGAGTTCGCGCTTGGCTTCGGCCAGATCCCGCGTCGCCGCCTCGCCCTCCAGCGCCTTTCGCTCGACATAGGCGTCATAGCCGCCGCCGTAGCTGGCGACACCCAAGCTCGACACTTCAAGAATTCGGTCCATGCGGCGCAACAGGTTGCGATCATGGCTGACCACCACGACCCCTCCGTCCCAACGCGCGATGACATCGGCGACCAGCGCCCGCGCCTGCGCATCCAGATGATTGGTCGGCTCGTCCAGCAGGATCAAGTTGGGCCGGGTCAGCCTCAATCCAGCCAGCCGCAACCGCGTCTGCTCGCCCCCGCTGAGACTGGACGTCAGGCGTTCGTAGTCCAGGTCAGGCAGCCCGACATCTCTTAGGGCCTCGTCAAGACGAGTCTCCAGCGTCCAGTCCGCCTCGGCCAGATCGTCAGCCGTTCCCTGCCCCACCAAAACCCGTGCCACAACAGCCAGCGCCGTTCCAACGCCTAGGGTTTGAGCGACGGTCTCACCGGGGTTTGGCTCATAGCGCTGATCCAGGACACCGATCGTTCCGGTTCGCGCGACTACCCCCTCAGCCGGCGCGGCTTCGCCCGAGATCAGGCGCAGCAGCGTGCTCTTGCCCGCGCCATTGCGACCGACGATGCCGGTTCGCTCAGGCCCGAACGTCAGGCTCAGATTGTCGAAGAATGTGGCGCCGTCCGGCGTCCTAGCGGCGACCTTGTCGAGTGTCGCGAGTGCGGACGGGGACGCGTTTCGGCTTGGGCTGATTGGCATTGAGGATCACGAGCAGCATGGCGGACAGGGCGGAACCGGTGGCCAATGCGATGATCATGATCGTCAAACCTTCTGCAAAACGCGTCAGAACAAGGAGGATGGGTCGTAATCCCGCAATGCGCAAGTCTGGCGTCGAACACGGGCGCGTGAGAAGCTTGGCGTTGAGGAGACAACCATGAAGACCGTCATCACCCTCGCCATCGTCTCCACACTGGCTTGCGCCGCATGCGCGACTTCGCCGGACCGGCCGCCGTCAGCCCCAAATTACAGCGCCGTTCCGACCCGGGCGCCGACGCCCAACGCGCGGCTCTATGCCGCTTGCCTGGAGCAGGCCGCCGCTGCCGACGCCTATCGCCGCGCGGACAACGGGGACGGCGCAGAATATATCCTGTTCACCTGCACGGGTGCGCCGGCCGCCGCCTTCGCCGCAGCCTTGATCCCATGGAGCGAGAAGATCGGATCGACATTTCAGCGTGACGGTCGCACCTTCCGCTCGACCGCAAAGGTCGAGGCCGACCTGTTCGGAGTCGATTCGTGCTCGACCGACGCGACGGGCGCGGACGCCATCTGCATCCTGTCGTTCAACGCCGGCGACTTTCTCGACCAATAGGCTGACGGCGTCTAGACCAGCCGTCATGCAAACCCGTTTCCGCATCGAAGACCCCGCCGGCGCCGCCGCGCGGCGCGAGGCCGCCGTCCAGCGCCTGCGTGACGAGACAGGTATCGACGAGACCGTGATCGACGCCCTGGTCGAAGGCTTCTACGCCCGCGTCCGCGACGATGCGCTGATCGGCCCGATTTTCGCGGACCGGATCACCGACTGGGCGCCGCACTTAGCGCAGATGAAGCTGTTCTGGTCGTCCGTCGCCCTGTCCACGGGCGTCTATCAGGGCCGGCCGATGCCGAAACACCTGCCCCTTCCCATTGATGCGCGGCATTTCGATCGCTGGCTGGAGCTGTTCGCCGAAACCGCGCGCACCCTGTGTCCGCCCATCGCCGCCGACTACTTCATTGAACGCGCCCGCCGCATCGCTGAAAGCCTGGAACTGGGCGTCGCCAACGCCAGCGGCGTGCTTCTGGCCAAGGGCGAGCGTTTCGTGCGGCCCACGCAGACGTGGACGCCGGATTGATGCGTCAGCCGCAATGTTCCTACATTGTTCTTGCTTCAATCACACAATTCGTCCCCATATAGCGATGTCGCGCCGGACCCGCCGGCCCTCCTCCGCGTTCTCCGGACAGCATGACCGAAAAGCACAACTTCATCCGCGTTCGCGGCGCCCGCGAGCATAACCTCAAGGGCGTGGATCTCGACATTCCGCGTGAACAGCTGGTGGTGATGACCGGCCTGTCGGGGTCGGGCAAGTCCTCGCTGGCGTTCGACACCATCTACGCCGAGGGCCAGCGCCGCTATGTCGAGAGCCTGTCGGCCTATGCCCGCCAGTTCCTGGAGCTGATGGGCAAGCCGGACGTGGACCTGATCGAAGGCCTGTCCCCGGCTATCTCCATCGAACAGAAGACTACGTCCAAGAACCCGCGCTCGACCGTCGGCACGGTGACGGAGATCCACGACTATATGCGTCTGCTGTGGGCGCGTGTGGGTGTGCCCTATTCGCCGGCAACCGGCCTGCCGATCGAGAGCCAGACCGTCAGCCAGATGGTCGACAAGCTGGTCGCCCTGCCCGATGGTGAGCGCATCCTGCTGCTCGCCCCCGTCGTTCGCGGCCGCAAGGGCGAGTACAGGAAGGAAATCGCCGAGTGGCAGCGCCAGGGCTTCCAGCGTCTGAAGATCGACGGCCAGTTTTATCCGATCGACGAAGCGCCTACGCTGGACAAGAAGTTCAAGCACGACATCGACATCGTGGTGGACCGGATCGTCACCAAGCCGGATCAGGAAGCGCGCTACGCCGACAGCCTGCAGACGGCGCTGGGTCTAGCCGACGGCATCGCCAACGCGGAATGGGCCTCGACGGCGGAAGGCGAGACCGCGCCGCGCAGCCTGCTGTTCTCGGAGCGGTTCGCCTGTCCGGTGTCCGGCTTCACCATCAGCGAGATCGAGCCGCGACTGTTCTCATTCAACAACCCCTTCGGCGCCTGCCCGGTCTGCGACGGCCTGGGGGTCAAGCTGGCCTTTGATGCCGATCTGGTGATCCCGGACCGCGACAAGACCCTGCACAAGGGCGCCGTGGCGCCGTGGGCGCGTGGGCCGTCGCCGCTCTACACCCAGACGCTGCAGTCTCTGAGCCTCCACTATGGCTTCTCGATGGACAAGCCGTGGCGCGACCTGCCCGCCCAGGCGCACAAGGCCATCCTGCACGGCACGGGGTCCGAGAAGATCAAGTTCGTTTATGACGACAACGCCCGGAAATACGAGGTCTCCAAGCCGTTCGAGGGCGTCCTGCCGAACCTGGAGCGCCGCTGGCGCGAAACCGACAGCGCCTGGGTGCGCGAGGAACTGGCTCGCTATCAGTCCGAGACGCCATGCGACGCCTGCCACGGCAAGCGGCTGAAGCCCGAGGCCCTGGCGGTCAAGGTCGGCGGCGAGGACATCGCCGACATCTCCATCCTGTCGATCTCCAAGGCCTATCTGTGGTTCTCGACGCTGGAAGAGAACCTGACCGAAAAGCAGATGGAGATCGCCCGGCGAATCCTGAAGGAGATTTGCGACCGGCTGCGCTTCCTGAACAACGTCGGCCTGGACTATCTGAACCTGTCCCGATCCTCCGGCACCCTATCGGGCGGCGAGAGCCAGCGCATCCGCCTGGCCTCACAGATTGGCTCGGGCCTTACCGGCGTCCTCTATGTGCTGGACGAGCCGTCCATCGGCCTGCACCAACGCGACAATACCCGCCTGCTGGAAAGCCTGAAGGGGCTGCGCGATCTCGGCAACTCGGTCCTCGTGGTCGAGCATGACGAAGAAGCCATCCTGACCGCGGACTACGTCATCGACATGGGCCCGGCCGCCGGTGTTCATGGCGGCCAGGTCTGCGCCGAGGGCACGCCGGCCCAGGTCATGGCCAACCCCAAGTCCCTGACCGGCAAATACCTGACTGGCGAGCGCGAGATCGAAATCCCCGCCGAGGGTCGCCGCCCCATCAACCGCAAGCGGATGCTGAAAATCAGCGGCGCCAGCGGCAACAATCTGAAGAGCGTCACTGGCGAAATCCCGGTCGGCGTCTTCACCTGCATCACCGGCGTATCCGGCGGCGGCAAGTCGACCTTCACCATCGAGACCCTGTACAAGGCCGCCGCACGCCGCTTGAACAATGCGTCCGAGGCCCCCGCCCCCTTCGACCGGATCGAAGGGCTGGAGCATTTCGACAAGGTCATCGACATCGACCAGTCGCCCATCGGCCGCACGCCGCGCTCGAACCCCGCGACCTATACCGGCGCCTTCGGGCCCATCCGCGACTGGTACGCCGGCTTGCCGGAATCCAAGGCGCGCGGCTACGGCCCTGGCCGGTTCAGCTTCAACGTCAAGGGCGGCCGCTGCGAGGCCTGCCAGGGCGACGGCGTCATCAAGATCGAGATGCACTTCCTGCCGGACGTCTATGTCACCTGCGACGTCTGCAAGGGCAAACGCTACAATCGCGAGACGCTGGAGATCGTGTTCAAGGGCAAGTCCATTTCGGACGTGCTGGACATGACGGTCGAGGAGGCGGCGACCTTCTTCAAGGCCGTGCCGCCGATCCGCGACAAGATGCTGACGCTTGAACGCGTGGGCCTGGGCTACGTCAAGGTCGGCCAGCCCGCCACGACCCTGTCAGGCGGCGAGGCCCAGCGGGTCAAACTGTCCAAGGAGCTGTCCAAGCGCGCCACCGGCCGCACCCTGTACATCCTCGACGAGCCGACCACCGGCCTGCATTTCGAGGATACGCGCAAGCTGCTGGAAGTGCTGCAGGAACTGGTCGAGGCCGGGAACACCATCGTGGTGATCGAGCACAACCTCGATGTCATCAAGGTCGCCGACTATCTGCTCGACTTCGGTCCCGAGGGCGGCGACGGCGGCGGCGAGATCGTCGCTGTGGGCACGCCCGAACAGGTCGCGGACAACAAGGCCAGTTGGACTGGCAAATACCTCAAGGAGGTGCTGGATCGGCACGAGGACCGCCGCAAGGCGCGCGTTGCGGCCCTGGGCGGTTCCGTCGATGCTCCGGCCAAAAAGAAAAGGGTGAAGGCGTCGGCCTGATCGTTAGGAAAAGACGTCGGTCGACTGACCGCCTCGAAGCCCACTCCAGGCCGCTGCGAACGGGGCATACAGCACCGCGAGTTGCAGCGCGGCGAGGAAGGCGTTGACGATCGACGACACCAGGATCGCCGGCCAGGCCTGCATCAGGATCTGACCCAGTCCCTCGCCGTCGAAGCGCGCCAGCGTCTGGATGCCGCCGGTGGCGAGGTCTGCCGCTGCGCCGATGATCATGCCCAGGATGCTGACGATCAGGGACATGATGATGGCGATCACGGCCATGCCCAGCAGTGACCAGAAATGTCCTTTGGTGGCGGCGAACGATTCCACGATGGTGATCTTGCGGCGATCGATCGTCATCGGCACCGCAAGGCTGAACTTGATCGCCAGCCAGACGATCAAGGCGAAGACGGCGAAGATCAGGAGCACGCCGGCCAAAATCAGCAGCGCCTGACCCGACGCGGCGCCGAAACCGATGGCCGCGCCGACCACCATCATGCCGACGCCCGACGTTAGACCGACAGCCAGGCTGACGATCAGACTGACCGCCAAGACCCGCACCTCATCCATACCAAGGCGCAGATAGCCCCACGACGACTCGTCCGGCCGCAAGACCGAGCGCGCCACTGCCGCGCTCAGCACCGCTCCAACCAGCAGGCCGATGGGCGCGGCCCAGATCAGGGCTCCGGCATAGGTCTGGCCCAGGGCCTGAAACTCCGCCATCGACGGGTTGGCCGACTGTTCCAGCGCTTCGCCGGCCGCCATCAGACTGGCCCACTTGTCTGCGCCCAGGCCGAACATGGCGACATAGACGGCCAGATAGACCAGGCCCCAGGCGACCGCGACGATCGGATGCCGGCGAACGACCCGGAAGCCTTCGAAGGCCGCGTCGGTGGCGGAAAAACTCATGACAACTCCGGGAGCAGATTCGCAGCGCACCCTAGCGCATACGCAAGCCTACGTCCCGCACCGCCGCCATCGCGGCATCATGCGTTCGATCGCGTCAGTTCGCGGAGGCGATCGTCCAGTCCGCGATCTGGGTATTGATGTCGCGCGTCGCCGTGTCGAAGGCTGCAACGATGGCGGACACGCGGTTGTCGCCGGCAGGCTGGGTCACGGTGAACACCCGCTCGACCGAGCGGCCTTCCTCGGGACGAATGGTCCCGCCGCCCGCGCGCCGTTCCGGGGTGGAGCGCAGCTGCGCCCGTGCGGTCACGACGACATCCGGCACAGCGCCCGGCGCGGCGTATCGCGCCTCGAACGTCGTGACCGTTACCTGCAGGATCAGCGGCGGCGTCCCCGGCTCGCGGCGACCCAGCACGCGAATGCGGTCGGCGCGGTTGGCGAAGGCCGCCTTCAGGCTGTCGTCGAACAGGGTCGAGGCCGGCGACACCCAGCGTGCGCCGCCGATATAGGCCGTCTCTAGACCCGTGACGCCGAGGATCTTGTCGTCGCCGGTCGCCTGCGGGAACTCGATGCGGCGGATCGAGACCGTTAGAGGCGCAGGCGTGTCGCCCACCGCCGACGGCGCGGCCATCGGCAGGCCGAACCGATAGTTCTGCACCGGGTCCGGCGAGGACAGCAGGGCGCATCCGCTCAGTGCGGTCAGCACAGCGGCGGACGCCGCCAGTCGAAGGACAGGACGAAGGATCACGGCTGCACCTCCAGCTCTTTGGATTTGGGACGACCGATGAAGTCGCGCGGGCTGGCGCGGACATCGTCGATCAGGGATTGCAGTGACCGGGTGGCGTCCTGCAGTTCTTCGATCGTGCCGGTGAGTTGCGGCAGGCTGGTCGTCGCAAAGTCACCCAGCGGACGTTCCAGACCCGTGATCGAACGGTTGGCCGAGGCGATCGCCGTGCGCGCCTCCGCCGTCGCCGAGTTGATATTGGCGATGGCTTGGCGACCGTCCGTATTGATGATCTGACGCGTGTCGACGGCCAGGGCCTGATATTCCTTCACCGCGGCGTTGGCGTTGGTCACGGCCTCTTCCAGTTGCTGGAAGATGGCCTTGCGGGCTTCCAGTTCCGTCGTCAGCGCCTCGACGTTCTTCACGCTGGTGGAGAAGCTGCGGATATTGTCGTCGGACATGACGCGGTTGATCCGGTTCAGCGCATCGACGGTCTGGGCCAGCACCGTGCCCGAACCGCTCAAGAGCTCGGCGATCGGCGACGGCTGGCTTTGCAGCACGGGCACGACATTGTCCGGATACTGCTCTTTCAGCAGGGCGCTGTTGGGCGAACCGGCAGTGATCTGGATGTAGTTCAAGCCGGTGATGCCTTGCGGCTCCAGCTGCGCGCGCGAGGTGACGCGCACCGGCGTCGTGCCGTCCACGCGAACACGGGCGATCACCTGGTCGCCGCGCTTGGTGTCGATGTTCAGGTCGGTCACCTCGCCGACGCGGATGCCGTTGAAATGCACCTCGCCACCTTCCGACAGGCCGTTCACCGGCCCATAGAAGACGATGTCATACATGTCATAGTCGCTGTTGAACTGCAGCCGGGCCAGCCAGATGGTGAACACCGCCAGGGCCGCCAGAAGGGCGACGGTAGCGATGCCGACGGCGGCGTAATGTGCGTCTCTTTCCATGATCCGCTCTCCTCAGGCGGCAGACTTGGTGGCTGCGCGTCCGCGCGGCCCCAGGAAATATTCTTTGATCCACGGGTGGTCGGAGCCTTCCAGCTCCTGCACCGTGGCCTTTTCCACGACCCGCTTGTCCGCCAGCACCGCCACCTTGTCACAGATGGCGTAGAGCGTATCGAGGTCGTGGGTGATCATGAAGACGGACAGACCCAGGTCGTCCGCCAGTTGCCGGATCAGATCATCGAAGGCGGCCGCGCCGATGGGATCCAGGCCCGCCGTCGGCTCATCAAGGAACACCAGCTCGGGGTCCAGCGCCAGCGCACGCGCAAGGCCGGCCCGTTTCTTCATTCCGCCCGACAGTTCCGCCGGCTTGAGATGGTGGTGCTCGGGCTTCAGACCAACCATGGCGATCTTCAGCTCGGCCAGTTCATAGATGACCGATTTCGGCAGTTTGGTGTGTTCGACCAGAGGCGAAGCCACGTTCTCAAGGACGCTCAGCGACGAGAACAGCGCGCCCTGCTGAAACAGAATACCGGTGCGCTTCTCGATGTCGGCCGCCTCGGCCTTGGTCAGGTTCGCCCGGTCGTAGCCCAGCACCTTCACCGACCCACCTTCCGGCTCCTTCAAGCCGATGATGGTGTTCAGCAGCACGGTCTTGCCCGCGCCTGATCCGCCGACGACGCCCAGGACTTCGCCGCGCACCAGGTCGAGGTCGAGGTTTTCGTGGATAGTGCGCTCGCCGAACTGGCTCAGCAGGCCGCGCACCTCGATCAGGTTTTCTGGCGCTTCGGTCATATGTTCAGCTCCAGGAAGACCAGGGCGAACACGGCGTCCAGGAAGATGATGGCGAAGATGGCCTGCACCACGGCGGCCGTCACGCGGCGGCCCAGACTTTCGACATCGCCGGCGACAGCCATGCCCTGACGGCAACCGATTGCGGCGATCACCAGGGCGAAGACGGGCGCCTTCACCAGCCCCACCATCAGATGCTGGGCCATGGTGCCGTCCTCGACCAGACGCTGGAAGAAGAAGGACGGGCCGAGATTCAGCGAGCTCCAGCACACGACCAGACCCCCGATAAGACCGCCGATCATGCCCATGAAGGTCAGCAGCGGCAGCATGATCACCAGCGACGCGACACGAGGAATAACAAGGGCCTGGAATGGATTGACGCCCATGACCTGCATGGCGTCGACCTCCTGGTTCATCCGCATCGACCCGATTTCAGCCGCGAAGGCCGAGGCCGAACGTCCCGCCAGAAGGACCGAGGCGATGACCACGGCGAATTCGCGGAACATGGCGACACCGATCAGCTGAACCGCGAACACCTGGGCGCCGAAATCGGTCAGCAGGTCCACGCCGATGAAGGCGATCACGGCCCCGATGAAGAAGTTGGTGATCATGACGATCGGAATGGCGTCCAGCCCGGCGCGCTCCGCCTGACTGACCCAGGCCGGCCAGCGGATGCCCCCGGGGCGTTTGGCGGCTTCGACCACGGCGGCCATCAGCCGACCCAGGAAGGCCAGCGACAACATGGCCTCGCCGCCGAAATCGTAAACGCCGCGCCCGATCTTGGCGAAGGTGCGCACGAAGGCGCTGGGGCGTTTCGGCGCCGGAGCGCTCTGGCGCTCCAGCAGTTCGATCATGTGATAGATGCGACCGGCCTCCGGTCGATCCTTCCACTGGCTCTTGGAAAGGCGGCCGCTTGAGGCCTGCACCAGAGCCAGCGCGCCGGCGGTATCGAAGCGACCGAGATCGGAGGTGTCGATGCTGGCGATATCGCGGCCTTCCAGATCGCGGCTCAGTTCCGTCGGCAGACGACCCAGCGCCGTGGTCGTCCAGTCGCCGGTCAGGCGCAGACGGGCCTCGCCATCTCTATCGACGATTTCGTATGCGGCCGTTTTCATCGCGCCCCTGAAGACCGGTCTGACATCGCGATTTTCCCCTGACCCTCTGAACAGACAGCCGAAATCTCTGCCGCGCTAATGGTCAAGCCGGCATTCGATGTCAACGCGCGATGACATTCGCGCGGATGTTTGTCGATCGACCGTGTCGAGATCGCCTCCCCCGGTGAAACGTCCAACGGTCACGCTGGCGCTGATGCCAAACGCGGCCGAACGGGATTCGTTCTCGCGTCACCTCATACGACGCTGCACGGCCTCCAGATCCTCAATGAACAACCGTCTCGCCTCAGACTTCGCCGCCTCGTCCGGCAGACGCAGCAGATAGGAGGGGTGAACCGTCAGTACGGCGGTCGATCCATCGCTCAGGTCGATCGGCGCGCCGCGTTCCTGCATCACGGCGGGCTTGCGACCCAGCAACGCCAGACCCGCCGTCGCCCCCAGGGCCAACACGACCTGCGGCTTGATCAGCCTGCGCTCCGAGTCCAGCCACCAGCGGCATGCCTGAACCTCTCCCGCATTCGGCGTCTTGTGCAGGCGACGTTTGCCGCGCGGCTCGTGTTTGAAGTGTTTGACCGCGTTGGTGACATAGACGTCGGATCGATCAATGCCGGCCTCGGCCAGGGCTGCGTTCAGCACCTGTCCCGCCGGCCCGATGAAGGCGCGGCCTGCCAGATCCTCCTGATCGCCCGGCTGCTCGCCGACGATCATCAGACGCGCCGACTTCGGCCCCTCCCCGCACACGCCTTGCGTCGCGTCGCGGTAAAGCGGGCAACGGCGACACGCTTGAACGCCGCTGGCGACATCGTCGAGGTTTTCGGGCACGGCCTCGGCGTCGGGACGCGCCAAATGGAGGTCAGGCGCGACGGCGCGCGCGAAACGCGGATTGGGCTGAGGCGACGGCGTGGCGACCATGGTTTCGGTTCGAACCGACGAGGCCGCGACCAGTTCCGGGATCAGGGCGGCTTCCGGCAGGTTCTTCCAGTAGGACTTGGCCATCTCACCCTGCATCGTCTTCACCTTGAGCCGCGCAGGATTGAAGGTCGAGGCGTAGTAGGTCTTCCAGAAATCCTCGATCTCGTCTTCGGCTGGCGCCATGTCGCGCGTTGCCGGCGACCCGAACCGCAGGGCTTCTCCATCCCAAAAAGCCGAACCATCCGGCGTCAGGATCGACCAGCGCATGGTCGTGAACCGCCGTTGGAAAAACGGCGCGGTCTTTTCCAAAACCCGATGCGGCGGCTCGAACCATGCCACCCAAGCTTCGCCCAAATCGTCATGCACCTGGCGAAAGCGAACGAAGGCCTTCATCTTGTGCGAGGCGCGGCTGACATTCTTGACCCGATCCAGCGCGTCGGCGACGTCGCGGTCCGAAATGACCTTGATCAGGTCCGGCTCATCCTTCAGCCGCCACAGCAGCCGATACATCAGATCGAAACGGTCAGCGGATCGATGCAGGATCAGGTTCTGGGCTAGGTCCACGAACTCTTTCGGGACGTTGAAAGCTCTGCGCTCATCCGGCGTCGGCGACGCCTCTTCGGCAATCGGCTGATCGAAAAGCCCGCCCTGTTCCATCGTCCCCGCCACGACGAACCGCGCCGCCGCAGGCTCCACACCCGCCAATCGAAACGCGCGCGCCGCTTTCCGCCAGCCGTCGAAGTCCGTCTCACCGTCCAGCGTCGCCACCGCCATCAGAACAGGCTCAACTGCTCGGGCGTTCGGCTGGTCACGCGCGCCTTGAGGTCCGCCGCGTCCGTCAGACCGCCTGGCGTCCAGTCCAGCGCCGTAATGAAGGGCCGGATCTTCGCCACCGATCGCGTCAGTCGTCCGACGTCCTCCAGCCGCAGGGTCCGATAGCGGCGCACCGAGACAATCCGGTCCACAGCTTTCACGCCCAGCCCCGGCACACGGAGCAGCATCTCGCGCGGCGCGCGGTTCACATCGACGGGAAATTGCTCGCGCTTGTTCAGAGCCCAAGCCAGTTTGGGGTCGACCGCCAGATCGAGCATGCCGTTCGATGCCCCCTCGCCAATCTCCGGCGCGGAGAAGCCATAGAACCGCATCAGCCAATCGGCCTGATACAGCCGATGCTCGCGCATCAACGGCGGCTTGGACAACGGCAGGATCGAACTGGAGTCCGGTATCGGGCTGAACGCCGAATAATAGACGCGGCGCAGGCCGTAACCACCGTAGAGCGAGGCGCTGCGATCCAGGATTTCCGTATCCGGCGCGCCGTCGGCGCCGATGATCAGTTGGGTGCTCTGGCCGCCCGGCGCGAACTTCGGCGGCTTGATCTTTTCACGTTTGGCCGGCTTGGCCGCCTCGACGCCCAGGCGCACCTGGCTCATCGCCTTTTTGATAACCCCGACATCCTTTTGCGGCGCAAGTCGCGCCAGCGCCTCGTCGCGTGGAAGCTCAATATTGGCTGATAGGCGGTCGGCATACAGTCCCGCCATCTCCACCAGCTTCGGATCCGCCTCCGGAATCAGCTTCAGATGAATGTAGCCCCGGAAATCGTGGACTTCCCGCAGCGTCTTGGCCACCAGGACCAACTGCTCCATCGTATAGTCGCCGGATCGAATGATGCCCGACGACAGAAAGAGGCCCTCGATATAGTTGCGCTTGTAGAAGTTGAGCGTCAGGTCGATGACCTCGTCGACATCGAAGCGCGCGCGCTCCACGTTCGACGACACGCGATTGATGCAATAGGCGCAGTCGTAGATGCAGAAGTTGGTCAGCAAGATCTTGAGCAGACTGATGCATCGACCGTCTGGCGTATAGGCGTGACAGATGCCCATGCCTTCGGTCGAGCCGATCCCCTTGCCGCCAACGGAGTTTCGTTTCGACGTTCCCGACGACGAACACGAGGCGTCATACTTGGCGGCGTCAGCCAGAACGGAGAGTTTTCGACGCAGATCGAGACGGGCCATCGTTCATGATACGTTCCAGAACAATATTTGGTCCAGCGTTGCCGTTTTCTTTTTTGAAACGACGACTTAACGCAGCAGATTGAGTAGCGACGTGCTCTTCAGCGAGTTGATGATCTGGGCCGAAGCCTCGATCGCCACCTGCGCCATCTGCAGATCGGTGATCGCCCGTGCCGGATCATATCCGGACTTGTCTTGCATCATCTTCTGCAGGGCGGTCTTCTGGTTTTGCTGGGCGTCCAGCGCAGTTTCAACGTGATTTTGAATCAGACCGTTCTTGGCCGTCTGGTTCGTCAGGGCCGCATTCGCCTTGTCCAGTTCGCCCATCTGCGCCTTCAGAAAAGCGGTGACGTTGGCGTCGGGCTGTCCCGTCAGCGTGCCCGCGCCTGCTGGCGTATAGGTCACGCCGCCGACGGTCACCGCCGTGCCGTTCTGGAAGGCCTGAATGTTGCGGAACACCTCAGTCAGCGGCCCGCCGATCTCGCTGGCCAGAAACCCGGTCTCGACCGTGGTCTTCTCGTCGATGCGCGACTTCTGCTTCAAGGTGTCGTTGGCGAAGGTCGCGGCGGTAGACGCCGCCGCCGTCAAATCAGCCATGGTCGCGGCTGTGGCGGGAGCGATGTCGCTCTGGCCGCCCGCAAACAGGTACGAGCCCTGGTGTTCCGCGTTCAGCCCCCCCTGCACAGTCTGATAGTTCAGACCGAGCTCGACCATCAGATTGTCGATCCGCCCGGCGGCCAGGCTGTTTGCAATGGCCTCGCGCGCCGCATTACCGCCCTCGTAGATGCGGCTCATGGCCAGATCTTGGGCGCTCAGCCGCGCCTTCACGGCCTCGCCGGTGGAGATGAAGCCCTCCAGTCGCGCCTGGGTCGACGTCAGGCTTGTCAGCTGTTCGGCGCCCCGGCCATAGCCGGACATGTCGGTGGCGATCTTCTCGCTATCGATCCGCTCCTGCGCCTGCTGCGCGCGGCCTTGCGCGTTCATCAGGCTAAGCAAGGCCGACTGGTAGTTCCCGTGGGTCGCGACGCGCGTCATTGCAGGATTCCGATCAGTACGTCGTACATGTCCTTGCTCGCCTGGATCAGGCGCGCGGAGGCGTTATAGGCTTGCTGGAACGTTGTCATATTGACCAGTTCCTCGTCCATGTTCACGCCTTCGGCCGAGGTGCGGCGACTGTCCGCCTCCTTGGCTAGGGCGCTTGCCGTTTCGCTGCGGGTCTTGGCGGCCGAGGCCTTGCCGCCAAGCTCGCCGGCGAAGTCCGCCGCATAGGACGACAGGGTCTTGGTCCCGCCGGCATTGCCGCCGGCTGCGGCGAAGGCGACGTTCTTCTTGCCCACATCGCCCAGCGCCAGGCCGCCGCGCCCATCGTTCTTGCTCAGCGCCGGCGTCCCCGCCGCCGCCGACAGGTTCAGTTGCGCCAAGGCCAACTTGCCGGGGTCCTGCTGGATGTCGCTGCGCACCGTATAGGCGCCCGCCCGCGTCGATCCCGTCGCGCCCAGGCCGAACAGTTGCGACATTGAAACGCCGGACGGATCCTGGGTCGTATTGTCCTTCACCACGCTCATCGACGTCGCAGACGGGTCGTAGGCCTTGAATGACAGCTTGCCCGCCGCATCCAGGCTGAAGGCGCCATAGCGGCCGACGCCGGTTATGGGATCGTTCAGCGCGCCCAGCATCTCGCCCATTGTGCCCGTCCCGGCGGGCACGGACACGGTGATGTCGCGAAGACGCGCGCCGGACGGGCCGGCAAAGCGCAGGGTCAGGCTCTCACCAGGATCGAACCCGTGCTGGGACGTCAGGGTCAGGCCCGTCTCGTAGAAGGTCGGCGTCGTCGTGGCGACCAGGTCGTTCAGGCCGAGCCAGTGCGAAAATCCGCGCCCGCCCTTCGTGCTGGTCGATGTCGCGTCGTCGGCGATGGCCACACCGTTTCCGCCCGCCCCGTCCAGGCGCAGTTGGCCGTCCGAGAAGCTCGCCGTCGCCGTGCCGCCTAGCTGGGCGTTCAGCACGCTGAGGAAGGTGGTCGGATCCGCGGCGGCGCCGTTGATCGTCATTGTGCCGCCGGAAAAGACGATCCGGGCCGAGGCCTGCACCACGCCCGACGCATTGACCGCCGAGATGGTCGTCGTGCCGGTGAAGCCGGTCAGGGCGTTCTCCAGCGACTGGCCGGTGTTGCGCCCCGTCAAGGTGGTCGGTGCAGGAACGCTGCTGTTTGCGTTATGGCCGCGGTTCAGTTCGTCCGCGAGTTTGGCCGTCAACTCACCCAGGCGCGCGGCGGCCGCTGGCGCATCGACATCGCGCATCTCGACCAGACCCCGGATCTGACCGGACGACACGCCGTCCAACAGCGGCCAGCGCGTGCCGCTGGGCTCGGTGATCATGATGTCCGAGAAGGCCGTCATGGCGTCCACAGTGCCAGCCGCCTGGTACGACAGCGTCGCCGCCCCCTCGCCCACCAGGGTCGTGCCTGTGTTGGTGCGCAGCGTCACGCCGCCGTTCGAGCGCGCCTCGACCTTCACATCCATATATTTGGACAGTTCGTTGATCAGGCCAAGTTGGGCGTTCTGGGCGCCCGTCACATCCTCGTTCGTCACCGTGCCGGCGGCGATGGTCTTGTTCAGCTTGGCGATCTGTTCCAGCAGCGGATTGACCGCCTCGACCGCGCTCAGCAGTCGGCCGTCCGCCTCCTGACGCGCCGATTGGATCTGTGACGCGATGCCGGCGGCCTGATTGAAGATCGCCTGGGTCTTGTAGATCGTGTCCTGACGCCCGGCCGAGGACGTCGGGCTTTCGGCCAGTGTCGCATAGGTGGCGAACAGCTTGTCGACCTGGGCGAAGAAGTTGCTGTCGCTGCTGGGATCGCCGAACTGGTTTTGGATCTGGTCGTACAACTCATAGCGCACGGTCTGGCGCGCGACGTCCGCACCGGCGCTGAGGCTGGCCGCCTGCAGGAAACGGTCTGTCGCCAGACGCACCCGCGTGACATCGACCCCCGAACCATAGCCATTGGTGACGGCGGCCGACTGATCGGCGACCTTGCGGATGTATCCGGCCGTATCGACGTTGGCGATATTGTCGGCGGTGACACGCAACTGCGACTGGGCGGTCCTCAGCCCCGACGTCGCAATGTTCATGATCGAGTTCAGCGACATTGACGCGTCTCCCCAGCCCTACCCGGCAACCACTGCATCGCGACGCGCAGTTCTTGCCCAGCCACGCGCCACGCCCGCTCGCACAAAGCGTTGTTTTTCCACAGGATCGTTGATCGGGCGGCCGTCATGATGGGAAAGACGCGCAAAGGTCGGGCCAATCAGATTGTGGGTATCCCGCTTGTCACTGATCAACAGCGCCGCGAAGCCGGGCAAAAAGTGGCGAGAGCGCGGCAATAACGACCGCCGCCTTTCGAACCCGTAGCCCCCCGAGGCTGCATTTTCACTGTTTTTGCTGGCTTATTTTCTTGGCCCGGCCCTTGCGTCGAGGGTGGCGAACTCGTGGGCGCAGCAGGCGCCGCCGTCGCTCCTTACGAAAGCCGCCGCGCTTCCATGTCCACCGCCTCCGCCCTGCTCGCGCCTGCCGCTCCGGTCTCGACCGGAACGTCGGTTGCTGCCACCGGCGCAGAGTCAGTCGATGCGGGCCTGTTCTCCAGTAAAGTCGCCGACGCGCTGAGTGCGGGCGTCCACGGCGCGCCGATCGAACGGATGACGCCCGGCCGTCTAACGGGCGCTCGGTCGCTGGGCGTCATCATGGCCCAGCCCGTGGCGGCCGAGCCTGACGTCGATACACCGACCCCGACGACCGACACCGTACTCACACTCTCGGGCGAGATCGCAGCCTCCGAAGCTCAGCTTTTCCTAACCGACGAGCAGCAGATCGGCACGGACACGGCTGCGAATGACGACGATAGCTCTGGCCTCGTCGCCGCAATGCCGCTTACGGCCCCGCAACCGACGCCGGCCGTTCCGATCGCTCAATCGTTTAATGTCGCGGGCTCGCCAGCCGTCTCCGAGGACGCGGCGGAAATCCCTGTCGATTCACAAGCGCCCAAAGATGTTGCGTCAGTCGCATTCGTTGCGCCCGAGGCGATCACGACGACGGTCGCTACAAATCCTCGTGCTGCAACTGATACGGCGGCCAAGACTGCGTCGGCGCCTGCCGACCAGGACCTTGAAGCGAAGACCGCCCTGGCGGCCGCGACCGCTCAAGCAGTCCTTTCGGAACTCTCCGAAATCCTGACGACCGAAGCGTTGGCCTCCTCTCCCGCCGCGGCGAAGCCGGCTGAAGTCGAGGCCGCCGAGACCTCGGTCACGCCCACTCAGCCGACGACGACCGACGGTCCGAAGCCGACAGTCGCGCCCAAGCCTGCCGTTACGGTCAAGGGCGACGCAGCGCCTCGTCCGACCGACGCAGCACTGCCGGCACCTGTGAATTTCGACGCTGCGGCCGGCACGATCCAGACCGCTGTCGCTAAACCCGACAAACCGGCCGCACCGTCGCCAATCACTCAATCCCTTGCAGCCGCTCAGATCCCGACCGCCCAAGTCCAGATCGCCGTCACGTCAACGACGCCCAAGCCGTCGATCATTGTCCCCGCCACGGTCTCCGCTGCGATAACCGAACCGGCGTCATCTTTGACAGCCGAAACGGCCGACACGTCCGATCAGCCAAGAGAGGCGGCTTCGACCGATACGCCGAAGTCATCGACCGTGCTTCAACCCGCCACGCCCTTGCGCGGCAACCTCCATGCGGTGACGGACCAAACCGGCGACACCGCCGCTCCTGCGGTTCAGAACGCGACGACCGAAGACGCTACCCCCTCCAGCGCCGCAATCGAAGTCGCCCCCAAGCCGACGCCCTCCTCCGCCAAGGCAGTCGAGCCCGCGACCGCCGCCGTCGCCGCGCCCGATTCAGCGTCGCCTGATGCGCCGACCGCAAGCCCCGCGCCGGCCGATGCGCAGCCTGCGCAACAAGCCGCCGTGTCCAGCCATGCTCAGAGCCTGTCCACCCTGTCACGCGCCACCGTCGAGACCACCGCCAAACTCGCCGCGCAGATGGCCCGCAAGCTCGAGGGCCGTTCGACCCGGTTCGACATGGTGCTGACGCCCGAAGATCTGGGCCGCGTCGATGTCAGCCTTGAGATCGGCAAGGACGGCCAACTGTCCGCTCGCCTGGCCTTCGACAACCCCGCCGCCGCCGCCGATCTGAAGGGCCGCGCCGACGAACTGCGCCGCCAGCTTCAGGAGGCGGGCTTCCAGGTCGCAGGCGACGCGCTCGACTTCTCGCAACGCGATCCGTCCGCGGGCGGCGGCGCCTTCGAGCGCCAGCAGCAGCGCAACGCTCTGTTCGCTGGCGGCTCTCGCCTCGCGGCCCAGGCCGACATGCCCATCGTCCCGGCGCCCGGCGCCTGGATCAACAATTCCCTGACGCCTGACCGCGTCGATCTGAAGGTTTGACCCCATGGTCGACGCCGTCACGACAACCGCAGCAGCCGGCCGGGTCACCGGCGGCACCAAGGCCCTGGCCTCGAACTTCGAAACCTTCCTGACCCTGCTCACCACGCAGATGAAGAACCAGGATCCGCTGTCGCCGCTAGATTCCAACCAGTTCACTGCGCAGCTTACCCAGATGGCCGGCGTGGAGCAGCAACTGCTGACGAACGACCTGCTGACCAGCCTGCTGGCCGCCCAGGCCGGCGGCGGTCTGGACAACGCCGCCAACTATATCGGCAAGAGCGTCACCGCCGCCTGGACCGCCACCGAGTTCAACGACGGCAATGCCACCTGGGCCTACGAGTTGGGAGCCGACGCGGACAAGGCCAGCTTGCAGGTCGTCGACAGCAAGGGCGTCGTGGTCTGGGAAGGCGCCGCGCCCGACAAGACGTCCGGCCTGCACACCTTCTCCTGGGACGGCAAGCTGAAGGACGGCGGCACGGCAGAGGACGGCGGCGTCTATACGCTGAAGGTCGCCGCTACCGACGCTGCCGGCGCCAAGGTTGACGCCCAAGCCCTGATCCAGGGCCGGGTCACCGGCGTCGAGATGTACAACGGCGCGCCATACCTGGTGATCGGCGACTCCATCCTTCCGCTTTCGACCGTGATCTCGCTGAACGAGATCAAGGCCCAGGCGGCCAACGATACCGACGAGACGGAGAATCCGAACGTCCCCACCGAGGAGGCGGCCGCATGATGCGATCCGCCGCCTTCCCGATGACCTCTATTTAAGGAGCGTTCTTCCATGAGCCTCAACAGTGCAATGCTGGCCGGCGTGTCCGGCCTGGCCGCCAACTCCGCCGCCCTGGCGGCGATCTCTCAAAACATCGCCAACGTGAACACCGTCGGCTACAAGCGCACGGCCAGCGAGTTCCAGACCCTGGTCAACAGCCAGACCGCATCGGGCGGCAGCTATTCGGCCGGCGGCGTCACCACCAACACCCGCTCCTACGTCAGCCAGGAAGGTCAGCTTCAGCGCACGACCTCCAGCACCGACCTCGCTGTCAACGGTCAGGGCTTCTTCGTCACGACGACCCAGGCCGAGAACGTTGGCGCAACCGACACCCGCCTGTTCACCCGCGCCGGCGCCTTCACCGTCGATAAGCAGGGCTATCTGAAGAACAGCGCCGGCCTGTATCTTCAAGGCTGGCCAGTGGACTCCAACGGCGAGATCTCGACCGATCCGTCCGACCTGTCGCGCCTGCGCTCGATCAACATCGGCTCGGTCGGCGGCACCGCCGAACCGACCACTCGCGTTCAGATCAACGCCAACCTGCGTTCGAGCCAGGAATCGTCCTCCGCGGCCAGCGCCCAGTCCTACAAGGGTGTGTCCGATACGGCGACGCCTGCCGTGACCCACGACGTGTCGGTCCGCTACACCCGCACCGGCGCCAACAGCCATGATCTGGTGATCAAGTCCGGTTCGCAGAAAGTCGATGCCTCGGCGACCTTCGACCCGACCACCGGCGCCATCACCGGGCTGACGATCAACGGCGCGAACGCCGGCTCGGCGACCGCGATCGGCACGCCGCCGACCCAGATCCAGTTCACGCCGGCCAGCGGCCCTGCCTATACGCTCAACCTTTCGGACGTCGGCCTGGGCAACGAAAACGTCGCCAAGACGAAGTACGACCCATCGGTCAACTCGATGGCGATGTACAACGCCGACGACGACAACCCTGTCGGCGTGAAGCCCGACTTCAAGATGAACATCCCAGTTTCGGACTCCAAGGGCGGCCAGCGCAACCTGGAACTTCGCTTCCTGAAGAGCGACGAACCGAACATCTGGTATGCGGAAATCGTGTCCGTGCCGGCCAGCGACGTGATCGCGGGCGCACCCTACGCCAACGGCCAGATCAAGACCGGCAAGATCGCCTTCACACCGTCGGGGCGCCTGGACGTCGACACGATGAAGGCCTGGCCAGCAGGCACGGGTCTGTTCGACGACCCCACCATGGCGACGCTGGACTTCGGCAAGTCCGATCCGAACAATCTGACCATGCCGGCCGGTCAGGTGGCCTGGGCTGACGGTCTGGGCATCGCCGCCCAAGCCGTCACGCTGGACCTCAACACCTCGGCCGGCGGCCTCAGCCAGCTGAACACCGCCTCGGTGGTACAATCAACGGTCACCAACGGCACGGCGTTCGGCAATCTGAGCGAGATCAAGATCGACGAAGGCGGCTTCGTCACCGCTATCTTCGACAACGGCGTCATGCGCCGCATCGCCCAGGTCGCGGTCGCCACCTTCCCCAGCCCCGACAGCCTGCGTGAAGTGTCCGGCAACGCCTACGCCGTCAGCCTTCAGTCGGGCACCTTCAACCTGAAGGCGGCGGGAACGGGCGGCGCGGGCGAGATCGCGGCCAAGCAGCTGGAGTCCTCGACCGTTGATCTGTCGGCCGAGTTCACCGGCCTGATCACCACCCAGCGCGCCTATTCCGCCTCGTCCAAAATCATCACCACGGCCGATGAAATGCTGGCCGAGCTGATCAACATCAAACGCTGATCGGCGAGTAAGTAAGCGTTAGTCTCGATGAATCGTCGCGCAAGCAAGGTTTACAGAGTCGTTCGGGGAGGGGCGGAAGTTATCCGTTCCTTCACCACGACCCTTAAACGGACCTTAGTCGGGGACGCCTACCTTCATGACACTACGGTGTTGGTGAAAGAGGCATAAGCCCATGTTGCAAGAGCGACGCCTTAATAGCAAAGGCGAACAATACGTGGTCGGACCGACTGGCACGCCCCTGACCCTCAACGACTTGCCGCCGTCCAACACGGACCGGTGGGTGATCCGGCGCAAGGCCGAGGTCGTCGCCGCCGTTCGCGGCGGCCTGCTCAGCCTCGACGACGCCCTGGCGAAATATCGCCTGACGGCCGAAGAGTTCCTGGCCTGGCAGAAGGCCATCGACAAATGGGGCATGCAGGGTCTGCGCACGACGCGGATCCAGAGCTACCGCTCCTGAGGGTTTCCCCGAAGACGTTAAGGGCCGCATCCGGCGACGGGTGCGGCCCTTTTCTTTTGCGGGCCTCGAAATCGCACCGGTTCCGCACTAAATGGCCGCGATGACCTTGGTCGAAGATTTCTGCCCCGTTCCCGACATCGCCCGCACCGACATGGATGCGGCGATCGAGAGCGCGCGGGCGGCGGTCGGCTTGCCGGTCGGCGCGCGCGTGGTGGCAGCCATGTCAGGTGGAGTGGATTCCACCGTCGTCGCGGCCCTGCTGCATAAGGCGGGCTACGACGTCGTCGGCGTGACGCTGCAGCTCTACGACCACGGCGCGGCGTTGAAGAAGAAAGGCGCCTGCTGCGCGGGCCAGGACATTCACGACGCCCGTCTGGCCGCCGACATGATCGGCATTCCGCACTACGTCTTGGACTATGAGAGCCGGTTCAAGGATGCGGTCATCGACCAGTTCGCCGACAGCTATCTGAAGGGCCAGACGCCGGTCCCCTGCATCCGCTGTAATCAGACCGTCAAGTTCCGCGACCTGCTGGACGTGGCGCGCGACCTGGGCGCCGAGGCGATGGCCACGGGTCACTACGTCCGCCGCGCCGTCGCCGGAAACCGCTCGCAGATGCGCAAGGCGATCGACCATTCGCGAGACCAGTCTTACTTCCTGTTCGCCACGACCCAAGACCAGCTGGACTATCTGCGCTTCCCCCTGGCCGATCTGGAAAAGCCACAGGTGCGCGGCGTCGCCGCCGCACTGGGCCTGAAGATCGCCGCCAAGCCGGACAGCCAGGATATCTGTTTCGTGCCTTCCGGCGACTATCGCACCCTGATCGACCGCCTGCGTCCGCAAGGGCGGGAGGCCGGTGAGATCGTGCATATGGACGGCCGTGTGCTGGGACAGCATGCGGGCATCACGGACTACACGATCGGGCAGCGCCGCGGCTTGAACGTTGCCGTGGGCGAACCGCTGTTCGTGACCAGGCTGGAGCCCGAAACCCGTCGCGTCATCGTCGGCCCGCGTGAAGCCCTGCTGACCGCCTCTCTGACTTTGGAAGAAACCAACTGGCTGGGCGACGAGGCCACCATCGTCGAGGCGGCCGAGACCAACATCCCCGTCCTGGCCCGTGTCCGCTCGACTCGCCAGCCCTCGCCAGCC
Source organism: Brevundimonas sp. 'scallop' (assembly GCF_011045535.1). NCBI lineage: Bacteria > Pseudomonadati > Pseudomonadota > Alphaproteobacteria > Caulobacterales > Caulobacteraceae > Brevundimonas > Brevundimonas sp. 'scallop'. The sequence goes on along the minus strand of NZ_CP039382.1, from coordinate 1,289,667 downwards.
CGCCTCGCCCTGATCGATGGCGATATCCGTGTCGTCTTCGACGAGGGCGAAGAGGGCGTCGCACCAGGCCAGGCCTGCGCCCTGTACGATCCGACGGACAGCGAACGCGTCCTGGGCGGCGGCTTCATCCGCGACACGACGGCGGTCGCCGTTTAACGACGCTCCGGGCGATTGTGGAGACAGTGTGGAGCTGTAGTGGAAAAAGATTGCAGACTTCTCGCCGCGCCAGACATCAAAGATGCACCGGGCTGTTGCACGGCTGTAAACTGCGCATCGCAATGACGGCGTAATCCCCGCCCCGACTAAGCAGGGGATAAAAATGCATCGTCAGACCAAACTGCGCCTTCAGCTGCTGCTGGGGACCGCCCTTCTCGCCGCGCCCGTTTCCGTCTTCGCCCAAACCGCGCCGGTCCAGACCGCGCCGACGGCCGCCAGCGCCGAGCCGGCCGGTCTTGACGACATCGTCGTGACCGCCACCAAGCGCGAAACCAACCTGCAAGACACGCCGATCTCGATCTCGGTCGTCAACGCCGAAGCCTTGGCCGATCGCCACGTGCAAAGCCTGATGGATCTGGCCGACGGCAGCGTCCCCAGCCTGCGCATCGCCACCTTCGAGGCCCGTCAGTCCGCCCTGACCATCGGCATCCGCGGCATCGTGCCGAACGACGCCAACCAGCCCGCCCGCGAGCAGGGCGTCGGCGTCTATGTCGACGGCGTTTATCTGGCCCGCCAGCATGGCCTAGCCGCCGCCCTGCTCGACATCGAGCGCGTCGAAGTCCTGAAGGGTCCGCAAGGCACCCTGTTCGGCCGCAACACCGAAGGCGGCGCCCTGTCGCTGGTGACCAAGAAGCCCACGGGCGTGTTCGGCATGCGCGCCATCGCCGGCGTGGGCAATCTCGAGTCCTACAACTCCGAACTGCACGTCGACTTCCCCGCTCTCGGCGACTTCGCCTTCAAGGTCGACGGCATCATTTCGGTCCAGGGTCCGGTGACCGAGAACATCCTGCCGGGACAGACGGGCTTTGGCGAGTATGACCGTCGGGGCCTTCGTTTCCAGACTCGCTGGACGCCCGCCGAAAACTTCACCGCCACCCTGGCGGCGGACATCAGCAAGGACAAGAACACCCCGTTCTACAGCCAGCTGCTGAACTTCAACCCGAACGGCCTGACCGTCGTGCCATTCACCTCGGCTACGGTTCCCTCGGGCAGCATCCGCGCCCTTTCTCCCCTGGTGCAGGTCGAGGGCTCCAACCGCATGACGCAGGCCGACATCGGCGTGCCTCAGCAGTTTAGCGTCGACGACACGCGCGGCATGGACCTACACTTGTCGTATCGCCCGACCGACTCGCTGGAAATCCGCTCGATCACGGCCTACCGCGACCTGGACGTCGAACAGTACGACAACATCGCCGGCGCCCACCGTCCGCCGGTCGTCGGCCCGAACGGCCGCTTCAGCCGATATTCGCTGGCCGGCTTCTGGCAGCATCAGTTCAGCCAGGAACTGCAGGCCGTCGGTTCGCTGGGCGACAGCATCGACTATGTCGGCGGCGTCTTCTACTTCAAGGAAACGGTGTCCGACGACGCCGCCACGCCCTCGACCAACCAGTGGAACTCCGACGGCACGGGCTACACCATCCTGGACCCCACCCCGACGATCCGCGGCTTCCGCTCGCTGGACCGCAAATCGACCGCACACTCGGAATCCAAGGCCATCTACGGCCAGGCCACCTGGACCCCGGCCAGCATGGACGCCCTGCACCTGACGGTCGGCGGCCGCTACACCTGGGACGACAAGGACGGCAAGCTGGAGGTCGTCAATAACGCCGCGACCAACCTGACCTTCAGCTCCAAGGTCGATCGCTTCGACCCGCTGGTCACCCTGGCCTATGACGTCAGCAACAACATCAACGTTTACGGTAAGTATTCGACCGGCTACCGCGCCGGCGGCGCCTCCTCGCGCTCGCTGACCTACCGCTCGTTCGATCCCGAAGAGGTCAAGGCCTACGAAATCGGCCTGAAGAGCGACCTGTTCGACCGCCGCGTCCGCTTCAATGCGGCCGTCTACGCCATGGACCGCACCGACAGCCAGATCGACTTCAGCCTGGTCACCGTCCAAGGCGCCTCAACCCGAAACACGCTGGAAACGATCAACGCCCCGGGCACCACTAAAATCCGCGGCGTGGAGCTGGAAGGTCAGTTCCGGGCGACCGACAATCTGACCCTGTCGGCTTCTTACGCCTATACGGACGCTAAGGTGCCGGACACGGTCAACCCGTTCAACGGCCAGGTGCAGCAGGTCTTCATCGCCTATACGCCTGAGAACGCCGGCAGCGTCGCGGCCGACTGGAACTCGCCCTTCATGGGTGCGACCTTGAAGGCGCACATCGACGCCAACTACGCCGATGCGGCCCACAGCTTCGAGCAGTTCGCCATCAAGGCCGACTCGTCCTTCGTTGTGAACGCCCGCATCGCCATCGCCGACATCACGACCCGCGACGGCGGTCCGCTGCTGGAAGTGGCCCTGTGGTCGCGCAACCTGCTGGACGAGACCTACGTCTACCGTCGCGATCCGTCGAACCGGAACACCCTGGGCGACTACGGCAACTTCAACAATCCACGCACCTTCGGCATCGAACTGCGCGCGTCCTACTAAGCGTTCCTCCCGAACGACCGACTGGCCCCCTTCCGCCTTGGCGGGAGGGGGTTTTTCTTCGTCTGCGTGAAGGCTCTGCGACGGCGATATGAAACTTCACCGCAGCCGTCCGGTTTTGCTGGACGACGCGACGATCTGGCGCGATGGCGGCTTTCGGAGACGCCATGAGCAGCCTGATCCTGATCGCCGATGACGCCGCCGAGGGCGTCGAAATCCTGGACGCCGCCCTGCGTCGGGACGGCTTTCGCACCGTCGTCGCCGCCGACGGCCAGCAGGCTGCCGACCTGCATGCGTCGCTCAAGCCCGATCTCGCCCTGCTCAGCGTCCGCCTGCCCGTGCGCGACGGCTGGGATGTGCTGGGCGAACTGCGTCGGCGCGGCGAAACGCCCGTCATCATGGTCGGCGAGCGGGACGAGGCCGCAGACAAACTGCAGGCGCTGCGGATCGGGGCGGACAACTATATCGCCAAGCCGTTCAAGCCGGCCGAGGTCACGGCCTCGATCCAGACCATCCTGCGACGCAGCGGCGGCGGTCGGGCCGCTAAGACCCTGCGCGTCGGTCCGCTGGAGGTGCAGTTGGAGAACTATCTGGCGGCGATCCTGACGCCGTCGGGCAAGCGCCGTCTGGACCTGACCCTGACGGAGTTCCGTATCCTGGCCCACATGGCCCGCACGCCCCTGCGCGTCTTCAGCCGCAGCGAGATCATGCAAGCCTGCTTCCCCAATCAGGCGGTTCTGGAGCGCACGATCGACAGCCACGTCAGCCACCTGCGCCGCAAGCTGGACGCCGCCGACGCCGCCGGACTGCTGACCAATGTACGCGGCGTCGGATACCGGCTCGAAGCCGAGGTCTGATCGCGCTCACGCCGCGACGGCATAGACCCTCAGCCGATGGCCGTCCGGATCGCCTGCCACGAAGCTGCGGACCGGCGTGGCGTTCGTGGGCGGCGTCAGAATGCGCGCGCCGCGATCCCACCAGTCGATATGCGCCTGATCCACCGCCTCGGCGCCCTCCAGCGGAAAGTCGACTTCGCATACCTCGCGCCGATCGCCGGCACGCCGCAGCAGCCCCAGCGCCCGCCCCGACGTCAGCTTGAATAAGGCCCGGTCCGGTCCCGCCATCACCGGCCGACAACCCAGCAGGTTGGCATAGAAGCGCGCGCTGATTTCCGGATCCGCGACGGCCAGAAGAATGTCCTCGATCTCGCTCATCAGCCCGGCCCTTGTGTTTCCAACACGCCGGATCCTAGCCTTCGCTGCTGCCAGTTTCCGTCAGCAGCCGTCGCCCGATCTCGATCTTTCATGCGCCTCGCGCCAAGTCTTCATCAGCGCCTGGCGACGCGTCGGATAGCGCGCCTCCATTACCTCCGCCTCGACGATGCGATCGGTGCGGAAACTGCGGAAATCACCGCGCAGTTCGCACCACGCGATCAGCAATCGCACCCGGTCGAAGAAGGCCAGGGCGAACGGCCAGACGACACGCTCCGACGCCGACCCCGCCTCGTCGCGGTAACACAGCTTCAGCCGTCGCTCCGTACGGATCGCCTTCCTGAGCAAGGCCGGATCGACCCGATCCGCCGGGAACGGCTCTCCCGGCACCACCAGCAGGGCCGACGTGTCCATCTCGTCGCGCAGGTCGGGCGGCAACACCGCCGAAATCCTTCCCAGCGCCGCCAGCGCCGCATCGCGCATGCGCGGATCGGCGCGGTCCGCCACCCAACGCGACCCCAGCACCAGGGCCTCGATCTCTTCCGGTGTAAACATCAGCGGCGGCAGCATGAAGCCCGGCTTCAACACATAGCCGACCCCCGCCTCCCCCTCGATCGTCGCCCCTTGCGCCTGCAGGCTGGCGACGTCGCGGTAGAGCGTCCGCAGACTGACGCCCATCTCCTCGGCCAACACCTGCCCGCTCACCGGCCGACGATGCCGCCGCAGCACATTCAACAGATCGAGGAGGCGTTCGGAGCGTGACACCTTGCGATCCTAGCAGCCCTGCTGCCAGAAAGCGTCAGTAGGAATGGGCCTAGGCCGCTTCCTTGGGCATCACATCGCCGACTGTCGGCCGGTTCTCCGCGCGGGTCAGGGCGATATCTCTGGGTTTGACGATTTCGCCGCAGCAGCCGCACGCGATGCGCGGGGTCAGAGAATGGCCGCAGGTCTTGTGGACCATGTCGATGCCGCTGTCGGCGTCGCCATAGACGTGCTTGTTGCCCCAGCCGTGCAAGGTCACCAGAACGCCGTACAGATCCTTGCCCTTGGCGGTCAGGACATATTCGTTGCGCGGCGGGCGTTCGGAATACAGGCGCGGCTCCAGCACGCCGTGCTGGACCAGGCTTTTGAGCCGTGCGGCCAGGACGTTGCGCGCCACGCCCAGATTGTCTTGCCACTGTTCGAACCGGCTGACCCCGTTGAAGGCGTCGCGAATGACCAGCAGGGTCCAGGGATCGCCAATCACCTCAAGCGTGGCGGCGATGGAGCAGCTTTGGCGGCTGTAGTCGGCGGTGCGTCCCATAGGCGCGAAAGTGACGCCGCGTCAGGCGTTTGGCAAGGGTTGCAAATCCGAACGCTCCACGTCAGTTTTGTTTCGCAACGGACGTGCGGGCCTCTCGGGTCGCCGCCTTGTTCCTTGGACTTTGGCGGGAGATCTTCATCAGGTCTTCCGCCGCTTCTTCGCCTGACGCAGGATTGCGCAATGACGCCGCCCATTTCCCTCGATGCCGCCCTTACCTTCCAGGTTCTCGATGACGGCGGTCTGTCCGCGCCCGTGCCGGGTCATTTCTCGAATGGCCCATCGAGCATGGCGCCAGAGCAGGGCTTTCCGTTCGGCGGGCTGCTGGCGGCCCTCTGCGCTCAGTCGATGCGACAGGGACTGGCGCTGACCGCGTCCCTTCGGACCCTGTCGGTCCAATATCTGTCAGCGGCAAGGTTCGGCGAACAGGTCGCCTTTCGCCCTCGCCTGCTGCGCGGCGGCCGAAACGTTCTGTATGCCGCGGTCGAGGCCGAGCAGGACGGGCGAATGACCCACCACGCCACCGGCACCTATGGGCTGGACGCCGCGCCGGCACCGCTGACGCCGTTGCACACGCCGCCCCCGCCGCTGGATAGGTTGGACCCGAAGGCCACGATACGCGGGCCGATGTCGCCGCACTTCGCCCAGCACGTTGAATATCGCTTCGACGGCGGCCCCAACATTCTGGGCGGCAATGAGGGCAAGCCGGTGATCGAGCGCACCTGGATGCGGATGGCCGACGGCCGGCCCTTGGATGAGGTGGGCCTGTGCTACCTGCTGGATGCGCTGTATCCGCCCGCCTGGACCGCGTCCAAGACCCCGGCCGCCATGACCACGGTCGATCTGCGCATCGACATCCTGACCGATCCAACGCCCCAGACCGCGCCGGACGGCTGGGCCTTCTTCGAGTTCAGGATGCTGGACCTCGGCCTGGGCTGGACGGTGGACGAGGCGATCGCCTGGGGCGCTGATGGAACGCCGCTGGCCCTGTCGCGCCAGCGGCGCAAGCTGCTGCCGCAACGTCCCGCCTGAAGTCAGCCCTCATTCATCATTATCGACGACTATTCCAAATCTCTGGAGAGTCGCCCATGCGTCGTCGAAATCGCCTCGTTTCCGTATCCCAAGCCGTCGTTGTGCTGGGCGGTTGTCTGATGCTGCAGGGCTGCCTTGTCGGCGCCGTCGTTGGCGGGACCGCTGCGGTCGTCGGCGGGACGGCGAAAGCCACCGGCGCGGTCGTCGGCGCCGGCTTCGATGCCGTCACCACCTCGGACGAGGAAACCAAACTGCGTCGCGAGCGTGAACAGCGCGACTATGAACGCGAACAACGCCGCTGCGAACAGCGCCAGCGTCAGGGCAAACGCTGCTAGATCAGAGACTTAGAACGCACCGCTCGTTGATCGTCGGCCGCGCCACCTGAATTCGGCAAAGGCCCGGCCACTCGGGTTTCAGCGTCTTGGCGAACCACAGGCACAGGTTTTCCAGACTGGGCAGCTCCAGTCCTTCGTGTTCGTTCAGCATGCCGTGATCCAGCGTCTCGGCCGCCGCCTTCAGCGCGCGGTCCAGCGCGCCCAAATCCGCGACCCAGCCGTGTTCGACGTCCAGGACCTCGGACCGCACCGTCGCTTCGACCGTGAAGGAATGGCCGTGGACGCGGCGATAGATGCTGCCCTCGGGCTCGTTCGGGAAGTGGTGGGCGGCGTCGAAGGTCGCCTGTTTGGTGATCTCGAAGACAGGCATTAGCGGACGCCGATGTATTTGTGGGTCTGGACGCTCAGGCGCCACTGCGGGTGGGTCAGGCAGTATTCGATGGCGGCGGCGGTGTTTTGCACTTGGTCCGGACCGTCCATCGGCTGAAGCCAGAACCGTTCGAAATCCAGATGCTCGAACCGATCCGGCATGGCCTTGGGCTGGGGGAAGACCAGCTTCAGCTCGGCCCCGCGCGCCTGCACCACATCCGCATCAGCCTTTGGACTGATGCAGATCCAGTCAACGCCGTCTGGCGCTGCAATCGTTCCGTTCGACTCGATGGCGATCTCGAAACCGCGCGCATGCAGCGCGTTGATCAGCGGCGCATCCAACTGCAGCAAGGGCTCTCCGCCGGTGCAGACCACCAGCTTCGGATCGCCTTCACGCCCACGCCACATCGCCGCGACGTGATTGGCCAGCAGGTCCGGCGTGGCGAACTTGCCGCCTCCGTCGCCTTCGACGCCGACAAAGTCGGTGTCGCAGAAGGTGCAGACGGCGCTGGCCCGATCCTGCTCGCGACCGCTCCACAGATTGCAACCGGCGAACCGCAGGAAGACCGCCGGCCGCCCCGCCTGTCCGCCCTCGCCCTGAACCGTCAGGAACACTTCCTTGGCCGAATAGGTCATCGCCCCGACGCCCATTCGTCATAACCGGCCGCGCGCAGTTCGCAGGCCGGGCAAGACCCGCAGCCATAGCCCCAGGCATGTCGATGCGTCCGGTCGCCCTGATAGCAGGTATGGCTATCCTCGATGATCAGATCGATCAGCCTGTCGCCGCCGATCCTGTCCGCAAGGTCCCAGGTCTGGGCCTTGGTCAACCACATCAGGGGCGTGTCGATGACGACTGGCTTATCCAGCCCCAGCGACAGCGCCTGCGCCATCGCCTCCATCGTCTCGTGACGACAGTCCGGATAACCCGAGTAGTCCGTCTCGCACATGCCGCCGACCAGGACTTCCAGCCCACGCCGATCCGCCAGCGCCGCAGCAGCGACCAGGAAGATCAGATTGCGTCCCGGCACGAAGGTCGTCGGCAGGCCGCGCGCGCCCATTTCGATCTTGCGGTCGGCGGTCAGGGCGCTCTCGGCGATCCGGCCGTATCCGGTCAGGTCCACCACATGGTCATCGCCCAGGCGATCGGCCCACTGCGGCAGGGCCGTCTTCATTCCGTCGCGCACCGCCTGACGGGCCTGCATCTCCACCAGATGGCGCTGGCCATAGTCGAACCCGACCGTCTCCACTCGCTCGAACCGCTCCAGCGCCCAGGCCAGGCAGGTCGCGCTGTCCTGGCCGCCGGAGAACAGAACCAGGGCCGTCTTGCTAGCGGTGGGGGAGGTCTTTTCCAGGATGACGCTCATGACAAATCTGCGGTCGGCCGGTCGGCCGCGCGCATGCACAAAGGGATGGAGACCCAGATGGGTCGGGCGGGCCTCTTACACCAGACCCCGCCCGTGAGCAAAAAAGGCGAATTTGCGTCTTGGAAGATACAGCTTAACCAATCCGCAAGCGATTTCGGCTTTTACTCACAATGAGTAGGAGTTCCAGGCAGTATGCCGACCATCGAGACCCTTTCCGAGCGTCCAAAGCCGGTTGCGCCGACGACTCTCGGCTGCGAGGTTCTGGCGCGTTTTGAATGCGAACCAGATACGCTGGTTATTCCCGTGGTCGATGGCGATCGCCCCGTCGGCCTAGTCGAACGCACCGCCTTCCTTCAGAAAATCGCCGCCCGCTTCGGCCACGCCCTTTACGATCTGCGCCCCATCACCTTCGCCATGGACCCCGAGCCGGCCGTGGTCGAGGCCGGCGTCCGCATCGACGCATTTTGCGACATCATGCTGAAGGGCGGTCCGGCCGCCCTGCTGCGCGGCTTCATCGTCACCAAGAACGGCGCCTATTGGGGTGTGGGCACCGCCGCCACGCTGTTGCAGGCCGTCAACACGCGTCAGCGCGAGCAGAACGCCGAACTGGCCGAACAGGCCGCGATCCTCAGCGACACCCGCGCCCAGGCCATCGCGGCCGCCCGCGCCAAGAGCCAGTTCCTGGCCATCATGAGCCACGAACTGCGCACGCCGATGAACGGCGTGCTGGCCGTCGCCGAACTGCTTCGTCGCCAGCCGTTGAATACGGCGGCTCAGGCGCACGTCCAGACCATCGTGGACTCGTCCGAGACCCTGCTGCGCATCCTCCAGGACGCCGTCGACCTGTCCAAGGCCGAGGCCGGCGAACTGGAGCTGAAGACCGAGCCGACCGCTCTGCGCGCCGTTATGGACGACATCCAGTCGATGTGGGAGCCGCGCGCCTCGCAGGACGGCGTGACCCTGCTCGTCGGCTATGAAGGCGACACCGAACTGGCGGCCGTCATCGACGGCATGCGCCTGAAGCAGGTGTTCAACAACCTGATCGGCAATGCGCTGAAGTTCGCACGCAACGGCGTGGTCGAGGCGGGCCTCAAGGCTTGGGTCGAGGGCGACCGCATTCGTATGGAAGCCCGCATTCGCGACGACGGCCCGGGCGTCGAGCCGGAACGCGTCGATTCCATCTTCGAGCCCTTCGTTCACGGTTCCGGCCCCGACGGCGCCGGCCTGGGCCTGTCGATCTGTCGCCAAGTGATCGACCGGATGGAGGGCCGGATCTGGGCCGAGAACAACAAGGGACGCGGCGCCACCTTCGCCTTCGATCTGACAGCGCCGCGCGCGGTGGTCGAGGTGGAGGCGCAGTCCAATGTGTCGGACCTGTCGGGCCTCGACCTGAAATCCGCGCCGCACATCCTGATCGTCGACGACAACGCCACCAACCGCGTCGTCGCCCAGGCGCTGTGCGAGATGTTCGGCTGCAGTTCCGAACTGGCCGAGGACGGCCTGGAGGCGCTTCAGGCCGTTCAGGAAAGCCGCTACGACCTGGTCCTGATGGACATCAAGATGCCCCGGATGGACGGCGTTCAGGCGACGCAGGCCATTCGCGCCCTGCCCGGCGCCGTCGGCCGCGTGCCGATCGTGGCCCTGACCGCGAATGCGGACCCCGAAGACGCCAAACACTATCTCTCGATCGGCATGGCCGCCGTCGTCGAAAAGCCCATCAAGCCCGAACGCCTGCGTATGGCGATGAACGCCGCCATCTCCGCCGCTCACGAAAGCGCACAAGAGCAGGACCAATCCGGTCGCGCCGTCGCCTGATCCTCAGTCCGGACGAACGTCCAGAGCCTCTTCGTCCTCTTCGTCGTAGCCGACCAGACGCAGCGCCCTCGCCTTCTGGCCGTTGATCTCGGCCCAACGCAGCAGACCCTCTTCGCGGCCGTGGGTGATCCAGACTTCCTCTGGCCTGATCTCGGTAAAGGTCGCGGTCAGTTCGTTCCAGTCGGCATGGTCCGACACGATCAGCGGCAGTTCCACGCCGCGTTGGCGCGCCCGCGCCTTCACCCCCATCCACCCTGAAGCGAAGGCCGTGACCGGATCGGCGAACCGACGCGCCCATCGATCCTGGATGGCGGATGGCGGTGCGATAGCGACCTCGCCGCCCAGCGCATTCTTCGGCAGATCACGGGTCGGGGCCAGCGGGCCCAGATCGACCCCTTCTCTTTCGTACAGGGCGTTCAGCCGCTCCAGCGCCCCATGAACATAGATGGTGCGGTCCCATCCGGCCTCGCGCAGCAGACGGATGATCCGCTGCGCCTTGCCCAGCGCATAGGCGCCGACCAGATGCGCCCGCTCGGGAAACTGTCCCAGCGAACGCACCAGCCGCCCGACCTCCTCCTCCGCCGGCGGATGGCTGAAGACCGGCAGGCCGAACGTCGCCTCCGAGATGAAGACGTGGCAGGGCAAAGGTTCGAACGGCGCACAGGTCGGGTCGCGGCGGCGCTTATAGTCGCCGGACACGACCATGATCAGCCCCTTCCAGCGCACCTCGACCTGGGCCGAGCCCAGCACATGGCCGGCAGGCGCCAATCTGAGATCGACCCCGTTGATCGCGGTCGCCTCGCCGTATTCCACCGATTGGGGCTGCAGCGTGAAATCCGCGCCATAACGTTCAGCCATGATCGCCAGGGTCTGGCGCGTCGCGAGCACACTCCCATGACCGGCGCGCGCATGGTCGGCATGGCCGTGCGTGATGACGGCGCGATCCACCGGCCGAACCGGGTCGATGTAGAAATCTCCCGGCGGACAGTAGAGGCCGGCGGGCGTGGGATGTAGCAGGTCTTCGGGGCGAATCATCTTGCGGTAACGCTCTCGACGCCGTTGGGTCGCCGCCCCATAGAGGATGACCCCGAAAATCGGCGCAACAGGTTCAGTCCGCACGATGCACGAGAGTTTTTTGACCACCATCCTGCCGCAACTGGCCGCCGGCGCCGCCCACACCGGCGCCCTGGGCTTCACCTTCGACGGCCTGCACGATGGCCAGCCCCGTATTCGCGTGCCGTGGCGTGAGGATCTGGTCGGCGATCCCGACAGCGGCGTCTTCGCGGGAGGGCTGGTGACGACCTTGCTTGATCATATTGGCGGCCTGGCTGTGTGGACTGCGATGGACGCCTTCCAGCCCATCGCCACCCTGGATTTGCGCGTCGACTACATGCGCGCCGCTAGGCCGCGTCAGGACCTGCTGGCGCAGGGCCTATGTTTTCGACTGACGCCCAGCATCGCCTTCGTGCGCGCCTGGGCTTTCGAGGACGATCCCGCCGATCCGGTCGCCGCAGCGCAAGCCGCCTATATCCTCAACCAGACCCCCAACCGGGCGCCCCATGCAGAAGGAGCGGCGGCATGACCGACATCCTGAACCGCATGCCGTACGCTCGCTTTCTTGGCCTTCAGACCTTGGTCAGCGGCGACGAAGTTACCGTCATCATGCCCTTCGACGACAAGCTGATTGGCAATCCGATGCTGCCCGCCCTGCACGGCGGATCGACGGCCGCCCTTCTGGAAATGACGGCGATGGCTCAGGTTGCGCTCAGCTTTCCTGGTCCGCGACTGCCTCGCCCGATCAATGTCACGGTCGCCTATCTGCGCACCGGCAGACCGATCGACGTCTTCGCGCGTGCTCGCATCAGCCGGGCGGGTCGTCGCGTCGCCCATGTGCATGCAGAGGCTTGGCAGGAAGAACGTCAACAGCCGATTGCGTCTCTCACCGCCCACTTCCTACTGGACAACCAGGACTGATCACTGCGCCCTAGCGTGCTGATTCGCGCCGACTTCTTGCTCTCGTTGGGTTTCAACGCCGTGCTTACGGCGGCGCTTCAACGCGCGATTGCCGATATGGTAAAGATTGCTCTACCAAACAGGGTTAAGACGTGATAACCATACGGTTCTTGTAAACCTGTCTTTGAGGGGCTTTCATGGACCGCACTGAAGTCGTCACCAGCGTTGCTGGCGATCTGCATGCTACCGAACTCGCGATCGACGCCGCGATCACCCAGGCGACCACGCTGGTTCAATCCTTCATCGGCGCTCGCGCCGCTCTGTCGCTGTCGCCGGTCTCCGGCACAATGTCGCAAGCCAAGGCCATGGAAACGATCGCCGCCCTCTCGGCTGCGCGTGAGTCCATCGTGGCCTGCCACGCCGAACTGCAAAAAGATCACCGCCGCCTCGGCTTCGGCACCTACGCGGCCGGCCCGGTCGCCAAGCCCGACGATTGGTGGGAAGACAAGCCCGTCAAAGGCCATCTTCGCGTCGCGTGAATTGTTGGTAAGCTTCACTGAACGAGATTTCAGTCGAAGCTAAATTCGGTCATTATCGCCCTCGCGCATTCTCGCGCGGGGGCGATTTGTCATGTTGAATATCGTCTACGCGATTATTGGCGCCGTCTTCATGGTCGGCATGGCGCTATTCGCCTTTCTCAAAGGCGGCCGTTCCGAGCGGATAGGTGCGGGCGCCTATCTGTTTGCTTGGTTTGCGACCATTGTGATGCAAGAAGGTAGCGGCTTCAGAGGCGTTCCATTGGGATTGTTTCTGATCGACATTTCGCTGCTCTGCATTTTCGCGGCGATCGCCTGGCGGCACCGGCAGTCTTGGCCGGTTTGGGCTAGCGGCCTACAACTCATTGTTGTGATGGCTCATATCATGGCGCTTACTGGCCAGGCAGTGTCTGCATCGTCACTTTATACGATCATGAATTTCACAGGTTACCTTATCATCGTGTGCATCATCATAGGCACGTTCTACGCTTGGCAGGAGCGTCGAGCGGCTGAGCTGATAGGTAGAAATTCCTAGCATCTGATCGTATGCTGGCGGCGAATCGGTCGCTGGAATCTCATGCCGCTATCCCACGCCAAGCTCTGGAAGGCCGTCGACGCCTTGGCGCGGCGTGAGGGTCTAACACCGTCGGGCTTGGCGCGACGGGCCGGTCTGGATGCGACGAGTTTCAATCCCTCTAAACGCTTCGGGCCCGGCGATCCCCCGCGTCCACGCTGGCCATCGACCGAGAGCATGACGCTGGTGCTTCAGGCGACGGGCTTGTCGCTATCGGAGTTTGCGGTGTTGGCCGAAGACGCGCCGGAGGCGCCAACCAGCGTGCCCTTGCTGGGTCTCGCCAAGGCGGGTCAGGACGGTTTCTTCGACGACGCCGGCCTGCCGGTCGGTGAAGGTTGGGATCAGACCGACCTGCCCCGCGCCAAGGACACCCTGTTCAGCCTTCAGATCACCGGCGATTCGATGTCGCCCCTCTATCGCGAAGGCGACCGCGTCATCGTGGATCAAGAAGCGACGCAGGTACGGCGCGGCGACCGCGTCGTCGCCCGCCTGACCAGCGGAGAAACCGTGGCCAAGGAGGTTACCAGCCTGACCAGCCGCGCCGTCACCTTGGCCTCGATCAATCCCGACTATCCGCCAAGGGTCGTGCCCCGGCGCGAGATCGAATGGATGGCCCGCATCCTCTGGGTCAGCCAGTAACGCGCACAGCAAAAACCCCGCCCGGCGAACCGGACGGGGCTTTCGATGGACGGCAAACTGAACTCAGTTGGCCGTGACGTAGTGGGCGTTCACCCAACCGCCGCCCGCGATCTGCACCCACTCGCCTTGCGAACTGATGGCGGTGAAGGGCTGGCCGGCCGACAGCGTGCCGGCTTGGCGATAGTTGGTGCCGGGGCCGCTGCGGATGCGCAGGTTCGAAGAAGCGCGATATTGAGCGCCGCTGGAGGCCGATGCAGCGCGGGCGCGCTGCTGGTTGCAGCCGATATAGGAACCGGCGGCGGCGCCGGCGCCCGCGCCGACGATGGTGCCGGCCGTGCGCTCGTTGCGGGCGAGGTTCGAGCCCACCACGCCGCCGACGACGGCGCCGATCAGAGCGCCCGCACGTTGGCGACCGCCCGGGGCGTCGCAGTTGGTCACGCCATTGGCCTGAGCCTGGGCGGACATCGGGGCGGCGATCACCATGGCGGCCAAGGCGGCAGCGGTGGCCAGACCGGTCTTGAAAATCTTGTTCGACATAACTCTTCTCCTGTCAGCGCGTTTGCCGATGAAGGGAGAATGCACGGACGAACCTGAAGGCTCCCGGAGCTTCGCCGTTATTTTCCGTTCATCTTGGCTATGCGCGCAGACTGGCGGCGGGCGACAAATCGCCTGGCGACATTGATGTCGCGTTCGATGAAGTGTTTCCGGCGCACGAACTGGAAGTCCAGCACGCGCGCCCACAGATGGAGCATGCGGTCGTTTGTCACGAAGACCGTCACCGCCTCGACGGATGGTGGCGGCCCCCAGGCCTCAGCCAGCTTCGCCAGATGCTGGACGGTGGCGTCGTCGGTCATGGGTTCGCATTCGACGATCCAGTCCCAGCTGCAGAGCTCGGGCCTTTGCGTGATCAGATCGACCGTCGCTTTCAGCACGCGGTCGGCGGATCCGGCCGAGACCAGGTCGAGCATCAGGACCCTGTTCGCCTCGTCGATCTCGTAACGCAACCTCGCCTCCCCGGCTACGTCCCTTCAGGCTGGCATCACGCAACAACCCTGACGCAAGGTCAAGGTTGCACCAGTTCTCCGTTTGCGCCCGCCTCGATCAGGGCGATCGTCTGCGGCAGGCCGTAGATAGCGGCGAACGAACCGAAGCGCGGCCCCTGGCTGGCGCCCAGCAACACCTCGTAGAGCGCGCCGAACCACGCCCGCAGCGGCTCGAACGCATGCGCCTTGCCGACCGCATAGACCTCGTTCTGGATCAGTTCGCCATCGGTGGTGTCGGCTGGGAGGGCCTTCAGCCGTTCGGCCAAGTCCAGCAGCGCCGCCTTCTCCTTGTCATCCGGCAGGCGATAGGACTTCGAGGGCTTCACGAAGTCCTCGTAGTAGTTCAGCGCGTGGTCCATCAGCCGGTCCAGCAGCGGCTCGTTCTGCGGCGTCGCGTCAGGCAGGTATTTGGCGAAATAGGCCCACAGCTGGTCCTTGGTCGAGGCGTTGGCCACGCCGACCAGGTTCAGCAGCAGGGCGAAGGACACCGGCGACGTGTGGGTCGGCGGATCGCCCGCATGGATCGACCAGACGGCGTTGTCGATCCGCTTGGCCGGCTCCTGGGTCTTGTAGCTTTCGATGAATGCCAGATAGTCGTCGATGGCGCGCGGAATGACGTTGAAGTGCAGGCTTTTGGCCGACTTCGGCGACTGGAACATGTACCACGACAGGCTCTCGGGCGTGCCGTAGCGCAGCCACTCGTCCATCGTCAGGCCGTTACCCTTGGACTTGGAGATCTTCTTGCCCTCGATGTCGAGGAAGAGCTCGTAGTTGAAGCCCTCAGGTGGGGTGCCGCCCAGGGCGCGGCAGACCTTGGAGCTTTCGCGCACGCTCTCGATCAGGTCCTTGCCCGACATCTCGTAGTCGATGTCCAGCGCGACCCAGCGCATGGCCCAGTCGGGCTTCCATTGCAGCTTCACATGGCCGCCCGTGACCGGCACCTCGGTTCGGTTGCCCGGTTCGCCGGCGGGGTCTTCGAAGGTAATCGTGCCCTTCTCGACGTTGCGCGCCAGGGTCGGGACCTGCAGCACATGGCCGGTGATCGGGCTGACGGGCAGGAAGGGCGAATAGGTGGCGCGGCGCTCCTCGCCCAAGGTCGGCAGCATGATGGCCTGGACCGCGTCGAACCGTTCCAGAAGCGTCAGCAGCGTCGCGTCAAACCGGCCCGACTTGTAGGTCTCGGTCGATGACATGAACTCATAGTCGAAGCCGAAGCTGTCGAGGAAGGCGCGCAGGCGGGCGTTGTTGTGCGCGCCGAAGCTGTCGTGGGTGCCGAAGGGATCGCGCACCCGCGTCAGGGACAGATGCAGGTCCTCGCGCAGCATCTCGGGGTTCGGGACGCCCTCCGGCACCTTGCGCAGGCCGTCCATGTCGTCGGAGAAGGCGATCAGGCGCGTGGGCCAGTGGTCGCCGGTCAGGGCGCGAAAGGCGTTGCGCACCATGGTCGTGCGGGCGACCTCGCCGAAGGTGCCCATGTGCGGCAGGCCCGACGGGCCATAGCCGGTCTCCAATATCACCGGGCGCTGCAAGGCGGGAAAGGCCGCCAAGGCTTCATCCGCCTTGCCGGCGTCGATCAGGGCGCGCGCTTCGGCTCGCTCGGTCTCGCCCAGCCGTTTCTTCAGAACATGAGCCAGCAGGTTGCGGGCTTGTTCGAAGGGCCAGGACTTGGCCTCGCGGGCGAGGGTTTCGAGGTTCTGAAGCATGGCGGCGGTTTGCAGTCTGCATCCCGCCCGGTCAACCGCGATCAGGCTTTGGCGGCGATTACGATGATCTCGACCTTGTAGTCGGGCGACGCGAGCCGGCTTTCGCCCGTGGCGCGAGCAGGCGGGTTGGCGGTGTCGACCCAGGCGTCCCAGACGCCGTTCATCGCCTCGAAGTCGGCGATGTCGGCCAGCCAGATCTGGGCCATCAGGATCTTGGACTTGTCGCTGCCGGCTTCGGCCAGCAGGGCCTCGATCTCGGCCAGCGCCGTTCGGGTCTGCGTCGCCACGTCGTCGCCGGGTTCGCCGACCTGGCCCGACAGATAGATGGTCTCGCCGTGGACGACGGCCTCGCTCATGCGGGCGCCGGGCTGGATGCGGGTGATCATGGGCGGGGGTCCTTCGAAAACGTCCCTCACCTATCGCCGCCAGGGCCCGGCTGTCGAGCGGCTAGCGGCGGTTGAACCGTGAAACGGTCAGGCCGACAACTAAAGCGCCGGCGCCGACGATCAGGGCGTCCTCGATCAGGCCGCTCTTGGTCTGGCCGATGCGGGCCATGGCCTTCTTGCGGCCCGAGAGGGTCAGATAGGCCAGCGGCACGGCCGTGCCGACCGCCAGGCCGGCGCCCAGCTTCTCCTTGCCACGCGGGGCCAGGGCGGCGCCGGCGATGCCCGCGCTCATGACCCGCGCCAATAGGCCGAGGAAGACGGTGCGATCGGGCGCGGTCTTCATCTTGTCGCCCAGCAGTTCGCCGACGCCCATGGCCAGGGCGCCGAACTTGAACAGCGGCCGGTTCAGCAGGAAGACGCGGCCGGGCAAGGGCTTGTGCGCCAGTTCGGCAGTGGCGAGGGCCGCCATCGGGGTCATGGAACGGGCGCTGGCGACAGCGCCGATGAGGGCGGACGGGAGGAGGTCGAGGGCTTTCATGCCGCCACAACACCCGACCGGGGCGGAAGGTTCAGCCCGTTTCAGCCGCGGGCCGCCAGGACATTGCGGATCGCCAGGCTGGAGTGGATGCGCGACACGCCCGGCAGACGCGACAGGACGTCCTTGTGGATCACCTCATAGGCGGCGATGTCGGGCGCGACCGCGCGGACGATGTAGTCGGCCTCGCCCGCCATCAGATAGCAGTCGCGGATTTCCGGGTGGTTGCGGACGGCCGCCTCGAACCGGCGCATGTGGTCGTCAGTCTGCTTCTCCAGCGTGATCTCGACATAGGCGACGACGCCGTCGTCGCTGTCGTTGGCCAAGACGGCGGCATAGCCCCGGATCACCCCGCGCTCTTCCAGCCGGCGCACGCGCCGCAGGCAGGCGGAAGGCGACAGACCGACGGCGGAGGCCAGGTCCGCATTGCTGATGCGCCCATCGGCGCGGAGCCGTTGAAGGAGGCGTTGGTCGAGGGGATCAAGCAGGGACACAAGTTTCCGCCATTCAGCCGCAGATTATTGCGTCACACTTCTATCAGCGACCAATCATTGTGCAAACAGGCAGGATCGTCGACCCATGCGGCGCTAGCTTGCGGCGAATAACAACAGTGGGCTTGGGAACGTCACATGCGGGTTCTGGTGCTTGGGTCGGGCGTCATCGGCGTCACCACCGCCTGGTATCTCAGCCAGGCCGGGCATGAGGTCACGGTGGTGGATCGGCAGGCCGGTCCGGCGCTGGAAACCAGCTTCGCCAACGCCGCGCAGATTTCGCCGGGCTATTCCGCGCCCTGGGCCGCGCCGTCGATCCCTGTCAAGGCGATGAAGTGGCTGCTGATGCGCCACGCCCCGCTGATCGTGCGCCCGCGTCTGGACATGGCCATGGTGCGCTGGACCGTCGCCATGCTGCGCAACTGCACCCATGAACGCTATGCGCTGAACAAGAGCCGGATGGTGCGTCTGGCCGAATACAGCCGCGACCAGATCGACCTGCTGCGCCGCGAGACCGGCATCACCTATGACGGTCGCCAGCAGGGCACGCTGCAGTTGTTCCGCACGGAAAAGCAGCTGGCCGACGTGCACAAGGACGTCGATGTGTTGAAGGCCGCCGGCGTGCCGTGCGAGGTGCTGGACCGCGCGGGCTGTATCGCGGCCGAGCCGGGCCTGGCCGCCTCCGACGTCGATTTCGTTGGGGGTCTGCGTCTGCCGCATGACGAGACCGGCGACTGCTTCCTGTTCACCAACGCCCTGGCGAAGCTGGCGGCGGAGCGCGGCGTGGTCTTCCATACCGCAACCGACATCCATTCGATCACGATGACGGACGGTCGCGCGACCGGCGCAATGACCAGCAAGGGCGCCATGACGGCCGATCTGGTGATCCTGGCGCTCGGCTCCTATTCGCCAATGATGGCCAAGCCGCTGGGTCTGGATCTGCCGGTCTATCCGGTGAAGGGCTATTCGATCACGGCCAAGATCGTGAACGAAGACCGCGCGCCCGTCTCCACCGTCATGGACGAAAGCTACAAGGTGGCGATCACGCGCCTGGGCGACCGCATCCGCGTGGGCGGCATGGCCGAACTGTCGGGATACAACAACACGCTGCCCGCCCTGCGTCGCGAGACCCTGGCCCATTCGGTCGGCAGCCTGTTTCCGGGCGGCGGCGACCTGGCGGGGGCCAGTTACTGGTCGGGCCTGCGTCCGATGACGCCGGACGGCACGCCGGTGATCGGCGCGACCAAGGTTCCGGGGCTTTATCTGAATACCGGCCACGGCACCCTGGGTTGGACCATGGCGTGCGGCTCGGCGCGGGTTCTGGCCGACATGGTCGACGGCAAGGCGCCCGAGATCGAAACCCGCGACCTGTCGCTGAACCGCTATGGCGCCTGGGCCGGGGCGTTCGCGCCGGGCTACAGCTGAGATCAGACGTCGGCGAGGAATTTTACCGTCTAAAGTGTCTAATTCGTCTAATCGCTCGGCGGCGGGGCCTTGGGTCGCGGACGGGAATTCACCGTCTAAAGTGTCTAATTCGTCTAATCCGACGCCATCATCCGGGTGAGGCGCGGGCGGGATTTGGTCATCCCTTCCGCCTGAAACTTACGCTGTCAAAGATCCACGCCAGTCTAGCATGCGGCCGGAGCGCGGTCTGTTAGACGCCGCTCGGGGGCGAAAACCCGTTGGAAATCAAACAGCGGGGCGCCGACGATGCGCTGGCAGGGCGCCGCGGCGTGGCGCGGTGCGTCGGAGCGCCCTATAGAGCGCGCGATGAAGACCGCCGATTTCGATTTCGACCTGCCCGAAGACCGGATTGCGTTGCGCCCGGCCGATCCGCGCGATTCCGCACGGCTGCTGGTGGTGAAAGGCGGCGCGCTGGAAGACCGGGTCATTCGCGATCTGCCGGACTTCCTGCAGCCGGGCGACGCCCTGGTGTTCAACGATACGCGGGTCATTCCCGCCCGTCTGTCGGGCGTGCGTCAGCGGATCGGGGCCGAGGGCGAAACCCTGACGGTCGAGGTGGAGGCGACGCTGCACCACCGCGACGCGCCCGACGTCTGGTCCGCCTTCATGAAGCCGGGCAAGCGGATCAAGCCGGGTGATCGGGTTCGGTTTGGAAACGCCAGCGACGCCGCCTGCGAGCTGGGTCGACTGGACGCGACGGTGACGGCCAAGGGGGAAGACGGGCTGATCACCCTGACCTTCGACCTGGCGGGACCGGCGCTGGACGACGCGATCCGTGATGTCGGGGTCATGCCCCTGCCGCCCTATATCGCCGCCAAACGGCCCGAGGACGACCGCGACCGGTCAGACTATCAGACCGTGTTCGCCGAGCATGACGGTTCGGTTGCGGCGCCGACGGCGGGGCTGCATTTCACCCCTGCCCTGCTGGACGCCATCCGCGCCAAGGGTGTCTCGACCCATGCGGTGACGCTGCATGTCGGGGCCGGCACCTTCCTGCCGGTCAAGGCCGACGATCTTGCCGACCACAAGATGCACAGCGAATGGGGCGAGGTGTCGCCGGACACCGCCGCCGCCCTGAACGCGGTTCATGCGAAGGGCGGGCGCATCGTCTGCGTCGGCACCACCTCCCTGCGGCTGCTGGAAAGCGCGACGGCCGAGGACGGCGAGATCAAACCCTTCCACGGCGACACGGCCATCTTCATCACGCCGGGCTATCGGTTCCGGGCGGTCGATGTGCTGATGACCAACTTCCACCTGCCGAAGTCGACGCTGTTCATGCTGGTCAGCGCCTTTGCGGGCACGGCGACGATGAAGGCGGCCTATGCCCATGCGGTCGCCGACGGCTATCGCTTCTATTCCTACGGCGACGGATCGCTGCTGTTCCGCGACTGATCGCGGGTCAGGGCCAGAGGCGGCCCGAGCGCCAGGCCTCGCCGTCGCGGTCAAACCGCAGTCGGTCGTGCAGACGGAACGGGCGATCGCGCCAGAACTCGACCGAACGCGGCACGACGCGCCAGCCGGTCCAATGGGACGGGCGCGGCACCTCCTGCCCATCGAAGCGCGCGGTTTCACGGCCCACGGCCTCTTCCAGCACAGTGCGATCCGACAGGGGGCGGGACTGGTCCGAGGCCCAGGCGCCGATGCGGCTTTCGCGCGCGCGGCTAGCGAAATAGGCGTCGGCCTCGGCCGGCGTGACAGGCTCGACCGCGCCGCGCACCCGCACCTGGCGACGCAGGGATTTCCAGTGGAAGGTCAGGGCGGCGGCCGCGCAACCGGCCAGTTCGACGCCCTTGGCGCTCTCGCTGTTCGAGTAGAAGGTGAAGCCCCGCGCATCCACGTCCTTCAGCAAGACGATCCGCGCATCGGGCAGGCCGTCGGCGTCGACGGTCGACAGGGTCATGGCGTTGGGGTCGTTCGGCTCGTGCGCCCTCGCGTCCGCCAGCCATTCGACGAACAGGCCGATGGGTTCGGGGCGGTCGAAGATGGTCTCGTCGCCATTGGCGGCCAAGGCGGCGGGATAGTCGCGGGCGTATTCCTCACGCGACGGGCT
The DNA here is from genome assembly GCF_011045535.1 of Brevundimonas sp. 'scallop'. Taxonomy (NCBI): domain Bacteria; kingdom Pseudomonadati; phylum Pseudomonadota; class Alphaproteobacteria; order Caulobacterales; family Caulobacteraceae; genus Brevundimonas; species Brevundimonas sp. 'scallop'. The sequence goes on along the minus strand of NZ_CP039382.1, from coordinate 1,268,217 downwards.
GGGCGGGATCACGGATGCGGTCATGCGAATGATGTAGTCGGTGCAGGCGCGGCTGGGAATGATCGCGGTCAAAAACGGGCGTGTCGCCGTCAGGGTTAACCGCCCATTGACCCTGATGCGCGAACGGTGACGGCATGAGCGCGCCTGTTTTGATTTCAGATGTGTCCGGCGTCCGAGAGGCCTTGTCGATCCTGGGCCTGGAAACGGATGTGCGCGGCGATGTCGATGCGTCGACGCTGAAGGCCGCGTTCCGCACGGCGGTGAAGGCGGCGCGGCCGGATCAGGCCGGCGGGGACGCCGAGCGGTTCCGGCGCGTGATCGCGGCCTATCGACTGATCCAGGCGCACCAGCCCCCTCGCCCCGCCCTGTCGGCGCCCACCGCACGGCCCGCGCCGACGCCGGTTCTGGTGCTGTCGCCGATGCAGGCCCTCGCCGGGGGCCAGGTCGAGGTCCGGCTGGGCGCGCGCACGGTGCGGGTCACGGCGCCCAAGGGCCTGCGCAGCGGCGATCATCTGCGGCTGAGACGCGGGGCGGCGGACGGGAGCGACCTCTATCTGTCGGTGTTGATCAGGCCCGAGGACGGGCTGTCGGTCGTCGGCGACGACCTGTTCATGACCTGGGCCGTCGAGCGTCGCCTGATGGCCGACGGCGGGCGGGTGGAGATCGAGACCCCTGTCGGCACGCGCTCGGCCTGGATCACCGCCGACATGGCCGCGCCGGTGCGGGTGCGGTTGAAGGACCTGGGCCTGCCCGCGCGGGGATCACGGCCGGCGGGGCATCTGTTCGTGACGCTGGAGCCTTCGTCTGATGTTCCCTCGGCGGCGGAGGACCTACTGGTGCGCTTCACGCGGGTCTGGACGCAGGAGCGTCTGGCGGCCTAAGTCGGGGCCATGTCGCACAACACCTTCGGCCATCTGTTTCGCGTGACCACCTGGGGCGAGAGCCACGGGCCGGCGATCGGCTGCGTCGTGGACGGATGCCCGCCGATGATCCCGCTGACCGAAGCGGACCTTCAGCCGTGGCTGGACCAGCGGAAGCCGGGCGGCAGCCGCTTTGTCACCCAGCGCAAGGAGAGCGACACGGCGCGCATCCTGTCGGGCGTGTTCGACGACGGCGACGGACCGGTGACGACGGGCACGCCGATCTCGATCCTGATCGAGAACGAGGACCAGCGGTCCAAGGACTATGGCGAGATCGCCCGCGCCTATCGGCCGGGGCACGCCGACTATGCCTATCAGGCCAAATACGGGGTGCGCGACCACCGGGGGGGCGGTCGATCCTCGGCGCGCGAAACCGCCAGCCGCGTGGCGGCCGGGGCCGTGGCGCGCAAGGTGCTGGGCGACGGAATCAGGATCCGCGCCGGCGTGGTGCAGATCGGCCCGCACCGGATCGCACCGGACCAGATCGACTTCGACGCCGTCCACACCAATCCGCTATTCGCCGCCTCGGCCGAGGTCGTGGGCGACTGGGAGACCTATCTGGACGGCATCCGCAAGGCGGGATCGTCGGTCGGGGCGGTCGTCGCGCTGGAGGTCACGGGCGTTCCGGCGGGCTGGGGCGCGCCCCTGTACGGCAAGCTGGACGGCGAGTTGGCCGCAGCCCTAATGTCGATCAATGCGGCCAAGGGGGTCGAGATCGGGGCGGGCTTCGAGGCCGCCGAACTGACCGGCGAACAGAACGCCGATGAGATGCGGCTGGACCTGAACAAGCAGCCGGTCTTCCTGTCGAACAAGGCGGGCGGCGTGCTGGGGGGAATTTCGACGAGCCAGCCGGTGACCGCGCGGGTGGCGTTCAAGCCGACCTCCTCCATCCTGACCCTGCGCCAGACGATCACCCGCGACGGCGAAGAGACGGACCTTCGCACCAAGGGGCGCCATGACCCCTGCGTCGCCCTGCGCGCTGTGCCGGTCGTGGAGGCGATGGCCGCCTGCGTGCTGGCCGACGCCCATCTGAGGCATCGCGCCCAGGTCGGATGAGCCATATCCGCCCCATCGTCGACGGCGACGAGGCCGACGTGATCGGCCTGTGGTCCGCCTGCGGTCTGACGCGGCCGTGGAACGACCCGGCACAGGATTTGAAGCTGGCGCGCGATACCGCGACCTCGATCGTACTGGTCGCGACGAATGCCGACCAGATCGTCGGTTCGGTCATGACCGGGTTCGAGGGCCACCGGGGCTGGGTGTATTATCTGGCCGTCGATCCCCGACATCGAGGAACGGGCCTAGGCCGGCGATTGATGACGGCGGCTGAAGACTGGCTGATGACCCAAGGCGCACCCAAGCTGCAGCTGATGGTGCGCGCCGGCAATAGGGCGGCGCTGACCTTCTACGAACGGCTAGGTTTGGAGCGGCAGGATGTGGTGGTGATGGGACGAAGGCTCGACGGCTGAGGTGTCGTTTGACGTGCGACAGACCGTTCGTCCTGCCGCATCAAGGCCATCAGGGCCGACAGGCCTGTCGTCATCACAATCATCGCTCGATTCCTGCAACTGCGAACCGTTTGCAGGTTTGCGCATGTCGAGGGCCCGTGCAAGACAAGGGACCGGTGGCGCCCAACTCAGGAGATCAACCGTGCGTGAAGACGGAAAGCTGGACTACCTCGAACTGCCCGCCGCCAACCTGCCCGCGACCAAGCAATTCTACAGCCAGGCGTTCGGCTGGACCTTCGTGGATTACGGCCCGACCTATGCCGCCTTCGATCAGGGTCTGGACGGCGGGTTCGACGCCGATCAGACCGATCAGACCAAGGCGCCCCTGCCCATCCTGTACGCACACGACCTCGAGGCCATGCTGGCCAAGGTCGAGGCGGCCGGCGGCCGGATCGTGAAACCGATCTACAGTTTCCCCGGCGGTCGCCGCTTCCACTTCGCCGATCCGGCCGGCACCGAAATGGCGGTGTGGTCCGAGGGCTGAGTCCTACTTGACGTCGATGGACTGGCCGATCCGTTCGGCCAGATCCCGGTCCGCGCCCTCGACGCTGGCGATCCAGACGTGGATCTCCTTGGGGTCCGTGGCGCGCTGGAACAGGTGCTCCATCGCCAGACGGCGGCTGCCTTCGGTCACGACGACCGAGGCGCGGCCGCCGGCGCGGACCGTCTCGCCATCATAGATCGGAAACTGCGACGACGGACCGGCGTAGATCATCAGCAGGGTCTGATCGCCGCGCTGGACGCGATAGATGTTGGCGGTCGCGCCGGCGCGCGCCGGGGTGACGGTCAGGCCGGTAGGCAGCTGGATGCTGAACGGCAGAGCGGCGATGGCGGCGGCGTTCAAGGCCGCCGGGGCGGGTGCCGCGGCCGGCGGGGTTGCGGCAGGCGCGGTCGTTGTCGGTTGAGGCGTGGTCGCCTGAGGCGCCGCTGTGGTCGGGGCAGGCGTTTGCGGACGTGTCGCGGTCGCCGGGCGCGTCGTGGCCGCCGGGCTTTGGCCGATGGGCGGCTGGGCCTGGGTCGTGCGCGGTGCGGATGACGCGGCGGGCGCCGCACGCGGCGATGCCGCGGGGGTCTGGCCGATCGGAGGCAAGGCCTGGGTCGTCGCCCGGGCCGGGGCCTGCGCCGGGACTTGGGTCGGCGCTGCGGTGGAGGCGGCGGGCGGGGTCGCGGAAGGCGGGGCGCTGTTCAAGTCCCGCGTCAGGTTGGAACCGGCGCGCTGCGGCGGAGGCGTCGTCGCCTGTCCGGAAATCACGAGGGCGGCGGCAAGGGCGATCATGAGCATGGGCCGACCATCGCGCGGCCGGAGCGCGACCGCAAGCGCGACCTCACGCCTTGGGCAGCGCGACCCAGAAGGTGGCGCCCTCGCCCGGCGCCGAGATCACGCCGATCGAGCCGCCCTGCAACTCGACCAATCGCTTGGCCAGGGCCAGGCCGACGCCGTGCCCCTCGACCGTCGAACGCTCAAGGCCAAGGCGGTTGAAGGGCTCGAACAGCTGAGCCTGCTTCTGAAGCGACAGACCGGGGCCGAAATCGCTGACCTCGATGCGGACGCAGTCATCCTGACGAAGCGCACGCAGAACGACACGGCCGCCGGACCCGCCGTATTTCAGCGCATTGCTGGTCAGGTTGGTGATGATCTGGGCCAGACGCTGAGAGTCCGCGACCGCGATCAAGCCATCGCCCTCGCACACCACCTCGACGGCGACCCGGTCGGCGTCGGGCCACAGCAGGCACGTGCGGCGCACGTCTTCCAGCAGCCCTGGAATGTCGGTCGGCCGCAGATCGACCCGGACGGCCCCGGATTCGGCGCGGGCCACATCCAGCAGATCGTGGGCCAGGGTTTCGACCTGACGCGCGGTCTTGACCAGCATGTCGGACATCTCGGCCTGCTGAGCCGAGACCGGCCCCAGGTGGCCCTGCCGCCACAGGTCGCCAATGCCGATGATGCCGGCGACCGGGCTCTTGATCTCGTGGGCGACGTTGGCGAGCAGGCGGGACTTGGCCTCCGAGGCCTTTTCGGCGCGTTCGCGACCGACGCGCGCGCGCTCCGCCAGAAGGTCACGCTCTTCCAACAACGAGGCCACCAGCAGGACGGGCATATAGCCGATCAGCACCAGCATCTGGGCCATCAGAACCTGATGGGTCAGGTCGCCCTGAGCATAGGGGCCGTTTCCGATCATGGCGCTGCCGACCAGCAGCACGCTCATGACGACGAGGGTGAAGGCGGCGCCCGCGACGCCGAGCCTTACCGCGATGGCCAGCAGAAGCGGCAGCAGGACGAAGCCCATCGGCACGTCGCCCGTGAAGGCGACAAAGTAGAAGACGGGGACAAGGCCGATCAGAACGACGGCCTCGATCAGCTTCCTCGGTTTCAGCAGACGTGCGAACATCGCAGGCGTCAGCGACATCCCTAGCGAACCCAGTACAGCGATGCCCAGGGCGTGACCCAGCCACCAGGTCTGGAACCCCTGCCAAACGATGTCGGACTGGCCCATCAGCGACAGGATCAGGGTGCTGCACAGGGCGGCGGGGATCGGCGCCAGGACAGCCGCGAAGAACAGGAAGCTGACCGCGCCGTTCAGGCTGGAAAGGTTGAGCGTGGGCGAGAACCGGCGCGCCAGCAGGACAGCCCCGACTATCTCGATCATGTTGGCGATCGTGAAGGCCAGCGCCAGCGGCGGCTTATTGCCGGCGATGATCTCGCCAATCAGGATGCTGACGGTAAGGACGCCGGCTAAGGTGAGGTCGCTGGTGTGGCCACGGCTGGTGCGCAGCCAGACGGCGACGGCGACGCCGCTGGCGCCCCACAAGCCCGCCACCAGTCCGGCCGAACGGGCATAGGCGATCGCCAGAGCGACCAGGATGGCGACGAAGACGCCCGTCAGCACCGGAATAAGGGGATTGGGGCCGTCCGGACCTTCGGCGCCGACGGGGCCGGGCCGATGGCCAGCCGCCATCACGCCCTTGACGGGGGCGCTGTGGGGGGCGTCGATATTGAGCGCGCGGCTCAGGATCATGGACAGGTTCCGACCAATCAGAGGTCGGAATAGGACGACACGGTTCCTAATATCCCCTGAAGTCAGGCCCGCATTTTTTCATTGAAACGCCTGACGGCCTCGGCTGCGCCGTCGGGATGGTTCCAGACCCCGCCGCTGACCGCCACGAAGTCAGCGCCGGCTTGGGCAAGCTCTGCGGCGTTATCGACCGTGATCCCGCCAATGGCGACGCAGGGTGTCTCGACGGTCTCTTGCCACACCGTCAGGATGTCCAACGGCGGGCGATGGACCGTTTCCTTTGTGTCGGTGGGATAGAAGGCGCCGAAGGCGACGTAGTCGGCGCCGCCCTCTGCGGCGTCCCAGGCCAGGTCGCGGTCGTCGTGGCAAGTGACGCCGATCATGGCGTCTGGCCCCATGATACGCCGCGCCTCGGCCAGCGAGCCGTCTTCCTGACCGATGTGAACGCCATCGCAGCCGGTGGCCCGCGCCAGATCGGGCCGGTCGTTCAGCAGGACCGCGACATCATGACGCCGCGCAATCGGAGCCAAGACCTCGACCGCAGTACGAAGGGCGGCGTCGTCGGCGGGCTTCAGCCGGATCTGCAAGGCCGCGACATCGCCGGCGGCCAGGGCCTGATCGAGGGTTTGCGCAAAGGCGTTCAGATCGGCGATCACAGGCGGCGTGATCAGATACAGCCGGCAGGGCGGACGCTCGGGGACGGTGGGTGTTCGGGCCATGTCCGTCATTGCCTGCCCCCGCGACGATCCGTCAACGGCCCACCGGCAGCTGAGCCGTGCGAACGACTTGCAATCGCCTTAAGGACTGCTATAGCGAACCATTCTCAGTCAGTGAAACGTGTAGCGCCTCGTGTACGTCTGCAACTGTAACGGTCTTCGCCAGCGTGATGTCGCCCAAGCCATCGAGGCCGGCGCCTGCCGTCCGCGTGACATCTTCGCGCGCAACCAATGCCAGGCCCAGTGCGCCAAATGTGTCTGCGAGATGCGTCAGATGATTCAGGAAAGCCGCGAAGCGTTCGCACTCGCAGCCGAATAGTTTGCTTCGCCTGCGGCCGACAGTCACTCGCACTGCTCAATGCAGTGATAAAAACTCGCAAATAAACAAAGCCCGTTTTACTGTGTTATGGCTGCGCTCGACAGACGGCGATAGCGCCGTGGCGAGACCAAGGACCATGGCCATGAAGGGCGACCCCGCAATCCTGCGCACGCTGAACGCAGTGCTGACCAACGAGCTGACGGCCGTTAATCAGTATTTCCTGCATGCCCGCATGTTCGAAAGCTGGGGCCTCGCGCACCTGGGCAACGTCATCTACGAAGAATCGATCGGCGAGATGAAGCACGCCGACATGCTGATCAAACGCATCCTCTTCTTGGATGGGCTGCCCAATCTGCAAGACCTGCACAAGCTGAAGGTCGGCGAGGATCCGATCGAATGCTTGGGCGCCGATCTGCAACTGGAACTGGACAGCCGCGCGACGACCGCCGCCGCCGTGACCCAGTGCGAGGAAACCCGCGATTACGTCAGCCGTGACCTGCTGATGAAGATCCTGGCCGACACCGAAGAGCACATCGACTTCCTGGAAAACCAGCACAAGCTGATCGAGCTGATGGGCGCGCAGAACTATCTGCAATCGGCGATGAAAGAGATCGTCACCGACAGCGCGGCGACCGGCAACTAAGCTCTGCCTTCTGACGGAACTCCAATCCGCTCCGGCCATTAGCCTGTCAGGGCCAAGCTGGAGCGGACCATGACCGATATCGACGACGCCATCGACGACGTGCGCGACGCCGCTATGGACTTGCTGAACAGCGAGGGCCGCAGCGCCGGCCATGTGGTCGCCGGGATCGCCCTGACCGTCGGCTTCGCCCTGTTGGCCCACACCATCGCCTCGGGCGCGTTGAAGCCCCGTCGCAACCTTAAACAGGTGCGCGACAAGGACCTGCCGATCACCGAAAAGCCCAAGGGGGCCTTCAGCCTGATCCTGCCGGCCGTGTTCTCGGCGACGACCCTGTCGGCCGTGCGGGTCTGGAATGCGCCTCCGCAAAAGGAGCGGACCCGCGCCATGGGCCTATGGGTCGCGGCCCAGACGGTGAACGCCGTCTGGCTGGGCCTGCGGCCGTCGTCGATGGCGCGTCAGGTGGTCGCCGCGATGTCGTCGGCCGGTCTGGCCGCAGCCTTCGCCCACGAAGCGCGCAAGCTGGACGAAGGGGCTGGCAAGATGGCGGCGCCGCTAGGATCAGGTGTGCGGTTCGGAAACTTCCTGCATCGCAAGGCCGATGACGCTTCGGGCGGACGCACCCTGCATTAGGTTGCGTCGCCTTGCCCTTTATCGGGGCTTCCTCTAGGGATCGCGCCCTATTCGCCTCGCCCCGAACGGTGCGAGGGCGCAACTCCATTTCCGATGTGACCCCATGAAGATCAACGGCAACACCATCAAGCCCGGCATGGTCCTGCAGCACAATGGCGGCCTGTGGGTCGTCACCAAGGCCAGCCACGTCAAGCCCGGCAAGGGCGGCGCCTTCGCCAACGTCGAGGCCAAGAACCTGGAGACCGGCAACAAGCTGAACGAACGCTTCCGGTCGGAGGACAAGGTCGAGCGCGTGACGCTGGAACAGAAGGACTTCTCCTATCTGTTCGACAACGGCGACAGCCTGGTCTTCATGGACGACACCACCTACGAGCAGATCGAACTGCAGAAGGACTGGGTCGGCGAAGAACGCATCCCCTATCTGCAAGAAGGCATGAAGGTCGTCATCGAGATGCACGAAGAGCGTCCGATCGGCCTGGAACTGCCCGATCAGGTCGTGCTGGAAGTCGCCGAGACCGAGCCGACCGTGAAGGGCCAGACCGCCTCGTCATCCTACAAGCCCGCGCTGGCGTCGAACGGCGTGCGCATCATGATCCCGCCCTATATGTCGGCCGGCGAGCGTATCGTCGTCGACACGACCAGCGGCGAATACGTCCGCCGCGCGGACTAACAGACCACCACGCTAAAGCGGCCCCTCGCGGGGCCGTTCCTTTCTGAACTTCTCCGACTGTCCGGCTGCGGCTTTGAAGGACTTTCGGACCAGGAGATTCCCCGATGGCCCTCGCCTCCGCCCTGCTCCAAGTCATGACCGATGCGGTGCGCAAGACCGCCCGCCCGATGCTGCGCGACTTCGGCGAAGTCTCCCAGCTTCAGGTGTCGAGGAAGGGCCCCGGCGATTTCGTCACGGCCGCCGACCTGAAGGCCGAAGACACGCTGTACGAATTGCTGATGAAGGCCCGCCCTGGCTATGGCTTCCTGGGCGAGGAACGCGGCATGATCGAGGGGACGGACAAGTCCCACACCTGGATCGTCGATCCGATCGACGGCACCACCAACTTCATGCACGCCATGCCCCACTTCGCCATCACGGTGGGTCTGGAGCGCCGCGCGCCCGACGGGTCGAGCGAGATCGTCGCCGGCGTGACCTACAACCCCGTCATGAACGAGCTGTTCTGGGCCGAAAAGGGCAAGGGCTGCTATTTGAACGACCAGCGCATCCGCGTCGCCGGCCGTCGTGATCTGTCCGAAAGTCTGATCGCCACCGGCCTGCCCTTCATCGGCAAGTCGGGCCACGCCCAGTCGATCAAGGATCTGCACGCTGTGGGCCAACGGGTCGCCGGCATACGCCGCCTGGGCTCGGCCGCCCTGGACTTCGCCTGGGTCGCCGCAGGCCGCTACGACGCCTATTATGAGCGCAATCTGAAGCCCTGGGACGTGGCGGCGGGCATCCTGTTCGTCACCGAGGCCGGCGGCCGCGTCACGACCATCGAGAACGACGGCGATCCCAAGACGGGCAAGTCGATCCTGGCGTCGAACACCGAACTGCATCCGCACTTGCGCAAGGTGCTTCAGGGCTCCTGAAGCTCGCTTCTGTCTCTTCCCCGCTTGGGGGAAGTGGCGCGGCGCTTCTTCAGCGCCGTGACGAAGGGGATCTTGCCTGATCGCCAGCGGCCGGTGGGGCGTCAAGAACCCCTCCACCGCTTCGCGGTCCCCCTCCCCACATGTGGGGAGGAGACGGTCATCGGCCTGTCGCGCCCCTGCCCTATCCAAGGCGGATGATCCGTTTCATCCTGTGCGGCCTCGTCCTTCTGACCGGAACGCCAGCCTTGGGTCAGCCCCTGATCATCGCCCATCGCGGCGCCTCCGGCGAACGGCCCGAGCACACGCGCGCGGCCTATGAGTTGGCGATCGAACAGGGCGCGGACGTGATCGAGCCGGATCTGGTGCTGACCAGGGATGGCGTCTTCGTCGATCGGCATGAGAACGAGATCGGCGGCACGACGGACGTGCGCGACCGGCCCGAGTTCGCAGGCCGTCGGACGACCAAGACCATCGACGGGGTCGAGACCACCGGCTGGTTCACCGAAGACTTCACCCTGGCCGAGTTGAAGACCCTGAGCGCCAGGGAGCGGTTACCCGCGTTTCGACCGGGCAGCGCCGCCTATGACGGTCAAGAGTCGATCCTGACCTTCGACGAGGTCGTCGCCATCGCGCGCGAGGCCTCGGCGCGGACCGGGCGGACGATCGGCGTGGCGCCGGAGCTGAAGCACCCGACCTATTTCGCCGGGATCGGCTTGCCGATGGAGGACGGTTTCGTCACCGAATTGGAGCGGCTGGGTCTGTCGGGCGCCGAGGCGCCGATCATCATCCAGTGTTTCGAGGTCGGGCCGCTGGAGCGGTTGGCGACGCGCATCGATGCACCGCTGGCCCAACTGATCGCGGCCAAGGGCGGACCGGCAGACCGGGCGGACGTGACCTATGCGCAGATGATCACGCCCGAGGGGCTAAAGGCCATCGCCGCCTACGCCGATTGGGTCGCGCCGGAGATGACCCTGGTCCTGCCGCGCGACGCCGAAGGTCGCACGACCGCGCCGAGCACCCTGGTCGCCGACGCCCATGCGGCGGGCCTCAAGGTCGTGGTCTGGACCCTGCGGGCCGAGAACGTCTTCCTGCCGGTCGAGCGACGCAGAGGCGACGACCCCGCCCGGCACGGCGACATGACCGGCTATGCCTCAGCCTTCGCCGAGGCCGGAGTCGATGCGCTGTTCACCGATTTCTCGGCCCTGGTGTGGCCTACGGCGCCCTAGTTGCGGAACTGAAGCTCGGCGAGGCGGGCGTAGAGACCGCCCTGGGCGACGAGTTGCTCGTGAGTGCCCTCTTCGACCACGCGGCCGTCGTCCATGACGACGATGCGGTCGGCGCGCAGGACGGTGGCGAGGCGGTGGGCGATGACCAGGGTGGTGCGCTCCTCCATCGCCTGATCGAGGGCAACCTGGACCAGGCGTTCGCTTTCGGCGTCGAGGGCGCTGGTGGCCTCGTCCAGCAGCAGGATGGGGGCGTCGCGGACCAGGGCGCGAGCGATGGCCAAGCGCTGGCGCTGGCCGCCCGACAGGCTCTTGCCGCGCTCGCCGAGCGGGGTGTCGAAGCCCTCAGGCAGGGCGTCGATGAAGCCAAGCGCCTGAGCCTTTTCAGCGACGGCGCGGGCCTCTTCCAGGGTTGTGTTCTCGCGGCCGAAGCGGATGTTTTCCAAGGCCGAGCCCGAGAACAGCGGCGTCTCCTGCGACACCCAGGCGAAGCGATCGCGCACGGCGACGGGATCGGCCTGGCGCACATCGACGCCGTCGACCGAGACCATGCCGGTCTGCGGATCGTAGAAGCGCAGCAGCAGGCGGAAGACCGTGGACTTGCCGGCGCCGGACGGACCGACCAAAGCGACCGTCTCACCGGGGCGTACGGTCAGGCTGAAGCCCTTCAAGGCCGGAAGGTCGGGGCGGCCTGGATAGGCGAAGCCCACGGCCGACATCGACACCTCGCCACGCGGGGGCGTTGGCAGGGCCGTGGCCTGGGGCGGCGGGGCGATGCCGGCGACGGCGCGCATCAGCTCCTCGATCCGCTCCATGGCGCCGGCGGCCTTTTGCACGTCGCCCCAGCTTTCGCCGAGCGCGCCAACGGCGCCTGCGGCGAAAACGGACAGCAGAACGAACTGAAGCAGGGCGCCGGGCGTCATGGCGCCCTTCACCACGTCCTGGGCGCCCAGCCACAGCACCAGGGTCACGCCGCCGAACATGACAACGATGATCAGGGCGGTCATCCAGGCGCGGGCCTGCATCCGCGTCAAGGAAGCGTTGAAGGCGTCCTCGACCGCCGCGCCGAAGCGGGTGATGGCGCTCTGTTCACGACCGAAGGCCTGGACCGTCTCAATGGCGTCCACGCTTTCACCGGCGAAGCCGACGGCGTTGGCGAAGCGATCCTGAGACGCCACGGTCAGTTTGCGCACCTTGCGGCCGAAGATGAAGATCGGTCCAAGGAGGAAGGGCACGATCAGCAGGACGAAGCCGGTCAGCTTGGGACTGACGAAGAACAGCAGGGCCACGCCGCCGATCAGGGTCAGGAAGTTTCTGAGCGCGTAGGAGATCGAGGTCGTCATCAGCGTCTCGACCAGGGCGATATCCGTGGTCAGGCGCGACAGCACCTCGCCCGTGCGCATATGGGCGTAGAAGGACGGGTCCAGCGTCAGAATGCGGCCAAACAGACCCTTTCGCACATCGGCGATGACGCGCTCGCCCGTGCGGGTGACGAAATAGTAGCGGGCGGCGGTCGCCAGCCCCAGGAACAGGGCGTTGGCCCCCAGCAGCAGGAACCAGATGTTCAGATTGGCGCCGCCGGCCTCGAACCCATGGTCGATGGCCCCGCGCGCCAGGGCGGTCAGGCCCAGCGAGGCGGCGGTGGACAGCAGCAGCCAGAAGACCGCCATCAGGGCATGACCCTTGTGGCGCATGGCGAAGGGAATCAGTCGCGCGAGCGGGCGGATGTCGCGGCGCTTGGCGCGCTTGGCGCCCGCTTCGGACATCTGGTCGGCCAGAAGGGCGCCGGCGCTGGGCCGTCCTTCCAGCGACGCCATGCCCGAGGCGCGGTTGGCGGAAGGGGCGGAGGCGGCGGCTTGATCGGTCATTTCGCCCGCCTCTTGCCCCGGAACGCCCCCCGGTGTAAACGCCGCCCCTCATTCCCGCCGGGCCTTTCTCTTAAAAAGGATTTGGTGGCGGGTTTCTCATTTCACGCGCACGGACGGTCGGCATCGTCACCGCGCAGAGACCGGACGACGACCATGAAGGCGGATACCCATCCCGACTACCACTTCATCACCGTGGTGATGACCGACGGCAGCACCTATCAGACCCGTTCGACCTACGGGAAGGAAGGCGACAAGCTGGCCCTCGACATCGATCCGTCGACGCACCCGGCTTGGACGGGCGGCAACGCCCAGCTGATGGACCGCGGCGGCCGCGTCTCGCGCTTCAACAACAAGTTCGCCGGCTTCATCAAGAAGTAAGCGCGTCCTGGCTGCGACATCTCGCAGCAATCGGAACACCAAGAGCGTCGGTCGCAAGGCCGGCGCTTTTTGTTTGGTCGGAACACCGATAATGTGGGGGCGTTCGGGTACCAGGGGCGTCGGCCACGCTGGCCGAAGCGATCGAAGAAGCGGAAGACGATGAATAGACGGCAACTGGGTCTGGGCGTCGCGACGGCGGCCATGACCCTTGGCTCGGCGGCGCGCGCGCAGCAGGTCTTCGTGCAGCGCGGACCGGAGGCGACCGCCTTCTACAATAGCTTCAACGACCAGATTTCGCGTCTGCCCGAGACGCAGCAGGCGGATGTGCGCGCCTTTTATGAAATGAACGGCTGGCGGCCGGTGTGGAACGCCGACCGCGTGCGGGCCCTGAACACGGTCGCGGCCGGCGCCAATCGCCATGGCCTGGCGGGCTCCGACTATTTCGACTTCGTGGGACTAGCGGCCGATCCGGCGAGCGCGGACCTGCGGACCACGGCGGCGGCGCTGGCCTATGCCCGCGTCCTGGCCGAGGGCAAGGTGCGGCCCGAGACGGTCGAGGATCTGTGGGAAATGCAGAAGAACCGTGTGGACCTGCCGCGCGGCTTGAGCGACGCCCTGACCCGCAATGTGCTGGGCCAATGGTACGACGGCCTGGCGCCCACCGACATCGGCTATCAGAACCTGTCGGCCGGCTATGTCCGCTATCGCCGTCTGGCGGCGCAAGGCGGCTGGCCCCGCTTCACCCAAGGCGCGACCATAGAGCCCGGCAACAGCGATCGCCGCATCCCCGCCCTGATCGACCGCCTGACGGCCGAGGGCGACCTGTCGGCCGCCGACGGCGCGCGGCTGAAGTCGCAGGGCCTGGTTTACAACGCCGAACTGCAACGTGCGGTGCAAAGCTTCCAGAACCGCCATGGACTGGGCGCCGACGGGCGGATCGGCGCAGGCACCCAGCGCTCGCTGGGCGCCTCGGCCGAGGACCGTGCGCGTCAGATCGCGCTGAACCTGGAGCGCCGTCGCTGGCTGAAGCGCGAGGTCGCGCCCGAGCGGATCGAGGTCAACACCGCCGCCGCCATCATGGTCTATTGGAAGGACGGCAAGCCGGTTCACTCCAACCGCGTCGTGGTCGGCTCGGCCGAGAACCAGACGCCCAGTCTGGAGAAGCCGTTCGCCTCGGTCGTGGCCAATCCGCCCTGGTATGTGCCGGCCGGCATCGCGCGCCGCGAAATCCTGCCTAAGGGGCCGGGCTATCTGGCCGCCAACGACATGTATGTGAAAGACGGCACGGTCATCCAGCGCGCCGGTCCGCGCTCAGCCTTGGGCTATGTGAAGTTCGAGCTGCGCGACAGCTACGCCATCTTCCTGCACGACACGCCGTCGAAGGCCGCCTTCAACCTGTCCACGCGTCAGCGCAGCCACGGCTGCGTGCGGGTGCAGAATGCGGTGGAGTTCGCGCGCCTGCTGCTGTCGCCCGATCCGACCAAGCTGGCCCAGTTCGACACGGCCCAGGACACGCGCGAGACGACGCGCGTGACCACCGGCCGGGAAATCTCGGTGCGTCTGCTGTACTGGACCGCCTTCGTGGACGGTCAGGGCCGCGTGGCGTTCCGCGAGGACGTCTATGGCCGCGACGACAAGCTGGCGCAGGCGCTGGGCATCGGCGTCAATCTGCCCAAGCCCATCGACGACGGCCGGGCGGACGCCAACGACGTCGGGCCGTAAGGGGGCGATCAGCCCCTGAAGGCCGCCTCGAGCATGCCCATCTGGCTGAGCACCGGGTTTTCCGGGGCCTGATCCTGATCGTCGGCGTACATGCGGCGATCCAGATACAGGGTGCGGTCGAACAGCTTTTCCGATCGCACGAGGTATTCGATCAGGGCGATCGGCAACTCGGCGTGGCTGGGCTCGGCGTCGATGCGGCGCTCGTTCAGGCGATAGCGCGGCTCGCAGGCGGTTTCCGGCGACATGTCGTCTTCGCGCACGGCGCGCTGGACCAGGAGCCAGGAGGCGATCTGCATCAGGCGGGTGGTCAGCTTCATGCTCTCGGCCGCATAGGCCAGGGCGGCGGCGCGCGACAGCATCTTGGAATCGCGACGGCCCTCGCCGTCCAGATAGGCGGCGGTCTCCTCGACCAGCTCCATGCCTTCGCGGAAGGTGCGATCGAACAGCTCCGACCGGGCGAAATCGCGAACGGTGCGGCTGCGGTCAGCGGGGGACGGAGCGGAGGTCATTTGAGCATTGATCATCAGAGAAGGTCGGGTCCGTCCTGCAATCGGCCCCTGGCGGCGCCGTTCGCACGAAAGATGCAACGCTCATGCCATGCCAGCGGATCATTCGCGATCACGAACCGAAGTTGAACAGGGCGTCAGCGGCGTTTTTCTTGGAGCGTTTCGTCTCGATCGCGGCGCGCGAGCGCGCGATCTCGGCCTCAAGCGCGGCGATCCGCTCCTGCAAATCCTCGACGGCGTAAACGTCCAGGTCTTCGCGTGACAGGGCCCGCAGCGGTTCGCCGCGTTGCGGGCGGGGTTCAAGATCTTCGAACATCGTCGCCTTCCTTTCGCGCTGTCATGGCCAAGGCGGTCCACGGTCCCTATCTGAACGCCCGGATACGGACGAATGCAAGGCGAGTGCGATGCGCGTGATCGAAATCGAAGGCGGCTCCGGACCGGCCGAGGCCCTGAAGATCGCCGAACGGCCCGATCCCGTCGCGGGGCCGGGTCAGGTGCTGATCCGGGTGCGGGCGGCGGGCGTAAACCGGCCGGACCTGCTGCAACGCACCGGCGCCTACCCCCTTCCCCCCGGCGCATCGGACGTTCTGGGACTTGAGATCGCCGGCGAGATCGAGGTTGTTGGAGAGGGCGTCACGCGGTGGATGGTCGGCGACCGGGTCTGCGCCCTGCTGGGCGGCGGCGGCTATGCGGAGTTGGCCGTGGTCGATGCGCGTCATGTCCTGCCGATCCCCGAGGGTCTGGATTATGTGCAGGCGGCCGTGCTGCCGGAAACCGTCTTTACCGTCTTCGCCAATGTGTTCGAAGGCGGCGCGTTGAAGGCCGGCGAGACTTTGCTGATCCACGGGGCGACCAGCGGCATCGGCGTCACGGCCATCCAGATGGCCAAGGCCGCCGGCGCCCGAGTGATCGCCACCTCGCGCGGGGCGGACAAGGCCGCAGCCGCCAAGGCGCTGGGCGCGGACATCAGCCTGGACGCCAAGAGCGATGATCTGGAGGCGCAGATCCGCGAGGCGGGCGGCGCGGATGTGGTTCTGGACATGGTGGGGCGCGATTACGCCGCCCTGAACCTGAACAGTCTGAATGCGGGCGGGCGCTGGGTGGTCATCGCCTCCCTGACCGGCCCCAAGGTCGAGATGGATCTGCAGCGGATCATGCTGAAGCGATTGACCCTGACCGGATCGACGCTGCGCAGCCGCCCGGCGGACGAAAAGGCGCGTCTGACCGCGGCTGTCGAGGCGACCGCCTGGCCGTGGGTCGCATCCGGCAAGGTGAAGCCGCCTGTTCAGGCGGTGTTCGCGTTGGAGCAAGCGGCCGATGCGCACGCCGAACTGGAAGCCGGCGGGCACATCGGCAAGATCGTGCTGAGCGTCTAGTAGCGCCCGCCGCGCACGGGGCGCAGCGACGAGATGTTGTCGTTGAAGCCGCCGTTCAGGAAGCGGACATCGCCTTCGACGATGCGGCAGCGTCCCCGGAACTCGGCGTCGGTGCAGACTTCCCAGCGGCCTTCAACGCGCATCGAACTGATGCGGTCGTTGAATGGGGTGCGGCCCAGGTTGCGGTCTTCGCTGGTGAACTCACGCGAAGCGCCGCGGAAGTTGGCGTTCTCATAGACGGTGATCGAGGACCGACCCCAGCCACCGCCATTGCCGCCGCCCCAGCCGGGGCCGCCGTTGCCCGGACCGCCATTGCCGGGTCCCCAGCCGCCGCCGGGACGGCCGGGCTGGCTGTCTTCATAGTCGCCACGGAACCGCCCGCAGACCAGCAGGCCGTTGTCGTTGTTGATCTCCTCGCCGCCGCAGCGGTTCAGCTCGATCGACGTGCCGCGCATCCGGCCGCGCGTATCGCGGCAATCGGCATAGAGACGACCGCGATTCACATAGGCTTCCGAACACGACTGGATATAGCCGCCGCGCGGGGCGACGCGTTGCTGCGCATAGTCCTGGCCCGAGGCCATCGCTGCGGCCAGAGCCGCGCCAAGCAGAATGGACATGGTTGTTCTCCTCTCCCGAAGCTGAAAAGCTTCATTACCGCGAAGGTTGCGTCAGGGCGGATGAACCGTTGCTGTATGGGATTGTCGCTCAGCGTTTTCTTTTGTGTCGAATAGGCCTATATCGGCATCATACGCGCCCGGTCGAAAGGCCGGGCGCCGTCGTATCCAACGCCAGCCGAAGCCTCATTCGGCGGCTCAACAACACCGGGACGAACGCCCCATGAGCGACATTCTGATGCCCAAGGCCACTGCGGTCTGGCTGGTCGACAACACCTCTCTCAGCTTCGAGCAGATCGCCGACTTCTGCGGCCTGCACCCGCTTGAAGTTCGCGGCATCGCCGACGGCGACGTGGCGCGCGACATCCGTGGCGTGGATCCCGTCACCGGCGGCCAGCTGACGCGCGAAGAACTGGACAAGGCCCAGGGCGACGAAAACTATCGCATGAAGGCGATCGTCAGCCGCCACGCCGAACTGCTGAAGTCGGCTAAGCCGGCCCCGAAATACACGCCCGTGTCGCGTCGCCAGGACCGCCCCGACGCCATCGCCTGGTTCGTGCGCAACCACCCCGAGGTGACGGACGCCCAGATCGCCAAGATGCTTGGCACGACCAAGTCTACCATCGAGAGCGTGCGCAACCGCACGCACTGGAACAGCGCCAACATCAAGCCGGTCGACCCGGTGACCCTTGGCCTCGTCGGCCAGCTGGCGCTGGACGAGATCGTCAAAAAGGCCGCGGACAAGAAGGCCAAGGACGACCTGAAGAACGGCGGCGGCACGATCCAGCCCGTCGAACAGGTCGAGGCCGAGCCCGAGTTCGTGCCGGAAGCCCGCCAACGTCCCGGCGCCGAGCCGACGGCGGAATCGGTGTTCGGCACCAAGGACTGATCCGCGTTCGCGTAACGAAAACGGCCCCGGAGAGCGATCTCCGGGGCCGTCGTCGTTTTCAGGCAGACGGACGCTAGGTCGCGCGCGCCTCCAGACTGGTGATTTCTTCCTTCAGCCGAAGCTTCTTCTGCTTCAGCGCCCTGACCTGCAACGGATCCGTGGACGGGCGGGTAAGCTCCTTCTGGATGGTCTCATCCAGGGTGCGATGACGATTACCCAGTTCGCGAATACGAGCCTCGATGGTCATGGCTTGCGCCTCCTTTGGTTAGGGACCAGTAGAGTGAGCGCCCGGTTTGGCGCGCTGTGTAATCACTTTCCAGTGACAGCCCGTCGCCCCGGACCCGAAGGAGGCTGACCCCCAAAATGGACGATGATGTGAACGGAGCCATACGGAACCCGCCCGCCAGACTGGTGGTCGGAATCTCAGGGGCTTCCGGCGCCGTCTATGGCGCCCGGGTGCTGGATGCGCTGAACGATCTGGGCGTCGAAAGCCATCTGGTCGTGACCAAGGCCGCCCTGCTCACATTGTCGCAGGAGACCGATCTGTCGCCCGACGAACTGACAAACAAGGCGTCGGTGGTCCACAAGCTGGGCGACGTGGGGGCGACGATCGCCTCCGGCTCTTTCCGCACCCTGGGCATGATCGTGGCGCCCTGCTCGATCAAGACGATGAGCGAGATCGCGACAGGCGTGACCTCTACCCTGCTGACGCGGGCGGCCGACGTGACGCTGAAAGAGCGGCGACCGCTGGTGCTGATGGTGCGCGAAACGCCGTTCCACCTGGGCCATCTGCGCACCATGACGGCCTTAGCCGAAATGGGCGCGATCATCGCCCCGCCCTTGCCCGCGCTTTACGTCCGGCCGAGCTCCATCCTAGAGATGGTGGACCAATCGGTGGGGCGGACGCTGGACCTGTTCGGCCTGGATTGGGGCGCGGTGCGGCGCTGGGAAGGCCTGAAGTCATGAGGCTGTGGGACTGGGCGGTCGCCGCCTATGTCACGCCGGGGGTCGGTGAGGCGTGTCTGGCGCTGCAGGACAGCCACGACCAGAATGTGCCCGTGCTGCTGTGGTCCGCCTGGGTCGCGGCGACAGGCCGAAAGCCCGACGAAGAGACGATCGAGGCGGCCTGCGACACCGCCCGCGCCTGGGACAGCGTCGTGGTCGCCCCGCTGCGTTCGGTGCGGCGCATACTGAAAGCACCGGTTCCCGATATCGACGACGGCCCGCGCGAAAGTGTGCGCAACCGCGTCAAGGCGCTGGAGCTGGAGGCGGAACGGCATTTGCTGGACGCGCTGGAGGCGCTGGCGCCCGAACCTAGCGGGCCGGCCCGCCCGATCATCGACGGCCTGGCAGCCACCGCCCGGATGTGGGCGGACGTCACCCCGCGTCCGGCCCTGATCCGGCTCGCAGACGCCCTTCCGGGCTGAGATCAGCGTGGCTATAAGCGGCCTGAGACGAGCGGCGTGGAGATGACACGATGAACGACGACACGCCTGCGATCACCGAGGAAATGGCCGAGCTTCAGGCGCGGGTGAACCATCTGCGCCAGGAACACGCCGACCTTGACGCCTCGATCGAGGCCTTGGGTCAGGCCGCCATTCCCGATCAGCTGATGATCGCCCGGCTGAAGCGAAAAAAGCTGGCGCTGAAGGACGAGATCGTGAAGCTGGAAGACCGCATCCTGCCCGACATCATCGCCTGATTTGGCCGGGCGAGCGGCAGGTTCCGCCCTGCGACCATCCGCCGCCCTGCCCTAGCCCCAAAGTCGCCAAAGCCCGCGGGCATAAGCCCTCCTCCCACGGAACGCCGTGCGCTGTCGGGGCGCCGCTTCCTTCATTCCAGAGCGTAGAGACGCTGGAGAGGCCGCCGAATGCGACGCCTGCTGTCCAACGCGCCGATGGCGCGGTGCAAAACCTTGTTGATCCACTCCGGCCAGACGGCCGCCTTCGCCGCCGTGGCCGTCTTCGCCGCCGCCGCCGCGCCAAATGCCGCGCGCGAGGCCGCCTTGCCGCCGCCGACCCAGATCGCCGCGCCGGTGTCGCCGCCCCTGAAGGCCGAGGTCGAGAAGGCGGGTCCGATCACGCGCCAGATTGCCTTCACCGCCCCGGTGCGCGGCTATGCGATCAACTCGCCATTCGGCCTGCGCAAACTGGCCATCGAAGCCAAGGCGCGCGCGCACAAGGGCGTGGATATCGCCGCGCCGAAAGGCACGACCGTCTTCACCGCCGCCGAGGGCGAAGTCATCCGCACGGGCTATGACCCCGAGGGCTATGGCAACTTCATCGAGGTGCGCCACCCCAACGGCATGAGCACCCTGTACGGCCACCTGAGCCGGATCGATGTGGCGAACGGCGATGCGGTCGCGCCCGGTCAGCGGATCGGTCTGGTCGGCTCCACCGGCTATTCCACTGGGCCGCACCTGCATTTCGAGGTCCGTCGCGGCGGCGCCCAGGTCAATCCGACCAAGGTGGTCGATCGCCATTTCGAAGTGACGGTGAAGGCCAAGGCCTAACGCGCATCGCGTTGCGACGGACGCCGCAAACGTCCTAGTGTCCCCTCTCGTTCTGGGAGGGATGAATATGAACAAAATCGTCGCCGCCGTCGTCGCGGGCTTGTTGGCCGCCACGCCCATCGCTGCCTCGGCGCAGGACTATGGGCGCTACAGCGACGCCGCCGCACAGACCGAGCTGTCGCGCCTGGCGGATGTGCAGATGGCGGTCATGGTGCCGATGCGCGACGGCGTGGGACTGGCCACCAATGTCTATCGCCCCAAGAACGCGTCTGGCCCCTTGCCAACCGTGTTCGTCCGCACGCCCTATAACGAGCTGGCCTATAACGCCCGCACCACGCGTTCGGCCTTGAGCTGGGTCAGCAAGGGTTATGCCTTCGTCATCCAGAACGAGCGGGGACGGTATTTCTCGGGCGGCGACTATCAGATCCTGGGCTATCCCCAGACCGACGGCTATGACGCCCTGACGTGGATTGCGGCCCAGCCCTGGTCGAACGGCAAGGTCGGCACCTTGGGCTGTTCGTCCTCCGCCGAATGGCAGCTGGCCCTGGCGGCCCAGAACCATCCCGCCCATGCCGCCATGGTGCCCCAGGCCTCGGGCGCCGGCATCGGCAAGGTCGGACGCTTCCAAGAACAGGGCAACTGGTACACCGGGGGCGTGCCGCGCAACCTGTTCTTCGTGTGGCTGTACGGCGTGGACAATCCGCAGCGCGCCCAGATCCCGATGGATCTTGACCAGGAAACCCGCGCCCGGATCGTCCGCTACAACGACCTGGACGCCAAGAAGCCGGATGTGAATTGGCCCAGCCAGATCCGGCATCTGCCGGTCAATGACATGCTGAAGGACCTGGGCGAGCCGGCCGGCACGTTCGAGGAACTGATCGCGCGCACCCCATCCGATCCGGCCTGGCGTCAGGGCGGCCTGTATCACGACGACATGGGCTGGGGCGTGCCGTCCCTTTGGTTCAACAGCTGGTATGACGTCTCCATCGGGCCGAACATGGAGCTGTTCAACCACGCCCGGTCCACGACCCAGGATCGCGAGGCTGCCGAGAACCAGTATGTCGTGGTCGGCCCCAACAACCACTGCGCCTTCGGCGGCCTGGGGCCGAACTACAAGTCGGGCGACCGGCCGCTGGGCGACGCCACCTTCGACAGCGACGCCCTGGTGCACGCCTGGTTCGATCGCTGGCTGAAGGGCGAACGCCGCGCCTTCCCCGAGAGCACGCCGCACGTGCAGTATTTCAATATGGGCGAAAACGCCTGGCGCACAGCCGCGCAGTGGCCGCCGGCCGGGGTCAAGACGGTGCGGATGTATCTGCGCTCAGGCGGCGGGGCCAACAGCTTGAATGGCGACGGCCTGCTGAGCCTTCAGGCGCCGCCCGCCGGCGAGCCGGCCGACCGCTATCGCTATGATCCGATGAACCCGGTCCAGACCATCGGCGGCGGCGATTGCTGCAACGGTGGGCTGGTCACGGCCGGGGCCTTCGATCAGCGACCGATCGAAGCGCGCAACGACGTGCTGGTTTATACGTCGGAGGCGCTGACCGAGCCGATGCAGGTCACCGGCTTCATCGATGCGGTGCTGAAGGTGTCGTCTTCTGCGCCCGACACCGATTTCGCGGTCAAGCTGGTGGATGTGGCGCCGGACGGCACGGCCTATATCCTGGGCGACACCATCATGCGGGCGCGCTATCGCAACGGCTATGATCGCCCCGCACCCCTGACGCCGGGCCAGGTAGCGACCGTGCAGCCCACGCCGCTGACCATCAGCAACACCTTCCAGCCCGGTCACCGCATCCGGGTCGAAGTCACCAGCTCCAACTTCCCCAAGTTCGTGCGCAACCTGAACACGGGCGGACCGAACGAGACCGAGAGCCAGGGCGTGGTCGCCGACAACGCCATCCATCACGCGGGCGACGACGCCTCCTATATCGACCTGCCTGTGGTGAAATAGGCGCCCCGCGCCGAAGTCGCTGGCGTCCCCTGTCGTCGGATTCTAGTCTGACGACAGGGATTTGGGAGGCGACATGGCGGCGTTGACGCTGGATGGGGTGAACAAGCGATACGGCGATTTCCACGCCGTGCGCGATCTGAGTTTTCAGGTCGAGAAGGGGTCGATCTGCGGCTTTCTGGGACCGAACGGGGCGGGCAAGACCTCGACCCTGCGGATGATCCTGGGGTTGCAGCCAGCGACGTCGGGACGGATCGAAATCCTGGGCGCCGACGACGGGCGCAAGGTGCGCGACCGGATCGGTTTCCTGCCCGAGGAACGCGGCCTCTATAAAAAGATGACGCCTGTCGAGGCCATCGCCTTCTTCGGCGCGCTGAAAGGCCTGCCGGTCGCCGAAGGCCGCAAGCGCGCCAAGACCCTGCTGGAGCAGCAGGGGCTCGGCGAGGCGCAGAAAAAGAAGATGAAGGAGCTGTCCAAAGGGATGGCGCAGAAGGTGCAGCTGATCGCCTCGGTCGTGCACCAGCCTGAGTTCGTCATCCTGGACGAGCCCTTCTCCGGTCTGGACCCGATGAACCAGCAGGGTCTGGAGGCGATGATTCGCGGGCTGGCCGCGAACGGCGCCACGGTGCTGTTCTCCACCCACGTGATGCAGCATGCCGAGCGGCTGTGCGACAAGGTCGTGCTGCTGGCGCGTGGCAAGAAGGCGTTCGAGGGGACGGTGGATCAGGCCAAGGCCACCTCGCCGCGCTTCCTGGATCTGGACGGCGCGATCAGCGCGGACGCCGCCGCCGCCCTGCCCGGCGTGGCGGGCGTCGAGACCCTGTCCGACGTGGACGGCGTGCGTCGCCTGAAGATCGCCTTGGCGCCAGGCGCTGGGGGTCAAGATACGTTGAAGACGGCCTTCCTGAACGGCCTGGACGTGCGCGGCTTCGCGCTGAAGGAGCCGACGCTGCACGACGCCTTCATCGGCCTGACCGGCGACCATCCCGACCAACCCGTCGCATCCGTGGAGGCTGTCCGATGAACCGCACCCTGCTGATCGCGCGACGCGAATATGTCGCCTACGCCAAGACCGTCGGCTTCTGGCTGTCGCTTCTGGCCTTCCCGCTGTTCGCCGTGCTGGGCGGCGGCATTCCGGCGCTGATCAAGGCCTCTGAGCCGATCAAATCGGTGGCGGTGATCGAGGAAGGCCCCAATGCGACAGGTCTGGCCGCCGCCGTGCGCGCCTCTCTGCAAGCCGACGTGGATCGTCAGAACGAGCGCTTGCGCGAAGCCGCTGACAAGGGACAGGCGGGCGCCGGGCGCGCCGTCGCCTCCATTACCGGCCCCAAGATCCGTCTGGTTGACACGCCGCCCGCCATCGCCGACGCCGTCGGCCCGGCCCGTGACGAGGCGATCCGCAAGGCGCTGGACAAGCAGACCTCGAACGCCAGGCGCCTCGACGCCGTGGTCTTCCTGAGCCGCACGGATGGAAAGCCCGCCGCCCAGGTCTGGACCGCGCGCGCCACCGACAACGACGTCTCCGGCTTCGTCCGCAATGCGCTCCGGGATGCGCGGCGCACCGAGCTTTTGACCGCCGCCGGGGTCGCCCCCGCCGTGGCGCAGGAGGTTCAGACCTTCCGGCCCGAGGTGAAGTCCTTCTCGCCAAGCGCGGCCAGCGGTGGCGAGGTGTCGATGCGTGACCGAATCCCGTCCTTCATCGGCCTGGGCGTCGGCTTCCTCCTGTGGTCGCTGGTGATCACCGGCGCCTCAATCCTGCTGAACAGCGTGATGGAGGAGAAGTCGAACAAAATCCTGGAAGTGCTGCTGTCCTCGGCCTCGGCGACCGAAATCCTGACGGGCAAGGTGCTGGGCGTGGCGCTGCTGACCCTGACGGTCATGGGGGTCTGGGGCGGCATCGGGGCCTTCACCCTGATTTCGGCCTCGCCCGAGACGGCGGCGACGGTCGGACAGGTGCTGCTGCACGACGGCCTGATCTTCTATTTCATCGCCTATATGGTCGGCGGCTACCTGATGTATGCGGTGCTGTTCGCAGCCATCGGCGCCTTCTGCGAGACGCCGCGCGACGCCCAGACCCTGATGGGGCCGATCATGATGATCCTGGTCGTGCCGATCCTGGTGATGCAGATGGCCCTGACCAGCCCGGATGCGCCGGTGGTCACCTTTCTGTCCTGGATCCCCTTCTTCACCCCCTTCCTGATGAGCGCCCGCGCGCCCAGCGATCCGCCGCTGGTGGAGGTGATTCTGACGCTGATCGGCATGTTCGCGACCGCCGCCTTCATGGTCTGGATCGCCGGGCGGGCCTTCCGCGCTGGCGCGCTGTCGGACGTGAAGCTGAGCTGGAAGAGCTTTGGCCGGGCGATCACCGGGCGGGCGTAGAAGGCAGGATCGCCACCTCCCCGTCGCGTCGCGATGGGGGAGGTGGCGCGGCGCTTCTCTGTGGGACTTCAAGAGTCCTCCACCACGCTCCGCAGGTAAGAAACGCAAAGAAAAAGGCCGCTTCCCGAAGGAAGCGGCCTTAAATCTTTCGGCTTTCGCCGGGGTCTTAACGACCGCCGGGAACGCGCGGCTTCGGCGCGGGCAGCAGGCCCTCGCGCTGCATGCGCTTGCGCGCCAGCTTACGGGCGCGACGGATGGCTTCAGCCTTCTGACGGGCGCGCTTTTCCGAGGGCTTCTCGAAGTGCACGTGGCGCTTCATTTCACGGAAGCTGCCCTCGCGCTGCATCTTCTTCTTCAGGGCTTTGAGCGCTTGGTCGACGTTGTTGTCGCGAACGAAAATCTGAACCAGGTTAAACTCTCCTTTGGACGCCCGCCGCGTCCTGTGAGGGAGACGGGCGAACAAAATAAAATCGTCTTCCGACAGCCGGGCTCTCGGATGAAGGCGCGCTGATACACGAGCCGCCTCCTTCTGTCCAGATCGTCGCGACCATTCTTCAAGGCTCGAAACGCCATGACGACCGGCGTATGATCGCCCTTATGACCGAGACGACAGACTGGGCCGACCGGACCGAACAGACCGTGCTGGACGCCGCCATCGCCCGCGCGCCCGCCCTGGGTTGGAACGCGCGTCTGGTGCGCGAGGCCAGCGAGGCGTGCGGGCTGTCACAGGGCGACGAGGAATTGCTGCTGCCCAACGGCGCGCGCGATCTGGCGGCCCTGCTGTCGCGCCGCCATGATGCGAGGGCGCTGGCGGCTCTGGGTGAAATCGACGCCAAGTCGCTGAAAGTTCGCGAGCGAATCGCCCGCGCGGTGTCCGAGCGGATGGAGGCTGGCGCCGCCGATCTGGAGGCCACGCGTCGCTGCGCCGCCTTCCTCGCCCTGCCCGTCAACGCCGATCTGGGGCTGAAACTGGCCTGGGAGAGCGCGGATCATCTGTGGCGCTGGGCCGGGGACGAGACGACCGACTGGAATCACTATTCGAAGCGGACGATCCTGTCGGGCATCCTGATTCCCGCCCTGACCATGCGCTGGTTCGACGGACGCGAAGCGGCGGAGGCCTTCGTCGCCCGCCGGATCGAAAACGTCATGGCCTTCGAGAAGTGGAAGGCGGGCAAGGATTTCGACGCGCCGTTCCGAAAGGTCAGCGATGCACTGAGCCGCATGCGGTATGGGGCGAAAGCCTAGACCTCGGCGGAGCGAAGCTCGGCGCGATTGTCGCGCAGCGCCTGATCGCGACCAGATTGGTGTCCAAGTTGGTATACCCCGACGCCTAGGATCAGAACTGCAACGCCAGGTATGGCGCCTGCCAGCACGCGTGAGCGGTCAGCTCCGTCTGAAGTTCTTTGGTCTACGCGCGGGCCATCGGCAGAGACCGATGAACCGATCAGAGCCATTGCCATCGCCATTAGGAACAGAACCATCGGGGGTGTTCATATTCAGACGCTCTTGGTGATTGCAGATCGATTGTCACGCTCAGCGGCGTCTTTTCCCAGGCGCCCACCGAGGTCCACGCCGGCGACAATCAAGGCCAAAGCGGCCGCGGCCAAAGACACGCCGAGCGCGCCAACCCGCGAAGATTGGCGGCCATTCAGTGCGCTGATCACTCCAACAGCAGAGGTTGAGACCAGCAGAAGCGCGAGTGACACGGTGAGCGACAGCGACATGGGTCGACCATGACGCAAGTTGCGTTTAGCGCAACTCAAATATCAGACCGCTCCCAACACCCGGTTCACATGCGCCATCTTGCGGCCAGGGCGGGCCTCAGCCTTGCCGTAGAGGTGCAGGCGTTCGTCGGACTTGGCCGACAGCTTGCGCCAGTCCTCGACTTCGTCGCCCAGCAGGTTTGTCATTTCGATGCGGGCGTGGGCCGTCGTGGGGCCGAGCGGCCAGCCGGCGACGGCGCGGATATGCTGTTCGAACTGGTCGCAGACGCAGCCGTCCTGGGTCCAGTGGCCGGTGTTGTGAACGCGCGGAGCGATCTCGTTGACCAGAAGCACGTCGTCTCCGAGGTCGAACAGTTCGACGCCCAGAACGCCGACGTAGTCCAGCCCGTCCAGGATCGCCTCGGCGATGGCGCGGGCGCGAACTTGGGTTTTCTCGTCCACGGCGGCGGGGGCCAGGGTGGTGCGCAGAACGCCGCCTTCGTGCCGGTTCTCGCCCAGCGGATAGACCGCCATATGGCCGTCCCAGTCGCGGGCGGCGATGACCGACAGTTCGCGCACGAAGGTCGCCTTGGCCTCCAGGATGGCCGGACGACCGCCCAGGCTTTCCAAGGCGGCGGGCGCGTCCTCGATGGCGTGGATCCAGACTTGGCCCTTGCCATCATAGCCTTCGCGGCGGGTCTTCAGGAGGGCGGGCAGGCCCAGTTCGGTCAGGCCGACGACCAGATCGTCCAGTGTGTCGATGACGGCGAAGGCGACCGTCGGGGCGCCGACGGCATTCAGGAAGGTCTTTTCGTCCACCCGGTCCTGCGACACGCGAAGCGCGGTCGGTCCCGGCGCGACGAGGGCGCCGGCTTCGGCCAGACGCTCGATGGATTCGGCCGGCACGTTCTCGAACTCGAAGGTGACGACGTCTGCGGCGCGGCCCAGCGCCGACAGGGCCTTTGGGTCGTCATAGGCGGCGACGATCTGGCGCGCCGAAACCCGGCCGGCCGGGCTGTCGGCCTCGGGGTCCAAGATCACGACGTCGAAGCCCAGGCGCGAGGCGGCCTGGCTCAGCATCCGGCCCAGTTGGCCTCCGCCGATGATGCCGAGGGTCGAACCGGGGGGAAGCGGAAGATCAGGCACTCAGTCCTCGACGGTTTCTGCGACGGATTCGGTCTGGGCGGCGCGGAAGGCGGCCAGGCGTCCGGCCAACCCCTCGTCCGACAGGGCCAGTATCTGGGCGGCCAGGATGCCGGCATTGGCGGCGCCGGCCTCGCCGATGGCCAGGGTGGCGACCGGAACGCCCGCTGGCATCTGAACGATCGACAGCAGACTATCCATGCCCTTCAGCGCCTTGGACTGGACCGGCACGCCCAGCACCGGCAGTTCGGTCATGGAGGCGGCCATGCCCGGCAGGTGGGCGGCGCCCCCTGCTCCGGCGATGATGACCTTGTATCCGGCGGCCTTGGCGCCCGTGGCGAACTCGACCAGGCGTTGGGGCGTGCGGTGGGCGCTGACGACCTTGGCGTCCCAGGCGACGCCCAGTTGATCCAGGCGATCGGCGGCCAGCTTTATGGTCGGCCAGTCGGACCGGCTGCCCATGATGATCGCCACCGGGGTTTCGGAAGTCGCCATGTCTGCAAGGCCCCTCGCGGAAAGGCGCCGGTTACAGCACGCGGGTGACGCCCGCAACCGCAACACCGTGATTTCAGCCGTGTCGGCCCGTAATGTCGGCCTTCAATGTCGGCGGATCACGCTCTACCATCGTTCGACCGCGCGACGCAGACTGAGTCGCGCCTTCGGAGCCAACCCTGCGCCGTGACCGACGTGGCCGAACACGACCTGACCGCCGAGATCGCGCGCCTGCGCGTCGAGCTGGAAGCGTGGAAGACGCGCGCCGCGGCCGCAGAGGCCGCCGCCGATCACGATGTGCTGACCCCCGCCCTGAACCGGCGCGGCTTCATCACGGCGATGCAGCGGACCATGGCCTATTGCCAGCGGCACGGGGTGCCGGCGGTGCTGCTGTATCTGGACATGGACGGGTTCAAGAGCGTCAACGACAGCCTGGGCCATGCCGCCGGCGATGCAGCCCTGGTCGCGGTGGCCGAGCTGTTCCTGGCCAATCTGCGCGAGTCGGATGCGGTGGGCCGGCTGGGCGGCGACGAGTTCGCCCTGCTGATGTTGCACGCAGGCTATGAAGAGGGCCGGGCCAAGGCGCGTCAACTGGCCGAGGCGCTGAAGACCGAAGGCTTCGTCTGGGACGGCCAGAAGACCGAACTGGGCGGCTCGTTCGGTGTGCGCGCCTGGGACGGCCATACCGACGCCGAGATCTGGCTGACCGAGGCCGACGCCGCCATGTGGGTGAGGAAGAAGGGGCGCTGAGGCCCCTTGCCGCCCCTGCCGCTTAAAGCGGCAGTTTCAGCTGAATGCCGCCCATGTGGCTGTCGGCGTGGTCGCCGAAGCGGCCGCGATAGCCGACCGTCACCTTGACCGGGCCGACCGACCCCTCGACGCCGGCCGAGGCCAGGAACTGGCCGCCGAACGGATCGTCGATCTCGCGCGACAGCACCAGCGCCGGGTTGTTGTACAGACCGACGCGCACCGGATCGGAGCTGTCGTCCAGGGCGTCCCGGTAGCCGCCTTCGGCGAACAGGCCGAACCCGCCCATTTCAGCCTCGGCGCGCAGGGCGACCTCGCCGGTCAGGGCCTTCACGGTGCGATCACCGTACTGATACTGGGCGCCGACGCCCTGTTCGTAATAGCCGTCCACGTCGCTGGACACGTAGGCGAGGGCCGCACGGGGCGACAGGGCAACGCCGCCCATGTCGAACCACATGCCGCCTTGCAGACGCGCGCCGCTGCTGAGCGCGCGGGTTTCGGCGGTGTGGACGATCGGCGCCAGACTGGTGGTGCGTTCGATGTCGTCGATGTTGTCGCGCGCCACGCCGACGGCGGCGTTGACGAAGACATCGCCCGAGCGCCAGCCGCCATAGACGTCCAGGCCGAAGCTTTCGACGTTGAACTGCAGCGCCTGGCTTTCGACGTCGGTGTTGCGCGCCGTGCCGGCCAGACCGAAGCGCCAGTTGGCCGAGGGGCCGGCCTCAAGCGCGATACGGGCGCCCCAGCCGTCGCTGGACGAGCTGGTGACCGAGCCGCGCGCGTCGGTGTCGACGCTGTCGATCAGGGCCGAGGTGGTGACGGACACGCCGGCCTCCCACGGTTGACGGCCCGACAGAGCCTCGCCCGCGGCGTCCAAAGCATCCTCGCGGTGACGATAGGCCGTCTCGCCCTGCAAGGTCGATTGGGCGCCGATGTCGCCATAGTAGAGGTAGTCGGTCGCCAGCTGGGCGATGATCCGATGGCCCGCCGCGGTCGGGTGGACGCCGTCGAAGTAGAAGTAGCTGTCCGGGTTCGTGCAGACCGTCACGCCGTTGAAGCAGGGCTGGGTGATGTTGGTGATGCCGAATAGGCCCGGATTGCCGGCCAGTGTGTCACCGATCTTGAACAGGTCCATCATGATGATGTTGCTGCCTGGGCGGGCGGCGGCCGTGGCGGTCAGATTGGTCTGAAGCGCCGTGTTGAAGGTGGTGACGGCGAAGTCGGCCAGGGGCGCGGCGGTCGTGCCGCGGAACTGAGGCGTCAGGCTGAGCTTGGGCAGGTTGGTGACCAGGATGGTCCCGGCGCCCGCGCCCGCCACGGTGTTGACCAGGCTGTTGATGTTGGCGGCGGCCGTGGTTGCGACCGGAGTGATGGCGGCGACCGGGCTGGCGGAAGCGCCGGCGGCGGGCAGGCCTTGGAAGATGTCGTTGGCGCCGCCCAGGACGCTGACCAGATCTGTCGAGCTGAACCGGCCTCCCGCGGCGGTGTAGCGCGAAAGCTGGTTCAGCATGCCGAACGGCACGCCCGCCGAGGCGTCAGTGCGCGAGCCGCCGAAGGCGTAGTTGATGCTGCCCGTGACCGAGCCGTTGAAGTTGGCGGCGTTGAAACCCAGCAGTTCAACGAAGGTCGGACCGTTCGAGAAGCGCCGCGCATAGGGCGGCGACGGCGGCTGGGTCCCGCCCGAGATCAGAAACAGGTTGCCGTTGTCGCTGAGGCTGTCGCCGAAGACGACGAGACGGTTGTAGGTCTGGGCCGAGGCCGAGCCGGCAAAGGCGCAGGCGGCGAGCGCCAGGGCAGCGACGGCGCCGCCGGTGATGAAGCGTGACATGAAATTCCTCCCGCAGCCGTCGTTGCGCGGCCGTTCGACGTGAGGATGCGCCAGTTCGCGCAGAGCGCAAGATGCCGCGAGGTCAGCTTTGAGAAGATATTTGCGAGCGACGTATCACTGCAACGTGCGGAACTTCAGCGTGCCCGGCACCGTCTTGAGTTCGCGTAGCGCCTCCGGGTCGTAATCGCGGTCCACATCGGTGATGACATAGCCCGTGCGCTCGTCCGTCTTCAGGTGCTGGCCCAGGATGTTCAGTCCCGCCGAAGCCAGGGCGCGGTTCAGTTCGGCCAGCACGCCCGGCTGGTTTCTGTGGATGTGCAGAATGCGGTGCGCGCCCGAAACTTCGGAGAGCTGGACGTTGGGCAGGTTGACGCTGAAGGTCGTATCGCCCCGGTTCAGATAGCCCAGCAGGCGTTCGGCCGCGAACTCGGCGATGGCCTCCTGCGCCTCTTCGGTCGAGCCGCCGATGTGCGGCGTCAGGATCATGTTGGGCAGGCCCTGAAGTGGGCTCTCGAACGGGTCGGCGTTGGTACGCGGTTCTTCGGGGAAGACATCGACGGCTGCGCCGGCGACCCGGCCTGAGCCGATCGCCTGGGATAGCGCGCCGACATCGACCACATGGCCGCGCGCCAGGTTCAGGAACAACGCGCCTTCCTTCATCCGGCCGAACTGGGCCGCGCCGAAGATGTTGGCGTTCTCCTTGCGGCCATCGACATGCAGGGTGACTACGTCGCTTTCGGCCAGAAGCGCGTCCAGCGAGCGCATGCGGCGCGCATTGCCCAGGGCCAGGCGCTCGGACAGGTCATAGAACAGCACCCGCATGCCAAGGTTTTCGGCCAACACCGACAACTGGCTGCCGATCGCGCCATAGCCGACGATGCCCAGGGTCTTGCCGCGCAGCTCCTTTGAGCCGGTGGCGGACTTGTTCCACTTGCCGACGTGCATGGCCGAGGACTTGTCCGCCACGTCGCGCATCAGGACGATCATCAGGCCGATGGCCAGTTCGACCACCGAGCGGGTGTTCGAATAGGGCGCGTTGAACACCGCCACCCCGTGATCCGAGGCCGCGTCCAGGTCGATCTGGTTGGTGCCGATGCAGAAGGCCGCAACGGCCATCAGGCGATCGGCCTGTTCCAGCACGCGACGGCTGACTGTGGTCTTTGAGCGGATGCCCAGGACATGGACGCCCTTGATGGCCGCGATCAGATCGTCCTCGTCCAGCGCGCCCTTCTCGGTTTCGACCGAATAGCCCGCCTCCTCCAGCCGCTCGACGGCGGCGGGGTGTATGTTTTCCAGGAGCAACATCTTCATGCGGCTGCGCGGGAAGGACCAGCGGCCGACCAGGCCTTCGGCATGGAGCACCTCGTCGAGCGACGCGGCCTCGGCGTCGGCGACCTGGACCACCGGCGGGCGGCGCACGACCTCGGTGAAGGCGTAAAAGGCGTCAGCGGCGCCCGCGATCTTGACCTCGGCGTCGTTCCAGCCGTCGCCGACCATGACGACGCGACCCGACAGGTTCAGGCCGTGAATGGCGGTCGGCTTGCCGTTGGCGTGCGACAAGGGGTTGGCGTCGTCCACGCCCACCACGCGGTCGTCCGCGTCATAGATCAGGTCGTTGCACAGCACGCGATCGGGAGAGACGCCCAGCTCTTCGGCGACGAGCGCAATCACCTCGCGGAAGCCGCCGGAGAGGATGACGACCTTGCCCTTGTGCTGCTGGAAGAAGTTCAGGTTGCGTCGCACCGACGCCGTCAGGTGGTCCGACGCGCTCTGGGCCAAGGCGGCGACATGGGCGCGGGTCAGCGGCAGCAGCGCCAGCCGG
Source organism: Brevundimonas sp. 'scallop' (assembly GCF_011045535.1). Lineage (NCBI taxonomy): Bacteria > Pseudomonadati > Pseudomonadota > Alphaproteobacteria > Caulobacterales > Caulobacteraceae > Brevundimonas > Brevundimonas sp. 'scallop'. The sequence continues at coordinate 1,235,733 of NZ_CP039382.1, read as the reverse complement.
CGGCGCAAAGCCTCGCCGAACTCGATGTCTCCGGCCATAGCCTGGTCGGTCAGAGCGGCGATCTGAGCGCGCGTATCGGCTGCGCCCGGCGCGTCCGCCAGGGCGATGTCGGCCAAGGCCTCAAGGGTCTCGAAATCGACCAGGGTCGAATCGAAGTCGAAGATCAGGGTGGGGCGCGCGCTCATGGGCGGCGTCTTAGCGGCCTTCGCGCCTGCGGCAAAGCCGAGCGATGCTGCTCACTGTGGGCAGATACGCTAAAAGTTTGCCGCCCGCCGCGATTTTCATCGGGCGGGCGACACGAAAATGTCAGAAGCGCACGATGCGACGCACGTGGCTGTCGGGACGACGGCTTTCGAGCACAGCGGCGCCGACGGCGGCGGCGATGGTCGCCACCGCCAGCAGCGCGCCACCTTCTCGGGCGTGGTCACGCGCATATTGACCGGCGTCGTCAGCGTAGCGACGCGCCGTATTGCCATGCTTCTTCAGCGCCTTCTTGCCGTCCTTGCGGGCCGAACGGAACCAGTCGTCGGCGCGGTCGCGCACGTCATAGGCGGTGTCTGCGGCGCGGTGGCGGGCGTCGCGCGAAAGTGCGCCGGCGCGTTCACCGACATCCTCGGCCCGGTGGCGGAAGGCGTCGACGGCGTCGTGGAACCGGTCGCGCAGTTCGGACGTATCGACCCAGCCGCGCGGGTCGATACGCGACTTGATGCGCTGGTAACGGGTGGGGCCGCTGCGTTGCGTCAGATAGACGACGGCGACAGCGCCGAGCGCCACTGCGAGGAGGCTGCCGGCGGTGATGCCGGGGTGTTTGCGAATCTCTTCGATCGGATCGATGTCGCGGATCATCGGCGGAACCTCTTCAGTTATTGGCGTCATGAACGGAGCGACGGCTCCGCTTGAGCCAAAAGAGCGATCCGCGCCGAAATCGGTTCCGTCGCCCTCCCCCAAGACCCGGCGGATTAGCCCCCTTATCAAGCCGCCTGCGGGCGCCTACATAGCCGCGATCCCGATATGACGCCCCAAAGGACCTCGCCGTGACCGATCACGCGCCCAACATTCCCGATTCCGACGATCTGGCCGCCGCCTTCCAGATCGAAGGCTGGCCCGTGCGCGGTCGCCTGGTTCGCCTGGGCGCGACCATCGACAAGATCCTGGCCGCCCACGCCTATCCCGAGCCGGTCGCCGCCCTGTTGGGCGAGGCCTGCGCACTGGCCGCCCTGATCGGCTCCAGCCTGAAGTTCGAGGGTCGCCTGCTGGTCCAGGCCCAGGGCGACGGCCCCGTGCGCTATGTCGTCGCCGATTACGGCACCGACGGGTCGCTGCGCGGCTATTGTCGCTACGACGAGGCCGAGGTGGCCGAGGCGTCGCAGGGCTTCGCCCGTCCCGGCGCCCGCTCGCTGCTGGGCCAGGGCGTCTTCATCATGACGCTGGATCGCGGCCCGGACTTCGAGCGCACCCAAGGGATCACGCCGATCGAGGGCGAAAGCCTGTCGTTGGCCGCCGAACACTATTTCCAGCAGTCGGAACAGGTGCCGACCAAGGTGCGTCTGGCCGTCGGCCAGGTTCAGACCGAGGCCGGATCGCAATGGCGCGCCGGCGGGGCGATGATCCAGATCATCGCCGGCGACGAGGCGCGTGGTTCGACCGAAGAGGTCTGGGACCGCACGCGGGCCCTGTTCGGCACGCTGGGCGATGACGAGCTGGTCGATCCGACGATCTCGCCCGAGACGCTGCTGTTCCGCCTGTTCCACGAAGACGGCGTGCGACTGGAGGGCGCGCGAGAACTGACGGCCGTCTGCCGTTGCTCGCGCGAACGGATCGCCTCGGTCCTGGCCTCGTTCGATCCCGCCGAGCGCGCCGACATGTTGGAGGACGACGGCAAGATCCGCGTCACCTGCGAATACTGCGCCACGGTCTATGCGCTGGACCCCGACGAGGTCGTCGCAGAGCAGATTTGAATTGCAAAGGGCGGCTTCGAGAGCCGCCCTTCTTCTTTTAGCCTTCCAGATCCAGCGAATAGCCCGCCGAGCGGACCGTGCGGATGGGATTGGCGCTTTCGTCAGCGATGGCCAGGGCCTTACGCAGGCGCCCGACGTGGACGTCGACGGTGCGGGCCTCGACATAGACGTCCGAGCCCCAGACCGCGTCCAGCAGCTGCTCGCGGCTGAACACCCGTCCGGGGTGCTGCATGAAGTGGTCCAGCAAGCGGAACTCGGTCGGGCCCAGATGGACCTCCTTGCCGTTGCGCTTCACCCGGTGCGAGACGCGATCCACGACGATGTCGCCATGGTTCAGGCGGTCGTCGGCCAGACCCGGGCGAATGCGTCGCAGGACGGCGCGGATGCGCGCGATCAGCTCGACCATCGAAAAAGGCTTGGTCAGATAGTCGTCCGCGCCTGTGTCCAGACCGCGAACCCGGTCGCTCTCCTCGCCGCGCGCCGTCAGCATGATGATCGGCAGGTTGCGGGTCTCGGCCTTGCCGCGAATGCGACGGCAGACCTCGATGCCTGACAGCTTGGGCAGCATCCAGTCCAGCAGCACCAGATCGGGCAGACGCTCGTCGATCTGGAGCATGCCCTCCTCGCCGTCGGCGGCGACGGCGACGTCGTAGCCTTCCTTTTCGAGATTGTACTGAAGAAGGGTCGCCAGCGCGTCCTCGTCTTCCATCACAAGGATATAGGGCTGCACGTCGGGTCTCCGGTCTCGGGTCAGTGCGTCGAAAGGTTTGGCGTCGGATCGGAGTCCTCAGCCGTGGGTTGGGCGCGCGGGCGTTCGCCCACGATGTCCTCGCCCGTGATCTCGTAGTGGACGGTTTCGGCGATGTTGGTCGCGTGGTCGCCGATCCGCTCCAGGTTCTTGGCCATGAACAGCAGATGGGTGCAGGCGCCGATCGTGCGCGGATCGCCCATCATGTAGGTCAGCAGTTCGCGGAACAGGGCGTTGTAGTGCTCGTCGACCTCGTCGTCGGTCTGCCAGACGGCGACGGCCCGATCGAGTTCCGAAGCCGTATAGGCGTCCAGCACATCGCGCAGGCGGGTCGAGACGAGCCGTCCCATCCGCTCGATCGAACGGGTCAGGGGCTGCATCGGCTGACCTTCGGCCAGGATCAGCGCGCGCTTGGCGATGTTCTTGGCCAGATCGCCGGTGCGCTCCAGATCGGTGGCGATCTTCATGGCGCCCAGGGTGCGGCGCAGGTCGCTGGCGACCGGCTGGCGCAGGGCGATCAGGCGGATCGCCTTCTTCTCGATATCGCGGTGCAGGGCGTCCAGCTTCAGATCGCGTTCGACCACGGCGCGAGCCAGGGCGATGTCGCGCCGGGCGACGGAGTCGATGGCGTCCGCGACCTGGGCCTCGGCCAAGCCGCCCATACGGGCGATCTCGGCCGTGATCTGGTTCAGTTCGTCGCCATAGGCTTTGACGGTGTGCTGGTTCATCGGATTAGCCGAAGCGTCCCGTGATGTAGTCGAGCGTGCGCCGTTCGCGCGGATTCTGGAAGATGTCTTCCGTATCCCCGGTCTCGACCAGACGGCCCATGTGGAAGAAGGCGGTGCGCTGTGACACGCGCGCGGCTTGGGCCATCGAGTGGGTGACGATGACGATGCAGAACCGCTCGCGCAGTTCGTCGATCAGCTCCTCGATCCGCGCCGTGGCGATGGGGTCCAGCGCCGAGCAGGGCTCGTCCATCAGGATGACTTCGGGGTTCACGGCGATGGCGCGGGCGATGACCAGACGCTGCTGCTGACCGCCCGAAAGTCCCATGGCCGACGATTGCAGGCGGTCAGCAACCTCTTCCCACAGGCCGGCGCGCTTCAGCGCCTTTTCAACGACCTCGTCCATCTCGGCCTTGGACGACACCAGGCCGTGGATCTTGGGCCCGTAGGCGACGTTTTCGTAGATCGATTTCGGGAAGGGGTTCGGACGCTGGAACACCATGCCGACGCGGGCGCGCAGCAGCACCGGGTCGATGGAGCGGTCGTTGATGTCCTCGCCGTCCATGGCGATGCGGCCCGTGACCTTGGCCCCGGCGATGGTGTCGTTCATGCGGTTCATGGTCCGCAAGAAAGTAGACTTGCCGCAGCCCGACGGGCCGATCAGGGCCGTGACGGTCTTGTCCGGGATATCCAGCGAGACGTCGTAGAGCGCCTGTTTGCCCTCATAGAAGACCGAGACGTCGCGCGCCGCGATCTTGATCGGACCGACGGGCGGGCTGTCGACCACGGCGGGACCCGACCGGGGCGTGGCGTCCTCGACACGCGGTTCGGCGGCTGCGCTCTCGGACGGGGCGATTTCGGGCAGGACCTGACCGCCCATGCGCGGCGCTTCGGTCGGATCGACCGAGCCGGCGCCGGTCTGGTCCTCGGCGGAGCGGAAAATACGGAATTTCATTCTCTTACCACCGACGCTCGAAGCGCCGCCTCAGGATAATGGCCGCCGCGTTCATGATGATCATGAAGACCAGCAGGACGATGATCGCCGCAGCGGTGCGTTCGTGGAAGGCCCGCTCCGAGGCGTTCTCCCAGATGTAGATCAGCGAGGGCAGCGCGCCGACAGGCTGGTCGATGGCGTGCGGCAGGCCCGGCACGAAGCTGACCATGCCGATCAGCAGCAGCGGCGCGGTCTCGCCCAGGGCGTGAGCCATCGAGATGATGGCGCCGGTCATGACGCCGGGCATGGCGAGCGGCAGGACGTGGCTGAACACCGTCTGGGTCTTGGAAGCGCCCATAGCCAGGGCGGCCTCGCGGATCGACGGGGGCACGGCTTTCAGCGCCGAACGGGTGGCGATGACAAGGGTCGGCAGGGCCATCAGCGCCAGCACCAGACCGCCGACGATGGGGCTGGCGCGCGGCAGATGCATCCAGTTGATGAACAGGGCCAGACCCAAGAGGCCGTAGACGATCGACGGCACGGCCGCGAGGTTGTTGATGTTGACCTCGATGATGTCGGTCAGCTTGTTCTTGGGCGCGAACTCTTCCAGCCAGATGGCCGCGCCGACGCCCAGCGGAATGGCGATCAGGGCCGTGACCATCAGCATCAGGGCCGAACCGACCACGGCGCCCAGGACGCCGGCAAGCTCGGGCTGGGTCGAATCGCCGTTGGTGAACAGGGCGGTGTTGAAGTGCGAGCCGATCACGCCTTCGGTCTGCATCCGGTCCAGCCAGGCGATCTGCTGGTCGGTCAGGCGGCGCTGATCCTCGGGCGTGTCCCTGGAGATTTCGCCTTTCAGATACAGATCGGCGTCGTCGGACAGCGGCACGGCCAGGGGCACGGTCTCGCCGATGACCTCGCTGCGCTTGGCGACCAGGTCAGCGGCGACGAACTTCAGCTCCGACGAGAACAACCGCTTCATCTGCGCGGCTTTGGTCCCCGCCGCGTCGTCCTGAATGCCCATGCGGGCCAGCTGCTGCTCGGCGGCCAGTTGCTCGAAGTTGGAGCCCTGCGGATAGGCGCGGTCCACGCGCGCCGGGTCCATGAAGACCGGCACGGTGACGGTGTGGGTGTAGAAGGCGGTGTGGCCCTGCTCGACGATGCGGACCAGCAGCACGGCCAGGAACAGCATGGCGGCGGCGATGGCCAGGCGGCCATACCATTTGAAACGCGTTTCCTTGGCATGACGACGCTTCAGACCGGCCCGCAGGCGGTCGAGACGTCCCTTGGCGGCCGCGCCGTCGATCTGATCGGGGGTCGCGTCAGTCATATTGTTCCCGATAGGTCTGCACGATCCGGTGGGCGATGATGTTCAGCATCAGGGTCACAAGGAACAGGGTCAGGCCCAGGCCGAAGGCGGACAGGGTCTTTGCGCTGTTGAACTCCTGGTCGCCGGTCAACAGGGTCACGATCTGAACGGTGACGGTGGTGACGGTGTCCAGCGGGTTGAAGGTCAGGTTGGCGGCCAAGCCCGCGGCCATGGTCACGATCATGGTCTCGCCAATGGCGCGCGACACGGCTAGCAGCAAGGCGCCGGCGATGCCCGGCAGCGCGGCGGGCAGAAGAACCCGCTTCACCGTCTCGGACTTGGTCGCGCCCATGGCGAACGAGCCGTCACGCAGCGACTGAGGCACGGCGTTCAGAATGTCGTCGGACAGGGACGACACGAACGGGATCAGCATGATGCCCATCACCGCGCCCGCCGTCAGGGCCATCTGGTTCTGAACCAGAGCCAGGTATTGGCCGAGCCCGTCCAGCGGTCCGCCGATCAGGAAGAGGCCGATCTCGTTGAAGAAGACCCTCAGCAACGGCCCGACGGTCAGGGCGGCGAAGAAGCCGTAAACGACGGTCGGCACGCCGGCGAGGATCTCCAGCAGCGGCTTGATCACCGCGCGGGTCGTGCGGCCGGCGTATTCCGACAGATAGATGGCCGACAGCAGGCCGATCGGCGCAGCGACGCACATGGCGATGACCATGATCAGCAGGGTGCCGGCGAACAGCGGCACGGCCCCGAAGGCGCCCGAGGACCCGACCTGATCGGCGCGGATGGCGATCTGAGGGCTCCATTGGGTGCCAAACAGGAAGTCGAGAACCGGCACCTTCTGGAAGAAGCGGAAGCTGTCGAAGGCCAGGGAGGCGATGATGCCTAGGGTCGTCAGGACGGCGATGGCCGAGCAGACGAACAGGGCGCCGTAGATCCAGCCCTCGACCCGATTGCGGGCGCGCGTCTGAGGCTTGATCTGCGTCAGGGCGAACAGGCCGCCCAGGATGGCGGCCAGGATGGCGGCGACACCGCCGCCCCACGACAGAGTGCGTTCAATGCGAACCATGCGGCGCGCCTCGACCGGCAGCTGTTCGGCCAGCGGGCGTTCCCAAATCTGGAGCGCGGCCTCTCCGCGACCCACGCGGTGGGCGTCGGCGAAGAAGGCGTCGCGGCGGAACGGCTCCAGCGCCGCGACCGCATCAGGCGTACCGACAGCGGTCAACTGACGCTGAAGCGGGGCGGCGAAAACCGAGGCCAGGATCAGAACCAGAAGAGCCGGCGCGGCAACCCAGATCAGGGCATAGGCGCCGTGCTGGCCGGGGCGGGAATGGGGCTTAGCGCCGATCGCACGACGACGCGCCAACGTGCGTCCGCCCAAGAAGGCGGCCGCACTCAAGGCGACGAGGATCAGCAAATAAATCCAGATCATTCAGAAGTCCGAAGCGCCGTGCGCGAATCGACGACGGTCCTGAACATCGGGACCAACGCGGCGCGACTACTGCCTGCGAATGGTCAGCGGATTACGACGGGTCGATGACAGTTGGGTGACAGCGACCGTCCGTCGCGGCCTCAGCGTCGCTCGATCGGTTGCGGGAACCAGGCGGTGAAGGCGGCGCCCATGCCGGGCGCGCTTTCGACCACCAGACCGCCCTGGTGACGGTTGATGATGTGTTTGACGATGGCCAGGCCCAGCCCCGTCCCCTGCCGCTCGCCGCTCTTTTGACCCTCGACCCGATAGAAGCGCTCGGTCAGGCGGGGCAGATGTTCGCGCGCCATGCCGGGCCCATGGTCGCGCACCGTGACCGCGGCATAGGAGACGCCAGCCGTGCGGTCCGGCGTGACCAGCGGCAGTCGTGTCGCGCCAGGCATGCGCGAGGCCCAGGCCTCGTCGAACGACAGGTCTGAACGCACCGAGATTTCGACCGTGCCGTTGCGTGACGAATATTTGACGGCGTTGTCGAGCAGGTTCTGCACCACCTGCAAGATCTCATCCCGATCGCCGCTGATCGACGCCCTCGCCTCCCCCTGATCCAAGGCGATGGCGATCTCCTTTTCGCGCGTCAGAACGCTGATGGCGTCGACCACGTCGGAGGCGGCGCGGTCCAGATCGACGCGGCCAGAGGGCGGAATATGCTCGTTCAGTTCGATCCGGCTGAGCGACAGCAGATCCGCGACCAGCCGCCCCATCCGGTCCGCCTGGGCCGACATGATGTCCAGGAAGCGGTCGCGCGCGACCACATCCTCACGTGCGTGGCCTTTCAAAGTCTCGATGAAACCGCTGAGCGAGGCCAAGGGCGTGCGCAGTTCGTGGCTGGCGTTGGCCAGGAAGTCCACGCGCATCATCTCGATGCGGCGCGAGTCCGTTTCGTCGCGCAGCATCAGCAGGGCCAGCTCCGACCCGGTATTGCCTGACGCTTCGAGTGAGAGCGGACGGGTCCAGGCGCGCCAGCGTCGGTCGCGCTGACCGCCCGTCGCATAATCCGTGGTGCGCGCCGTCCCGCCGAACAGGGCCTCGTCAACCGCCTCCAGCACGCCCGGTTCACGGATCACCTGAACCAGCAAGGCGCCTTGGCGCTGGATGCGAAGAAGTTCGCGCGCAGCCGCGTTCGCCATGACAATGCGTCGCCCGGCGATGTCGTCCGGCTCGCCGCCGCTGACCACCAGCACCGGATCGTCCAGCGCCTCGAACACCCGGTCGAGAAGATCGCCCGTCACCATGTCGATGGCGGGCTCGGTCGCAGCGCCTTGACTGGCCGCCGGCTCGGCCCTGGCCGCCTCGTTCATGTTCAACAGCCAGGCCGAGGCCGCCACGATCACCGCCCCGCCGACCAGCCAGTTCGCGAGTTCGGGATGCAGAACCGCCAGCACCAGCAGGGTCACGATGGCGATGCCGATGCTGGCGCCGACCGTCCACAGCCGCGAGGTGGAGACCGGCGCGACAGGCGATGGCGAGACTTCGTAAGGCATGGGTCCAGGCGACCTCGAACTGAAGAACGACTCCGATCCTTGCACGGATTCTGTGACGGCGTGCCGACAGCCTGAGGCGCCCATAAGCTTCGCCGCACGGTTTCTTTAGGATTGTCGCCTATCGTACACCCAAGGGGAGGCCTCGTGGACCGCATCATCCATTGCATTGCGCACGATCACGACTGGCGGATCACGGTGTTCGCTGCGCTGATCTGCATGGCCGGTCTGGGCGTGTCGACCCATGTCATGCAGAAGATGGGCCGGCGCGACCCCGATCGACGACGCCGCGCGGTCCTGCTGGCCGTCATGATCGGGGCCCTGTCGATCTGGGCGACCCATTTCGTGGCCATGCAGGGGTTCGTGGCTGGCGTGCCGGTGCGTTACAATCCTTTCCTGACGGTCGCCTCCCTGGGGATCGCGCTAGCCATGATCGGCCTGACGATCGGCTCGACGTTGATGGGCAAGGGTCGCATGTGGCGCGTGCTTGCCGCGGTGATCGCCGTCGCCGGCGTCGGAGCCATGCATTACCTCGGTATGGCCGCCATCAAGGCGCCCGCGCACATCAGTTGGGATCCCGGCCTAGTCGCCCTGTCCATCATCGCGGCCTTGGCGATCGGCGGCGCGACGGCCTTCTTCTATCGTCGAGGCGGCCTGCTGCGCCTGTTGGCGACGACGACGGGACTTTCCGCGACCGTCATCGTTCTTCACTTCATCGGCATGGCGGCCATCACGGTGACGCCGGACCCGACCGTCGCCGCCGACCAAGGGCTGTCCAGCGAGGCGATGCGACTGCTGCTGGCCGCCATTCTGCTGATGATCTGCACGGCCGCCGCCGTCCTGGGCATGATGGCCTACATTTCGCGCGCCACCGCGCTGCGCCGTATCCGCGAGGCGGTGGACGCCATGCCCGACGGCCTGGGCTTTTATGATTCCAAGGATCGGCTGGTGCTTTGGAATGCCCGCTATGCCGAGGTGAACCCCGAGCTCGAGCCGCATCTGGTCGTCGGCCTGACGTTCCGCGAGGCCCTGCGCATCGGCATCGACGAAGGCCGCTATCAGGAGGCGGCCGGCCGCGAAGAAGAATGGCTTAATGAGCGCATGCAGGCCCGTCGTCAGCTTTCATCGAACAGCGAGCAGCAGGTCGCCGGCGGGCGTTGGCTGCGTATTCAGGATCGCCGTACGTCCGAGGGCGGGACAGTCACGGTCTGCAATGACATCACCGATCTGAAACGAGACGCCGAGGCCCTGTCCGAAGCGCGTGACGCGGCCGAGGCCGCCAATGTCGCCAAGAGCCAGTTTCTGGCCAACATGAGCCATGAGATCCGCACGCCGTTGAATGGTGTGATCGGCCTGTCCCAGGCCCTGGCCAAGACCGATCTGACGGCTGAACAGCGTGAGATGCTGGATCTGATGCAGGCGTCGGGAAAGACGCTGCAGACCCTGCTGAGCGACATCCTGGATCTGGCGCGCGTCGAATCGGGCAAGTTGGAGCTGACCGAAGACGCCTTCGAACTGGCGACGGTCGTGCGCGAGGCGGCTCAGCTCTACGCCGAGAACGCGCGTGAGAAGCATCTCGACTTCCACGTCGATATCGATCTGGAGGACGACGTCTGGATCCTGGGCGATGCGGTGCGCCTGAAGCAGGTGCTGACCAATCTGATCTCGAACGCCGTCAAGTTCACCAGCAAGGGATTCGTCGGCCTGATCGTGCAGCGTGGCGCGGACCGCGAGGGCTCGCCCGTGCTGCGCTTCACCGTCGAGGACAGCGGCATCGGCTTTGACGCCGCGACGCGGGCGCGCCTGTTCAGCCGGTTCGAACAGGCCGACGGCGGCATCACGCGCAAGTTCGGGGGTTCGGGTCTTGGCCTGTCCATCTGTCGTCAGCTGGCCGAGATGATGGGCGGCGACCTGGGCTGCGAGAGCGAACCCGGCGGCGGCGCGGCCTTCATCCTGACTTTGCCGCTGAGACAGACCCAGGCCCCGTCGCGCAAAGAACCAGCGCCGGCCCAACTCGCCGTCGTGGAGCAGGCGCGGACGATCCGCGTGCTGGTCGCCGACGACCATCCGACCAACCGCCGTGTCATCGAACTGATTCTGGCGCAGACGCCCACGCAGATCGTGATCGCCGAGAACGGCGCCCAAGCGCTGGAAAGTTTCCGGGCCGACACCTTCGACCTGGTGCTGATGGACATGCAGATGCCCGTCATGGACGGGCTGACCGCGACGCAGGAGATTCGCCTGCACGAGGCGACGATGGGCCTGGATCGCACGCCGATCGTCATGCTGACCGCCAACGCCATGCCAGAGCACGTCGCCGCCGGACGCGCGGCCGGGGCCGACCACCACCTGGCCAAGCCGTTCAACGCCGCCGAACTGCTGGGCATCGTCGCGGCGCCGACGTCGCTGCTGAAGGATCGCGCGCGTGCGGCGTGAAGCGGAACCTTTGACGGTTGCGCCTTGGACCTGATGCGTGTAATAGCCCGCGCTCTTGAATTCGAGGGTTCATCACCCCCGCCGCGAGAGCCCCGGGTTGGCGCGGCGTTTCCGTTGTTGTTGAGGCGAGCCACATGGCCGAGATCATTCTGAACGTGGACGTCCGCGATGGCGTCGGCACCGGCGGCGCTCGCGCTGCGCGTCGCGCCGGTTTCGTGCCGGGCGTCCTTTACGGCGGCGAGCAAGCCCCCGTCGCCATTTCGGTGAACGAGAAGGACTTCCGCAAGTCGCTCTACACCGGCAAGCTGCTGGGCCACCTGGTGACCCTGAAGTACGGCGACGAGACCCAGCCGGTCATCGCCAAGGACGTGCAGTTCGACCCCGTTTCGGACCGCCCCCTTCACTTCGACCTGATGCGCGTCGATGAGAAGGCTCCGGTCAAGATCGAAGTGCCGGTGCACTTCCTGAACGCCGATGAAGCGCCCTACTCGCGTCAGGGCGGCTCGCTGGAGATCGTCCGTCACGCCGTCGAGATCCTGGTCCGCGCCGACCAGATCCCGGAAGAGCTGGTTGTCGATCTGGCCAAGGCCGAAATCGGCGACACCATCCGCATCTCGGACATCAAGCTGCCCAAGGGCGCGGAAGCCACCATCACCGACCGCGACTTCGTGATCGCCACGGTCAAGATCTCCTCGGCCGCCCTGTCGGAAGCTGCTGACGAAGCCGCTGACGCCGAGGCCGCCCCGGCCGAGAAGACCGAAGACTGATCCTTCGTCGTTTCGACAAGATCACGCCCCGCCCGGTTCGCCGTGCGGGGCTTTTCTTTGCCTGACGCAAACGGCAAGAGGACGCCATGATCATCATCGCGGGGCTCGGCAATCCGGGCGGGAAATACGAAAAGAACCGGCACAACATCGGCTTCATGGCCGCCGACGAGATCGCGCGCCGCTGGCGGTTCGGTCCTGAACGCGCCAAGTTTCAGTCGATCGTCAGCGAGGGTCTGGTCGACGGGACCAAGGTCCTGCTGATGAAACCCCAGACCTATATGAACGAAAGCGGTCGGGCGGTCGGCGAGGCGGCGCGGTTCTACAAGATCAAGCCGAGCGAAATCATCGTCTTCCACGACGAGATCGACCTGGCCCCTGGGCGGTTCCGTATGAAGACCGGCGGCGGCGCGGCGGGACAGAACGGCATCCGCTCCCTGATCAGTCATCTTGGCGCCGACTTCCGACGTGCGCGCATGGGTATCGGCCATCCCGGCGAGAAGGAACTGGTCATGCCCCACGTTTTGGGCGACTTCCACAAGGCGGAACAGCCGTGGCTGGACGCCATGCTTCAGGCCTGCGCCGACGCCCTGCCCTTCGCGGTGGCGGGCGATGACGAACGCTATCAGGGCGAGGTTATGCGCCTGGCCCCCGCGCCCAAGTTCAGCCCCCGCCAGGCCGCGCGCGGCGAGCTTTAGGACAAACCGCCGCCTATCGCGCCGTAGCAAAACGCCGTAGAGGCCAGACGTGACCCGCGCCCAAGCCGACAATTGGTCGATCTCGCAATCGCTCGCCTTCTTGGCGGCTGTGTTTGCGCTCGTGCTTGGAACTCTGTTGCCGTTCGCGGCTCTCGCGGCGGTCCAGCCGGGCCACCCGCTGGTCATCTGTTCGGCGGAAGGCCCCCAGACGATCCAGTCCGGCGGTATGGACGGCCCGGTCAACAAGCACGTCGGGGCCAAATGCGCCGCCTGCGTCATGCCGTTGGCCGCCGCCCTGCCCTGCCCGCCTGCGCCCGAGCCGGCGCCGGTGGTCCGCACCGTCGAGCGTGTCGTCTATGTCGCCGCCAGTGTCAGCCCGCCGCCGCCCGCGCGCGCGCCGCCGCGTCCGCCGTCCACCGCCCCACCCCAAGCCTGAACCAGACCCAAGCCCGCGCCGTCCTCAACGCCTGCGCGCCGTCTCGTTCTGATTTCAGGTTCATTCCATGTCCTTCAAGACTACCGCAGCGCCCTGCGCGCTGCTGCTCGCCGCCCTCTCCAACGCCGGTTGGACGAGGCCCGTCCTGGCCCAGCAGACGCCCGAACCGGCTTTGCTGGACAGCGTCATCGTCACCGGCCGCCGCAACGCCGAGGATCCCGCCGTTGTTGCAGAAGCCCGCGCCCTTTTGTCTCGCACGCCGGGCGCTGTCGCGGTCGTCGCCTCCGAAACCTATCAGGACCGCTACGCCCTGACCTTCGCCGATACGCTTCGCAGCGTGCCAGGCGTCTTCGCACAACGCCGCTGGGGCGAGGAGGTGCGGTTGTCGATTCGCGGCTCCGGCATCGGCAACGGCGCGCACCTGCGCGGCGTGCTGCTGGCCCAGGACGGCGTGCCCTTCAATGCGCCCGACGGTTTTGGCGAGTTTCAGGAGATCGATCCCCTGATCGCGCGCCACATCGATGTGTTCAAGGGCGGCAACGCCCTGCGCTTCGGCGGCGCCGCGCTGGGCGGTGCGATCAATGTCGTGACACCGACCGGGCGCACGGCCGCGAGCCGGAACCTGATCCGGATCGAGAGCGGATCGTTCGATACCCTGCGCGGTCATGTCGCCCTGGCGCGCGACTGGGGCGACTGGGACCTGTACGCGGCCGCCACCGTGGCCAGTTCGGACGGGTTCCGGGACAATCAAAGCTCAGATTCGAAACGGCTGACGCTCAATCTGGGCCGTTCGTTCGGCGAAGGTCGTGAGTTGCGGCTGATCGTTCAGGGCAATGATCTGGATCAGTCGGTGTCTTCCGCCGTCACCCGTCAGCAGGCCCTCACCAACCCGACCGCCGTACCGGCGAACAATAACACCCTGGCCTTTGCGCGCGACGTGAAATCCTTGAGAAGCACCCTTCTGGGTCGCTGGCGCGTGGATGACAGCCTGTCGTTCGAAGGGGCCGTCTATGTAGTGGACAAGGATCTTTATCACCCCATTTCCATCGTCATCGATCAGAACAGCCTGCAGTGGGGCGGCTATGGCCGACTGGACTGGAACGGTCGGCTGGGCGGCATGAGGGCTGACGCCTATACGGGGATCAGCTATCGCGGCGGGACGACGGACGCCTTCACCTTCGTGGCGGCAGGTGGCGCACGTCCAGGCGCCAAGATCGGCGATTCGGTTCAGGACGCGACCGGCATCGACATCTTCGCCGAAGGCCGCCTGTTCGTCACGGACCGTCTGGCTCTGGTCGCGGGCGGCAGCTACGGCCGTGCGGAGCGGGACTACACAAACAATCTGGTCCCAGCCAACAATGCTGACGCGACCTTTGACTGGTTCGCGCCGCGCATCGGCCTGCTATGGGAAAATGAGATGGGCGCCCAGCTTTACGCCAATCTTACGCGCTCGGTGGAGGCGCCCAGCTATGGCGCCTTGGTGCAGGGCAACGTGCCGAAGTTCGTGCCCGTCGACATCCAGGATGCCTGGACAGCCGAGGTCGGCGCCCGCGGCCGTCGCGGTCGCTTCACTTACGATCTGTCGGCCTATCGCGCCCAGATCGAAGGCGAACTGCTGAACTATAGCGTCAATCCGACCCTGAACATTCCCGCCGCGACCTTCAATGCTGACGATACCGTCCATCAGGGCATGGAAGCGGGGCTGGACTGGCGGATTATCGACAGCACCGATGGTCGCCTGACGCTGCGCCAGACCTACGCCTGGTCAGATTTCTTCTTCAAGAACGACCGTATCTATGGCGACAATCGTCTGCCGGTCGTGCCGGAGCATCTCTACCGGGCCGAGTTGAAATATGCCCATCCGGCGGGCTGGTTCGTGGCGCCTAGCGTCGAATGGTCGCCGACGGACGTGCTGATCGATTACGCCAACACGCGCAGCGCCACAGATGGAACGCCGCTGACGGCACCTGACTACGCCATTCTGTCGTTCAATGCGGGCTGGAGTTTGCGAGGTGGAGTTTCCCTGTTCTTGGATGCGCGCAACCTGACCGACGAGCGCTATGTTTCGACCGTCAACGCCGTGACGGACGCCACTAAAGTCGCGACTGCCGTCTTTGTGCCCGGCGAAGGACGTTCGGCCTATGTGGGGTTGCGTTATGCGTTCTGAGTCTGGCGACGCCTCAATGTCCGGCGCCTATCGTGCGGTCTGGCGCTGGCATTTCTATGCCGGCGTCTTCGTCATGCCGGTGCTGATGCTGCTGGCCCTGACGGGAGGGCTTTATCTGTTCAAGGACGAGATAGACGGCTTTCTGTATCGCGACATGATCCGCGTGCCGGCCGTTAAGACCCAAGCGGCGCCGGCTGCGTGGGTGGCTTTGGCCGCCCAGGCTGCTGGCGGGGGCCGGGTCGCCAATCTGGTCATGCCCGCGCGCGACGATCAGGCGCTCCGGCTGCGGGTGGATCGACCCGACGGCGTGCAGAAGACGGTCTTCGTCGATCCGCACACCGGCCGGGCCACCGGCGTCATTCCGGCCGGCGGGTTCATGGAGCTGGTCAAGAAGACACACAGCCTGACCCTGCTGGGGCGGCCGTTCAACATCCTGGTGGAAATCGTCGCCGGCTGGACGATCATCCTGTTCGCCACGGGGCTTTATCTGTGGTGGCCGCGCGGGCGGGGCGTCGCGACCTTTGCACCGCAGACGACAGACAGCCGCCGCCGTCCGTTCTGGCGCGACTTGCATGGACTGACGGGCTTCTATGTCGGCGGAGTGGTGCTGTTTCTGGCCGTGACCGGCATGCCGTGGTCGGCGGTCTGGGGCGACAAGGTCATGGGGGCGGTCAAGGAGACGGGGCTGGGGCGGCCGCCCGCACCCGTCGCCGGCGCCTGGCAAAAGGCGCAGCACCACGACGCGCCGGTCGGGGCCGGCTGGACCATGGAGGGCATGGTGATGACCCACGACCATGCCGGCCATGGCGGCCTGGCGCAGGTTCTGCGGGTCGCGGATCAGGCCCGCCTGGCGCGCCCCTATACGGTGAACATCCCCAAGGCCGATGACACCGCCTATACGCTGACGACTCAGGCGACGCGGGTTCAGGACAGCCGGTCGCTCTATGTCGATGCGGTCTCCGGGCGGCTGCTGGGCGACATTGGCTATGACCAGTTCGGCGCCGGCGCACAGGCCATCGAGTTCGGCATCTATACGCACCAGGGCACGCAGTTCGGACAGGCGAACCGTCTCGTCATGCTGCTGGGCTGCATCGGCGTGTGGCTGCTGGCGATCAGCGGCCTGGTCATGTGGTGGAAGCGCCGCCCGCCCAATCTGTCGCGCCGACGCCTGGGCGCGCCGCCCGCCCCGCCGGGACCGCGTGCGCGCGCCGCTGTCCTGGGCATCGTCCTGCCCCTCGCCATCCTCTATCCCCTGACGGGACTGAGCCTGATCGCGGCCGTATTGCTCGACCGAGCCCTGCGTCCGATGATCCGGCGCCGTTCCGCCGCCTCGTGAAAGACCTGACGCCATGAAGATCAAACTCGCCCTTGCCGCCGCCAGCCTGTCGCTGGCGGCCTGCAATCCGTCCGAGCCGGCCAAGGCGCCCGCCACTGAGACGCCGACAGCGACCGCCGCCGTGACCGCGACCGACGCCTGGTGCCGCCCGTCGCCGAACGGAGCCAAGGCCGGCGGCTGCTATGTCACCCTGACCGCCGCGACTGACGACAGGCTGACGGGGGGATCGACCCCGCGTGCCGCATCGCTTCAGGTCCACGAGATGAAGACCGAGAACGGCATGATGAAGATGGCCGAGCTGACGGCGGGCCTGCCCCTGCCCGCCGGTCAGGCCGTGGCCTTGGCGCCGGGCGGCAACCACCTGATGCTCATCGGCCTGACCGCGCCTCTGGTCGCCGGCGAGACCGTGCCGCTGACGTTCCAATTCGCGTCGGCGCCGGCGATCACGGTTCAGGCGCAGGTTCGCCAACCGGCCATGGAAGGCATGGATCACGCCGCCCACTGACCTCAGTTGAAGCGCGAGCCTGACAAACGGCTCTGAACCCGCTAAAGGCTCGCGCCTCACGAGGAATACCATGGCTCTTAAAGTCGCGATCGTCGGCCTGCCCAACGTCGGCAAGTCCACCCTGTTCAACGCCCTGACCAAGACGGCGGCGGCCCAGGCGGCCAACTATCCGTTCTGCACCATCGAGCCGAACACCGGCGATGTGGCCGTGCCCGAGGCGCGTCTGAACGCCCTGGCCGAGATCGCTGGATCGAAAGAGATCATCCCGGCCCGCATCACCTTCGTCGACGTCGCCGGTCTGGTGCGTGGCGCGTCCAAGGGCGAAGGCCTGGGCAACCAGTTCCTGGCCAACATCCGCGACTGCGACGCCGTGGCCTTCGTCGCCCGCTGCTTCGTGGATGACGACATCACCCACGTCGAGGACCGCATCGATCCGATCGCCGACCTGGAGATCATCGAGACCGAACTGATGCTGGCCGACATGGAAAGTCTGGAGCGTCGCCGGCCGCAGCTGGAGAAGCGCGCCAAGGGCGGCGACAAGGAATCCGTCCTGACGCTGAAGCTGGTCGATCTGGCCCTGGCCCAGCTGAACGCCGGCAAGCCCGCGCGCACCGCCGAGGTGTCCAAGGAGGACATCAAGGCTTGGCACATGCTGCAACTGCTGACGGCGCTTCCCGCGCTTTATGTCTCGAACGTCGAGGAGGGCTCGGCCGACAAGGGCAACGACCTGTCCGACAAGGTCGCAGCCTGCGCCGCCCAGGACAACGCCAACTCGGTCGTCATCTCGGCCCAGATCGAGTCCGAGATCGCCGTGCTGGACGACGAGGAACAGAAGGAGTTCCTGGAGACCCTGGGTCTGGAAGAGCCCGGCCTGAACCGTCTGATCCGCGAGGCCTATAAGCTGCTGGGCCTGCAGACCTATTTCACGGTCGGGCCCAAGGAAGCCCGCGCCTGGACCATCAATGTCGGCGACACGGCGCCCCAGGCGGCCGGCGTGATCCACACCGACTTCGAAAAGGGCTTCATTCGCGCCGAGACCATCGCCTTCGACGACTTCGTGGCCCTGCGTGGGGAAGCCAAGGCCCGCGAGGCCGGCAAGCTGCGCGCTGAAGGCAAGTCCTATGTCGTCAAGGACGGCGACGTGATGAACTTCCTGTTCAACTAGGTGGCGCGGCAGGCGGGGTTTCGGCCCCGTCCTTCTTCATCATCTTTTCCAGCGGATTGGCGGGATCGGGCGCGCGCGGCGAACCGGGGCAGCGCGCCAGTTTCACCGTCTTCATGTCCTGATCGACATAGGTCAGGTTCATCACGTCGCCGCTCGTGCCCATGTGCACCCGCTCGGTCTGAGGCCGGCCTGCACATCGCAGCACTGCGACATAGCCGGAACCCGTCTCGTCGATGCTGGCGATGTCGCAGTTGCGGCCGTAGGCGTCGAAGCGCAGCGGCGTCAGGGTGAACGGGCTGCGTTCACTCTGGGGTCGAGCGCACCATTGCGGGTTCGCCGCCCAGACGCCCACGAAGCTGCGCGGCCCACGTCCAGCCAGAGACGACGGTCCAGGCGGTTCGACCGGCTGCATGGCCTCGGGCGTTCGCAGCGGCGCCGCCGGTTCGTTCGGCGGATTGACATCGTGATCGCCGCAGGCGGCCAGAAGGGCAATCGCACCCGCCATCGGGATCAAGGCTGTTTTCATCCCGCCACAACGCCACGGCCAAGGTTCGGGTTCAATCCGACGATCCGCGCCAGCGACTGAGATCGGATTCAGCTTAGAACCACGCGGCCGTCGATCATCCGGAAGGCCACGCCGGTGCGCTGGAACAGGCGCGCGATGACGGCGGACGGATCGGGCGCGCCCTGATCAAGCAGCCGCTCGACATCGCCGCGCAGCGACGGGTCGCGCGATGTCCGAGTCAGGGCCGTCAGCCATTCCTCGCGGCTGAGCACGCCATCCGGCTGGCGCAGCAGAGGTCTGAGGAAGTCGAACCAGTCGCCGTCGCTGCGCTGGCGTTGCGCGCCCTCCGCCGCCAGGGCGAAAACGGCCCCGCAGGCGTAGTAGGCGCGGTGTTCGCCCCGGGCGCCGGCCTGGGCGACCGGCTTGCGCGCCAGGTTGACGCAGTCGTCCACCTCGGACTGAAGCTCGGCCCGGTCGTCATAGTTTGCATCGAGGGCCTTCAGGGCGCGCACGGCCATCAGGTCGGCCCCGCCCTCGGTGATCCAGGCCTCGTCGGCGAAGGCGTATCGCACCGTCTGTCCCAGCCAGAAATGCGCCCCCTCATGGCCGATGAACCAGCGCGAACGCTCCACGATTTCCGGCTGGGGCGAGGTCACGCCCCTGCCCTCGAACGACATGACGATCAGGCCCGGCAGGACGCTGCCGCCCATGCTGGTCATGCTTTCGGTCGGCCCGTTCCAGGCCACCATGACGATGGGCGTATCGCCGCCAGAGCCCGGCGCGCCGAGGCGATCGCGATAATAGTGACCGACACGCGGCGCAAAGCCGCGGATCTCCTCGCCGATCCACGGCGGCAGATTGGGGTCCATGACGGTCGACAGGCCGTCCCCCGGCGTCACCGTCGCCTCGCCCAGCAGGACATAGCTGCGCTCGTCCGTCGTGGTCAGTTCGTCACGGCGGCGGCCGTTGAACAATACGGGTCCGTTCTCGTCCCGCCACGTCACGCGCGAGGGACCGCCATCCAGGCGGATTCGGTTCAGGTCGTCAGGCACCTGTTCAGCCGCCTGGGCCGACCGCAAAGCGAAGACATCCAGTTGTCGCGTCGGCAGCGCCACCGCGCCGTTGGAGAACAGCAGGGTCGGATATTCGGCCTCAAGATCCACCGCCTGCGGTCGAACGCGGAAGCGGACCTCGCGCGGCACGGGACCGCCGTCCGTGCTGCGGATGATGTCGTAATGGCCGCGTCGCTCCATGACGACGCCGGGCGTCTCGACCGTCCATTGGCGCGGTCGCCAGGGCTGGCGCGAATCCTGTTCCAGCGCCGAATCCTGGAAGGCCCAGACCGGCACGTCGCGCCCGAAGCGATAGTCGATGTTCAGTTGATCGCCGTCGCGCGTCACCGTCACCTGGGGTCCGCCTTCCTCCTGAAAGGTCGTCGGCGCCGACATGGGCCCGGCGGCGCAGGCGCCGCTCATAAGGGCGAGGGCCAGCATGGCGGGCGAGGCGAAAGCGTGGACGCGCAAGGGCGATCTCCTGAAGGGCGCTGGGCGCGAAGCCTAGCGGTCGTCAACGCGCCGCGTCAGCTTACGGTTTCGTCAGGCTGAGGCCCGTTCCAAGGCGCGGCCCGCCGCCGCCAGTTCGCCGGCCATTACGGCCTTGAGCCGCTCCGGCGCCAGGATCTGCACCTGCTCGCCCCAGGTGAACAGGTGCCAGGCCAACTCGCGCATGCCCGAGGCGCGGAACCGCACGATCACGCCGCCGTTCGGCTGATCCTCGAACGACTGGGTCGGGTGCCAGCGCCAGCCCCTGGCCTCGGCCGCGCCCTCGGGCGCGATGCGCAGCACGACGTCCTCGATCTCGTCCTGATAGATGCCGAAGGACTGGCTGGCGAAGACGCCGAGGTCGAAATCGGCGGGCGGCACGGCCATCCCCTCCTGCGGGGCGACATGACTCATCCGGTCTAGGCGGAAGGTCTGGATGCGGCCGGTCTCGCGATCGGCGGCGACCAGATAGTTGGCCCGGCCGAACATGACGCCGCACGGCGCCACGCTGCGCCGACGCGGCTCGGCGCCCGGACGGGAATAGGTGAAGCCCAAGGGCTGCTGCGCCAGCACCGCCGCGCGAATGGCGGTCAGCATGGCTTCGTCGGCGGAGGGTCGAGGGCCGGCCTGGACCGCAATGGTCTCGGCCCGGACCAGGGCCTCCAGATCCGGCGCCATCCGATTCAGCGTGGTCGAACGCATCGCCGCCTTCAGCTTGCGCTCCAGCCCCTCCAGCGCCGTCGCGCGCGCCGGTTCGCCGGCGGCGCGCAGGGCGGTCGCGGCCTTGGACAGTTCCAGCATTTCGGTTGCCGTCGGGGCCTGTTCGAAGGCCGACAGGCCGCCCCGGATGCGCCATCGTTTGGACGGCGGGTCCGAGACCTCGTCCACCTGGGGGAACAGCATCAGAACCGCGTCGCGCATCCGTTCGGCGGTACGACGGCCGACGCGCATGTCGCGCGCGATCTCGTCCAGGCTCAGCCCTTCGGCGCTGGCGGCCATGCGGCGCGCCAGATCGATCACCATCGCCGCCTTGTCGTGTCTCAATGCTCTGGCCGATCCCTACGTCCGTTTCTGACGCAACACTGCTTCATAACAACATCATCGACAAGAGGCCCCCGCTTCAGGAGATCATCAGATGGCGCATTTCCAACCCGCCCAGACCGTCAACGCCAGCCGCTACATCATCGTGCCATGCGAGGCCGGTGGGTCGTCCGACCTCGCCGTGATCTGGGACCGGCTGGAGGAACAGGTGGTCGATGTCATTTCGGCCGCCGCCAGCAGCCGCTATTCTGACGAGGACATGCTGTGGGACGAAGGCCGCGCCGGCGACATGGCCCTCGAATGGCGGATGGCCGCCTGACCTCAGGCCACCTTCGGCTTGGTCCAGCGATCGATCATGCGCTGGGCCGGCTGCTCGACCAGTCGGTGCGCCACCACGGCGACCGCGACGATAAAGCCGAACATGGCGACGGCGAACAGGTCGTTCAGCCAGACCGAGCCGAAGTCGATGCGTCGCACCGGGACCAGGTCCAGCTTCCTGGCCACGATCATCATCACGGTCAGGATGAACATGTGAACCATGTAGATGGCGAACGACCACCGCCCCAGGGTGACCAGAGCCGGATGGTCCAGCACGCGTGACAGCGCCCCCCCCTCGCCGGCGAAGACCCAGATCAGCGCCACGAAGATCAGGGTGACGGCCACAGTGATCGGCCCCTGAGCATAGCCGATGAACACACAGGCCGCGACGATGGCCGCGATCTCCAACAGCGTCGCGGCGCCGCCCTTGAGCCGCGGAATGCAGGTCCAGAGCCCCTGCAGCAGGCAGCCCAGGAAGAAGCCATAGACCGCGCGCGGCACGGCGAAGTCATAGGTCGTATTCATCCAGCGCCGGGCGTAGCTGAGCACCAGAGCGCCGCCGATGATCGCCAGCACCAGCCCGATCCAGCGGAACCTTCTGGGCGCGATCAGCACCAACCCTGCGAAGATCAGATAGCAGGCCCATTCGGCGCTGAGCGTCCAGGCCGGCCCGTTCCAGGTCAGATAGGGATGCACATGCCAAGCCTGGATCAGCGCCATATTGGTGAAGATCGCCTCGATCGATCGATCCCGCGTGAACGGCGGCGCACTGTCGAAATTGAAGACCAGACGCGCCAGCTCCAGCCCGATGAAGGCCGCCAGCATCAGCAGATGCAGCGGCCAGATCCGCCCGAAGCGCCGCACCATGAACCGTCCGGCGTCACGGCCCGACTTCAGTCGGTTCGCATAGGCGTGGGCGATCACAAAGCCCGACAAGACGAAGAAGTAATCGACGAACAGATAGGAATGCTGAATGAAACCCCAGTCGCGCCAATGGCTTGCGACCGGCATGTGGAACATCACCACAAGGATGGCGCAGACTCCGCGCAGGGAATCCAGAGCCTCAAAACGGCGATGGGCGGCAGGAGACGGTCCGGACAGTGTATTCACGGACGCGTGATAGCGCCGGTCAAGGTTGCGCGATAGGGGTCCGAAGAGACTTCAGTCCGAGCTGGCTTTGACCGCGCGAACAGCGCGACCGCAAAGGTCCCGCAGGACCGTCTGATCGACATCCTCGAGGCGCGAAATATAGAGGCACCCGACGCCCGTCTTCACCTTGCCCAAGCGGGCGATCAGCTGGGCTCGTTCGGGGAAATCGCCAGCGACATAAAGCACCAGGTTGGCTTTTCGCGGCGAGAAGCTGATCAGCGGCCAGCCGCCCTTGGGGCCGCCGTCATTGCCGAACCCGATGATGGACAATCCCCAGAGCACGGCCAGTTCACCGGTGATCTCCGACACCAGCGCGGCGACGGCATGAGCGTCAGACCGTCGGCGTGGATCGTCGATCGCAGACAAGAAGTCATCGACAGAGGCGTCTGTGGGGCCGGTCTTGGGGGTGCTGGCCATGGCTCAAAGCCCCTTCACGATCCCTTCGACCATCTTCTTGGCGTCGGCGAACAGCATCATGGTGTTGTCGCGGAAGAAGAGTTCGTTCTCGACCCCGGCATAGCCCGAGCCCATGCCGCGCTTGATGAACAGGACGGTGCCGGCTTTTTCCACATCCAGGATCGGCATGCCGTAGATGGCGCTGGTCGGGTCGGTCTTGGCGGCGGGATTGGTCACGTCGTTGGCGCCGATGACGAAGGCGACGTCGGCGGTAGCGAACTCGGCGTTGATGTCCTCCAGTTCGAACACCTCGTCATAGGGCACGTTGGCCTCGGCCAGCAGGACGTTCATATGGCCCGGCATCCGACCGGCGACGGGGTGGATGGCGTATTTCACCTCGACCCCCTCCTCCTTAAGCTTGTCGGCCATTTCGCGCAGGGCGTGCTGGGCCTGAGCCACCGCCATGCCGTAGCCGGGCACGATGATGACCTTGGACGCATTCTTCATGATGAAGGCGGCGTCCTCGGCCGAGCCCTGTTTGACCGGCCGCGTCTCTTTCGCCCCCGCCAGGCCGGCCGCCGCATCGCCGCCGCCGAAGCCGCCCAGGATGACGCTGACAAAGCTGCGGTTCATGCCCTTGCACATGATGTAGCTGAGGATCGCGCCCGACGATCCGACAAGGGCGCCGGTGATGATCAGGGCGATGTTCTCCAGCGTGAAGCCCAGCGCCGCCGCCGCCCAGCCCGAATAGGAGTTCAGCATCGACACCACGACCGGCATGTCGGCCCCGCCGATGGGAATGATCAGGGTCGCGCCCAAAACGAGGGCGATGAGGAAGACGCCCCAGAAGGCCCAGGTCGCCGCGCCGTTCGTGCCGATCAGGATGCCGATCAGGAAGACCAGACCCAGCGCCAGGCCGACGTTGATCAGATGCCGCGCCGGCAGGATGATCGGCGCGCCGCTCATGTTTCCATTCAGCTTGGCGAAGGCGATGACCGAACCGGTGAAGGTGATGGCGCCTATGGCGACGCCGAGGCTGAGTTCGATGATCGACAGTGTCTTGATGCCGTTTCCGTCGTCGGACAGGATTCCAAAGGCCTCGGGCGCATAGATGGCCCCGATGGCGACCAGGCAGGCGGCCATGCCGACCAGACTGTGGAAGGCCGCGACCAGCTGCGGCATGTCGGTCATGGCCACGCGCTTGGCGATCAGGGCGCCAGCCCCACCCCCGACGATGACGCCGCCCGCGATCAGGGCCAGGGTCACGGTATCCAGCGCCCCCGTCGTGCCCAGCGTCAGCAGGGTCACGCCGATGGCCAACGCCATGCCGACCATGCCGAAGGTATTGCCCTGACGGCTGGTCTCCGGGCTAGACAGCCCCCGCAGCGAAAGGATGAACAGGACGCCCGAAACCAGATAGGCCAGTGCGGCCAGCGATGCGTTCATCACGCCCCTCCCCTCAAGACGTGCGGGCCAGCCGCCAAAGGGCGGCGGCGATGAACAGCGGGCCGATGAAGAACAGGGCCCATTCGAAAACGCCCAGCGGCCGGTCCTGCGTCACCACGCGAACCAGAATGGCCGAAAAGACCAGGGCGATGCCGCAGTCGTGCAGCCGCTGGCGCTTGATCGGGATTTTCGTCCCGAACCAGCCATACAGCCAAAGGCAGAAGCCGATGCCGGTCGCGACCCAGGATCCGGTGATGGCGATCTGTGCGGCGTCCGTCACGTTGACGCCTCGGGAGCGGCCTTGGCAGCGGGCCGCTCCTTCTTCTTGTACATGGCCAGCATCCGCCGCGTGACCATGAAGCCGCCGAAGATGTTGACGCTGGCCAGGGTGACGGCGAGCACGCCCGCGCCCTTGGCGATCCAGGCGCTGGGGCCGCTCGCGTCACCGGACACGGCCGCCGCCGCGATCAGGCCGCCGACGATGATGACGCTGGAAATGGCGTTGGTCACAGCCATCAGCGGCGTATGCAGGGCCGGCGTCACGCTCCAAACGACATAATAGCCGACGAAGATCGCCAGCACGAAGATGGCCAGGCGGAAGACGGTGGGATCGACGTGTTCCATGTCAGGTTTTCTGCTCCAATCGAGCATCGATGCTGATGAGAAGTCGCAGGACTCCCCCGTTGATGACGCTGCCGAAAAAGATCGGCCCGACTTTGGTCAGCGCCCTGCCGAATGCTGCGCCGGACTGGTCCTGCACGAATGCAAACATCAGCAGAAACAGGCAGAAGACAGCTCCGCCGAAAATCACGATCAAGGAAAAAATCGACAGAGCATTACGAAGGCCAGACCCGATCATCCCCGCAACCCCTCATGCACCACGGCTCCGCCGTCTGTGACCACCGCCGCCTTCAGAATCTCGTCTTCGAGGTCCACCGACAGGCCGCCGTCCTTGATCAACAGGCCGACGAGGGCGGTGAGGTTGCGGGCGTAGAGAGCGCTGGCGTCTGCGGCGATGCGGCCGGGCAGATTGGCCCAGCCGACGATGGTGACGCCGTTCGCGGTGGTCACGACCTCGTTGAGCTTGGAGCCCTCGACATTGCCGCCCGCCTCGACCGCCAGATCGATGATGACCGAGCCGGGTTTCATTGAGGCGACATGGGCGGCGGTCAGCAGCACCGGCGCGGCGCGGCCGGGGATCAGGGCCGTGGTGATGACCACGTCCTGCTTGATCACGTGGCTGGCGGTCAGGTCGGCCTGTTTGGCCTGATATTCGGCCGACATGGGCTTGGCGTAGCCGCCTGCGGTCTGGGCGTTCTTGAACTCCTCGTCCTCGACGGCCAGGAATTTGGCGCCCAGGCTCTCGACCTGTTCCTTAGTCGCGGGACGGACGTCGGTGGCGGTGACGACGGCGCCCAGGCGGCGCGCCGTGGCGATGGCTTGGAGCCCGGCGACGCCCACCCCCATGATGAAGACCTTTGCGGCGGCGACGGTGCCGGCCGCCGTCATCATCATCGGGAAGCCTTTGCCGTAGGCATAGGCCGCCTCGATCACCGCGCGGTATCCGGCCAGATTCGCCTGGGACGACAGGACGTCCATGACCTGGGCGCGGGTGATGCGGGGCACGAACTCCATGGCGAAGGCGGTGGCGTTGGCCCCGGCCAAGGCGTCGACGGTCGCCTTGTCGCGATAGGCATCCAGCATAGCGATGACTATGGCGCCGGGCTTCAGCGCGCTGGTTTCCTGAGCCGTGGGGCCGCGCACCTTCAGCACGATGTCGGCGTCGTCCAGCACGGCGCGGGTGTCCGGCTTCACCACCGCGCCGGCGGCGGCGTAGTCGGCGTCAGGAATAGAGGAGCCAAGGCCGGTCCCGGCCTCGACCGTGACGGTCGCCCCAAGGACGATCAGCTTCTTGACCGTCTCGGGCGTGACGGCGCAGCGCGTCTCACCTTCGCGACGTTCACGGGTGACGGCGATAGCGACGGCCAAGCGAATCCCCTCGTTCTTTTCGTTGAACGAAGGTTAGGCCGTTCCGGCGCAAGCCGTCAAAGCACGGTTATGCCAAAGCTTGGCGAGGGCACGTGATTTCAGACCACCGCAAGGCGATCCGATGCAAGGCTCAGTGCGCGGCGCCCGGCTTGGACTTCAGAGCCACGAAGCCGACGCCGCCCAGAACGACCGCGCCGATGACGGCGGCCATGAAGCTGCCGCCCGGGTGGAACCACAGGGTCAGGAACAGCAGCAGCACGGCGATGGCCAGGCTGCCCCACTTGGCCAGCTTTAGGAACAGGCGGTAGGTCGAGACCTGTTCGCGCACTTCCATATGGCCGTGCAGATAGGCTTGCGCATCGGCGTCGGCAGGTGCGTTGGCGGTGTCGTGCAGGTCGGCCATTGTGGAATCCCCTCGTCGTTATCGCGGACTTACACCGAGGCGACCGCCCCGCTCAAGCCCGCAGTCATGCCTTGGTCAGGCCAGCGCCTCGAACTGATCGACCAGCCGCTCCAGCCTCTGACAGCCGACGCTCCAGAAGGCCGGGTCGCGCGGGTCCAGACCGAACGGCTTCAACGCCTCGACGTAGGTTCGCGATCCGCCGCCGGCCAAAAGCTCGCGATAAAGGGGCGTGAACTCGGCCGGATCGTTGCGACGCGCCTCCATCAACGCCGCCACCAGCAGGTCGCCGAACGCGTAGGCGTAAACATAGAAGGGCGAATGGACGAAGTGGCTGACATAGGCCCACCAGTGTTCATAGCCGGGATTCAGCTTGACCGACGGCCCCAGCGAGGCGCCCATTTCCTCAAGCCAAAGCTGGTTGATCCGCTGTTGCGAGACCTCGCCCTGCAGGCGCTCGTCGTGGAAGCGAGTCTCGAACCGGTGGAAGGCGATCTGGCGCACGACGGTGTTCAGACCATCCTCGATCCGACCGGCCAGCAGACCGCGCTGCTCGGACTTTGGTGCGGTCGCCAGGAGACGATCAAACGTCAGCCCCTCGGCGAAGATCGACGCCGTCTCGGCCAGAGTCAGGGGCGTGTCGGCCAGAAGCGTGCCCTGATCGGCCGCAAGGGTCTGGTGGACGCCATGACCCAGCTCATGCGCCAGGGTAAGCACGTCGCGCCGCTCGCCCATCCAGTTCAAGAAGACATAGGGGTGACGGTCGGCGGTGACGGGATGGGCATAGGCGCCCGACTGTTTGCCCGGCCGCGCCCGACCGTCGATCCACGGCTTGTCGAAGAAGCCGCCGGCTCTGTCGGCGAAATCGCCGCCCAAGTCCGAGAAACTGTCCAGTACGATCTCGCGCCCCTGGGTCCAGGTGAAGGCGCGCGGCGTCGTGGTTTCGATCGGGGCGTTTCGGTCCCAGTGGTCCAGGCGCGCCTTGCCCATCGCCTTGGCCTTCAGCGCATAATAGCGGTGCGACAGGCGCGGATAGGCGGCGGCGACCGCCTCGGCCATCGCATCCACGGCCTCGCCATCCACCTCGTTGCCCAGGTGACGGCTGTCGGCGGGACGTTTGAAACCGCGCCAGCGATCCTCCATCGCCTTGTCGGCGGCGACGGTGTTCAGCACCAGGGCCAGGGTCGGGGCGCGGGCGGCCAGCGCCTCAGACAGACCCTCGGCGGCGGCCTTGCGGCGTGCGGGCTTGGCGTCCGACAGGCGGTTCAGCGCCTCGGCCAGCGTCAGTTCCTCGTGGCCCGCCTTTGCGCGCAGGGCGGCCAGTTGCTCATCAAACAGGCGCGGCCATTGGGCCGTGATCGGGCCGCGCTCGGCGATGAAGGTCTCCAGTTCGGCCGACAGCTCATGCGGCTTCATCGCCCGCACGCGCCGCAGCCAAGGCCGCCAGCGCGCCGCGCCCGCATGGGCGATCAGCGCCGCTTCCAGCGCCGCATCGTCGATCTGATTGATCTCCAGCGTCAGCCAGACGGTCGGGGTGGCGATGGCGGTGATCTTCTCGCGCACATCGGCCTCGAACCCTTGCGCCGTCGCATCGTCGCGAGCGGTCGAGGCCGACAGGAAGGCGTAGGCGCCCAGCGCGCCCAGCACATCGGACGCCTGCTCATAAAGCTGAATCGCGCGGTCCAGCGCCTCGCCCAGCGCCTGGGCGTCCTGATCCGCCGCTAGCCGACCCTTCAGCCCGTTCAGAGCCTCGACCAGACCCCGCGCCTTTTCCAGATCGGCGGCGACCTTGGCGTCGTCGCGCGACGCATAGAGGTCGGTCAGGTCCCACAGCGGGGCTTCAGTGTTGGGCGTCTTGAAGGGAGCGTTCATACCCCTGTTCTGGGGATGCGCGGCGACGGCCGCAACCGTCCCTTGCGCTTTCTCGGCGTCACGGCCCGTGCAATCCTGCCTTTCGGAGACGCGTGAATGACCGAAACCCTGCAACATGACACCGGCCGGACGGGCCTTGGTGGGGCCTCGGCCCTGTTTGCGATTCGCCTGGCGACAGGTCTGGTTCAGGGGCTGGCGCTCTATCTGCTGTATCTGGCGGCCGACAGCCGCGTCTGGCCCGAAACCCAGCCGGTGGTGTTCGGCGCCCTGGCCTTGGCGGCCGGCTATGTGCCGGTGGTGGTTCTCGCCGGCGTGGGCCGGGTCAAGCCGCTGGCCCTGATCCTGTGGGCGGCGGCCGCAGCCGGCGTGTTGGCTCTGTTGGGCGCCCACGATGTCGCTCGCCAGGTGCTGAAGCCGCAAGAGGAGCCGCCTTTCCTGAGTTTCCCCGTGCTGGCCTTCGGCGCGGCGGCCCTGTTCATCGCCCACCACCTGATCGTGCCCGGGATCCGCGAACGACGCTGGATCGTCGACTATCCCGACTATTTCGACATCGCCTGGAAGGCGGGGGTGCAACTGGCTCTGTCGCTGGGCTTCACCGGCGCCTTCTGGATCCTGCTGCATCTGGGCGCGGCCCTGTTCAAGATGATCGGCCTCGGCTTTCTGCAGCACCTGCTGAGCGAGGCGTGGTTCGCCATTCCGGTCACAGCCCTGGTCTTCGCCACCGCTGTTCAGCTGACCGATGTGCGCGACGGCCTGATCCGGGGCGTGCGGACCGTGGCGTTGATGCTGCTGTCTTGGCTGCTCTTGGTGATCACGGTCCTGGTCGGCGGCTTCCTTCTCGCCCTGCCCTTCACCGGATTGGACGGCCTGTGGGAGACGCGCAGCGCAACGGCCTTGGTGTTGTCGGCCGCCGCCGCCCTGATCGTGCTGATCAACACGGGCTATCAGGATGGGCGCGCAGACAATCTGCCGCCGGTCGTTCTGCGATACGGCGTGCGGGCCGCGTCCATCCTGATCGCGCCGCTGATCGTTCTGGCCGCCTGGGGCCTGGGCTTGCGGATCGGCCAGCACGGCCTGACGCCCGATCGGATCATCGCAGCCGCCTGCACCCTGGTCGGCGCGGTCTATGGCGCGGGCTATCTGCTGGCGGCCGTAAAACTAAGCGGCTGGATGAAGCCGCTGGAGCTGACCAATGTCGTTGCGGCGGTCCTGTCGGTTCTGGTCATCCTGGCCCTGTTCAGCCCGCTGGCCGATCCCGCCCGCCTCTCGGTGCAGGATCAGGTCGCACGGTTGCAGCATGGGACTGTGTCCGCTGACACGTTCGATTATGACTTCCTGCGGTTCGAGAGCGGCAAGGCCGGCGAGGCGGCGCTGAGACGTCTGGCCGCCTCAACCGATCCACGCATCGCGCGAAACGCCCGCGCCGCCCAGGCTCGCCCGTGGCCATCCGGCGATACGGCGCAAGGACGGCAAGAGCGCAAGGCCGCCATCCGCCTGAAGGCCGTCGATGGCCAATCCGTGCCAACCAGCTTCGTCGATCAGTTGGACGCGCAGGTGGACGTCCTGTTCAGTTGCAATGCGGAAACGCCCTGCGTCGTGCGATCGCTGGACCTGAACGGCGATGGACGAACCGATCTGCTGGTCGCCACGGCTCGCGAAATCGTCGCCTTCGATCAGGACAGCCAGGGCCAGTGGCGCGTGACGGGTCGATACGGCTTCACCTGCGGACGCAATGCTGAGCGGATGAACGAAGGCCTGTCGAAGGGCGTCGCGACGGCCCCGGCCGCCCTGCCCGACCTAGTTGTCGAGGGCCAGAGATTGCGCGCCAGCCCCGAGGTGCGATGCGACGCGACGGAGCCACGTTAACGGGACGCTCACCACGCCGTGTCACCCGATTTTCACCTCGCCACCCTAGGAATCGTCCCGAAACGATCCATCCGTGACGGGTTGGGCGACAGGACAAGGGATTTTCATGGCCAAGACCATCCTGGTCGTTGACGACGATCCGACCCAGCGCCGGCTGATCCAGGCCGTGCTGGAACGGGACGGCAACGCCGTGGTCCATGCCGCCAGCGGCGGCGAGGCCATCGACCGGATGACGCGCGGCGGCGGGGCCGACCTGATCCTGCTGGACATGGTTATGCCCGAGATGTCGGGGCTGGAATGCCTGGCCGAACTGCGCAGCGCAGGGATCAACGAGCCGGTGATCGTCCTGACGGCCAACGGCGGCATCGACATGGTGGTCAAGGCCATGCAGGCCGGCGCCCAGGACTTCTTCGTCAAGCCCGTTGGACCGGAACGGCTTCTGGTCGGCGTGCGCAACGCCATGCAGATGAAGCGCCTGACCGCCGAGGTCGGGCGCCTGACCAAGCGCGTCCAGGGCCGCACCAGCTTCGACGATATCGTGGGCGACAGCCCGCCGATGCGCATGGTCAAGGCGCTGGGCGCCCGGGCCGCCAAGTCGTCCATCCCCGTTCTGATCACCGGCGAGAGCGGCGTCGGCAAGGAGGTCATCGCCCGCGCCCTGCACGGCGCCAGCGACCGGGCCGGCAAACCTTTCGTCGCCGTCAACTGCGGCGCCCTGCCCGCCAATCTGATCGAATCCATCCTGTTCGGACACGAGAAGGGCGCTTTCACCGGCGCCGTGGACAAGACGCTGGGCAAGTTCCGCGAGGCGGACGGCGGCACCCTGTTCCTGGACGAGATCGGCGAACTGCCGCTGGACATGCAGGTCAAGCTGCTGCGCGCGCTGCAAGAAGGCGAGATCGATCCGGTCGGCGGCAAACGCCCGGTCAAGATCGACGTGCGCATCGTCTCGGCGACCAATCGCGACCCCGCCCAGCAGGTCAAGGACGGCGCCTTCCGCGAAGATCTGTTCTATCGCCTGAACGTCTTCCCGATCGAGGCCCCGTCCTTGCGTGACCGGCGCGAGGACATCGCGCCCCTGGTCGATCACTTCATCGCCCGGTTCAACGCCGAGGAGGGCAAGCGGATCGCCGGATGCGCGCCCGAGACCCTGGCCCTGCTGCAAGGTTTCGATTGGCCCGGCAACGTGCGACAGCTGGAAAATGCGGTGTTCCGCGCCATCGTTCTAGCCGATGCGCCCTTCCTTCAGCCGCACGACTTCCCCGCGATTTCGGGCGTCGCCGCGCCCATGCCCGACGCCCAGCCCCTGAAGGCCGCCACAGCCGTCGGCGCCCAGACCGACGCCGCCACGCAGGTCGATCAGCCGATCCGTATACTGGACGAGCGCGGCCATCTGCGCACGCTGGAGGACATCGAACGCGACCTGATCCAGCACGCCATCGAGGTCTATGCCGGCCATATGAGCGAGATCGCCCGCCGCCTCGGCATCGGCCGCTCGACCCTGTATCGCAAGGTCCGCGAGCAGGGGCTGGAAGGTCAGTTGAAGGAAGCGGGCTGAGCCTAGATCGTCGGAGGACCGTAGCGGTTCGCCGTGGTCTTGCTGTCGAATGACAGCAGAATGATGAGACCGATCAGGCTGGCGATATAAAGCATGTTGTTCAGGAAGAGCAGCAGAAACAGGCTCATGCCGGATCCGTCCTCCGCCATGAATTTTGCCATCACGATGGGAAAGGCCGTCAGGCCAACCGTCAGAAAGATCACCGGTGGAAGGCCCCAATAGCCGGCGCGTCCGGTGTCGTGCAGACGGCGGGTTACGGCGGCGGCGAGCAGGACCACGATTGCGGCCACGCCGATTCTTAGAACAAGAAAGAACGGCCCCATGTCCGGCATATAGGCCTGATCATGAATCTCGACAGAGTAGTGCCCGGGTCCGCTCACGACGGTTGCTGCCTCAGGATTCGTCGCGGCGACTGCGGACGCATGCTCGAAAATCCTCGTCATGGCCGGGATCATGCCCAGCCACAGTCCGATGAAGGACACCACGACCACGGTCAGGGCGTAAGGCCAGAACTGTCCGCGCCTGTCCCGTCCTCTGAAGTCCGCGAGGCGCCGAAAGCCGTTCAGGATCGCATTCATCATTTATCCCCCAATATGTCGGCATCATCCTGCGGTTGATTCGAGCGGGGTGTCCTGCCACGTACCCACCGCCGTTTCGGCTCTACGCCATTGGCCTTGGCGGTGATCTCTTTCAGCTTGCGGCCTTGCATGGCCGAGAGGGCTTGACCCGGCGCGCCCTTTTCGGGGTCGGCGAAGGCGCGGCCGTGGGTCTTAACGCGCTCGCTGACCGAATCGATGAATTCGCCTTCCCATTCGGACAGGGAAACGCCCGCCTTGTCCGCCGCGCGGCGAGCGCGTTTCAAAGCGTTGAGAGCAGCGCGTTTGGCGGCTTCGCGCTGTTGCTCAAATGGACTCAGGGTGGGCTTCTTGGCGAAGCCATCGCCTTTCAGGCCGCCTGATCGCGACGGCCCGCCTCCTGGCTTGAAGGGGGTGCGCTTCAAGCCGGGTCAGTCTCAGATCTCGCCGAGCGCCGACAGGTAGAGGTCCAGGATGGCGTCCTCTTCCTGACGCTTGGCCTTGTCCTGCTTTCTGATGCGGATGACCTTGCGCAGGATCTTGACGTCGTAGCCCTCGCCCTTGGCTTCGGCGAAGACCTCTTTCATGTCGGTCATGACGGCCTGCTTGTCCTCTTCGAGACGTTCCAGGCGCTCGATGATGGTGCGAAGGCGGCCCTGCGCGGTGGCGGTGAGAACGTCGGAACCACCGTCGAACGAGGCGTCGTCAGCCATGGGGGAATACTCCAGAAATCAGGCGCGGACGCTAACCCTGCGGACAGGCGCGCGACAACCGCGAACACGAAAAAGGCCGCGGACAGAAATCCGCAGCCTGTGGATCGTCATCTTTCAAGCGCGCTATCGCCCTTCGGGCTGCTTGAGCGCGATCCAGCGTGCGCACGCCGCCGAAGCGGCGCGCAGCGAACGCTGCTTAGCCCTGCTTCGCCTTGAAGCGCGGGTCGGTCTTGTTGATGACGAAGACGACGCCCTTGCGACGCACGACCTTGCAGTCGCGGTGGCGGGTCTTCAGCGACTTGAGCGAGCTACGGACCTTCATGGTCGGACGTCCTGAAAGAAACCAATAAGAAAGCCGCTGACCCGGTCGGATCGCGGCGGAGGCGGTCGTATAGAGAGAGGGCTTGCGAAGGTCAACCCGCCAAGGGGCAAAACCGCAGAAAACCCAGGCCCCGCCTGCCTGGCGACGCATTTTCTTACACGTGCTCAAGTAGCCTGAAGGGCGATAGCACGCTCAAAAAAGCTGGAGGCCTGACCTCCGAGTCGAACGGAGGGTTTACGGGGTTGCACGCCCGCCGCGTCGCCGCTCCGCCATCAGGCCGTCAGAGCTGGTGCGTCATTACGACACACACGTATAAGGCGTCCAATACAAAGGTGGTTAACGGCGTGCCTTACACCCGACCGGGGAACAGCGAAGCAACGCATTCGCGCCGCGCGCGCTTTAGGGCATCGAAATGACCGTTCGCGCGGATGTCATTTCGTGTCTGACCCCGGGGGCTTTAGTTTGAATCACATGCGCTTTTCCTACCGTCTTCTCCTGATCGGCTGCGTCTCGGCCTGCGCGCCCATGCTGCCCGAGCCGCAGGTGAATCTGCCGACGCCCCAGCCTCAGCACCAGGCGGGCGCGCCGGTCACGACGCCGGCCCCCGCCCCCCAGACGCCGCCGTTGGCCGCCTATGACCAGCAGGGTTTCGAGGGCTGGAAACAGGGCTTCCTGGCGCGCAAGGGCGGCGCCCGACGCGCGGACTACGCCCGGGAACTGGAGGGCCTGACGCCCGATCCGACGGTGATCCGCCTGGATCGCAACCAGCCTGAATTCTCCAAACCCGCCGGCGCCTATGTTCAGAATGCCGTGACCCCGGTGCGAATCGCCCAGGCCAAACAGCGCATCGACCGGGTGCCGTGGTCGGTGGTTCAACGATTCGGCGTGCCCAGCGAAATCCTGGTCGGCGTCTGGGCCCAGGAGAGTGCCTTCGGTCAGGTGCAGGGCGACTATGACGTGATCCGCTCGCTGGCGACCCTGGCCTATGATGGTCGCAGACGCGATTGGGCCGAGGGGCAGCTGAAGGACGCGCTGGACATCGTCGTGGACGGCCGGCGCGAGCGCACGGGCCTGAAGGGCAGCTGGGCCGGGGCCATGGGCCAGACCCAGTTCATGCCCGACAACTATCTGCGCCGGGGCGTGGACCAGGACGGCGACGGCAAGGTCGATATCTGGCGCGACGACGCCGACGCCCTGGCGTCCGCCGCCAACCTGCTGGCCCAGGCCGGGTGGAAGCGCGGTCAGGGCTGGGGCTATGAAGTCACCCTGCCCTCCGGCTTCGACTATGCCGAGGCGGAAGGTCCGAAACACAACTGGGCCTATTGGGCGGCCAAGGGCGTGCGCCTGGCGCAAGGCGGCACACCGAACGGGGCCGAGGCCCTGGAAGAGGCGACCGTCCTGCTGCCCCAGGGGGCGAACGGTCCGGCCTTCCTGGCCCTGCCGAACCACTATGTAATCCGCCGCTACAACAACTCGGTGTCCTACGCCCTGGCCATCGGCCTGACGGCGGACGGGATCATGGGCAAGCCGGGACTGACAAAGGCCTGGCCCAACGATCCATCGATGACGCGCGATCAGCGTATCGGGGCGCAGCGCGCCCTGACGCAGCTCGGTTACGACACTCAAGGCGTGGATGGAGTGATCGGCTCCAACACCCGCGCGGCCCTGCGTCGCTGGCAGATCGCCAACAACCGGATCGCCGACGGCTATCTGACGCCAGCGCTGGCGGACGAACTGATCCGCCGGACGAACTGAGGCTATAAATTCGGGCATGGTTCGACGCTCCTGCCTTTCACGGGCGGAGGGGATGGAGGGCTGGGCGGAGCGCCGGGCCTTCGCCCGGAGTTCTGTGATGTGAAGTACCGTTTCGACGAAGGGTATGACGCTCCGCGCGGTTGGTTGGCCTGCAAGCTCGGGGCGCCGAGCGGTGGCGGTCTTATCGCCTAACCCCATAAGCCTGCGACGGGCGGGTCGGAGCAGCGATCCCCGATCCCCGGTGCGGCCGAGTATCCCCCTCGACCCTGCGACGCGACTGCGGACGCCGGGGCGATTCCCCGATCGATCAGCCCCGGCGCCGCGATGGGATTTCACCATCGCCCCCGTTCCCTCCGCTCTCGCCGCCGCAAGGTCGCAGGCCTTACGAGCCCTCCATGCGACGAGACAGGGGCATTATGGGGCCGTTTGACCCCGTGGATGGGAGACGGGGGACATAAATCGGCAAGCAGTTGAAATCGCTGCGGATGGACCAGCGGCATTGCGATGGCTGAGCATCGTCTCCTCCCCATTCATGGGGAGGTGGCTCGAAGCGCAGCGGAGAGACGGAGGGGGCTTCGCGCATCGCGGGCGTCTGTGGGACGTCTAGAACCCCTCCACCGCTGCGCGGTCCCCCTCCCCACGCTGTGGGGAGGAGACGATTGATCTCAGCCCTTCACGCGCCAGGTGGGGCCGTCGGGGCCGTCCATGACGACGACGTTCAGGGCGTTCAGGCGGTCGCGGATGCGGTCGGCCTCGGGCCAGTCCCTTGCGGCCCGGGCGCTGGCGCGTTGGTCCAGCAGGGCCTCGACCTCGGCCTTCAGGGCGGGATCGCCGCCCTCGAACCAGGCGTCCGGCGTCAGCGACAGGACGCCGAGCAGACCGGCCGCTTCCTTCAGGCTCCAGCGGGCCATGGCGACATCGTTGATATCGGCCTCGGCGTCGTTCAGCAGTTCGCGCAGGGTGTTGCCGAGCCCGAACAGCTGGGCGATCGCGCCCGGCGTATTGAGATCGTCTTCAAGCGCGTCCAGCACCGGATCCAGGGCGTTCTCGGCCAGCTCCATCTCAGCTTCGTCCAGCGTGGCCTCGTCGAAGTCGGCCAGGGCCGCCTCGGCGTCGCGCAGGACGCCATACAGCCGGTCCAGGTTTTTGCGGCTCTGATCCAGCAGCCCTTGGTTCCAGTCCAGCGGCTGGCGGTAGTGGGCGCTGAGCAGGGCCCAGCGAACGACCTCGCCCGGCATGGCCTGGACCAGATCGTGCAGCAGCAGGACGTTGCCGATCGACTTGGACATCTTCTCGGCGTCCACGGTCAGAAAGCCGTTGTGCATCCAGTATCGGGCGTATTCGTCATGGGCCTGATCGCCATGCGCATGGCCATGGGCGCAGACGCCTTGGGCGATCTCGTTCTCATGGTGGGGGAAGACCAGGTCGATGCCGCCGCCGTGAATGTCGATGGGCAGGCCCAGGGTCTTTTCGATCATGGCCGAGCATTCGATGTGCCAGCCGGGACGCCCCTCGCCCCACGGCGACGGCCACGACGGCTCGTCCGCCTTGGACGGCTTCCACAGAACGAAATCGTGGGGGTTCTTCTTGTACGGCGCGACCTCGACGCGGGCGCCGGCGATCATGTCGTCCAGGTTCCGGCCAGACAGCGCGCCGTAGGCTTTGTAGGACGAGACATCGAACAGGACGTGACCCTCGGCCGCATAGGCGCAGCCGGCGTCGACGATGGCCTGGATCTGATCGACGATGGCCGGAATGTAGTCGGTGACGTGGGGCGCGATATCCGGCGGCGAGACGTTCAGCAGGCCCATGTCGGCGAGGTAGGCGGCTTCATAGCGGGCCGTGACCTCGCCGATCGGCACGCCTTCGCGTGCGGCCTTCTGATTGATCTTGTCGTCCACGTCGGTGACGTTGCGGGCGTAGATCACATGGTCGGCGCCATAGGTCCGGCGCAGCAGCCGCACCAGGACATCGAACACCACCGGCGGACGCGCATTACCGATATGGGCGTAGTCATAGACCGTGGGGCCGCAGACATAGAGGGTCACACGATCCTTGTTCCGGGGCTCGAACAGGCGCTTTTCACGGCGCAGGGTGTCGTGGATGTGCAGCGGCATGGATCAGTCTTTAGCGGGTTTTCTTGCGGGACGGACGGTCTGTCCCATATAGCGGCCTGATATACAGTCCCGACGGATTGTAGAAGGTAAACCGGGCGACCCGCCCGCCCCGGCCGGAAATCGAGTTCATGAGCGTCACCCCCGCCAAGCCCGTCCTCGTCAGCGACGAAACCGTGCAACGCCCGTCGCGCGAACAGGCGCTGGAGGCCGTGCGCACCCTGATCGCCTGGGCTGGCGACAATCCGAACCGTCCCGGCCTGATCGACACGCCCAAGCGGGTAGTCGACGCCTATGGCGAATGGTTCGACGGCTATGACGCCGATGCGGGCAAGGAGCTGAGCCGCACCTTCGAGGACGTGACCGGCTATGACGACATGGTCATCCTGCGCGACATCGAGGTCGAGAGCCACTGCGAGCACCACCTGGCCCCGTTCCTGGGCAAGGCCTACGTCGCCTATCTGCCCGGCGAGAAGGTGGTCGGCATCTCCAAGCTGGCGCGGGTTGTCGAGATCTATGCGCGGCGCCTGCAGAACCAGGAAACCCTGACCAACGACATCATCGACGCCATCGAATCGCACCTGCAGCCGCGCGGCGTGGCGGTGCTGGTGGACGCAGAGCATCAGTGCATGACCACGCGCGGCGTGCATCATCGGCACGTTTCGACCATTACGACCCGCTTCACCGGCGCCTTCAAGGACGATCCTGCCCTGGCGGACCGTTTTTTGAAGCTGGCCAAGGCCTGAACGCCGAACCGTCGTCCTTCTGTCGTGTATAATTGACGTTCGGGAACGGCAGATCGTTTAGAACCGCTTTACAAGCCCGCATCGGGACGCCAAGAACCGATCAAGCCTTCGGGCGATCCATAGGGAAATGTCGGCGCGGAACGCAGCCGGCGAGTAACGGAGACGAGCATGGCTGCGAAGATCGGCGGTTCCGGTGGGGACAAGCACACGATCGAACAGACGGCGGATATCAACATCACGCCGTTCATCGACATTCTGCTGGTGCTCATGATCATCTTCATGGTCGCCGCGCCTATGGCGACCGTCTCGATCCGTCTGGACCTGCCGCCCGCACAGCCGCCCACCAATCCGACCGAAGAGAAGGAGCCGGTGTACATCACCATCCAGGAAAACGGTCAGCTGTTCCTGTCGGACAAGCAAACCTCGATCGACAACCTTGCCACTGACGTCTGCACCGCCCTGGGCGGCGGCGCCTGCCAGGAAGAGCGCGTCTTCGTCCGCGCGCAGCCGGAAGTGAAGTACTCGCAGTTCATGGAAGTCATGAACAAGATGCAGGAGAACGGCTTCTTCAAGGTCGGCCTGCTGAACGAAGACATCGAATAGGACCTTCGTCCTTTCCAGGATTGGGGCCGCGTTCCGAAAGGGACGCGGCCTTTTTCTTTGCCGAAAGACTTGCCGGATCGATCGACAACACCCTTGATGCCGCATCGATTGTTCGAGGAGTCCGCCCATGCGTCGTCGCACCTTCCTGTCCGCCCTGCCCGCCAGTGCGCTGGCGGCGACCGCAGCCCAGGCCCGGCAGGCTGCTCCCGCCGCCAGGCCGACCGAGGCGGCCCCTGCGCCGGCTCGCCCGGCCGACCCCTATGCCGGCGTCGGCATCGGCGATCGGATTTCGGGACCGAAGTTTATGGGGCGCTCGACCGTCTGGGGCGCGAATGGGGCGGCGGCGACGGCGCATCCGGCGGCCAGTCTGATCGGCATCGACACCCTGCGGCGCGGCGGATCGGCCATCGATGCGGCCATCGCCATCAATGCGGCCCTGGGCTTTCTGGAGCCGGTCGCCAACGGCATCGGCGGCGACGCCTATTGCATGCTGTGGGACCCCAAGCAGAAGAAGGTCGTCGGGCTGAACGGATCGGGCGCCAGTCCGCGGGGCCTAAGCCTGGAGGTCGCGCGATCCAAGGCTATCGACGGCTATCTGCCCCGCTATGGCGCGGTGACGGTAAACGTGCCGGGCACGGTGGACGCCTGGTGGAGCGCGCACCAGCGGTATGGGAAGCTGCCGTGGAAAGAGGTGCTGCTGCCGGTCGCCGAACTGTGCGAACAGGGCGTGCCCGTGCCCCAGGTCATCGCCTACTATCTGGAACGCAACATGGCTGCGTTTGATCGGGGCCAGATCCCGATCGAGGAAAACGAGAACCGAAAGCGCATCTGGGCCGCCGGCGGCGCGACGCCGAAGGTAGGCGAGATCTTCGCCAACCCCTATCTGGGCAAGACTCTGCGGATGATCGCAGAGGGCGGGCGCGACGCCTTCTACAACGGTCCCATCGCCGATCAGATCGAGGCCTATTTCAAGCGGATCGGCGGCTGGATGACCCGCGCCGATCTGGCCGCCCATCATACCGAATGGGTCGAGCCGATCCGAACCAACTATCGCGGCGTGGACGTGTTCGGCCTGGGTCCGAACACCCAGGGGCTTAGCACCAACCAGATCCTGAACATCTGCGAACAGTTCGACCTGAAATCCATGGGCTTCCAGTCCGCCGCCTCGTTGCACGTCCAGGCCGAGGCCAAGCGGCTGGCGTTCGAGGACCGGGCGCGCTGGTTCGCCGACGACCGATTCTCCAAAACGCCGGTCGAATGGCTGAACTCCAAGGCCTATGCGGCCGAGCGGGCCAAGCTGATCCGGCCGGATCGGGTCATGGACCGCGTCATGCCGGGCGACGCCCCGCACCACGGCGACACCACCTATTTCAGCGTGGCGGACAGCGACGGGATGATGGTCAGCTGGATCCAGTCCAACTATCGCGGCATGGGTTCGGGCCTGGCGCCTGATAACGGCTCCGACCCGCTGGGCTTTATGTTCCAGGACCGGGGCGAGCTGTTCGCCCTGAGCGACGGCCACCCCAACATCTATGCGCCCGGCAAGCGTCCATTCCAGACGATCATTCCCGGCTTTGCGGTCAAGGACGGCGAGCCGTGGATGGCGTTCGGC
The DNA here is from genome assembly GCF_011045535.1 of Brevundimonas sp. 'scallop'. Classification (NCBI taxonomy): domain Bacteria; kingdom Pseudomonadati; phylum Pseudomonadota; class Alphaproteobacteria; order Caulobacterales; family Caulobacteraceae; genus Brevundimonas; species Brevundimonas sp. 'scallop'. Next base: position 1,195,052 of record NZ_CP039382.1, on the reverse strand, counting down.
GTCATGGGCGGCGCCATGCAGCCCCAGGGCCAGGCCCAGATCATCATCAACATGGTCGATTACGGGCTGGAGCCCCAGGCGGCGGGCGACGCCCCGCGCTGGCAACACTATGGCTCGTCCGAACCGACGGGCCAGCCGCAGGAAGGAACCGGCGTGCTGCATCTGGAAAGCGGCGTGCCCGAGGCGACCAAGGCCCAGCTGCGCGCCATGGGCTGGACGCTGGGTGAACCCGACGGCGGCTTCGGCGGCTATCAGAACATCATGAAACAGATGAACCCCGGCGGACGCTGGACCTATGGCGCGGCGACCGAGATGCGCAAGGACGGGATCGCGCTGGCTTATTGAAGTTGGCCTACTGATGTTGAGCGACCGATGACCCACGACGAGGTCCGCGCCCTTCTGCTCTCGTTTCCCGGCGTGGAGGATGGCGTGTCCTATGGCGAGCCGTCGTTCAAGGTCGCGGGCAAGTTCTTCACCTGGATGCGCCCGGCGCTGGACGACAGCATCGTGGTGCATCTGGACAATTTGGATGAGCGCGAACTGCTGATCGAGATGGACCCGGCGACCTTTCACTTCACCGACCACTATCGCGATCATCCCATAGTCCTGGCGCGCGTCGCCAGCGTCGATCCCGTCTGGCTGAGGGCGGCGCTTGAGAAGCGATGGCGTCGGATCGCGCCGAAAAAACTGTCCAAGGCGCATCCAGACCTTATCGGAGCGGGGTCGGGCGCCTAACTACGCCCCTCAAGCGGACCCAGCCCAAGGAGCGCCCCATGGCCTATGGCGACCAACCCACGATCACCGTCGACGGTATCGAAATCCCCCTGCTCGGTTTCGGCACCTGGCAGCTGGAGCCGGACGATGCGCGGCGCATGGTCGCTGAGGCGCTGCGGATCGGATATCGCCACATCGATACGGCCTGGATCTACAAGAACGAGAAGGCGGTCGGCGAAGGCATTCGCGACTCCGGCGTGGCGCGGGAGGACATCTTCCTGACCACCAAGATCTGGGTCGACCATTTCACTCACGACGCCCTGCTGAAACAGGCCAGGGAATCGGCCGACAGCCTGGGCACGACGCCCGATCTTCTGCTGCTGCACTGGCCCAAGACGACGCCGACGTTCGAAGAGACGTTGGGTGCCCTGAACGAGGCCAAGGACCAAGGGCTGACCAAGTCGATCGGCCTGTCCAACTTCCCCTCCAAGGAGTTCCGCCAGGCGCAGAGCCTGTCCAAGGCGCGCCTGCTGACCGATCAGGTCGAGCATCACCCCTATCTGGGTGTCGATCAGCTGGTGGCGACGGCGGCCGAGCTGGGGTCGTCGATCACCGCCTGGTCGCCGCTGGCGCAAGGCAAGATCGCCGACGACGCCACGATCAGCGAGATCGCCGGCGCGCACGGCAAGACCAACGGCCAGATCACCCTGCGTTGGCTGATCCAGCACGGGATCATCGCCATCCCGCGCACGACCAAGGAAAGCCGCGCGCGCGAGAACTTCGACATCTTCGACTTCGCCCTGACGGACGAGGAGATGCAGCGGATGGACGCCCTGGATCGCGGCGAGCGACTGGGCGACTGGCTGGACCCGGCGTTCGAATGGGACAAGACTGCCGCCTGACCGACAAGGGAGGCGCCGGTGTTTCGCAAGCGGGACCAGCCCAGGCTGTGGCGTGCGACGTTCGCCGTCGTGGGCTGGACCGCGCTGGCGCTTCAATATCTGCTGATGATCGCGCCGGCCCAGGGCTGGACCGTGCTCGAACGGACGATCAACTACTTCAGCTTCTTCACCATCCTAACCAACATCTTGGTCGCCCTGGCCTTTACCGGGCCGCTGCTGGGTGAAGGATCGCGGCTAGCCCGATGGTCAGCCAGCGAAGGCGTCAGGGCGGCCGTCGCCATGTACATCGTGGTGGTCGGGGTGGTGTACCACTTCCTGCTGCATCCCTATTGGAACCCGACCGGCTGGTCCTTGGTGGTCAATCTGGTGCTGCACTACGTCATGCCCGCCGCCTTCGTGCTGGACTGGCTGTGGTTCAGCCCCAAGGGGCGGCTGCGCTGGATCGATCCGGCGAAGTGGCTGGCGTTTCCGCTCGTCTACGGCGGCTGGACCCTGGTTCATGGACTGGCGACGCGCTGGTGGCCCTATGGCTTCGTCAATGTGGATCAGCTGGGACTGGTCCGGGTCGTGGTGATCTTCGGCGTGCTGCTGATGTTTTTCCTGATCGTCGGGCTCGGCCTCGTCGGGCTGGACCGGCTGTTCGGTCGCGCGACGCGTGACACAGGGGCCACTCCCGCCTAAGCGTCGCGGCATGGCCTACAAATCCCTGCGTGACTTCATCGACCAGCTGGAAGCCAAGGGCGAACTGGTGCGGGTGTCCGAACCCGTCTCCACCGTGCTGGAGATGACCGAGATTCAGACCCGGCTGCTGAGGAACGGCGGTCCGGCGGTGCTGTTCGAAAAGCCGGTCATGCCGGACGGCACGATCAGTCCCATCCCCTGTCTGGCCAATCTGTTCGGCACGGTGAAACGGGTCGCGATGGGGGTGACGCTGGAAGGCAAAGACCGGACCACGGCGGGCGAACTGCGCGAGGTCGGCGAACTGCTGGCCTTCCTGCGCAATCCGACGCCGCCGCGCGGTCTGGGCGACGCGATGGAGATGCTGCCGCTGATGCAGACCGTCCTGTCGATGCGGCCCAAGACGGTGAAGAAGGCGCCGGTGCAGGAGGTGGTGCTGAAGGGCGATCAGATCGACCTGACCGCCCTGCCCGTCCAGTCGTGCTGGCCCGGCGAACCGGCGCCCCTGATCACCTGGGGCCTGGTCGTGACCAAGGGGCCGTCGGACGACCGCGAAGACGACTTCAACCTGGGCATCTACCGGATGCAGGTGCTCGGCAAGGACAGGGCCATCATGCGTTGGCTCGCCCACCGCGGCGGGGCGCAACACTATGCCCGGCACAAGAAGGCGCGGCCCAAGGAGCCGCTGCCCTGCGCGGTCGTGTTGGGCGCCGATCCCGGCACGATCCTGGCGGCGGTGACGCCAGTGCCGGACACCCTGTCGGAATATCAGTTCGCGGGCCTGATGCGGGGCGCCAAGGCCGAGCTGGTCCCATGCAAGACCGTGCCGCTGATGGTGCCGGCCCAGGCCGAGATCGTGCTGGAGGGCCACGTCCTGCTGGACGAGTTCGAAGACGAGGGTCCATATGGCGACCACACCGGCTATTACAACTCGGTCGAGAAGTTCCCGGTCTTTAAGGTCAGCGCCATCACCATGCGCCGCGACCCCATCTATCTGACCACCTTCACCGGCCGGCCGCCGGACGAGCCGAGCGTGCTGGGCGAGGCGCTGAACGAGGTGTTCATTCCCCTGCTGCGCCAGCAGTTTCCCGAGATCACGGACTTCTGGCTGCCGCCCGAGGGCTGCAGCTACCGGATCGCGGTGGTGTCGATGAAGAAGGCCTATCCAGGCCACGCCAAGCGGGTGATGCTGGGCGTCTGGAGCTATCTGCGCCAGTTCATGTACACCAAATGGGTCATCGTCGTGGACGACGACATCGACGCCCGCGACTGGAAGGACGTCATGTGGGCCATCTCGACCAAGATGGACCCGGCGCGCGACATCACCGTGATCGAGTCCACCCCCATCGACTATCTGGACTTCGCCAGCCCAGAGAGCGGGCTTGGCTCCAAGATCGGCCTGGACGCCACCGACAAATGGCCGCCCGAGACCAAGCGCGAATGGGGCGAGGAAATTCGCATGGACGAGGCGGTCGTCGAACGGGTCAACGACCTGTGGGATCGTCTCGACCTGCCGGGTGACGGAACGCCGATCTGGAAATAAGCTTCGCTTTTGGTCACGCCGGGGGGCGATGTGAGCGCGTTCGAGTTCTTCTTCAGCTTTTACGGCCTGCTGCTGGGACTGTCGGTGGCCGAACTGGTCGGCGGGTTCGCGCGGGTGCTGCATGAGAAGCAGCGGATTCGGTTCGGCTGGCTGACGCCGATGCTGGCCCTGTTCGTGGCCATCGACATCGCCACCTTCTGGAACCAGGCCTGGGTCATCTTCCGGGGCGCGCCGTTCAACACCTTCGTGCTGCTGATTTCATTGGCCATCGCCGCGACCTTCTATGTCGCCGCCAGCGTGACCTTCCCGCGCGTGTCGGCCGAAGGCGGCGATGATCGGATCGATCTGGACGACCATTTCTGGTCACATCGACGACTGGTGTTCGGCTGCATCCTGGCGGCCAATCTGATCGTGGCGGTGATCGTTATCATCCTGGCCCAGCTCAATCCCGGCTTCGCCAAGATCGCCGGCTCGGTGCGGTTGTGGGTCGGGGTCGCCATCTTCGTGATCGGCACGGCGACGGCGGCGTTCGCGCCGTGGCGCCGGATTGCGGTTGGGGCCCTGGTCGTCGTGCTGCTGTACAGTCTCTGGCAGATGGGGAACTCGGCGGCGCTGCTGCTCAAGGCCGGCGGCTGGGCGCCCGCGCTGGGCGGCGGCGGTTGAAACCTTGTCAGGGCCGCGCAATCGGCTCACGAAAGGCCCATGCAGTCCCCTCTTCTGGTTTCGGCGCTGGTCGCCGCCCTTGCCTGTAGCGTGAGCCCCGCCATGTCCCAGACGCTTCCCAACACCGCACCTTGGGATCAGACCTTCTTGCCGCCCGCCCCCGCCTGGGACGGTGCGTCCAAGGCGCTGCTGCGCGATGCGTCTGATCCTTGGGTCACGGCGTTCGAGGCCGATCCGGGCCGCGACTTCAGCCCCAACTATGTCGACACCCGCGCCTGGTTCGATCGTCTGGACGCCGCCAGCGACCTGATCCGCATCGAACAGTTCGGCGTCTCGCCCGAGGGCCGGCCCATCTATGCGGTGATCGCCTCCAAGGATGGCGCCGCCTTTGATCCCGCCAAGCCGGTGCTGATGATCCAGGCCGGCATCCACCCCGGCGAGATCGACGGCAAGGACGCGGGCATGATGCTGCTGCGCGACATCGCCTTCTATGGGAAGGACGCCCTGCTGGACCGGGTCAACCTGATCCTGATCCCCATCCTGAGCGTGGACGGCCATGAGCGTTCCGGCCCCTATTCCCGGCCCAACCAGCGCGGCCCGCGCATCCAGGGCTGGCGCAATACGGCGACCAACCAGAACCTGAACCGCGACTATCTGAAGCTGGACCAGCCCGAGATGCGGGCTGTGCGCGGCCTGATCCTGAAATACCGGCCGGACCTGTATGTGGACGTCCACGTCACCGACGGCATGGATTACCAGTACGACGTCACCTACGGCTTCAACGGCGAGGACGGGACCTTCAGCCGTTCGCCGAACGGCTCGGCTTGGCTGGATTCGGTGTTCAAGCCGGCGATGAACGCCGCGCTGGAACGCGAAGGCCATATCCCCGGCGAACTGGTGTTCGGCATCGACGACGACGAACCCAAGAAGGGCCTGTCGGACGGCGGCCTGGGCGAGCGGTTTTCCAACGGCTGGGGCGCAGCCGCCCATGTGCCGACGATCCTGATCGAGAACCATAGCCTGAAACCGCACGAACAACGGGTGCTGGGCACCTATGTCTTCATCGAGGAGGCGATGCGTCTGCTGGCCGATCAGGGCGCCGGTCTTCGCGCTGCGACGGATCAGGACAAGGCCCTGCGTCCGACGCAGATCCCCGCCAACTTCGAGGCCGACGAGGCGGCGTCGTCCACCCGGCCCTTCAAGGGCATGCTGTACGAAATGTATGACAGTCCCGCCTCGGGTCGGAAGGAGATCCGCTGGCTGGGCCGCCCCGATCCCGACCTGTGGCAGATGCCCTTCTATGGCTCCAAGCCGACGCTGACCCTGACGCGGCCGACGGCCTATTGGGTGCCGGGCTATCGCACCGACATCATCGAGCGGCTGAAAACGCACGGGATCGAAATGGAAACGGTCGAGGCTGCGCGCATCGTAAACCTTTCGATGCTGCGCCTGGTCGAGCCCAAGCTGGCCACCCGCGCCAACGAGGGTCACGTGCAGGCTTCGGTGAAGACGGTGGAGGTCGAAAAGCGCGACTGGACGTATCCGACCGGCTCGGTGCGCGTGCCGACGGATCAGCCGCTGGGCGACATCGTCGTGCTGCTGCTGGAGCCGCAATCCAGCGAGAGCTTCTTCGCCTGGGGCATGTTCCCCGAGGTGATGAGCCGCGTCGAATATATCGAGGCCTACGCCATCGCGCCGCTGGCGGACAAAATGATGGCGGCGGACCCGGCGTTGAAGGCCGAGTTCGAGGCCAAGGTGGCGGCCGACGCCACGTTCGCCGCCGATCCGCAGGCGCGTCTGGCCTGGTTCTATGAACGCACGCCCTTCTATGACGACCATTATCTGCTCTACCCCGTCGGGCGCGAGGACTGATCGATGACCACGCCGCTGATGTACGCCGTCCAGGCCGCCGCCCTGTGGAGCGGCCTGCTGATCCTGATGATGCTGGTCTTGTCGGGCATCGTGGTCAGCGGGCGGCGCAAACACATGGTGTCGTTCGGCGACGGCGGAAACGCGGATCTGATGGCCGCCAGCCGCGCCTTCGGAAATCTGGTGGAATATGCGACGCCGGGCATGATCGCCATGCTGCTGCTGGCCGCCGTCGGCGCGCCGGCCTGGATGATCCACGGGGTCGGCGCGACGCTGTTCGTCGGCCGGGTCGCCCATGCCCTGGGTCTTTTGCTGCAGACCGGGCCGTCGCTGGGTCGTGTCGTCGGCATGCTGCTGACCTGGGTGGCGTTGCTGACGGCGGCTGTGGGCCTGATCGCCTTCGCCGTCGTCTGACGCGGTTGCGGTGCAGCGGGGCGTCCGCCATATCGGGGCATGACTGAAACCCTGGCTGCGCCCGTTTCCACCGATCTTCTCAACGACATCGTCAAGGCCGCGCTGAAGGCCGGCGCCGACGCCGCAGAGGCGGTCAGCGCCGATCGCCGATCCCTGTCGGTCGGGGTGCGCAACGGCAAGCTAGAAGATGTCGAACGCGAGGAATCGCGTGATCTGGGCCTGCGCGTGTTTGTGGGCCAACGGCAGGCGTCGGTCTCGGCCTCGGACCTATCGCCGGCGACCCAGCAGCGCTTGGTCGAGCGGGCCGTGGCCATGGCGCGGCTGGCGCCGGAAGATCCCCACGCGGGTTTCGCGCCCGAGGATCGGCTGGCGCGCGGCCCGTTCATTGATCTGGACCTGTTCGATCCCAGCGAACGCAGCGCCAAAACTCTGGAACAGGTCTCGGCCGAGGCCGAGGCGGCGGCCTTGACGGTCCCCGGCGTGGCGCGGTCGGAAGGCGGCCATGCCGGCTGGTCGTCCACCCGCTGGCGGCTTGTGACCTCTGACGGTTTCGACGGCGCCTATGAAGGGTCGGCCTTCTCGCTGGGCGTCGGCGTCATCGCCGAAAAGGACGGCGCGATGGAGCGCGGCGGCGAGAGCCGTTCGACACGCCACCTGTCCGACCTGCCGGGCGCCGACCTGATCGGCCGCACCGCCGGCGAGCGCGCCGTGGCCCGCGTGGGGCCGCGCAAGATCGCCTCCACCACTGCCCCGGTGATTTTCGACAATCGGATGGCGGGCCAGATCGTCTCTCCGGCCATCGGCGCCATTTCCGGCCCGTCGATCGCGCGCGGCACCTCGTTTCTGAAGGACCGCATGGGTCAGCGCGTGTTCGCCGAAGGCGTCACCCTGATCGACGATCCGTTCCGCCCGCGTGGCATGGGATCGACCCCGTTCGACGACGAAGGCGTGGCGGTCCAGAAGCGCGCCCTGTTCGACGACGGCGTCCTGACCACCTGGTTGCTGAACAGCGCATCGGCCCGACAACTGGGCCTGGAAACCACCGGCCATGCATCGCGGGGTCTGGCAGGGCCATCCGGCGTCTCGACCCACAATCTGCATATGGAGCCGGGCGAGCGGGATCTGGCCGGCCTGATGGCGGACGCCGGGACCGGCCTTCTGGTGACGTCGATGTTCGGCCCGTCGCTGAACGGCAACACCGGCGACTGGTCCGCCGGGGTGTCGGGCTTCTGGTTCGAGAATGGCGTGATCGCCTATCCGGTCAGCGAGGTCACGGTCGCGGGAAAGCTGACCGACCTCTATCTGCGTATCCAGCGCGGTTCGGATCTGGAGTTCCGGGGCGGGTTCAACGTGCCCAGCCTGATGTTCGATGCGGTGGCCATCGCGGGCAAATGATCGATTTGCATGCCGACCTCGACCTGATCCGCCAGGCGGCAATCGACGCCGGGGCGCTGGCCATCGCCGAGCGTGAGGCGGGGCTGAAGATCGAGTCCAAGGTCGGCGGTTCGCCCGTCACCAGCGGCGACCTGAAGGTCGACGCCATGCTGAGGGACCGGCTGCTTTCGGCGCGGCCCGATTATGGCTGGCTGTCGGAAGAGACGGCGGATACGGCCGAGCGTCTGTCGAAACGCCGCATCTTCGTGGTCGATCCCATCGACGGCACCGTCGCCTATATGAAACGGACGCCGTGGTGGTGCGTGCCCATCGCCGTGGTCGAGGACGGCGAGGTCGTCGCCGCCGTCATCCATGCGCCCGAGGTGGACGAGACCTATGTGGCGACGCGTGGCGGCGGGGCGCGGCGCAACGGCCGACCGATCCACGCCTCGGATATCGATACGCTAGAGGACGCCTCGATCCTGGGCGATGCGCGACTGATCGAAGCGCCCTATTTCGCCGACGAACCCTGGCCGTCGATGCGTTTCGAGAAACGCAACGCCCTGGCCTATCGGATGGCGCTGGTCGCCGCCGGCGCCTTTGACGCCGCCCTGGCACTGACGCCGAAATGGGACTGGGACGTCGCTGCGGGCTGGCTGATCGCGACCGAAGCCGGCGCCAGGGTCAGCGATCACCACGGGCGGCCGTGGGCCTTCAACCGGCCGGATCCTCGTCAAGCGAGCCTGGTCTGCGCGGCCCCGATCATCCAGCCGATGATCGTGCGGCGCTGTAAAAACGTGCCGCTTTCGACCTAGGGCGGGGGCGGAAAAACCCCGGCCCACATTGATCCTAGGGCGTTCTCGGCCTATGCCGCGCGCAAACCTCCTCCCCCCAAGCCTTCCGGCCCAGCCTTCAGGATTTCCGATGACCGATCAGAACGCCGTCCCGCCGCAACTTCTGCACATCGTGATCGGCGGCGAGCTTCGTCACCTTGGCGAACCGACCTTCCGCGACCTGTCGCAGGTCGAGTTCGTCGGCGCCTTCGGCAGCTATGACGAAGCCAAGAAGGCCTGGAAGGCGCGCGCTCAGGCGACCGTGGACAACGCCCACATGCGCTATTTCATCCTGCATGCCCACAAGCTGATCGATCCGCGCGGCGACGCGGCCTGAGCCGAGGACTGAGTGCGACATCGAGGGGCCGAACCGGCTCCTCGATCCGACGTTTCGATCTGTAGGCGAGGACGACGATGAACCTGGAACCGCAACAGATCTTTCAACTGGTCAGCCTGCTGGCCGTGCTGGCGCTGTTCAGCTTTTCGCTGCGCGGCCACATCGACTACGCCCGCTGGTTCAAGCAGTGGGAGGCCGACCGCAAGGCGCGTCGCGACGCCGAACTGGCCGCCGAGGCCCGCGCAAACGGCGAGGCCGGCGACGAACCGAAGACCGGTCCCTGGGGCTGAAGCCCCCTACTCCCGCCGCAGCAGCTTGTCGGTCAGCAGCGTGCCCCACCAGCCGGCCTTGAACTCGGCGCGGATGGCCTTGGGGTCGTAGTCGGGGCTGTCGACCCACTCGATGAAGCTGATGCCCTTCGGCTCGATCTCGTTGACGTATTTTTCCAGCGTATAGTCCAGCACGCCGGTCAGCCCTTCGCGGGAATGCAGATATTTCTTGGAGAGCTGCTTCATGGCGACCGAGATCGGCTCGCCCAGGTGGAAGTGGCGATAGAAGACCGCCATCATGCCCGCCCGATCCGCGCCGGACTTGCAGTGGATCAGCACCGGATACTGGATCGTCCTGAACAGGTCGCGCGCGCGGTGGATGCGCACCGTCTCGGGCGGATCGCGCGAGTCCAGCGGCGCGTCGATCAGGGTCAGGCCCAGCCGCTCGCAAGCGTCCTTCTCCAGCCAGTAATAGCCCTCATCCCGCTCGCCGCGCAGATTGATGACCGTCTTGACGCCCTTAGACTTCCAATAAGCCAGCTGGCGCGGCGACGGCTGATTGGTGCGCACCAGATCCGGCCCCAGCCAGTGGGCGTTGGAAAAGGCCACGCGCAGAAACGCATGGTCGGCCCAGAAATAATGCCAATGCGCCCGAAAACGGCCCATCGCGGTCGAGAAGTCGAAGCGCGCCATGCCCGCCAGATAGCGATCCGACGCCGCCGCGTCATCCGATCTCGATCCTGATGCGTTGGAATGTTTGTCGAGACCGGAGAGCACCCCGATGAAAACCCTCGCCGCAGCCACCGTCGTCGCCGCCAGCCTGTGGGCCGGCGCGGCCGCCGCCCAGACGCCACCGCCCGAAGACCCCGCCCTGATCGCCTATCTGCGTGACCGGGCCAAGGAGGCGCTGGACACCACCCGCTATACGGCCGCGATCACGCCGGACGGGGCGATGACCCTGGTCTATCTGACCGGCCCAAACTGGTGCGGCTCCGGCGGATGCCGGCTGCTGGTGCTGGACCGCACCGGCGCAACCTATCGCTCGGTCGGCGAGATCAGCGTCGCGCGCGCGCCGATCCGGTTGCTGGAGCGACAGACCCATGGCCGACGGGATCTGGGTGTCTATGTTGCGGGCGGCGGAATCACCGAGGGCTATGAGGCCGCCGTGCCGTTCAACGGCCGTCGATATGCGTCCAATCCGACGGTTCCGCCTGCTGCCAGGATCCAGGAGGCGCCCGGCGAAACCCTGATCCGCGCCGACGAGCCGGGCCTTGCGCTGGAACCGTCGCCGGACAAGCCTTGACTTGAACGGCGGCTCGGACGACCGAGAGCCGATGACCGTCGCCGCCTCAGACACCATGCCGCTGCGCGCCCTGCTGGCGCGGATTTGGCGCGACTATCTGTCCAAGCACAAGGGGTCGCTGATCCTGTCTGTCTTGTGCGCGGCGGTGACCGGCCTGCTGACGGCGGCGCTGCTGAAGCTGCTGGAACCGGCCGTGAACGGTCTGTTCCTGGGCGGGACCAGGCCGATCAGTCTGTTCGGCCTCGTGACGTTTCCGGCGGACAAGGCCGTCGTGTGGATTCCGGTCGCTATCTTGACCGTCGCCATTGCGCGAACGCTCGCCGCGCTGGGACAGGCCGCCCTGGTCAACCGGCTGGGTCACACCATTGTCGGCGACATCCAGATCCGCCTGTTCGGAGCCATGATCCGCGCCGATCTGGCGCGCTTACGCAGCCAGCACTCGGGCGGCTTCGTCTCCTCGGTGCTGTTCGACGCCAATATGGTGCGCGAGGCCTTCACCTCGGGCGTGGTCAACTACACCCAGAACCTGCTGACCCTGATCGCGGTGCTGATCTACATGGGTTTCATCGACTGGCAGCTGACGATCGTCGTGCTGCTGGGCGTGCCGCTGGTGGCGCTGGTGCTGCGCCGGTTCGGGCGCAAGACGCGCAAGGCCGCCGTCGGCGCCATGGCCGAGACCGAGAACCTGTCCACTGCCCTGATGGAGAACCTGGACGGGGTTCGCCTGATCAAGATCGAAAACCGCGAGGCCGCCGAACAGGACCGCGTCGCCGAGGTGGTCGCCCGTCGCCAGCGCCACGTCATCAAGGGCGCCAACGCCCGCGCCTTCGCCGGCCCCTCCAGCGATCTGGTCGCCTATATCGTCGTCGCCGCCGTCATGGCCTACGCGGGATGGCGGGCGCAGTCGGGCGACATGACCGTGGGCGGCTTCGCCGCCTTCATCGGCATGCTGCTGGCCGCCGGGCAGGCCCTGCGTCAGGTGACTAACCTGGCCACGGTGATGAGCGAGGGTTTCACCGCCGCCCGGCGCCTGTTCGGCGCCCTGGACATCCAGCCGGAAATTCGCGAGGCGGCCGACGCCGCGCCGCTGGCCGCCGGGCCGGTGGAGGTCATGCTGGACAAGGTGTCCTTCGCCTACCCCGGGACCGATGCGCCGACGCTGGACGGGGTGTCCTTAAGGGTCGCGCCGGGCGAGACGGTGGCCCTGGTCGGGCCGTCGGGCGGCGGCAAGAGCACGATCCTGAGCCTGCTGCCGCGCTTCTATGATGTGACCGGCGGGGCTGTGACGATCAACGGCGCAGACGTGCGCGCGCTTCGCATCCATGACCTGCGCGACCACATCGCCCTGGTGACGCAGGAGCCCTTCCTGTTCGACGACACCATCGCCGCCAACATCGCCTATGGCCGGCCGGGCGCAACACAAGCGCAGATCGAGGACGCCGCGCGGTCCGCCGCCGCCCACGACTTCATCACAGCCTTGCCGCAAGGCTATGACACCCGCGCCGGAGAGGCGGGCCTGCGGCTGTCGGGCGGCCAGCGCCAGCGGATCGCCATCGCCCGCGCCTTCGTCAAGGATGCGCCGATCCTGCTGCTGGACGAGGCCACCAGCGCCCTGGACACCGAGAGCGAGGCCTTGGTCCAGGCGGCGCTGGAGCGGCTGATGCAGGGGCGCGCCACCCTGATGATCGCCCACCGCCTGTCCACCGTCCGGAACGCCGACCGCATCTATGTGATCGAGGCTGGCCGCGTGGTCGAGGAAGGCGCGCACGACGCCCTGGTCGGCAGAGGCGGCCTCTATTCTCGCCTGGCGCGCCAGCAGTCGCTGGACGGCGCCGCGCCCAGCGTCGAGACGGTCGCGTGAGGCCGTTTCGGAATCCCGTCGTCCAGTCCGCCCTGGCCTGGACCCTGGCGCAGTGGATGCGGTTCTGCATCAAGACCATCCGCTGGACCCAAGAGAACCCGTCGGTCGCGGAAAAGGTCTGGCACCAAGGCGGCGGCGTTCTGTGCGTCTTCTGGCATTCGCGCATCGGCCTGGCGCCCGCTTGCTGGCCGCTGGACCGGGCGCAACCGGCCAAGGCCCTGATCTCGCTATCCGCAGACGGCGAGTTCATCGCAAAGGCCGTGGCGCGTCAGGGGTTCCCCGCTGTGCGCGGATCATCCGCCAACAAGGACAAGGCCGCAGCCGCCAAGGGCGGATCTCAGGCGCTGCGGGATGGGCTGAAACAGCTGAAGGTCGGCGCTCTGGCGATTACCCCGGACGGGCCGCGCGGGCCGGCGAACGTCATGGCCGAGGGCCTGCCGTTGATGGCGAAACTGTCAAAGGCGCCCGCCCTGTTCATCGGCATGTCTTGCAATCCGGCGATCCGGCTGAAGAGCTGGGACAGGGCCGTTCTGCCGCTGCCCTTTGGCAAGGGCGCGATCGTCTGGGATCGCGCCGACTTCCCCGCCGATACCGACGTGGCCGATGTCGTCGCCGACTGGACCGCGCGGCTGAAAGCCGTCGAGGCGCGGGCCGATGCGATCACGGGCCTGAAGCCGTGAGGATGCAGCCGTGACGCCGCTGCCGCTGATCGCCTATCGGCTGGCGACGCGCGCGCTGGAGCCGCTGGCCCCGCGCCTGCTGGATGCGCGCGCCAGGCGGGGCAAGGAAGACCCGGTGCGGGTGGACGAGCGGATGGGCTTCACCCGCACCACGCGCCCCGAAGGTGATCTGGTCTTGCTGCACGGCGTCAGTGTCGGCGAGAGCCTGTCGCTGCTGCCCGTGGTCGAGCGGCTGACGAAGGCGCGTCCCGACCTGACCGTTCTGGTCACCTCCAGCACCGTGACCTCGGCGCAGATTCTGGCCGAACGCCTGCCGTCGGGCGTGATCCACCAATATGCGCCGGTCGATGCCCCCGGCGTGGTCGAGAGGTTCCTGGACCATTGGCGGCCAAGCCTTGCGGTCTTCGTCGAGAGCGAACTGTGGCCCAATCTGTTGCTGGCGGCGCGGCGGCGGGGCGTGAAACTGGCCCTGGTCAGCGCGCGCATCACTGAAAAGACGGTGGAGGGCTGGGCGCGGTTTCCGGCCTCCGCGCAGGCGCTGACCGGCGCCTTTGATCTGGTCCTGCCGCAGGATGCGGTTTCGGCCCAGCGCCTGGAGGGCATGGGCGCGCGGATCGACGGGCTGGTGAACCTGAAACTGTCCGGCGAGGCCCTGCCCCACGACCCCGCCGCCTTCAGCCGCCTGTCCGCCGCCATTGGCGACCGGCCGGTGATCGTCGCCGCCAGCACCCACGAGGGCGAAGAGATCGCCATCGTGCGCGCGCTGGACCATCTGAGCGAGCGAGTCTGCCTGATTCTGACGCCACGCCATCCCGAGCGGGGGGGGCACATCGCCCAGGCGCTGCAACACGACGGATACGCCTTCGCCATGCGCTCGCGGGGCGAGACGATCGGGCCGGACACCGACATCTATCTGGCCGATACGCTGAACGAGATGGGCCTGTTCCTGCGGCTGGCCGATGTCGTGGTGATGGGCGGGTCTTTCGCGCCCGCCATCGGCCTGCCGCCGGTCGGGGGGCACAATCCGCTGGAGCCCGCGCGGCTGGGCAAGCCGACGATTACAGGGCCGGATGCGTCCAACTGGGCGCCGGTGACGGCGGCCCTGGTCGAGGCGGGGGGCCTGGCTCTGGTTCAGGCGCCGTCCGACCTGCCCGGCGTGATCGAGCCCCTGCTGGAAGACCTGAACGCGGCCAAGGCCATGGGCGAGCGCGGGCGTCGCGCGGCGGTCGAAGCTGGAGGCGGGCTGGAGCGACTGTGGGCGCTGCTGTCGCCGTTGATGCCGCAGAGGCAGGGCCGGCGATGAAGCTGAACACGCCGCGCTGGTGGTATGTGCGCGACAGCAACCACGCCCGGATGACGCGCACGGCGCTGAAACCGCTGGGCTGGGTCTGGGCCGCCGTGACGGCGCGCCGGATCGCCAAGACCGTCCCGATCGACCCCGGCTGCGCGGTCATCTCGGTCGGCAATCTGACGGTCGGCGGATCGGGCAAGACGCCGGTCGCGCGCGAAACCCTGCGGCTGCTGCGGGCGGCGGGGGTGGAGGCGCAAGGTCTGTCGCGCGGCTATGGCGGGCGGCTGGAAGGGCCGGTCCGGGTCGATCCTCAAATCCATACGGCCGAAGATGTCGGGGACGAGCCGCTGATGCTGGCGCAGGGGTCGCCGGTCTGGATCGCGCGCAATCGCGTCGCGGGCGCCAGGGCCGCTGTCGCGGAGGGCGCGCAGGCTCTGGTGCTGGACGACGGCCATCAGAACCCGGCGCTGAAAAAGACCGTCAGCCTGATCGTCGTGGACGGCGAGACGCGCGGCGACGAATGGCCGTTCGGGGACGGTTCGGTCTTTCCGTCGGGCCCCATGCGCGAACCGCTGAAGGCCGGGCTGGTGCGCGCCGACGCCGTGGTTGTCATGCTGCCGACCGATGTCGAAGAGGCCGATCCCGAACTCGTGGCGGTGGTTGGCGCCCTGCCCGTCTTCATTGCGCGCCTGACGCCCGAAGGGCCGCCGCCGTCAGGGCCGCAAGTCGGGTTCGCCGGCATCGCCAAGCCCTGGAAGGTCGAGCGGTCGCTGACGGCGGCGGGCTGCGATCTGGTCGATTTCGTCCCCTTCCCCGACCACGCGGCCTATAGCGCCGCCGACATGACGTTCCTGACTGACCGGGCTGCGGTGTTCGACGCTCGCTTGGTTACGACGGAAAAGGACTGGGTCCGGATGACACCCGAGCAGCGCAAGGACGTCGTCGCTTGGCCAGTCGTCGCCCGGTTCGAGGACGAGGCGGCTTTCGCCGCCTTCCTGAACGACAGGATTCAATCGGCGCGATAGACCACGCCGGACTTCATCACGAACTTCATCCGCTCCAGCTCGGTCACGTCCGAAAGCGGATCGCCCGAGACGGCGACGATGTCGGCGGGCATGCCCACGGCGATCTTGCCGGCCTCATTGGCGATGCGCAGGTGTTCGGCGGCGCCGACGGTGGCGGCCTGGACGGCCTCGAGCGGGCTCAGGCCGGCGCGGACCAGAAGCGCGAACTCCTGGGCGTTGTCGCCGTGGGCCGAAACGCCCGAGTCGGTGCCGAAGGCGATCTTGACCCCGCCTTCATGCGCGCGGCGCGCCATGTCCAGCATCTTGGGCCCGGCCTCCAGCGCCTTGGCCGTCTGGGCGGGGGTGAAGAAGTTGTCGGGGCCGGAGGCGATGCGCGCGACGAAATCCCCGGCCAGCAGGGTCGGGACCAGCCAGGCGCCGTTCGACTTGAACAGGCGGATCGACTGATCGTCCAGATAGGTGCCATGTTCGATGGAATCGCCGCCGGCCCGCAGGAAGGCGTTGATGCCGTCCACACCGTGGGCGTGCGCCGTCACCTGGCGGCCCATGCGATGGGCGCTGCCGACGATGGCGGCCAGTTCGTCGTCGCTGAACTGTTGGTTCAGGCCGGCGGCGGTATTGGACAGCACGCCGCCCGTCGCGGTGATCTTGATGATGTCGGCGCCGGCGCGAACCTGGGTGCGCACGGCCCGCATGCAGTCCTCAGGTCCCGAGCAGATGCTTTCGGACGACAGCAGGTGCATGACGTCCTCGCGATAGCCGTTTATGTCGCCATGCCCGCCGTGGATCGACACCGACGACCCCGCCGCAATGATGCGCGGTCCCGGCACGTCGCCGTTCCTGACAGCGTTCCGCAGTGCGAAGATGGCTTGGTTCGAGGCGCCCAGATCCGCCACCGTCGTAAAGCCGGCCATCAGTGTGCGACGCGCGTAGCGGGCGCCGACCATCGCCTGGTCCGCGTCCGAAAGGGTCACCTCTTCGAGGCGTGCGTTCGGGTTTTGCTGGCTCGTCAAATGGACGTGGCTGTCGATCAGGCCGGGCAGGACAAAGGCCTGGCGCAGGTCCACGACCTTGCCTTGCGAGGCGTCGCCGACAAAGCCGTCACGCACTTCGACGACCTGGTTCCCTCTGATCACGAGAGTTTTATCGCGTTGCACAACGCCGTTCGACGGATCCGCAAGCAACCTTCCGGCTTCAACGAACGTTGTGTTAGGTTGCGTCGAAACGCCTGTGGCCGCGGGGGTTTGCTGCGCGTGAGCGCTTTCCGCCGACGCCATCAGCGCCGCCAGCGCGATTCCGAAACGTTTCATTGATCTCTCCCCGCGACGCGTCGGCCGCAAAAATGCCCCACAAGGCTCAGGTTGCCTCGCCCGTAACCAACTGAAACAAACACGCCTCAAGACCAACCGCAACGAGGGCGTCGCATGCGGCTATCGAGACGAGGACTTATTCTGGGCGGATCGGCCATGCTGGCGGGATGCGCCAGTGCGAGCGCTACGGCGCCGCTGACGACGGCTCAGAACGGGACTCCGATCGCCATGCCGCAGGTCGGTCTGCCCACGGTCCAGACCTCCGCCCTGACGCCGCCGCCGCTGGATCCACGTGGTCACGTTCGCAAGGAACTGATGGAGCGCGCCATGACCGCGCTGGACACCCACCATCACCGCCTGCCTCTGCGTGACCGGATGTATCTGGTCGATTTCCAGAAGTTCTCGGGCGAGGAGCGGCTGTACGAAGTCGACCTGATCGCGGGTGAAGTAAAGGTGCTGCGCACCTGCCACGGCCGGGGATCGGACCCCAGCCACACCGGCTATGCCCAGCGCTTTTCCAACACGCCGGATTCCAACATGTCCTCGATCGGCGCCTATGCGACGGCCGGCGCCAACTGGGGCGCGCAGCAGGGGCCGAACGTGCTGCTCGACGGGCTGGAATACACCAACGACAAGGCGCGCGAGCGGGCCATCATCATCCACGGCGCCGACTATGCCGATCCCGACTTCCTGGCGCGCGAAGGCAAGCTGGGTCGCAGCTACGGCTGTTTCTCGGTCGCCCACACCGACCTGCCGGCCCTGCGCGAACGGATGGGCGAGGGCCGACTGCTGTTCGCAGCGGCCTAGGCTTCAGCCCCGGTCCAGCGCCCGCCAGCCGATGTCGGAGCGGTTGAAGCCGCCCGGCCAGTCGATCTTGCGGATGGCGGCATAGGCGCGTTCGCGGGCCTGGGCGATGTCGTCGCCCTCGGCGCAGACGTTCAGGACGCGCCCGCCCGAGGCGGCCAGCAAGCCGTCGTCGCGGCGCTTGGTCCCGGCATGGAAGACCTGGACATGAGGCCCGAAGTCCTGGTCGGCGCCGCGGATGATCGAGCCTTCCAGTGGGCTGTCGGGATAACCCTTGGCCGCCATGACCACGCAGATCACCGTCTGAGGCTTGAAGGCGGGCGAGGCCAATCCCGAGACGTCGCCGCGCGCGCAGCCCAGCAGATAGGGGACGATGTCGCCCGCCATCCGCATCATCAGCACCTGGCATTCCGGGTCGCCGAAACGGGCGTTGAACTCGACCACCTTGGGGCCGTCCTCGGTCGCCATCAGGCCGGCGTAGAGGACGCCGCGATAGGGCGCGCCTTCCTCCGCCATCTTGCGGATCGTCGGCTGGACGATCAGTTCGTCGGCCTGCTGCACCAGCTCGGGCGTGAAGACGGGCGCGGGCGAATAGGCGCCCATGCCCCCGGTGTTGGGACCAAGGTCGCCGTCGAAGGCGCGCTTGTGGTCCTGGGCGCCGCCGAACAGCAGGGCGCGTTGACCGTCGCACAGGGCGAACAGCGAGCCTTCCTCGCCGTCCATGAACTCCTCGATCACGACGCGAGCGCCGGCCGCACCGAACCGGCCGCCCAGCATGCGCTCGATTTCGGCCTCGGCGTCGGGGCGGTCGGGGCTGATGGCCACGCCCTTGCCGGCGGCCAGGCCGTCAGCCTTGATGACATAGGGCGGCCGGAACACGTCCAGCGCCGCCTTGGCGTCCTTGACCGTGTCGTAGACACCGTAGCCGGCGGTGGGGATTTCGTGCCGTTCAAGGAAGCCCTTCGAAAAGGCCTTCGAGGTTTCCAGCTGCGCCGCCTTGGCGGTCGGCCCGAAGCAGGGAATGCCGGCCGAAGCCAGACGGTCGGCGAGACCAGCGGCCAGCGCTACCTCTGGGCCCACAACGACCAGATCGGCCTTGATCTCTCTGGCCAGGGCGGCCAAGCCGTCGGCGTCGTCCGCCTTGACGGCGCGCAGCTCGCACAGCTTCTCGATGCCAGGGTTGCCGGGCGCCGCGACCAGGCGCGTGACCAGCGGCGACTGGGCGATCTTCCAGGCCAGGGCGTGTTCGCGGCCGCCCGATCCGACGAGAAGAATGTTCATGAGATCGGGCAATGACCGGCCGGCGCTGGCCGGTCAAGCGCCCGTCAGACTTAACGCCGCATTCAGCGTTCAATCAGCGAACGGGCGGGGTCCAGGCCGGCAGGGCCTGAAGCTGGCCTGGCGTCAGATCGGTGACCAGATCCCGGTCGCCGTTGCGGTCGATCGGAGCAACATCCGCGACCGGAACCAGCACCTTCATGTCGCCGGGCCCTTCCAGCTCGACGACCAAATGGGTCAGGGCGCCCGAGGCGTCCAGCACCAGGGTTTCGACATCGCCCAGATCGACGTTGGCGCGCGAATACAGGTCCGCATCCTCCAGCTGATCGCGGGTCATGTCGAAGGCCAAGGCGGCGTTCGAGGCGGCGGCATCCGCCTGTTGATCCGGCAAGGCCACGGGCGCTGCGCCCGGCGCAGGGGCCTGGACCACATCGTCGTCGCGATCCGAGCAGGCGACGACGCCGCCGGTCAGGCAAAGAATGGCGGCGAACGGGACGAAGCGGTTCATACGGCCTCCTTGGGCATTAAAGCAGGGCCGAGACGACATAGACGCCCAGGCCTAGCAGAATGATGCAGCCGATGATCAGCCACGGGCTCATGGCGCCGCCGCCCCCGGCGCGGCGCGACAGATCGCGCTCGTGCGGGTCACGGTCAGAAGGATCGGTTCCGGGCGGGTCGGCGGCCATGAAAGTCGAACGGCAGGGCGCGCGCAGCGTTCCCGGGCGGATCGACGCAGGCTAGGATGCTTCACATGAGCGACGACTCCTACCTATTCGAAGGCCCGGCCGAGGCCCCTGCCCCGCGCGACAACAATCCGCCCCTGTCGATCTCGGAACTGTCGTTCGCGCTAAAGCGCACGCTGGAAGACCGGTTCGGCCACGTGCGGCTGCGCGGCGAGGTCTCCAAGGTCAACCGCCACGCCTCGGGCCACATCTATCTGACGCTGAAGGACGACAAGTCGGCTATCGACGGCGTCGTGTGGAAGGGGTCGGCGCGCGGCCTGGGCGTTCAGCCCGAAGCGGGGCTGGAGGTCATCGTCACCGGCAAGATCACCTCCTATCCGGCGCGGTCCTCCTATCAGATCGTGATTGAGAGCATGGAGGCGGCTGGCGCCGGCGCCCTGCTGGCCCAGCTGGAGCGGCTGAAGGTCCGCCTGCGTGAGGAAGGTCTGTTCGAGCCGGGTCGCAAGACGCCCCTGCCCGCCTTTCCCGCGACCATCGGCGTGATCACCAGCCCGACCGGCGCGGTGATCCGCGACGTGCTGCACCGGATCGCCGAACGCTGGCCCTGTCGCGTCATCGTCTGGCCCGTGGTAGTTCAGGGCGAATCGGCTTGCGGTCAGGTGTCGAACGCCATTCGCGGCTTTGATGCGATGACGTCAGACGGCGCGATCCCCCGCCCCGACCTGCTGATCGTCGCGCGCGGCGGCGGGTCGGTCGAGGACCTGTGGTGCTTCAACGACGAAGGCCTGGCGCGGACCGTGGCGGCGGCGCGCATTCCGATCATCTCGGCCGTGGGGCACGAGACCGACACCACCCTGATCGACTTCGTGTCGGATCGCCGGGCGCCGACCCCGACGGGCGCGGCCGAAATGGCGACGCCGGTGTTGGCGGACCTGCGCTACGCCGTCGCCGACATGGACCGGCGCATGGTGCAGGCGGGCGGGCGGCTGATCGAGGATCGACGCACGCGCCTGCGGGCCGTGGCGCGCGGCCTGCCGGCGCGACCGGAGGACCTGCTGGCCCTGGCGCAGCAGCGGCTGGACCATGTGTCAAGCCGACTGGGCTCTGGCCTACAACGCAATGTCGCCCTGCACGAGCGGCATCTGGCCGTAACGGGCGGCAAGCTGAGCCCGGCCCTGCTGCGCACGCGGATCGAGCGAGGTCAGGACCGGCTGCGCGGCGCGGGCGACCGGCTGGGCGCGGCGCTTCAGGCCGGCGTGGCGCGCGGCGAGCGGCGGCTGTTGCAGGTCTCTGGGCGGCTGTCGCCCGAACCGCTGCATCGACGGCTGGACCAGCGTCAGGCGCGGCTTGAAGCCGTCGGCGCGCGACTGGACGGGGTCATGCCCCGTCGTTTGGAGCGGGACGCCGATCGCCTGGCGGCGCTGTCACGGGCGCTGACGACGCTGGACCCCGGACGTCCCAAGCCCGGCTTCGCCCGCGTGGAAGATTCAGACGGCGCCTGGATCACCTCGGCCAAGGCGCTGGAGGCGGGCCAGGCCGTCAAGCTGGTGTTCGGCGACGGCGTTCAGCCCGCGACGATCGACGGCGGCGAACCCCGTCCGTCCCCGCCGCGTCCTGCGGCCAAGCCGAAGCCGTCCGCCGCCGATCAGGGCAGCCTGTTCTGACGGCGGCGGATATGATCCGCGTTTTCCGCTTCGCCCCGGCGCCGCTTCCTGCTAACGGCGCCGCATGAAGATCACGCGCCTCGCCGTCACCGCCTATGGGTTCGCCCTCCTGATCATCGTTCTGGATCAGCTGACCAAGGCCTGGATCATCAGCGGCCTGTCGCTGCAGGAAGTCGGCCGCATCCCCGTCTTCCCGCCGATCCTGAACTTCAGCTGGGTCGAGAACACCGGCGTCAGCTTCGGCCTGTTCGGCGGCGGCGAAGCGCGCTGGGGCCTGGCCATCTTCTCCATCGTCGTCTCGGCCGGCCTGGCCTGGTGGGCGACGCAATCGAACCGACGCCTGCTGATCACCGCAATCGGTTTCGTCATGGGCGGGGCGCTGGGCAATGTGATCGACCGGATCCGCTTCGGCTATGTAGTCGATTTCATCGACTTCTCGGGCACCGGCGTGTTTCCCTGGGTGTTCAACGTCGCCGACAGCGCCATCACCATCGGCGTCGTGCTGCTGATCATCGACAGTCTGGTGTCTGACAAACCCGCCAAGGTTGGCGCGGCCGTCGAAAAGTCGTAATCACCCCGTCTTCACTATGCCGACTGCGCCATCGCGGCGCTACCTGCATCAGCCGACCAGAGCCTGAAACCATGCGTATCCGCAGTGTCGCCGTCCTGACCCTCGTCGCCTCATCCGCGCTCGCCGTCTCGGCCTGCGGAAGCATCAAACAGGGCATCGGCCTGACGAAAGTTGTGCCGGACGAGTTCGTCACCGTCTCCACCGCCCCGCTCAGCATTCCGCCGGAATACGGCCTGCGTCCACCCGCGCCGGGCCAGCCGCGCCCGCAGGAACTGGCCCCCGAAAGCGCCGCGCGTCAGATCCTTCTGGGTCAGCGTCAGGCTGTCACCCGCACGCCGGGCGAACAGGTCCTGGTGGCCCAGGCCGGCGGCGAACAGGCCGACCCCCTGGCCCGCTATGTCGTCGATGACGAGTTCGGCGATCTGGCGCACAAGGACGAAAGCTTCGCAAATCGCCTGATGTTCTGGCGCAAGGACGACGCCTCGACCCAGGCCCCGACGGTCCGCCAAACGGCTGAAGGCCAGAAGACCATCGACGCCTCGACCGAGGCCGCCCGTCTTCAGGCTTTGACCGGCGGCCAGCAGGCCATCACGATCCAGCCGCGTCGCAGCAACGGCTTCAAACTGCCGGGCCTGTAAGGACCGCCAAGACGGGCGCTTGCCACGGCAGCGTCCGTCCTTATTGTAAACGGACCTGATCAGGAGCCGTTTGCATGACCGAAACCGTCGATATCGCCGCCCTGTCCGGGATCGACCAACTGCGTCTGGGCATGACGGGCGGCTTTATCGCGCCCATCGCCCGCACCGTCGGCTTCGAACTGACCGAAGTTGAAGAAGGCCGGGTGGTGTTCGAGGCCATCCCCACCACCGCCGTCTATAATCCGCTGGGCACGGTCCATGGCGGTTGGATCGCGACGGTGCTCGACTCGGCCTGCGGCTGCGTCGTCCATTCGACGCTCCGGCCGGGTCAGACCTATACGACGCTGGAACTGAAGACGGTTTTTCACAAGGCGCTGACGGCCGGCACGCCGGTTCGTGCCGAGGGCCGGATCGTTCAGGCCGGTCGCCGCGCGGCCTTCTCGGAGGCCGATCTGCGCGGCCTGGACGGCAAGCTCTATGCGACCGCGACCTCGACCTGCCTGGTGATGGAGCGCTGAGGGCAGCAAGCGTTTGCCGCGCCTCGCTTTAGCCGCTATCAGCGGCGAGCGTTGATGATCGGCCGCCGATCGTCGTGCGCCCTCTCTCGCTGTCGGAAAAATAAGCTGATGCGTCGCGTGTTCACCGCCCTGGCCGCCCTCTCCATCGCGGCCTCCGTCCTGCCCGTCGCCGCCGAGGCCCAGACCTCCCAGCGTCAACGCGAGCGCGGCGGGCAACAGCAGCAGGCCTCGGGTGAAGACGCCGCGCCGTCGCGCGCGCCGCGCATCGCACCCCTGCGTCGCCGCGCCAACGCCGGCCCCTGTCCCTATGTGAAGATCCTCTACGACGCCGCCCGTTACGTCGAACTGGAAGGCGGCCGCGCCGCCGTGGCCAACGTCGGCTACACCGGCGAGATCGAAGGCGTCTCTTCGGACTGCGAATATCGCGAGGCCGATCCGATTCGCGTCGACATGGACGTGCTGTTCAACCTGGGCCGGGGCCCGCAGGCGACGGGCGAGCAGCGCACCTATCGCTACTGGATCGCGGTGACCGAGCGGAACAACGCCATCCTGTCCAAAGAATATTTCGATCTGCCGGTGAACTTCGAGGGCCAGCGCACCGCCTCGGTCACCGAAAAGCGCACCATCGTCATTCCGCGCGCCGGCATCGAGACCAGCGGCAGCAACTTCGAAATCCTGGTCGGTTTCGACGTGACGCCGGAAATGGCCGAGTTCAACCGCTCCGGCAGCCGCTTCCGCGTTAACGCCGGCACCACGCCGGCCACGCCCTCGCCTGCCTCCGCACCGAGCCAATAATGTCTGATCTGAAGACCGTCCTCAGCGAAGCGGTCGCCGCCGCCTTCGCCGCCGAAGGCGTGGACCCGGCCCTGGCCCGCGTCACCCCGTCGGACCGCCCCGATCTGGCCGATTTCCAGTCCAATGGCGCGCTCGCCGCCGCCAAGGCGCTGAAGGCCAATCCGCGTGAACTGGCCGGCAAGATCGCCGAGCGCCTGAGCGCGGATGCCCGCTTCGCCTCGGTCGAAGTGGCGGGACCGGGCTTCATCAATCTGAAGCTCTCCGACGCGCTATTGGCCGAACGGGCGACCGAGGTAGCGAACGACGCCGCCCACGCGGGCGCCGCCGTCGTCCCCCATCCGCGCCAGGTGGTCATCGACTACGGCGGTCCCAACGTCGCCAAGCCGATGCACGTCGGCCATTTGCGCAGCGCCATCATCGGCGAGAGCCTGAAGCGGTTGTTCCGCTTCCGCGGCGACCATGTCACCGGCGACGCCCACTTCGGCGACTGGGGCTTCCAGATGGGCCTGCTGATCGTCGCCTGCGGTGACGAAAAGCTGGCCGACGCCTTCATGGCCGAGGGCGACGGTCCCTTCCCGGTCGATAGCCCCGTGACCTTGGCCGACCTGGACCGCCTTTATCCGCAGGCCGCCGGCAAGGCTAAGGAGGATCCGGTCTTCCGCGATCGCGCCCGCAAGGCGACGGCAGAACTTCAGAACGGCCGCCCCGGCTATCGCGCGCTCTGGCAGCATTTCGTGGCGGTCAGCCGCGAGGCGCTGAAGCGCGAATACGGCGATCTATCGGTCGATTTCGACCTGTGGAACGGCGAGAGCGACGCCGATCCGCAGATGCCCGAAATGCTGGCGCACCTGAAAGAGACCGGTCTGCTGGTCGAGGACGACGGCGCCCAAGTGGTTCACGTCGCCAAGCCCGGCGAAACGCGCAAGAAGAAGCTGGCCGATGGCTCGGTGATCGAGGCCCCCTCGCCCCCGCCCCTGCTGGTCATCAGCTCGGAAGGCTCGGCCATGTACGGCACGACCGACCTGGCCACGATCCTGGACCGCAAGAAGGCTCTGTCGCCCGACCTGGCCCTCTATGTCGTCGACGAACGCCAGGCCGAGCATTTCGAACAGGTCTTCCGCGCCGCCTATCTGGCCGGTTACGCCGAACAGGGCGCGCTGGAGCATCTCGGCTTCGGCACGATGAACGGCCAGGATGGCAAACCCTTCAAGACGCGCGCGGGCGGGGTGTTGAAGCTGCGCGACCTGATCGACCAGGCGACAGAAAAGGCGCGCGAGCGCCTGCACGAGGCCAAGCTGGGCGACGACCTGTCGCCGGAAGAGTTCGAGGCCATCGCGCACAAGGTGGCCATCGCCGCCCTGAAGTTCGCCGACCTGTCGAATGCGCGCACAACCAGCTACGTCTTCGATCTCGATCGCTTCATGAGCTTCGAGGGCAAGACCGGGCCGTATCTGCTGTATCAGTCGGTCCGCATCAAATCCCTGCTGCGCAAGGGCGCCGAACAGGGGCTGACGCCCGGCGCCATCGTCATCGCCGAACCGGCGGAGCGCGATCTGGCCCTGACGCTGGACGCCTTCTCGACCGCCGTGTCGGACGCCTACGACAAGCGGATGCCGCATCTGGTCGCCGAACACGCCTATCGGGTGGCCCAGTCCTTCTCGAAATTCTACGCCGCCTGCCCCGTGCTGATCGCGCCGGACGAAGCGACCAAACACTCGCGCCTGGCCCTGTCCGCCGCAGCTTTGCGCCAGCTGGAAATCGCGTTGAATCTGCTGGGCATCGACACGCCGGAGCGGATGTAGGGTATAGACGGGGCGACATCCTCCCGGAGATCGCCCATGTCGCTCGACGCCTATATCGCCGGCCTGCCCAAGGCCGAACTGCACCTGCATATTGAGGGCTCGCTGGAGCCCGAACTGATGTTCGAACTGGCGCAGCGGAACGGCGTGTCCATTCCTTACGACAGCGTCGAGGCGTTGCGGGCGGCCTATGATTTCTCGAACCTGCAGGACTTCCTAGACATCTACTATGCGGGGGCCGCCGTCCTGCTGACGCGGCAGGATTTCGAGGATTTGGCCTTCGCCTATTTCCAGCGCGCGGCGGCGGATAATGTGCGCCACGCCGAAATCTTCTTCGATCCCCAGACCCATACCGACCGAGGCGTGCCCTTCGGCGTGGTGGTGGAGGGGCTGATCGCAGGCATGGACCGGGCCAAGGCGGAGCTGGGCGTGTCCAGCGGCCTGATCCTCAGCTTCCTGCGCCACCTAACCGAGGAGGAAGCGTTCGCGACGCTGGAGGCGGCCAAACCCTATCTGCACCATTTCATCGGCGTGGGCCTGGATTCGTCGGAGGTCGGCCATCCGCCGTCCAAGTTCCAGCGCGTCTTCGCCGCCGCGCGTGAGCTGGGCCTGAAACTGTGCGCCCACGCGGGCGAGGAGGGCCCGCCCGCCTATGTGCACGAGGCGCTGGACCTGCTGAACATCGACCGGATGGACCACGGCAATCGCTCGATGGAGGACGAGGCGCTGGTCCAGCGGCTGGTCGCCGAGCAGATGACCCTGACCGTCTGCCCGCTGTCGAACCTGAAGCTTTGCGTGGTCGATGACCTGAAGGACCATCCCGTCCCCGCGATGCTGCGGCGGGGCCTGCACGTCACCCTGAACTCGGACGACCCATCCTATTTCGGGGGATATGTGAACGACAACTACAGCCGTTTGGCTGAGGCCGTCGGCCTGACACGCGATCAGGTGACGCAACTGGCGAAGAACAGCTTCGAGGGGTCGTTCCTGGGCGAGCCGGAGAAGGCGGCCTATCTGGCTGAGGTTGATGCCTACGCGAGGCGATGAATACCGCTCAAGCCGTTCTGGCCATCGCTGGCTGGTTCAGCTTGGCGACAGGCATGGTCAGCAGCATGGGCGCACATCTCGCGGCCGACCACAGAAGGCGAAACGGGCTCGTTCCCCGGAAGACCCCGGACTTCTACGACTTCTCGAGAAATGTCTTTTACTTCGGCATAGGGCCGTCGTTCAGGACGATCTTTTCCGGCGCACACCGTCACTATAAGAGCCGCTTCATAACGCGCTGCGTCAAAGTCGCGCGGGTAGCTTTCGTCCTCGCCGCGGCCTTCCTCGCTGCATTCGTCATAAGCCTGGTCATCTGGTGATCGACGCCCTTTAGATCGCTTCATGTTCCTGGTATGTTCTGCCGATGGAGCGGACAGGATCACCGGTGGAAGACAGCGCGAACCTCCGCTGGCTGTTCGTCGATCTGAACGCCTTCTTCGCAAGCGTCGAACAGCAGATGAACCCCGACTGGCGGGGTAAGCCGGTCATCGTGCGGCCGGCGATGAGCGAATACACCGGCGCCATCGCCGCCAGCTATGAGAGCAAGGCCTGGGGCGTTCATACGGGGATGCGGGTGTCCGAGGCGCGCAAACTGTGCCCCGAGCTTATCGTCGCCGAGGCGCGCCCCGACCTCTACGTTAAAATCCATCAGCAGATCATGGCCGAGATCGATCGCCATGTTCCGGTGTGGAAGGTCGGTTCGATCGACGAGTGTTCCTGCGAGTTGCTGGGTCCAGAACGGCTGGAGGCGAACGCCGTCGCCCTGGCCCGCCGGATTCAGGCGGGCATCCTGCAAAACGTCGGCGACTGTCTGCGGTCGTCTGTCGGGCTGGCGCCGTCGCGGTTCCTGGCCAAGACCGCCTGCGGCATGCAGAAGCCCGCCGGGTTGACGGTGCTGCGCGCCAACGAGCTGCCCGGTCCCTTGCTGGACGTGCCGCTGTCGAAATATCCGGGCATCGGCTCGCGCATGCAGGTCCGGTTGCAGGCGGCGGGGGTCACCGACACGGCCGGCCTTTGGAACATGAGCGCGAAACAGGCCCGGGCGGTCTGGAACAGCATCGAGGGCGAACGCATCTGGCGCGGCCTGCACGGTCTGGACAGCGAGCCGACCCCGGAAAAACCGCCCGCCTCGATCAGCCACAGCCACGTCCTGGCCCAGGCCATGCGGACCCCGGACAAGGCGCGGGCCGTGGCGCGGCGGCTGGTGGTCAAGTGCGGAGCGCGTCTGCGGCGCATGGGTCTGACCGGCGCCAGCCTGACCCTGCATCTGGACATGGGGCCGAAGGCGACGCCCCGAAGCGGTCGTCGCGGCTGGGAAACGGCGGCGATGAGTTGCCCCATCGCGCCGACGCAGGACACCTTCGCCCTGCTGGCCGCGCTCGACAGTCTGTGGCGCAAGGTCGAGCCGGAGTTGGAGGCGGGACGCCTGAGCTATGTCGGGGTCGGGGTGCACGGCCTGAAATCCCGCGACGCCTTCGAGACGGACCTGTTCGCCGCCGGCCCGGATCAGGATGGCGAGGCTCCTTCTCTTCGCCTGTCCCAGGCGCTGGATGCGCTGAACCGCCGCTATGGCAAGGACACCGTCAGCATCGGTCCCAAGGCCGGCCTGCCCGACTATATCGGCGCCAAGATCGCCTTCACCCGCATCCCCGAGGCCGAGGATTTCTGGGAGTGAGCCAGGCTAGCTCAGCAGGGACGCCGCCGCGATTTCCGCCACGCCCAAGGCCCGAAAACTGTCTTGGGCCACCGCCTCGGTTTGCGGCGCGATGGCCCGGCTGGCGTCGGCGATCACCACGGCTTCGAACCCCTCCCGAACCGCGTCTTCGGCCGTGAAGCGGACGCAGTAGTCGAAGGCCAGACCGCACAGGAAAACGCGCGTCACGCCCAGTTCGCGAAGCAGGTCGGACAGCCCCGTCGGGGTGCGGTGATCGTTCTCGAAGAAGCCGGAATAGCTGTCGACCGCCGGATTATAGCCCTTGCGGATCACGGCCATGGCCTTGTCGACCGTCGGCGCTGCATCAGGATGAAAGTCGGCGCCGGGCGTGCCTTGAAGACAATGATCCGGCCAAAGCATCTGGCGACCGTAGGCGACCTCGATCTCGGTAAAGGGCACCGTGCCGGGGTGGTTGGAGGCGAAGCTGATCTGGTCCGGCGTATGCCAGTCCTGGGTCACGATCACCCGGTCGAACCGAGCCGACAGCCGGTTGATCAGCGGCATGATCCCCGCGCCGCCCGCCACCGCCAGACGGCCGCCTTCGCAGAAGTCGTTCTGTGGATCGATGACCAGAAGGGCGGCGCTCATCAGACGCCTGCGTAGGCGTCGATCTCGTTGGCCGAACCGAGCGCGACGGGGATGCGCTGGTGCAGATGCTCGGGCTGCACGTCCAGAATGGCCTGGCGTCCGTCCGTCGTCGCCTTGCCGCCAGCTTGTTCGACCAGGAAGGCCATCGGATTGCCCTCATACATCAGACGCAGCTTACCCGGCTTGTTCGGCTCGCGCCGGTCCCAGGGATAGAGGAAGACCCCGCCGCGCATCAGGATGCGGTGCACATCCGCGACCATGGCCGCGACCCAGCGCATGTTGAAGTTCTTGGCCCTAGGCCCCTCGTCACCCTTCAGCAGGTCGCCGACATAGGTCTGCACCGGCTCGGCCCAGTGGCGCAGGTTCGACATGTTGATGGCGAACTCCTTGGTGTCCGGCGAAATGGCGATGTCGTCGTGCGTCAGGATCCAGTCGCCGTCGTTCGACAGGGTGAACCCCTTCACGCCCGCGCCCGTCGTCAGCACCAGCATGGTCTGCGGCCCATAGACGGCATAGAGGGCGGCGACCTGATTGCGGCCCGGCTGCATGAAATCAGCCTCGGTCGGTGTCGCGGTCGCGGACTTCAGGACAGAGACGATGGTGCCGACGGGCGCATTGATGTCGATGTTGGACGAACCGTCCAGCGGGTCGAACAGCACAAGGTATTCGCCGGCCGGATTGGAGGCCGGCTGGACCTCGTCCATCTCTTCCGACGCGACGCCGGCGACGGCCGGGCTGGCCAGCAGGGCCTCGGTCAGCATGTCGTTGGTCATGACGTCGAGCTTCTTCTGCTCCTCGTCCTGCACATTGATCTGACCCGATGCGCCCAATGCTCCAGCCAGGGCGCCGCCCGCAACGACCTTGCTGATGTCCGCGCAGGTGGCGGCGACCACGGTCAGAACCGTCTTCAGCCCCTCGGGCGCATCCAGGGCGGCGATATGGGCGTCAAGGCGTGTGCGGGTCATGCGGTCGGTCCGGTTCTGAGGGTCGCTGCGTTCTTGGCGGGCGAGACGCGCCACCGCAAGAAAAACCCTCTCCCATTGGGAGAGGGCTTGAGCGCCCGAGAGCGCAGCGATCGGTCTTACGCGAAAGGGTGAGGGTCGGGCGGTGCGAACTGGCCCACCGGCCGACCCTCATCCGGCCCTTCGGGCCACCTTCTCCCAACGGGAGAAGGGCTCATCTCATCAGATCGGCAGGATCGCCGTGCCGAACGCGCGCTTCAGCTCATGCGCAGCGAAGGTCTGGGCCGCCGCCGCATCCGGCACGACCGCCGCCATGCCGAAGAACTCGTGCGTCGAGCCGTTGAAGGTCTTGTGACGCACATCGACGCCCGCCTGCTCCAGCTTCTCGGCCAGCAGTTCGCCCTCGGTGCGCAGCGGATCGATCTCGGCGCAGATCACGGTCGTCGAGGGCAGGCCGGACAGGTTCGCCTTCTCGACGATATTGATGCGCGGGTCCTGAGCATCGGCCTCGTTGGCGAAGATGTGCTTCACGAACCACTTCATCATCGGCTTGTTCAGCGGCTTGGCGTCGGCGTTCTCGACGTAGGACTCATTGTCCATATCCACGCCGGCGACCGGATAGACCAGCACCTGATGTTTGGGCGCGGCCAGGCCGGCGTCGCGCGCCATCATCGACACGCCGATGGCCAGGTTGCCGCCTGCGCTTTCGCCCATGACGGCCACCTTCTGCGGGTCTCCGCGGAAGGTCTGCGCATTCTCCAGCACCCAGCGATAAGCGGCCAGGGCGTCGTCGTGGGCGGCGGGGAAATGATGTTCCGGAGCCTGGCGATAATGGACCGAGACCACGATAACATCGGCCATCTTGGACACGCCGCGCGGGCCGCCGTCATAGACGTCCAGATCCGCGATCACGAAGCCGCCGCCGTGGAAATAGACGACGACCGGGTGCAGCTTGTCTTCGGAATGGTCGTGCGGCTTGTAGATGCGCGCCTGGATCGGGCCGGCGGCGCCGGGGATGGTGATGTCGCTGGTTTTGACGCCCATGTCGTCGCTGGGGTCCTTGCCGTCCTTGCGCAACAGCGATTTCACCGCATCGGTCGGGGTGGGCTGCCCACGGGCCTCCTCTGGCGACAGGGTCTCGATGGGCTTGCCGCCGAGGGACGCGAGTTCGTCCAGCACCTTCTGCATCGGGCCATCGGCCTTGGCGGGCGTGTCGCGCGGCTTGTCGTTGTCGCCGAACAGCTTGTCTATAATGGACATTTTCGCATTCCTGGGTTTGGTTTCGGGGTTCGGGACGACAACCCGCCACACGCATCCTTGTTCCCCGCCCGCTTGACTTGGCGCTTGAGTCGATGCCTTAGGTCGCACGCTCTCGCGGGAGAGATCGGGCGCTGGAAACAGGGTTCGACGCCGAAGGCGCAACCGCCCCGGAAACGCTCAGGCAAACGGACCGCGAAGCATACGGACGCTGGAAAGTCGCCCATTCGGGCGCGCCGACGGAGCAAGGCGACATGATTTGGTCGCCGGAATCTCTCAGGCTTCAGGACAGCGGGGGCGCGAGGACGGCGGAGCTCCGCCACAACACGCGACCGTGAAAGCCTGAACCATGACCGACCAGACCCTGAAGACCACGCCCCTGAACGCCGCGCACCGCACGCTGGGGGCCCGTATGGTGGGCTTCGGCGGCTATGACATGCCGGTTCAGTACGAAGGCGTTTTGGCCGAGCATCGCTGGACGCGGGAACACGCCGGTCTGTTCGACGTCTCACACATGGGCCAGTGCAAGATCACCGGCGAGGATGCGACCGCCCAGTTCGAGCGGTTCGTGCCCGGCGACTACGCGATCCTGAAGGCCGGCAAGCAGAAGTATTCGCTGCTGCTGAACAAGGACGGCGGCGTCATCGACGACCTGATGGCCGGACGGCCGGATCACGACGGCCTGTTCGTCGTCGTCAACGCCGGCAACAAGGATGAGGACTTCGCCTTCTGGGAGGCGAACCTTGAAGGCGACGCCAAGCTGACGGTGCTGGACCGCGCGCTGATCGCCATCCAAGGGCCGGAAGCCGCCGAGGTCATGGCCGCGCACGAGCCGATCCTGGCCGAAATGGGCTTCATGGAATGCGCCCGCCTGATGCTGTTCGGCGCTGATTGCTATGTGTCTCGCTCGGGCTACACCGGCGAGGACGGCTATGAGATTTCGGTCCCGGCAGACCAGGCCGAGCGCATCTGGAACACCATTCTGGAAGACGCTCGCGTCAAGCCGATCGGCCTGGGCGCTCGCGACAGCTTGCGTCTGGAAGCCGGCCTGCCGCTGCACGGCCACGACATCGACCCGTCCACCTCCCCTGTCGAAGGCGCCCTGACCTTCGCCCTGTCCAAGTCGCGCAAGGAACGCGCCGATTTCGCCGGCGCCGACCGTATCCTCAAGGAACTGTCCGACGGCCCCGCCCGCGTTCGCGTCGGTCTGATCGTCAAGGAAGGCGCCCCGGCCCGTGAGGGCGCCGAGATCGCCGACGCCGACGGCGCCGTGATCGGCAAGGTCACCTCGGGCGGCCCCTCCCCCACCTTGGGCAAGAACATCGCCATGGGCTACGTCCCGCCGGCCCATGCCGCCCTGGGCACGGCGCTGAAGGTCATCGTGCGCGGCAAGACCGCCGCCGCCGAAGTCGTCGCCATGCCCTTCGTGGCCCAACGCTATTACCGCAAACCCAAAGCCTGAGAGATCAGACCATGAAGTTCACCAAGGATCACGAGTGGGTCAGCCTGGACGGCGACATCGCCACCGTCGGCATCTCCAAACACGCCGCCGACGCCCTGGGCGACGTGGTGTTCGTCGAAGTGCCTGAAGTCGGCAAGACCGTCTCCAAGGGCGACAGCTTCGCCGTGGTCGAGAGCGTCAAGGCGGCGTCGGACGTCTACGCCCCCGTCTCGGGCGAAGTGGTCGAGGCGAACGACGCCCTGTCGACCGCCCCGGAAACCGTCAACTCGGGTGCCGAGGCCGACGGCTGGTTCGCCAAGATCAAGGTTTCGGACGCCTCGCAACTGGACGCCCTGATGGACCAGGCCGCCTACGACGCCTTCCTCGCCACCCTCTAAGCCCCATCGGACCCGCTGATTAGTCAGCGGGTCTTCAGCCTTTCATGGCCCAGGACACGACCATGCGTTACCTCCCCCTGACGCCCGACGACCGCACGGCGATGCTCGCCGCCATCGGCGCGAAATCCATCGATGATCTGTTCGTCGACGTGCCCCAGGCCGCCCGTCTGGACGGCCCCGTCGATCTGCCGCGCGTCGCAGGCGAGCTGGAGGTCGAGCGGGCCCTGTCCGCCATGGCCGCCAAGAACGCCACGGCCGGCGCCGTGCCCTTCTTCTGCGGCGCAGGGGCCTATAAGCACCACGTCCCGGCGACGGTGGACCACGTGATCCAGCGCTCGGAGTTCCTGACCAGCTACACCCCCTACCAGCCGGAAATCGCGCAGGGCACGCTGCAGTACCTGTACGAGTTCCAGACTCAGGTCGCGAACCTGACCGGCATGCCGGTCGCCAACGCCAGCCTCTATGACGGATCGACCGCCATGGCCGAGGGCGTGCTGATGGCGACCCGCGTGACCCGCCGCAACAAGGCGGTGATCTCGGGCGGCGTGCACCCGCACTACATCAAGGCGACCGAGACCGTGGTTCACGCCGTCGGCGTCGAAACCCTGGCCCTGCCCGCCGCCGTGGACGCCGAGGCCGCCGTGATCGACCAGATCGGTCCCGACACCGCCTGCGTCGTCGTCCAGACCCCCAACGTCTTCGGCACGGCCACCGACGTGACCAAGATCGCCGAGGCCGCCCACGCCGCCGGCGCCCTGCTGATCGTCGTGGTCACCGAGGCCGTGTCGATGGGCCTGTTGAAGTCGCCCGGCGAAATGGGCGCCGACATCGTCGCGGCCGAGGGCCAGTCGATCGGCAACGCCCTGAACTTCGGCGGTCCCTATGTCGGCCTGTTCGCCACGCGCGAGAAGCTGATCCGCCAGATGCCCGGCCGCCTGACCGGCGAAACCGTGGACGCCGACGGCGAACGCGGCTTCGTCCTGACCCTGTCCACGCGCGAGCAGCACATCCGCCGAGACAAGGCGACCTCGAACATCTGCACCAACTCGGGCCTGTGCACCCTGGCCTTCACCATCCACATGAGCCTGCTGGGCGAGACGGGCCTGCGCAAACTGGCCCTGCTGAACCACGAAAAGGCCGTCGCCACGCGCGCCGCCCTGGCCGCCATTCCAGGCGTCGAAGTCCTGACCGACCGCTTCTTCAATGAGTTCGCGGTGCGCCTGCCCAAGAACGCGGCCGAGGTTGTGGATCAGTTGGCCGCCCATCACGTCCTGGCTGGCGTGCCCTACAGCCGCCTGGCCCCCGACGCCGGCATGGACGATGTCCTGCTGGTCGCTGCGACCGAGACGACCCTGGATGCCGACATCCAGATTCTCGCCAAGTCGCTCTCCAAAGTCCTCGGCGCGTAAGGGATACTGACCATGAGCACCATGAACACCGTCGGCCGCCCGACCGCCCCGAACCAGGTCCAGACCAAGCCCGCCACTCTGACTGGCGGCCGCGGCCTGTTGCAGAACGAAGCCCTGATCTTCGAGGGCGACGGCTGGGGCAAGACCGGCGTCGATCTGCCGGAACCCAAGACGGACGGCTCCGACCTGGGCGACCTGGTCCGCAAGGATCCGATCGGCCTGCCCGGCCTGTCCGAGCCGGAAACCATGCGCCACTATGTGCGCCTGAGCCAAAAGAACCACGCCATCGACCTGGCCATCTATCCGCTGGGTTCGTGCACGATGAAGCACAACCCGCGCCTGAACGAGAAGATGGCCCGCCTGCCCGGCTTCTCCGACATCCATCCGCTGCAGCCGATCTCGACGGTTCAGGGCGCGCTGGAGCTGATGGACACCCTGGCCCATTGGCTGAAGACCCTGACCGGCATGCCCGCCGTCGCCCTATCGCCCAAGGCCGGCGCGCACGGCGAACTGTGCGGCCTGATGGCGATCCGCGCCGCCCACGAGGCCTCGGGCCAGCATGAGAAGCGTCGCAAGGTTCTGGTGCCAACCAGCGCCCACGGCACCAACCCCGCCACCGCCGCCTTCGTCGGCTATTCGGTGGTCGAAGTGGCCCAGACCGAAGACGGCCGCGTCGATGTGGCCGATCTGGCCGCAAAGCTGGGCGACGACGTCGCCGCCATCATGGTGACCAACCCCAACACCTGCGGCCTGTTCGAGCGCGACATCCTGGAGATCAGCCGCCTGACGCATGAGGCCGGCGCCTATTTCTACTGCGACGGCGCCAACTTCAACGCCATCGTCGGCCGGGTTCGTCCGGGCGACCTGGGCGTCGATGCGATGCACATCAACCTGCACAAGACCTTCTCGACGCCCCACGGCGGCGGCGGTCCGGGCGCGGGTCCGGTCGTCCTGTCCGAAGCCTTGGCCCCCTTCGCGCCCGCCCCCTGGGTCGTGCATGACGACGGCGGCTATCGCCTGATCGAGCGCGAGGAGGACGAGGCCGAGCAAGCCTTTGGCCGTCTATGCGCCTTCCAGGGCCAGATGGGCATGTATACCCGCGCCCTGTCCTACATGATGTCGCACGGCGCCGACGGCCTGCGTCAGGTCGCCGAGGACGCCGTCCTTAACGCCAACTACATCAAGGCCCGGCTCGGTGATTTGATGTCGGCCGCCTTCCCCGACGGCCCCTGCATGCACGAGGCCCTGTTCGACGACGAATGGCTGAAGGGCACGGACATCACCACGCTCGACTTCGCCAAGGCGATGATCGACGACGGCTTCCACCCGATGACCATGTATTTCCCTCTGGTCGTCCACGGCGCCATGCTGATCGAGCCGACGGAAACCGAGTCCAAGGCCGAGCTGGATCGCTTCATTGAAGCGATGCGCGCCCTGGCCGGGGCCGCCAAGGCCGGCGACGTCGATCGCTTCAAGGGCGCGCCCTTCCACGCGCCGCTGAAACGTCTGGACGAAACCCGCGCGGCCCGTTCGCCGGTTCTGCGCTGGACCGCGCCGGAAGGCTCCAACAAAGCGGCCTGATCCCGAAGTCGCCCCTTCCTGCGGGAAGGGGCTGACGCGGGGCTGATCCATCGCTAGGTCATGGCCATGACCTGGACGACGAACGACATCCCCGACCTATCCGGCCGACTGGCCATCGTCACCGGCGCGACCGGCGGGCTGGGGCTGGAAACCGCCCTGGTGCTGGCCGGCAAGGGCGCCGAGGTCGTGCTGGCGGCCCGCAATCCCGACAAGGGGGCCGAGGCCGAACGGCTGATCCGGTCTCGTCATCCGAACGCGGCCGTGCGGTTCGAGCTGCTGGACCTCGCCAGCCTAGCCTCTGTCCAGGCCTTCGCCGAGCGGTATCTGGCGACGGGACGCCCCATCGACATCCTGATCGACAACGCGGGCGTCATGGCCCTGCCGACACGCCAGACGACCGTCGATGGCTTCGAGATGCAGTTCGGGACCAACTACCTGTCCCACTTCGCCCTGGTCGGCCGCCTGCTGCCTTTGCTGATTGCGGCAAAGGCCCGGGTGGTCCAGCTGTCGAGCGTCGCCCACCGCAGCGGCCATATCCGCCTGGATGACCTTAACTATCAAAGCCACTACAGCCCGTGGCCTGTCTATCAGCAGTCCAAGCTGGCCATGCTGATGTTCGCCTTGGAGCTTCAGCGCCGCAGCGACGCTAACGGCTGGGGCCTGACCAGCGTGGCGGCTCATCCCGGCTTCGCCCGAACCGACCTGATCGCCAACGGCCATGCCGGCAAGCCCGGCCTGTTCGCGCGCGGCGCCCGGCTGCTGGAGGCCGTGCTCAGCCATTCGGCCGCGGACGGCGCCCTGCCCATCCTGATGGCCGCGACCCTGCCGGACCCGACGCCCGGCGGCTATTACGGCCCCACCGGCTTTTATGAGATGAAGGGCCCGCCCGGCGTTGCGGTGATCAAGCGCCAGGCCAAGGACGCTGATGTGGCCAGGGGTCTCTGGGCGGAATCAGAGCGTCTGACGGGCGTGACCTACGGCTGACGGCGCGGAGCGTGTCCGTCGCGACACGACGCGGAGAGATCCTCCCTTCATGACCAAAGCTTCACCCGCCGGACATCCATCCGCCATGGACGCAGGGCGTTAAGGGGTCTTGTGGCAAGGTCGTCACGGTCGCCTTTTCCTTTCCCGACGAGGGATCGCGCGCCCGTGGCGATCGTTGTCATGACGATCCTCCTCCCCATCTGGCGTATTCGTGACCTCACTCCCCGTTCCCTTCGTCCGCTCAGACAGACCGCGCGCCTCGACGCTGCGGGTCGTCAAGCGCTGGGCACTGATGATCGGGGGTCTGTTCGTCGTGCTGCTGGGCATTTTGATCGCCCCCCTGCCCGGCCCGGGCGGCATTCCCGTCATCGCCGTCGGCCTGATGCTGATCCTGAAAAGTTCGTTCTGGGCCAAGCGCCAGTTCATTCGCGCCCAATATGCGCGGCCGAAATGGGTCTATCCCTTCCGTCGCCTGATGCGAAAGAAGCCGGAGTTCGCGCCGGTCTTCTGGCAACAGGCGCTGCGGGCCGAGAAGATTGTCACCAGACGCTCCAGCCGTCGCCTCTCGCGCGGCCGCAAGAACATTCGGCGTTATTTCCGCAAGCTCTTCCGCTGATTAGCGCCTGATTTCGCGGTTGCGTTGCTGCAACCGCTAACCACAGTATCGTGAACACCGCTCTCCCAAGTCAGGCGTATCCTGTCTGCGCGTTATCAGAGAACCACTTAGGCGTTGGGAGGCGCTAAGGTCATGATGTCACGCGTACAAAAAGGTCTGATCGCCGGAGTTGCGGCGACCGTGGCCGTCTCACTGCTCGAAATACCCAATCTGTTCCTGAACTGGTTCGATCCCTTCCAGGGGGTCATCGCCAGCATGATGGGCATGCCCGGCAATCTGGCCGTCGGCTGGGTCGTCCATGTCATCAGCGGCGTCTTTATCCTGGGGCCGCTGTTCGCCATCCTGTGTCCCCGCCTGCCGACGGACACGCCCGAGACCAAGGGCATCGTCTTCGCCGTCGGCGCCTGGATCCTCATGATGGCGGCCATCGTGATGTTCGGGAACTACCGCACCTTCACGGCCGGCGCGGGCTTCGGCACCTTCGCCTGGCTGCTGATCACCCATGCGGTCTTCGGCATTGTGCTGGGCAACGTCTATGCCCGGCTGGTGGCGCGCGACAAGCGGATGGGCGCGACCATCATCGGCGGCGCACACGCCCACTGATCACGACTTGATCGCCCAAGAAAAAGGCCCCCGACGGCGACGTCGGGGGCCTTGTTTCATTCAGGATCGACCCTGATCAGTTCAGGCGATCGCCGATCTGGGCGATGGCGCTGTCGAGCAGCGGATCCTTGGCGCCGCTGGCGAGGCGCGCGGCCAGAACCTGTTCCGCCGACTTGGCGGCCAGATCGGCGGCGGCGGCCTTCACCTCGGCCGAGGCCTGGGCTTCGGCTTGGGCGATGCGGGTTTCGGCCATCTTCTGACGACGGGCCAGGGTTTCTTCCAGCTTGGCCTTGGTCTCGACTTCCAGGCGACGGGCGTCGGCTTCGGCCTGAGCCATCATCTCGGCGGCTTGGGCTTCAGCCTCGGCCTTCTCCTTGCGGATCTGGGCCAGCAGGGCTTCGGCCTCGGCGCGCAGGCGAGCGGCCTCGTCCAGGTCGGCCTGGATTTTGACTGCCTTGGCGTCCAGCGCCTTGCCGGCCATCTTGGGCACGCCGGCGGCGATCAGGATGCCGAAGAAGATGATCAGGCCGATGCCGACCCAGATCTCCGCATTGGCGAAGCTCCAGATGCCGTGTTCGAAGATCAGGTTCATCAGGCGGCTCCCTTGACGGCGGCCAGCTCGGCGGCGGTCGCGGCCTTGCCGGTCAGACGTTCGACCATGGCGGCGGTCGTGTCGGAGGCGATGGTGGAGACATTGGCCATGGCGGCGTCGCGCGTCTTGCCGATCGAGGCTTCCGCCTCGGCGATGCGGGCGTTGACCACGGCTTCTTCGGCGGCCTGACGGGCGTTTGCCTCTTCGGTCACGCGCGCCTTGGCGGCGGCGGCCGTGGCGCGGGCGTCAGCGCGAGCCTTGGCGACTTCCGCCTGAGCCTGGGCGGCCTGTTCGGCGGCTTCGGCCTGAACCTGGCGTGCGGTCGCAACGGCGGTGGAAATGGTGTCGGCCCGTTCGTCCATCACCTTGCGAAGGCGTGGCGCGAAGACCTTGGAGACGAGAACGTACAGAATGACGAACAGGATCAGCAAATAGCCGATCTGGCCCGCCCAGTGTTCGAACTGGAATTGCGGCAGGCCGCCCGAGCCGTGCTCGGCGGTGGTCGCCGTCTCGGCGTGCAGGTCCGCTTCGACCGAAGGCGGGACCGCGTCGATGGTGTGGGTGCTGGCCATGAACCGTCTACTGCAGGATCAGATGAAGCGGCGCGCGGGCGAACCCCGCGCGCCGTGATCGACTGATATCAGCCGAAGATCATCAGGATGCCGAGCACGAAGGCCAGGATGCCCAGGGCTTCGGCCAGAGCGGCGCCGACGAACAGGTTGCCGACTTGGCCGGCGGCGGCCGACGGGTTGCGCAGGGCGCCGGCAAGGAAGTTGCCGAAGATGTTGCCCACGCCCAGGGCCGAACCGATCATGCCCAGGGTGGCGAGACCAGCGCCGATGTACTTCGCGGCTTCAGCGTCCATGATTGTATTCCTAGATTAAAGTCGTTGGTGGTTGGGGTGAAGAGACTGGTCCGGCCCTTTAGTGGGCGTGGTCCAGGTTGACCACATCGTTCAGATAGATGCAGGCCAGAACGGCGAAGACGAAGGCCTGGAGGAAGGCCACCAGGAACTCCAGAGCGGTCAGGGCGACGACCATGCCCAGCGACAGGGCCGCGACCGGGAAGGCTAGCAGACCAATGCCGCCGCCCAGGCCCAGAAGGCCCAGCGACACGACGAAGCCGGCGAAGATCTTTAGCGCGACGTGGCCGCCCAGCATGTTGCCGAACAGACGCAGCGCCAGGGTGACCGGGCGAAGCAGGAAAGACACGAACTCAATCAGGCCGACCACCGGGCGCAGCGCCAGCGGCGCGCCCATAGGCCAGAACAGCTTGAAGAAGCCCAAACCGTTCTTGGCGAAGCCGACGACCAGCACTAGACCGAACGTGATCAGGGCGAAGGTGGCGGTGATGGCCAGCTGCGAGGTCGCCGTGAAGGTCAGGAACAGACC
Organism: Brevundimonas sp. 'scallop'; assembly: GCF_011045535.1. Taxonomy (NCBI): domain Bacteria; kingdom Pseudomonadati; phylum Pseudomonadota; class Alphaproteobacteria; order Caulobacterales; family Caulobacteraceae; genus Brevundimonas; species Brevundimonas sp. 'scallop'. The sequence goes on along the minus strand of NZ_CP039382.1, from coordinate 1,154,656 downwards.
CAGAATGTTCATGCCCAGGATCAGGATGAACAGGGTGAAGATGAACGGGAAATACTTGCGGCCTTCATGACCGATGATGGAATCGGCCAGATTGTCGATCAGGCCGAACAGACCCTCGCCGGCGGCTTGCAGCCGGCCGGGCACGACCTGGGCGTTCGCGGTCACGGCGGCCAGGAAGCCGACGATCAGCACGAAGGCGACCGTCATGGCGATGTGCGAATTGGTGATCGCCAGATCGACCGTCCCCAGCACAGGCAGGGTGACGTCGCCAAGGTCGACGACCTTCTGAATCGCAAACTGATGAATCGGATCGGCCATGAAGCCCTATCGTTCCCCGTCTTCGTCGGCCTCGACGTAGGGCTCGGCCGGAGCCGTCGTCCCTTGCGCCTTGGCCTGCGCCATCAGCCGGTTGGCTGTGCGACGCGCCATGTAAATCGACAAGGCGAAGCCCAGAAGGACCCCGCCGATCAAACCCCACGGACGGGTCCCGAGGGCCCAGTCTGCGATCGCTCCGAACGCCAGTCCCACGAAGACGCCGCCGAGAAGCTCGGCGATGATCTTGTAGGCCTGACCCGACACCTGATGGCCGGTCAGTTCGGCGGATTTCTCCGCCGTGGTCCGCGCCTCCAATGCGGATGCGCTGTCTTGGAGGCGTTTGATCGCCTCTTCGCGCGATTCCGACATGGGGGATAGGACCTGTGCGTTCGGCGTCCAGACGGTGCGTCCGGACGGGTCTGAATTCGGCGCGGAAACTAATCGTGAGCGGCCTACAGGTCAAGGCGTCGTGATCATGCGCTAACGCATTGTAGAATATCGACTTTCCATTCACGCCCGCCCGCCGTGACGATGCGCCGCTGCTGCGGGCGACAGAATCCGTCGCATCCGCCCTTCGGCTCCGATGGCGGTCAGCGCCGCAAACGACTAGGTTCGCCGCCATGAATGCGCATGTTCCTGTCCCCAACGCTCCGCTTCGCCCGCTTTCGGTGAGGTTGGCCACCCCGCGGGGCTTTTGCGCCGGGGTCGACCGGGCGATCCAGATCGTCGAGCGCGCGATCGAAAAGTTCGGCGCCCCCGTCTATGTGCGCCACGAGATCGTCCACAACAAACATGTGGTCGAGCGGCTGAAGGCCAGGGGCGCCGTCTTCGTCAAGGAACTCGACGAATGCCCTGACGACCGGCCGGTCGTCTTCTCGGCCCACGGGGTGCCCAAGTCCGTGCCGGCGACGGCGCGGGCGCGTGAACTGGTCTTCCTGGACGCGACCTGCCCCCTGGTGTCCAAGGTCCACGTCGAGGCCGAACGTCATCATGCGGCCGGCCGCCACATCATCCTGATCGGCCACGCAGGCCACCCCGAGGTCGTCGGCACCCTGGGCCAGCTGCCGCCCGGCGCCATCACCCTGGTCGAGACCGAGGCCGACGCCGAATCGTTCGAACGCCCCGACGACGCGCCCCTCGCCTACGCCACCCAGACCACCCTGTCGGTGGACGATACGGCAGGCATCCTGAAGGTGCTGAAGCGCCGCTTTCCCGAACTGCCCGATCCGCACAAGGAAGACATCTGCTACGCCACGACCAATCGCCAGGACGCCGTCAAGGCGCTGGGCGAGGGTTGCGACCTCGTACTGGTCGTGGGGTCCAAGAACTCATCCAATTCGGTGCGCCTGGTCGAGGTCGCGATGCGCGCCGGCGCCCCAGCCGCCTATCTGGTGGACGATGCGTCCCAGGTGGACTGGTCCTGGTTTGACGGCGTGAACACCGTCGGCGTCACCGCCGGCGCCTCGGCGCCCGAGCCGCTGATCGAGGCACTGGTCGACGCCATCCGGGCGCGCTTTGACGCCACCGTGACCGAAGACGACGGCGCGCGCGAAACCGTCACCTTCAAACTGCCGCGCCTGCTGACGGCCTAGGCGACCGCTTTTAACGGCAGAACGACGCGGAAGGTGCTGCCGGCGCCGGGCGCGGTGACGATTTCGATCTTTCCCCGCATCAGGGCCGCCAGACCGTGCGCCGCCGTCAATCCCAGTCCCAGCCCTTCGGCGGTGCGCGTCGCACTTTCATCGCCTTGGGTGAAAGCCTCGAACAGGCGCGCCGCTTCCGCCGGCTCCATGCCCGGCCCCGTGTCCTCGACCTCCAAGGCCAGACCCGCGCCCGCAACGGCGCGCAGCATCACGCCGCCGGTACGTGTGAACCGCACCGCATTGTCCGTCAGCGCCGCCATCAGCTTTTCGACATGAACCGGGTCGCCCAGCCACTCGCCTTCGGCCGCCTCGACCGAAATCTTCAGCCCCTTGGCCTCGGCCGCGCCCCGGAAGTCGTTGGCGACCCGCTGTAGCAGGTTGTCGGGCCGGAACGGTCGGGTTTCCAGCGCCACGGCCCCGTCGCGCAGCCGCACCACGTCTAGCAGCTCCTCGACCAGCCTCAGTTGCTGACGTCCCGACGCCTTCAGGATTTCCAGTCGCTCGCGCTGCTGCGGCGTCACCAGATCGGCCCCGATGATCTCGGCCATGCCCAGAACCCCGTTAAGGGGCGTGCGCAGTTCGTGACTGACGTTGGACAGGAACCGCGTCTTGGCCCGGTTCGCCGCCTCGGCCCGCTCCAGCGCCGCGGACAAAGCGACCTCCGAGGCTTTGAGGCGCCGAACGTCGGCCGTCGTGTTCCACAGCAGCGACCCCGTGCCGATCAGCAGCACGATGAAGAGCAGCAGCAGCAACGGTCCGGCCTTGGTCAAGATCTGATAGCCGGGCTGCTCCGGCGCCCAGACGACACGCCCCAACAGGGCGCCGCCGACGTCGCGAACATCGACGCCGATCATGCCCTTGGGCGGCTCTGCATCGCCGGGCTCGAAGTGAATCCGGTCCAGCGCCAAGCGCGTTCGCAAGAGATTGAGCTCGCCGGCGAACGGTTTGAACGACGCGACGATCGGATCTGACGCCGGCGTCGATCCGCCCGCCGTATGCCGTACGACCGTGGAGGCCCCCAGCACATAGACGTCGTCGCCGACGCGAACGAACGCCGCCTTCAGCCGCACCCCGGCATCCGCGGTGACCGATCGGTCGCGCCCGGCGGCCTCGGCCCGGAGCGCGTCGATCAGCGGCCGGGCCGCCTGACCGAATGGCTCGCCGACCTGCGTCTCGGCCGGTCGGCCCAGCGTGCTGATGCGAAACAGCCGCCCGGTCCCGTCATAACCCAGTGTGAACTGGTGTTTGTGCTGGGCGGCGTAGAAGGCGCCGAAGTTCCGGTCGTACCAGACTACATCGCCCGCCGTCATCCTATCGACGGCCTCGTCCCAGACCGAGGCGGTGGTCAGGTTTTCGCCGATGGTCTCCAGCGCGCGCGTCAGACGCAGCCGCACCAGACCTTCTTCCTTGCGCGCCTGATGGGCGTCAATGCCGCGACTGACGATCGCCAGAACCCCAGCCATGCCGATGATGGACGACAGCATCAGGATCAACGCGATCCTGAACGTGCTCCACGCCCGCCAACCCGTCTTCGATGTCACGCCACTCATACGGTCTGGCTTAAGGTGCGCAGACTAAGACGTCGTGAACATCATCCAGGTCCGCCGCGTTCGCCGACGAAATCCTGGGCGAACTCGGGCGCCTCGTCGTCCAACGGCAGAGTGCCGTCCTCGTCGTCCGCCTCGGAGGCGCGGCTGGGATCCGGCACCTCGAATCCGACCGGCAGCGACAGATCCAACAGGCCCGCCGCCTTCATCTCCTGCACGCCCGGCAGATCGTACAGGGTCGCCAGGCCGAAATGCTCCAGGAAGCGGTCGGTGGTCGCATAGGTGACGGGCCGTCCCGGCGTGCGCCTGCGTCCGCGCAACCGCACGAACCCCATCTCCAGCAGCAGGTCCAGGGTGCCCTTGGAGATGCTGACGCCGCGCACGCTCTCGATCTCGGCGCGGGTGACGGGCTGGTGATAGGCGATGATGGCCAGGGTCTCCAGCGCGGCCTTGGACAGACGGCGCGGCTCCTCGCGCTCCTGCGTCATCATGAAGGCCAGGTCCGGCGCGGTGCGAAAGCGCCAGCGGTCTGCGACGCACTCCAGCTCGACCCCTCTCCCCTCATAGCGGGCGCGCAGACCCGATATGGCGCGGGCGACATTGCAGTTCTCGGGCAGGCGCGCGGCGATCTCGGCCGCCGTCAACGGCCCGGCGGCGGCGAACAGCAGGGCCTCGACCCGCCGTTCGATCTCGGCCTCGTCGGGCTGGAACGACAGGTCGCTCACGGCGTCAGCTCCAGCGGCTGACCCGGTCCCCGCCGCTTCAGATACAGGTCCGCGAACGCCTCGCTCTGCCGGATGTCCATCGCCCCCTCCTTCACCAGCTCCAGACTGGCCGACAGGGTCGAGGCCGTAAAGCTGGCCTGGCTGGGCCCCTCCTCGTCCTCACGGTGGGGCGCCACCTGTTCCAGCGGCGTCCAGTCCGCCAGCTTCGGCATGATCTCGCGAAGCCAGTCGCGCGCGGCTTCCAATGGAAAGGCCTCGACCCGCTGGCCGGGGGCATAGCGCCGGGCCTCCTCGCGCCGGCGCTGCACCACATAGGCGCTCATCAGTTCGTACAGGCTGGCGTCGATACGATCCGACGGCACGATCACCGTCGCCTCGGGGTCGCCCCGCGTGAAGACGTCGCGCTTCAGCTGGGGCCGAGCCATCAGCTGCTCGACGGCCTTTCGCATCGCTTCCAGCTTCTGCAGCCGGAACGCCAGGGCGGCGGCCATCTCTTCAGCCGGCGGTTCTTCGGCCTTGCCCTTGTCGGTGCGCGGCAGCAGCAGGCGCGACTTCAAATAGGCAAGCCACGACGCCATCACCAGATAGTCCGCCGCCAGGGCGAAGTTGCGCCTGCGCGCCTCGTGCACGAAGGCCAGATACTGTTCCGCCAGCTGGGTGATCGACAGCTTCAGCAGATCGACCTTCTGGTTTCGCGCCAGGGCCAGCAGGACGTGCAGCGGTCCCTCATAGCCCTCCAGATCGACGACGAAGGCCTCGCGCTCCTCGACCTCCTCGGCGTTGAAATCCAGGTTCGGCTGGAAAGACTCCGTCATAGGTCTTTAGGCCTGCGCCTCACCCACATCCGGCCCCTTGGCGGCGTCCATCCGACCGCCCATAGCCTTGAAGAAGCGATCGTGGCCCGCGACGGGATCCAGCGGTTCGGCCGTCCGCACGATCCGGGCCAGCGCGGCTTCCGCCCGGCGGCGCGCCCCGCCCTTCAGCGGTCCGACGCCCTCGGCGACCTGGCGCATTTCGTCCATATCGCCGTTCCAGTGGACGACGAGATCGCACCCCGCCTTCAGCGCCTTGTGAGCGCGCTGGGTCAGCGAGCCCGAAAGGGCGTTCATCACCAGATCGTCGGACAGCAGCAGGCCGCCGAATCCCAACCGCTCGCGGATCAGGCGAATGGCCTTCTTCGACTGCGTCGCCGGATGTTTGCGATCGATTGCAGTGAAGACGATGTGCGCCGTCATGCCGATCGGCATGTCCGACAGAGCTTTGAACGGGGCAAAGTCCCAGGCGTCCAACGTGTCCAGGTCGGCATGAACCGTCGGCAGATCCTTGTGCGTATCCGCAAAGGCCCGGCCATGGCCCGGCATATGTTTGATGCAGGGCAGAACCCCGCCCGCCAGCAGGCCTTCCGCCGCCGCCCGGCCCAGCACGGCGACCGTCTCGGGATCGACGCCATAGGCCCGGTCGCCGATGATGTCGTGGGCGCCGGGAACCGGCACGTCCAGCACCGGCAGCAGATCAACGGTCACCCCGACCTCGCGCAGATCGTGCGCCATCAGACGTGCGCCCAGTCGCGTCAGCTCACGCGCCTGAGCCAGCTCGTTCGTCGCCTTCAGATAGGCGTTGCCCGGCGGGTATTTGGGCCAGTGGGGCGGCCCCATCCGCTGGACCCGACCGCCTTCCTGGTCGATCAAGATCGGCGCGTCGGGATCGCCGATGGACGCCCGCAGCTCGTCGGTCAGGGCCCGCACCTGTTCCGGCGTGTCGATATTGCGCCGGAACAGGATGAAGCCCCAGGGTCGGACCTCGGCGAAGAAGGCCTTTTCGGCCTCCGTCAGCCGATGTCCCAGGCAGCCATAGATGGCGGCGGACGTCACCGGACGATGCAGTCCCGGCCCGCCGCCTTCAGCGCATTGCAGAAGGCCACCGCCCGTTCGCGCGACAGGCCCGAGAAGGCCGTGCGGTACAGGGTCGATCCGCTGGACGAGGTCACTTCGGTCACCCGCTTTTCAGCGCCCGAGGCGTACGCGCCGAAGCGGCCGGCGACGGCGGCGTACTCACGGTCCGCGATCTCGGTCGAGGAGAAGGCGCCGATCTGGACCGAGGCCGATCCGCCGGTCGCGGCCGGAGTCTTGGTCGCCGGCGCAGCGACGGGCGCAGTCGGAGTCGTCGGACGCGGTGCGGGCACGGCCGGCGTCGCCGTATTGGCGGGCGGCAGGCCCTGTCCGGTCGGTGCGGCGGTCGGCGGCGCGGCCGGACGCGGCTGGGGCGCCTCGGGCGGCGGGGTGAAGGTCACGGGCGCATCGGTCGTTTCGGTCTCGTCGCGATAGACGCGCACGCCCTCGGCCGGATCAATCGGCTGGGCGTCGATGGGCGCGGCGGTCTTCATCTCGCCGACCGGCTGACCCACGGCCGGCGGCGCGTCGGTCGAGGCACGCATGCCGGAACGGTAGAAGAAGATCACCGCAACGATCAGCAGCAGCAGGACCACCGCGCTGATGATCAATGTCACGGGCGGCGCCTTGCCTCCGCCCGAGCCGACATTGCGGCCGCTGCGCGGATCGTAGCTATTGCGGCGGAACGGCAGGTCGTCGTCGGTCGGCGGCGTATAGGCGCCCCGGCCGGGTTTATTGTCGTCTTCAAAGGACATGGTCGCGCTCCGCCGTCTGTCGGCGCGAATCGGCGCGCCGAACGATCACTCTACGCCCCCGCGTGCATCTTTCGAATCACAGATCGAGGGCGAGGTCGAGGCTGAACAGCTTCTGGTGCACTTCTATGGCGTAACGGTCGGTCATGCCGGCGATGTAGTCGCACACAGCGCGCGCCCGCTGTGTCTTGTCCGGGGTCATGGCCGGTTCGCCCCACTCCGGCGGCATCACCTCCGGCTCGGCCATGAACAGTTCGAACAGTTGCGACAGCACGCGCCGCGCCTGGCTGCGGGTTCGGTTGACGCGGTAGTGGCGATACATCCGCTCGAACAGGAACTTCCTCAGCACCGCCAGATCGACGTGCATGGCGTGCGAGAAATCCACCATCGTGCGCCTGGCCATCCGCACGTCCTCGGTCGTGACGATCCGGTCTTCCTCCAGCCGCCGCGCCGTCTCGGCCAGCACGTCCTCGACCATGACGCCGATCATCCGCCGCACCGCCTCGATCCGCAGCATCCGGTCGTCGATCGTGGGCCAGTCGCGACGCACCTCGGCCAACATCGGGCCGATCAGCGGCACCTGATCCAGATCGCGCAGGGTGATCAGACCCGCTTGCACCCCGTCGTCCACGTCATGATTGTTATAGGCGATGTCGTCGGCGATGGCCGCGCACTGGGCCTCCAGCGAGGCGAACGTCCCCAGCCGCAGGTCCCACCCCGCCTCGCCGCCCGCCGCATAGGGGCGCACGACCGACCAGGCCGGCTCGTCCAGCCGGTGCGACACCGGGCCGTTGTGCTTGATGACGCCCTCGACGGTCTCCCAGCTGAGGTTCAGCCCGTCGAACTGCGGATAGCGGTTCTCCAGCTCGGTCACGACGCGGAAGCTCTGGACGTTGTGATCGAACCCGCCGTGATCGCGCATCTGCACCACCAGCTCGTCCTCGCCGGCGTGGGCGAACGGCGGATGGCCCAGGTCGTGGGCCAGGGCGATGGTCTCCGCCAGGTCGTCGTCCAGCCTCAGCGCATGGGCCAGCGACCGCGCGATCTGCGCCACCTCCAGCGAATGGGTCAGGCGGGTGCGGTAGTGATCGCCCTCATGCGCTACGAAGACCTGGGTCTTCTCCTTCAGCCGCCGGAACGCCGTCGCATGGATGATGCGGTCACGGTCCCGCGCAAAGGCGGTGCGCGTGCGGCTGGCGGGCTCGAAAACGCGGCGGCCCTGGGTCAGGTCGGCCCGTTCGGCGTAGGAAGCGAGGTCTGTGTGGCTCAAGTCATCAACTTTGAGGCTGCTTTGATGCGGGGGGCCTTTGCGAACGGCCCTGCCCGCCTCATATAGACAGCCGTGAGCACCGTCCAATCCACAGAACCGTCCACACCCGCCTTCACCGTCGCCACGCGCGCGCCGGAAGGCATCGTCCTGGCCGCCAGCGCCGCCAAGCGCCTGGCCAAGCTGGGCGCGGCCGAGGGCAAGACCCTGATGCTGCGCGTCGCGGTGGACGGCGGCGGCTGCTCGGGCTTCCAGTATCGGTTCGAGCTGGTCGAGACGGCCGAGGACGACGATCTGCGCATCCAGGCCGACGGCCAGACCGCCTTGATCGACCTCGTCTCGGTTCCCTTCCTGAAGAACTCCGAGATCGCCTATGTCGATGAACTGGCCGGCGCCCAGTTCGTGGTCAGGAACCCGAACGCCGCCTCCAGCTGCGGCTGCGGCGTCAGCTTCTCGATCTGACGACGGCCCAGCCGGTCGTCAGGATAGGCGAGGCCAGCAAGGCCGCAAACACCCAGTCCCAAACCCCATCCTGCAACAGCGCGCCCACCAGCCCGATCAGGCTGAGCGCGAACAAGGCGATGGGCGCGCGGAAGATCGCCCACAGGCTCAGATCCCTCGGGTTGTGACGGCGACGGCTCACGCCTTCCGTCTCCCCTTGCCCAGCCACAGATAAAGACCGGACCCCAGGATCACGATGGTGGCGATGTCCAGGAGCGCCCACAGGATTTTCAGCGCCAGTCCGCCGTAGTCGCCGAAATGCAGCGGCTGCGACAGCGACAGGGTCTTCACATACCAGGGCATCGGCGCCACCGCCGCCAGCTCCCCCGTCCGCGCGTCGATCAAGGCCGGCGTCGTCATATGCGTCGTCAGCGGCGTGTCGCCGTGGAAGAAGACGGCATAGTGGTGATCGGTCGAATAGTCGGTTCCCGGAAACGCCACGAACTGCAGCTTCATGCCCGGCAACGCCGCCTTGGCCCGCTCCACCGCCGCGTCCAGCGAGGCCCGGCCTTGGGCGGGCGCCGGCGCATCGTATGCGACCGTCAACTCCTTCAGCGCCGTCTCTTTCCAATAGGCCAGAATGGGCGTGGCCAGGGTGTTGACCACACCAGTCAGCCCCACCACCAGCACCCAGGCCGCCGTCACCACGCCCAGCAGATTGTGATAGTCCAGCCACCGCGTCCGCGCCGCCTTCTTGACCCGCACGGTCCCGAACGGCAGCCGACGCATGAAGGGCGCATACAGCACCACGCCCGACACCACGGCGACGACCAGCAACAGCCCCATCGCGCCCAGAAACAGCATTCCCGGCAGACCCAGGAACATGTCGGTATGCAGTTGAAGCAGGAACTCCATCACCGGATGACCGGCGACCAGCGGCGCGCCCTCGCCGCTGGTCTGGTCGATGGGCTCGAAACTGTATTTGCCGGCCGGGGCGTCGGGGGCGCGGCTGGTGACGTTCACCACCGGCCGGTCCTCGTCGAAGCTCATGAAGGCCGGAACCTCGCCCGGATGTTTGGCCAGACCGGCGGCCAGTACCTCATCCAGCGTCAACAGTCGGCCGTCCGGGTTCTTCGGGGCCCATGGCTCATGCAGCAGCGCCTCATTCAGCTCGTGGCTGAACACCAGCGGCAGCCCCGTGACGCACAGCATCAGCAGGAACAGGGTCGAGATCAGGCTCGACCACTTGTGCGTCCAGGTCCAGGCGCGGATCGTCCGGGCGTGCATCGGCCGACGCGGATCAGAACTCGGTCGAGACCGACAGACGCAAGGTCCGCGGCGCGCCCAGCGTCAGATAGTTCGATCCCGGATAGCCGCCGACCGCGACCCACTGATCCTCGTCCGCGACATTCTCCACCCGCGCCCGCAGCGTCACCGGCTTGTCGCCCGCCACGAAGGCGTAGCGGACCCCGGCGTCGAACCGGGTCCAGCTTTCCAGCTCCAGCGTATTCGTCGCATTGGCCGGCTGGGCGCCGGTATGGATCGCCCGGCCTTCGACCGTCAGGCCGCTGACCATCGGCACGTCCCATTCGACGTTCAGATTGGCCTGAAAGTCCGGCACGCCGATGGCGGACTTGCCCGCATTGGCGGCGGTCAGCGACCGATTGATCTCGGCGTCCAGCCATGTCGCGCCGCCGATCAGACGCAAGCCTGCGACCGGTTCGCCATAGACCGTCAGCTCGACGCCCTTGTTCTCCTGCTCGCCGCCGTCCGAATAGACAGCGGTATTCGGATCGAAAAAGGCGCTGGGCAGGGTCGTGCGGAAGACGCTCAGCGTGCCGCCATATGAACCGGCGTCGTACTTGGCGCCGATCTCGGCCTGCTCGGCGCGGAACGGCGACAGCACTTCGCCGCCGTTCGAAACCGTCACGCCATTGACCACTGTCGGCGCGGTCGTGCCCGGAACCAGGGCTTCGGCATAGTTGGCGTACAGCGAGATCGTGTCGCTGGGCTTGTAGACCACGGCGAAGGCCGGCGTCGTCGCGTCGCTGGAATAGCCCGACGTGAATGCGCCGTCGGCATAGGCATAGGATCGGGTCTCGATCTCCTGATAGCGGACGCCGACGGTCGCCAGCAGCCGTCCATCCAGGAAGGACAGCACATCGGCGACGGCGAAACTGGTGTTCTTGACCCGCTCGGTGACGTTGGGATCATCCAGATCGCCCGAGACGCTGCCGATGGCCGGCGCCGGCGACAACAGCGGATTGGTCAGCGTCCCCATCGCATAGCCGGCGAAGCTCGACGCCGCCCAGGCGTTCTTGGACTTGGACTGGATCTGCGAGGCCGAGGCGACCAGACGATGGTTGATCGGGCCGGTCGTCAGGTCGGCGCGCACGCCGATGTCGCCCGACCACACCGTGTCCTCGCGTATATTGTCGAAGCGATAGCCGCGGATCGCGCCCGCCGCATCGGCGCGCGGATTGGCCAGGCTGTTGTCTTCCTCGCCCTGACGCCCGCCGAAAGCGGCCCAGGCGCTGATGCTGTCGGTCAGGTCGAGCTCGCCGCGCACGGCGCCGAACAGTTGCTCCTCGTCGGTGTAGGTCCAGCGCTGGGCGAAGTTCTTGTCGGCCGAGGGCGCGACCGGGATGGCGGTTCCCGGCGTCACGCTGGGACGGGGCGCGTCGATCCGGTGGTCTTGCCAGCCCAGATCGGCCGAAAACCGGGCGCGATCGCCTCGGCGGTCCAGTCCAAGGCCGACGACCCGCAGTTGGCCGGTCTCGTCCTCGACGGCGCTTTCGCCCGCACGGCTGGCGATATTCAGGCGCGCGCCCCATTCGCCTTCGTCGCCGAAACGGCGGGCCAGGTCGGCGGCGGCGTAGATTTCGTCACGGCCCGACACGCCCCCGGTCAGGCGCGTCAGGGGGGCGTCGCCCGCCCGCTTCGGTGTCAGGTTGAAGGCGCCGCCGACCCCCGTTCCGCCTGGCGCAGCGCCGTTCAGGAAGGTGGAGGCGCCGCGAAACACCTCGACCCGCTCCACCAGTTCGGCCGCCACGAACTGGCGCGGCAAGACGCCATAGAGGCCGTTGTAGCTCATGTCGTCCGAATAGACCGGAAAACCGCGAACGACATACAGCTCCTGGAAGTTGCCGAAGCCCTTGGACACACGCACCGTCGGGTCGTTCTGCAGCACGTCGCCGATGCCGCGCGCCTGCTGATCACGCACCAGCTTTTCGGTGTAGTTGGCGGTCGAGAACGGCGTGTCCATCACGCCCAGATTGCCCAGCAGACCGATGCGTCCCCCGCGCGCCACCTGACCGCCCGCCGCCGGGTCCGTCAGCCGCACCTGCGATCCCGTCACGACGATCTCCCCCAGCTCCGCCGGAGCCGTCGCCTGCTGCGCCAGGGCCGGCGAGGCGAGCGTCATTGCAAGGGCGCTAGCGGTCAAAAGAACGGAGGCACGGCGAAGGCAGAGCATTTTGATACGCATTCTCAAAATCAAGTTGCGCGTCCCTAGCCCGATCGCTCGGTGGAATGCAATCCGCCGCGCCCGCGACATATTGCATTTAGCTGATTTCTCCTCTGACCTCTCAGTGAAGGAGACTGCCATGCCGATGCTGACCCACGCCCTTCTGGCCGCCAGCCTGCTCGCCGGCCCCGTCTCGACCGACATCGCCCTGCCCGCCCAGCCTGCGCCTCTGCATGGCACGCTGCTGACGCCGGAGGCGCCAACGGCCGTCGCCGTCATCCTGCCCGGCTCCGGCCCGACCGATCGGGACGGCAACAGCCCGATGGGCGTCGCCGCCTCCACCTATCGGCTGCTGGCCGAGGGCCTGGCGGAACAGGGGATCGCCACCGTGCGCATCGACAAGCGCGGCATCGCGGCCAGCGCCGCCGCCGGGCTCGACGAAACCAGGCTGCGTTTCGACCACTACGCCGCCGACGCCCGCGCCTGGGCCGCCGAGGCCGCCTCGCGCACAGATCAGTCCTGCGCCTGGCTGATCGGCCACAGCGAAGGGGCATTGGTCGCGCTGAAGGCGGTCGAGGGCGGAGACGATAAGGTCTGCGGTCTGATCCTGCTGGCGGGCGCGGGTCGCCCAGCCGGCGCAGGTATTCGCGAGCAGCTACGAGCCGGCCTGCCCGAGCCGATGAAGGCCCAGGCCTTCGCTGCCCTGAGCGAGTTGGAGGCCGGCCGCACCGTCACCGACACGCCTCCCGCTCTGTCGGCCCTGTTCCGCCCGTCGGTCCAGCCCTATCTGATCTCGTGGTTTGCGCTGGACCCCGCCGCCCTGCTCGCCGCCTACGACGGCCCGGTCTTCATCGGCCAAGGGACCACCGACCTTCAAATCGGCGTCACGGACGCCCAGGCCCTGGCCGCCGCCGACCCCAAGGCCACGCTGAAACTCTGGGACGGCGTCAACCACCTCCTCAAGACCGCCCCCGCCGATCGCGCCGCCAATCTGGCGACCTACGCCGATCCGTCCCTGCCGCTCGCGCCGGGCGTGGCGCAGGATGTGGGGGCGTTCATTCGGGCGCATTAATCGTCATCAACATCTGACCGGCTTGAAAAAACTATTCAGGCGACAGAGGTTTGGCTGAGCATGCGCAGGGTGATCAACGAACTTCGGGTGGTATGGACCTTTCATAAGGTCGCTCTTGGTGGAGCGCTCATTGTAGTCGTACTCGCCGTCGTGATGGCGATGGTGGTAGCCTTTGTTAGCGCGCCGCAATCCACCAAGGGCAAGGTGATTTCGTTCGATGTCGCCGGAAGCGAACGGCGCAATGCTCCTGCGGCTATCGTTCATGTGGAAGGCCGCTTGGCCAGGATCAAAGTGTACAGACGCATCTCGTGCTTGGTCGGCGAAGAGATGGAGCTCATGCGCTATGACACGCCACTCGGATCGTTTTACACTCTCGCTTCTGGTCCTCGCCCCTGCCATTCGCCGGAGGGCTGAATGGCGATCATGAGAACTTTGCCGTAAAGTTAGTCCAACCCTTCCCGCGCCTCATCCGCCAGGGCGAAGAACCGCTCCCGCACCTCGGCCGCAAACGGGTTGTCGCGTTCGATGGCGCGGAAGACGGCGGGGCTGTCGTGGCGGACCATGTCGACGGCCTGCATCAGGCGGTCGAAACTGGCGGTGGTCATGCGCGTCGGCAGGGGCTCCATCGCCAACAGGACGCGGGCGATCAGATGGGTCAGACCCTGCACGGTGGCCGCCTCGCGGTCATGGTCCTAGGGGCTGACCTGAAATACCTTCAGCCCCAGCGCCCGGCGGCAGAAGGCGGCGACGCGGCGGGCGTCTTTTTCGCCCCGCACCTCGCACACGGCGATCCGCAGGCCCGCGATGCCGTCCTTGCCGCTCTGCGGGCCGAACAGGGGGTGGGTGCCGACGATCCGCACGCCGGGCGGCAGCAGTTCGTTCATCGCTTGCGCCGGCTTCACCTTGACCGAGCCCACGTCGATGACCAAGGCGTCGGGCCTCAGGTGCGGGCCGATGGCGACCAGTGTCGCATCCAACGCCTCGACCGGCACGGCTAGCACCACCGTGGGACAGGCGGCAGCGGTCGCCAGATCGGTCAGGGTCGCGAGGCCCTCGTCATCCTTCGCCGCCGGATCATGCGCCAGGATCTCGAAGCCGGCCGACAGATGCCGCGCCGTCAGCCGCCCGAAGGCGCCGAAGCCGATCAGGCCGAGCCTCTCCCTCAAAGCGTCTCCATGAACCGCACCGGCTGCCCGTGCGCCGATCCGATCAGTTCGCCGTCCTTCATCACCACCCGACCGCGCACGATCGTCGCCATCGGCCAACCTGTCGCCTCCAGCCCATCGAACGGGGTCCAGCCGCAGCGCGTCGCCTGCTGATCGTGGGTGATCGTCCGCTTGGCCTTCAGATCGACAATGGTCAGGTCGGCGTCATAGCTGACGGCCATCCGCCCCTTGCTCGCGGTCCCGAACACCCGCTGCGCGCCCGCCGAGGTCAGGTCGATGAAGCGCTCCAGGCTCAATCGCCCATTGGCGACATGGGTCAGCATCAGCGGCACCAGCGTCTGCACCCCCGGCATGCCGGACGGAGAGGCCGGATAGGGTTTGGCCTTTTCTTCCTTCGTGTGCGGCGCATGGTCGGAGCCCAGCACGTCGGCGACGCCCTGCTGCATGCCCCAAAGCCACAGGGCGTCCACATGCTCCTGCGATCGGATCGGCGGGTTCATCTGGGCATAGCTGCCCAGCCGCTCATAGGCTTCCGGTCCGACCAGGGTCAGGTGTTGGGGCGTGATCTCGACGGTGGCGACATCCTTGTGGAAGCGCAGATATTCCATCTCTTCCCTGGTCGTGACGTGCAGCACATGGATGCGCGCGCCCGTCTCCTTGGCCAGGCCGACCAGACGCCGGGTCGAGCGGATGGCGCTCTCGGCGTCGCGCACCTCGGGGTGACTGGTCCAGTCGCCGGTGCGGGCCAGGCCCCGCCGCTCGACCAGCCGGTATTCGTCCTCGGAGTGGAAGGTGGCGCGGCGGCGCACATTGGACAGGACCTTACGCACGCCCTCGTCGTCGGCGATCAGCAGGTCGCCGGTCGAGGCGCCCATGAAGACCTTGACCCCGCAGCAGCCGGGCAGCCGCTCAAGTTCGCCCAGATAGTCCGCATTCTCATGCGTGCCGCCGACGTAGAAGGCGTGGTCGGTCCACATCCGATCCTTCGCCCGGGCCAGCTTGTCGGCCATGGTGTCGGGGTCCGTGGTGTTGGGATTGGTGTTCGGCATCTCGAACACGGCGACGACGCCGCCCAGGGCCGCCGCGCGGCTGCCCGTCTCCAGGTCTTCCTTCCACTCCAGCCCCGGCTCGCGGAAATGAACCTGGGTGTCGATCACGCCGGGCAGGACGGTCAGGCCCGTCGCGTCGAAGACTTCACCCGCCGAGGCCTGGGACAGGTCGCCGATGAAGGCGATCTTGCCGTCGATCACCCCTACATCCGCCATGCCCCGCCCCGCATGGTTCGCCACTTCGCCGCCACGGACGATCAGGTCATAGGTCTGGGTCATGGGGCGACGGTCCTGCGGGATGAGCGATGTGCTCTTACTATATCTCCGCTCATCCCCGCGAAAGCGGGGACCCAGCGCTTTGGGCGTGCTGTCGATGGTCCGGAGGCTTGTGGCGGCAATATTGCGAACGAAAGACATGCGTCCCCGCTTTCGCGGGGATGAGCAGATACAAGGGATGCTAATCCCGCGCCTTCAACATCCGCTGCGCCGCCTTCAGCACCCGCTCCCACGGCAGGTCCATCATATGCTGGATCGCCTGGTTCAGGCGCGGATCCAGCTTCTTGAACTCTTCATAGGTGCGCGGCCCGCGCACGGCTTCGCCCTTCCAGGGTCCGCGCACGGTCTCGTCCGACGGTCCAAACACGGCCACCACCGGCGCGCCCGAGGCCACGGCCAGCTGGGTCCAGATCGAGTCCGCCCCGATGTACAGCACCGATTTTGACAGGGCCGCGACCGTCTGCAGCCGCGTCAGCTTGCCCTGCAACTCGATCACCCGCGCGCGCGGCACGGCGTAGCGGATCGTGTGCGCCGCCTCGCGGTCGATCTCCTCGCCCACGATCATCAGCCGCCCGCCCGCCAGAGGCCCGTCGTCGGCCAGCAGCTTGGCCGCGACCTTGGCGTAGCGTTCGGCCGGCCAGCGCTTGCCCATCCATTCCACGCCCGGCCCGACCGCCAGGATCGGCCCCTCTCCGCCCGTCGCCGGGATCAGCGCCTCGACCTGGGCCTGCGTCTCGTCCGAGACATAGAGTTTCGGCGCCGGAATCTCTTCGGGTTCCAGCTTCAGCACCGCCGCCGCCGCCTCGACCGCATGCAGGCCCGGCTGATCCTTGCCTCGCACCGCGCGCTTGTGCCGCCTCAGCTTGCCCGACAGGTCCGAGCCGCGCATGTCCACGACCAGCCCCCATTTGGTCGCCCGCACCTGGTTCCACAGGGCGATCCATTCGAAATGGCCTTCGCGCTCCAGCACGATCAACTTCGTCAGGCGCGGCGTATCGGCGAACAGCGGCGCACTGGCGGCCGATCCGACGATGGTGAAGGTCGCGTGCGGCAGGCTCTCGACCAGATGCGCCAGCACGCCTGAGGACAGCACGGCGTCCTCGGCGTCCGCCTCGGCGATGTACAGGATGGGAAACCGCCCGATCATCCGTCGACGGATACAGGGATTCTATCTGCGGTTCAGCGCCAAACGCGTGTTTCCACAGGAAGGCCCCATGCGCTACAGCGACGCGCATGAGCCAGACGCCCGACCTAGCCGCAGCAGCCGCCCTCGAACGCTTCAAGGCCCAGCGCGTCACGGCCATCTACCGACTGGACCTGATCGCCAAGGGCGCGACGATTTCCTACGAGGACGGCACGCCGATCGACATGGCCTCCGAAAAGGCCCGCCTGGAAGCGGTCGTCGCCGACATGGACCGCCGCATCGCCCGACTGGAGCGTTCAGCCGGGTGAGCCTGCCCCTCCTCCCCGACCGGACCTGCGGCGGTTGCGTCGAATGCTGCCGGGTCATTCCGCTGAACCTGCCGGAACTGGCCAAGCCGACGGGCGAACTGTGCGCCTATTGCGTCGACGGCGCCGGCTGCTCGGTCCACGCGATCCGGCCGAACACCTGCCGTATCTGGTTCTGCCTGTGGCGCGTGGTCGAGCTGTCGGACGACTGGCGACCGGATCGCAGCGGCGTAATCGTCCGCCCCGACGGCGTCGAGGACGGGATCATCACCCTGTATGTTCTGCGCCGCTCCGACTTCCTGGCCTCGCCCGTCTTCTTCGTGACCGTCGCCGGCTGGGTCGCGGAAGGGATCGAGGTCGCGCTCAGCATTCCCGGCCCGGTCGGGACCTATCCCGCCCGCGCCGTCGTCACCGACTGGCTGCGACCGGCCATCGAGGACGGCGACCCGGAGGCCTTCTCGGCGCGCGTCCTGATGTCCCTCGACCGGCTGGCCGAGCACGACTTCCAGCCGGACGGCGTCGTCGCGCGATATGCGGTGACAACCCTGGATCGGCCGAAAGCTTAGCCGAAGCTTAAGCCCTTGGCCTTAGGGTGAAATCCGTAACGCCGTCGCTGGAAAGGGCACGCCGTCGATGCAGGCCTGGGACGCGCTGAAACGACCGATCTGGATGTTCGACCCGGTCGCCCTGCGCGGCGTCTACGCCAATGCGGCCGCGCTCGATCTCTGGGGGTCCGACAATCTCGACGCCCTGCTGGCGCGCGATTTCAGCAACGTCTCCCCCGCCGTCCTGGCCCGGACCGAGCGTCTGGCGCGCGAGACGGCCAATGGCGAGACACTGACGGAAGACTGGACCTTCTACCCGCACGGGCGGCCGCTGACGGTGTCGGCGGTGATCTCGACCTATCGCCTGACGGACGGCACGCCGGTCCTGCTGTTCGAGGCCGCGCCCATCACAGTGGAAAACGAGGAGCGTCGCGCGGTGGAGGCCCTGCGTCACACCTCGACCCTGATCACCCTGTTCGACAGCGAAGCCCGCCCGATTTTCTCCAATCCGTCGGCCTTCGCCGCCTACGGATCGACCGCGCACCCCTTCGAGGCCCGGTTCGCCGAACCCGAGCGCGCCCAGCCCATGCTGGCGGCCGCCCTGTCGGGGTCAGCGATTTCCGACGTCTGCGAGATCATCACGCGCGAGGGCGTGCGCTGGCACCATCTGGACATTCGTCCCGTGACGGACCCCGTTACGGGTCATCTCGGCGTCTTGCTGAACGAGATCGACGTGACCGAGCGCGTCGAGGCCGAACAGGCCCGCGTCGCCGCCGAGCAGAAGACAGCGATGGCCGAGGCCCGGCAGAAGTTCCTGACGGACATGTCGCACGAACTGCGCACGCCCCTGAATGCGGTCATCGGCTTCTCCGACCTGTTGTCCAAGGCCGGCCTGCCCGACAAACAGGCCGATCAGGCCGCCCGCATCAACGGCGCGGGTCAGCGTCTGTTGTCCGTCGTCAACGACATGATCGACCTGTCGGCCGACAACGTCGTTCCCCTGGCGCCCTCGGACACCCCGGCCGAGCCCGCCCCGCCGGCCAATGAGGACGTCCCTGCCCTGCGCGTCCTCTATGTCGACGATCACGACAGCAACCGCGCCCTGGTCATGGCGGTGTTGACGGCCCAGGGCATCGCCTGCGCCACCGCCAACGACGGCGAACAGGGCGTCGAGGCCGCCCGCACCGGCGACTGGGACGTGATCCTGATGGATATCCAGATGCCCGTCATGGACGGCGTCGAGGCGACCCGCGCCATCCGCGCCCTGCCCGGCGTCGTGGGCCGCACGCCGATCCTGGCCCTGACCGCCAACACCCTGCCGGAACAGCTGACCCAGTACGAACAGGCCGGCATGGACGACTGCATCGCCAAGCCGATGAACATCGTCGACTTGGTCATGCGCGTCACCGCCTGGGGCGCCAGCGACTGGCGCACCTTCGACCCCCGCCTTGAGGACGCGGCAGCCGCTGTCGCCTAAAAATCGGCGCGGCGTCTTCTGAAGCCACGCTGTGAGCCCTATCTTCGCCCCATGCCCATCGCCCGTCTCGACAGTCGCGCCCTGATCTCCGTCACGGGCGAGGAGGCGAAACCCTTTTTGCACAATCTGTTGACCCAGGATGTGGAGACGCTGGCCGAAGGCGAGCTGCGCTTCGGCGCATTGTTGTCGCCGCCCGGCCGCCTGCTGTTCGACCTGTTCCTTCTGGGACAGGCTGACGGCGTTTTGCTGGATGTGGCGACCGAGCGTCGCGACGCCCTGATCCAGCGCCTGTCGATGTACAGGCTGCGCGCCAAGGTTCAGGTCGCCGCCGACGACCGCCCGGTCTTCGCCGCCTGGCCCGAGGTCCCCGCCGGCTTCATCCCCGACGCCCGCACGACCCTGATGGGCGGCCGTCTCTATGGCGAGGCGACTGCGGACGCCGCCGAGGCCGACTACGACGCCCACCGTCTGTCCGTCGGCCTGCCCGATCCGACCGCCGACGCGCCCCAGGACAAGACCTATCCGATCGAGGCCGACTTCGACCTGCTGAACGGCATCGACTTCCAGAAGGGCTGTTTCGTCGGCCAGGAAACGACCTCGCGGATGAAGCGCCGGGGCACGATCAAAAACCGGATGCTGCCGCTGGACTTCGAAGGCCCGCCCCCCGCCTTCGGCGCCGAGGTGCTGAAGGGCGAACTGCGCGCGGGCGAAGTCCTCTCGGGTCAGGACGGTTCGGCCATGGCCCTGCTGCGCATCGATCGGCTCGACGGCGACCTGACCGTGGACGGCCGCCCGGTGCGCTTGCGCAAACCCGCCTGGATGGGCGAGGACGTCCTTCCCTCCTCCAACGCGTGAGTCCCCCCATGAAGATCGCCGATCAGATCGTCCTCGTCACCGGCGGGGCGCGCGGCGTCGGCGCCGCCTGCGTCCGCGCCTTCGCCCATGAAGGCGCCCGCGTCGTCATCAACTGGAGGAACAGCGGCGAAGCGGCGAACGCCCTGGCCGCCGAGATCGGCGAGCGCGCCCTCGCCCTCCAGGCTGACGTCACCGACCGCGCCGCCGTGGACGCCATGGTCGCGACGGCGCAAGGCCGTTTCGGCGCCCCCGTCACCACCGTCGTCAACAACGCCCTGGACTACAGCTTCAACGGCGACGCCCGCTCCCAGATGACCGCCATCGGCTGGGACGAGATGGATCGCCAGTTCTCCACCGTCGTGCGCGGCGCTCTGAACCTGATCCAGGCGACCGCGCCCGGCATGGCCGCGGCCCGGTTCGGCCGCATCGTCAATATCGGCACCAACCTGTTCCAGAATCCGGTCGTGCCCTACCACGACTACACCGCCGCCAAGGCCGCTCTGCTCAGCCTGACCCGCACCGCCGCCGGCGACCTCGGCCCTGACGGCATCACCGTCAACATGGTCTCGGGCGGTCTCCTGCGCACCACCGACGCCAGCGCCGCCACGCCCGAGGCCGTCTTCGACCTGATCGCCGGCATGACGCCGCTGCGCAGCGTCACGACCCCGCAAGAGTTCGCCGACGCCGTCCTCTTCTTCGCCTCCCCCTGGAGCCGCGCGGTCACCGGCCAGAACCTGGTCGTGGACGGCGGATTGGTCCGGGACTGAAATGATGACCGTCTCCTCCCTATCGCATGGCGATGGGGAGGTGGCGCGGCGCTCTTGCGCCGTGACGGAGGGGCTCTTAGGCGCCTCACCGCCGCCCGCGGGACTCCAAAGAGCCCCTTCACCGCTTTGCGGTCCCCCTCCCCATTTCATGGGGAGGGGGACGATATACATCCTATTATCGCAAAATATTTTACAGCAATTCAGTCGCTTAGCTTTCACCAGCGTCAATCGACCATCCCCTCCCTAAACGCCCTTACAATGCGCAGTTTTATGACCAAGGGAGACGAAGACCTGGGCTTGTCACACTGGTTTTCCGCCATCCAACTTCACCCGCGAATTGCACTTTCTTGCACTTTGCACGCGCTCTTGACGTGCAGTGCAATTGCGCCCGCGCTCCGAGATTAGACGAATTAGACACTTTAGACGGTGTTTTTCCTCCGTCGCCCCGACACCGAACGCCCTTTCCTCAATCGGAACAGACTGGCAACTTCAGGCCATGACCGACTCACACGCCTCAAAGAGTCTCGGCGGCCGATGCGGCTGGTGCGGGACCGACCCGCTCTATGTCGCCTATCACGACACCGAATGGGGCGTGCCCGAGCGCGATCCTCGCGCCCTGTGGGAAAAGCTGGTGCTCGACGGCTTTCAGGCCGGTCTTGCCTGGATAACCATCCTCAGAAAACGCGAGGGCATCCGCGACGCTTTCGACGGTTTCGATCCCGAGATCGTCGCCCGCTACGACGAGGCCGACATCCAGCGCCTGCTGAACGATCCGCGCGTCATCCGCTCGCGCGCCAAGATCAACGCCGCCATCCGGGGCGCCCAGATCTGGCTTCAGATGCGCGATAACGGAGAGGACTTCTCGGCCTGGCTCTGGTCCTTCGTCGGCGGCGAACCGATCCAGACCCCCTACGCCGACTATCGCCAGGCCCCGACCCAGACCGAACAGTCCGTCGCCATGGCCAAGGCCCTGAAGAAGCGCGGCTTCAACTTCTGCGGCCCGGTCATCGTCTACGCCTTCATGCAGGCCGTCGGCATGGTCAACGATCACCAGACGACATGCTTCCGTCACGCCCAGGTTCGTGCGATGGCCGCGCATGGCTAGAGCCCCCGCGAATCCGAAAGCCTTCCCGACCCTCGCGCTGGAAACGGTGCTGATGCAGCGCGTCAACGGTCACGTCTGCGGCGTGGACGAGGCCGGGCGCGGTCCCTGGGCCGGCCCCGTCTCGGCGGCGGCCGTGATCCTGAACCCTGACGACCTGCCGCCCGGCATCGACGATTCCAAGGCCCTGACCGAAAGGCGTCGCGTCGCCCTGGAGCCTGAGATCAAGGCCCGCGCCGTCGCCTGGGGCGTCGGCTTCGCCTCGGTGGACGAGATCGAAGAACTGAACATCCTGCACGCCACCGGCCTGGCCATGTGCCGCGCCATCGAGGCCTTGCAGGTCCAGCCGGTCGCCGCCTTGGTCGACGGCAACTATCGCTTCAAGCTTCCGTGCGAAATCCAGACGGTCGTCGGCGGCGACGGACTGTCGCTCTCCATCGCGGCGGCCTCGATCCTGGCCAAGACCGCACGGGA
Source organism: Brevundimonas sp. 'scallop' (assembly GCF_011045535.1). Lineage (NCBI taxonomy): Bacteria > Pseudomonadati > Pseudomonadota > Alphaproteobacteria > Caulobacterales > Caulobacteraceae > Brevundimonas > Brevundimonas sp. 'scallop'. The sequence goes on along the minus strand of NZ_CP039382.1, from coordinate 1,132,379 downwards.
TCGTTTGATGATCGATCTGGACGCCCAATACCCCGGCTACGGCTTCGCCAGCCACAAGGGCTACAACGCCCCGATCCATCAGAACGCGTTGAAAACACTAGGCCCCTGCCCCGCTCATCGGCGCAGCTGGTCGCCGATCAAGGCGCTGTTGCAGGAGGCCTGACGCCGTCTCAGATGTGCAGGAAGCCGCCCAACAGCGCGCCCATCAGGGCCGCAACAGCCGCCCCGGCGATCGCCATCATCCAGCGCGGTGGCGGCGCCACTTCGGGCTCGACATCGATCTGCTCGATGGGTTGAGCAGCTTCGACCGACCGCGTGTAACGCGCGGCGTTGTGGGTGAAAGTCGCATCCGCCGTCCGCGGCGCCCACGAGCGCGGCTCGGCTGCCGGACGCGCACGGTAGTCGTCGGGGCGATCGGTCTTGGGGGCGGTGTACGGGTGCGGTTGCATAGTCCCACAACGGCACGCAGCGATTCGCGTTCCGCCCTACCCTCCGTTGTTTTCATTGGTGTCTATGCGGCAACGGGCAGGGAGACCGGGCGCTCGGTCACCACGAACAGGTGCTCGACATTCTTGAGCCGCCCCACCTGCCCGACCTTCTCGCCTTTGGGATTATGGATCCCGATCCGGGCGCCGACATAGCGAGGATGCGCTACCTCCAGCACCTGCACATGCCCCCGCGCCGACAGCATCTCGACCAGGTCGGCGCGGCTCAGATACCCCTCGTCGTTGAAGCTGACGATCAGGTTCGGCGCCTTGACCCGCTCGATCACGGTCCGCAGCGCCGGGCCGATGCCGGGCCGGCTGTTGAAGGCGCTCTTGCGCGTCCTGACGTCCACCCGCTTGTTGGCCACCCCATAGGTCTCGGGCCGGTCCCACAGCACCAGGCTCTCCCAGCAGTGGTAGTTCCCCAGATAGGAGTGCTGGTTGTAGGGCGGGTCCAGATAAACCAGGTCCGCCTCGACCTGTTCGGCGATCTCGACCGCATCGCCCTGCGTCGCGCGGCACGGCCCGTTCACGGCCGGAACCAGATCCGGCGTGCGCAGCTCCAGCGTCTTCAGCGCCCTCGGCGCCCACTGCTTCATATAGGCCATCTGAACCCCGGCGGTGGAATCCACCCGATCCGCCGCCTCCATCAGGCTGACCAGGGCGATGGCCTTGAGTTCCGGTTCCAATCCCATGGCCTCGATCCGGTCGCGCATGGCGTCGATGCGCGCGCCGTTGTCGGGGTGGAAATACCGCGCATCCTGACAGAAGGCCTGGGTAAACCAGCCCGGCTCGGGCTTGACTGTCCGCAGCTCGGCCAGCACGATCTCGGCCCGCTCGACCCACCGCTCTCGATCCGCCTGAACATAGGTCGTCGCCAGAGCATGGGCGTAGGCGTTCAGGTCATTCGACCAGACCTGAAAACCCTGCTTCTTCAGGGCGTGCCCGACTCGCGCCGTGCCCGAAAACAGATCGCACACCCGCCCGCCCTGCGGCAGCACCCCCGCCACCGCACCCGTCACATGCCCCAGCAAGGCGCGCTTGGAGCCGATATATTTGATCATGACGCGGCCCGACTCATCGCGGCAGCATAGCGGTTGTCGCAAGGCGCGCGAAGTTGCCCAAACCGTTGGAATCCAACCGCCGCGTCTAGCTTCAAGGCAACGCGCGGTCCATGCTCGATGCGACGACTATGGAGAAGGCGCATGCCCCACAGTGAAACTCACCGGGTCGATCGGATCGGCTGGCTTAGGGCGGCGGTGTTGGGGGCCAATGACGGGCTGGTGTCGACGGCCAGTCTGGTGGTTGGCGTCGCGGCGGCGGCGACCGGTCATGGCGGCATACTGATCGCGGGCGTCGCCGGATTGGCGGCGGGCGCGATGTCGATGGCGGCGGGCGAATATGTCTCGGTCAGTTCGCAGTCCGACACCGAAAAGGCCGATCTGGCGCGCGAGGCGGTCGAACTGGCCGGCGATCATGAAGCGGAGACGCGCGAACTGGCCGGCATCTATGTCGGGCGAGGCGTCGCGCCGGATCTGGCGACCGAGGTGGCGCGTCAGATGATGGCGCATGACGCGCTGGGCGCCCATGCGCGCGACGAGCTGGGTATTTCGGAGATCACCACCGCGCGGCCGATCCAGGCGGCGCTGACCTCGGCGATCACCTTCTCGGCCGGGGCCGCCCTGCCTCTGGTCGTCGCCGCCGTCGCGCCGCTGGACACGCTGGCGATCTGGGTCGCGGTTTCCGCCCTGCTGGGTCTGGCCGTGCTGGGCGCCCTGGGCGCCCGCGCAGGCGGCGCGCCGATCGGACGATCGGTTCTGCGTGTCGTCTTCTGGGGCGCGCTCGCCATGGCCATCACGGCGGGCGTGGGCCGGCTGTTCCACATCGCCGCCTGATCAGAACCGCGCAGTCAGGGTCAGGCGGGCGGTGAGCGGTCGTTGCGGCGTGCTGATGTCGCCTGAGGCGTAGAAGGGATTGCCGAAGGTGAAGGTGTCGTCGCTGCGGTTGAACAGATTGTCCACCGACGCCCTGATCGCCCAGCGATCGATCTCCACGCCGACGCCCAGCGAACTGGTCAGATAGCCGGCCGACGCGCCGGTGGAGGTCGGCGACAGGGCGATATCGGTCGGGCCGACATAGCCCAGACGAAGCTCGGATCGCACCGTCGCATGCGCCAGATGCGCCTCATGCACGACGCCGCCCTGCACGCTGAAATCGGCGACCGCCGGCAGGCGCGTGTCGGTCCCCAGCGCGAAACCGGGATCGGGTCGGGTCAACTCGGGATCATTGACGACGGCGTGCGCGTCCAGCGTCCACGGCCCGTCGCGCCATTCGACCTCGCCCTCGATGCCGCGATTGCGGCCGTCGCCCAGATTGGCGGTGAAGGGCAGGCCCCGGGCGTCGAACCGGTCCGACTGGATGTTGCGCCAATCGGCGACGAAGATCGCGCTTCGCCCGCGCAGTCGCCCTTCGAACAGGGTGAAGCGCGCGCCCGCCTCGCCGGCGACGATCTCGTCGGGCTTCACGCGTCGCGCGGGCTGCTGATCGCCATTTGGCACGGCGCCGGCGTTGAAGCCTGGCCCGCGATAGCCCTCGGTCGCCAGGGCGTAGAAGACGAAAGGACCGCGATCGTATTCGATCACCAGACGCGGGGTGATATCGACCAGCGCGTCTTCTCCAGACACCTCCGTCGGATCGCCGTCGGTTTCGCTGCGATGCTCGACCCCGATGCGGAACAGGCGCGCACCGGCCGTGATCTTCAGGCGGTCGGTCAGCGCATAGGCGGCGTCGCCGAACAGAGCCGCCTCGTCCACATGGTCGCGCCTGTGCTGTCGATAGACCTCCAGACCGCCCTGCCCGTCGGAGATCGCGACGGTGCGGGTGTGGGTGTATTCCGAGAAGAACAGCCCGGCGCTCCACTTCAGCCGTGCGCCAAAGTCGCCGTTCAACCGCACCTCATGCACAGCTGCCGACAGGTCGTCGGCCTGGTCCAGCGCCGCTGTTCCCGTAAGCCCGAACAGTCCGGCCCCAGGCGTCGCATCGTAGTGCGCATCAAGGCCGTGCGACTGAACGCTGGATGAGGCCCGCAGCCGCGCCCACCCCAGATCCCCGTCCACCGAGGCCCAGACGCCGTCGAAATCGTTGCGGCTGGGCTCCATCAGGCTGCGACGACGCGCATAGGGGTGGTCCGCGCCCAGGTTGGCGTACTGGCTGTCGTCAACGTCGATGGTCTGGGCCAGGAAGCCCGCCTTCAAGGTCCAGCCGGGGTTCAGGCGCAGCAGCGCCGCCGCCCTCAGCCCCTGCCGATGCATGCCGCCAGTATTGGTCAGGCCGAGGGCCTGATCATCGACGTAGCCCCCGACCGTCTCTTCATAGCCGACGACCCGGACCGCCAGGCGATCGCGCAGGATCGGGGCGTTGATCATCAGCTCGACGGCGTCGCCCGGCGCGCCGCCGGCTGTCAGCGCCCCCTCCGCCGTCACGCGTCCATAGACGCCGTCCAGGTCCGGCGCGCGACTGACCATCTGAACGACGCCGCCCATCGAGCCGGCGCCGTACAGCGCCCCCTGCGGCCCACGCAGAACCTCGACCCGTTCGATGTCGGCCAGACGCAGCGCCGGGTCAGGCGCGTCATAGGTCAGGCGCACATCGTCGAGATAGAGCCCGATCAGGCTTTGCGCCTGTCCCGCAACGGGTCCGTCCGCCAGGCCGCGAATGAAGAGCTTGTCGCGCCCCGGCCCCAGGTTTGTGACCGTCAGGCCGGAGACGCGGGCAGCGACGCCGTCTAGGTCGCTGACCCCGGCCCGTTCCAGCGTCACCCCGTCCAGCGACGACAGGCCATAGGGCGCGCGCGACAGCAGCAGATTGTCCGTGCGTGACGCGGTCACCACGACTTCATCCAGGGTCGTCGGGGTGACGGGCGCGGGCGGCGCTACGATCGTTCGCGCGACGACAGGCGGCGAGGCGGCGACCCGCACGATCCTGTAGGCGCCGTCGCCGACACGGGTCGCGACACAGTGTGTGCCCAGCATCAGCCTCGACAGGGCGGCATCGACGGAAAGCCTCCCCCTCACTCCGCGCGTGGGACCGCATCGCTCGGTTCCGGCGGCGTCGATGCTGACGCCCGCCTGCAGACCGAAATCGAGAACGGCGCTCCGCAACGGCTGAGGCGAAACCGACACGTGAAGCGACGAACGCCCTTGGGCCATGCTGATCGACGGCGTGGTCACACCGCAAACGACGACCAGGGCGCAGAGGAAGGCTCGTACCAAAGGCGACGTCCGAAACAGGTTCAGCGCCGTTCTAGACGAACCCCTTGCGGCCCGCGAGTGGCCTTGATCGGCAGGAACCGTTCCAGCCGGCCGATCACCACCGCTTCGTCATCAAGCACCAGCGTGCCGGAGAAGCGCAGGTTCGCCGCGTTCGGCGCCACGGTCACCGGCGTGGCGAAGGCGCGGCTGAGGTCGGCGGCGATCTCTCGCAGCGGTCGATCGTCATAGGCCCGTCGCCCCTGGGTCCAGGCGGCGGCGGTGCGGACATCGACGGGGGCCACGGTCATCCGGTCGTCGGCGTCGTCGCGCTGGACCGACTGACCGACCGTCAGACGCACACGGCGCGCGGGCTGGTTCAGGTCGCTAACCTCGACCACGCCCCGCAGCACCGCCACCTGGGTGTCATCGGAGGATCTGCGGATGTTGAAGGCCGTGCCGACCACGCGCACCTGGCTTTCGCCGACATCGATCAGGAAGGGTCGGCCGGCGTCATGCGCGACGTCGAAGGTCGCTTCGGCCTGATCCATGTGCACCAGACGCCGTCGCCGCTCCATCTTCACAGCCAGGGTCGAACCGCCGTTGATCTGAAGCCGCGATCCGTCGTCCAGCGTCACCGTCCGCGTTTCGCCAGGCGCGGTGCTGTAGATCACGGTCGGCGCGGTTTGCAGCATCGGACCCAGGAAGATCGCCGCGGCGAGGGCCGCAGCCATCGCCGGGACCGCCACCATCCATCGCCGCCCCAGGCCTTTGCGCCGCTCGCGGTGCGCCGACAGGTCGATGACCGGCGCCGGCTGAACGTTGGCTAGGTCGTCTGAAGCTGCCCACAGCCCCTCGGCCTCGTCGAAGGCGCGCCGATGAGCCGGGTCTTGATCGAGCCAGGCCGTCGCCGCGTCGATGTCCACGATCGTCACGTCATCGGCGCGCAGACGCACGACCCAGGCGGCGGCCTGGGCGGCGATCTCCTCGTCCTTGATGACGTGATCCTGGGTCATGATCCGGTCCGGGCCCGAGCGGGCTTTGGAGGAGAGACGACGCGGTCGCGCCGCATCCTCAATGAAAAATGGCGAAATCCGGTCGTCATGGCCAACCGACCCGCAGCAGCAGTGCCTTCAGCGAGGCGGAAACGTATTTCTCGACCGCGCTGCGCGAGACGCCCATCCGCTCGGCCACCTCGGCCTGGCTGAGCCCGGCCATCTTGTGCAGACGGAAGGCCTCTGCGGCCTTGGGCGGCATCCGATCAATCGCGGCGACCACCTTTTCCAGCTTCAAGCGGGCCCACACGGCGTCCTCTGCCGACGGCGCATCTTGGGCTTCGGCCGCATCATCGATAGCGGAAGCGCGCCGCCATTCCAGATCGCGCGCGCCCGCACGACGCTGCGCCTTGGACGCATCCAGGGCCAGATTGGCGGCGATCCGATAGAGGAAGGCCTGTGGATGGCGGACCTCGGCGGCGGCCTCCTCGGTCATGGCTTGCAGCCGCACCCAGACATCCTGCGCCAGATCTTCGGCCGCAGCCGACGATCCCGTGCGCGCCGTCAGAAAGCGCACCAGGGCCGGGCGGCTGTCCAGCCACGCGTCCGCCAGGGCTTGCCGCGCCGGTCGGCTCTGGTCGTGCTGAGGGGGACCGGAAGAGGCGTTCACCACCCCATCGTGGGTTGCTGCGCCCTCTGCCGCAACCGCGATTGCGACGGCGAAAAATTTTTTTGTGGGGGTCGCCGCACCGCGTCGTCTCTGGCCCGAAGTCCCCTGGCCCGAGGCCCGCATGTTTCCACTCCGCCTGCCCGAAGACGCCGATCCGGTTCGGCCGCGCGCGCGCCGCACGCTGTCGTCGCGCATCGTTCGGTTCGACGATCCGTGCCGAGACGAACGCCGCCGCGTGGAGCAGTTCATCGAGGCGGCCTATGCCGAGGCCTATGGCGGCCAGATCCAGGCCCATTTCCCGACCCTGATGAGCGTTCAGGACGAGGCTGGCGTCATCTACGCCGCTGTCGGCTTCCGGCACGCCGCCGAAGCGCCTCTGTATCTCGAGCAGTATCTGGACGGCTCCGTCGAGACCGTGCTGAGCCAGGCCATCGGCGCCGTCATCGACCGCACGCAGGTGGTCGAGATCGGCAGCCTGGCCTCCAGTGGACAGGGCGCGACCGTCTTCCTGTTCGCCGCCATGGCCCATCATCTGCAGTCCGAAGGTCTGAGGTTCGCCGTCGCCACCGCGACCGACGAACTGCGCCGCATCTTCCACAAGGCCGGTCTGGGCGCGCTTCAACTTGCGCGCGCCGATCCGCGCCGCCTCGACGACGGCGGCGGCAGCTGGGGCGCCTATTATCAGACCGATCCGGTGGTGCTGGCCGGCTCGATCGACGCAGCGACCGCGCCGCTGGATCACTTCTCCGAAACGGCGCCGGTCGGACGGGCCGTCCGCACCCGCCTGCACTACGAGGATCGCTCATGAGCGCCGTTCTGGACGCCCTGTCGCGTCGCGCCCGCGCCACGCCCGATGATGTGATGATCCAGTGGGCCGAAGGTTCGCTGACGGCGGCCGAACTGCTGGCGCAGGTCGGTCAGCTGGCGACGGCCCTGGCCGATGATCGATCTCCGGTCGGCGTCCTGCTCGACAACGGGCCGGCCTGGGTCGTCGTCGATCTGGCGCTGATCCTCGCCCAGCGGCCAAGCGTGCCGATCCCGCCTTTTTTCACGGCCGCTCAACGCGATCACGCCCTGGCCGACGCCGGCGCGGGGCTGCTGATCACGCCGGGCGCTCCGGGCGAGCTGGCGGAAGGCGGCGCGCCCATCCGGTTGACGCCGACAGAGCTGGCGGTGCGCGATCTGCATCCCGGCACGGCCAAAATCACCTACACCTCCGGCTCGACCGGCGCGCCCAAAGGCGTCTGCCTGTCTCAGGATCAGATGGAGGCGGTCGCCGCCTCTCTGGTTCAGGTCCTGGGCCGGGATCGCGCCGGGCTGCATCTGCCGGTGCTGCCCTTGGCGGTGCTGCTGGAGAATGTCGCCGGCCTCTATGCGACGCTTCTGGCCGGCGGCCGCTATCACGCCGCCAGCCTGGCCGAGGCCGGGATGGGCCAGGCCTTCCGCCCCGACTTTGCGCGCCTGCTGACCACCATTGTCCAGACCGGCGCCACAACCCTGATCCTGGTTCCCGAACTGCTGCGCGGCCTGATCGGCGCCCAAGGCGCAAGGCGGCTGGATCATCGGCTGGAGATGATCGCGGTCGGCGGCGCCCGGGTGTCCCCGGCCCTGCTCGAGGCCGCCGCCAAGGCCGGCCTGCCCGTGGTCGAGGGCTATGGCCTCAGCGAATGCGCCTCGGTCGTGGCGCTCAACAGTCCGGACGACGCCCGCCCCGGTACGGTCGGCCGGCCTCTGCCTCACCTTGCGGTCCATTTGGCCGACGACGGCGAAATCCTGGTCTCACCCCATCCCTTCCTCGGCTATGTCGGCCAGGCGCCCGCGCCGGAGCGCCTGCACACAGGCGACATCGGCCGCTTCGACGCCGATGGACGGCTCAGCATCGAAGGTCGCAAGGCCAACACCCTGATCACCGCCTTCGGCCGCAACGTCGCGCCTGAATGGGTCGAGAGCGAGCTTCTGGCCGAGCCCCTCATCCTTCAGGCCATGGCGATGGGCGAGGCGCAGGCGGCGTTGTCGGCCCTGATCGTGGCGACGCCCGGCGCCGAACTGGCCCAGGTCGAAGCGGCCGTCGCGCGCGCCAACGCCCGCCTGCCCGACTACGCCCGCATCGGCGACTGGCGTCTGGTCCCGCCCTTCGATCCCGCCGCCGGTCAGGTCACGGCCAACGGTCGTCCGCGTCGCGAGACCCTGCTGCGCACCTACGCCCCCTCCCCCTCGCAAGCCGCCTGAGAGTTCGCATGTCGTTCTTTGAAACCCTGGTCGCCGCGACCGCAACCGAGCGGGCCTCCTTCGCCGCCATCCCCCAGATCAAGGACGGCTTGGCCGGCCGCATCAGTCGCGACACCTACGTCGCCTATCTGGCCCAAGCCTATCACCACGTCCGCCACACCGTGCCGTTGATGCAGGCCGCCCGGGCGCGGCTGGACGATGACCACGCCGTCTTCAAGGCCGCGCTCGACGACTATATCGCCGAGGAAACTGGCCATGAGCAGTGGATCCTGAACGACATCCGCGCTGCCGGCGGCGACCCCGATCAGACCGTGCAGCACGGCCCGAACGTCGCGACCGAACTGATGGTGGCCTATGCCTATGACACCGTCCAGCGCATCAATCCGATGGCCTTCTTCGGCATGGTCTATGTGCTGGAAGGCACCAGCATCCAGCTGGCCAGCGTCGGCGCCGAGGCCGTGCAACAGAGCCTCGGCCTGCCGCCCGCCGCCTTCACCTATCTGATTTCCCACGGGGCTCTGGATCAGGATCACATCCTGTTCCTCAAGCAACTGCTGGACGGAGTGTCGGACGCCGACAACCGCGCCGCCATCGTCCACATGGCCAAGGTGATGTTCGGCCTGTTCGGCGGGGTCTTCGCCTCCATCCCCCACATCGCAGCGCGGGAGACGGTCGATGCAGTTTGAGGATCGCAACATCCTGGTCACCGGCGGCTCCGGCGCCTTGGGGCGTCGTGTAGTCGAGCGGATCGCGCGCGAGGGCGGTCGTGTCACGATCGTCGCTCGCGCGCCGGTGGCGGGCCATCACACCCTGGTGGGCGATCTATCGACCCCGCAGGGCCTCGACAGCGTCGCCGAACAGGCCGGCGTCCGCGCCTGGGACATTCTGATCAATATCGCCGGCATCCAGCATTTCGGCCCGCTGGAACAGCAGACGCCCGAGCATCTGCTGGCGACCTATATGGTCAATCTGGTCGCGCCGGCGCGTCTGGCCCAGGCCGTCCTGCCCGGCATGAAGGCGCGCAGACACGGCCAGATCGCCAACGTCGGCTCCATCTTCGGCTCAATAAACTTCGCCCACTTCGCCAGCTATTCCAGCGCCAAGGCCGGGATGCGAGCGCTCAGCCAATCGCTGCGTCGCGAACTGGCCGGTACGGGCGTCGGCGTCACCTATGTCGCGCCCCGCGCGGTGGCCACGCCGTTCAACTCCGCCAAGGTCGACGAATATGCGCGCCTCACCGGCATGGCCATCGACGATCCGGACCCGATCGCCGACCGCATCGTCGCCGCCATCCGCTCAGATCGCCGCGACGTCTATCTTGGCTTCCCCGAAAGCCTGTTCGTCCGCCTCAACGCCCTGGCGCCCGGCCTGATCGACGGGGCCCTGAAGTCCAACGACCTGAAGGCCCGCGCCCTGTTCGCCGGCTGAACCACAGAACAATAGGAGAGACACGCCATGAAGACCGCCTTGTTCGCCCTGGCCCTGATGGCCGCCCCCCTGACGGTCGCCTCCGTCGCCCATGCCGACGCCTGCGACGACCGCGCGCGCGGTCTCCAGCAGTCGTGGGACCATGTGAATTTCGAGGTCCCGCAAGGCGTTCGAATGGCGGAAATGGCGCGGCTAAACACCCAGGCCGACGCCGTCGTGGCCCAATGCCCCAACCGCGCTGAACCTCTGGTCTGGGACGCCATCATCACCGCTTCGGAAGCGGGATTGAAGGGCGGTATCGGCGCCCTGGGCCTCGTGCGTGAGGCGCGCTCCGAACTGGAACAGGCCGAGCGGATCAACCCGCGCGCGCTGAACGGCTCGGTCTATGTCAGCCTCGGTTCGCTCTACGCCCAGGTGCCGGGCGCCCCGATCGGTTTCGGCAACCGCCAGCGCGCCCGCGGCTACCTCCAGCGCGGTCTGGCCATGGCGCCCAACGACGTCGACGCCAACTTCTTCATGGGCGATCTGCTGGTGCGTGAACACGACTGGAACGGCGCCGCCCGCTATCTGCAAAAGGCTATCGACGCCCCCGTCCGTCCCGGTCGCGCCGTCGCCGACCGCGGTCGCAAGGCCGAGGCCCGCGCCCTGCTCGTCCGCGCCCAGCAGCATCACTGAACAGATCCATCATGAGCCCTGTTTCCCCCGCCCTGTCGCTCGACGTCGTTCAACGCCGTCGCAAATGGTTCGCCGGCCTTGCTCTGCTCGCCCTCATCGCCCTGACCGCCAGCGTCCGCTCGGTCGCCGCGTTCAACGGCGAATGGCATGAGGGCGTCGAGACCCTCGGCCTGGCTGCCATCATCGTCGCCATCGTCGGCCGCGCCTGGTGCTCGCTCTATATCGGCGGACGCAAGAAGGCCGAGATCGTCGATCGCGGCCCCTATTCCATCACGCGCAACCCGCTCTATCTCTTCAGCTTCATCGGCGCCTTCGGCGTCGGCGCCCAGACCGGCAGCGTGACGATCGGCGCGATCTTCGCCGTGGCGACCTTCCTGGTCTTCCTGCGCACGGTCGGTCGCGAAGAGGCCTGGCTGGCCGAACATTTCGGCGCGCCCTACGCCGCCTACTGCGCCCGCACGCCGCGCTTCCTGCCCAATCCCGCCCGCTGGCGCGACGCCGAGGAACTGACCATCCGTCCCGCCTTCTTCGTCCGCACCCTGCGCGACGGCCTGGTCTTCCTCGCCGCCATCCCCGTCATGGAAGGCATTGAGCGCCTGCAGTCATCAGGATTGATCGGCTTTCCGATCAGCCTGTTCTAGCCCTAACCGTCGCGCCATTCGCTGAGCGTCTGGCCGTCGGCGTCTTCGAAGGCGACGCGATCGAATTGCGCCGCGCCGATGCAGACCGGCCGTTGATCAGGGGCTGCCGTACGACAGTGGATGGCGCGGCCGTCGGCGAAGGTGGTCATCCGGCCTTCCAGCACGAGACGATAGCCCTGTGCTGATGGCGCAGGCGGCTGGCCATCCTCGCCGCGCAGGGTGAACTCATAGGCACGGCCGTTTCGACGGCCGGTCCGCGCGCCGTTGGGCTTGAATACGGCGGCCAGCCCCGAAGTTTGAGGCGAGGCCTGGCTTGAAGGCGAGGCGCCGGGCGCAATCGCCGGGCAGGCCTCGGTGCGTAGCCACGGCCAGGCCAACCAGAAGCCTTCGGCCGCCTCCAAGCTGCTGTCGTCGTTTCCGATCAGGCCGGACCGCAGCCAATCCGCCGGCGCCAGGCTGAACTTCAGGCTCTGACCATCCTTCGCCCAGGCGACTATCGCCTGCCCATCGGCCGCAGCCTCGGCGGCGTCGTCGGGCTCACCGCACCCAAAGGCCTGGCGCACGACGAAGCGACGCCCTGCCAGAGACGCGCCCCCAACCCCGCGCCCTGCGGCGAAGGCCGAGGCGGCGATGTCCATGGCCTGAAGCAGGCCGGCGCGGTCCAGGACCGGCGCTGGCGCGACCGTCACGACCGGCGGCGTTTCGGATTTTTTGGCCGGACCAGGCGCAGGCTGCGGCTCACGCTGGCAGCCGGCGAGCGCCAACAGGGATACTGCAAGCACGACGAACTGGGGACGAGGCGACGCAATCGGATCGAGCATGGAACTACCCTAACACGCGAACCGCTGAGGGGGATGCGCTGACCCGAAAAAGGTTGACGCGAGCGATGGGGGACGGTCTGCACAGCATCATGACTTTCGACCAGATCGCCGCCCTCGCCGTGCTCGTCGCCGTCGTGGGCATCCTGATCCATGGCAAGATGCGGGCCGATGTCGTCGCCTTGACCGGCGCCGCCGTGCTTCTGCTGCTGGGCGTCGTGCGGCCGGTCGAGGTGCAGGGCGCCTTCGCCAGTCCCGCAGTCATCGCGCTGGCCGGCCTGTTCGTCATCGCCTACGCCATCGAACTGTCCGGCCTCTTGGGCTGGTTGATCCGACAGGCGACGCAGCTTTCCGCCCGGATCGGCGCCCGAGGCATCTGGATCGTCATCGGCCTGTGCGGTTCGGTCGGCGGCTTTCTGAACAACACCCCTGTGGTGGTTTTGGCCGCGCCGGTGATCCGCGACGTGGCCCAATCCTTGCGCCTGTCGCCGAAACGCTTTCTGATGCCGCTCAGCCACGTCACGGTCATGGGCGGTCTGCTGACGCTGATCGGGACATCGACCAATCTGCTGGTCAACGACATGGCCCGCAACGCCGGCCAGCCGGTCTTCGGCCTGTTCGAGATCACCCCCGTGGGTCTGGCCATCGCGGTCGTCGGCGGCCTGTGGCTCTATTTCGTGGGTGCGCGCCAGCTGGGTCGATCGGTCGCCAGGGATGAGGCGGAAACCGCACGCCTGGCGGAAATGGAAGAGGCGCGTCGCCGCGCAGAGGCCGAGGCCATCAATCGTCGCAAGCGCCTGCTGCCGTTCGGCCTGCCGCGCCTGGGCGGATCACGAAACCAGGTCGATGGATCGGGCGATGCGCATCTCGGCGACGTCGAACTGTATGGGGCCGCCGATCGTCCGCTGCGGCTGAGGCCGGCTGCGATCTCGCTTGGCGTGTTTGTCCTGGTGATCTTGTCGGCGGCGCTGGGGTGGGCGCCGATCGCCGCCTCGGCCTTCGCCGGAGCCGTCGGCTTGATCCTGTTGCGCGTCATTACGCCCGAAGAGGCCTATGCCGGACTGCGCCCTGAAATCCTGTTGCTGATCGCCGGCATGGTCGTGGTCGGCACGGCGATCGAGGTGACAGGTCTGGCGTCCGCTGGCGCGGATCGTCTGATCGGCGTGATCCGGCCCCTGGGGCCGCTGGGCGCCTTAATCGTACTTTACGGCGTGACGCTGTTCGCCACCGAACTGCTGTCCAACGCCACCGTCGCGGTGCTGATCACCCCCATCGCCGTGGCCCTGGCCGAAAGCCTTGGCGTCGATCCCCGACCCTTCCTGGTGTGCGTCATGATGGCCGCTTCGGCCGCCTTTGCCACCCCATTCGGCTATCAGACTAATGTGCTGGTCTTCAACATGGGCGGCTACAGCTACATGGACTTCGTCCGCGTCGGCCTGCCTCTGAACCTGATCACCTGGATCGCCGCCATGGTCGCCATCCCGATCTTCTTCCCGTTCTGATCGAGTGGCAGTCGTAGTGGTGCGGGCGGCCGGGCTTGAACCGGCAAGGACTTTCGTCCGGCAGATTTTAAGTCTGCTGCGTCTACCAGTTTCGCCACGCCCGCAGCCCGGTCTGGCCCGGTTTGGCTCCTATAGACGGAACCGGGCCGGGTCTCCAAGTCGTCAGCGTGTTGGGGTCGCCGGCGTGGTCGCGGGCTTCATCGCCCGGAAGTCCACGTCGGAGTCGGCGATCAGCCACAGCAGGCCGGCCCAGGCGGCGACGTTCTGGTTCAATTGCGCCGGGTCGATCTTGTCGAGCGTGTCGTTGGCGGTGTGGTGCAGGTCGAAATAGCGGGTTCCGTCCTGAGCGAGGCCGAAAAAGGGCACGCCCAGCGGGCCCATCGGTCCGACGTCGACGCCGCCTTCGGTCTCGACGCGATCGGAGGCCAGGACGCCGATCGGATAGAGGACGCGGGTCGCGGCCTTCTGAAAGTCTGAGCCTTGCGCGCCGGCGGGCAGGCGCAGGGCATAGACGCGATCGGCGCCGAAATCGCTCTCGCCGGCGATGATGTGCTTGTCCAGCGCTGCGCCCTGGCCGCGGGCGTAGACGCCGCCGCCGTTGCCGGTCTGGGCGGTCGGCTGGGCCACTTCTTCCGAACCGTAGAAGATGACGCGCAGGGTGCGGGCCGGACGGCGGCCGCTGTCGGCGATGGCCTTGGCGGCGGCGATAGTGATGGCGCCCCCTGCCCCGTCGTCGATGGCGCCGGTGCCCAGGTCCCAGCTATCCATGTGGGAGCCCAGGACGATGATCTCGTCGGGCCGGGTCGCGCCGGGCAGATCGCCGATGACGTTCTGGCTGTGCGTCTGATAGGTGCGGGCGGTCGAGGTCAGGCGCATGCGCACCGGCTGGCCCAGGGCGACCAGGCGGCTGACCTGATCGGCGTCGGGCGCGGCCAGGGCGAAGGCGGGAATGGTCGGCTTGCCGTCGACATAGCGGGTGGTGCCGGTGTGCGGCATCCGGTCTTCGTCCGAACCCACCGAACGCATGACGAAGGCCGCCGCGCCCTTGGCCGCCGCCACGCCGGGGCCGGCGCCGCGCACGCGGGTCTGAGGACCATAGCCCGAGCCGTCTTGCATCGGGTGCATCTGACCCAAGTCGACATAGACGATCTTGCCGCGGACGGCGGCCTCGGGCGCGGCCTGCAGGTCTTCGAAGGTGGAGAAGCGCACGATCTCCGCCTCGACGCCGCCCCTCGGCGTGGCCGGCGAGTGGCCCAGGGCGGCGGCGACCAGGGCCTGGGCGTTGTCGCCGACGATGGCGGCCGAGCTTTCACCCCGCTCCCAGCCGACCAGCGGGAACTCTTCGATGCGGACGTTCTGGAAGCCGTTGGCGCGCAGATAGTCAGCGGCCCAGGCAGCGGCCTGCTGCTCGGAGCGCGAACCCGCCGGGCGCGCGCCGAACCGCGTCGTCAGTTGGGTGACATAGTCCATGGCGATGTTCGAGCGCATCGCGGCGTCGCGCACCACGATCGCCTGCTGCACCGTCGCCGCATCCTGAGCATGGGCCGCGGGTGTAAACGCGACAAGACCCAGGGCGACGGCGCTGACGGTCAGCAGACGGATGGACATAAGCAGGCTCCGGACTCAGATGAGAGCCGGACCCTAGGTAGGTTCAGTCATTCTGGAAATAGGGTTCGACCGGACCCTGCAGTTTCACGGTCAGGGCCTTGCCCTTGCGATCCACGCGGTTGCCGAGCGCCAGACGCACCCAGCCTTCGGACACGCAATATTCCTCGACATTGGTCTTCTCTTCGCCCTTGAAGCGAATGCCGACGCCGCGTTGCAGGACCTCGGCGTCGTGATGCGGGCTGGACGGGTCGACCGAAAGGCGATCGGGGGGCGTGTCGGACATGGCGTTGGTCGGGCTCAGATCTCGGGAAGGCGCGGTGATAGACGCGCTGGCGCGCCCTGCCAATCCGAAACCGGGTTCAAAGACCTACGGCAGCAGGGGATAGTGCTGGGCGACAACGGCCATCATCACGGTTCCGACCGCCGGAACGGCGAGTATGATGGCCCGGCGCATGCGGTGCGCCACGTAAAGCAGTTCGCCGATCATGGCGCGGATCCTCGATGTCATCGCTCTCTGACGGGGCGTTCGAAGATCATTGGTCGGACAGCGCTCGCTGTCGAGACGAAACGTCAGCGTCGAGATTACACTTAAGGTTACTGCACAGTTTGCCGGGGCTGGGCGTTGGGGGCGGCTGACGGCTGATAGGCCTGCGGGCCGGTCGCAGCGGGAGCGGCCGCAGGCGTGGCGGCGGGACGGCGCGCCGGAGTCGCGGCCGGGCGAGCCGCCGGTCGCGCAGCGGGCCGGTTGGCGGCCGGGCGCGGCGTCGGACGGGTCGTTGGGGCGGCGGCGGGCTGAGCCGTCGGTGTCGCGGGCGGGGTTGTCACGGCAGGCGCAGCAGCGGCGGCGGGCGTAGCGGCCGGAGGGGGCGTGGCTTCGGCGGCGGCGGCGCGAGCGGCCATCTGCTGGGCCTGGAACCGGGCGGCGAGCTTTTCGGTCAGCTCCTTGGCTTGCGGCGCGCTCATCTGGGCCATGATGGCGGCCAGGGTGCGCGGACGCATGGCGGCGGCGACCGGCAGGCGCACCCGGTCCTCCAGCGCGGCCATGACCGGGGCGGCCTCCTTGGGACGCATGGCGGAATAGACCTGAACCAGACGATCGATCTCGGCCTTCTCGCGCTCGTCGACTTGGCCGAGCATCTGCTTCATCTCGGCCTTCAAGGCTTCCAGCGCCTTGACCTTGGCGTCCAGCTTCTGCTCGGCGGCGACCATCAGCGGCAGGGTGGTTGCGAAGTCTTGATCACGTGCGTCCAGCGCCGCTCGGCGCTGCGACAACGACTGGATGATCTTCAGCTCGGCCGGCGAAATCCCGGCCTGCTGGGCCAGTTGTTCGGGAGACAAGGCGGAACAGGTGCCGGGCAAAGCTGGCTTGGGCGGCGCGCCGGCCGCAGCGGGAACCGCCTCTTCGGCCCAGGCCTTGGCCCCGTCGAAAAGGCCAGGCGCGACGCCGACGGCGCGCACGGCGACGACCCCGCCGATGGCGATGGCGATCAGGGGCAGGATGCGGGGAAGGCGGGCCATGAAATGGGGTTCCGAACTCAGGCGGCGAACAGGTCGTCGTCGAGATTACGACGCGCGGCGTTGAGGCTTTGTTTGGCGGAATGGTTAGCGGAGCGTCCGGCGGTCAGGGCCTGAACGATGGCGGCGACATTGTCGCGCCCGGCGGGCGCAGCCGCTTCATTGCGACGGTTCGAAGAGGGACCGGCCAGTCCCTGGATGCGTTGCGCCAGTGCCGCCATACGCTCGGCCCGCTCCTCGTCTTCGGTCGCGGCCGGCGCCGTGGCCAGGGCGGCCGGGGGCGCGCGACGGACGGGTTCGTCCTCGACGATCCGCGCCGGCGCCACTGCCGGCGCGCGGGCGATCAGGGTCTCCAGCTGGGCCTTGACCTCACGCGCCTTGATGATCCGGTCGTGCAGCAGATCCGTTTCCTGACCCGAGGCCCGAAGAGTGGCCAAGGCGTTTTCGGCGCGGCCCGCCGCGGCGTTCAGTTCGGTCACGGCCTGGGCGAAGGCCAGCTGGCCGGCGCGCAGGGCGGCCAGCTTGCGTTCCAGCTTGATGCCGTAGCCGACCGCCGCGATCAGCAGCACCATCAGCACGCCGTCCATGATCATTCCGGCCATCAGACGTTCACTCCCAGGCGGGCGGCGACTTCCGGATTGACCGGCCCTTCGACGCGTATGGCGATGTGCTGGCCCTTGCGACCCATGCGGCCGGTGGTCAGCGGAATGGAGCCGGCGCGGATCGAAACCTCGGAATCCGGCGTGGCGTTCAGCATCATCGTGTCGCCGACCTTGAGGTTCAGCACGCTGGACAGAGGCATTTGCTGTTCGTCCAGGACCGCGCGGACTTCGGTTTCGGTCGTCCAAATCTCGGTGGCCAAGTGGCCTTCCCAGATGTTGTCGCGGCCGAACTTCTCGCCCATGAACTGCTGCAGCAGCATCTTGCGGATCGGCTCCAGTGTCGCATAGGGCAGCAGCAGTTCGATGCGACCACCGCGATCCTCCATGTCGATCCGCAGTTTGATCAGGATGGCGGCGTTGGCGGGACGCGCGATGGCGGCGAAGCGCGGGTTGGTCTCCAGCCGGTCCAAGTTGAAGTGGACCGGGGTCAGCGGCTCGAACGCCTGGCGCGCGTCGTTCAGCACGACCTCGACCATCCGCTGCACCAGCACGCGCTCGATGGTGGTGTAGGGCCGGCCTTCGATGCGCAGCGCCGCCGTGCCGCGACGACCGCCCAGCAGCACGTCGACGATCGAATAGATCAGGTTAGAATCGACCGTCAGCAGCCCGTAGTTGTCCAGCTCCTCGGCACGAAACACCGCCAGGATGGCCGGCAGCGGGATCGAGTTCAGATAGTCGCCGAACCGGATCGACGAAATATTGTCCAGGCTGACTTCGACGTTGTCGGAGGTGAAGTTGCGAAGGCTGGTCGTCATCAACCGCACCAGGCGGTCGAACACGATCTCCAGCATCGGCAGACGCTCGTAGCTGACGAGCGCGGAGTTGATAATGGCCCGGATGCCCGAGCGTTCTGAACCGTCGTCTTCGCCCAGGTCGAAGCCCAGCAGGCTGTCGATCTCATCCTGGTTCAGGACGCGTTCGGACAGGGCGTCGCCGGGATCGCCCAGACCGCCGAACGGATCGAGTTGCGCCGCGTCCGTCATGCCTATTGCACCAGCATTTCTTCGATCAGCACGGCGTCGACCTTGCCCGGAGCGGCGATTAGATTGACGCGGCGCAGGATCTCGGCGCGCAGCTGATAGGTGCCGGCCGAGCCGCTGAGGTCCTCGGGGCGCAGTTCGCGCACGAAGCCGGTGAACATGTCCTGCAGACGCGGCATCTCTTCCTGCAGATGGGTCGCCACCTCGGCGTCCTGCATCTCCAGGGTCAGCTTCAGCTTCAGGAAGGTCGGACGGCCGTCGGGCGACTGGATGTTCATGACCATGTCGGGCAGGGTGTAGAAGGTGACGCCATCCGGCCCCGCGGCGATGACGCCCAGCGCAGGATCGGCCTCGCCTTCCTTGCCGCCGCCGTGACCGCCGCCTTCCTGCTTCTCTTCCTTGCCCTCGGCCTTCTTGTCGGCCTTCTCTTCTCCGTGGCCGGCTTCAGCCTCGGCGCCGTGCGCTTCGGCGGGCTTGGGCTTCAGCATGAAGAAGGCCGCCGCTCCCCCGCCGCCCAGCACCAGCAAGGCGACCGGCGCAATGATGAACAGCAGCGGGATTTTCTTCTTCTTGGGCGCGGCTGCGTCACCATCGGCGGCCTCGCCTTCGGTCACGGCCGGCAGGTTGGCGTCGGCGTCGGCCGCAGGCGCACCCTTCTTCTTGCCGAACTTGAACATGCGCGCGCCCCGGAGACTCTCTCATCGCGAGGATCGTCCGGTTTGGTTAACGCGACGTTTACAATGGGCAGGATTTGCCGGGTCGGAAGCGGCATGATCCTGCTCAAACCCGCATTGCGCCTGAATTAACCCTGTTGGCACGGCCGTTGCGAGAGGCTGAGGCGAAGGAGCACGCCTCTCGTGGAAAACGCCGCCTATATCGGATTGTCACGCCAGATGACGCTGCGTCGCGAACTGGACATCGTGGCCAACAACGTCGCCAACGCCAACACCACCGGCTTCAAGGTCGAGCAGCTGATGCTGAGCGCCGAGATCGGCCAGCGGGCGCGCAACGACTCGATCCGCCCGTCCGCCAGCTTCGTGCTGGACAATGGCGTGGGCCGCGACTTTGGCCAAGGCTCGATGCAGCAGACGGGCCGCTCGCTGGACTTCGCCATCTCCGGCGAAGGCGCCTTCTTCACCGTGCGTGACGGCGCCAACGGCGAGGCCTACACCCGCGACGGCGCCTTCACCCTAGACCCGGAGGGGCGTTTGACCACCAAACAGGGTCAGGCCGTCCTTGGCGGCGGCGCGGAGATCGTGCTGGACCCCGCGCTCGGCGCGCCCAGCGTCGGCGCCGACGGCACCATCACCCAGAACGGACAGGTCACTGGCCGGCTGTCGGTCGTGCGTTTCGATACGCTGGGCGTGCTCGAAAAGGGCGGCGACAGCCTCTACCGCAATAAGTCCAACGCCCAGCCGATCGAGGCCGCCGACGCCCAGGTTCATCAGGGCTCGCTGGAGTCCTCCAACGTCAATCCGTTGATCGAAATCACCAATCTCGTCGAGATCAGCCGCGCCTACGAGAGCATTTCCAAGCTGATCGAGAACACCACAGACCTGAGCCGTCGCGCCGTCGAGCGCCTCGGCAAGGCCGCTTAAAGGAGAGCCGGAACATGCGCGCTCTGAGAACCGCAGCCTCGGGCATGGCCGCCCAGCAGCTGAACGTGGAGGTCATCTCCAACAACATCGCCAACATGAACACGGTGGGCTTCAAGAAGCAGCGCGCCGAGTTTCAGGACCTGCTGTACCAGAACGTAGAACGCATGGGGGCCCAATCCTCGGCCTCCGGCACCGTGGTTCCAACGGGCATCCAGATCGGCGCAGGCGTCAAGGCCGGGGCCGTCTATCGGATCACCGAACAGGGCACGCCCCAGGCGACGGGCAACCCGTACGACATGGCCATCGACGGCAAGGGCTATTTCCAGATCAGCCTGCCTTCTGGCGAAAAGGCCTACACCCGCGCCGGCAATCTGCAGGTCAATCCAGAAGGCCAGATGGTGACCGACGACGGCTATCTGCTTGAGCCGGCGATCACCATCCCGCAGGACGCGACCAAGGTATCGATCTCCAAGACCGGTCTGGTTCAGGTGACCCAGGCCGGACAGCCCGCCCCGACCACGGTCGGGCAGATCGAACTGGCCAGCTTCTTCAACGAGGCGGGTCTGGAAGCTATCGGCGACAACCTGCTGCTGGAAACCGCCGCGTCCGGGCCGGCGATCGTCGGGACGCCCGGCGACGCGGGCTACGGCCAGATCATGCAGTCCTACACCGAGGCGTCAAACGTGGACGCGGTAGCAGAGATCAGCGCCCTGATCGTGGCGCAGCGCGCCTATGAAATGAACTCCAAGGTCATCAGCACCGCCGACCAGATGCTGTCCGTCGCCTCGCAAGTGAAGGGCTAACGCTATGACCATGATCCGTTCCCTGCTGCTCGCCGCCGCCGTCAGCGCCTTCGCGGGCGCCGCCATCGCCAACCCGGTCGTGCTGCGCGCCAATCCCGTGGACTATGACGGTCGCGTCACCCTGGGCGACATCTTCGAGGGCGCGGGCGCCGCAGCCAATGTCGCCGTCGCCGAACGCGTCGGTCCCTCGGTCGTGCTGGACGCCGGTCAACTTCAGGGCCAGGCGCGTCAGGCGGGCCTTGACTGGAGCAATCCCAACGGCCTGCGCCGCGTCGCCGTGCGCCGTTCGGCCGGACCCGTTCAGACCGTGGCCGAGGCCGCGCCGACGGACGCCGTCCAGGCTCCCCAACCTATCGCCCGCGCCGCCTATCGTCCCGGCGCCGCGCCGCAGGTCATCGCCCGCAACGATATGGTGCGCGTCACCTATCAGGTCGGCGGCGTGAACCTGGCCGTCATGGGCAAGGCCATGCGCAGCGCCGGTCTGGGCGAACCAGTGGCCATCATGAACACCACCTCCAACCGCGTCATCGACGCGGTCGCCTCCGGTCCCGGCCAGGCCATCGCCGGCCCCGGCGCCGACATGGCCCGCGCCAATCCCCAACAGTTCGCCGCCCGCTAGGGAATCCAAGTCATGCGTAAAACCGTTCTGATCCTCGCCGCCCTCGCCCCGCTCGCCGCCTGCTCGACCGTCGCCGAAACGGTGCGCGGTCCGGAACTGGCACCCATCGGCTATCCCGCCGCCCTGATCCCGGCGCAGCAAGCCTATTTGCCTGCGCGCGAGACCGCGCCGGCCAGCGCCAACAGCCTGTGGCGCACGGGCGCCCGCACCTTCTTCGGCGACCAGCGCGCGCGCCATATCGGGGACATCCTGACGGTCAAGATCGACATCGACGATCGCGCTCAGACCCAGAACTCGACCCAGCGCTCGCGCTCCAACGAGATCAATGCCGGCGTCAGCAATCTGTTCGGCCTGGAAAGCAGCCTGGGTCGCGCCTTCCCCGGTGGCTTCGATCCGTCGAAGATGGTCGGCATGGAAGGCGATCTGAAGTCGTCGGGCAATGGTTCGGTCACCCGCGCCGAGAAGGTGTCGCTGACCATCGCCGCCGTCGTCACCGACGTCCTGGCCAACGGCAATCTGGTGATCCAGGGTCGGCAGGAAGTGCGCACCAACCGCGAGGTCCGCGAATTGACCGTCGCCGGAATCGTCCGCCCAGAAGACATCTCATCGGCCAACGCCATCAACCACACCCAGATCGCCGAGGCGCGCATCTCCTACGGCGGTCGCGGCGACGTCAGCCGCGTCCAGGCCCCGCCCGTGGGTCAGGCGCTGGCGGAACGCTTCAGCCCGTTCTGAAGCGAGCTGACCCTGCGGGTTGAACTGCGGACGGATAACCGCGTTCAAAGGAAATGCGGTCGTCCGATCTCTTGCGGTCACAGCCGCGTCTGACGACATTTAAGGCGACGCGGCGCTGCGCGTCGTCGGCGGGGGCTGACACATGATGCTGATACTCTCCGCCCTGATGGCGGTCGCGATACAGACTGCGCCCGCCGCAGGCTGGACCTGGAGCCTGTACGAGGGCGAGGGGCCGATGGTGCTGGCCAACGACATCCCCGACACCGCCACCCTGCGCGCCACGCTGCAATGCCTGCCGGGTTCGGGCGCGGTCTCGGTTGCGGTCTATGGCGGGGATGCATCCGCCGGCTTTGCTCGCATCACCTCGGGCGGGTCGACGGCCACCAGCGAGGCCCGCGTCGGGCGCGGCGGCAAGCTGGAGACGGCGATCCCCGTCGATCACCCCGCCTTTTCCGCCTTCGTGTCGAACGGCCGGATGACGATCGCCGTCGGCGACGACGCCAACACAATCACCGTGGAACGTCCGCACATGGCCAAGCTGCGTCGTTTCGCCGACCGCTGCGCCGGCTGAGGACCTCAGGCATGCGTCTTCGATTGATATCAGCCTTGATCGCCGTGTCGGCGCTCGCCGCTTGCGCGACCCAGGCCCCGATGCCCGCCGCCGGATCTGCGGCGACCGCATCGGCGCCTGCGGCCACGCCCGGTTACGACTGGTTCCTGAATACCGATGGTCAGGAGGCCATGCTGGCTTACGGGGTCGCCAACAGCGACGAAGTCAAACTTCGGCTCGTCTGCCAAGTGGGGTCGAGCGCGCTGGAATTGACAGCCTCCAGCGACAAGCCGGGCCGCGAAATCTATCTCGAATCAGGCGGCGACACCGAGCGCTATCGCTCCGCATCTGAGCCGGCCGTCGTGCATGACGGCGAACTGCTGACGGCGCAGGCCAAGACCAAGGATCCGGTCTTCCAGCGCTTCCGCCGTCTGGGCTGGATCGCCGCCTGGGCTGATGACGAACGTCACGTCTATGCCGCCCATCCCGCCGCAAAGGTGCAAATCGAGCGGTTCTTCACCGTCTGCGGTTGACGCATCGGCTCTGCTCGGCTTGCGTGCCCCTCCTGACAGGAGGGGCGTCATGAAGATTTCTTATCTGGCTATCGCAGCCATGCTTGCGGCTGGTTCGCCGATTGCGGCCGCCGCGCAGACGCCGCCCGCTGCCGTCGCAACCGCCCCGGCAGACGCCGCGCTGAACGCCGTCATCGCCGACTACGAGACCTATCTGAAGTCGGTCGATCCGATTTCGGCCGGCGGAGAGGGCGATGTCGAGGCGATGGGCCGCGTGCCTGACCTGTCGCGTGAGTTTGAACTGGCCCAGCGCGCACCGCGGGAAGGGTTCGTGCGGCGGCTGACGGCCATCAACCCGGCAAGTCTTTCCCACGCCGGCGGCATCAACCACGCCTTCCTGCTCTATACGCTTAACCGCAGCCTGGAAGGGTTGGACTACGACACCAGCCGCTTGGCGTTCGACTCCGAAGGCGGCCCCGGAACCTGGGCGCTCTACGTCGGCGGCAGCACGCGCCTGAACTCGGTCGCGGAGTCGGAGGCCTATATCAAGCGTATCCGGGGCTTCGGCCAAATCTACGCCCAGACGACCGCCAACGCCCGGCGCGGCCTGGACACCGGTCTGGTCCAGGCCCGATCGGTAACCGAAAGCGCCCTGACGCTGGCGCGAAACGATGTGGCGATCAAGCCGGACGCCGAGCCGCTGCTGAAGCCCTTGGCCACCCTGCCATCCACCGTGTCTCAGGCTGATAAGGATCGCCTGACTGCGGAGGCGACGGCGGCGGTTTCGGGAACGATCGTTCCCGCTCGCCAGGCCTGGCTGGCCTTCCTTGAAAGGGATTATTTGCCCAAGGCGTCGGTCCAGCCGGGTATCGGCGATCGGCCCGGCGGCAAGGAACTCTACGCCTATCTGGTGCGCGGCCACACGACGACCGACCTGACGCCGGACCAGATCCACCAGATCGGCTTGGACGAGGTCGCGCGCATCCGCGCCCGCATGGATGTGGAGATGAAGGCGTCGGGCTGGACCGGCGACTTCGCCGGCTTCCTGAACTTCCTGCGCACCGATCCTCAGTTCTATGCGACCAGCCGCGAGGCCCTGTTGCAGCAGGCGTCGGAGATGGCCAAGCGCGCGGATGGCGGTTTGCCGCCCCTGTTCGCCACCCTGCCCCGCCTGACCTACGACGTGCAGCCCGTGCCGCCGCAGATTGAGGAAAACTACACCACAGGCCGCTACAACGGCGGTTCGATGCAGAACGGCGTTTCGGCTCATTACATCGTCAACACGTCCAAGCTGGATCAGCGTCCGCTGTACGAGTTGCCCGCCCTGACCCTGCATGAGGCCGTTCCGGGCCATCACCTCCAGATCGCCTTGCAGCAGGAGGCGCCCGGCCAACCCTATTTCCGCCGTCAGGCCAATGTCAGCGCCTATACCGAGGGCTGGGGCCTATATGCCGAATATCTAGGCGAGGAGATGGGCTTCTACCGCACGCCTTACGAGCGGTTCGGCCGCCTGTCCTATGAGATGTGGCGCGCCTGCCGACTGGTCGCGGACACCGGCCTGCACTGGATGGGCTGGACCGAGGAACAGGCCCGCGCCTGTTTCCGCGACAACTCGGCCCTTGCGCCCCACAACATCGAGACCGAACTTCAGCGCTACATCGGCTGGCCCGGCCAGGCCACGGCCTACAAGATCGGGGAAATTCGCCTGCGCGAGATCCGGGCGCGGGCCGAGCGAGAGCTGGGGCCGAAGTTCAACATCCGCACCTTCCACGACGCCCTGCTGGTCGAGGGCCCGCTGCCGCTGGCGCTGTTGGACCAGCGGATGGACGCCTGGATCGCGGAGCAGAAGGCGAAATAGACTGTGCGGCTTACGCCCAGTCCGGCTCCGGCAAACCCTTTGACCGCAGGAATTCCGGGTTGAACAGCTTGGACGCATAGCGCGAGCCGGGATCGCACAGGCAGGTCACGATGGTCTTGCCGGGCCCAAGCTCGCGCGCCAGCCGCACCGCGCCGGCGATGTTCACCCCCGCCGATCCGCCCAGCGACAGACCTTCGTGCTTCACGAGGTCGAACAGGATCGGCAGAAACTCCGCGTCCTCGATCCGATAGGCGTAGTCGGGTTTGAAGCCTTCCAAATTGCCGGTGATGCGGGCCACGCCGATCCCCTCGGTGATCGACGATCCCTCGCCCGTCATCTCGCCCTTGGTGAACCAGTTGAACATGGCCGCGCCCGCTGGATCGGCCAGGGCGATGGTCACATCCGGCTTCTGCTCGCGCAGATAGGCGCCGACGCCGGCGATGGTTCCGCCCGAGCCGACGGCCGAGACGAAGGCGTCGACCTGACCGTTGGTCTGCGTCCAGATTTCGGGGCCGGTCGTGTTGTAGTGGGCCTCGCGGTTGGCGGTGTTGTCGAACTGATTGGCCCAGATGGCGCCGGCCTCTTCGCTGTCGTTCAGCTCGGCGGCCAGACGCCCGGAATAGTGGACGAAGTGGTTCGGGCTGGAAAAGGGCGCGGCGTCCACCTCGACCAGGCGCGCGCCCAGCGAACGGATGGCGGATTTCTTCTCTTCCGACTGGGTGCGGGGAATGACGATGACGACCGGATGCCCCAAGGCGGCCCCGACCAAGGCCAGGCCGATGCCGGTGTTGCCGGCCGTGCCCTCGACGATCGTCCCGCCGGGTTTCAGCGCGCCGGACGCCCGCGCGCCCTGCACGATCGACAGGGCCGCGCGATCCTTGATCGAGCCGCCGGGATTCAGAAACTCGGCCTTGCCCAGGATTTCGCAGCCCGTCGCGTCGGACAGGCGGTTCAGGCGCACCAGCGGCGTATTGCCGATCAGGTCGATGACGGATGACGTAGCGGACAAGGTTGGGCTTTCAGGCGAAGGTCGAAACAGGGCGGATCAGGCGGCGGCCTGGCGTTGCCCTAAGTGGATGCCGCACTCGACCTTGTCCATGCCCGACCAACGTCCGGCGCGGGCGTCTTCGCCGTCCTGGACCGCACGGGTGCAGGGCCAGCATCCGATGGAGGCATAGCCCTGCTCGACCAGCGGATGGCGCGGCAGATCGTTCTCCTCCAGCCAGGCCTCCACGTCGTCGGCGTCCCAGTTGGCCAGGGGATTGATCCGCAGCACTTCGTCCAACACCTCGAACGGCTTCAGCTTTGCCCGCGTGGCGGATTGATAGCGTTTACGTCCGGTGATGAGCGCATTGAACCCGGCGGTCGCCCGCGCCAGCGGCCGCACCTTCCGCAGATCGCAGCAGGCGTCGGCGTCGGTCTTCCACAGGTCGTCGCGCGCATCCAGCGTCGCCTTCTCGCCCGCATCCGGCGTAACCAGCCGCACGTCGGTCAGGCCCAGCGCCTTGGTCAGTTGCGTGCGATAGGACAGGGTCTGGAGGAAATGCTGGCCTGTCTCCAGAAACACCACCGGCACGGTCTTGTCCTCGCCGGCGATGATGTCCAGCAGGGCGGCGGACTCGGCGCCGAAGGACGAGATGGCGCCGACCCGCAGGCCCAGCGCCGGATCCAGCGCCGCCTTCAGGATTTCGGACGCGTCTAGGCCCTCGGTCTCGCGGTTCAGCCGTTCGGCCAGCGCGTCCAGGTCGCGGTCGTTCGACGCCGCACGCCGACGCTGCCAGATCGTCGGCGCGGGATCGACCGCCGGCTGATAGGCGCCGCTGAACGCCCGGTCCATCCGGTCCCAGGCGGCCGCATCCGCGCCCTCGGTCAGTTCCACCGCGTCGAAGCCCGAACGCCGAAGGTGTCGCGCCTGATCCGGCAGGACCTTGCCCGCCGCGATCAGCCGCCCGGCGTAACCGCGCTCTCGCAGCACCGCCGCCAGCGAGAAGCCGCGTCCGTCGCGGAAGGCGTCGAACTCCAGCACCAGCGTGTCTTCGCTTGCGGCGGCCGTCTCAACCTCCTCCAGCGGGGTCGTCACCGACAGGCGCAGCCCGTTCTGTATGCCCTCAAGCCGTTGCATCGAGCGTCTCATAAATGGCGTCGCGGAAGGGATCGGGTCCGACGCGGCGCACCGTGTCAATGAACCGCTCGCCGTCCGTGCGGATTTGCAGATAGCGGTCGAGGGTCCGGTGGATGGCCGGCGCGACCTCGTCTGCCGGCAGGCTCTTGCCCACGATGTCGCCCAGAGCCGCCTGTTCGTCGGGCGAGCCGCCGACGGTGATCTGGTAATATTCCTCGCCCTTGCGATCGACGCCCAGCACGCCGATGTGGCCGACGTGGTGGTGGCCGCAGGCGTTGATGCATCCGCTCATATTGATGCGGACCGGCCCCAGCTTCTCCTGATAGTCCATGTCCGCCAGCCGCTTCGACAGGGCCTGGGCCACCGGGATCGAGCGGGCGTTGGCGAGGCTGCAATAGTCCAGGCCCGGGCAGGCGATCACGTCGGTCGCCAGATCGGCGTTGGCCGTCGCCAGCCCCGCCTCTCGCAGCGCTCGCCAAAGAGTCGGCACGTCGTCCAGCTTCACATGCGGCAGGACCAGGTTCTGCTCATAGGCGGCGCGCAGTTCGTCGAACGCATAGCGCTCGGCCAGGTCCGCCACCGCGTCCATTTGGTCAGCCGTGATGTCGCCGGGCACGCCCCCGACCGGCTTCAGCGACACCACCACCGAGGCGTAGCCAGACTGGCGATGACGGCGGACGTTGTTGCGGGCGAACCGGGCGAAGTCGGGATCGGCCAGCAGGGCGCGGTCGAATGGGGCGCTGGTCTTGGGCAGGGCCTCGAACAACGGCGAGGCGAAATAGGCCTGAATGCGCGCGGCCTCGTCCTCGGGGATGCGCAGATCCTCGTGGCGCAAGGTGGCGTAATGCTTGTCCACCTCCTCGCGGAAGGCCTCGATCCCTAGCGAGGCGACCAGGATCTTAATCCGCGCCTTGTGGATTTTGTCGCGCCGACCCAGCAGGTTCCAAGCCCGCAGGATGGCGGTCAGATAGGCCAGAAGGTCCGCCGCAGGCACGGCCGGGGCGATCTCCTGCGCGATATGCGGCAGACGTCCCTGCCCGCCGCCGACGAAGACGCGGAAGGCGGTTCCGCCATCCTCGCCCTTGACGATCTGAAGGCCGACATCGTGGGTGCGGATCGCCGCCCGATCCTTCTCGGCCCCGATCACCGCGATCTTGAACTTGCGCGGCAGGAAGGAGAATTCGGGGTGGATGGTGGACCACTGACGGATGATCTCGCACCAGGGACGCGGATCCTCGATCTCGTCGCCGGCGGCCCCGGCGAAGACGTCGGTGGTGGTGTTGCGGATGCAGTTGCCCGAGGTCTGGATGGCGTGCATCTCGACATCGGCCAGATCGCTCAGGATCGCCGGCAGGTCGGTCAGGGCCGGCCAGTTGTACTGGATGTTGCAGCGGGTGGTGAAGTGACCGTAGCCCTTGTCGTAGGTCCGCGCGATATGGCCCAGCCGGCGCATCTGACGACTGCTCATCACGCCATAGGGAATGGCGACGCGCAGCATATAGGCGTGCAGTTGCAGATAGACCCCGTTCATCAGCCGCAGCGGCTTGAACTCGTCCTCGGTCAGGGCGCCGGATGCGCGGCGCGCCACCTGGTCCGAGAATTCCTCGACCCGTTCACGCACCAAGGCGTGGTCGAACTCGTCATAGCGATACATCAGGCGGGCTCCCGCGCCAGGCTGTTGCCTACGGTCGGCCCGGTCGCGCGGATGCGCTCTTTGAGTCTGTCGCGGCCTGACGGCGTGCGGTCCTGAACGTCGAACAGATAGGGATTCACGAAGACGTCCGGCCGCCCGGCGACATCAGCCAGCACGAGTTCGGCCGCCGTATCGTCCAGCACCGAAGCCTGATTGATGTGCTCGACCGGCTGGTTGCCGACGCCCGCATAGATGACGCGGCCGTCCGACAGGCGGTTTGCGGTGACGACCTTCACGCCGCCGCCTCCGTCCGCGTCTCGGCGACAGCGGAGAAGGCGGCCGTCTCGCCGACGAACAACAGGGCCGGGCCGGCGAGGTTCGCGCCGCGCACCAGGGCGCCCAGCCCGTCCAGTCGCCCGCTCAGAACCCGCTCGTCCGGGCGGCTGCCGTTCTCGACAATGGCGACGGGTGTCAAGGGCGAGCGACCCGCCGCAATCAGGCGCGCAGCCGTCTCCTCGGCTCGGTCCGTGCCCATATAGATGGCCAGGGTGTGGTTCGTTCCGGCCAGCCGCGTCCAGTCGGCCTCGACGCCGCCCGGTTTGGCCTGGGCCGTCACGAAGGTGACCGCCTGGGCGTGATCGCGATGGGTCAGGGGGATGCCCGCCGAGGCCGCGCAGGCCAGGGCCGCCGTCACACCGGGCACCACGAAGACCGGCACGCCGGCCGCCCGCATGGCCTCCAGCTCCTCGCCGCCGCGACCGAAGACGAAGGGATCGCCGCCCTTCAGTCGCACGACCCGATGACCGGCGCGGGCCTCCTCGATCATCAGGGCCTCGATCTGATCCTGCGGCACCGAGTGCTCGCCGCGTGCCTTACCCACATACAGACGCTTGGCGTCGCGCCGCGCCCGCTCCAGCACCGCCTCGGGCACAAGACGGTCGTGGATGATGACGTCGGCGTCCTGCAAGACCCGCAGCGCCTTCAGGGTCAGCAGTTCCGGGTCGCCCGGCCCTGCGCCGACGATGTGGACCACGCCCTGTTCGGGTGCGGCCGAGTTCAACAGGCGCAGCATCTCGCGCCGGGCCTCGGCCGTCCGACCTTCCGCCGCCAGCGTCACGGCCGGACCCCGGAAGGCCTTCTCCCAGAAGCGACGGCGCGCCATGAAGTCCGGCACGCTGGCCTTGACCGTATCGCGCAACTCGCGCGCCAGCCGCGCCACATTCGCCAGTCCGGCGGGCAGCACGCCCTCAATGGCCGTGCGGATATCCCGCGCCAGAATGGGCGCCGATCCGCCGGTCGCCACGCCGATCACGACCTGGTCGCGGTCGATCAGGGCAGGGGTCTGGAAATCGCTCAGATGCGGCTTGTCCACCACATTGACCTGAGCCCCCGCCGCCCGCGCCAGGGCGACCAACCGCGTCAGCTCATCAGCGTCGTCCAACGCCATGAACACCAGACGCGCGCCCGCCAGGTCGCCAGCCTCCGGCGCGCGCAGCATCGGCTCGGGCGACGTCAAAGGCGTCTCGATCTTCGGCGGCGCGCCGTCCGGTGCGAACCAGACCACCTCGGCCGGCGTGTTCAGGAACAGTCGCAGCTTGGCCAACGCCGGCTCGCCGCCGCCGATGATCACGATCTTTGCGGCCTCCAGCGGAATGGAGGCGAGAAATACACGCATCGTCTTGCTTTCTGGGCCGTCGGGAGAGGAAACAGGGACGACGGCAGGGCGCGAACCTTCGTCTTCCCTGTCCAGAGCCGCAAACCAGATTGCCTTTGTCTCGCTGATAGGATTTCTATCCGCGATGGCCCGTCCCCTGCTCCCGCTCAACGCCCTGCGCGCCTTCGAGGCGGCTGCGCGTCATCTGAACTTCTCGCGCGCCGCCGACGAACTGTCGGTGACGCCCGGCGCGGTCAGCCAGCAAATCCGCCTCTTGGAAGACATCGTCGGCGGGCCGCTGTTCGTGCGCGAGGCGCGGGGCCTGCAACTGACCGACCTGGGCCGTTCCTCCGTGCCGCTGCTGCGCGAGGGGTTCGAGCGGCTGATGGACGCGTCGGCCCTGTTGCGCGAACCCCCGCGTCGCAAACAGGTGTCGATTAGCGTAGCGCCCGGCTTCGCCTCCAAATGGCTGATGCCGCGCATGGACGACTTCCATACCGCCCATCCCGAGATCGAACTGTGGATCTCGGCAGACATGGAGCCGGCGGACCTGAGCGAGGGCAAGGTGGATCTGGCGGTGCGCTACGGTCCCGGCGACTATCCCGGCCTGACGGTCGATCGGCTGATGACCGAAACGGTCCTGCCCGTCTGCGCCCCATCGCTGATGGATGGCGACAAGCCGATCCGTAAGCCCGCCGACCTGATCGGACACACCCTGTTGCACGACATGTCCAACGACGGCGACCCCAGCCGCCCGGACTGGGCCATGTGGCTGAAGGCGCGTGGCATTCGTCACCCCGACCCGCGTCGAGGCTCGCGTTTCAACCAGTCAGGTCTGTTGATCGAGGCCGCCATATCGGGGCGCGGCGTGGCGCTGGCCAAACGCACCCTGGCCCAGGCGGACCTGGCGTCGGGGCGGCTGGTTGCGCCGTTCCCCGATGGCTCGGAAGCGGTCGGCTTTGCCTATTATGTGGTCCAACCCCGCGACCGGCCGCCTTCGCCCAGCGCGACGGCTTTTGTCGGCTGGCTGAAGAAACAGGCCGTGGATCACGACAATACGATGGGTCAGTTGTAGGGTCCGTTTCACCGCAGACTGGCGGCGCAGGAAAAGGACATCCGCCATGGCTGACGACAAGGCCCCTCGCCTCGCGGTCCTGATCGATGCGGAGAACGCTTCCGCCCGCATCGCAGAGGCGCTCTTCAGCGAAATCGCCACCTTGGGCGAGGCCTCGGCGCGGCGAATATACGGCGACTTCGCCAGCCCGCAGATCGCCGGCTGGACGCGGGTCCTGGCTCGTTTCGCCATCCAGCCGCAGCAGAACTTCGCCAACACCAAGGGCAAGAACTCGGGCGACATCGCCTTGATCATCGATGCGATGGACCTGCTGCATTCAGGGCGATTCGACGGTTTCTGCCTGGTGTCGTCGGACGCTGACTTCACCCGACTGGCGGCGCGCATCCGCGAGGAAGGCGTCGATGTCTATGGTTTCGGCGAGCAGAAGACGCCCGAAAGCTTCCGTCAGGCCTGCACCCGCTTCATCTATACCGAGAACCTGATCGCGCCGGTTACAGTCGACGCCGGGGCCAAGTCGCCCGTGGCCGAGGCGACGGCGACCAAGCGCAAGCCATCCGAAGCGGCGCGACTGATCGCGGCCATCATCGCCGACATGGACGAGGACGGCGACGGCTGGGTGGCGGTGGGCGGCATCGGCAATCGGCTGCGCAACGCCCATCCCGACTTCGATCAGCGCACCTATGGCTACGCCAAGCTGTCAGACCTGATCCGCGCGACCGGCCGGTTCGAGGTCGAGACCGGCGAACGCGGCGCGATGCGAATTCGCGACCGCGCCTGACGCGTTTACGCGCGGACGGCTTGGCTCGCGGAAACGCCGAGGGCCTGAAGCGCGGCGGCGGTGATGTGTTCGGCGTTCAGGCCGGCCTGGGCGTACATCGCCATGGGCGCATCCTGGTCCTGGAAGACGTCGGGCAGGTTCAGGGTGCGGATCTTGAGCCCGCCGTCCAGCGCGCCCTTTTCGGCCAGCAGTTGCAGCACGAAGGCGCCGAAGCCGCCCATGGCGCCTTCTTCGACCGTGATCAGGGCCTCGTGCTCGCGCGCCAGACGCAGGATCAGATCGGCGTCCAGCGGCTTGGCGAAGCGGGCGTCGGCGACGGTGGCCGACACGCCCTTGGCGGCCAGCATGTCCGCCGCCTTCAGTGATTCCTGCAGACGGGTGCCCAGGCTAAGGATGGCGACCGAAGTCCCCTCGCGCACGATCCGGCCCTTGCCGATCTCAAGCGGCGCAGCGAGTTCCGGAATCTCCACGCCCACGCCGTCGCCGCGCGGATATCGGAAGGCGCTGGGCCGGTCGTCGATGGCCAGGCTGGTCGAGATCATCGCCGCCAGTTCGGCCTCGTCGGCGGCGGCCATCAGCACCATGCCGGGCAGCGCGCCCATGAAGCCGATGTCGAACGATCCCGCGTGCGTGGCGCCATCCGACCCAACCAGGCCCGCCCGGTCCATGGCGAAACGGACAGGCAGCGACTGGATCGCCACGTCGTGGACCACCTGGTCGTAACCGCGCTGAAGGAAGGTCGAATAGATCGCGCAGACCGGCTTCATGCCGTCCGCCGCCAGACCGGCCGCGAAGGTGACCGCGTGCTGTTCAGCGATGCCGACGTCATAGGTCCGCTCGGGGAAGGCCTGACCGAACAAGTCCAGACCCGTGCCGGACGGCATGGCCGCCGTGATTGCCACGATCGACGGATCGACCTTGGCGTGTTTGATCAGCTCGGTTCCGAACACCTTGGTGTAGCTGGGGGCGTTGGAGATGGCCTTGGCCTGCTTGCCCGAGACCACGTCGAACTTGACGACCGCATGGAGTTTGTCGGCGCTGCTTTCGGCGGGGGCGTAGCCCTTGCCCTTCTGCGTCACGACGTGGACCAGCACCGGGCGGTCCTCGATGGCGGCCGCCTTCTTCAGGATTGGCACCAGATTGTCCATGTCGTGGCCGTCGATCGGACCGACATAATAGAAGCCCAACTCTTCGAAGAAGGTGCCGCCGGTGACCATGCCGCGAGCGTATTCCTCGGCCTTCTTGGCCGCCTTGCGGAAGGGGCGCGGCAGGTGCTGGGCCACCGTCTTGCCCAGGCGGCGGACGTTCTGATAGGCGCCGCCCGACACCAGGCCGGCCAGATAGGCGCTCATCCCGCCAACCGGCGGCGCGATCGACATGTCGTTGTCGTTCAGGATGACCATCAGCTGGCCGCTGGTCGCCTCGGCGGCGTTGTTCATCGCCTCATAGGCCATGCCGGCGGACATGGAGCCGTCGCCGATGACCGCTACGACGCGGTTCTTCTCACCCTTCTGATCGCGCGCGGCGGCGAAGCCCAGGGCGGCGCTGATGGAAGTCGAGGCGTGGGCCGCGCCGAAAGGATCGTATTCGCTCTCGCTGCGCTTGGTGAAGCCCGACAGGCCGCCGCCCTGGCGCAGGGTGCGGATGCGGTCGCGCCGTCCGGTCAGGATCTTGTGCGGATAGCACTGATGCCCGACGTCCCAGATCAGGATGTCCTTGGGCGTCTCGAACACATGGTGCAGCGCCGTGGTCAGTTCGACCACGCCCAGCCCCGCGCCCAGATGGCCGCCGGTGACGGACACGGCGTCGATTGTCTCGGCCCGCACCTCCTGCGCCAGCTGTTTCAACTGGGCGATATCGAAGTCCCGCGTGTCGGCGGGCGTCTTGACGGTGTCGAGTAGCGGGGTGTCGGGCATCAGCCGTAAAACCTTGGAAAGTCTGGTCGATCAACCCGCAGGTCGGTTCAACGTTTCGTATCAGGACCGGCGCTTTAGCACAAAGTCCACGCTGGCCCTGAGGATTTCGGCCTCGTCGCCGAACGGCTCCAGATGCGAACGGGCTTGATTGGCGAGATGCGCGACCCTTTGCCGCGCCGCTTCCAGACCCAGCAGGGTGACGAAGTTGGTCTTGCCGAGAGCCGCGTCCTTGCCCCCGGCAGCCTTGCCCATTTCCTCGGCCGACCCTTCAGCATCCAGCAGGTCGTCGACGATCTGATAGGCCAGGCCGACATCGTGGGCGAAGCTGATCAGAGCGTGGCGATGTTGGGCCGAGGCTTCGGCGATGATCAGAGGAATTTCGAAGGCGTAAGCGAACAGAGCGCCGGTCTTGAGCCGCTGCATCCGGGCCACGCCGCCCAGGTCGTCACGCACGCCCAGCAGATCGATCATCTGACCGCCCGCCATGCCCCGCGCGCCGGACGCCAGCGACAGCCGCGCCGCCAGTTCACAGCGCACGGCCGCATCCTCATGGGTGTCGTCATGCAGGATGATGTCAAAGGCGGCCGTCTGCAGCGCATCGCCGGCCAGCACCGCCGTCGCCTCGTCATAGGCCCGGTGAACGGTCGGCCGACCCCGGCGCACGTCGTCGTCGTCCATGCACGGCAGGTCGTCGTGAACCAGGCTATAGGCGTGGACGCATTCCAGCGCGCAGGCGGCGCGCAATACCGATCGCTCATCGATATCGAAAAGGCGTGCGGCCTCCAGCGCGAAGAACGGCCGCAAGCGTTTGCCGGGACCCAGCGCCGCATAGCGCATCGCCTCGGTCAGGCGGGATTCCGGGCCCTCGGCGCGCGGTAGCAGTTCATCCAGCGCTACCGTGACCAGATCGGCGACCTCAGCCACGCGATCGATCACCGCCTGTTCCGGCGAGTTCGCGGCGATGACCCGGTTCACGAAAACCGGCTCCAGACCAGGCTCGAAGACGAAGCAGGGATCATTCGAACGACGCCGCCTCGACGCCCTTGGCCTGACCGTCCGGGCCGACCACGATCTTTTCCACACGCAGTTGAGCCGCCTTCAGCCGCGCCTCGCAATGCGCCTTCAGCTTGGCGCCCTCTTCATAGAGGGCGATCGATTCTTCCAGCGGCGCCTGGCCGGATTCCAGGCGAGACACGATGGTCTCCAGGCGCTTCAGGGCGTCTTCGAAGCTGAGATCGGCGGGGATGGCGGCGGCGGTATCGGTCATGGCGCGGACCCTAGAGGCGCGCGCGGGGCGCATCAACGTCAGAAGCGGCTATCGTTTCTCGTAGCGACGCTGCGACCAGTATTTGAAGCCTTGGTTCTGGACCAGCTTCCAGCCGTCGGCCTTCAGCGCGCGCCCGACCATATGGTTGAAATAGCCATGGGCGAAGACCAGCACGTCCTGACCGCTCTCGGCGCGTGCAATCAACTTTTGCGCCGCCTGATCGGCCCGCGCCTCGGCCTGGGCGCGGGTTTCCTGGCCGCCGTGATGATCGAAGGCGTGCCACCAGAAGCGCGACACCACGCCCCACCATTTGGGCGACAGCTTGATCCATTCTGGAATCGGCGGCGGCGGCAGGGGCGCCTCGATGAACATGACGTCGGCCATGACCTCACGCCCCGCAGCGACAGCAGCGGCGGTTTCCTGGGCGCGCTGACGGGTCGAGGCGTAGATGGCCCCAGCCCCTTGGGCGGCAGCAACCAGTTCGGGCGGCGGGGTCTGGCCGGCCAGCAGGCCGCCGATCTCATATTTCGCCCACCAGTCGCCGTACTGGCGCGCAGAGATCAGACACTTGCGCGACAGGGCTGGCTCGCCGTGACGCGTCAGGATGATGGCGCCGGGACGGACAGCGACAAGCGCGCCGACGGATGGTTCAGCGTCAGGCGGGGATACGGACGGTTCGGTCGAATCGAGGGACAAGGCGGGGGCTGACATGACAAACGGACGGGCCTTTGGTTTCAAGGCGTTAGGCGTCCTCAGTCCTCCCCGAGCGCAGCGACGTGGGCGACCGCAGAGCGGCCTAGTCCTTCAAGGTCGTAACCGCCCTCAAGCGCCGACACAACCTTGCCCGAACAGGTCCGACGCGCGACCTCCAGAATCGCACGCGTCGCCCAAGCGAAATCCTCGGCCTCCAGCGACTGATGCGCCAGTGGATCGCGCCTGTGGGCGTCGAAACCAGCCGAGATCAGGATCAGGTCCGGCCGGAACGATTCCAGCGCCGGCATCAATCCGCCGGCGAAGGTCGCACGCCAGTTCTCGCGCGCCGCATGGGGC
The DNA here is from genome assembly GCF_011045535.1 of Brevundimonas sp. 'scallop'. Taxonomy (NCBI): domain Bacteria; kingdom Pseudomonadati; phylum Pseudomonadota; class Alphaproteobacteria; order Caulobacterales; family Caulobacteraceae; genus Brevundimonas; species Brevundimonas sp. 'scallop'. The sequence continues at coordinate 1,095,754 of NZ_CP039382.1, read as the reverse complement.
GCGACGGGGGCATTGACGATATTGCCGACGCCTGTCTCTGACGCCGCGCCCGTGCCGGGATAGAGCGGCATCTGATGGATGGAGGCCAGGAACAGGCTGTCGTCGTCTTCGAACGCCGCCTGGGTGCCATTGCCGTGGTGAACGTCGAAATCGACCACCGCCACCCGCGCCATCCCTTCAGATTGAGCCGCGCGAGCCGCGACGGCGACGGAGGAGAACAGGCAAAATCCCATCGCGCGGTCCGGCTCGGCGTGGTGGCCCGGCGGGCGCACGGCGGCGAAGGCGCGGTCCATCTCGCCCCGCGCCACGGCCCTCACCGCATTGATCGCCGCCCCCGCCGCCAGCCGCGCCGCCGGTACGCTGCCGGGTGAAAGGACGGTGTCGGCATCCAGTTGGACCATGCCGGCGACCGGCGAGGCGTCCAGCAGGCGCGCGACATAGGCGGCGGGATGCACCCGCTCCAGATCTACAACCTCGGCCTGCGTGGCGGCGCGCCGGTCGCGGGCCAGGCTTGCGTCGTCCAGAGCATCCAGCACCGCCTTCAGCCGCTCGGGACTTTCGGGATGGCCCGCGCCCGGCGTGTGGGACAGCATGGACGGATGGGTGAAGATCGGCAGGGACATTGAAGCGACGATACGACGGGCTTTCGGACTTGTCGCCCGTGACGCGCACCAAGGCGCGCGCTAGAGCCGACGCATGACCGAAATCGTGATCCGCCATGCCCGCCCCGAAGACGCCGCCGCCTTGGGCGCCCTGGGCCGCCAGACCTTTATCGACACTTTCGTCGAGGGGTTCGGCATCCCCTATCCCGAGGCGGACCTGAACGCGTTTCTGGACGCCAGTTTCGATCTGGAACCGACGCTGAAGAAGTTGGCGGAGCCCGACTGCGCCTGGTGGGTGGCCGACCGCGACGGCGAGCTGCTGGCCTTCGCCAACGCCGGCCCCAACGGCCTGCCCCACCCCGAGGCCAGACCGTCGCACATGGAACTGCGCCGGCTCTATGTGTCCAAGGCGGCGCAAGGTCTGGGGCTTGGAACCAGACTGCTGAAGCTTTCTCTGAACTGGATGGAAACCCACACGGACGGACCGCTGTGGATCGGCGTCTGGAGCGGCAACGACAAGGCCCGGCGCCTCTATGCCGCCTACGGCTTCGAGAAGGCAGGCGAGTACGACTATCCCGTCGGCGCTTGGTGCGACCGCGAGTTCATCTTGCGGCGCGACTGATCCGGGTTCACATCCCTCTCATGCTCCTTCCATTCTTCACCGCCCTGCGCGACGCCAAGGTTCCGGTGTCAATGAAGGAATGGCTCCATTTGATGGAGGCCATGGATCGCGACGTGGCGGGGCGCGAGGTCGAGGCCTTTTATCACCTGTCGCGCGCGGTGCTGGTCAAGGACGAGAAACACTATGATCGGTTCGATCAGGTGTTCGGGACGGTATTCAAGGGCGTCGAGTCGGTTGGAACGGGCGAAGACCTGACAACCGACATTCCCGAGGACTGGCTGCGGCTGCTGAACGAAAAATACCTGACCGACGAGGAGAAGGCCCAGATCGAGGCGCTGGGCGGATTCGACAAGCTGATGGAGACGCTGAAGCAGCGTCTGGAAGAGCAGAAGAAGCGGCACTCCGGCGGCTCCAAATGGATCGGCACGGGCGGGACCAGCCCCTTCGGACACGGCGGCTACAACCCCGAAGGCGTAAGGATCGGCGGTCCGGCCAAGCATGGCCGGGCGGTCAAGGTCTGGGAAAAGCGCGAGTTCAAGAACCTGGACGACACGGTCGAACTGGGCACCCGCAACATCAAGGTGGCGCTACGTCGTCTGCGCCGTTTCGCCCGACAAGGGGCGCCCGACGAACTGGATATCGACGGCACCATCGACGGCACGGCTCGTCAGGGCTGGCTGGACATCCAGATGCGGCCCGAGCGGCGCAATACGATCAAGGTGCTGCTGTTCCTCGACATCGGCGGGTCGATGGACGGTCACATCAAGCTGGTTGAGGAGCTGTTCTCGGCGGCCAAGACCGAGTTCAAGAACCTGGAGTTCTTCTACTTCCACAACTGCCTCTACGAAGGCGTCTGGAAGGACAATCGCCGGCGCCACACCGAGCGGATCCCGACGTGGGATCTGCTGCACAAATACCCTGGCGACTGGCGCGCCATCTTCGTCGGCGATGCGACGATGAGCCCCTATGAGATCACCATGCCCGGCGGCTCCGTCGAGCACTGGAACGAGGAGGCCGGCGCCGTATGGATGAAGCGGGCGCGCCAGCAGTGGGAGAAGTCGGTCTGGCTCAATCCCGTTCAGGAGCGGTACTGGGATTATACCGCTTCCGTCGGCCTGTTGCGCGAGGTGATGGAGCAGCGGATGTTCCCGCTGACGCTCGAAGGCCTCGACAAGGCAATGCGGGCCCTGACAAGGTAGGAGACGTTCGGGCGACCGCCTGCAACTTCACGAAGGGTCCGACCATGATCGCCGCCGCCTTCGCCTTGCTGATCCTCCAACAAGCTGCGCCGACCGTCGTGTGGGATGCGACCGCGCCGGAGACGGTCGTTGAAACGCCGGCACCGCCGCTCGAGCACAGTGTGCCTGCCTGGGGCCTGGCTGATCCATTTGGCTTCGAGCGCGCACGGTGCAGTCCGCTGGTGCGCGGCCAGAAGTCCATGGCCGAATGCCAGACCAAGGTGCGCGAGCAACTCGTCATCGCCATGGGGTCCGATCTGCCCGAGGCTCTGCGCCCGAGCGGCATGGCCGGCGACTGCCAGATGATCCGGGCCAGCGTCGCAGGCTCGGACTATGCGGTCCAGTGCGGCCCGCAGTCTCGCGCGGCGGCCGCGCCCTCGAGCCTGCGCGAAATGGATTGTCGTCCGCGTCCGGTCGAGGGCGAGTTCAGCTCTGAGTGCCGCCCGATCGATGGAGCCGACAAGAAGGGGCTATCGCTGACCCTATGGGGCGACAAGAACTGATCCGACAGAAAAACGCCGCCCGCTTTCGCGGACGGCGCTTCGCATCTTGGCGCATTCTAGGGAAGCTTAGGCCTTGTCGCGCAGGCTGTCCTTGACGCCGCCGACAGTATTCTGGACCTTGCCTTCGACCTGATCGGCCTTGCCTTCGGCCTGCATCTTCGTGTCGCCGGTCACCTTGCCGACGCCTTCTTTAATCTTGCCACCGATGTTCTTGGCGGCGCCTTCGATACGGTCATGCTCACCCATGGAAATCTCCTAATTTTCATCGCCGCGACGTAACGTTGCGGTTCGAAAAATAAACGACTTCGCTAATGGCCTGTTCCGTAAGGCTCAGCTTGGACGACGCAGCCAGACGGCGACAGCCCAGGCGTGAGAATCGTGGCGCAAGCGCGAGATAGCGAAGGTCGGATCCAGCCACACCAGGGTGTGGTCGTCCTCGCATTTCGCATCGGGATTTCCGGCCGCTACAGTCGCCGTCCAGAAGCCGCCGACATTGTTCACCGGCTCGCGCGTCGAACGCACGAAATATTGGCTGGCCTCGGCGATGCGGTTCAGCGGCGCGACCGTCAAGCCGGTTTCCTCGACGAATTCGCGGATCAGCGCCTGAACCTCGGTCTCTTCCAAGTCCAATCCGCCGCCGGGAAGATCGAAATAAGGACCGGCCTCGCGTTCGACGCGCACACAGGCGATCAGGCCGTCGCGCTCGACGATGCCGAACGCGGTGGCGCGGTGACGATAATCCGTAGCGGGTTTGCGAACGCCGAACTGCAACATGATGAAAACCGACCCTAGAGGTCGAACGACAACCTGGCGCGCACACCCTTGTGGGCGCCGTCGAACTCGACCGCCGACCGCAGGCCAGACGCCATGGCCGAGATGATCTTGCCGCCCAGGCCCGTGCCCTTGGGCGCGCCGTCGCCCAGGCCGGGGCCGTCGTCCTCGACCGTCAGCATCACGCGATGGTCCGTCTCGCGGCGCAGATGGATGCGAATCTCGCCGCCCTGTCCCGGCGCATAGGCGTATTTGACCGCGTTGGTGACCAGTTCGGTGACGATGACGCCGATGGACACGGCCTGATCGGTCGTGACCGACAGGGGCTCGGCGTCCAACGTCAGTTTGGGCGATCCTTCGTCTGGCCCGATGGATTTGGACAGCTCGTCCATCAGCCCGACCAGATATTCGTCCATCGCCACGTGGCTCATGTCGCCGGACGTGTAGAGGCGGCGGTGAACATGGGCGACGGCCTCGATGCGCGCCTGCGATTCGCGCAGCGCGTCCTTGGCGCCCTGATCGGTGACGTGGCGCATCTGCAACGACATGAAGCTGGACACCAGCTGCAGCGAGTTGCCGACGCGGTGGTTGACCTCGCGCAGCATCGCCTCGGCCCGATCGCGCGCCCGCCGGATTTCTTCCTGCGCCAGTTCATTCTCGCGCTCCAGCCGACGGCGCGACAGGGCGTCTTCGAGCGCCGAGCGCAACAGGGAGGTGAAGTCCTCCGAGACATCCTTGATCACATAGTCCGCCGCGCCGGCGCGCAGGGCCGCGACGGCGATCCGCCCATCCTGCGCGCCCGTCACATAGACGACCGGAGGCGGCGCCGTCAGGGCCAGAATGTCCGGCAGGACGTCCAGCCCGTCTCGCGTCGGCATATAGTGGTCCAGCGCGCAGACGTCGTAGTCATGCTGCTGCAACAGTTCCAGCCCCGCATCGCCGTCCGGCGCGCAGGTAACGGCATAGCCGTGACGCCCCAGCTCCTTTTCGACCAGTCGGGACAGACCCCGATCATCGTCGATGTAGAGCAGGCGAATGGGCTGGGACGCGTCGATCGTCAGATCTCCGGCGCCTGGATCACCGACAGGAACAGGCCCAACTGACGGATGGCGCCGGCGAAGGATTCATAATCCACCGGCTTGGTGATGTAGACGTTGCAACCCAGGTCGTAGCAACGCTGGATCTCGACCTTGTCGTCCGTGGTCGTGAGCACCACGACCGGAGCCCGCTTCAGACGGTCGTTGCCCTTCACCTTTTCCAGAATGTCAGTTCCAGACATATCGGGCAGATTGAGGTCGAGCAGGATCAACAGCGGGCCGTTAGCCAAGATTTCGTCGCTGAACAGATAGTCCAGCGCCGATCCGCCGTCGTCGAAATGCTTGATCTCGTTGTTGATGTTGGCCCGACGAATGTTCTTTTCGATCAGCTTGGCGTGGCCGTGGTCGTCTTCGACCATGATGATTTTGACGGGTTGCGTCACAGCGCGCCTCCGGGTTCAGACAGGATCAGTCGTTTGGGGAATTTCAGCAGGAAAGTCGAGCCTTTGCCCAGTTCGGACTCGACGTCGATGGTGCCGCCCAGGCGGCGCACGCTATTTCTGACGAACGCCAGCCCCAAGCCTTCGCCGGAACGGTCCTGTTTTCCGGAGCGGCGGAAGAGTTCGAAGATCCGCTCATGGTCACGCGGGGCGATGCCCCGGCCGTTGTCAGCGACCCGGTAGACGACCCAGCCGCCCGGCACGTCTTCGCCCGACACGACAATTTCGCCCGGCCGGTCGTGATCCAGATATTTGACGGCGTTGTCGATCAGGTTGCCGACGATCTGCTCCATCGAAATACGGTCGCTTTCGATCTCGGGCAGCGACTGCACATCGATGCGTGCGCCCGAGGCTTCGGTCTGGTGATGGACGCTGTTCGCGATATTCTGGGCCATCGTCGTCATGTCCAGCGGTTCTGGAAGCAGGTTGCGGCGACCTTCGCGCGACAGCTTCAGGATGGCGTTGATCAGCCGGTCCATCTTCTCGGTCGAGGCGCGAATGAAGCCGATGGCCTCGGGCATTTCCTCGCGGACGGCTGTGACGATCTCCGGATCGACCACGCGCGTCTTTTCAGCCTCATAGATCGCCTTGTCGACGATCTTGCCCGCCTGCTCCAGTTCGGAGGTGTAGCCCATCACGTTGACCAGCGGCGCGCGCAGGTCGTGGCTGACGATATAGGCGAAGCGTTGGATTTCCTCGTTCGCGCGCATCAGGTCGCCGGTGCGCTCGCGAACCTTGTCCTCCAGGCTGGCGTTGGCGGCGTCCAGGGTCGCGCGGGCGGACTGGATCTCGGCCACGTAACGCCGCACCAGCCAGGCCGAGAGCAGAGCAAGAACGAGGACCAGAAGCCCCGCGATGGCGTTCATCGTGACGGTCAGGAAGCCAAAACGCTCCGAGGCCCGGCGTCGGCTGTCGATTCTGTCGGACTTCAGCTTGTCGAACTTCTCGATGGCGGCTCGGAGCTCGTCCATATACTGCTTGCCTTCGCCAGACCGCACGGCCTGGATCGACTGCCCGATCCGACCCTGCCGCGCCAAAGCGACGGTGCGCTCCATCTCGTCCCATTTCTTGTCACCCAGACGGTGAATGGGTTCGACGGTGTCTTTCAGCGTCGGATCGAGGGCTGCGCCCTCATCCAGAAACGCCAGAGCGGGCTCCATGTCGGCCCTGGAGTCACGATAGGGCTGTAGAAAATCGCTTCGTCCCGTCAGCAGAAAACCGCGTTGCGACGTTTCGGCGTTCAGGCTCGCGATGAGCACCGTACGCGCGGCGCGCCGCATCTGCTGAGCATGCTCGATGGTCTTGTTCAACGCGACGGTGCGCTGGATCATCACGAACGTCGTCGCATTGACCACGATCAGCAGTCCGAACGCCAGGATCAGCATGGCCGAGATCGACCGGGCCAACGACGGCGTACGCATGAAGTCGCGCAGGCGCGACCATTGGGATCGGGGGTTCGGACTCATGACGGCGGAGCTTTAGCGGGGTGCGTCGCCGCGTCAAACGTCAAACTGCCAAGTCGGCGGGATCAGACCTGGCCGAGGGTCCGCAACCGGGCCTTGGGATGAATCTCGTTCTGGCTCATCACGACGGTCTGGCCGCGGAAGCGTTCGATGATCGATCGCACATAGGGCCGCGTCATCGGGCCGGTCAGCAGGACGGGGTTCTCGCCCGTCATGGCGATCCGCTCGAAGGTGTCGCGAACGGCGCGGATGAAGTCCTGAAGGCGCGACGGCGCCATCGCCAGCTGCTTGTCCTCGCCATTGCCGATCAGGCTTTCGGCGAAGGCGTTTTCCCATTCCGGCGACAGGGTGACGATGGGCAGGGCACCCTCGCCGTCCTTGTTCTGCCAGCATAGTTGGCGGCCCAGGCGCGCCCGAACGTGTTCGACTAGGGTGGTGACGCTGGAACTGTGCGGCGCCGCCTCGGCCAAACCTTCCAGGATCGCCGGCAGGTCGCGGATCGACACCTTCTCGCGCAGAAGCGACTGCAGCACCCGCTGCAGCGTCGTGACGGTGACCACGCTGGGCACCAGTTCCTCGACCAGCTTCTTCTCCTCGGCGCCGAGTTCCTTCAGCAGCTTCTGCACCTCCGCATAGGACAGCAGATCGGCCATATTGTCTTTCAGGATCTCGGTCAGGTGCGTCGTCAGGACCGTCGACGGATCGACAAGCGTATAGCCCCGGAACGTCGCCTCCTCGCGCAGACCTTCCTCGATCCAGGTCGCCGGCAAACCAAAGGCGGGTTCGCGCATATGCTCGCCCGGAAGCTCGACCTGGCGACCCGCCGGATCCATCGCCATCAGGTGGCCCAGCCGCACTTCGCCCGCGCCCGTCTCCATCTCCTTGATGCGGATGGCGTAGCCCTGGGTCGGCAGGCGCATGTTGTCGAGGATGCGCACCTGGGGAATGACGAAACCGTATTCCTGGGCCAGCGACCGCCGCAGAGCGCGAATCTGATCGGTCAGGCGCCGCCCTTCAAGGTCGTTGATCAGGCTGAGAAGCGAGTAGCCGAGTTCGATCTTCACCTCGTCGATGGTGAGGACGTTGGCGATCGGCTCTTCGACGTCTTCCTTGGGTTTTGCGGCCGCCGCCGCCGCCGCAATCTCCGCCTCTGTCGGCTGAGGCTTCAAGCGATTGCGGCCCAGTCGCCAGGCCATAAAGCCCGAGCCGATGGCCAGGGCCGCGAACGGGATCAGCGGCATCCCGGGGATCAGGCCGATCAGACCGGCCGCGCCCGACACCACGCCCAGCGATACGGGATTGGTCGCCAGCTGGGTGACCATGGCCTTGTCCGCCGTGCCTTCGACGCCCGCCTTGGACACCAGGAAGCCGGCAGCGATCGAGATGATGATGGCCGGCACCTGCGTCACCAGACCATCGCCGATGGTCAGCTGGACATAGGTGTTGGCGGCCTCCATCGCCGGCATGCCGTGTTGCAGCGTGCCGATCAGTATGCCGCCGATGGCGTTGATGAAGGTGATGATCAGCCCGGCGACGGCGTCGCCGCGCACGAACTTGGAGGCGCCGTCCATGGCGCCGAAGAAGGTCGATTCCTGCTCCAGCTCCTTGCGGCGCAGCTTGGCCTGGTCCTCGGTGATCAGGCCCGACGACAGATCGGCGTCGATGGCCATCTGCTTGCCCGGCATGGAGTCCAGGGTGAAGCGGGCGGACACTTCGGCGATCCGGGTCGAACCCTTGGTGATGACGACGAAGTTCACCACCAGAATGATCGCAAAGATGATCACCCCGATGATGAAGTTGCCGCCCATCATCAGCTGACCGAAGGCGTTGATGACCTGACCCGCCGCATCGTGACCTTCCTGACCGTGGGTCAGGATCAGACGCGTGGAGGCCAGGTTCAGGCCCAGCCGGAACAGGGTCGAGACCAGCAGCACGGTCGGGAAGATGGCGAAATCCAGCGGCCGCTTCATCATCACGGCGGTCATCAGGATCAGCACGCTGGACACCAGCGAGAAGGCCAACAGAAGATCCAGCAGGAACTTGGGCACCGGCAGGATCAGCAGCATGATCACGCCGATCACGCCGACCGCCATCAGCACTTCGCCGCGGTTGACCCAGCCCAGGACGTCGCGGCCCGTCGGGCGCGCCATGCCGTCCTTCATCATCACCGGCGTATCAGTCACGGCCCAACGCCTTCAGCGCGCGACGCGTCGCCTCGGCGATCACGGCCGCATTGGCGTCGTCAGACGTCGCCTGGGCAGCGTGGTAATAGGCGGCGACGATCACGGGTTGGCCGTTCGGCGGATACAACAGGCCGATGTCATTGGTCGGCCCATAGCCCCCCGTCCCCGTCTTGTGCGCCACCCGCCAATTCGCAGGCGTCCCAGCCCTAAGACGATTCTGACCCGTGGGCGTATCGGTCATCCACTGCAGCAACAGGTCGCGTGACGCCGCGGTCAGGGGCGAGGCCTGATCCAGAAAAAGACGCCGGAGATTGGCGACCGACTGGTTGGGAAGGATGGTGTCTTTGTCGCCGTCCAGGCGATTCATCTCCGGCTCGAAACGGTCCGAGCGGGTGCTGCCGTCGCCGATGCCGCGATAGAAGGTCTGCATCGCCGATGGGCCGCCCATAGCCTTCAGCAACAGATTGGCGGCAGGGTTGTCGCTGACTTCCACCGCGCCCTTCATCAACTGCTCGACCGTCAGGCTGGCGCCGACGGCGGGCTCGGTGACCGGAGCGTGGTTGATCATGTCCGCCGCCGTGATCGGGATGCGGCGGTCCAGTCGCTCCTGCCCGGCCTGCGCCCGCAACAGGGTGGCGGCGGCCAGATACATCTTGAAGGTCGAGCAATAGACGAAGCGTTCGTCGCCGCGCCAGCCCAGCTTACGGCCCGTCGCCGCGTCCTGAACGACGAAGCCGAGACGGCCGCCATTGCGCGCTTCCAGGTCGGACAGATCAATGATCTCTTCTGACAGAGGGGCGGGCGCGGCAGGGTGTGATTCCGCGCGCGGCGAACAGCCGACCGCGCTCAAGGCGGCCAGCCCCGTCAGGACGCATCGGCGCTCCACGGGTGCGCGCATGGGTTCAGGCCGCGTAGCCCGAGGCGGAGACGCCGCTCATCGGCGCCGGAATGGCCGTGCCCTCATCGGCGTATTCGTTCAACTTGTTGCGCAGAGTGCGGATCGAGATGCCCAGGATGTTGGCCGCATGGGTGCGATTGCCGAGGCAGTGCGTCAGGGTGTCCAGGATCAGCGTCTTTTCCATCGCCGCCACGGTCTGACCCACGAAGCTGCGAGTCACGGCGTCGGCTGCCTGGGCGGCACGCGCAGCCACTCCGGCTTCCGGCGCCTCATAGGCCTGTCCCGCCATCATGCCTGCGCTCATGCCGCCCAGCGGCTGACCGTCCGGCAGGCGGATGGCGTCGACGTCGATCTCGGGGCCGGTGGCCAGCAGCACCGCGCGGTGCATCGCGTTTTCCAGCTCGCGGACGTTGCCCGGCCAGCGATGGGCCGAAATGGCCTGACGCGCGGCGGCCGAGATCGGACGCACCGGCACGCCGTTGGCGGCGGCGTATTTCTTGATGAAGTGGTCGGCCAGAACCACGATGTCGCCGGGCCGCTCGCGCAAGGACGGCAGGCGCAGGTTCACCACGTTCAGGCGATACAGCAGGTCCTCACGGAAGGTGCCTTCCGCAACGGCTTTGGCCAGATCGCGGTTCGAGGTCGCGATGATGCGGATGTTGACCGAGACCGGCTTGGAGCCGCCCACGCGATCGATGACGCGCTCCTGGATAGCGCGCAGCAGCTTGGCCTGAAGCCGGGCGTCCATCTCGGAGATTTCGTCCAGCAGAAGCGTGCCGCCGTCAGCCTCTTCGAACTTGCCGATGCGGCGCGCGACCGCGCCGGTGAAGGCGCCCTTCTCGTGGCCGAACAGTTCGGACTCCAGCAGATTGTCGGGAATGGCGGCGCAGTTGACGCTGATGAACGGGCGCTCGGACCGGCGTGAATGCTCGTGCAGATACCGCGCCATCACCTCCTTGCCGACGCCGCTTTCGCCCGTGATCAGGATCGAAGCTTCCGAGCGCGCGACCTGGTCGGCCAGTTGCAGCACCGCCTTCATCGAGGGGTCGGCCGAGATCATCGGCTTTTCGTCGTCGGCCACGGCCGACAGAACGGCGGCGATCAGTTCGGCGTCGGGTGGAAGCGGAATGAATTCCTTGGCGCCGGCCTTGATGGCGGCGGCCGCCTCTCGCGCATCGGCGTCGACGCCGAAGGCCACGACCGGAATGGTGATCCGCTCGGCCTCGTTGGCGGCGATCAGGGCGGCGATGTCCAGCTGATAGTCGACCATCAGCAAGTCGGCGCCCTGCCCCCGGCGCAGTTGTTCGGTCGCCTGGTCGGCGCGCTCGACGTGATTGACCTTGGCGCCGTGCGCCATGGCCATCTTCACCGCCGAAGCGAGCTGGCCGCTCAGTCTGCCTACCACCAGAAGACGCATCGTTCTTCTCCTCTAATCTCTAAAGCCGGTCGCCAATCAGGCGCCCGAATCCTCGGTCTTGATGATTTCCGTCATGGTCACGCCCAGCCGGTCGTCGACGACGACGACCTCCCCGCGCGCGATCAGGCGGTTGTTGACGAAGATGTCGATCGCCTCGCCGACCTTGCGGTCTAGCTCCAGCACCGAGCCCTTGTTCAGCTTCAGCAGCTGGGCCACCGACATGTGCGACTTGCCCAGAACCGCCGAGATGTTGACCGGCACGTCGAAGACCGTGGCCAGGTCGGCGGCACTCTTTTCGCCGCTGTCGTCCAGGGGCGGCAGGCCCGAAAGGCCGGAGAATTCCTCCAGCGCCAGGTCGTCGGATGCCATCAGAACATGCTCCTGTCGACGGGAAGGGTTTCGGCGTGTCCGGCCTCGGCGGCCAAGGCGGCGGTCAGGGCCTCAGCGACGCGGTCGGCCGAGCCTTGCGGATCGTGATCAGCGCGCCCGTCGGCCCATTCCAACTGGAAGGCGGCCTGGGCCATGCCCGGCTCATCGCGGAAGGCGACCACGCCAGTGAAGCCGCTGTCGGCGCAGGCGCGCTCGATCAGGCCGCGCGCCTCGTCATCCAGGCCTGAGGCGCGAACGACCAGACGCGGCGAGGCGTCGATTTCCTGCGCCAACAGTTCCAGAGCGGCTTTCAGCGGCGCATGCGGAAATCGGTCCAGAGCGGCCCCTGCGATGGTGCGCGCAGCAGCCAGGGCCAGGTCAGCGGCCTGTTCGCGGTGCGCTTGGGCCACAGCCTTCAGGGTCGGCATGGCCGAGGTCACAGCCTGGGCGATGTTGCTCAGGGCCATGGCGCGGATGTTTTCGACCTCGCTGAGCGCCTGCTCGCGCGCTTCCAGACGCCCTTGCGCGACCAAGGCATCGACCTCGGCCGGCAGATAGGAGCGTTTGGCCGGCGTCCAGGCGCCGGGGCGCACGACCGTGCCGTCCGCGTCGAACTCGGTGTCGAAGGCGAAGAGGCGCCGGATTTCAGGGGACTGGGTCATGTCAGTAGATCAACTCGTCGTCGGTGCCCTGACCGGCCAGCATGATGTCGCCCTTGGCGGCCAGATCCTTGGCGACCTGGACCATGGCCATCTGGGCGGCGTCCACGTCCTTCAGACGCACCGGACCCATCGACTCCATGTCCTCGCGCATGATCTTGGAGGCGCGCTCGGACATGTTGGAGAAGAACATCTCGCGCAGACCGTCGGACGCGCCCTTCATCGCCAGGCCCAGCGAATCCTTGTCCACCGCGCGCAGCAGGGTCTGCACCCCGCCCGGATCCAGCTTGGACAGATCCTCGAAGACGAACATCAGGGCGCGGATGCGTTCGGCCGACTCGCGATTGCGCTCTTCCAGGGCGCCGATGAAGCGAGCCTCGGTCTGGCGGTCGAAGCTATTGAAGATGTCCGCCATCATCTCGTGGCTGTCGCGTTTGGAGGTCCGCGCCAGGTTCGACATGAACTCGGTACGCAGCGTGGCCTCGATCTTGTCCAGGATCTCGCGCTGCACCGGCTCCATGCGCAGCATCCGCTGGACGCATTCCAAGGCGAAGTCTTCCGGCAGGCTGGTCAGGACGCGGGCGGCGTGGTCCGAACGCACCTTGGACAGGATCACGGCTACGGTCTGGGGGTATTCGTTCTTCAGATAGTTGGCGAGAACGGCCTCGTTCACATTGCCCAGCTTGTCCCACATGGTGCGACCGGCCGGCCCCCGGATCTCCTCCATCAGGCCGTCGACGCGATCCTTGGGCAGGAAGGCGGCCAGCAGCTTTTGCGTCTGCTCATAGCTGCCCATGACAGAGCCCGAGCCGGACAGACCCGAGACGAACTCGATCATCAGGGCCTCGACGGCCTCGGCGCTGACGTTGCCCAGGGTCGCCATGGCCTGGGAGATTTCCTTGACCTCGTCGTCGTCCAGCCGCTCCCACAGGGCGGTATGCTCTTCGCCCAGCGCCAGCAGGATGACGGCGGCCTTCTCCGGTCCCGACAGCTTGTTGGGATCGTCGATCGAGGCCTTCTTGTTAACCAGCTTCGCCATCAGCCTTCGGCCACCCAGGACCGCAGAATGCCGGCCGCATCATCGGGATGCGACTGAACGAAGTCGGCGACCTTCTTGACCGACGACGCCTTCACCTGACCCTCGATGCGGGCGATGTCGATCTTCTGTTCCATCTCGCTGGGCGCCGGCAGCTGAACCAACTGAGGCTGGCCGTCCGGGCCGATCACCGTGGTCGCCACGGTGGTGACCGGCACGCCGTTGGCGCCAGCTAGCGCCGGCAGATTGGCCCCGCCGCCCGCCGCCGTCTTCAGCAGAGGACGCAGCACGAAGAAGATCAGCAGCAGGGCGACGATGGTCAGAATGCCCAGCTCGACGAAACGCATGATGTCGTTCTTGGAGAAGTCCAGCAGCGACGACTTGCCGTCCAGACCGCCCTCGATGCCGGTGTCGTGGTTGAAGCGGACGTTGATGACCTCGATCTTGTCGCCGCGTGCCTCGTCGATGCCGGCGGCGGCCGCGACCAGCGACTTGATCTGGGCGATCTCCTCGGCCGTGCGCGGCGCATAGGTCGGCTCGCCCTTGCCGTCCTTGGCCGGCGTCCACTTGCCGTCCACCGCGACGGCGACGGCCAGCTTCTTGACCTCGCCCGGCTCCTTGGTCGTGGTCGTGGTGGTCTTGGAGATTTCGTAGTTGGTCGTCTCGGCGTTTTCCGAGTTGGTCGAACCGGCCGGCGTCGCGCCGGGCGCAGCCCCGCCGGGGATGTTGTTCGTCGCAGTCACGCCGCCGTCGGGCTGGGCGCTGTTGTCTGCGGATTGCGAGCCGTTGGTCGTGGTCGATCTGACGACCTGACCATCGGGGTCGAACTTCTCTTCCTGCGTCGTGGCGCGACTTTGGTCGATGTCGGCCGTGACCTGAACACGGGCGGCGCCGGCGCCGACGACGCCTTCGACGATGTCCTTGATGCGCGCTTGAAGCTGGCTCTCGGCATTGCCCTTGGCCTCGGCGGCGGACGCGGAGGTGAAGGTTCCGTCGTCGCTGCCGGCCGCCAGGGTGCGGTTCGTCTGGTCCGCCACGGTGACGCGGTCGGGCTTCAGGTTCGGCACGGACGAGGCCACCAGATTGCGGATCGCCCGCACCTGATCGCTCGTCAGGTCACGCCCGCCCAACCCCACCAGAACGGCGGCGGTCGGTTCGCCGGCGGCCGAGGTGAACATCTCGCGGCGCGGCATGGTGATGTGGACGCGGGCGGCCGTGATGCCGCGCATGGACATGATGGTGCGCGACAATTCACCCTGCAGGGCACGCTGTTCGTTCAACTGCTGCTGGAACTCGGTCTGGCCCAGCACCGACTGGCTGTCGAACAGCTCGTAACCAACCGATCCCGAGGTGACCAAGCCCTTGCCCGCGACCAGCATCCGCGCCGTGCCGACCTCGTCGCGGTTGACCATGATGGTCGAGCCGTCGCCCTTGGAGGAATATTTGATGCCGGCCTGATCCAGGGCGGCGCTTATCTCGCTGGCCTCGCGCAGATCCAGGTTGGAATAGAGAAGCGCGTCGGGCGCTTGGCCCATGCGCAGCATGACAGCGACCAGCACGGCGGCCACGCCTGCGGCGACGCCGAGGACCGCAGCCAGACGGCCGATCCCGAACTTCTGCAACGCCGCTGTGAAGCCGCCCACGCGTCCCCGCCCCCTACTCGCGGGAGACACGAACGCCCCGCTAGGCAGAAAATGCCGCCTGGATGGTAAACGTCGCGTTAAGACCCGCTTAAGGGCGCGCCCCGCCCGCCTGAAGCTGCGGCAAAACCGCCGGCGCACCGGACGGCAGAGGGGCTTTCGGGTCTCTCAACCACGAGACGACGTCGCGATAGACGATCTCGGCGTCCAGATCGCGGTTCAGCAGATGCCAGCCGTTCGGATACCAGGCGGTCCGCAGCGTTCCGCCCTCCCGCTCGGCACGCTCAAGCGCCGCCTTCATCGGCCCCTTCTTCACCACCTCGTCGTGGGCGCCGTACATCAGGATGGCGTCGCCCCGAATGCGGCCCAGGCTGCGCGATGAGGCCTCCATCAGATCGACCAGCCCATAGACGGTGTCGAACCGCGTCGCGAGGATGCTCATCGGATCGCGCCCGTTGCGGATCAGCTCCAACGTATTCGAAGAGGCGTGGATGTCGCGCGTGATGAACTCCGGCGGCTCCAGCGCCACGTCGCCCAGCGCTCGGGCTGCGATGTTCAGCGCCGTGCAGTTCAACGGTCCTTGCGTCGACCAGCCCCATACGCCGGGCGCCAGCAGCACGATCCGGTCCGCATCCGGCGGATTGTCGGAGCCGAACGCCGCCGCCGTCACCGACCCGCCCATGCTCTCGCCCACCACGGCGATGACGGCATGGGGATAGCGGGCGCGCGCCATCGCGGTGATCTCGCGCAGATCATCGGTCATCCGCTGCTGCCCGGCCCATTCGCCCCGCCCCGGCGCCCCGCCGAAGCCACGCTGGTCGTAGGACCAGGTCTCGATCCCCTGCTCGGCCCACCAGGGGCCGGCCAAGCGGAAGCTAGCGTCGTGATCGTTCATGCCGTGGAGGGCCACGATCACCGCCCAAGGCGCCCCATCCTTTGGCCCCCAATGCAGATACGGCAGGCGCGCGCCGTCCGACATGACCAGCGCCCGATCCTCGACATGGGCGCCGACAAAGCCCGGCGGCGGCGTCAACGGCGGCTGAATGTGGGGTGCGGCGCAGGCCGACAGAATGAGCGCGGCGGTCAGCGGCATAAGTCTGGAGGCGATCAAGGCCATGTGTCCCAAGCAGCGCTCACGATACCACCGGCAATTCGTTCTCGCTGGAGCGAACGGCCGCCGGATTTGCAGAAGTCAGAATGCGCCGAACGCGTTCCCGCAGATAGGGAAGCACCTCCGCCTCAAACCACGGATTCTTCTTCAGCCAGGCCGTATTGCGCCAAGACGGATGCGGCAACACCAGCAGATCCGGCGCATACTCCCGCCACGCTCGGACCGTTTCGGTCATGGTCCGCTTGGCGTCATCGCCCAGCGCCCACGCCTGGGCATAGCCGCCGACCAGCAGGGTCAGTTCCATCTGCGGCAGGGCGTCCAGCAACTGCGGTCGCCACAGTTCCGCACAGCGTGTCGGCGGCGGATAGTCGCCGCCTTTCGGCGCGGTGCCCGGATAGCAGAAGGCCTGGGCCGCCACCCCGATGCGCGGGTCGGCGTAGAAGGTCTCATAGTCCACGCCCATCCAATCACGAAGACGATCGCCCGAGGGATCCGTGAACGGCAGGCCGCTCTCGTGGACGCGTCGTCCCGGCGCCTGGCCGCAGATCAGCAGCCGCGTTTCGGGAAAGACCCGCACCACCGGGCGCGGCGTGTGCGGCAGGACGCCCGCGCAGGCGCGACAGGCGCGGATGTCGTTCAGGATATCCTGGAGATCAGTCGTCATCGCCCTCGACGACCGGCGGACGGCGGCTCAGCGCCAGGGCCGTTTCTTCCTCGGTCGCTTGGCGCAGGCGCGTGACGCCGCGGAAATTGTCCGGATCGACCGCCTTGCCCTTCTTGGTGATGGTCAGCTTGCCTTGGCGCATCAGGCCCAAAGCGGTCGCGCGGACCTTGGGCAGCATGCGCTGCCATTGCTCGGGCTGTAGCTCTTTGGCCACTTCCGCGGGCTCAATGCTCTTGCCGGGCTCAAGCGCGGCGATTTTGTTCAGGATTGCGGTTTCGATCGGGTCGCTCATTGCGCCTATATGCTGCAACGCACGCCCATAAGTAAGGCCGAGTCTGCATGCCCAAGAAAATCACCATCACCGAGGGCGAGTTCGCCGGCTGGCAGACCTACGATCTGCACGACACCTTCGACACGGTGGTCGGCCCCTTCTACGGCAAGCCGGATCCCGACGGGCACATGCGCTGCGCCTTCCGCGCCGAGCAGAAGCATATGAACGCAGGCGGGCGGATGCACGGCGGCTGCCTGATGACCTTCGCCGACATCGCCATGTTCCAGATCGCCTATCAGGAGATGGAAGGTGCCTCGGGCGTCACGGTTCAGCTGGACTCCACCTTCATCGACGGCGGCTATGTCGGCGAACTGATCGAGGCCACCGGCCAGGTCACCAAGGCGGGCAAGAGCCTGATCTTCGTGCGAGGTCAGATCAATACCGGCGAGCGTCTGCTGATGACCTTCTCCGGCGTCATCCGCAAATTCACGCCGCGCGGCTGAAGCGCGCGATCACCGAGAGCGTCACGGCCATTCCCGCAGCCGGCCATAACGCCGCCAACCCCAGCCGTTGATAGGTCAGAGCGCCTAAAACCGCACCTGCCGTCAATCCGGCCCACAGGGCGAGATAGGGACGATAGGCGGTACGGTCGCGCCCGGTCGCAGCGGCGGCCAAGGCTTGCCCGAGCTTGACCAGAGTGCCGGTCATATAGGTCAAGCTGACGCCGACCTCTCCATTTCTCAGGAAGACCGAGTTCTCCGCCCCCATGGCCGAGACCATCAACAGGATGGCCAGCGGCGTCAGACCGAACGCCGCGGCCAAGGCCGCGCAGGCCAGCAACAGTCCTTCGAACAATAAAACTCGGCTGCGTGACCGCGCGCCCTCACCCCCGGCGATCAGCGCCCCGAGGAACGACCCAAGCACGAAGACCGCGAGAATGGCGGCCAGATGCCCGACGGCCAGCCAGTGTCCAGAAGCCAGGTTGGCGGCCAGCCGCGTGGAGTTGCCGCTCATGAACGAGACGAAGACGCCGCCAAGCTGCAGGAAGCCCAGACTGTCCACATAGCCCGCAAGACCCGCCAGCAGCAGCGCCAGTCCACTGTCCAGCGGGGCGAGCGCGCGCATCGGATCTAGGTCCGCCTCAGAGCCCGAACACCGCCGCCGGCATCGCGCCGACGATGGCCGCGGTCATCAAGGTGGCCAAGAAGCCGGCGAACAGACCCTTCCAGACCATGCCCAGCACCTCCTCGCGGCGTTCGGGCATCAGGACAGACAGGCCGGTCACGGTGATGCCGACCGAGCCGATATTGGCGAAGCCGCACAAGGCGTAGGTCATCAGCATCCGCGTGCGCTCGGTCATCTCGGCGGCCGGGACCTTGCCCAGGTCGATGAAGGCGACGAACTCGGTCAGGGTCAGTTTGACGCCCAGCAGCCAGCCGGCGACGTCGGCGTCCTTCCACTCCACCCCGATCAGCCAGGCGACCGGCGCGAAGATCCAGCCCAGCATCCGCTCGACGGTCAGGGGCGCATCGAACACGACGAACCCGCCCAGCATGACGTTAACCAGGGCGACCAAGGCCACGAACACGATCAGCACGGCCGAGATGTTCAGCACGACCATCAGGCCGTCGGACGTGCCTTTGACGATGGCGTCGATGGCGCTGTCGTATTTCAGGGCCGAGTCATAGTCGGCGACCGCGCCGCCCATACCCTCTTTCTCAGGGATGATGATCCGCGCGAGCAGCACGCCAGCCGGCGCCGACACGATCGACGCCACCAGCACGTGCCCCGCCGCATTCGGCAGCACCGGCGACAGGATCGTCGCATAAGCCACCATGGTCGAACCGGCGACCGTCGCCAGGCCCACCACCATCATCAG
Organism: Brevundimonas sp. 'scallop'; assembly: GCF_011045535.1. Classification (NCBI taxonomy): domain Bacteria; kingdom Pseudomonadati; phylum Pseudomonadota; class Alphaproteobacteria; order Caulobacterales; family Caulobacteraceae; genus Brevundimonas; species Brevundimonas sp. 'scallop'. Next base: position 1,076,891 of record NZ_CP039382.1, on the reverse strand, counting down.
GAAGATCTCGGAACGCGTCAGCTTGTCCAGATAGGCGCGGATCACGATCGGGCTTTCGATCATGCCCAGGAAGATGTTGGCCGCGACCGCCAGGGCCGACGCGCCGCCCAGACCCATCGTCTTCTGGAATAGAAAGCCGAAGCCCAGCGTGATCCACTTCAGGATTTTCCAATGCCACAGCAGGGCCGACAGGGCGGAAATCACCAGGATCAGCGGCAGAACCTGGAAGGCGAAGGTGAAAAGCGCGCCCTGGTTCGAGACCGTATAGGGCTGGTCCCCGCCGGCCAGATAGCCGAAGACGAACTTGGTCCCCTCGGTCGTGGCGACCGCCAGACCGTCCACTGCGCCCGTCACCGCCGCCAGCACCGCCTGCGAACCCGGAATGGCGAACAGGGCGAGCACCAGCCCCGCCTGCACCAGGATCGCGCCGATCGTCAGCCGCCAGGGGAAGGCCTTGCGGTTTTCCGAGATCGCCCAGCAAACCGCGACGATGACGACCAGACCCAGAAGGCTCTGGAGGTTCAGGAGGCTGAACATGAAAAACGATCCCCGCACTCGGCGCGCCTGCCGGTCTGTATTCGCTTCAAGGACAAAGTGACGCGGCTGGCAAGCGAAACGAAAAAGGGCGGCCCCTTAAGGGACCGCCCTCATCCTGTCGTCGCGCCTCGGCTTACAGTTGGCCGCGCACCAGCTTGCCGTAGTGATCCATCAGATCCAGCGACAGCGCGCCGGGAGTGAATCGATATTCACCCACCTCGGCGACCGGGGTCACCTCGACGGCCGTGCCGGTCAGGAAGCATTCGGTGAAATCCGAAAGCTCATCCGGCTTGATCTCACGCACCACGACCTCAATGCCCTTTTCGCGGGCGATCTCGATCACGGTCTGGCGGGTGATGCCGTCCAGAATGTGCTCGACGTTCGGGGTGTGGATAACGCCGTCCTTGACGAAGAAGACGTTGGCGCCGGTCGCCTCGGCGACATAGCCGCGCCAGTCCAGCATCAGGGCGTCGGCGAAACCGCGACGCTCGGCGGCGTTCTTGGACATGGTGCAGATCATGTACAGACCCGCCGCCTTGGCTGTCGTCGGGGCCGTCGCCGGATCGGGACGACGCCACTTGGACCATTCCAGACGCAGGCCGCGCGCCTTGACCTCTGGGTCGAAATAGCTGGGCCAGTCCCACACGGCGATCGCCAGGTGAACCTTGTTGTTCAGGGCCGAAACGCTGGTCTGTTCCGGGCCGAGGTAGGCGACGGGACGCACATAGCAGTCCGTCAGACCGTTCTTGGCGCAGGTTTCCTTACAGAAAGCGTCGATTTCAGCGACGCTGTAGGGTATCTCGAAATCGAGCAGGTTGGCGGACCGCTTCAGGCGCTCGGAATGTTGCGTCAGCTTGAAGATTTCGCCGCCGTACATACGCTCACCCTCAAAGACCGACGAGCCGTAGTGAAGGGCATGGGTCAGAACGTGCGTTTTCGCTTCCCTCCAGGGGACGAAATCGCCATTCACCCAGATGAAGCCGTCACGATCGTCGAAAGGAACGAAGGCCATTGAAATACGTCTCCCGCGAAACTGACGGTCTTAGAGCCGCACGAATCGCTCAGGTCAACGCCGCAAGCGGGGGAAACGTCGCATGAGCATGACGGAATCGCGTTCGCATGGCCGCTCAGGCCCCATCGCCGGCCCCGGCGTCGGCCGCCATCTGCTGATTGTCGACGACGACGATCGCATCCGCGAACTGCTGAAGGAGTTTTTGGCGCGCGAAGGCTATCGCGTGACGGGCGCCGCGCACGCGGCCGCCGCCAAGCGGATGATGGAGCTGATCGAGTTCGATCTGGTCGTGCTGGACGTCATGATGCCGGGCGAAAGCGGCCTGGACCTGACCAGTTGGGTCCGCAACAAAGCCGAACTGTCCAAAACGCCGGTCCTGCTGCTGACCGCGCGCGGCGATCCCGAGGACCGGATCGAGGGTCTGTCGCGCGGCGCCGACGACTACATGTCCAAGCCCTTCGAACCGCGCGAACTTGTGCTGCGCATCGACGCCATCCTGCGCCGCACCGGCGGCAAGCCGATCGGTCCCAAGGAAATCAAGCTGGGCACCGCCGTCTTCGACATGGAACGGCTGGAGTTGAGCCGTGACGGCGCGCCCCAGCGCCTGACCGAGGCCGAAGCCCAGTTGCTCAAGACCCTGGCCCTTCACGCCCACGCCCCGGTCGAGCGGATGAGCCTTTCGCCCGACACCGCCGACATCACCGGCCGCGCCGTGGACGTCCAGGTCACCCGTCTGCGCCGCAAGCTGGAAGTCGATCCCAAGAACCCGCGCTATCTCCAGACGGTGCGGGGCGTCGGCTATATGCTGGCTCCCGACTGAGCCGATGCGGCTTCTGCCCGCCTATCTGTGGCCGCGATTTCTGAAGCGGCGCCTGCCGACCTCGCTATGGGGCCGGTCGCTGCTGATTATCGTCCTGCCGGTGCTGGTCATGCAGATGGCGGTGACCTGGGTCTTCTTCGACGCTCACTGGCAGACGGTGACCGCGCGCCTGTCCGAAGGCCTGGCCGGCGACATCGCCTGGGCCGTCGAGAGCTATGAGGACGACCCCAGCCCGGCGAACCTGGACAAGCTGGCCAATCGCGCCGAACGGTCCATGTCCCTGTCCATCGTGCTTCAGGACGGGCGCACCCTTCCGACGGAAGAACGCCGCGGCGCCATCGGCGTGGTGGACCGTGTGCTGGACAAGGCCCTGGATGCGCGTCTGGACCGCCCCTACTGGTTCGACACCACCCGCTATCCCGCCTACGTCGACATCCAGGTGCAGGAGCCGCAAGGGGTGCTGCGCATCATCGCCCCACGCGAGCGTGCGGTGGCGACCCAGGCCCATATCTTCGTCCTGTGGCTGGCGGTGGCGACCGTTCTGTTGATGGGCGTGGCCATCCTTTTCATCCGCAATCAGGTCCGCGCCATTGAGCGTCTGGCCGACGCGGCCGAAGCCTTCGGGCGCGGCGAAACCGTGCCCCGGTTCAAGCCGCACGGCGCGCGCGAGGTCCGCGCCGCCGCCGTCGCCTTCATGGCCATGCGAGACCGGATTCAGCGCCACATCGATCAACGCACCGCCCTGCTCGCCTCGGTCAGCCACGATCTGCGCACGCCCCTGACCCGTTTGCGCCTCGAACTGGCTCTTGCTCCACCTTTCAAGCGCCAGTCCGCCATGCGGGGCGACCTGGACGAGATGGAGCATATGATCGACGAATACCTCGACTTCGCCCGTGGCGAAGCGGGCGAACCACCCAAGCCGGTGTCGATTTCCGACCTGTTGAACGCGGCCGGCGAGGATGCAAAACGTGCTGGCGCCGAGGTCGAGGTGGTGGTCGCCGACGGGCTGACGGCCTCGGTTCGCCCCCTCGCCTTCAAGCGCGCCCTGGTAAACCTGGCCGGCAATGCCGCCTCGCACGGCGAGCATGTGCGGCTGTCGGGCCGCGCCCTGGCGTCAGGCGGGCTGGAGATCATCGTCGAGGACGACGGTCCCGGCATTCCCGAAGCCATGTATGACGAGGCCTTCCGGCCCTTCTCGCGCCTGGACGACTCTCGCAACCAGAACCGCAAGGGCGTCGGTCTGGGCCTCGCCATCGCGCGCGATGTGGCGCGCGGCCACGGTGGCGACGTCACCCTGGATCGCAGCGAACTGGGCGGGTTGAAAGCGACGATCCGCATCCCCGGCGCGGTCACCGTCGCCGAGCCCGCTTAAGGCATGCAAGCTTTCGTCGGCAGGGTCTGGCGGAACGGCGCTGCAAGGGTCATCTTGAGGGTGACAGGGCTTGGAGATGATTTCGATGCGTAAACTCGCCTTCTTTGCACCGCTGGCCGCGACCCTCGCCGTCGCCGCCATGGCTCAGGCTCAAGCGCCGACGGTGAACGTCACGGTCGGGCCGCAGCTTCAGCGCGAGGTCGAAAAGCTCGGCCACCGCGAGGTCAACGAACAGATCGCCAGCCTTCAGGCCGAGGTCGGAAAGGCCTTGGCCCAGCGTTATCCAGGCGCCACCGCCAATCTGGTCCTGGTCGATCTGAAGCCCAACCGGCCGACGTTCGAACAGGTCCGTCAGACGCCGGGCCTCGACCCGATCCGCAGCGTGTCCGTCGGGGGCGCGGCCATCAAGGGCGAGATCGTCCTGGCGGACGGCGCGACGCGGCCCGTGGACTATTCCTACTTCACGCCCAGCATCAACGACGTCTGGGGCTACAGCGTCTGGCGCGACGCCGACCGCGCGTTCGAGCGCTTCGGCGATCAGATCGAGCGCGGACGCTTCTAGCCCATCTCGCGGTTGCGTCTGACCGCCGCCGCGACCGTCTCGTCCAGCATCGCCGTGAGGCGGCCGTCCTTCGCCATGGCGTCAAGCCCGGCGCGGGTCGAGCCGCCAGGCGAGGCGATGCGGCCGATCAGGGCCTCCAGCCCGTCGTCACCCATGGAGTCGGCTGCGGACCTCAGGGTCGCGCGCGCCAGCACATCCGCCGTCGCCGCATCCAGACCCGCCGCCTCCCCGGCCCGCGCCAGCGCTTCGGTGAAGGCGTAGAAATAGGCTGCGCCTGACCCGGCCACCGCCGTCGCCGCATCCATCAGGGCCTCGTCGGCCAGAACCACGGTCTCGGCCATCGGCTCGAACAGCGCCCGCCCGATGCCCTCGGCGCGCCGGTCCGCCGACCAGACAGAGGCCACGCCGCGCCCGCGCGACACGCCGGTTGTCGGCATCACCCGAACGATGGGCCAGCCTCCCAGGCCTTCGGCCAAAGTCGGCGCCGTCACGCCCGCCATGACCGACAGGATGACGGCTCGATCACTCAGGAACGGCGCCAGCGGAGCCATCACCTGGCGCCACAGCGCCGGTTTGACCGCCAGAACGATTACCGCCGCCTCGGTCAGGGCCTCCAGCGGCGGATTTATCCGCGCGCCCTTGGCCCGCGCCATCTCGGCCGCCGGCTTTTCAGAGGGAGAGAGAATGATCAGCTCGGACGCCGCCACCGTCTCGGTCAGCAGCCAGCCTTCCAGAATGGCGGAGCCCAGCCGGCCGCAGCCGACCAGAACAACGGCACCCGGCACAGATGCCGCGCTTGGCATCAGGCGGTGCCGACGGTCTCGAACAGGCAGGCGTCGATCGCCTCCTGCGGCTTCTTGTTCCCGCGCACCATGAAGTCGAAGGCGGGGTAGTAGCGATCCGAAGCCTCGATGGCCGCGTCGATCATCGACGCCGCCTGGGCCAGAGTCGGGCGCTCGCCCATCGGCAGGGCCAGCGAATGGCGGAAGACGATCTCCCCGTCTTCCGCCCAGACCTCGAAATGACCCATCCAGGTGCGCTGATTGATCAGGCCGACCAGTTCATAGGCCGCCGTCTTGCGGCTTTTGGCCACCTTCAGATCCAGCGCGCAGCACAGCTGAAGACAGTCGCCCTCGGGACGCCAGGCGAACCACAGTTCATAATCCTTCCAGTCTCCGGCCAGAGCAAAGGCCAGGTCGCCGTCGTCGGTGCGGTCAAACGGAAGATTCTCGGCCGTGAGCACATGCTCGACGACCTCAAGCGGGTCGAAGGGCACGTCCACTTCCTCGGGCCGGGCGATGTCCATCAAGTGTCTTTCACGCTGCGTCCGCGAGAATCGCGGGCGTTAACAGAACGGTAAGCCTGTTCGCAGATTCGGCTCAACCGGCTGCGTCCCCGGGTTGAGTTCCATCTGTGGACGTTCCCTTCACGGGCGTTGCAGCCGGCTTTTGGGCGGCCTTCAGCTCTGCGATCTCAGCCCGCAGAGCCGCGATCTCGTCCTTCAGAACATCAAACTCGTCGCGACGGACCAGGTCCATTTCGGCGGCGATCCGGTCAGCTTGGGCGCGCCAGGCGGTCTTGGCCTCTTCGCCTGCGGCCTGGGCCAGGCCCATGGCGCCGGTCGTCAGCTTGGCGAACTCGTCCAGAATGGGATTGCGGGTCTGCATGGCGGCTCCGACCTCAACGTCGTTAACGAAGGTTCACCGACTATGGTGAACGAAACCTTTCTTTCTGCTGCTTCGCGGGCGCCATCAAGGCGTCGTGATGCGTCTTCACAGGCGACGACGGCGGCGACGCTTGCTAAACCACTGTCAAAGACAGTCCCGCACAGGAACGCCCCTTGCCCTTTCCCGAATTCGATCCGGTCCTGATCCACCTCGGACCGCTTCCGATCCGCTGGTACGCTCTGGCCTATGTCGCCGGCATCGTGCTGGGCTGGTGGTACGCCGCGCGCCTGGCCAAGACTCAAAGGCTGTGGGCGCCCGGCAAGCCGCCCGTCACCACGACGCAACTGGACGATCTGGTTCTGTGGATCGTGCTGGGCATCATCTTGGGCGGCCGCTTGGGCTACGCCCTCTTCTACAAGCCGGCCATGTACGGCCAGCTGTTCACCGGCCAGACGCTGGGCGAGCGGTTCGAACTGTTGCAGCTGTGGACCGGCGGCATGAGCTTCCACGGCGGCTTCCTGGGCGTCTGCCTGGCCATCGTCCTCTATGCCCGGTCGCAGAAGATCGACATGCTGCGCCTCGGCGATCTGGTCGCGCCCGTCGTGCCGATCGGCCTGATGTTCGGCCGCCTGGCCAACTTCATCAATGGCGAGCTGTGGGGCCGCGAAACGACCGTCCCCTGGGCCGTGCGCTTCTGCAACGCCCGCATCGAACAGATGTACGGCTTCTGCCCCGCCGGTGATGCGCCCCGCCACCCAAGCCAGCTCTATGAGGCGGGTCTTGAGGGGATCGTCCTCTTCTCCGCCCTTTCGATGGCGATCTGGAAGTTCGGCCTGCTGAAGAAGCCCGGCTATATCACCGGCCTGTTCCTGGTCGGTTATGGCGTCTGCCGCGCGGCGCTGGAGAATGTGCGCGAGCCGGATATCGGCATGCCAGATTTCCCGTTCGGCCTGACTATGGGAATGATGCTGTCGATCCCGATGATCCTGGTCGGCGCCTGGCTGATCTGGCGCGCGTGGAAGCGTCCGCCGGCTGCTGCTGAGGCATGAGCGAGACAGAAACCCTCAAGGCCCGTCTGGCGCGCGAGATCGCGCTGACGGGCCCGATGACGGTCGCCGACTACGTAACCCGCTGCCTGCACGATCCCAAGGGCGGCTACTATGCGTCTCGTCCAGATTTGGGCGCGCGTGGCGACTTCATCACCGCCCCCCTGGTCAGCCAGATGTTCGGCGAACTGATCGGCCTGTGGGCGGTCGAAACCTGGAACCGGCTGGGCGCGCCCGAGCGGTTCCGCCTGGTCGAGGTCGGCCCAGGCGACGGCACGTTGATGAGCGACGCCTTGCGCGCCGCCCGTCTGGTCCCGGGCTTTCTCGAAGCCTGCGATCTGATCCTGATCGAACCCAGCGCCCCCTTGCGCGATCTGCAGGCCAAGGCCCTGGCCGGCGCCGACCTGTCGCCGCGCTGGGTGCGCAGCCTGACGGCGATCGAGACCGACGCGCCGGTCATCCTGATCGCCAATGAGGTGCTGGACTGCATGCCCGCCCGTCAGTTCGTCCGCACGGACGGCGGCTGGGCCGAGCGCCGCATCGGCGTCACAGACGACGGCGATCTGATCTTCGGCCTGACAACCATATCCGGCGGTTTTCAGAAGCCAGACTTCGAAATCGCGCCGGGCGGCATTCTGGAAATTTCGGACCAGCAGGCGGTCTTCGGACGCGACCTGGGCCTGCTGATGAAGGCCGCCTCGGGCGCCGCCCTGCTGATCGACTATGGCCGCGCCCGCCCAGAAGCCGGCGACACGCTCCAGGCCTTGCGTCGTCACCAGAAGGTCGATCCGCTCGCCACGCCCGGCGAAGCCGACCTGACCCAATGGGCCGACTTCCCCCTGGTGCTGGAAGCGGCCGTTCGAACGGGCGCCGACGTCACCGGCAGCCTGCCCCAGGGCGAGTTCCTGCGCCGGCTGGGCATCGAAGCCCGCGCCGAGACGCTGAAACCTAGCCGGCCTGCCGCCTCGGGCGTCATCGACCGCCAGCTGCATCGGCTGACTGGCGACGACCAGATGGGAACTCTGTTTAAGGCCGCCGCCATCTTCGCCCCCCGATCCCTGGTCGTGCCCGGCTGGGACGCCTGATATAGGTGGGGGCATGAGCGATCTCGCCCCCATCACCCACCCGCTTCTGACCGCCGCCGGCATCGCCCACGGCTTCTTCACCCGCGCGGGCGGCGCCTCGACCGGCCTCTATGAAGGGTTGAACGCTGGCGTCGGCTCCAAGGACGACCCGGCCGCCGTCGCCGAAAACCGCCGGCGTGTCGCGGGCCATTTCAACGCCGACCCCGACCACCTGAACGGCTGCTACCAAATCCATTCCGCCGTGGCGCGTGTGGCCGAAGGTCCCTGGCATGGCGATCGGCCGGAGGGCGATGCCGTCGTCTCGGCCGAGCCCGGCCTGCTGTGTTCCGTCCTGACCGCCGATTGCGCGCCGATCCTGATGGCCGATACCGAGACGCGCATCGTCGCCGCCGTCCACGCCGGCTGGAAGGGCGCGCTGGGCGGCGTCATCCACTCCGCCGTTTCCGCCATGCAGGCCCTGGGCGCAGAGCCTCGGCGGGTGGTCGCCGTCGTCGGCCCCTGCATCGCGCCCGCCAGCTATGAGGTCGGCGTCGATTTCGAAGATCGCTTCACCCACCACGATCCTGGCAGCGACCGCTTCTTCCGCCCCGGAGAGACCGACGACAAACGCCAGTTCGACCTGCCCGGCTTCGTCCTGTGGCGGCTGCAGCAGGCGGGTGTCGGCCAGGCCGTCTGGACCGGCCACGACACCTGCGCGGACACAGAGCGGTTCTATTCGAACCGCCGCGCCTTCCAGCACGGCGAGCCGGACTTCGGTCGATTGATTGCGGTGATCGGGGCTTAGCCCGCGCGCGCCAGCTCCGGCACGCGGGTCACTTCACGCCAGGCGTGCGGGGCGGCCAACAGGGCGCGGACCAGCCTGTTGTTCAGGGCGTGACCGGCCTTGTAGCCTTCGTAGCGACCCAGCAGCGGCGCGCCCAGGACATACAGGTCGCCGATGGCGTCCAGCGCCTTGTGACGGACGAACTCGCGTTCCATGCGCAGGCCGCCGGGATTCAAAATCTCGTCGCCGTCGATGACCACGGCGTTCTCCAGCGAACCGCCACGCGCCAGACCCGCCTTGCGCAACGCCTCGACTTCGTGGGCGAACCCGAAGGTGCGGCAGGCCATGATCTCCTTGCGGAAGGTCGGTTCGTCCACGACGAAGTCGATCACTTGATTGCCGATCACGGCCGACGGGAAGTCGATCTCGAACCGCATCTCATAGCGGTCGCACGGCATCAGGGCCGCATGCTTGTCGCCCTCGACGACATGGACCGTTTCCAGGATCTCGATATAGCGCTGCGGCGTCGGCTGCGGTCGGAAACCGGCCCGATCCAGCAGCTTCACGAACTCCAGCGCCGAACCATCCAGGATCGGCAGCTCCGGTCCGTCCACCTCGACCACGGCGTTCGACACGCCCAGGGCGGCGAAAGCGGCCATCAGATGCTCGATCGTCGACAGGCGAACACCCGCGCCGTTCTCGATCATGGTGTTCAGGCGGGCGTCAACCACGGCCTCGCCCGACACCGGAATGCGGTTGTCGCGGTCGGTGATGTCAGTGCGCACGAAGACGATGCCCGTGCCCGACGGCGCAGGCCGAACCGCCAGCCGCACCCGGCGGCCGGTGTGCACCCCGACCCCGGCGATGATGGCCGGGGCGACGATGGTGCGTTCGTGATGGTCGTTTCTGACCGACAAACCTGAACTCGCTCTTTCCTTTGCGCGCCGCACACCGTGCGGATTGCGCCCTGGGTTTCATGTAGCGGTCATGCCGCAAGCGCGAAATCAAAGTCCGGTTTCGGATTGTTTCGGTCTGAGACACGTCCGAGAACGAGAAACGCCCCGGAGGCGGGCTCCAGGGCGTTTCATCGTCATTTGGGACGTTCAGTTGGCCAGACGGCGGAGAAAGGATGGGATTTCCAGGTCGTCATCGGCCTGTCCCGCCTCCGGTTCTGGCTGTTGGACCGGTTGAGCCGAAGAGCGCGCCTGATGCGACGATTGCGGCGCATAGGACATGTCGTGCTGAGGCTGGGTGCGTTTGCCGCGCCCGAACAGGCTCCAGCCGCTCCGGCGGTGGTCACGATCGTCGTAACCATCGTCGGCTTGGGGCTGCTGGGCCGCAGGCGCGGCGCGCTCGTAGAGATCGCCTTGCGGCGCGACGCGCGGCGCCGGGGCGCGGGTTTCATATTCCTCGACCCAAGGATCGACGATGGGGTCCAGAGTGCGCGGCTGCGGCTCGGCGACGCGGATCACCGGCTCGGGGCGCGGTTCCGGTTCGCGAGCGGCAGGGGCCTGAAAGGTCGGCACGACCGGCGCCGGCTCGATGCGGGGCTCGGGCGCCCGCGAGGCTTCGGCGCGAACTGGCTCGCGGTAGGCGTCACGGGTCGGTTCCGGGGCGCGCGAGGCTTGCGTGCCATACAGGCCGCCGGCCGAGCGACGCGCATCATGGCTGGCCAGCGGCGCGCTGGCGGCCGGCGGAGCGATGGGTTCGATGCGACGCACCTCGCCCTCGTCCATGCCGGTCGCGACGACCGAGACGCGGATCTTGCCGTCCAGAGCCGGGTCGAAGGCCGCGCCGAAGATGATGTTGGCGTCGCCGTCCACTTCTGCGCTGATGGCGTTGGCGGCCTCGTCGACTTCCAGCAGGGTCATGTCCAGACCGCCTGTGATGTTCACCAGCACGGCCTTGGCGCCCTTCAGGCTGGTCTCGTCCAGCAGCGGGTTTGCGATGGCGTTCTGGGCCGCCAGCAGCGCGCGATCGTCGCCCGTGGCCTCGCCGGTCCCCATCATCGCCTTGCCCATCTCGGACATGACGGCGCGCACGTCGGCGAAGTCCAGGTTGATCAGACCCGGCAGGATCATCAGGTCGGTGATCGAGCGCACGCCCGAGTGCAGAACCTGATCGGCCATGCCGAAGGCGTCGGCGAAGGTCGTGCGCTCATTGGCGACGCGGAACAGGTTCTGGTTCGGGATGACGATCAGGGTGTCGACATAGCGTTGCAGCTCGGCGACGCCCGCGTCGGCCAGACGCATGCGGTGACGCCCTTCAAAGGTGAAGGGCTTGGTCACGACGCCGACGGTCAGGATGCCGCGATCACGCGCGCATTTGGCGATGACAGGGGCCGCGCCGGTGCCGGTGCCGCCGCCCATGCCGCAGGTGATGAAGACCATGTGCGCACCTTCCAGGTGCTGATGGATTTCGTCGGCGGATTCCTCGGCGGCGTTCATGCCGACTTCGGGGTGGGCGCCGGCGCCCAAGCCTTGGGTGATGGTCTCGCCCAGCTGGATGCGGCGATCGGTCTTGGCGAAGCTGAGGTGCTGCGCGTCCGTGTTGGCCACGACGAACTCGACCCCTTCGAGGCCGGCGTCGATCATGTTGTTCACGGCGTTGCCGCCGGCGCCGCCGACGCCGAACACGACGATGCGGGGCTTCAGTTCAGTGTGTTGCGGCTTGACCAATGAGAGCGACATTTTCTGTTTCCGACCTGCTGACCCGCCCCTTCAAACCAACCGACCGCCCCGCCGAATCGCTTTGGTTATGAGCGCGTTAAGGATTGCGCCCATGAAGGTTAAGAGAACGTTACGGCGATAATGTGAGTCGGACCGAAGAACACCCCAAACCGGAAGCGTTGCTGGAGTTTTCCTGTCGACAACGAAAAAGGGCGGCTCTTTTGAGCCGCCCTTTCCGCATTCATCCCAGTCTTACCAGGGACGGTAGTTCAGGCTGATCGAGTAACGACGTCCGTAAGGATCGAAGTTGGAGTAGAGCGTAGCGCCCAGCCAACGCGCCTGTTCGGAGTCGAAGGCGTTCTGCACCGTGCCGGTGAGCGTCAGATCATCACGAACCTGATAACGGACCGAGAAGTCGTTCCGCATGAAGTTCTTCGTGTCCAGATATTCGGCAGGACGCGAGTCTGCGTTCTGCACGAAATCACGACGCTGAACGATGTCCTGAGCGGTTTGCCAGTCGGCAACCCATGTCACACGCAGGGGTTCGAAAGGCGTTTGCCAGGTCAGCGTCGAGGTCAGGCGGGTACGCGGATAGAACAGCGTGCTCGACAGTTCGGTGAAGTCGGCGGGGTTTTCGATGTTGTTGAAGTTCTTCTGCTCGATCAGCCAGGAGCCGTTGACCGAGTGTTGGAACACGCCCCAGTTCCGGCCGAGCATGTCTTGCGTGTCGAAGCGGTAGTTCGACGTGAAGTCCAGTCCACGAACGTTACGCTTGGCATAGTTGATCGAGCTTTGCAGGAAGTCGACCAACTGGAAACGGTCGTCGCCTGGGGTGGCCGGAATATCCACGCCCGAGCGAGTCAGCGTCTGGCAAGCGCTGGTGTTCAGCGAAGGGCCGTTGACGCAGTTTTCAGCTGCCACCTGGGCGCTGACCGCCGCGATGACCTTGTCGATGGTGATTTCGTAGTAGTCGAGGACCAGCGAAAAGTTCGGGATGAAGCGCGGCTGAAGGACCGTCGAGAAGGTGAAGGATTCCGACTCTTCCGGCACCAGGTTGGGGTTGCCGCCGTTACGACCGGCAACGCTGCTCGCATAGACCGGGCGATAGGCATTCGCCGCCGTCGGATCGGTGAAGTTGTAGGTCAGACCAAACTGAGAGGCCAAGGCGGCGCAGTTGACGATACGGTTCGCCGCACGCTCCCGATCCGCCAGGTTCTGAATGTTCAGCGTGGCGCAAGGATCAGTGAATGCGAGGAAGGTCTGCGTCTGCGGCGAGTTGGTTTCCGACAGCGTAGGCGCGCGAACCGAGGTGTTGAAACTCGACTTGAACGCGATGTCGCGGATCGGACGGTAGACCAGGTTCACGCCATAGACATCGCTCGCACCGAAGGTGGAGAAGTCGCTGTAGCGATAGGAGCCGCTCAGTTCCGCATACTCGCCCAGGAACGAGTCACGCATCAGCGGGATCGACAACTCGGCAAATGCTTCGTTGGTCTCATATTCGGCGGGCAAGAAGTCGGCGCCGCCGTTCAGTTGGGCGTAGGTTGTGCCCAGCGAGCGGCTGCGGCCCGTACCTTCGGTATATTCCTTGCGGTATTCGGCACCCAGAGCGACGCCGATCGGGCCTGCGCCCCAGAAGTCCCAAAGTTGACCTGAGACCGTAGCCAGTGCGTCGTGCTGTTCGTTGACCTGATCGATCGTCAGCTGAGCACGCACATATTGAAGCGCTTCTTCGCTCTGGTTGCCCAGACCAAACACGTTCAACGGCTTACAGTTTTGAACGACCGACGACTGCGAGTTCAGCGTGCCTGGAACGTTCGGGTTGCGGCTGGTCACGGTTCCGCCGTTTGCCGTCAGGGCTTGGACGCGGCAGACGATGTTGCCCGATCCATCGCGGATGGAGTCCATCGCGTAGGAGAAGCGTTCGATGTCCAGACCGCGTTCGGTGTTCTTGTTATCGACGCGGCCGTAAGTGTAGCCGATATCCCAGTCGATGTTCTTGACGAAGCCAAGATCGCCCGCCGACCCGTTCAGACCGATGACGTAACGCTGCAACTGCTTTTCGTTGGTTTGCGGACGGTCGAGCAGCCAGGCGCTGTAACGCGCGAAGGGAGCAGACGTGGTGCCCGTCTGGACGCCGGCCGCGCCTGCCGTCGCAGGACCATAGACCGGCGTGGTGTTGCCGCGGATAGCTGCGGCGAGGTTGGCCGGCAGGAAGGCGTTATCCGTGCGCGTCGTATAGGCCGACGTGCTGAGGATCTGCATCGAGTTGGCGGCGTTCAGCGTGTCGGCGATGTAGATATCGCCGAACGAATAGCCGGTCGCCAGGTTCGTCGTCTCGTCGACATATTTGGCTTCGGCATACAGATTGATATTGTTCGTGATCTTGAAGTTGGCGCCGACCTGGAAGCGGGCGTTTTCGGACTTCGGCAGCGTCGAATCGACGTTGAAGATCGTGTTCGGGTTCTCGCCGTCGCCGCCCACGTTGATGCCGCGGTTCGTGCCGGTCAGTTGCACCCAGTTTCCGAAATCGGCGACCCGCGCGTTGGCGCCATCGAACACATAGGTTCTTCCGGGGGCTACGCCGAAGCAGGAGGCCGACGTGATCGACGTGGTCGTGCACTGAGCGGCAGGGATCGTGTTCGGATTGTTCAGCGCGCTGGGCTGATAATTGTTAGCGAGGGTGACTTGACCCCAGCGGAGCAGTTGCAGCGTACGACGATCCTTATAAAGCAGGCTGTCGGTGACGCCATCATAAGAGGCAGCCGCCGTGTCGGCGTCGCGGCCGACCAGACCCCAACCGCCTTGCAGCCAGTCGATATCGGCCGCCAGCACTTCGTCCAGCTGCTCGTATTCGCCGAAGGCGTAGAGGTTCAGTCGGTCATCAAACAGGTTCTTGCCTGCCAGGACGGAGATACGCTTGGAATCTTGACCACCGTCGTTCAGCTGAGCCCAACGAGTGTCGATTTCCAGACCTTCGAAATCTTTGCGGAGCTTGAAGTTCAACACGCCGGACACGGCGTCCGAACCATAGACGGACGCCGCGCCGCCCGTGACGATTTCAACGCTTTCGATCAGCAGGCGCGGAATGGTGTCGACATCGACGGCCAAGGTGCCTTGCGGCGATCCAACGTGGCGACGGCCGTCAACCAGCGTCAGCGTGCGGCCCGACCCCAACGAGCGCAGGTTCGGCAGCGACAGGCCGCCCGCGTTCAAAACGCCTGCGGTCGTGTCCGACGGAACCTGCGAGTTCATCAGCGCAGGAATGGTCGCCAGATAGTCGATGACCGTGTTTTGACCGGTCGTCAGCAGGGTCTCGCGGCTGACTTGGATCAGCGGGGTGGGAGCCGTGACCGGATCGCGACGGATACGCGAACCAGTGACGACGATTTCGTCAACCTGAGTAGCGTCCGCGGCTTCAGCGGCGGTTTGCTGCGCCTGGGCCCAGGCGGGGGCCGACACGGCGAGAATGCCCGCCAGAACCGTCGTCCCGAACAAATAATTACGCTTCAGTTTCATAATCAGTCACCCCACTAGAATCGATTTGCGAACAGCCGAGCCGCAAAAGCCCATGGCTTCTCGTAAACCGTCTAGCGAAATATGGCTGTCAGGCAACCAATGTGACCCAAATCGGGCCAGCACGCGTCGATGATGTTACAATCATGACACAGTTCAGCTACCGGGGATTGGTTAGTTGCTGCCGCTGTAATGATGCGTGAGTGGATGGCGCTCGGCGCCTTTGACTGCGACTACACGATGTCAGAGATTGTCGCGGAGCCAGCCCGCCACGCGTCCCACAACATTCCCACGGTGGATGCGTGGCGCATCGGCAGCTGTAATCTGCCGTGCCATCAGCTTTCTTGCAGACACCGCTTCGCGCGGGCCGTAGGCGGCGCGGAGGAGGACGCCGGCGGTGGCGCAGAAGGCGGGACCGGAGGCGGCGTCGGCCAAATGTGGCGCCCGTTGGGGTTTTCCGAGGCGGACGGGGCGGTCGAAGACACGCACCGCCAGCTCGCGCACGCCGTTCAGCTGGCTGGCCCCGCCGGTCAGGACGAGACCCGCGCCCGGCTCCAGGCCGACGCCTGCGTTTTTCAGTCGATCACGGAGCAGTTCGAGCGTTTCCTCGACGCGGGGAGCGATGACGGTCTTCAGCATGGCGCGCGGGACAATGACGGGTCCGGCCGAGGCGTCCTCGCCGCGCGGCGGGGCCTCCAGCATTTCGCGGTCCTCATTGGCGCTGGCCATGGCCGAGCCGTGAAGGGTCTTGAGCCGTTCGGCACCGGCCTTGGACGTCGACAGGCCGCGCGCGATATCGGAGGTGACGTGGTCGCCGCCGACGTTCAGGCTTTCAATATGCAGCAGGGAGCGGCCGCCCCAGACCGCGGCGCTGGTCGAGCCGCCGCCCATGTCGATGCAGACGGCGCCCAAGTCCATCTCGTCCTCTTCCAGCGCGGCCAGCGACGACACGACAGGCGCGGCGGCGACGCCCTGCAGGTCGAGGTGGGCCAGCTCCAAGCAGTGGCTGAGGGTCGTAAAGACGTTCTCGGCCATCGAGACGACCAACAGATCGAGTCCCAGAGAACCGCCCCGCATAGAACGCGGATCATGCACGCCGCGCGCGCCGTCGACCGACCAGGCGATGGGCAGGACGTGGATCGGGCGGCGGTTGGGCAGGCGAATCTGGGCCAGGGCCATGCCGATGGCGCGGGCCAGATCGGCGTCCCCGACCGGATTGGCGCCCAGCGAGACGCGGGCCTGCACCCGGTGGCTGGCCATCTGGCCGATAGCCGTGGTGACGACGACGCCGGAAACCGGGCTCTGGGCGGCGCGCTCGGCGCGTTCGACGGCGTGGCCGATGGCCTGGGCGGCCTCATCCATGTTGATGATCGCCCCGCCCCTCACGCCCTTGGACTGGACGTGGCTGGCGCCCGCGACGCGGATGGTCCGGTCGGCGTGACGCACGCCGTCCGGCTTCATGATGAAGCACGAGACCTTGGACTGGCCGATGTCCAGCGCAGCGACCACGGGCGCACGACCGGCGCGAGGATCAATGCCCCGACCGTGATCATTCGCCGCGCCGCGTTGCTTGGTCATGTCTCTATGGTCCTTAGGCGTCGCCGGCGGGTCGCACGGCGACCTCGTCGGGGGTTCTGAGATCGACGCGGGCGAAGCCCAGGTCGAGCAGGCGTTCGCGCTGGTCCAGCGCATCGAGGCGGATCAAAGCCGCCTCCTGTTCGGTGGCGGGAAGCTGGATCAGGCTGCCGTCTTTGAGACGCAGGTCCCAGCGGCGCTCATCCACGCGCACCAAGGCGTCCACCATCCCCATCAGTCGCGGGCGCTGGGCCAGCAGAGGCAGGATTTCGCCCGCCGCCACGTCGGCGCCTTTGCCTACGACGAGCGGCAAGGTTGGATAACGACGCGCGTCGGCGCCGTCGATGACGTGGCCCCGGTTGTCGATGACCTTGATCTGACCAGCCTCCTGCCAGACGGCGAGGCGGTCGTGTTCCTTGACCTCGACGATCAGGGTGTCGGGCAACAGGCGCACCACGCGCGCCTCCTTGACCCAACCCACGCCCTGAACCCGCGTGCGGATGGCGTCCAGATCCAGGCTTGTGATCGGCTGACCGGAATACAGGCCCAGCGCGCGCTGGATCGCCGGCTCAGCCTCCGGCGAGGCGCCGGTGATGTGCACCCGCTTCAGCGTCAGGCCCATACCGGCCGTCACACTGTCCAGGCCATGCGAAACCGAGGCGCCGATACGCTCCGCGCGAGCGCCCGTGGCCAAAATTCCGACCAGCAGCAGCGCACCGGCGCCCAGCGCGATCACGGCTGTGCGCGGCGAAATATCGACACGGCCGATGGCGGCCATCTTGCCGGGAACGGCGGACGCGTTCTGGGCCCCGCTACGCGACCGTCCCACGCCTTTGGAAGCCGAACCGCGCTGTGGAGCCTGATTAGAACCCTGTCGCCGACCGCCGCGAACTACCGCGGGCATGAGGCGTCCTCCACCATCCACCGAACCAGATCGTCATAGCTCATCCCGGTATGGGCGGCCTGCTCGGGCGCGAGCGAAGTCGGGGTCATGCCGGGCTGGGTATTGACCTCCAACAGGACCAGATCGTCCTTAACATCATCATAACGGAAGTCGGATCGCGACACGCCGCGGCAGCCCATGGCGACATGCGCCGCCTCGGCCTGACGCAGCGCTTTCTCGAACACATGCGGAGGCAGGACGGCCGGCAGGACGTGCACCGATCCGCCCGGCGCATATTTGGCCTCGTAATCGTAGAAGCCCTTGGTCGGGGTGATGTCCGTGACGGTCAGGGCGCGCGGCCCGGCCGGTTCGCCCAGCACGGTGACGCACAACTCCTTGCCGGCGATATAGGGCTCGACGACAACCTGTTCGCCGTACGCCCAGCCCGGCTCGCCCACTTCGGAAACCGGACGGTTGGCGCCCTCGCGCACCAGGAAGACGCCGACGGACGAGCCCTCAGCATTGGGCTTGACCACATAGGGAGGCTCGATGACGTGGCGGCTGGCGACTTCGCGACGATCATAAAGACCACCGCCCGGCACATTGATGCCCGCCGCCCGCAGCACGGCCTTCGACTTGTCCTTGTCCATCGCCAGGGCCGAGGCCAGCACGCCGGAATGTGTGTAAGGAATCCGCAGGGTCTCCAGCACGCCCTGAACGCAGCCGTCTTCGCCCCAGGCGCCGTGCAGACAGTTCAACACCACATCGGGCTTGATCAGACCGGACAGCACATTGGCCAGGTCGCGCCCGGCGTCCACACGACTGATGCGCACGCCCTGCCGCTCAAGCGCCTGCGCGCACTGCTCACCCGACGAGAGGGACACCTCCCGCTCTGCGGAAAGGCCGCCCATCAGGACGGCGACATGAAGAGAAGAGAAGGGGCGGGTCATCGGCGGCTCCAGAACCGACTGGATGCCGCGCAGGTCGTTAACAGCCCGTCAACCAAACCGTAATGGCGTCACTGAAGTGTTGATGGCGCCGGCGTTTCGACCACGACGACTGGGTCGTCCACACCCGTGACCTGGGGCGCAGCCGCCTCTACGACCGTCTCGGATGGCGTCGTCAGGTCCAGCGCGTACAGATATGCGCCCTGACACTGTTCCTTGTCGCCATACGACCATTCCGCTGCGCGGTGACGCAGGCCTGCCGTTGCGGCCGGCGACGTGGGCGCCAACATATCGTCGCGCAACGTCATGTCCGGTCGCAACTGCTCGCCCGACAGATCAAACGCTCCCGCATAGACGGCCTCGCCGTCGCGAACCTCGAATCCGGACGTCCCCAGGCAGAAATGGGTGATGTACTGGCCGACATTGACCGCGCTCAGACGCCAGCGACCAGGCGGCACCGAGAAGATCTGGGTCACGGCCCGCGTGCGATCGCCGCGAACAGCGCCGCGCGTTGGCAGGGCGACGGCGAACAGCGCCGGACGACCGTCCTGCTCCCAGGGCTGAATATCGGGCGCAGGCCCCTGGCGGGTAAAGAACAGCGTGCGGCCGCCCTGCTCCGCCATGCCGGTCAGACGCACGGTGACGAGAGCGTCCCCGGACGCCACGGCGACGTCCTCTGGCTTCAACGCGCGCGGCGGACGCGCGGTGCGCGGGGCCTGCGGGCCTTTGCGGGCGGCCGGCGGCGTGGCGCTTTGCGGCGGCAAGGCCTGAAGGCTCAAAGACGCCTTATCCAGATCGCCCGATTTTCCGATCAATACCGTTTCACCGCGCACCGCGTCGTTGTCATAGATGCGAACGATCTCTCCCTTCGGTTGGTCGGCGCCGACGTGGTCCGCCAGGGCGACGTGGAGGTCCGCCTGCTCCAGCAAATCCAGCGCCTTGCCGTCGGTCTCATCCAGTCGAACGACACGCCAACCGTTCACCACCATGCAGTTTTCGACATTGGCGGCGACGCCTCTGCGCTCGTGCATGCCATTCATCGCGCCCTGGATGACGCCGACCACCAGCATGCCCAGCAGACCACCGGCCGCACCGGCTGCTGCGGCGCTGTTGTCATCAGGCTGCGTCATCCGCGAGGCCTCGGCCAGACACCCGTTCAACGCGGCGTCGTGCTGCGCCAGATCGGCGCCCGCGCGGTTGAAATAGGTGTACCCAGCGCTGGACCGCGTCAGATCGATCCGGTTTTGGCCGCCCTCAAGCGCAGGACCGACCGCCGTGCGGGTGACGAGTTGGGCGTGTGCCGGTTCTGCGGCCATGGCCAGAAGGCCGACGACGGCTGCGAGACGCTTCATCTGATTTCTCCCCCGAGAAATCTTCACCTAACGTGCGGCACATCCCCGCGCAACCGCCGATCAGCGTCGGCCGATCCGCTTGATTTCCCACTCCAGCTGAACGCCGGTCTTGGCCAGCACATCGGCGCGAACCGCCTCGCCCAGGCCTTCAATGTCGGCGGCTGTCGCCTCGCCGGGATTGATCATGAAGTTGGAGTGCAGTTCGCTGAACTTGGCCCCTCCCCCGGTTTCGGCGTGCAGCTTGCCGCGCCAGCCGGCCTCATCCACCAGCTTCCACGACGAATGGCCCTCGGGGTTCTTGAACGTCGAGCCGCCCGTCTTC
This sequence comes from Brevundimonas sp. 'scallop', assembly GCF_011045535.1. NCBI lineage: Bacteria > Pseudomonadati > Pseudomonadota > Alphaproteobacteria > Caulobacterales > Caulobacteraceae > Brevundimonas > Brevundimonas sp. 'scallop'. Next base: position 1,056,763 of record NZ_CP039382.1, on the reverse strand, counting down.
TCGCGGATCGGCTGGGTCGTCTCGCGACGGCTGGTGATCTCGGAGATCCGGGCCGCTACCGCCTCGGGTTCGTCAGCCGCGCCGCGATAGGTCGCCTCGATCCAGATGATGTCGGCCGGCGCCTGAGAATGGCGATAGGTGTAACCGAAGTCTGCCAGATCGTAGTTGACCCACTCGCCCGCCCGCGTCAGCCCCCAGGCCGACACCAGCACGTCCTTGGTCTCAGAGCCGTAGCAACCGGCGTTCATGGTCAGGGCGCCGCCGATCGTGCCCGGAATGCCGGCGTAGAATTCCAGCCCGGCGATTCCCGCCTTGGCGGTGGCCTTGGCGACCATCGAGTCCAGCGCGCCCGCGCCGGCCGTGACCGTGTCGCCGTCCGTCGTGATCTGCGCCCACGGGCGGCCCGCCAGGCGGATCACCACCCCCTCGACCCCGCCATCACGGACGATGACGTTTGATCCGACGCCCAGAACCGTCACCGGCACGGCCGGGTCCAGCGCCTTTAGGAAGTCCGCCAGATCCTCGGCGTCCGCCGGAATGAACAGGGCCTCGGCCGCGCCGCCCACCCGGAACCAAGTATAGGGCGCCAGCGGCTCGTTCCGCAGCAGCTTGCCGCGCACTTCGGGCAGAGCGATCACGCCAGAGCCTCCAGCTGCGCCGGCAGGCCATAGGCCCAGCTGGTGATGTCGCCGGCGCCCAACAGCACGACGACGTCGCCGGATTTGGCCTCGTCCTTGATCAGGCGCGGCAGAACAGCAGCGTTCTCCAGGGCCTGGACGTGACGGTGGCCGTAGCGACGCACTCCGTCGGCCAGGGCGTGCTTGTCCACACCTTCGATCGGTTGTTCGCCGGCCGGATAGACGTCGACGACGATCACGCTGTCGGCGTCCGAGAAGCATGTCGAGAACTCGTCCATCAGATCGCGCAGACGCGTGTAGCGGTGCGGCTGAACCACAGCGATGACCCGTCCGTCCGTCACCTGACGGGCGGCCTTCAGCACGGCGGCGATCTCGACCGGGTGGTGGCCATAGTCGTCGATGATGCGAACGCCGCCCACGACGCCCGTGGTGGTGAAGCGGCGCTTGACCCCGCCGAACCCGGCCAGGCCGGTGCGGATCGCGTCGTTCGACACATCCAGTTCGCGCGCCACGGCGATCGCGGCCAGGGCGTTCGACACATTATGCCAGCCGGCCATCGGCAGATGGACGCCGGAGATCACATGGGTTTCGCCATTCTGGATGACTACGTCGAAGCGGCAGCCGTCGGGCCCCATCTCGACATTGTCGGCCCGCACCATCGCCTGCGGATTGACGCCGTAGGTCACAAGCCGCCGGTTATCGATGGCCGCGACCAGCTTTTGCACTTCGGGATGGTCCAGGCAGACAGCGGCGAAACCATAGAAGGGTATGTTCTCGACGAAATCCACGAACGCCTTCCGCACCCCGTCGAAGTCGCCGTAGTGGTCCAGATGTTCGGGGTCGATATTGGTGACGATGGCCACCGTCGATTTCAGGCGCAGGAAGCTGCCGTCCGACTCGTCCGCCTCCACCACGATCCAGTCGCCGTCGCCGACCTTGGCGTTGGTGCCGTAGGCGTTGATGATGCCGCCGTTGACCACCGTGGGATCCAGGCCCGCCGCATCCAGCAGGGCCGCCACCATCGAGGTCGTGGTCGTCTTGCCGTGTGTGCCGCCCACAGCGATCGAGAACTGTAGCCGCATCAGCTCGGCGAGCATCTCGGCCCGGCGCACCAGCGGGATGCGGCGCTCGCGGGCCGCCTTCATCTCGGGATTGTCGGCCTTGACCGCCGTCGAATAGACCACCGCTGAAACGCCCTCGCCCACATGGGCGGCGTCGTGGCCGATGAAGATCTTGGCGCCCAGCTGTTCCAGCCGCTCGGTATTGGCGCTGGCCTTGGCGTCAGAGCCCTGCACCGAATAGCCGATCTTAAGCATGATCTCGGCGATGCCGCTCATGCCGATGCCGCCGATGCCGACGAAATGAACGGGACCGAGGTCGAACGGGACGGGGCGAAGGCGTGCGATCATTTTCGCCTCATAAACGCCGCCTCGCCTCCTGCGAAGGGCGCGCCGCCTACGGAGCGAACTTTTCTAAGGACGATCGGGCGCGGCTGTGCGCGAACTCGCACAGAACTATTGCGCCTCCACCGAGTTGTCTTCGGGAACGCGCGCGGCTCCCGCTTGCGCCGCTGCTCCAAAGGACTCCCAAGATGGCCAAGAACGCAAAGCCGGCCGGCGCGCCGACAATCGGCAACGCCGGCGAGGTGCACCAGACCGCCTCGACGCCTGAGACCCGCCTGACCACAAATCACGGGACGCCGATCAGCGACAATCAGAACTCTCTCAAGGCCGGCCCGCGCGGCTCGACCCTGCTGGAAGACTTCATCCTTCGCGAGAAGATCCAGCATTTCGACCACGAGCGTATCCCTGAGCGGATCGTTCATGCCCGCGGCTCTGCCGCCCACGGCTTCTTCGAACTGACCGACAGTCTGTCGGAGTTCACCACGGCCAAGATCTTGACCGAGGTGGGCAAGAAGACCGAACTGTTCACCCGCTTCTCGACCGTCGCCGGCGGCGCGGGCTCGGTCGATACGCCGCGCGATGTGCGCGGCTTTGCGGTCAAATTCTATACGACCGAGGGCAACTGGGATCTGGTCGGCAACAACATCCCGGTCTTCTTCATCCAGGACGCGATCAAATTCCCCGACCTGATCCATTCGGTGAAGATGGAGGCCGACAAGGGCTATCCCCAGGCGGCCAGCGCCCACGACACCTTCTGGGACTTCATCGGTTTGATGCCCGAGAGCATGCACATGGTCATGTGGGCCATGTCGGATCGCGGCATCCCACGCAGCCTGCGCATGATGGAAGGTTTCGGCGTCAACACCTTCCGCCTGCTGAATGCAGAGGGCCAGGCGACCCTGGTCAAGTTCCACTGGCGGCCCAAACTGGGCACGCAATCCACCTGCTGGGACGAGGCGGTCAAGATCGCCGGCGCCGATCCCGACTATCATCGCCGTGACCTGTATGAAGCCATCGATCAGGGCGACTTCCCCGAATGGGAGTTCGGCGTGCAACTGTTCACCCAGGAACAGGCCGACGCCCTGCCCTTCGACATTCTGGACGCCACCAAGCTGGTGCCGGAAGAGGATTATCCGATCCGCGTGATCGGCCGAATGGTGCTCGACCGCAACCCGGACAACTTCTTCGCCGAGACCGAGCAGGTCGCCTTCCTGCCGACCAACATCGTGCCGGGCATCGATTTTTCGGAAGATCCGCTGCTGCAAGGGCGGCTGTTCTCCTATCAAGACACCCAGCTGTCGCGCCTGGGCACGGTCAACTTCCACCAGATCCCGATCAACCAGGCCAAGGGCTGCCCTTTCCAGAACTTCCAGCGCGACGGTCACATGCAGATGGCCGTGCCGAAGGGCCGCGCCAACTATGAGCCCAACAGCCTTGCCGAGGCGGGCGAGGACGGCGGCCCGCGCGAAGATTCTAAGGGCGGTTTCCGCACCGCGCCCATCCCGGTCGAGGGCGAAAAGGTCCGGCTGCGCGCTGAAAGCTTCGCCGATCACTACAGCCAGGCACGGCTGTTCTTCCGCTCCCAGACCGAGATCGAACAGGCCCACCTGGCCAGCGCCATTGTGTTCGAACTGTCCAAGGTGTCGATCGCCCACGTTCGCGAGCGCGTCCTGGCCAATCTGCAGAACGTCGATGAGACCCTGGCCCAGCGTGTCGCAGACGGCCTGAACCTGCCCCTGCCCAAGGCGTCCGACCCCGGTGTGGCGCCCATCGATCTGGACGCCTCGCCTGCCTTGCGCATCGTCGGCAAATATCCCGACACCCTGAAGGGCCGAAAGGTCGCCATCCTGGTCGCCGACGGTTCGGACGGTGCGGTCGTCGACGCCGTGAAGGCGGCGGTTGAAGGCGACGGCGGCTCGGTCTTCATCGTCGCGCCCAAGATCGGCGGGGCCAAGCTGAAGGGCGGCAAGGCCCTGGCCGCAGACGGGCAACTGGCCGGCAGCCCGTCGGTCCTGTTCGACGCCGTGGCGATCGTTCTGTCCGAGGACGGCTGCGCCCAGATGCTGAAAGAAGGCGCCGCAGTCGATTTCACCAAGGACGCCTTCGGCCACCTCAAGGCCATCGGCCACACCGCTGAGGCCCAGCCCCTGTTGGACAAGGCGGGCGTCGAGCCGGATGCAGGCGTGATCGATCTGTCCAAGGCCCCCAAAGGCTTCCTCGCCCCCGCCCGCACCCGCCAATGGGATCGCGAGCCCAAGGTGCGCATGTTGGCCTGACCGAAGTAAACTTGATCAGAACGACAGAGGGCCGGGCGATACGTCGCCCGGCCCTTTCGTTTTCAGCATCGCGACGCGGTCAGCTGTCGGCTTGCCAGCCGCCAGCCAAGGCGCGGAACAAGGCGATTTGGTAGCTGGTGACCAAGGCGTCGGACTGGGCCAGGGCGGCGTCCGCCGCCGCCTGGGTGCGTTCGGCGTCCAGCACCAAGAGGAAGCTGTCGGCGCCGGCGTTGAATCGCAGGCGCGACAGGTCGGCGGCGCGGGCTGCTTGGTCCCTGGCTTCGGTCAGGGCCGCACGGCGGTCCAGCTCGTTGGCGTAGTTGGACAGGGCAGTTTCCGTCTCCTGCAGGGCCGTCAGCACCGTCTGGTCGAAGTTCGCCAGGGCGGCGTCCGAACGGGCGCCGGCGGCCTTGATCTGAGCGCGGGCGGCGAAGACGTTGGGGAAGGACCAGCTGATCAGCGGACCGAAGCTGAAGCGGAAGTTCTGGTCGTCGCCCAGTTCACCCGAGTCCAGCGCGGTGGATCCGAAAGAGCCGCCCAGGCTGATCTGCGGAAACAGGTTGGCGGTCGCCACGTTCACGCGCGCGGCGGCGGCGGCCAGTTCGGCCTCGGCCTGGCGCACGTCGGGACGGCGGGCCAGAAGCGCCGCGCCATCGCCGACCGGGATCGGCTGGCTGAGCTGGGGCGGACGCACGCAGGCGGCGGCGGCCTGGCTGGCCTCGGCCGGGGTGCGGCCCGTCAGGGTGGCCAGGCGGAATAGCGCCTCGTTACGGGCCGCGCGCAGGGTCGGCAGGGTGGCCGCCGTCTGGGCCAGGGCCGCGCGGGCGCTGGCCACGTCCAGCCCCGTACCCGCCCCGCCGTCGAGCAGGGTCTGGGTCAGGTTGGCGGTGTTGCGTTGCAGCTCCAGCGTCCGTTCGGCGACCGCGATCTGCGCATTGGCCGAGCAGGTGTCGGCATAGGCGCGGGTCGTTTCGGCCGCGACCGTCACCTGGACCGTGGCCAGAGCGGCCTCGGCGGCGCGGGCGTCGGCGCGGGCGGCGCGGATGGTGGATTCCACCCGTCCGAACAGATCGACCTCATAGGCCGCCTGAATGCCGACGTCGTAGGTGTCGATCTCGGGCGCATCCTGCCCGGCAGGCAAGCCTTGAACGGTGGCGGCCGAGGCGCGGCTGCGCTGCGCCTGGGCGCTGGTCGTCGTGGTCGGGAAACGACCCACGCGGGCCTCCGACAGCGACGCCCGGACCGCGCGCAGATTGGCGAAGGCGGCCTCGAGCTGGTTGTTCTCGGCGAAGGCCTGCTGGATCAAGGCGTCCAGCGTGGGGTCTTCGTAAAGCCGCCACCAGTCGTCGCGCGCCGCAGCGGTCGAGATGGTGGGGCTAACCGCGCCGACGAAGGCGCCTGTGCCGGCGACGGGCAGGTCGGCGATCGGCGCCTTGGGCCCGACCGCGCAGGCGGCCAGCAGGGCGCTGGAGGCTGCGGCGGTCAGGAAGCTGAGGGTCTTGTTGCGGGTCATCAGATGTCCCCTCCCCGGCCGGTCGCGGGCGCAGGCGCGTTCGGATCGGTCAGGTCGCTGGTTTCGTCATAACGCACGGGCCGGTCCGAAGGACGGTCAGGCGTCGGGGTCGGTTTCTTGCCTTGCGGCAGTTTCGAGGACAGCCAGCGGCTGACCACATAGAAGACCGGGGTGAAGATCAGGCCGAAGAAGGTCACGCCCAGCATGCCCGAGAATACGGACGTGCCCAGCGACTGACGCATCTCCGCGCCCGGCCCCGAGGCCAGCATCAGCGGCACGACGCCGAGGATGAAGGCGAAGGAGGTCATCAGGATCGGACGCAGGCGGGTCTTGGCCGCGGCGACCGCAGCCTCGAACCGGTTCATGCCCTGCTCTTCTTCGGCTTGTTTGGCGAACTCGACGATCAGGATGGCGTTCTTGGCCGCCAGGGCGATCAGAACGACAAGCCCGATCTGGACCAGAATGTTGTTGTCCAGGCCGCGCAGGTTCACCCCGATGATGGCCGCCAGCAGACACATCGGCACGATCAGGATGACCGCCAGCGGTAGCGTGAACGCTTCGTACTGAGCCGCCAGCACGAGGAAGACGAACACTACCGCCATCAGGAAGATGACCGTCGCGCCGGAACCCGCCGCCTTCTGCTGATAGGCCAGACCCGTCCATTCGTAGGAGAAGCCCTGCGGCAGGGTCTGGGCGGCCATGGTTTCCATGACCTGCAGCGCCTCGCCGGAAGAGACCCCTGCTGCGGCGTTGCCCTGAAGTTCGGCCGCCGGGAACAGGTTGTAGCGCACGATCCGCGCCGGGCCGGAATCGTTGACCAGATTGGCCACCGACCCGATCGGCACCATGGCGCCCGTGGACGACTTGGTCTTCAGATTGGCGATGTCGGCGATGTCGTCGCGCGCCGTCGGCTCTGCCTGCGCCGTCACCCGGAAGGTGCGGCCCAGCATGTTGAAGTCGTTGACGTAGGACGAGCCCAGATAGACGCCTAGGGTGTCGAACACCGAACTGGGTTGGACGCCCAGCATCAGCGCCTTGTCACGGTCGACGTCGGCGGTGATGCGCGGCGAGGCCGTGTTGTAGGTCGAGAAGACCTGGCTGACCTCGGTCGGCTTCTGCGCGGCAGCGCCCATCATGGCGAAGGTCGCGCCTTCCAGCGGACGATAGCCGGCGCCTTCGCGGTCCTGGATCATCATCGAGAAGCCGTTGCCGGTGCCCAGACCCTGGACCGCCGGCGGGGCGATGACGAATATCTGAGCGTCCTCGATCTGTCCGGTCGCCTGGGTGATGGCGCCGGCCAGGGCCGTGGCGGCCTCTTCCTTGGAGCGTTCCTCGAAGCCGTTCAGACGCACGAAGATGGTGGCGGCGTTGGAGCCGAACGAGAAGCTGGAACCGTCCAGACCGGCGAAGGCTACGGTGCCGTTCACCCCGGCGGTGCCCTGGATGATCTTGGTGGCGCGTTCCATCACCGCCTGGGTGCGGTCCAGCGACGCGCCGGCCGGCAGTTGGATGACGCCGATCAGGAAGCCTTGGTCCTGTTCAGGGATAAAGCCCGAGGGGGTGTCGACCAGACGCCAGGCGGTCAGGCCCAGAAGACCGGCGTAGATGATCAGCACCAGACCGACCGTGCGCACCAGACGCGCGGTCAGGCGGCCGTAACGATCCGACAGCCAATCGAAGCCCTCGTTGAACTTCCGCCCGGCCCAGCCGCCATAATAGACGACCGTGCCCAGGACGCCCGGCTTGCGCGCGTGCTCATGATCCTTCTTGTGCGGCTTCAGCAGCAGGGCGGCCATAGCCGGCGACAGGGTCAGGGACACGAACAGCGAGATGACCGAGGCCGAGGCGATGACGACCGCGAACTGGCGATAGAAGATGCCGGGAATGCCGGGCACGAACATCGTCGGCACGAACACCGACACCAGCACCAGGCCGATGGCGATCAGGGCGCCGGAAACCTCCTGCATCGATCGATAGGCGGCCTCCTTGGGACTGAGCCCCTCACCGATGGCCCGCTCCACATTCTCAACCACGACGATGGCGTCATCCACGACGATGCCGACCGCAAGGACCAGGGCGAATAGGGACAGGGAGTTGATCGAATAGCCCAGCGCCAGCTGCACCGCGAAGGTGCCGACCAGGGCGACGGGAATGGCGACGATGGGGATGATGGCCGCGCGCCAGGTCTGCAAGAAGACCATGACCACGATAATGACCAGGACGACGGCTTCGACCAGGGTGTGCTGAACCGACTCCACCGAGGCGGCGACGAACTCGGTCGGGTTGTAGGGTACGTCCACCTTCATGCCGGCGGGCACTTCGGACTTCAGAGCCTCGACCTCTTTCAGGACTCGATCGGCGGTGCCCAGGGCGTTGGCGCCTGGCTGCTGAACGATGGCGATGCCGACGCCGCGCTGGCCGTCGAAGAAGCCGCGGATGCCGTAGTCCTGGGCGCCCAGTTCGATCCGCGCCACGTCACGCAGATAGGTGACGCGGCCCTGGGCGTCCGTCTTCAGCACGACGTTGGCGAACTCATTGGGATCGCTGAGACGACCCTGGACCTGGACCGGCAGTTGGAAGGCGGCCGCGCTGTTGGGGAACGGCGGCTGACCGATGGAGCCGGCGGCGGCCTGGACGTTCTGGGCGCGCAGGGCGGAGACGATCTCGGGACCCGTCAGACCGCGCTCGGCCGCCTTGGCCGGGTCGATCCAGACGCGCATCGAATAGTTGCCGCCGCCGAACACCTGAACCGCGCCCACGCCCTCGATCCGCAGCAGACGGTCCCGCAGCGTGGAGTTGGCGTAGTTGCCGACATAGTCGTTATCCAGGGTGCCGTCGGGCGACGTGAGGCCCAGGATCATCAGGAAGCCGCTCTCGGCCTTGTTGACCACGACGCCCGTCTGGCGAACCGCCTCGGGAAGACGGGGCTCGGCCAGCGCCACCCGGTTCTGGACAAGCACCTGAGCGGAATCCAGGTCCGTGCCGGGCTGGAAGGTCACCGTGATGGCCACCGCCCCGTCCGATGTGGACGAGGAAGAGATGTAGAGCATGTTCTCGACGCCGTTCACCTCCTGCTCGATGGGGGCGGCGACGGTTTCGGCCAGGGTCTCGGCCGAGGCGCCGGGATAGGCGGCGTTGATGGTGATCGTCGGCGGCGCGATCTCCGGATACTGCGACAGCGGCAGCAGCGGATAGGCGGCGATGCCGATGATGGAGATCACCACCGCGATCACGGCCGCGAAGATCGGCCGGTCGATGAAGAAGCGGGAGATGTTCATGGCTTAGCCGGCCGGCAGGCTGTTGGCGAAGGAGGCGCTGGACGCGGGCGCCGACTGGGTGACGGGCGCCTGGGACGCATCGCCGGCGACGGGTTCGATCTTGCCGTTCTTGGGCGTGACCTTGGAGCCCGGCTGAGCGGCGCGTTGCAGACCCGCGATGATGACGCGGTCAGTCGGGGCCAGGCCCGAGCGGACGACGCGCAAGCCCTGCACGATCGGGCCGAGCTGAACGGCCTTGTTCGTCACGGTGCCGTCGGCGTTGACCACGGCGACGGTGCGGCGGGCCTGATCGGTGCCGATGGCCGAATCCGGCACCAGCAGAGCGTCATAGGCGCCGGCGCCCGCGACCTGAGCGCTGCCGAACATGCCGGGGCGCAGGAAGCCGTCGGCGTTGGGCAGGATGGCGCGCAGACGGATCACGCCCGAGGCGGTGTCCACGGCGTTGTCCGAGAAGTCGAGACGGCCGGTGTGCTTGTAGGTGCTTTCGTCCTGCAGGCGCACATTGACGACTGCGCCCTGATTGGCGCCGCCCTGACGCAAGTATTTCAGCAGGACCGCTTCCGAGCCGTCGAAGACGAAGTGGATCGGGCCGCCCGAGATGATGGTGGTCAGGATGTCGCCGGCCGACGAACCGCCGGCGATGACATTGCCCGGATCGACGCGACGGTCGGACACGCGACCCGAGGTCGGCGCGGTGACGCGAGTGTATTCCAGGTTCAGACGCGCATTGCGGACGGCGGCGTTGCCGGCCGCCAGATTGGCCTGGGCCGCATCGACGGCCGCCTTGTTGGAATCATACTCGGCCTTGGAGACCGCCTGCGAGGCCAGCAGGGCCTCGCTGCGGGCCAGGTTGGCGCGGGCCAACGACAGCTGCGACTGAGCTTGGGCCACCTGGGCCTGAGCCTGGGCCAAGGCGGCCTGGGCCGGGCGCGGATCCAGAGTGAACAGCAGCTGGCCGCGCTGGACCATCTGACCGTCGCGGAAGTGGACCGCCTGGATATAGCCGCCAACGCGAGCGCGCACGTCCACGCTCTCGACCGCTTCGAAGCGCCCGGTGAACTCGTCCCAGTCCCGCACCTGCTGCTTCAGCGGCACAGCCACCGTCACGGGCGGCGCGCCTTGTGCGGGCGCCTCTGCCTTTGGGGAACAACCATAAAGCGCACCCGTCACCATGACGGATACCGCCGCAATCTTCAGCCCGCGCATCTGCGCATCTCCCTGTCGGAGGTAAATCCCTGTCGTGCGGACAGAGGCCGATGGGGAGTCGGCCTTGTCAACGCGTGGTGACTTAATGGTCGGAGCCGTGGCGCTTGTCAACAGGCGTTGACAAAGCCATATGTGATCTACGGTTATTGTCTGTGGAGTGTCATCACCTTGTTATGTCCCGGCCCACGCCCGAGAAACGCCGCCGCCACGCGCACGGCCATTCTCGATGCTGCGCGCGAGAGATTCGCGGCCGAGAGCTATGACGACGTGGGCATGCGCGACATCGCCCGCGATGTCGGCGTCGATGCGGCCCTGATCAGCCGCTACTTCGGCTCCAAGGACGATCTGTTCCTGGCCGCGCTGGATAGCTGCGGCGATGGCAGCGCCCTGATGCAGGGCGAAAAGGCCGACTTCGGCCGGCGCGTGGCGCACGAGATCGTCTTCGAACCCAAGAAGGCCGAAAAGCTGAAGGGCATGTCGATCATGCTGCGCTCCATCGGCTCGGCCAAGGCGTCGGAGATGGTTCAGAACACCTGCACCCAGCGGTTCTTCGGCCCGCTGGAGGAATGGCTGAGCGGGCCGGACGCCACGGTCCGCGCGCGTCTCCTGGCCGGCTTCATCATGGGCATGTCGGTCAGTCGCGAACTGGGCGGCGGCAGCTTCAACATCGAACCCGCCCAATGCGAGGAGATGCGCGACCGCCTGGCGCCCATTCTTCAGTCGCTGATCGACGGCTGACCCCATCGCCGAAATGAAAAAAGGCGCGGAGGCTGACCTCCGCGCCCTTTATCTTGTCTGACGACCGGCTCAGTGCGAGGCGGTCGAGGTCACTTCGGTCCGCGCCTTCGTGCGGATGCAGCCGATGGCGAAGATGGTCAGGCCGACGTAGCCCAGCATCGGCACGATGAAGGCGGGCTGAAGCTTGCCGGCCGCATCGGCGATATGCGCCGCGACTTGGGGCAGCAGGGCGCCGCCGATGATGCCGAACACCAGCAGGCCCGACGTCGCCGAAGTCGGAGCGGTCGAGCGCTCCAGCGTCAAGGTGAAGATGGTGGGGAACATGATCGAGTTGAACAGGCCGATCGACAGGACGGCGTAGGCCGCCGTCGGCCCGCCGATCTGGCTGACGGTCAGGCACAGCACCGCCGCCGCGACGGTGCAGCAGGCCAGGACGAGGCCGGGGCGCACCTTGGTCAGGACGGCCGAACCGATGAAGCGGCCGACCATGGCGCCGCCCCAATACAGGGCCACCATCTTCCCCGCCGTCTCGATGGGAGCGTTCAGGATGTCGGGGCTTTCCAGGAAGTTGGTCAGCATGCCGCCGATGGCGACTTCGGAACCGACGTAGAGGAAGATGGCCAGGGCGCCGAACACGGCCCACGGCGACGACAGGGCCTTCAGCGGCGAAACCGCATTGTGCGATTCAGGCGCCGCCGCATTGATCTTCTTGCGCGCCGTGAAGATGAAGACGGCGATCAAGGCGAAGAAGGCCCCCATGCCCAGGAAGGCCATGTCGATGCTGCGCAACGACTGGGTGCGGGTTGCAGCGGTGACCACAGCGCCAGCGGCGAAGACGCCGCCCGTCAGCAGGACGTGCGAGCCCAGCCAGGGGCCGACGGTCGTACCCAGCGAGTTGAAGGCCTGCGACAGGTTCAGTCGGCTGGAAGCGCCTTTGGGGTTGCCCAGTTCGGCGACCAGCGGGTTGGCCGCGACCTGCAGCAGGGTCACGCCCGAGGCGATGACGAACAGGGCGATCAGCACGCCGGGATACCAGTCGGCGGCGGTGGCGGCTGGCACGATCAGGCAGCCCGCGACCATGACGATCAGGGCGCCGATGATCGAGCGGCTGTAACCCAGCTTGCTGAGCACCGAGGCGGCCGGCAGGGACATCAGCCCGTAAGCGATGAACCAGGCGAAGGTGGTCAGGAAGGCCTCGGCGTTGTTCAGGTCGAACACCCGCTTCACCGCCGCGATCAGCGGATCGATCAGCGAGGTGGCGAAGCCCCAGGCGAAGAACAGCGTGGTGACATAGGCGAAGGCCAGGCCTGCACCCTGGCGTTTTCCGGCGTCCGGAACGGTCATGAATGATCCCCCAGTGAAATCGAACGGCCGCGCTGTGGTCGCGCGGTTCTCATCCTGCTTGGTTCGGCCATCGCGAAAGGCGCGTCCAGCCGAAAAGCGTACTCTGTAACGAAACTTTTCCGCCGCGCCGGGTCGCAGGCAAAGAAAAGGGCCGCCTCGCGAACGCGGCGGCCCAAGTTTGCTCAGAAGAGAGGGGAAATCAGAACTTGTAGTTCAGCCCGACCGCGAAGGTGCGGCCGTAGTGCTGATAGTCGATGGTCCGGCGCTCATCGCCGTTCTCGAAGGTCTTGAACGGCTCGTCGGTCAGGTTGTTGACCTGAGCCAGAACCGACAGGCCTTCCAGCGGACCGGACTGGAACTCATAGCCGACCTGGGCGTCGACGACCGTTTCAGCGGCCACCGAACGCAGGGTGCGGCCGTTGCCGAAGCCGGCGACCTCGCCCAGGTAATCCGAGCGATAACGGGCCGAAATCCGCGACTGGAAGCCATAGCGCTCGTAGTAGAGCGAGCCGTTGATCACGTTTTCCGACAGACCCGGCAGAGCGGTCGGGGCCTGGGTCGGATCGGGCTGGACTTCGCTGTCCGTGGTCGAAGCGCTGAACTGGGCGCCGAAACCTTCCAGGGCAGGATGGAAGATGTCGAACGGCGCCGAGATCGAAAGCTCAAGACCCTTGATCCAGCCGCCTTCGCCGTTGTCAGGCGCGCCGACCAGGCCTTGGCGCAAGGCCGGCTCGGGGTTTGTCGGCGAAATCACGCCGATCGGATAGCCGGTGAAGTCGAAGATCTGATTGCGATTAAAGACGTAGCTTTCCAGGTTCTTGTAGAAAGCCGCCAGCGAAATGTAGCCCTTGCGGTTGGCGAAATACTTCTCGAACGACACGTCGATCACGTCCGCGATGTACGGCCGCAGTTCCGGGTTGCCGCCGCCGCCGCCCCAGGGGGAACGGTTGATGTCGGTCGATTGGGCCAAGCTGGGGTTATAGCTGTAGTTTCGCGAGGCGCGCATATCGTCCATGCGCGGACGGGCCAGGGTGCGCGAAACCGCTAGACGCGCGAACATGTCCTCGCCGGTTTCCAGGATGAAGTTCGCGCTAGGCAAAATCTCCAGATATTCGTCGCCACCCGTCACCGCGATGGTCTCGGAGACGCCCGGTCCGACCTGCCGCGCCGAGAAGCCGCTGGAGCTTTGGTCGGTATAGACGAACTGCATGCCGACGTTGCCGGTCAGGGCTCGGCCGAACAGGTTGTGATCGATGTTGGCGCGGACGTAGGCGGTCGAGACCTTTTCCGTCACTTCCCAGTTGCCTGCGGTGACGTCGGCGTTCGGGTTGCGGACGCGGTTCAGCGCGCCACTGTTGACCAGGCCGAGAGCGTCGTAGCTCAGCACGGCGCTGATGCCGAGATAGCCAAGGTCGGTCGGGTCCAGCAGGAAGGCCGAAGGAACGGTCAAATCGCCGCCGCCGGGGACGCCGAGATAGAACTGATCGTTGACGAAGCTCTTCTGACGCTCGGTATAGTTGGCGCCGAAGTCGATCGACTTAAACGGGCTCTGGTGCAGTTGGCGCGTTACGGAGAAGCGAGCCGCCTTGATCTCGTCTTCGATGGAGGGCGTGTTCATATAGCCTGCCTGACCGCCCGGAATGACGTCGCCGCCCCAGCCTTGCGGGCTGGTGATCTTGATCAGGTTCGGATCGGCGTAGTTCAGACGGCTGGTGAAGCGGGTGACGCCATAGTCGGTCAGTTCAAAGCCCAGAGTGTCCAGCGCGCCATTGATGTTGCGGCCGGTGCCGGCGTTGGTTTCCAGGATGATGTCGTTGCGCTCGACCTTCGAATAGCTGAGGTCCAGGTTCGCCGACCAGTCGTCGCTGAGCGTGAACTCGGTGTTCCAGCCCAAGGCGGTGATGTTGCTGTCGCGCTTGTTCAGGTCGTTGCGGACCACGCCCTTGATGTTGTCCCAGGTGCCGGCGACGATGAGGCCGTCTTCGGCAGTGTAGCCGGGACGCAGCGACGGCGCCGGACGGCAGACCGCCGACGGGACGTTCACGGTGCAATCACCAGAGGAACCACCCCACGCCAGCGGGAATTCGATGCCGCGAAGGACCTGGGTGTTCTTGAACTCGGAATAGAAGGCGTCGATCGTCGAGTGGATGCGATCGTTCGGGCGCCATTCCAGCACGCCCATATAGCCGTCGCGCTCCAGCTCCGACGACATCACATAGGGCTTCACGCCGCCGGTCAGCAGGTTGCCGTCCGTGTAGTTGGGATAGCCCCAGGCGTTGAAGCGCTCCGACTGATAGGGCGAGCTCATGTGGGCATAGCCCAGGGCCACGCCCAGGGTGCCGTCCAGGAATTGGTCGATGTAGGAGATGGTGTAGCGGTCGCCGTTGTCGGTCGTGCCCGAGTTCAGGGCGCCGATCTCGTTCCACTCGTGGCGGTAGTTCATGGCGATGGCCTGGCGGCCGTAGGCCAGCGGGCGAACGGTGCGCAGGTCGACAGTGCCGCCTAGGCCCTGGCCGATCAGGGCCGCGTCCGGGGTCTTGTAGACGACGACGCTGTTCAGCAGTTCGGCGGGGAACTGGTCGAACTCGACGCCGCGGTTGTCGCCGGTGGTGACCAGTTCGCGCCCGTTCAGCAGGGCGGTGGTGAAGTCGGGGCCCAAGCCACGGATGGAGATCGCCTGGCTGCGGCCGTCGAGGCGCTGCATCGTCACGCCCGGCAGGCGCGCAAGGGATTCGGCGATCGAGACATCCGGCAGCTTGCCGATGTCTTCGGCCGAGATGACTTCGACGATCGAGGTGTTGTTGGCCTTGGCGTTGATCGCGGCTTCGATCGAACGGCGAATGCCGGTGACGACGATTTCGCCGACTTCGGTGGCTTGGTCGTCGGCCTGCGCCGTCGTGGCGGGCGCGGTTTGTGCGTGGGCCGAGCCGACCGCCATCAGGGCGGCGGCGCCGAAGGCGACGCCGGATAGCAGGCGCGCGCGCCGGTTGAGACGTTGGAACATGGTCATCCTCCCTGGGGCTGACCGCGATTCTGAACGTCGCGATCTGAAGCCGTCGCAAAAGTATGCAAATCTTTGGGAATGTTGCAAGCAGTTAATGCAGAGGTCTGATTTCCGTCGCACTTCAAGCCGGCTTAGAGGCCGTCGGCACGTGCGAATTTGCCGCTTCTCGCCATTTCCGTGACGCATTGCAGCAATTCAGCGACGCGTTGACAGCCTCGCACATTGCTGCAAAATCTTGCAAATCGATCTGGAAGGCTTTGCACTTTCCAGACGCAAGGGAGTGAGCGTCATGGCGAGGGGAACCCCCAGAAGGGCCGGGCTGCACGCGGCGATGGCGGCGGCGGCTCTGCTGAGCGGCTTTGCAACGCCGGCTGCGGCGGAAACACGCCAGGCCGAAGACGCCCTGTCAGCCCTGCGTCAACGCCTGCCTCAGGACGAGGTAATCTACTTCCTGCTGCCGGATCGCTTCGCCAATGGCGATGCCACGAACGACCACGGCGGTTACGCCGCCGACCGGCTGAAGAGTGGGTTCGATCCGGCCGATACCGATTTCTATCATGGCGGCGACCTGGCGGGCGTGACCCAACAGCTGGACTATATCCATGGCCTCGGCGCGACGGCGGTCTGGCTGGCGCCCGTGTTCAAGAACAAGCCGGTGCAGAGCCACGGCGACTACACCGGCGCGGCGCACCACGGCTATTGGATCACCGACTTCACCGCCGTCGATCCGCACTTCGGCGACGAGGCGGCGATGCGCGCTCTGGTTCAGGCGGCCCATGCGCGCGGGATGAAGGTCTATCTGGACATCGTCGCCAACCACACCGCCGACGTCATCCAGCATCGCGAATGCCCGGAGGGTCGCTGCGCCTATCGCAGCCGCGCCGACTATCCCTACACCCGTCGCGGCGGCGTCGACGGTGCGCCGATCAATGAGGGCTTTGACGGTCGCGACTTCTCGCGCCTGACCCAGCCCGACTACGCCTACACCCCCTATGTCCCGGCGGGCGAGGAGAACGCCAAGGTTCCGGCCTGGCTTAACGACCCGATCCACTATCATAACCGGGGCGAGAGCACCTTCACCGGCGAAAGCAGCCTGGACGGGGACTTCGCCGGGCTGGACGACCTGCTGACCGAGGACTTGGTGGTCATCCAGGGCATGATCGACATCTTCGGCGGCTGGATCGACAAATACGGGATCGACGGCTTCCGCATAGACACCGCCCGTCATGTGAACCCGGGCTTCTGGCAGGCCTTCATCCCCGCCATGATCGCCCGCGCCGAAGCCAAGGGCATTCCGAACTTCCACATCTTCGGCGAGGTCTATGATCCCGATCCGGCGGTGACGGCTCGGTTCACGCGGGTCGACGGCTATCCGGCGGTGCTGGACTTCCCGTTCCAGAAGCAGGCGACCGATGTGGCGGCCGGCAAGGTCGGGACCGACGCCCTGGCCAAGCTGTTCGACGCCGACACGATCTATGACAAGGGCGCCGAGACCGCCGCCATCCTGCCGACCTTCCTCGGCAACCATGACATGGGCCGGGTCGGCTTCTTCGTGAAACAGGCCAATCCGAACGCCGACGACGCCGAGGTGCTGGCGCGCATCAGACTGGCCCATGCCCTGATGATGTTCAGCCGGGGCGTGCCCACGCTCTATTACGGGGATGAACAGGGCTTCGCCGGCGCGGGCGGATACGGAAACTCGCGCCAGGACATGTGGCCCAGCCGCACGCCGGTCTATGCGAACGAGACGCCCGTTGGCGGTCGCCAGCCAGCCTATTCCACGGACGCGCCCCTCTACCAGGCGATCGCAGAGATGACCCGCATCCGCGCCGCAGAGCCGGCCCTGCGACGCGGCCGTCAGGTCGTGCGCGCCTATGGTGACAAGCCCGGTCTGTTCGCCCTGTCGCGCGTCGGCGAGGACGGATCGGAGATCCTGGCCCTGTTCAACAGCTCGACTACGCCCGTCGCTGCTCAAGTCGAGGTGGAGCCCGGTTCAATGCGGTGGCAAGCTCTGCGCGGCGATTGCGCACCCGAATCCTCCGCACCCGCCAGCGTCGCCGTTCGCGTGCCCCCCCTCGATTACCTCGTCTGCAAGAGCGTGCCGTGACTGCCCTGCCCCTCGATCTTTCCGCGGCTGACGCCGCCCCCGCATTGGCTCACGATTGGTGGCGCGGCGCGGTGCTGTATCAGATCTATCCGCGCAGCTTCGCCGACTCCAATGACGACGGCGTCGGCGATCTGAAGGGGATCACCCAGCACCTCGACCACGTCGCCTCTCTAGGCGTCGACGGCATCTGGCTGTCGCCCTTCTTCACATCGCCGATGAAGGACTTTGGCTACGACGTGTCGGACTATTGCGACGTCGATCCGATCTTCGGCACGTTGGCCGACTTCGACGCTCTGATCGCGCGCGCCCATTCCCTGGGGCTGAAGGTCGTCATCGATCAGGTGTTTTCGCACACCTCGGACGAACATCCCTGGTTCACCGACAGCCGCGCCAGCCGAAACGGCGACCACGCCGACTGGTATGTCTGGGCCGACGCCAAGCCGGACGGCTCGCCGCCCTCGAACTGGCAGTCGGTGTTCGGCGGCCCGGCCTGGACTTGGGACGCGCGGCGCGGCCAGTACTACATGCACAACTTCCTGGCCTCTCAGCCGCAGTTGAACGTCAGGAACCCGGCGGTTCAGGACGCCCTGATCTCGGCGGCGCGGTTCTGGCTGGATCGGGGGGTGGACGGCTTCCGTCTGGACGCCATCAACTTCGCCATCCATGACCCGTCCCTGCGCGACAATCCGCCGATCCAAGACGGCAAGAAGCGCACGCGGCCGTTCGATTTCCAGGACAAGATTTACAATCAGTCCCACCCTGACATCATCGGCTTCTTGAACCGCATCCGCGCCCTGACCGACAGCTATGAAGGCCGGTTCACGGTGGCGGAGGTCGGCGGTGATCACGCCGATCGCGAGATGAAGGAATTCACCGCCGGGAACGACCGTCTGCACTCGGCCTACGGCTTCCTCTATCTCTACGCCGATACGCTGAAGAGCGAACTGATCGGCGTGGGCGATGGTATGTGGCCGGATCAGCAGGGCGAGGGCTGGCCGTCCTGGACCTTCTCCAACCACGATGCGCCGCGCGCAGTGTCGCGTTGGGCCAAGGGCCGGGACGAGAAGGCCTTCTCGGAAATGGCCCTGCTGCTGCTGATGTGCCTGCGCGGCAATGTCTTCGTCTATCAGGGCGAAGAGTTGGGCCTGCCTCAGGCCGAGGTGCCGTTTGAGCGGCTGGTCGATCCCGAGGCCATCGCCAACTGGCCTGAGACTCTGGGCCGCGACGGCGCCCGCACGCCGATCCCCTGGGTGGCCTCGGCGCCCAACGCCGGCTTCTCGACTGTGGAGCCCTGGCTGCCGGTCGATCCGCGCCATCTGTCGCTGGCCGTGGATGCGCAGGAGGCGGACCCGACCTCGATCCTGCACGCCGCGCGCCGCATCATCGCCCTGCGTCAGGCCCATCCGGCGCTGCGGACCGGAGGGCTGGAGATCGAGAGCGCGGGCGATCTGGTGGTCTTCCGCCGGTTCGAACGGGCCGAGGGCGGCGAGCGTCTGCTGTGCGTGTTCAACCTGGGCTTTGAGGCTGTGGACTGGTCTGCGCCTGCCGGTGCGCGCCGGATCGCGGCGGTCAACTGGACTGAGGTGGACGGATCGACGTTGAGGCCGCTGGCCGGCCTGATCTTCGCCGACGCCGGATGACGGGGTCAGCCGCCGCAGGTCTCGCGAACGATCAGCTCGGTCGGAACGCGCTCGGAACGGCCTGCTGCGGCGCCGCCGTGATCCAGCAGTTTGGACACCATCAACCGGCCGGCCTTCATCGTGTCCTGGGCGATGGTGCTGAGCGCCGGGCGCGAGTAGCGGCTGAACGGCACATTGTCGAAACCGATGACCGAGACCTGGCCCGGCACCTCGACGCCGGCGTGCAGCAGCGCCCTTACGGCTCCGAGCGCGATCTGATCGGACGCAGCCACGACGCCATCGAAATCCAGCCCGCGTCGGATCAGGGCGTCCACGGCGGCCTCGGCGGATTCGACCTCGAAATGCGCAGGCACGATCAGGTCGGCGTCCACGTCCAGCCCGCTCTGGCTCAAGGCGTCCAGATAGCCGCGATGCCGCTGCATGGCCTCGGGCGGATCCAGATCGCCCAGGAAGACGATGCGCTTTCGCCCCAGCCGCGCCAGATGCAACGTCGCGCGGCGCCCGCCCGAGATGTTGTCCGATCCGATGGAGCAATAGTCCTGATCAGGCAGTTCGGCGCCCCAGACGACGAAACGATGATCGGCGTCGACCAGCCGGTTGAAGGCCGAGTGCAGGCTGGATTGGCCCAGGAAGATCACGCCGTCCGCCCGGCTGGTGTTCAGCGCGGCCGACAGCTCGTCATAGTTGGCGGGCGAGATATGGCTCATCAGCAGGTCGCAGCCGCGTTCGCGCGCCGCCTCGCCCACCCCAGCCAGAAGCTCCAAGAAGAAGGGGTCGCTGAGGCGCCCTTCGCGCCCCTGTGGACGCGGCACCACCAGGGCGATGGTGCCCTGGGCGCCGATCGGGCCGGCGGGCATATGGCGGCGGAACGGATAGTCGTGTTCCTTGGCCAGCTTCCAGATCGTCTGTTTGGTGCGATCGTTGACGGCGGGGCTGTCGTTCAGGGCGCGCGAGGCGGTGGCGATGGACACGCCGGCCAGGCGCGCGATGTCTTCCAGACGGGTTGTCTTGCGGCTCAAGGTCGCGGGTCCTCACAGCAGCATGGTGAAGCTGCAAAATTTTCTGCAAATATTTCAGCCACCGTTCGCGGCGGTTGGCAAGAGGCGGCGTAACGGAGTTCCCATGATGCAGCGCAGATCCTTCCTGGCCCTTGGCGGCGTATCGATCCTTGCTCTGGGGGCCACGGGCGTGCGCGCCCAGACCGCGCCGAACCATGCCCGGGCGTCCTCGCCCGGCGGCGTGCTGACCGTCGAGGCCTTCACCGACAATGACGGGCGGCCGATGTATTCGGTGCTGCGTCAGGGCCGGGTCGTCGTGGCGCCGTCCAAGCTGGGTTTCCTGCTGACTGACGCCCCGGCCATTGAGCGCGGCCTGACATTGACCGCAGGCCAGCCGGTCACGATCGACGACACCTGGGAGCAGCCGTGGGGCGAGCGGCAGTTCATCCGCAACCACTACAACGAATGGCGCGTCACCTATGCCGAGACCGGCGGCCTGCAACGCCGCGTGGACGTTGTCTTCCGTCTGTACGACGACGGTCTGGGCTTCCGTTACGAGTTCCCGCAGCAGGCCGGCCTGACCACCGTCCGGATCGGTTCGGAGATCACCGAGTTCAACCTGGCCGAAAACGGCGAGGCCCTGTGGTGCCCGGCCTGGGAGTGGAACCGCGAGGAATATCTCTACAGCCGCACGCCCATCAATGCTGTCGGCAGCGCCCAGACGCCGATGACGGTTCGGGGCCAGTCGGGCCTGCACGTCTCCATCCACGAGGCCGCCTGCATCGACTACGCAGGGATGAACCTGCGCCGGTCGGAGGAAACGAAGTTCCGCGCTCAGCTGACGCCGGGCCTCACCAATGCGGCGGTAGTGCGCGAGGCGCCGTTCAACACGCCCTGGCGGACCCTGCAAATCTCCGACAGCGCCGCGGGCTTGCTGGATTCCAGCCTGATCCTGAACCTGAACGAGCCCAACACGCTGGGCGACGTCAGCTGGTTCAAGCCGATGAAATACGTCGGCGTCTGGTGGGAGATGCACCTGGACCTGAAGACCTGGAACTCCGGTCCCAAGCACGGCGCGACCACCGAGAATGCGATCAAACATATCGACTTCGCAGCCGAACACGGCCTGGGCGGGGTGTTGGTCGAGGGCTGGAACAAGGGCTGGGACGGCCAGTGGTTCGCCAACGGTTCGGACTTCAGCTTCACCGAAGCCTATCCCGACTTCGACATTGAGGCGGTCTGCGCCCACGCGCGGTCCAAGGGCGTGCAGCTCATCGGCCACCACGAAACCGGCGGCAACGCCTTCCACTATGAGCAGCAGCTCGAGCCGGCCATGGCGCTTTATGAGCGCCTCGGCGTCCATTCGGTGAAGACGGGCTACGTCGCCGACGCGCAAGGCGCCCGCGTCGCCGGGCCGGACGGACAGATGGTCATGGCCTGGCACGAGAGCCAGGCGATGGCCCAGCACCACATGCGCGTGGTCGAGGCCGGCTATCGCCACAAGGTCGCCGTCAACGCTCACGAGCCGTTCAAGGACACCGGCCTTCGCCGCACCTATCCGAACATCATCAGCCGCGAGGGCCAGCGCGGGATGGAATATTCGGCCTGGGGCAATCCCGGCAATCCGCCCGAGCATGAGCCGAACCTGGTCTTCACCCGCCTCTTGGCCGGGCCGATGGACTATACGCCCGGCATCTTCGGCATGGAGACCCGCAGCCCCGGCGGCGTGCAGACGACCTGGGCCAAACAACTGGCGCTCTATGTCGTCATCTACAGCCCGATCCAGATGGCGGCGGATCTGCTGGTCAACTACGAGGCCAACCCTGGCCCGTTCCAGTTCATCAAGGATGTGCCGGTCGATTGGAGCAAGAGCCGCACGCTGGACGCCTCCATGGGCGACTATGTCGTCACGGTTCGCAAGCAGCGCGGCACGGATGTCTGGGCCCTGGGCGCCGTCACCGACGAGCATCCGCGCGTGCTGAAGGCCCCGCTCGACTTCCTGGACGCCGGCCGCCGCTACCGCGCCGAAATCTACCGCGACGGGCCGGACGCCGACTATCGCGGCAAGCGCGAAGACATCGTCATCGAGCAGCGCGAGGTGACGTCGTCTGACACCCTGACCCTGGCGCTGGCCCCTGGCGGCGGTCAGGCCATCCGGTTCGTGCCGATCGGCCGGGCGCGACGCGGATGACCCTGCTCTCGCACCGCCCGCGCCTGTCCGGCCTGGCGATCTGGAACATGTGCGTCGGCTTCTTCGGCATCCAGATCGGCTTCGGCCTGCAGAACGCCAACACCAGCCGCATCTTCCAGACGCTGGGCGCCGAGGTCGACAGCCTGGCGATCCTGTGGATCGCCGCGCCGCTGACGGGTCTGCTGGTCCAGCCGATCATCGGCCATTTCAGCGACAAGACCTGGACCCGGTTCGGCCGGCGGCGACCCTATTTCCTGGTCGGGGCCATCGCCACCACCCTGGCCTTGATCGCCATGCCCAACAGCCCCAGCCTGTGGTTCGCCGCGGCCATGCTGTGGATCATGGACGCCTCGATCAACATCACCATGGAGCCGTTCCGCGCCTTCGTCGGCGACAACCTGCCGGAGGAGCAGCGCACCGCCGGCTATGCCATGCAGAGCTTCTTCATCGGCGCCGGCGCGGTTTTCGCCTCGGTCCTGCCGTGGCTGTTGTCCAACGTCTTCGACATCGCCTCGACCGCCGAGGCGGGCGTGGTGCCCCTGTCGGTCAAGATCGCCTTCTACGTCGGCGCCGCCGGCCTGTTCTCGGCCGTGCTGTGGACGGTGCTGTCGACCAAGGAATACAGCCCCGAACAGATCGCGGCCTTCGAACGCGCCCGAGACGACGCGCCGAGCGCGCCCGTCGAGGCCGAAGCGCCGGCTCGCAGCGTCCAGGGCTGGATGACTTCGGGCCTGGTCTGCACCGTCCTCGGCGGGCTGGGTTTCGTGCTGATCGGCGCGCTCGATCTGGAGAAGGAGCTGCTGATCCTGGCGGGCTTCTTCGCCGGGTTCGGCCTGCTGCAGATCGCCGTCGGCATGATGCAGCGACGCCGCATCACCAACGCCGCGACCGAAATCCTGAACGACATCTTCCGCATGCCCGAGACGATGCGCGGCCTGGCTGTCGTTCAGTTCTTCAGCTGGTTCGCCCTGTTCGCCATGTGGATCTACACCACCGCGGCCGTGACCCGCGTCCATTACAGTGCGACCGACACCACCTCGGCCGCCTACGCCACGGGCGCGGACTGGGTGGGGGTTCTGTTCGGGGTCTACAACGGCGTGGCGGCCCTGGCGGCCTTCACCCTCCCGGTCATCGCCAGACGGATCGGACGCAAGGCGACCCACGCCCTGATGCTGATGCTTGGCGCCGCCGGTCTGTTCGGCGTCTTCGCCATCCGCGAACCCGGACTGCTGTGGCTGCCGATGATCGGCGTCGGTTTCGCCTGGGCGTCGATCGTTTCCATGCCTTACGCCATCCTGTCGGCGGCGGTGCCGGACCGAAAAATGGGCGTCTATATGGGCGTCTTCAACATCTTCATCGTCGTGCCCCAGCTGCTGGCCGCGACGGTTCTGGGCCTGATCCTGAAGACCCTGTTCGATGGTCAGGCGATCTGGGCCTTTGTGCTGGGCGCCGTCTCCTTCGTCCTGGCCGCCGCCAGCGCGCTGATGGTCAAGGAGCATCGCGGATGAACCGTCGGGGTCTTCTGGCCCTTATAGCCGCCCTGCCCTTCGCCGGCGAGGCGGGTGCTGAGGGCGCCATCGCAGGCGGGCGGCTGGTGCTGCATGAGGCGGTCGCGTCGGCCCATGTGAAGGCGCGCAACGTCTCGGTCTGGCTGCCGCCCGGATACGAGGCGTCCGACGCCGCGTGGCCTGTCCTCTACATGCATGACGGCCAGAACCTGTTCGATCCGGCCACGGCCAACTTCGGCGAATGGGGCGTGGACGAGCATCTCACGCGGCTGATCGAAAGCGGTCAGGTGCGGACGCCGATCGTGGTGGGGATCTGGAACACCGACCTGCGGCTGAGGGAGTATGTCCCCGCCGACCTGATCGCCGCCCTACCCGCCGACATGCGCGACGAGGTCCAGGCCATTTACGGCGGCCCGTCCTTGTCCGACGGCTATCTGCGGTTCCTGGTCGAGGAGTTGAAGCCCTTCATCGACGGCGCCTACCGCACCCTGACTGGCCCGCAGGACACGATGATCGCCGGCTCCAGCATGGGCGGCCTGATCTCCATGTATGCGGTGATGAAACAGCCGCAGGTCTTTTCCGCCGCCGCCTGTCTGTCCACCCACTGGCCGCTGAAGGTCGAAGGGCTTGAGCCCGGCGCGACGCTGGACGCCTGGCGCGAACGTCTGGTCGCGGGCTGGACCGGCGTGATCGAACGCGGCCTGCCCGAGCCGGGCGACCACCGCTTCTATTTCGACCGGGGCGACGAAACGCTGGATCAGTTCTACGCCGTCTTCCAGACCCAGGTGGACCAGACCTTCCGCCGTCGCGGCTACGGCCCCGGCGATTTCCGCAGCCTGGTCTTCCCCGGCGCTCAGCACAATGAAGCATCCTGGAACCAGCGCCTGGACGTGCCTTTGACCTTCCTTCTTTCCCCCGCCCCCACGCGCAACCCGTGAGGACCACAATGCGTCACTTCCGTACCTTCTGCCTCGCCGGCGCAGCCGGCCTGGCCCTCGCTTCCGCCGCGAGCGCCCAATCGGGCGTCGCCCCCGGCGCGCCCGGCGCCCCGCCCGTCTGGTCCAGCGCGGCCAAAACCGGCGCCGGCGCATCCTACGAGGCCTATGTTGATGGCCAGTATCGCGACGGCGGCCCGACCGGCGCGGTGTCCAAGGTCTGGTATTCCGTCGCCGACGGCGTCCTGACCGAGACCATGTACGGCCTGATCCATGAGGCCCAGATCAAGGCCCTGCGCTTCGCCGGCGTGACCCAGGACGGTCTGGTCGTCGAAGGCGACGACACAACCAGCCGCACCGAATATCTGCACGTCGACGCCCAGGGACGTCCACTCTCGCCGGCTTATCGCGTAACGACGCAGGACAAGAACGGCCGCTTTGAGATCAAGAAGCAGATCTTCAGCGATCCCGACCGCAACGCCCTGGTGTTGCGCGTCACCATCACGGCGCTGAAGGGCGATGTGACGCCCTATCTGATGCTGGAGCCGCACATCGCCAACACGGGCGTCGACGATCGCGGTCGGGTCACGCGCGACGGCTTCCACGCGTGGGAAGGCGACACCCACCTGTTCCTGAAGCCCGGCGAGGCCTTCGAAAAGGCCAGCGTCGGCTTCGTCGGCGCCTCGGACGGCCTGACCGATCTAAAGGACGGCAAGCTGGACTGGACCTACGCCTCCACCGGCGATGAGGCCGGCAATACGATGATGACCGGGGCTCTGCCGCGCCTGCGCCAAAGCAGCCGGATCACGCGTGATTTCGTCATCGGCTTCGGCGCGAGCGAGGCCGAGGCGCGCGCCGCCGCGGACGGTTCGTTCGCCACCGGTCTGGACGAGGTGCTGGCCCGCTTCAACGGCGAGGGTGAGCGCGTGGGTTGGGAGGACTATGTCGCCTCTCTCACTGAACTGCCGCGCATCGCCGAGCAGGCGACCGACGGCGGCAAGCTGGCCTACGCCTCGGCCCTGAT
This sequence comes from Brevundimonas sp. 'scallop', assembly GCF_011045535.1. NCBI lineage: Bacteria > Pseudomonadati > Pseudomonadota > Alphaproteobacteria > Caulobacterales > Caulobacteraceae > Brevundimonas > Brevundimonas sp. 'scallop'. The sequence continues at coordinate 1,030,960 of NZ_CP039382.1, read as the reverse complement.
GCTCAAGGTGCAGGAGGATCGCACCCACGCCGGCGCCCTGATCGCGTCACTGTCGAACCCGTGGGGCAACACGGTGGACGCGTCGAAGTCCTCGACAGGCTACAAGGCCGTTTGGCCGCGTGACTTCTATCAGGTGGCGATGGCTCTGGCGGCGCTAGGCGACAAGGAGACGCCGCTGGCGGCCTTCAACTATCTGCCCCAAGTCCAAGTCGGCCCGAACACGCCGGGCAACACCGGCGTCGGCGGCTGGTTCCTGCAGAAGACGCACGTGGACGGCGAACTGGAGTGGGTCGCGGTCCAGTTGGACCAGACCGCCATGCCGATCATGCTGGGTTATCGTCTGTGGAAGATGGGCTGGCTGTCCGACGCCCAGATGACCGAACACTATCGGTCCATGCTGAAGCCGGCGGCCGACTTCCTGGTGGACGGCGGCAAGATCGGGCTGATGTGGAACGACGCGGAGATCAAGCCGCCCTTCACTCAGCAGGAACGCTGGGAGGAGCAGCAGGGCTATTCTCCGTCCTCCACCGCCGCCGTGGTCGCGGGCCTGACGGTCGCCGCCGAAATGGCGCGCGCCTCGGGCGACGCCGCCGACGCGACGCGCTACCAGATCGCGGCCGACAGCTATGCGTCCAAGATCGAAGACCGGATGTTCACCACCAACGGCGACTTCGGCGACGGTCGCTACTTCATCCGCATCACTCAGAACGAAAACCCGAACGACAAGGCCCCGATCGGCGCCGCCAACGGCCAGATCGCTCCGGCCGAAGACCGCGTCGTGGACGGCGGCTTCCTCGAGCTGGTGCGCTATGGCGTGCGCAAGGCCGACGATCCGCACATCCTGGCAACCCTGCCCGTCTATGACGACCAGTCCTTGGAACCGCTTTATCGGGTTCGCTACGACTTCGGTCCCGAGGGCGACAAGACCCCGGGCTGGCGCCGTTATGGCGTCGACGGCTATGGCGAGGACCATCGGACGGGCGCCAACTACGGCGTCGGCGGGGAGATGAGCCCCGGTCAGCGCGGTCGGGTCTGGCCCTTCTTCACGGGCGAGCGCGGTCACTATGAGCTGGCGCGCGTCAGCGTGAACGGCGCCCCCTCGGCCGCCGACATCGCCGCCATTCGTCAGACCTATGTGCGCGGCATGGAGCGGTTCGCCAACGGCGGGCTGATGCTGGCCGAACAGGTGTGGGACGGCGTCGGAAACCCGACGGCCAAGGATTACGCCGTGGGTCAGAATACGGACTCGGCGACCCCGCTTGCCTGGACCCACGCGGAATATCTGAAGCTGCTGCGGTCACTCGCCGACGGTAAGGTCTGGGACAGCTACGACCCCGTCCACGACCGCTACGCTCGCTGATACGAAAACGGCCCCGGAGATCGCTCTCCGGGGCCGTTCTCATTTCACACTGACGTGGCTCAGAAGGTGAGCTTCACAGCCCCGACGATCCGATCTTCGGCGCCGGGCACGCCGTCCACATCGGTGTCGTGATAGCGGACATCGACGCCCACCTTGTCGGTCAGGGCATAGCCGACGCCGACGTTCCAAGTGGTATAGTCGTCGCTGACGTCGAGCCATTGCTTGCCGAGCGCGCCCGATACCGTCCACTTGGGCGCAGGCGAGAAGGCGGCGTTGACCTCGGCATAGGTCGCTTCCTTGTCCGCACCGAAGAAGTCGGGCGAGTAATAGACGGCCGCGCCAAACGTGGCGGGACCGACCGCGCGCGAGGCCGCAGCCTTGAACTCGGCGTAGTTATAGTCCGCGCCGTCCGGTTCCCCGACATACAGATAGCCGATCGCGCCAAAGTCGAGCGCGAAACCGCCCGCCTCCGTGCGATAGCCGCCGTAAAGGTCGACTTCCGCATCGGTGTCGTCGCCGAAGTCGACGTTGGAGGCCCAGGCCCCGGCGTAGAAACTGCCCGAGGTCAGATCGACGCCGCCCTGAATGGCGGAATTTTCACTGGTCTGGCTGAAGCCGCGGAAGACATAGTCGCTGACGGCGCCGACGTTCCAGGCGACATCGACGGTGCTCTGGGCCGAGGCTGGCGCGGCGAGGCCAATAAGTCCTGCGGCGAGGGTCGCGGCGGCGGCCGCGCGGATGATGGTCTTTTTCATAGTCTATCCCCTTGTTGTCGTTATTCGAGGTCGAGGCCGGGCGCGGGTTTGGGAGCCGCGCCCCGGTCTCCATCAGTGTTCCAGCGCCTCGCCATGCAGCGAGGTGTCCAGACCGGCGGCTTCTTCCGCTTCGCTCACGCGCAGGCCCGTGGTGAACTTGCAGATGAACAGGATGATCAGGGTGCCGACGGCGCTGTAGACGATGGTCCACAGCAGGCCCAGGGCCTGGGCGCCGACGTTGGCGCCTTCCGACAGGCTGTTGATCGCGGTCGTGGCGAACACGCCGGTCAGCAGGGCGCCGATCAGGCCGCCCGCGCCGTGGATGCCGAAGGCGTCCAGGCTGTCGTCGTAGCGCAGCAGCTTCTTGATCCACACCGATGAGGCGTAGCAGGCCGGACCGGCGATCAGGCCGATGATGACCGCGCCCTTGGGATCGACGAAGCCGGCCGCCGGGGTGATGGCGACCAGACCGGCGACGACGCCCGACAGCATGCCGATCAGCGAGACCTTCTTCTTCTCGATGTATTCAACGATTTTCCAGGTCAGGGCGGCGGCGGCGGCGGCCAGGATTGTGTTCAGCAGCGCCACGCCCATCAGGTCGTTGGCGGCGCCCGCCGAACCGGCGTTGAAGCCGATCCAGCCGACCAGCAGCAGCGAAGCGCCGATCATGGTCAGGACGGGATTGTGCGCGGTGATGACCTCTGTGCCGTAACCCTTACGCCGTCCGAGGAAGATGGCGCAGACCAGGCCCGCGACGCCCGAGTTGACGTGAACGACCGCGCCGCCCGCGAAGTCCAGCACGCCCGCCGAACCGAGGAAACCGCCGCCCCAGACCCAGTGGCAGATCGGCGCATAGACCAGTAGCGACCACAGGGCGGTGAACAGCAACAGCGCCGAATATTTGAACCGCTCGGCGAAGGCGCCGGTGATCAGCGCCGGGGTGATGATGGCGAAGGTCATCTGGAAGGAGATGAACAGGAACTCGGGAATGCCCGGCAGCAGGGCGTTGGCTGTCTTCAGCGACACGCCGTTCAGGAACAGCATGTCCAGGCTGCCGATGAAGGGCTGAAGGCCGGCGCTCTCGTTCTTGCCGAAGGCCAGGCTATAGCCGGCGATGAACCACACCAGCGACACCACGGCGAAGACGCCGACGGACTGGGTGATGGTGGCGATGACGTTCTTCTTGCGCACCATGCCGCCATAGAACAGCGCCAGACCGGGGAGGGTCATCAGCAGAACCAGGGCGGTCGAGGTGCCGAGCCATGAGGCGCCAGCGCTGTCCAGCTCACGCGCGGCCTGGTGGCCGAGCAAGGCGGGCGCGGCGTCCTGCGCATTCGCCGCGCCGGCAGCCATCAGACAGAGTGTGGGAAGCAGGAGCGCAGCCGCTCCCGTAAGTCGTTTCGTGGTCTGCGACATGAGCTAGTACCCCCTATGCAATCTCGCAGTTGCGAAGATTTTACCGCATTTGCGATAGGCGCAAGAGGCTAGACCGTGAACGGCGCAACTTTCTTGCAACGGTCACGAACAAAAAGATCAGGACCGCACGATCCTTCGATCATACGGCCCGATGTCAGATTGAGCATGCCAACGTAGCCAAGCTCTGCGGCAGGATTTTCAGCGTCAGTGCCAGCCGTCAGGCCCAATGCATCTGCACGCGATGCGCCGCCGCCCAGTGGATGGCGCGGATGGCGTCGATAACGGCCTCGGTCGCCGCGCGCGTGCCCAGCGCGCCGCCCAGATCGGCCGTCACGGCACCGGCCGCCAGAACGGCGGCGACCGCGGCCTCGATGGAATCCGCCTCGTCCTCCAGTTTCAGGCTGTGACGCAGCAGCAGGGCCGCCGACAGGATGGTCCCGACCGGATTGGCCAGATCCTGACCGGCGATGTCCGGCGCCGAGCCGTGGATCGGCTCGAACAGACCCGGCCCGCCCGCGCCCAGCGACGCCGACGGCAACAGGCCGATGGAGCCGCCCAGCACAGAGATCTCGTCCGACAGGATGTCGCCGAACATGTTTTCGGTCAGGATGACGTCGTATTCGCGCGGCTTGCGGATCAGGTGCATGGCCATGGAGTCCACCAGGGCGTGCTCCAGGGTGATGTCTGGGAACTCCTCGGCATGGATGCGGGTCACGACCTCGCGCCACAGCCGACTGGTCTCCATGACATTGGCCTTGTCGACCGAGGTCACCTTGCCGCGACGCTGTTGGGCGGTCTGGAAGGCGGCGCGGGTCACCCGCTCGATCTCCGGCACGGTGTATTCGCACAGGTCGGTGGCGCGGTCGGCGGTGCGTGTCTTCTCGCCGAAATAGACGCCGCCGGTCAGTTCGCGGAAGACGATCAGATCGACGCCCTCGACGATCTCCTTCTTCAGCGGGGAGCGGTGCGCCAGCACCGGCGACACCTGCAACGGCCGCAGATTGGCGAACAGGCCCATCGCCTTGCGGATCGCCAACAGTCCCTGTTCCGGACGCGCCTTGCCGCCATCCCATTTCGGCCCGCCGACCGCGCCCAGCAGCACAGCGTCGGACGCGACGCAGGCGGCGCGCGTCGCCTCGGGCAAGGGCTCGCCTGTCTCGTCGATGGCAGCGCCGCCGATCAGATGCTCGGCGAACTCGAAATGGTGACCATAGAAGTCGCCGATGACCCGCAAAACATCACGCGCGGCCCGCGTGACCTCCGATCCGACTCCGTCGCCGGGCAGCAGGACGATGTTGTAGGTCTTGGTGGCGGCGGTGCTCATCTTACGGTCTCTTTCGATCGCTCGTAGGCTTCGATTTCAGGCATGTTTGCTTGCAGCCAGCCCAGGGTGTCCACCCCGTCCAGCAGGCATTGGCGGGCGAAGGATTCGACCCCGAACGGCACGGGTTCGGCATTGCCGCGCTGGATCTGATTGGCCTGGAGGTCGATCGTAACCGGCTGGTCCGGCTGCGACGCCAGATCGTCCCAAACCGCCTGGCTGACGACGATGGGCAGTAGGCCGTTTTTCAGCGCATTCGATGTAAAAATGTCAGCGATTTCGGTAGAGATCACCGCCCGGAACCCATAGTCCAGCAGGGCCCAAGGCGCATGTTCGCGCGACGAACCGCAGGCGAAGTTCCGGCCCGCCAGCAGGATGCGATGCTCGGCCGGATCGATCCGGTTCAAGATGGCCTCGGGTTTTTCCGAGCCGTCGTCCTCGTAACGCCAGTCATAGAAGGCGGCCTTGCCCAGTCCTTCGCGCGTAGTCGTGGTCAGGAAACGTGCCGGAATGATCTGGTCGGTGTCGATATTGGCCTGACTCAGGGTCACGGTCTTGGAGGTCAGCACCTGGAAGGGTTCAGACATGCTCGACCTCCTTCAGAAAGACGCGCGGATCGGTCAGCACGCCAGCGACCGCCGTCGCCGCCGCCGTCGCTGGACTGGCCAGGATGGTGCGGGCGTCCTTGCCTTGGCGGCCTTCGAAATTGCGGTTCGATGTGGATACGGCCAGTTGGCCCGGCGCGACGAAATCGCCATTCATGGCGATGCACATCGAACAGCCGGGAATGCGCCATTCGGCCCCGGCGGCGATGAAGACTTGATCCAGGCCTTCAGCCTCGGCGTCGCGACGCACGGCCTCGGACCCCGGCACCACCAGCATGCGCAGACCCGGCTTGACCTTGCGGCCGCGCAGCACCTCGGCGGCGGCGCGCAGATCGGGCAGGCGCCCGTTGGTGCAGGAGCCGATGAAAACGACATCCACCGGCTGGCTGGTCGTCGCCTCCCCGGCCGTGAAGCCCATATAGGCGATGGCCTTGCGGTCTGAGTCCGACTGCGGTTGCGGCACGGGCGAGCCGATGGGCGCGCCCGCATCCGGCGTCGTGCCCCAGGTCGCCATGGGTCGGATAGCGGCGCCGTCGATGGTCACTTCTTTGTCGAAGGTCGCGCCCTGATCCGTCGCCAGTTTCAGCCATTCGGCGGTCGCCGCCTCATAGTCGGCGGGAACGTGCTTGCGGCCGCGCAGCCAGTCGATGGTGGTCTGGTCCGGGGCGATCATGCCCGCCCGCGCGCCGGCCTCGATGGACATGTTGCACAGGGTCATGCGCCCTTCCATGTCCAGCGACCGCACCGCCTCGCCCGCGTATTCGATGACATAGCCGGTGCCGCCGCCGAAACCGATGGCGGCGATGACTGCTAGGGCGACATCCTTGCCCGAGACGCCAGGCTGCAACTTTCCGTCCACCGTCACCCGCATGGCCTTGGCCTTGCGCTGCAACAGGCATTGGGTCGCCAGCACGTGACCGACTTCCGAGGTGCCGATGCCGAAGGCCAAAGCCCCAAAGGCGCCGTGCGTCGCCGTATGGCTGTCGCCGCAGACCACCGTCATGCCCGGCTGCGTCAGGCCCAGTTCCGGCCCCATGACATGAACCACGCCGCGATCGTCCGAATCCCACCCCGCCAGCGGCACGCCGTGGGCGGCGCAGTTGCGCTCCAGCGTATGGACCTGAGCCTCGGCTTGGGCGGTGACATAGGGTTTCAACCCGTTCGGCCCCGCCGGCAGGGTCGGCGTCGAATGGTCCAGGGTCGCATAGGTCCGGTCGGGTCGGCGCACCTTCAGCCCGCGCGCCTCGATCTCGCTGAAGGCCTGGGGGCTGGTGACTTCGTGGACCAGATGCAGGTCGATATACAGCACCCCCGGCGTATCGGCCGTTTCCGACCGCACGACGTGGGCGTCCCACACCTTGTCGAACAGGGTCTTGGGATCAGGCATATTGGGCCACAAACTCGGACACGCCATCGACCCGGTCGATGATGGCGATCAGTTCGGCGTCATTGATCTCGCCGATCTGATCCGCGCGCGACTTGAAGCCCGCGACCACCGCCGCCAGCCGCTCGCCCTCGATGGGACGGCCGATCGTTTCGGCGCGTTTGGCGATGGCGTGACGGCCCGAATGCTTGCCCAGCACGAACCAGCTGCCCTCGAAGCCCACGTCCTGGGGCCGCATGATCTCATAGGTGCGGCTGTCGGCCAGCATGCCGTGCTGGTGGATGCCCGCCTCGTGGGCGAAGGCGTTGATGCCCACCACTGACTTGTTGCGGGCGATCGCCGTCTCGGTGATCTCGCACAGGATCTTGGAGGCGCGCACCAGGTGACGGCTGTCGGCGCCGGTCGTGACGCCGTAACGGTCCTCGCGGACCTTCAGCGCCATGATGACCTCTTCGATCGAGGCATTGCCGGCCCGTTCGCCGATGCCGTTGATCGCGCCCTCGATCTGACGCGCCCCGCCCTGAATGGCGGCCAAAGAGTTGGCGACCGCCATGCCCAGGTCGTCGTGGCAGTGGGCCGAGAAGATCACGTGCGGATGGCGTTTTTTGATGCGCGCGGCCAGAGCGGCGAAACGTTCGCACACCTCTTCCGGCGTCGCATAGCCGACGGTGTCGGGCACGTTCAGGGTCCGGGCGCCCGCGTCGGCCGCGGCTTCCAGCACATCGGCCAGAAACTCCGGCTCGGTGCGGAAGGCGTCCTCGGCCGAGAACTCTACGTCGTCGAACAGGCTGCGGGCGTATTCCACCGACCGCACGGCCGTCGACAACACCTCATTGGTGGACATCTTCAGCTTGGCGGTGCGGTGGATCGGGCTGGTGCCGATGAACGTGTGGCAGCGACGGTGGGATTTCGGCGCCGGCGCCAGGGCGCGGAAGGTGGCGTCGATGTCCTTCTCGTTGGCGCGCGACAGGGAGCAGAAGATCGGTCCCTCGACCTCGCCCGCCACGCGGCGGATGCAGTCCTCGTCACCCGTCGAGGCGGCGGCGAAGCCGGCCTCGATAACGTCAACGCCTAGGTCCCGCAGAACCTGGGCCATCTTCACCTTGGCCTGGGCGCTCATCGAGAAGCCCGGAGCCTGTTCCCCGTCCCGCATCGTCGTGTCGAAGACGATGACGCGGTTGGGATCGGCGGCGATCTCCTCGGTGCGGGATACGCCCGATACGCGTACGCTTTCGGGGTTAATCATCACGCGGCCTCGGATTGAATAATGTCGTTGCTGATGCGACGCACGCCGAACAGCCGGTCGATCTGGCGACCCAGGTTGTCCATGCAGCGGCCCGCGTCGCGGCCGCGCACCGTCAGGGCGATGCGGCGGAAGGCGCCCTCGTCAGCCAGGGCCATGCCGTCGATGTGGAAGCCCCGGCGCTCCACCAGGCCGATGAGACGCTGAAGCGAACCGTCCGCACGGTCGATCTGGATGTGGATCGTGTTGCTCATCTCAGGAGCCCTCCATCATTTCAGCATTGCTCTTGCCCGGCGGAACCAGCGGCCAGACGTTGTCTCGGGGGTCGATGACCACATGGGCCAGGCAGGGACCGTCGGCGGCCAGCAGGCGCTGGATGCCGTCGGACACCTGATCGCGGCGATCGATGCGGAAGGCCTCGATGCCGAAGGCTTCGGCGACCTTCACGAAGTCCGGGTTGTCGGACAGGTCGATCTCGGAATAGTTCTCGGCGAAGAACAGCTCCTGCCACTGGCGCACCAGGCCCAGCGAGGAATTGTCGATCAGCACGATCTTCAACGGGATGCCGTAACGCTTCAGCGTCGCCAGCTCCTGGATGTTCATCATGAAGCCGCCGTCGCCGGCGATGGTGACGACCGTCGCGGACGGATCGGCCAGCTTGGCCCCGATGCCGGCGGGCAGGCCAAAGCCCATCGCGCCCAGACCGCCCGAGGTGATGTGGGCTTCCGGCTTGGCGAAGCGACAGTGCATGGCCGCCCACATCTGATGCTGGCCCACGTCGCAGGCGGCAACGAAGTCATCGCCCGCCGCTTCCGAGATTTCCTTCAGCAGGGCGGGCGCATAGACCCCCTCACCCGGCGCGTCATAGCGGTGCGCGCCGGATTCGGCCGCGCGCGCGCAGTCGTCGGCCCAGGCCTGGATGTCCAGCGCCGCGCCCGACCGCATGCGCGCGGTCAGCGCCTCAACGCCTTCGCGCAGCTCGCCGACGACGGCGACATTGGCGCTGCGCAGCTTGCCGACTTCCGAGGCGTCGATGTCGAAATGGACGATGCGGGCATTGGGCGCGAACTCGGCCAGCTTGCCGGTCGCGCGGTCGTCGAACCGGGCCCCGACGACGATCAACAGATCGCTGTCCTGCACCGCGTGGTTGGCGGCGCGCGTGCCGTGCATGCCCAGCATGCCCAGCATGCCCGGCGCATCGGTCGGGATGGTGCCCAGGGCGTTCAGGGTCGAGACCTGGGGGATGCCGGTCGCGGCGACGAAGGCGCGCAGGGCTTTTGTCGCGCCACCGATCTTCACTCCGCCGCCGATATAGACCAACGGCTTCTTCGCCGCCCGGATCGCGGCCTCGGCGGCGGCGATGGCGTCGTGATCGACGCGCGGCGTCTCGTTGGGAATCGAGAAACCGTAGTCGTCCGCGGTCGTCTCGAACTGCACGTCCTTTGGCAGATCGACCAGGACCGGCCCGGGGCGGCCCGAGCGAGCGATATGGAAGGCTTCCTCGATCGCGGCCGGAACCTCGGCGGCCGAGCGGACCAGGATCGAATGTTTCACGATCGGCAGGGTGACGCCCAGGATGTCGATTTCCTGAAAGGCGTCGGTGCCCATCAGGCCTTGAGCGACATTGCCGGTGATGCAGACGATCGGCACCGAATCCATCATCGCATTGGCGATGCCGGTGACCAGATTGGTGGCGCCGGGGCCTGACGTCGCCATGCAGACCCCGACCTTGCCGCTCTTCCTGGCATAGGCGTCGGCCGAAAAGGCCGCGCCCTGCTCATGGCGGACAAGGATGTGTTTCAGCTTGGAGCCGGCCAGGGCGTCATAGACCGGCATGATGGCGCCGCCCGGATAGCCGAACACCACCTCCACCCCCAGCCGCTCCAGGGTGGAGACCAGCAGACGCGCACCCGACTGGGGAGCGGTCTCGGCTGAGGGTTTGAAGGCGGCGGCGGTCATCAGGGTCATCCGGTCGTTCAGGCGGCGATCAGGCCGCTTCGGCCTTGGGCGTGTTCAGCCAGGCCATGCGTTCGCGCAGACGCGCGCCGACCTGTTCGATCTGGCTCTCGCGGTCCGCCTTCAGCCAGGCCTCGTACTGCGGCTTGCCGGCCTCGTTCTCGGCGATCCAGTTGCGCGCGAAGGTGCCGTCCTGGATCTCGTCCAGAATGGTCTTCATGCGGGCCTTGGTCTCTTCGGTCACGACGCGCGGGCCGCTGGCGACCGCGCCGTACTTGGCGGTTTCCGAGATGAAGTGGTGCATCTTGGAGATGCCGCCTTCGTAGAATAGGTCCACGATCAGCTTCAGCTCGTGCAGGCATTCGAAATAGGCGATCTCGGGCTGGTAGCCGGCCTCGACCAGGGTGTTGAAGCCCTGGATGACCAGCTCCTTGGCGCCGCCGCACAGGACGGCCTGTTCGCCGAACAGATCGGTCTCGGTCTCTTCGCGGAAGGTGGTTTCCAGCAGGCCGCCGGTCGCGCCGCCATTGCCCTTGGCGTAGCCCATGGCCCGATCGCGCGCCTTGCCGGTCACGTCCTTCTCGATGGCGAACAGGCTAGGCACGCCGCGACCGCGCTGAAACTCGCGACGGACCAGATCGCCCGGTCCCTTCGGCGCGACCAGGATCACGTCCATATCCTCGCGCGGCGTGATGCGCTCGTAGATGATCGAAAAGCCGTGGGCGAACAGCAGGGCCGAGCCCTCCTTGGCGTTCGGCTCGATGATGTCGCGATAGACGTCGCCCTGAACCATGTCGGGGGTCAGGATGGCGATGATGTCGGCGCCCTTGACGGCCTCGGCCGGCTCGGCGGTCGGCACGCCGTCGGCGGTGGCGTGTTTCCAGCCCGTGCCGCCGTGACGGACGCCGGCGACCACGTCATGGCCGCTGTCCTTCAGGTTCTGTGCATGGGCGCGACCCTGCGAGCCGTAGCCGATGATGGCGATGCGCTGGCCGGCGATGGCGCCCGGCTTGATGTCTTCGTTGGTGTAGATGGTGATAGCCATGGGTCAGGCGTCCTGAGCAGCGTTGGTTTTGTGGCTTGCCGGGATTTGGGCCGGCGGCGGATTGGGAATGGTGACGGCGCCCTGGGCGGCCGAGGCGACCGAGGCGCGGTATTTGGCGAAGACACCTCGCGCCGGGCGGACTACGTGGGGCGTAAAGCCCGCCCGGCGCGTCGCCAGATCGACATTGACGTCGATGCGGCGGTTGGTGACGTCGATGGTGATGCGATCACCATCGCGAATGAGGGCGATCGGGCCGCCCACGGCGGCTTCCGGCGAGACGTGCCCGGCGACGAAGCCGTAGCTGGCGCCCGAGAAACGGCCGTCGGTCAGCAGGGCGACGTTGTCGATCTTGCGGCCCTTCAGGGCGGCGGTGACCTGCAGCATCTCACGCATGCCCGGACCGCCCTTGGGTCCTTCGTAGCGGATGATGATCACGTCGCCCTCGCCGACCGATCCGTCTTGAACGGCGTGGAAGGCGTCTTCCTCTGAGTCGAAGACGCAGGCCGGACCTTCGAACGTGTCAACCTTGTGGCCCGTCAGCTTGATGACCGCGCCTTCCGGGGCGACATCGCCATAGATGACGGCGAAGCTGCCGCGATCCATCACAGGGGCGTCGAAGGTGGTCACGACCACCTGACCCGGCGTCTCCTCCGCCTCGGCCGCCTCTGCGAACAGGCTGCGGCCGGTGACGGTGGGGGTGTTCACGATCTTGCCCGCCTCGGCCATCCGCTGGGTGACCAGACGGGTGCCGCCGGCGGCGAACAGGTGCGAGGCCAGGAAGCGGCCGCCCGGCTTCAGATCGCAGATGACCGGCGCCTCGACGCAGGCCTGGTGGCAGTCCTCGACGCCGAACTCGACGCCGGCCTCCGCCGCGATGGCCGTCAGGTGCATGACCGCATTGGTCGACCCGCCCGAGGCCGAGACCGCGACGGCGGCGTTCTTCAGGCTGGCGCGGGTGATGTATTTGCGGGCCGTGTCGCCGGAAAAGACGCGCTCGACGATCAGGCGACCGCAACGCTCGCCCTCGGCGGTTTTGTTCGGATCGACGGCGGGCACGTCGTTGGCGCCCATGGGGCTGATGCCCATGACCGACAGGGCCATGGCCATGGTGTTGGCCGTAAACTGGCCGCCGCAGGCCCCGGCGCCGGGGCAGACGGCCTGTTCGACCGCCTTCAGACCTTCGTCGTCCAGGGCGCCGGCCGAATGGGCGCCGATGGCCTCGAACACTTCCTGGACCGAGACCTCCTTAGTCCCGATCACGCCGGGCATGATGGTGCCGCCGTAATAGACCAGGCCGGGGATATCCATCCGCGCCAGGGCCATGGCCGCCGCCGGGATCGTCTTGTCGCAGCCGACGATGCAGACCACGCCGTCCAGCTGGTGGCCCTCGATGGCCAGTTCGATCGAGTCGGCGACGACCTCGCGGCTGATCAGCGAGGCCTTCATGCCCGCCGTGCCCATCGAGATGCCGTCGGTGACGACGATTGTGTTGAAATCGACCGGATAGCCGCTTGCCGCAATGATCCCGGCCCGCACGTCCTTAGCCAGTCGGTCCAGATGCATGTTGCACGGCGTGACCGTCGACCAGGTGTTGACGATGCCGATCATCGGCTTGTCGAAGTCGGCGTCCTGCATGCCGGCGGCGCGCAGATAAGAGCGGGCGGCCGCCCGGTTCGGGCCAGCCGTCACCGCCGCGCTGCGCGCATTGGGCTTTCTGGGCTGGGAGGTAGAATTTTGCGTCATCGGTCCGGTTCGTTTCGAACCGCCGCGCACTAAAAACCCCGCTTCCTTTCGGAGGCGGGGTGGTGCGAGGCGATCCTGAGTGTGTCTAGGGTCAGGTCGCGTGCATCCACGCCGCTTGCGTAAGCAGGCCGAGAAGTACGAGGGTAATGAGGAATACGGGGCTTTCCAGGCCGACCGGCGCGCGAACGGCTGCGACCGCCTTGGCGGTGCGTCCCTTCGTCATGTCGCGCGTCATCGTGGCCACGGGTGGCTCCCTGTTCTGACGCCAAGAAACCATAGCCGCTGGAGTCGCACAACCCCCGTTGCAATAATTTTGCGCAAGGGATCGAAAAGAACCTCGCTCGGGGTGTTTCTTACCTCAAGCCGACGCAGGCGGTTTTCGAAGCGTAACCGTACATCACATCATGTTACGTGTGCGGGGTTGAAACCAGTCCGCGACCGCTCCATTGAGACGCCAACCTATATCTAGCGCACAACACCCTACCGTTCAGAGGAGCTTCCCATGACCGTTCGCGTCGCCATCAATGGTTTCGGCCGCATTGGCCGTCTGGTTCTTCGCTCGATCATCGAGCATGGCCGCACGGACATCGAGGTAGTGGCGATCAACGATCTGGGTCCGGTCGAGACCAATGCCCACCTGTTCCGCTACGATTCGGTCCACGGCCGCTTCCCCGGCACCGTGACGTCGGGCGAAGACTGGATCGACGTCGGCACGGGCAAGATCAAGGTCACGGCCGAGCGCGATCCCGCCAATCTGCCGCACGCCGAGCTGAAGGTGGACATCGCCTTCGAATGCACCGGCATCTTCACCTCCAAGGACAAGGCCAGCGCCCACCTGAAGGCTGGTGCCAAGCGCGTCCTGGTCTCGGCGCCCGCCGACAACGCCGACAAGACCATCGTCTACAAGGTCAACCACGAGACCCTGACCGCCGACGACATCGTCGTGTCGAACGGCTCGTGCACCACCAACGCCCTGGCCCCGGTGGCCAAGGTGCTGAACGACCTGTTCGGCATCGAGCGCGGCTATATGACCACCATCCACTCCTACACTGGCGACCAGCCGACGCTGGATACGATGCACAAGGACCTGTACCGCGCCCGCGCCGCGGCCCTGTCGATGATCCCGACCTCGACCGGCGCCGCCAAGGCCCTGGGCCTGGTCCTGCCGGAGCTGAAGGGCAAGCTGGACGGTTCGTCGATCCGCGTCCCGACCCCGAACGTCTCGGTCGTGGACCTCAAGGTCGTCGCCGGTCGCGAGGTCACGGTCGAAGAGATCAACGCGGCGCTTCAGGCCGCCGCCGACGGTCCGATGCAGGGCGTCCTGTTCACGACGACCGACCCGCTGGTCTCGCACGACCTGAACCACATCGCCGCCTCCTCCACCGCCGCCCTGCCCCAGACCCAGGTCGTCGACGGCAAGCTGGCCCGCGTGTTGAGCTGGTACGACAACGAGTGGGGCTTCGCGACGCGCATGAGCGACACGGCGTTGCAGATGGCGAAGTTCCTGTAGGATCGCAAAAGTCTCCTCCCCACACCGTGGGGAGGGGGACCACGAAGTGGTGGAGGGGCTCTTTCCATCGCACCGAACTTGGGGCCAAAGCCCCTCCGTCACGGCGCAAGCGCGCCGCGCCACCTCCCCATCGCTTTGCGACAGGGAGGAGACAGGGAAACGATCATGACCTTCCGCACCCTCGACGACGCCAAGAACCTTGCCGGCAAGACGGCTCTGGTCCGCGTGGATTTCAACGTCCCGATGGAGGGCGGCAAGGTCACGGACGACACCCGTCTGCGGGTCGCCCTGCCGACGATCCAGCGCCTGCGCGACGCGGGCGCCAAGGTCGCTCTTCTGGCCCATTTCGACCGCCCCAAGGGCCAGCGCGTTCCGTCGATGAGCCTGAAACCCGTCGTCCAGCCGCTGGAAGAACTGCTCGGCGCCCCCGTCCGCTTCGCCGACGACTGTATCGGTCCCGACGCAGTCGAGGCCATTCGCGATCTAGACGCGGGCGGCGTGGTCCTGCTGGAAAACGTGCGCTTCCATGCGGCGGAAGAGGCCAATGATCCGGTCTTCGCCCAAAAGCTGGCGGATCTCGGCGATCTCTACGTCAACGACGCCTTCTCGGCCGCGCACCGCGCCCACGCCTCGACCGAAGGTGTCGCCCACCACATCCCGGCCTATGCCGGCGAATCCATGCGCCGCGAACTAGACGCGCTCGACGCCGCCTTGGGCAATCCGCAGAAGCCGGTCGTCGGCATCGTGGGCGGCTCCAAGGTCTCGACCAAGCTCGACCTGCTGAAGAACCTGGTCGGCAAGCTGGACACCTTGGCCATCGGCGGCGGCATGGCCAACACCTTCCTTTATGCCCAAGGCGTCGATATCGGCGGCTCGCTGGCCGAAAAGGATATGGCGGACACGGCGCGCGAAATCCTGGCGGAAGCCGAAGCCAAGGGCTGCGACATCCTGCTGCCCGTCGATGTCGTGGTGGCGACCGAGGTCAAGCCCGGCGCCGAGGCCCGCACCGTCAAGACCGGCGAAGCCCTCTCGACTGAAGACAAGATCCTGGACGCCGGCCCCGACACCGTCGCGCGCCTCAACGCCGCGATCGACGGCTCCAAGACCCTGATCTGGAACGGCCCGTTGGGCGTGTTCGAGGTGCCGCCCTTCGACGCCGCCACGGTCGCGGCCGCCAAGCACGTCGCCGAGCGCACCAAGGCCGGCGCGCTGATCGCGGTGGCGGGTGGCGGCGACACGGTCGCGGCCGTCGGTCATGCCGGCGTCGCGGCGGACCTGACCTTCGTCTCCACGGCCGGCGGCGCCTTCCTGGAATGGATGGAGGGCAAGCCCCTGCCCGGCGTCGAGGCCCTGCGCGCCTGAAGGCTCAGCGATGCAGGCGGATCACGCCTGCATCCTGTCTTCGAAATCGGCGCTGAAACGGCTGTAACACGGCGTGACTTCGCGCTGTCCGACGTCTAATCTCTCGCCCAACCAAAAAGACTATTCGGCTCAGGAGACTACCCCATGGCGCGCATCACGCTGCGACAGCTGCTCGACCACGCGGCAGAGAACGATTACGGCCTGCCGGCCTACAACATCAACAATATGGAACAGGGTCTGGCGATCATGGAGGCGGCCCATGAGGTCAATGCCCCCGTCATCATTCAGGCCTCGCGCGGCGCCCGGAACTACGCCAACGACATCGTTCTGGCCAAGCTGATCGACGCCCTGGCCGAGCTCTATCCTCACATCCCGGTCTGTATGCACCAGGATCACGGCAACGGCCCGGCCACCTGCGCCACCGCCATCCAGTACGGCTTCACCTCGGTGATGATGGACGGCTCGCTGGAGGAGGACGCCAAGACGCCTGCCAGCTACGAATACAACGTCGACGTCACCCGTCGCGTCACCGAAATGGCCCACGCCTGCGGCGTCTCGGTCGAGGGTGAACTGGGCGTGCTGGGTTCGCTGGAAACCGGCATGGGCGAGGCCGAGGACGGCCACGGTTTCGAGGGCAAGCTGGACCACTCACAACTGCTGACCGACCCGGATCAGGCCGTCGACTTCGTCGCGGCCACCAAGGTCGACGCCCTGGCAATCGCCATGGGCACCAGCCACGGCGCCTACAAGTTTACGCGTCAGCCGGACGGCGAGGTCCTGGCCATGAACGTGATCGAGGAAATCCACCGCCGCCTGCCCAACACCCACTTGGTGATGCACGGCTCGTCGTCGGTGCCGCAGGATTTGCAGGACATCATCAACCAGTACGGCGGCGAAATGCCCCAGACCTGGGGCGTGCCGGTCGAGGAAATCCAGCGCGGCATCAAGCACGGTGTGCGCAAGGTCAACATCGACACCGACAACCGCATGGCCATCACCGGCGCTATCCGTAAGGCGTTGATGGAGAAGCCGGGCGAGTTCGACCCGCGCTATTATCTGAAGCCTGCCAAGGAGGCGATGAAGAAGCTCTGCATGGAGCGCTACCAGCAGTTCGGCTGCGAGGGTCAGGCCTCCAAGATCCGTCCCCTCTCTACCGCCCAGATGGCCAAACGCTATGCCTCGGGCGACCTCGATCCGTCCTTCCGCGGCGCATCCGTCAAGGCCGCCTAGGACCGACGCCTAGACCGGGTAGCGGCCGCTCAGTTCACGCCGCACCCGGCGAACGTCCCATTCCGCCTGATCCAGCGCGTCGCGTGCCTCCCGGGCATTGCGACGCGCATCGCGGATCTCGCCTCTGACCTCTTGGATGCGGTCACGAATGCGCTCCCGCTCCTCGTCCGTCAGGCCCTCCCCGCGCAGTTCTCGCTCCTTGGCCTCCAGCTTGTCTTCGCGGTTCTCGATCCGGGCCTCAGCGCTGTTCGAGGCGCTTTCCGCCGTTTCGTACGTGTCCTCGACCTCATGCAGCGTTCGGCCGTCACGATAGGCCGGCAGAAACGCCTGCTCCTCCTCGGGCCGACAGACGCCATAATAGGCATTGCCCGCCCGCCCTTCCTCCCAGCCGCGCTGGAAGGTGCAGTAGGTCCGCAAGCCATCCTCACGCGCCGAGCCATAGGCGGCCGAGTTGGGTGCGATCTGAAACTTGGCGCAGGCCTTGGCGTGGTCGTCCAGTCGCGTCATCGGATAGCCCGACGCCCCGTCGGCATAGCCCTTCTCGCCCCAGGCGCCGGCGAGGCATTCGTCCTTGCTCATGGTCGTGCAGCTGCTCAGCAGCGCCGCCGCGGCGAACGCGCCCCCGGCGATCATCAACCGCTTCATCGGATGTCCCCTACGCCCCCAAGCTTGACTATCACCTCACCCGCGCCCCTCGCGCAAGCGGCCGGTCGTGCTAGGGAGACGGCGTGTCCGCCCATGATCTGATCGACGAAGACGAAGACCCCGCGACCGGCGCCCCCGCCGAGGTGCTGGAGGCCCGCATCGACGCGGCCGGCGTTCGCCTGGACAAGGCCCTGGCCGGCGCCTTCCCTACCCTGTCGCGCGCCCGGCTCCAGGCCCTGCTGGCCGAGGGCGCCGTCAGCCGCGATGGCGCGGTCCTGACCGGCGGTTCCGCCAAGGCCCAGCCCGGCCTCTATGCCGTCGCCCTGCCGCCCGTCGCGCCGGCCACGCCCCAGCCCCAGGCCATTCCCCTGACCGTTCTCTACGAGGACGCCGACCTTATCGTCATCGACAAGCCTGCGGGCATGGCCGCCCACCCCGCGCCCGGCACGCCCGACGGCACCCTGGTCAATGCGCTGCTGGCCCATTGCGGCGACAGCCTCTCGGGCATCGGCGGCGTCGCCCGCCCCGGAATCGTTCACCGGCTGGACAAGGACACCTCCGGCGTCATGGTCGCCGCCAAGACCGACCGCGCCCACGCCGGCCTCTCCGCCCTGTTCGCTGCGCACGACATCGAGCGCACCTACATCGCCCTGACACGCGGCGCGCCGTCGCCCGCGACCGGCCGTATCCACACCCGCATCGGGCGCTCCACCGGCGACCGCAAGAAGATGGCGGTCCTCAAGGCCTGCGGTCGCGAGGCCATCACCGACTATGTCGTCCAAGCGACCTTCGGGCAGCCCGCGAAAGCTGGCGGCGCACCCATGGCTGCGCGTGTCGCCTGCACCCTGCACACCGGCCGCACCCATCAGATCCGCGTCCACCTGTCGTCCAAAGGCGCGCCCATCCTTGGCGACGCGACCTATGGCTCAGGCAGTCCAGCCATTCCCGTTCGCACCGCCATCGCAGAAGCGGCCCTCGAGCGTCAGGCCCTCCACGCCGCCGTCCTGGGCTTTGTCCACCCTGTCACGGGCGAGGCGCTTCGCTTCGAGACCGCGCCGCCGTACGACATGCAGCGTCTCGAAACACGGCTCGCCGAACTCTGAACAGCCGTCCGTGTAGGCAGGTCTTGAATAGCAACTGACAAAGTTCTATATAGGACGTCGATCGGCGCGAGTGGCGCCAGGGCCACGGTCACGCTTTCGTGTGACGATCCGCCTCTAAAAATGGCGGCAACCCATCGCTACTTTACCGGTTGAGGGGTGAGACGTCGGCGCACACACCGTGGCCGATGACGAAGAGCCCGCTCGTTCAAGACGGTCGGAGGGACCTGTATATGGCTGCCAATAGTACGCTCGCGGTGATGTCGCCTGAACAAGGCCTGTCGCGCTATCTGACGGAAATCCGCAAATTTCCGATGCTGACCAAGGATGAGGAGTTCATGCTCGCCAAGCGTTGGTCTGAGCACCAGGACCCCGAAGCCGCCCACCGTCTCGTCACCTCGCACCTTCGTCTCGTGGCCAAGATCGCCATGGGGTATCGCGGCTACGGCCTGCCGATCGGCGAAGTCATTTCCGAGGGCAACGTCGGCCTGATGCAGGCCGTCAAGAAATTCGACGCCGATAAGGGCTTCCGCCTGGCGACCTACGCCATGTGGTGGATTCGCGCTTCGATCCAGGAATACATCCTGCGCAGCTGGTCGCTCGTGAAGATGGGCACCACCGCGGCGCAGAAGAAGTTGTTCTTCAACCTGCGCAAGGCCAAGAGCCAGATCTCGGCATTCGAGGAAGGCGATCTGCATCCTGAACACCTCGCCGCCATCGCCACCAAACTGGGCGTGACGGAGGAAGAGGTCACCAACATGAACCGCCGTCTCGGCGGCGACGCCTCGCTTAACGCCCCTTTGCGCGCCGACGGCGAAAGCGAGTGGCAGGACTGGCTGGCCGACGACACGGCCGTGTCTCAGGAAACCCAACTCGCCGACGACGAGGAAAAGGGCATCCGCATGAGCCTCCTGCAAGAGGCCATGGAAGAGCTGACCGACCGTGAGAAGCACATCCTCACGGAACGTCGCCTCAAGGACGATCCGGTCACGCTGGAAGAACTCGCCGGCCAGTATGGCGTCTCGCGCGAGCGCGTGCGTCAGATCGAGGTCCGCGCCTTCGAGAAGCTGCAAAAGGCCATGCGCGCCGCCGCCGAAGAGCGGAACTTGGTCGACGCCTGAGCAACTCGGTTCGCTGCGCCCTCAACGGCGCGGCGAACCGTCGATGGTCACGACGCGCGCGCCACTGGGGCCGTATCGTCGGCCGCTCTCGCAGCCGCCACCACCGTTCCGACGGGCTGGGCCAGTCCGGCCTTCGTCACCTGACCGCTGGCCACATAGGCCTGCAGGGTCGCCACAGCCATCGCCAGTCGGGCGTCCGCCGTCTTGATGGCCAGACCGTTCAGCGTCTCGGCCTGCTGGCGAATGGCGCGCGTCGCCTGCGACGGGTCCTGCTCGAACTGCGACATGGCCGAAACCAGAATCCGCGACGCCTGATCGCGCATTTCAGCGGCGCCGCCTCCGGCCGCGCCATCGCTGCGGCGCTTGCGCGCGCCCGAATATTCACCTGAGTTGAACCGACGACGATCCGGCCCGACATAGCCGACGGCCTCGATCCAGGGTCGCGGCTTCAACGTCACATTCTCGACCCGCTTGAACAGGTCGCCTGTCGTGAACGGCTTTCTCAGGAACTCGTGGATGCCGGCGTCGCGCGCGCCTTTGATCGCCGCGGCGGTTGCCTCGCCCGTCACCATGATGATCGGCGACATGCGGCACGACATGCTGGAGCGCCGAATGCGCCGCGCCAGCGTCTCGCCGTTCAGCCTGTCTCCGGACCGTTCTGTGAAGATCACGCCCGGCTCGACGTCGCGCAGCAGCTCCAGCGCCCGTTCCTCGTCGCCCTCGGAATAGACCTCGCGCGCGCCCATGCCCTTCATGATGTCGGTCAGCAGTCGCGCCGACGACAGATTGGCGTCCACGATGACCACCCGACGAAGCGCAGGCTCCATGCGGCTTATGGTTCTGGCGTTTGCGGCGAACACATCAGACTCCGAGTTTGGAGCCGTTATCCTTACCGCCCACGGGTTAAGACCTGTTGAATAGGTCTTTCTGCGTAGTCCGCCGCCTCACGCCGCCCCCTTCCAAGACCTCAGCCCTGGAACGGATCGCGCATCAGAATGGTGTCGTCGCGCTCTGGGCTCGTCGACAGCAGGGCCACTGGGGCGCCGATCAACTCCTCGATCCGGCGCACATATTTGATAGCGTTGGCGTTGATGTCCTTGAAGCTGCGGACGCCGGCGGTGCTTTCGCTCCAACCTTCCAGCTCTTCGAACACTGGCTCGGCCGCGCCCTGGGCCTTCAGGCTTGAGGGCAGATAGTCCAGCACCTCGCCATCGACCTTGTAGCCGACGCAGATCTTCAGCGTCTTCAACCCGTCCAGCACGTCCAGCTTGGTCAGGGCTATGCCGTCGATGCCGTTGATCGCCACGGACTGGCGCACCAATACGGCGTCGAACCAGCCGCAGCGGCGCGCGCGGCCGGTGTTCACCCCGACCTCGCGGCCCACGGTCGCCAGATGCGCGCCGACTTCATCGTTCAGTTCGCAGGCGAAGGGGCCCTCGCCGACGCGCGTCGTATAGGCCTTCACGATGCCGAGCACATAACCGACGCCGCGCGGCCCGATGCCCGACCCCGCCGCCGCCTGGCCGGCTACGGTGTTGGAGCTGGTGACATAGGGATAGGTGCCGTGATCCACGTCTAGGAAGGCGCCCTGCGCCCCTTCGAACAGCACGCGCTTGCCGTCCTTCTGCGCCTGATCCAGTACGCGCCAGGCCGGTTTCACATAGGGCAGGATCTTCGGCGCGATCTCCAACAGAGACGCCAGCAGCGCATCGGGATCGATCGGCTCCAGCCCCAGACCGGCGCGCAGCGGATCGTGGTGCGAGCGCAAACGGTCGATCTTGACCTTTAGGTCGTCTTCATTGGCCAGATCGCAAACCCGAATGGCGCGACGCCCCACCTTGTCCTCATAGGCCGGACCGATGCCCCGCCCGGTCGTGCCGATCTTGGCGCCCGGCGCGCTGGCCGCCGCCTCGCGCGCCACGTCCAGCGCAGGGTGGATGGGCAGGATCAGACAGGCGTTGTCCGCAATGGTCAGGATTTCAGGACTGATCGCCACGCCTTGGGCGGCGATCTTCTCGATCTCGCCGACCAGATGCCAGGGATCGACGACCACGCCGTTGCCGATGATCGACGGCTTGCCCTGCACGACGCCCGAAGGCAGCAGCGCCAGCTTATAGACCTTGCCGTCCACGACCAGCGTATGGCCCGCGTTGTGACCACCCTGGAACCGCACGACCATGTCGGCGCGGTTGGACAGCCAGTCCACGATCTTGCCCTTGCCCTCGTCGCCCCACTGGGCGCCGACCACCGCTACGTTCGCCAAAACCGTCTCTCCGCACTGGAATGCGGGCGCAGCCTATAGCGAGGGAATCGTCTTATGTCGTCCCGTCAGGCGGATTTATCCGACTTCGCTGACCGCTGTCTCGAACGCCCATTCCAGCCAGGGCGTCGCCGCGATCACATCGGCCGTCTCGACCGTGCAGCCGCACCATAGCCGCAGGCCAGGCGGCGCATTGCGGTGCGGCTCCATATCGAACACGGCCGCTTCGCCTTCCAGCAGGGCCTTGAACCGCATGACGAAGGCCTTTTGCGCCTTGTCGTCCAGCGCGGCGATCCGCGCATCGGTGAACTTGAGGCAGACCGAGGTCGTCGATCGTATCTCCGGCCGATCCGGCAGGAAGGCGATCCAGTCTGTCCGCTCCACCCATTCCGCCAACGCGGCATAGTTGGCGTCTGTCCGCCGGATCAATTCGCTCAACCCGCCGATGTCCTTGGCCCAGCCCAGGGCGTCGATCCAGTCTTCGATGGTCAGGATCGAGAAGGTGTTGATCGCCACCCCGTCCGCCAGCGCCCGATCGAACCGTCCCTTGCCGTCGGTCAGCCGCAGCAGCTTGGGAATCGCCCGATCCGGTCGGTACATATCCAGCCGCTCGACCGCGCGCGACGACAGCACCATCACCCCGATGCCCGCCTCGCCGCCCAGCGCCTTCTGGAAGCTGAAGGTCACCACATCCAGCTTGTCCCACGGCAGCGGCATGGCGAAGGCGGCCGAGGTCGCGTCGCAGATCGCCAGCCCCTCGCGATCGTCGGCAATCCAGTCGGCGTCCGGCACACGCACGCCCGAGGTCGTGCCGTTCCAAGGAAACACCACATCCTTTGACCAGTCGGCCCGGCTCAGATCCGGCAGTTCGCCCCACGGCGCCGTCAGGGCCTCGGGCTCCAGCCCCAGATGATCCTTCACGTCCGCCAGCCAGGTCAGGCCGAAGTTCTCGAACGCCACGACCTGCACCGGCCGCGCGCCCAGCATGCCCCACAGCGCCGCCTCGACCGCACCTGTGTCAGACCCCGGCGTATAAAGCATCACGTGGCTGTCAGGCACTTCCAGCACCTCGCGCGTCAGCCGAAGGCCGTGCGCGAACCGCTCGACCACCTCCGGCGCGCGAATACCGCGTCCCAGCAGATCAGACGGCAATCCACCCAGCGCATAGCCCGGCCGCTTCGCCGTCGGCCCCGCCGAAAACCACGGCCGCGCCGGCTTCACATCAGGCTTCGTGCTCATGCTCTTTTCCTTCGGCGCTACCGCGTTTCGCGCGGCTTGAGCGCGCTCACCGCCCCGGCGTATAGGGCCGCTTGGCCCGCCAATCCTCGGCGAACTGGGTCAGTTCGGCGTCCGGCGCATCGGGCAGCGTCACCATGACCCGAGCCAGCAAATCGCCGCGCCTGCCTTGCGCAAAAGCGCCGCGCCCCTTCAGCCTCAGCACCTTGCCCGAGTTCGATCCCGCCGGCAGCGTCATCTGCACCACGCCCTCGGGCGTCCGCACCCGCACCTTGGCGCCCAGCACCGCATCGGGCACCGACACCGGCAGGTCCATGGTCAGGTCCGCGCCGTCGCGCTTGTAAATGGGGTGCGGTTCGATCCTCAGTTCGATCAGGGCGTCGCCGTTCTCGGCCCCGCGTCCCGGCGATCCCTGACCGCGCAGGCGGATCGTCTGGCCTTCCGACGCGCCCTTGGGAATGGTCACGTCCAGGGTGCGTCCATCCGAAAACTGGATCCGCCGCGTCGCCCCGGCGATGGCGTCTTCCAGACTGATGTCCAGCGTGGCCTTCACGTCCTGGCCGCGCGAGGTGAAGTCCCGCGCGCCGCGCTGACGTCCGGCCCCGCCGAACATGCCGAACAGGTCGTCCAGATCGACGCCTTCAAAGTTGGCCCGGCCGCCCGGCCCGCCGCCTTGTCCGAACGGATTGCCGCCCTGGCCAAACGGGCTGCCGCCGGCGCGACCGCCCCCGCCGAAGCCGCGGTACTGTTCGTTGCCGTCGCCGTCGATCTGGCCCGCGTCGTATTTGGCGCGCTTTTCCTTGTCGCCCAGGATGTCGAAGGCCGCCGTCACCCGTTTGAACTTGTCCTCCGTGATCTTGTCGCCGGGGTTCTTGTCGGGATGAAGCTCCTTGGCGAGCTTGCGATACGCCTTCTTGACCTCGTCCGCGCTCGCGCCCTTCGAAACGCCCAGTTCCTTGTAGGGGTCGCCTGCCACGTCCGTTGTCGCTCCAGCTGAAAAAGGTCGAGAGGCCGTCAGTTAAGCCATGCCCCGCCCCGCGCAAAGGGCTGGACCCGCCCTATTTCGTCAGACCGGCCGGATTTCCGCCTCGACTTCAGCTTCTGGGCCCCAGCCAAACCCCTCCCCCCACTGCGCCACGGCGATCCGCGCCGTCGATGTCACGCCTTCTGGGAAGTCCGCCGCCATGTCGGCCGCAGAATAGGATGCCGACCGCCCCTCGACCTCCATCGTCCGAGCCAAGAGGTCATGATCAAACACGCGCAGCCGGAACCGCATCGGATCGACCGCTGTCGGTTCCCCATCCCAACTGTCGCCGAACAGGCGCACGCTTGGAGTCCATCCAATCTTCAGACCGTCGGCCGACGTCTCGACCAGACCCGCCCGACCCCGTCGATCTCGCCCTCGCAAAGCGCCACGGCGAAACTCAGCGAATAGACATAGTCGACCGTCTTCGGACCGCCCTTGCCCGCCCGGCCCTTGGACTTGCTTTCTAGGAACCGCGCCGCCCAGATCACCTGACCCGTCACCCGCGCCCGTCCAAAGACGCAGGCCATCGGCGCCCCTTCCGCCGTGCCCTGAACCTTCAGTGTCTCCAGCCTGGGCCCCACCTGCCGCGCCGGACCCAGCGAGCCCACCACCCGATTGTCGATCGCCCGCCCAAGGGTCGCGCCGATCACCCGCCCGACCGGCCCGCCAACCGACTGCCCGACCGCGCTCAAAACGACTTGCGCCATCTATGCCTCCAAAAATCCTCCCCCGTTCACGGGGGAGGGGGACCACGAAGTGGTGGAGAGGGCGGCCGCACCTCCGACTTCTGATCCTGCTTCACCAAAATCCGTGCGACTTTCGCCCCCTCCACCCCGCTTCGCGCGGTCCCCCTCCCCCGCTTCGCGGTGGAGGATTGGAAACCGGAACACGGCCGCCAGCCGTCTTCGCCACCAGACGCCCATCCAGCTTTCGACCACCGCCCGTCCCCAATAGGCGTGGATCATCCTCGGCTCACCACGCGGTATGGCGCGATCCAGCCCTCCACCGGCTGGATCTCCACCGCCTCGCCTCGCTCATAGGCCCGCAGGACGAGCATCAGGATCGCCAGCCGCAACGGCGCCGGCGAGGTCGATGTCAGGCTCAATCCCACATCCCCCTCCACCTTCGCCTGCGCCGCCGCGATCAGGGTCTGGATCAAGCCGTCCTCGACCTCGTGCTCGACCCTCAGAAACAGCTTCGCCTCCGCCACCGTCACCGGCTGCGCCATGGCAATCTCCATTGTCAGATTCGGAATTCTCCCTCCCCGCTCCGGGGAGGGTGGTCGCGCAGCGACCGGGTGGGGGCGGCCCGGCAAGGCCGCACGCTTGGTCGATGACCTAACTTCGATCGCCCGGCCGTCCCCACCCGACTTCGGCTGCACCTCAGCCACCCTCCCCCGCAGGGGGAGGGAAAGTCGTCATCACTGCGCGACTAGGTCGCGGCGAACTTCATCACTTTGATCGCGTCGAAGTTTTGCACCCCGCCGCCCACACGCTTGGTCGTGTAGAACAGCACATAGGGCTTGGCCGAATAGGGATCGCGCAGCACCCGCACCCCTGCCCGGTCCACGATCAGATACCCCCGCTGGAAGTCCCCGAACGCGATCGACAGACTGTTCGCCGCCACGTCCGGCATGGTCTCGATCTCGGTCACCGGATAGCCCAGCAGGCTCGCCGTCTCGCCCAACCGCGTCGCCGGCTGCCAGATATAGTTGCCGTCAGCGTCCTTGAACTTGCGCACGGCTGAGACCGTCTTGCGGTTCATCACGAACCGCCCGTTCGGGCGGTACTGGGCCTTGGGTGCGTAGATCAGGTCGATCAGGCGATCCGCCGGACTGGTCGCCGCAAAGCCGCCCGCCGCCCCGGACGCCACATAACCGATCTGACCCCAGGCCTGACCCGCATCCGCCACGGTCGGATAGGACAGCAGCCCCTTGGGCTTGTTCACCCCGTCGCCATTGACGAAGGCCTGGGTTTCCTGCGCCGCAAAGGCGTCCTCGACCTCGGCCGCCAGCCATTCGTCCAGGTCGACCATGGCGTCGTCCAGCAACGCCTGCGTCGCCGCCGGATTGGCGTAGAGATCGGCCGACGGAAACTCCAGCAGGGCCAGGGTCGCCGGGTCCGTCTCGGGCCGCGCGGCGGTCTCCGCCACCCAGCCGCAGGCCACGCCCGCCGTCGAAACCGGCTTTCTGAACACGCCGGCCGCCACGGTGCGCACCGTCGCGATCTCGCGCATCGGACTGGCCGCCATCAGACGCCGCTCGATGGCCCGCTCGGTCTCATACGGCACGACATAGCCGCCCGAGGTCGCCCCGCCCGACAGACCCGCCTTGACCTCCAGACCGCCCGCCAGATGAGGAGACTGACCCGTCTTCAGATAGCCGTCCCACGCCGCCTTCGCCTCGGGCGGAGACGCCGGCTCGGCAGGTTCGCCTCCAATCACCGGCCGACGGCTCTGGCTCATCACCCGATCTAGGCGCGCCTGGGCCGAGGCGACCGCCTGGTCGATACGCGCCACCTTCTCCTCCAGCAGCACATCGGCCGCCGCCTTCTTCTCGATCTCGTCCAGCCGGACGTCGTTCGCCCCTTTGAACGCCTCGAACGCCGCCATCATCTCGCGCACGACATCGCGCGCCTCGGGCTGGCCCGAAGCCTGTTTGGTCTCTTTCATGGTGTCTCCTGCTGAAACGATCCTCCCCCGCGATGCGGGGGAAGGGGGACCGCCGAAGGCGGTGGAGGGGGCGGCCGCGTCTCGACCTTCCCATTTCGCGAGCGGCCGTCATCGACCACCCGAAACCTGTGATTGCGGCGGCTTCTGGCGACCGCTAGGCTCGCCTCATGCCCGCGCCGATCTTCGTCGAAGCCGATCTCTACAGCCCGCTGCTTCATGCAGCCGCGCTGATCCTTTTCGCGATCCTCTTTCCGCCCGGCACGCTTTCAGCAGGGCCGCGACGTGTGGCCCGCTGGCCATGGGCGGCGGCCATCGGCCTTCCGGTCATCGTCTACACGATTGCCGATATCGTCCTGACCGCTCTGCATCGCGGCGCCGAGGCTGAGGGCGAAAGCGGCCTGCCCTACCGCGCGGCGCAGATCGCCATACTCGTCCTGATCCTCGGCATCGTGGTTTTGATGCTGCGTCGCAACGCTGCATCCAAGTCGTCCTAGCGCCCCATGTCCCACCTGACGCCCCTCGAAAGCGCCGTCATGGACGCCATGATCTGGCAGATGGGCGACAGCGTGCCGGACCTGCGCGCCCAGGTCGCCGCCAGTTCGCCGGGCCTGCGTCGCAACACCGGCGCCGGCCTCTATTCCCAGATCGTCGTCGACGCGGACCGCGCGACCGCCAACCCGGACGCCACCGGCCTGTTCGGCACCGTCCATGCCATGGTCGCCGGCCTGCCCGACCCCGTCGGCTTCCAGATCGAGCTGCGCCAAGGCCGGCTGACGGCCCTGCATGGCCAGAGCTATGGCCAGGACACCCGCGCCATCGACTTCTCGACCACCGCCTTCGAAGAGGTCTTCACCGTCGACGAAGCCGGCCGCTCGATCCTGTTCCGTCCCGCCCGGCGCACGCCGGATCCGATCCCGCCCAGGCCAAAACCCGCCCGACCGGCCGCTGCACCCGCCGCCCAGGCCACGCCGCAAAAGCAATCCAAACCCGCGTCCCAACCGGCGTCAAAGTCCTCCGATCACGCCCTGCCGTCCGCCGCCGCCTCGCCGGGCCTGGCCGAGATCATCGCCGGCCTGTCGAACCCCACGGCGTCGCGCGGCGGCCAGCTGGCCCTGGTCTATCTCGGCGCCTATGCGCTGGCGGCCGTCTTCATCCTGTTCGCCAACCTGATGCTGCACGTCGGCTGGATCTTCGGCCTGGTGCTCGCCGGCTGGGCCTTGCGCTATCTCCACGGCAAGAAGGGCCGCGCCCAGATGGCCGCCCTCGCCGAAACCCTCGACCGCAACGGCGCTTTCCAGGCGCTCAAGCCAAACTGAACCGCGCCCCCGGCAGCATGGGAAACGTCACCAGCGACACCTCCCACAGCTCGACCGCGCTCAGCACGCGCAGCCGTCCCTGACGCCGGGCCCGCGCCGTGCGGTAGCCGATCGACAGCCCATCCAGCGCCCCGGCCCGGCTCAACGCCCCGGCGAACCGCGCCTCGGCCGACCAGTCCTCGATCCGGCCGCGCACGAACAGACCGCGCGCATCCTCGACGATCTGCTCCCAGACCCCGACCGGTGCGCGCGCATTGTGCTGGTTCAGCATTCGCACCCCCTCAGCCCCCGTCTTGGCCAGACTGTCCGCAAACGCCCCCGCCTGCACCACGTCCCCGTTCAGATCCGCCACGCCCCACAGCGAGGCGTAGCCTTCGATGGCCAGTGCGCTCATTTCCCCTCCAACCTACGCTCGATCCGTTCCACCGCCGCCGCCGTCGCCTCGCCTTGGACCTCCAGCCGCGCCAGCCGTTCGGCGACCAGCCGCTGCTCCCCGACCCGCTGCTCCAGCGTCGCGATCCGCGCCGCGGCGCCCCCGGCCCAGACCAGGCCGCCCACCGTCTGCACAACGACGGCGATCAGCAGCGCAGTCGGCACGCGTCGAATCTGATGTTCGATCATGCCCCCATCCCCGCCATCCGCCGACGTTCCTCGTCCGTCAGGAAGCTCGCCGCCTCCAGCCGCGCCCACAGGGCGTCACGCTCGGGCTGCAGCGCCGAGACTGCATCCAGGTCCGCCCGGATTTCGCACCCCGCGAACCGCTCGCCCAGCCAGCCCGTCATCGCGCCCCCCGCCTTTCTCACCAGCGGGATCACCGTCTGTCGCCAGAAGGCCGCATTGGCCTCGCGATAGTTGGCGTAGGTCGCATCGCCCGGAATCCCCAGGAGCTGCGGCGGAACCCCGAAGGCCAGGGCGATCTCGCGCGCCGCCGCATGTTTGCCGGCTGTGAAATCCATTTCCGCCGGCGTCAGGCTCAGCGGCTTCCAGTCCATCCCGCCCTCCAGCAGGATCGGCCGCCCGGCGTTGGTCGCCCCTGCATAGACGTTCGACAACTGATCCTTCAGCGCCTCGAACTGCCCGTCCGTCAGCCGCTCGCC
This sequence comes from Brevundimonas sp. 'scallop', assembly GCF_011045535.1. NCBI lineage: Bacteria > Pseudomonadati > Pseudomonadota > Alphaproteobacteria > Caulobacterales > Caulobacteraceae > Brevundimonas > Brevundimonas sp. 'scallop'. Next base: position 1,001,558 of record NZ_CP039382.1, on the reverse strand, counting down.
GTTCTTCGCCCCATAGACCAGCGCCCCCGACGGCCGCGCGGCATTGTCCAGCAGGGCCTTGTTCCATGCGCCCGCCGCATTGTGCGCATCCACCCCTTGCGCCGCCGCCTCCAGCGGCGACAGCCCGTACCAGTCGTCCAGCGGGTGCCACAGCTTCAGGTGCATCACCGGCGCCCAGCCGTCCGCCGCCCGCCCGATCCGCATCGACCGTCCGTCCACGGAATAATCCCACGCCTCGGGCCAGCCCGACCGGCCCGGAACCACCTTCACCCGATCCGACCGCAGCGCCCACAGCTCGTCCGGCGCCCCGTCCCCGTCCGCATCGCCGGTCGCCTCGACATAGGCGTTGCCCGACACCTGCAGCGCGCCATAGACCGCCTCCATCAGCTCCGCCCCCGACTGCTCGGGATTGGGCCGACGCATCAGTTTCGCCAGCGGATGCGCATCGTCGCGCGCCCCGTCCACGAACACCGCGAACGGCGCAGCCGCCGCCGCCTCGGCGATCATGCGGATGCAGCGATAGGCCACGGCATTCTTCTGATACCCCTCGCGCGCCAGGCTGGCGTAGTCGTTGGGCGTCCACCTGGGCCGCCCCACCCCCGACAAGGCGATCACCCCGCCCGCCCGGCTCTCCTTGCCCTCAGGCGCGCGCACGCGCCCCGCCTGGCCGAACGGCCACCGGATCGAAACCATCGCAATCTCCTCAGATTTCTTGTCCCTTCTCCCAGTGGGAGAAGGTGGCTCGAAGAGCCGGATGAGGGTCGGCCGGCGTGCCAGTCCGCACGAGCGCGACCCTCACCCTTTCGCGTTGACCGATCGCTACGCTCTCGGACGCTCAAGCCCTCTCCCAGCGGGAGAGGGCGTCATCAGCCGCAACAACGGCCGCTCGATCCAGACGTGGACGACAGCCCCCGCCGCCAGACTGGCGAGCACAGTCAGCCCCACCACCGCATCTCCCGGCAGGGCGACCATCCCGCTCTCGAACATCCGCCCCAAGGCCCGTATGACCAGCACATGGACCAGATAGATCGAATAGGACGCATCCCCCATGAAGGCTGCCGCCCGCGCCAGCCGCCCCGGCGCCCGATCCGTCCGCTCCATCCGCACCACGCCGAACACCAGCAGGGCGCTGGGCAACCCCCAGATCAGCACGCGCCTCAACCCGTTCCACGGATCGTTCAGCGCCCGCACATCGTCGATGCCGCCATAGCCAAAGACCAGGCTCAACCCGAACCCGACCAGCGCCAGACCGACCGCCCACAGCGCCAACCCACGCGGCGCGAACCGCCAAACCGAGGCGATCCCGACGCCCAGCAGAAACTCCAGAATGATCGGCGCGCCCCAGAACCTCAGCACCGGCGCCGCCACGACCAATCCGACCGCCAGCATCACTGCATAGGCCCCGACCAGCCCCCAGCCGACCCGCCGGCCGCCCGCCATCGCCCCACCCGCTATGGCCAGGCCGAACCCGACGTAGAACAGCATTTCAAAACACAGGGTCCACCCGGCCCCAGCGCCGGAAACGTCATCTCCAGTCCGCTGAACGGCCAAAACAGGAACGTGGCCGCCGCCACCTCCGGGCTCAGCGTCCCGCCCCGCGCCATGCCAATCAGGATCGGCAGCGACAGCAGCCAATAGATCGGCGCCACCCGCCGAAACCGCCGCCACAAAAACGCGCCGGCCGCCTCGACGCCCGCCTGCCCCCGCGTGGTCGTGGCGATGATGAAGCCGCTGATGACGAAGAACACGTCCACGCCCACGGCGCCGAAGTTCTCCAGCGTCCCGCCGGCCAGCGCCGTCTCCAGCCCCAGCCCCAGCCGCGTCCCGGCCAGATCCACGGCGTGCGTGACGACCACCGCCGTCGCCGCCGCGAACCGCAGCGCCTGCACCCCATAGAACCGCTCCCCCATCCGCCACGGTTACCACCGCGCGAGCGCGCGAGACAACCTCAGATCATCACGCGCGCCCGCACCGCCTCGGCGATTTTCGCCTGGCCCGCCGCATTGGGATGGACGGAATCGAACATCAGGCCGCCAGCGAAACCCCCGCCGAACAGGGCCGTCCCGTCGATGGGCGCCGCCAAGCCCCGGGTCGCCGCCACCTCGAACACCGCGTCCCGCAACGCGGCTTGCGCGGCATAGCTCGCCTTGCCCTGGGCCGGGTCCGACGGACATCCGGTCATCAGCAGCACGTCCCCCGTCGTCAGGCACCGATCCGCCAGCGTCCCCAGCCCGGTCTTGTAGGTCGCGACCGCCGTCCCCGCGTTCCAGTCGTTGATCGTCAGACACACGACCGACAGATCAGGCGCCGCCGCCGGGATAGACCCATAGGCCCGGTACGGCTGGTCCGTCGTGATCCAGTCCGCGATCCGGGCTCCGCCCCATCCCGCGTTGATCACCCGCGTCCGGCGCACATCTGACCGCCACGCAAACCCGCCTGCAATGAACACCGCCCCGCCCGAGGCCCAGCGCACGCTCACCGGCCCGGCGGTCTCGGGAAAGGCCACGGTCGTGACCTCCATCGACGCCGCCTTGGTGGTGCTGACCGTCGCCCGCACTGCGCCGTCCGTCTCGACCGTCAGCACCCCCAGCGCCGTATTGATCACGGCCCACAGGTCGAACCGATCCACCGGCCGGTCCGGCTGAAAGCTCCACACGCCCGTCGACGACGCCGCACCCGAGAACAGCTTGCCGCCCATCCCGGTCAGGGCGTTTACGCCCCACCCGGCGCCCATCGTCACCCGCGGATCATAGGCGGGATAGCCTCCGCTGGCCCCATCCGCCGCCCCCGCGCCCGCCACCGACGCCGCCGAGGCCGGCAGGCCCCGCCCGCTCATCATCCCCGCCAGCCGCTCGGGCCAGGCGCTCGCCCGACCGTTCGGCGTCCAGCCGCCCGAGACCCCGCCATAGCCTTGGGTCACGCTGTCGCCGATGCACAGCAGCCGCGCCTCGCGCCCGCCCGCCTGCATGGTCCTGACCGCCGCCGACCAGACGGGCAGGTCGAGCACGGAGAACCGCGCTCTCCCCAGAACCCCGCCCGGCGCCGCCGTCGCCGCTCCGATCTCGACCCCCGACATCAGTCGAAGGCCGCCACGATCTGCGTCGCCGTCGTGCCGGTCGCCAGCACCCGCCGCACCTGCACCGGCAACCACCCCACCGGATGGTTGGCGAAGGTCACGGCGTCCCCGTCCTCTGCCCCGGCCGTCAGCACACGGACATTGCCCGCCCCGCCGACATACAGCGCCTTGGCGTAGGTCGTCAGATCGGCCGCATCGCTGGGCGTGACCGCCGCCGCGCGCCTCGCCGGCCCGCCCGCGTCGCGCCCATGGTTCAGCAATCCGTCCCGCTCGGGAATGGCCGGCATATCGTCTCTCCTGTCGTTGAAATCTTGAGGCTCTAAAGCCCCCGCAATCGCGGTCCCGCCGACTGCGGCCCCAGCATCAGCCGCGTGATCGCCCACACCAGGGCGTCGGCGCGATCCGGGCTGGGTCCGCCCTCGATGCCCAGCGCCAGCATCTCTTCCTCCAGCGCCGGGAAGGCGTCGCAGTGGACCACCCGCCCCTGTTCATAGAGCAGGGCCACCGGCTCGGCCCGCGCCGCCTTGGACCGCGAGGCGTGGACCATCTCGATCCGGCAAGGACACGCGCTGATGGCCAGAACCGAGCGCACCATGTCGCCGCCCTGATTGCTCTCGGCGACCACCTCGTGCGCGCCGAACTCGCGTGCGGCCGCGCTGACCGCCCCGCCCCAGCTCTGGGGCGAGCGTCCCTGCACCGTCCGGTCGGCCAGTACGAAGGCCTGGCGACCTTTTCGCCCCACGACCACGATGCCGCAGGCGTCTCCGGTCGCGGTCGCCGGCGGATCCACCGCCACGACGATCCGGTCCAGTTCGACCGGCCGCGCGCCTCTGGCCCGTTTCAGATCCGCGATGCGGAACAGGGCGCCCTCGCCCTCGACCACCACGCCTTCCAGCTCCTGCGCCGCCAGCCGCGTCCCGCCATAGACGTCGTTCAGATGCGCCAGAAAGCCGGGCGACAGGTTCTGCGCGTTCAGCGCCGTCGCCGCCCGTTCCGTCACCGTCCCCGCCTCGGCCATCAACCGCCTCAGCGCAGGGATCGGCCGGGGCGTCGTCGTCACCGCCAGCAGCGGCGAGGCCCCCAGCCGTAGTCCGAACCTCAGGTTCGACAGCACCATCTCCGGCCGTCGCCAGGCGCAGAATTCGTCCGCCCAGGCGGCATGAAACTGCGACCCCCTCAGACTGTCGGGATCCTCGGCCGAAAACGCATAGGCCGCCGACTGATTTTTCCACACCAGCCGACGCCGCCCCGCTTCCCAACGCGGCCGGTCGCCCGGCTCCGCCAGCGCCTTGATCCCCGACGCCCCCTCCACCATCACCTCGCGCACATCGTGCAGAGCGGGGCCGACCAGCGCCAGGGTGACGCCGGGTGTCTTTCGCGCCATCTTGTCGATCCAGACCGACCCGGCGAAAGTCTTGCCTGACCCTCGTCCCCCCAACAGAAGCCAGGTCCGCAGGTCGAGGTCACGCGGCTTGTGTTGGTGCTCCAGCAGCCGCGCATGATTGCGCTTCAGCCTTAGCTCGCGCCCGTTCAGCTGCTTCAGCATCCTTTCTCTCGATGATGCTGTCGATCCGCTCGTATTCGACGAGCAACTCTCGTCGGATTCGCTCGTCCTCGGCGGGGTCGTAGGTTCGTCCACCCATCTCGTCCTCTTCGTTGTCGCTCAGGCACAGCAGTCGCATCGCCTCGACCGCCTTGGCCGACCGCGCGATCACCCCGATCTGGCGCGCGACCTTCTCGGCGACGGCGGCGTCCTTGACGTCGGTCTCGCAGACGCTTTTCGCCGTCTCCTCGATCTTGGCCTTCATCATCAGGAACAGGGGCTCCATCCACCCGGCGCAGGACGCAGCCGTCTCGCGCGCGCCGCAGCCGCCCTCTCCGTCTTCCCGATTTCCCGTCATGCCCAAACCATAGCGGACCAGCGTCCTCAGGCCGGAAGAACGCCCACACAATTCGCCAATGGCTTGTTTTCTCAGCCTTTCAACCAGCGTCATTGCGCTGGCTAGGGGGTGCTACCCTATCGCTCCCGGCCGCGTTCGACCGTCCATTCCGGCGCCTCGAAATCCAGCGCATCTTCCGGCTCGGCCAGCGACAGCTCCGAAATCGTCTGGCCCCGCACCGACACGCCCGCCGTATGGACCGTCTCGCGACTGCCCGAGATCAGATGATGCCATTTGGCCAGCGGCCGCCCCTCGTGCAGCCGGCGATAGGCGCACGACTTGGGCATCCACTCCAACGCCTCGATGTTTCCGGGCGTCAGCTTGATGCAGTCCGGCACCTGGGCCTTGCGGTTCGCATAGTCCGAACAGGCGCAGGCGTCGGGGTCGAACAGCTTGCAATGCACCCGGGTCGGAATGACCTCGCCCGTATCCTCATCCTCGAACCGGATCACGCAGCACAGCCCGCACCCGTCGCACAGCCCCTCCCACTCGGAAGGCGACATCTCGGCCAGGGTCTTGGTTTCCCAGTAGGGCTGCATGGCGCGCCTCATACGCGCCGCGCCGCCGCTTGTCACAGCCTCAATGCCCGACCGTCTTGGAGAACAGGTTTATCACCACCACTCCGCCGACGATCATCGCCAGCCCGACCATCGCCGGCAGGTCCAACCTCTGGCGGAACACCACCGTCCCGATCACCGAGATCAGCACCACCCCCAACCCGCTCCAGATCGCATAGGCGATCCCCACCGGCATCTGCCGCAAGGCGATCGACAGCAGATAGAAGGCCAGGCCGTAGCAGACCGCCATCCCCGCCGTCGGCCAGGCCCGCGTGAACTGCTGCGAGGCCTGCAGCATCGTCGTGCCCGCCACCTCCAGCGCGATGGCGCCCAGCAGCGCGGCCCAGGTGATCATGCTCATGACAGGCCCATAGCCCGGCCCGACGCCCGGCCGCAAATCCACAGCCTGCGGCTCGTATCGCCTTTCCAGTGGCGAAATGGGCCTGAACCCCTTAGATCACACCCGTTTCCGCCCCCCTCCGCCGCGCTGTGCGCGGTTTCCCTCTCCGGCGTCGCCCGAGAGGATCGAAAGTCACATGGCAGCCAGACCCCCTCTCGTCGCACTCAAGGACGTCCGTCTTCAGGACGGCCAGCGCCCCCTCTTCGACGGCGTCGACCTTGCGGTCGAACCGCGCAGCCGCGCCGCCCTGGTGGGGCGCAACGGCGCGGGCAAGTCCACCCTGATGAAGGTCGTCATGGGCCTGATCGAGCCGGACAGCGGCGACCGCTCCATCCAGTCCGCCGTCCGCTTCGCCTATGTGCCGCAAGAGCCGGATCTCAGCCCGCCCTCAAGTAGCGCCCGCGATAGGGCGACAAAGGAGTGGACCCTGCTGGACTATGCGTCGTCGGGCGAGGCCGAGACATGGACGGCCGAAAGCTGGCTGGAGACCTTCGGCCTGAACCCGGCGAAGTCGACGCAAGGGTTGTCTGGCGGCGAAACCCGCCGCGCCGCCCTGGCCAAGGCTTTCGCCGAAGAACCCGACCTGCTGCTGCTGGACGAGCCGACCAACCACCTCGACATCCTGGCCATCGAACTGCTGGAGAACGAGCTGATTCAGGCCCGGTTCGCCCTGCTGGTCGTCAGCCACGACCGCGCCTTCCTGAACCGCGTCACCAACACCGTCCACTGGCTGGAAGGCCGCCGCGTCCGCACCCTGAACAAGGGCTTCGTCGAGTTCGACGAATGGTCCTCCAAGGTGCTGGAGGAAGAGGCCGAATCCCTGCGCCGCCTGACCAAGACCATCGAGCGTGAGACCGCCACCTTCTACTCCTCCATCACCGCTCGCCGCAGCCGCAACGAGGGCCGCGCCCGCTCGCTCCAGGCGCTACGCGCCGAACGCGCCGAGAAGATGAAGGACGTGCCGCGCGAACTGTATCTCGGCGTCGATTCCGGCTCGACCTCGGGCAAGCTGGTCGCCGAGATCAAGCATGTCTCAAAGGGCTTCAACGGCCGCACCCTGTTCAAGGACCTGACCACCCGCATCATCCGCGGCGACCGTCTGGGCATCGTCGGTCCTAACGGCGCGGGCAAGACCACCCTGGTCAAGACCCTGCTGGGCGAACTCGCGCCCGACGAGGGTACGGTGCGCATGGGCGCGAACCTCGAGCCAGTCTATCTGGACCAGTCGCGCGAGGGGCTGAAGTCGGACATGACCCTGTGGGACGCCCTGACCCCGGGCGGCGGCGACAGCATTCTGGTGCGCGGCGTGTCCAAACACGTCGCCGCCTACGCCAAGGACTTCCTGTTCTCCGAGGCCCAGCTTCGCCAGCCGATCTCGACCCTGTCGGGCGGCGAGCGCAACCGCCTGCTGCTGGCCAGGGCGTTGGCCAAGCCGGCCAATATGCTGATCCTCGACGAACCGACCAACGACCTGGACATGGACACGTTGGACAAGCTGGAAGAGCTGCTGGAGGGCTATGACGGCACCCTGATCCTGGTCTCCCACGACCGCGATTTCATCGACCGCCTGTCCACCTCGACCCTGGCTTTGAACGGGCGCGGCGACATCGTCGAGACCCCCGGCGGCTGGACCGACTTCATCCGCCAGAACCCCGGCTTCCTTCAGCCCGGTTCGAACCCCCGCCCCCAGGACAAGGCCGCCGCCCAGCGCGCCGCCGCGGCGCCCCCGCCCGCCGTCGCCCCCAAGAAGACCGCCAAACTCTCCTTCAAGGACGCCCACCGCCTGAAGGAGCTGGAAGCCCTCATCGACACCTTGCCCGCGACCATCGCCAAACACGATGCGACCCTGGCCGACCCCGGCCTCTACGCCCGCGACCCGAAGGCTTTCGACGCCGCCATGAAGGCTGCCGAGAAAGCCCGCGCCGAGCTGGAATCCGCCGAACTGGAATGGCTGGAGCTGGAAGAGAAGAAGGCGGCCCTGGCGGGATAGAGACCGAACGGCTCGTCACTTTGGCGAGGACGGCTTTAGGGCCTAACCCTGACTGTCCGGATCCCCGGGCGGCGTCTTCGCCGCGCCCCGGTTCTGCATCACGCTGACGGCGATGCAGGCGACCAGGCCGAACGCAAACCACAGGCCGAACTTGCCCGTCAAAAGCCCGATCAGGCCAAAGATCAACAGGACGCCGAAGGGGGTGAGCCGTTTCATGGGGCGGACGATAACCGGCTTTGTCGTGGCTGACGAGGCTGCGCCAAAGGCCCGGACTTGAAACCAAACCCGCCGCTGCACACTCAAGCTTCATGACCCTGCGCAGCCATCTCGTCGAATTCGCCCCGCCCCAGCAGGCGGCGGTGCGGCGGATCAACGCCGTCCTCGCCCGCGCGCCCCGTCTGCGCACCGACGGCTGGCGGATCGATGCGGGCCAGCGGCTGTCGCTGTGGCTGGACGTGGCCGCCGGGCGGGTCACCACGCCGCGTCTCAGGAAGCGCGGCGTCACGGTGGAGATCATCCAGACGGACGGCGATCACCCCGTTCCTTTGCGCATCCTGCATCCGACGGGCACGCCCCGCGCCGTCATTCTGGACATCCACGGCGGCGGCTGGGTGCTGGGCAGCGCCGGGCTGAACGACCGGCTGAACGCCCATCTGGCGCACCACGGCTTCTGCGTGGTCTCGGTGGATTATCGCCTGCTGTCCGAGCGGCGTCAGATCTATATCGACGCCGCCATCGCCGACTGTCTGGCCGCCGCCTATTGGACGGTCACGAATGTCGATCGACTGGGCGCCTCGACCCTGTTTCTGGCGGGCGAATCCGCCGGCGGGCATTTGGCCGCCCTGACCGCCGTCGCCCTGCGCGACCAGGGGCTGATTGATTTGGTGAAGGGCTGCGTCTTCACCTACGGCGTTTTCGATCTGTCGGGCACCGAAAGCGTGCGTTCGGCCGGGCCAGAAACCCTGCTGTTCAACGGCCCGACGATGCAGGCCGATCTGGCGCGCCTGGCGCCGGATCGCGACGAGGCGGCCTTGCGCCAGCCCGACGTCTCGCCGCTGTATGCCGACCTGACCGGCCTGCCGCCCGCCCTGTTCCTCGCCGGCGAACAGGACCCTCTGTTCGAAGACAGTCTGTTGATGGCCACCCGCTGGGGCGAGGCCTCTGACGCCGACCTGATCCGCGTGCCCGAGACCCCGCATGGCTTCCTACATTTCGGCGGCCCGGCCGCGCGCGGCGCGCGCAAGGCGATCCGCACCTGGCTGAACGCCCGGCTTTAGCTCGCCTCGATCAGCTCGCGGATCCGGCTGCCCAGCGCCTCCATGGCGAACGGCTTGGTCATGACGTGCATGCCGGGATCCAGGTGCCCGTTGCCGACCACCGCATTCTCGGCATAGCCGGTGATGAACAGCACCTTCAGGTCCGGCCGATCGATCCGCGCCGCATCCGCCATCTGACGCCCGTTCATCCCGCCCGGCAGACCCACATCAGTCACGAGCAGGTCGATCCGCGCGCCCGATTGCAGCAGCTTCAGCCCCGCCACGCCGTCGGACGCCTCGATGCACTGATAGCCCAGCTCATGCAGGATTTCGGCGACCAGCATCCGTACCGTCGGCTCGTCGTCCACGACCATGACCGTCTCGCCGGCCTGGGCGCGCGGAGCCTGTTCGACCTCGGGGATCAGATCGGCGTCGTCCACCTCGCCGAAGTGGCGCGGCAGATACAGGCAGATCATCGCCCCCTCGCCCGCCTCGGAATAGATTCGCACCTGCCCGCCCGACTGGCGCACGAAGCCATAGATCATCGACAGGCCCAGGCCCGTCCCCTCGCCCAGCGGCTTGGTGGTGAAGAAGGGCTCGAACGCGCGCGCCGCCACCTCGGGCGCCATGCCCGTGCCGGTGTCGCTGACGCAGATGGAGACATATTGGCCCGGCTCCAGATCCTGGGCCTTGGCCGTGCGCGCGTCGATCCAGCGATTGGCGGTCTCGATGGTCAGACGCCCCCCGCTCGGCATAGCGTCGCGCGCATTGATGCACAGGTTCAGCACCGCGTTTTCCAGCTGGTGCGCGTCGATCAGCACGGGCCACAGGCCGGCGCCGGCGACCACCTCGACCTCGATGCCCGGCCCGGTCGTGCGCCGCACCAGATCCTCCATCCCGCGGATCAGGCGGTTGGGATCGGTCGGCTTGGGATCCAGGGTCTGACGCCGCGAGAAGGCCAGCAGCCGGTGCGTCAGGGCCGCCGCGCGTTTCGCCGCCCCCTGCGCCGCCACCGTGAACCGCTCCACCTCGGCATGACGCCCCTGCGCGATGCGGTTGGTGATCAGTTCCAGGTTGCCGCTGATGCCGGCGAGCAGATTGTTGAAGTCGTGGGCGATGCCGCCGGTCAGCTGTCCGACCGCCTCCATCTTCTGGCTCTGGCGCAGCGCCTCCTCGGCCTGCATCAGGGCGCTGGTGCGTTCGGCGACCTGTTCTTCCAGCGTCTCGTTGAACCGCGCCAATTCGGCCGACTGGCGGCGCAGGTCCTCGATGTCGGTGTTGGACCCGACCCAGCGCAGGATCCGCCCCTCTTCGTCGTGCACCGGCTCGGCCCGAACCATGAAGGTGCGATAGACGCCGTCGTGGCGGCGGATGCGGAACTCGTTCTCATAGACCTGGCCGCTGGCCAGGGCCTGGACCCATCGCTCGGACGCCCAGTCCAGGTCGTCCGGGTGAACGACCTTGCCCCACCCGGTCGTGCCGTCCAATGCGCCCTCTGCAAGGCCGGAGTAGGCATAGACCTGGGGGTTGAACCAATACAGCGACCCGTCCGCCCAGCTGGCCCAGATCTGGATCGGCGTGGCCTGGGCGAAGACCCGGAACTGGGCCTCGCTGTCGCGCAGGGCCGCCTCGCTGCGGGCACGCTCGGTCGCCGTGCGAACCCGTTCGGCCACCTCGCGCATCAGCCGCAGGTCGCTGTCCGAATAGTGGCGCGGCGTCGCGTTGTTGACGAAGACCATCGCCACGACCCGCCCCTGTTCCATCAGCGGCATGTTGACGAAGGACCCCGCGCTGATCCGCTTCAGCACGTCGGCCGTGTCGGCGGTGCGCGGGTCCAGCGCGACATCGGCGATCGCCACCGTCTCGCCGCGCTTGATGTCCTCGATGTAGGAGCCGTGTTCGCGGAAGGCCAGGGTGCCGGCGATGCTGCTCACCCCCGGCTGGTTGAAGTCGCGCGCGATGGTGATCGTCTCGGCGACCGTGTCCACCGTGCCGTATCCCGCCCGGCTGACGCCCATGGTGCGGGCCAGAACCTCGGCCGAGGCCTGGGCGATGTCGCCGGCGTCGGTCAGGTCGCGGATCGCGTCGTTCAGCTCCAGCAGGGCGTTCTGGCGCGTCTCGCTCTGTTTGCGCTCGGTGATGTTGTTGAACAGGATCGCGACCTGCCAAGCGCCCGGCTGGCCGATCCTCAGCGCCTGCACGTCATACCAGCGACCGAAGATGTCGGCCGGGTTCTCGAAACGGACCGGCTCGCCCGTCCGCGCCACCCCGCCGTAGAGATCGAACCAGTGCTGCTCCAGCCCCGGCGCGATCTCGCTGACCCATTTGCCGTAAGGGTCGACCAGGCCGGTCATCTCTTCGAAGGCCTTGTTGCCCTCGACGATCCTGTAATCGACCGGTCGATCGGCCGCGTCGAACTTCATCTCGATGACGCAGAAGCCCGTCGCCATCGCCGCGAACAGGGCGCCGTATCGCGCTTCGCTCAACGCCAGCGCCTGGTCCGCCCGGTGGCGATCCGACACGTCCATCCCCTGGATGAACACGCCCCAGACCCGACCGTCCTCCTTCAACGGCTGGAAGACGAAATCGACGTAACGGTCCACGATCTCGCCGCCCGGCTCGGCCTGAACGGCGTACAGGGCGCTGTCGGCCCGGTGCGCCTCGCCGCTGCGGTAAACTTGGTCCAGCAGATCCAGATAGCCTTGCGCCACCGCATCGGTCAGCACCTCGCCCACCGTGCGCCCGATCACCTCGCGGTGGCCGATCACCTTCTGGTAGTTGGGATTGGTCAGCTCGAACCGATGGTCCGGGCCCGTGACCAGCGCCATGAACCCCGGCGCATGGGCGAACATCTGGGCCAGCTGGCTGCGATTGATACCGATAGACAAGGCGTGGTCAGAGCCGGTGTTGGACAACGAATTCCCCCAAGGACTTTTGTCCGTTGATCACAGAACCCAAAGCGCGCCGCACGGTTGCAGCGCAATGTGTCCGACGCCGGACATAGCGCTCTATCGCCGCGTTTCTGTGGACAAGACAAGACGCTGATCCGCAATCGCGAATTTGATCCGTCCACCGATGTTCACAGGCTTGTCCACCGCCGCCGGGCCAATCGTGCACACTGGGGCGAGTTCGGGCGCTTGCCTCATAGCCGGTTTCGTCCGAACGTCAACAGGCCAAGGGACACGGGGCAGCGGAAATCCAGGGAGACCTGGACCTCCAGCGAACCGGCCCGGCTCTCCGACCCGGCGCTTCGGGCGATCTTCGGATCGTAACGTGCGACAGGCGGGATCCAGGCTCCAGTCTTCGACGGTCTTCGGATCGACGGCAGACAGGAGAACCGGATCGGGATCGACGGACGACGCGGCCGCAATGCCGTGGGACGCCGAAGACCAGGAGCGCGACAGGATACAGCCGACCGCCCTTTCGGGTTCGCTCGAAACGGCGCTGACGCCAAGGTCCAGACCCGAACGGCCAAGTCCAACCCGGACTTGGCGAGGGGACGAAGCTGACGGGTCCGCCCGCACGCTTCGTCCCCTCGCTCAATTGGGGCGCCGACAACGCGGCCGACTGACGCTCTGCCTTCCCAAGGCCCCTATCGCCCCGTAAGTCAGGGGCATGAGCTTGTTGGGGAATCGCCTGCTGACCCGTCGCCGTGCGCTGATCGCGGGCGGTGCGGCTGTGGCGGCGGGGACGATCGGGCTTCGGGCCTGCGGGCGGGCCGAGGCGCCGGTGGACGAACAGGGCCGGGTGCGCCTGCGTTTCGCCACCGACTGGCGCGCCCAGGCCGAACAGGGCGGCTTCTATCAGGCGCTCGCCAGCGGGGCCTATGAGAAGCGCGGGCTGAACGTCCAGATCGTCCAGGGCGGCCCCGGCGTGAACGTGCCGCACCTGCTGGCCTCGGGCGCGGTCGAACTGGGCATGGGCTCCAACAGCTTCATCCCCCTGAACCTGGTCGCGTCCGGTGCGCCGGTGAAGGCGGTCGCCGCCTTCTTCCAGAAGGATCCGCAGGTCTTGATGGCCCATCCCGACGCGGCGCTGGAGACTATCGCCGATCTGGCCGGCCGACCCTTCCTGCTGTCCGGGGCCGGGATCAGCACCTTCTGGGTCTGGCTGAAAGCCAAATACGGCTTTACCGACGAGCAGCTGCGCCCATTCGCCTATGACCCCGCCGCCTTCATCGCCAATGCGCGGGCTGTGCAGCAGGGCTATCTGACCAGCGATCCCTACGCCATCGAACAGACGGCCGATTTCGACCCGCGCGTCTTCCTGCTGGCCGACGAGGGCTATCCCTCCTACGCCGCCATGGTCCTGGCGCCAAACGCCTTCGCCCGCGACAATGCGGCGGCGCTGCGCAGCTTCATCGCCGCCTCGGCGGAAGGGTGGCGCGACTATATCCGCGGCGACGCCTCGGCCGCCGACGCTCTGATCCGCAAGGACAACCCGGACATGACCCAGGCTGTGCTGGATCAGGCCCGCGAGCGCCTGCGCGACTACGCCATCGTCGATGGCGGCGACGCGGCGCTTTACGGCCTTGGCGCCCTGACCGAGGAACGTTGGCAAGCCTTCTTCGATGTGACCTCGAAAGCCGGGGTTTACGAGGTCGGTCTGAACTGGCGCGACGCCTTCACCGACAACTATCTGCCCGGTCGCGGCTGACACGCGGTCGTTGTCGAATCCTGGCTTCACATTAGCGCGGGATTAAGGGTCCGAGCCCTAGTGTGTGCGCTGGAATTCCTCTCCGGAGAGCCGCCGTGCGCCGCGCCCTCGCAGTTTCGATCGTCCTGACCGCCGTCAATCTGGCGGCCGGCGCCGCCGTGGCGCAGCAGGCGCCGACCAACGCGTCGGGCCTGCGCTACCTGTCCTGGCCCGGCAAGCCGGCGGTCGCCGCGCGCGCAACCCCGACGCCCGCCGTCATCCAGGCCGAGGCGCCCGCCCCGACCGTGACCGCCGCAAATCGCACCCTGCCCGGCGCCATCCCCCTGGCCCGCCTGTCGCCCGCGCCTTCGGTCACCCCCTCGATCTCCACGCCGCGCAGCAACGGCCTGACGCCCGCCAGCGCCTGGATGCCCCAGCGTGCCCCGATGCAGGCCGAGCCTGCGCATAGTGCACCCGTAGAGGCCGCACCCGTAGAAACCGCACCGCCGCAGGCGACGGCGACGCGCGTCGCGCCCTCGCCCTATGTTCCGGAGCCGCAGCCTTCCGCGCCTCAACCTGAGCCTGAACCCCAGATGCAGGCCGAGCCGGCGCCCATCCCGCAACAGGCCGCGCAGGCCGAGCCGCAACCCGCGCCCCAGACTGCAGTTCAGCCCGCGCCCCAGCCGGCGGTCGCCGACCCGATGGCCCCGCGCCGCGACGCCCCTATCTATCGCCTGCAACGGCCCCAGGCCGGCGCGCCGCTGGACGCCGCCGCCGTCGCCGCCAGAGGTCAGGCCGCCCCGACGCCCGCAGCCGGCGACAACAGCGCCCGCTACTATTCGGTTCACCGCCAAGCCGGCCGCCACCCCGACGCCATCCCTGCGCCGCAGCAGACCTACCTCGACGCCCTGCCCGTCCAGATGGCCCAGACGCCGCAATCCAGCGACCTGGCCCAGCCGGACGGTCCGCCTGCCCTGATCCGCAACGCCAACGGCAGCCTGCGCGCCGTGCCCCAGACCGAAGCCGACAACCTGCCATGAGCGATCGCGCCGTGATCGAACCTGCCGAGATCAAAGGCTCGCGCCTGCCCGAACTCATCGCCCTGGCCAGCGAGGAGTCCAGCGAGAAGCGTCGTCTGCTGCTGCGCGAACTGACGGCCCACTTCTTCGGCGCGCCTTCGCCGAACGCCAATGAAACCGCGCTCTACGGCACGGTGTTGGCCAAGTTGTCGGCCGAGATGGAGGTCGCGGTCCGCGCCGAACTGGCCGCCCGTTTCGCCCAGGCCCCCAACGCCCCCCACAGCCTGATCCGCCGTTTCGCCGACGACGAGATCGAGGTCGCCGAACAGGTTCTGCGCGCCTCCACCGTCTTGACCGACGAGGATCTGATCCAGGTCGTGCGCAAGCGCAGCCAGGGCCATCTGCGCGCCGTCTCAGGCCGCGCGACGGTATCCGAGGCGGTTTCCGACGTCATCGTCGAGCACGGCGACGACGACACCTTGAACACCCTGCTGCGCAACGACGGCGCCCAGCTGTCGCGCGCCGCCTCCGAAACCGCCATCGAGCGCGCCAAGGCCAATCCGGCCCTGCACGCCGCCACGGTCGAGCGCCAGAGCCTGCCCGCCGACCTGCTGAACGAGATGTATTTCGTCGTCGAGGCGCGGCTGCGTCACCAGATCCTGGAACAGAACGCGCGCATGGATCCGGCCCTGCTGGAGGCGGCGCTGGCCGCCGGCCGCACTCGCGTCGCCACCGACGACGGCGCCCTGCCGGCCGACTATGCTGAGAACCTGGCCTATATCGATGAGCTTCAGGCCGCCGGCCAGCTGACGCCCCAGACCCTGATCCGCTTCCTGCGCTCCAACGGCCGCACGCCCTTCCTGATCGCCCTGTCCAAGCTGGCCGACATCGACTTCCACACCGCGCGCGGCATTGTCGAGCGCAAGGATCTGGATGCCCTGTCAGTGGTCTGCAAGGCGGCCGACATGGACCGCGCCGTCTATCTGACCTACGCCGTCGCCGTCCTGGGCGCCGAGGACAATCCGATGGGCAAGGCCGCCGCCTATGGCCGCATGTACGGCGAACTGACCCGCGACGCGGCGCTGCGCACCCTGCGCTTCTGGCGCATGCGCCGGACCGCCCAGGCAGCGTAAGCAGTAATGATTTCTCCCTCCCCCTGCGGGGGAGGGTGGTCGCGCAGCGACCGGGTGGGGGCGGCCCGGGCACGGGCGCACTCCTTTGACAGACCAGGTCCGTGGGACGTCGTCCGGTTGTCCCCACCCGCCTTCGGCTGCGCCTCAGCCACCCTCCCCGGTACGGGGAGGGAGAATGCTCGTGCGCCCCCAAAGCAAAAACGCCCGCCTCCTGATGGAAGCGGGCGTCTCCAGACCGAAAAACCTCGGCTTATTTCTTCGCGCGGGTTCCGGCGGCGCGGGCGGGCTTGCGGCCGCCTTGGCCCAGGCCCATCGACTTGGCCAGTTCCGAACGCGCCTTGGCGTAGTTCGGAGCGACCATCGGATAGTCTTTCGGCAGACCCCATTTGGTGCGGTATTCTTCGGGGCTCATGTCGTATTTGGTGCGCAGGTGGCGCTTCAACGACTTGAACTTGCGGCCGTCTTCCAGGCAGATCAGGAAATCGGGCGCGATCGACTTGCGGATCGGCACCGCCGGTTCCTTGGGTTCAGGTTCGGCCTCGACCGGACCGTTCGACACACCCGATAGGGCGGCGTGAATATTGGCGATAAGCGCAGGCAGGGCCTCTGCCGAGACCGAGTTATTGCCGACATAGGCCGACACGATGTCTGCGGTCATCTCCAGCAGTTCGGGCTTATCTTCCATTATCGGCTTCGCTTTCCTGATTTATTGAGTTCGGCTGATTCTCCAACCGAACGACCCCAATAGCGTCATAGGGTTGTTTCGCCGCGAAAGCAAACACGCGTATAAGCGGTGCGATATGCACGTCTATGCATTCGACTTTAGTGATCAGACCTATCGGCCGAAGTCTTCGGCCAGCACCATCATCGCCGCCCGCTCCGGCGCCGAATATTCATCGACGGCGTCATCCTCGCCGTCGCGAATGGCGCGCAACAGCGTGGGCGTCAGGGCCGACGACAAAGACCAGTTCCAGTAACGCAGCACCGTCTGGGCGCGATCGACGGCCAGCATTTCATAGGTGATCTGCACGCGCTCCCAGTCGGGATGGATCTTGCCGTCCGCTGTCGTCTCGGGCCGCCGCATCGAGCGCCACAGATTGGTCAGATCGACGCGCGACATCCCCGTCGCCTTGCACAGGATCGCCAGCGGCTCGCCGCCAGGATCGCCCAGCAGCTTGGCCCCCGTCAGCGGCTTGATCCCCGCCAGGAAGGCGATCTCGGACGCCGTCTCGCGCGTCAGGCCATCGCTGGCGGCGACCATGACGGCGTGTTCAAGATTGTCGAACGGGCTCTTTTCGATGGCCGCGCGATTGCGCTGACGGCGCTCGATGAACTGAAGCGCCTTGCGCGCGACAGGATCGGACCAGCTTTCGTCATTGGCGATGGCGAAGACGTCCTCGGACGCCTCCTGCATGACTTCGCGCGATACGGCGAACCGTTGCAGGATGGTGCGGCGATCCTCGGGCGCGCACCACCAGAACATGACATAGGCGCCTGACGGCCTCAGCTCGGACCGCTTCAGCAAGGGGCTGCACAGGCTCGGCGACTGGCGGCTCAGGCCCACCACCGTCTCGATGCCCAGCTGCGACAGGCGCGCGGTCGTATTGCGCAGCACCGCCTCGATCACCTCCATCTCGCCGAAGGAGAACAGGGTCTCGGTCACGATCTCCGACAGGCCCCGGCGCACCGCCAGCAGCATCCGGTGTTCGAAACTGGCGTCGCGCGCACAGCCGACGATATCCGCATCGCTCAGGGAGGCGCATTGTTCGATCAGCAATCCGGCGATGTCCGGATCGTCGCGCAACAGGATGCGCGCCACGCTGTTGGGCAGTTCGGCCAACGGCGCCAGACGCGCCGCCACGCGTTTGCGCTCATCGTGCGAGGCCAGCCGCAGCATCTCGACCAGCAGGTCGCCCGTCACCGCCCGCTCAAAGGCGTTGATGCGGCTGGCGGGCAGGGACACGACGTCGGCCAGACGCTTCAGCAGCGCCCGGCGCGCACGCAGCGGCGGCGGCGTCGCCTCTTCCCCGATCATGGCTGCCAGATCGCCCATCCCCCCACTTTAGAAGCGAGCGGTTAACCGGGCGTGAGCCGGATCAGCTCTTGTTGACTACCACCACGATGGCCAGGATCACGAAAGCGATGACCGCCAGCACCCGCGCGATCCACGGCGCGGCGACGAAGACGCCCAGGACGGTGATCCCGCTCTTGACCGCATCGGGCCGCGTCAGGGCCTCCTTGAACGTGCCCGACGGCGGCGCCGCGTCGCCCGCGATCGGATGGCCGCAGTTGGGACAGGCGACCGCCGCCTCAGACACCTGACGCCCGCAGGCGGGGCAAGGGATCAAGGCCATGCTCAGCCTCCCGCGCGCGGCGTGATGCGGATCTCGACGCGGCGGTTCTTCTGACGCCCGTCGGGATCGTCCGAGCCGTCCGGCTTGACGTTGGGGGCAACGGGCCTCCGCTCGCCAAAGCCCTCGGCGCCCAAGGTGCGCCCGGCCTCGCGTTGCAGCCGCGCCGCCACCGCCCGCGCGCGGCGCAGCGACAGGCCCTCGTTATAGGCGTCGTCGCCCTTGGCGTCGGTATGGCCGCCGATGCTGACCTGGGCCTGCGGATAGCTTTTCAGCAGTTCCGCCGCCCGCGTCAGGGCCGGCTCGGCGTCCGCCCGGATCGTCGCCTTGTCGAAGTCGAACAGAACATCGGCCGGCAGGTCGATCACGATCACCCCGTCGGTGCGCCGCGCGTTCAGCTCGCTCAGCAGGCTGCGGGTCGTCTCGACCCGTTCGGGCGCGACCTCGGACGAGACGAACACGCTTTCCAGCGCGCTGTCCGGCCCCGACTTGGCGAAGGTGGACCGGGGCGCGGCCATGTCCTTTTCGAAGGTTGAGCGCAGGCCGATGGCGCTGCCGCTCATCAGCCGCACCGTCAGGGCCGAGGCGACGCAGGGCGTCAGACCCGCGGCCAACAGCGCCGCCGCCATGGCGGGCGCGTGTCGTCCCGTCATCCGGCCGCTCCGCTCGTCGCGTTCTGGGCAGCCTGGGCCGTCAGCGGAATGGTCATGCGCAGGAACGGACCGATGATGCTGTCCGACGTCGAGCCCTCGTTAAATACGACTGAAATCTGGTTCACCCCGGCCGGCACCGCGCCCATGAAGACCAGGCGGCCGTTCATGGTATCGCCCTTGACGATATTCATGTTCGGATTGCCCTCGGGCGGCTTCAGTCGCAGCTTCTGGCCGTTGGGCAGTTCGATATAGGTGGCGTTGGTCGCCATCTGCACATTGTTCGTCATGTCGCTGGCGAACGAGATGCTGACGTCCAGGATGGTCGCGTCCTCGGCCAGATCGACGTTCTTGACCCGAACCGTGGCGCCCACATCGGTCACGCCCTGCACATCCACCGGCACATTGCGGATCTGGCGCGGCTGGGCGGTGACGGGGGTGTTGGCGGCGGCTGCGGCCTGTTGCTCGGGCGACATCGACGGATCGACCGCCGCCTTGTCGTCATTGTTGGAACAGGCGGCGAGCGCCAGGGCCGAGACCCCGGCGACGGCGATCAGGCGAAGGGCGGCGACAGGCATAAAACGCTCCGGCGTTGTTGATCCGCCGCGCGCCGTCCCTCATCCCAAGCGGAGCCGCACGCGCGTCCGTTATCGAACACGCGAACGGCCTAAAGGCTCCGCTTGGAGCGTGATCGTTTTTTGACGAAGCCGTGCGGCGGCGGCGTCAAAAAGCGTGAATCATGCTCCCTTCAAAGCCCTTCGAAAAGCGCGGTCGACAGATAGCGTTCGGCGAAGGACGGGATGATCACCACGATGGTCTTGCCGGCATTCTCCTCGCGCGCGGCGATGCGGAAGGCGGCGGTCAGGGCCGCACCCGAGCTGATGCCGACGGGGATGCCCTCGACCCGCGCGGCCTTTCTGGCCATGTCGAAACTGTCGTCGTTGGACACCTGCTCGACCCCATCGACCACCGACGGATCATAGATGGCGGGCACGAAGCCAGCGCCGATGCCCTGGATTTTGTGCGGGCCGGGCGCGCCGCCGGACAACACCGGAGAGGCCTCGGGCTCGACGGCGATGAACTGCACCGACGCCTTCTTGGCCTTCAGCGCCTGGCCCACGCCCGAGATGGTGCCGCCGGTGCCGACGCCGGCGACGACGATGTCCACCGCACCGGCCGTGTCGTTCCAGATTTCTTCGGCCGTCGTGACGCGGTGAATGGCGGGATTGGCCAGGTTCTCGAACTGCGACGGGCTGACGGAGTTCGGCGTGGTCTCCAGCAGTTCCTGCGCCCGCGCGATCGCGCCCTTCATACCCTTTTCGGCCGGCGTCAGCTCAAGCCGCGCGCCGAGAAGCGCCAGCATCTTGCGCCGCTCGATCGACATGCTTTCGGGCATGCAAAGCGTCAGCTTCAGCCCCTTGGCCGCCGCCACAAAGGCCAGGGCGATGCCGGTGTTGCCGCTGGTCGGCTCGATCAGCACCGTGTCCTGATCGATCTTGCCAGCCTCCTGCAACGCCTCGACCATGGCCACGCCGATCCGGTCCTTGACCGAGGCGATCGGGTTGAAGAACTCCAGCTTGGCCAGCACCGTCGCCTTCGTATCGTATTCCGCCGACAGACGCGGCAGCCGCACGATGGGGGTGTCGCCGATGGTGTCGACGATCGAGTCATAGACCTTGCCCCGGCCCTTCTTCAGGTGGCGGGACGCATCATAGCTGAAGTCGGTCATGGAAAAGGTCTCCTCGAATGCTGGCGCACAACAGATAAGGCCTTGCCGGCCCACGCAAGGGGTGACGCGCGATGATTTCTGCGAACGACCGTCAGAACCCTTGACCTAAAGCCAGCCGGCGGCCCGCAGATTGGCCACCCGCGCGCGCGACACCGGCGCCGTCAGACCACCGGTCAGGGCCAGGCGCAGGTTACGGCCGTCCTCGACGACCCCGACGATGGCCGCGCGCGCCACCCACCACGAGCGATGGGTCTGAAGCCCCTCTACGCCCTTCAACGCCGAGACGGCCTGCGACAGCGACATCAGAACAAGCTGCGACCCCCGCGTCGTATGCACGCGTACATAATGGTCTTCCATTTGCAGGCAGATCAGGTCACGCCCCAACCCCGTAGGCAGGGTGCGCGCAAAACCCGGATCGCCTTCACCTGCTCGCGTCGCCGCATCGGACGTCCGCATCCGCAACAGGGCGTAGAGCGCCACATAGACGGCCCCGATCAGCAGGGCCTGTCCATACCATTCGACCCAGCCGACACGTTGGCGAATGCCGGGCCACAGGATCACGGCGATGATCCGGCTGATCAAGGCGGTCGGCCCGCTGGCGACGGCGATCAGCATGGGCAGCCAGAACCGCATGGACACGCGTCTGCGGCGCATCCTGGGCCAGGCCCAGCGGATCGCAGCGCCGAACACCGCGCCGCTGATCACCAGAACCGCCGTCCAATAGCCGATCCGCACCGCCAGCCCATCGTTGAAGAAGCTGCCGAAGGGACCGACCGCGCCCAACACCGCCCCCGTCAGCGCGCAGGCCGCCAGATCGACGGCCCAGGCGCGCGGCGTATTCAGTCTGTCAGCGGCGTTCTGCGTCATCGTCCCTTCCCTCGTCAGCCCACTATCGTCGAACCCTTCGCCCGTCCACGCAACCGTTCGCCCATTGGCGAAATGCGACTGGCGCTTGCTCGCCGTCGGCCAGAACCCTGGCCCGTCTCGACCAAAGGAAACCGACATGACCCATCGCTCGCCGCCCCAAAACCTGATCGCCGGCCTCAGCCTGGCCCTGATTCTTCTGGCCGGCGCCGCATCGCCCGTGCAGGCGACCGCGCCACAAGCCCGAGGCCCGGCGCGCGCCCAGACCGACCCGCAGGCGCCCGACCAGGTCTTCACCTTTCCCGGCGGACCGGACGGCGCGGTCGAGGCCGGGGTCTGGCTGCCGAGCCGCCGCGCCGATGGCCGGCCCGCGCCTCTGGTCGTCATCTCGCACGGCAACGGCGGCGGTTTGCGCAGCCATGCCGACACCGCCAGAGCCCTGGCCGACGCCGGCTTTGTGGTCGCCGCCCTGACCCATCCCGGCGACAACTATCGCGACATGAGCCGCTCCACCCAACTGACCAATCGCGCGCCCCAGCTCAGCCGCCTGATCGACTATATGACCGGCGACTGGTCCGCGCGGCCGGGCGGCGTCGCCATCGATCCGAACCGCATCGGCGCCTTTGGCTTCTCGGCGGGCGGCTTCACGGTCACCTCGGCCATTGGCGGGGTCTCGGACGCGGCGGCCATCGGCGACCATTGCCAGGCCCATCCCGGTTTCTTCGCCTGCCGCCTGCTGGACGCGATGGGGATCGACCTGTCGACCTGGCGTCCGCGTGCGAAGGACGACCGGATCAAGGCCGCCGTCATCGCCGCCCCGGCCCTGGGTTTCTCCTTCACGTCCGACAGCCTCGCCGCCGTGCGCATTCCGGTTCAGCTGTGGCAGGCGGGCGCCGACGACATTCTGCCCGCGCCCTATAATGTAGAGCCGATCCGCGATCGGCTGGGCGCCGCGCCCGAGTACCACCGCGTCGAAGGCGCAGGTCATTACGACTTCCTGCCGCCCTGCTCGCCGGCCCTGGCGACCGAGGCGCCGCAGATCTGCACGCCGACGCCACACTTCGACCGCGCTGATTTTCACAAGGATCTCAATCGCGAGATCGTCCGCTTCTTCCAGCGAACGCTGTAGCGCCGCGGGGACCGGCCCAGCCGAAACCAATACGGATGACCATGGCTCTTGCCGCTCCACGCAAGGGGTGACGCGCGATGATTTCTGCGCAAACCTTTCAGAGCGGCTATGTCAGCCTATATGTCGCCGTCGCGCGAACCGAGATTTCCGTCCTTGCCCCACACCCGCCCGCCCTCCGACCCCGGCCTGACCCCGGAGATCGCCGAACTGGTCGCCGAGGTGTGGGCCGACGCGGCGGCACAGACCCAGATCCAGATGGACGATCCGGTCGCGCCCAAGGTTGAGGATGCGCCGACGCCCGAGACCCGTTCCATCGCCGACGAGCTGCGCTATCGCCTGAAGCAGCAGTCGCTGCTGGCGCGTTTCGGCGAGGTGGCCCTGCGCGAACGCGATCGTCAGGCACTGCTCGACGCCGCCTGCGTGGTCTGCGCCGACGGCCTGGAGACGCCCCTGTCCAAGGTGCTGATCCACAATGAAAGCCGCGACCGGCTGGTCTTGGTCGCCGGCGTGGGCTGGAGCGGCGAGGTCGAGGGTCACGCCTCGCTGGGCGTCGAGCTGGATTCACCTGCCGGCTACGCCTTCCAGACCGGCAAGCCGCTGATCTCCAACCATCTGGAGAACGAACAGCGCTTCCATACGCCCAAGCTTCTGGCCGACCACGGCGTGCGGCGCGCCATCAACGTCCTGATCCGGCCCGAACTGGACGGCGAACCCTGGGGCGTGCTGGAGGTCGACAGCCCCGACGAGGGTCAGTTCGACGCCCGCGACGCACTGTTCCTGGACGCCTTCGCCGCCGTCGTCGGCGCCGCCATCGCCCGCCAGCAGACCGAGCAGCGGCTGCTCGCCGCCATCGAACATCAGGCCCTTCTGACGCGAGAGGTCAGCCACCGGGTCAAGAACAGCCTGTCCCTGGTCTCCAGCCTGCTGTCGATGCAGGCGCGCGGCGCGGCCTCCGACGAGGTGCGCGCCGCCCTGGCCACGGCCGGGTCGCGCATCCAGGCCATCAGCCAGGTCCACGACCAACTGTGGCGCGGCGCCGACGTCCAGACCGTGATCCTGTCCGACTTCCTGTGCCAGCTGTGCGAGGCCATCGACGCCGGCAGCGACCGCCATGTCGTCACCTGCGAGGCGTCCGATGCGCCGCTGGGCGCCGACATCGCCATCCCGCTCGGTCTGATCGTGAACGAGCTGGTCACCAACGCCATCAAATACGCCTATGGCCCCGAGGGCGGAGGCGTCTCGGTCACAGGCCGCATCGCCGACGGACGCCTAACCGTCACCGTGGCGGACCAAGGCAAGGGCTTCGACCTGATCGCCGCCCGCAGCGACCGCAGCCTGGGCATGCGCGTCATCGACAGCCTGGTCCGCCAGATCGGCGGCACGATCGAGAACCGCAGTCCTGATTCGGGCCAAGGCGCGACCCTGGTGGTTGAGGCCCCGGCGACCTAGCGCTCCAGCACCGCCCGTCCCGGATCGAAGCCGACGACCTCGCGGATGACGATCATGCTCTTGAAGCCGCGCACGCCCTTTTCGGGGACCAGTTCGCGAATGCCGAAGGCCTCATAGTCCTGCATGGAGCGCACGGCGACGGTGAGCAGATAGTCGGTTTCGCCCGTCACGTCCCAGCAGCCCTGAACCTCGGGGCTGGCCTTCATGGCGCGCTGGAAGGCGTCCATGACTTTACGATCCTGGGTGTTCATCTCGACCTGGACATGCAGGACGATGCGCGGCTCGACCCGGGCCGGATCAATCACGGCGACGTCGGCGGCGATGACGCCCTCGGCCCGCAGGCGACGCAGGCGGCGCAGGACGGCGGATTCCGATAGACCCACCGCCTCGGCCGTCACCCGCGCCGGCTCCAGATTGTTGCGCCGGACCCGCATCAGCAGCTTATGGTCGAAATCGTCGAGCGTGACGAAATTCGTCATTACAGAGTCTCCAGTGACGATTTCCGTCGCATTCAAGCGGAAAATCGCCGGGAAGCGCAAGCGGCGTTACGCTAGCTTTACGCCATGACGTCGCTGGCCCTGAAAACCCACCTGAACTCGCCGCTGGCGGCGCGCCTGGTCCCCTATCTGGCGCTGTTTGCGGGTATGGTGACGCTGGCGTGCGGCACCTCCTTCGCCAAGACCCTGTTTCCAGCGATCGGGGCGGAGGGGACCTCGGCCTATCGCGTCGGAATTTCGGCCGTTCTGCTGGTCGCCGTCTTCCGGCCCTGGCGGTTCCGCCTGACCCGCGCGGACCTGGGCGCCATCGCGCTTTACGGCGTCGTGCTGGGGGCGATGAACCTCAGCTTCTACATGGCCCTGCGCACCATTCCGTTGGGTCTGGCCATCGCCATCGAGTTCATTGGGCCCCTGACCCTGGCCCTGATCCATTCCCGAAAGCCCATCCATTTCGCCTGCATCGGTCTGGCCGTCGTGGGCTTGGGCCTGCTGCTGCCGATCAAGGCCGGCGCCGGCGCGCTGGATCCCGTCGGCATGGCGCTGGCGGCCTTCGCCGGCCTGTGCTGGGCGCTGTACATCGTCTTCGGCAAGCGGCTGTCGCACCTGCACGCCGGTCAGTCGGTGGCGCTGGGCATGAGCGTGGCGGCCATGGTCGTCGTGCCATTTGGCGTGGCCCATGCGGGCGCCGCCCTGCTGAATCCCGCCATCATCCTGGCGGGCGTGGCGGTGGCGATCTTCTCCAGCGCCCTGCCCTATTCGCTGGAAATGGTCGCCTTGCGCAGCATCCCCAAACGCACCTTCGGCGTGGTGCTCAGCGCCGAGCCGGCCGTCGGCGCACTGGCGGGGCTTGCGATTCTGCACGAGCACCTGACGGGCCAGCAATGGCTCGCCATCGCCGCCATCGTCGCCGCCTCGATCGGCGCCATCGCGACGACGCGGGAGGCGAAGATCGAGCTGGAGCCGAGCGCGCCCTAGAACTCTTCCCAGCCCGCGCTCGACGCCGCAGTCGCGCCGCCGCTGGCGAAGGCCCGGATGCGGGCGCGTTCGCGGGCCAGGGGGACGGGGGCGGCGGCTTGCGACAGGTCGTGGATGCGGGTCTGAGCCGGCGCCTCGCCCGTCTCGAACCGTTCGACCAGCAGGGCCAGTTGTTCGGTTTCGGACTTCAGGCTCATGGCGGCGGCTGTCGTTTGTTCGACCATGGCCGCATTCTGCTGGGTGACCTGGTCCATCTGGTTGACGGCCGTGTTGACCTGGCTCAGCCCCGTCGCCTGTTCCTGAGCCGAGGCGGCGATCTCGCTGACCAGGGCGTCCATCTCCGCCACCTTGACCGCGATCGCCGACAGAGCCGCGCCGGTCTCGTCGACCAGCTTGACCCCTTGCGCCACCTCCTGGCCCGAGGTGGTGATCAGGGTCTTGATCTCCTTCGCGGCTTCCGCCGAACGCTGCGCCAGAGCCCGCACTTCGGAGGCGACGACGGCGAAGCCGCGTCCCGCCTCTCCCGCCCGCGCCGCCTCGACCCCGGCGTTCAGGGCCAAGAGATTGGTCTGGAACGCGATCTCGTCGATCACCCCGATGATATCGCTGATCTGGGCCGAACTGCGCTTGATGCCGTCCATCGCCGCGATCGCCTGGCGCACCACTTCGCCCGACCGGTCCGCCTCGGCGCGCGCGCCCAGGGCCGCAGCCGAGGCCTGTTTGGCGCCGTCCGCGCTGCGCTTCACCGTGGCGGTGATCTGGTCCAGCGCCGCGGCCGTTTCTTCCAGACTGGCGGCCTGCTGTTCGGTGCGGCGCGACAGGTCGTCAGACGCGCTGGAGATTTCGCCCACCCCGCCCCTCAGACCCGACACGGCCCGCAGCGCCTGTCCCATCGTCTGGCGCAGGCTTTCGACCGCAGCGTTATAATCGTCGCGCACCCGCACATGGTCGCCCTTCACCGGCGCATCAATCCGCGCGGTCAGGTCGCCGGCCGACAGCTTGTTCAGCACCCCAGCCAAGGCATCGACCAGCAGGGTCTGGGTGCTTTCCGCCTCGACCCGTTCGGCCTCGCGGCGCCCGGCCTCCTGCTCGTCGGCGGTGATGTCGATGGCCAGTTTGATGACCTTGGTCGGCCGCCCGTCGGGGCCGAACACCGGATTGTAGGAGGCCTGCAGCCAGACCTCGCGGCCGCCTTTGGCCAGGCGGCGGAACTTGCGCGCCAGGAACTGCCCCGCGTTCAGCTCGCGCCAGAAGGCGGCGTAGTCGGGCGAAGCCGCCTCGGCCGGGTCCATGAAGGTCCTGTGGTGGGCGCCCCGGATCTCGTCCAGACTATAGCCCATCGTGGTCAGGAGGTTCTGGTTGGCGTCGATGATGGTGCCGTCCAGCTTGAACTCGATCACCGCCTGCGACCGGCCGATGGCGGCCATCTTGCCCTCCAGATCGATCAGCCGATCCTGCATGTCCGATGACTTCGGTTTACGCGCGAACATAGGCCCCAACCTCTTCGCTATCGGCCGGCCCCCGCCCGCCTCGGTTGCAAGATTAACAGGCTAATTAGTTGAAAAACCGTTTCACGTTTGAGTTGCAATCGAGACGCAATAATCGCTGGCCTATCCCCCGCCTTTCGGCAGCGCTTCATCGCTCGTTAACCACGATGGCGCATCTGTTAACGCCTGTTCCTGGGGTCTGATTTTTGCGCAATCTCGTCGCCGCCGTCGAAGCGATCGATCCGCTGGTCGTGACCGGCAAGGTCGCGGGCGTGTCGGGCCTGCTGATCGAGTCGCGCGGCGGCCTGTCGCGTCTCGCCGTCGGCGCCCGGGCCGAGATCGGACGGCGCGGCCACGATCCCCTGCCCGCCGAGGTGGTCGGTTTCCGCGATTCCAAGGCCCTGCTGATGCCCTTCGGTCCGGTCGAGGGCGTGGCCCCCGGCGCCGACATCCGCATCATCGATCAGGCCGCCAGCGTGCGCCCGACGACCGCCTGGCTGGGCCGCATCATCGACGCCTTCGGCCAGGCCATCGACGGCAAGGGACCGCTGCCGCAAGGCCCCGCCCCCTATCCCCTGCGCGCCCCGCCCCCGCCCGCCCATTCGCGCGGCCGGGTGGGCGAGCGTCTGGACCTGGGCGTGCGGGCCATGGACGTCTTCACCACCACTTGCCGGGGCCAGCGCCTGGGCATCTTCGCCGGGTCGGGCGTGGGCAAGTCGGTGCTGCTGTCCATGCTGGCCAAGGAGGCGACGTGCGACGCCGTCGTGGTCGGCCTGATCGGCGAACGGGGCCGCGAGGTGCGCGAGTTCGTGGAAGAGACCCTGGGCGAAGAGGGGCTGAAACGCGCCGTCGTCGTGGTCGCCACGTCGGACGAACCGGCCCTGAAGCGCCGTCAGTCAGCCTATATGACCATGGCCATCGCCGAATATCTTCGCGACCAAGACCTGGAAGTGCTGTGCCTGATGGACAGCGTCACCCGTTTTGCCATGGCCCAGCGCGAGATCGGGCTGGCCGCTGGCGAGCCCCCGACCACCAAGGGCTACACCCCCACCGTCTTCACCGAACTGCCCAAGCTGCTGGAGCGCGCCGGTCCCGGCCCGATCCGCCCCGACGGCACGACGGCGGCGCCCATCACCGCCTTGTTCACCGTGCTGGTGGACGGCGGCGACCATGACGAGCCGATCGCCGACGCCGTGCGCGGTATTCTGGACGGCCACATCGTCATGGATCGCAAGATCGCCGAGCGTGGGCGCTTCCCCGCCATCGACGTGTTGAAGTCGGTCAGCCGCACCCTGCCCGGCTGTCAGACCCCGCCCGAGCGCGAGCTGAACAAGCGCGCGCGCCAGTGCCTGAGCGCCTACGCCAATATGGAAGAGCTGATCAAGATCGGCGCCTACCGCACCGGCGCCGACCCGATCGTGGACCGGGCCATCGCCCTGAATCCGGCGCTCGAAGATTTTCTGGGACAAGACAAGGACGATGCGACGCGTCTTTCCGATTCCTTTACCCGGCTGGAAGCAATCCTGAACCAAGGCATGATCAGGGAGTGATGATTTAGATGACCGCTTGGGCCCAATCCCTGATCCGCATCTCCAACTATGAGGTCGAGACGCTGCAGAAGCGCTTGGCCGAGATCGCCGAACGCCGCGCCGGCGCCGAACTCCGCATCGCCGTGCTGGACGCCGAGGCCGAGGGCGAACGCAACCGCGCCCGCATGGATGCTGAGGCCGGCATGATGCTTGGCGCCTATCTGAACGGCTGGAAATCAAGGAAGGCCGCCGCCGAAGGCGACCTGTCGGTGCTGGACGCCGAGGAAGCCGGGGCCCGCGACGCCCTGACCGGCGCGTTCGAAGAGCTGAAGAAGTTCGAACACGTCGCCGAGACCACGCGCCTGAACCAGCTGATCGCCCTCGCCAAGCGCGAAACCGCCGCCTTCGACGAGTTGGGCCTGCGGAAGCGTGCGGTCTGACGACCCGCAGCCTTCTAGGTCTGCCTTCGCTGGAGGGAGACGCATGACGCCCACCCGCCGCGCTATCCTCGCCGCCCCGCTCGCGCTTGCCGCTTGCGATCGCCTCGCCTCGGCGGAGCCGTCGCCGCCCAACGTCCCCCCGCTGAAGTCCATCGCCCCCGCCCCCTTCGGCACGGCGATCAAGGCCAGCCAGATCGACGACCCGGACTGGATCGCGCTGGCCCGCGCCAACGTCTCCCAACTCACGCCCGAGTGGGAGATGAAGATGGAATACATCCTGGCCGACGGCCTGGACCGGCCCAACTTCGACCGCTCGGATCGTATCGCCGCCTTCGCCCGGGCCGAGGGCATGGCGATGCATGGCCACACCCTGATCTGGTACGCCCAAGGCAAGGAGGCCTTCGCCGGTCTGTCGGGCGCCGGCTTCGACCGCGCCTTCGACGGCTATATCGCCGCCGTCGCCGGCCGCTATCGCGGCAAGGTCCGCAGCTGGGACGTGGTCAATGAGCCGATCCTGGACGACGGCTCGGGCATGCGCGACTGTCACTGGTCGGCGCGATACGGCCAGGACGGCTATATCCTGCGCGCCTTCGAAAAGGCCCGGATCGCGGATCCTGACGCCGTCCTGTTTCTGAACGAATACAATCAGGAAAGCGTGCCGGCCAAGGGCGCGCAGTTCCTGAAACTGGTCGAGCGGCTGCTGAAGGCCGGCTGTCCGCTGCAGGGCCTGGGCCTGCAATCCCACCTGTGGATCGACATCCCCGAGGGCGTCATCGCCGCCTATATGCGCGAGATCAGCCAGTTCGGCCTGCCGATCCATGTGTCGGAGCTGGACTGCACCCTGCGCACCGAAAACCGTCTGGATCTCCGCAGCCAGGCCGACCGGATCGCGGCGCAAAGCGCCCGCGTCACCGAACTGACCTCGGCCTTCGCCGCCCTGCCCAAGGCCCAGCAGTTCGCCTTCACCGTCTGGGGCCTGCGCGACACCGACAGCTGGTATCGCCAGGGCGACAAGGACGACGGCCGGGACAAGCCCCTGCCCTTCGACAGCTTCGGCCGTCCCAATCCGATGGCGGCCGCCATCGCGGCGGGCTTCAAGACCCCCGCCTGACGACAGGCCTCTGAATACGGAAACGCCCGGCCGTCTTGCGACAGCCGGGCGTTCCTGTGCGAACCGGAGGGGGCGGCCGGTTTACTTCTTCTTGGCGGTCACGGTCGCCGGCGCCTGGACCGAAGTCTGGGCCTGGGCTTGATGACCACGACGGTGCGCACGCGGGGCGCGGGCCGACGGCGCAGGGGTCGTCGCCGAAGCGGTCGCGGCCGGACGGGCGGTCATGGCGGTCGAGGGCGCCGGGGTCGTGCCGGCGAAGGCGGCGCCGCTGGTCAGGGCGACGAAGGCGACGGCGGAAACGGCGGCGGCGGTGCGGAAGGATTTCATGTCGATGTCTTTCGTTTGAAGGTCGAAGTCTCAGGCGTGTCGGGGGTCCTGCCGGCCGGGGACGCCGGCAGGGCCAGCAAGGCGTCGGGCCTTACTTCTTCTTGGCGGGCGTCACGGCGCGGTGGGTGCGGGCGTGGCTGACCCGATGATGCGCACGGGCGGAGGCGGCGGGGCGGGCGTGAGCGCCCGACGACGGGGCCGAAGGGGTGCCGGCGAAGGCTGCGCCGCTGGTCAGGATCACCAGTGCGGCGGCGCCGAAAGCGGCGGTGGAACGGAAGGACTTCATGGCGGGTCTTTCTGTGGGTTTGGCGTCCGGCCTCGTGTCGGACAGCTGCTGTTTCGGACCCGCGTCCGGCCGGTTCGGGGCTGGTCGGTGTCGCCGCGTATCGTCGGCGAAGAGAATTGTGTCCGACTGTATCCGCCGCGCTTTGGCCATGAGACAGGACGACAGATCCCGCTTCTTCCCGCTCGCCGAACGCCAATGTCCCAGACCTCCGCCGCCCCCGTCCTTCTGGTCGTCGACGACGATCGCGAGATCCGAAACCTGTTGTCCGACCATCTGGAGCAGCACGGATTTCGCACGGTGAAGGCCGCCGACGGCCGGGCCATGAAGGCGGCGCTGGAGGCCGGGCCGGTCGATCTGGTGGTGCTGGACCTGAACCTGCCGGACGAGGACGGCCTGTCGCTGTGTCGCGGCATCCGGGCGGCGTCGAAAACGCCGGTCATCATCCTGACGGCGCGCGGCGATCCCATCGACCGGATCGTGGGGCTGGAGATGGGCGCCGACGACTATATGGCCAAACCCTTCGAGCCCCGCGAGCTGGTGGCCCGCATCCGCACCGTTCTGCGTCGCACCGGCGGCGAGGCGACGACGAACGAAGGGCGACACGCCGACTTCTCCGGCTGGTCGCTGGACATCGCCGCGCGGGCGCTGACGGCGCCGGACGGACGGCTGGCCCCGCTGTCGGGCGCCGATTTCGACCTGCTGCACGCCCTGGTCAGGAACGGCGGCAAGCCCCTGTCGCGCGAGCGGATCCGCGCCCTGTCCACCGTCGCCGACGCCGACGACCGCGCCATCGACCTGAGGGTCAGCCGCCTGCGCCAAAAGCTGGGCGACGACGCCAAGGCCCCGGCTCTGATCCGCACGGTGCGCAGCCTGGGCTATATGCTGGCGGGGCCTGTGACATGGCGCGCCTGACCCCACGCCACGGCCGGGCCGAGGCCGAGACCACGCGGCTGTTCCTGCTGCTGTTGGTCGGAGCCCTGCTGGCGGCGGGCGTGACCTTCGCCGCCTTGGGCCTCAATCATCGTCACCGCCTGTCGCAGGCCCATGACTTCACCACCGCCGAAAGGATCGTGGACCTGGCCGGCTCCAGCGACGATCCCGCCGCCGGCCTGACCGACGGACTGCCGGATGCGGCGGGCCAGAGGCTGGGCGCGCCCGACCCGTCGCTGACCGATGCGGTCGCGGAGGCCTTGAAGCGGCGCGGTGTGGACGGGGTCTCGGTCAAGGCGTTCGAGGCCTCGGC
Organism: Brevundimonas sp. 'scallop'; assembly: GCF_011045535.1. Classification (NCBI taxonomy): domain Bacteria; kingdom Pseudomonadati; phylum Pseudomonadota; class Alphaproteobacteria; order Caulobacterales; family Caulobacteraceae; genus Brevundimonas; species Brevundimonas sp. 'scallop'. The sequence continues at coordinate 969,485 of NZ_CP039382.1, read as the reverse complement.
CGGGGCGTGCGGCGCGGCGACCGATCGCCTGCGGTGCCGCATCCTGGTCCTGCGGCCGGTCAATGGCGCGCCTGTCCCGGTGGCGATCAGCCTGCCGCCCGCCCCGCGCCCCTGGACGCTCAGCCGCGAGGCCGCCGCCCTGCTGTTTGCGGGTCTGGCCGCCGTGCTGCTGACCGGCTGGATGGCCTCGCGGCTGGCGGCCGGTCCGCTGAACCGCCTGTCCCAGGGCGCCGTCGCCCTCAGTCACGATCTGGATCGCCCGCCGCTGGTCGAGGAGGGCGCGCGCGAGGTGCGCGAGGCCGCCGCCGCCCTGAACGCCATGCAGACCCGGCTTAAGGCCCTGATCGAGGATCGCACGCGCGTGCTGGCCGCCGTCGCCCACGACCTGCAGACGCCCCTGACCCGGATGCGGCTGCGTGTCGAAAAGATCGAGGACGAGACGCTGCGCGCCCAGTTCATCAGCGACCTGGCCGGCATGCAGCATCTGGTCCGCGAAGGGTTGGACCTGGCCCGGATCGAAACCACGGTCGAGGCCGTGACCCCCGTCGATCTGGACGCGCTACTGTCCGCCATCTGCGAGGACGCGGCCGAGGCGGGCCAGCCGGTCGTCTTCACCCAGGGCTGCAACGCCGTCGTGCCGACCCGGCCCCAGGCCCTGCGCCGCTGCCTGACCAATCTGATCGACAACGCCGTCCGCCACGGCGGCGATGCGGCCGTCAGCGCCATGCGCGCTGACAATGCGGTGCGCCTGATCGTGCGCGATCACGGGCCAGGCGTGGCGCGGGATCAGTTGGAACGCCTGTTCGAGCCCTTCTACCGCCTCGATCCGTCCCGCTCGCGCGACAGCGGCGGTTCGGGCCTGGGGCTGACCATCGCGCGCCGCATGGCCGAACGCGCCGGCGCCCATCTGGCGCTCGCCAACGCCGACGGCGGCGGGCTGGAGGCGACCCTGACCTTTCCGCAGCCCTGACAGAAAAGGTCGCGGCGCCTGCATCCGAACACCGCTCTCGCCGCCTCTCTCTGAAAGCGTTAGCGTGACGCGTTCAGGAGACCGCCCCTTGCCTCATTCGTCCCTCGCCCGCCGTCGTCCGGCCATCCTGCTGCTGGCCGCCAGCGCCCTGGCCCTCACGCTCAGCCCGCTGGCCAGCCGCCCGGCCGCCGCCCAGGACGCGGCGCGCATGGACCAGGTGATCCGCGCCTCCAGCGACGCCGACGCCTTTTCCGGCTCCGTCCTGGTCGCCCGCGACGGTCGTATCCTTCTGGATCAGGGCTACGGCCTGGCCAACCGCGAGTGGAACATCCCCAACGACGGTGATGTGAAGTTCCGCCTCGGCTCGCTGTCGAAACAGTTCACCGCCGTCGCGGTCATGCTGCTGAACCAGCAGGGCAAGCTGGATCTGGATGCGCCGATCAAGACCTGGCTGCCCGACGCCCCGGCCGCCTGGGACGCGATCACCCCGCGCCATCTGCTCAGCCACACGGCGGGCGTGCCCAACTTCACCGCCTTTTCCGACTTTGAGGCCCAGAAGACCCGGCCCGCGACGCTGCCGCAGTTGATCGCCCGGTTTCGCGACCGGCCGCTGGATTTCGCGCCCGGCTCCCGGTTCGCCTATTCCAACTCGGGCTATGTGCTGCTCAGCGCCATCATCGAGGCGGCCAGCGGCCAGACCTACGCCGATTTCGTCACCGCCAATCTGTTCCAGCCGCTGGGCATGAGCGACAGCGGTTACGACCGCCACGACGTGATCCTGCCCCGCCGGGCCTCGGGCTATGCGCCGGGCGCCGACGGCGTCGTCAACGCCGACTATGTGGACATGACCATCCCGACCGGGGCCGGCGCCTTGTATTCGACCACCCACGACCTGCTGAAGTGGGAACAGGGCCTGTTCAGCGGCCGACTACTGAACGCCCAGTCGATGACCGCCCTGACCACGCCGGTCCGCAACGGCTACGCTATGGGGCTGATGGTGTCCGAGGCCGACAGCAAGCGTCTGATCTGGCACAACGGCGCCATCGAGGGCTTCAACACCTATATGGCCTATGATCCGGGCGACCGGACCGCCGTCATCGTCCTGGGCAATCTGAACGGCGAGGCGCCGGACAAGCTGGGCGCGGCCCTGGTCACCCTGGCGCGCGGCGGAACCGTCACCCTGCCCAGCGAACGCCGCGCCGTCGCCCTCTCGCCCGACGTGCTGAAGGCTTATGAGGGGGTCTATAATCTGGCCCCGACCTTCGCCCTGACGATCTCGGTCGTGGACGGCAAGCTGATGGCCCAGGCCACCGGCCAGCCGGCCTTCGCACTGACGGCGGAGGCTGAGGACGCCTTCTACCTGACCGCCGTCGACGCCCAGATCACCTTCACCCGCAACGCCGCCGGCGCCGTCGAAGGCCTGGTCCTGCACCAGGGCGGCCGCGACATGCCGGCCAAGCGTCAGTAGGCTCCCAACGCAAAACGCCCGCCGTCACCGGCGGGCGTTTCGAAATCGCGGATCGAAGGTCGATCAGGCGGCGACGGTGACGACGCCCTCGGCCGGATCGCGCAGGACGTAGCCGCGGCCCCAGACGGTTTCGATATAGTGTTTGCCATCGGCGGCGGTGGCCAGCTTCTTGCGCAGCTTGCAGATGAAGACGTCGATGATCTTCAGCTCGGGCTCGTCCATGCCGCCGTACAGGTGGTTCAGGAACATTTCCTTGGTCAGGGTCGTGCCCTTGCGGAGCGAGAGCAGCTCCAGCATCTGGTATTCCTTGCCCGTCAGGTGGACGCGGTGACCGTTCACCTCGACCGTCTTGGCGTCCAGGTTCACGGCGATCTCGCCGGTGTGGATGATCGCCTGGGCGTGACCCTTGGAGCGGCGGACCACGGCGTGGGTGCGCGCGATCAGTTCGTCCTTGTGGAAGGGCTTGGTCATATAGTCGTCGGCGCCGCCGCCGAAGGTCTTGACCTTGGTTTCGATCTCGTGGCTGCCCGACAGGATCATGACCGGGGTGTTGACCTTGCCGACGCGCAGCTGGCGCAGGACTTCCAGGCCGCTCATGTCCGGCAGGTTCAGGTCAAGAAGAATGAGGTCGTAGTCATAGATCTTGCCCAGATCGATGCCTTCCTCGCCCAGGTCTGTCGTATAGACGTTGAAGCCTTCCGACTTCAGCATCAGTTCGATGCTTTGGGCGGTTGCGTGATCGTCTTCAATCAACAGGACGCGCATACGTGCCCCTCCAGGCAAAAGCTTTGCGGTAACCACCCTGACACACGGCCGGGTAACCTTGTTCGCAAGTTAAGACGTGAAAACCTTAAGAAGGGTTAACGCCATCCATCTGAGGCGAATCTAGGCTGATTTGCGAATCGGCGTCGAGAGGCTGGAGTCAACGATTCGAAATTTATTAACCATGTTGGACCCGCGCTCCGTGTTCGGCCGACATACCGCCCGTCCTCTCACCTCCCTCACGCACGACGTGCTGCCCGCAACCGCAAGGCGGTTAAGCCGCCACGACCGATTTTGGCGCATAGTAGGACGATATTCCTATCGCGACGTCAGGGCCGCCTATGATGCCGGCGTCGAGAGTTCGTGAGAGGGAGACGTTTCGTGCTGGAGGAATACAGGGTGCCGGTCACCGAGGAGGATCAGGTCAAGGCCGGGCTGGCCATTCATCTGATCGCGGCGCGCACCGGCGCCCATCCGTCGCAGATGACCGGCCGGGGCCGGATGAACCCGCGCGCGGCCCGCCCGCGCTGGCTGGCCATGTACTTGTCGCACGTCGCCTATGGCTGGACATTGGAGCGGGTCGGCCACGTGTTCGGCGTCAATCGCGCCAGCGTCGGCGCCGCCTGTCGCTGGGTCGAGGACGAACGCGAACGGCGCAGCATCGACGATCTGATGAACGACCTCGAAGGCTGCATCCATGGCCTGTATCAGTCGCCCCGCCTGGAGTTGCCGCAATGAGCCGGCTTCTGGAACGCGCGCGCGATCTGATGGCCAAGCCCGGCGCCTGGCTGTCGGCCGAGGGCGGCGCCTATGCCTTGCGTCTGTCGCCGGATCGCCGCAGCCGCATCAGCCTGACCCTGACCGAGACCGAGTTTCGCGCCCTGATCGACCAGCCCGGCCTGCGCGTGCGGCCAGGCGGCGGCTGGTCGGGACGCGCCCAGCCGGACCCGACGCCGTCCCCTGCTCCCGGCCGTCCCGGCTTCGTCGCGGGCCAGCGCGACCTGATGCACGCGGACGGCCGCATGGTGCGGGCGCGGGCGAATCTGGGCGAAAGCCCCATCGCCTGGCTGGCGCGGCGCAAGGATGCGTCCGGCCGCCCCTGGCTGACCCCGGCCGAGACCGCCGCCGGCGAACGGCTGCGGCGCGAGGCGGAACAGGCGACGAAGGGCGCGTCGGTCACCATGCGCTGGGACGCCCTGCCGACCTCCGGCTCGGGAACCGCCGCGCGGATGGAGCCGACCGACCGCGCCCTCTCGGCCGCCCGCCGCGTCGAACAGGCGCTGACCGCCGTCGGCCCGCGCCTTCGCCCCATCCTGACCCGCATCTGCATCCACGGCGACAGCCTGCAACTGGCCGAAACCGGCCTGGGCCTACGCCGCCGCCAAGGCAAGACCGTGCTGAAACAGGCGCTGCAGGCCCTGGCGGATCACTATGGGATCGGGTGAAGTTTTGATGCGCTATCGGATGTGACGAAAGCCTGCTGTAAGTGGGAAGCGGACATGCCCAAGTGACTTTGCTGCGCAGGCAGATATTCTGAGCGTATGATGGAGACCAACCTTCAAGAGCCACCTGCAATAATCGAGCTGCGCAGAGATGCAGAAGCGATTGCGCGGCTGAGGCTCTACGGTGATGACTGTGCAATGATGGGCTGGACCGGCGACTACAGGAGCAATTCGCCAGTAGTCGCATTTCTGGCGAAGTCTGAGGCTTCGAATACCAGCACCATCAAAGCCGTGGAAATCTTACTGGAGCAAACAAGCGAAGCAATCTACCATTGGAGTGTGGAATTTCTCAAACAAGACACGATGAAGCTTGCCGAGTTTCTGTCGACCACCTGTCCAGACCTGGCCCAGCGCTTTCCAAATATCCTCGTTGCGGATGGCGATGAGCCAGAAACGCCCCAACAGTTTCACGCGAAGTTGCGCAGCTTCGTAATCAGAGTGTCCTAGCGACAGGTCCGCATCACAGAAGTTGGGCACGCATGTCTGCAATGGGTCGAAAGCCGAAGCAGCCATCGCGCCGGGCAACGGACCTTCGCTTACATTCTGCGCGCTGTAATCGCACCCCCACTAGACCCTGTCTTGTCCGCTCAGATCAGGGCGATGGGGATCAGGATGGCCAGGAGGTAGATCAGCGCCCGGATCAGGGCCAGCACGGCGATGACGGCGGCGCGCCCCTTTGACACGTTCAGCCGCCGGGCGAACCAGCGGGACTGCACGACGACGAACCAGGCCGTGCCGCCGATCATGATCGCGGCGCCGACCGCATTGGGCAGTTCGGGTCGCTGAAAGATGGTCCCGCCCGCCGAGACGAAGGCGGCGCAGACGGCGGCGAGATAGCATTGCGCATAGAAGGGCGCGCGCAGGGTCTCGCGGGCGATACGCTTCTTCTCATGGCGCAGCAGGGTGACGGCGGCGACCAGCGGGATCAGGCTGAAGGCCAGCGAGCGGAACAGGACCAGGTTCTGCTGGGACGCATAGACCATGCGGCTGAGGTCGGTCGCCTCGGGCGGCGGCGGCACATGCAGCGCCATCGACAGCAGATTGGTCAGGACGATGGTGGCCAAGAGGAACAGCGGCGGGCTGAGCGCATCGTCGTAGCGACGCTCCTCGCTGTCGCTCTGCTCGCGGTCCGAATAGTCCATCGCCGCCAGCGGCCCGCGCAGGATGCGCCACAGGGTCAGGGGATAGAAGACCAGCCAGCTGACCGCCTCGAAGAGAAACTCCTCGAAACTGCGCAGGATCTTCAGCAGGTCCATTCGCGCCCCCGGTTACGACCCCGCGATCGTGGGTCGCCGGGCCGGCGCTTGCAACCCTCCCGACTACTGAACCGCCAGCGCCGCCTCGCGGATGCGGCCGACCATGCTGTTCAGGCCGTTGGCGCGCTGGCGCGTCAGGGCCGAGGGCAGGCCCAGCCGGTCGAGGGCCGCGCGGGCGTCGAAGGCGACGATCTCCTGCGGCGTGCGGCCGGAGTACAGTTTCAGCAGCAGGGCGATATTGCCCTTGGACAGGGCGCTGTCGCTGTCGGCGGCGAACCACAGCCGCCCGTCGTCCTGCGTCGTCGCCAGCCAGACCTGGGCGGCACAGCCCGGCACCTTGTTGGCCTCGATGCGGTCGGCCTGGTCCAGCGGGGCCAGCCCCTTGCCCAGTTCGATGACATATTCGATCCGCTGCTCCCAATCGCCCAGCAGGTCGAAATCCTCGGCCAGTTCGGCCAGGGTCTGGTCCAGGGTGTCGGTCGGCGGCGCGCGGTCGGTCATGCGCCGCCAGATAGGCCGCGCGGCCGTTAACGACAACCGGCCGTTTTGTCCCCCGATATTCATGGTGAACGCCGCAATGGGGTTCGCCTCAGGGGGGAGCGGCCTCGCACCGACTCAGCCGCAGCCCTAGTCTGGGCGCAGACGAAACCCATGGCCCGCCCTTCTTGAAACCCGACGCCCACGCCAGATTCGAGGACGACCCGACGCACGACGCGGCGTTGGGCGCTCCGCTGGTCGCCTTATGGCATGCCATCTGGGCGGTCGCTGTGGCGCTGACGGCGCTTGCGGCCCAGATGATGGACGGGCTGAAGGACGCGCCGCTGGCCGCCCTGCTGCTGATGGCCTTCCCCGGCGTGTTCGGCGTCGTGCTGATGGTGCGCGACAGCGTGGGGCTGAGGCTGGCGGTCATGGGCGGCTGGATCCTGGCCGCCACCGCCTCGGCCGGCCTGACCGGCGGCGTGACCGGCGCCCTGCCCGGTCTGATCCTGACGCCGCTGGCGGCGGGGATCGCCCTCGATCATGCCCGCGTCGGCGCCGACCGTCTGACCCGGATGGGCGCCTTTGCGGTGGCCCTGCCGCTGCTGGCAGGGCTGATCTCGACCTGGCTGAACGGGGCGGAGGCGCAAGGCCCCTTGCTGGCCGCCGTTTCGGGCCTGCTGGCCATGGGCGCGATCATCGCCGCCATGCGCCTGACCTGGAGCGCGCGCCAGCGTCGTCTGGCCGAAGCCGAGGACGAGGCCGCCCGGATCGCCGCTCTGCTGGAGGATCAGCCGGCCCTGACGCTGCTGCTCGATCCATCCGGCCGCGCGGTCGCGACCTGGGGCACGCCGCCGCCCGCCCTGTCGGTGCTGGCCCTGACCGAACAGGGCCTGATCTCGGCCGTCCATGCGCCGGATCGCCCGGCCGTGTCCGCGGCCCTGGCCCGCGCCCTGTCGGGCCAGTCGGTCGAAGTCCAGTTCACCCCGCGCATCGCCCTGGACCGCCGGGTCGTCATGATCCTGGGCCCGTTCCAGCACGAGACGGACCGCCCGCGCCTGATCGCCCAGGCGTTCGACGGCACGGCCCAGTTCGCCCGCGAGCTGGGGCTGGAGACCGCCCGCGTCGAGGCCGAGGCCCAGTCCGCCGGCAAGACCCGCTTCCTGGCCAATATGAGCCACGAGCTGCGCACCCCCCTGAACGCCGTCATCGGCTTTGCGGACATCATGCGCCAGAAGCTGTTCGGCCCCCTGCCCGAACGCTACGCCGGCTACGCCGACGCCATCCACCAGGCGGGCGGCCACCTGCTGGACCTGATCAACGACGTTCTGGACCTGTCCAAGATCGAGGCCGAACGCTACCAGCTGGCGATGGAGACGTTCGACGCCCGCGACGCCGTGTCCGCCGCCGTCGCCCTGGTCCGGCTCCAGGCCGACGACAAGGGGGTCGATCTGGCCGCCGTCCTGCCGTCAGAGCCGATCAAGGTCCGCGCCGACGCCCGCGCCCTGAAGCAGATGGCGCTGAACCTGCTGTCCAATGCGGTCAAGTTCACCCCGGCCGGCGGCTCGGTCACCATCACCCTGGACGCCGATGGACCGGACCTGGATCTGGCCGTCTCCGACACCGGCGTCGGCATCGCGCCGCAGGACCTGCAACGCCTGGGCCGCCCCTTCGAACAGGCCGGCGGCGCCGACCAGAAGGCGCAAGGCACCGGCCTGGGCCTATCCCTGGTCCGCAGCCTGACCGAACTGCACGGCGGCCGCATGACCATCGACAGCACCCTGGGCGAAGGCGCGGCGGTGATGATCCGGTTGCCGGTGATGGTGGTGGAGACTAGCGAGGCGGCTGTCGATGCGACGCCGGTCACGGTCGAAGCCTAACCGCTCCATCAATCGCGATTTATTTAATCTCGGCGGCTGTTTGGCATTGTCGGATGAAGGTGTCCGCCAGCTCTCTTGGCGGAGGCGGATATCGCGTCGCTCCATCGCCATCAGCATAGACTTCGCTCACCTCAAACCATGGCCCGCGTAGCAGCTGATTGAGCTCGGCTTGCGAAGGGTGCAGGACATAGTGCGCCGACTTGCTGAAGCCCCCATATTCCCATATCGGCTCGGCCAACAGCGACACGTCTCGGCTTCGAAGACCGAACATCGGCATCAAACGCGGCGGCCCGCCGAGATCGGTGCCGAACTCGTAGACTTTTCCCCAGACCGTCAGGCTCCTGTCTGCCTTGCATGAAAGCAGAACTTTGACGTCAGGGACTGACGGGTACAGGCTGTCTCTCTCGGCGATCACCAACGTCGGCGTGTTCGCCCATATCGCGGGTGCGCGGTCCCAGACATAGAGGCGGTCGAAGTCGTGTTGGGCGAACACCATCACTGGCGGTCGCGACGGCTCTTCTCCTGAACAGGCTGAGATCAGAGCTGCAACAGCGACAACTGACAAGACATTGCGCATAGCCAGATGGATGCACGTCAGGCGAACGCCGACAACCGAAACCTAAACCTGCCCCATCGCCAGGAAGGCGCGGCCCGCCGCGAAATCCCCGGCCTCGAAGGTGGAGCGGGCGATGCTGCCGTCGCGGAACAGGAACTCGACGGTGAAGACCTCGCGCGGGTCCAGGGCCGACAGGGCGTCGGCGGCGGCGGCGGGGAACAGCCAGGCCTGACCGGCCGGGCGACCTTCGGGCAGCAGCATCGGTTCGGCGCTGGTCACGCCGGCGGCCCAGAAGGCGCGGCGTTGCGCGGCGGGCGGCAGGTCGTGCGACAGCCACGGACGCGGCGCCACCGTGTGGTCACGCATCACCACCCGCACCCCGGTCGGTCGCGAGCGCCCCTGCCAGGACACCACGGCGGCCAACTGGTCAGGCCGGTCCATGCCGCCCACCACGCCGAACCGCACGGGCGAGGCGCCGGTCACGGTCGCCTGCATCAGCCGCCAGGTCGGGCGCGCATAGGCCGCGCGGTCCGCGCTCCACTTTCGGCGATCACCGGGAAACTCCATCCGCGTCGTGCGCGACCAGCCGGAAAAGGCGGTCTGGACCCGGCCCTGAACCGTCTTCAGATCGGTGGATCCGCACGGCGTCGTGTTCGCCCGCGCCCGCGCCCGCTGGGCCGTCTCGGCCAGTTGCCGGTCGCTGGATCCCGCGCGCAGGGCCGCGCCCCGCGCCTGCCAGGCGGCAGCCGTCAGGGCGGCGGTCAACTGCGGCTCGAACAGGCCGCAGCGGTCGTTGGCGGCCAGCACGAAGCTGCGCTCATAGAAGCGGTCCTGCGGCGCGGCGAAGGCGGCGACGGGCGTCGCGGCGATCAGCATGGCCGACGCGAAACCTCTGGCTTGCCGGGGGGAAAGGCCTATCCTCATGCCCCGACCCTAGCGCGCCAGGGTTGGGGTTCCGTGTTCGAGCAGGGTTAGCGAATTGCTTCTTTCCAGCGACCTGTGGGTCAGCGCCCTGATCCGCCGCGCCCAGATCGAGGGCGCCTATGCGACCGTGGTCAAGAAGGGCGACGCCCGCGCCGGCTCGGTCATCGTCAAGGCCTACGACACCTCCACCCGCACCGCCCGCCTGTTCACCGAAGCCTTCGGAACCGACGGCGACCGCCTGTGGATCCAGCCCGTCACCTCCGACAGCGAAAGCGACCTGGACGCCTATATCGCCCGCCAGCGCGGGTATGATCCGGACCTGTGGGTGGTCGAGATCGAAGACCGTCAGGGCCGGCATTTCATCACGGAGACGGTGCAGGCTTGATTCCCTGCGCTCTGACTTGAGCGGGATTATTTATCTCGCCCATCAAACGCCGCGCGCGCCGCCTCGATGCGGTCGATGTTTTTTTCGGCCCACATCCAGACGCCGCAAAAGGCTTCGGCCAGGGTGAAGCCCAGGTCGGTCAGGCGGTATTCGACCTTGGGCGGGATGATGGGGTGGACGGTGCGGATCACCAGGCCGTCGCGCTCCATCTGGCGCAGGGTCTGGGTCAGCATCTTCTGGCTGATGCCCCCGACGAGTTCGCCGACGCGGGTGAAACGGGTCTCGCCGTGCTCGGCCAGAACCTCCAGGATCAGCATGGTCCATTTGTCGGCGACGCGGCCAATCACGTCGTTGACCAAGGCCTCCACGCGCGGATCGGCGACCTCGCCGGTCTCGGGATGAGCGATTCTTGCGGGCGGAAGCTCCGTCATAGCCATTTCTTTCTGGACGGTAAGTAGGGCAGTTCCGAGTGCCTACTTTCGATTAGAGAGTGATCGCCATACCTCGCTTTCATCGCTGACGCATCCCGAGGAGACGATCATGAACATCACCGGCAACACCATACTGATCACCGGCGGCGGCACGGGCATCGGCCGCGCCCTCGCCGAGGCGCTGCACGCGCGCGGCAATCAGATCATCATCACCGGCCGTCGCGAAGGCGTGCTGAAAAAGACGGCGTCCGCCAATCCCGGCATGGCCTGGGCGACTCTGGACATGGAGGACGCCGCGGCCGTCGCCGACTTCGGCGCCCAAGTCGTCAAGGACCACCCCGCCCTGAATGTCGTCATTCTGAACGCCGGCATCATGAAGGCAGAGGACTTGAAGGCCCAGCCGTTTGACCTAGCCGCCGTGGAGACGATCATCGCCACCAATCTGTTGGGGCCGATCCGCCTGACAGCCGCTCTGCTGCCGCATCTGACGGCCCAGCCAAAGGCGACGGTGATGACGGTGACGTCGGGCCTGGCCTTCGTCCCGCTGACGGCGACGCCGACATACAATGCGACCAAGGCGGCGTTGCATTCGTGGAGCCAATCCCTGCGGCATCAACTGGCGGACACCGCGGTCGAGGTGCTGGAACTGGCCCCGCCCGGCGTCGCCACCGACATAATGCCAGGCCATGCGGAAAACCCCGCCTCCATGCCGCTGGCCGACTATACGGCCGAGGTCATCGGCCTGATCGAACGCGGCGAGACCCCGCGCGGCGAAATCCTGGTCGAGCGGGTCAAGCCGCTGCGGTTTGCGGAAGCGAATGGCTACGACGCGGTGTTCGAGCAGTTGAACGGCGCGCACTGAGGCCGCGCACCAAGACCTCTCCCTTCCCCCGGCGGGGACGGAGAGGTCCAGCGCGGGATCAATCCTCGTCCATCTTCAGGGCGGCGATGAAGGCCTCCTGCGGGATTTCGACCTTGCCGAACTGGCGCATGCGCTTCTTGCCGGCCTTCTGCTTTTCCAGCAGCTTCTTCTTGCGGGTGGCGTCGCCGCCGTAGCATTTCGAGGTCACATCCTTGCGCAGGGCGCGGACGGTCTCGCGGGCGATGATCTTGCCGCCGATGGCCGCCTGGATCGGGATCTGGAACAGGTGGGGCGGAATCAGTTCCTTCATCTTCTCGACCATGCCCCGGCCGCGCGTCTCGGCGCGGGCGCGGTGGACCAGCATGGACAGGGCGTCGACCGGCTCGGCGTTGACCAGGATGGACATCTTCACCAGGTCGCCGACCTTGTATTCGGTGATCTCGTAGTCGAACGAGGCGTAACCCTTCGAGATCGACTTCAGCCGGTCGTAGAAGTCGAACACCACCTCGTTCAGCGGCAGCTCATAGACCACCATGGCGCGGTTGCCGACGTAGGACAGTTCGATCTGCTGGCCGCGACGGTCCTGGCACAGCTTGATGACGCCGCCGAGGTATTCGTCCGGCGTCAGGACGGTGGCCTTGATCCAGGGCTCGGCGATGGTCTCGATCTGCATCACGTCGGGCAGGTCGGCCGGGTTGTGCAGATCCATTTCAGACCCGTCGCGCAGGCCGATCTTGTAGACGACGGACGGCGCCGTGGCGATCAGGTCGAGGTTGAACTCGCGGCTCAGGCGCTCCTGGATGATCTCAAGGTGCAGCAAGCCCAGGAAGCCGCAGCGGAAGCCGAAGCCCAGCGCCGCCGAGCTTTCCATCTCATAGGTGAAGGAGGCGTCGTTCAGACGCAGTTTGCCGATCGCGGCGCGCAGGTCCTCGAAGTCGGCGGCGTCCACCGGGAACAGGCCGCAGAAGACGACCGACTGGACTTCCTTGAACCCCTTCAGCGGCTCGGCGGTCGGCTTCTTCTCATCGGTGATGGTGTCGCCGACGGCGGCGTGGGCCACTTCCTTGATCTGGGCGGTGATGAAGCCGACCTCGCCGGGGCCGAGTTGATCGACCGGCGTGTTCTTGGGCAGGAAGACGCCGACCCGGTCGATCAGGTGGGTCGAGCCGTTGCGCATCATCTTGACCCGCATGCCGGTCTTCAGCACGCCGTCGAAGACCCGCACCAGCACGACGACGCCGAGGTATGGGTCGTACCAGGCGTCGACCAGCATGGCCTTCAGCGGCGCGTTCACATCGCCCTTGGGCGCCGGCAGCTTGGTGACGATGGCCTCCAGCACCTCCTCGATGCCGATGCCGGACTTGGCGCTGGCCAGGACCGCTTCGGAGGCGTCGATGCCGATCACGTCCTCGATCTGGGCGCGCACGCGGTCCGGCTCGGCCGCCGGCAGATCGACCTTGTTCAGGACCGGGACGATCTCGTGGTTGTTGTCGATGGCCTGATAGACATTGGCCAGGGTCTGGGCCTCGACCCCTTGCGAGGCGTCCACGACCAGCAGCGAGCCTTCGCAGGCGGCTAGGGACCGGCTGACCTCATAGGCGAAGTCCACGTGGCCCGGCGTGTCCATCAGGTTCAGGATATAGTCCTGCCCGTCCTTGGCCCGATAGGTCAGGCGTACGGTCTGGGCCTTGATGGTGATGCCCCGTTCCTTCTCGATCTCCATATTGTCGAGCACCTGCTCGGACATCTCGCGCGCGGTCAGGCCGCCGGTGTGCTGGATCAGGCGGTCGGACAGGGTCGACTTGCCATGGTCGATGTGCGCGACCACGCTGAAGTTGCGAATGTTCGAGATCGGGGGAGTCGTCATCCGCGCGCCCCTATCACGCGCGGGCGCCGGGGACCAGACGCGGCACGATCCGCAGCCAGCACGACCGCGTATTACAGCTTGGCAATGATGGCGTTTGTCTTTGAGCGCGGCCCTTGGACGCTATAAGGGAAACAGCCATCGCCTGATCGCTCTTCAAGGACGTTTTTCCGTGCTCCAGACGACCCGACCCACACTTCTGGCCGGTGCGGCCATTCTGGCCGTCCTGGTGCTGGCCGGCTGCGGCGGCGGAGACGACAAGAAGGCCGACGGCAAGGAGGCGGCCGGCGCGCGCCAGACCGTGACCGCCGCGACCGTGACCCAGATCAACCTGGCCCGCACCGTCAACGCCTCGGGCTCCGTCTCCGCCTGGGAAGAGGTGCCGGTGGCGGCCGAGACCGGCGGGCTGACCGCCGTCGCCGTCTATGTGGACGAAGGCTCCTACGTGCGTCAGGGCCAGCCGCTGGTGCAGATGAACGACGTCCTGCTGCGCGCCCAGCTGCGCCAGCAGCAGGCCCAGGTGCAGCTGGCCGAGGCCAATGTGGCCCGCGACAACGCCGCGCTCGATCGCGCGCAGCAGCTGAAGGAACGCGGCTTCCTCAGCCAGGCGTCGCTGGACACGGCCCTGGCGAACCAGCGCAGCTCGAACGCCAATCTGGCCGCCGCCCGCGCGGCCCTCAGCCAGACCCAGACCCAGCTGTCGCAGGCGACCATCCGCGCGCCCGTCAGCGGCCTGATCATCAGCCGCAGCGTCACCAAGGGCCAGATCATCGCCGCCGGGACCGAGCTGTTCCGCATGGTGCGCGACGGCCGGCTTGAGCTGGACGCCCAGGTGCCGGAGACCGAACTGTCGCTGGTGCGCGCCGGTCAGTCCGCGATCGTGACCTCCAGCGAGGCCGGTCAGACCACCGGCTCGGTCCGCATCGTCACGCCCGAGGTCGACGCCACCACCCGCCTGGGCCTGGCCCGCATTTCCCTGGCGCCCGGCGCCCAGCTGCGGCCCGGCATGTTCGCCCGCGCCGACATCGCCGTCGGTGATCAGCCGGCGACCACCGTGCCGACCGGGGCGGTCCTGTATCGCGACAACAAGCCCGGCGTCTTCGTAGTCCGCGGCGACAACACCGTCCACTTCCAGCCCGTGAGCATCCTGTCGCGGACCGAGGCCCAGACGGCGGTCAGCGGCGTCGATGTCGGCGTCCGCGTCGCGGTGGACGGCGCGGGCTTCCTGAACGAAGGCGACCGCGTCAACGTGGCCCGAGCGGTCGGCAATGCGCCCGCCCCGGCCGCCCAGCCTGCCTCCAAGTAGGACCGACGACCATGAACCAGATGTCGTCCTGGGCGATCAAGAACCCGATCCCGATCATCCTGCTGTTCCTGCTGCTGACGCTCGGCGGCGTGGTCGGCTTCATGGGGATGCGGATCAATCAGAACCCCGACATCGACTTTCCGCTGGTCGCCGTCACGGCCGCCCGCCCCGGCTCGGCCCCGGCGGAAATGGAGATCCAAGTCACGCGCCTGATCGAGGATTCGCTGGCCGGCCTGTCGGGCGTGCGCCACATCACGTCCAACATCACCGACGGCGTCTCGACCACGACCATCGAGTTCGAGCTGGGCACCGACACCGATCGCGCGACCAACGACGTGCGCAACGCCATGACCGGCCTGCGCGCGTCCTTGCCACAGGACATGCAGGAACCGGCGGTCCAGCGCATCGACATCACCGGCGACGCCTTGATCAACTACGTCGTCCGCTCGCCGACCATGACGCCGGAAGAGATCAGCTGGTTCATCGACAACGAGGTCAGCCGCAGCCTGCTGGCCTTGGGCGGCGTGGGAGAGGTCAACCGCTCGGGCGGGGTGGATCGCGAGATCCGCGTCGAGCTGGATCCGCAACGCCTGGCCGCCTACGGCGTCACCGCCGCCGAGGTCAGCCAGGCGCTGAACAACGTCAACAACAATCTGCCGGGCGGCCGCGTCACCATTGCAGGGTCCGAGAGAGCCGTCCGCACCCTCGGCGCCGCAACCTCGGTGGCGCAACTTCGCGACACCCTGGTCCCCCTGGGCGACGGTAAGACCATCCGCCTCGATAACCTGGGCACGGTCGAGGACAAGTGGAGCGAGCCGCGCCGCCTGGCCCGCTACAACGGTCAGGAAGCCGTCACCTTCAACTTCCTGCGTTCGCGCACCGCCTCCGAGGTCAAGGTCGCCGAACGGGTCCGTGAGGAGGTCAAGAAGCTCGACGACGCCCATCCCGAACTGACGATCCAACAGGTCACCGCCAGCGTCGAACAGATCGAGGAATCCTATCTGGCCTCGCTGGAGGCTTTGCTGCTGGGCGCCGTGCTGGCGGTCATCATCGTCTTCATCTTCCTGCGCGACTGGCGGGCGACCTTCATCGCGGCCATGGCCATGCCGATGTCGCTAATCCCGACCTTCGCCATCCTGGGCCCGCTGGACCAGTCGCTGAACGTGGTGACCCTACTGGCCCTGTCGCTGACGATCGGCATCCTGGTCGACGATGCGATCGTGGAGATCGAGAACATCGTGCGCCACATGCGCGACGGCAAACCGCCCTATAACGCCTCGCTGGAGGCGGCCGACGAGATCGGCCTGGCGGTCGTGGCCACCACTGCCACCATCATCGCCGTCTTCGCGCCCGTTGGTTTCATGCCCGGCATCATCGGGCAGTTCTTCAAGGCCTTTGCGCTGGCCGCGTGCGTCTCCGTCGCCTTCTCGCTGCTGGTGGCGCGCACCCTGACGCCGCTGATGGCGGCTTACATCCTCAAGCACACCAACCATGAGGATCGCGATCCGTTCTGGATGGGCGGCTATCTGAATGCGCTGCGCTGGTCGCTAGGCAACCGGTGGAAGGTGTTGATCCTCGGCGTGCTGTTTCTGTTTGGCTCCATCGCCACAGCCGTCGTCGCCAAGATGTCGTTCGAATTCATGTCGCCCGGTGATACCGCCCGCGCCGCCTTCCAGGTCGAACTGCCGCCTGGCGCGACGCTGGCCCAGACCGACGCCGTGGTTCGGCAGGTCACAAAGCGGCTGGAAGCCCGCCCCGAGGTCATCTCGGTCTATGCCGCCATCGGCGGTCAGGACGTGACCCAGGCTAATGTCTATGCCGACATGGTGCCCAAGGGCGACCGCGACCTAAGCCAGCAGGTCTTCGCCCGCACCATGGTGGACGAGCTGAAACAGATTCCCGGCGCCCGAATCCGCGCGGGCATCGCCCAGCAGGGCGGCGGGCCCGGCGACGGCACCAGCTACACCTTCTCGATCCTGAGCGATAACCCCGACGCCCTGAACGCTGCGGCGAGAAAGGTCGAGGAAGAGATGCGCGGCGTCCCCGGCCTGGCCAACGTCGTCAACTCGGCCGCCATCGCCCGACCCGAAATCCTGGTCACGCCACGTCCCGACGAGGCGGCCCTGGCCGGCGTTTCGGCGGGCGCCATCTCTCAAGCTGTGCGGGTCGCCACCATCGGCGACGTGGATCAGAACCTGCCCAAGTACAATCTCGGCGACCGCCAGATCCCGATCCGCCTGCAACTGACCGCAGATGCGCGTGAGGATCTGACCGTGCTGGAGAACCTGCGCGTGCCGGCGACGGGCGGAACTTCTGTTCCGCTCAGCGCCGTCGCCGATATCCAGTTCGGCGCCGGTCCCGCCACCGTCACCCGCCAGGATCGGTCGCGTATCGCCTCGATCAGCGCAGAGTTGGACGGCATCACCACCGGTGCGGCGGGCGCGGCCGTCAACCGCCTGCCCTCGGTCAAGAACCTGCCCGCCGGCGTGCGTCAGGTGCCGGCCGGCGACGCCGAGTTCATTCAGGAGATGTTGACCGGCTTCGCCATCGCCTTCGCCTCCGGCATCCTGCTGATGTATGCGGTTCTGACGCTGCTGTTCAAAAGCTTCGCCTATCCGATCACCATCATGGCGGCCTTGCCGCTGGCCATCGGCGGCGCCTTCATCGCCTTGGCTATCGGCGGCGCCAACTTCTCCATGTCGGCCCTGATCGGGGTGCTGATGCTGATGGGGATCGCGGCCAAGAACTCCATCCTGCTGGTGGATTATGTCATCATGGCCGAGCGAGAGGGCATGCCGCGCCACGAGGCCATCATGGACGCGGCGCACAAGCGCGCCCGGCCGATTTTGATGACCACATTCGCCATGGGCGCCGGCATGGTGCCCATCGCCCTTGGGGTGGGCGCCGACGTCCAGTTCCGCTCGCCCATGGCCATCGCCGTGCTGGGCGGACTGATCTCATCGACCTTCCTGTCCCTGCTCTACATCCCCGCCATCTTCACCATCGTCGACGACATCGCCGGCTGGGGCCGCCGCATCCTGAGCCGAAAGACGGCCGGGCAGCGGGAGTTGGCGAAACCGAGGGCGGGGACAGTGGTGGAGTAGCGCGCGGCGCTGTTCACACCGCACCTTCGTCACCGTCTCCGTCACCCTCGGCAAAGAACCCGAGGGTGACGGTTCTAAAAAAGGCAGGTTTCCCGCCTCGATCCGGACCGGAACAGACTGAGCGGAACGCGCAGCCGGTCTACCAATTCATGGAAAATGATGGCGCGGAGAGCCTATGCCTTCGCGGCACCTTCCCGACCGAGACCTTTTCGCGTGGCGGTATCTAACGAGTTAGGGCGCGACGGGCGCGCTGGGCCACGACAGGCGGGCGATCGCGCCGGGCGATGAGGGCCGCAGAGACCATTCTCCGCCGAGTTGGCGGGCCAGGGCCGTAATGATCCGCAGACCCAGGCTGGTCGGTTCGGCGCCCGTATCCTCGGCGACGCCCACGCCGTCGTCGGCGATGGTCAGGGTGCGCACCGTGCCGTCGTCGCACAGGTCGATCGTGATCCGTCCGGGCCGGTCAGGGAATCCATGCTCCAAGGCGTTGTTCACGCATTCCAGCATTATCAGCACCACGGGCGTGGCCTCCTCGGCCGACAGAACCACGTCGCCGCTGGAGATGGAGACAATCACGTCGTCACGCGCGGCCGCCGTCAGCGCATCGTCGACGATCGATCGCGCCAAATCCTGAAAAGCGGTGTTCTTCTGGTCTGCGTCGGCCAGACTGCGCTGGATGCGGGCCACCAGACCCGTGCGGGACGAGGCGTCGGCCAAAGCCTTTCTGGCGTCTGGGTCGGCGGCGGCGCGCGCCTCCAGGCTCAACAAGGCGCTGACCACCTGAATATTGTTCGACACCCGGTGCTGCACTTCTCTGAGCAGAATGTCGCGGCTTTCCGCGAGCGCAGCGTTGCGCTCGACTTCGCGCGCCAACTTTCCTGACGCCTTGTCCATGCCGACGATGAAGAAGATGTCGACGGCGACGACGAAGGCATAGAAGCCGATGGCGACGAAGGTCGCGACGCTGAGGTCGAACCCAGCCGGGCCGATCCAGAACCACCAGGCCGACAACCCCGACAGGGTCGCTGTCAGGACCGCCGGGCGCAGGCCCGCATAGAAGGCGACCAGCACGACAGCCGGAAAAAAGGTCAGATAGGGAAAGCCCGGCGGAAACCAGTGCGCCAGGCCGTAGCGAATGGCGAAGGCGACCAGCCAGGCGGCTATGGCGAAGGCATAACCGCGCCAGACGGGCGTTCGAAACTTCTGATGACGCATTCGCTTCCTCAATGGACGCAGTGCGTCGACAAAGCCTTGTATCGGGCAGTGGAACGTCCGCGTCCAGCATGGCTTGACGAGGGAAACCGGTCGATTGGCGAAAAGTCGATAAGGAGAGCCTGCTGTGACAACGCGAGGTCGCACCCGCCCACGGGCTTGATTGCACAGAAAAAGGGCCGGCCGGTCTCCCGGTCGGCCCTTGGTCGGTCAGCCTTGAGGGCTGGCGATCAGTATTTGACCTTCAGCGTCACGCCGTAAGTGCGCGGGGCGCCGAGGTAGGCGTTGTAGGTCGCCGTGTCGGTGGCCTGGTTGTAGAAGGTGCCGTTGGCTTGCGGCGTCGTGGTGTTGGTGAAGGCCGTGCCTTGCAGCGGCGCGGCAAAGCCGACCTGAGTGTATTCTTCTTCCAGCAGGTTCTGGCCCCAGACCTCCAGCGTCCAGCGTTCGTCGGCCGAACCGATCGAGACCCGGCCGTTGACGACGGTGAAGGCGTCCTGGTTCTTGTACGGCAGCAGGTCCGAGCCGGTGTTGTATTCGGTCGAATATTTGGCCGACAGGTTGAAGCCGCCGCGCAGGCCGCCGCCCAGTTCGCGATCGAACGCCAGGGCGCCGGTCAGCGACCATTCCGGAGCGAAGGACGCACGCGCGCCCGGCAGCAGCGACAACTGCGGGAAGCGGCCGGGGCTGGACAGGTCGCCGGCGCCGAACTGGCCGTATTTGGCGTCGGTGTAGGTCACGCCGCCCTGGAAGCTCAGGCCCTCGACCGGGGTGAACCAGACCATGTCGGCGTCGACGCCGCGCGAGGTCAGCTCCGGGATCGATTCCACCACGAAGGCGGTGCCCAGGAAGGTGTTCAGCTGGAAGTTCTCGAACTTCTGATCGAAGTAGGTGACGTTCAGCAGCATGGTGCGGTCGAACAGGGTCGTCTTGACGCCCGCTTCATAGCTGTCAACGGTCTCGGCCTTGAAGAACAGCGAGGCGTCCGGCGTCACGCCCGTCTGCACCCGGTCCATATTGTAGCCCGCGCCCTTGTAGCCGCGCGCATACGAGCCATAGACCATGATCGACGGGTTGAAGCGGTAGGACGCCTTGATCGTGCCCGACAGGTCGGTGTCGCTGAACTTCTCCTGGATCCGACGACCGTCGTACAGCGGGTTGGACCAGGGCAGACACAGCAGACCGAGCGCGGCGGCCGGCGTCGCGACGTTGGCGGTGCCGGGGATCGGCGACACGGTGCGATTGGCCGGGTTCTGATTGGCCAGGGCACCGCCGCAAGCTGCGCCGTTGGTGCCCAGATTGTCCTGAATCCCGAACAGACGCTTGCTGTCGTAGGTGTAGCGCAGACCCAGGTTGATATCGAAGGCCTCGGTCACCCGGTAGGTGTTGTTTGTGAACACGGCGACCGATTCCGACTTTTGGGAATAGTGGTCTTCATAGGCCTTGCCGACACCGAAGGTCGGGGCGGCGGCGCTGGGCGGCACCGCGCCGATCACGCACAGCGGCTGGCCCGCGGCCGCGCCGGCGGTGCCGACCAGGAAGCCGTTCGGATTGGTGAAGCAGCCCAGGCGCGACGGGCTGGGGCCGCCCACGGCCGCCGGTAGCGAGGCCGTCAGCAGCAGGGAGGCGAAGGCGTTGTAGTCCGAGCCATAGACGTAGCTGTCGTCGCGATAGACGCCTTCCTTGGTGGCGAACAGACCGACCAGCCAGTCCAGCTTGTCCGACGTGCCGGCCAGGCGGAACTCTTGCGTCAGGTTGTCGACGCCGTAGCCGTTGGAGCCGTCGTTGGCGCGGTACAGGATGTCGGCGCCGGTGTAGTCCAGGTCCATCCCTTGCTGGAACGACCAGTCGCGCCACGAGGTCTGCGACGTCAGGGTGGCGTTGATGCTGGGGAAGTCGATGGTCGCTTCCGCCGACAGACCCATGTCCTCGATCTCTTGCGGCGTCTCGCGGTTGGAATAGGCCAGACGCGAGAAGGGCACCGTGCCGAAGCCGGCGACCGGCGGACGCTGGCCCGGGCCGTTCGGGGCCGTCAGCGCGGCGATGAAGGCCTGGGTCGGGCCGACGCGCGTCTGCACGGCGACGCAGCAGTATTCCTCGCGCTTGGTGTAGTCGGCGATCAGGCGCACCGAGACGTCGTCGCTGGGCAGGATCAGCAGCTGGCCGCGTGTGGTCCAGTAGTCCTGGGTCTGGTCGTCCTTGCGGGTGTTGGGCCCGTCGCCGTTGTTGACGTCGTAAAAGCCGTCACGCTCGCGGTGCGCGACGAACAGGCGACCGGCCACCTGGTCGGTCAGGCCGCCGGTGACGGAAACCGAACCGCCGATGGCGCCGAAGTTGCCGCCGGTCAGTTCGCCCGAGATCGACGGATCGAACGAGGGGCGCTCAGTGATGATGTTGATGACGCCGGCCGAGGTGTTCTTGCCGAACAGGGTGCCTTGCGGGCCCTTCAGGACCTCGATACGGCTCAGCTCGCCCAGATCGCCGAAGCCGACCGAGTTGCGCGAGCGATAGACGCCGTCGATCACCACGCCGACCGAGCTTTCCAGGCCGGGGTTGTCGCCGACGGTGCCGGCGCCGCGGATGCGCACGGTGGTGGAGGCTTCCGACTGGGTCGAAGTGACGGTCATGCCCGGCGTCAGGATCTGCAGATCCTTGATGTCCTGCACGCCCGCGCCGTCCAGCAGTTCCTGCGACAGGGTCGTGACCACGATCGGCACGTCCTGCAGGCTCTGCTCACGCTTCTGGGCGGTGACGATGATGTCGTCGACGGTCGCCGGGGCTTCCTGCGCGGCGGCGACGCCGGCGAATCCCATGACGGCGGCGCCCATGACGGCGGCGGACACGGTGGTCCTGAGTTGAAGATTGCGGCGCATAGGCGTCCTCCCGGCTGAAGCCGCGACGCCAGTGGCGATCGCAGCGTTTCCTGTTCCCTCGACGTCCCCTACGTGGGGGATCATTCGTTAGGGACAGGCTAAGCGCGGTTCGGGCCGACCGACAAGCGAGCGTTGTTCGCCGCGACGATTTTTCGCCGCGGATTCGCCTTTGTGTGTCAGGGAAGCGACAGAAAACGCTGACGCTAGGTCAGTTTTTGCCCGTCTTTCGGCCCCAGAGGCTCGACCTCAGGATGCAGGGCGGCGGGATCCACCTGGCGGGCCCGACCGGCGAAACCCAGCACCAGGGCCGCCGCGATCGCCGACAGGATCGAGCCGCCGATAACGCCCAGCTTGACCTCGACCTGCTCGGGCGAATCGACCGCGCCGGGGAAGGCCAGGACGCCGATGAACAGGCTCATGGTGAAGCCGACCCCGCATAGCATCGAGACGCCGTAAACCTGCAGCCAGCTGGCGCCCGTCGGCCGCGCGCCGATCCTCAGCGCCGAGGCCAGCCAGGCGGCGCCCAGGACGCCGATTTGTTTGCCGAAGAACAGGCCCAGCGCAATGGCGATGACCAGAGGCGCGAACGCCTGCTCCATCGACAGACCAGCGAAGGACACGCCCGCCTTTGCGAAGGCGAACAGCGGCAGGACCAAAAAGGCGTTCCACGGATGCAGATCGTGCATCGCCTCCTTCAGCGGGCTTTGACCGTCTTCGGCGCGCCCCTTGATCGGCACGATCATGGCGAAGGCCACTGCGGTCAGGGAGGTGCTGAGGCCCGACAGCACGGTCAGATACCAGACCAGGGCGAACCCCAGCACCCAGAAGGGCGCGGGGATGCGGATGCGGTGCGCCGCGACCGCGCCGACAGCCAGAGCGCCCAGCGCCCAGAATAGCGGCGTCCAGTTCGCGCCCTCGCTGAACAGCACAGCGATCAGGGCGATGGCGCCGAGGTCGTCAACGATGGCCAGGGTCAGCAGGAAGACCCGCAGCGACGAGGGCAAGCCCTTGCCGACAAAGCCGAAGATGGCCAGCGCAAAGGCGATGTCGGTCGCCAGCGGAATGGGCCAGCCCGCATGCGGCGCGCCGATGGCGCCGGACAGCAGCAGATAGACCGCCGCCGGCCCCGCCATGCCGCCCAGCGCCGCCAGCACCGGCGTCGCCAGCTTCTTCGGGTCGCTGAGTTCGCCGCGCACGATCTCGTATTTGATCTCCAGCCCCACGACGAGGAAGAAGATCGCCATCAAACCTTCCTTGATCCAGTCGGAGATCGTCTCCTCCAACCGGATCGGGCCGATCTGCAAGACGTGGTCGCTCTTCAGCCAAGCGAAATAATCGGCCGACCAGGGCGAGTTGGCGATCGCCACGGCGGCGATGGCGGCCAGCGCCAGCGCCGAGCCGGATGCGGCCTCGGTCTTGAGGAAATCAAGTGTCAGTTTGCGCGCCACGGCGGCCTCCAAGCGAACGGAAGTTTCGTCGTGACGCCAGGTTATCGACGGGCGTCGGACCGGATTCGCAAACCAAACTCGGCGCGCCGGCCTGGCCGCACGGGGCGACCTGATGGCTGGAGCCAGAATAGAGGATCAGGGCGGCCAAGCCAAGCCGAAGCAGGCTAGCCTCGCGGGCCGAACAGAATGAGCCCGGCGCCGACCAGGCAGACAAGGCCGCCCAGGATGTCCCAGCGATCCGGCGGGGTCTTCTCGACCAGCGCCATCCAGATCAGGGAGGCGCAGATATAGACGCCGCCGTAGGCCGCGAAGGCGCGGCCCGCCGCGTCGCTGGGGACTAGGGTCAGGAGCCAGGCGAAGGCGATCAGGCAGGCGACGCCGGGCGCCAGCCACAGGGGTGAACGATCCAGCTTCAGCCAGGCCCAGAAAGCGAAACAGCCGCCGATCTCCGCCAGGGCCGCCAGCGGATAGATCAGCCAGGCTTTCACTCGGGCATGTCCGTCTTGGCCTTCGCCGCGCGTTCGGCCGCCAGCTTGGCCAGGACCCGGCCGCGGCCGCGCGACAGGGCGTGGATGGCACCGCGCATGGTGGCGACCTCTTGTTCGGAGAAGGCGGCGCGGCCCAGCATGACGCGCAGGTTCTGGCTCATCGAGCGCTTCTTCTCGGGCGGATAGAAGAAGCCGCCGTTTTCCAGCTCTTCCTCCAGATGCTCGTACATGCCGACCAGCAGGTCGTTCGACGCCGGCGGTTCGCTGTCGCGAAAGCGCGGCGGCGGGGCGTCCAGGATCAGGGTGCGCCATTCATAGGCGTTGATCGCCACGGCCTGGGCCAGGTTCAGCGAGTGGTGCTTCGGGTCGATCGGAATGGTGACGATGCCAGCGCACAGGGCGATGTCCGTCGTCTCCAGCCCGGCGCGCTCGCCGCCGAACAAGAGGCCCGTCTTCAGGCCCGAGGCCGTGTCGTCATAGAGGACGCGGCTGGCCTCGCGCGGCGTGCGCACGGGCTGGCGCGTCTCGCGCGGGCGGGCGGTGGTGGCGAAGACGGTGTTCAGGTCGGCGACGGCCTCGGCGACACTGTCGAACACCCGCACGCCGTCCAGCACCCAGTCGGCGCCCGAGGCCGTGGCCCAGGCCCGTTCCTGGGGCCAGCCGTCGCGGGGCGTCACCAAACGCAGGTCCGACAGGCCGAAATTGGCCATCACCCGCGCCACCGCGCCGATGTTCTCGGCCATCTGCGACTTGTCGAGGATGACGGCGGGAGGTGTCAGCTCGGACAACGAAATCAGTCCTCGCCCACCATGGCGATCCAGGGGTCGGCGGTTCCGGCCTCGACCTCGGCGACCTTGACGGCGGGCCAGCCGATGGAGGCGCTGCCGGATGCGGTCCAGGCGGAGACGATGAAGTCGCGCAGTTCGCCCGCGCCCGCCGCCAGACGTTCGTTGACGAAGGCCGCGCCGCGCGGATCGGCGTCGCGGAAACCGCCGGCCTTCTCCAGCCGATAGAAGGGGATCACCGTGCCGAGCGTCGTGGTCAGGTAGGAGACGGTGCGCGCCTTGACGTCGAAACCGTCCAGTTTGGCGGCGGGCATGGCGGCCTCCACAGCATCCAGTCGGGCGACGCGGTTGGTGAACTCGCCCTCGAACACGGCGTGGGTCTGGCGCGAGTTGGTGAAGCCTTCCGGGTTCGGGAAGTCGCCCCAGCCGTTGTAGTGAATGCTGGTGTGATGCGGTTGCGAACCGTCGCCGACGTAGTGGCCCATGACGCCGATGTCGCGCAGGATCAAGGCCTCGCGGCGGATGCGGTCGGCGCGATACCAGGCCTGACGCTCCATATTGGTCTCGCGCTGCTCGGCGGCGTTCAGCACGCGCCAATAGGCGAAGTCGCGGCCCAGCTGCTGCCAGGCGTCCATCATGGCGTAGGGCAGATAGCCGGCGTCGTTGACGTCCAGACCGGCCTTGGTCAGGGCGGCGTCATATTCGGACTTCAGGCGCGGCAGATCGTTGAGGCTCATGCCGCGCTGGTCGTAGACGCGCCCCTGATCGTCCAGGTCGACGAAGTGGGCGGTGTCGCGCTCGCGATCGTGCGGCTGGCCGGCGCCCTTCCAGCGGTCGGGCTCGCGCGCCAGTTCCCCCACATCGGCGATGGCGGCCGGGGTGCGCAGGAAGGCCGGCAGTTCGTCCGGCAGGGCCCGCATCGCCGCCACGCCGATCAGGCGGTGGCCGGTGTTGCCCCAGGCGGTGACGGTGACAGCCGGCGCGGCGACCGCGACGAGGGCCAGGGCGGCGATGGCGAGACGTTTCATGGACAAACCTCAACAAGGATCACGCCCGTCTAACGCATCCTTGATCGCGCCTCCAGCGTCCAAGGGGTGGTGTGAGGCGCATCGGCGCCTAGGTTATGAAGGCTCCCCCTTCGTCTGTTTCAGGCTCCACGCTCTGGGGAGCGATGATGTGATTGCGTCGTCGCCGTCGTCGGACGGCCCTTCCAGTGGACGCCAGACCGAAAGGACATTCCCATGCGCACGCCCCGCATCGCCCTTCTTGCTTCCGTCGCCCTTCTTGCGACCGCCGCGACCGCTCACGCCCAAAACGCATCAACGGCGGCGCAGACGCCGACGGCCGCGCCGATGGCCGGCTCGACCACATTCACCGATGACGAGCTGAAGAAGTTCGACGACGCCATGGCCAAGGTGAGAGCCGTCAGCGACACGCTGAACGGCGCCCAGCCGACGCCGGAACAGCAGGCGCAGATGGCCGCCGCAGTGCAGGATTCGGGGCTGGAGGTGACGCGCTTCAACACCCTGTCCAACGCCGTCGCCGCCGATCCGGCCCTGGCGGCGCGCATCCGGGTGGTGAACGCCACGCCGCCGGCGCCCGGCACCCCGGCCGCCGCCGTGACCGATGACGAACTGAACCGCTTCGTCACCGCCATGACTCAGATCCGCGCCGTCACAGCCGAGGTGCAGAACAACCAGGCGACGCCCGAGCAGAGCGCCAAATTGACGGCGGCGGTCGAGGCGTCCGGCCTGACGACCGAGCGCTTCAACGCCATCTCGCAACTGGTGTCCGCGACGCCCTACCTTCAGGCCAAGGCGCAACTGGCCGGCGCGCGTCTGGAGAAGGGCGTGAGCCAGTAGCGATCAGGTGTCTGCGGGCTCGCGCCGGGTGTCCGGCGCGGCCGGACCCGCCTCGTCCTCGTTCAGCAGACGGCCTTCGCGACGGGGCTTGATGTAGGGTGCGGGCTGGGGCGTCGGCATATTGCCGCGCATCAGCTGACGGCCGGCCTTGAGCCCGCCGGTCAGCTGCAGGTCAAGGCGGGCCTCGTCGCGACGGCGCACGTCGCCGATGGTCTCGGCCGCCTCATGCTCGTCCAGCCCCAGTTCAACCAGGGCGCGCTCGCCGAACTTGAGCGCCGACTCGAAGGTCTCGCGGATCTGGTAGTCCACCCCGGCCTGGATCAGGCGCATCGAATGCCCTCGGTCGAAGGCGCGGGCCATGATCCGGGTGGTCGGGAACTCCGACTTGACCAGTTCGACGATGCGGTCGGCGGCCTCGGGCTTGTCGACGCAGACCAGGACCATCTCGGCCTCCTCCGCGCCCGAAGCGCGCAGGGTGTGCAGCTGGGTGCCGTCGCCGTAGTAGACCTTGAACCCGAACTGGGAGGCGGCTTGGATCATCTCCACGTCGTTCTCGATGATCGACACGTCGACGTCGCGGGCCAGCAGGGGTTGGGACACGACCTGGGCGAAACGGCCGAAGCCGATGATCAGCACCTGGCCGCGCAGGTCCTTGGCGAAGTCCACGGCCTCGGCGCTTTCGGCGTCCTGGACCGGCTTGGGCGACAGACGCGCGATCAGCAGCGAGGTCAGGGGCGTCAGGGCCATCGACAAGATGACCACCGCCGACATCATCGCGCCGATGCGGGCGTCGAACAGGCCGGCGGCGACGGCGGCGCCGTACAGGACGAAGGCGAACTCGCCGCCTTGCGCGAACAGGCCCGCGCGCTCGACCGCCTCATGGTGCGAGGCCTTGAACAGGCGCGCGACGGCATAGATGCCCACGCCCTTGACCAGCATGAAGGCCACGACCCCGCCCAGCACCAGACGCCAGTCGGCGACGACCACCGACACGTCCAGCGACATGCCGACGCTGAGGAAGAACAGGCCCAGCAAGATGGCGCGAAACGGCTCGACGTCGGCCTCCAGCTGGTGACGGAAGGTGGATTCCGACAGCAGGACCCCGGCCAGGAAGGCGCCCATGGCCATGGACAGGCCGCCCAGCGACATGGCCCAGGCGGCGCCGACCACGACCAGCAGGGCCGCCGCCGTCATCACCTCGCGTCCGCCGTACTGGGCCAGGAGACGGAAGACCGGATTGACCAGATATTTGCCGGCCAGCAGCACACCGCCGACCGCCGCGACCGCGAAGCCGACGGTCTGCCACAGGGGCGGCGCCTGTTCGTTCGCCACGCCCAGCACCGAGGCCAGGACGGCGACGATGGCCAGGAGCGGCACGATGGCCAGGTCTTCGAGCAGCAGAATGGAGACCGCGCGCTGGCCCGGCCCGCCCGCGATTTCGCCGCGCTCTTCCAGCATCTGCATGATGACGGCGGTGGACGACAGGACGAAGCCCATGGCGCCGACGAAGGCGACGGGCGCGGAGAAGCCGGCCAGCATGGCGGTCAGGGTCAGGATCAGCCCGCAGAACAGCACCTGGGCCGCGCCGAGGCCGAAGATTTCCTTGCGCAGTCCCCAAAGCCGTTTGGGCCGCATCTCCAGCCCGATGATGAACAGGAAGATGACCACGCCGAACTCGGCGACGTGCAGGATGGTCTCGGGCTCGCGGAACAGCTTTAGGCCGAAGGGACCGATGGCGAGGCCCGCCGCCAGATAGCCCAACACCGATCCCAGGCCGATGCGCTTGAACACCGGCACGGCGAGCACGCCTGCGGCCAGCAGAGCGGCGGCCGCGCCCAGATCCAGTCCCGTCGTCGCCTCAGCCATCGCATCCCCCAAGCTTGGCCTCTATTGTGGAGGGCCTTAGCGGCGATTGCGAGAGGACACGAAAGACACGCTGAAAGATCATCGTGCGTCGAGGGGGATTTGGCGCCACAGTTTCGCCCCATGACGACCCGCGACTGGCGGCAACAAAACAACCGGAGGAAGCCATGTCACGCGTAATCAGGATCGCGGCCCTGTCCGTTCTGAGCCTGTCGTTCGCCGCGCCGCCGGTCGCCGTGCCGACCGTCGCCCTGGCCAAACCGCTGGATGGCGAACCGACGCCGGCGGCGTGCCGACCGCTGGGGTTTGAGCTGCCAGTTCGTCGTGAGGCGGAGGATGTCGTCGTCACGGCGTCGCGTATTCAGGGCCGTAGCTCGACGAGTGCGCCGCCGGCGCCTCCTCCTCCTCCTCCTCCTCCTCCTCCTCCTCCGCCGCCGCCGCCGCCGCCGCCTTCGTACGCCCCGCCGCCAGCCGCGATGGCAGGCAGCGTGGCGGTCACCGGCTCGCGTGTTTCGCCCATCACGCCGGCGCCAGCGCCACCTTCCGCGCCCGCCGACACCGAACGCTACCCTGATGCGACGCCCAATCCGGTGAAGCGGACCAGCGATCAGCCGGTCTCGACCTTCTCCATCGACGTGGACACGGCGTCGTATTCGAACGTGAAGCGCTTCATCGACGAGGGTCGTGCGCCGCCCAAGGATGCGGTGCGGGTCGAGGAGCTGATCAACGCCTTCGACTATGATTATGCCCGCCCGACCAGCCAGACCCGGCCCTTCGCCATCACCACGGCGGTCGCGGCCTCGCCCTGGGCTGACGGGCGTCAGATCGTGCACATCGGCCTGCAAGGATATGAACTGCCGGCGGGCGAGCAGCGGCCGTTGAACCTGACCTTCCTGGTCGACGTCTCCGGCTCGATGGGCTCGCCGGACAAGCTGGACCTGGCCAAGAAGGCGATGAACCTGGCCATCGACCGGCTGAGGCCGCAGGACACGCTGGCCGTCACCTATTACGCGGAAGGCGCCGGCACGACCTTGCAGCCCACGAAGGGCGACGAAAAGCTGAAGATGCGCTGCGCGGTCGCCAGCCTGCGGGCGTCCGGCGGCACGGCCGGGGCGACCGGCATGACCAACGCCTATGACCAGGCCCAGGCGAACTTCGCGCGTGACAAGGTCAACCGCATTCTGATGTTCACCGACGGCGACTTCAACGTCGGCGTGACCGACGACAAGCGGCTGGAGGACTATGTCGCCGACAAGCGCGGGACGGGCATCTATCTGTCGGTCTATGGCTTCGGGCGGGGCAACTATCAGGACGCGCGGATGCAGACCATCGCGCAGGCGGGCAATGGGGTCGCGGCCTATGTCGGGGACCTGAGGGATGCGCGCCGGCTGTTCGGAGCGGCCTTCGACAAGGGCGCATTCCCCATCGCCGACGACGTCAAGATCCAGGTCGAGTTCAATCCCGCGCGCGTCGCCGAATGGCGGCTGATCGGCTATGAGACCCGGCTGTTGAACGAGGAAGACTTCAACAACGACCAGGTCGATGCGGGCGAGGCCGGATCCGGCGCCAGCGTCACGGCCCTGTACGAGATCACCCCCGTCGGCGGCCCGACCCAGGTTCCCGAAAGGCGCTATCCCGATAACCGTATCGGGGTCGGCGGCGGCGATCCGAACGGCGAGATCGGCTTTATCCAGGTGCGCTACAAACAGCCGGGCCAGAGCCGCTCGGACCTGATCCAGCAGCCGCTGACCAACCGCGCGGGCGGGTCGGTCAGCGCCCAGCCGCCCGAAGCCACGCGCTGGGCGATCGCGGTCGCCGGCTTCGGTCAAAAACTGCGGGGCGATCCGTGGATGACGGCCGACTATGGCTGGGATCGGATCATCGATCAGGCGCAAGGGGCCAGGGGCGAAGACCCCTATGGCGATCGGGCCGAGTTCGTTCAGCTGGTGCGGGCGGCCCAGGGCCTTCCCCCTATGCGGACGCCCTGACCGGAACCGCCACGCTCGCGGCGGGTTTTCCAGCGCAACGCTTCAACCAAGGAACCCGCCATGAAGATCCGCGACGTGATGACCAAGGACGTGCATCTGGCCCGCCCCGCCGACACCATCCAGGACGTGGCCAGCCGCATGGCCAAGGGCGGCTTCGGCTTCGTGCCCGTGGCGGACGGCGATCAGCTGATCGGCACCATCACCGACCGCGACATCGTGGTGCGCGCCCTGGCGACGGGCGCCGCCTCGAGCGCCTCTGTGGTGGAGTTCATCACCCGCGATCCGCAGACGGTGCTGGACACCGACGACCTGAAGGTCGTGCTGGACCTGATGGGCGCCAAGCAGATCAGACGCGCCCCGGTCGTGGACAAGCATGGCCGCGTGGTCGGCGTCGTGTCGCTGGGCGACCTGTCGACCCGCGTGAAAGAGAAATACGCCGGCGAGACGTTGGAAAGCATCTCGCGTTAAGACCTGCGTAACCGCGCCCCGACACCGGGCGTCAAGGATCGTCGTTCATGCTGTTCTTCGAATATCGGAGGATGGCATGGCGCGCGCGCAGTTCCAGAAGGGTCAGAAGGTCTGGGTCGAGTGCGTCGGCGCCTGGGCCTTTATCGAACAGGTCCAGCCCGTGTGGGCCAAGGGGTTCGAAGAGCCCGTACGCGTCACCTATGACGTAGGTCTGGGCCGCGAGTTCACTGCCAACGAACTGTTGCTGGCGACCGACGATCCGGCCTCGGATCAGGGCTTGGGCGACTGGCGGCTGCTGCGGGCACGCAACAAGTGGCAGCTACCCGAGGATTGCCTGCACCACCCCCACCCCGGCACCTATCCGGTCGTCGTTACCGATCGGGCGGACTGGGGCGGTTGGCGCGTGCCGGGCGCCGAATACGACCGCGATCCCCAGCATATCGAGTTTCAGGCCCGGCTGATCGCCGCCGCGCCCCAGCTGATGCGCCTGGCCCAGGATCTGGTGGATCTGGTCGCCGAGACGCCGGACGATGCGCCGCCGGCCGTCCTGACCCTGGCCCGACAGGCGCGCGATGTGCTGCATGGGGTGACGCGTGTGCTGGAGCCCGCGCCCGAACGCCTGCTGTCGCCGGTCGCCGCCGCTTAAAAACCCGTTAAAAGCGCGCGCTGAGCCTCGACACGAATCCGCGACGCAGCCTAGATTCCCGCAACGAAGCGTTTTCGGAGGGTCGGGGCTTGCGGGACGAGGAGCGGCGGGAAAATCGGTCGGGGCGTCGCGCCTCCGACCGCGCCGCCGGCGCGCCCGCCTGGTTGCGGATCGCCGTCCTGGTCCTGGCGCTGATCGCGGCCGCCTATGCCCTGATGGCGTCGCGCGAGTTCAGCCAGCCGACCCGCGAAATCAGCCGCCTGGAAGCCGAAAATCTGAAGCTGAGCGCCGAATTGGTCGCCAGCCAGACCGCGGCGCTGATCCAGTCGGCCGATGCGGGCCTGGCCGCAGGCCGCACCGCCATTGTCGCCAAACGCGCCCCCATAGAGGTCGTGGAAACCGCGCAGGCCGCTGCGCCCAAGGTCGCCTTCACCCTGGTCGGTCCCGGCGAGACGGTGCAGGCCGCCAAGGGCGAAGGATCGGTCGTGGTCGGCCAGGCCAATGCCGACGGCCTGAGGCTGGAGGCGCGGATCGCGCCGGTCCTGCCGAAAGGCGGCGAGACGCGTATCGTGTCGGCGGGCGGCGTGGTGCTGGCCTCGGCGCGCGCCGCCGAGATTGGCCAACCCATCCGCACCCTGATCGGCGTCGATGCCTCGGCCTTGGTCGGTCAGGCCGAACCGCGCGCCGTGAAACTGGGCGACCAGGCCGGCCTTGCTGCCGCCGCTCAGGCCCGGGCGGGCGGTCCCTATGGGGTCGCGATCTCGGAAGGGACGACCGCCTCCTTCTTCGACGACGCCTGGGTGGTGCTCGCGCCGCTGCTGCTGGGGGTCGGGGTCGTGGTCCTGTTCGTCCTCTATGGCCTGCGCCAGACGCGCCAGCACCGCGAACGGGTGGCGACCGAAAAGCGGTTCCGCATCGCCGTGGAAGCCGCGCGGTGCGGGGTATGGGAGTGGGATCTGGCCAAGGGCGAGGTGTCGCTGTCGGACTATATGGCCGCGCTGCTGGGCTTTTCGCGCGGCGGTGTGACCGACGCCGAAGATGTGATCGGCCGCGTCCATCCCCGCTTTCAGGAAGATTTCCGCCACGCCCTGCGCCAGGCGGCGGCCTATGGCGCCTTTGAGATCACCTTCCCGGTGGCGGGCCCGGACGGGCGGGCGCGGTGGATCGACGCGCGGGGCCAGGCGCGCGGCGAGCGCGGCGATATGGGCTTTTCCGCCATCCTGGGCGTTGCGCTAGACATCACCGAGGCCCGCCGCGCCAAGGCCGCCGCCCAGGCCGCCGAAAGCCGGCTGCGCGACGGGGTGGAGAGCATCTCCGAAGCCTTCGTCCTGTTCGATCGTCAGGGGCGGCTGATCCTGTGGAACCAGGCGTTCGAGGACGCCTTCGGCTTCGATCACGGCGTGGTGCGGCGTGGCGCCATGAAGGACGAGCTGAACCGGATCGCCGGCCTGGCCATCAAGGCTGAGCGTCGTCCGGCCAGCGGTCGTGCGGGCCTGCGCGAGGTCGAGCTGAACGACGGGCGCTGGCTGCAACTGTCCGAGCGGTTCACCTCCGAAGGCGGCTCGGTCGTGACCGCCGCCGACATCACCGCCATCAAACGCCAGGAGGCCGAGCGCCGCCGCGCCGCCGACGATCTGCGGGCCACTGTCGACCAGCTGGAATCCAGCCAGGAAAAGCTGTCGCTGCTGGCGCGCAAATACGAGGTCGCCATGACCCGGGCCGAGGCCGCCAACCAGGCCAAGTCCGAGTTCCTGGCCAATATGAGCCACGAGCTGCGCACGCCGCTGAACGCCATCAACGGCTTCTCGGAGATCATGGCCAGCGAGCTGTTCGGGCCGCTGAACGAGAAATACAAGGGATACGCCGGCGACATCCTGAAGTCGGGCCAGCACCTGCTCAGCCTGATCAATGACGTCTTGGACATGGCCAAGATCGAGGCCGGCAAGATGACCCTGCACTATGAGCCGGTGTCCTTGCGCGAGGTGTGCGAGGACGCGGTGCGGCTGATGCGCGGCAAGGTGCAGGAGGCAGGCTTGAAGATCGCGGTCGAGGCCGGCGACCTGCCCGACATCGAGGCCGATCAACGCGGCGTCAAACAGGTGATGCTGAACCTGATCTCCAACGCCGTGAAGTTCACGCCTGAGGGCGGCTCCATCGTCGTGTCGCTGAAACCCTTCATTGGCGCGCAGGGCGAGGACCGCGTTCGCGTCGCCTGCGCCGACACCGGCATCGGCATCGCGCCCGAGGACCTGGTCCGCCTCGCCCGCCCGTTCGAACAGGTCGAGGGCCAGCATTCCAAGACCACTCAAGGCACCGGCCTGGGTCTGGCCTTGACCAAGTCCCTGATCGAGATGCACGGCGGCCAGCTGAGCATGGAAAGCCAACCGGGCGTCGGCACGGTCGTCAGCTTCGACCTGCCGGTGAAGCGCCCGGATCAGACCGTGCAGCCGATCCGGGCGGCGTTCGCGGCTTGAGCATGGTCTGCACTATTGCAGATTGACGCGATGCGGATCACGCTCACCCCATGATCATCAAGCTTTCCACATCGTTCGCCGTCGCCTTGGCGGCCATCGCCGCCGTGGGATCCTTACAAGCGCAGACTTCTGGCGCACTAGCCACGATTAGGGTGACAGGAGATCCCTATGACACACTGCCGAATGAGATCGTGATTGAACCCGATACACCGCACATCGGGCGAACCCGGCGGGAGATAGAGATGCGGACCTGGCGGGCTGTGAGGACATCCGAAGGCCGGACCGATAGCATCACCTCGGATCAATGCCCGGCCCTTCGCCACGCTGCCTTGGCGTTCGGCAACATATCCGGCCAAGCATTGCGGGCGCGCGCCCTGACCGTCGCGTCAGACCCCATTCCGATGGGACCGACGATGAAGGACGGCTTTTCAACGGAGGTGACGTTCACCGGGCTTCAGGGCGATGGCGCGAGCGTCGAGCTCACGGCCAAGGGCGGAGCTTTCGCCCAGTGGGGCCACGCCACCGTCGCCGCCCTGCTTGACTGTTGGGCGCCGCTTATTCCTTCACCGCCTTCTGACCTAACGCCGCTGCAGCTTTTGAGCGGCCTGGACCTGACCTCTTTCCGCAACTCGACTGGCCCTTCCAGAGCCGAAGGCTTGAAGCGTCCCCACGATTGGGGTTTCGCCCGCGTTGTGATCCGCGACGACGTCGTCGCCTTGGAACGCCCCGGCGACTGGATCGTCGGTTTGCGAACTATTCGATGGACGCCCGAAGGCTTCATCGTCTGCTTTACGGACAAAGCTCTGAACGGCAGTTCCTATAACGCGCAGAGCACCCTGCGGCTGACCAACGATGGCTTGGGAGGCTTCAAGGCGGAAGAAACGCTGGCGCCCGATCCCACCTGCTCGCCAAACGCAGGACAGGGCTGACCAGCCGCCAACGCCTGAGCCCCCCCTAAACCAACTCCACGCCCATCGCGGTGGCTTCGCCGCCGCCGATGCAAAGGGCGGCCATGCCGCGGGTTTTGCGGTGGGCTTTCAGGGCGGACAGGAGGGTGGTCAGGACGCGTACTCCTGAAGCCCCAAGCGGGTGGCCCAGGGCGCAGGCGCCGCCGTTGACGTTGATCTTGTCGTGGGGAATGCCGAGTTCCTGCATGGCGATCATCGGCACGATGGCGAAGGCCTCGTTGACCTCCCAAAGATCGACGTCGTCGGCGCTCCAGCCCGCCTTCTTCAGCGCCTTTTGCAGGGCGAAGACGGGGGCGGTGGTGAACAGGTGCGGCTCATGGGCGTGGGCGGCCTGGCTGACGACGCGGGCGACCGGCGTCAGGCCCAGGGCTTGGGCCGTCGACTGGCGCATCATGACCAGGGCGGCGGCGCCGTCCGAGATCGAGGCGGCCGAGGCGGCGGTGATGGTGCCGTCCTTACCGAACGCGGGCTTCAGATTGGGGATCTTGGACGGGTCGGACCGGGTCGGCTGTTCGTCGCGGTCGACGGTGACGGGACCTTTGCGCGTCTTGACCTCGACCGAGGCGATTTCGGCGTCGAAGGCGCCTGTCTCCTGGGCGCGCTTGGCCCGGCCGGCGCTCTCAATGGCGTAGGCGTCCTGCTGCTCGCGGGTGAACTGATAGGCCTTGGCCGTGTCCTCGGCGAACTGCCCCATCAGCTTGCCGGGGGTGTAGGCGTCCTCCAGCCCGTCCAGATACATGCTGTCGGAAATGACGTCGTGGCCGATGCGCGCGCCGCCCCGGTGCTTTTGCATCAGATACGGGGCGTTGGTCATGGACTCCATGCCGCCCGCCACGATCACATCGGCCGAACCAGCGGCCAGCGCATCGTGCGCCATCATCGCCGCCTGCATGCCCGAGCCGCACATCTTGTTGATGGTGGTCGCCTCGGTCGAGACGGGCAGGCCTGCGCCCATGCCCGCCTGACGCGCCGGCGCCTGGCCGAGGCCCGCAGGCAGGACGCAGCCCATGATGATCTGCTCGACCTTCTGCGGATCCAGGCCCGCGCGGTCCAGCGCCGCCTTGACCGCGACGGCGCCCAGGTCGGTGGACTTGGCGTCGGACAGCGCGCCCTGGAAACCGCCCATCGGGGTGCGGGCGTAGGAGACGATGACGACGGGATCGGCGGACGTGGTCGCGGACATGGGACGGCTTCCTCTATATTCGGGCGAGAGATAGCGATCCCGGACGGTCAGGAAAAGTGCAGCCGCCGATACTTGCCTCGGAAATAGAGCAACGGATCGCGGCGCGGCTCGAACCGGGCGCGCCGGACCCGGCCGATGATGACCAGGTGATCGCCGGCCTCGACGATCTGTTCGGTTCCGCATTCGAAACTGGCCAGGGCGCCCGAAAGGATGGGCGCGCCGGTTTCCCATGTCTCCCACGCCACGTCCTGGAACCGGTCGGCCTGAGATCGGGCGAAGACGCCGGAGGTCGGCTGCTGGCCGATATGCAGGACGTTGATGGCGAAATGTTCGGCCTGGCGGAAACGGTCGACATTGGTGGACGAGCGGGCCAGGCAGAACAGGATCAGCGGCGGGTCCAGCGACACCGAGGAGAAGGAGTTGGCGGTCAGGCCGACAGGCTGTCCGGCCTCGTCCAGGGTCGTGACCACCGTCACGCCGGTGGCGAAACAGCCCAGGGCGTCGCGCAGGGTGCGCGGGTCGGAACCGGCCTGGTAATGCAGGGCGTCGCGCGGGGCGTGGCGTTCGAGGAAGCCCAGGAGGGCGGCGTTCTCGGCCTCGACCGCGTCCGGCGCCTCGGCGCGCGCGATCGTCTGGATCGGAACGCCGGCCAACTGTGTCTCAAGCTCGAGCGAGACAGCCCCCTGCCCTTCGGCGACGACCACCAGACAGCTGGCCAGGGCCGGGCCGGTGACGGCGAGCGCAGGGACGACGGCCGCCAGCGTCGTGTCGGAACAGACGATGGCCGGGCGAGAGGGAAGCTCGGTCAGCAGTCGACGCAGGGCGGCGGAGCTGTCGTCCGCTTTATCAAAATCGGCTGCGAGCATGACGTGGCGGCCGGCCTCGACCAGCGCGCGCACCGACCGGCGCCAGTCGCCGGACAGATGCTCGGGCGCGCCGATCAGCAGGACGATGGGATCCTCGGGGTCGCCCCAGCTTTCGACGTCCAGGCCTAGAGCGAAATCGGTTGCGTTGGACGCAGTCCGACGCGGCTCAGATTTCGCTCCAGCATCCTCTGGAGCCTGATTCACGGCATCAGCGGGATCGCGAAGCGATCCCCCCTCAGCCGATCAGGCTCTAGGTTCGGGGGCGGCGATGCGGTCATGAGGCGGGGCGGTCCGGTCTGTCGTGAAGCGTGAGAGCGATCCCTATTAGGGGAAGACCGGCGCCGGGCGCCAGAACTGTATCAGCCGCCGTAGCCCCGGCCGCCGCCGCCGAAGCCGCCGCGCGAGACGACGGTGGTGCGGCTCTGCACCCGCGTCGGGGCCTGACGGGCGACGTCGCCATGCTCGCGCGCATTGGTCAGGGTCTTGCCGGTGCGATAGTCGCGGTAGGCGTAGCCGCCGCCATAGCCGTTGGACAGCCGCCCCTCGCGGTCGCGGTACAGCGGTCCGCCGCCGCGATAGCCGCCGCCGTTCAGCATCTGGCCGACGATGAAGCCGGTCAGCAGCGGGGTGAAGAAGGAGCCGCCGTTGTTGTTCGGCTGGCATTGCGACGGTCCCCACTGACCCTCGCACTCCTCGCGCGTGGCGTAGCGCGGCGCGGTCTTGGCGGCCTCCTGCTGAGCCTCGGT
The DNA here is from genome assembly GCF_011045535.1 of Brevundimonas sp. 'scallop'. Classification (NCBI taxonomy): domain Bacteria; kingdom Pseudomonadati; phylum Pseudomonadota; class Alphaproteobacteria; order Caulobacterales; family Caulobacteraceae; genus Brevundimonas; species Brevundimonas sp. 'scallop'. Next base: position 931,871 of record NZ_CP039382.1, on the reverse strand, counting down.
CAGGGCGGCGTCGCATTCGTTGTCGGGAATGTCGTTGGCGGCCTTGCACTCGTCCAACGACTGATAGGCCAGGGTCGGTTCGGGCTCGGGCGCAGGCACGCGCTGGGGCGAGCCGCAGGCGGCCAGCGAGAAGCTGGCGGTCGCCATCAGGCTGCTGACGTGCAGGACGCGCGAGCGCTTCAGCCGGCGCATGGTGTCGGTCTTGGCCAGGTTTTGGGGCAGGTCTTTGGGGTCGGTCATGGGTTCACGACGTCATGCAGGCGGCGTTGAGCAGGCCGACGCAGATGGAGATGGAGGCCAGATAGACGGCCGCAGCGATCTCGCCCGCCTCGATGCGGACGACCAGGTTGCGGAAGGCCATTCGGCTGATGGCGACGAAGACGACGATCTGGATCACGCCGGCCAGCAGAGCCCAGGCTGCGAACTCCATCAGGCTGACGGTGTGCGACAGGGCCGAGGCCAGAGGCAGGACATAACCGATCAGGGCGCCGCCCAAGGCGATGGCGGCGGCGGTGTTGCCTTCCCGGATCAGCGTATGTTCGTGATACGGCGTGACCCACTGGTAGATCAGTTTGAAGGCCAAGGTGAAGGCGCCCGCCATGGCGAAGGCGATCAGGAAGGCGATCGCCCCCTGCTGAAAAATGAACCAGTCGAACATCGGTCTTGCCCCCTAGGATTGCGCGCTCAGGCGCGGAACTCGGCCATTTCCAGCGGAATGCCGATCATGATTTCGTGCGTGGTGTCGCCGCCCTCGGGCTGCTGCTCAAGCGCCAGCATCAGCTCGCGCCCGCCGCCCAGTTCGCGCGCATACAGCATGCAGGTCTGGAAGATCTTGGCATAGGGCGCCGTCGCGGCGCGGTCGTCCCAGATCGTCTCCCAAAGGGTGACCGGCGGCTGGATCGCGTCGCTCTCGGCGAACCAGAAGCGGGGATAGTCGGGCAAATCTTCGGCCCCGCCGTGAAAGACCGGCGCCGACAGGCGGTCGCGCCAGATGCGGCGTTCGCGCTCGCCCGGCGGATAGGCCGAGGTCCAGGGCACGAACAGGCTGAAGTCGTAGGATTCCAGCCCGGCCTCGTCGTCGCTCATGGCCTGAAGCATGACGTGGTCGTCGGTGTAGAAGCGATGCACGAACTGACCGCTGTCCAGGCTGACCAGCCCCTGCGCCGATATGTCCAGCACGTCGCGATCCAGGCTGAAATGGGTCTCGTCGCCCAGCCGGCGCCAAGCCAGCGGATCCAGCGACACGGTGCGGCCCACGGTGATGTTGCGCACCGTCGCCAACCGATTGGCAGGCGCAGCCTTCTCCGACGATCCAAAAAGCTTCTTGAACATGGGCGACTATCTAGGCCCGATGCGCGCCGACGGCGAGCGAACAGAAGCGATGCGACCGAATGAGGCGGTTCATGGCGCGACATTCCGTCCGATCTTGCGTCAAGTCAAGCGTTCATGTTACGCGTTTCATGTAACGATATGCCGACCGACACATCGCCCTCTTCCGCCGCCAACGATCGCATTCGTGCGTGGCGACAGGCGCGTCGCGAGGCGGGCCTGGTCAAGCTGGAGCTTTGGGTGCCGGCCGCCGCGCGCGACGACGTCAAGGCGGCCGTTCGGGCCATCGTCACCGACTCAACACGCGGGCCGCAGCTTGCGGGGCGCCCGCGCCGCTCCACTTCCGATTCCATCACCCCTGGAGACGACCATCAAATGGACGCCGTGATCGAGACCCCCTGGACCGTACCCGCCATCAAGGCGGCGCTGGACGGCTCAACCCTGCTGCGTGACGGCGAAATGACCCTGCGCGTGGTCGAGGGCGCCGAGCCGGTGCTGCTGGCGACCATGCACGAATACGGCGACCTGCCGGTCTATCTGAGCGTCGGCGGCGCCCAGATCGTCTGTTCGGTGCTGCTGTGGCCCGTCGCCGAGCAGAGGGATCGCCACGCCTTCAACGAGTTTCTGCTGAAGGCCCAGCGTGTGGTGCCCCTGTCCAACTTCGCCATCACCAATGTCGGTGGCGAAGACGTGTATGAGCTGATGGGCGAACTCTCTTGCAAGACGACGCTTCAGACCATCCTCATCGAACTGCGCACCCTGGCCGAGAATGCGATCGACGCCACCGAACTGCGTGAAACCTTCGGCGCCGACGCCGCCTGATCCCGGAAGACCGACCATGTCCATGCTCAGAAAACTGTCCGCCCTGTTCCGCGGCTCGGCCCACGATGCGGCCCAGGGCGTCGTCGACGCCAATGCGCTGAAGATCCTCGACCAGGAAATCCGCGACGCCGACAACGCCCAGGGCAAGGCCCGCGATGACCTGGCCGGCCTGGTGGCGCGCCGCCGCATGGCCGAAAACGAGATGGCCAGCTTCCGCGACCAGGTCGCCAAATACGAAAGCTCGGCCCGCACAGCCCTGGGTCAGGGCAAGACTGATCTGGCGCGCGAAGTCGCCGGCCGCATCGCCGAGCTGGAGGCCGAGATCACCAGCCGCGGCCCGCTGATCGAGGACATGAAGACGGCCGAGACGCGCCTGCGCACGGCCATCGCCTCGACAGACCAGAAGATCGAGACGCTTCGTCGCGAGATCGACATCGTCAAGGTCAACGATTCCGTCCAGAAGGCCCAGACGTCGGTCGCCCTGAACTCGGCCGGCGCCCAGTCGCGCATCGGCTCGGCGGCGGACAGTCTGCAACGCATCAAACAGCGCCAGGCGATCCAGGAAGAGAAGCTGAACGCCAGCCAGGCGCTGGAGGATCGTCGCACCGGCGCGGACCTGGACGCCAAGCTGCGCGAGGCCGGCATTCTGCCCGGCCATTCCTCGGCCGACGACGTCCTGGCGCGCCTGAGCCAGCCTCAGGTGACGGTGGTCACGCCGCGCATCGGCCAATCCACGCCCGACAAAGACCCGGCCTGATCCATGGAGCGTCTGCGCTTCGATCCCCGCACCGACTGGGACGCCAAGGCCGAGGAACTCGGCTTCACCTGGCGCCACACCGACGGCAAACCCTATTGGGACGAGACGGCGGCCTATGCCTTTTCGCTGGCCGAGATCGAGGACGGGATCGAGGCGCCGACCGAGGAACTGCACGGCCTGTGCCTGGAGCTGGTCAACGAGGCGGTTCAGTCCGAGCGGCTGATGGAACAGCTCGATATTCCCGAGACCATGCGGGACTATGTGGCCGACAGCTGGAAGCGGGGCGACCCGTCCCTCTATGGCCGGTTCGACTTCGCCTATGCCGGCTCGGGGGACGGGACGGGTCCGGCCAAGCTGTATGAATACAACGCCGACACCCCGACCAGCATCTATGAGACGGCGGTGTTTCAATGGCTGTGGCTGGAGGACCAGATCAAGGCCGGCGCCCTGCCCGCCGATGCGGATCAGTTCAACAGCCTGCATGAGAAGCTGGTCGATCGCTTCCGCGCCATCTTCCCGAACGGCGGCTTCGTGCATTTCGCCTCGGACGCCGATTTCGTCGAGGACCGCCAGACGGTACGCTTCCTAGAAGACCTGGCCCAGCAGGCCGGGCTGGAACCCCAGTTCGTCGCTATCGACCAGATCGGGCTGAACGCCGACGGCCGGTTCGTCGACCACGAGAACTGGATCATCCAGGCGATGTTCAAGCTCTATCCCTGGGAGCAGATGCTGCGCGACGACTACGCCGCGCCCCTGCCGACGGCGGACGTGACCGTGCTGGAGCCGGCGTGGAAGAGCATCCTGTCCAACAAGGCCATCCTGCCTCTGTTGTGGGAGCGGCATGCGGGCCACCCCAACCTGCTGGAAAGCTATTTCGAGGGTGATCCGGCCGAGGCGGCGCTGGGCTCGTCCTATGTGCGCAAGCCGTTGTTCTCGCGCGAGGGCGACAATGTCGAACTGATCGACCAGGGCGTCAGCGCCGCAGAGGTGGTGGACGGCGGCTATGGCGAAGGACGTCACATCCGCCAGGCGCTGTGCGATCCGCCCCTGTTCGACGGCAACCATGTGATCGTCGGGTCTTGGGTCGTGGGAACCGAACCGGCGGGCATCAGCCTGCGCGAGGACACGGGGCGCATCACGAGGAACACCTCGCGCTTCGTGCCGCACTTCATCCGCGACTGAGACGCAGGCAGGCAACCAAGCCGGACGACCATCGTTTTGTCGGCTGACATCAACCGACAAGAAGCCTCCCCATGCGCAACGTCCGCCTCGCCCTGATCGCCACCACCGCCCTGACCCTCGCGGGCGGCGCGGCAGTCGCCCAGACGCAATATCCTTCGACGACCCAGGATCGGCTGGGCGCAGTCGTGGGCGCCCTGTTCGGCGATCGTCTGGGCCTGTCGGCGATGGATCAGGCCTGGCTGCGCGGCGGCCGTCCGCTGCGTGACGGCCAGAGCCAGTTCTCGACCCGCGTGGACGCCAGCGTGCGCGCCGGAAGCGTCTCCGCCTCGGCCGCGACCCGGCTGCGCGCCGACTATTCGGCGCTGGTCGATTTGGAGAACCAATACGCCGTCGGCGGCATCTCGGCCCAGGAACGCGCCGATCTGAACGCCCGCTACACCGCCCTGACCCAGACGCTGGAAGCCGGCGCCTCGGGCTATGCCGACATAGACACCGTCGCCCAAGGCCGTGCGGACTTCGAGACCCGCGTCAACGCCGCCGTGACCGCGCGCCGCATCACCCGCACAGAGGCGACGCGCCTGAAGTCCGACTATCAGGCCCTGATCCAGCTGGAGAGCCGCTACAGCGCCGATGGATCGATCAGCGCCAGCGAGCGCGCCGATCTGGACGCCCGTCTGGACGCCCTGGACCTGCGGGTCGGCGACGGCCCAGCCGGACAGACGCCGTCCGCCAACCTGCCCGCCCGCACCCGTCTGGCGAACCTGGAAACCGCCCTGACCGCCGCCGAGCGTTCGGGCGTCGTCAGCCGCACCGAGGCCGCCGACATCCGCGTCGAGGCCGGCGATCTCGCTCGCCTGGACGCCGCCTACAGCCGCACCAGCCCCTCGTCCGACGACACGGCCTACCTGAGCCGCCGCATCGGCGAACTGGAACTGCGCGCCCGCCGCTAAGCGTGACCAAAGCGTCCCGTGTGATCCGGCACGGGACGCCTCTCCGGCTACACCTGTGCATTGGGAGCTCTGATTTCACGGCAGCGCGGAAATGGCGTATGGGCACCCGCAGTCGCCCCTGCATCGCCGGTCAAGCCGCAACCCCATGTCCCTGAAAGCCTCCCGCACGCTGTCCATCGCCCCGATGATGGACTGGACCGATCGGCATTGCCGGGCGTTTCACAGGGCGTTGACGAGCCGGGCCTTGCTCTACACCGAGATGGTGACGGCGCCGGCGGTGTTGCATGGGGATCGCGAGCGGCTGCTGGGGTTCGATGCGCTGGAGCATCCGGTGGCCTTGCAGCTGGGCGGGTCGGATCCGGCGCAGTTGGCCGAGGCCGCCAAGGTCGGCGAGGCGTTCGGCTATGACGAGATCAATCTGAACGTCGGCTGCCCGTCGGACCGGGTGCAGTCGGGCCGGTTCGGGGCCTGTCTGATGCGCGAGCCGGAGCTGGTGGCGGACTGTATGGCGGCCATCGCCGAGGCCGTCAGCGTGCCCGCGACCGTCAAATGCCGCATCGGCGTGGACGATCAGGATCCAGCCGTCAGCCTGTTCGCCACGGTGGACGCCTGCGCCGCCGTCGGGATCGAGGTCTTCGTCGTCCATGCGCGCAAGGCCTGGCTGAAGGGGTTGTCGCCCAAGGAGAACCGCGACGTGCCGCCGCTGGACTATGATCTGGTGCGCCGGCTGAAGCGCGAGCGGCCGCATCTGAACATCTCGATCAATGGGGGCATCGCCTCAATGGACGCGGCCGAGGCGCATCTGGCCGAGGTCGACGGCGTCAAGCTGGACGGGGTCATGCTGGGCCGCGCCGCGTATCACGAGCCGGCCATTCTGGGTCAGGCGGATCGTCGCCTGTATGGCGCGCCGGTCGAGGACACCGACGCCTTCGCCGCGCTGGAGCGCTATCGGCCCTATATGGCCGCGCGTCTAGATGAGGGCGTCGCCCTGCCCGCGATGGCGCGGCATATGCTGGGGTTGATGCACGGCCGGCCGGGCGCGCGGGCGTTCCGTCGCATTCTGACGGTCGAGGCGATCAAGCCCGGCGCCGGCCTGGAGGTGCTGGACCGCGCGGCGGAGGCCGTGCGCGAGGCTGAGGCGAGGCGCGACACGGCGCCCGGCGACTGGGCGGCGTAACCCAATCTTCAGAGCTGGCCGGTAAGGTTAAGAGAACCCTGCCGTTTCGGACCCGCACGCCATGAAGACCCTGCTGATCGCCGCCGTCATCGCGACCGCCCTGCCCGCCACATCGGCCCTGGCGCAGGCTGACGGCCGGTTCGCCGTCGGCGCCCAGGTCGGCACGCCGGGCGCCGGCCTTCAGGCCCAGTTCGCGCTAAGCCCGGTCGTGGTGCTGCGCGGCGGCTATGACGTGCTGAAATGGGATCGGGACCAGACCTACAAGGGCATCGATTACGACGCCAAGATCGACTTCAAGTCGCCGGGCGCCTTTGTGGACCTGCATCCGTTCCGCAACGGCTTTCTGATCTCGGGCGGGGCCTATTTCGGCGATCGCAAGGTCGATCTGGATGCGACGCCCACCGGAAACGTCAATGTCGGCGGCGCGACCTTCACCCCGGCCCAGGTCGGGACATTGACCGGCCGCATCGACCTGGAGAGCACCGCGCCCTTCGTCGGCCTGGGCTATGACAACACCTTCACGCGCGGCGGAAGGCTCGGCTTCCGCATTCTGGCCGGCGCGGCCTTTGGCGATGCGCCGCAAGTGGATCTGGACGCTCACGGCGGGACGCTGTCGAACGACCCTACCTTCCGTTCGCGTCTAGATCAGGAAGAGCGTGAGATTCAGGCCGAGGCCGATGATTACAAGGTCCTGCCGGTGCTTCAGGCGGGCCTCAATTTCAAGTTCTGACGCCCGGGGCGTCGTGCCCAAGCGCTAAGGCTGGGGATAAATAAGTTATGCAAAACAGGGCATTAACCTAGAAACAAATCGTAACAGACGGCGCCGAGGCGGGTTTCGCCACTTTCTCGCCACAGGTTAACGCGACAAGGCCAGCGCCGGCGGCGTTGGGAGCCGGTGTCTCCTGAGCGAAACTCATGATCGGCGCCTCCGCTGCTATCGCCATGCTTTGGGCTGCCGTATCGTCTGTGACGAGCGGGCCTGTCCCCTACAAAGACGTCGTAGCGGCGGATCAAGTCAGGACTGAAACCCCTGCCGCCATCGTCGGTTCCGATGAAGTCGAGACCGCTCTGAACGCCGAACAGGCCGAGCTGATGGCCTCCGATCCGGACTGGCGCGCCTCGGCGCGCCTCTATCACGCAGGCGGCGGCGGCGCGACGGGCAACGATTCGCTGGGTTGCCGTCCGATCGCCATGCGCACCGTCGCGGTCGATCCCCGCGTGATCCCGCGCCGCACCAAGCTGTTCATCCGCGAAACGGTCGGCATGCGTCTGGCCGACGGTTCGATCCACGACGGCTACTGGTACGCCTCCGACACCGGCGGCGCGATCAAGGGCCAGAAAATCGACCTCTATACCGGCAACGGTCGTGGCTCGATGAACCAGGCGCAGCGCCTGAACATGCGCACCCTGACCATCGTGGACGCCGGCGATTTCGAAGGTTGCCCCCCGGCCTGGACCACCGCTTCCAACTGATCCGGCCGATCATGAAAAACGCCGGCTGACCGCGAAGGTCAGCCGGCGTTTTCGTGTCTGATGGCTTACGCCGATCAGTCCAACTCGGACACTTCCAGCGTCGACTGCACCATCGAGCCATTATAGGTGCCGACCCAGATGTCGTAGCGGCCGCTCTGCGGATTGGTGATCGTCACCTTCGGATCGACGCCGCCCGCGCCGTCGTCGTCGCAGTAGAAGCGGCCGTTAGGCGTATTGATCAGCAGGGTGGTGTCCTCGTCCGCGCGAACGCGGAAGGTCAGATCGGCGTCGCCCGGCTCGAAGAAGATCTGGATGTCCGGGGCCGAGCTGACCGAACCCTCGCAGCCCGCCTTGGCGGCCGAGGCGGGCGAGGAGCCGCCGGCCAGGATCGACTTGGTCCAGGGGTCGGGCGTGAAGCCGCCGCGCAGATTGGCCGTGCCGTAGTTGGGCTCAAGATCGATATTGGGCGCCGCGCCCGCCGTCGCAGCCGTGCCGCCCAGTTCGCTGATCTGCAGCGTCGACTGGACCATGTTGTCGTTATAGGTGCCCAGCCAGATGTCGTAGCGACCGCTCTCGGGATTGGAGATGGTCACCATCGGGTCCAGGTCGCCGCCGCTGTCGTCGTCGCAATACCAGCGGCCGCCGGGGCTGTTGACCAGCAGCGTCGTGTCCTCGCTGGCGACCGCCTTGATGGTCAGGTCCAGATCGCCGGCTTCGAAGTTCAGTTGCAGATCGGGCGCGGCGCTGACCTTGCCCTCGCAGCCCGACTGCGCCGCCGAGGCGGCGATCGAACCGCCCGCCAGGATGGACTTGGTCCAGGGATCGGGCGTGAAGCCGGTCTCCAGCCGCACCGAGCCGTAGTTGGGGTCCAGGGTGAAGTCGGGCTTGGCCCCGCTCTTCTGCGCCAGGCTGACGCCAGGGGCGAGCAGCACGGACGCGGCGGCGATGACGGCGATGGATTTCATGATGCTCCCTCCAGCAGCGGCGCAACGCCGCAGGGGGAGACTATTCCGTTTCGCCGAACCGTGCAGCTTGAAATGCGGTCTTTCAGAAGCGGCGCTTGCCCGTCACTGTCTCGAAGAACAGGCGAAAGTCGCCCATCAGGCTCCACAGCGGATATTTAAACGTCGCGGGCCGGTTCTTTTCGAAGAAGAAATGCCCGACCCAGGCGAAGCCGTAGCCCAGCAGCGGCATGGCGAGCAGCCACCAGGCGTTCCGCGTCGCCACGAAGGCGACGAAGGCCGAGATCACCAGAAAGGTGCCGACGACGTGGATGCGCCGACACGTCCGGTTGGAATGCTCGTGGATGTAATAGGGATAGAAGGCCTCGAACGAGGCGTAACGGCCCTCAGGTGCGGACGGCGTGCTCATGGGCGGAGGGTGCGCCTCCGCCCACGATCAGGCAAGTGCCGGCATGATCAGCCCTTGGGCTTGCCTTTGAAGCCGTCCTTCTTGAAGCCCGGTTTGGCCTTGAAGGGCTTCTTGGCATAGGGCTTGTCGCCCGAGGCGTTCGAGCGCGGATTGGCGCCGCCGTCAGCCTTCGGCGCCCAAGGCTTCTTCTTGAACGGCGGGCGGGCGTCGCCCTCTCCGCCATCGGCGCGCTTGTAGGGGGTCTTCTTGAAGGGACGGTCGCCATCCTCGCGCGGCTTGCCGGCGAAGCGGCTGGCCTTCATCGAGCCGGGCGTCGGGGCTTCCGACGGCGTGATCTTCACCTCGTCCTTGGAGGCGGCGACGGCTTCGCGGAAAGCCTTCTCGTGGGTTTTGGCGACCTCGAACCGCGTCTCTTCGGGGAAGGTGCGGATGGCGCCGATCTGAGGCTTGGAAATGCCGCCGATGCGGCAGATCAGCGGGATCAGCCATTTGGGGTCGGCGTTCTTGTTGCGGCCCACGTCCAGACGGAACCAGACCACATCATCAGCGCCCAGGCGGTCGCCCGGCCAGGGTTGAGCCGCCGTACCGTCGTCGTTGCGAACGGTGCGTTCGCGCTTGGCCGGACCGCGATCCGAACCCGGATCGGACAGTTCTTCCGGCGCCGGCTGTTCCTTGCGCAGCAGACGCACCAGGGCGGCGGCGATCTCGTCGGGCGTGCGCTCGGCGATCATCCGCTTTGCGACGACCATGTCCTCGTCGGAGACGTCAGCCTCGAAGAACTCGGGCGACAGCAGACGGCCTTCGTCGGCTTTGCGGATTTCATCGAAGGTCGGGGCGCCGGTCCAGACGGCGTCGACGCCGGCCTCGTCCATCAGCCGCTCAGCCTTGCGACGGCGCGAGTGCGGGACCAGCATGACCGAGATGCCCTTCTTGCCCGCCCGGCCCGTCCGGCCCGAACGGTGCAGCAGGCCGGCGCGGTTCATCGGCAGTTCGGCGTGGATCACCAGACCCAGGTCCGGCAGGTCCAGACCGCGCGCGGCGACGTCGGTGGCGACGCAGACGCGGGCGCGGCCGTCACGCAGCGACTGAAGCGCATCGGTGCGCTCGCGCTGACCCATTTCACCCGACAGGCTGACGGTCGAGAAGCCGCGCTCCAGCAGAGAGGATTGCAGGTGACGCACGCTGTCGCGGGTCGAGCAGAAGACCATGGCGCGCGGCGCCTCGAACCAGCGCAGGGTGTTGACCACCGCGTGCTCGATCTCGTTGGGCGCGATGCGATAGGCGCGGTATTCGATGTCGGCGTGCTGGCGCGTCTTGTCGGTCGCGTCGATGCGGACCGCGTCCTTCTGATAGCGTTTGGCCAAGGTGGCGATGTCGCGCGCGATGGTCGCCGAGAACAGCAGGGTGCGGCGTTCGGCCGGCGCCTGGTCCAGGATGTGCTCCAGGTCCTCGCGGAAGCCCATGTCCAGCATCTCGTCGGCTTCGTCGAGGACGGCGACCTTCAGCTCCGACAGGTCTAGGTTGCCCCGGTCGATGTGATCCTTCAGGCGGCCCGGCGTGCCGACGACGATATGGACGCCAAAGCCGAGCGCGCGAGCTTCACGCCGCGCATCCATGCCGCCGACGCAGGTGGCGATCTTGGCGCCGGAGTCGGCGTACAGCCATTGCAGCTCGGCCGCGACCTGCATGGCCAATTCCCGCGTGGGCGCGATGGCCAGGCAGAGCGGCGCGTCGCCGGGGCCGAAGATCGGCTTGTCGCCCAGCAGGGTCGGCGCAGCGGCCAGACCAAAGGCGACGGTCTTGCCCGAACCCGTCTGGGCCGAGACCAGCAGGTCGCGATCCGCATGCTCCGCCTCCAGGACGGCGGCCTGAACCGGAGTGGGTTCAGCATAGCCCTTGTTGATCAGGGCGCGGTCGAGCGCGGGATGGACGGCGGGAAAGGGCATAGGAAACCTGGGACAACGGACAAGGGCGGTCGCCGAAACGACCGCGCCCGGCCGAGGTCAGACCTCAGGCCGGGCGAATGATGGCGCTCTATACATCAATAAGGGCGCAAGCGGGGCGGAAAACGCCGTTCACCCTGTTCCTTCAGGCGACGTTGACCTGAAAGACGCAGTCTGGCGATCGAACCCACCGCGTCCGGAGCTTCGCCATGCAAGCGCTTTCCATAGCCGCCGCCGGAATGACGACCGCGCAGAACCGGTTCGACAACAGCGCGCGTCGCACCGCCACCGCGCCGTTGGACAATCTCGCCGAGGAAACCGTGGAGCGGATCCAGGCCAAGACCGCCTTCAACGCCAACGCCGCCGTTCTGCGCACCGCGGACGACATGACCGGCACGCTGCTGGACATGCTGGCCTGAAGCTTCAGACCGGCGCCTTCTCAGGCAGGTTGAAGAGGCCCGCGAAGCGGTCGAACACGGCCCGGTCGCCGGTCAGGGTCATCAGGTCGTCAGCCTCGAAGGCGGCAGGCGGAACCTTGCCGTAAACGCACGCGGCGACCAGCGGCGGTTGGGTCGTCAGGACGACATCGGCGGTGTCCGTGGCGCCGCGACGGGTCGTGATCGTCCCCTTTTCGATCTGAACGACAAAAGGTTCGTCGCCGAAGACGAAGCCGACGGTCATCGCAGCGTCTCCGGCCAGGGCCGGATCGAACATCGTCTCGAACGACTGCATGATCGACACCGCGCTGATCGGCAGTGTCGGGTCGTGGCGAGGCGAGCGCGCGGCCCAGCCGCCCAACACCATGAAGACCGGCTTGATCTCGTATCCCCAAGGCGTCAGCTCATAGACCTGGACCGAGGCGGGCGGCGGGAGCTTGCGGCGGGTCACGATGCCCGAAGCCTCCAGCCCCTCCAGTCGCTGGGTCAGCACGTTGGCGGAAATGCCGTGCAGATCATTTCGCAGATCACCGAACCGACGCGGGCCCATCATCAGTTCGCGGATCACCAGCAAGGCCCAGCGCTCGCCGATCAGGTCCAGCCCGTGTGCGGCGCCGCAGGCGTCGTGATATCGGCGACCAGCCCTATCGGTTATCTTTTCTAACTTCATAGTTGACTATCGTAATCATCGGAGTCAGGTTTCGCAAATAACAAGGAGAGGAAACGCCGTGGCCCAGCTGATTTTCATCAACCTGCCGGTCGCCGACCTGCCCCGATCGATCGCCTTCTATGAGGCCGTCGGCGCGACCAGGAACCCGATGTTCAGCGACGACACGGCCGCCTGTATGGTGGTGTCGGACGTGATCCACGTCATGCTGCTGACCCACGACAAATGGCGCACCTTCACCGACCGGGCGATCCCCGACGCCCATGCCTCGGCCCAGGTTCTGTTGTGCCTGTCCCGGGACAGCCGCGAGGCGGTCGACGCCGTCGTAGCCCAAGCGGAGGCCGCTGGCGGCGAGAGCGATCCGAACGCGCCCCAGGATTACGGCTTCATGTACGGCCGCAGCTATGCCGATCCGGACGGCCACATCTGGGAGGTGATGTGGATGGACCCGGCCGCCGTCGCCGCCGGTCCCGAAGCCTTCGCCGCCAACGCCATGGTGTCGTGATGGCCGACAGTCGTGAACTGAGCATCAGCCGTCTGATCAAGGCCTCGCCGGAGACGGTGTGGAAGATCTACACCGAGCGCACCGACGAATGGTTCTGCCCCCGCCCCTGGACCACGCCGGTCGTGGATTGGGACCTGCGCGTCGGCGGGCGGGCCAATGTCGAAATGGCTTCGCCAGAGGGCGAGCGGCATCCCTATTCCGGCGTGTTTCTGGAGGTGGTTCCGGGCCGCAAACTGGTCTCGACCGGCGCCTTTACAGAGGGCTGGGTTCCGCAGGCCGGCGACATGAATTTCGTGCGGATCGACACCTTCGAGCCCGAGGCCGGCGGAACCCGCTACACCGCCACCGCTCGGCATTGGGACGAAAAAGCCGCCGAAACCCACAAGGCCATGGGCTTCGAACAGGGCTGGGGCGCCGTCGCCGATCAACTGGCGGCGTTGGCGCAGGGAGATGCGGCATGAGCGACAAGATCATTCCCTGCCTGTGGTTCGACGGCTGCGACCGCCTTTTATGTCAGCCTCCTGCCCGACAGCCGCATCACCGCCGTCAACCGCTCGCCGGTCGATACGCCCTCCGGCGCTGAAGGCACGGTCCTGACGGTGCAGTTCGTGCTGGCGGGTCGCGAGTATCTGGCGCTGAACGGCGGACCGACCTTCCGCTTCACCGAGGCCGTCTCCTTCATGGTGATGACCGAGGATCAGACCGAGACGGACCGGCTGTGGGACGCCCTGCTCGCCGACGGCGGCAGCGAAAACGCCTGCGGCTGGCTCAAGGACCGCTGGGGTCTGTCGTGGCAGATCACGCCTCGTCGCCTGATGGAACTGACCACCGATCCGAACCCCGCGCGCGCCAAGGCCGCCATGCAGGCCATGATGGGTATGATCAAGATCGACATCGCGGCGCTGGACCGCGCCGTCGCCGACGTTTGAATCCAGAAAGAGGAGACGACTGATGACCTATGTGACCGGCTTCCTGACCCCCGTGAAAACCGAGGACAAGGCGCGCTACGTCAAGTCCGCCGAGGCCTCCTGGCCCCTGTTTCAGAAATACGGCGCCCTGTCCCAGGTCGAGACCTGGGGCGAGGACGTGCCGGACGGCAAGGTGACCAGCTTTCCCATGGCGGTGAAGCTGGAAGAGGGCGAGGTCGTCGTCTTCTCCTGGGTCACCTGGCCCGACCGCGCCACCGCAGATGCCTGTTTCGGCAAGATGCAGGACGACCCCGACTTTGCGAACATGGACATGCCCTTCGATGGCAAGCGCATGATGTGGGGCGGTTTCAGCGTCGCCTTCGAAGGCAAGGCCTGATGCCCAGGCGGCGGCCCTGTTCGAACGCAAATCGCCCTGACGCATTGTCACGGATCGAGGAGAACCGACATGGCCGCCCGCCCCACCTGGCAAGGACATCTGAAGCTGTCGCTGGTCACCTGTCCGGTGGCCCTCTACACGGCGACGACCAGCACGAACGACGTGCGGTTTCACCTGATCAATCCTGACACCAACAATCGCATCCGCATGGTGCCGACCGACCCGGACGCCGGGCCGGTCGAACGCAGCGATCTGGTGCGCGGCTATGAGGTGTCCAAGGACGAATACGTCCTGTTCGACGACGCCGACTTCGACAAGGTGAAGCTGGAAAGCACCAAGACCATCTCGATCGACAAGTTCGTCGATGAGGACGACATCGACCGACTGTATTGGGACGATCCCTTCTTCGTGGTTCCCGAGAAAGGCGCGGGCGTCGAGGCCTTCGCCGTCATCCGCGACGCCATGAAGAAGCAGGGCAAGGTGGCGCTGGGTCAGCTGGTCTTGCGCGGCAAGGAGCGCCAGCTGGCGCTGGAGGTCCGGGGCAAGGGACTGATCGCCTACACCCTGCGCGCCCATGACGAGGTGCGCGATTCCGACGATTATTTCGACGACATTCCGACGGTGAAGGCCGATCCCGACATGGTCGAGATCGCCGCGCGCATCATCGGCCAGAAGGAGGCGGACTTTGACCCGACCGATTTCAAGGACGGCTACGACGACGCCCTGCGCGCGATGATCAAGGCCAAGTCGAAGGGCGGCAAGGGCGTGGTCGATGTCGCCGAACCCGACGACACCAATGTCATCGACCTGATGGCCGCACTGCGGAACAGCCTGAAAGGGTCGGCGACGGGGACGAAGAAGCCAGCCGCGAAGAAGGCCCCGGCAAAGAAGGCGACGCCCAAGAAGGCTGCGGCAAGGAAGAAGACAGCGGCCTAGACGCCCATCGCTTTCAGCGCCGATTTCAAACTGACCGCCGAGGCGCGGAAATCGGCCCAGGGATCGGGCTTCTTCAGCAAGGCCGCATAGGTCCAAAGGTTGAATGCGGCGGGGTCCAGCCCGGCCTTCACCTGCCCCCACGACAGCGGGAAGGCGATCCCCGCCCCCGGCCGCGCGCGCGGCGACCAGGGCGCGACCGCCGTCGCCATTCGCCCGTTGCGCAGATAGTCGATGAAGATCTTTCCGCCCCGCGCCTTCTTGGCCAGGGTGGTTGTGAACCGGTCCGGCGCCTCGGCGCGGATGGCCTCGGCCACCGCCTTGGCGAAAGCCTTGTTCTGATCCCAGGTCACGCGCGAGCGGGCGTCGGTCTTGATCGGCACGACGACGTGCAGCCCCTTGCCTCCGGTCGTCTTGACGAAGGCGGCGAGACCCAGCGCCTCGATCTTCGCCTTCACGACCTTGGACGCGGCGATGACGTCGGCGAAGTCCAGCCCCTCGTCGGGATCCAGGTCGAAGGTGATCTGATCGGGGACTTCCGGCTGGCCGGGCGCACAGCCCCAGGGGTGCAGTTCCAGCCCGCCCGACTGGGCGATGGCGACCAGGCCGCCGACATCGACGGCGGCGACGTAAGGGGTCCGGGCCTTGACGTCGATCAGCTTCAGTCGCGGGTTTGACCCCGCCATGGCATGACGCTGGAAGAAGGTCTCGCCCCCGATTCCCTCGGGCGCCCGGATGATCGAGGTCGGCCGGTTCGCCACATGGGGCAATATCCGCTCGGCGGCCGCCTCGTAATACCGGGCCAGATCGGCCTTGGTGATCGCCGGCCGGTCGCCCACGGCGGGCCACAACACCTTGTCAGGGCTAGAGAGGGTCACGCCCGCCACGACCACCTTGCCGGGCTTTCCAGCCGGTCGCACCGTGGTCGTGGCCTTCTTCGCGTCGCCCATGTCGGTGGGCGGCTGCGGAGCCTCGGTGACCTCGGCGGCCGTCTTGTCTTCCCGCAAACCCTTGAACACCGCCTGCCGCAGCGATCCGGATTCGGTATAGCCGCCGTGCTCGACCTCGGCGACCAGCACCGGCTTGACCCAATGGATGTCCTTGGCCGCCTTGGGCGCGCCCGCCCCGGCGAAGGGGGATTTATCCGCCGCCACGCCCTTCAGCGCAGGAACAAGCGTCTTCGTCACCGCCTCGCCATAGCCGGTCCCGACCCGGCCCAGATAGCGCAGGCCGCCCTTTTCCCTGACCCCGACCAGCAGAGAGCGGAACCGCGTGCCGCCCTCGGACGACCAGCCGCCGATCACGACTTCATCGCGCCCGCGGCATTTGGACTTCAGCCAGGTCGATGACCGCCCGGCATGGTAGGGGGCATCCAGTTTCTTGGAGATCACGCCTTCCAGATCCATGCGGCAGGCGCTCTCCAGCACCGCCTGGCCGGTCGAGGCGAAATGCTCGACGTAACGCAGCCGCGCCCCGGCCGCCCCCGACCCTGGAGCGCCGATCCGGTCCACATAGGCCTGCAGTCGCGCCTTGCGATGCGACAGCGGCAGTTTACGCAAATCCTCCGCCCCCTCGAACAACAGATCGAAGGCGAAATAGACCAAGCCTTCCGTCTTCTCGTCCGAGATGGCCGCCTGCAACGCCCCGAAGTCCGGCATGTGATCGTCGTCCAGCGCGCACAGCTCGCCGTCGATCACCGCGTCGGGCCAGGTCGCCGCATCCGCCGCCAGATCCGCGAACTTGTCGCTCCAGTCCAGACCCTTGCGCGTCCGCAAGACCGCCCGACCGCCGCCCACGCCGATCTGGATGCGATAGCCGTCGAACTTGATCTCGTGCGCCCAGCCCGTCCCGCCCGGCGGATGGTCAGTCACCTTGCACAGCTGGATCGGCACGAAGGCCGGCGGCTTCTTGGCCTTCGCCGCCGCTTTCGAAGGCTTGGGCTTGGCCGGGCCTCTACGCCCGGTCGGCTTGGACGCCGTCCACTCCTTCGTCCCATCCGCGATCTCGGCCAGCGACCGCCCTGTCGTCACAGAGGCGTCGATTTCGGCCAGCGCATCACCCTCGCCCGCCACGGCGAAGTCGTCCTTCTCCTTTAGCAGCAGCCAATTGTTGCGTTTGGAGGCTTTGCCCCGATCGCTCTTCAGCCGGATCAGCGCCCATTTGCCCTTCAGCCGCTCGCCGTGAAGGATCATCTTGATCTGACCCTTGGCCCAGGCCGCCTCCAGGTCCGGCTCCTGCGGCTCCCAGGTGCCCACATCCCACATCTGCACCGTGCCGGCGCCGTAGTTGCCGTCGGGAATCGTCCCCTCGAACGACCCGTAATCCAGCGGATGATCCTCGACTTCGACCGCCAGACGTTTGACCGCCGTGTCGCGCGACGGCGCCTTGGTCACGGCCCAGGATTTCAGCACCCCGTCCGACTCGATACGGAAATCATAGTGCAGACGCGTCGCCGCGTGGCGCTGGATCAGATAGCGGAAGCCGCCCTTCGCACGCCTGGCCTTGGCGCCCTTCGGCTCGGGCGTTTCGCCGAACCGGCGCTTGGCCTGATAGGTCTTCAGTTCACCGCGCATAGGGGCGTAATCCGCCCCGCGCCAAAGCGTTGCCTCAGCGACAGAAGCGCGTGTCGGTCGCCTCGAGGTGCAGGTGGTCGTAGTGGACGGTATTGTAGTCGGGGCTGAGCGTCGTGCCGAAGATGCGACAGGCGTCGTCGCGGATGCGCTTTAGGAAGCGCGCCTCGGGCGTGTCGCCGCTCCAATCCTTGGTGACGGTGATGCGCCGCCCGTCTCTCAGCCGCACCCCGGCGAAGTCCAGCGCCGCCGCCTGGGAATGGGCGCTGATGCGGTTGGAGCCCACGCCGTTGTTCACGTTGCGACAGGCATAGGCCCCCATATGATCGATCTGCACGACGTCAGAGCCCAAAATCTCACGCGCCGCCGGCTCCAGCGACTGCCGACGCCAGATGCTCAGCGCCAGCGCGGTCTGGCAGGTCATCTCCCCATCGCCCGGCGCCATGCGCGCCACCGTCCCCAGGTCGGCGCCCAGCACCCCGCCCTTGCTCAGCCCGCAGGTCGCGGTGTTTTGGCGATCCGGCACGGGACTGAACCGCACGCGGGCAGCGTTCAACTCGGCCAGGCAACGGCCCAGATCGCCGCCTTCTCGCACGACCAGGGCCTGTGTCCCGCCGTCGATCATCCGATCCACCAGCCCCCCGACCAGCGGCGCCTCGGTGCGCGACGGATAGGGCGATGGGGGCCGCAATGGCTCGGGCGGCCGCCGTACGCAGCCGCTGAGGATCAGCAGGACGCCGAGGCCGATGAGAAAGGGAGAGACGCGCGACACGGAAAGCATGGCCGCGACGCTTAGCTGATTCCCGCCGCCGCCGTGGTCACGAGGCGGAGAGCCGTCTATCGGCGCTCTTCGGACGCGCCCTTGGCCCGGCACCGATCCGAACAGAACCGCACCTGATCCCAGTCCCGCGCCCACTTCTTGCGCCAGGCGAATGGCAGGCCGCAGCCGGCGCAGAGCTTTTGCGGCAGCTCGGACTTGGCCGGCGCCGTGCCGAGATTGACGTGTTTTCGGGCCATGTCGCCTGCCAGGAAAAAGGGCGGCCCGTCGGAGCCGCCCTTGATCGTATCAGCTGTCCAGGAAGGACCGCAGTTTGCGCGACCGCGACGGGTGCTTCAGCTTGCGCAGCGCCTTGGCCTCGATCTGACGGATGCGTTCGCGGGTCACCGAGAACTGCTGGCCGACTTCTTCCAGCGTGTGGTCCGTGTTCATGCCGATGCCGAAGCGCATCCGTAGGACCCGCTCCTCACGCGGCGTCAGGGACGCCAGCACGCGGGTCGTGGTCTCGCGCAGGTTCGACTGGATGGCGGCGTCGATCGGCAGGACGGCGTTCTTGTCCTCGATGAAGTCGCCCAAGTGGCTGTCTTCCTCGTCCCCGATCGGGGTTTCCAGCGAGATCGGCTCCTTGGCGATCTTCAGGACCTTGCGCACCTTCTCCAGCGGCATGGCCAGCTTTTCGGCCAGCTCTTCCGGCGTCGGCTCGCGGCCGATCTCGTGCAGCATCTGGCGGCTGGTGCGGACGATCTTGTTGATCGTCTCGATCATGTGCACCGGGATGCGGATGGTGCGCGCCTGGTCGGCGATCGAGCGGGTGATCGCCTGACGGATCCACCAGGTGGCGTAGGTCGAGAACTTGTAGCCGCGTCGGTACTCGAACTTGTCGACCGCCTTCATCAGGCCGATGTTGCCCTCCTGGATCAGGTCCAGGAACTGCAGGCCGCGGTTGGTGTATTTCTTGGCGATCGAGATCACGAGGCGCAGGTTGGCCTCGACCATTTCCTTCTTGGCCTGACGCGCTTCGCGTTCGCCCTTCTGCACCGTCTGGACGATGCGGCGATAGTCGTCGATCGGCAGGCCGGCTTCCAGCGCCACGGCGGCGACGTCGGAGCGGATGGTCGCGATCTGGCTGGCTTCGTTCTCGCTGAACTTGGTCCAGCGCACGCCCTGATCCTTGATCCGGTCGGTCCAGGTGGGGTCGAGCTCGGAGCCGAAATAGGCCTTGAGGAACTCGGGCCGCGAAATGCCGTAGCTGTCGGCCAGGCGCAACAGACGGCCTTCCAGACCGATCAAGCGCTTGTTGATCGCATAGAGCTGCTCGACCAGCGCCTCGATGCGATTGTTGTTCAGCTTCATCGTCTTCAGACGGTCCGAAATGGACGTCGTCAGCGCCTGATAGGCCTTTTCATCCTTGGCGCTCAGCACCTCGCCCTTCAGGCGTGTCTGAACCAGCTTGTCCTGCAGGGCGCGGAAGGCGCCGAAGTCCGCCGCGATGGCGTTCAGGACGTCCATCACCCCGTCGCGCAGCTCGGCTTCCAGCGCCGAGATCGACATGCCGCCGCCGTCGTCGAAGTCGTCGTCATCGTCGTCGTCGGACTCAGGCTTGTCCTCGGCGGCCGGCTTGTCCTCGGCCTCTTCTTCCTCTTCGCCTTCAGGCTGGGCGGCGCCCGGCAGGGACGAAGGGTTCAGAACGCCATAGGTGGCGTCCAGGTCGATGACCTCGCGCAGCAGGATGCGGTTGTTTTCCAGCTCGTCGCGCCAGACCATGATGGCCTCGAAGGTCAGGGCGCTTTCGCACAGACCCGAGATCATGGCGTCGCGGCCGGCCTCGATCCGCTTGGCGATGGCGATTTCGCCCTCGCGGCTCAGCAGTTCGACCGAACCCATCTCGCGCAGGTACATGCGCACGGGGTCGTCGGTGCGGTCATAGGCCGACTTGGCGGGCGTTTCGGCCACGGCGGTGCCGGCGGCAGCGGCCACGTCGGTGGACTGCTGCTCCTGCGCGTCCTCCTCGGCCTCCACGACGTTGACGCCCATTTCGGACAGCATCGCCAGGGTGTCTTCAATGGCGTCGGGCGTGACTTCTTCGGACGGCAGGACCTTGTTCAGCTCCTCCATCGTCACATAGCCGCGCGCCTTGGCTTGCTTGATGAACTTCTTGACGCCGGCGTCCGTCAGATCGAGCAGGGGCCCATCGGTCGAAACCTCGGTGTCCTGCGTCTCGGTCTGTGCGTTCATAGTCAGTCTGTCTCCAGCCGAGAGGGTGATCAGTCCGCCCCGGCGAAAAATACAATGCTTGGCGTGCCGTAAGGTTACGTGCCCGCGCTGTCTTCCCAAATCGTCCCGGCTTTGATCGCACGGCGAAGCGCATCCCGCTCGGCCTTCAGCCGGCGGAACGCCTCATCCTGCCCAGGCACATCACGTGCATGGGCCAAGGCGTCCTCCAACGCGGCGACCCGCGTCGAAGCGTCGAACGCCTGCGACCATCGGACCCTTGCCTCGGCGAGGGGCGCATTTGCGGCCAGGAATGGCGCGCCGGACTTTGCCGCCGCCTTCTCGACCTCGCGCACTAAGGCATCATGACCCGATTGCGCCAGATGGCGTCGCAGGGCGGCGGAGTCAAGGCTATGTCCCGACAGACGCAGGCGAACCAGCTCCTGCGCCAGTCCATCCAGCCCCTTGTCGCCGAATCCGTGGGCGGCGATCTCTTCCAGACGGTCGTCCATCCGTTCGGGGTCGTCGATGGCGCCGTGGGCCAGAGCGGCCGGCACCGGCTCGATGGCGCGAAACAGCGACTGCATCGCCTGGGCGCCCTCCGCCGTCTGACCCAGTTTGGGCGGCGGACCGAAACCGCGTTTGCCCTGCCCCGGCGTCCAGGGCGCGCGTTGAGGGCTGCGCGGGAACAGGGCGTCGAAACGGTCGAAGAGGTCGCGGCGGTATTGCTCCGCCAGATCTTTATCCTGGATGGCTGAGGCGGTGTTCCTCAGCCGCGCCTTGAAGCCGGCCTTGCGTTCCGGCGTGTCCAGCGGCTCCAGATCCTGTTCGCGGCGGAACAGCACCTCGGCGAACCCATGGGTTTCGGCCAGGGCCTGACGCAGCGCGGGCGCGCCCTTGTCGCGCAGGATGTCGTCGGGATCCTGCCCGGCGCCCAGCAGCGCGAACCGGAATGAGCGCCCTGGCTTCAGCAGCGGCAGCGACCGTTCGATGGCGCGATAGGCGGCGCGCAGTCCGGCCGCATCACCATCGAAGCACAGGATCGGCTCGTGAGACACGCGCCACAGCCGTTCCATCTGCTCCTCGGTCAGGGCGGTGCCCATCGGCGCCACGGCCGGCAGGCCCGCGCGCTGGCAGGCGATGACGTCCATATAACCTTCGACCACGATGATGGCCTGATCGTTCTTGGATTCCGCGCCCAGAATCCGTCGCGCTTCGGGCAGGCCGTAGAGAGTCGCGCCCTTATGAAAAAGCGGGCTTTCCGGACCGTTCAGATATTTGGCGCGGTCGTCGGGGTTCATGGCCCGGCCGCCGAAGCTGACGATCCGGCCGCGCGCATCCAGGATCGGGAACATCAGCCGGTCGCGGAACCGGTCATAGGGCTGGCCGCCGCTTTCGGGCGAGATCAGCAGCCCGGCCTCGACCAGTTCGGCCGGCTTGGCGCCGCGCTGGACCAAGGCCTGCTTCAGCCCCTCACGGTCGTTGGGCGCATAGCCCAGGCCGAACCGCTCCCACTGATCCTCGGGCAGGCCGCGCTTGTCCAGGTATTCGCGCGCTGCCTTGCCCGGCGTGCGGCGCAGGTTTGCGGCGAACCATTTCTGGGCCAGGTCCATCCAGTCCGACAGACCCGCCCGCTTCTGCTCGCGCTCGGCTTCCTTGGGGTCTTCGGCGGGAAGCTGCATCCCCGCCTCGCCGGCCAGGCGCTGCACCGCCTCGACGAAACTCAGCCGCTCGGTTTCCTGCAGGAATGAGATGATGTCGCCATGCTTGCCGGACGAGAAGTCGTGGAAGAACCCCTTGTCGTCATTGACGAAGAAGGACGGCGACTTTTCCTTCGAGAAGGGCGACAGGCCGACGTATTCGCGCCCCTGACGTTTCAGCTTCACCGTCCGCCCGATCACGTCGGACGGCCGAAGGCGGGCCTTCAGTTCATCGATGAATCTCTCGTCGAAACGCACCCGCGATCCTTAAGCCCTGCGGCCCTCAACGTCGATGGATGGGAAGACGATCAGGCGGCTCGTCCGGGCATCCCCCGATATCCGAACGAACCGCCGCATCGCAGAAGGCGCAAACCGCAGCGTCCCCCAACGCCTTGGCTAACGAAGTCCTAACGCCTCGCGGACCGGCATCTGAAGTCAGGACCGGCGTTCTGTCGAGAGGCGGGCAGCTCCGCCATAGCGAATAGAGGCGAGACTGTGTCCTTTTCGTCGCGCGTCGTTCGCCTTACGGGCGACCGAAGGGGACGATCTTGTTGGCGGCGTCATGCCCGATATCGGCGCTTCCCAGGAAGGGTATGCCCGAACGCAGGCACCAGTATCGAACGATTTCCTCCGGAGTCTGACCATAATCGGGATCGTTTGGCGTGACGTCCGAGACCCGTCCCAGGCGAATCCCGGCCACACGTCGGATGCTGGCCTGGCTGGTCAAGTGAAACATCATTCTGTCGATCCGGTAGGCGGCCTCGGACACCTCCTCCAGCATCAGGACGTGGTCGGACAGATCGGGCTCCAGCGGCGTGCCGGTCAGTTCGTTCAGGATGGTCAGGTTGAAGGCGACGGCCGGGCGCGGATCGGCCGCTAGCGACGGCTCGATCCAGTCGGTGCGTCCGGTGGTCAGCCAGGACAGGGCGCCGCGCGCGGTTGCGTCGTCGCGCACCGAATCCGAGGCCATCGGTCCGTGCGCCAGATGCTGGAATCCGGCCTTGTACATTCCGGCCAGCAGGCTGCCGGCATCGGAATAGCCCATGTAGCGCTTCTTGCGGGCGACGGCGTCCAGGCGCGGGATCACCGCATCAGCGATGCGACACGAACCGTATCCGCCGCGCGCGAACCAGATGGCGTCGATGCGGGGGTCGTTGGCCAACTCGACGAAGGCGTCGGCGCGCGCCCGGTCGTCGCCGGCGAAATGACCGTGTTTCAGAAAACAGGCGGGGTGAAAGACGACGGCGACATCGCGGTCGGGATGGTTGTGCGCCATCCAGGCCTCGACGGCCTCGGCGCGCTCTTTCGCAAAGCGCGAACTGGCGCAGACGACGCCGATCTTGAAACTGTTGGTGGTCACGTCCGTCTTCTTCGTCGTTTTTGCGATCCCCTACTGGCGGACCGGCCCGATCCCCTGTTCTAAGGGGGCATGAACCAAGACGCCTCCTATTTCTTCTGCGGCATCGGCGGGTCGGGCATGCTGCCTCTGGCCATGATCGTCCAGGCGCGCGGCGCTGTGATCGAAGGGTCGGACCGGGCGCTGGACCAGGGCCGCACGCCCGAGAAGTTCGACTGGCTGCGCGCCCACGGCGTGACCCTGCACCCCCAGGACGGGTCGGGCGTGACCCGCGCGGATCAGACCGTCATCGCCACCGGCGCCATCGAGGAGACGGTGCCCGACGTCGGCGCGGCCAGGCGCGCGGGCGCGACCATCAAGACCCGGCCCGAACTGCTCAGCGAACTCTTCAACGCCGCCCCGACCTCGGTCGGGGTCGCGGGCACCAGCGGCAAGTCCACCATCACCGGCATGATCGCCTGGATCCTGCATCAGACGGGCCGCGAGCCGACCGTCATGAACGGGGCGGTGATGAAGAACTTCGCCGACCCCGACCATCCGTTCGCCAGCGCCCTGATCGGCGGGCCGGACGTGTTCGTGTCGGAGGTGGACGAAAGCGACGGCTCGATCGCCCGCTACGATCCAACGGTGGCGGTGGTGTCCAACATCTCGCTGGATCACAAGTCGATGGAGGAGCTGCGCGACCTGTTCGGGGGCTTCACCGCGCGGGCGACGACGGCCGTGTTGAACCTGGACAACCCCGAGACGGCGGCCCTGGCCCAGGAATTGGCCCAGACCTTGCCGGCGGGCAAGGCGATCACCTTCGGCCTGGGCGAAGAGAAGGCCGACCTGTCCGCCCATGATCTTCAGCCCCTGCCGACGGGCATGCGGTTCCGGCTGATCGAAGGCTGGAGCGAACACGACGTGGTCCTGAACGTGCCCGGCGCGCACAATGTCGCCAACGCCCTGGCGGCGCTGGGCGCGACCCGGGCGCTGGGCGTGCCGACGGCCGAGGCGGTCAAGGCGCTGGAGACCTTCGCCGGCATCCGTCGCCGGATGGAAGTGGTCGGAACGGCCGGCGACATCACCGTCATCGACGACTTCGCCCACAACCCGGACAAGATCGCCGCCACGCTGAAGACCCTGCACGCCTTCGACGGGCGCCTGCTGATCCTGTTCCAGCCGCACGGTTTCGGCCCGCTGAAGCTGATGAAGTCGGAGTTCATCGACGGCTTCGCCGGCTTGATGCGCGAAGACGATGTGCTGCTGATGCCCGAGCCGGTCTATTACGGCGGCACCACCGACCGCAGCGTGGGATCAGAAGACATCGCCTCCGGCGTCCGCGCCGCCGGCCGTCAGGCCGAGGCGCTGCCGACGCGCGCCGACTGCGGCGACCGGATCGTCGAGATCGCCAAGCCCGGCGACCGGATCATCGTCATGGGCGCGCGCGACGACACCCTGTCGACCTTCGCGGCGGAACTGTTGGGGCGTCTAGGCGGGTAACCGCCATCGGCAAGGACAGGGTTCAGTACACGTCACGGCGATAGCGCCCGTCTTCCAGCAGTGTCAGCACCACGTCCGCGCCCAGCGCGCTTTCCAGCGCGGCATGCACGCCTTGCGACATGCCGTCCAGACTGCCGCAGACATAGATCGCCGCGCCGCGCGCGATCCAATCTCGAAGCTCGTCGGCCGCCGCCGCGACCAGGTCCTGCACATATCGGCCGTCGCCCGCATCGCGCGAGAAGCTCCGGTCCAGCCGCCGCAGCACGCCCGACGCCAGCCAGGCCTGCAACTCCGCATCGAAGAAGGCGTCGTGCGCCTGGGTGCGTTCACCGAACAGCAGCCAGGCCCCGCCCGTGTCGGTGCGCGCCTTCAGGTGCGCGCGCAGTCCGGCGATGCCCGTGCCGTTGCCGATCAGGATCATCGGCGTCTCGTCCGCCGGGCCGTGGAAGCTGCGGTTCGTGCGCAGCCGCATCCCGATCTCGCCGCCGAGCGACAGGTCTTGCGTCAGCCAGCCCGAGGCCAGGCCCGGCGCGCCGTCAGGATGGCGCATCAGTCGGATCAGGAACTCGACCCGGCCGTCCGACGGCAGGGAAGCGATGGAATATTCACGTGAACCCGGCGTGACGCCATCACGCTCAGGCAGGCCGACCTCGGCGATGTCGCCGGCCGACCAGTCGGACGTCGCGCCCACGGCCTCGAACGCCAGATGATAGGCCTCGCCGCCGGGACTGCCCGGATTGACCAGGGTGCGTTCGACCAGCCGCCAGGGGGCGTAGGCGGGCGGAGTCCAGTCGGGAGCCGTGACGCTGCCCGTGATCTGGTTCAACTGGTGCTGCCAGTGGCGAAGGGCGCCGGCCTCGCCGTTGTCGACCTCGACCATGTCGAACAGCGGTTCGGCGCCGGCGCGTCGCAGCCAGCCGTCGACCGCATGGCCGAAGCCGCAGAACTGGTCATAGCTGCGGTCGCCCAGCGCCAGCAGACCGAAGCGCAGTTCCGACAGGTCCGTCGCCTCGCCCATGACCTTGCGTACGAACCGGGCCGCGCTGTCGGGCGGATCGCCCTCGCCGGTCGTCGAGACGATCAGCAATGCGCGGTCCGCCGCCTTCAGGGTCTGCACATCCAGATCGGCGAGGGACAGCACCCGCGCGCCCACGCCGCCGTCGCTTAAGGCGCGCGCCGTCATCCACGCCAGTTCTTCGGCGAAGCCCGTCTGGCTGGCGAAGGCGATCAGCACCGGCTGGCCATCGCCTGCGCCCGCCAGGGCATCAGACCGCGCGCGGGCCGCCGCCCTCGCCTTGCGCTCACGCCAGACGATGACGGCGATCAGGGCCAGCCAAAGCGCCAAGGCCCCGACCGCCCACAGCCAGCGCTGCGGATCGGCTGTCACCCCGGACGATCTCCGTCGTCGTCGAGCAGGGCGGCGAAGGCCGGCGACATCCGCTCGACCGGGCCGCGCTCGGTGCGTTCGACGAAATGGGCCATCAGGCCGACGGCCTCGGCGTAGTCCGGTCCGTCGAACGGTCCCATGACGGTCAGGGCCGTGGCGTAGGCGTCGGCCATCATGGCAGAGGGGTGCAGGACGGTGACCGAACTCAGATTGTTGCTGACCGGCCGACCGGCCGATCCGTCGATGGTGTGGGGATAAATGCGCCCGTCATGGCGGAACGCGCGGCGATAGTCGCCGCTGGTCGCCACGGCGAGATCGAACAGGGCCGCCACGGTGTGGGGCGCAGGCGAACCCTCGACCCGCTCGATTTCGACCCACCAGGGCTGGGCGTCCGGCTTGACGCCGCGCCCCTTCAGCTCGCCCCCGATTTCGATCAGGTGCGAGGTCGCGCCCATGGCCATCAGGCGGTCGGACACGCGGTCCACCGCATGACCCTTGGCGATGCCGGAGAAGTCCAGCCTCATCCCGCCCATCTGCATCACCGCGCGCGCATCGCCGTTCAGCCGCAGCTTTTGCCAACCCGAGACGGCCGCAGCCGCCGCGATCTCGTCCTCGGACGGGACGGGCAACAAGGCCGAGCGCGGTCCGGGCGGGCCGAAGCCCCACAGATCGACCAAGGCGCCCAGGGTCGGATCGACCGCGCCGTTGGTCTCGTCACCCAGGGTCATCGCCGCATCCAGCAGATCCCAGAACGGCTGGGACACCGCCCAGACGCCGGCCGGCGCGGTGTTGAAGCGGCTGGTTTCGCTGGACGGCTCCCACGGGCTGAACAGACCGACGACGGTCGCCAGTTCCTCTTCGATCGCAGACCGGATCTCGGCCTCGCCCACGCCTGGCGGGGCGATGACGCGCGCGCTCCAGGTCGTGCCCATGGTTTCGCCGCCCAGCGAGCGGATCAGGTCGCTGGGCGGACGGGGCGGCGCGCCTTCGATCGCGGGCACGAGGACGCGGTTGTCGGCGCGGTCGCCCAGAGGGGCGGCGTCGCCGATATTGACCGTGGGCGGGGCGGCGCGGGAACCGCGCGAGGGGGGAATGTCGGACATGGCCCTTCGCTTAGGGCAGGACTTCCATCGCCGCCACATAGCTGGCGTTGGAATCCAGCGTTTCGCCCTGGCCTTCGGTGCGGACCGAGGCGTTCAGCCAGTACATGCCCGCTTCCGGCCAGGTGATGGTGAAAGCGCCCTCGGCGTTGGTTTTGAGCGTCGATTCTTCGGGGTTGTCGCGGTAGCGCAGACCACCGCGCGCCACGGTGACATCGACGTCCGCCGCCGGCTGGCCATTGTTCAGCAGTTTGAAGGTGGCGGGTTCGCCGACCACCAGATCGTTCGGGTGGGTGACGGGAACCAGCTCAAGCCCCTCGCCGGTCGTCTTGAAGACGGTGTCGGAGGGGTTGTTCAGGGTGACGAAGGTCTCGATGCGGCTGGCAGTGCGGGTCGCCTGAACATTGGTCGCGCCCTCGGGCAGGCCCGCCGGGTATTCCGAGGCCGCGCCGCGCCAGCGCTTCTGTTCACCGTTCAGGGTGTAGCTGGCCATCACGCCGTTCATGACGTTGGCGATCTTGTAGGTGCCGTTCTGGGTCAGATGGGCGTCGAAGGTCGAGCGATAGCGGCCCTGCATGGCGTTCTCGGGCTGGACCGCCGAGCCATCCGGCGCGGTGATGGTCAGGCCGGTCAGGCGCATGGCGGCGTGATCGGGGTTGAACACCTGGTTCGACATGCCGGCGTCGAATCCGACCCAGGCGTCCGTGCCCGACAGGGTCGAGGCGGTGGGCGCCAGCCAGGCGCGGTGGGCCTGGGCGGCCATGGGGGCGGCCAGCGCTGTGGCCAGCGTCAGCAGGGCGATCGTCTTCTTCATGGTCATGATCCTCAGCGAGAGACGGCGACGCGCACGGCGCCCAGTTCGGTGGAGCCGGTTCCGGCGCCGGTGTTGGCCACGCCCCAGCGGAAGGGTACGCGCACGACTTCGCGTCCGCCCAGTTCGCGGGCCGCCTCGACGACAATGTTGTACTGGCCGGGCTGAAGGTTGCGCAGGCGTGCGGCGGGCACGGTGACGGTCTGGCGGCCCGGCGCGCGCGTGGCGCCGGATACGCCGTCGGCCGGCAGGCTCATGGCCCGGCCGCCCTTGCGCCACCAGGTGCGCAAATCCTTCAGCCAGTCCTTGCCGTCGCCCTCGTTATTCCGGGTCTGCTGATACCAGACGGCCAGGGTGCGTTCGGCCGACTGGTCCGGCTTTTCGATCCACATCGCGACATAGGGGCGATGATAGGAAGCGGTGTTCAGACGCGGAATCTCGACCGACACCGTCAGGTCGGCGGCCATGGCGGGCGCAGCGGCGGCGGCCAGGCCGACGGTGGTGATGACGACGGGGAGAAGGTGCATCGGAAAACTCGTCAGTGAATGAAGATCAGGGCGATAACGACGGGGATCAGCAGGCCCAGCGCCGCCAGCGGCCAGGTCGAGGGCCGACCCTTGGCGTGCAGGACTATCAGACCCAGGCCCGTGACGGCGAAGATGACGCAGGCCGCCGCGAAGACGTCGATGAACCAGAACCAGACCACGCCGGCGTTGCGGCCCTTGTGCAGGTCGTTGAGGTAGGCGATCCAGCCGCGCGTCGTCTTCTCGTGCAGCGTCTCGCCGGTCGAACGGTCGATGGTGACCCAGCCGTCGCCGCCGGGCATGGCTAGGGCGACATAGACCTCTTCCGCCGTCGTCTCGGTCGGCTTGTCGGCGATCTCGACCTTTAGAGCCTCGGACGCCCAGCGGGCGACCGCGTCGGGAACGGGATCGGTCGTCTCCTGCGGGAAGCTGGCCAAACGCTGCAACAGGGGCGGCGGCAAGGTCGCGGTCTGTTCGACCGTGACCGGATCGCCGGGGATCGCGGCCGCGTGGTTCAGGGTGATGCCGGTGACCGCGAACAGGATCATGCCGATCAGGCTGACCGCCGCAGAAATCCAGTGCCAGCTATGCAGCTGCTTCAGCCAGAACGACCGCGCGCCGTTCAGCGCCGCCTTGGGTTTGGGGTCCTTGGCTGCGGTTTCGGCCTGACGCTGTGTGGCGAGTTCGGTCACGGCCTCGCTGTGCCATTGTTGCGAACGGGTTGCAATAGCATTTAGCGGCGTCGTGGCGCCTTGGGTGTCAGACCTCGGTCCAGCGCCGCAGCAGATTGTGATAGACGCCGGTCAGTTCGATCACCGCCTGATCCTTGGGCCCCTTTTCGGACGCCACGCGCTGGGTGGCGATGTCCAGGCGGAACAGGGTTTCGCGATCGGCGTCGTCGCGCACGAGGCTCTGCATCCACATGAAGGACGACACCCGCGCCCCGCGCGTCACGGGCGTGACCCGGTGCAGGCTCTTGGACGGATACAGGACCAGATCGCCAGCCGGCAGCTTGATCGCCTGCGACCCGTACATCTCCTCGATGATCAGTTCGCCGCCGTCGTAGTCCTCGGGCTCGGACAGGAAAAGGGTCGCCGACAGGTCGCTGCGAATGCGGATCGCCCCGCCGTTACGGGACTGGCGGATGGCGTTG
The DNA here is from genome assembly GCF_011045535.1 of Brevundimonas sp. 'scallop'. Classification (NCBI taxonomy): domain Bacteria; kingdom Pseudomonadati; phylum Pseudomonadota; class Alphaproteobacteria; order Caulobacterales; family Caulobacteraceae; genus Brevundimonas; species Brevundimonas sp. 'scallop'. The sequence continues at coordinate 901,947 of NZ_CP039382.1, read as the reverse complement.
TCGACGTGCAGGCCGAACTGGTCCCCGCCTTCGTAGCGGTTGAACAGGGGCGGAAAGATCGTGTGCGGCAGGGCCGCCGCCACAAACATCGGATTGGCGTTCAGCGCCTGGACCACCAGGGCCGAGACCTCCTTCGCCACGTCCGACTCTTCGGGCAGTTGAAGGTTCTTCTTCGCCGTCGCCGATTGATGGCCCGAGGTGGCGTTGCCGTCCGCCCACGGCCCGGCGTCCAGCCGCGCCCGCAGAGCCGCGACCTCTGCCTTGGAGAAGACTTCCGGAATCTGCAGCAGCACGGGCGTTCTCGCTGAAAGACGAAACGGCCCCGCGGGGGATCGCGGGGCCGTCAAACTAGGCCGGGGAAACGGCCTTTAGAAGCGCAGGTTCAGGGCCAGGATGGCCTGGCGACCTGCGGCCACGTCGGCGTGGTGAACGCCGTTGGTGCGCATGATGTATTCCTCGTCCGTCGCATTCTTGACGTTCAGCTGAAGCGTTGCGCGGTCCGTCAGATCATAGGCGGCGAAGGCGTCCACGCGGGTCCATTCGGACGCATAGATGCGGTTGTTCCCGCCGCCCGCGCCGCCTTGGTTCCCGCCCAGAGATTTGGATGTGTAGTAGACGCCGCCGCCGACCGTCAGCCGTCGCAGGACGCGATAGGTGGTGAACAGGCTGGCGCTATGCTTGGGCGTGTTGGCCAGCGGGTCACCTTCAAAGGCGCTGGGCCTGCACACCGGCGGCGTCACCGTGGCCTCGACCGTGCAGGCGCCATTCACCAGTTCGGAGTCCATGTAGGTATAGCCGCCGAACACGGTCCACTTCGGCGTGATGCTACCTGACACGCCCAGCTCGAAGCCGTTGACTTCGACCTCGCCTTCCTGACGGAAGATGTTGGGCTCAACCAGGATCAGGGCGTTCTTGCGGGTCAGATGGAAGGCGGCCGCCGACAGGGCGAGACGGTCGTTCAAGACATTGGCCTTGGCGCCGATCTCGAAGCTTTCGGTGTCTTCCGGATCCAGAACGGTGTTGGCGACGCCATCGACCGTGCCCAAGCCGCCCGAGGCGTTCTGGTCGCCCGCCGAAATGGTCGGCGGCGTCGAAGAGGTGGACCAGGACGCATAGACGCTGCTGTTCTGCGTCGGCTTGAACACCAGACCGACCTGATAGTTGGTGAACTCCCAGGTCTGTTCCGGAACGGCCGTATAGCCCGTCGTCGTCCAGACCCCGGCTGACTGGGTCGCCGCCGCGTTCACGCCCTTGACCGAATACTGGTCCCAGCGAACGCCCAGGTTCAGGATCAGTCGCTCGGTCAGGGTGATGCTGTCGTTGGCATAGACGCCGATGGCCTCGGTCGTGTTCGAACTGGTCGGGCCGCGATTGATCACGCCGGTCCAGGCGTCGTCGGGATTGGGGTTGTAGATCGGGGTGCAGTCTCCCGCGCCCAGCGACCCGGCGGCGGTCGGATACGACCCGCTGACGGTCGTCAGACCGGTCGGACAGGCCGAGCCCGAGGTGGTGTAGGTCGAATAGGAGGCGTTCTTGTTGTGCTCGCGCGACAACTCCACGCCGACATCGTAGCTGTGCTTGATCGAACCGATGGCGAACTGGCCGAAGACGTCCGTCACATTGGCCAGTGTGGTGACCGGGTTCCACCGGGTCTTGGTGCCCCGCTTCATCCAGTAGGTCCCGTCCGCCGCGCGTCCGACATAGCCGCCGTCGCCGGGATTGGTGACGATGTAGTCATTCAGCGTCTGCGAATAGCGGCTGACGTTGCGGATCGTGGCGAAGTCGTTGAGGCGATGCTCGGCCTTGAAGGTGAACGCATCCACCTCATTGGTCAGGTAGTCGCGCGCCTTCAGCCCGTAGAAGCTGTCATAGGGCACATCCAGAACGCCGCTGTCGGTCGTGCGTGACTGGATCTTGGTGAACAGCGGAATGCCGTAGTCGGGCATCTGGTCGCTGGTCAGGTGATAGTAGCTGAAGACCATCGACGACGGCGTGCCCAGGCCGGCGCCCAGGCTGATGGCCGCACCCCATTTGTCGTAATCGACGGCGTCGCGGCCGGGCACGTCGCCCTGGGCGCCCATCAGGTTGATGCGCAGGGCGGCGGTCTCGCCCAGCGGCAGGTTCGCATCGACCGTGCCGCGCAGATAGCCGTCCGTGCCCGCGCCCGCGCTGACATTGGTGAAGGCGTTCAGCTTTGGCGATTTGGAGGCCAGGTTGATGCTGCCGCCGCCCGAGCCGCGTCCCGAATAGACGGCGTCCGGCCCCTTGATGACCTCAACCTGCTCCAGGTTGAAGACCTCGCGCTGCTGGCCGCCCGTATCGCGGATGCCGTCCACGAAGATGTTGTTGCCCGACGACTGACCCCGGATGAAGGGACGATCGGCCAGCGGCTGACCGCCCTCGCCTGCCCCGAAGGTGATGCCGGGGGAGTTGGACAGCAGGTCCTGCAACGAAGAGGCCGAGGTCTGTTCGATGATGGCCTGGGGGATCACCGTCACGGCGCGCGGTGTATCCACCAGGGGCGCGACGAACTCGGGGCTGACGGGAGCCGGCTTCTTGAACTGACCGTTGACGTCGATCGTGCCCAGATTGGCGGGCTGGGACTGGTCGGCCGTGACGACCACGCCGTCCTCGGCGGTCACGTCAGCGGCGATGGCGGGGGCGGCGACCAGCATGCCGGCGGCGCTGGAGACGAACAGAAGCGAGCGGAGCGCGGCGGCGCGGGATTCGGACATACTCTTGCGACCTTTTGGTCTGATTTTGCGATGCGCTCGCAATAACCAGCTCCACAGGAAGGCACAAGACAATTGCGAACAAATCGCAATCTTAATTAGCCGACGGCGCTGATGCCCCTCTGAGGCGCCGACGTCTCGATATCGAGCCAGGTCGGATCAGGCATGGCGCGGTGGGCGGCGGCCAGGGCTTCGGACCAACGCCGGCCCAGGTCGCGGAAATAGGGATCATCCGCTTCGATGCGCCGCGCCGTGCCCGTCAGCTGGTCGCGCGGCATGACAATCAGGTCCAGCGGCGGGCCGACGGCGATGTTCGAGCGGATGGTCGAATCGAACGAGATCAGCCCCAGCTTCACCGCCTCGGACAGGGAGGTGGAGCTGTGCAGGGCGCGATCCAGAATGGGCTTGCCGTATTTCAGCTCGCCGATCTGCAGATAGGGCGTATCGGGTCCGCACTCGATGAAGTTGCCCTGCCCGTAGATCAGATACAGCCCCATCTTGCCGCCAGCGATCTGACCGCCCAGCAGCATGGAGGCGGTGACGTTCAGCCCGTCGGCGGTCGGCGTCGGCGGCGTATTGATGCTGGCGCGTACGCTGGCCATCGCATGACCCAGAAGTTGGGCGGCGCGAAACAGGGTCGGGGCGGTCTGTAGCGTTTCAAGCTCGGTGGAGTCCGGCAGTTTGACCCCGGCTGCGACCATGGCCAGCGCCGTCTGGGTGACCGACAGATTGCCCGCCGTCGCGACCGCCAGGATCCGCTCGCCCGGCGACTTGTAGATGTGCAGTTTGCGATAGGACGAGATGTTGTCCACGCCCGCATTGGTGCGCGTGTCGGCGATCATCGCCAACCCGTCGTCCACCAGCATGCCTACGCAATAGGTCACTTCGCTCTATTCGCTCCCCGCGTTGCGAATCCCCAGACGCTAACAGATTCGCGCGTCATGCCTATCGGGGCCATCCACTGGATTGCAGTTGTTGCTGGCTCTGTTGCACCGGCCGCACATTCAGGGCGACGGTCAGCTGCTCCTGGCCGCCGCCATAGCTCGTGCCCCGGATCGGGGTGGCGCCCCGTGCATCCAGGCCGACCGCGACCCGAACATAGTGTTCGGTCGGACAGATGCCGTTGGCGGGATCGAACCCGACCCAGCCCAGATTTTCGACCCAGGCCTCGGCCCAGGCATGGGCGGCGTCCTGATCGTGGCGTCCGTCCTGACGGCTGAGGTGGCCCGAGACATAGCGGGCCGGCACGCCCATCAGGCGCGCGGCCGAGATGAAGATCTGCGAATGGTCCTGACAGACGCCGCGCTTCTGGGCAAAGGCCTCGGCGGCGGTGTGGGAGGCGGAGGTCGAGCCGACCTCGAACGCCACCGTGTCCTTCAGCGCGCCCATCAACTGATGCATCCGGCCCAGCGTCGCGCCCTCAGGAATGGAGCGGGCGAAATCGACGATACCGGCGTCGGCCTTGGTCATCGGGGTGTCGCGCAGATAGACGATGGGCGACAGGCGTTCGGCCTGCCCTTTCACGACGCCGCCCGTCTCGACGGTCGAGACCTCGCCGGTGACGCGGATGGTCAGGGCGTCGGTCGGCCGCTCGGTGTAGAGGCTGTGAACGATGTTGCCGAACGCGTCCTCGCTGCGCCGTAGCCGGGCGTCCACATCGGTTTCGATCCGCCAGTCGCGGACCTGTTGGCTCTCACACGACTTGGGCGTCAGCCGCAGCATCTGGACGATGAACCGCGCGGGCCGGGCGTAGGCGTAGCGGGTGGAGTGATCGATCCGGATCCGCATGGTCAGACCAGATACTGTTCGTGGACGGCCGCGGCCAAGGCGTTGTTCTCGTTCAGGAAGCCCTGGATGTATTCGTGCAGGCCGGACTGGAAGATGTCCTCGATCTTGGCCTCGTTGAACTGGCTCAGGCGATTGGAGGCTAGCCGTTGCGCCGGGCCGCGCCGGCCATAATCGGTCGCCAGCTTCTCCAGATAGCTGACGATCATGCCCTGGCACGAGGCCAGCGAACGCGGCATCTGGCGGTTCAGCACCAAGAGGTCCGCCACCAGCCAGGGCCGCACGCTTTCGCGGTAAACCCAGCGATAGGCGGTCAATGCCGAGACCTCGCGCAGAAGGGTCGTCCACTGGAAGTAGTCCAGTTGCCCCCCCACCCGTTCGCCGGGCGGCAGCAGCAGGTGATATTTAACGTCCAGCAGGCGTGCGGTGTTGTCGGCCCGCTCGATCGCCATGCCCAGTCGCAGGAACCAGTAGGCGTCGTTCCTGAGCATGGTCCGCGACGAGGCGCCTTCGACCGCCAGGGATGTCGATTTCACGAAGTCGAGGAAGTTGGTGAAGTCGTCGCGCTTGGTCGGTTCGCCCAGCTCGTTCAGACCGTTCCAGGCGCCGTTGATCGCCTCCCACAGTTCGATGGTCAGGGCGGTGCGCACCGAGCGCGCATTGGTCCGCGCCTTGGTGATGCAGGCCTTGATCGAGGTCGGATTGTCGAAGCCGAAGGCCAGATATTCCCGCACGGACTTTTCCGACACGGTCCGGCCGGTCGCATCGAAGCCGGCTTTGACCCCCGATGAGGCGATGGCCCCGGCCCAGGCGGTGACGGTGGCCTGATCTTTCGCCGGCAGGGCGGCGAGACGGATCGCCGCCTCCAGAATGCGGGCGAGAAAGTCCGCCCGCTCCATGTAGCGGCCGGTCCAATAGAGGCTGTCTGCGGTGCGTGAAAGCATCAGTTGTCCAGCACCCAGGTGTCCTTGGTTCCGCCGCCCTGGCTGGAGTTCACCACCAGCGACCCTTCCTTCAGCGCCACCCGCGTCAAGCCGCCGGGCGCGACGCGCACGCCGGCCGGGCTGGACAGCACGAAGGGCCTAAGATCGACGTGGCGGGGCGACAGGGCCCCGCCGTTCAGCGTCGGAGCCGTCGATAGGCTCAGCGTCGGCTGAGCGATGAAGTCGTCGGGATCGGCGATCAGCTTGGCGCGGAAATCCTCGATCTCGGCCTTGGTCGAGGTCGGCCCGACCAGCATGCCGTAGCCGCCCGATCCGCCGACTTCCTTGACCACCAGTTCCGGGAGCTTATCCAGCACTTCCTTCAGGGCGTCCGGCTCGCGACAGCGCCAGGTCGGCACGTTCTGCAGGATCGCATCCTCACCCGTGAAGAAGCGGATGATCTCGGGCATGTAGGTATAGACGGCCTTGTCGTCGGCCACGCCCGTCCCGACCGCATTGGCCAGGGTCACCCGTCCAGCGAAATAGGCCGACATCAACCCCGGCACCCCGATGGTGGAGTTGGGCATGAAGGTCAGGGGATCGAGGAAGTCGTCATCGATACGGCGATAGATAACATCGACGCGCTTGGGCCCCTCGGTCGTGCGCATGAAGACCGTGTCGTCATTGACGAACAGGTCCGTGCCTTGAACCAGCTCGACGCCCAGCTTATCGGCCAGGAAGCTGTGCTCATAGTAGGCCGAGTTGAAGGGGCCGGGCGTCAGCACGACGATGGTCGGATCCGCCCCCGCCCCTGCCGGCGCTGAGGCCTGCAGCGAGCGCAGCAGCATGTCGGTGTAGATCTCGACGGGACGCACGGCGTGTTCCGCGAACAGGTCGGGGAACAGCCGCATCATCATCTCGCGGTTCTCCAGCATATAGGAGACGCCCGACGGCGTGCGGCAGTTGTCTTCGAGTACGTAGAAGCCGTCCTCGCCCGTGCGCACCAGATCCACGCCCGAAATATGACACCAGACGTCGCCCGGTGGACGACGCCCCTGCATCTCCGGCCGATAGTGCGGATTGGTCAGGATCAGATCGGCCGGGACGATGCCCGCCTTGATGCAGTCCTGCGGCCCATAGATGTCTTTCAGGAAGGCGTTGATGGCGGTGACCCGCTGCTTCAGCCCCTTTTCCAAACCGCCCCACTCGTCCGCGCCGATGATGCGCGGCACGACGTCGAAGGGGATCAGCCGCTCGTTGGATTCCTCGTCGCCATAGACGGCGAAGGTCACGCCCATGCGGCGGAAGAACAGCTCTGCCTGGCGCGAGCGCGCTTGCAGCAGGTCGGCCGGCGCGTTTTCCAGCCACGCCGCTAGCGTCTTGTAGCTGTCGCGGATCGCACCCGATCCACCGCCATTCATTTCGTCGAAAGCTCTCGTCATCCGCCCCCGCCGCGTTGAAGTCGCAGCTTGAACGGTCACGAACGTAAAGCGCAACAGTTTTGTTGCACTGCGGCGACGCCTTATCCGACGGCCACCGCCTTCATCGACACCGCCGGATCGGCCAGCTTGTCCACGTCCACAGGCGTCGCCTTGGCGATCAACTGCTTGCCGGCCATGAACTCGGGCGGAGCGTTGACGGCCTCGACGCAGACGATGCGGTCGCCGTTCAGATGGAAGACGGCAAAGCCCGACGCCGTCGGGTCGCCACGCACCACCTGTCGGTCGGCGTCGAACGGCAGGCCGGCGATCTGAAGCTTGACGTCATACTGGTCCGACCAGAACCACGGAACCTCGGGCGTCGGCCCGGCCCGTCCGACGATGGCGGCGGCCGCCTGTTTGGCCTGCTCCAAGGCGTTGGACACGCTCTCCAGCCGATGATGCATGCCGCCGTGGACCGGAATGGGTCGTCGCGTCATGTCGCCGATGGCGAAGATCGCCGGATTGCTGGTGCGCGCCTCGCTGTTCACCACCACGCCGTCGTCGCAGGTCAGGCCGGCCGACCGCGCCAGGGCGTCGCATGCCAGGGCGCCGACCCCCACCAACACCGCATCCGCTGACACCACCGATCCGTCGGCCAGGCTCACGCCGTCGCGGGCCACGGCGACCACCTCCGCGTTCGTCAGGATTTCGACGCCGTGCGCCCGGTGCTGCGCCGTGAAGAAGGCCGACAGGGTTTCGGACGCCACTCGCGCCAGCACGCGCGGCGCGCGCTCGATCACCACCGCCTCGGCGCCCAAAGCCCGCGCCGAGGCCGCCGCCTCCAGCCCAACATAGCCGCCGCCGACGACCGCCAGACGCTTGCCGGGCCCGAGGACCGCCTTCAGTCGCTCGGCGTCCTTCATCGTGCGGAGTTCCAGCAGATCGGGATGGTCCCCGCCCGGAACCGGCAGCTTGCGCGCCGTCGATCCGGTCGCCAGCACAAGAATGTCGTAGGTCTCGGACGACCCGTCGTGGAAGGCTACCGTCTTCGCTGCGGGGTCCACCGCCACGGCGACCATCGAGGGTCGGAAGTCGATGTTCTGCTCGGCGTAGAAACTCAGAGGCCGCAGCAGCAGCGCCTCCAGATCCGCCTCTCCCTTCAGCCAGGCCTTGGACAGGGGCGGCCGCTGATAAGGCGGCGCATCCTCCTCGCCGATCAGCACGATGGGCCCCTCATGGCCGTACTGCCGCAGGAAGGCCGCGACGGAGCCGCCGGCGTGCCCGGTGCCGATGATGAGAACCTTGGTCATGGGCGGACAGATAGAGCGGTGCGCGGGCGGGTGTAAGTCGTGATTGGTGAATCGTGAGCCGGGACTGACGTCTGCCCGTTCAATCACGAGTCACGCGTCACGTCTCACGAGCTCTTGACTGTTCCACCGTTACAGCATAGTGGAACGCGCATGACGACCCCGCCCGCCCGTGACGACCTGCATGACGCCCTGCTGTCGATGCAGACGCGCGCCGAGATCGACGCCTTTCTGGCCGATCTTTGCACGCCTGCGGAACTGCGCGCCTTCTCCGAGCGCTGGCAGGTCGCGCGCCTGCTCGACGCCGGCGGCAAATCCTATCGCGAGATCGCCGCAGAGGCCCATGCCAGCCCCACCACCGTCGTCCGCGTCGCCCGCTATCTGAAAGACATGCCGCATCAGGGCTATCGCCTCGCCCTGGACCGCCTGAAGAACAAGAACTGAGTATCCGAACATGAGCACCGTGCAGGGCCGGCTTCGCATCGCCGTCCAGAAATCCGGCCGTCTGGCCGACCGCAGCCTCGACCTGATCCGCGACGCGGGCCTGAAATGGGTCAAGGGTCACAACGACCTGCTTTACCGGGTCGAGAACTATCCGATCGACCTGCTGCGCGTCCGCGACGACGACATTCCCACCTTCGTGGCGGATGGCGTCTGCGATCTGGGCATCGTCGGCGAGAATGTGCTGGAGGAAGGTCGCAACGGCGGGCCCAACGCCTCGATCGTCATGCCGCTGGGCTTCGGTCGCTGCACGCTCAAGATCGCCACGCCTCCGACCCTGGCCTACGACGGCCCGGCCTCGCTGGACGGGCTGCGCATCGCCACCTCCTATCCTAAAATCCTGCGCCGCTTCCTCGACGAACGCGGGGTCAAGGCCGACATCGTGGTGATGCGCGGGGCCGTCGAGGTCGCCCCCCGGCTGAAACTGGCCGCCGCCATCTGCGACCTGGTTTCGACCGGCGCGACGCTGGAGGCCAACGGCCTGGGGGCCAAGGATACGGTTCTGGAAAGCCAGGCCGTGCTGATCCAGTCGCCTGTGGCGCCCGAGCCCGCCTTGCAGCAGCTGTTGGACAGCGTCATCGAGCGGATGGCGGGCGTGGTGTCCTCGCAAGGCGCCAAATATGTCATGCTGAACGCCCCGCGCTCGGCCTTGGACGAGATCACCGCCATCCTGCCCGGCGCCGGCTCGCCCACTGTCATGCCCCTGATGGGTCGCGACGATGCGGTCGCCGTCCACGCCGTCTGTCAGGAGGCCGTCTTCTGGGAGACGCTCGAGAAGCTGAAGGCCGCCGGCGCCTCGGCCATTCTGGTCCTGCCGATCGAGAAGATGATGTGATGAAACGCATCGACTGGTCTTCCCTCGACGCCGCCGGCAAGACGGCCGCCCTGGCCCGCCCGGCCCAACGCACCGCCGGCGACGTGACCGAGGTCGTGCGCACCATCTTGGACGACGTGCGCCAGCGCGGCGGCGCGGCCGTGACTGACTGGTGCCTGAAGCTGGACAAGGCGCCGCCCCGTCGCATCGCCATCACGCCCGAGACGGTGGCCGAGGCGCGCAACGCCCTGCCGCCCGGCGACGTGCGCGCCCTGCGCATGGCGGCCGACAATGTGCGCGTCTTCCACCAGGCGACCCGGCCCGAGGACACTCCGTTCATCGAGACGACGCCCGGCGTGCGGTCCAAACTGGCCTGGCGTCCCATCGCCTCGGCCGGCCTCTACATTCCCGGCGGCACCGCGCCGCTGTTTTCGTCCCTGTTGATGCTGGCCATCCCGGCCGGCGTTGCGGGCGTAGGCCAGCGCGTCGCCGTCACGCCGCCGAACAAGGATGGCGGCATCCACCCCGCCATGATCCTGGCCGCCGCAGAGGCGGAGCTGGACGCCATCTGGCTGATGGGCGGCGCCCAGGCCATCGCCGCCCTGACCTTCGGCGTCGAACTGGAGGACGGTGTTATCCCCGCCTGCGACAAGCTGTTCGGACCCGGCAACGCCTATGTAGCCGAGGCCAAGAAGCAGGCCTCCGCCCTGCCAGGCGGTCCCGCCGTCGACATGCCGGCCGGCCCGTCGGAGTTGATGGTCATCGTCGATCGCGACGCCGCACCCGAGATCGCCGCCGCCGACCTGCTCAGCCAGGCCGAGCATGATGCGGATGCGCAGGTTCTGCTGGTCTCCACCAGCCGCGCCACCATCGACTACATCCTGAGCGAGGTCGAGGTGCAGGTCGCAACCCTGCCCCGCGAAGCCATCGCCCGCGCCTCTCTGAACGAGGCCCGCGCCATCCTGGTCCGCGACCTCGACGCCGCCGCAGAAGTCGCCAACCTCTATGGTCCCGAACACCTGGCGATCCAGATCGACGATCCCGAGCCGCTGGTCGATTCGATCAAGGCCGCCGGGGCCGTCTTCGTCGGCCGGTTCGCCGCCGAGACGCTGGGTGACTATGCCGCCGGTCCCAGCCACGTCCTGCCGACCGACGGCGGCGCCCGCACCCTGGGCGGCGTCACCACCGCCAGCTTCATGACCACCATGTCGGTCCAGCTGGTCACCGAGGCGGGCGCCCGTCAGCTGGCCCCTATCGCCGCCCGTCTGGCCCGGATGGAGGGCTTGGATGCCCACGCCCGCGCCGCCGATCTGAGGGCTGAAGGATGACGCTGCCTGCTCCCTATCCGCCGCTGGTTTCCGGCGGCGAAGGTCTGGATCGCTATCCCGACGACGCCTCCGCCCTCGCCGCTCGCATGGCCGCCGTCTATGGCGTGCCTGCCGAACAGGTGCTGCCGGTGCGCGGCCTGACCCACGGGCTGGAACTGGCCTGGCGCCTCGCCGCTCGCGACGGGGGATCGGTCGAGGCCCCGAAGGCCGAACCCTATGACAGTCTCGCCGCCATCTATCCGGCCAAGGGCGAAACGGCCCCAGAGAAAAGTATCGTCGTCATCCGCGCCTTGGGCTCGCCCGAAGCCGTCGGCGAAATGGCCGCCCGCGTCGCCCCCGCCCTGCTGGTGGTGGACGAGGGATTGATTGAATTCTCCGACAGCGCCTCGGCCGTGACGATCGTTAGCGATCAGCCGAACCTGGTCGTGCTGCGCAGCCTGTCCCTGGCCTATGGATTGGCCGGCGCCCGCGTCGGCGCGGCGATCGCCAAAGCCCAGACCCTGGTGCGTCTGGCGTCAGTGCTGGAACCCTATGCCCTGCCCGAACCGCTGGTTCGGCTGGCGATGCAGGCGCTCGATCCGTCGCGGATGATCGAGACTGCCGAGCGGATCGCCTCGGTCCGGCGCGAGCGCGAACGGGTTGTGCGCGAACTGGGTCGCCAGATGCCGGTCGAACCGGGCGTCGGTCCCATCATCATGGCTCGCCCAGAGGAGCCTGCCGCCGCCCTGGCTGGTCTGAAAGCCTACGGCGTCGAGGCCGATCTGTCCGGCGAGCGTCTGCGCCTGCCGATCTCGATCAAGTCCGAGGTCAACGATTGGCTGCTCGCCGCCTTCGGCCTGACGCCCGCCAAGCGCCGCCCCGCCCGCGTTGGTCAGGCCGTGCGCGACACCAAGGAAACGCGCATCGTCTGCGCCGTCGATCTGGATTCGCCCGGTCCGGTGAAAATCGAGACCGGCGTCGGCTTTTTCGATCACATGCTGGAGCAGATCGCGGCCCACGGCGGCTTCTCGCTGCGTCTGCAATGCGAAGGCGACCTGCACACCGATCCGCACCACACGATCGAGGACAGCGCCATCGCCTTGGGCCAGGCGCTGAAACAGGCGCTGGGCGAGCGCAAGGGCATCGCTCGCTATGGCTTCGTCCTGCCGATGGACGAGGCGAATGCGACCGTCTCGATCGATCTTTCCGGCCGCCCGTATCCGCTGTTCGAGGGCACGTTCGAGACCCCCTTCATCGGCGAATACCGCACCGACCTGACCCCCCACGTCTTCCGGTCTCTGGCCGAGGCCATGGGCGCGGCCGTGCACATCAAGGTCACGGGCCAGGACGACCACCACAAGACCGAAGCCGTCTACAAGGCCTTCGGCCGCGCCCTGCGCCAGGCCATCCGGGTCGAGGGCGACGCCGTGCCGTCGACCAAAGGTGTGCTGTGACCGAGGTCGCCGTCATCGCATACGGCGCCGGCAATGTCGCCTCGGTCCAGTTCGCGCTGGAGCGGCTGGGCGCGACCGTGCGCCTGACCGACGATCCGACGGTGATCGCCGAGGCTGAACGGGTCATCCTGCCCGGCGTAGGCGCGGCCGGATACGCCATGAAGCGCCTGTCGGACTTGGGTCTGATTGAGCCGATCCGCGCCTTCCCACGCCCCCTGCTGGGTGTCTGCCTGGGTCAGCAACTGCTGTTCGGATCGAGCGACGAAGGCGACGGCGTCGATCTGCTGGGTCTCATTCCCGGCGCGGTGACCCGGCTGAGACCTGCGGGCGATCTGCCGGTGCCGCACATGGGCTGGAGCCGGTTGACGCGCGACCGCGACGACCCCTTGCTGGAGGGCGTCGCCGACGGCGCCTATGCTTATTTCGTCCACGGCTTCGTCTGTCCCGACGGACCAGCGACCCTGGCGCGCGCCGACTATGGCGGCGTCGTTCCGGCTGTGGTTCGATCCGCCAACCGCTGGGGCTGCCAGTTCCACCCCGAACGCTCGGCCGAGGCCGGGGCGACCATCCTCAAGAACTTCCTGGGCCTGTCATGCTGATCTACCCCGCCATCGATCTGAAGGACGGCGTCTGCGTGCGCCTGATGCACGGCGACTTCGCCCAGGTGACGCATTACGACCAGCAGCCGGCCGCCCGCCTGACGACCTTCGCGGCCGAGGGCGCGGAGTGGATTCACATCGTCGATCTGGACGGAGCCGAGGCGGGCGAGGCCCGCCAGCACGCCCTGATCGGTGAACTGACCCAGGCCATCGACGTCAAGGTCCAGTCGGGCGGCGGCGTGCGCAGCGCCGACGATGTAAAAAAGCTGCTGGACGCCGGCGTGTCGCGCGTCGTGGTCGGATCGCTGGCGGTGACCCAGCCCGAGGCGGTGGCGACCTGGTTGGAGACCTTCGGCGTCGAGCGCGTCACCCTGGCCCTGGACGTCAAGATCGAGGACGGCGTGCCCGTCCCGGCGCTCAAGGGCTGGACCCAGTCCTCGGGCATGACGCTTTGGGAGGCGTTGGATCGGTATCCCAAGGGAATGGCCAAACACCTGCTGGTGACCGATGTCGGTCGCGACGGCGCCCTGACTGGGCCGAACCTGGAGCTGCTGGCCGAGATCCGCAGCCGTCGACCGGATCTGGTGCTGCAGGCCTCGGGCGGCGTTTCCTCGCTGGACGACATCGCTGCGGTCAAGGCGCTGGGCTGTCACGGCGCCATCGTCGGACGCGCGCTCTACGAAAACTCCTTCACCCTGCCCGAGGCGATCGCGGCGGCCAAACGCTCGTGACGGCCCATCCTGCATCAAGCGGGGCGGCCAAATGACCGCCCGGCGGATCATTCCCTGCCTGGACGTGAAGGACGGCCGGGTGGTCAAGGGCGTCAAGTTCGTCGGTCACACCGATATGGGCGATGCGGCCGAGCTGGCCGCCCGCTATCGCGATGCGGGCGCCGACGAACTGGTCTTCTACGACATCACCGCCAGTCCAGAAGGCCGGACGCTGGACTACGGCTGGATCAGGGACATCGCCCGACTGCTGGACATTCCTTTCTGCGTCGCCGGCGGCATTCGCACCGTGGAGCAGGCGGCGCGCTGCCTGGATCACGGGGCGGACAAGGTCTCGATCAACTCCCCGGCTCTGGAACGGCCCGAACTGATCGCTGACATGGCTGCGCGGCTGGGCAGCCAATGCGTCGTCGTCGGCGTCGATAGCAGGTTCGAAGACGGCGAATGGGTGGTCCACAAATATACCGGCGACCCCGATGCACGCCGTCATGCCGGCAAACGCACACTGGACTGGCTGGACGAGGCGCAGAGCCTGGGCGCCGGAGAGATCGTGCTGAACTGCATCGATCAGGACGGGGTTCGGCGCGGCTATGACATCGAACAACTGTCCGCCGCGCGGGCACGCCTGACCATTCCCCTGATCGCCTCGGGCGGCGCTGGCGCGCCCGAGCATTTCAAGGCTGTGTTCGAGCAGGCTGACGTCTCCGGCGCCCTGGCCGCCAGCGTCTTCCACACCGGCGCCATCGCCATTCCAGACCTGAAACAATACCTGGCTGACCAAGGCCTGGAGATGAGATTGTGATCGACCCGAACACCATCGACTTCGCCAAGGGCGACGGCCTGGTTCCCGTCGTGGTGCAGGACGCCGCCACGCTGCAGGTCCTGACCCTGGCCTATATGGATCGCGCGGCGCTGGACGAGACGATCGCCTCCGGCGAGGCCACCTTCTTCTCGCGTTCGCGCGGAGGGCGTTGGAGGAAGGGCGAGACCTCGGGCGACCGGCTTCACGTCGTCTCTATCACGGCCGACTGCGACGCCGACGCCATCGTGTTGGGTGTCAGGCCAGTCGGAAACGCCTGCCACCTGGACCGGACGAGCTGTTTCGGCGAGGCCGACGCGCCGGGCCTGGGTCGGATCGCCCGGCTGGAGCGCACCATCGCCGAACGGGCCGCCGCCGATCCGTCCGAAAGCTGGACCGCCCGACTGATCGCACAGGGGCCCAAACGCATCGCCCAGAAAGTCGGTGAGGAGGGCGTGGAGACGGCTTTGGCCGGCGTCGCCGGCCCGGACGAGGAACTCGCCAGCGAGGCTGCGGATTTGATCTATCACCTGCTTGTTCTTCTCCATGCCCGTAACATGGTGTTTCAGGACGTGCTGGACGTGTTGGCCTCGCGAGCGGAAGCGGCCAAAGACAGCGGCTAGACCGTAAAGGCGTGCGTCCCGACAAATGGGATCATCGAGGGACAAGATATGGCGGCTCTCATTCTGTTTGGCGGCGGCGGCGATCTGGCGATGCGCATGCTTCTGCCGTCGCTCTATTTCCTCGAACACGACGGCCTGCTGCCTGAAGGGCTGAAGATCATCGGCGCCGCGCGTTCCGAAGAGAGCGCCGACGACTATATCGCCAAGGTGCACGAGGCGGTGAAGGCGCGCGCCGAGGCGGACAAGGTCTGGGACGAAGCCAGCTGGTCGCGGATGAAGGCTCGCCTGGACTATCTCGCCGTCGACGCCACCTCGCCCGAAAGTCTCAAGCCGCTGAAGGACAAGGTCGGCGACGGCGAGGTCACCTCCTTCCTGGCCGTCTCCCCCTCGCTCTATGCCCGCATTGTCACGGCGATGAAGGCGGCGGGTCTGGCGGAAAAGAACTGCCGCATCGTGCTGGAAAAGCCTGTCGGGCGCGACCTGAAGTCGTTCCTCGAAATCGACGACGCCGTGGCCCACGCCTTCAGCGAGAATCAGGTGTTCCGCATCGACCACTACCTGGGCAAGGAGACGGTGCAGAACCTGATCGCCCTGCGGTTCGGCAACACGATCTTCGAGCCGCTCTGGAACAACCTGTCCATCGACCACGTGCAGATCACGATCGGCGAGACGGTGGGGGTCGGCGATCGCTGGCCCTACTATGACGAATACGGTGCGCTGCGCGACATGCTGCAGAACCACATGCTGCAGCTGCTGTGCCTGGTGGCGATGGAGCCGCCCAGCGACCTGGACCCCGACTCGGTGCGCAACGAGAAGGTCAAGGTGCTGAGGTCCCTAAGGCCCGTCACGGTGGACGAGGTCGAGCGCGTGACCGTGCGGGGTCAGTATGTGGCGGGCGTCTCGGAGGGCAAGCCGGCCAAGGGCTATGACGAGGAGCGCGGTCAGCCGTCGGACACCGAAACCTTCGTCGCCGTTCGCGCCGACATCGACAACTGGCGCTGGGCGGGCGTGCCCTTCTTCATGCGGACCGGAAAGCGCCTGCCCGAGAAGCGCACCGAGATCGTTATCCAGTTCAAGCCAGTACCGCACTCGATCTTCGACCGCGACGACCGGGGCGAGGTTCAGGCCAACCGGATGATCATCGAGCTGCAGCCCGAGGAAGACATCTCGCTGACGGTGATGAACAAGCGTCCGGGCCTGGATCAGCGCATGCAGTTGCAGCCGATCAAGATGAGCCTGTCGTGGGGTGTGGACGGCAAGTCCGCCGCCCCGCCGCGCCGCCGCATCGCCTATGAGCGGCTGCTTCTGGATGCGATGGCCGGAGACTCGACCCTGTTCGTGCGACGCGACGAGGCCGAGCAGGCCTGGAAATGGGTGGACGAGGTGTCCGAGGCCTGGGCCGAATCCGGCCTGAAGCCCGACGACTACGTCGCCGGAACCTGGGGTCCCGACAGCGCCGACATGCTGATGGCCCGCACCGGCCGCGACTGGAACACCACAGATGTCTGAGACCCCCGTCATCGAAACCTTCGCCGGCGTTGACGCCTGGGCCGAGGCCATCGCAGCGCGGCTGAGCGAAACCCTGGCGGCCGCGCTTAGCGACAAGGGCGCGGCCCTGTTCGCCGGGCCGGGCGGTTCGACGCCCGCGCCCGTCTACCGCCGCCTGGCGGCCACCGATCTGGATTGGTCCAAAATCGCCGTGACCCTGGTGGACGAGCGGTATGTGCCCGAGACCTCGCCGGAATCGAACGCCCGTCTGATCCGCGACGTGCTGTTGCAGGACAAGGCGGCGACGGCCCGCTTCATCCCGCTCTATACGCCCGAAGTCACCGTGG
Organism: Brevundimonas sp. 'scallop'; assembly: GCF_011045535.1. NCBI lineage: Bacteria > Pseudomonadati > Pseudomonadota > Alphaproteobacteria > Caulobacterales > Caulobacteraceae > Brevundimonas > Brevundimonas sp. 'scallop'. Next base: position 885,119 of record NZ_CP039382.1, on the reverse strand, counting down.
ACCGTGCGGCCATCGTGGCGGCCAAGGCCCTGGCCGATGCCGGCGGGCGGTTCGATGCGGCGCTGCTGGGCATGGGCGAGGATGGCCATATCTGCTCCATGTTCCCCGAAAGCCCGACGCTGAAGACCCTGCTGACGCCGACGCTGAAGCCGACCGTCCTGGGCGTGCCACATGGGCGCGACGGCATGGCGCCGACGCTCGAACGGCTGTCGATCAACCTGCCCTATCTGATGTCTGCGGGCCGGGTGATCCTGGGCCTGAAGGGCGCCGCCAAGCGTCATGTCTTCGAAGAACAGGCCCAGGGCGATCCAAAGGTTCAGCCCATCGCCGCCTTGATCGCCGCCGGCGTTCCCCTTGAAGTTCTATGGACGGAGGAAGGCTGAAATGGCGCTTCATCCCACCGTGGCGGCCGTCACCGCCCGCATCGTCGAAAAAAGCCGCGAGACCCGCGCCGACTACATCCGTCGCATGGACGCCGCGCGCGACAGCGGCGCTGGACGCGCCAAACTGTCCTGCGCCAACTGGGCCCACGCCTTCGCGGGCCAGACCATCGCAGACAAGCTGACGGCGATGGACGGGTCCAAGCCCAATCTGGGCATCGTCACCGCCTATAACGACATGCTGTCGGCCCACCAGCCGTTCGAGCGCTTCCCCGACGTGGTGCGCAAGGCCGTGCGCGAGGTCGGCGCCACGGCCCAGGTCGCCGGCGGCACCCCCGCCATGTGCGATGGCGTCACCCAGGGTCGTCCCGGCATGGAGCTGTCGCTGTTCAGCCGCGACCTGATCGCCATGTCGGCGGGCATCGCCCTGACGCACGACGCCTTCGACGCCGGTCTGATGCTGGGCGTGTGCGACAAGATCGTACCGGGCCTGTTCATGGGCGCCCTGGCCTTCGGCCATCTGCCGGTCGTCTTCGCACCCGCAGGGCCGATGCCGTCGGGCATTCCGAACGCGGAAAAGGCCCGCGTTCGGGCCGAATATGCGCAGAACAAGGTCGATCGTCAGACCCTGCTGGAAAGCGAGATCGGCAGCTATCACTCGCCCGGCACCTGCACCTTCTACGGCACCGCCAACTCCAACCAGATGATGATGGAGCTGGGCGGACTGCACATGCCCTCCACCGCCTTCGTCCATCCCGACACCGGCTTGCGCGACGCCCTGACGGCGGCGGCGGCGAAACGGGCGGTCGAACTGGCCCGCAGCGGCGAGTGCCGCATGGCCGACGTCATCGACGAGAAGTCCATCGTCAACATGATCGTGGCCCTGCTGGCCACCGGCGGCTCGACCAATCACGCCATCCACCTGGTCGCCATGGCGCGGTCGGCGGGGGTTCTGATCGACTGGACCGACATGGACGAGCTGTCGTCGGTCACGCCGCTGTTGGCGCGGGTCTATCCCAACGGCTCGGCGGATGTGAACGCCTTCCAGGCCGCCGGCGGCGTCGCCTTCATCGCGCGTGAGCTGGCGATGGCGGGCAATATCCACACCGACGTCACGACCATCATGGGTCAGGGCATCCAGGCCTATTTCCAGGAACCGTCGATGGTGGACGGCGAGCTGGTCTGGCGCGATGGGGTCCAGGAAAGTCTTGATCTCGATATCCTGCGCCCGGCGTCCAATCCCTTCGACAAGGAGGGGGGGTTGCGTCTGGTTCAGGGTGACCTGGGTCGTGCGGTCATCAAGATCTCCGCCGTCAAACCCGAGAACCGCATCGTCGAGGCGCCCGCCGCCGTGTTCGAAACCCAGGAAGATGCGCTCCAGGCCTTCCGGGACGGCAAGCTGTTCCGCGACGTCGTCGTGGTCCTGCGCTTCCAGGGACCCAAGGCGAACGGCATGCCGGAACTGCACAGCCTGTCGCCGGCCCTGTCGGTCATTCAGGACAAGGGGTTCAAGGTCGCCTTCGTCACCGACGGCCGCATGTCGGGCGCCAGCGGCAAGACGCCCGCCGCCATCCACGTCAGCCCGGAGGCCCTGGCCGGCGGTCCGCTGGCCCATGTTCAGGACGGCGACATCATCCGCCTGGACGCCGAAGCTGGCGTTCTGACCACCGTCGGCGTTCCCGACCTGACCGCCCGTCCGCTGGCCGCCCGGTCCGCCGCCAACGCCGAGGGTTCGTCCTGGGGCTATGGCCGTGAATTGTTCGGCGCCTTCCGCCATGTGGTCACGACGGCCGAACAGGGAGCGACGGTCTGTTTCGCCCTGCCGACCGGTTCGCGCGGCAACGACGACACCCCGCCCAATCCCAACTTCGTCGATCGGACCGTGGACGCCTGATCCACCGAACCGAGCGCAGGAAACGCCCCAATGAATGACAAGACCCTTCTGGTCGGCGATGTCGGCGGCACGAACGCCCGCTTCGCCGTGGCCCGCATGGTGGACGGCAAGCCCGTGCTGGACCATCACGAGAGCTTCCCGGCCGAGACCTATCCAACCTTCCTGGAAGGCGTCGCCGCCTTCATCGACGGCTGCGAGGTCAAGCCGACGGGCGGCGTGATCGCCGTCGCCGGCCCGGTCACGGACGGCGCCATCGACCTGACCAACTCGCCCTGGCAGGTGTCGGAGGCGGAGCTTCAGACGCTGGGCCTGAAGCCGGTCAAGCTGATCAACGACTTCGAGGCTCTGGCCTGGGGCGCGCCCATCGTGCCGGAAGATCAGTTGGAGAGCCTGGGCGGTCCGGTCGACGGCGATCCGCACTGCACCGTCGCGGTGCTCGGCCCCGGCACCGGCTTCGGGGTCTCGGCCCTGGTGCGCGATGCGGCCGGCAAGGAAATGGCCATGCCGTCCGAGGGCGGGCACGCCTGCTTCCCCCCCGGCGATCCGGTCGAGGACGAAATCCTGCGCATCCTGCGTCGCCGCTATGACCGGGTGTCGATCGAGCGCCTGATCTGTGGGCCGGGCCTGCTGAACATGCACCGGGCCCTGGCCGAGATCGACGGACGCGAGACCCACATCGACGATCCCGCTCAGATCACCGCAACGGCCCTGGCCGATCCGAACAGCCCGTGCGGCGCGACCCTGGCCCGCTTCTGCGCCATCCTGGGCGCGGTCGCCGGCGACATCGCCCTGACCACCGGCGCGCGCGGCGGCGTCTATATCGCCGGCGGCATCGTTCCGCGCATCCTGCCCTTCATCAAGGCCAGTCCCTTCCGCCAGCGGTTCGAGCGCAAGGGCCGGTTCAAGGAGTATATGCAGGACATTCCGACCAAGGTGATCATGCACAAACACGCCGCGCTTCTGGGCGCCGCGAGGGTCGCCTTCGCCCAGTCGGAGGGCTGACGCGGCGGGCGATCACGAAAATCTCACGGCGGCGTGAACCGAACCGTCACCGTAGCGTTTGAGAGTTTCCACCTAGGAGAGGAACCTCAAATGAAAAAGTTCGCCATCGCCGCCGCTTCGGTCTTCATGCTGGCCGGCGTCGCCGCCTGCGGTGAAAGCGCCGCCGACAAGGCAGCTGAAAAGCAAGCCGACGCCATCGAAGCGACGGGCGAAGCCCGCGCCGACCAGCTGGAATCGCAGGCCGCGACCGCTCCGACCGCTGCTCAGGCCGACGCCCTGAACGCCCAGGCTGACCAGGTCGAGAAGAACGCCGACCGCAAGGCCGACATGGTCGAGCAGCAAGCCGGCAACGCCGATGGCGGCGCCACGACGGCCAACACGCCTTCGACCCACTAAGGTCTGGCGACCGACTAAATCCGTTTACGGATGGATCAGCCCCCGTCGTTCGCGACGGGGGCTTTTTCGTGCCTGCGACCTCAGTCGATGCACAGGGTCGGGCCGGCCTTGCCGTCCTCGACCGTCGTATTGCAGCCGAAACGGTCGCTGGTCGCCTGGCAGACGCCGGTCGCCGCCGTCCCCGGCGCCACGCCGCTATTGCCCTCGATGCGGCAATCGCCCTGGCACTGATCGCCGTCGGTGCAGCGCTTGCCGGCGTCGGCGTAAGAGATGACGCACTGCCAGGATTGCATCCGCCCGACCTGTTTCATCGTGCCGCCGCGCGTGGCGCAGGACGCGGCGTCGGCGCTCTGCATCGGTGCATCCGACACCGCTCCCGTGGTCTGGGGCGAGCAAGCGGCGGCCAGGAGCGCGACGGCGGCGATGAGGGAAATGCGGATCATGAGATCTGTCCTTTGGTGAAGCCTGACCAGACGTCGTCGTAGTCGAGCTGCATCTGCGGTGATTTCGACGCCCATTTCGTGACGCGGATCGGCATGCGCGTCTCGAACATGAAGGCCAGGGTGTTTTCGATCTTGTGCGGCTTTAGTTCAGCCTTGATCGCGCCGTCATAGCTGGCCTGATCCGGGCCGTGGCCGCTCATGCGGTTGTGCAGCGACGCGCCGCCTGGCGCGAATCCGCCCGCCTTGGCGTCATAGGCGCCGGTCACCAGACCCATGAACTCGCTCATCACGTTGCGATGGAACCACGGCGGGCGGAAGGTGTCCTCGGCCACCATCCAGCGCGGCGGGAAGATGACGAAGTCGATGTTGGCGGTCCCCGGCGTCTCGGACGGACTGGTCAGGACCGTGAAGATCGACGGATCAGGGTGGTCGTAGCTGACGGTGTTGATCGTGTTGAACCGCGCCGTGTCATAGCGGCAGGGTGCCAGATTGCCGTGCCAGGCGACCACATCCAGCGGGCTGTGATCGAAGGTCGTGGTCCAAAGGCGACCGCCATATTTCTGGACGCACTCGGTTGGGTGATCCACGTCCTCATAGGCCGCGACCGGCGTTTCGAAGTCGCGCGGATTGGCCAGACCGTTCGACCCGATGGGGCCGAGATCGGGCAGGCGGAACGGGCTGCCGTAGTTCTCGCAGACATAGCCGCGCACCGGCCCGTCCACCTCGACACGGAACCGCACGCCGCGCGGGATCAGGACGATGTGACCCGGCCGGGCCTCGATGACGCCGAACTCGGTGACGAAGCGGTGGTCTCCTTCTTGAGGCACGATCAGCAGTTCGCCGTCGGCGTCATAGAAGACCCGGTCGGTCATCGACCGGTTGGCGACATACAGGTGAATGCCCGCCCCGGCCCCGCCGTCCGGTTCGCCGTTGCCGCCATAGGTCGTCAGCCCCTCGACCCAGTCGGTCGCAGCCTGCGGCATCGGAAGCGGGTCCCAGCGCATCCGGTTGGGATTGGGCGGCGTCTCGTCGAACGGACCGGAGCGGACCCGCCCCTGATCGGAGGGGGTGTAAGGTCCATGCTGGGCCGAGGGACGGAGGCGATAGAGCCAGCTGCGCCGGTTCTCGGCGCGCGGCGCGGTGAAGGCGGTGCCGGACAGCTGTTCGGCATACAGGCCCATCGGCGTCTTCTGCGGCGAGTTTCGCCCCACCGGCAGGGCGCCGGGCGCGGCCTCGGTCGCGAAATGATTGCCGAAACCGGTCATGTAGGCGGGCGCGTTGGATCGCGTCATGTCGTGTCTCCCTATGCCCCTCGTTTAGCCGTCCCCGGCGCCAGCGTCACCCTTTGCCCGTCAGGCAACAGCTTGGCGGTTGGCGCGTTTCTGTGGCCTCGCGGAGGGATTCCCATGACCTATCTGACCCGGGCGGTGTTCGCCTTCGCCAGCCTGCTGCTGTTGCTGGCGGCCATGGCCCTGATCGGGTTCGGGGTGAAGGATGCGCTGCACGGCATCGGTTCGCCCGACAAGTCCGGCGCCGACGCGGTTCTGGACGTGCTGGGCTATGTCATCGTCGCCATCGCCGTCTTCGACGTGGCCAAATACATCTTCGAGGACGAGGTGCGGCGCGGCAACGAAAAGCGCAGCGCCGCCGAGGCCCGGCGCAGCCTGACCAAGTTCCTGTCGACCATCGTCATCGCCCTGTTCCTCGAAGCGTTGGTCGTGGTGTTCAAGACGGCGCGCGAGGACGTGGCGCAGCTGCTTTATCCCACCGCCCTGCTGATCGCCTCGGTGCTGGTGCTGGTGGGCCTGGGCGTCTTCCAGCGCCTGTCGGCCACGGTCGAGGAAAAGGTCGGCGACGACGACGAGGCCGAGGACCGCAAGGACAAGGTCAGGCGAAAGGCCGCGCCCTAGCCTTTGCTCGGCAGGAAGGGCGAGAAGGTGATGACGGTGAAGGTGTCGCGCACGTGCGGCCGCGTCTGGACCTGTTTCGTCACAAACGTGCCGATGTCGGCGTCGCGCGGCAAGTTGAACTTGGCCAGCAGGTCGTGCTGACCCGAGGTGGAATAGACCTCCGAGACGTTCTCGACATTGTCCACGATATCGGCCGCCACGTCGTTGGCGTAGCCCAGCTCGCATTTGATGAAGACGAAGATGGCGGTCATCATGGCGGATCAGTCCTCTGGTTCGAGGGCGCTTCTAGCGGACGAAGACGTGACGGGTAAGCCGCAAGACACAGACGCTGGGTTGGAGGCGCAATACAACAACCGCGCCCTGGTCCCCGACCACCCCGCCGTAATGGCGCGCTGGAAGGCGGGATCGGAGTCCGCCCGCGCCGCTCATCCGCCCCAGGTCCTGAAATACGGCCCAGGCGAGCGCGAGCGGATCGACTGGTTCGACGCCGGGGACGGCGCGCCGGTCGTAGTCTTCCTGCACGGTGGATACTGGCAGGCGCTGGATGCGAGTTGGTTCAGCTTCGTGGCTCCGCCCCTGCTGGCCCACGGCGTCAGCGTCACCATCCCGACCTATGACCTGGCGCCCAGCGTGCGGCTGGGCCGGATCGTCGATCAGGCGCGGGCGGCGGTCGACCTGATCCGCGACCGCACCGGCGCCGCGCCTGTCGTTAGCGGCCATTCGGCGGGCGGGCATATGGCGGCCTGCCTGCTGGCGGACGGGCGGGCCTCGGCGGCTGTCGCCATATCGGGCGTGTTCGATCTGGAGCCGCTGATCCCCACCTCGCTCAACATCGCCCTGGATCTGAATACGGCCGAGGCCCAAGCCCTGTCGCCGATCCGCTGGCCGGCGCCGGCCAGCGCAGTTCTGGACTGCATCGTCGGCGGCGCCGAAAGCGACGCCTTCGTGGACCAGAGCCGCGCCATGGCCGCACGCTGGGGCGACGCCGGGGCCGAGACGCGGTTCGAGCCCCTGCCCAACCTGAACCACTTCACCGTCCTGGACCCGCTGTTCGACGCGGACAGCGCCTTGGTCATGCGTCTGACGGCCTTAGCGCAGGGTCGCTAACGCGGTTTGACTTGACCTTGCGTCCGCGACAGCGGAGGTCGGACGCGAACCTATCGCAGAGGAACCCGTCCATGGCCCATGATCGCGTCAGCGTGCTTCAGGCGCTTCAGACCCAGGGCGTGTGCCCGGTCTTCTATCATCCCGACGCCGAGGTCAGCCTGAACGTCATTCGCGCCTGCGCGCGCGGCGGAGCGCCGGTGGTCGAGTTCACCAATCGCGGCGACTTCGCCTGCGACCTGTTCGGCGAGATCAATCGCGAACTGATCAAGACCGACCCGAATGTCGTCCTGGGCATCGGTTCGGTCGTCGATACTGGAACGGCGTCGCTTTACCTGAACCGGGGCGCCCGGTTCGTGGTCAGCCCCTGCCTGATCCCCGACGTGGCCAAGGTCTGCAACCGCCGCATGGTCGCCTATTTCCCTGGTTGCGGGTCGGTGACCGACATCGGCGAGGCGCACGAACTGGGCTGCGACATCGTCAAACTGTTCCCCGGCTCGTCGGTCGGCGGCCCGGACTTCGTCAAGGCGGTGAAGGGCCCGATGCCCTGGGTCAAGATCATGCCCACCGGCGGCGTCGATCCGGACGAGGCGTCGATCGCCAAATGGTTCGGCGCGGGCATCGTCGCGGCGGGTATGGGCTCCAAACTGGTGACCGATGACGCCGTGAAGTCGGGCGACTGGGCCGCCATCGAGGCGTCGGTGCGTTCGGCGGTAAACGCCGTCGCCGCCTTCCGCGCGTCCAAGAAGGGCTGAGCGCTCAAGCGCCGTCAGCGGGGCGCGCGGTCGTCCGGCTGACGGTGATCTGGCCCGTGCGCGACGGCGCGACGGGCGGCGCCCTTACGCTTAAGGATCGGGGCCAGGGCCTTACGCTCCTCGGGCGTCAGCGTCGCCAGCACCGCGACCGCGCCGTTTTCCAGGCGCGTGCGGCCCCGCATCTCGGCGGCTCTGGACTGCTCCAGCAAGCTTTCGACCCGGGCCGCGTCCAGGGTCGGCTGACCGGCGACATCGATGGCCTCGCGCCGGGCGGCGCGGGCCGCCTCGAAATCAGGACGCGCCGCCAGGGCCGATTCTCGCAGCGAGGTGCGCACGCGCTGGCGCACGGCCGGATCCAGATCGGCCAGCACCTCGGCCAGCGGTCCCTCGCGGCCCGGACGGCGCTGATCCTCGATCCGGCGTTCGATCCGGTCGCGATTGACGACATAGGTGACCCCGCCCGCCACGGCGAACAGGTTCAGGGCCACCGAGACGGCCAAGGCGATCTTCAGGCTCTTAGACGTCATCCCAACAGTTCCGTGTCATCCACGCCCGTCAGCGAGGATTGGTAAAGCACCGCATCGGCGCGCGCGTCGGCGGTCAGATGGGTGGTCAGGCCGACGCCGGCGACCACGCCCGCACAGGCCGCGGCGGCCCAACCGGCGCCGAGGTACCAGATCGCCTTGCCCAGACGGCTTTTCGCCCGGGGCGCAGCCGCAAGGATGCGCGCGGTCAGGGCGGCGGACGGGACAGGTCTGGGCGCGGCGTCGAGCAGAGCGTCCAGCGCGGCCGCCTGATCAAGCACCGCCTTCAGCGACGGATTGGCAGCGATCAGGCTTTCGGCGAAGGCGCGCTCGGACGCGGGCCACCGACGCAGGTCGGCGCCATAAGCGTCCGCCAGTTCGCGCAACCGTTCCGCCTTCATCGTCCGTCTCCTCTAATCGACCCCGGACCGATGTCCGAAAGGGCCAGACGCAATGCGCGACGACCGCGCGACAACAAACTCTCCAGCGCCTCGACGCTGATCTCCATCAGGGCCGCCGCATCGATATTCGACAGCTCCTGATAATGGCACAGGACGATGGCCTCGCGCTGTCGGTCCGGCAGACGTTTCAGGGCCGCCGTGACCCGCACGCCCGTCTCGGCCGCCAGCAGACCGCGATCCGGCGCCGGGCCTTCGTCGGGACGATCCGGCGGCGTGTCGGTCGGGATTTCGCGCCGACGCCTCAGCCGATCGTAACAGAGGTTCAGCGAGACCCGGTGCAGCCAGGTGTCGAACCGGGCCTTGCCGGGCGTCCATCTGGGCGCCTGACGCCAGGCCTTGAGCATCGCCTCCTGGGCCACGTCCTCGGCCTCGACCGCATCGCCCAACATGCGCTGAGCCAGAGACAGGATGCGCGGCAGCTTGCGCGAGACGAGCGTCTGCGCCGCCGCCGGGTCGCCCTGCCCCACGCGTCGCACCAGATCCTCGTCGAGGTCGACGATCACGACCAAACCTGCCTCTTCCGCTACTGACGAAAGGGACCGGTGCGTTCACGACGGCCGACCCCGACACCGTCTTACTCCGAAGCCGGGACGGGGGAAGCGGGTTGTTGCGCCTGATGCTGAGCCTGGCGGGCCGCGCGGCGTTCCTGCCGTTGCTCACGCTGAGCAGACATAGCCGCCCGGCGCTCGTCGGCGGAGATTACGCCGTCGCGATCAGCGTCCATCTTGTCGAACCGCTCGCCCAGCTTGGCGGAGGCTTCGGCGATCACCACCGGCCCGCGTTCGCGTCCTTGTCCGTGCATGGCGTGATGCGCGCCGCCGCGACGACCCTCACGATGACCGGCGCGTTCGGCGCGCGGACCGCGATCCGGGCGTGCGGCATGGCCGGCGTCGAACTCGGCGCGGCTGATGGAGCCGTCGCCGTTCGCGTCCAGCTTGGCGAACCGATCGCCCGCGCGTTCGGCGCGACGGGCCTGCATGGCGGCGGCGCGTTCCTCGGGGCTGACCACGCCGTCGCGGTTCGTGTCGAGCGCGGTCAGACGCTCGATGCGCGCATCGACGAACTCGGCGCGGGTGATCTGGCGGTTCGGATCCGCGCGCATGTGATGCGGCGCGGGGGCGCCGGCGGCGGGGACCGGGGGAACCTGTGCGGTCGCGGCGCCGGCGGCGGCGGCCAGAGCGATGACGCCCAGGCCGGTCAGAAAGGTGTTTCTCATCTCGATCATCTCCACGGGCGCGTTTGGCGCCCTTTGACATTGCCCTGTCAGGAGATTGAACGCGGCGTTGCGGATTCTCCGTCGCGGCCTGCTGGAACCGCCCGCTCGAAGGCCTTTCGCGCCCGCGCGCGCAGGTCGGTCAGCTCGATCTTCAGCGTGTCGAAGTCCGGCGCGCCGGCGGCCTCGGCCAGGCGCAGCTGGAAGACGCCGGGCTCGCCCTCCGGATCGACCCGCCCATCGAAGGTGGCGGCCAGAAGATGGGCCAGGCGCTGCTGCACGCGCCAGGCCTCGGCCAGGACTGGGTCGTCGTGCAGGGCCTCAAGCGTCGACAGGGTCAAAGGCTCACCGATGGCGGCGGCCTGAAGCTGGCGGAACTGGGCCGCGAACTCGGCGTCCACCTGCCCGCCGGGCGATAGCTTCAAGTCCCAGAAGCCGTGCGGGCGACGCTCGCGATCCATCAGCGCGCGCATCTTTCGGATGTCGGCGGCGACATCGACGCCGGGACGCGGGCGACGCAAGGCGGCCTCGATAGCGGCCGAAACCTGGGCGCCGAACTTGGGATCGCTGGCCCAGACCACGCGAGCGCGAGTCAGGACCATGAACTCCCAGGTCTCGGCCTCCTTGGCGTAATAGGCGTCAAACGCCTTCAGCCGCACCGAAACCGGGCCCTTGGAGCCGGTGGGGCGCAGGCGCATGTCCACCTCATAAAGTCCGCCCTCCGCCGTATGCGCCGACAGGGCCGCAATCAGCCGCTGGGTGAAGCGGGCGTAGAAGACATCGGCGGTCCAGCCCTTGATCTCGGACGTCGCCTCGGGCGGCGCCTCGTACAGGGTCATCAGATCGAGATCCGATCCGGCGGTCATCTCGCGCGAACCGGCCTTGCCCAAGGCGACCACCGCGACCGCACCGGGGAAGGCGCCGCCCAGTCGTTCGGTCTCGGCCAAAGCGGCGGGCGACAGGGTGCGCATGGCGGCGTCGGCCAGGGCGGCGTAGGCGCGGCCCGCCGCCTCGGCCCCCGCCCGACCGGTCAGGGCGTGGATGCCGATGCGGAACATCTGCTCGCGATGCAGGCGGCGCACGGCGTTCATGGCCCCTTCGAAATCCTCGGTCTCGCCGGCCTCGCGCAGCATCTGTTCGGTCAGACCGGTCTCTTCGGACAGATCGACCAGGAAGCGGGCGTCCAGCACGCCGTCCAACGCCGCCGGTTGCCGGCCCAAGGTGCGCGCCAGACGCGGCGCGAAGGCCATGACGCCCAGCACCATCTCGAACAGTTTGGGCTGGTTCAGGAACAGGGCCTGGATCTGCACGCCCGCCGCCAGGCCGGAGAAGAAGACCGCGAAACGCCGGAACGCCTCGTCCGGCGCACCGGACCGGGCCAGGGCCTCCAGCAGGCGCGGCGCCAGGCGGGTGAACAGTTCGCGCCCCCGCGCCGTGCGCGTCGCGGGGATGCGGCCGTGGTGCCAGCTGCGGATCGTATCAGCGACCGACGGCGCCTCGGAAAAGCCCATGCGACGCAGGGTTTCCAAAGTCTCGGGATCGTTCTCGACCCCGGTGAAGACCAGGCTGCCGTAGCTGGAGTCCAGATCTTCGCCGCCCTCGAACAGTTCACCATAGCGGGCGTTGACCCGCGCCAGCAGGGCCTCGACCTGTCCGTCGAAGGCGGCCAGGTCGTTCGAACCAGCCAGGGCGGCGACGGCGGCGCGGCGTTCGGCGTCCTCGGGCAGGCGATGGGTCTGCTCGTCGTCGAGCATCTGCACGCGGTGCTCCAGCCCGCGCAGCTCGACATAGGCGGCGGACAGTTCCTCGCAGACCGCCTGGGGCACATGGCGCGCGTCGGCCAGAGCCTTCAACGCCTCCAGCGTGCGCTGTTTGCGTAAAACCGGATCGCGGCCGCCCAGGATCAGCTGCTGGGTCTGGGCGTAGAACTCGATCTCGCGGATGCCGCCGCGACCCAGCTTCAGATTGGCTCCTGCGGCCTGCAGCCCCTCGCCCGTCTTGTGGACGTGGATCTGTTTCTTGATCGACTGGATGTCCAGCACGGCGGCGTAGTCCAGGCTGCGGCGCCAGATGAAGGGGATCATGGCCTTCAGGAACCGGCCCGCCGCGCGCATGTCGCCCAGCACCGGCCGCGCCTTGATGAAGGCCGCCCGCTCCCAGTTCTGACCCACGCTCTCATAATAGGCCAGGGCCATCGGCCCGGCGACGACCGGCGGGGTCGAGGATGGGTCGGGCCGCAGCCGCAGATCGACGCGGAAAACATAGCCGTCGCCCGTTCGCTCGGTCAGCAGGGTGGCGATCCCCTTGCCGACGCGATTGGCGAAGTCCTGCATTTCCTCGCCTTCGCGCAGGGCCAGGCCCATCAGGCGCGGCTCGAAGAAGAGGGAGATGTCGATGTCGGACGAATAGTTCAGCTCATTGGCGCCATGTTTGCCCATGGCCAGGCCGAACAGGCCGGGAATAGGGCCGCGCGGATCGCCGGGCGGCGAGATCAGCCGGCCGCGCGCCCTCTGTTCGGCGGCGACCGCGCGCAGGGCGGCGCGGCACGAGGCGTCGGCGAACCGGGACAGGGCGTCGGTGACCTGGTCCAGATCCCACACCCCGCCCAGATCGGCCAAGGCGGTCAGCAGGTGCAGGTCGGCCTTCAGCACGCGCAGCGGGGCGCGCACCGCGTCCGGTTCGGCGTCCAGCGCGTCCGTGTCACGGATGATCCGCTCCAGCGCTTCGACCGGATCGGCTTCCAGCAGGCTTCGCAGATGGGCGGGCCGGCGGCGCATCAGACCGGCGAGATAGGGCGAAGCGCCGGCGACGGGGGCCAGGGCGGGCCAGGCGGCGTCCAGAGCATCGCGCCAGCCGTCGGCGTTGGCGGCTTCGATCAGGGTTTCTAGGAGGCGGTCGGCGGCGGCGATGTTTGTGACCGGACCGGCGGGCGTGAGGCTGTAGGCCAGCGGGATCGAGGTTTCTGGATGGGCCATCACATCATCCGCTCATCCCGGTCGAGGCCGGCGGCAGCACTAGCGCCACCCGCAACCCCGGTCCGAAGTCGCCATAGGCGCCTGGACCTTCGTCCAGCACGACCCGTCCGCCGTGGGCCTCGGCGACGGCGGTGACCAACGAAAGCCCCAGGCCCGAGCCGGGTTCGGTGCGGCTGTTGTCCAGGCGCACGAACCGCTGGACCACCCGCTCTCGGTCCTCTTCAGGCACGCCCGGTCCGGTGTCGGTGACCGAATATTCGATCTCGCCAGACGAGCGCCGTCGCGCGCGCAGCTTCACCGCCCCGCCGGCCGGGGTGTATTTGATGGCGTTGTCGATCAGGTTGGCCAGGGCCTGGGCGAGGAAGGGCTGGTTGCCTTCGATCATCAGCCCCTTTTCGACCTCGGACGAGAAGTCGATGTCCTTGTCCTCGGCTGCGGGTTCATAAAGCTCGGCCATGTCGGCGGCGAGGTCGGCGGCGTCCATGACCTTGGGGTCCGGCGCCCCGCCCGCCTGCAGCCGCGCGATGGCCAGGACGGTGTTGAACGTCTTCAGCAGATGGTCCGCCTCGTCCAGAGCGATGCCCAGGGCGTCCACCCCGTCGATCTTGCCGGCTTCGGCGTCGATCAGAGCGACCTCCAGCTTGGCCCGCATCCGCGTCAAGGGCGAGCGCAGGTCGTGGGCGATGGCGTCGCCGGCGTGGCGGATCGAGGCCATGGACGCCTCCAGCCGATCCAGCATGGTGTTCAGCCCCTGGCCCAGCTCGTCCAGTTCATCGCCGGTGTGTCGCACGGGCGCACGGACCTTCAGATCGCCTTCCTGCACCGACTGAACGACCCGGTTCAGCCCGGCCATGGCGTTTTCGACCCGCCGGCTGATGTAGAGACCGCCCGCCAGGCCCAGCAGCATGACCAGAGCCATGGCGCCCCACAGGGCCTGGGTCAGACGCGCCAGATAGGCTTCGATGTCGCCGATGTCCTGACCGACGAACAGATGTTCGCCGCCGGCCAGGGTGGTGATCACCCCGATGGAGCGACGCCGCTGGACCTTGCCCTGGGCGTCCGTGTCGGTCAGGCGGAAGGTCTCCCAGTCGCTGGCGCCGGCCGGCAGGCTGAGGTCGATGTCGATCGGGGATTCGGTGATGTTGCCGGTGATCGTCTTGCCGGCCTTGTCGGTCAGCAGATACAGATACGGCCCGCCCCGGATGGAGCGTTCGACCAAGGCCTGGTTCAGGGCGTCGATGCCGCGCGTGCGGTGGATCGCCGTCAGGGCGCCCAGCTCGATCTCCACATCCGCCTTGGCCCGGCCTTGAGCCTCCGACGCCGAGGCGAAATAGACATAGGCCAGGATCGCCCCCGCCGCCGCCACGAACAGCGCCAGGAACAGCAGCGTCAACCGGAAGGGCGTGCGGCGAAGGAGGGAGGGAAGGCGCATGACTCAGGAGATATCTTCTCCCTCCCCCCGCGGGGGAGGGTGGTCGCCGCGCAGCGGTGACCGGGTGGGGCGGGCAAGGCAACGCGCGCGCACATCTTCGACGACGTGAGCCAACTGATCTCGCACCATGAGATTGTCATACCTCAAGGTCAGGAGCCCTTCCCTGGCCAAAACAGCATCGCGCACACGATCCTGCCGCATGCGATCTTCACTGAGATGAGAGCCGCCATCGACTTCCACAATCACACCCCGAGACCAACAAAAGAAGTCGAGGTAGTAGCCGCGCAAGGGAACCTGTCGGCGAAAATGCAAATCGTCGCGTCTGAGTTCGCGTAAAGCGACCCAAAGACGCGCTTCCGATGGGGTGAGCGCCTTACGCATCGCGCGGGCTTTAGCGATGATCGCCATGTCGCCTTGCCCTCCCCACCCGGCCGCTAAGCGGCCACCCTCCCCCGAGGGGGAGGGAGAATTCCGTGCGCCGCTTAGGCCTCCAACCGATACCCGGCCCCGCGCACGGTCTGCAGCATGGCGCGGTCGAAGCCCTTATCGATCTTGGAGCGCAGGCGGCTGATGTGGACGTCGATGACGTTGGTCTGGGGGTCGAAATGGTATTCCCAGACCTTTTCCAGCAGCATGGTGCGGGTCACCGACTGGCCGGCGTGGCGCATCAGGAACTCGAGCAATTGGAACTCGCGCGGCTGAAGATCGATCTCGGTCGTGCCGCGATGCACCGTGCGGCCGATCAGGTTCATCTCCAGGTCGCCGACCTTGAGCACGGTCTGCACCCCGCCGGTCTCGCGACGACGCGCTAGGGCCTCGACCCGCGCGATCAGTTCGGCGAAGGCGTAGGGCTTGACCAGATAGTCGTCGGCGCCGGCCTTCAGGCCCGTGACCCGGTCCTCGACCTCGCCCAAGGCCGACAGGAACAGGACCGGCGTCTGATCGCCCCCCTTGCGCACCGTTTCGACCATGCCGACGCCGTCCAGGCGCGGCATCATCCGGTCCACCACATAAACGTCGTAGCCGCCCTTTTGCGACTCCAGCAGGCCAAAGGCGCCGTCCACGGCGTGGGTGACCTCATGTCCGGCTTCGGACAGGCCCCGCACCATGGCGGTCGCCGCCTCGGCGTCATCCTCGACCACCAAAATCCGCATCGAAACCCCTCCCGGAATCAAAATCGCCGCCGATGGTAGCGCATCGGCGGCGATAGGGTGAGTTAAGGCTTGGTCAGAATGCCGATCAGTTGCGCGGCAACTCCAGCACGACCGAAATCGCGCCGCCTCTTTGGCTACGAACCATGAGCAACACACCCGGGCGACCCGCCGCACGGGCTGCCGCAATGGCGCGCTCCAAATCGGCAGGCGACGTGACCACCTGATTGTTGGCGCGCTGAATGATCGACCCGACGGGAATGCCCAACTGAGCGGCCTTCGAACCAGGCACAGTTTCGGTCACGACGACGCCCTGCACATCATCCGCGAGACCGAAACGTTGACGCGCCGCTGCATTCAATGGCGACACCTTCATCCCTTCGACCGTCGCTCCTGACGAAGATCCTGGGACAGGAGCTTCGTCATTTCCGCCGGACGATGCAGCTAATTCTTCTTCAGAAGGTCGCTTCGCCGCGCGGATATTGATCTCCTGGCGACGCCCGTCACGGATGACGGTGAAGCGTACGCTCTGTCCTGCTTCGGTAGCGGCGACCATGCGACGCAACTCGGTCGAACCATCAATGTCGCGACCGTTGACCTGCACCACAACATCACCGACCTGGACACCCGCCTTCTGTGCAGGACCATCAGGCGTAACCTCTCCGACGTAGGCGCCTTTGGTGTTGGCTGGAAGCGCCAGCGCCTCGACGGCCCCTTTTGGAATGTCCTGAATCGCCACGCCGACGTAGCCGCGCTCTATTGACTGGCCCTGCATCAGGCGCGTGGTGACGTTTTTCGCTGTCTCCGCCGGAATGGCGAAGCCGATGCCGACCGAGCCGCCGGTGGGCGAATAGATGGCCGAGTTCACGCCGATGACGCGGCCGTGGATGTCGAAGGTCGGACCGCCCGAGTTGCCCCGGTTGATGGCGGCGTCGATCTGGATGTAGTCGTTGTAGCCCGACGGATCGATGTCGCGGGCCTTGGCCGAGACGATGCCCGCCGTGGCGGTGCCGCCCAGGCCGAAGGGGTTGCCGATGGCGATGACCCAGTCGCCCACCCGCGGCTCGGCCGTTTCTTCGAAGCTGACGTATTTGAAGTCGTTGCCCTCGACCTTGATCACCGCCAGGTCGGTGCCGGGATCGCGGCCGATCAGGCGGGCCGGCAGCTCGCGACCGTCCGACATCTTGACCTTGATCTCGGTCGCGTCGGCGACGACGTGGTTGTTGGTGACGATGAAGCCGTCCTGCGAGATGAAGAAGCCCGAACCGGCGCCCTGGGTCGTCTGCGGCTCGTCATTGCCCTGACCGCCACGGCCTTGCGGCGGCACGAACTGGAACGGCAGGCCGGGGATTTGGAAGGCGCCGCCCTGGGGCTGGTCCACCTTGACCGTCACGTCGATCTGAACGACGGCGGGCGAGACCTGGTCGAAGATGGTCGCGAAGCTGCTGGGCGCGCCCGGCGGGGGCGTGAAGGCGTCGCCATTGGCCGGGACCGGGGTGATCCGGTTCACCGCCTGCGGTTCCGCGTGCGCGCCGGGCCAGGTGATGACGCCGCCGGCGGTCGCCGCCGCCGCCAGGGTCAGGCCGGCCGCGGCCCCGAGAATGAACTCCTTGCGCTTCAGCATCGTGGTCCTTGCGATCCTCTTGTCCAGCGCCAGACGGGCGCCGGTTTCGCGATTGATATAGGCCGAACCGGCTTTGCGCCAATCCCGACCGCCGATCGTTGATCTCGACTAGCGCCCGTCGTGAGGCGAGGTTGCGTCAGGATCGCGGCGAAGCTTCTCATTTCGTAGAACTTCGTCCAGCCGGCGTTCTTCTTCTGGCGTGAGGGGGACGGCCTCAACCGGACGACGGCGTGCGCGCAGGGCCAGAACGGCGGCGGCCAGCAGCAACAGGGCGAACGGGCCGAACCACAGCAGGTAGGTCCCCGCCCGGACCGGCGGGGTGAAAAGCACATAGTCGCCGAAGCGCCGCACCAGATCGTCGCGCACGGCCTGATCCGAGGCGCCGGCCGCGATCTCCTCGCGGATCAGGCGGCGCATGTCGCCGGCGACGCCCGCCGGGCTGTCGGCGATGGCCTCGTGCTGGCAGACGACGCAGCGCACGTCCTTGAACAAAGCCTGGGCGCGGGCCTCCTGGGTCGCATCGGCCAGAGGACGGTCCGGTGCGGCGGGCGGCTCGGCCGCCGTCAGCATCAGCGCCATGACCGGCGCGGCCAGCAGGATCGCCAGGCGCCTCATGCGGTCTTGCGCCGGCGCGCGCCGATCCCGAGCCTGAGACGACGATCCAGCAGCGACAGCACCCCGCCCAGCGCCATGATCATCGGCCCCAGGAAGATCAGTCGCGCCCAGGGGTTCCAGTACAGACGCACGACCCAGGCCGGCTGTTCGGGACTGCCCGCCCGTTCGCCGATCACGACATAGACGTCGTCCAGGCCCCGGAAATCGAGGCCGACCTCGGTCGTGGTCTGGCCGCCCGCGGGGAAGAAGCGGCGTTCGGCGGTCACGGTGCTGGCGCGGCCCTGATCGTTCGTGGCGCGCACGGTCAGTCGGCCCTGCTCGGCCAGATAGTTCGGCCCCTCGACGACGCGGACGTCGTCAAGCGTGACGGTCCAGGGCCCGGCGGACACGCTCTGGCCCAGCGAGACGGCGCGGGCGGCCTCGGCCTTGAAGCCCGTCTCGACCACCGCCCCCAGGATGAAGACGCCCAGACCCAGATGCGCCAGGGTCATGCCCCAGGCGCCCAGCGGCAGCCCTTTCAGTCGGCGCAGCGTCTCGGCCATCGAGGCGCGGAACAGGCGCGTGCGCTCCGCGACCTCGGACAGCGATCCCAGGATCAGCCAGGCGCCCAGGCCGATGCCGGCGGCGGCGAAGGCCTTCTTCGGCTCCCATAGGGCGTAGGCCGCAAGCGCGCCGACGATCGCCAGACCCCCCGCGACCGCCAGACGCTGCATCGCGCCGGGCAGGTCGCCGCGCTTCCAGGCCAGCAGCGGGCCGGCCGGCAGGATCAGGAAGGCGACCATCATCAGCGGGGTGAAGGTGGCGGCGAAATAGGGCGGGCCGACCGAGATGGTCGCGCCGGACGCCGCTTCCAAAATCAGCGGATAGAGGGTGCCCAGCAGGACGGTCGCGGCCGCCGCCGTCAGGAACAGGTTGTTCAAGACCAGCGCCCCCTCGCGGCTGACCGGCGCAAACAGGCCGCCGCCCTTCAGCTGCGGCGCGCGCCAGGCGAACAGGGCGAAGGCGGCGCCGGCCGTCACGCCGAGGATGGCCAGCAGCATCAGCCCGCGCTGGGGATCGACGGCGAAGGCGTGGACGGATGTCAGGACGCCCGAGCGCACCAAAAAGGCGCCCAGCATCGAAAAGGTGAAGGCCAGCAGGGCCAGGAAGACGGTCCAGCCCGCCAGCGCGCCGCGCCGCTCGGTCACGACCGCGCTGTGCAACAGGGCCGCGCCCGCAAGCCAGGGCATGAAGGAGGCGTTCTCGACCGGGTCCCAGAACCACCAGCCGCCCCAGCCCAGCTCATAATAGGCCCAGAAGGAGCCCAGGGTGATGCCGACGGTTAGGAAGGCCCAGCTGGCCAGCGCCCAGGGTCGGACCCAGCGCCCCCAGGCGGGCCAGAAGGCGGTCTGCGCCCGTCCCTCGATCAGCGCCGCGACGGCCAGGGAGAAGCAGACCGAAAACCCGACGTAGCCGGCGTAGAGCAGCGGCGGATGCACGGCCAGGGCCGGGTCCTGCAACAGCGGGTTCAGCGACGCGCCCTGGAACGGCGCGGGGTCCAGACGGGTGAAGGGGCTGGAGGTGAAGACGGCGAAGGCCAGGAACAGCGAGCCCAGCGCGCCCTGTACCGCCACGGCCGAGGCCTTCAGCCCGAACGGCAGGCCGCGCGCCCGCGCCAACGCCCCGCCGAAGACGGTCAGCACCAGACACCACAACAGAAGCGACCCCTCGTGGCTGCCCCAGGCGCCGGCGACCTTGTACAGCATCGGCTTGTCGGTGTGGCTGTTGGCCGCGACGTTGGAGACCGAAAAGTCAGACACCACGAAGGCGTAGATCAGGGCTGCGAAACTGAGCGCGACCGCCGCAGCCGCCGCCAAAGCCGCGCCCTGGGCGGCCCCGGCCAAAACCGGGCTGCGCCGCGTGCGCCCGGCCGCCGAAAGCCCGGTTTGCAGGATCGACAGCGCCAGCGCCAGCGCCAGGGCGAAGGCCCCAAGCTCGGCGATCATAAGCGCGTCGGTGGGCTATCGGCCGGCGGCCTACTTGAGCGCGTTTCGGAGCCGTCCGGCCGCCACTCGCCTTTTTCCTTCAGACGGTCGGCGACCTCGCGCGGCATATAGTTCTCGTCGTGCTTGGCCAGGACCTGGCTGGCGTGGAAGGTGCGATCGGCGCCGAAGGCCCCTTGCGCCACGATCCCCTGCCCTTCGCGGAACAGGTCGGGCAGGTCCCCGTGATAGACGACGCGGGTCGTGGCGGCGTTGTCGGTGACGACGAAGGCGACCACGCCGTCGCCGGTCTTTTGCACGCTGCCGGCCTCGACCAGACCGCCCAGGCGGATGTTGCGCCCCTCCGGCGCCTTGTCGGCGGTAGCTTCGGACGGCGAATAGAAGAAGGTCACGCTGTCCTGCATCGCCCACAGCGACAGGCCGACCGCCAGCGCCAGGATCGGCGCCACGGCGGCGACGACCCACAGGCGGCGACGCGCCTTCGGCGATTTGGGCAGCCAGCTCATGCGACGGACATTCCGGATTCCAGGGACGGACCGGCGGCATATACCGCCGTCGTCGCGCAGGACCAACGCGTCATTGCGCGCTGTCCTTCGGCAGTCGGCGTTCCAGATCCAGACGGCGCGGATCGGCCGGGTCGAGCGCGGCGATCAGAGGCGTCCACAGGGTGCGGGCCTCGACGGCGTTGCCGCGCCGCAACGCGGCCTCGCCCAGGAAGAAGCGCGCGCCGAGCTGGTCGGGGTCCAGTTTCAAGGCCTCGCGGAAGGCGGCCTCGGCGTCGCCGCCGATCTGGTTGTCATTGGCGACAACAAGGCTTTCGCCCAGCCGCGCCCAGGCCTGGGCGTCGCGGGGGTCCAGGGCGATCAGACGGCGAAAGGCGGAGGCGGCGCCCAGCGGATCGCCGGCGGCAAACCGGGCCGCGCCCAGCATGGCCAGCGCCTGCCGATCCTTGGGCCGTTCCTGAACGACCCGCGCGGTCACCGCCGCCAGTTGCGCTGGCTCCAGCCGATCCAGATTGGCGGCCCAGTCGTCGACACGCCGCTCATAGGCCTGATCCGGCAGGCCGGGCGAGCCGGTGAAAACATAGAGGCCGAGAGCGGCCGCGACGGTCACGCCGATCCCGCCCAGCACCCAGAACCGATCGCTGGCGCCGGCCACCGGTGTCGTGGTCGCCGAAACGGCCAGAAGCCGCCGCCCCGCCTCGGCGCGCGCGCCCGCATAGGCCGCCTCGTCCAGCAGGCCGCGCGCCTTCAACCGATCCAGTTCCTCGATTTCGCGCGAGCCGGCCTGGGTTTCGGCTCCGGCCGCCGGATCGGCGCCGCGGCGCGCGCCGGTCAGCACCAGAAGGGCGGCCAGGGCCGCCGCCAGTCCCGTCATTATCCAGAACACGATCATCTTCGCCGTCTAACCCATCTGCGAAGGTCGGGCGAGGCGTCGTTTCAGCCCAGCCGCGCCATTTCCGCTGAGGCTGCGCGTCGCCTGACCGCGCGCGCCGCCTCCAGCGCCTCGATCACGGTCAGGAACCGCGCCGCGACCCCGATCAGACGCAGCACGTGGTCCGGATTTTCGGCCTCGCCGTCCGACAGACTGTTCAGCGCCTCGTCGGACCAGGTGGAGAGGTAGTCGGTCAGGTCGGCCTTCAGTCCCGAGCGATCGGCTTCGCAGCCGAAGGTGACGGCCGCGCCGCGCAGGGCCGCCACCGCCGCCAGCAAGGCCGCCGCAGCCTCGATCGGTTCGCCCTCGGCCGGCGCCTCCAGCCACGGCGACATCCGCGTCATGCGTCCGGTGATGACCTGACGCTTCATCGGCAGGGCGGCGTGGACGGCGCTGGAGGCGGACTTCATCAGACCCGAAAGCTGGCCCGACACCTGGACTCGCGCCATCCGCGCCGCCTTGCCCCAGCTTGAGTCGGGCCGCACCTGCAGGCTGAGGTCCATCTCGGCCAGCACGCCCGCGCACCAGTTGACGTCGTCCACCACGCCCAGCATCGCGGTCTCGCCGAGCGACGAACGGACCACGGCGGCGATCTTCTGCACCCGCGCCTGCACGGAGGTCAGCAGCCGCTCGACAAAGACGCCCATGTCGGAATGGCTGAGGGTGATTTCACGGTCGGCGAGGCGGCTGGTCCGCGTCACGACTCGCAGCATCCGCTCGGCGTCCGCCACATGGGCGAACAGGATGTCGATCATGCGCCGCCCGCCGTCCGGCGACATCGCCAGACAGTCCTGGATCAGCAGCCTCAGCCCCGCGAGCTGATTGTCGTCGGGACGTTCCAGCCAGACCGGCAGGCGCGGCAGGGCGCTGCGGGCCAGAGGCGTCAGGTCGAAACAGCCGGCCAATTCGACCGGAGTGGATGGGGGCTGGCCGTCGGCGGGACGCTGAAACTCGGGCCAGACGTCGCGCGGCCGGTCGCGCAGCACGGCGGCCGCCTTTGCGCACAGCCGATCGGCGGCCAGGGTCCATTCGCCGTCCACGGCCACAGCCCTGTCCAGCAGCGGCACGAAGTCCTCCTCGCCCTGCACCGCCTGGCGCCACACCCGTTTCAAGACCTGAGCCGGAAAGACCAGGGCGGGCACGCCGTCGGCGCGCGGCTGGAACAGTGGCAGCAGGGGCGCAAACGCCGTGCCGCGACGGGCGCGATCGCGCGCCTCTGTGGCGACGATGTTCGCCAGTTCGGCCGCCTTGTCGCCCTTCAGCGCCGCCACGGCTGCGCCCAGCATGCCCAGCGATGCGTCGGGACAGGCCTCGACGATCGCCGTCAGAGCGGCGTGGTGGGCGGCGGACAGGGACGGCACGAAAGCTCCTGCCAAAACTCAACTCAGGCCGGCACCGTGCGGCAATCGGGTTAACAACGACTTGGCGTCTATTGAGCGGCGCCGCCACTTGAGTCAGGCGTCAGGCACGCCATATTGCCGCCACACCCGGCCCGCGCCGCCGCGCGCGCCGGAAAGGAAAGCCTATGCCCGTAATCGAGATCGACGGCCTGACCAAGACCTACAAGTCGGGGCATCAGGCGCTGAAGCGCATCGACCTGACGATCAACAAGGGCGAGATTTTCGCCCTGCTGGGACCGAACGGCGCGGGCAAGACCACGCTGATTTCCATCGTCTGCGGCATCGTCACGCCCACGACCGGGACGGTGGTCGCCGACGGCCATGACATCCAGTCCGATTTCCGCGCCGCACGCACCAAGATCGGTCTGGTGCCGCAGGAGCTGACCACCGACGCCTTCGAGACCGTCCTGGCCACCGTCACCTTCAGTCGGGGCCTGTTCGGCAAGGCGCCGAACCCCGCCTTCATCGAGGGCGTGCTGAAAGACCTGTCGCTGTGGGACAAGCGCGACGCCAAGATCATGACCCTGTCGGGCGGGATGAAGCGGCGGGTGATGATCGCCAAGGCCCTAAGCCACGAGCCGGACATTCTGTTCCTGGACGAGCCGACCGCCGGGGTCGATGTCGAGCTGCGCCGCGACATGTGGGCCATGGTCAGAAAGCTGCGCGAGCGCGGCGTGACCATCATCCTGACCACCCATTACATCGAGGAGGCCGAGGAGATGGCCGACCGGGTGGGCGTGATCCTGAAGGGCGAACTGATCCTGGTCGAGGAAAAGTCGGCCCTGATGAAGAAGCTGGGCAAGAAAACCCTGACGCTGAACCTGATCGAGCCGTTGGCCGCCCTGCCCGCCGAACTGTCCGACTGGGACCTGACGCTGAAGAACGAGGGCGGCGAACTGGAATACAGTTTCGACGCCAACGCCGACGACACCGGCGTGCCCTCGCTGATCCGCCGGCTTGAGGCGCTGAACATCGGCTTCAAGGACTTGAACACCCGCCAGAGCTCGCTGGAAGACATCTTCGTCAGCCTGGTCCACCAGAACGGAGCCGCGGCATGACCTTCAACGGATACGGCGTCTGGGCCATCTATCGCTTCGAGATGGCGCGGGCGCTGCGCACCTTGTGGCAGAGCGTGGTCACCCCGGTGATCACCACGGCCCTGTATTTCGTCGTCTTCGGCGGCGCCATCGGCAGCCGGATGCAACAGGTGGACGGCGTACCCTACGGCGCCTTCATCGTGCCGGGACTGATCATGCTCAGCCTGTTCACACAGTCGATCTTCAACGCCTCGTTCGGCATCTACTTCCCCAAGTTCACGGGGACGATCTACGAAATCCTGTCGGCGCCGGTGTCGTCGCTGGAGATCGTGCTGGCCTATGTCGGCGCGGCGGCGACCAAGTCGGCGGTGCTGGGCCTGATCATTCTGGCGACGGCGGCCTTCTTCGTGCCGCTGCAGATCCTGCATCCAGTCTGGATGATGGCCTTCTTGATCCTGATTTCGGTGACCTTCAGCCTGTTTGGCTTCATCATCGGGGTCTGGGCCAATGGGTTCGAGCAGCTTCAGATGATCCCGATGCTGGTCGTGACGCCACTGACCTTCCTGGGCGGCGCCTTCTATTCCATCGACATGCTGCCGGACGGCTGGCGCACGGTGACCCTGTTCAACCCTGTGGTCTATCTGATCTCGGGCTTCCGCTGGGCCTTCTATGGTCAGGGGGATGTGGCCATCGGCGTCAGCGTCGCCGCCACCCTGGCCTTCTTCGCCGTCTGCCTGGGAATCGTCATGTGGATGTTCAAGACCGGCTACCGGCTCAAGAACTGATCCGTCACGAAACGGGCCAGATCGCCAGCGATTGAGAAGACCATGTCCGACGACCAGAAGACCCCGCCCCAGCCCTTCGCCCGCAAGCCGGTGACCTGGGGGCGCATGCCCGCGACGACCTTCCACGTCGGGCCGGTGCCGGTCGCGCCCAATCCGCTGGACCGCATTCCTAATCCGCCGCCTCGCAAGCCCACGCCGCAACAGCAGCAGGCCTCGATCCACACCCAGAGCCAGGCCTCCGGCGTCGCGCCGGCCAAGGGTCAGACGACGCCCGCCAATCCCGCCCCGCGTCCCGCGCCCCGTCCGCAGGGGTCAAGCATCCTGGGCGGATCGCTGATCCCGACGGCGCGCCCGGCCCAGCCCCAACCCCAGGCTCCAACGCCGCCGCAGCCCAGGCCGCAGCCGGCGCCGGCCGCTCAACCCGATCTGACCGTGCGGCCCCTGCCGGCGCCCGAGACGACGCCCGCCCCTGCGCCGAAGCCGGTCGCGGCCGAACCTGTCGCCGCCCCGCCAGCGGTCGCGGCCAGACCCGCTGTTTCGCCTGCGGCTGCGCCGATCACGCCCCGCTTCGCCCGTGCGCCCGCCAAGACCTCGCGCCTGCCGCTCTATGTCGGAGTCGGGGTCGTCGCCCTTCTGGTCGCCGGAGGCGGCCTGTGGTTCGCGATGCGTCCCGCCTCGACCCCCCCGGCGCCCACGCCCGCCGTCGTCGCCGATGCGCCTCTGACCGCCCCGCCGGCCGATACGGTTCCTGCCGACGCCGCCCCTGTCGCAGCCACCGAACAGCCCGCGCCCGCCGCGACGACCACAGCGACGCCGCCCGCCCCCGCCGCTTCCGCGCCGGCAACGACGACGCCGCGCGCGACGACGGCCGCGCCCCGCACGCAGACGCCGACCCAGACCCAGACGCCCGCCGCAACGACGCAACCGACGCCGCGGGCGCCGACGACGGCCACCCCGGCGCCGTCAACGCCGGCGCCGACCGTCACGACCGAGCCGCTGGTGATCGTGCCGACGGCGCCGACGCCCGCCCCGACCGCTGCACGTCCGTCGAGCAGCGATCCCGACGGTCCGGTGGTGACGCGGCCCCAGCCGCTGGACTGATCGGCGGTTTCGCGCGCCGGGCAGGTGACGAAACGGCCTTCAGCCCCTACCTACAGGCCATGACCGTTCACGCCTCCCCGCCGCCCATCCTCGACGCCGCCGGCGTCGATACTGATGAAGCCCTGTCGATCCTGAAGACGGCCCTGTCCGGCGCCGACGACGGCGAACTGTTCCTGGAGCGGTCCGAGAGCGAGAGCCTGGTGTTCGACGATGGCCGGCTGAAGTCCGCCGCCTATGACGCGACCGAGGGCTTCGGCCTGCGGGTCGTGGCGGGCGAGACCGCCGGGTACGCCCACGCCAACGAGATCTCGGCCGCCGCCCTGCGTCGCGCCGCCGACAGCGCCGCCCTGGCCAAACAAGGGCATGAGGCCCGGGTCGCCGAAGGCCCCCGCGCCACCAATCAGAAACTGTATGGCGAGGCCGATCCCCTCGCCTCGCCCGCCTTCTCCGACAAGATCGCTCTGCTGGCCGAGATCGACGCCTGGGCGCGCGCCCGTGATCCGCGCGTGGTTCAGGTGTCCGCCTCCCTGATCGGTGAACGTCGCGCCATCGAAATCCTGCGCGCCGACGAACGGGCGGTGCGCGATGTTCGCCCCCTTGTTCGGCTGAACGTCTCCGTAACCGTCGAACAGAACGGCAAGCGCGAGAGCGCCTCGTCCGGCGCCGGCGGCCGGGCCGGGTTCGAAGCCTGGGTCGCGCCCGAACGCTGGCAGGCCCAGGTAGACGAGGCCCTGCGTCAGGCCCTGGTCAATCTGGACGCCGTCGATTGCCCGGCGGGCGAGATGGACGTGGTCCTGGGCGCCGGCTGGCCCGGCGTCCTGCTGCACGAGGCCATCGGCCACGGCTTCGAGGGCGACTTCCACCGTAAGGGCTCGTCGGTCTTCAACGGCATGATGGGCCAGCGCGTCGCCGCCCCCGGCGTCACCGTGGTCGATGACGGCTCGATCGCCGGACGGCGCGGATCGCTGTCCGTGGATGACGAGGGCACGCCCACATCGCGCACCGTGCTGATCGAGGACGGGATCATGGTCGGGTTGATGCACGACCGGTTGTCAGCGCGGCAGCTAGGCGTCGCCGCGACCGGCAACGGCCGGCGCCAGTCATTCGCCCATATGCCGATGCCGCGCATGACCAACACCTTCATGGAAGGGGGCAAGGATTCGAAGGCCGACATGATCGCCAATACGAAGCGCGGCCTCCACGCCGCCAACTTCTCGGGCGGCCAGGTGGACATCACCAACGGCAAGTTCGTGTTCCAGTGCAATGAGGCCTATCTGATCGAGGACGGGGTGATCACCGCACCCGTTCGGGGCGCCACCCTGATCGGCGACGGGGCCACAGCCCTGACCAAGATCCAGATGGTCGGCGACGACTTCGCCTTCGATCCGGGCGTCGGCGTCTGCGGCAAGGCCGGACAGGGCGTCCCCGTCGGCATCGGCCAGCCCAGCCTCAAGATCGGCGGCCTGACGGTCGGCGGCACCGCCGTCTAAGCGAGCGGAACCGTATCGCTGCAAAGGGTGTTTCCCCGCCACACTGGAGAGGAAACACCATGCCTACTGAACGCGAAGTCCAACATCCCGATGGCCGGGTTGAACGCATCACTGAAACCAGCGCGGCGCCCACCACGGTCGTCGAGCGTCGCGGCAGCGGCATGGGCGCCATCGTCGCCCTGATCGTCGGCCTGCTGGCCGTGCTGGTGATCGGCTACTTCCTGATGAACATGAACCGCAGCGACGCGGTGAAGGACAACGCCATCGCCGGCGCGGCCGAGAGCGTCGGCAACGCCGCCGACAACATCGGCGAAGCCGCCCGCGACGCCGTTCCGGAACGCAAGTAAGCTTTAGCTCGCCGATTGAGCGGGGGCGGAGGGGCGCCATTCGGGACCGATCGGTTCCAGCCCCTCCGCCTCCAGCCGATCCAATACGCCGTTCGGCTCGGCCAATAGCCGCAAGGGCGCAATAGCGACGGTGACTCCGTCCTCGGCCAGCGCCTTGTCCACCGCCGTGTTCCATATTCGACGCAGATCGTCCGCCTGGGCCATCACCGACCAGTAGGAACAGGCCGTGGCCGCCTTTTCCAAGGGCGAATCCAACACCGCCGGAATCCGGCGCAGACGCCAGTTCTCCGCACGTTGCGCGCCCGCCTCGACCCCGGCCTCGGCCGCCGTCGCCGCAGCGTCGATGCAGTCGAGATAACGTTCGGGCGGCGTCGTCAGAACCTTTTCGATCAGCTCGTCACCCATGAAGATGCCGACGGGTTCAGCGGGCGTGCGATTGGCGCGCGTCGCCTGACGGACCAGGCCGGACACCGGACGCCCTCCACTGTTGTAACCGCCCAGTTCCATCAGATCGCCCGACAGGATCAGCATGCTGTCGCGGGTCGGGCCTTCGCCTGTCAGGCTTTCGACCCGGGCTTCAAGGTCAGGTGACAGATAGTCGGCGCTGGTGCGCCCATTCGGCAAACGGGTCAGCGTCCGAAACCGCCAGATCAGCCGGCCCACATCGGCCAGCGAGGCCCGCCCCTCGACGGGAAACAGAACGCGGTCCGCACGATCAACCGCCGAGATGAGAGCGTCGGTGCGCCACTCCATCTTTCTGGGCAAACCGTCGATCGATCCGACCAGGATCAGGACGCTGTCGCCGCGCCGCACCTCCCACATCGGCGCCTCGATCCGGCGGGCGGTGACGACGATATCCTCGACGGCGTCCGAAGGCGCGTCCTGCGCGATTGCAGGCGCGGTCGTCAGGGCCATCGCTGCAAGTAAAAGCACTAGAGAAGATGAGCGTCTGATCATTACATCGCTGTAAACTTTATTACAGTCACTGGTGTAATGAAATCGCTGTAATGATGTCGTCGATTTAATCCACCTTGCGGCCTTGTAACTGGAGATGAATGCGCCGGATCGGCACACCTCTCGCCAACACCCGAGGGGAAGACCAATGACAAAGACCCTGCTGCTGGCCAGCACCGCCCTGCTTTTCACCGCCGGCGCCGCATTCGCTGGCGACAAGCCGCAAGTCGCCGAGGCCCCGGTGCCGACCGGCCCGACCAACCAGGCGCCCCTGGCCGACGCCAGCCAGCGCGGCGTGCTGGTCTTCACGCCGGACTTCTTCGCCGCCCAGCGCCCCAATACGGCGCTCGACATGGTCAACCGCGTCCCCGGCTTCTCCATCGACAACGGATCGGGCGCGCGTGGCTTTGAAGGGGCGGTCGGCAATGTGCTGATCAACAACAACCGCCCCGCCTCAAAGAACGATTCGGGTTCGAACGTCCTGGGCCGGACCCTGGCCAATCAGGTCGAGCGCATCGAACTGATCCGGGGCGGTGCGCCGGGCATCGACATGCAGGGCTATTCCGTCGTCGTGAACGTCATCCTGAAGACGACCGACAGCCGCCAGTCGATCCTGACCTGGAACGCCATGCTGTTCGAAGGCGGCCATGACATCTATGGCGGCTCCTATCAGTTCACGCAGAACAAGGGCGATCGCAGCTGGGGCGTGACCCTGTCGGACGGAATGGGATCCAGCGATTCCAACGGCGTCGGCCGGTCGGTCCGTCGCAACGCCGCCGGCGATGTCATCCGCGACGAGCGGTACGAGAACGACGGCTGGGGCGGCGGCCAAGGTATTCGCGGCAACTACACCGGCCCGTTGTTCGGCGGAAAGCTGGAAGGCACCGCCCGCTATGGTCTGAACGACTATCAGAACTGGACCGAGCTTTCGTCGCCAACCTCCCTGCGCCGCAGCGACTATGCCGAAGACGGCGATTCCGGTGAGTTGGGCCTGACCTGGACCCGCACCCTGAACCCGCGCTGGACCCTGGAGACGCGTCTGATCCACGAATTCTCCAGCTTCGACAGCGTCTCGGGCAGCAACGAGACCCTAAACGGGACGGCGGCGCCGGAGCAGCAGTTCAAATCCAACGGCGACTCGTCGGAATCCATCCTGCGCGCCCTGGTGCGTCACGAACGCTCGCCTGCCCTGACGATCGAGGCCGGCGCCGAGATCGCCTACAATATGCTGGACGTGAACCAGGCCTTCACCATCGGCGGCGTCGGTGTTCCCCTGCCCAGCGCCTCGGTCAAGGTCGAGGAGACGCGCGGCGAGGCCTTCAGCAAGGCGACCTGGCGGATCAATCCGAAGCTGACGCTGGAGGGCGGCGTGCGCCTCGAGGCCTCCACCATCAGCCAGTCGGGCGATGCGGACCAGGAAAAGAGCTTCTTCTTCGCCAAGCCGCGGCTGCTGGCGACCTGGACGCCGATGGCCGACAACCAGCTACGTTTCCGCTTCGAGCGCGAACTGGGTCAGCTGGACTTCGGCGACTTCGCCGCCTCAGCTGAGCTGAGCGACGGCACGGTGTTCGGCGGCAACGTGGATCTGGAGCCGGAACAGCGCTGGATTTCCGAGCTGTCCTACGAACGCCGCTTCTGGGGCGAGGGCGTGGTCTCGATTGGCTATCGCCACGACCGCATCATCGACGTGATCGACCGCCTGCCCCTGCCCGGCGGCCTGTCGGCGACCGGCAACATCGGCGACGGAACGCTGGATCAGCTGTCGCTGAACGTGGTCGTGCCGCTGGACAAGGTCGGGATTTCCGGCGCCCGCTTCACCTTCAGGAACGACTGGAACAAGACCAACGTCAACGACCCGACCACGGGCGAGGACCGCCGCATCTCGGGCGTGCGCCCCAGCCAGGCCAATGTCGGCTTCCAGCAGGACATCACCTCGTGGAAGACCCAGTGGGGGATCAACTGGCTGCCGCGTCTGGGACAGGCGACCTACGATCCGGACCAGACCTTCGCCTGGCGCGGCGCGGACTATCTGGAGGCCTTCGTCGAATACAAGCCCAGCCCGACCCTGTCGCTGCGCGCCCAGCTGAACCTGTGGGACGACTTCACCCAGCAGCGCACGGTCTACGCCACACGCAATCCGCGCACCGTGGCCTTCGTCGAGGAGCGCTCCATCGACCCGCGCACCTTCGTCTCGTTGCGGGTCCGCAAGACCTTCTGAGGTCGCGCTTCACGCAGCAAAAAGCCCCGGCGGATCGCTCCGCCGGGGCTTTTCCATTGGTCAGGCGCGGATCAGTGGCTGGGCGTCGAGGCCGCAGGACGGGCGACGTTGCCGTCTTCCTGACCGCGATCGTTCAGCGCGGGGCCAGGGTGGTTGTCCCCGTCATTGGCGCCGTGCGACCAGCCCTTGATGAAGTGGCTGATGACGATAAAGGCCACACCGATACCCATGCCCCACAGGCCCAGCAGCTTGAACACTTCAAGCGAGGTCTGCAGCGCAAGGCCCGGGTTCAGCACCTGGCCGCCGACCGTCTCCGTACCCGCCAGGCCGGCGATCCAACCACCGACATATTGGGCGATGGAGCTGGCCAGGAACCAGACGGCCATCATGAAGCTGACCACCTTGGCGACGGACAGTTTGGTGATTTCCGACAGGCCCACCGGCGACAGGAACAGCTCGCCGGTCGTGTGGAACAGATAGAGCAGACCCAGCAGGAGCAGCGGCATCTGGAAGGCCGAGTTGGCCATGCCGGCGCCCCACACCACGATCATGAAGCCCAGTCCGACCTGGAGAAGGCCGAGGCCGAACTTCAGCGTGGGGTTGGGGTCCAGGTTGCGCTTGCCCAGGAAGGACCAGAGCGCGGCCATGATCGGCGCGAAGATCAGGATGAAACCCGCATTGAACGACTGGGTCTGGGCCGCCGTGATGGTGGCGTCGATCCAGGGACCCGACGTGCTGAGACCGGCGGCGGCGATCTGGGCCGGGGTACCGACGGTGACGCCCAGAAGCTGGAAGGCCTGTGGCGTGATGCTCAGATCGACGTTGCGGTCGGCGAACAGGTTCAGCGAGGTGCCGGCCTGTTCGAACAGGGTGAAGAAGACGACCGACCCGAAGATCAGCACCAGGGCCAGCATCATCCGCTCGCGCTGCGCCTTGTTCTCGCAAACCTTGACGATGACGTAGAGGATGAACAGCAGCGACGCGACGGTGGCGGCGCCCAAGACCCAGCCCACCAGGGCGTTGCGCTGAACCATGAACCAGACGACGCCGACGCCCAGGATGCTGAGCAGGTAGATCGACCATTCGCGGTTGATCGGACCCAGCATGGGCTTGCTCAGATTGGCTTCGGCCGGAGGCTCGCCCTTGCCTTGTAGCAGGGGTTTGCCCAGCACGAAGACCACCCAGCCCAGCGCCATGCCGACGCCGGCCAGGCCAAAGCCTGCCCACCAGCCGACGGTCTGACCCAAAAGGCCGCACAGCACCGCCGCCCAGAAGGCGCCGAGGTTGATGCCGTAATAGTAGAGGGTGAAGCCGGAATCCCGCCGCGGGTCACCTTGCGGATAGAGCTGTCCGACGATGGTCGAGATGTTCGGCTTCAGGAAGCCGACGCCCATGATGATGAAGGACACCGCCAAATAGAAGACGTTTACGCCCGCCATGTCGCGGGTCGCGTCGATCTTGTATTCGCCGGTCGGCAGCACGGCCGGCAATGGCGAGGCGGCCGGCAGGTTCTCGATCGCCAGGCCGTTCTCGGCGGCCTCGAAGGCGTATTTCTGGCCGTTGACGACGATCGACACTTCACGCGCCGCGCCGCGGCCTTCGGCGTCGATCTGATAGGTCTGACCGGCGTAGGTCAGGGTTTCGGTCGCGGGACGGCCCTCGAAAGCCATCATGCCGTGACCGGCGACCAGGAGCAGGGCGCCGAAGGCGACGGCCTTACGCGTGCCGATGAAGCGGTCGGCCATGATGCCGCCCAGCAGGGGCAGCAGATAGACCAGGGAGGTGTAGGAGCCGTAGGTCGACCCCGCCATGGCGTCGTCGAACAGGAAATGTTGCGTCAGGAAGAAGATCAGGATGCCGCGCATGCCGTAGTAGGAGAAACGCTCCCACATCTCGGCGAAGAATAGGATGATCAGTCCGCGCGGGTGGTTTTTGAGGATCTGCATCAGCACCGGCACGCCCGTGGCGAAGGTGATGATCAGTCCAAGGGCGACGACGATGTTCATGCGCGCGTCCCCCTAATCGTCTTCACGCGTCGTGTAAGTCGCGCCTTCCCCAAATCCGTCCTCAACGGCTCACTCCCAACTGCCGCGCCGCTTATCGGGCGCGCGAAAGGCGCATACCCAGCACAGCGGGCGAATCCGAACAAGTGTTAAGGCTGTCGCGGGGGCGGCCAGGCGACGTGTGAAGGAAGAGAAAAACAACCCTTAGGGATGTCTGATGGCGTATATCCTGCTAGGTCGTTCGTCAGAAACGCACACGGTTTCATAATGGGAAGGAGCGCCAGATGTCTGTCAGACCGATCGACGCTCCCGACCATGCGGCGCTGAACCGGCTGCATCGTCAGGTTGGCTGGCCCGAGCGGTCTCCGGCCGGATGGCGCTGGCTCGAGGCCAATCCTGCGCGATTGATGCTTGGCGCGCCGGCCGGCTGGGTGGTTGCGGACGAGAACGACAACGCCGTCGCCATGCTGGGTAACTTCATCCAGCGGTTTCGATACGGCGTCCAGGACCACTTCGGCGCCACCGGGTTTTCGATCATCGTGCCGCCCAGCCAGAAGGGCGCCAGCCGGCCGCTAATCCGCACCTTTTTGAAACAGCCAGGGCTGTTCGCCCGCTACACCTTCAACGCCAATGCGCGCTCGGCGCCGCTGTACGGCCTGTTCGACATGAAGCCCTGGCCGGCCCAAACCCACGGGTTGAAGCTGTCGTGGATCACCGATCGTCTGGCCTGCGCTCAGGGTCGAGGGCTGCGCCTGCTGCTGGGCCGCACCTCCGCCGAGACCGCCGCGCGACTGGGCGAACGGCTGATGAACGGGCGCGTGTTTCGCCAGACGCCGCTGGTGCTGCCGGCTGGGGTGACGGTGCTGCGCGACTTGTCGGACGCCTCGCCCTATGCGGACTTCTGGCGTCGGCTGTCGCAAGAAGATCGTCTGCTGGCGGATCGCGGTCCGGAAGTGCTGCGCTGGCGGTTGGCGGACCCCGACCTGACCCTGCCCCCGGTCATGTTGGCCTATGTCAAGGACAGCCGCATCGTCGGAATGGCGATGGCGCAGATGACCAAGACCAGCCTGATCGAGCCGCCCTATCTGGATATTCTCGATCTGATCGCGCTGGAGACGGCGCCCGAGGCGATTGGGCTTCTGACCCAGGCGTTGATCGACAACGCCCGCGCGCTGGGGGCCGCCAAGGTGCGGCTGCAGGTGGTGACGCCGCGCCTGCTGGCGCAGTTGGGCGATCTGGCGAAGACGGCTCGGCGCGAAGGCGGCTGGGGACACTGCCACGCCATCATCGACGATCCTGCACTGGCGGCCGCCTGGGCGCCGGCGCCGTTTGACGGCGACTACGGCATCTGTTCACGCACGCCGCCGATGCCCAAACCCTTGGCTGCCGCCGCAGTCACGCGCCCCACCTTGGGCGGGCGCGTGTCCAAGGCCTGATCAGGCGTTGGGGCGGGCCTTCAGCTCGTCGCGTATCTCGGCCAGCAGGGCTTCGGTCGCCGTCGGCGCGGCGGGCGCCGGATCGGGCTTGGCGGCTTCCTGACGACGCAGGGCGTTGATGCCCTTGACCACAAGGAAGACGACCCAGGCGACGATCAGAAACTGGATCACGGTGTTCAGGAAGGCACCGTATTGGATCGCCACCTTCTCGACGGCCTCGGTCGCCGGGTTCTCAGCCCTCAGCACCCATTCCAATTCCGAGAAATCGATGCCGCCGGTGATCAGGCCGATGGGCGGCATCACCACCTGATCGACCAGGCTTTTGACGATGCCGTTGAAGGCGGCGCCGATGATCACGCCGACCGCCAGGTCCACGACATTGCCCTTGACCGCGAACTCGCGAAACTCCGACAGCAGGCTCATGAGATTTCCTTGAGAAAGTTAGATCAGGCGTCGCCCGAGGCGTTCAGCCGCTCGCGCAGCTCCTTGCCGCTCTTGAAGAAGGGGACGGCCTTGGCGGGCACCTCGACGGTTTCGCCAGTACGCGGATTGCGACCCGCGCGCGCCGGGCGCGACCGCACAGACAGGGCGCCGAAACCGCGCAACTCGACCCGGCCGCCTTCGGACAAGGCCGAGGTCATGGTGTTGAGGATCACATTGAC
Source organism: Brevundimonas sp. 'scallop' (assembly GCF_011045535.1). Classification (NCBI taxonomy): domain Bacteria; kingdom Pseudomonadati; phylum Pseudomonadota; class Alphaproteobacteria; order Caulobacterales; family Caulobacteraceae; genus Brevundimonas; species Brevundimonas sp. 'scallop'. Next base: position 850,391 of record NZ_CP039382.1, on the reverse strand, counting down.
CAGCCGCTCGACCTCGGCGTGGGTCAGGTGGGTGTTTTCCGCTGCAAGCTTCTCGATCAGTTCGGACTTGATCATCTGCGCCCCCGCGAGCTCGGAATGACGGGCTGTTTCGCCCGCCGTCGATCCAGAGCCCACACCCTAACCTTCGACAGGCTCTGTAAAAAGCCCTTATCCGACAATGATGCGCGCCATTCTCAATAAAAATGTCCGGAAGTGCACACAGCAGTGTGCCAGACAGAGAAAAGGGCGACGGGATTGCTCCCGCCGCCCTCATTCGTTGTCGCTATCGCAGAGCGCGCGGCGCTCTGCTGCTTGAGCGAGATTGCCGCTATCGCAGAGCGCGCGGCGCTCTGCTGATTGAGCGAGGCGACCGAAGGACGCGATGCGCCCTTCGGCTTGAGCCTTACTCCTTGGTGCCGGCGTTCTTCAGCGCGGCGCCCAGGATGTCGCCCAGCGAAGCGCCCGAATCGGACGATCCGAACTGTTCGATGGCTTCCTGCTCGTCCTTCATTTCCAGCGCCTTGATCGACACCGAGACGCGGCGCGAGGCCTTGTCCACGGCGGTGATCATGGCGTCGACGCGGTCGCCGACGGCGAAGCGTTCCGGACGTTGCTCGTTGCGATCGCGCGACAGGTCCGACTTGCGAACGAAGGCCGTGACCGGCGCGTCGTCTTCACCGAACTTGACCTCGATGCCGCCCGACTCGATCGCCGTCACGGTGACGGTGATCTGCTGGCCGCGACGATAGGTGTCGCCCTCGCCGATCGGATCGCCGCCCAGCTGCTTGATGCCCAGCGAGACGCGTTCCTTCTCGACGTCGACGTCCAGGACCTTGGCCTTGACCATCTCGCCCTTGCGGTAGCGCTGGATGGCTTCTTCACCCGACACCGACCAGTCGAGGTCGGACAGGTGCACCATGCCGTCGATGTCGTTGTCCAGGCCGATGAACAGGCCGAACTCGGTGGCGTTCTTGACTTCGCCCTCGACGGTCGAACCGATCGGGTTGTTGGCGACGAAGGCGTCCCACGGATTGTCCTGAGCCTGCTTCAGGCCCAGCGAGATGCGGCGCTTGGAGGCGTCGACATCCAGAACCACGACGTCGACTTCCTGCGAGGTCGAGACGATCTTGCCGGGGTGGACGTTCTTCTTGGTCCAGGACATTTCCGAGACGTGCACCAGGCCCTCGACACCGGCTTCCAGCTCCACGAAGGCGCCGTAGTCGGTGATGTTGGTGATGCGGCCCGTGTACTTGGCGCCGACCGGATACTTGGCTTCCACGCCGTCCCAGGGGTCCGACTGCAGTTGCTTCATGCCCAGCGAGATACGCTGGGTGTCCGGGTTGATCTTGACGATCTGGACCTTGACGGTGTCGCCAACGGCCAGAACCTGGCTCGGGTGCGAAACGCGCTTCCACGACATGTCGGTGACGTGCAGCAGGCCGTCGATGCCGCCCAGGTCGACGAACGCGCCGTAGTCGGTGATGTTCTTGACGACGCCTTCGCGGACTTCACCCTCGGCCAGCTGACCGACCAGTTCCGTGCGCTGTTCGGCGCGGGCTTCTTCCAGGATGGCGCGACGCGACACGACGATGTTGCCGCGCGGACGGTCCATCTTCAGGATGGCGAAGGGCTGTTCCTTGCCCATCAGCGGGCCGACGTCGCGGACCGGACGAATGTCGACTTGCGAACCGGGCAGGAAGGCCGAGGCGCCGCCCAGGTCGACGGTGAAGCCGCCCTTGACGCGACCGACGATAGCGCCGTTGACCGGCTGGCCTTCGGCGAACACGACTTCCAGACGGGTCCAGGCTTCTTCGCGACGGGCCTTGTCGCGGCTGATGACGGCTTCGCCCAGGGCGTTCTCGACGCGCTCCAGGTAAACCTCGACGTTGTCGCCGACCTTGGGCAGGGCGCCGTCGTCGCCTTGGCCGAATTCGCGCATGGCGATGCGGCCTTCGGTCTTCAGACCAACGTCGATGATGACGATGTCTTTTTCGATGCCGACGACGCGGCCGTGGACGACCTGGCCTTCGCCGAAGTCGCGACCCGACAGTTGTTCGTCGAGCAGCGCCGAGAAGTCGTCGCGCGTGGGGTTGAGAGTATCAGACATGAAGCTCTGGTGTTTCCAGTGGGGCTGTGGCGCGTGACCGAAGAACGATCCCGCGCGAGGTGGACCCCTGACGCAGCGAAAGGCGGCGCGCGGGGCGATGGGAAAAGATGGAATCAGGTCGTCGGGATGCGAGACCGTTCAGAACGATCAAAACGCCCGCGGAGGCCGAGGGTGGGAGCGTTGGATTTGCGAAATGGGTCAGAGACCGTGTTTCGCGCGCGCCGCCTCGACGATACGGCGGGCCGCATCGAAGGCGGCCTCTATACCCAGATCGGTCGTATCCAGCAAGACCGCGTCATCGGCCTGAACCATCGGGGCCGCCCCGCGCCCGGCGTCGCGCTCGTCGCGGCGCTGGATGTCGGCCAGCATGGCGTCAAAGGCGATGTCCGATCCGCGCGCCGTCAGCTGCTTCCAGCGGCGTGTGGCCCGCACCTCGGGCGTCGCGGTGACGAACAGTTTGGCCTGGGCGTTCGGCGCAATCACCGTGCCGATGTCGCGTCCGTCGAGAACCGCGCCGCCCGCCTGGGCCGCGAAGGCCTGCTGTAGTTCCAGCAGAGCCGCCCGCACGCCGGCGAAGCTGGCGACACGGCTGGCGGCCTCGCCCGCCTCGCCTGTCGTCAGGCGCGGATCGTCCGACAGACCCGCCGCGTCGAGGCCCCGCGCCGCCTGCGTCGCCGCGGCCTCGTCATCCAGCGATCCGCCGTCCGCCAGCACCTTTGCGCCCACGGCTCGATACAGAAGCCCCGTATCCAGATGCGGCAGGCCATAGGTCTGGGCCAGACGCGCGGCGATGGTCCCCTTGCCAGAGGCGGCCGGTCCGTCGACGGCGATGATCAGGGTCAAGCAGGTCTCCGCAGCGCGTGGCGCATTTCAATCTCGATCCCAAACGCACGGGAGGCCGAACCTGATAGCGAGGATCGCCCGACCAATCCAGCCGAAGCCCTCAGTCCTGGCGTCCGACCAAATCACGAATTGCAAGGCTGGCCAGCAGGACCGCCAGGCCCGCCCCGGCCGCGACCGACGCCACATAGAAGCCGAGGACGCTCCAAAACAGCAGGGGTCGGTCCGCCAACAGAACGTCCGGCCCCTTTCGGTTGTTCAGCACCCCGGCATCCAGGCTTTGGACGATCTCTCGGGCTCCGATCACGCAGAACCAGCCGATCAGGATCGCGATCGCCAGCGTCAGGATCGGCTTGATCCAGCCCGACGGCCCCGGCCGGTTCACGACCATGCCTTCCAACGCGCCAGAACCACGACCGCGAAGGCCGCCAGACCCAGCCAAACCAAACAGGCGACGCCGTTCAGCGCCACGGTCGAATAGAAGAAGGCGTCGCCCTCGGCCCTGAGATGCACGGCGCCATGCTTGCCCGAGACCTGGCCTGTCGTCACCCCTTGCCAGACGATCCAAGCCGTCCAGCCGGCTCCGCCCAGACAGGTCAGAAAACCGAGGACCGCGATGCCTCGACCGAGGACGTCGCGCGCCGACTTCACGCGATCCGCCCGCCCAGCCCGTTCATCGTCTCGACGAAGCCGGGGAAGCTGGTGGCGATCATCCCAGGCTCGTCGACCGAGACCGGCTGTTCGGCGGCCAGGCCCAGGACCAGATGGCTCATGGCGATGCGGTGGTCGTGGGCGGTGTGGACCAGGCCGCCTCCACGCACGGACTCGCCCTGGCCGGCGCCGGTGACGATGAAGCCTTCCGGCTCCTCCTCGACCTGAACGCCGCAGGCGCGCAGGCCCTCGACCATCAGCGAAATGCGGTCGCTTTCCTTGACCCGCATTTCACCCACGCCGCGCATGACGGTGACGCCGTCCGCAAAGGCCGCCGTCGCCGCCAGGATCGGATATTCGTCGATCATGGAGGCGGCGCGATCCTCGGGCACGACCACGCCCTTCAGGGACGAGTGACGGGCGGTGATGTCGCCGACCTCTTCGCCCCCGGCCTCACGCCGGTTGGTGATGGTCAGGTCGGCGCCCATCTCGATCCAGGTGTCGAACAGGCCGGTGCGAAGCGGGTTCAGCATCACGCCCTCGACCGTGACCTCAGACCCCGGCACGATCAGACCGGCCGCCAGGGGAAACGCCGCCGAGGACGGATCGCCCGGCACGGCGACGAAGGTCCCGGTCAGGGCCTGTCCGCCCTTCAGCGTCACCTTCCAGCCCTCGCCCCTCTCCTCGACGCCCACCTCGGCGCCGAAGGCCCGCAGCATCCGCTCGGTATGGTCGCGGCTCTTTTCCGGCTCGACCACGGAGGTGACGCCCTCGGCGTTCAGACCCGCCAGCAGGATGGCCGACTTCACCTGGGCCGAGGCCACCGTCTGCACATAGTCGACGGCCTTCAGCGCGCCGCCGGTCAGGGCCACAGGAAGCCGATCCTCGGCCGCCTGCCAGTCGAACGCCGCGCCCATCTCGGCCAGCGGTCCCGTGACCCGCTTCATCGGACGCTTCCTCAGCGAACCGTCGCCATCGAAGGTCGCCGTTAGCGGATAGCCGGCCGCCGCGCCCATCAGCAGGCGCACCCCGGTTCCGGCGTTGCCGCAGTCGATCATCGAAGCCGGCGTCTTAAAGCCCCCCGCCCCCTCGATCCGCCATCTGCCGTCTCCGGTCCGCTGGACCTTGGCGCCGAAGGCTTCGACTGCACGGGCGGTGGCCAGGACGTCGTCGCCTTCCAGAAGGCCCTCGACCTCGGTCACGCCCGACGCCATTCCGCCCAGGATCATCGATCGGTGCGACATCGACTTGTCGCCCGGCGCGCGGACCTTTCCGGTCAGGGCGGATGCGCGGCGCGAAGTCAGTTGGGACGGCATGATCACCCGCTTCAGGCTGTATTGTGCGAAGGGCCGCGCGGGCGGCGCGAAAGACAGCTTTTGACAGCGGGTCAAAGGGGTGGCAAGGGACCGCCCCGAATTCAACCCGTTGAAAGCATCCAAACGTGGCCAATCCCGAACTGGGCGCCAAACAGGTCTGCCCCAACTGCCAGGCGAAGTTTTACGACCTGAACCGTCGCCCTGCACACTGCCCCAAATGCGGAACCGACTTCGATCCCGAAGAGGCGATGAAGCTGCGCAGCCGCCGCGCCCGTCCCGGCTATCCGTCCGACGATGAGGACACGGAAGATCAGGTCAAGGACAAGAAGGTCGACGGCGACGAGGACGAGGAAGACGACGTCAAGACGCCGGAAATCGACGAGGAAGGCCACGAGCCGATCCTGACCCCGGACGACGAGGACGAAGACTCCCCGGCTGACGCCTCGGAAGAAGCCGGCATGGGCTCGACCGACGGCGACGACGATCTGCTGGCCGACGACGATGACGACTCCGTGCCGTTCATCGAGGACGAAGACGACGACTCGATCGACGACGAGATCGCCAAGCCGTCGCGCGACGACGACTAAATTCTTGGGCCTATCGCGCTTCGCGCGACTTGAAGCCCGACTTGCTGTGGGCTTCTCGCGATCTGGCTCAGATTCTTGTTGCACCCGCCGCATTTCCCGTTAGGGAGACGCGGCGGGACAGCAGGCCTTTCACACCTTTCGGTTTGAAAAACCTGCGTATTTTCACCCTTGGGAACGCGGTGAAAATAAATCTCGAAACGGGCTTGATCGCAGAAAAAGCCTGACCTAGTTTCCGCCGCCTCGCCGGGGGCCATCGCAAGATGAACCGGGCGATCCAGACCGCCAGGTCCGGGGCTTTAGCTCAGTTGGTAGAGCGCTTGCATGGCATGCAAGAGGTCAGCGGTTCGACTCCGCTAAGCTCCACCATCGTCACCTCCGAGCACCGCAAGGTGTTCGGAGGGACGGCCATCCTCCCCGACATTTTCGATCCGCAGAAATCGCCATTCGGCGGGCGACCAGGCGCCCGTCTATTGTCCGATGACCGATGCGGCAGGCGGCTCGATCCGAACCTCCCGCCGCGATAGCCGCCGATCAGTTCTCGACTTCGGTCGACCCTTGCCGGAACTCTTCGGCCGGTACAAAGGCCGAGCCTTCTTCATCCAGCACCCAGACGCCGATCAGGGCGGGGTGATCCGGGGTGACGTCTTCGTCCAGCAGGTCGCCCTCATAGACGCCGACGTTGCTGTAATCGAAATCCAGCAGCAGCTGATCGGCCATGTCGATCATCTCGTCGGCCATGCGCCGTGCATAGCCCACCGCCTCGCTGGCGTCGGAAAAGTCGTCGGTCAGCGTGTTGACCTCTGCGGCCTCGCTGCCCTGAACGGCGCTGGTGGTGACGATGGTGAATGCGGACATGGTGATCTTTCTTGAGTCTAAGGACTTCACCTAGCCCGTTTGGCCCCGCAACACGTCGAAATTCGGTTGCGCCATCGACGCTATCGATCGGCCCCGCCGCGATCGTTGCGCTTCGTCGCGCGATAGACCTTCTGCAGGCCGCCCAGCCGCCGACGTTCCGCAGCCTTGGCGATCCGGTCCGCCTTGTCCCCCGCCGCCGCCAGTTCCGACTTCAGCTTCTGGAAATGCGCCCAGCGCGATCCCTCCAGCGTGCCGTCCGCCAGGGCCGCCTGGACAGCGCATCCCGGCTCGCTCACATGGCCGCAGTTGGTGAAGCGGCACTCCTGCATCAGGTGTTCGATATCGTCGAAGACCGCTTCCACACCCTCTTCGGCGTCGATCAGGCCCACTTCGCGGATGCCGGGCGTGTCGATGATGAGACCGCCGCCGGGCAGCGGGAGCAGCTGGCGGTGGCTGGTGGTATGCCGTCCCTGGTCGTCGGATGCGCGGATCGCCTGGGTCGCCATCCGATCCTCGTTCAGGAAGGCGTTGACCAGGGTGGACTTGCCGACACCCGACGAGCCGATCAGGACACAGGTCTCGCCCGGCTTCACCTGAAGACGCAGCGCCTCTAGGCCAACGCCTTCGCGCGCCGAGACGGTCAAGACCAGTGTCTGCGCCTCCAGCGCCGCCACCTGAGCGAGCTCGGCTTGGGGGTCGGCGCTGAGATCCGACTTCGTCAGAACGAGAACAGGCCGCGCTCCGCTGTCCATCGCGGCAGCCAGGAAACGCTGTATCCGGCGCGGATTCAGATCCGCATTCATCGAGGTGACGACAAAGGCCACGTCGATATTGGCCGCCAGGATCTGGGTTCGACGCACGCTGTCGGCCGCCCGCCGCACGAAGGCCGTGCGGCGAGGCAGGACGGCGTGGATGGTGGCGGCGCCGTCCTGAGGGTTCGGCGACAGCGCCACCCAGTCGCCCACCGCAGGGGGCCCAGTCTCCTGGGCTTCGTGCCGCAGTCGGCCGGACGCCTTGGCCTGAAGCTCGCCCGCATCCGTGACGACCAGATAGCCGTTGCGATGCTGGAGGATGACGCGGCCCGGCGTGTGACCGGCATGGGCATGCGGCGCAAACGCCGTCGCCCAGACCTCGGACCATCCATACTGTTCGATCAAGTCAACGGCATCCCTGTCGCTCGCGCTCCTCAGCCGGCTTGTGCTGAACACTGTCCCAAAGCCTTGCCAGTCGGCGGGGCCGCGAACAAGCATGCTCGCCGTCCCAGCGCCTCGGGAACGAAATGTCGGTCGGCGGCGCTCCGCTATCGAGACGATGTTCAGCGAGGAAAAACAGCGATGAGCGAGATCAAGGAAGGCATGGAAGTCATCGGAGCCGACGGCGTGCACGTCGGCGTCGTGGACCGGGTGGAGAGCGACCGAATCAAGCTGACGCGCCGCGAGAACACCGGCGCCCACGCCGATCACCACCACTATATCGAGAACGGTTTCGTCGCCGGCGTCGAGGGCGACAAGGTACGCCTGTCGGCCAACGCGGATGTCGCCGTCACGCTTGAAGAAGAGGAATCCGGTCGCCCGGTCGATCTCTGACCGAACGGCTCCGCGTGCCTAAAGCAGCGTCGCGGCCAGATTGACCGTCAGCGCCAGGATAACGGCGTTGAAGAACCAGGCGATCAGGCTGTGAAACGTCGCCAGACCGCGCAGCTTGCGGCTGGAGATCTGCACGTCGGCCGTCTGGTTCGCCACGCCGATGATCAGGGCGAAGTGTAGAAAATCCCAGTAGTCCGCGTCATCCTCACCCGGAAAGATCAGCCCGCCCTGATCGCCCTTGCCGTCGTCACTCGGGGCGTAGAAGCCGTGGGCGTAATGCAGGGCGAAGATGATGTGCACGTACAGCCACGACAGGCCGACGGTGCACACTGAAAAGACCGCCTGCCCGACGGTCGGCTTGCCGTCGCTGGCCACCATGGCGAGGACGAGGACCACGACGCTGGCTACGGCCGCCGCCATGCTGAGCGGCAGGACCATAACGCCCGCCTGATCCAGTTCCGCCGCGCGACGCCGCATCGCCTCCTGAGAACGCGCGCGGAAGATCCGCACAAAGGTGGCAACGAAAAAGGTCGCCACGCCCGCGTCCCAGCCGGCCGCCAGTCGCATCGGCCAGCCGACGCTGGCCGGCGCCAGCGCCGCGACGACCGCCAGGACCAGAAGCCCGAGCCATAGCGACAAATGCAGACGGAACAGGCGCGCGACAGATCCCATGCCGCGAGATTGCGCACTTCTAGCCGCACGTCCAGCGACCGCGCGGCCTGCGGAGAGGCTACGACAAAATGGATTTCGTCCCATTGAGGGACACGTCTGTCGGCGACGTCATAGAAGTGTCGCTTATCGTTTCGGGGGAAACGCGAATGCTGGTGTCGATCGTGATCGGCGAGGCTCTCTATCTGGCGCATCGCTGTCGGCGGCCCTTGATCGCCTCGCCCGTGGTGCTGGTCGGTCTGTGGGCCGTGATGACCGTCATGCCGCACGGGTCGATCCGTCTGCCGAACTGACGAGAGGCTGTCGGCGGTCTTTTCAGGCACCGGACCGAATCCGGCGTCCCAGGCGTTGTCAGGTGTGAACCCCACGCCGAGGACGCCCTGACCGACTTCATGCCATCCCCCCAACGCATCCGCGTCATCGACCTGGAGACGGCCGGATCCGGCCCTCAGGACGTCTGCGAGGTCGGCTGGCAGGACGTGGTGCGTGACGGGGCCGGCCCATGGCGTCTGGATATGACGCGCGGCGCCCGTTTCGTAAATCCCGGTCGGCCGATTTCGCCCGACACCATGGCGGTCCATCACATTCTGGACGAGTGGGTTCAAGACGCCGGCTATTGGAAGGCCGTCGCGCCGCCCATCCTTCGCCCGGAGACGGGCGTGATCGCCCTGGCGGCTCACCGGGCCAGCTTCGAGCAGCGGTATTGCACCCCTGCCCTGTCAGGCGGCGCAAGGTGGATCTGCACGTGGAAATGCGCCTTGCGGCTGTGGCCCGACCTGCCGCGCTTCTCCAACCAGATGCTGCGCTATGTGCGCCGGCCCGAGGGATTGGTGCACGAGCTGGGCCTGCCTGCGCATCGCGCCCTGCCCGACGCCTATGTCACCGCCCACCATCTGCGCGACCTGCTGAACCAAACGACCGTCGAGCAGCTTCTGGCCTGGAGCCGCGAACCTGGACTGTTGCCCCGCGTGCCCGCGGGCCCTGAACGCGGCAAAGCGTGGAGCGCGGTGGATGCTGACCGACTTCAGATCTTGGCGTCAGGACGCGACATCGACATCGCCTTCACCGCCGCGACGGAGCTTCGTCGCCGCGGCCTGACGACGGACACGGCCGTCCGGACGTCGGATCAGGGACGGCTGCTCTAGCGCGCAATCGCGAGCCAGGGCTGATGGCGACTGATCTGAAAAGAAAGGGAAATGGTGGACGCGACAGGGATTGAACCTGTGACCCCCTCGATGTCAACGAGGTGCTCTCCCGCTGAGCTACGCATCCGCCGTAGGGCTCCGAAAAACGTCTTCGGAGCGGGAAGAGCGGTCGTATAGCGGCGAGGCCGGTCGGCATCAAGCCGATTTAGCGGCAAGAATGCGATTTCTCGCCAAACGCTGCTCGGCCCAGCCGTCGTTAGTGTTCAGGCGGCGACCATCCGCTCGACCTCATTGACCAGATCGCGCAGGTGGACGGGCTTGGACAATACCTTGGCGTCCGGCGTGGCCTGGGCGGCGGTCAGGGCCACGGCGGCGAAGCCGGTGATAAACATGATGCGCAGGCCGGGTTGGCGGGCGGCGGCGACGCGGGCGACCTCGATCCCGTCGGCGCCCGGCATGACGATGTCGGTCAGCAGCAGGTCGTAGGGACCGTGTTCCAAGGCGTCGATCGCGTCGTCGCCGTTCTCGCAGTCGATGACCTGGTGGCCTGCCCGCTCCAGCGCGCGCGTCAGAAATCCGCGCAACGAACCGTCGTCTTCGGCCAGGAGAATACGCGCCATTCGAGAAACACCCTTGAAACAGACCGCAAATCTAGAGCCCGAACGGTAAACCGCCGATGAAATTCGCCGATCAGCCGACTTCCTTCCACAGCGAAACGCGCTAAGCGAAGGCATGACCGACGGCGGCGACAGCTTTTCGATCACCGCCCCGGCGGCGGACGCGCCCGCGACGGCGCTGATCTTCGCCTCGCCCCACTCGGGCGACCTCTATCCCGACGACATGGGCGCCGCGCCGGACCTGTCGCGCGCCAGCCTGAAAAGCGCCGAAGACGCCCTGGTCGGGCGCTTGGTCGCAGAGGGACCACGCAGAGGGGCCGCGCTGATCGAAGGGCGGATCGGCCGGGCCTATGTCGATCTGAACCGTGATCCCTCTGAGCTTGACCCGGTCTTGATCGAGGATCTGGAGGGGCCGGTGGGGGCCAAGACGGCCGCCGGTTATGGCGTGATTCCCCGATTGGCCGGCGACGGCACGCCGCTCTATGCGCGCCGGCTGACGCTGGCGGAGGCCACGCACCGCATCGCCAGGGTCCACGCCCCCTATCACCAAGCCTTGGGCGAACAGATGCAGACGACGCGCGCGACGCACGGACGAGCCGTGCTGATCGACTGGCATTCGATGCCGGCGCGCGCCGTCGGGGCCGAGGTCGTGCTGGGCGATCGATACGGCTCGGCCTGCAGTGCGCAGCTCAGCCGACGGCTGCGCGAGTTGTTCGAGGGCTTAGGCTGGCGCGTGGCGCAGAACCATCCCTACGCCGGCGGCTGGTCGACCCAGCGCTGGGGACGGCCGGACGAGGGCTACGAGGCCATCCAGATCGAGCTGAGCCGCAAACTGTATCTGGACGAGACGACGCTGGCGCCCAACGCGACCTACGCCAGGACGCAAAAGGCGCTGTCCCGCGTGATCGCCACCTTGTGCGCAGATGCGTGGTCGGCCTGACTGATCGCTGATCAGATCAAAAAAAAAGCCGCACCCGAGGGTGCGGCATTAAAAGTCTATAGGGAGGAAACGCCCAGGAAGGGCAAGACGCCCGGAGGCGTCAGAGGTCAACTTAGGTTGCGATGCACAATGGGTCAAGACCAATGCGCGCCTGCACGGTCACGCCTTGTTACGGAAATATGGCGGATCGCCCGACAAGACGGCGCTCTTTCGACCAAAGTCGGACGGGGCGCTCAATCTCGCAACTGCGAAAGGATCGGGTCAGTTGTCCAGCAGACGCCGTGCGTTGCGAATGGCGCGGGCGGCAGGTGACGCCTCTTGGCGATAGATCAACAGACCGAAGGATGAGGCGACGCCCAGCGCCAGCCACAGCGGTCCGAACAGCCAGGCCGCCGCCGCCAGGGCGAAATAATAGCCGCGCACACCCTGACTGAAGGAACTGAGCGCCGGGTTCAAAAGCTGGCCCGCCGCCTCGCTGAAGGCCTTGCGGTCGGTCTTGGTGTGGATCTCCGGCGCCGCGCCGATCAGCGCCAGGGCGTAGTTCATCTGGCGCAGCGCCCAGATAAAATCCAGAAAGCCGCGCGCCAGGCAGATCAGCACCAGCGCCAGCTTCGCCTCCAGAATCTTCATCGGCACGTTTTCGGCGCCGACGGCGGCGAACCCCTGAAGCGCGCTCTCGCCGCCGAACAGGATGCCTGCGACCGCCGCGATCAGCAGCAGGTTGGTGGAGGCGAAGAAGGAGGCGGAGTTGATCGAATGGCCCATCAGCTGGCTGTCAATCAGCTTCATCTCGCGATGGGTCATGGACTGCATCCAGGCCGCGCGGACATGCTCCATGTCCTGGTTCAGCGAGCCGCCCCGTCGGCTGATGAACGCCAGGATGGGGCTGTATCCCAGCCAGCAGATGAAGAAGAGGGCCAGCGCCGCCCAATCGGTCCAGGTCATGATCCAGATGTCCGCGATGATGCGCCGAGACGCAAGTCCGCCGGGCCCGTGTTCGCCACATGTCGCCCTTGCCGTGACGGGCCGGGGAGCCTATCACCCTTCGCCTTTCAAAGTTTCGCAGTCGCAGCAAAGACCCGCCATGAACCTCGACGCCATTCCCGTCGGCCCGAACGCTCCCTGGGACATCAACGTCATCATCGAAATTCCGCAGGGCGGCCTGCCGGTGAAATACGAGATGGACAAGGCCTCGGGCGCGCTGTTCGTCGACCGCTTCCTGCACACCGCCATGTACTATCCGGGCAACTACGGCTTCGTGCCGCACACCCTGTCGGACGACGGCGACCCCTGCGACGTGATCGTGCTGAACCCGACCCCTGTCGTTCCGGGCTGCGTCATCCGTTCGCGTCCTATCGGCGTGCTGAAGATGACAGACGAGGCCGGCGGCGACGAAAAGATCCTGGCCGTGCCGGTCGACAAGCTGAACCCCTACTACACCGAGATCGCCAGCTATCGTCAGCTGCCGGCCATCCTGATCGAGCAGATCGAGCACTTCTTCACCCGCTACAAGGACCTGGAGAAGGGCAAGTCGGTCAAGGTCGAGGGCTGGGGCGACGCCGGCGAGGCCGCCGACCTAATCGCCAAGGGCATGCAGGCCCACCAGGACAAGCTGGCCAAGAACAAGGCCGCCAACGCCGCCTGATCCGGGCGACAAGCGCGTGAAGCCTTAAGGCGTCCTCCGATCAGGGGACGCCTTTTTGCTGACCGTCAGACTCGCCACTCGTGTCGTAGAAGGGCGTACTGACACGTGTTGACGTAGATCGGCTGGCCCGCGGCGTCGTTCACGAACGAGATGAACTCGCGGAACAGTCCTTCTCGCCGCATGCCCAGCCGTTCGCAAAGCCTCTGTGACGCCAGATTGTCGTCCTCGACATAGGCGTACAGGCGACGGGCCGCCTTGTCCTTGAACAGATGGTCGACCAGGGCGCGAGCCGCTTCGGACGCATAGCCGGCGCCCCCATAGGCGCTGTTGAAGTTCCAGCCGATGGACCAGGTGTCCGGCGCCTCGAACGTTGCGAAGACATCACCGATGACATGGCCGTCGGCCTTGGACTGGACGGCGATATATTCGCCCTCGGCTCCGCGCTTGAGGACCTCCTCTTCGGCCGCCGCCATGTCCTGAAGCGTCATCGCGGCGAAACAGGCGGCGCGCGGCTGATGAAGGTAGGCGAACAGGTCTGCGGCGTCGCCGGCCTCAAAGCGTCGAATGGTCAGACGATCCGTTTGCAGAGGTGTCATCGTTGGCCTGTGGTGCAGCGTGCGCGGTCCTGACGACCGGCATGACGCCCTTTCGCCGATGACGATAGGATTTTGTGCACGCTGCGACGCCCCGCCCCTCTCCCGCAACGGTTCGGCCTCTCCTATCTGCGTCGCATGACCGAACTGACCCCCCGCGAGATCGTCTCCGAACTGGATCGCTATATCGTCGGCCAGAACGACGCCAAGCGCGCCGTCGCCGTCGCCCTGAGGAACCGCTGGCGCAGGAAGCGCGTGCCGGCCGACCTGCGCGACGAGGTGACGCCGAAGAACATCCTGATGATCGGCCCCACCGGCGTCGGCAAGACCGAGATCGCGCGCAGGCTCGCGCGGCTGGCCGGCTCGCCCTTCCTGAAGGTCGAGGCGACCAAGTTCACCGAGGTCGGCTATGTCGGCCGCGACGTGGATCAGATCGTGCGCGACCTGGTCGAAAGCGCCCTGATCATGGTGCGCGAGCGCCGGCGCGGCGACGTGCGGGCCAAGGCCGAGGCCGCCGCCGAGGACCGGATACTGGACGCCCTGGTCGGACCGGGCGCGGGGCCGGCGACGCGCGACAGTTTCCGAAAGAAGCTGCGCGCCGGAGAACTGGACGACAAGGAGATCGAGATCTCGCTGGCCGACACCGCTTCGCCGATCCAGGGGCTGGACATTCCGGGCGGCGGCAACGTCGGCCTGCTGAACCTGTCGGAGATGCTGGGCAAGATGGGCGGCGGGCGCACCAAGACCGTCAAGCTGGCCGTGCGCGACGCGACGACGCCCCTGATCGCCGAAGAGGGCGACAAGCTGCTGGACCAGGACAGCCTGACGCAGGAGGCGCTGAAACTGGCCGAGAACGAGGGCATCGTCTTCCTGGACGAGATCGACAAGGTGGCGGCCCGGCAAGGCGCATCCGGCGCGGACGTGTCGCGCGAAGGGGTGCAGCGCGACCTGCTGCCCCTGATCGAAGGCACCACGGTCTCGACGAAGTATGGGCCGGTGAAGACCGACCATGTGCTGTTCATCGCCTCGGGCGCCTTCCACGTCGCCAAGCCCAGCGACCTGCTGCCCGAGCTTCAGGGACGGTTGCCGATCCGGGTCGAACTGAAGGCTCTAACGCGCGACGACTTCAAGCGCATCCTGACCGAGCCGGAAGCCAATCTGATCCGTCAGAACCAGGCCCTGCTGGCGACCGAGGACGTGACCCTGACCTTCACCGACGATGCGGTCGAGGCGATGGCCGATGCGGCGGTGGCGGCCAACAGCGCGGTCGAGAACATCGGCGCGCGCCGGCTTCAGACCGTGATGGAGCGGGTGCTGGAAGAAACCAGCTTCAAGGCCTCGGACCTGTCGGGCCAGACCGTGACCTTCGACGGCGATGCGGTGCGCGAGAAGATGGACGCCCTGACCAAGGACGTCGATCTGAGCCGTTTCATTCTGTAGCGACGCGCTCGGCGGCCTTGCGGTTCTGGCGGCCGCGCAGGCGGTCCGCCACCCGCTCGGCCTGGCGCTGGGTGAAGGCGAGAGCTGCTGGGTTGCCGCGTCGGGCGCCGATGCTGTCGGCGACCTTGGCGCCGCGCTCGCCGATCGGCAGGGGCTTGCCGGTCGTGGTGTCCACGGCGGTCTGGTGCTCGATCTCGGCGTTCAGCTCGGCGCCCATCAGGATCACCTGCACCGACAGCCAGGTCCACAGCAGAAAGCCCATCATGGCCGCCAGCGGGCCGTAGCTGTCGGTCCGCACGAAGTTCGACAGATACCAGCTGAACAGGAAGGACACGGTCAGGCTGAGCACCGCCGAGAAGATCGCGCCCGGCGTGACCCAGCGCCAGCGCGCGCGCTGACGGCAGGGGCCATAGCGGTAGATGACGGTCAGGGCCGCGATATAGCCCGCCAGCAGCAGCGGCCAGCGCAGCGGGGCGATCAAGCCCCACTCCTCCTCCAGCCCGAACAGCCGCACCACCACCGGCACGCCGACGACCAGGACCGAGGTCAGCAGCACGGCGATGATAGCCCCGACGGTGAAGGCCATGCAGATCAGGTTGTAGCGCACGATGTTGCGGCGCTCGACCTCGTGATACGCGACGTTCAGGCCGTAGAACAGCACCTTGACCGCCCCGTTGGCCGTCCACAGCGACAGGGCCAGGGTCCAGATCAGGGTGAAGGTCAGCTGACTGTTGGAGTTCTCGGCCAGCCGCTGCATCTCCCCGCCCAGGAACTCGGCGATGCTGTCGGGCAGTAAGGCGTAGAGGAACTGCAGCCGGCCCCAGGCGTCGGCCGGATCGGCGAACAGGCCGTAGAGGGTCACGAACGTCCCGAGGAGCGGGAACAGCGACAGCAGGGTGAAGAAGGTCACGCCGCCGGCGACGAAGCCGACCCGGTCGCCGAAATAGGACCCGCCGGTGCGCCACACGATGTCGGACCAGCCCCTGTGCGGAATGTGCTCGGGCCGTTTGGCCATGCGGCCGCGACCGGGCTCCTGGGCCTCATAGTCCTCGGGCGTCGGGACCTTGGGCGGCAGGGGCTCGGGGCGGGGGGCGCGCAGCTCGACCCCGACCTTGTGCCCCTGGCTGTAGAGCAGGTGGGCGGCGCCGGCGCCGGCGGCCAGACCCCCGGCGGCGGCGGCCAGGAACTTCCACACCCGGCCGCGCTCGGCCTGCGCTGGCGCGCGGGCGAAAAGGTTGCGAAGCGGGGCGAGGCGGGAGGGGCGGCGCGCAGTCATCCCGACGCGAACGGTCAAGCTGGCCTCGCGTTCCTCCCGTCGCGCTTGAAATCGGCGCCGGGCCGGGCCAATCAACGCCCATGACCGACCCCATCACGCCCAAGTCCGACACCGACGCCCCGACCCTGCTGACCGCCTGGAAGGCGGCGCAGGCCCGGCTGAAGACCGGCCGCATCGACAGCCCCGCCATCGACGCCCGCCTGCTGCTGGAGGCCGCCGCCGGCGCCAGCCGCATGGACATCCTCACCGACCCCTATCGGCCCATCACCGCCGACCAGCTGAGCGCCTATGAGGCCATGGTCGAGCGCCGGCTGAAGCGCGAGCCCGTCTCGCGCATCGTCGGCAAGAAGGGCTTCTGGAAGATCATGCTGAACGTCACCCCCGACGTCCTCAGCCCCCGCCCCGACACCGAGACCCTGATGGACGTCTCCATGCTGGCCTTCGGCAAGACCGAGGCCTTCGACGCCATCGACCTGGGCACCGGATCCGGCGCGATCCTGTTGGCGCTTCTGGCCGAGCGGCCGGCCGCGCGCGGGGTCGGCACCGACATCTCGTCCGAGGCGCTGGCGGTGGCCAAGGAGAACGCCGCCAACCTGGACCTGAACGAGCGCGCGACCTTCCTGCGCACCGAATGGGCCGCGGGCTTCGGCGACGCCAGCTTCGACCTGGTGCTGTCCAACCCGCCCTATATCCCGACCGACCATATCGCGACCCTGGACCCGGAGGTCCGCGATCACGACCCGCACCTGGCCCTGGACGGCGGCCCGGACGGCTTGCAGGCCTATCGCGACCTGGCGCCCGAGGTGAAACGCATCCTGAAGCCGCTGGGCGTCTTCGCCGTCGAGATCGGCTTCGATCAGGGCCCGCAGGTCAAGGAACTGTTCGAGGCCGCCGGCTTCACCGACGTCAAGATCATCAAGGACCTGGGCGAACGCGACCGCGTCGTCACCAACGGCCCGGATCCCCGGACCAATCCCATCCCGCAGGACTGACCGAGATCAGACGGTCGGCTGACAAAAACACCGTCTAATTCGTCTAATTCGTCTGATCTGGCCCTCCCCGACCGTGCGATGCGTCCCCTGCGGACGAACCGAGACAGGATCGCACGGTTTGAGGGCGTGTGCAGGATGATGACGCTGGCGGGCGGCAGGGTATTGAAATCGTTGGCGGTATCCGTCGCAGATGCGCGGAATGGCGGCTCTGCGTTAGGGTGCGCCGAGAGGAGCCGCCCATGACCACCAACCGCCTGACGCCGCGCGCTCGCGGACTGCGCCAAGTCGGCGGGTTAGCCGAGGAGCGGATCTGGGCGCGGTTGCGCGACGGCGCCGTCGACGGTTGGAAAGTGCGACGCCAGCACCCGGTCGGCCGGTTCGTGGTCGATTTCGCCTGCGTGCCGCTGCGCCTGGTCATCGAGATCGACGGCGGAGTGCATGAGCGCGACGAGGTCGTCTTGAACGACCACTATCGCCAGCAGGCGATCGAGGCGCTGGGCTGGACCGTCATCCGCTTCACCAACGCCGAAGCCCTGGCCGACCCCGCCCGCATCGACGCCGCCATCCGCGACCGCGCGAAGACGCTGGGTCTATGACCTCCCTCTCCCATTGGGAGAGGGCTTGAGCGCCCGAGAGCGCAGCGAGCGGCCTTGCGCGAAAGGGTGAGGGTCGTCTGTCCCCGGCCATCCTCTGCGGCCCGACCGCTGCGACGGCTCGCGCCGACTTCAGCACTCGACCCTCATCCGTCCGCTTCGCGGCCACCTTCTCCCAATGGGAGAAGGATAGCTCTGACCTACCGCCAGCGCTCACCCTCTCAAGGCTGCCTTAAAAGGGCATCATATCTTTGAGCTTACCGATGATAGCATCGACAGCTTTGTCAGCGCCCTTCATCTGACGCTTCGCCGTCCGCACCGTATTTGCCATCAACTCATAGTAGCTCTCAGCATTGCGCGTTGGCGCGTATCCGCCACGCGATATGTCGACATCTGTAAATTTGTCTATCTCAGATTCCCACTCGTCGAAAATAACGACGTGATAGTCACTTTCCGAAAACTCAGAATTTCGTTCATAAATCTCAATGCTATAATCACCGAGAGTTGTCCGAATTCCGTCGTACACACGAGGCTCGACCCATTTAATCGTTTCATAGATCGTATTTTGGGCAAGTTCCTCGATCAAGACTCTATGTTTTTGCGTGGCATCTTCGATCATTTGACCACTTTCTCAAAACGAGTGCTAGGCTCAGGACCCATTGATGTGATGTGCTCGATCTGATTCAGGCTCTGTAAGGAGACTGGATATGAGCGACCTCTATTGGCTGACGGACGAGCAGATGGCGCGGCTGCAGCCGCACTTCCCCAAGAGCCACGGCAAGCCCAGGGTGGATGATCGTCGGGTGTTGAGCGGGATCATCTTCGTCAACCGCAACGGGCTTCGCTGGCGTGACGCGCCGCCGGTCTATGGCCCACACAAGACGCTGTACAACCGCTGGAAGCGTTGGAGCGAGGCCGGGATCTTCATCCGGATGATGGAGGGACTGTCCGGCGCTCAGGCCGAACGGCGCACCCTCATGATCGACGCGACCTATCTCAAGGCGCACCGTACGGCTTCGAGCCTCGCGGTAAAAAAGGGGGTCTTGGGCGGCTCATCGGACGCACCAAAGGCGGCATGAACACCAAGCTTCACGCCGTAACCGATGCGAACGGACGCCCCATCAGCCTGTTCATGACGGCAGGCCAGGTCAGCGACTACACCGGTGCTGCGGCCCTGCTGGACAGCCTTCCCAAGGCCCAATGGCTGCTGGGCGACCGGGGCTATGACGCAGACTGGTTCAGGGACGCTTTGGAGGCCAAGGGCATCACGCCCTGCATCCCCGGTCGAAAATCCCGGACCGCGCCTATCCGTTACGACAAGCGCCGGTACAAAAGCCGAAACCGCATCGAAATCATGTTCGGCCGGCTCAAGGACTGGCGTCGCGTCGCCACCCGCTACGATCGGTGCCCGACCGTCTTCCTGTCCGCCATCGCCCTCGCCGCTACAGTGCTATTCTGGCTATGAGTCCTGAGCCTAAGTCGCGTCGCTGACAGATGAAACGCAGAAAGAGTTTCAATCGCTTTGGGTGCGCTCACAGACTGAGAACCCTTTGATTGACTTCGGATTATCTTAGTCTGCAATAATGTTAGGGTATTGCCCATGCTATTTAGCGTCGCACGATCTGCTGCATCAAGCCGATCGTGTAGATCGTGCAGCCGCACTACGGATACTTGCGCCTCGCGCAAGCTATCGACAGCGTGGTTCCAGCCACCGCTTCCAATATGTCTAAGGCTCTCTTTCAGAGAAGAAACTAATCTGGTTACTTCAAATGCCGCATCAAAACGCAAAGCTTCGCTTTTTGCCTGCTTAGCAGCTATTTCCGCTGCGCGAGCAGCGGAGCGAGTTTTCTGAATTTGCCAGAACGTAAGCCCGAAACCAACGAACGTGAGGATGAAAGACCATCCTGACACTGATGCCGAGTTTTCAGCGGCGAACAACCATACTCGGAGCTTTTCCAGTCAGTGTTCCTCCAGCCAGCTAGTTTAAAAGACAATGTTCTTTTTCCAACGTCAATAGCTCTAGTATTGGCCATCATCTAAATGCCCAGTTGGCTTTAATGCACCCGCATCTTCCCGATCTCCAACCCGCCTTCGCCGGCGGTGACGGCGATCACGCCGCCGTCCTCGATCTCGCCAGCCAGCAGTTTGCGCGCGATCGGGTCGACCAGATCCTTCTGAATGACGCGTTTCAACGGGCGCGCCCCATAGGCGGGGTCGTAGCCGCGGTCGGCGAGCCAGGCCAGGGCGCTGTCGTCCAGGTCCAGGGTCAGGCGGCGGTCGGCGAGCAGCTTCTCGAAGCGTGACAGCTGGATGCGGACGATGCCGCCCATCTGGTCGCGACCCAGGCGGTGGAACAGGATGATCTCGTCGATCCGGTTCAGGAACTCGGGCCGGAAGTGGGCGCGCACGGCGTCCATGACGAAGGGGCGCACGGCCTCGACATCGTCCCCCTCGCCCTGATCGGCCAGATACTGGCTGCCCAGGTTGGAGGTCATGATGATCAGGGTGTTCCTGAAATCGATGGTGCGGCCCTGGCCGTCCGTCAGGCGGCCGTCGTCCAGCACTTGCAGCAGCACGTTGAAGACGTCGGGGTGGGCCTTTTCGACCTCGTCGAACAGGACGACCTGATAGGGGCGACGACGCACGGCCTCGGTCAGGGCGCCGCCCTCGTCGTAGCCGACATAGCCGGGAGGGGCGCCGATCAGGCGCGAGACGCTGTGTTTCTCCATATATTCCGACATATCCAGGCGGGTGATGGCCGCCTCGTCGTCGAACAGGAAGTCGGCCAGCGCCTTGGTCAGTTCGGTCTTGCCCACGCCGGTCGGGCCCAGGAACAGGAAGCTGCCCAGCGGACGGTTGGGGTCGTTCAGGCCGGCGCGGGCGCGGCGAACGGCGTCGGAGACGGCGGCCAGCGCCTCGTCCTGACCCACCACGCGACCGCCGAGCGCAGTCTCCATCTGGAGCAGTTTTTCGCGTTCGCCCTCCAGCATCTTGTCGACGGGCACGCCGGTCCAGCGGCTGACAACGGCGGCGATCTGTTCGGCGTCGACGACCTCGGGGGTCAGGGGGCCCTTGCCGGAGGTCTCATTGGCCTCGGCTTCTTCGAGCTGCTTTTCGATCTGGGGGATCTGACCGTAGGCGATCTCTGACGCGCGGCCCAGGTCGCCGGCGCGCTGGGCGTTGGCGAGTTCCAGGCGCAGGCGGTCCAAGGTTTCGCGCAGCTGGGCGCCCTGGCCGACCTTGTCCTTTTCGGCCTTCCACTGGGTGGTCAGGTCGTCGGACTGGCCTTCCAGATCGGCGATCTCGTCCTCCAGCTTTTCCAGACGGTGTTGGGAGGCCTGGTCGGTTTCCTTCTTCAGGGCCTCGCGTTCGATCTTGAGCTGGACCAGGCGGCGGTCGATCTCGTCCAGGGCCTCGGGCTTGGAATCCACGGCCATGCGCACGCGGCTGGCCGCCTCGTCGATCAGGTCGATGGCCTTGTCCGGCAGGAAGCGGTCGGTGATGTAGCGGTTCGACAAAGTGGCTGCGGCCACAATCGCGCTGTCGGAAATGCGCACGCCGTGGTGGACCTCGTACTTCTCCTTCAGGCCGCGCAGGATGGAGACGGTGTCCTCCACCGTCGGTTCGGCAACGAAGACCGGCTGGAAGCGGCGGGCGAGCGCGGCGTCCTTTTCGACGTGCTTGCGGTATTCATCCAGGGTCGTGGCGCCGACGCAGTGCAGCTCGCCGCGCGCCAGCGCAGGCTTCAGCAGGTTGGACGCGTCCATGGCCCCGTCGCCCTTTCCGGCGCCGACCAGGGTGTGCATCTCGTCAATGAACAGGATGATGCCGCCCTCAGCCGCCGAGACCTCGGACAGGACGGATTTCAGCCGCTCCTCGAACTCGCCGCGATACTTCGCGCCGGCGATCAGGCTGCCCATGTCCAGCGCCATGACGGTCTTGTCGCGCAGGGATTCGGGCACATCGCCGTTGACGATGCGCAGGGCCAGGCCCTCGACGATGGCGGTCTTGCCGACGCCGGGCTCGCCGATCAGGACGGGGTTGTTCTTGGTGCGGCGGGCCAGGACCTGGATGGTGCGGCGGATTTCTTCGTCGCGGCCGATGACCGGGTCGATCTTGCCGTCGCGGGCCGCCAGGGTCAGGTCGCGGGCGTAGCGTTTCAGGGCGTCATAGCCGTCCTCGGCGCCGGCGCTGTCGGCGGTCTTGCCCTTGCGCACCTCAGCGATGGCGGCCTCCAGCTTGTCGGCCGTGGCGCCGGAGGATTTCAGCACCTCGGCGGCGACCCCGCCTTCCCTGGCGAGCGCGGCCAGCAGCCGTTCGGTGGTGACGAACGCGTCGCCGGCGGTCTTGGAGGCCGCCTCGGCGGCGGCGAAGACGCGCGCGGTGTCTCCATCCAGATAGAGCTGGCCCGAGCCGCCGGTGACCTGGGCGCGCTTCTTCAGCGCGGTTTCGACATCGGCCTCGGCGCGGCGGGCGTCGCCGCCGGCGGCGGTGATCAGGTTGCGGGCCAGGCCGTCGCGTTCCTCCAGCAGCACCTTGAGCAGATGCTCGGGCGCGAACTGCTGGTGACGGCGGGCCAGGGCCAGCGACTGGGCCGACTGGACGGCCTGTTTGGCGCGGTCGGAATAGAGTTCGAGATTCATGGTTTCAGTCCCCTCGGGAGGCGGATGGATTTCAGCGCGCCCTCTGCCAAGCAGCGCGCCGTTGAGATCGAGGTGGGTGTGACGATCGGGTCACACAAGGGGTCCGCTGGGCGGCTTTCGGGGCTGTCCGTTTCGCCGCCGCGCGCCTAGGCTCTGGCGAACAGGAGCGCCTCGTGATCGCCCATTCCGCCTGGCCCGTCGATCCGGCCGTCGTCGGCCCCTTTCTGATCGCCGTGGCGCTGATCGAGCTGACGCCGGGGCCGAACATGGGCTGGCTGGCGCTGGTCGCCCTGGCGCGGGGACGGCTGGCCGGTTTCGCGGCTGTGGCGGGCGTGACCCTGGGGCTGGCGGTGTGGATGCTGGCGGCCGCCTATGGGCTGACGGAGGTCTTTTCCGTCTGGCCGCCGCTGTATCAGGGCCTGCGTTGGGCGGGCGTGCTGTTTCTACTGTGGCTGGCGTGGGAGGCCTGGCGCGCGCCGACGATCGAGGCGGCGCCGACGCCGGACGGCCGCTCGCTGCGCGGCCTGTTCGTGCGCGGCCTGATGGGCAATCTGCTGAACCCCAAGGCCGCGGTCTTCTACGTCGCCCTGCTGCCGACCTTCATGCGACCGGACCACGGCGCGCCGCTGAGCCAGGCCCTGACGCTGGGAAGCCTGCATCTGGCGGTCGCCGTCCTGGTGCACAGCCTGATCGTGATCGGCGGCGCGGGCGCGGCGCGACTGGCGCCCCGGATGCAGGGTCGCGCCCTGCGCGCGGTGATGGCCGGCGGCCTGATCGTGGTCGCCGCCTGGCTGGCCTGGGAGACGCGGACCTGAGCCCGCGCCTCCCGTCAGGTCGTCAGCCCCCGGTCGGGCCGGTCGAGAAGTCGAACTGTTCCGGCTGGCGGCGCGGACCGCCGAAGTTCCAGGTCAGGCCGATGTAGAAGGCCCGCAGCTTGATGTCCTGCTCCGAGCGTTCGCGGAACTGCGGCGTCTCGTAGATGGTCGTGGTGTTGAAGGTGTTGAAGATATCCCGCGCGGTGAAGTTGAACGACAGCTGCTCGTTCAGCTTCCTGCGATAGCCCAGATTGACCATGCCGCCGGCCTCGCGCCTTCCCTGGGCCAACAGGCTGTCGCCCTGCCAGAAGCTGGAGACCTGGACGAAGTCCTTGGCGGTCGGCTGCCAGTTCAGGCTGAGACGGCCGCTGGCCAGGGTGGCCTCGCGGTCGCCGCCGCCGACGACAGCGCCCGAGTCGATCTCCTGACGGAAGACGTTGACGCTGGCGCTGTAGCGCAGGGTCGGATGCAGACGCCCGTTCGCCGTCGCCTCCACGCCTAGGTCGCGACGCGAGCCCAGGTTTTCCGGACGGGTCAGGAAGACGCCGCCGCCGATGTCGGACGCCACGTCGGTGAAGGCCTTGTCGGTGTTCCGCAGATAGGCGGTGGCCTGATAGAAGCTCTGGCCCTTTCGCATCTGCCACATGGCCTCGAAGCTGTCGGTCTCCTGCGGCTCCAGATCAGGATTGCCCGAGCGGACGTTCAGCGGGTCCTGATAAACGACGAAGGGATTCAGCTGGCTGGGCTGGGGCCGCTGGATGCGGCGCGAATAGCTGGCGCGCAAGGTCTGTTCGGGCGTCAGCTGATACTGGAGGTGGGCGGTCGGATAGGCGCGGAAATAGTCCTGAGACGCCGAGGCGCCGCCGGTCAGATCCTTGATCTCGATGTCCGCCTGCTCAAGCCGCAGACCCAGTTGTGCCGACAGCTTCTCGCCCAGCGGCCGCTCATAGGTGGTGTAGAGGGCATGCACCGTCTGGGTCGCTTCGAAGCGGTTGTTCAGGGCCGGAACCGGCGCCAAGGCCGCCTGCGAGGGACCGCGCAGGAACTCGGCGTCCTGCTCGGGACGCTGGGCGTTCAGCTCATAGCCCAGGCGCAGCTTGCCGCCGTCGGACATCGGGCGGGTATAGGCGCTGGTGAAGCCCCAGGTCACCTGATCGACCGCGGTCCTGGTCCGTTCGTACAGAGCCGCGCCCGCCGGGGTCAGGAAGGTGGTCAGGGTCTGGCTGGTGGTGTCGTTGGCGTTGGAATCGTAGCGCAGTTCGTTGGACCACTCGTGGCCGTCGCCGTCGAAGCGGCGCAGAACGCGCGCCGTGGCGCCCCAGTTGTTGAAGGTGAAGTCGGAATCGCCGACCCGGCGATAGGCGCTGGTCACCGCGCCGGCGGCGTTGCGGGTTTCATACAGGCCGTCGCCCGACCCAGTGCCGTCGAAGGCCACGCCGCGCAGTTCGCCGGTCAGCTGGGTCTTGTCGTCCAGTTTGTATTCGGCGGTGAAGCGGGCGAAGGCGCCGTTCTGCTCGGACTCGACCGGCTGTTCGACCGTCGTTGTCGACACTACCGCGCCGGTGACCGGATCCAGCTGTTCGCGGACGCGGTTGAAGGTCAGTTCGGTCGGATCGGAGCGATAGCTGGCGTCGCCCGACAGGGTCAGGCGATCCTTCTGGTACGAGCCGCTGAGGCCCGCGTTCCAGCGGCCGTTGTCGCCGACGTTGACGCGCAGCGAGCCGGTCGTCTGGGTCCCCGGCTTGGGCGCCGTGGGCTTGGTGATCAGGTTGATGACCCCGCCCGAACCCTCGGGGCTGTAGGCGGCGGACGGATTGGTCATGACCTCGATACGGGCGTACTGGCTGGCCGGCAGCTGGATCAGGGCCTGACCGCGACCGGGGCCGGTCAGGATGCCGGACGGGCGGCCGTCGACCAGAATGGTGACATTGGCGTCGCCGCGAAGCGACACATTGCCCTCCGGGTCCACGTCCACCGACGGCACGTTGCGGAGCGCGTCGGCCAGACTGCCCGTCGTCGCCTGAAGATCGTTGGCCAGGCTGTAGCTGACCGAGTCGATCGAAGTGCGCACGTCATTGGCGCGGGCGTTGACGACCACGTCGCCGACGCTGGCGGGCTGCTGTTGCTGGGCCGGTTCGGTCGTCTGAGTGCGCGGCGCGGGCGTCTGGGCCGCCGTCGCCGGGGTTTGGGCGGCGGGCTGGCTCGTCGTCGCCGGCGGCGGGGTGTGCGAGGCGGTCTGGGACGAATTCTGGGATTGAGCCAGAGCGGCGCCGGGCAGGGCGACGGCGGCCGCACCCAGCATGAGAACGAGTTTGGAAGAGGTCATGCCCCGGCGATCCTGAAAGAGTGCGCGGGCGTCTGTTTGCGCCCGTCGATAAGCCTGACTATCGACGTTACTTTGAATCGCAAAGTTACATCTTCTTCATCGAGACGGCGCGGTTGTGGCCAAGCTGGGAACTGTCAGCTTCGCCATACGCTTTGACCCGATGCTGACCACGAAGATGAACCCCCGCGTGTTCTGGGGCGCGAGCGCCATCATCGCGCTGCTACTCCTTGTCGCTATCGTCGCGCCGGGAGAATCCGACCGCCTGTTCCAGAGTGTTCAGGCCTGGGTGATCGACACCTTCGGCTGGCTTTATATCGCCTCGGTCGCCGCCTTCGTGGGGCTGGTGCTGGTGCTGGCGATCGGCCCCACGGGCGCGCTGAAGCTGGGGCCGGACGACGCCGAGCCAGACTTTCCCTATCTGTCCTGGCTGGCCATGCTGTTCGCCGCCGGCATGGGGATCGGCCTGATGTATTTCGGCGTCGCCGAGCCGATCCAGCACTATATCAATCCGCCCGAGGGCGCCGGCCGCACCTTCGACGCCGCGCGTCAGGCCATGGGCATCACCTTCTTCCACTATGGGGCGCACGCCTGGTCGATCTATGCGCTGGTGGGCCT
This sequence comes from Brevundimonas sp. 'scallop', assembly GCF_011045535.1. Taxonomy (NCBI): domain Bacteria; kingdom Pseudomonadati; phylum Pseudomonadota; class Alphaproteobacteria; order Caulobacterales; family Caulobacteraceae; genus Brevundimonas; species Brevundimonas sp. 'scallop'. Next base: position 824,140 of record NZ_CP039382.1, on the reverse strand, counting down.
CAGCCTGGCCTTCTTCGCGCACCGCAAGGGTCTGCCGCTGACGCTGAGGTCGGGCCTGTCGCCCTTGTTAGGCAAGCGCGTCAACGGGCCGATCGGCGATGCGGTCGACATCTTCGCCATCTGGGGCACGGCGTTCGGCATCGCCACGTCTCTGGGTTTCGGCGTGTCGCAGATGAACAGCGGCCTGACCTATCTGCTGGGCATTCCCAACACGGCCTGGGTTCAGGTCGGGCTGATCGTCGTGGTCATGGCGGCGGCGACCGCCTCGGTCATGAGCGGGGTCGGCAAGGGGGTGCGCCGTCTGTCGGAGCTGAACCTGGTTCTGGCGGTGCTGCTGATGCTGTTCGTGCTGGTGGTCGGGCCGACCGGCTTCCTGTTCAAGGCCCTGGTCCAGAACTTCGGCTTCTACCTCAGCCATTTCGTCGAGCGGACCTTCACCCTCTACGCCTATGAGCCGCGCGCCTGGATGGCGGACTGGACCCTGTTCTACTGGGCCTGGTGGATCGCCTGGTCGCCGTTCGTTGGGATGTTCATCGCCCGGATTTCACGCGGGCGAACAGTGCGGGAGTTCCTGCTGAACGTGTTGCTGGTGCCGGCCGGCTTCACCTTCCTGTGGATGACGGTCTTCGGCAATACGGCGATCAGCCTGGACATGGGCCAGGCGGCAGGCGCGATTTCCAACGCCGTCTCGGCCGACCTGTCGACCGCCCTTTTCTACTTCCTGGAGCAACTGCCGGGCGCGGCCTTCACCTCGGGCCTGGCGATCCTGCTGGTGGCGGTCTTCTTCGTCACCTCCGCCGATTCGGGGGCCCTGGTGATCGACACCATCGCCTCCGGCGGCGCCGACGACACGCCGCGCTGGCAGCGGGTCTATTGGTGCCTGCTGCTGGGCCTGATCGCCGCCACCCTGCTGCTGGCGGGCGGGCTGGGCGCACTGCAGGCCGCCACCCTGGCCGCCGCCCTGCCCTTCGTCCTGATCATGATCCTGCTATCGATCGGCCTGGTGCGCCAAATGAACGCCGACGTCGCGGGTCGCAGTCTGGAGACCGAAGGCGCGCCCCTAGCGCAGCAGCTGAAACGCATCCTGGCCCCGGCCAGCCGCAGCGATATCAACGATGAGATCGAGCGCCACGGCCTGCCCGCGCTGGAAACGGTTCACGCCGCCATGGAGGCCGAGGCGGCGGACTCCGAGATCGGGCGCGACGACGGCGTCGCCTGGCTGACGGTCAAACAGGGCGAGCGCACCTTCATCTATCGCCTGGGCGCTCGCTCGCGTCCGCGTCCCGCCGTGACCCAGCGCGAGACGCCCGAAGGCCGCCGCCTGCTGGAATGGCGACTGACCGCCCAGACCGGCCAAGGCGAACGCCCCCACGACATCACCGGCTTCACCCGCGACCAGATCGTGACCGACGTGCTGGAAAAGCTGCAACGCTGGCGACTGGCGTAGAGACCTCAGGTCTTCGGGATGATGCGCGGCGCGGGCTCGTCCTTCCACCACAGCTGCAGGGCGCCGTCCTTGAAGCCGATGCGCAGGACGTCGAGACCCTCGACTGCAAACAGGCCGTCGGCGGTCAGCGCTTGCAGCTTGCGCGGCGCGGGCCACAGCGGGTGGCCGGGCCGGGCGACGACCAGGGCGCCGTCCTGCATCGTGACCACATAGTTGCGATAGGCGCCGGGCGCGGATTGCAGCAGGGCGGCGTCGGTCACGGGCGGGTTCAGGCGCGCCTCGACCGCAGTCAGGGCCCAGGCGTAGTCCGTCTTGGCGGCGTCGGACGTCGTCGTCGACAGCAAGCCGCGCAGGGCCTCGGCCTGGGCGGCGTCCAGCGCCTGGACGGAGGAAGTCGGGGTGTCCGGCGCCACGCCGACGCCCTCCCAGTTACCGCCGCTGACCGCGTGAACGGGTCGGCCGACCGACAGGCTGAGCATGAAGCCCGGCGCGATGGGTAAGAAGTCATTGTTGTTGGCGGCGCCCGCCGTCTTGGCTCCCACCAGCCGGCCGAGTTTGAACTTCTGAACGTCATAGGCGAAGGATTCCGCCGCAGAGGCCGAGGCCTGGTCGATCAGTACATACAGGGGCGTGCCGTTCAGTCGCCCGGCGGGCAGATTGTCGAGCGCGCGCGTCTGCACCGGCTCTTGCCCGGCCTTCAGGAAGGTGATCTCCAGCGTCCCGGCCTGAAGGAAGTGGCTGACCAGATACTGGACCGCCTCGGACGCTCCGCCGCCATTGCCCCGCAGGTCGATGATGACCGCGTCGCCGCCCTTCAGGAACCGCATGGCGTCGTCGTAGGCGCGGCCCGTTTCGTCCGAGACCCAATGGAAGGCGTCGATTTTCAGATAGCGGACGTTGCCGGGCAGGATTTCCATGGCGCTGAGACCGTGGTTGTCGCGACGGGCGGCGGCGGCGTCGATCTCTGAGAGGGCTTGGGTCGCGTCGGCGCCGGCCGAGGCGGCGGCGAAGCGATCGGGCGCATATTCCAGATAGACGTGACCGTCTTGGCTGGCGTCGCGCAGGTCGCCGCTGATCAGCCCCGCCAGTTCGTTGGGCGAGGGCACGTCGTAGCGGCCGGACGTTTGGGCGGCGTCCAACCGAGCAAGGATCGCCGGCGCCCGGTCGGGAAAGACGTAGGAGGACTGAATCGCCTGTCGGATCGCGCTCAGGACCGCAGCGCGCTGGGTCGCGGACAATTCAGCCTGGGTGGCGGCCGCGACGGGCGGACGGGACTGAGCGTGTGCGACGCCTTGGACGCCCATCAGGGCGAGCGCCATCGCAGCGGCGCTGAGCAGCTTAGATTGCATGATAGATTCCGGTGGAGGGGTTGAGGTTAGACGGCCGACTGCGTCTTTGCAGCGGCCTGAATGCGTTGGCCGAAGGGTTGATCCGTCAGGGCGGCGATGGCCTCCTTGACCACGCCGGAGAGGGGCGCCGACAGCTCTTGGTCCAATGTCTCGGCCGCCTGGTTCACGGCCGCCCATTGCCCTTGCAGACGCGGGATCATCGCTTCGGTCTTGGCGGTCAGCATCACGATCCGCTCTCGCGCGTCGGCGCCGGGCTTCAGCAGAACCAGCCCATCCTTGACCATCTGGGTCACGGTCTGACTGACGGCCGAATGGCTGATGCCGATCTGCTGCGCGATGGCCTTGATCGACTGCCCGCCGTCGCGCATCAGTACGCGAAGGATCGGCGTGTAGCGGGGACGCCAATTCAGGCCAGAGGCCGCATAGGCCGCCTCGACCTCTCCATCCAGAAGATCGATCAGATGACGCAAGAGCGTTCCAAGGGTGGGTGATGCAGACAACATGAGGGCTTATATATAAGCGCTTATATTTATCGTCAATCGTCCTTTTGTCAGCAGCGCTTGGCCTTGGGCTGGCGGGGCGCTAGCGTCCGGCGGTCTTCGCTGGAGTTCGCCATGTCCCTTCGTCTGTCGCGCCGCACCCTGTTCGCTTCCGGAGGCGCGGCGGCGCTGGCGGCGGGGCCAGTGTTCGCCCAGAACACGCCGGCGAACGATGATGCGTCGCTGGCGGCGGCGGTGGACGCCTATGTGGCCAAGTGCATGGCGGCTTGGCCGGATCAGCCGGCGCTGGGCGTCGCGGTGGTCAAGGACGGGGCGACCGTTCTGGCGCGCGGTTATGGCGTCAAGGTTCAGGGCAAGCCGGCCCGTGCCGATGAGCACACCCTGTTCGCCATCGCCTCCAACACCAAGAACGTCACCGCCGCCGCCCTGGCCATCCTGGTCGACGAGGGCAAGGTGAAGTGGGACGAACCGGTCCGGACCTATCTGCCCGGCTTCACCCTGTCCGATCCCTATATCGGCGAACACATCACGGTGCGCGATACGCTGAGCCACCGGGCCGGGTTCGGCCTGGGCGCCGGCGACCTGCTGTTCTGGCCCAACTCGGACCGCACCCGCGCCGAGGTGCTGGCCCAGGCGGCCTTCGTGCCGATTGAGGACGGATTTCGGGCGCGCTACCACTATTGCAACCTGATGTTCGTGGTCGCAGGCGCAGTGCTTGAGGCCGTGTCGGGGATGAGCTGGGAGGCCTTCATCCAGACGCGCATCCTGGACAAGGTCGGGATGACCGAAACCGTGCCGCTGGCGCGTCTGGCCGATGCGTCCAAGTCCGCCCTGCCCCACGGCCGGGTCGGGCCGCCGCTGCGCTATCAGGGGGCGATGACGCCGATCGCCAAGTCCATCGTCGAGGTGTGGAACTGGGATTCGGCGGCGGCGGCGGGGGGCATCTGCACCACCCCAACCGACTGGGCCAAATGGATCACCGTGCGGCTGAACGACGGCAAGCTGGCGGACGGGACGCGGCTGTATTCCGAAGATGCGGCGCGCGAGATGTATCGCCCCAACATCATCGTCGGCTCGTCGGCCGGCCCGACGGCGGAACTGCCCAACCGATCCATCGCCTCGACCTATGCGATGGGGCTGCAGGTTCAGGACTATCGCGGCGAGCGGATCGCCAGCCATGGCGGCGGCTCGCCCGGCGGGATTTCCGCCACCGTGCTGATCCCCGGCCGTAAGACCGGCTTCGGCGTCTTCTCCAACGCCGAGGAGAGCTTCCTGCTGCGCGCCTTGCGGTCCGGCATCACCGACATCTGCATGGGCAAGGTCGATGTGGACTGGATCTCAGACTCCAAGAAGCTGGAGGCCGAAGGCAATGCGAAATCCATCGCCGCCGCAGCCGAAATCGACGCCAAACAGGCGGCCGGCGCGCCCCCGTCCATGCCGCTGGAATCCTACGCGGGGACCTGGCGCGATCCGTGGTACGGCGACATCGTCATTGCGCCCAAGACCGAGGGACGCGGCCGAAACAGGAAGAGCGGCCTGTGGCTGAGCTTCACCCACACGCCCGCCCTGCAAGGCTGGCTGGAGCCGTATGACGGCGAGACCTTCCGCACCCGTTTCCCGGACAAGCGCGAGGAGGACGCCTTCGTCACCTTCTCGATCCTGACGGCCAAACCGGCGACCGCGACGATGAAGGGGGTCAGCCCCGACATCGACTTCAGCTACGACTATCAAGATCTGAGACTGACCCGCGTGTGACCTCGGACGACCCTGTGACCCAGGGTCGCAAACCGGAACGGCCCTGGCGTCCTGACGCTGTCTTCCCATCAATCGAAAGGGAGACCGTCATGTCCAAGACCCCAAACCCGCGCGCGCTGGATCGCGACGAGACGGATATGGTCGAACAGACGAAGGCGCTGGCCGAGCGTTCGCCTGCGGAACTGCGCGACCTGATCGGGCGGCTGCGCGCGCGGCGCGACCGGGTGCAGCGTCAGATCCGAGGACGCGTTCGTGCGGGAGAGAGCGGCCCAGATGCGGGCGCTCGCGAGAAGAAGGCGCTGCTGACCGAGGCCATCGCCCGCGTCGCCAATGAGATGGACCGGCGTAAATCCGGCCCTAAATCCGGCGGGGCGGCCGCGACCGATAATCTGCGCGATGCCGTTCGTCGCAAGGCCGAAAGCCCGACCTGGACCGGGCCGGACGATCGCACCGCCGATCTGGGACCCAGCGAAACGCCGAACACCAAGATCGCCCCGTCAGGCGCGCTTCACGCCGAAGGCATGCGCGCCGCGATCGCCCGCTCGACCGGCGCGCGCTAGCCGGTGATCTCCAGTAGCTCCAGCTTGGCTTCCTGCTTGGGCCACGGCAGGACCAGGCGCCAGCGGTTCTGGCCTATGCGTTCGATGACGCCGACCTGATCGCGTTCGGCCTTGTCGCCATAGGCGGGGAAGGTCTTTTCGTCGGCGCCCCAGGCCTGGGCGCCGACATAGACGGCGCGGCGGTCGGTGTCGGGATAGATCAGGCCGCGCGTGCGCTGCGATCCCGTCGTCTTGGTCAGGACTAGGTCGCCGCCGGGCGTTAGCTCGACCGAACAGGCAAACCAGGGATATTCGACATAAGCCAATCCCTGGCCCTCGACGCGGCGGCCCATCTTGATGGTGCGGCAGCGATAGGTTCCGGGGCCGGGTTGGATGCGGCCCGTCTGGGCGGCGTTTGGGTCGGCGAGCGGCCCCAGAGCCTCCACCTGACGCGAGAAGCCGCCATCCTCGGCCTCGGCGCGGGCCATACGCCAAGCCTGATCCAGCCGGCCAAGCAAGCTGGCGTCGGCGGCTTTGGCGACCTGACGCCAGGAGTCGGTTCCGCCCTGCATCCCCTCGTCGGAAGCGGCTGCAGACTGCGGCGTCGCCGTCGCCTCAGGTGCGGCCTGGGCCGGCACGCCTGGCGCGGGGGTGGTGACGGCGGCCGAGGCCTCGGTCGGCGCGGCGGGACTGTTGTCGCCACAGGCCGCCAGGGCTGTCGTGGTCATTAGGGCCAGAACGGCCAAAGGGGTGCGGCGCATCAGCGTCTCCATCGGTTGTCCTGACCGAACGTGACAGGGCGCCCGAGGTTCAGCCGAACCTTAGCCGCGCGGCGCCGGGACCAGTTCGATCAGGTCCAGATTGGATTCGGTGTTGGGCCACGGCAGGACCAGGCGCCACCGCGCCTCGCCGATGCGTTGCAGGATGGCGACCAAATCGCGGTCGGGGTTGCGGCCATAGGTGTTGGCGGCCGGCTCCTGCGCCAGGGCCAGCGAGCCGAGCATCACCATATGGCGGTCGTCTTCGGGAAAGAGCAGGCCGGAGGGGCGCTGCGAGCCGGTTAGCTTGGAGAACTTCAAGCCTTTCGGCGTCTGTTCGATGCGGCAGGCGAACCAGCCGTAGACGACATAGCCCAGCCCGTCCTCGCCCCCCTGGGTGCCCAGTTTGACCGTGCGGCAGCGATAGTCGCCGGGCAGGGGCGCGACGCCGGGCCAGTCGGCCTTGGGGTCGATCAGATCGCCCAGGCTGTTCAGGTCGCCGGAGCCGCGCTGACGCTTGGCCTGTTGCAGGGCCAGCGTCCAGGCGGCATCGACGCGGCGATAGCGATCCCGGTCGGCCGAGGTGATGACGCCGCGCCAGTCCATCAGCGCGCCCGATGCGCCGGACGGCGGCGGGGGTGGCGGCGGCGGGGTCGAGGCGCAGGCGGCGACGGCGCACAGGACGGCCAGCGGCGCCAGACGACGCGTGAGCGAGCGGAACGAGACGAACGGGGACATCGACGCTTCCCTTGGGGCGACCAGGCGAACTTAAGCCTCTTAGGCCCTCTCGCGACCGTCGGCGTCAACCTCCGGGCCGCCCAGCGCCGTATTCAGCGCCGCCGCCAGGGCCGCGAGATCCAGCGGCTTGGCCAGCCAAGCGTCGAAGCCGGCGGCGCGACCGCGCGCCCGGTCCGGCGCCGATACGGCCGCCGTCAGCGCAAGGACCGGCACATGGCGCGTCAGGCGATCGACGTCCAGCCGCGCCTTGACCTCATAGCCGTCCATGTCCGGCAGGCCGATGTCGAGCAGGATGACGTCGGGTCTGAGCGCACGCGCCAGATCCAACCCCTCCGGTCCCGTCGTCGCGGCGTGCAGGGTCAGGCCCAGGCCGCTCGCCGCCTGGCGCATCAGGGCGATGTTGGCGGGATTGTCCTCGATGTAGAGCACCACCGCCTGACGCGATGACGCCAGACCCGGCGCGGGGGCTGCCGGCAAACTCAGCGAAAAGATCGTGCCCGCGCCGGGGTTGCGCGCCATGGTCAGGGCGCCGCCCATCCGCTCGGTCAACCGCTGGACCGAGGCGACGCCGAGGGCGGTGCCGCCTCTCGCGTCGTGACCATCCAACGGGCGGAACGGTCGGTCGTCGCCCGCACCGACGGGGATCATGCCGGCGTCATGGATGGCGATGACGATCCGGTCCTCGGCGCGCGACATCTCCATGCGCACCGTGCCTCCGCCGGGCGAATGGCGCAGGGCGTTCTCGACCAAGCGGCGCAGGATGCGGCGGATCTGGCCCGGATCGGCCATGACGCACAGGCCGTGGGCGGGCGGCGGACAGGCCAGCGTCACCCCCGCCTCCCGCGCCTGCGCCTCCAGCCCATCGCAGACCTGACGCAGCGCCAGACGCAGATCGACGCGGTGCAGCGAAGGCGAACCGCCGCCGTCGCCGCCGCTCATGAAGGCTTCGGTTTCCTCGATCAGGGCCAGCAAGACACCGGCCGCGGCCTCGATCTGACGCACGGACTGAGTCTGGCGCGCGGTCAGGGGATTGGCCGGGTCGTCGGCGCGCAGCAACTGGGCGAAGCCCATGATCGTGGTCAGGGGACTACGCAGTTCGCGCCCGAGGGCCTGCATGATCTCGTCCCGCGTCCGAAGCTCGGCGGTCAGACGGTCGACCTCGCCGTCGGCCGTCGTCAGGGCGCGGCGCAGGCCTTGGGTCTGCTGGGCGATGCGGGCTTCGAGCCGGGCGTTCTCACGACGCAAGCCCTCGGCGACCCCGTGCGCCTGAAGCCAGAGCCAGATCTCCGCGCAGGTTCCCGCCAGCGCCAGGGACAAGACAAGTAAGACGAAATCCATGACGCCCCTCCGACGCGCCATATTGACGCGTCAGAGTTGCATTCAGGTAAATGCGCCCGCTTGGGTTGCTATCAGTCTTCGCTGGCTGCGGCGGCTTCGGGCTTGCGACGCGGCGCACGGCGACGCGGGGCCGCCTCGCCTTCGGCTTGCTCGGCCGGGGTCGACGACGCCGGCGCGCGGGTCAAAAAGCCCGGCAGGGCGGTCGGGGCGTCGCCCTCGTCCGCCGCGACAGCGGCGGCGCGGCGCGGACGGCGTGCGGGCCGTTCGTCGGCGGCCGGCGCCTCGACGCTGGGCATTTCAGCGACTGGGGCTTCAGCGGCGGGCGCTTCGCTGACGGTTTCGGCGCGGTCTGCCTCGCCGTAGGCGGGGGCGGCGCCCTCAGCGCCGTCTTGGGCGCTTTCCTGATTGTCGAAGCGACGATTGCGTTCCTCGCGGCGACGCTCCCAGCGTTCGCGACGGCTTTCGCGACGACCGCCGCCCTCGCCCTCGGCGCGGACCTCGTCGCCCTCTCGCGGCTCGCGGGGTTCGCGCGGCTGCTGGCTGTCGCGGTTCTGGTCACGATCACGGTTCTGATCGCGGTCGCGGTCGCGGTCGCGGTTGTCACGGTCCCGGTCGCGATTGTAATCGCGGTCGCGGTTCTGATCGCGGTTCTGGTTCTGCTCGGCGCGTTCGGCGGCCTCTGCGGCCTGACGGTCGGCGGCCTGCTGGGCGGCGACGAAGGCGGCGGCCTGGGCGCCGGATTCGTCCTCGAAGTCGATGTCGAAGCCCTGGTTGGACTGTTCGCGCGCGGCGATGTCCGAGAAGGACCGCTGCGGCTGGAGCGCGCGCAGGACGCGGTAATAGTGTTCGGCGTGCTGCTGATAGTTTTCGGCCAGCACCCGGTCGCCGCTGGAGGCCGCATCGCGGGCCAGCTGCTGATAGCGTTCGTACACCGTCTGGGCGTTGCCCCGGACCTTGATGTTCTCGGGGCCCTGCGAATCCCACGAACGATTCGGATTGGCGTTGTTGGCGTTGTTGGCGCCCGCCTTGTTCCGATTGCGTCCGCGCTGACGCTTCATGCCCTTGAAATCTCTCATTCGCGCTACCGTGTGCAGGGGCGGACCAAAGCCTGAAGGCCGGTTCCGTCCGTTTCGTGGTTCCGTCTCGCTCGGGGCCGATCCCCGATTGTCGAACTGTCGGAATGCCTTGTCGCCCGCATGGTGCGCCGGTCCTTTCGGGACCGACCGTCATGGCCGGCTCAAGCCGCGAACAGCCGGGTATGCGCCCGTAAAGCTGCGATTGAGTGGGAGACGGCAGAGACTTAACCCGAGTGGGCGGCCTTTCCAAGCGATATTCGTCAATGCGTCGCACCGAACCCTGCACAGCGCCGCTTTGCCAAGCCCGCCGGCTGGGCTAGGCATGACCTTTGAGACGACGACGAGGCTATCCCATGCGCGTGCTGGTTCTGGGCGGCGACGGTTTTTGCGGCTGGCCCACGGCCCTGCATCTGTCGGCCGAAGGGTGGGACGTGACCATCATCGACAACCTGAGCCGCCGAAACATCGACAACGAGCTGGAGGTCCAGTCCCTGACGCCGATCCGCACCATGGGCGAGCGGATCAAGGCGTGGAAAGAAGTCTCCGGCCGCGACATCGTCTTCGTCAACATGACGGTGGGCAAGGAATTCGACCGCTTGGTCGCCCTGATTCGCGACTTCGCCCCCGACAGCGTGGTGCATTTCGCCGAGCAGCGGGCGGCCCCCTATTCGATGAAGTCGGCGCGGCACAAGCTGTACACCGTCGACAACAACATCAACGCCACCAACCATCTGCTGGCCGCCATCGTCGAAAGCGGCCTGGACGTTCATCTGGCGCACCTGGGGACGATGGGGGTCTATGGCTACGGCACCGCAGGCCTGCGCATTCCCGAGGGCTATCTGAAGGTGACAGTGGATACCGACAACGGCCCCGCCGAGCAGGAAATCCTGTTCCCGCCCAATCCCGGCAGCATCTATCACATGACCAAGACGCAGGACGCCCTGCTGTTCCAGTTCTATGCCCGCAACGACAATCTGCGCATCACCGACCTGCACCAGGGCATCGTCTGGGGCACCCAGACCGAACAGACCAAACAGGACGAACGGCTGATCAACCGCTTCGACTATGACGGCGATTACGGCACGGTGTTGAACCGCTTTTTGATGCAGGCGGCGGTCGGCTATCCTCTGACGGTGCATGGATCGGGCGGCCAGACGCGGGCCTTCATTCATATTCAGGACACGGTGCGCTGCGTCGAACTGGCGCTGAAGAACCCGCCCAAACGCGGCGAACGCGTCAAAATCCTGAACCAGATGACCGAGAGCCGCCGCGTGCGCGATCTGGCGGCCATGATCGCCGACAAGACCGGCGCCGAAATCCACAATGTCGCCAATCCGCGTCAGGAGGCCGACGAGAACGATCTGGTCGTCGCCAACGACCAGTTCCGCGATCTGGGGCTCAAGCCGATCACCCTGGCGCAGGGTCTGATGGACGAGGTGACGGACATCGCCCGCCGCTATGCCGATCGGGCCGATCTGGGTCGGGTGCCATGCGTCTCCGCCTGGAACCAACGCCGGGCGGAGGCGCTGGAAAATGAGGCGCGGCCGACAGTTGACGCGCCGCCTTCCCAAGTTCTGACGGCCTGAGTTTCGTAATGCCTATCGTCTCCCCTCCCCTCGATCTGCTGGTCTTCGGCGGCGGCTATCTGGGACGGGCGGCGGCGCTGGAGGCCATGAGGCGCGGCGGGCGGGCGACCGCCACCTCGCGCGATCCCGAGCGGCGTCGCGCCATGGCGGCCGACGGGATCATGGCCATCGATCCGGGTGATACGGCAGCCCTCAAAACGGCGCTGGAGGCGGCGACGGCGATCCTGATCACCGCCGCGCCGGACGCCCAAGGCTGTCCCGGTCTGCGGGCCCTGGGGCCCCTTGCGGGCGACGCCTGGCCGGACTGGATCGGTTATGTTTCGTCCACCTCCGTCTATGGCGATCGGGCCGGCGGATGGGTGTTCGAGGACGGGCCGCTGAACGCCGCCAATCTGGAGGGCGCACGCCGCGTCCGGGCCGAACGCGATTGGCTGGATGGTGCGCAGGGGATGGGGCTGACGGTCCAGATCTTCCGCCTGCCCGGTTTCTACGGGCCGGGCCGCAGCGTGGTCGAGCGGCTGAAGGAAGGCACGGCGAAGCTGGTCAGGAAGCCCGGCCAGGTCTTCAACCGCATCCATGTAGATGACATCGTCTCGGGCCTGTTCGCCTCGATGGCGCAGCCGCGACCGGGCACCGCCTACAATCTGACCGACGACGAACCGTCGCCCGCCGATGTGGTGATGGAATGGGCGGCGGACCGGATGGGTCTGCCCCGCCCGCCAGAGGTGGACTGGACCGACGACAGCGTCAGCGAGGCGATGCGTCGCTTCTATCTGGACTCCAAGCGCGTCTCGAACGCCCTGGCCAAGGCCGAGCTGGGCTGGCGGCCCGCCTATCCCAGCTGGCGCGAAGGGCTGGCGACGCTGATGGACGCACCGCCGCCGCTGCGATTGGTTAGCTAACCCGCGAAACGGCCACGCGCTCAAGCCGCGAGCGACCGCGTCGCGAGCCCAGCGCGCTTAGAAGGGCAGCAGATTGCGCTGGCGGCTATAGCTCATGGTGCCGACGTTGGCGCCCAGGCGCAGGCCGACGCCGGTGCGGATGGGGGCCAGGACGATGCCGTCGGCGCGCTGATAGTTCACGCCCAGGCCCGCGACCAGATAGGCCGAGCCCTCGATGCCGGGATAGCGGCGATAGATCATGTCGGGGTGGTACAGGCCATAGACCAGGGTGAAGACGCGGCTGGCGTTGCCGCCCCAGTCCCAACCCACCGACGCGCCCTGCCAGAACACTTCCTGAGAGGCCGACAAGTCCTTCATGTGAAGGGCGCCGCGGCCGTAGCGGGCGCCGACAACGACGGCGCCGGAGCCTTCCTCGCCCGCGATATAGGCGGTCGGGCGGTCGCCCTGGTCGGCGAAGACGCGCTCGATCGCGCCGCCCACGACCTCAGCCGCGATGCCCAGCTCGCGCGAGCCGGCCGAAACCAGTTCATCGAAGCTGTAGGCCTGAGCCGTCTGGTCCGAGCGGATCGGATAATTGGGATCGCGCGGCGGCGCCGAGGCGCAGCCGCCCAGCGACGAGGCGCCGGCGGCGGTGGCGAGGCCCGAAAGGATCAGTTGGCGGCGATGCATGGAGGGCGCTCCGAAAGGCGACGAGAGGACGTCCGGCTGGCGCGCCGGTCTTGGCCTCACCGTCCCCGACCTTTGCGGCAGCCTTGCGGCTTCAAGGTTAACGGGGTCTTACCGGGCGCGCCGATCAGGCCGCAGCGCGCTTTCGCCGGACCAGCAGCCAGGCCAGGCCGATCAGGACCGCCAGCATTCCAAAGGCCTTTCCGGCCGTCAAAGGATCCTCGACCACGAAGATCACGAACAGGGTCGTATTGATCGCCAGGGCGATGATCGCCGGCAGGGGATAGAGCGGCATCTTCCACGGCCGGTCCAGATTGGGCTCGCGCACCCTCAGCACGATGACGGCGGCGTTCACCAGCACGCTCATCAGCGCCAGCAGTGACGTCGAAAAGGTCAGCAGGGTCTCATAGACCCCGATCGTCGCCAGCAGCCCGCCGGCCAGCACGGTCGCGATCAGGGCCAGACGCGGCGTGCCGTTGGCGGCGACACGGGTCAGGGCCGAGATCTGATACTCGCGCGCCATGGCGAACAGAACGCGCGGGAACACCATGACCATCGCATTGATGATCGTCACCAGCGACACCAGCGAAATGGCCGTGACGATGGGGCCCGCGACATCGCCGAACACCCGACCGGCCGCATCTGCCGCGACGAGGTTCGAGCCGGCCATCTCGGCCGGCGTCAGGACGTTCAGATAGGCCAGGTTGGCGAGCACATAGATCACCGTCACCACAGCGATGCCCGAGAAGGTCGCCCGCGCGATGGTCCGGCCCGGATCGACGACCTCTTCGCAGAAATAGGAGGCGCTGTTCCAGCCGTAGTAGGTACCGGAAATAGCCCTCAAGGCCATGACGATGCCGCCGAAGGTCAGGGCCGCCGCCGTCGCCGGCGCGATCTCGGTCGCCACGGGCGCGCCGCGCGGCGCCAGGAAAAGGCCGATGATCAGCACGGTGAACAAGGCCGCCTTGACCGCGCTGCCGACCTCCTGCGACCGACCGCCGACCCTGGTGCCCAGCCATTGCACGCTGCCCACCACGACCACGATCAACAGGGCGAGGACGCCGATGGGCACGCTGGTCGCGACGCCCAACCGGTGCAGATATTCGCCGAAGACCACGGCGATGAAGGCGATGCCGCCCATATTGCCCAGCCAGTCGCAGACGCCGACGGCGAGGCCGGTCAACGACCCGAAGGCGCGCCGGGCGAAGATATAGGGGCCGCCCGTCTTGCGGATCGAGGCGGCCAGTTCGACCGTCGACATGGCGTCGATCCAGGCGACCAGACCGGCGACGCACCACAGGGCGATGATGATCGTGGGGTTCTGAACCCCCTCGGCGACCACGCCGGGGGTGCGCAATATACCCTGACCGATGACGCCGCCGACCACGACGGCGACGCCGAACGTTACGCCCAGGACGCGCAGCAGATGGCCGCGATCCGGTTGGCCCGCCTGAGGTTCCGTCGTCATCGCCTATGTCCCCCGCGCCGCCCGAAAGACGGCGCTGCGCCCCCTCAAGCCCGCAGCCTGCCGCCCTGCTTTTCGACCGCTCCGACGACCTTGGCGGTCAAGGCCTCGATCTCGGCTTCGGTCAGAGTGGCCTCGCGCGGCTGGATCACGACCTCCAGGGCCACGGACTTGAAGCCCTCGTCCACGCCCTTGCCGCGATAGACGTCGAAGACGCGCACGTCGGCGATCAGGGCCTTGTCGGCGCCCGTCGCGGCCCGGACCAGATCGCCCACCGGCTTGGTGCCTTCGACCACGAAGGCGAAGTCGCGCGTCAGGGGCATGAGGGCCGACAGGTCCGCCGACCCGCGCGCCTTGCCGCTTTTGCCGCGCGGCTCGGGCACATTGTCCAGCACGACCTCGAAGGCCAGCATGGGGCCGTCGGCGTCCAGCGCCTTCAGAACGCGCGGGTGGAGTTCGCCGAACTCGACCATCACATTCTTGGGGCCGAGTTGCAGCCGGGCCGAACGGCCGGGGTGCCACCAGTCGCGGTTCTGGCCCTGGACCAGTTGCAGCGAGGCCACCGGGGCGCCGATCTCCTCCAGCAGGGTGGTCAGGTCGCCCTTGAGCGTGAACAGGGCGTCTTCGCCGGCGCCCGCCCAGTGACGGGCGGCGTGCGGGGCGACCAGACCGGCGATGACCGTGCGCTGATCCGCCGGACCGTCGCCCAGATAGATAGGGCCGATCTCGAACAGGGCGGCGTCGGCGAAACCGCGCGCGGCGTTCCGCGCCGCCGCCTGGACCAGGTTCGGCAGGGCCGACGGCCGCATGCAGTCCAGATCGGCCGCGATGGGATTCTCCAGCACCAGCCGGTCGTCGCCGCCGCCGAACAGGGCCGCCGTCGATTGCTTGGTGAAGGACCAGGTGACGGCCTCGGCGTAACCGAGGGCCGCCAGGGCCCGGCGCGCGGTGCGGACGCGGGCCTGGCGCGGGCTCAGCACGCCGCCGGCGGGGCGAGCGACCTCGGGCAGAGGCGTATCGGGCAGGCTGTCGAAGCCCTCGATGCGCGCAACCTCTTCCACCAGATCGGCCGGACCTTCGACGTCGCGACGCCACGACGGCGGGGTGACGAGCCAGGCCTCGGCCTGACCGGCGGGCGCAGCCTGAACCAGGAAACCGAGCTGGCCCAGGATGGTCCCGATCCGGTCGTCGGCCAGGTCCATGCCGCTGAGACGCTTCACATAGGCGGGGTCGAAGGCGAAGGGCGCGGGGCTGGCGGGCGGTTCGCCGACGAAGACGATTTCCGACGGCTCGCCGCCGCACAGGTCCAGGATGAGGCGCGTGGCCAGTTCCAGACCTGGCGTGACCGAGACCGGATCGACGCCGCGCGCGAACCGGTACTGGGCGTCGGAATGGATGCCCAGCGCACGGCCGGTCTGGGCGATGACCAGCGGGTCGAACCAGGCGCTTTCCAAGAAGACGTCCGTGGTGGTCTCATCGCAGCCGGTCGATTCCCCGCCCATGACGCCGCCCAGGCCGATGGGGCGCTCGCCCCCGCCGTCGGCGATGACGCAGTCGGCTGCGGATGCGGCGTAGGTCTTGCCGTCCAGGGCGATCAGATGTTCGTGGTCGCCGGTCGCGGCCGAAACCTGTCCCGCCCGCACCACGATCTCGGTCCCCGACAGCTTGGCGACGTCATAGACGTGCAGCGGCCGGGCGCGGTCATAGGCGATCAGATTGGTTACATCGACCAGACGGTTGATCGAGCGCAGGCCGATGGCCGTCAGACGCTTCTGCAGCCAGACCGGCGACGGGCCGTTTTTGACGCCGCGAATGACCCGACCGGCGAAGACCGGGCACATCTCGGGAGCCTCCAGCCGCACGCTGATCGGCGACGGGAAGGCCCCGCGCACCACGGCGATGTCGAAATGCTTCAGCTTGCCGACACTGGCGGCGGCCAGATCGCGGGCGATGCCGGCGACACCCAGCCAGTCGGGCCGGTTAGGCGTAACTTCGAAATCAATGACCGGCTCTGCGCCGAACAGGCCGGCGACCGGCGTGCCGACGGGGATCTCCGGCGGCAGTTCCTGAATGCCGTCGCTCTCGTCCGACAACTCAAGCTCCGAGGCCGAGCACAGCATGCCGTTCGACACCACGCCGCGCACCGGCTTCTCGACCAGGGTCACGCCCAGGCCCGGCACATAGGCGCCGATGGGCGCGTAGATGGTGGTCAGGCCCGCCCGCGCGTTCGGAGCGCCGCAGACGATCTCCTTCATCCCATCGACCGTCTCGACCTGGCAGACCTGCAACCGGTCGGCGTTGGGATGACGCTCGGCCGAAACGATCTTGGCCACGGTGAAGGGCGCCAGTTTGGCGGCAGGGTCGAGCACCTCCTCGACCTCCAGCCCGGCCATGGTCATGGCGTCGGCGATCTGATGAACATCCGCCTCGGTTTCGAGGTGGTCCTTCAGCCAGGACAGGGTGAACTTCATGCCGTCGGCCCCGCCACCGTCGGAACGGCCGCCAGTTGCTCTAGAATCTCGGTGGCTCCGGTGAAGCCGACATTGTAGAACTCGCAGCCCACGAAGGTGCAGTCATGCATCGGGATGGTGCCCAGCGCCTTGTCCCCCATCGGCTGAAGCAGAAGGTTCTTCATACCCCCGCGCGAGTCGCCGAAGTTCGTCTCATCGAACGTCGTGCCGGGTCCGACCAGAACGATCGCCGGGCCATCCAGCCGGCAACCGGTGAAGGTGCGCCCTACGACCGCACCCTTGTCACGGCAGTGCTGATAAAGATCGTGCAGGTTCAGATCGACGTTCTCGAATGTGGTCTGGGTCAGGTCGCTCGCAAGATTGACGGGACGGTTGATCGGAAGCCGGCTCATGCTTGGTTCTCCCGTGCGCTGAGGAGGTCGGCCTCGATCTGCTCAAGCAGATCCGGGGCGCCAGTGAAGCCAATCTGCACGAAGCGGCAGCGGACAAAGCGGCAGTTGGACATGCCCACGACGCCCGCGATCATATCGCCCATCGGCTGAAGCAGCAGCGTGCGCGGGTTGGACGCCACGCCCATGTTGCAACTGTCAAACGTCGTGCCGTTCATTACGGCCATGACCGCCGGTCCTTCGATCAGACAGTTCGTGAAGGTCTTGTCCTCGATGAACGTCTTTCCGGCGTTCATGTGATGAACGGCCAACGACGGGAGCCACACGGCCTCCTTTTCAAAGGTCGTGCGGGCCACCAGTTCGCGGCCGAATTTTTCTTCGGCCGACATTGGCGTTTCAGTTTGATCGGTCATCTTGAAACTCGTTCAGCTCAGGCCCGAGGCCGGGTTGGGGGCGGCGAAGGCCGAGAAGCCGTAGTGGGACAGCCAGCGGGTGTCGGCGTCGAACATGGGGCGCAGGTCGGGCACGCCGTATTTCAGCATGGCCAGCCGATCCACGCCCATGCCGAAGGCGAAGCCCTGATATTCGTCCGGGTCGATGCCGCAGTTCCTGAGCACATTAGGATGCACCATCCCGCAGCCCAGGATTTCCAGCCAGTCGTCGCCGGTGTTGAACACCAGTTTCCCGCCCGAACGGTCGCAGCGGATGTCCATCTCGGCCGAGGGCTCGGTGAAGGGGAAATGGTGCGGCCGGAACCGCGCCTGGACCGCGTCCAGCTCGAAGAAGCGGGCGATGAAGGTCTGGAGCGTGGTCTTCAGGTGACCCATGTGGATGTCGCGGTCGATCACCAGGCCTTCGATCTGGTGGAACATCGGCGTGTGGGTGGCGTCCGAATCCTTGCGGAAGGTGCGGCCCGGCGCGACGATGCGGATCGGCGGCTTCTGGCTCATCATGGTGCGGACCTGCACCGGGCTGGTGTGGGTGCGCAGGACCTTCCGCTCGCCCGTCTCGGGGTCCGGCTTCAGGAAGAAGGTGTCATGCATTTCCCGCGCCGGGTGTTTTGGCGGGAAGTTCAGGGCGGTGAAGTTGTGGAAGTCGTCCTCGATGTCCGGACCTTCGGCCACGGCGAAACCCATTTCGGCGAACAGGGCGATCATCTCGTCCATCACCTGCATGGTCGGATGGACCCCGCCCTTCCTGCGCGGACGCGCCGGCAGGGTCAGGTCGATGCGTTCCGACAGCAGGCGGGCGTCCAGCTCGGCGGCTTCCAGCGCGGTCTTCTTCGCGGCGATGGCGGCGGCGACGCGGTCGCGCAGGCCGTTGATCATCGGCCCCTGTTCGCGGCGTTCGTCGGGGCTCATCGCCCCCATGCCCTTCAGCAGGCCGGAGACGGAGCCGGACTTGCCCAGGGCGGCGACGCGCACCTCTTCCAGGGCGGCGACGGTTTCCGCGCCGCCGATGGCGTTGATCAGGTCGAGTTCGAGTGTGGCGAGATCGGTCATTTGCCCCGTGCCTTAACGGGTGGAAGCCGTTTCGTCACCCTTCAACGGGCCGATGCGATGGCCTGAAGTTCCGACGCCGGCGCCTTGTTGGCCGCAACGATCCAGGCAGGCGGTTCCGGCTCCCAGCGGATGGGCCGGCCGTCGGTCTGCATCCAACGGTGCAGCCACGAGATTCCGTTGGCGCGGACATAGGTGTCAGGGTGCTGATAGATCGGATCGGCCAGCGCCACTTCCAGCGGCACGAAGCGATAACCGCGCGCCAGATACAGGGCGTGGATCTGCGGATACCAGGCCTGGTTCAGGGTGTTTGCGTGCAGCAGCAGCACCTGCGCCGGTTCACGCCCGCCCGCCACCTCGGCGCTGTAGGGTTCGAAGAAGTCCAGCACCGTCGCCATATGCGCCACATAGGCCTGACCGATGCGCTGCATCAGCGCCTGATCGCCGATCTGCTCGGCCTTGCGATAGACGTCGGCGAACATCCAGTCGTTGTTGTCGAGGGTCACAGGCGCGATCGCATAGCCGCGCTGGGCCAGGCCGGCGGCGATGGCGTCGTGCTTTTCCTGCGTCTCGCCGGTGAACAGATAGGGGTGGCGGAACCAACGCAGGGTCTGGCCGCGCGCCTCAAGCGCCTGCCGAACGATCGGCGCCCCAGCGTCCACATCGGCCAGATAGGCCTCGACCGTCTTCGAGTGGATGTTCAGATGGATGTTGGTGTGGTTGCCCAGGTCCAGACCAGCGTCCAGCCAGACGTTCAGCACGCGCGGCAGGATCGTGGCGCGCTCGGCCTCGCACACCTTGCCAGCATTGACGAAGGCGACGCCATGCGTGTCCAGCGGCTTCAGCATGGCGACGAAGTCCTGGGTGATCGTCATCAGGCGCGCCGGATCGCACAGGGTCGCCGCATCCGTCTGGAACGGCAGATCGTCGAAGGTCACGGCGACGCGTCGGTCCTGCGCGGCGGCGGGAGTGATCAGGGCGAGGGCGGCAGCCAGGCCGCAGATCAGGGTGCGCATCATGCGGCGAGGCTATCGAAGTCGCGTGCGCGAGGGAATATCGCGCGCAATACGGACTTTCCATCCGCCCACGGATCGACTGTCGAAAACCCGCCGCGAAAGGTTCATGAACGGCAAAGCTGGCGTTAAATATCACCGTCTAATCAGGCCTCCGGACTCGCGAGGACCTTGATGCCGCTGATCGGTGATTTCGTCGACTTGATCGCGCCTGTGGCTCCGTCCACGCCGGGCGCCGATGTGTTCGAACGGTTCCAGACCGAGCCGAACACCCTGGCCCTGGCTGTCGTCGATGACGATGGCCGCCCCCTCGGCATCATCGAACGCAACGCCTTCACCCTGAGGATGGCGGCCGAGTTCGGACGCGCCCTGTATGCCCGAAAGCCCGCAGAAAGCCTGATGGATCGCAATGCGCCGGTGGCGGAGGCGGCGACCAGCGCCGAGGCCTTCTTCCACGCCTATGACGCGGCGGAACTGGGCGCCTTGCTGACGGGCTTCATCGTGGTGGCGGACGGCCACTACGTCGGCGTCGGCACGGCGCTACAGGTGGTTCAGGCGGGCGCGGCCCTGCACCGCCAGCGGGCCGAGGAAATGAGCGCCCTGGCCCGCGACCTGGCGCTGGCCGAGGCCGAGGCCGTCGCCTCCAGCCGGGCCAAGTCCGAGTTTCTGGCGGTGATGAGCCACGAGATCCGCACACCCCTGAACGGGGTGCTGGGCGTCGCAGCCCTGATGGACAAGAAGCTGGAGCAGGAAGAGCTGCGTCCCTACGTCCGCACCGTAATCGATTCGGGCCAGAGCCTGCTGCGGCTGCTGACCGACGCGCTGGACATGTCACGCGCCTCGGCCGGCATGCTGACGCTGGAGGAGGAGCCGCTAGACCTGTCGGCCGTCGCCTTCGACATCGACGCCCTGTGGCGCGCGCGGGCCGAGGAAAAGGCCCTGGCCCTGACCATCCGCACCGACCTGGCCGTTCCTTGCGTTCAGGCCGACGGGATGCGGTTGAAGCAGTTGCTCAACAATCTGATCGGCAATGCGCTGAAGTTCACCCTGACGGGCGAGGTCGTCGCCCTGATCGAAAGCCACGCCGACGGCGAGGTGATCTTCACCGTGGACGACAGCGGCCCCGGCGTGCCCGAGGCGGCGGCCGCGACCATCTTCGACCCGTTCAACACCGGAAAGGCCGGGCGCGAGGGGGCGGGCGCGGGCCTCGGTCTGGCCATCTGTCGTCAGATCGCCGAACGGATGGGCGGCGCGATCTCGCTGGGCGCCTCGCCCCAGGGCGGCGCGCGGTTCCAGGTGCGCCTGCCGCTGCGCGTCGCGACCGAGAGCGCGGCGCCCGCTCCGGCCATGGCTGAGCCGACCCCGCACGACACCCTGCATGTGCTGGTGGTGGACGACAACGCCACCAACCGCTTCGTCGCCGGCAAACTGCTGGAGATGTTCGGCTGCACCTGCGAGATGGCCGAGAATGGGCGCGAGGCGGTGGATGCCGTCAGCGAGCGTCCGTTCGACCTGGCCTTGATGGACATCAAGATGCCGGTGATGGACGGCGTCGCCGCGACGCGGGCCATCCGCGCCCTGCCCGGCCCGGCCGGCGCCCTTCCGATCCTGGCGCTGACGGCGAACGCCGATGAGCGCGACGAGCTGGACTATATCGCCGCTGGCATGAACGGGGTGGCGCAAAAGCCCATCCAGCCCGACGCCCTTCTGAACGCCATCCGCATGGTGCTGGCGCAGAGCCAAGCATCGCATGTCCCCAAGGCAGCCTGAAACGAAGAACGCCCGCCCCGGAAACCGGAGCGGGCGTCATTCTTGTTGCGCTACGCTCGCGACGCGATCGCTCGCGGCTTGAGCGCGGCCCTTAAGCCAGGGCGGCGCGGACCTTGTCGGCGACGGCCTTGAAGCCGGTCGCATCGGCGGCGATCGCGGCCAGAACCTTGCGGTCCAGTTCGATGCCGGCCTTGTTCAGGCCGTTGATGAACTGGCTGTAGGTGAAGCCTTCCAGACGGGCGGCGGCGTTGATGCGCTGGATCCACAGGGCGCGGAAGTTGCGCTTCTTGGCGCGACGGTCGCGATAGGCGTATTGCCCGGCGCGGTCGACGGCGGCCTTGGCCGTACGGATGGTATTCTTGCGGCGGCCGGAGAAGCCCTTGGCCTGCTCCAGAACCTTCTTGTGCTTGGCGTGCGAGGTTACGCCACGTTTAACGCGAGCCATGTCGCTATTCCTTCAAATTCTTTGGGATGGAGATCAGTCGTACAGCGCGCGCCGATCAGGCGTACGGCATGTAGGATTTGATCTTCTTGGCGTCGGCGTCGGCCATGACCGAGGTGCCGCGGTTCTGGCGGATGTATTTCGAGTTGTGGCTGATCAAGCGGTGACGCTTGCCCGCAACGCCGGCCTTAACCTTGCCAGTGGCCGTGAATTTGAAGCGCTTCTTGGCGCCCGACTTCGTCTTCAGTTTCGGCATTTCAGTCTCCTTTTTGAGGGGCTACCGGTCTTCGAGCTGCTTGAGCCCGTCGTGCGGTGTTTCCTCAGAGTTTAAGAACCGCCCAGGCATGCCTGTTCGCCTGGCGGTTCGGTACGCGAAGGCGCGGCTTCTACGTGAAGAGCGCCGCCATTGCAAGACGAGTCAGGCCGGGGCTTTGACGCCGCCCTCGCCGCTGCGAATGACGCGTCCGGCGTTGATCGCCATCAGGGCCGCCGGGATGGTCAGCAGCGCCCCGATCACGAAGGGCCAGTCATGCCCCAGCCCCGAGAACAGCGCGCCCGCGATCATCGGCCCGAAGATGCGCGCCACCGAGCTTGAGGCCATGTTCAGGCCCAGCATGGCCCCCTGCCGATCTGGCGGCGAGGCGCGGCTGATCATGGCCGAGATGTTGGGCATGGCCAGCGACATGCCGCACGCGCCGATCGCCATCACGATCGGAATGATCCAGCCCTGGACGACCGGGATCGTCAGGGCGCCCAGCTCGAGCCGTGTCGCGGGAAACCACGCGACCGGCGCCAGCACCTGCAACACCAGCGAGGTTCCAAACAGCAGCATGCCGGTGGCCAGCACGCGCGATTCGCCGAACCGCCGCGCCAGCCGCCCGGCGAAGAACCCCTGGTTCAGCGTGGAGACGATGCCCACGATCATGAAGCTGAGCCCCACCTCGCGCGCGCCCCATTGATAGCGGCTCTCGGACCACAGGCCGAACACGCTCTCCATCGCTGAAAACCCGGCCATATAGATCAGGGTCACGACCAGCACGCGCGACACCACGGCATTGTCGCGCGCATCCTTCAGCCCCGCCAGGAAGGCCGGACGCGGGGCGGCGGGATCGGCCTTGGCCCGGCTCTCGCGCAGGAAGACGACGACGCCGAGCGCCGCGACCGCCGCCAACGCCGCCGCCAAGAAGATCGGCAGCTGATAGCCCAGCCGTCCCAGCTGCGGCTGCGTCAGCAATCCGCCTAAACCCGGCCCGACAATGAAGCCCAGGCCGAACGCGGCGCCGATCAGACCCATCCGCCCGGCCCGCTGCTCGGGCGGGGTTACATCGGCGACATACCCCTGAACCGTCGAGATATTGCCCGCGCCCAGGCCGGTGAACAGCCTGACCGCGATCGCCAGCCAGATGTTGGGCACGAAGGCCAGCATCAGATAGCCCAGCGCATTGGCGATCAGGGTCATCAACAGCACGGGCTTTCGCCCGATACGGTCCGACAGCCGACCCCAGAACGGCTCGGCGAAGAACTGACCCAGCGAATAGGCCGAGAACATCAGCGTGATCTGCCAAGCCTCGGCCTTCAGGCTCTGGGCGAAGAACGGCAGCAACGGCACCACCAACCCGAACCCAACCAGATTGATGAACACCGTCGCAAACAGCACCGCCAGCGCCGGTGTCTTAAGCTTGGGCGGCGGGTTGCGCGCAGCGACCGTATCGGCGTTCGTCATTTCCCACGCTTAGCCGTTTCTCCAGCAAAGAAAAACGCCCCGGTCGCGGGACCGAGGCGTTTGGTATTCAGCGATGGATCGCGATCAGCGCGGGGCCAGGATCATGATCATCTGGCGGCCTTCCATCTTGGGCGAGAACTCGACCTTGGCGACTTCGTCGAAGTCGGCCTGGACCTTGTTCAGCAGCTTCATGCCCAGTTCGGGGTGGGCCATTTCGCGACCGCGGAAGCGCAGGGTGACCTTGACCTTGTCGCCTTCCTCGAAGAAGCGGTGCATGGCCTTGGCCTTCACCTCATAGTCGTGGGTGTCGATGTTCGGACGGAGTTTGATCTCCTTCAACTCGACGACCTTCTGGCGCTTGCGCTGCTCGGCCTTCTTCTTCTGTTCCTGGAAACGGTGCTTGCCGTAATCGAGGATCTTGGCCACCGGCGGCTCGGAGGTGGAGACGATCTCGACCAGGTCCATCCCGGCTTCCTCGGCGGCTTCCAGAGCAGCGGAGGTGGGCATGACGCCCTGTTTTTCGCCGTTCTGGTCGATGAGCAGAACGCGAGGGGCGCGGATATCCTGGTTCATACGCGGCCCGTCTTTCACGGGTGGCGCTTGCATGGGACGGCGAATGGGCGTCGTTTCCTTATGTGGTCAGAGAAGGCGTGTGTCGTGGTGAGCGAATGCACGCGGCGATCGCCACGTTCCCCTCAAGGCCGGCAATATGCGCCGCGAGCCCCGATTTTTCAAGGGTTCGCAGGCGTTTCGACGATGTAGGCGTCATGCAGCGCCAGCACCGCGTCGAAGACGTGATCTACCGTTAGGTCCTCGATCGGCGCGAACTGGCCGCGCGTCTCGTTGGACGCCGCCGTGCGCGTCTTGGGCCCCCACGGCCCATACAGCCACCACTCGGTCGGACCGAACAGACCCAGGGTCGGTCGGCCCAGCGCCGCCGAGACGTGCATCAGACCCGAATCGTTGCCGACGAACAGATCGGCCCGGTCGATGGCGGCGGCCGAGGCCAGGATGTCGCCCTTGCCGACGAAATCGATGCCGCGCGGCCCCGCCGCCTCCAAAGCCGGGGTCGCCGGGGGCCGGTCGCCCGGCCCGCCCACGGGCATGAACCGCCAGCCGTCAAAGCGCGGCTCGGCCTTCAGCTTCTCGACCAGGGCGCCCCAGCGGTCGGCGGGCCAGCTCTTGCCCGGCTGATGCGCGATGGGGGCCAGGGCGATTATCGGGCCGGGACCCGCGCCGCCCGCCAGCTGCGGATCGATCACGGCAGCGGCCTCGGCCCGCGCCTGATCGTCCAGGAAGATTTCGGGATCCAGCGGCGTCGGCGAACCCATCAGGCGCGACACCATCTCGACCTTGCGCAGGCCCGTCTCCCACGAGCGGTTATAGACGATGCGCCGCTTCGCCGGGATCAGATAGCTGAGCGCCGAACCCCGGATGTCGATGACCAGGTCCCAGCGCGTGCCGACGACCTGTTTCCACAGATCGAGCCAGTGGCCGGACAGCTTCTTCTTGTCCAGCACGATGGTGCGCACCACGCCGGGCGCATTGCGGAAGAAGGGCGCGGGCGGCCGACCGCACGCGACGGTGATCTCGGCCCCCGGGACCTGACGCGCGATCTCGCGGATCACGCCGGACGAGATGACGCAGTCGCCGATGCGGTTGGAGGTGACGAACAGGACCTGGGGTGCGGACATGGGTCTGTGTTTCGCCATCGCGCGTCGCGGTCAAGGGTGACGACGGCGGAAAGTCGGGGCAGAACGGCGCCATGACCGACATCCAGCACCTGTCCCGCCCCGATGGCGAAACCCTGGCCTTCAAACGCGTCGACGGCGACGGCCCGACCGTGATCTGGGTCGGCGGCTTCCGTTCGGACATGGAGGGGACCAAGGCCCTGGCCCTGGACGTCGCCGCGCGCGAACGCGGCTGGAACTTCGTCCGCTATGACCACTTCGCCCACGGCCAGTCCTCCGGCGATTGGCGCCAGGCCACCATCGGCCGCTGGCGCGAGGACGCCGTCGCCCTGATCGACAGTCTTTCCGGCCCGGTCATTCCGGTGGGCTCCTCGATGGGCGGCTGGGTCTCGCTGCTGGCGACCCTGGCGCGGCCGGACCGGATCAAGGGCCTTATTCTGGTCAATCCGGCCCAGGACTTCACCGAGCGGCTGATGTGGCCCGGCCTGGCGGACCACGAGCGTCAGGCCATCCTGCGCGAGGGCGAGACCCTGATCGTTGAGGAAGGGCTGGGCGAATACGTCCTGACGCGGCGCATGTTCGAGGAGGCGCGCGACTGGCTGCTGCTGGACGGCGTGATCGACGTCGCCGCGCCGGTTCACATCCTGCAAGGCCGCGCCGACGACGTCGTGCCCTGGCGACATCAGGTCGAGCTGGTCGAACGGCTGAAGGGCGGCGACGTGCGCCTGGACCTAATCGAGGGCGGCGATCACCGGCTTTCGACGCCGACGGACCTCGATCGACTGGTCGCGGCGGTCGAGGCGATGAGGGGCTAGATCAGCCCTTACCCGTCAGCGCCCCATACAGGTCCGTCCGCCGATCGCGGAAGAAGCCCCAGGCCGCGCGGTATTTGTCCAGCTCGTCCAGATCGAAGCGGTGCACCAGCACCCCCTCCTCCTCGGCGCCCAATTGCTCGACCAGTTCGCCCTGCTGATCGGCGATAAAGGAATGGCCGTAGAAGGTCTGGCCGACCTCGGTCACGCGCTCATGCCCGATCCGGTTGGCGCCGACGACCGGCACGGCGTTGGACACCGCGTGTCCCTGCATGGCGCGCCGCCACGGCTCGGCCGTGTGTAGGGTCGCATCATGCGGCTCGGTGCCGATGGCGGTCGGATACATCAGGACATCGGCGCCCATTAGCATCATCGCCCGCGCCGCTTCCGGGAACCACTGGTCCCAGCAGATCCCAACCCCGACCTTGCCGAAGCGCGTCTTCCAGACCTTGAAGCCCGTGTCGCCCGGCCGGAAATAGTATTTCTCCTGATAGCCGGGGCCGTCGGGGATATGGCTCTTGCGATAGACCCCCAGCGCCTCGCCGTCGGCGTCCAGCATCACCAGCGAGTTGTAATACTGCGGCCCGTCCTTCTCGAAGATGGACACTGGAATGGCCACGCCCAGTTCCTTGGCCACCGGCGCCATGGCCGTGACGCACGGATGTTCGCGCCACTCATAGGCCTGGCTGAACCAGTGCTCTTCCTGTGACACGCAGAAATACGGCCCCTGGAACAGCTCCGACGGCAGGATTACCTGCGCGCCCCGCCCCGCCGCCTCGCGCACGAAGGCGATGGTCTTGTCGATGTTCGCCTGCATGTCCTCGCCGTACGAGGTCTGGATGCCGGCGACGGTGATATTGCGGGTCATGCGGGCTCCTGCTGGGAGATGCAATGGAACGAGCCGCCGCCGATCAGGACGGCGTTGGACGGCAGCGGAATGATCTCGCGATCGGGGAAGGCGTCCTTCAACGCCTGACAGGCCATGTCGGCGGCGCGCGCATCGCCATAGGTCGGCACGACCACGGCACCATTGGCGATCAGGAAGTTCATGTGGCTGGCCGGGATCGGGCGTTCGTCCTCGTCCAGCACCAGGCCCGGCGACGGGATGCGCACGACCTTCAGCCGACGGCCCGCCGCATCGGTCACGGCGGCCAGATCGCGCGCCGTCGCGTCATAGACGTCGGCGTTGACGTCGTTCGTCCCCCAGGCGACCGGGCAGGCGACCACGCCCGGCGCGACGAACCGCGCCAGGTTATCGACGTGCCCGTCGGTGTGGTCGTTCAGCAAACCGTCGCCGAGCCACACCACCACCTTGGCGCCGACAGCCTTCTCCAGCGCCGCAGCCGCGACGGCCTCATCCTGGTTCCAGGCGGGATTGCGGTTCGGGTTCAGCAGGCATTGGCGCGTGGTCAGGACGGTGCCCTCCCCGTCATGATCCAGCGACCCGCCCTCCATGACAAAGTCGTTCCAGGTCAGGTCCACGCCCGCATGTCGGCCGATCTGGCCAGCGACCAGATCGTCGCCCGGCATGTCATATTTCCCGCCCCAGCCGTTGAACTTGAAGGCCGCGGCCGTTTTGGATCCCGCGCCGAAGATCGGCCCGGTGTCGCGCAGCCAGACGTCGCCAAACTGGCCGGCCACGACCTCGACATTGGCCACACCCGCAAAACGCGCCTGGGCGTCGGCCAGAGCCTCGGCCTTGCCGACCATCAGCTTGACCTGCTCGCGGCCCGGTCCGGCCAAGGCCCGCACCAGACCCTCGACCTCGTCCTGCGCCTGCTCCAGCGCCTCGAACCAATATTCCGCATGGCTGGGCCAACCCACCCACATGGCGCGGTGCGGCGCCCATTCTGCAGGGATGGCGGCAGCAGTCGGATCGGTCATGCGGGCGTCCTCAAGAAGGGCCGAACTGGGAGCCGCGCCATATGGCCCCAAGCGCCCCCGACTTCAACGTCGGCCACGAAAAAGGGCGGCCCGCGAACGGACCGCCCTTCGTCGTTTCAGTCAGACGTACGCTTAGAAGGAGTAGCGGACGCCGACCTTGATCTGCCAGACCGAGTTCGTGCCGAAGGTCGACGGCGAACGGTCCTGGAAGCTGTTGTAGGTGTAGAACTGGTTGCCCGTGCGCGTCGCCGTGATGTTGTTCGACGTATAGGGGAAACCGATCTGTTGGATCACGCCCCATTCGTCGTTCAGCAGATTGCCCAGGTTTTCGATGTCCATATAGCCGACCAGCTTGGCGCCGCCGGGGAAGAAGGCCGGCAGTTCCTGCTCGATGTGCATATCGACAGTGGTGACATAGGGCGACTTGAAGGCGTTACGCGGGGCGATCGAACCCGCGTAGTCGATCAGACCCGTACGCTTCAGGAAGGCGTTGAACGCGGCCAGGTCGAACGGCGTGGTCACGCCGCCCGAGGTCGTCGAGCCGTAACGCACCAGCGGGTCGCTCGTCGCCGTCACGTTTCCGCTGGAGTCGACTTGCGGCACGTAGAGCAGCTGACGCTGGGTGGTGATGTATTCGCCAGTCAGCGACGCCGGGCTGGTGCCGAAGGTGTAGCTGAACGGCAGACCCGAACGGCGCTGCGCATACATGTTGATGCGGGTGCGGTAGTCGCCGAAGAAGGCGCGAGAATAGCTGACGTTCAGCTTCAGCGCGTGCTCGATCTCATAGTTCGAGGTCGTCAGGGCCGGGTCGTTCGGGTCCGACAGGGCGATGTTGCCGTAGTTGGAGCTGGCGGTCGACGACGTGGCCGGCGAACGGTCGGTTACATCCAGGTAGGTGTAAGACAGGTTGAAGCCCGCACCTTCCAGCAGACCGTCGTACCAGTCTTTGCCCAGGGCGACAGCGAACTGATCCGTCTGGCCGCCATTGAAGTTGGTCATCATCAGGACCTGTTGGCCGGTACGGGTCGGGTTCGGACCGAAGACCGGGCGACCGTCAGGAGCCGTGCCGTTCTGGGTGCGCGCCAGCGACAGATCGACCCAACCGATCGCGTCCTGCAGTTCCGAGTGCACATATTCGGCCGTCAGGTTCCAGCCCTCGCCCATGCGGAAGCGGCTGAGATCGAACGCCTTAGTCGCGCCGATCGAGGTCTTCCAGATCGAGGGCGTCTTGAAGGCCGGATCGATCAGATTGATGTTGCCGGTGCCCTGATTGGCGCTGGCGGTCACGGCAGTCTGAGCAACAGGCTTGACGGCAAGACCATCGACATTCGTCAACGCGGCCTGCTGCGCGGCGGAGCAGACGGGGAAGGCGGATGCGAACTGCGATTGATACGTCGAGCTGATCTTACACTGGAACGAGCCGATCAGGTTGCCGGGGTTCGAATAGGAGTTCGAGATCCAAACGTTCGGCGAACCGCCCTGGAAGCGACCGAAGCCGCCATACACCGTCACATCCCACGGCGCGCGCCAGTTAAAGGCGAAGCGCGGCTGCAGAATGCCGACGCCGTCCAGATTCTTGTCGTTGCCAAAGCCGAAGCGTTGGACAAACCCGGGGTTCAAGAGCGGCTTGTCATCCGACGTATAGAGGTCGTAGCGCAGGCCGGCGGTGACCGTCAGGTTCGGCGTCGCCGTCCACTCGTCCTGGAAGTAGAAGCTGTTCTGAGCGTAGCTGAACGAAGCAGCGCCATCGGCCTTGTTGTTCGTGGCGGCGTTCGAATAGCCGATCGAGGCGGCCTGACGCGCTTGGAAGCTGGCGATCGAGTCGAACTCGTATTCAGCGTTCGCGACCTGCACGAACAGGTTGAAGATATCCTGCTCTTCACGCTCGATGCCGGCCGTGAAGCGGTGGCCGAAGCCGGCGTCATACTTGCCGACGAAGCGGTACTGCGTCGTATCGACCGTCAGGGCGTTGGCGTGGCGCGAGCGCTCCGGTCCGAAGCGGATCGAGCGACGAACGCCGGTTTGGGCGCCGTAGGGGGAGTCCAGATAGACCTGCATGGCGGCGAAGTCGTTGCCGGCCAGGCCTTGCGAGATGTTTTCGACTTCCTTGCGCGTGAAGGAGAACTCGGTCGAGAAACGGTCGGTCCAGTCGGAGAACAGTTGAGCCTTGTAGGCCTTCAGGTTCGTGACGATCTCATAGGCCGAAGACAGCAGTCCGACCGAGAGGTTGTTGCCGCTGGTCGTCGTATTGTTCAGGCGCAGGTCGCTGCCTTCGGTCTGCTGGTAGGAGACGACGGCGCGATGGCGATCGTTGATGTTCCAGTCCAGCTTGGCGAAGTACTTCTCGTCATAGGTTTCCAGCGCGCCCGCACGCCAGTCCAGCGGATCGTAGCCATAGACGGTCGTGGCGATCTGACGAACCTGATCGATCTGAGCCTGGGTGATGCCCTGGGCCTCGTTGGGCAGACCGGCGCCTTGCGGACCGGACAGAACGGGCGTGGCGCTCTCGAACTTTTCGTAGTTCAGCAGGAAGAACAGGCGGTCCTTGATGATCGGACCGCTGAGCGTAGCGCCCCAGGTCTTTTCCTCGAACTCGCCGACAACCGAGCGGTTCTGACGCTGGCCGGTGACGAAGTCTTCATAGCTGAAGGTTTCGCCGCGCAGGTCCTGGTCGGTCTTCTCGTAGAAGAGTTCACCGTGGAAGTCGTTGCCACCGGACTTGGTGACCGAGTTGACCACGCCGCCAGTGAAGGAGCCGTATTGAACGCCGTAAGGCGCCACATCGACGCTGACCGCCTGGATGACCGAACGCGAGATCGGCGAACCCAGCGTGGGGTAGCCGTTCTGGTTCAGACCGAAATCGTCGTTCTGGCGCACGCCGTCGATCAGGATGGCGTTGAAACGCGTGTTTTGGCCGCCGATCGACAGGGCGTCGTTGTTGGTGGGGTCCACCGTGGCGAACGGCGTGGTGCGAACAATGTCCTTGATGTCGCGACCGATCGACGGAAGCGTCTCGATGTCCGCCAGGTTCAGGTTGCTGCGCGGCGAGGTGCGCAGACCGCCGGAGCGGACGCCCGTAACCACGACATCGGCCACTTGTGCGGCGCTGTCCGCAGCACCGGCCACAACCAGTTCAACCGATGCCGGAGTGCCGATACCGATGGTCGCGACCTGAGCGACCGCATCGCCCGCCGACGAGGTGCTGCGAACGGTGTAGGGGCCGCCGACGCGCAGACCGCGCGACGAGAACGAGCCGTTCTGATCCGTAACGGTCGTCGAAGTGGTGCCCGACGGCTCGTGGGTCACCGTCACGGTCGCGCCCGCGACCGGCGCGCCGGCCGCGTCATAGACAGCACCCGAGATGCCGCCCGTCGTTTCTTGGGCATACACCGCCGTCGAGGCGGACATCATGATGGCGACGGCCGAAGCGCCGTACGCCAGTTTGCGGAAGGTCATTAAGCTATCCCCAGCTGGTGGACCGAAAATGGTCGAGGACATGTTCCGGACATGTCGCAATCCAGCCCCCTCTAGGGCGGATGTCAGAACCTAGGGCGACAGTTATGTAACGGTAATATGACAGCGACAGAGGGTGGTGTCGGCGCCACACTGGTTAGGGATTGCGCCCTAGTCCGTCGCGCGTTCGAACACGTCGGCGATCCCGTTGGCGGTCGGAATGATCGCATGGGGCTCGTGAAAATTACCGTTCACCTGGCTTTGGGCGATCACGTGAGCGCGGAAGCGCGTGAACAGCCGGCTGTCCGGGGCCTCGGGATCGCTCCAGAAGACGTCCAGCGGCTTCTGATCGGTCAACCCCTCGAAATCGAAGAAGGCGTCGCCCAGCACCTTGACCGGCGTGTGGAAACCCATCGCCGACAAGGCGGCGCTGGAGTTGTTGACCACCATGCCCTGCGAGGCGCGGCACAGTGCTGCGAGATTGCCGCCATCGATGAAATCGACACGGCCGGCGACGCCATGCTGCTCAGCAAGACGCAAGGTGATCGCGCGCAGATTGACCAGGCCGGGGTCAAGCGGATGATTTTTCACGACCAGACGCGTCTTCGGCGGCGCCTTTGAGGCGAAACTGGCGATCACCGCCGTGAGGAAGGCGCGGTTGTCGCAGTAGCGCGAATAGCGCAGCAGTTGGGCGTCGCCCTCGCGCTGCAGACACGCGATGAAGAAGTCGCCCTTCGCCTTTATGACATCGGCGTCGCAGTTTTCAGCCCGTCTGAACGCCAGGCTCAAATAGCGCCGGATATGACCGAGGCATTGGTTCAGCGGCGAGAAAACGTAAGGCGCGGTGTAGTTCGGGAACAGGGCTTTTCCCGCCACCTGCACCGTGTGGTAGGCGCTGATATTGGCGACGTGATGCGGCAGGATTTTTCCGACCGTAAAGGGCTCAGGCAGCAATGGCGCAGGCTCAGGATAGCCGCCCTTGAACCGCGGCAGGGCGCTCGATCCATTGACGCCGTTTCGCTCGACCGTGATCCAGTCGGGACGGAAATAGCCGTTCTCCAAGACCCAGACGCGCGCCTTCAGGCGGTCGGACGCCGCCAGGACCGCGCGGTTGTACTCTCCCGCCTCGCCAAACAGGATGATATCGGTGAAGGCGGAAGCGAACTCGACCAGATTCTCGGTCCACGCCTTTGCTGGGTCCTTGAACACAATGCCCCCGGACCGACGCCAGTTCATCGCGTCGCCGGCATTGAAGATCATGCGATTCACAAGGGCGCCCCGCGCCTCAAGAACAGACGCCATCACCGGACCGAATCGCCCGAACGGCGCCGAAACGATCAGGAAGCGACGCCCCGACAAGGCGGTCGGGCCAAACTTTCTTTTGCCCGGGAAAGCGGAAATCGTCGCCGACTGCGAAGGCCGCGACGTCTGCAATCTCGGGCGGACCTCGGGCCGCACCGCATCGCCACGAAGCCGATATCTGCGCCGACGCCTTGCCGACAGAAGTCTGGAGGATGATCGCAAATCCACCATCACGCCCATCCTCTATCCGCCACCGAGGCGTGCATTGCTGCGCTCCGGCTGCGACCAAGATGTCTGTGATTACGGATCATCGCCATGCTTGTGTCCCGCAGTTTGGACGCGATCAATTGAAATCGCTCAAGTCCCGGGGATTTTGAAACGCAGGACGGTTGGCGTTGCTTTATGGCACCAAAACCGCCGCCGCCCAAAGGGCGACGGCGGCATGATGTTGTCATATCGACGACCTTCATGACCTTGAGAGCGCCGGGCCGGACGAACCGCACCGGCACTCCGAAAGTCTTAGAAGTTGATGTCGATGGTCGCGCGGCGGTTGAGCGGTTCGCGCACACCGTCGGCGGTAGGCTTGGCCAGGTTTGTCTCGCCCTTGCCATCCAGGGCGATGACGCCGCCGTTGACGCCCGAGGCGACCAGGGCGTCCGCGACGGTGCGCGAACGACGGTTGGACAGGCCCAGGTTATAGGCGGCCGAACCCGAGGTGTCGGTGTAGCCGACGATCAGGACGCGCGTCGGACGACCCGACTTGGCGTAGTTGGCGGCCTGCGTCACCACCGAGCGGGCTTCTGCGGTCAGGTCCGAGCGATCCCAGTCGAAGTAGACGACGAACTGGCGAGGCATCGGGGTCTGAGCGACCGGCGGAGGCGGCGGCGGGGGCGGAGGAGGCGGCGGGGGCGGGGGCGGCGGGGGAGGCGGCGGCGGGGGAGCGTCTTCCGCACCGAAGCTGTAGCGCAGACCCAGGGTCACGGTGTGCGACTGATCGTAGTCGCCGTCCCATTCGCCGAACTGCGTGGCGCCCACGCCCGTGCCGGCCGTCGTCGAGGCGAAGTTGGCGTCGCCCGTCAGGTAGCGGTAGGTCAGGTCGATGTTGGCGCGGTCGCCGATGGCCCAGGCCAGACCCGCGATCGCCTGAGCGGCGAACTTGGTCGAGGTGTCGTCGGCGGCGAAGGTGGCCAGACGGTTGGCGCGCAGAGCGCCGATCGTGTTGGTGTCGACGCGGTTCACACCGGCGCCGAGACCGACGAACGGACGAACGCCCCAGTATTCGAAGCCGAAGTCATAGATGACGTTGGCCATCAGGGTGGCGGATTCGATGTCGCCTTCGGGCGAGAAGCAGCCGCCCGTCGCCGGGGTCAGGTTGCACAGGCCTTGCGTGCCCGAGACAGCGCGCACGGTGCCGATGTCGCCCGAGCGGTAGCCGCCTTCCAGTTCAACGCGCCAGTTCGGGTTGAAGCGGTAGCCGAGGCGAGCGAACGCCGCCCAGCCGTCGTTCACTTCCCAGTTCCAGTTGGCGCCGGTCGTGGACGATTCAGCGTTGATATCGTCGATCATGTGGTAGCCGGCGTCGATGGCGCCGTACCAACCATTGGGTTCCGCCGATGCGGCGCCGGCTGCGAACAGTCCGGCGGCGGCAACGGAGGCGAGAAGTTTGAGCTTCATAGCTTCCTCACTGTGTGAATGCGCGAAGCTGCGCAATAGCACAGCATTCACCCGACCGAACGGCGTGGCTGGCGCACGGTTCCGCGCTTGAGCTACGATTGTGTCGACTGTGGCGCCGTTTCAACACATTGGGTGCCTGCGAAAGGAAACGAATATGGCGATGCGGTTTGACGGACAGGTGGCGATCGTGACGGGTGCCGGAGGCGGCTTGGGGCGAGAACACGCGCTCGCTCTGGCGGCGCGCGGGGCCAGGGTGGTGGTCAACGACCTGGGCGGGGCGCGCGACGGTTCGGGCGGGTCGGCGACGGCGGCGGAAGCGGTCGTGGCGGAAATCGAGGCGGCCGGCGGCGAGGCCATCGCCAATGCGGCCTCGGTGACGGACTATGCCGCAGTCCAGGCCATGGTCGATCAGGCCATGGCGAAATGGGGCCGGATCGACATCCTGGTGAACAACGCCGGCGTCCTGCGCGACAAGACCTTCGCCAAGATGGAGATCGAGGACTTCCGCTTCGTCGTCGACGTCCACCTGATGGGGGCGGTCAACTGCACCAAGGCGGTGTGGGAGATCATGCGGGGACAGAACTACGGCCGGATCGTGATGACCACCTCGTCGTCCGGCCTGTACGGCAACTTCGGCCAGTCGAACTATGGCGCCGCCAAGATGGCCCTGGTCGGCCTGATGCAGACCCTGTCGATCGAGGGGGCCAAGAACAACATCCGCGTCAACTGCCTGGCGCCCACCGCCCACACCCGCATGACCGAGGATCTGGGCGCCGCCCTGCCGCTTGAGGCCCTGTCCCCTGCCCTGGTGACGCCGGGCCTGCTTTATCTGGTCAGCCGGGACGCCCCCAGCCGCGCCATCCTGGCCGCCGGCGCCGGCGGGTTCGAACGGGCCTATATCACCCTGACCCAAGGCGACTTCGTCACCGGCGAGGATGCGCCTGAACAGGTCGCCGCCCGTTTCTACGCCATCTCGGACCGCGCGAGCGAGATCGTGCCGGACATGGGCGCCGCCCAGGGCATGATCGAACTGACCAAGGCCCAGAAGGCGCATAGTTCTTAAGGGGCCTATCGCGCCCCGCGTTACTTGAGGCCGTCGCCGCCGATCCGGCCTTGCGTTGACGTGGGGTCAGGCGCCTAACTTCGCTTCAGAGGAAACCCGGCCTCAAGCAGCCCGAAGGGCGATAGGCCAAGCGAAGAGAGCATCCATGCGCGAAGCCGTCATCGTCTCCACCGCCCGCACCCCCATCGGGCGCGCCTATCGCGGCGCCTTCAACGACACCCAGGCGCAGCAGCTCGGCGCCCATGCGGTCAAGCACGCGGTCCAGCGCGCCGGGGTCGATCCGGCCGAGATCGAGGACGTGATCATGGGCGCGGCCCTGCAGCAGGGTTCGACCGGCACCAACGTCGCGCGCCAGATCGCGCTCGCCGCCGGCCTGCCCTCTTCCGTTCCGGGCATGAGCCTGGATCGTCAGTGCGCGTCGGGCCTGATGGGCATCGCCACGGCGGCGAAACAGGTCGTCTTCGATCAGCAGAAGATGGCGGTCGGCGGCGGGCTCGAAAGCATCTCCCTGGTCCAGAACCAGCACATGAACCTGTACCGGATGAAGGACGAGGCGCTGCTGAAGCTGTCGCCCCACATCTATATGTCGATGCTGGAGACGGCCGAGGTTGTGTCGCGCCGCTGCGGCGTCAGCCGCGACCGCCAGGACGAGTATGCGTTGAAATCCCAGCAGCGCACCGCCGCCGCCCAGGACGCCGGTCGCTTCGACGCCGAGATCGTGCCCATGACCACCACGATGCTGGTCATGGACAAGGCGACCGGCCAGACCTC
Source organism: Brevundimonas sp. 'scallop' (assembly GCF_011045535.1). Classification (NCBI taxonomy): domain Bacteria; kingdom Pseudomonadati; phylum Pseudomonadota; class Alphaproteobacteria; order Caulobacterales; family Caulobacteraceae; genus Brevundimonas; species Brevundimonas sp. 'scallop'. The sequence goes on along the minus strand of NZ_CP039382.1, from coordinate 788,064 downwards.
ATCAAAACAGGTCACCCTCTCCAAGGATGAGGGCAACCGTCCCGACACGACGCTGGAAGGGCTGAAGGCGCTGAAGCCCGTCTTCGGCGGCGGCGAGGAGATCCAGACGGGCGAGTTCGTCACCGCCGGCAACGCCTCGCAACTGTCCGACGGCGCCTCGGCCTGCGTCGTCATGGAGGCCGGTGAGGCGGTGAAGCGCAATCTGCAACCGCTCGGCGCCTATCGCGGCATGGCCGTCGCCGGCTGCGAGCCGGACGAAATGGGCATCGGCCCGGTCTATGCCGTGCCCAAACTGCTGAAGCGCCACGGCCTGACGGTGGACGACATCGGCATCTGGGAGCTGAACGAGGCCTTTGCCGCCCAGGTTCTGTACTGCCAGGACACGCTGGGCATTCCCGACGACCGGCTGAACGTCTCGGGCGGCGCCATCTCCATCGGCCACCCCTACGGCATGTCCGGCGCCCGCATGACCGGCCATGTCCTGATTGAAGGCAAGCGTCGCGGAGCCAAATACGGCGTCGTCACCATGTGCATCGGCGGCGGCATGGGGGCTGCGGGATTGTTCGAGATTTACTGACTTTCGTCTCCTCCCTGTCGCGCAGCGATGGGGAGGTGGCGCGGCGCTCCTTTAGCGCCGCGCCGGAGGGGTTCTGCGACGCCTACAGGAGACAGTGAGACTTCAAGAGCCCCTCCACCGCTTCGCGGTCCCCCTCCCCACAGGTGGGGAGGAGACGCGTCAGACCCGCTCGCTGATCTTGATCGCCGCCTTGCAGCCCACCTTGATCACGCCGGACAGTAGGCGATAGGCCGGCGCTTCGCGGCTGCCGTGTTCGATGGCGTGGTCGTGGTGGGCCAGCTCCTCGTCGCGGAACTGCTTCAACTCAGCGGCAAGAGCCGGGTCGCGATCGCCGATCTCGGCGATCTGGTCGGCATAGTGTTTCTCGATCACGCTCTCGACCGCCTCGGTGCAGGCGTGCGCCGCCTTTTCACCCATCAGGGCCGTGCCGGCGCCCAGGGCCGAGGCGGCGATGCGCCACAGGGGCGTCATGACCGTGGGTCGCACCCGCCGCTCGTTCAGCAGCCGCTCGAAGCGCGCCAGGTGCACCGCCTCCTGGTCCTGCATCTCCGACAGGTCCTGGACGATGCCGTCACGCCCCTTGCGCCCTTCGAACACCGCCTTCTGGGCGCGATAGATCAGGACGGCCGCATATTCCCCGGCGTGGTCGACGCGCAGGATTTCGTCCATCCGCGCCTTGTCGGCGCCTTGGCCAGGACGAGGGAGAGGAATGGAATGGCTCATCGCATCAGGCCTTTTCGATCCGGGGCGCGCGGGCGTCCTTGGGACGTTTCGCCGCCAACAGGCTGAACACCGCAAGCGCCGAGGCGATGATCGCGTTCCATCCTGCCATCGACAGGCCCAGCCAGCTCCAGACCACATCGCCGCAGCCGATCACCTTGGTCACCGGCCCCGTGCCCATGGCCAAGGCCGTCAGACTGTCCATATCGACCGAGCCGCCGACGGACGAACAGGTCGCAGGCAGCGCCCACCATTTGTATTCGCCGCCCATGTGGAAGATGGCCGTAATGGCGCCTGTGGCGAAGACGGCCGCCAACAGGAAGGCGGCGATGCGCGGCGTGCCCCGGCGTCCGCCGCTGAAAAGGGTCCAGCCCGTGGCCAGTACCGCGACGACCACCGCGCCCCAATAGACCTCGCGCTGCTTCAGACACAGGTTGCAGGGCGCAAGGCCGCCGAACCGTTCGAACGCATGGGCTGCGCCCAGCATGGCCAGCGACGCGGCCAGGGCGAAGGCGGTCCACCAACGGGTCAGAAGGCGATAGACATCGATCATCTTGAAACGGTCTTACCCCGCCCCGAACGCGGCGTCGACTTACAGAAGCTTCAGGACGACGATCAACGCGACCAGCGCGATCAGGCCGATCACGCTCCACATCGCCAGCCGCTTTTCGACCTGCGCCAGCATGGCCGGCCCCCAGCGTTTCAGGATCCACGCTTCCAGAAAGAACCGTCCGCCCCGCGTCACGACCGACGCGGCCATGAAGACCGGAAAGCTGAACGCCGCTAGGCCCGAGGCGATGGTCACCAGCTTGTAGGGGATGGGCGTCAGCCCCTTGATCAGAATGACCCACAGGCCCCACTGATCGAACCAGGCGCGGAACTGCTCCAGCCCATCCGAATGGCCCAGCACCCGCATGATCGCCAGACCCAGATCGGTCAGGAAATAGCCGATCGCATAGCCGAGAATCCCGCCCAGCACCGACGCTGCAGTGCAGACGGCGGCGTAGAAATACGCCTTCTGCGGCCGCGCCAGGATCATGGGCGCCAGCATCACGTCGGGCGGTATCGGAAAAAACGAACTCTCGGCGAAGGAGACGACCGCCATGGCCTTTGTCGCATGGCGGCTGCGCGCCAGATCGAAGACGCGGTCATAGAGTTTACGCAGCATGGCGATCCTTCAGGCGGCACGGCGCGTTAGCACCCCTGCGGCGTTGCGTCATCCTCGTCCGTCACATCCACTTGCTAGAGCGCCTGAATGACGACCCCCGCCTCTTCCCCGTCCACGGTCCAGCAGGACGACGTCAGCCATAACGTCACCCGGCTGCTGCGGCGGCTGGCCGACGACGGCGGCGACGCCGGGCTGACCCTGCACGAAATCCGCGACCGGCTGGACGAGCGCGCCTATGGGCTTTTGATCCTGCTGCTCTCCATCCCTTGTCTCGTGCCGGGCCTTTACGGCGTGCCGCAGGTGGTCGGGCTGATCGTCATCCTGCTGGCCGGCCAGATGCTGGTCGGGCGCGAGGAGCCTTGGCTGCCGCGCTGGTTTCTGAACCTGCGGTGCAGGGGATCGTGGCTGAAGGCCATGGCCGATTTCGCCGAAACCAAACTGGGCTGGATCGACCGGCTGTCGCGCCCCCGCCTGCGCCGCTTCGCGGATGGACCGGGCGAGAAGCTGGCCGCCGTCTTCATGATCCTGGCGACCGTCACCATCGTCATGCCCCTGACCAACACCATCCCCTCCATCGCCCTGGCCCTGCTGTCGGTCGGCCTGATCCAGCGCGACGGCCTGTTCGTCCTAGCCGGCTGCGCCGTCACGACCGTCTGGCTGACCATCCTGGGCGCGCTCGGGACCGGCGTTCTGATGGGTGCCGAATGGGCGACCCGCTGGCTGCCGGGCTGACGCAGACACAGGTTTCAACGCTGCAAGCGTAGCCTTAGAAGTCCAAGAATTAACGGGCGCCCGGGCGGTGATCCGTGGAAGGTGGCGTGACCGACCGACGGTCGATCCTTCTCAAATTCCTTTCACGGCGTGTCATGGCCTTGCCTCTTCGTTTCTCCCGCATCCTGTTCGTCGCCGTCGGTGCGCTGTTGGCGACCGCCCTGCCCGCAGCCGCGCAGGACTACCACCAGCCTTTCCATCCCGATCAGCTGAAGGGACCGCCAGCCGGGGCGCTGAACGAGGTGCTGGTCCTGGGCAAGCCGCACCTGTCGAACCTGGGCGACGGCTTCAAGGCCAAGAGCCTCGCGCCGCTGCTGGATCGGTTGGCGGGCTGGAAGCCGACCGCCATCGCCACCGAGGACCTGTCGGGCCTGCAATGCGACAGCCTGCGTCGCTATCCGTCGCGCTATGCCGAGACGGTCGACACCTATTGCTGGGATCCCGCCCCCGCCGCCCTGGCCACCGGTCTGGACGTATCCGCCGCCAACGCCGAGGCCGAGCGGCTGCTGGCCGAATGGCCCGCCCAGCCCACGGCGGCCCAGCGGCGTCATCTGGCGGCGGTCTTCCTGGCGGCTGGCGAGCGGGGATCGGCCTTGGTCCAGTGGCTTCGCCTGCCCGCCCGGGACCGCATCGCCGGGGACGGCCTGAACGACGCCTTGGTCGGCGTGCTGAACCAGATCGAGGAACAGGCCAACGAGACCTTCCTGATCTCCGCCCCCCTGGCCGCGCGCCTGGGACTGGAACGGCTGTGGAGCGTCGACGACCACTCCGCCGATTCGCCCGACCCTGCCGACCCCGTGGAGAAGAAGGCATCACAGGACGCCGTCATGGCCGCCTGGGACAATCCCGCCAGCACGGCCCGTCGGGCGCAAGACGAACGTCTGAGCGCCGCCCTGGATCAGCCGGGCGGCCTTCTTCAGATGTACCGCGCCTACAATGCACCGACCGTCCCGGCCATGGCCTATCAGTCCGATTTCGGCGCAAATCTGGTCGAGCCGTCACCCCAGGCCTTCGGCCGCCGCTACCTCGGCTTCTGGGAGACCCGAAACCTGCGAATGGTCGCCAATATGCGCGATGTCCTGGGCCTCTATCCGGGCACTCGGATGCTGACGATCGTCGGCGCCTCGCACAAGGGCTACTACGAAGCCTATCTGGATCAGATGCATGACGTCCGGCTGGTCGATCCCGAGCCCGTTCTGCGCTGAGCGGAACGCGCTGGGGGTCGTCCGTCATCACGACCCCGTGGCTTCGTCTTGGCTCCGTCGTCTTCTGTGACTAGGTTCCGCGCCAATCGGCGGCCAGACCGCCCTCAAGATCACGCGGGAGACGCGCCATGAACGACATGACCCAGGCCCAAGATCAGGCCACGGCGGAACAGATCGACCAAGAAAACCCCCTCGGCGTCGACGGTTTCGAGTTCGTCGAATTCACCGGCCCCGAGCCCGAGGCGATGATTTCGCGCCTGGAGCTGATGGGCTTCACCCAGACGCACGTAAACCCCAAGACCGACGTGGTGCGCCTGAAGCAGGGCGATATCAGCTTCCTGGTGCAACGCTCGCCCAAGGGTCAGGCCGCCGACTTCGCCAAGGATCACGGCCCGTCCGCCAACGGCATGGCCTTCCGCACCACCGACGCCAAGGCCGCCTATGAGGGCGCCCTGGCCCGCGGCGCCGTCGCCGCGACGGACGCCGCCGGCGGCGCGCTGGGCGACGACTACCCCTACATCCTGCAAGGGATCGGCGGCTCGCTGCTCTACGTCATCGACCAGTACGGCGACGCCGGCTCGCTCTATGACGCCTGGGACGAGATCGAGGGCTGGGAAGAAGCCGAGCGCAAGAACTCGATGGGCCTGGAGATCCTGGACCACCTGACCCACAACGTCCGTCGCGGACAGATGCGCACCTGGTCGGGCTTCTACAACTCGATCTTCAACTTCGAAGAGCAGAAGTATTTCGACATCAAGGGCAAGGCGACGGGCCTGTTCTCCCAGGCCATGATCGCGCCCGACCGCGCCATCCGCATCCCGCTGAACGAAAGCCAGGACGAAAACTCCCAGATCGAGGAGTTCATCCGTCGCTACAACGGCGAAGGCATCCAGCACATCGCTCTGACGACCGAGAACATCTTCGAGACGGTCGAGGCGATGAAGGAACGCGGCGTCGCCTTCCAGGACACCATCGAGACCTATTTCGAACTGATCGACAAACGCCTGCCCAACCATGGCGAGGACGTGGAGCGGATGCGCAAGAACCGCATCCTGATCGACGGTTCGGACGAGGAAGGCCTGCTGCTGCAGATCTTCACCCAGGACACCTTCGGCCCGATCTTCTTCGAGATCATCCAGCGCAAGGGCAACGAAGGCTTCGGCAACGGCAACTTCCAGGCCCTGTTCGACTCCATCGAGCTGGACCAGATCCGTCGCGGCGTCATCAAGGTCGACGCCTGAATGACGATGCGGCCGCCGACCTGGCTGCCCTGGCTCGGCCCGGTCCTGGCGGCCGGCGCCGGGGCCCTGGCCGGCGAATACTGGCTGGGCGGCGGCTTCTGGATGGTCCTGATCGCCGCCCTCCTCTGCGGCTTCGCCCCCATCGTCGGCTATCAGGTGTGGAAGCGCCTGCACCACAGGGGGTGAGGGCGGCCGATTGGCTTTTGCCAGATGCCCGATTTTGGGAAGTTGAATCTGCACATGATGTCGCTTGACTGACACCAAGCGAACGAGGCTGAAATTGGGTCAGGACGCCGCTCTATTCTCGCGCTAAGGTCGCGCAATGCGCACCTTTGCCGTTCTGCTTGCGATCTGTTTCAGCGCCAGCCCAGCAATAGCTCAAATTGGCTCATCGGCTCCGAACGATCCGGTGCTCGGCGCTCGGCTTGTCGAGGGTGTCGCCACGGCGGATCAGCTCTGGCTTAGAAACGAAGCCGGAGCGCTGGTCGTTTTCGATCGGGCCGACGCCAACCGGCGCATTATTGTCGAAGAAGGCGCTGCGGATTTGCTGCGCGACGCTGGGCGAACCCTTGTTCTTCAGTCAGATGGCGGAACTCCAAGACGTTTTTCTGTCCAAGAACCAGAAACAGGCCGATCCTTAACACCGCCGCTCCAGGCCGACGCTCTCGGTTTTCTGCGTGAAGGCTTAGACTGGATCGTCATTACGAAAGACGCCCTCTACCGCAGCGATGGCGGTGAGTGGCGCCGCCAGCCGTTCGAAGGCTTCGGGCGCCACTTCGGCGTCATGACTTTGGCCTCTACGCCTGACGGGTCGATATATATTGGTTTCAATCAAGGCGAATGGGGCGGCGGACTTTGGCGGATTGCTCCAGGCTCCTCAAGGTTGGTTGAAATCCGCAAGGTCGATGATGATCCCTGTCACGGTCCACTTGCATCTGAATGTGATCCGGTCACAGGTTTGGCGCCAGACGTTGATCATGCCGGATGTCTACTGGCCTCGATTGGTCTATCCCACATGCTGTCACACGGCCGCGTCATGCGTGTCTGCGGCGATGAAGCAACCTTAGTCTTCAGCCGAGAACTGGATGCTCTTCCTGGATCGATCGAAGCATTCTCACACAGCACATGGCCCCTATTTGGTCTCGCGGCGACCCCGCGCGGCTGGGTTGCTGTCACACAAGACAAGTTGTTTGTTTCGGATGGCGGCGAGGTGAAAATCCTGGAGATGCCCGATGTCAAGTCGCTCGCTGGCATTCAAACTGTGCAATTTGAAAACATTTTAGTTGTTCCAACAGACATCAATTGGGGCATGTCTCTGAGCGGCTACACGCCTATGCTTATCGCCGTCACTGACTAGACGCGCTTAATAATCCCCGTGTCCGTTTGGCTACAGAATGGTTTGGGTGGCGAAAACAAGGTTAGGACAACGACTTCGAACTCAGCGGTTTTTTTGCTGTGATCATTCTGATGTCGGCCTTCTCCTGACTCGCGGCTACATCTCAGGCCGTAGACGCGTCTTGCTAGCCATCAGCTATCTAACATTTAGACCTTCCGAGCTTATTAGACCAATTGACCTGACATGCCCGAAGGCGGCGTTACACTGCGACCGACCGGCGTCATTGGGGAAAGTGCACCGATTGCACTCGTTTTTCGGCCCGGAGGAGGTTCACGATGCGCATCGCCTGTTCGGGACTGATTGCACTCTTTGCACTGTGTTTTTCCTCGGCCCACGCCCAGGCCCACGCCCAGGACGCTGCGCCGCAATGGTCGCTGGCGATCCACGGCGGGGCGGGCGTGATCGAGCGGTCCAGCCTGACGCCCGAGCAGGACGCGGCCTATCGCGCGGCGCTGCAAGGCGCGCTGGACGCCGGGTCGGCCGTGCTGAAAAGCGGCGGCTCGGCGCTGGATGCGGTTCAGGCCGCCGTTCAGGTCATGGAGGACGATCCCCTGTTCAACGCCGGGCGCGGGGCGGTCTTCACTGCGGCCGGCCGTAACGAGCTGGACGCCGCCATCATGAACGGATCGGACCTGACCGCCGGGTCCGTCGCCGGCCTGACCACCACGCGTCATCCCGTCGCCGCCGCCCGCGCAGTGATGGAGCGGTCGCCTCACGTCATGCTGATCGGCCCAGGCGCCGACGCCTTCGCCGCCTCGGTCGGGTTGGAGCAGGTCGATCCGGCCTTCTTCTTCACCGAGCGCCGCTGGCAGGGGCTGGTCAAGGCCCTGACCGAGGCCGGACAGCCGATCCCCGAGCGCCCCGCCGGCGCGCCCGCCTCCCCAACGGCCCCAGGCGCTCAGGCCGAAATCGCCCCGCCGCTAAATGAAAAGAAGTTCGGCACGGTCGGCGCCGTGGCGCTGGACAGCCAGGGGCGTCTCGCCGCCGCCACCTCGACCGGCGGCATGACCGCCAAACGCTGGGGCCGGGTCGGCGACGTGCCGATCATCGGCGCCGGAACCTACGCCTCAAACACCGACGGCTGCGCGGTGTCCGCCACCGGCGACGGCGAATATTTCATCCGCGCCACCGTCGCCCGCGACATCTGCGCGCGGATTGCAGGAGGGGCGGCGACGCAGGCCGCCGGTCAGGCGGAGATCGCTGACGCCGAAAGGCTGGGCGGCAAGGGCGGCGTCATCGTCATGGGCCTGGATGGCCGCCCTGCCTTCGCCATGTCCACCTCGGGCATGTATCGCGGCGCGGCCTCCTCGACCGACCCCGCCCGCGTCGCCATCTACGCCGACGAATTCTGAGCGCCCGCTCAGACCAATTAGACGAATTAGACTCTCTTTTTTCCCAGACCGAGACCCATGCCTGCATCCGATGACGAACTGACCGTGATGGCCAACGAGGAGTTGGACGCCGCCTGCGCCATGCCCTTCGTCGAGGTCAGGAAGATCACCCCGTGGGGCGACAGTTACGAAGGCTTCGCCCCGTCCGGCCGCACGGTCGAGGTCGAGCGTCGCTACCTGTGGGCCGTCGAGCCTGAGGGCGGCGTCATCGTCGAGGTCGAGGTCCGCGACCGCGCCGCCCGCACCGGCGCCGAGGCCCGCGCCCTGCTGACGGCCGCCGACTGATTCCGCCGTTCCCAACATCGCAAATCCGGTCTAGGCCTTGGTCATGAAACTCGCCTCGCTCAAGCACGGCCGCGACGGCCGCCTCGTTGTCGTCTCTCAGGACCTAAACTGGTTCACCGACGCCTTCCTGATCGCCCCGACGCTGCAGGCGGCGCTGGATGACTGGGACCGCTGCGGCCCTCGCCTCGAGGCCTTGGCCGAAAGCCTGGAGCATGAGGCCGTGCCGCGCGGCCGCTTCCATGAGCGCGACGCCGCCTCCCCCCTGCCCCGCGCCTATCAGTGGGCGGACGGCTCGGCCTATGTGAATCACGTCGAACTGGTGCGTAAGGCGCGCGGCGCCGACATGCCCGAGAGCTTCTGGACCGACCCGCTGATGTATCAGGGCGGCTCCGACAGCTTCCTGCCGCCGCGCGATCCGATTCCGCTGGCCGACGAGGCCTGGGGCTGCGACCTGGAGGCCGAGATCGTGGTCGTCGTCGGCGATGTGCCCCAAGGCGCGACGCGCGATCAGGCGCTCGACGCCATTCGCCTGGTCGGCCTGGTCAACGACGTGAGCCTGCGCAATCTGATCCCTGCCGAACTGGCCAAGGGCTTCGGCTTCGTCCAGTCCAAGCCCGCCAGCGCCCTGTCGCCGGTCTTGGTCACACCCGATGCGCTGGGCGACCAATGGAAGGACGGCAAGCTGCACGGCGCCCTGTCGGTGCAGCTGAATGGCGAGGACTTCGGCAAGGCCGATGCCGGCGTCGACATGACCTTCGACTTCGGAACCCTGATCGCCCATCTGGCCAAGACCCGCTCGCTGGGCGCCGGGACCATCATCGGCTCGGGCACGGTGTCGAACAAGGACGCCGACGGCGGCCCCGGCAAGCCGGTTTCGGAAGGCGGCCTGGGCTACTCCTGCATCGCCGAGGTCCGCACGGTCGAGACGATCCTGCGCGGCGCGGCCGACACGCCCTTCCTGAAACACGGCGACACGGTGCGCATCGAGATGCTGGACGAGCGTCATCATTCGATCTTCGGCGCCATCGAACAGACCGTAGCGCCGCTATCCAGCGCGGATTGACGCCGCTAGGGTGCTGAGAGCGGTCTCGGGGGAGGCCGCATCCGGTCTTTGGGGAGAGACGACGTGCCGCCTGAAAAACTGATCCCGCTGCTCATGATCCCGATCATGCTGGTGGTCGTGCTGCTGAAGAACCGTCGGAAGCGGGTACTGAAGCCGCAACTGCTGTGGGTCATGCCGGCCATCGTCCTGCCGCTGATCGGCCTGGGGCTATGGGGCACGGCCCAGAACCCGAACATGGCCCATGCGCCGTTCGGTCCCGACGCCTGGGCGGTGCTGGCCATCGGCGGGATCTTGGGCGGCGTCGCCGGCTGGTATCGCGGCAAGACCGTCACCATCGAAAAGGAGCCGGACGGCTCCCTGATGGCCCAGGCCTCGCCGCTGGGTCTGATCCTGCTGGTCGTGCTGTTCGCCGGCCGGTCGCTGCTGCGCGACCTGATCGAAAGCCATGCCGCCGCCTGGCACCTGAACGCCCTGGCCGTCACTGACGCCTTCCTGGTCTTCGCCATGGGCCTGATCGTGATGCAGCGTGTCGAAATGTACATCCGCGCACGCCGCATCCAGTCCGGCGGCACGGACAGCCATGTGGAAGTCGTCGCATGAAGAACGCCGTAGTCGCTCTCGCTGTCGCCTTGTCGGCCGGCTCAGCCGTCTCGCAGGATGCGCCGAACACCGGCGAAGACTGGGATCTGGTCAAGGACGCCCGAAAGAAATCGACAATCGCTTACGTCACGACCACGCCGGGCCTGTCGATCGCGACTCGCTGCATGGACGGCGCCTATTCGGCGCTGCTGTTCGGGTTGCCGGAGGTGGCGCGCCGGACGAAAACGCGCCCGATCACAATCATCTTTCGAGACGAAGAAGCCAAGGAATGGCGCTGGAACGTCACGACCGATCGTGCGGGCGCCGTCGCCGATTTTCCAGCCCCCTTTGCCCGCGAACTTCGCCAAGGCGGACGCATTCAGATCATCGTGCCCGATGGCGGCGGCGCGGGTCGAAACCTCCGCTATGATCTGGAACTCCCTGCGTCCGGTTCGGCGATCGACGAAACCCTGACGGCCTGCGGCCGCCCGCTTGTCGACCCTCGCGACCAGGAACTCGACGCCATCTCCGAGGAAGGTCTGCAGGTTGGAATGCGATGGGCGCGTCAGATTCGTCCGCGCTATCCCGCCACCAACTATTCGGAGGGTTTCGCCGTCGCCACATGCGTCGCCCAGCCTGACGGTCGCTTGCGCGACTGCGTCATCGAAACCGAACATCCCGCCGATGGTCGTTTCGGCGAAGCGGTGCTTAAGGCGGCCCGTGACGCCACCGTCGCCTATGACGGCGACCAACCGACCGCGCCGCGCATGATGGCCTTCCGCGTCAACTTCATCATGCAGTGACACAAAGGCTGGACCCGCCTCATCCCTCTGTGGCATGAGGCGGTCCTTCCGCTGCGGGCGTGGTGGAATTGGTAGACGCGCTGGACTCAAAATCCAGTTCCGAAAGGAGTGCCGGTTCGACCCCGGCCGCCCGCACCATTCTTCGTCGGTTCAGCCCAGCTGCCGGTGGAAGAAGTCCGTCACATCGGCCAGCACCGTCGCCTTCTTGCGGAACAGGGGCGAGAAGGTTGCGATCAGGTCGGCGTGGTCCAGACCTGGATAGAGCTTAGCCTCCGAGCGCCCGCCCACCGCGCGCATCCGCTGATCCAGAATGACCGTGTCCTCGTCGTGGACCACCGTGTCGGCCGTGCCGTGGCCCAGCCAGATCGGCGGGGCGTCGGCGCGGACGAAGGTCACGGGCTGGGTCAGGGTCGGATCCGGCGCACGGCCGAAGGCGTTCTGCGACGCCGCCACGTCGAACGGCAGGAAGTCGTACGGGCCCGCGAGACCTGCCGCCGCCTTGATCAGATCGGGACGGCCGACGGCAGCCATATAGCGTCGGTCCAAGGCGATCATCATCGCCAGATGCGCGCCCGCCGAATGGCCCAGCACGCCAAGCCGCGCCGGATCGCCGCCGTACTGACCCACCACCTGCGCCGCCTTGCCCGTTGCGGCGGCCGCGTCGTCGATGAAGGCCGGGAAGACGACTTGGGGGACGATGCGGTAGTCCGGCAGGGCGACCACGAACCCGCGCGCCGCCAAGGCTTGCGCCGCCCAGCCATATTGGCTGCGCGAGCCCGAATCCCAGCCGCCGCCATAGAAGAAGACCAGGGTCGGATAGGGGCCAGGCGCGGTCGGCGCATAGAGATCCATCTGCTGGCGCGGATCGTCGCCATAGGGAATGTCGCGCGCGACGCGTCGCACGCCGCCGTCCCTCGGTCCCAGGGTGTTCAGCAGGCTCAGAGGCGAGCAGGCGGCGGCGAGAAGCCCAAGGGCAGGCGCGAACAGTCCACGGCGTGTCATGCAAAAGGCTCCATCACCCACAATACGCTCGGATCGCCGGATCGGTCGTCATCAACGCTCAGCGGGCGTTGGCGATCAGCCGGCCGCAGTCGGCGTCTTCGGCCAGCCCAGGATCGACGAAGGCGAACAGGGCCGTCACCGGCGCCACGACCGCGCCCAGCAGGCCCGCGAGACCGCCCTGCGACACCACCGAACCGACATCGACCCCAACCTTGGGCGCGGTCAGGGGGCCCGAGACTGTGATCGGCGCCCACAGGCGCAACAGTCGCGGCTTCTTGGATTCGCCCTCGATCCGCAGGTTCATCGTCTCGGCGCCCAGGTTGATGCTGCCCTTGCCCTGGGCCAGGACCACATCGGTGTCGATGACGAAGGTGCGGGCCGTCGCCGTACCGCCGCTGACGTTGAAATCGGCGACGGCGCAGCGAATCTGGCTTTCGGATTGGTCTCCGCTCAGCAGCTTCAGCAGCCCGGCGCTGGCGTTGATGCCGAGCAGTTCGGCGAAGGCCGCCCGCATCTTGCCGTTCGGCACCACCAGGCTGAGCGAGCCTTTCGATGCGGCGGCGAAATCGTGGATCGAGGCGCCCGGCCCCTCCAGCTTCGCCCGGCCCAGCGCCCTGCCGGTGACGGGCGCCGAGCCGTTGCGGGCCGGGATGATGGACTCCAGCGGATAGCCGGCCAAACGCAGATCGACCGTGCTGTAGGGGGTGTCCTTGGTCGCATCGATCCGTGCCGTGCCGTTCAGTGCGCCGCGATTGAAGTCGAAGCTGATCGGATCCAGCTTCAGGATGCCGTCCTTCAGGTCGGCGCCCAGGTTCACCTGACGCACGTCGAAGGCGTTCGCCTTCACCGATCCGGCCCGATAGGACAGGGTACCGTCCATGGTCTGCAGCCGCTCGGTCTGCAGCTTGGCGTCCGGCAGCAGCTTGCCGCCGACCAAGACCGGCGCCTCGGTATCGGTGCCCGCCGCATTGGTCCGGGTCCGCGCGCCCAGGACAGCGGCCAGGTCGTCGATGTCCAGACGACGCGAGGTCAGGTCGGCGTCGACGCGCAGACGCTGGCCCGACTGGACCTTGACCTCGCCCGACAGATCGGACGCGCCGACACGTCCGTCGAAATCCTTGAAGGTCCAAATCCGCCGATCGCGGTTCAGCGCGCCCGACAGCCGGTAGGGCGGCGTATTGGGCAGGGCGACGCCGGTCAGCAGATAGAGGTCCGACATATTGCGTCCTTGGATCGTCATGGTCGCGTCGAACCGCCCCAGATCGAACGGTCGGGTGATCGCCCCCTTGGCGACCAGGGACGAGTCCGCGCCGGTCACATCGGCCTCGAACCGATAGGGACGGTCGCGCCGGATGTTGATGAACGGGCCGCCCTCGATCCTGACGGTCATGGGCGCGCCGCGCACATCGCCGCGCCCGTCCAGCACGAAACCGGCCTGGCCGCTGGACGCCTCGCGCGCATTGACCGCCGCCTCCAGCGTCAGTCCGCGCCTCTGTTCCTCGAAGGTCAGCCGCCCGTCCTTGATGACCAGTTGCTGGATGACCGGCAGATTCAGCCCTTCGCCATTGTCAGGTTTGTTGGGATTCAACTGCCAGCTCTTGCGGCCGTCCTTGGTGGAGATCAGCACGACTCGCGGCCGGGTGAAGCTCAGCAGGGGCATCTCAACCTGACCGGCCAGCAGCTTTCGAAGGCGCACCGAGGCCTGGACCTCATCGACGTCGGCCGTGTCGCGATCGCGCGCCCAATCGGGGCCGCCGATCTTAAGCCCCCGCACCACGGCGGACGGCGTCCAGCTGAACAGATTGACGTCCAGATCGCCGGTCAGGGCGATTTCGCGATCGTATTTGACCGAGGCCCAGCGGCCGATGGGCCCGCGCAGCATGTTCCAATCGAACAAGGCCAGGAAAAGAACGATGGCCGCCACGAGCACCAGCACCACGCCCGCCGCCCATTTTTCCGCCGCCCCCGGTCGTCGAGCCGCGGCATAGACGGGATCGTTGTCGCGCACCCAGTTGCGCCAAGTGCGCAAACGCGCCCCGGCCGGCGCCCACGCCCGCTGGTTCAGGTCGGCCCGAAAAGTGCGCCAATTCCGTGGGTTCGACAATCGCTCGTCTCCGTCAGCCAGAGGAAACGCGCCAGCCCCGGTTTGGCGCCGCAAGGTCAGCTTGTCGTCGATCTGACGCGAAGTTGTCGCATAATCTTTACAAATGACAGGATTGGCGCATAATTCATCAGAGTCCTGATCTTAATTCAGGCGGTGGAGGATTGCCGATGACCCGTTTTCTGACCCCCGCCCTGATCGCCGCGGCCCTGGCGGCCGCAACGACGCCGGTGATGGCGCAAAGTCCGCGCCCGGCCGAGCGCGCGGCCGTGCTGCAAACCGTCAGGGTATGCGGAACCGATGTGGCCTCACGCACGGCCTATCAGCGCGACCATGGCGCGACGCCGAGCTTTGTCACGGCTCAACAGGCGGTCGCCGCCTATCAGTCGGGCCAGCGCTGGGCCGCGCCGCGCTGCATGACCGCGCATCAGTATGACCGCCTGGCCGGCGCGCCGATGCAGCGCGCGGCGCTCTGATCCTGAATAAACGGGCATGAAGAAGGGGCGCGGTCGTTGGACCGCGCCCCTTTTTGTCGTCCGGATGGACGCCTGTTACTGCGTCGGCGTCAGATATTTGTTCAGCCAGCCGAAAACCTCATTGTGCCATTGCAGGCTGTTGGCCGGCTTCAGCACCCAGTGGTTCTCGTTGGGGAAGACGATCAGGCGGCTGTCGATGCCGCGCCGTTGCAGGGCGGTGAAGGTCGACAGGCCCTGGGCGGTCGGGATGCGGAAGTCGCGGTCGCCCTGAACCACCAGCATCGGCGTCTTCCAGTTATCGACGTGGTTGGCCGGGTTGAACTTCTGATAGCCCTCGGGCTTGTCCCACGGCGTGCCGCCGTATTCCCACTCGGTGAACCACAGTTCTTCGGTGGAATAGCCCATGCCGAAGGTGTCGAAGACGCCGTCGTGGTTGACCAGGCATTTGAATTCATTGGACCAGTTGCCGGCGATCCAGTTGATCATATAGCCGCCATACGACGCGCCCAGCGCACAGGCGTTGTCGCCGTCCAGGAAGCTGTACTTCTGTTGAGCCGCCGCCCAGCCCTTCTGCAGGTCTTCCAGCGGGCGGTCGCCCCAGTGTTGGCTGATCGCGTCGGTAAAGGCCTGGCCGTAGCCCGTCGAGCCGTGGAAATCGATCATCACCACCGCATAGCCCGCGCCCGCGTAGGTCTCGGGGTTCCAGCGATAGGACCAGCCGTCCCCGAACGAACCCTGCGGCCCGCCGTGGATCAGGAAGGCGACCGGATATTTGCGGCCCTCGACGTAGCCGGCCGGCTTGATGACATAGCCGTGGACCGTCTCGTTGTTCCAGCCGGCGAAACTGAACTGCTCATACTCGCCGAACTGTTTGGCGGCGAAGGCGGGGTTGGACTGCGTCAGACGACGCGGCATTTCGCGGCCCAGATAGGTCTTGAAATACAGGTCGCCCGGCTCGCGCAGGCTGTCCTGGGCGAAGACGAAGCCCGTGGGCGTCTGCTGGAAGCCCGAGACGTGGCCTGCGCCCGTGATCGGCGTAACCACGCCGTTGCGCGTGTCCACCGAAAACAGCTTGGTCGAGCCGACGTCGCCCGCCGTCGTGTACAGCGTCTGGCCGTCGCGCGACCATTGCAGCGTATCGGCCGAGCGATCCCAGTTCGAGGCGATCTCGCGCTTCTGGCCCGTTTCGACGTCCATCAGCACGATCTGGTAGCGGTCGGCCTCAAAGCCCGGCCGCGCCATGGCGCGATAGGCCAGGGTCCGTCCGTCCGGCGAGAAGACCGGGCCGGTGTCCCAGGCGTCGTTGCCGTCGGTCAGGTTGGTGAAGGTGCCGTCGCCCGACAGGCCGTTGGTCTTCCACAGGTCGAAGTTGGTGCTCCACGGCTCGGTCTGACCGGCGAGACGCGCAGAGAAGACCACGGCGTCGCCAGCCGGCGTGAAGACGAACTCGCTTTCGTCGCCGAAGGGCTTGGAGGGCGTGTCGCCGTCAAAGCCCTTGGTGATCCAGGTCGGTGTGCCCGTAGCCTTGCCGTCGCGGCCGATCGACTGGACGAACAGGTGGTTCTGGGTGTGGTCGTTCCAGGTGTCCCAGTGACGCACGAACATGCGGTCATAGACCTGGCCCGTCGTTTTCTGCTCGGCGATGGCCTTGCCCTGTTGGACCGAGGCGTTCAGGTCGGCCGCGTTCGGATAAACGGCCAGCGACACCGCCACCTTGTCGCCCGACGGGCTGATCCGATAGGCGTTCACGTCGGTGGGCAGGTTCGTCACCTGAACCGGCGCCGACGTGGGCGAGGCCACGCGCCAGACCTGGCTCGCGCCAGACTTGCCCGACAGGAAGTACAGATTGCCGTCCCCGCCCCAGCGCGCGGTGTTGGCGCCCTGATCCGAGATGGCCAGGCGGCGCGGGGCCGTGTCCGGCGCGTTCAGGTCCAGGATCCACAGGCTGCTGGCGCGGCGGTTGGCCTCCACGTCCGTCGTCGTGACCGAATAGACGACGTAGCGGCCGTCCGGCGACACCTGCGGATCGCCCAGCCGGTTGGCCGAGATCATATCCTTGTAGGTGAAGGTGTCAGGCGTCGCGGGCGCGGCCGGAACCGGCGCGGGCGGCACCTGGGCCAGGGCAGGCGCGGCGCTCATCAGCGCAACAGCCGCGCAGGCGGCGGACAGAAGGGAACGGTGACGCATCAAGATCTTCCTCGCGAAGCTTTCTGGCCGCGAGGCGTAGCACCCTGCCAAGGCGCGTCAATGGGTCGCTCAGCCCGCCGGCGCCGTATAGCGGCCCACCCAATCCAGGATTTCCTGCTGCCAGTCGACCCAGGTGCGAGGTTTCAGCACCCAGTGGTTCTCGTCCGGCACATGGACGAAGCGGCTAGGCACGCCCTGACGCTGAAGCGCCGAGAAGGTCGCCAGCCCCTGCTCCATCGGCACGCGGAAGTCTTTGGAGCCATGCAGCACCAGCATCGGCGTCTTCCAATCGCCAGCGTAAGTCTCAGGATTGAAGGCGTCATACACGGCCTTGCGCTCCCAGCTTGGTCCTCCGAACTCCCAGATGAAGTTGCCGATATCCATGGCGTTCATCAGCTGCGGCACGTCGAACACCCCGGCGTGGTTGACCAGGCAGCGCCACGGCCCGTTCCACTTTCCGGCGATCATATTGACCATATAGCCGCCGTAGGAGGCGCCCAGCGCGCAGGCCCGGTCGCCGTCGATCCACGGATTGCTCGACAGCGCCGCCGCCCAGCCCTTCTCCAGATCCTCCAGCGGCCGGTCGCCCCAGTGATCGTTGATCGCGTCGGTGAAGGCCTGGCCGTAACCGGGCGAGCCGTGGAAGTTGATCATCACCACAGCATAGCCGGCGGCCGTATAGACCTGCGGATTCCAACGGTAGGACCAGTTTTCGGTCCAAGGCGATTTCGGCCCGCCGTGGATCAGATAGACCGCCGGATAGCGCCGACCTTCGACCGCGCCCGCCGGCTTGAACACCCAGCCCTGCACCGGCTCATTGTTCCAGCCGGCGAAGGTGAAGGCCTCGCCCTTGGGCAGGTCCAGCTGCGCCAGCACCTCGGCGTTCTGGCGGCTGATCTGGCGGGGTTCGCCGCGCGTCTGCACAAAGATCTGGGTCGGGGCGACGAAGCTTTCGTGGGCGTAGGCCAAGACCCCGACCTTCTCCTCATAGGCGCCGACCGTGCCGTTTCCGGTCAGGGGCGTGATCCGGCCGGTGCGGGCGTCGACCGAGAACAGCCGATTCTGGCCCTCGTCCGCCGCCGAGACCAGCAGCGACCGGCCATCGGTGCGCCATTGCAGGCCGCCCGCGCCGCGATCCCAGTCGGTCAGCTTCCTCGCGCCGGAGCCATCGGCGTTCGCTACCCAGACCGCCGCCTGATCCCCGCCGACGTTCTCGCGCGGCGCCGATAGCCAGGCCAGTTGGCGACCGTTCAGAGAGAAGACCGGATTGCCGTCCGACCCCTTGTTCGTCTCGGTCAGATTGACCGGCGTCCCGCCCTCGAGGCTGACGCGGAACACGTCGCTGTTATTGGTGAAGGGTTCGCCCGCCCCTTGCGTCTGCGTGCCGTAGACCAGGGTGCGGCCGTCCGGCGAAATGTCGAAGCTGGAATCGCCGGCCGAGACATCGGCGTCCAGGCCCGCCATCAGATCGCGCGGTTCGCCGCCACTCAAACCCGACCCGTTCAGCGGCTGGACGAACAGATGGGTGCGGCGCGTATCGACCCAGTGGTCGAAGTCGCGCAGCGGCAGACGGTCATAGGACTGGAGCGTCGATTTACCCCGAGCATCCAGCCGCGTCTTGGTGCAGGCCAGGGTGTCGCAATCGACGAAGACCGAGACGGCCAAGACCAGCGACCTGCCATCCGGCGCGATGCGGAAGCCCGACACGTCGAAAGGCAGAGTCGTCACCTGGGCCGCCGCCATGCCGGCCGCATCCGTGCGCCAGACCTGGTTCGACCCGCCCCGCGACGACAGGAAATAGATGGCCCCGCCGTCCGGCGCCCAGCGCGCGCCCGAGGCGCCGCCTTCCGAGATCGCCAACTTGCGCGGCTCGCCGCCCGACACGTCCGCCAGCCACAGGCCGTTGACGCCCTTGTTGCCCTCCCAGTCGGTGGTGCGCACGGCGTAGAGGATTTGGCGGCCGTCCGGCGAGACGCGCGGCTCGCTGACCCGCTCCATCATCGCCAGATCCTTCAGCGACAGGCCGCGCGGCTGAGCTTGGGGCTGGGCTGCCGGCGACTCTGCAGCGGCAGGCGCCGTCTGCTGGGCGAAGCTCGGCGCAGCGGCCAGGATCAGGCTTCCAAAGGCGACCGCCGCCATCCAGCGTGAACGCGTCATGTCTTCATCCCCCACAGCTTTTCGACAGTGATAGGGGCCGCCCGTCCGATCGCCAAGCGTCCACGACGCCGCGCATCTTGCCCCCTCCGACCGAACCGGCGACAAGCGATCTTTCATGACCGCCGCCACCCTTCCCGCCCGCCGTCAGCCCCACATCGTCGATGTGCTGATCGCCGAACGCGCGCCGCGCCTGACCAGTTCGCCGCTGTGGCCGGTCGTGCGGCCGGCGCTTTACGGCGTGCTAGGCTATGGGGCGGCGGTGCGAATGGCCGACGCCATCCGCGACCTGTCGGGGACCGAGACCTTCGATTTTGTCTCGGACCTGCTGAGGCTGAAGGTTACGACGACGAATCTGGAGCGCCTGCCCGCGACCGGCCGTTGCGTCGTCGTCTGCAACCACCCCACCGGCATCGCCGACGGGGTCGCCGTGTTCGACGCGATCAAGCAGCGGCGCACAGACATGATCTTCTTCGCCAACGCCGACGCCATCCGCGTCTCGCCCCGGCTGGACGAGACCATCATCCCCGTCGAGTGGGTCCACGACAAACGCACCCGCGAAAAGACCCGCGCCACGCTGAATGCCGCCAAGGAGGCGTTCGAGGCCGAACGCTGCGTCGTCATGTTCCCCGCCGGCCGTCTGGCGCGCGAGAAGAACGGCGTCCTGACCGATCCCGAATGGGCCCCGACCGCCGCCTCCATGGCGCGTAAATACGGTGCGCCGGTCGTGCCCATGCATGTCACAGGCCCCTACAGCCGGCTGTTTCACCTGTTCGACAAGGTCTCGCAGGAGTTGCGCGACGTGACCCTGTTCCATGAGTTGCTGAACAAGGAAGGCAAGCTGTTCGGCGTCGATGTCGGCCTGCCCATTCCCGCAGACCGGCTGGACGCGGACGCGGCCAAGGCCACCGAGGCGCTGAAAACCTTCACCGAGCGCACCCTGGCCGCCGATCCTGATGCGGTGTTTCCATGAAGATCGCCCTGCCCGACGCCGAGGCCACCACCGCCCTGGGCCAGGCCATCGCCCCCCTGCTGGCGGCGGGCGACAGTCTGCTGCTCTACGGTCCGCTGGGCATGGGCAAGTCGACCCTGGCGCGCGGCCTGATCCGCGCCCTGACCACGCCGGACGAGGACGTGCCCAGCCCGACCTTCACCCTGGTCCAGTTCTACGAAAGCGACCCGCCAGTCGCCCATTTCGACCTCTATCGCCTGACCCGACCGGAAGAGGCATTCGAGATCGGCCTGGATGAGGCGCTGGACGAGGGGTGCGCCGTCATCGAATGGCCCGAACGGCTGGGTGAGGAACCGGGCCAATTCCTGGGGCCTGACCAACTGATCATCGAAATCTCCGAACAGGGCGAAGGCCGCCTTGCGACCGTTTCCGGCGTAGGCCGATGGGAAACGGGGCTGAAGGATCTACATGTCTGACCGCGAAACCCTCCGTCTTGACTTCCTGAAGGCCGCCGGCCTGGCCGACGCCGTGCGCGCCCCCCTGCCCGGCGACGCCTCGACGCGGCGGTATGAGCGGCTAACGCCGACGACCGGTCCGACCTTGATGCTGATGGATCAGGCGCCCGCCGCCGAAAGCCGGCCGTGCGATCCGCGCTGGACGCCCGAGCAGCGTCACGCCGCCGGCTGGAACGCCGTCGCCCGCCTGTCCGCCGGCCGGATCGAGGCCTTCGCCGCCGTCGCCGCCCATCTGAAATCTCTGGGCCTGTCCGCCCCCGAAATCCCTTCGCTGGACGCCGCCAACGGCCTGGCCGTGCTGGAGGATTTCGGCGACGACCTGTTCGCCCGCGTGATCGAGAGCGGCGCCGACGAGACGCCGCTTTATCTGGCCGCCATCGAGGCCCTGGCCGTTCTGCACGAGGCCGGCGCTCCGCCCGAAACCCTGCACGGTCCCGGCGGCGACTGGCCGCTTCTGACCTATGACGATACGGCGCTTCAGGGCGGGGCCGATCTGTTCGTAGACTGGCTGCCGAGGCTCGACGACCGCGTCCGCTTCGACGCCGTCGCCGTCGCCGACTGGCGCGCCGCCTGGGCGCCGATCGTCGCCTCGGGCGCGGCCGGGGCCTCGGTCATGGCTCACCGCGATTATCACGCCGAGAACCTGATCTGGCTGCCCCAGCGCGACGGCGCCGCCCGCGTCGGCATGATCGACTTTCAGGACGCGGTGCGCGCCCACCCGTCGTGGGACCTGCACTCCCTGCTTCAGGACGCCCGCCGCGACGTCTCGCCGGCGCTGGAGGTCGAGGCGCTGGACCGCTATTTCGCGCTGCGGCCCGGCATCGACCGCGCCGCCTTCATGGCCGACTACGCCGGCCTCGCCGGCCTGAACGAGGCGCGGATCATCGGCATCTTCGCACGGCTGATCGCGCGCGACGGCAAGCCGCGATACCGCCAGTTCCTGCCGCGCATGTGGCGACACCTGAACGCCAATCTGGACCAGCCGGCCCTGGCGCCCGTCGCCCGCTGGTTCGACCGTCACGTTCCTGCCGAGGTGCGCGCATGACCGCTCCAAAGACGGCCCCCAAGACCGCAATGGTGCTCGCCGCCGGCCTGGGCACGCGCATGCGCCCCCTGACCGACGACCGACCCAAGGCCTTGGTCGAGGTCCATGGTCGCGCCCTGATCGACCATGTGCTGGACCGTCTGGCGGACGCCGGCGTCGAAAAGGCGGTAGTGAATGTCCACTGGTTCGCCGACCGACTGGAAGCGCATCTCGCGGCGCGCGGGCGCGGCCCCGAAGTCGTGATTTCCGACGAACGCGCCGAACTGCTGGAGACCGGCGGCGGGCTGAAGAAGGCTCACGCCCTGCTGGGCGAGGAGCCCGTCTTCGTCGCCAATATCGACAGCGTCTGGATCGACCGAGGCGGTGCGTTGGCCGATCTGGTCCGTCTGTGGAACCCAGAGACGATGGACGCCGCCCTGCTGCTGGCCCGCCGCGAAGGCTCCATCGGCTTCGAGGGCGACGGCGATTTCTTCATGGCCGACGACGGAAAGCTAACCTTCCGCGGCGACGGCCCTTCCGCGCCGTTCGCCTATATGGGCGTCCACATCACCCGCCCCGGCTATGCCGATCACGGCCCCGACGGCCCCTTCTCCCTCAGCCCCCTTTGGCGCCAGTCCGCCGCTGAGGGACGTCTGTTCGGCTGCGTCCTGGACGGCGATTGGATGCACGTCGGCGACCCGCAGGCGCGCGATGAGGCCGAGGCGAAACTGGCGGGAGACGCGTGAGCCTGTTCGATCCCTTCCTGGGCGACACGCCGCGCTGGTATGCCATCCCCGCGCACCGGCCATTCCTTGAGGATTTAGCCGCCGGGGTGCTGGCCTGGCTGGGCGATCTGCCGCCCGAAACCCTGTCGGACGCGACCATCCTGCTGCCCAACCGCCGGGCCGCGCGCGCCTTCACCGGCGCCCTGTCCAAGCTGTCGCAGGGTCGCCCCATCCTGCTGCCTCAGGTGCGGCCGCTGGGCGATCTTGAGGAGGACGAGCCGCCGTTTACGCCCGGCGCCCTGGGTCTGGACCTGCCGCCCGCCATCCCCGCCCTGACGCGCCGGTTCGAGATGGCGCGGATGATCGTCGAACAGTTCGATGCATCCCTGAGCCCGATGCGTGCATTGGACCTCGCCGACGCGCTGGGCGGCTTCCTCGATTCCTGCCAACTGGAAGAGATTCAGAACCCCGAGCGGATCGCCACATTGGTCGACGGCGAAATGGCCGAACACTGGGAACGGTCGGCCGAGTTTCTGGGTCTGGCGGTCGAGGCCTGGCCCAAGCGTCTGGCCGAACTGGGTTTGGTCGATCCGGCCTGGCGTCGCGCGACCCTGCTGCGCCGCCTCGCCGAGCTGTGGGACCGCGAGCCGCCGCGCCAGCCCGTCATCGCCGCCGGTTCGACCGGCACCGTCCCCGCCGCCGGCGACGTGCTGAAGGCCGTGGCGCGGGCGCCGCTGGGCTGCGTCGTCCTGCCTGGCCTCGACCTGGATCTGGACGCGGGCGTCTGGAACCAGCTGGACGAACAGCATCCGCAAAGTGCGATGAAGCGGCTGCTGGACCGCTGCGAGATCGCGCGCGAGAGCGTCCGCCCCTGGTTCCGTCCCGCCGTTCCTCCGGCCCGCGAGGCGCGCGGACTGGCGCGCCAGCGGCTGGTCAACGAGGCCCTGCGTCCCGCCGAGGCGACCGACGACTGGCGCCGCGCCATCCGCGACATCCGCTTGGCGGCCGTTGCCCGCAAGGAGGCGCGTGATCCGATCGCCGAGGGCTTGCAGGGCCTTTCCCATCTGTCCGTCCGCGCCGAGGAAGAGGCCGCCGCCGCCATCGCCCTGATGATGCGCGAGACGCTGGAGACACCCGGAAAGACCTGCGCCCTGATCACGCCGGATCAGGCCCTGGGCCGCCGCGTCACCGCCCGGCTGGAGCGTTGGGGCGTCATCCCCGATTCGTCCGCCGGCGCCCCCCTTTCGCGGCTGCCCGCCGGCGCCCTGATCGATCTGTGCGCCCGCTGGATCGCCGATCCGGTCCAGCCCCATCTACTGCTCGCCGTCGTCAAACATCCGCTGGTCCGGTTCGACCTGGGCGACACCTTTCAAGCGGCAGCCGTCGTCGCGCTGGAGGAACACGCCCTGCGCGGCCCCCGCCCACGCGACTTCGCCGCCATCCATCGCCGCCTGCTGGAGGCGGTACAGCCCGACCGGCGCGGCAAGGCGCCGCCCGAATGGAAACAGGCCCGGCTGTCGGCCGCGACCCGTCTGGTCGATCAGCTTCAGGCCGCCATCGAGGCCGCGACCGCCGTCTTCGCGCCCGATGCGGATCTAGACGTCGCCGCCTCGGCCCTGACCCGGCTGATCGAAACCTTAGCCGGCCAGAACGCCTGGGCCGGCCCCGACGGCGAGGCCGCCGCCGCCCTGTTGTCCGGCCTGATCGAGGGCGGGGCCTCGTTGGGCCGTATCCGCCGCGCGGAACTGGCCGAACTGGTCACGTCCCTGGTCAAGGAAAACGTCGTGCGCACCGGCGGGGCCACCCATCCGTCGCTGCGGATTCTGGGGGCCATCGAGGCGCGTCTGGTCAGGGCGGACCGTATGATCCTCGCCGGGCTGGAGGAAGGTGTGTGGCCCCAGGCGGCGCCGACCGACCCCTTCCTGTCGCGCCCGATGCGAAAGGCGCTGGGCCTGCCCCCGCCCGAGCGCCGCCTGGGCCAGACGGCGCAGGACTTTGTCCAGGCCGCCTGCGCCGATGAAGTCATCCTGATCCACAGCGAGCGGCGCGGCGGCCAGCCCGCCGTCCGCTCGCGCTGGCTGTGGCGGCTGGAGATGCTGACGCGCGGCGCGAACGCTGTCGAAACACCCGTCGCAATCGCCCGCCCGGCGGCCGTCATCGATTGGGCCCGCGCCTTGGACGCACCGCCGCCCGGCCCACCCCAGTTCGCCAAACGGCCCGAGCCGCGCCCGCCCGTGCATCGCCGTCCGCGCAGCCTGTTCGTCACCCGCATCGAACGCTGGGTGCGCGACCCCTACGCCATCTACGCCCTGTGGGTGCTGGGGCTGGAGGCGATGGAGCGGCCCGGCGCGTCTGCCGAAGCGCTGGCTCGGGGCAACGCCGTCCACGCCGCCATCGAACGGCTGACGCTGGACTGGCCGAACGACCTGCCTGACGACTGCGAGGCCATCCTGCACGACCATCTGCTGCGCGAACTGGGCGCGCGCGGGTTCGAGGATGCGGCCATGGCCCGCGAGGCGCCGCTGGCCCGCAACTGCGCCCGCTGGCTGACAGAGTTCGAGCGCCGACGCCGCGCGCGCGGCGTCGACATCATGGTCGAACAGCAGGGGACCATGACCTTCGACGCCCCCGCCGGCCCCTTCACCGTCAAGGCTTTCGCCGACCGGATCGAGCTGGCGTCCGACGGCGCGGCGGTCATGGACTTCAAGACCGGGGCGGCGCCGTCCGCCAAACAGGTCAAGTCCGGCTTCGCGCCGCAGCTCACCCTGACCGCCGCCATCCTGGCCGACGGCGGGTTCAAGGACACCAACGGCCCGGTCACGCCCGACGAACTGACCTATGTCCGCGTGGTCGGGCGAAAGACGGCGGGCGAAGTCGTCACCCGCGCTTCGGGCTCTGAGGCCGCCGATTTAGCGCAGGCTGCGCTTGACGGCCTGAAGCGCCGCGTCGCCCGGTTCGACAACGAGAACACGCCTTACGTCTCCTGGGCCGCGCCTCAGTTTATGGGCAACCAAGGCGGCAACTACGATCATCTGGCCCGCGTCTGGGAATGGTCTGTGATCGGCGATGGGGACGAAGAATGAGCATCGCCCCCCAGATCGTCGCCGCCGACCCGCGCCTGACCGTCTTCGTCACCGCCAACGCCGGTTCGGGCAAGACAACCACCCTGGTCAACCGGGTGGCGCGGCTGCTGCTGGATCAGGTCGATCCCGGCGCCATCCTATGCGTCACCTACACCAAGGCCGCCGCCGCCGAGATGCAGGCCCGGCTGTTCGACCAGCTGGGCGGCTGGGCCGTGCTGGACGACGCCGCACTGTCGCGCGAACTGGCCCGGCTGGACGACGGCGACCCGCAGGCGATGGATCACGCCGCCCTGTCCCGCGCGCGCAAGCTGTTCGCCCGCGCGCTGGAGACGCCGGGCGGGCTGAAGATCCAGACCATCCACGCCTTCTGCGAAAAGCTGCTGCGGCGGTTCCCGCTGGAGGCTGGGGTCT
This sequence comes from Brevundimonas sp. 'scallop', assembly GCF_011045535.1. Classification (NCBI taxonomy): domain Bacteria; kingdom Pseudomonadati; phylum Pseudomonadota; class Alphaproteobacteria; order Caulobacterales; family Caulobacteraceae; genus Brevundimonas; species Brevundimonas sp. 'scallop'. Next base: position 762,235 of record NZ_CP039382.1, on the reverse strand, counting down.
CGCCCCGCTTCACTGTGCTGGAAGACCAGGCCGCGACCGCCCTCAGCCACGCCGCGCGCGAAGACCTGGCCCGCGCCGCCGTCGCCGATCCGGACGGCCCCATCGGCCAGGCCTACAGCCATTTCGCCGTCGAACTGGACTGGCAGCGGTTCCAGGCCCTGCTGTCGATGATCGAGGCCAGGCGCGCCGACCTGCTGGACTATATCGACCGCGCCGAGGCCGGAACCGCGCCCGATCCCTGGGCCCTGACCGGCGCCGAGCGCGATCGCAGCCCGGAGGAGCTGGAGCGAGACTTCGTCGCCTTCATCGATCCCGGCGAATGGAACCGCATGGCCGAGGCCATGGAAACCGGCTCGGCCAATGACAAGAAGATCGCCGACGCCATGAGCGTCGCCGCCCCGCCTTACGCCGAGTTCGCGGCCCTGGTCGGGGTCTTCTGCACCCAGGCGGGCGAACCGCGTAAGAGCATGGGCACAAAGTCGGCGCCGCAAGGCGCGGTCGGTTGGCTGCTGGACCTTCAGACCAAGTTCCTCGCCACGCGCGAGGCTCTGCGCAAGGCCAAGGTCGCCGACGATACGGTCAAGGTCCTGACCCTGGCCCGCGCTCATGCCGCCCTCTACGAAGCCGCCAAGGCCCAGCGCGGGGCGTTGGACTTTCCCGACTTGGTCGCGCGCGCCGCCGCCCTGCTGACCGAAAGCGGGGCCGCCGCCTGGGTGCTTTACAAGCTGGACGGCGGGGTCGATCACGTTCTGATCGATGAAGCCCAGGACACCGCCCCCGAACAATGGGCCATCGTCCGCGCCCTGACCGGCGAGTTCTACTCTGGCGAAAAGTCCGGCCGCACCGTCTTCGCCGTCGGCGACGAGAAACAGTCGATCTATTCCTTCCAGGGCGCCCGCCCCGAACGGCTGCGTCAGGAACGTGGCGCCTTCCTCGCTCTGGCCGAGGGCGCCGGCGAGCCCTTCGCCGGGCCGGAACTGAACACCTCCTATCGCTCCACCGAAGAGGTGCTGGCCTTCGTCGACGCCGTCTTCGCCGATCCCGACCGCACCCGCGCCCTGACCGGCCCGCAGGGCGATATCGCCCGACACCTGCCCGCCCGCATCGGCCAGCACGGCGCCATCGACCTGTGGCCCCTGTTCCTGGACGAGCCCGCGCCCGAAACCGACGCCTGGGATGATCCGGTTGATCAGGAGAGCGCCGGCAGCGCTCGCAAGCGCCTGGCCCGCGACCTGGCCCGCGAGATCCGCCGTCAGGTCGAGAGCGGCGTCGCCGTCTTCGATCGCAGCACACGCGACCTGCGCCCCGCCGGCTATGGCGACTACATCGTCCTGGTCCGACGTCGCGACGCGACCTTCGAAGAGATCATCCGCGCGCTGAAGACCGAAGGTGTGCCAGTCGCCGGGGCGGACCGGCTGAAATTGTCCAGCCATATCGTTTTCGACGACCTGATCTCGCTGGCGCGTTTCGCCCGCTTCCCCGACGACGACCTGTCCCTGGCAGAGGTGCTGCGCAGCCCGCTGTGCGATGTGGACGAGGACGGCCTTTATGCGCTGGCCGGACGCGAAGACCGCAAGGCCGGCCAGCTGTGGCGCGACCTGCGCGACCGGGCGCACGAACGCCCTGAATGGGCCCGCGCCCGTGATGCGTTGCAGGCCGCCATCGGCGCGCGCGGCGGCGATCCTTTCGCCTTCTTCTCTCAGGCCCTGAACCGCGTGGACGATACGGGGCGGTCCGGCCGCGCCCGCATCCTGGCCCGTCTGGGGCGCGAGGCGGAAGAAGCCATCGACGAGACCCTGAACCAGGTGCTGGCCGCCGAAAATCGTGGCGCGATCGATTTGGAGACCTGCCTGGCGCAGTTGGAGGCCGCCGACGTCGAGGTGAAGCGCGAACTGGAAGGCGCGCGCGGCGAGGTCCGCGTCATGACCGTCCACGGCGCCAAGGGGCTGGAGGCGCCCACCGTCATCCTGCCCGACACGACCATGAAGGCGAAGGCGCAAGGTCCGTCCCTGATGCCTGCGGTCACGCCGGAGGGCGAAGGCGAGGCCTGGCTGATGGCCCCCAGCTCGGCGAAGGACGACTGTCCGGCCTCGGCCGACGCCCGCGCCGCGCGCCAGGCCCGCACCGACGACGAAACCCTGCGCCTGCTCTATGTCGCCCTGACCCGCGCGCGGGACCGCGTCATCGTCATGGGTCGCGCCTCAAGCCGAGGCGCCGAAGCCGGCAGCTGGTGGTCGATCCTCTCGGAAACCTTCGATCGCCTGGGCGATCAGGTGCGCGAAGTCGACAACGGCGTGCGTCGCTATGGCGTCGATCCCGAGTGTCGCCCGGTCGCCACCGATGAAGTGCGGTCCGTCGCCGTCCTGCCCGCCTGGGCCGCCTCGCCGCCGCCGGCGGACGCCGCCGCCCGCTTCGCCTCGCCGTCGCGGATGGAGGGCGGCGCGATCCGGATCCCCGCCCCTTCGCCCCTGGCCCGCAGCGCGGCAGGCGGGGCATCGCTGGGCCGATTCCGGCGCGGCGACCTGATCCACCGTTTGCTGGAACGCCTGCCCGAGATCGCGACCACCGACCGCCCCGACGCCGCCCGGCGCCTGCTGGCCCGCGAGACCGATCTGGACGAGGTCCAGCGCGCCGAGATGATCGCAGCCGCCTTCTCTGTGCTGAACGACGCCCGCTTCGCCCCGGTCTTCGGTCCCGGCTCCCGCGCCGAGGTCGCCCTGACGGGATCTGCGCCCGACCTGCCGCCCGGCGTCGCCATCAACGGCCGCATCGACCGGCTGGTGGTCACGCCTGAGAAGGTTCTGGTCGTCGATTACAAGACCAACCGCCCTGCGCCAGACGCCGTCGAGGCGGTCGATCCCGCCTATGTGCTGCAGGCCGCCGTCTATGTCGCCGTGCTGAAACGCCTCTATCCCGACCGCCCGGTCGAGGCCGCGCTGGTCTGGACCGACGGACCCAAGCTGATGCCCATTCCCGAGACCCTGCTGGCGGCGGCGCTCGCGGGCAGTTGAATTGCCCGCGATTCGCTCCCACATCTGCGGCTGAACCCGGACGCTCCGGCCAACATCAACCTGCGCTCAAGTAGCGAGGCGCCGCGCGCCGAGCGATAGCGCCCAAGGAGCCATTTATGGCGACAGTGAAAGTCACCGACGAAAGCTTTGACGCCGACGTCCTGAAATCTTCGACCCCGGTCCTGGTCGATTTCTGGGCCGAATGGTGCGGCCCCTGCAAACAGATCGGCCCGGCGCTGGAACAGATCGCCGACGAGCTGGGCGGTCAGGTCACCGTGGCCAAGATCAACATCGACGACAGCCCCATGACCCCGTCGAAGCTGGGCGTGAAGGGTATTCCGACCCTGATGCTGTTCAAGGACGGCCAGATGGCTTCGATGAAGGTCGGCGCCATGCCCAAGGGCAAGATCGTCGAATGGCTGGCCGAGGCCGGCGTCAAGGCCTGAGCCTTTTCGACCCTGTCAGATCAAGCGCCCGCCGGTCCGACCGGCGGGCGTTTTTCATGCTAGGATGGCGTCATGAGCGACGAAGACACCCCGAAACCGGCTGACGACATTCCCGGCGAGACCCCGGTCCAGAAGGCTCTGCGCCTGAAGACCGCCAAGCTGGATGCGCGCGCCAAGCCGCCGCGCGGCGGTCGCTTCCAGCGCGAACAGGCCGCCCGCATCGCCGCCGGCAAGTCCAAGCCTTGGATGACGCGCTAGACCGGCCAGGTTTCCTCGCTGGCGCCCATGACCTCGCCGGCCAGATACAGCGATCCGCAGATGGCGACCCGGCCCGCGCCCAGGCGTAGCGCCAGGTCCAGCGCCTCAGAAACCGATCCCGCCGGGGTCGCCGCCAGCCCATGCCCGCGGGCCACGGCCGCCAGGGCCGTTGGCTCGGCCGCCGCCCCGTCGAAGCCGACGGTGAAGACGGTGGCCTGGCTCTCCTTCAGCGCGGCGAAGAAACCGCCCGCATCCTTGTTGTTCAACATGCCGCAGATCAGGGCCAGGGGACGCGGCGCCCGCGCCTGACGCTCGGCCAGAAACGCCGCCAGCGCCCGCGCCGCATGGGGATTATGCCCCCCGTCCAGCCACAGCTCCGCCTCCGCCGCCTTGGCCGCAGCGCCGTATGGCCCCGCCGAAATCCGTTGCAGACGCGCGGGCCAGCGTACCCGCTTCAGCCCCTCGGCGATCGCAGCCTCGGGCAGGTCCAGTTCGACCGCCGCCGCCACGGCCAGGGCCGCATTGTCGATCTGATGCGCGCCTGCCAGGGCCGGCGCCGGCAGGTCCATGAACAGTTCGGCCGTCTGGAACGCCAGACCGCCCCGCTCGGCCCAGGCGTCGAAGTCGACTCCCAGCACGGTCAGCCGTGCATGGACGTCGGCGGCGCGACGTTCGATGGCCGCCATCGCCTCTTCCTTCTGGCGCGCGATCACGGCCGGCGCTCCGGCCTTCAGCACGCCTGCCTTTTCCGAGGCGATAGCGGCCAGATCCGTGCCAAGGAACTCCGCATGGTCGTAGTCGACCGGGGCGATGACGCTGAGCAGCGGCCGCTCGATCACATTGGTCGCGTCCAGCACCCCGCCCAGACCCACCTCGATGATGGCCAGGTCGGCGGGCGTCTCGGACATGGCCAGGAAGGCGGCGGCGGTGGTGCTTTCGAACACCGTGGCCTCGCTGTCCGTCTTGGCCATGACCGCCTCGATCCGGTCCAGGATCGCATTCAGATGATCGTCCTCGATCAGCGTTCCAGCCAGTCGGATCCGCTCGTTGAACCGCACCAGATGGGGCGAGGTGTAGGCGTGCACCTTCAGCCCCGCCGCCTCGGCGATGGCGCGGATAAGGGCGACGGTCGACCCCTTGCCGTTGGTGCCCGCCACATGGATCACCGGCGGAAGCTTGTGTTGCGGATCGCCAAGGGCCGCGCACAGCACGCGCATTCTTTCCAGCGAAAGGTCGATCCGCTGGGGGTGGCGCGCGCGTAGTCGTTCGGAGACGGGATCCATCCGCCTCCTTTACCCCCTGATTTCGAGAACCGCGACATGACTTCCAGGCCGCAGATCAGAACAGCGGCGCGCATTGTCCTCGCGGCCGTCTTCCTGGGCGCAGGGGTGCTGCATCTGATGGTCCCCGGCCCCTTCGTGCGGATCACGCCGGCGTGGGTTCCGCAGCCGGCCCTGGTCGTGGCCCTGACGGGGATCGCCGAACTGCTGGGTGCGGCGGGTCTGATGATCTCGCGCCTGCGGGTCGCCGCCGGCTGGGCGCTGGCCGCTTACGCCGTCTGCGTCTATCCGGCCAACATCCAGCATGCCGTGAACTTCATGACGTCGGGCGCAGGGTTAGGCTGGGCCTATCACGGCCCGCGCCTGCTGTTTCAGCCGGTCATCGTCTGGTGGTGCCTGTGGGCCTCGACCGCGATCGACTGGCCCTTCAGACGGTCTCAGGCGGCGGCGCGGGTTCCGCCCATCAGCATGGACAGGATCTGACCCAGGGTGCGCGGCAGGTCGGCGCGGGTCACGACCCGGTCCACCATGCCCTTTTCCTGCAGATATTCGGCGCGCTGGAAGCCGGGCGGCAGCTTCTCGCGGATGGTCGCCTCGATCACGCGCGGTCCGGCGAAACCGATCAGGGCGCCCGGTTCGGCCAGATGCACATCGCCCAGCATGGCGTAGGAGGCCGTCACCCCGCCCGTCGTCGGATCCGTCAGGACCACGGCGTAAGGCAGTCTGGCGTCTTTCAGCTCCTCGATCGCCAGGGTGGTGCGCGCCATCTGCATCAGCGACAGGGCGCCCTCCTGCATCCGCGCGCCGCCGGCGGCGGTGAAACAGACCAGCGGAACCTCGCGGCTCACCGCCTCGCGCGCCGCCTTGATGAAGGCCTCGCCCGCCGCCATGCCCAGCGACCCGCCCATGAAGGTGAAGTCCTGAACAATCACGACCGCGTTCTGACCGCCGACCGAACCATAGCCGATGGCCATGGTGTCCTTGCGGCCCGCGGCCTTGCGCGCGGCGTTCAGGCGATCCTTGTAGGATTTGCCGTCCGAGAATTTCAGCGGATCTTCCGGCACGTCCGGCGTGTCGATGGCCTGGAAGACGCCGCCGTCGAAGGTGGCCTTCAGGCGGGTCGGCGCATCGATGCGCATATGCCGGCCCGACGGCGTCACCCAAAGGGCGGCCTCCAGGTCCGAGCGATACAGCATCTCGCCGCTGTCGGGATCCTTGACCCAGAGATTGTCCGGGGTGTCGCGGCGCGACACGATCTTGCGGACGCCGGGCGCAAAGCGGCTCAGCCAGCCGCCGCGCTTTTCCTGAGGCTTGGTCTTGTCGTTCATCCGCGCGCTCTTAGACGGTTTCCACCACGGAAGCACTAGCGGCGACGGATCGAACCGCATCGCCCAGCGCCTTCACCCGGGCCAAAACGCGCGCCGCGACGGGTTCGTTCGCCTCCAGCGCCGCCGCCACCTCGTCCACCAGGGCCGAACCCACGACCACCGCATCGGCGACACGGGCGATCTCGGCGGCCCGTTCCGGCGTCTTGACCCCAAAGCCGACCGCGACCGGCAGGCCCGAGGCCTTGCGCACCCGCTCGACGGCCGGCGCCACCACGTCGGCGTTCGCTTCCTTGACGCCCGTCACGCCCGCGACGGCGACATAATAGACAAAGCCCGAGGTGCCCTGGACAACGATCTTCAGCCGGTCGTCATCCGAGGTCGGCGTAGCCAGGCGGATCAGCGAGATCGACACCTTGTCCAGCGCCTCGATCAGTGGCCCGGCCTCTTCCGGCGGACAGTCCACCACGATCAGCCCGTCGATGCCGCAGTCGGCGGCATAGGCGGCGAAGGCGTCATAGCCCAAGCTCTCGATCGGGTTCAGATAGCCCATCAGCACGATGGGCGTGGCGTCGTCGCCCTTACGGAATTCCTTGGCCAGATCCATGGTCGAGCGCAGGCCGAACCCCGCCGCCATGCCCCGGATCGCCGCCCGCTGGATCGGCGGCCCCTCGGCCATCGGATCGCTGAACGGAAAGCCCAGTTCGATGATGTCCGCGCCTGCAGCCGGCAGGCCGTTCAGGATCGCCAACGCCTCTTCGCGCGACGGATCGCCGCCCATCACATAGGGAATAAAGGCGGCGCGGCCCTCGGCCTTCAGCGCCTTGAAGCGCGCGTCGATACGGGCGGTGGTCATTGTTGCGGCGATCCGGCGGCGGCAGGCGGTGTCGCGGCCGCGGCAGCCGCGCACACGTCGCCCGGAATGGTGGCGAAGCCCAGATAGCCGGGCAGTTCGGCGACGGCGGTCTTGGTGGTGTCGTAGAAGGCGACCATCTGCATGCCGTCGCAGCCGCCGGCCTCGCGGCGCTTGATGAAGACGACGCGGTTGTCGTCACCGCCGGCGGCCAGCCAGTTCTTGCTTTCCAGATCGGCGATATAGGCGTCGGCCAGAGCGCCGATCTGGCCCAGCTGTGCGGTCACGCAATAGGCCCGCCCCGTCAGATTGTTCAGCCCTCCGCAATCGGGCGACAGCTCCGCGCCGGGCAGTAGGCCGACGTTAGCCGGACCGCCTTGCGGCGCAGCGGGGGCCGGCGTCGGGGTAGGCGTCTGGGCCTGCGCAGCGGCGGCGGACAGGCTCAGGACGGCGGTCGCCGCAAGAAGGGTACGGATCACAGGTTCACTCCCAGATGTTTGGCGACCTGGAAGATGTCCTTGTCGCCGCGCCCCGACATTAGCAGGACGACATCGCCGCCCTTGCCGACTTCGCGCGCCACTTCGCCCGTCCGCGCCAGGGCGTGGGCCGGCTCCAGCGCAGGAATGATGCCTTCCAGCTTTGAGCACAGCTGGAACGCCTCCAGCGCCTCATTGTCCGTCGCCGAGCGATATTCGGCCCGGCCGATGTCGTGCAGCCAGGCGTGCTCCGGCCCGATGCCGGGATAGTCCAGCCCGGCCGAGATCGAGTGCCCTTCGACGATGTTGCCGTCCTCGTCCTGCAACAGGTACGTCCGGTTGCCGTGCAGCACGCCCGACCGCCCGCCCTTCAGCGAGGCCGCGTGATCCGGTGTATCCAGCCCATGGCCGGCCGCTTCGACGCCGATCAGGCGCACGCCCTCGTCCTCGATGAAGGGGTGGAAGGCGCCGATGGCGTTCGAGCCACCGCCGATGCAAGCGACCACCGCTTCGGGCAGCTTGCCCATTCGGGCCATCGACTGGCTCTTGATCTCCTTGCCGATCACCGACTGGAAATCGCGCACCATGGCCGGATAGGGGTGCGGACCCGCCGCCGTGCCGATGATGTAATAGGTGTCCGAGACGTTGGTGACCCAGTCGCGCATCGCCTCGTTCATCGCGTCCTTCAGGGTCGCGGCGCCGGCCGTGACCGAGAAGACTTCCGAACCCAGCAGACGCATGCGGAACACGTTCGGCTGCTGCCGCTCCACATCCACCGCGCCCATATAGACCGTGCAGGGCAGGCCGAACCGCGCCGACACGGTCGCCGAGGCGACCCCGTGCTGACCCGCGCCGGTCTCGGCGATGATGCGGGTCTTGCCCATGCGACGGGCCAGCAGGATCTGGCCCATGCAGTTGTTGATCTTGTGCGCGCCCGTGTGGTTCAGGTCCTCGCGCTTCAGCCAGATGTTGGCGCCGCCGAAATGTTCGGTCAGGCGCTCGGCGAAATACAGCGGGCTTTCGCGACCGACATAGTGGGTCAGAAAGCTGTCCAGCTCAGCCTGGAAGCTGGGGTCCGCCTTGGCCGCCTTATAGGCCGCGTCCAGCTCGTGGATCAGCGGCATCAAGGTCTCGGCCACAAACTGACCGCCATACGGACCGAAGCGACCCTGCGCATCCGGCCAGGCGTAGGCGTTCGACAGCGGCTGGGCGGAATCGGCGGCTTGGATGGGGGCCACGATGGGAGTTTGGGCGTTCACGGTTTCGACTTTCACGCGGAGAGGCGTCGCAATTACGACCGGCGCGCGTTTTGGATGAAGGTCGCGATCCGGTCGGCGTCCTTAACACCCGGCGCGCTTTCCACGCCAGAGGACACATCGACCATGGGCGCAGCCGTAATCCTCAGCGCCTCGGCCACATTGTCCGGGTTGAGACCGCCCGCCAGGAACCACGGATGGCGAAACGCCCGGTCCGCCAGCAGGGTCCAGTCGAAAGCCAACCCATGCCCTCCACTGTAGAAGGCTCCCTTGGGCGCTTTGGCGTCCAGCAGCAGGTGGTCTGCCGACGCTTCCATCGCTTCCAGTCCGACCAAGTCCTCTGCGCCGGCCACCCCCACCGCCTTGATCACTGGAATTTCCCAGTCGGCCCGTGCGTTGCGAACCTGAAGCGGCGTTTCGCGACCATGCAGCTGGATCATGTCGGGCCGAAGATCATGAACCAGATCGTCCATCTCAGGACCGACCATGTCGGCAAACAACAATACGGTTTTCGCTCGGCCGCGCGCCCGATCCACCAGCCGCTTCGCCAAGGCCGGCCCCGCGTACCGCGGACTGGCCTTGACCATCACGAAGCCGACGAAATCCGCCCCAGCATCCAGCGCGGCATCCAGCGTGTCCGGCGTGGTCAGGCCGCAGATCTTGATCTTGGTGGTCATCCCTCGACCTGCGCGTTCGATCCCGCAGGCGTCAAGAGCTTCAACCCAGGCTCTCGGGCGTCGTGAAAATCGAGGCGACCTCATCCGCCGTCGCGAGGCGCCACTGACCGGGCGCCAGATCGGCGGGTAGGACCAGTCCGCCCAGCCGTTCGCGATGCAGGGTCTCGACGTGGTTGCCGGCGGCGGCGAACATCCGGCGCACCTGGTGATAGCGGCCCTCCGTCACCGTCAGCAGGGCCTCGGTCGGCGACACCACCTCCAGCACCGCCGACGCCAACGGCTTGTCCTCGCCCTCCAGCACCAGCTCGCCCGAGGCGAACAGCGCGCCTTCCGTGCCCGTCAGAGGCCGCGCCAGACCCGCCCGGTAAACCTTGGCCACATGGCGTTTGGGCGAAATCACCCGGTGCAGCAGATCGCCGTCGTCGGTCAGCAGAAGCAGGCCCGTCGTCTGCTTGTCCAGCCGTCCGATGGTCGAGATGGCGGGATCGCGCGCCCGCCACCGTCCCGGCAGGATGTCATAGACCAGCGCCCCCTCTTCCTTGTGTGAGCAGGTCATGCCCAGCGGCTTGTTCAGCAGGATCACCAGCCCCTGCACGGGGTCCAGCGGCTCGCCGTCGATCTCCATTCGCGTGGGCAGGTCCGGCGTCACCGCAATGCGTTTGGACACGTCCGTCAGGTCCGCCCCGTCCAGCACGATGCCGCCCGCCTTGGCCATCCGCGCCATTTCGGCGCGTGATCCATAGCCCATCGAGCCCAGCAGACGATCGACCCTCGACGTCGGGGTTTTCTTCATGCGCTACCGCCCTTCGGACTGCTTGAGCGCGGTCACTTCACCGCCTCGAACAGCTTGTAGCCGCCCGCCTCGGCGACCAGCCGCACCCGTTTGAACGCCGCGTTCAGCTCGGCCTCATAGGGCAGGTGCCGGTTGGCGACGACCCAGGCGACGCCGCCCTTCTTCAGAAGTTCCGCCGCCTTGCGGATGAAGGCCTGACCCAGCCGACGGTCCTCAGCCCCACCGTCGTGGAAGGGCGGATTGCTGACCACGAAATCCTTGTCGCCCTTGGCCTCCAGGGTGCGGGCATCCGACCACCAGACCTTGGCGCGGTCGTCCTCGATATTGCGGCGAGCGGCCTGGATGGCGCGGCGATCCAGATCGACCATCTTCAGTTTGCTCACGGCGGGCGAGCGCAGCACCACGATCGACAGCGCGCCATAGCCGCAGCCCAGATCGACGCCCTCGCCCTTCATCGCCGGCAGATGTTCGGCCAGCAGCGCCGAACCCGGATCGATCCGGTCCCAGGCGAATACGCCGGGCTGCGACCAGGCCTCCAACCCCGGCACGATCTGCGGCCCACCCGCGGCGATGGCCTCGTCCAGCCCCTCGACCGTTTCGGGTCGAATGACGATGCAGCGGCGATGGTGCGCCTTGGCGGTCTCGGCGACCTCGAGCCCAAACCCTTTGAGCTCCTTGCCCAGGCGCGATCCGCCCTTGTCCTTGGGCGCCATGACATCCAGCCGTCCGCCGACCTTTAGCGCCTTCAGCGCCAGGGCCAGCACGTAGCGCCGCTCCAGCACGCCGGGCGGGGCGTAGATCATGACGCTGTCAGCCGAGCCGGGGTCCTGCGCCTCCAGCGCAGCCGAGTCCGGGATCAGGGGCGATGTCTGGGTCGCATCGCCGGGCGGATCGAAGACGACCGGCGGGCGGCCGTACAGAAGCGTGGTCATGGTCTCAGAACCCCGCCTGCAACAGCACCAGACCCACGACCCCGACCACGATACGCCACCAGGCGAAGACGCCGAAGCCGCGCTTGGACACGAAATCCAGCAGGAACCGCACCACGGCCAGGGCCGAGATGAAGGCCACGACGAAACCCACGACGATCAGGCCGATGTCGCTGAAATCCAGCGTCTTGTGGTTCTTCAGCAGGTCATAGGCCACCGCCGCCCCCATGGTGGGCAGGGCCAGAAAGAAGCTGAACTCAGCCGCCGACCGCTTGTCGGTCTTCAGCAGCAGCCCGCCGGCGATGGTGGCGCCGGACCGCGACACGCCGGGAATCATGGCCAGGCATTGGAACAGGCCGATCAGGAAATAGATCCGCATCGGATAGGCCTCGGCGTCCAGCCATTTGGGCCGCTTGTCCATCCGGTCCAGCAGCAGCAGGATCACCCCGCCGACGATCAGGGCGATGCACACCACCTGCGGCGTCTCGAACAGCACCGTCTTGATGAAGTCATAGGCCAGGAAACCGATCACGACAGCCGGCGCGAAGGCGACCAGCAGCCCGATCAGGAACCGGCGCGCCTCGGCGTCGAAGGGCCAGCGCGTCGCCAGGGTCCACAACTTCTTGAAGTAAACGCTGACGATGGCCAGCAATGCGCCCAGCTGGATCACGATCTCGAACGTCTTGCCCGCGCTCTCGAAGCCCATGAAATGGCCCAGCAGCAGCATATGGCCGGTGGACGAGACGGGAATGAACTCGGTCAGCCCCTCGACCAGACCCAGAATAATGGCGGCAAGCCAGTCCGACATGAGACCCTCGAAAACCAATGCGCCCGGAACGCGCCGCGCCCGGATGCCTTCCCCCTAGAGCATGATCGTTTCTGACGGAACGACCCGTTTGGGCCAGCGGTTGGCTTTCAGCCACGATTGCGCGAGAAGAAGCCGACAATGACGACGCCCGCCCCCGCCCCCGCCTCGCTTGACGACGCCCATCTGGCCACGCGCCGCATCACCCGCCTGTCGGTCGGGGTCGCGGTGGTGCTGATCGCGATGAAGGCCTTTGCGCTGGGCGCCTCAGGCTCGGTCTCCATTCTGGCGACCTTGGCGGATTCGGTGCTGGATCTGGCGGCGTCCCTGACCACCTTCTTCGCCGTGCGCTGGGCCGCCGCCCCGGCCGACGAGAACCACCGCTATGGCCATGGCAAGGGCGAGGCCCTGTCCGCATTGGTCCAGGCCGGGCTGGTCTTCGCCTCGGCTATCTTCATCGCCTGGGAGGGGGTGCAGCGCATCTTCGACCCCCGTCCCGTGACCGCCGGCCTGTGGGCGAGCGGGATCGTGATCGCCACCATCGTCATCACGGCCTGGCTGGTGTGGATGCAGACCCAAACGCTGAAGAAGACCGGCTCCGTCGCCGTCGCCGGCGACCGCGCCCACTATGCGGCGGACCTCGCCGCCAACGTCGTGGTGCTGATCGGCGTGATTTCAGGCGCCTTCCTGGGCGCGCCGGGACTGGATGCGGCCGCAGGCATCGTCGTCGCCGTCTGGCTGTTCTGGGGCGCGACGGGCATGTTGAAGGCCGCCGCCGATCACCTGCTGGACCGCGCCGTGCCCGAGGCCGACCGCGCCGCCATCACCAAGGCCGTCCTGGCCGATCCCCAGGTCTTCGGCGTGCACCAGCTGCGCACCCGCATGTCCGGTCAGGTGATGATGGTCCAGATGCATGTCGATCTGGACGCGCACCAGACGCTGGACGCCGCACACGCCATCGTCGTTGCCGCCGAAAACCGGGTGCTGGCCCAGTATCCCGCCGCCGACATCCTTATCCACGCCGACCCGCGCGGCCACGCCCGTCCGCAGCGTGCGATCCCGGCCGCGGCTCCCGCCGAGCCGCAAGCCGCGCCCGCGCCCACCGGCCCAGCGCCCAAGGGGCCATGGTCCTGACCTTGCGTCCAATTTCAATGCAGTAAACGCGCATTAACGGGTCCGGGCGCATCACCCTTAGATGGCCGACCCTTGCGTTCTCTTCCACTTCGCCTTCCAGCCCGCCTCGCGCGCCGCGCGACTGGCGTTGGGCGAGGCGCGGATCGAATGGACCGACACCCCGGTTCGTCCGTGGGAGGACGATTGCCCGGTCAATGACTTCAACCCGTCCGGCCTGCCGCCGGTGATCCAGACGATGGATCGCGGCCGCCCCCTGGTGCTGTGCGAACTGCCCGCCGTCCTGGGCTGGATCGAGGATCAGCAGAAGGCGCCCCTACTGCTGCCCGCCGACCTCGCCGAACGGGCCGAGGCGCGGCGCCTGACCGGCTGGTTCGAGCGTCGCTTCATGGACGAGGTCGACGCCGTCCTGCTGCACGAGCGGATGGAAAAACCCCTGCTCAAGCTCGGCCCGCCCGAGGCCCGCGCTCTGCGCGACGGGCGCGACGCCCTAAAATCCCACCTCGCCATGCTGGAAGACCTGGTCGCCGCGCGCGACTGGCTGGCCGGCCGCCGCCTGTCCCAGGCCGACCTGATCGCCGCCGCCCACCTGTCGGTGCTGGACTATTTCGGCGAAGTCCAGTGGAAGACCTGGCCCGGTCTGAAGACCTGGTACTCCAAGCTTAAATCCCGCCCCTGCTTCCGCCCCCTCCTCGCCGACCGCTTCGTCGGCGTGCCGCCTTCGGCATGGTATGCGGATCTGGATTTCTAAAGCGCCTCCGCGCTCAACCGGGCGATCCACAGCTTGGCGCGACTGACCTGTTGGTCCTTGCGCCGCATGTCCGAGATGTCTTCCGGCAGGCGGTCCAGCTGTTCGAAGCGGAAATCCTCGGGCGTGTGCGCCTTCCACGCCGCCTGAAGCGACCGATACGGACTGCCGCCGTGGCGCAGCGCAAACCACAGGCCGTTCTGTTCTGTGTCGATGTGGCGGCTCTTGCCGACCCAGGCCTGACCTGTCGCGCTGCAGATCACGGCATAGACCCCGGCGATGGTCGCGCGCTCCTTATATTCGGCGATCAGGCTCTTGCGATTTGTCGGAGTCATGGCGCTCTCTTATTTATCCGGGTACAAACATGACAGACAATTTTATCCGGGTAAATACATGAACGATGAAGATCGCGATCTGGTCCTGTTCGACGGTCCCCGCCGCATCGCCAGAGGCTCGGACGCCGCCGTGGCTGCCGCTTTCCGCAAGGCCCTGGCGGCCTCGCCTCAAGCCGCGCTGCGCGTGTTCGATCTGGCGACCGGTCGACCGGTCGACCTGGCCCTCCGCGAACAAGAACCGGCTCCGGCTCCAAAGCGCGGCCGTCCGCGTCTGGGCGTCGCCGCGCGCGAGGTCACGCTGTTGCCCCGTCACTGGGACTGGCTGGCGACCCAGCCGGGCGGCGCCTCGGCCGCCCTGCGCCGTCTGGTGGAGCAGGCGCGCAAGACCGGCGCCCACGACGATGCGCGCCGCCGTCGCACCGACGCCGCCTACGGCTTCATGGTCGAGATGGCCGGCGACGCCCCCGACTTCGAAGAGGCCAGCCGCGCCCTGTTCGCGGGCGATCGCGACCGTTTGACCGCCCTGATCGCCCCCTGGCCCACTGACATTCGGGCCGAGATTCTCGAATTGTTCGACGGCGATGCGGCATCCAGCGATTGCCAAAGACGTCTCTCAGCCACTGCGTGCAAATGAGACTTCATGCTATCCCCCGGCCGTGTCCGACCGCCTGAAAACCTTCATCCGCCAGCGCGCGGCCGAGCTGGGCTTCGATGTCTGCCGGTTCGCCTCGGCGGCCGACGCCTGGCCGGCGGGCGAGCGGCTGCGGCGTTTCGTGGACGAGGGCCGGCATGGCGACATGGAATGGATGGAAACCACGCTGGATCGCCGCCAGCATCCGACCGCCATGTGGGACGAGGCCCGGACCGCCATCGTCCTGGGCATGAACTACGGCCCGGAGCAGAACCCGCTGGATCAGCTGGCTGACCGTTCGGCCGGCTACATCTCGGTCTATGCGCGCGGCGACGACTATCACGAGGTCATCAAAGGCCGGCTGAAACAGTTGGCCGGCCAGATCGCGGCGCGCAACGGCGCGGACATCAAGGTCTTCGTCGACACCGCCCCCCTGATGGAAAAGCCGCTGGCCCAGCGCGCCGGCCTGGGCTGGCAGGGCAAGCACACCAATCTGCTCAGCCGCACCCACGGCAACTGGCTGTTCCTCGGGACCATCCTGACCGCCGCCGAGATCGCGCCGGACGCGGCCGAGAGCGAACACTGCGGCCGCTGCACCGCCTGTCTAGACGCCTGCCCGACGAACGCCTTCCCCGCCCCGTTCCAGCTCGACGCCCGGCGCTGCCTGTCCTACCTGACCATCGAGTTCGCCGGTCCCTGGCCGGTCGAGTTCCGCACCCTGACCGGATCGCGCATCTATGGCTGCGACGACTGTCTGGCGGTCTGCCCTTGGAACAAGTTCGCCCAGGAAGCTCGCGAAATCCGGCTAATGCCACGCGAGGCCTTCGAAAGCCCGCGCCTGTCCGACCTGCTGACGCTGGACGACGCCGCCTTCCGCGCCCTGTTCACCAAGAGCCCGGTCAAGCGCATCGGCCGCGACCGCTTCCTTCGGAACGTGCTCTACGCCGTCGGCAACTCGAACGACCCGTCCCTGATCGAACCGACGCAGGCGCTGTTGGCCGACCCCTCGTCCCTGGTGCGCAGCGCGGCGGTTTGGGCCCTGTCGCAACTCACGCCGCCCGACGACTTCGCGGCCCTGGCCAAGGCGACGACCGAGACCGATCCTCAGGTTCTAAGCGAATGGCGGCGCGCTTGAGGTCTAGGTCCCGCTTCGCAGCGAGTCGACGGATTGCGTGAGGGTCACCCCATGGCCGTGCCGACGCCCGATCCGCCGCCAGGCACCTTGGCCACGTCGAGCAGTTTCAGGCGGAAGATCAGCACGGAGTTGGCGGGGATCTTGGGATTACCCTGCTCGCCATAGCCTAGCTCGGGCGGGACATAGAGCAGCCATTCGTCGCCGACGCGCATCTTCTGCAGCGCCTCGGTCCAGCCCTTGACGACCTCCTCGGGCGTGAACACCGCCGGCGCGCCGCGTGCGAAGGAGCTGTCGAACACGCTGTTGTCGACCAGCTTGCCCTCGTAATCGACCTTGACCAGGTCGTTGCGGTCCGGGCTGACGCCGCCGGCCGGTCCCGCCTGCACCACCTTGTATTGCAGGCCGCTGGGCAGGGTCTGGACGCCCTCTTCCTTGGCGTTCTTGGCCATGAAGGCGGCCGCCTCGGCCTTGCCCGCGTTCGGATCAACCGGCTCGGCCTGGCCGCAGCCCGCCAGCAGCACCGCAGCGAGCAGAGCCGCCTTACCCCATCCGAAGTTCATAGCCGCGTTCCTTCAAGGCCTCGCCGATCTCGTCGGCGTGGGCGCTATCGCGCGTTTCGACCATGATGTCGAACTCGGCGCCCTTGGCCGGCACGTCCAGCGCCAGACGGTTGTGGACCACGTCGATGATGTTGCCGCCCAGGCCGCCGATCACCGCCGCCATGGCCGACAACATGCCCGGCCGGTCGTCGCCCAGGATGCGATAGACGATCAATCTCCGCTCACGGACCATCTCGCGATTCAACACGACCGCCAGCATCCGCGCGTCGATGTTTCCGCCGCAAAGCTCCAGCCCGACCTTCATCCCCTTGAACCGGTCGGGATAGGCCAGAAGCGCCGCCAGACCGCCGGCGCCCGCGCCTTCGGACACCGTCTTCTCATAGGTGACATAGGTGGCGACGGCCCGTTCGAAGTCGGCTTCCTCGCAGACGAAGACCTCGTCCACCAGCGGGTCGGCCAGGGCGAAGGGAATGTCGCCCACGGCCTTGATGGCGATGCCTTCGGCGATGGTCTGGCCGGTGCAGACCGGCGGCTGGCCCGCCCGTTTGGCGGTGAAGGAGGGATAGCGGGCGGCCTCGACGCCGAAGACCTTGATGTCCGGCTTCATCGCCTTGGCCGCGATGGCGCAGCCCGCAATCAGCCCGCCGCCGCCGATGGGGATGATCAGGGCCTCGACCTCGGGCGCATCCTCCAGAAGCTCGATCGCGCAGACGCCCTGGCCCGCCACGATGCCTTCGTCGTCAAAGGCCGAGACGAAGACATAGCCCTTTTCGGCTTCCAGCCGCTTGGCCGCCTCGGTCGAGCCGGTGAAGTCCAGCCCTTCGATCACCACGGTCGCGCCGTGCGAGCGGGTGCCGTTGATCTTGGCGAAGGGCGTGCCCTCCGGCATCACGATGGTCACCGGCACGCCCAGCCGTCCGCCGTGATAGGCCAGGGCCTGGGCGTGGTTGCCGGCGCTGGCGGCCACCACGCCGCGCTTCATCTCCTCGGGGCTCAGCATCAGCAGCCGGTTCAGGGCCCCGCGCTCCTTGAAGCTGCCGGTGAATTGCAGATTGTCGAACTTCACCCAGACCTCGGATCCGGTCAGCTGCGACAGCTTTCTGGAATAGCGGGTCGGGGTGCGGTCGACCGCACCGGCGATCCGGGTGCGCGCGGCTTGGATATCGGCGAAGGTGACGGTCATACAGGGCGTTTCCGAGCTGTCGCGCCTCGACGAATGGGCGCGTTGTCGGGCCTGTTTCGCGCGTTGTCGGGTCCGGGTCCAGAGGGGGAATCTTGAGCGTGGAAGTCGCCCGGCCTGTCGTGCGATAGTGGGGGAAGTCGTCCCCCACGACCCCGAAATCCCGGAGGAAGCCCCATGTCGATCCGTTCGTTCGCCGCCCCTGGCCTGGCTCTCGCCCTGACCGCCGCAGCCCTCTCCGCCTGTGCGCCCACTGCTGGCGGCGGCCTGCCGAACGGGGGCCCCGCCGCCTTCAACGAGGCCGATTTCGGCTGGTCCCAAATGCCCGGCCGCAACAGCATTCAGGGCCAGATCGCCTTCGCCCGGGACGGCAAGGCCTTCGACTGCGTCGCCAGCGTCGGCCTGACGCCGGACACCCCCTACACGCGCGCCCGCATTCGCACCCTGTACGGTTCGACCCAGCGCGCGGCCGTGCCCGCCGCCGTCGTCCGCGCCCGCACCGTCGCCGACGCCAACGCCGACTATCGCAACTATGTCCGCTCCGAGCGGTGCGAGAACGGCCGTTTCCGCTTCGACGGCCTGCCGGACGGCGGCTGGTTCCTGATCGTGCCGGTCACCTCGGGCGACGCGCCCCTGGTGCTGATGCAGTCGGTGCAGACGCGCGGCGGCCGGGCCGTCTCCGTCACCCTGTGACCCGCACGCCCCTTCTCACGAAGATGCGACCCCGGTAACGCGGATCGCCATCTTCTGACCACGAGCGCCCCGGACTGATCGCTGCTTCTGTGCGAGAGTTCGGGGAGCTTTTTTCTTGTCCCAACACAATATCATAGGATCCGAGGCCTTTACGCGAGGGCCGTCGGTCATCATCCGCAAGTACAAGGCGGGCGGCATGCGGCGTCGCCGGTCCAAGACCATCGCGACCTTCATCGCCGGCGCGGGCGCCATGCTGGTGGTGGGCGCCGTCGCCGTCGCGGCCGTCTATGGCCCCGCCCTGGCGGGCGGCTGACATTGCGGGCTGGCCGTCAGGCCAGCCAAACCATCATGCGCGTATCGGCCTCGGCCCGACGCGCCCGGCTCCACGCCCGGCGCGTCTCGCCGGTGTAGAGGAAGCCCGCCTTTTCCAGCACGCGGCCAGAGGCCGGATTGTCGGCGAAATGGCCGGCGACCAGCGCCCGGCGCTTCCACTTTCGGCTGGCCCAGACCAGGGCGGCGTCCAGCGCCTCGGTGGCGAAGCCCCGACCCCAGTATTCACGCCCGATCCAATAGCCGGTTTCCGGCACCCGATCCTCGCCCTCGAACAGACCGATGACGCCGATGGGCCCCACGTCCTCATGGTCGATGACGAAGGTGTTGGCTCGCCTGGGATCTTGCGAGGCGACCTGCAGCACGAAGTCGTCGGCGTCGCGCATCTGGAACGGATGCGGCATCCGCTTGGTCATGCGCGCGATGTCCAGGTCGTTGGCCAGGGCGGCGATGCGCGGCGCATCCTGGGGCGCGGGCGCGCGCAGGATCAGGCGCCGGGTCTCGACGACAGGAGAGGTTTCGATGACGCACATGGGCGTTGCCTCGGATTGTCGACCATCTCCTTGAAGGGCTCGGACGGTCTTCGAGGCGGGGAAACGCAAACGGGGAGCCTGGTGATCCAGACTCCCCGCGGATTATCATCCCTGGTCCGGATCGGCTGCTGGCAGGAGCAACGCGATCCGGGAAGGTCCAGACTGCGTTACTCGGCGGCCATCGCCTGAGCGGCGTCGTCGTTGGCCGCGAGGATCGACACGTAACAACGGCCGCCACGTTTGGTGGTGAATTTCACAGCGCCGTTCGTCAGGGCGAACAGGGTGTGGTCGCGGCCCATGCCCATGTTCTCACCGGCGTGGAAGGTGGTGCCGCGTTGGCGCACGATGATGTTGCCGGCCAGCACGCGCTCGCCGCCATACTTCTTCACGCCAAGGCGCTTCGACTCGGAGTCGCGACCGTTACGCGACGAACCACCGGATTTCTTGTGAGCCATCTTGCCGCTCCGTACTTTCTTGAGGGTCCTACCGGCCTTTCGGCCTACTTGAGGACGTCTCTCTTAACTGGTCTGGCGCGGTGAGCGCCGGTGAATGTCTTAGGCTTCGTCGCCGGCGGCTTCAGCCTTGGGCGCAGCCTTCTTTTTGGCCGGGGCCTTCTTGGCGGGAGCCGAGCTCTCGACCACGACGCCCTTGACCTCGGCGCCGTCCACGTCGGTCACGACCGTCTCGGTCGAACCCAGCGAGGAGGTGGCGTCACGAGCGGCCAGGTTGCGAGCGCGCAGGTTGATCTCGGCCTTGGTGGTCAGATCGACCTTGCCGTCCCACTTGGCGGTCTCGCCGGCGCCTTCGATGCCGGTGATGCGCAGGACCGATTCCATCTGGCGATGGCCGTTCGTGCGGCGATAGCCCTGCCGACGGGTCTTCTTGAAGATCTTGATCTTCTCACCCTTGCGGGTCTCGACCAGGGTCGCGCCGACGAAGGCGCCGTCGATCAGGGGGGCGCCCAGGGTCACGCCCTTGTCGCCGCCCAGCATCAGGACGCTGTCGAACTTCAGCTCAGCGCCGGCGTCGCCGTCGAGCTTTTCGACGACGATGGTGTCGCCCGGTTGGACCCGGTACTGCTTGCCGCCGGTCTTGATCACCGCGTACATGTTGAAGCCTCAGCGCAAACGCAAAAAAAGATACGCCCCCGGAGAGGGCCCCGGCGGCGAAGAGCGGCGACATATACGGAAGGGTGTCGGAGAGTCAACGCCGAACCGGGCGGAAATTCAGCCCCGGACGGATTATCCCCGCTGTCGCCGCGCCTCAAACTCAGTCCAGGGCGCAGATGTCCGGCAGGCCCCTCAGCGTCCCAGCGTGGTCCAGGCCATAACCGACCAGGAAGCGGTTCGGCGCCTCCCAGCCCACGAAGTCGGGCTCGGGCGCGCGGGGCTTGGGCCAGGGCTTCCTGGCGAAGACGCAGGTCAGGACTTCGGACGCGCCGGCGTCCTTGGCGATGCGCACGGCCTCCGCCAGCGACAGGCCGGTATCGAACACGTCGTCGAGTATTAGGACGCGGCGTCCCGCGATCGGGCGCTGGAACGGCGCATAGACGTCGATCCGGCCCCGGCTGGTCTGTTCATCGCCATAGGAGGCCAGCCACAGGGCGTCGAAACGGACGTTGCGGCCAACGCGCGACAGGGCGCGGGTCAGGTCGGCCGCGAACCACAGGCCGCCGGTCAGCAGCACGGCGGCGACCGTGTCGTCGTCGATGACGGGCGCGATGCGCTGGGCCAGGTCGGCGACGATGCGCGCCACCTCGGCCTCGGACAGAAGAACGGTCGGCGTCGGAGAGGGATCAGCCATGATGCGAGGCCGATACCGCCTCACCATGCCCCTTGTCCACAGCCCCGACCGGTCGCGCGTCGATCGGCGCGGCCGTGTTCGGCGCCTCGGCGCCGGGCGCCGTCGCCGAGCGCAGCCCCTGCGAGGTTTCGGCGGCGGGCTGCGCTGCATGCGCGGGCGCGGCCTTCGCATCATGTCCGCCGTGTTCAGCTGGGGGTTTGGCGGGCTCAGGGCCGGCCGGCGCGAAGTCGACGCCGATCCCCGCCCCGTGGCCGCCCGGATCGGGGATCAGGGCGGCAAAGCCCTGGACCTTGCCCGGCAGGACCGGCGCCGCGTCGATCTTTACGATCTTGAACCCGACCTCGGCGCCGGCGGCGTCCAGCAGAGCCACGCGAATCGGCGGCGAGACGATCTCGACGTCGCGCACATTGCGGATGGCGCCGGACACCACGACCATGCCGGGATGGTTCGGCGCAGCCTTGGCCGTCAGCGCCTCGAAGTCCAGCCCGACCGGATTGACCGGCGCGCCGAAGAATTTGTAGGCCGAAGCGGCTCGGGGGAAGGCCTGGACGATCTCGACGCGGAACAGGAAGGCCGAAACGATCAGGCCGATGAAGACGCTGGCCAGACCCGCCCAGATCACGCCCTGAGTGGCGGCGCGGCGCAGCTTCTTTTGGCGATCGGCGCGGGCGCGGAACGCCCGGGGCAACTCCGGCGCCGGCGTTTCGGCCAGGCTGGCGGCGGTCGGCGCCGGATCGGGTTCGGGCGAGGTTGCAGGCGTGGCGGCGGCTGCGACCACCGGGTCGGGCGTCAAGGTCAGTTCCAGCGGCTCGTCCGGCGTCGCGCGCCAGACTTCGCCGCACGATTGGCAGCGCACCTTGCGGCCTTCGGGGCCTATGGCTTCGTCACGAATGAAATAGCTGGTGGCGCAGGCGGGGCAGGTCAGTATCATGTGGCTGACTGCGAGGCTGTCGCCCCCTCCCGTAAGGCGCGAGACCGCGCCCTGTTCCTGAAACACATACCATGCCGTCCTCGCCCGCCGAACCCGCCGCTATGACCGAGACCGTTCGCCTGTCTGGCGTCGGCTTCGGCTATGTCGGCGCGCCCGACGTGCTGCGGGACGTTAACCTCATTTTGCCGCGCGGCTCTTTCCACTTCCTTACCGGGCCGTCCGGGGCCGGAAAGTCTTCATTGCTGCGTCTGCTGACGCTGGCGGACCAACCCCGAACGGGAACCCTCCGCCTGTTCGGATCGGATGTCACGCGCATCGATCGTCGCGACATCCCGGCCTTTCGGCGGCGGATGGGCGTGGTGTTCCAAGATTTCCGCCTGCTGGATCATCTGTCGGCCTTCGACAACGTCGCCCTGCCCTTGCGGCTCGCGGGCGGATCCGAGGCCGAGTACGCCGACGACGTGCGCGAGATGCTGAAATGGGTGGGCCTGGGTCGCCGGATGGAGGCCCGTCCCCCCGCCCTGTCCGGCGGTGAGAAGCAGCGGCTGGCCATCGCCCGCGCCGTCATCACCCGCCCCGGCCTGATCGTGGCGGACGAACCGACCGGCAGCGTGGACGCCGTGATGGCTGACAAGCTGCTGCGGCTGTTCCAGTCGCTGAACAAACTGGGCGCCACCGTCCTGATCGCCAGCCATGACGAGGCCCTGGCCCAGCGATCCGGCGCGCGCGTCTTGAGGCTGGAGGCCGGACGGCTCAGCGAATCCTCGCGGGCCACCGCATGATCCGTCTGTCCGATTTTAGTCTCTCCAGCCGCCGGCCCGGCCTGCTGCCGCCCGCCGCGGCCGGCGAGCCGTGGCTGATGACCGTTATCGCCGTCCTGTGCTTTTTGGCCTGTCTCGCGGCCGTCGCCGCCTCCGCCGCCGACCGCGCCGCGCACGGCTGGGCCCGACAGCTGGGCGCCGAGGCCACCGTGCAGGTCCGTCCCCGCGTCGGCGAAACCGGCGACACCGCGGCCGCGCGCGCGGCCGAGACCTTATCCGGCGTCGATGGGGTGGAGGAGGCCGCCGCCCTAAGCCGCAAGGCGGCCGAGGACCTGCTGCGCCCCTGGCTCGGCGACGCAGTCTTGCCCGATCTGCCCCTGCCCCATCTGGTGACCGTGCGGTTGAACCGCGACGCCCCCGCCAGCGCCGTCACCCTGAGCCGCGCCCTAGCCGAGGCCGGGCTGGACGCCACGGTGGACGATCACAGCCTGTGGCGCGGCGAGGTCGAGCGGTCCGCCGGCATGATCACGGTCCTGGCCGGCGCCGCCTTCCTGGCCGTCGCCTTCGCTGCGGCCGCCGCCATCGCCTATGCGACCCGGGCGGGGTTGGCGGCGGGTCAAGGCGTGATCGAGACCCTGAGCCTGAACGGCGCGACCGACGGGGCCATCGCCTGGCTGTTCCAGCGGCGGTTCGGTCTGATGGCGGCCGGCGCGGGCGCGATCGGCGCCGGGCTGGCGGCGGTCCTTCTGATCCTCCTGCGGTTCATCGGCGGATCGGGCGGCCTGACGGCGGCCCTGCCGATCAGCTGGAGCGACCTGGCGTTGCTCTCGCCTTGCCCGCTGCTCGCGGCTACGGTTGCGGTTCTCGCGGCGAGATTCGCCGCCATGCGAATGCTGGCTTCAGGACGGCCGACAGAGGGAGGGGGCGCATGAGACTGTTGAGCGTCATCTTCATCGCCGGTCTGATCTGGCTGGTCGGCCTGTTCGCCTTCGCCCACCGGGTGCGCGAACTGACGCCGGCCGACGACCCCGCCCGCGCCGACGCCATCGTGGCCCTGACCGGTCCGTCGTCCGAGCGGGTCAACACCGCCATCCGCCTGCTGGAACAGGGCAAGGGCGAGCGGGTGCTGATCTCCGGCGTCAATCGCGAGGTGCGCCGTCAGGAGCTGCGCGAGCTGACGCCCGGCTCCAGCCGTCTGTTCAACTGCTGCGTCGACCTGGGCTTCGAGGCCGAGGACACCGTCGGCAACGCCCAGGAGATCGCCGCCTGGAGCCGCGCTAAGGGCTATCGCAGCCTGATCGTCGTGACCTCCGACTATCATATGCCGCGTTCGCTGGTCGAAATCCGGGGCCAGCTGCCGGGCGTGAAACTGACGCCCTACGCCATTTCCACGCCCTCGCTGGACAATGCGCGCTGGTGGCGGGCGGCGGTGACCGCGCGTCGAATGACGCTGGAATATATGAAATACCTCGCCGTCCTGGGCCGTGAGGGCGTGCGTCGCATCACCCGCGACCGGCCCGCCGCCGTCACGGCCGAGACCGAAACCGCCCCTGACGAAAAGGCCGCGTCCTAAGTGAACACCCTGCGTTCCCTGATCTTCACCGCCTGGCTCTATTTGTCGATGCCGATCATCGCCATCGGCCTGTCGCCGGTCCTGCTGCTGCCGCACCGCTATGTGCAGGGCGTGTGCAAGCTGTGGGCGAAGATCGTCCTGTTCGGCCTGCGCTGGATCGCGGGGGTCAAGGTCGAGGTGCGCGGGTTGGAGCACGCCCCGTCGGGCGCCGCCCTGATCGCGTCCAAACACCAGGGAATGCTGGACATCGTGGCGCTGCTGGCCGTCCTGCCCGACGCCTGTTTCGTGATGAAGAAGGAGCTGATGCCCCTGCCTTTCTTCGGCTGGTTCGCCTGGAAGGCCAAGATGATCGCCGTGGATCGCGCGGGCCACGCCAAGGCGCTGAAGGATATGACGCGACAGGCGCGCGACCGCCTGTCCGAAGGCCGCCAGATCGTCATCTTCCCCGAGGGCACTCGCAACGATCCGGGCGTGCCGGGCGACTACAAGCCCGGCGTCGCCGCAATCTATCGCGATCTGGAAGGCCCCTGCTGGCCCGTCGCCACCAACTCCGGCGTCCACTGGCCGGCTCATGGTTTCCGCCGGTATCCCGGCACGGTCGTTTTCGAATTCCTTGAGCCGATCCCGGCCCAGCTGAAGCGCGGGGCCATGATGGCGTTGCTGGAAAGTCGCATAGAGACGGCGTCGTTGGCGCTGCTGGAGCCAAAGGCCCAGCTTGCGCATTCTGAACCGGCCTGACCTCCCCGCTCGGGCGCCATTCATGGAAACGCCCGATGCTTCGCCCCCTTCTGCTCTCCGTCGCCTTCGCCGCTGTCGCCGGCTCCGCCCTGGCCCAGTCGCAACCCTACGAGCAGATCAGGCCCGCCCCCCAGAACTGGACCGTCGATCTCGGCGCGGGCGTCCTTTATCGCAACGACTCCAACGGCGACACGGGCTCCAAGACGACGGTCGCCCCGTGGGTTTCGGCCAACTATCGCGACCTGGTCTATCTGAACCCGATCGACGGCCTGGGCTGGAACGCGATCAAGACCGACGACTTCCGCGCCGGCCTGCAACTGCGCCCGCGCTTCTCGGCCGATGATATCGAGGGCCTGACGCTGGATCGTCCGGGCTTCGGCGCCGACCTGGCCGCCTACGCCTACAAGCGTCTGCCCGGCAATGTGGTGGTCGGCGGTCGGATCAGCCGCGACGTGTCCGACGTCAGCGAGGGCACGGAATACTATGCCTCCGTCGGTCATCAGCGCGTGACGTCGGTCGGCCTGCTGAACGCCTCGGTCTATGTGCGCGGCGGCGATTCCAAACTGGCCGATGCCTACTATGGCGTCAGCACCGCCGAGGCGGCCGCCAACGGCATCAGCGCTTATTCCCCCGGCGGCGGCCTGCAGGGCGCGGGCGCCAGCCTGGTCCTGCTGGTCCCGATCGGCGACAAATGGGGTGCGGGCGGCCTGATCAACTACGAACGCCGCCTGGGCGACGTGGCCGACAGCCCCCTGTCGCAAAGCGACGACGCCGTCCGCACGGGCGTCTTCATCGCCCGTCGCTTTGGCGGCTAATAGCAATGCGACGGCTGCGAATGCGGCCGCCGCTTTTTGCCATTTGATCAGGTAGCCGCGAACTCGCTGAGCGCGTCGATGACGGCGCGGTTCTGGTCTTCCGTGCCGATGGTGATGCGCAGGGCCTGGGGCAGGCCATAACCGCCGACAGGGCGGACGATGATGCCCTTGGTGTTCAGATAGTCGTTGGCGGCGGCGGCGCGCTCGGCGCCGTCGAACAGCACCAGCACGAAGTTGCCGGCGCTAGGCAGGACGTTCAGCCCAAAGCCGCGCAGGGCCTGGGTCAGGCGCGGCTTCCAGTTCGAGATCAGATCGCGCGACGCCGTCTGGTGCGCCTCGTCCGACAGGGCGGCCGTCGCGGCCTCAAGCCCCGGCACCGAGACGTTGAACGGCAGGCGGATACGGTCGATGGCCTCGGCGACCTTCAGCGGCGCATAGCCGAAACCGATGCGCAAACCGCCCAGGCCGTGGATCTTGGAGAAGGTGCGGGTGACGACGATGTTCTCGGCGTCCTTGGCCAACGGGAAGGCGGTTTCCCAGTCGGCCTCGGTCACATACTCAGCATAGGCCTCGTCCACGACTAGGATGATGTGGGCCGGCAGGGCGGCGTGCAGGCGGCGGATTTCCTCGCCCGTATTGTAGCTGCCAGTCGGGTTCGACGGATTGGAGACATAGACGATTTTGGTGCGGTCATCGACCTGGGCCAGGAGCGCATCGACTTCGGCCTTGAAGTTCGGCTCGGGCGCCAGCTTGACCTGGGCTTCGCAACCCAAGGCGCTGATGCGGTAGGCGAGAAAGCCGTACTGGCCGCAGACGATGTTGTCGCCCGCCGTCAGATAGGTCTGGTTCAACAGGGCGAAGACCTCGTCCGAGCCATTGCCGAAGATCAGCCGCTCGGGCTCCAGCCCATGCAGTTCCGACACCGCATTCCGCAGCTTGGTCGCCCGGCCGTCGGGATAGATGTGAATGTTCTTGATCGCCGCCTCATAGGCCGCACGCGCCTTTTCGCCCGCGCCCAGCATGTTCTCGTTGGAGGACAGCTTCATCGGTTCGGCGACGCCGGCGATGGACGACTTGCCGCCGACATAGGGGGCGATGTCGAGGATGCCGGGCTTGGGGGCAGGGCCGTGTGGCGCGGTCGCGTCGGTCATGGAAAGCCTTGATCTCAGAAGATGGGGGCGGCGCCGATCACGCCGTTCATTCGTCCGGGCGCGCTCTTCAGCCGCCCGTCGTCGACCTGCACATAGCCCGTCAGCATGAACAGCTTCAACCCGCCCGCCGCCGCCAGCGGATCGGCGACCAGTCCCGCGTCGCCCAGGGCATCCACGATCTTGGTCTCGGACCAGCCGCTGTCGGTGACCCAGAAGCTGCGGTCGTCGCCCGTGGGGCCGGACATCTCTTTGGACACAACGAAGGCTTGTGGCCGGCCGCGCCGGTCGTCCGGCAGGGCGGCGACGATCTTCAGTTCGGGCCGCGCCAGCAGGCGGCCCCACCACGGCCGGTCGGGCGACAGGTCGATCACGGCGCGCGAGCCCGCCTCGGCCGCCTTCAACGCCTCGTCGGCGGACAGGGGCCGCGACCGCAGGCCATAGCGGTCCGTGGCCAGGGCCTGGGCCACGCCGCCGCAGACGACCAGCGCGGGTCCGGTCGCCACCTCGATCCGGCCCCACACCGCCTTGACCGCCGCACCCTCATCGGGCGAGGCGCCGTCCAACAGTTGACGCAGGGCGATGGCCGAGGCGTCGGCTCGGTCGCGCGGACCGGCGGCGACCCGCGCCCGCACCGCCTCGACCAGGGCGCGATCCAGCGCCAGCAGGGCGTCGTCGGCTTCGGGTTCGTCCAGCAGGGCCATCAGAACAGCTTGGGCGCCGGGGCCAGCGGGAAAGGGCCGAGCCAGGTGCGGCCGTCGCGGAAGACCAGCGTCAGCGGCAGCTGTTCCTGTCCGGTCGCCTCGGCCGCGCCCGCTGCTGCTGCGGCCCCGGCCGCGCCGATCCGGTTGACCGGTCCCTGACGCGTCGCCATCAGGCCAGCCAGGGCGGGCAGAGGCTTTTGCGCCTGGAGCTGGACCTGACCGGTCAGCCGGCCGTTCGCATCGGCTCTCAACACGTCGCTGGAGAGGGTCGCACGGCTGTCGCCGGCCTGCAGATCGCCGCGCACATTGCGGAACGTCCCGCCCGCCTTGGTCCAAGCCGAGAAGACGCCCACCGCGTCGCCGCCGGTCTTCAGCAGGCTGGCCTGGCCGATCTCGGCCTCCAGCTGGGTCGTCAGGCGGCCGTCCTGGGCGAAGCCCTCGACGGGGCCGTCCGCCCGCCCCTGCCCGTCCACCAGACGAAACATGACATCGACGTCGTCGGTCGGCGCGGTCGAGCCCTCCAGATGCGGCCGAGCATAGAAATCGATCCGCGCCGCGCGAGCGATGGGAAAGGGTTCGGCGCCGGTCTGGGCCGTGAAGACCGGATTGACCATCTCCAGCGCCAGGTTGGGCCAGCGTTGATCGATGCCGCTGGCGCTCATGCGGATGGCGTCGCCCTTGACCGCGACCTCGCCCTTGCCGGCGCGGGTCAGCATCAGGCCTTGCGGAGCCACCACCACCCATTTGGTCGGCTGATAGGCGTTGGCCTCTGCGGTCAGTTCGGTCGCCTTGATCGCATGGCCCGACGGCGCCTGAACGATCAGGTTCGTCAAGGCCACATGGGTGCGAAACGGCCAGCCGTTGATGGATTTGTCGGCGAAGCGAATGTCCCAGCCAGCGTCACGCAGGCTCTGGACCTGGGCCTCCAGCCGCGTATCGATCTGGCGCGTCAGGAAGATCCACCATCCCGTCCAGGCCGCCAGCGCGATCAGCACCAGGATGAAGGGCGCATACAGGCCCTTGCGGCTGTGTCGCTTGGTCGTCGAGGCGTCGGTCATGCCGGACCTATAGCGCGCCGCACCTGGCGCTTCTAGGCGGTCAGGTCGGCCAGCACCGCCTTCGCCGCCCGCCGCGCATCCTCCGGCGCCAGACCCAGCAGAAGCCCCCGCTGACCGCCGTTGATCAGGACCTGATCGAACAGGATGGCGGTTGCGTCCATCGCGGTCGCCACGGCCTTTCGCTGGCCGAACGGGCTGACCCCGCCGACCTTGTATCCGGTCAGCCGTTCGGCGTCGGCCGGCTTCATCATCTGGGCCGACTTGGCCCCCAGCACCGCCGCCAGCTTCTTCATGCTGACCTCGCAGTCGGACGGCACGATGACGCAGGCCGGAGCGCCATCGACCAGGACCATCAGCGTCTTGAACACCTGCTCTGGCGCCACGCCCAACGCCTCGGCGGCCTGCAGACCTATGCGCGGCGCGTCGGGATCATAGTCGTATGGAAACAGAGCGAAGGCGACGCCGGCCTTGGTCAGGGCGACGGTCGCGGGCGTGGTCTTGGACATCCTACGTCGTCTCTGGGTTCAGGAAGCTGCGGGTCAGTTCGACCGCATCGGCCAGGCCCATGCGCTGGACCTCGGTTCCCGGCGGCAGGCTGGCGAACAGGCGGGTGGGGGTGGCGGCGTCCAGCATCAGGAACACCCCCTTATCGTCGCCGCGCCGGATCAGCCGGCCGAACGCCTGGGCGATGCGGGCGCGGGCCAGGGCATCGTCATAGCCCTTGCCTCCCAACCGCTCGCGCCGCGCCTTGTGCAGCAAGTCAGGGCGAGGCCACGGCACACGGTCGAAGGCCAGCACCCGCAGCGACCGTCCCGGCACGTCAACCCCGTCGCGCACGGCGTCGGTGCCCAAAAGGCAGGAATTTTCCTCGACCCGGAACATGTCCACCAGCGCCCCCACCTCCAGCGGATCGACGTGCTGGGCATAGAGCGGCACGCCCGATCGCGCCAGATCCGGCCCCAGCCGCTCATAGACCGCCTTCAGCCGGCGAATGGCGGTGAACAGGCCCAGGCCCCCGCCGCCCGCCGCCAGGAACAGTTCGCGCATCGCGGCCGCCGTCTGGCGCGGATCGTCCTTGACCAGGTCGTTGACGACGATGACCCGGCTGTTGGCGGCATAGTCGAACGGGCTCTCGACCTTCAGGGTGCGAGGCGGTTCGATCAGACGCGCCGAGCCGGTCCGCAGCCGCGCCAGGTCGAACGGGTCTTCCTGTAGGGGATCGGACAGGGTGGCGGAGGTCACCAGCACCCCGTGCGACGGCACGATCACGGCGGCCTCCAGCGGAACCGTCGGGTCGATCCAGTGGCGACGCAGCGCCACGTCGTGGATGCGGCCGAACGCCGTCTCGGCCGACAGCCAATCGACGAAGTCGGGATCGGGCTGATCGCCGCCGTCCTCCAGCGCCGCCAGCATCGACCGCCACCCCGGCAGAGTCATGCGCGCGCGCCGATCCAGCCCGCGCAGCGCCCCCTCGATCCGCGACCGTTGCGATCCGTCCAACTCGGCCGCCTCGTCGTCGAGGATGTCCTCCAGATGCCGCGACAGGGCCAACAGCGGCGCCTCGATGGCGGCCAGGGCCTGGGCGGCCGCGCGCGCCGTTTCGGCGACGGGATCAGTCACCGGCTTCAGCGCGCACTCCATGCCGAACTCGGGCCCGCCCCCGAATCCGCCATTGCTGTTGGTCTCCGCCGTGCGGGCGCGCAGCTGGTCCAGGGCGGCGGCCAGGAAGGCTTCGATCGGGCCGATCGGATTGACCTCGCCCGAGGCCGGCGCGACGCGGCCCGACACGCCTTCCCCCGGCAGGGCGGCGGAGGCGCGGATGGCGTCCTGCAGCGCCTTCATCGCCGCCTCATTGTCGTTGACCATGTCGCCCAGCCGCTGTTCCAGCCCGCGACCGCGACGCCCCCGCCCCTCCGGTCCTCGGATCCAGCGGCGCAGCTCGGCCGCCTCCTGGCCCGACAGGCAGGCGGAAAAGGCGCTGTCGGCGGCGTCGAACAGATGGTGGCCCTCGTCGAAGACGATCCGCTTCAGCGCCGCCGTCTCACCGTCCTGCTTCTGGCCCCGCGCCGACCGCGCACCGTCGAACGCCGCCTGGGTCAAAACGAGGGCATGATTGGCGATGACCAGATCCGCGCGGCGGCTGGCGCGGATCGTCTTTTCGACGAAACAGGTGCGGTAGTGCGGGCAGGCAGCATGGACGCACTCGCCCCGTCGATCCACCAGATTGGCCGCCCCCGCCGCATGGGCGGCCGGCATGGCGAACAGGCCGGGCAGCCAGCCGGGGAAGTCCCCGCCGGTCATGTCCCCATCGCGCGTATGCAGCGCCCAGCGCCCGGCCATCGCCAGGCCGATCAGGTCGCCATTCCCCAGCTGGGCCGCCTGGACCATGTCCTGCAGGTTCAGCACGCACAGATAGTTCTCGCGACCCTTGCGGATCACCGCCTTCTTCTTGCGCTCGGCCGGATCGGGCCACAGCGAATGGCTCTCGCGGTCGATCTGGCGCTGCAAGGCGCGGGTATAGGTCGAGATCCAGGCCGCCCCCTGGTTCCGCTCGGCCCACAGCGAGGCCGGCGCCAGATAGCCCAGCGTCTTGCCCGTGCCGGTCCCCGCCTCGGCCAACAGGACACGCGGCCGCCCCTCCTCGTTGCGTGGCGAAAAGGCGAAGGCGGCCTCGGCGGCATAGTCGGACTGGGTCGGACGCGTCTCGTCCAGGCCCGAGGCCTGAAGCAGCTTCTCCAGCCGGATGCGGGCGCTCTCGCTGTCGACCGGGGCCGAGCCCGCCTCGCCGCGCGGCGCCTCGTCCTCCCATTCGGTCAGGCGCGACCAGACGTCCAGACCCGACCCGCGATGCTGGCGCGCGCGCACGCCGCCGGCCTCCAGCGCCTGAACCACGCGCTCGCCCCAGGCCCAGCCCGCCCGCTGCATCGTCAGCGCCAGGACATAGGCCGCCTCGCGCTCCGGATAGGCCGGATCGGCCAATTCGCGCAGCAGCAGTCCCGCCGCCTCACGCAGGGCCGCCGCCTGTTCCTCCGCCGACTTCGGCTCGGCCAGACCCAGCGACAGCGCCAAGCCCGTCGGCGACGGCGCACAAAAGCGCGCCGGTCGCACGAAGGCGTAAAGCTCCAGCACATCCATCAACTCAGACGATCGCGGCGGCGGCGTCAGCCCCAACCGGCGCGCCGTCAGCGACGCATGCGCCACCATCACCGGCCCGGTGCTGAAGAACCCCTCGGCCGCCCCGCGCCCGATCTTCCTGGCCCCCGCCTCGTCGCCCACAGCCCCTGCGCCCGGCGGCGTTGCGAGCGCCGGCGGCAAGTCCGCCCACGGCTGGGCGCCGCTCAGGCGGGTTTCGGAAATGACGGATTCGTCGGACACGTCCGATAGATAGCGAGCCTGGGGCTGAAACGGAACGGGAACATGCTATATCCCGTCCGTGACGACCGCCGCCGCTCCCGCAACGCTTCCGCCCCTGTTCGCCGACTGGTTTGCGTCGCGCGGCTGGGCCCCCCGGCGACATCAGCTGGAGATGGTCGCGGCGGGTCAGGCCGGCAGCCACGCCCTGCTGGTCGCGCCCACCGGCGGCGGCAAGACGCTGGCGGGGTTTCTGCCCAGCCTGATCGACCTAGCCGAGCGCGGACCGAAGCCGGCGACCGGGCCGGGGTCGGGCGTGCATACGCTTTATCTGTCGCCGCTGAAGGCCCTGACGACGGACGTCGAGCGCAATCTGATGACCCCGATTCGCGAGATCGGGTTGAACATCCATGTCGAGACGCGGACCGGCGACACCAAACAATCCAAACGCCAGCGACAGCGCGATTTCCCGCCCGACATCCTGCTGACCACGCCTGAGCAGCTGGCCCTGTTCTGCGCCTGGGAAGGCGCGCGTTCCTATTTCGCCGATCTGAAGTGCGTGGTGCTGGACGAGGTGCATGCGATCTGGAGCGGCAAGCGGGGGGACCTGCTGTCGCTCGGGCTGGGCCGCTTGCAGAGCTTCGCACCCGACATGCGCCGGGTGGGTCTGAGCGCGACCATCGAGGATCCCGATCTGATCCGGGGGTGGCTCAGTCCCTCGCCCGGCGTCGCGGACGTGGCCTTGGTCCGCGGCGACCCCGGCGCGCCGGCGGTCATCGACGTGCTGATCTCAGAGGGCAAGGTCCCTTGGGCCGGCCACACCGGCCAGCACGCGATCCCGGAGGTCTATGCCGCCATCCAGCGTTCGACCCTGGCGCTGATCTTCGTCAACACCCGCTGGCAGTCGGAGTTTGTGTTCCAGCAGCTGTGGGCCATCAACGACGAAAATCTGCCCATCGGCCTGCACCACGGCTCGCTTGCCGCCGAGCAGCGGCGCAAGATCGAGGCGGCCATGGCGCGCGGCGATCTCAGGGCCGTGGTCTGCACCTCGACGCTGGATCTGGGAATCGACTGGGGCGACGTGGATTTGGTCATCCAGATGGCCGCGCCCAAGGGCTCCAGCCGCCTGGTCCAGCGGATCGGCCGCGCCAACCACCGCCTGGACGAGCCGTCTCGCGCGCTTCTGGTGCCCGCCAGCCGGTTCGAGATGCTGGAGTGCCAGGCGGCGCGCGAGGCCGTCGCCGACAACGCCTTCGACTGGGAGCCGGTCCATATCGGCACGCTCGACACTTTGGCCCAGCACGTCATGGGCGTCGCCTGTTCCGAGCCGTTCGACATGCAGGTCTTGTATGACGAGATCACCGGCTGCGGCCCCTATCGCGCCCTGATGTGGGAGCAGTTCGAGGAGGTGGTCGATTTCGTCGCCACCGGTGGCTATGCGCTTCGCACCTATGACCGGTTCGCGCGCATCGTGCGCACGCAAGACGGCCGCTGGAAGGTCCGAAACCAGCGTATCGCCCAGCGCCACCGCATGAATGTCGGGGCCATCGTCTCGGCCGGAACGCTGAATGTCCGCGTCGCCAGCCGTCGGGGCGGCGCCTCGCGCCAGCTGATCGGCGGCCGCAAGGTGGGCGAGGCCGAGGAGTGGTATTTCGAACAGCTGACGCCCGGCGACACCTTCCAGTTCGCCGGCCAGACCTGGGCATTTCAGGGCATCACCGGGACCGACGCCCTGGTCACCCACGCCAATGACAGCGACCCCAAGATCCCATCGTGGGGCGGATCGAAGTTCCCGCTGTCCACGTCCCTGGCCGACCGGGTGCGTACCATGATCCACGACCGCGACCACTGGCGCGTCCTGCCGCCCGACGTTCAGGAATGGCTGGAGTTGCAGGAAGCTCGGTCCGTCATTCCCGACGCCGAATCCATGCTGGTCGAAACCTTTCCGCGCGGCAGCCGGCATTTCCTGGTGGCCTATCCGTTCGAGGGCAATCTGGCCCACACCACCCTGTGCATGCTGCTGACCCGGCGGCTGGACCGGATGGGCGTCGGGCCGCTGGGGTTCGTTGTGACCGACTATTCGCTGGCGATCTGGTCGATCAAGCCAATGGATGCGATCGATCTGGACGCCCTGTTCCAGCCGGACATGCTGGGCGACGACCTGGAAGCCTGGCTGGAGGAAAGCTTCATGATGAAGAGATCCTTCCGCAACTGCGCCCTGATCTCGGGCTTGATCGAACGCCGCCAGCCCGGCGCCGAAAAGACCGGCCGGCAGGTGACCTTCTCCACCGACCTGATCTACGACGTGCTGCGCCGCCACCAACCGGACCATCTGCTGCTTAAGACCGCCCGCGCGGACGCCGCCTCCGGCCTGCTGGACGTGGCGCGCTTGGGCCAGATGCTGACCCGCATCGAGGGGCGTATCCGTCACCAACCCCTGAGCCGCGCCTCGCCCTTCTGCGTGCCCGTTCTGGTCCAGATCGGACGCGAGCGGGTCAGCGGAGACGCCGCCGAAATGATCTTGGACGAAAGCGCCGACCTGCTGATCGCCGAGGTCATGGACGACGCCGAGCCAGAATCCGCCGCATGAACGCCGCCCTGCGCCAAACCCTGTCCCCGGCCCGTAAGATCTGCGGTTCGCTGAGCGTGCGGATCGCGGGAGAGGCCTGCGTGCTGCGCTGTTCCGGAGCGATGTGGGTTCCGGCCTACGGCGCCCTGATCGTCGCGGATCTGCATCTGGAAAAGGGCTCTGCCTTCGCCGTGCGCGGCCAGCTTCTGCCGCCCTATGACAGCCGCGCCACGCTGGACAGGCTGGAAGCCGAGATCGTCGAACTGAACCCCGCCATGGTCGTGCTGCTGGGCGACAGTTTCCACGACACAAAGGCCATTCCCCGTATGGCGGCCGACGACCGGGCGCGTCTGGATCGTCTGGCGGCCGGGCGCGATTGGCTGTGGCTGGAAGGCAATCACGACCGCGAGGCGCTCGCTCGCGATGCGGACACGGCATCCCGCCTGCCCGGCCGGATTGTCGGCGATATGGCCTTGGGCGCGTTGCGCCTGACCCACGAGCCGGAGGCTCTGACCGCCGACGACGACCGTCGTGGCGAGGTCGCGGGCCACCTGCACCCCGCCGCCAAGGTCGCCGCCTATGGACGCGGCGTGCGCCGTCCTTGCTTCGTCACCGACGGATCACGCATCGTCCTGCCCGCCTTCGGCGCCTTCACCGGCGGGCTGAACGTGCTCGATCCCGCCATCGCCGACCTGTTCGCCGCCCCTCCCTTGGCCGCCGCCCTGGGACGTGACCGGGTTCACGCCCTGGATTGGGCGATCCTGCGATAGTCTGTTCGTAAAGCGTTCAGCACGTCGCTTCACCGCATCTTGGCGGAAGGCGATGCAGGATGACGGCGATCAAGGTCACGGACACCCGTCTCATGCTCACGCCCCGTCGCATCGTCATGGCCGCCCGTCTCGGCTTCGCTCTGGCAGCCTTGGGCATGGCGGTCCTGATGCTGGGCCCATTTCAGGGCCTGGAGCAGGTCTTCGGCCTGAACGACAAGGCCGCCCACGTCATCGCCTTCTATGGCGTGGCCAGCGGCCTATTCCTGATCGCGCCGAACCAGCGCCGCGACGACCTGGCCCTCTATGTCATCGCCGCCGCCTTCGGCGCCGAACTGCTTCAGGCCCTGACCGGCCGCAGCGTCTCCGTCATCGATTTCCTGGCGGGCGCGGCCGGCGTCGCCGCCGCCTGGGCGCCCGGCCGGATCGAACAGTTGCGCCAAGCCTTCCGCCGCCACCCGGATATGACCCTGGCCGAGATCGACCGTCTGGATCGCCGCCTGCGCCGACGCCGCGTGGAAACCAGCCGCCCGGGCATCGCCGTCGTGCGGCCTTAGGGCTCCAGCTCGATGTCCCAATAGAGGTAGTCCAGCCAGCTCTGGTGCAGATAGTGCGGCGGGAAGCGTCGGCCGGCGTCCTGTAGCTGCCAGGCGTTGGGGCGATAGGGTTCGCGGCGGATCGGCATCATGGCCTGGCGCGGCGTTCGTCCGCCCTTCGCCAGATTGCAGGGGCTGCAGGCCGCGACGATATTGTCCCAGGTCGTGCGTCCGCCCTGTGAGCGCGGGATGACGTGGTCGAAGGTCAGTTCGGCCGACTGACCGCAGTACTGACAGGCGAAGCCGTCGCGCAGAAAGACGTTGAAGCGGGTGAAAGCCGGGCTGCGGTCCTGATCCACATAGCTGCGCAGCGCGATCACGCTGGGAAGCTGCATCTCCATCGATGGCGAGCGGACGACCTTGTCATACAGGGACACGACGTCCACGCGGTCCTGATAGACCGCCTTGACCGCCTCCTCCCACGGCCACAGCGACAGCGGATAGTAGGACAGCGGCCGGAAGTCGGCGTTCAACACCAAGGCGGGAAAGCCGGAGGGCGGTCGATGGAGAACCTGCATCAGGCCCTTCCGCGCGGACGGGGGGATTTTGAGGCGACAGAGGTGAGGACACGTCTCCTTCCCTAGTCTTGTGAGATCAGCCTACCCCTGATTCCCGCTCATCGCCATGACCAGTGTGCAGCGTTTTCGTGACGTCCTGCCTCAGACCCGGCGCGCATGGGTCGGGAACCCCGGCAGGGTCCAGCCCCAGCGCAAGGCGGCCGCGCGCAGCAGGAAACCCGACAGCGCCGCGACGATGGCGGCGGGCCAGACGCCGACGCCCGGCGCTCTCAAGACCATATAGACAGTCGCCGCCAGGATCGCGGCCGTGACGTTGATCTCTCGCCGCAGCAGGATCGACGGCTGACCCGCCAGGGTGTCGCGCACCACCCCGCCGAAACAGGCCGTCAGCGTGCCCATGACGATGCATATCAAGGCCGGCGCCCCGGCCGCCTCGGCCTTGGCCGCCCCCATCACGCCATAGGCCGCGAGACCCACGGCATCCAGCCACAGCAAGGCGCGGAACCGCCAGTCGCGCTGCCCCACCAGCCATAAGGCCGTCGATGCGAACAGACAGACCGCCAGATAGCGCCAGTCCTGCACCCAGAAGACCGGCAGGCCCAGCAGCAGGTCACGCAGCGTCCCGCCGCCCACGCCGGTGATGGCGCCGAAGAAGGCGAAGGTGACGACATCGTGCTTCTCGCGCGCGGCGGCCAGGGCGCCGGTGGCGGCGAAAACCGCCACGCCGGCGAAATCCAGCGCGGTCAGCACGGTCTGCGGATTGCGCAACGGTTCGGTCAGAGCGGGATCGAGCGGGGTCATGCCGGCGCATCCAGCGCGATCTCGCCGCGCTTCACGCCCGTGTACCAGGCCCACAGCAGGTGGGTGGCGACCGCACGATAGGGCCGCCAGATCTCGGCGCGGGCATAGGCCCCCTTCTGATCGGGCCGCACCTCTGCGCTGTCCGCCCAACGGATCGCCTCCTGCAAGGCCACGTCGCCGCCGGGGAAGACATCCAGCCGCCCCTCGCACATCATCAGATAGGCCTCGGCCGTCCACAGGCCCACGCCCTTCAGCGCCGTCAGGGAAGCGATCGCCGCCTCGTCGTCCAGATTGGCCAGATGCTCCAGATCGATCTCGCCCGCGATCTGCGCCCGCGCAATCCCCTGACCATAGGTCGCCTTCTGTCGCGACAGGCCCATGCCGCGCAGCTGCTCCAGATCATGCGCCAGCAACAGCTCGGGCGTGATGCCGCCCATGCCTTCACGCAGCCGCGCCCAGACCGAAGCGGCCGAGGCCACCGACACCTGTTGCTCCACGATCATGCGGAACAAGCCTTCGAACCCGCCAACTCTCAACCGCCATTCCAGCGGCGGCGTCTGGGCGTCCACGCGCACGAGCGCCGGATCGGCGGCGACCAGCGCGCGACGCGCGGCGGCGATATCATCAGGCGTGGGTGCGAGCGGCATTCGCCATGCTTACGACCCGTCGCGCTTGTCGGAAAGAGCGGGGGCGCCGTTGAGGGCCGCAAACCGCTAAGGACCGTCTTGATGTTCGCCACCCGCTTCGCCCCCTCGCCTACCGGCCGCCTGCACAAGGGCCACGCCTTTTCGGCCCTGACCGCCTGGACGGCGGCGAAGTCGGCGGGCGGGCGGTTCGTACTGCGCATCGAGGATATCGATCCGACGCGATGCCGGCCGGAATATGAGGCGGGCATTCTGGAGGACTTGGCTTGGCTGGGTCTGGATTGGGAGACGCCGGTCCGGCGCCAGTCGGATCATCTCGGAAAGTACGCCGCCGTGATCGAAAATCTGCGTACGCGAGGCCTGCTCTATCGGTGTTTCCGCACGCGCAAGGAGATCCTAAGCGCCATCGGCGACGCACCGCACGGAGCGATGGAGGCGGCGAGGCCCGGTCCGCATTCAGCAGACGAGGAGGCGCGACTGCTGGCCTCGGGCGCTCCGTTCGCCTGGCGGCTGTCGCTGGATCGGGCGCGCGAAACTCTGGGCGAGGCGGCCTGGAACGGCCTGAGTTTCGTCGAGAAGGGCCAGGGTCCGAACGGCGAAACCGGCGTCTTCGCCGTCGATCCCGAGGCGGCGGGCGATGTGGTCCTGGCGCGCAAGGATACGGGCGTCGCCTATCATCTGGCCGTGACGCATGACGACGCCTTGCAGGGGATCAGCCATGTGATCCGGGGTCAGGACCTGTTCGAGGCGACCCATGTGCAGCGGCTGATCCAGACCCTGATGGGCTGGCCCGCGCCGACCTATTGTCATCATGCCTTGCTGACAGGGCCGGACGGGCGGCGCTACGCCAAGCGCGATCGCTCGATCACCCTGGCCGAGCTGAGAGCCGGCGGATTGACGGCCGCCGCCCTGCGCGCCGAGCTGGGCTTTAGCTCCGCCGGCTGAAGATGCGCGAGGCGCCATAGCCGGTCAGGGCGGCCAGCACGACGCACAGCACGCCGTACAGCCATGGCCGACGGTGGGCGAACTCATAGATGTCGCGCTCCAGCCCGACCTTTTCGACCGTCAGCGTCAGGTTCGACACCGACTGCGGCTCGCCGTCCTGAAACAGCCAGACCTCGGCGTAGTATTTTCCGGTGGGCGCGACGGTCGGCAGTTTGACCTCGGCGCGGAACAGGCCCCGGTCCACGAACTCGACCCCTTCGGAATCGGTGTCGTAGAGGGCGGCGGCTTCCTTCAGCCGGATCACCGCGCGGCGCCAGTCCAGATAGTCGTCGCCCAGACGACTGACCACCACATCGCGCACGCCGTAGCGGGTGACGGTGCGGCTTTCCTCGGGCGCGTCGATGCGCAGGTGATCGACGCCGACGCCCAGCCGGCGCAGCTGGCCGAAGTCCGCGATGTCGCTGAGCGGGCGCGTCGAGGCGGTCATGTAGAAGCCGGGCGCACCCTCGAACAGCACCGGCCGGCTGTTCAGCCAGACACCGGACGTGCGGGTCTTCTTGACCAGGCGGATCGGCGCGTCCGGCCCCCGCACCACCACCACGACGTCCGCCGGCTCTGGCGTCGGATTGAACACCGCGCCGTAGAGGACGATGGACGCGCCCCGGAAACTGCTGTCGACCCGGACCTGGGCGTCGGTCAGGGCGGCGGCGACACGCAGGTCGCCGGTCGTCGCTTCGGACCGATCGAGCGGCGGGGCCGCGACAGCGGGCGGAGGGGGAGGAAGCGCCTGCATCAGTCGGCGATCCCCGGCGCGATCATGAAGATGTCATTGGGCCGCACGAACAGATCCAGCCCCATCTGTATCCCGACCAGCAGAACGATCAGGCCTAGCGCCGCCCGCAGTTCCTCGGCGCGGAACCGCCCGGCGAAGCGCGCGCCGATCTGGGCGCCCACCACGCCGCCCAGCAGCAGGATGGTGGACAGGACGATGTCGACCGTCTGGTTGCGCCCGGCCTGAAGAATGGTGGTGATGGCGGTGGTGATGATGATCTGGAACAGGCTGGTGCCCACCACCGCGCCCGCCCGCATGCGCAGGATATAGAGCATGGCCGGCACCAGGATGAAGCCGCCGCCCACCCCCATGATGGCCGACAGGACGCCTGCGAAGACGCCCAGGCCGAACGGCGGCAAGGCGCTGATATAGAGGCCCGACTTGGGGAACTTCATCTTCAGCGGCAGACCATACAGCCACATCGGCCGCCGACGCTGCTTGTGCGGCGCAGGCAGCCCCCGGCGGCGGCGCAGGATCTCGGTCAGGCTCTCGTTCAGCATCAGAATGCCGATCGCGCCCAGGAAGACGAGATAGGACAGGGCCACGACCAGATCGGCCTGGCCCAGCAGGCGCAGGTAGCGAAACAGCTCGACCCCCGCCAGGGCGCCGGCCGCGCCGCCTGCCGCCATCACCGACCCCATCTTGAAATCGACCGAACCCGCCCCGGCATAGCGGATGACGCCCGACGTCGAGGAGGCAACCACGTGGCTGGCCTGGCTGGCGACGGCGACGGTCGGTGGGATGCCCAGGAACACCAGGATCGGCGCCATCAGGAAGCCGCCGCCGATGCCGAACAGGCCGGACACGAATCCGACCACCGCCCCCAGGATCACCAGGGTCGGCCAGTTCACCGAAACCTCGGCGATCGGCAGATAGATGTCCAAAGGACGCGCCTTCGGCTGGAGCGGACACAAGAATCGCCGTCAGGCGGGCGAGGTCGGGGACGACCGGGCGACCGATAGCCGCCCGGCGCCTAGGAATCTAGCCTGTCGCCTGGGTTTGGGCCTGAGACTGACCCTGCGACTGGGCCACGAAGGCGTCGGCGGCGGTGCGGGCCGCGCGCTGGGCCGTGGCGCTGGCCGTCGGACGCAGGCGCGTCACGGCGGCCTGGGCCTCCGCATCCCCGCCGCGCGCGGCGATCATGTACCATTTCAGCGCTTCGGTCGGATTCTTGGCCACGCCGTCGGCGCCGGTCTCATAGATGCGCGCGACATTGTACTGGCTGTCCGGAAGACCGCGCTCGGCCGCGTTCAGCAGCCAGGTCAGGGCCTCGGCCTGATTGGTCGCGCCACCGTCGCCTTCATAGAGCTGCATCCCATACAGATGCATCCCGCGCGGATCGCCGCCCTCGGCCGCGCGACGGCCCCACTGACGGCTTTGGGCCGGATCGGCGGGCACGCCATTGGCGCCGTCCAGATACAGCTGACCCAGATAGGTCTGGGCGGGGGCGTAACCCAGGTTGGCGGCGCGCTTCATGCCGTCCAAGCCAGAGTTGTCGCCGGCCTCCAGCTTGCCGATCGCCGCCTCATAGTCCGCCGCGCCGGGGCCGCCGATGTCGAAGGTCGCTTTCGGACCGGTCGGCGTCACCGCCGACGCGGCCAGCGGCATGGCGCCGTTTGTCGTCGAGCCGCCGCCGAAGCTGGGCATCTCGAAGTCCGGGGCGTCGCCGTCGGTCAGGGACAGATAGCCATATACGCCGCCGGTCAGGGCGACCGCCGTAACCGAAGCCAGAAACGCCTTCTTGACCGTCGATCCGTCCTTGGACGCCTGTCGGTCCAGCCGTTCCTGCAGCTTGGACTTGCCGCCGCGCTTCAGGCCGAAGCCTGACCGGGGCGCAGGTTCCGGTTCAGCCGGCGCGGTGATTGCAGCCCGGGCGGCGTCGATGGTGCTGCGGGTCGAGGCGGCGCGGCCGGCGGCGGCGGCGGCTTCCATGCTGGAGCGCAGCCGGCGCGGATCCACAAACTCAGTCTCGCCGCCGAAATCGTCGTCGTCCGCGTCTAGTACCGCGGCGTCACGCTTTTCGGCCGGTGCGGTCGAGAAGCCCGGCGACGTCGCCTCCAGCGCATCCTCGACGTCGGCGCCGCCGAAACCGCTGAAGGGCTGGATGATGGGTTCGACGCCGTCGGGATCGACCTGGCGCATCGGCATGTCGTCGGTCAGCGCCTCGGCGGGCTCGGCCTCGGTCTGACCGACGGGCGCCGATGGGAAGGGCGCAGCGGTCGCGACTTCGGGCGTCACCGGATCGCTGGACCAGGCGTCCTGGTCGGTGAAGGTCTCATCGGGGAAGGCGGCGGCGCGCCAGTCGCCTTCGATGGATGCGGACTGGATCGGCGCCTGTATGGTCGCCGAGGCGGCGCGTTCCAGCACCTGTCGCGCCGGGGTCCACGCGGGCTCATTGTCCAGCGGCTTGTCGCGGATCGGCGTCGGCGCGCGGGCGTCGATGCTTTCGCGGGCCTCGGCCAGCAGACGGGCGGTGCGCTCCTCGCTCAGACGCATCCGCTCGGCCAGTTCGCCCGAGGCGCGATCGTAGCGCTGCTCGATCTTGTCCGAGCTTTCCGACAGGCGTCGGCCGATGTCTTCGAGCGCCTGCTGCGAGCGGCGCTCGGACTGGGCGATGCGATCGCTGAGTTGGTCCGAGATGCGGGTGATCTCACCGCCCAGCTTCTCCAGCGCGATGGCGTGGCGATCGTCGCTGGCGGTCAGGCGTTGGTCGACGCGGTCGACGTGGCGGGCGAACTCCTGATCCAGACGCCCTGCGCGGCGGGCGACCTCGGTTTCAATGGTCTGGCTGACGACGTCGGCGGCGGCGCGGGCGACGGCTTCGGTGCGACCGTCGTTGTCCGTCTCGACCTTCTTGACCCGCGCATTCAGGTTGCGGGCGATGCGCAGGACCTCGCGGCCCATGGCTTCAAGACCGATGGCGCCCTTCTCTTCGGACGCCTTCAACTGATCGCCGACGGCCTGGACGGCGCGTTCGATGCGGTCGATGCGCGCGCCGGTTTCGGCGGCGTCCAGACGCTGCATCATTTCGGCGCGATTGTTGTCGATCTGACGCGACAGGCTTTCGGCCAGCTTCTCGAAACGGGCCAGGTCGCGCGCGCTTTCCGGCTCGACGCGGCTTTCGGCCGTCCGCATCCGCTGGTCCAGTGCGGCGAACGAGCGTTCCAGCGTCTTCAGGGCTTCGGTCGTGCGGTTCTGGGCCTCGTCCAGACGCGCGCTGACCTGGGCCAGCATTTCCGTGCCGACGCCGGGGCCGGCGGCCTTCTCGACCGCCTCCATCCGCTCGCGCAGATCGCTGACCCCCAGACGCTGGCGTTCCTCGATGTCGTACAGGCGCCCGGTCAGCGCGCCCAGGGAGGTCTCGATCTTGCCGAAGGCTTCCTGGGTCGACGGGCCGGTGTCGCGTTCGAAGGCGCGCAGGCGGCGATGCCCTTCGCGCAGTTCCTCGGCGATGTCGTCGATGCGGCGGGCGGCGCCCTGGGCCTCGGCCTCCTGGCCGTCCAGCCGGCGCATCAGGCCCGCGACGGCCTGATCCACGCCCTGAATGGCGACGGTCGAGCGACGTTCGGCGGCTTCCAGCCGTGCGGCGATCACATCGATGGAGGCGCTGATCCGCTGCTGGCTGTCTTCGACCTCATAGGCGTCGTCCAGACGACGGCTGCGGTTGCGGCGTTCGTATTCGGCGGCCTGGGAGCGACGCGGCAGGGTGGCGTAACCCTCCTCCTCGTCTTCCATGATCATGGAGTTGAGCCATTCGCCCAGCGTCATGCCGGACCGGCGCGCCAGATCCTTGGCGACCTCGCGTGCTTTGGGATCGATTCCCTTAACGCTCCACGGCGCTGCAGCGCTCACTGATTCGTCTCCCGGCCCATGCGACGAAGGCTATACCGTCAATATCGAGGGTGTAAACTGATGGTTAACCGCAATATCTAGCAGCGATATCCCAATCCTGTGGACATCACGCCAGACAGCCGGATTTGTGAATCATCTCGGTTAACGCGGCATGAAGATTAACCTCCCAGCAAGGGTTCGCTTGCCAAGCGGCGCGGCTTTCGTCACCTGCGGCGCATGAGCCTGACCACCACCCTCGTCCTGCTGGGCGTCGCCCTCGCCGTCATGGTCTTTTGCGGATGGCGCGGCGCCCGGCCGCCAGATCCGTTCAAGGGACCGCGCCTGATGCCGTGGCGGTTCCTTATGGTCGGCGCGGCGGCGATCGCCATGCTGCTACTGATCCACCTGGCGACGCTGTTCGGCGCCGAGCGTGCGCCTTGGATACCCGGCGCCTAGAGCGGGAACCCGATTACGGCCGGTCGGTTGAACCTTGCGAACCACTCAAGGAGAGACCACGTGTCCGACAAACTGACCCCCGCCGAGGCCGAGA
The DNA here is from genome assembly GCF_011045535.1 of Brevundimonas sp. 'scallop'. Taxonomy (NCBI): domain Bacteria; kingdom Pseudomonadati; phylum Pseudomonadota; class Alphaproteobacteria; order Caulobacterales; family Caulobacteraceae; genus Brevundimonas; species Brevundimonas sp. 'scallop'. The sequence continues at coordinate 717,915 of NZ_CP039382.1, read as the reverse complement.
AGGAATTCTGGAAGAGCCTGAAGGAGTCCAACACCGGCATGCTGGGCATCGATCGCCCCGGCTATCACCACCAGCCCATGACCGGTTTCGGCGAGGACGAGACGGGTACCATCTGGTTCTTCACCCGCGACGACACCGATTTCGCCCGCGACGTCGCCGGCGGCGGCCAGAACGGCATGTTCTGCTATCAGGCCAAGGACGGCAAGGTTCAGGCCTGCATCCACGGCCGCCTGGCTATCGATCAGGACCGCAGCCGCATCGAGAAATACTGGAACCCCGTCGTCGCCGCTTGGTACCCCGACGGCAAGGACGACGCCCACCTGACCCTCGTCCGCTTCGACGCCGACGACGGCCGCGTCTGGGTGTCCGACAAGGGCGCTCTCGGCTTCGGCTATGAAGTTCTCAAGGCCAACCTGACCAAGAGCGTCCCGGATGTCGGCGGCGTGTCGGACGTGAAGCTGTAAGAAGACTGATTACTAATCTGTCGTGATCTGGAAAAGCCGGGCAGCGATCCCCGGCTTTTTACTGTCAGCAGCCAGATATCCGCTCGACCCCGGATATTCGCGAGCGGTCCACTCCCAACGCATCGAGCCGATCGGCACACTCCAGAAAAACATGATCGTTCGAGGCCAAGCGGACGATCGCGTCGTCAGCTGACGGCCAGAACTTGGCTCTTATAAATCCGACGTTGACCTGCTGGCCTTGGCGCAGCCCTCTGACCAGCGCCAAATCAACGCAGGCCTGGTCACGATCATAAGGGTTGCATCGCGACGCGTGATTGCGGCCCTCTCTGTCAGTGATCACGAGCACCGGCAGCCCCTTGTAAGACGATACGCCGACGCGACCTTCAACGGTGACGGCTTCATAAAAGAACTTGCCCGGATCAAGCGTCGGCGCCGCCGCGGTGAAGAGCGCGAAGGCGCCGACCGAAACAGCCAGAAGCATTACAACGACAAACCAGAAGCGCGACGCGGTCGACATCGCCTTCCAGTCCTCCAATGTCATCCCCCGAAGCACCAGGCCAAAACGGCCTTCTGGGCGTGGATGCGGTTTTCGGCCTCGTCCCAAACCAGCGAGCGCGGCCCGTCGATGACGGCGTCGGTGACTTCCTCGCCACGGTGGGCGGGAAGGCAATGCAGGAAGACCGCTTCGGGATCGGCGAGATCCATCAGGGCTTCGTCGACGCCGTAATGTTCGAACGCCGACAGGCGCGCCTCATAGTCCTGATCCCCCATGGAGACCCAGGTGTCGGTGACGACGACGTCGGCGCCCTTGACCGCCTCGCGCGGATCGCTGGTCAGGGTGACGGCGTCGCCGCCCTTGGCCAGGTCGCGAAGATCCGGGTGGTATTCCGCCGGGCAGGCGACATTCAGATGGAAGCCGAACTTGGGCGCCGCGTGCATGAAGCTGTGGCAGACGTTGTTGCCGTCGCCGATCCAGGCGATCGTCTTACCGGCGATCGGTCCGCGATGCTCTTCGATCGTCTGCAGATCGGCCAGGATCTGGCACGGGTGCGAACGGTCGGTCAGGCCGTTGACCACCGGCACGGTCGAGACGCGGGCGAACCGCTCGACATCCTCGTGATCGTTGGCGCGGATCATCACGGCATCGACCATGCGCGACAGCACGCGGGCGGTGTCCTCCACCGGCTCGCCGCGCCCCAGCTGCATGTCGGAGGCCGTGGCGATGATGGACGAGCCGCCCAGCTGGCGGATCGCCGCGTCGAAGCTGAACCGCGTGCGGGTCGAGTTCTTCTCGAAGATCATCGCCAGAACGCGGTCCTTGCCCGGCGCATCGGCGTCGGCGCGACCCTGGAGCCAGCCCCTGCGGGCGGCCTTGCGGGCATGGGCGTCGTCCAGGATGGCGCGCAGATCCGCCGCGTCCAGCCGGTGGATGTCGAGGAAGTGCCGGACCATATGTCTAGCTCCGCTCATCCCCGCGAAGGCGGGGATCTAGTGCTGTGGGCGACAGCCGCCCGTCGGGTGTTTCATCCGCCGACCCCGCGTTCTCGAAAGAACTGGGTCCCCGCTTTCGCGGGGATGAGCGGATGTCGGGCTCAGGCCGCCAGCTTTTCGCGGGCGACCTCGCAGGCCGCTTCGAAACGGGCCACGGCTTCGCGGGCCTCGTCCAGCGTCAGGTTCAACGGCGGCAACAGCCGCACGCAGTTGTCGCCGCCGCCGGCGATCAGCAGCTGCTGCGTGTCGCGCGCCAGGGCCATGAACTCGCGATTGTTCGGCACCATCTTGATGCCGATCAGAAGGCCCTTGCCGCGCACGTCGGCGATCACATCGGGGAAGCGTTCCTGAAGGCCCGCGAACTGCTGCTTCAGATAGCCGGCGACCTCGTTGACGTTGTTCAGCGTCTCGGGGCTGTTGATCAGGCTCAGCGCCTTCTGGCCCACGGCCATGGCCAGGGGGTTGCCGCCGAAGGTCGAGCCGTGAACGCCGACCGTCATCCCCTTGGCCGCCTTGGCCGAGGCCAGGCAGGCGCCGATGGGGAAGCCCCCGCCCAGGGCCTTGGCCACCGCCATGATGTCCGGCGCCATGCCCGCCCATTCATGGGCCCACAGCTTGCCGGTCCGGCCCATGCCGCACTGGACCTCGTCAAAGATGATCAGGACGCCGTGTTCGTCGCACAGGTCGCTCAGACCCCGCAGGCACTGTTCGGGCACGGCGCGGCAGCCGCCCTCGCCCTGCACAGGCTCGACGATGATGGCGGCGGTCGTGGGGTTGGCGATGGCGGCCTTGATCGCCTCGTGGTTGCCCCACTTCAGCTGGTGGAAGCCCTGCATCGGCGGGCCGAAGCCCTCGGTGTAGCTGGGGTTGGCGGCGGCGTTGATCGCGCCATAGGTCCGACCGTGGAACGAGCCGTCGAATCCGTAGATGTCGATCCGCTCAGGCGCGCCATTGGCCGAGTGGTATTTCCGCGCCGTCTTCAGCGCGCATTCGACGGCTTCGGTGCCCGAGTTGGTGAAGAACACCACGTCGGCGAAGCTGGATTCGCACAGGGCGTCGGCCAGGGCTTCCTGTCCCGGAATGCGAAAGATGTTGGAGACGTGCCACAGCTTCTCGGCCTGATCCTTGACCGCCTGGACCAGTTCGGGGTGGGCGTGGCCCAGACCATTGGTCGAGATGCCGGCGACGCAGTCGAGATATTCGGTCCCGTCGGTCGCCCACAGACGCGCGCCTCGGCCGCGTTCCACTTCCAGCGGCGCGCGATTGTAGACACCCATCAAATGCTCAGTGGACACGGGACCAAGACCTCCAAAAGCGAGACGGCCCCGGCGCGAGCGCGACGGAGCCGGATCAATACGGTCAGGCGTTGTCGGACGCGCGCGGGTCTTAGTCAACACCGGCGCCGAGGACGCCTCGCGCTCGCACATCGGCGATCAAGACGCGCAGCGCCTGCCGTTGATCCGTCTCCAGCACGCGCAGGGGCAAAATGAAGTTGGTGTTGGGCGAGGCCGCGAAGATCAGGCGATCCTTGTCCTCCACCACCGCGACCAGATTGCGCCAGCCGATGCGGGTTTCGAAATCCACACCCGACAGAGCCAGACCGCTGTCATCAATGCGCCAGTCGGTTGGCTTCTGCGCGATCGGCGACCGGCGCGCCGCCGCCATGACCCTGGAATGCGCCACGACCGACAGCCCGATAAAGCCATACAGCCCGACCAACTGAAGACCGACGATCCAGCCGGTTCGCTCCAGGGGCAAACCGATGCAGACGGCGATGGTCGCCAGCATGGCGCCGCCGAGAAACAACACGGGCAGGTTCGCCCAGCGCCGGACGACGGGCCACGCCTTGACGGCCGCCCGGCCCTCCTTCGGCGTCGGCTGAACGCCGCGAACCTCGATGACCGTCGTCACTCGTCGCCGGGCGTCGTCGCCGGGGCCGCCGGCGCGGTTTCGGCGGCGACGGCCGCGTCCTTGGCCTGGATTTCGACCAGCTTCTTGTCCAGCGCCAGGCCCAGATCGGCGATGAACAGGCCGAAACGGGCGACGTCGACGCCCTTCAGATAGGACAGCTTGTCGTCGGTCGTATGGATGCGCTGGAAGACGGGCGGGACGAAGCCCTCCTTCAGGCCGTTGTCCTTGCCGCCGTTGAAGGCCAGCCACATCTGGTGGGCGCCGACCGCATCCTGAGTGCCCATCGACACCACCGGCACGCCCGCGGCCGAGAAGGCGCGGTCGTCGCTGGGCGGATAGGTCGGATAGGGCATGCAGTCGAAGCCGCGTTCGGCGCACAGGCCGCGCAGCGTCTCCAGCACGAAGGCCGACTGCGGCCCATTGTTCTCGCCATACATGACCGTCTGGCCATAGGCGGCGACATCGGCGTTGATGACGGCGGCGATCCGGTCCTTGCTGTGTTTCTCAAGGAAGGCCTTGGCGCCCAGAAGGCCCAGCTCTTCCTGGTCGGTGAAGACGAAGACGAAGCGGTGGGCGACCGGCTGACCTTCCAGCGCCATGTCCAGCGTCTTGGCCGCCTCCATCATCGCCATGACCGAGCCGACGTTGTCGACGATGCCCTGCGACAGGGTTCCGTCGCGCAGCTTCACCGCGTCATAGTGGGCGGTCAGGACGATGTCCTTGTCGCCCTGACCCACCGTGACGACGACATTGGCGCCTTCCATCGGGCCGGTGGCCTGGTTGCCGCCTTCGAAGGTCTGAATTTCGGGCGTGAAGCCCAACGTCGTCAGGAAACCGACCAGGACCTGGGTCCGCTCGGCGTTGGTGGGCTTGATGAACTGGGCGGCGCCGGCGGCGATGTCGGGGCGGTCGCCGGCCTGGGGCGTCGCTTCCTGAGCGAAGGCGGGCCCAAAAGCGAATGTGGCGGCGAACAGGGCCGTGGCGGCGACGAGCGAACGAAACAGCATGAAGCGGACCTCTCGGGGGAGCGATCCGCAACAGGTAGCGATCTAGCTCTTAAGACGCCAGCCCGAGCGGAACACCAGCCAGCAGACTACACCCATGACGGCCATCAGCACGGCCGACCCTATGACGCCGACCGTCAGATTGCTCTCGGCATGGCCGATGAAGCCGTAGCGGAAGCCGTCGATCAGATAGAAGAAGGGGTTGTAGCGGCTCAGCGCCCGGAACGGCTCGGGCAGGTTCTCGACCAGATAGAAGGTCCCCGACAGGAAGGTCATCGGCATGACGATGAAATTCTGGACCGCCGACAGGTGGTCAAACTTCTCGCTCCACAGCCCCGCCAGCACCCCGGTCATGCCCATGATGAAACAGGCGGCCAGGGCGAACCAGACGATGGCGAAGATGTTGGCGATGCCCAGAGGCGCGAACGGCAGCACGCAGATCGCCGTCACCAGACCGACCGCCAGCCCACGCGTCGCGGCGCCTAGCGTAAAGCCCAGCGTCAGCTCCAGCGGGCTGAGCGGCGGGGTCAGGAAATCGGTCGCGGTACCCATGATCTTGGCCTGGATCAGGCTGGACGAAGCGTTGGCGAAAGCGTTGTTCAACATGGCCATCATGATCAGGCCGGGCGCGACGAACAGGGCGAACGGCGTGCCGTGCAGCGGCGGCCGCGCGTTCTGAAGCGCCACCACGAACACCAGCATATAGAGCAGCGTCGTGACCACCGGCGCCGCCACCGTCTGGGCGCCCACCTTCCAGAAGCGACGCACCTCGCGCAGATACAGAGTCTGCACCCCGATCCAGTTGATCCCCGGATAGCGACGCGGCTGCGGCAGGCCGGCAGGCCGGGTGGAGATCAGATCGGGCGTATCGGTCATGGCTCGCCAGATGCGCTCGACCGCCGCGCTTCGCAAGAGATCAGGCGAGATCGTCCCGAAAACGACGGCGCCGCCTTAACCTTAACGATGATTCAATATCTGGTTTCTGTGGACAGGACGATTCGCACATCTTGCGTCTCTTAACGGCTGGTTTACGATTAGTTGTAGGTCAAGACCCCGGAGGGGGAGCCTGGACCCAGATATTGAATCCAAACTCGCTGGAGGGTGGCATGACCGCAGGCTGGACCGACGACCGCGTAGGCGCGCTAAAGAAGCTCTGGCTTGAGGGCCAGTCCGCGAGCCAGATCGCCAAACAACTGGGCGGCGGGGTCACCCGCAACGCCGTGATCGGCAAGGTGCACCGTCTGGGCCTGTCGGGCCGGGCCGCCCCGTCGCAACCGGCGCGCACCGTCGCCGCGACCTTCCGCACCGCGCGTCCGCGTCCGGCGCCGGCCGCTCCGGCGCAGCAACCTTCGGCCCCGCGCCGTCTGGAAGCCGTCCAGCCCAAGCCGGTCGAACCCGCCGCGCCCGTCCCCGCCCCGATCCCGGACCTGCCGGGCACGGCGACCGTGATGACCCTGGGCGCCCACATGTGCAAATGGCCGATCGGCGACCCGTCGTCGCGCGAGTTCAGCTTCTGCGGCCGCCGCTCGTCGGAAGGCGTCTATTGCGTCGAACACGCCCGCGTCGCCTACCAGCCGCAAGTCCGTCGCGGCTCCAAGGAAAGCGGCTCCGACCTGGCCCGCAGCCTGCGTCGTTACATCTAAGGGCGCTACCGCGCTTCGCTCTACATGAGCGCGGCGCTTCGCGCAGGGCGCACGACTGCGCTCAAGTCGTGCGCGACCGCGTCGCGAACGTAGCGCCAAAAAGATGCTCCTTAGGGAGCCGACTTCCCCCTCGCCGGTGCGCGCAAGCGGCCGGCGAGACTTCAGGGGCGGGGCTGCGGTTCATCCGGGTTGACGCAGCCCCATCCGCCCTTCGATCAGTTAAGCACCCGCCGCGCATCCGGCGTATCCAACGAGAACGCCGGAATCTGCGCCTCGAAACTGCGCCCATCCGCATCCGTCATATAATAGGCGCCCACCATCGAGCCGCTGTCGGTGCCCAGCGGACAGCCCGAGGCGTAGGCGTAGCTGCCGCCCGGCTCGATCACCGGCTGTTCGCCGACGACACCGGGGCCGCGCACCTCTTCGACATGGCCGTGGCCGTCGGTGATGGTCCAGCGACGCGCCATCAGCTGCACCGTCGAACCCGTCAGGTTCACGATCTCGATCTGGTATGCCCAGACCCAGCGGCCTTCGTCTGGATCGGACTGGCCCGCCAGATAGCTGGGGCGCACCCGGATCAGGATGCCGTTCGTCTCGGCGGTATAGGCAGGACCATCGTGCATGGGCTATATGCTCGCCCCGCCGCGCGCGGGCTGCAAGCGCGACTTGGAGACAAGTCGTGAAAACCGTGTGAGACAGACGCCATGAGCTCCTTCCAAGCGCCCCGTCCCGGCATCCTGCCCGCCCAGTCCATCGAGACGTTGATCGCCACAGGCGCCGTCACGTCCGACACCCCCTTCGACCACGACCAGGTCCAGCCGGCCAGTCTGGACCTGAGGCTGTCGGATCAGGCGTGGCGCGTGCGCGCCTCCTTCCTGCCCGGCCGGCGCAAGGTCGAGGACCGCATCGCCGACGTGGCCATGCACGCCATCGAGATCACCGAGGCGGGCGTCGTGCTGGAAAAGGGCTGCGTCTACATCGTGCGCCTTCAGGAGCGGCTGAAACTGCCCCAGGGCCTGATCGCCCGCGCCAATCCGAAAAGCTCGACCGGCCGTGTCGACGTCTTCGTGCGTCTGCTGACCGATCAGGGCGCCAGCTTCGATGATGTGGCGGAAGGCTATGACGGCCCCCTCTATATGGAGGTCGCGCCCCAGACCTTCTCCATCCTGGTCCGTCCCGGCACGCGCCTGAACCAGCTGCGGCTCAAGGCCGGCGATCCGCCCAAGCTGGAGACCCGCTCGGTCGGCGTCGATCTGCAGGGCGGCGACATCGTCGGCTTCCGCGGGCGTCGCCATGCGGGCGTGGTCGATCTGGACCACATCGACGGCCACGATCCGCGCGACTTCTGGGAGCCGCTGAGCCTGCGCCGTGGCGAACTGCTGCTGGATCCGGGCGAGTTCTACATCCTGGCCTCGTCCGACGACGTCGAAATCCCGGTCGATCAGGCCGCCGAAATGACTCCCATCGATCCGTCGGTCGGCGAATTCCGCGTCCACTACGCCGGCTTCTTCGACCCCGGCTTCGGCACCGACGAGGCGCATGGCGCGGGCTCGAAAGGCGTCTTAGAAGTCCGCACCCACGACACGCCGTTCCTGCTGGAACACGGCCAGATCGTCGCCCGCCTGGTCTATGAACCCCTGACCGAACGCCCCAGCCGCCTGTATGGTGAAAGCGGCAGCCACTATCAGAACCAGGGCCTGAAGCTGTCGAAGCACTTCAAGGCGTGGTGATCGCGCCGAGTGGCGAGTAGTCAGTGGCGAGTGACGAGCCGTTCGCTATCGTCTTCGCCACTCTTTACGCGATACTCGCCACTCAAGTGAGCTTGTCCGCCTTCCTCAGCCCCGGGAACATCGTCGCCCAGGCCCCGGTCGCGGCCAGGGCGCCGAACCCGCCGAACACCGCCGCCCCGACCGCGCCCAGCAGCCGGACCATGACGCCGGAATAGGCCTCGCCCAGTTCATTCGAGGCGCCGATGAACAGCATGGACACCGACGACACCCGGCCGCGCATGTGATCGGGCGTGGCCAGCTGGATCAGGGTCTGGCGCACATTGACGCTGATCATGTCCGCCGCCCCGCCAATGAACAGGGCCAGGCCCGACAGCCAGACGATGCGCGACAGGCCGAAGGTGATGGTGCACAGGCCGAACACCGCCACCGCCGCGAACATCCAGCGCCCGCCGTTCTGACGGATCGGATAGCGGCTCAGATAGATGGCCATGACCATGGCCCCCACGCCGAACGACGCACGCAACAGGCCGAACCCTTGCGGTCCGACATGCAGGATGTCGCGCGCGAAGATCGGCGTCAGCAGGGCCACGCCCGCCAGCAGCACCACCACCAGATCCAGCGAAATGGCGCCCAGCACGATCTTGGTCTTCCACACATAGGCCAGACCCTCCTTGACCGAATCCACCGGCGACAGCGGATTGGCCTGGGGCGCAGGTCTCCCGCTGGTGCGGATCAGGATGAAGGCCGCGACGGCCAACAGGAACATGCCCAGCGACACCGCATAGGCCAGGGGCACGTTCACCCCCACGATCACCCCGCCCAGGGCTGGGCCGGCGATGGCGCCGGTCTGAAAGGCGATGGACTGGGCCGCGATGGCCGGCGGCAGGGCCTTGCGCCCCACCACCATCGGCAGGAAGGCCTGGCTGGCCGGCGCCAGAAACGCCCGCGCCGCGCCGAACAGGGCCGCGACCGCCAACAGACCCCACAGCGGCGGGTTTCCATGCAGGGCCATGGCCAGAAACGATCCCGCACAGGCCGCCTCGACCAGGATCGAGATCCACACCGTGCGCTTCCTGTCGCGCCGATCCGCCATCGCCCCGGCGGGTAGGGTGAAGGCCAAGAGCGGCAGGAACTGACACAGCCCGACCAGCCCCAGATACAGGCTGGCCTCCTCGATCGGATGATCCCGCCGGGCGATCTGATAGACCTGCCACAACAGGGCCGACGACTGGATCTGGATCGCCAGCACCGCCACCACACGCCCGAACCACAAAAGGCGGAAGTCGCGAATGCCCCACGGGCTGGACGGGCCTTCCGGCCCCCCAGATGACGGAGACGGCGGAACGGGCGGGGCGGCGGGGCCGGCAGCGATGGATTCTGTGGTCACGTTCTTCTTGGGTATTTCGGATAGGGCGAGCCGTCGCGGTGGAAATAGCCGTCGACGCCGGCGTGCAGCACCATGTCGATGTCGGGATAGTCGGCGGGGGTGGTCGTCGGGCTGCGCGTGCCGACTTCCAGCAGAACCGCCTCGCGGCCGGATCGGTTCTCCAGCTTATGGCCGTTCGGCACGCCGGACTTGAACCCGGCGCAGTCGCCGGCGCACAGGATCGTTTCGCCATCGTCCTCGATCAGCACCACCTCGCCCTCGATCACCATGACGAACTCGTCCTCTTCGGCGTGCCAGTGGCGCTGGCTGGACCAGGCGCCGTCGGGCAGGCGCAGCAGGTTGACACCGAACTGGCTCAGCCCCGCCGCATCGCCCAGCCGCCAGCGGCGACGCGGCTTGCACGGGCCCGCGTATTCCTCGGGATAGGTGGTGCCGTTCGTCGTCGGCGCACTGTCGATGTCGATCTTGGGCATGGCTCTTCTCGCCTCCGCACGATGGTCCTAAAGCATAGCCGCATGAGCCGCGCATCAACTCCCGTTATCGATCCTGTCGAACTGACCCGCGACCTGATCCGCATTCCGTCCGTCACGCCCGCCGACGAAGGGGCGATGGATGTGCTGGAACGGCACCTGATGGCGCTGGGCTTCACCTGCCGCCGCCTGGCCTTCGAGGGACCAGGCGGACAAGGCGTCCATGCGCGGATCGAGAACCTGTATGCGCGACGCGGGAACGCCTCGCCCAACCTCTGTTTCGCCGGCCATACGGATGTGGTTCCGACCGGCCCGTCGGATCAGTGGTCGTCGCAACCCTTCAACGCCGAGGTCAAGGACGGCGTCCTGTACGGTCGCGGCGCGGTGGACATGAAGGGCGGGATCGCCGCCTGGGTCGCCGCCGTGTCCCAGGTGCTGGCGGACGGGGAACCCGCCGGCTCCCTCTCTTTCCTGATCACCGGCGACGAGGAAGGCCCGGCGCTGCACGGCACCAAACGGGTGGTCGAGGCCCTGGCCGCCGAGGGCGAGGTCATCGACGCCTGCGTCGTCGGCGAACCCTCCTCGTCGCAGCAGCTGGGCGACATGATCAAGGTCGGGCGGCGCGGCTCGCTGAACACCTGGATCACCGTCCACGGGAAACAGGGCCACGTCGCCTATCCCGAGCGCGCCGCCAACCCGGCCCCGGTGATCGCACGCCTGATGGCCCGCCTGAACGACCACGTTCTGGATCAGGGCTACGAGAACTTTCCCCCGTCGAACCTCGAAATCACCACCATCGACATCGGCAATCCGGCGACCAACATCATCGCGGCCCAGGCGACGGCGCGGCTGAACATCCGCTTCAACCCCAGCCATACGGGCGACGCCCTGATCGACTGGCTGAACCGCGAGGCCGGCGCCATGCAGGCCGAGACCGGGCTTCAGATCACCCTGGAGCACCTTTGCTCGGGCGAGGCCTTCCTGACCGAGCCGGGCGCCTTCGTGGAGGCGGTTCAGGACTCGGTCGAGGCCGTGGCGGGCCGCCGCCCCGAAGCCTCCACCACCGGCGGCACCTCCGACGCCCGCTTCATCCGCGCCCTGTGCCCGGTGCTGGAACTGGGCCTGGTCGGCCAGACCATGCACCAGATCGACGAACGGGTGCCGACGGCGGAGCTGGAGACGCTGACGGCGGTGTATCGCCGCGTGATCGAGACGGTGTTCGAGCGGTTGTAGCTTGCCGCGGGAGTAGGTTGCTTTTGCGACAACCACCCTGCACCTCCTGACACGATCAGACATTGCAGCCTGTAGTAAACAGGCGTCCAATGGATATTCGCTATGGACGAGTGTGGGCGGATGGAAATTCAAGCTGCATCCCTAGGCCGCAGAGCCTTCACGTGCCCGCATTGTCATGCTCACGCACAACAGGGTTGGTGGGGCCTTTACGCGGCGTTTCTGGACGAAGAAGCTATTCCCACCTCTTTAGACCCTGAGCGCATCCGGCAGGTTCTGGCGGAAAATCCGGACGACGGTTTGTTCCAGAAATATGGCCTTGCCTTACTTGCAACGGACGCTCGTCCCGCCCAAGAAAAGGAAAGCACATATGTGAACTATAAAGTACCCAATCTACACTTGTCACGTTGTTTCGTTTGCAAACGAGGCACCCTATGGCTTGGAGATAGGATAATCGATCCCGTTTCAGATGTTGCGGTAATTCCAAATGAGGACCTACCCGACGATGTGCGAGACGATTTTATGGAAGCCGCACACATTGCGCACCTTTCTCCACGGGGTGCGGCGGCTCTACTTCGCTTATCGCTTGAAAAACTCTGTCGCCACTTAGGGAAGACAGGAAAGATAGACACTATGATTGCCGATCTTGTGACAGACGGCCTGAACATGAAGGTTCAGCAGGCATTAGACGTTGTCCGCGTCATAGGTAACGAAAGCGTACATCCGGGGTCTATTGATCTTCGGGACGACCACGCAACCGTCCAAGCGTTATTTCGGCTTGTTAACATCGTCTCCGAGACAATGATTACTGATCGAAGGAAAGTGGCTGAACTGTTCAATGGGCTTCCTGCGGAGAAACTCGCGGGGATCCAACAGCGAAATGAAAGAGCGTTGAAAGCAGCCAAGAAGTAATTAGGCGGTTGATTTGGAAAATCGATCATAGCCTCCCGTCAAACTTCTCGCCTTAGCTCCGCTCCAAGAACCGCAGCGCCGTCAGGACGTGCGTCTTCACCCCCAGTGGCAAGACCTTCTCGTTCGGTGAGAACTCCGGCGAATGGTTGGGCGCGGAGGTCGCCGGATCAGCGCCGTCGGGACTGGCCCCAAGATGGTAGAAGACGCCGGGGATGACCTGCTGGAAATAGCTGAAGTCCTCGGCCACCGTGGTCGGGGGCGTGGCGGGGTTGACGTTCCCCGCTCCGGCCGCCTCGGTCAGGACCGGGGCCAGCCAGGCGGACAGGCCGGGGTCGTTGAACACCAGGGCGGCGTTCTGTTTGACGCCGAACTCGGCGGTGGCACCATAGGCGGCGGCGACGTGGTCGATGGCGGTCTCGGCTCGGGCGACCAGGGCGTCGCGCTGGGCCGTATCGAAGGTGCGCAGGGTGCCTGACAGCGTCGCGCTGTCGGGGATGATGTTGTAGCGGACGCCGGCGTTGATCGTGGCGATGGTGAAGACGGTCGGGGTCGTGGTCGGATCCACCGTGCGGGCGGTCAGGGTGTTGACCGTCTCGACCACCTGACCCGCCACCGCGATCACATCGACCCCGCGCCAGGGCCAGGCGCCGTGCGTCTGCTTGCCCTTCAGGCGGATATCCACGCGGTCCGAGGCGGCCATGAACCCCTCGGGCCGATAGAAGACGCTGCCCGGACGGCCCGGCACGACGTGCAGGCCAAAGATGGCCTCGGGCTTGGGATCGTTCAGCGCCCCTTCGGCGATCATCAGGGCCGCCCCACCCTTGGGCTCTCCCGGAGGCGCGCCCTCCTCGGCCGGCTGGAAGACGAAGACCACCGTGCCGGCGATCCGGTCCTTCATCCCCGCAAGCACCTCGGCTGCGCCCATCAGCATGGCCATATGCATGTCGTGGCCGCAGGCATGGGCCACCGGCACCGTATTGCCCATATAGGTCCCGGTGGCGGTGGAGGCGAAGGCCAGGCCCGTCGCCTCCTGCACAGGCAGGGCGTCCATGTCGGCGCGCAGGGCCACCGTCCGGCCCGGCCGTGCGCCGCGCAGCACGCCGATCACCCCTGTCTTGCCGACCCCGGTGCGGACCTCCAGTCCCAGCGATCGCAGATGGTCGGCGATCACGCCGGCCGAGCGAGTCTCGGCGAAGCCCAGTTCGGGATGCTGGTGGAAGTCGCGCCGCCACGCGACGACCTCGGGCATGACGCGCTGCACGGCGGCGTCCACGCTGGCCGTGTCGACCTGCGCCTGAGCGGCGCCGGCGGCAAGCAGCAGCGCCATTGTGGAGGCGGCGAACAATCGGCGCATGTGAAGGTCCCGTGAAATTTTCAGCCCGACGACAGGTGACGGCGCCGCACCCGCTTGTGCAAGCCGTCGCGAACGGCGATTTCTGTCCGCATGGGTGAGAAGGCCTTCAAGAGCGCAAAGACCGAATGGCGCGACGTCGTTCTGGTCTGCCGCAAATGTTCGAAAAAGCTGGACGGCGGCTTCGGCCCCGGCGGCGATCTGACGCTGAAAAAGGCGCTGCGAAAATATCTGCACCTGAAGAAGGGCAAACAGGGTCGCAAGGGCGAGGTGACGGTCGTCGGCGCCGACTGTTTCGACATCTGCCCCAAGGGCGCCGTCGTCGCGGTCAACACGGCCCAACCCAAGAAGCTGCTGATCATTCCGGCCGGCGCCGATCTGTTCGAGGTCAAGACGCGGCTGGGGCTGGATGACGGACGGCGGTTGAAGCGGGTCGACGCCGCCGACTGAGGCTCGGCGCCTTTCTTCCGGCGGCCAGCCGTGTCAGAGCGAAACCATGGATGACACTCGCATCGAAAAACGCGTCGGCGTTCAGGCGACCTCGGACCGCATCTGGGACCTGGTCGCCGACCTGTCCGGCTGGGGCGCCTGGAACCCGATCGACAAGGACGTCGAGGGCGCCATCGCCTATGGCGGCCGTCTGACCATGACCGAGGCGTGGCCCGACATGGCCGAACGCCAGTCGGCGGCCCAGGTGGTGGAATGGCAGCCGCGCGCGCGGCTGGTCTGGGCCGAACGGCGCGGATTCCTGTTCCAGAGCCTGCGCTACATCCAGATCGAGGAGCTGGCGCCCGGGAACTGCATCGTCGCCATCGGCATTCGCTTTTCGGGCATTCGCGGCGAGCTGTTCCACGATAAGCACCGCCCGGCGATGAAGAAGGCGCTGGAAAGCGCCGCCGAGGGTCTGAAGGCGGCGTCGGAAGCTGAAGCGGCTTAACCGCCCTTCATCATGTCCATGACGTTCAGGATCGCCGGTCCCAGAATGACGACGAACAGCACCGGCAGGAAGAACAGGATCATCGGCACGGTCAGTTTGGCAGGCAGGGCCGAGGCCTTCTTCTCTGCGGCGGACATCCGCAAATCGCGATTTTCCTTGGCCATCACGCGCAGAGCGGTCGCCAGCGGCGTGCCGTAGGTTTCGGCCTGCGTCATGGCGGTGGCCACGGACTTCACGCCCGGATGATTGGTGCGCTTGCTCAGGTTTTCATAGGCCATGCGACGGTCAGGAAGATACGACAGCTCGGCCGAGAGCAGCGACAGCTCCTCCGCCAGATCGATCGACGACGGACCCATCTCCTGGCTGACCTTGGCGATCGCCGCCTCGATGGACATGCCGGCTTCGACGCAGATCAACAGCAGGTCCAGCGCGTCAGGAAACGCCTGCATGATCGAGGTGCGGCGCTTGTCGATCCGATTCTTCAGATACAGGTTCGGCGCATAGAAGCCGGCGACCGCCGCCGCCATCGTCGCCGTCACCTTGTTCATCGTGGGCCAGTCCACGACCTTGAGGATGAACAGATAGAAGGCCGCCAACACCATGAAGATGAAAGGCGAGGCGAAGCGGAAGAAGTAGAAGGTCGTCAGCGGACGCGGCCCGCGATAACCGGCCTGCACCATTTGACCCGCGACCTTGGGATCCTCCAACAGCTTGCTGAGGTTCAGCCGATCCACGATCCGCTTCTTGAAACCGTCATCGGTGTGACGCAGCGCGCCCTGACCGCCGGCCATGTTCGCCCGCGACCGGCGTTTCAGGTCGTCGCGGCGTTCCGCGACGGCCTTCATCCTCTTGTCCAGCGCAACCCCGCCCGTCATCGACGACATCAGGGTGAGGACGGTGGCGAAGACCAGCACGCCCACGCCGATGCTGAGCAGGTTCTGCGGATCGGTGATGAAACGGATGAAGCTTTCCATGATCCCGGCCTCAGAACTTGAACGAGATCATGCGTTTCATCACGAAGATGCCGGTCGACATCAGCACAGCCGCGATGAGCAGGAGGAAGTTGCCGCGGAAGTCATTGAATAACGGCATCATGTAGCCGGGCGTCGTGAACATGACCATCGTCATCACCGCCGGCGGCAGGGACGCGATGATTCCCGCCGAGGCCAGCGCTTCGGACGACAGCGCCTTGATCTTCTCGCCCATCATCCGACGGGCGCGCAGAACGGCCGACAGATTGCCCAGCGCCTCGGCCAGATTGCCGCCGGTTTTCTGCTGAATGGCGATGACGATGGTGAAGAAGCGCAGTTCTGAAGTCGGCATGCGGCCGTACATCTTCTCCAGCGCCTGCTCCAACGTCAGGCCGACGCCGAGCCCTTCCACCAATTGCTGGAACTCAGGCCCCAACGGCGCAGGGCTTTCCCGGGCGATGATCTTGAAACACTCGTGGACCGGCAGGCCCGATTTGATGCCGCGTACGATCACGTCGACAGCATTAGGAAACTCCAGCGAGAATTTCTTCATGCGGCCCTTGGCGAGGAAGCCGACGACCCAGCGCGGCAGGCCCAGGCCGAAGATCAGGGAAATGCCCAGCACCACCAGGATCGGCAGTCCGAAGATTAGTGCGCCCAGGCCAGTCACCAGCCCGACCACCGCCGATATGATGTAGAAGGTGCGCACGCTTAAACTCAGGCCGGCCTGTTTCAGGCGGGCCGCTAGGGTCGTGCGCGCCTTGCGCTCGCGCCGGTCTGCGTCCTGCAACTGAACCAGAATCTGCTTGCGGCGCGCCTCGGGCGTATTGGCGGCGGCGGCCTTGCGGGCGATCGCGGCGCTCTTCTTGGGTTCGCCCAAGCTTTGCGCGCGCTTGACGGCCTGGGCCGACGAATCGTCTCCGCCGACGAAGACCCAGCCCAGTCCGCCGATGGTGATGAAGGCCAGAACGGCGGCGAGAATCGGAAGCATCGTCCTACTCCGCCGCGTCCAGAGCGTCGGCCAGCTCACGCTCCAGCCCGTAGTATCGGGCGCGGTCCCAGAAGCGGGGACGGGCGATGCCGGTCGAGCGATGACGGCCGATGATCTTGCCGTTCTCGTCCTCGCCAGTGATGTCGTAGACAAACAGGTCTTGCGTCACGATCACATCGCCTTCCAGGCCTACGACCTCGGTGATGTGAGTGATGCGGCGCGAACCGTCGCGCAGGCGGGCAGCCTGGATAATGACGTCGACCGAGCCGACGATCATCTCGCGGATCGTCTTGGACGGCAGACCGTAACCGCCCATGGTGATCATGGACTCCATCCGGCTGATGGCTTCGCGCGGGCTGTTGGCGTGCAGCGTGCCCATGGAGCCATCGTGGCCCGTGTTCATAGCCTGCAACAGGTCGAACGCCTCGGGTCCACGCACCTCGCCGACGATGATCCGCTCGGGACGCATCCGCAGACAGTTCTTGACCAGATCCCGCATCGTGATCGTGCCCTGGCCTTCCAGGTTCGGCGGGCGGGTTTCCAGACGCACGACGTGCGGCTGCTGCAGTTGCAGTTCGGCGGCGTCCTCGCAGGTGATGACCCGCTCGGTCGGGTCGATGAAGGCCGTCAGGGTGTTCAGCAGCGTCGTCTTGCCCGAGCCGGTGCCGCCCGAGATGACGAGATTGCATCGCGACGCGCCGATGACGCCAAGGACGCGCGCGCCCTCGGGACTGATGGAGGCGTACTCCACCAGATTCTTCATCGTCAGCTTGTCTTTCTTGAACTTCCGGATCGTCAGCGTCGGGCCGTCGATGGCCAGCGGTGGAGCGATGACGTTGACGCGCGAACCGTCCGGCAAGCGGGCGTCGCAGATGGGGCTCGACTCATCCACGCGGCGCCCGACCTGGCTCACGATCCGCTGGCAGATGTTCATCAGCTGGGTGTTGTCGCGGAAACGGACGTTGGTCAGCTGGACCTTGCCCGCGACCTCGATGAAGACGCGGCCTGCGCCATTGACCATGATGTCGGCGATGTCGTCGCGGCTCAGCAGCGGCTCCAGCGGACCATAGCCCAGAACGTCGTTGACGATGTCCTGAACCAGATGCTCCTGCTCGGCGACCGACATGGAGACGTTCTTGATCGCCACCAATTCGGCGACGATGTCGCGGATCTCTTCCGACGCCGCCTTCTGGTCCAGATGCGCCAGCTGGGCCAGGTCGATGGTGTTCATCAACGCGTTGAAGATCGTCGTCTTCGTGGCGTGATAGTAGTCGCTCTGTTCCCGGACGATCTCGGCGACCGCCTGGGCCTTTTTCAGCTGCTCGAGACCCGCCGTGGCCTTCGGGCCCGTACCGGCGACATTGCCGGTGGGACGCGGAGCCTCAGGCGCCGGCTTGGGCTTGGGACGCGAGGCCAGAGCGTCCAGACGATCGGCCGGCGCGGGCTGGGTCGGCGCAGACGCCCGATCGAAGGCGTCGGCCGCCGGCTCCAGATCCTCGTCGGCATAGGCAAAGGCCGATGCGTTGGTCGTGGCCGCCATCGGCGCGGCGGCCGTCTGCATGCTGAACACGGACACAGGTTCGCCGCCGGGCGCAGACGCCGGTGCGGGGGCCGGGGCCGGCCGCAGGGGCGCAGGGGCGGCGCCGGGCTGACCTGTGCGTTTGCCGAACATCCGTCAGCGCTTCTTGAACATATTGGCGAAAAGGGATTTCGACGCCCCATCGGCCGGCTTTGTCTTCTCGGCCTTGCCAGCCTTTGCCGGCTTGGCCTTGGGTCCCGCCACCATCGGCAGTTCGCGGCGCGACACGATCTGGGCCAGGGTCTGGAAGGCTTCGGCCGACTTGGTCTTGGCGCCGGCGTCCAGGATCATCTGGCCGTTGTTGGCCGCGGCGCCGAAGGTCTTGGCGTCGAACGGAATGATCAGGCTGGGGTGCACGCCAAGCGCCGCGCCGAAGTCCTTGGCCGGGATCTCGGGGCGTCCCGGCACGCCGACCTGGTTCAACACCAGGCGCGGCGGCGCGTCATTGGGGCGGCCCTGACGGATCAGGTCGATCATGTTCTTGGCGTTGCGCAGGGACGCCAGGTCCGGCGTCGCCACGACCACCACCTCGTCGGCGCTGATCAGGGTGCGGCGCATCCACGGCGACCACAGGTGCGGAAGGTCCAGCACGACGAAGGGCGCCGTGGCCCGGATCTGGTTGGTGACCTCCTCGAACGCCTCGGTCGAGATGTCCCAGTCCGTATCCAGGCTGGCGGGCGCCGCAAACAGGCTCAGCTTGTCGGTGCAGCGGACCATCATCCGGTCCAGCAGCGTCGAATCCAGCCGATCGGGCTGGCCCAGGGCGTCGGCGACGCCGTTCAGCGGGTCCTGGTTGAAATCCAGGCCGGCGGTGCCGAACGGCAGGTCATAGTCAACGATCACCGTATTGGCGCCGATCCGCTCGGAAATCGCATAGGCGGTGTTGTGCGCCACGGCCGAGGCCCCCGCCCCGCCCCGCGCGCCGACGAAGGCGATGGTGCGACCGACGAAGGGCTGGGCCGGGTCGTTGAACAGGCCGCCGATGGCCGCGATCAGCTGCAGCGGCTGCAAAGGCGCGACCAGATATTCACTGACCCCGCGCCGCATCAATTCGCGGAACAGGATGATGTCGTTCGTCGCGCCGATCACCACGACCTTGGTGCCGGCGTCGCAGACCTCGGCAAGCTGATCGACTTCCCACAGCAGGGTCTGGGGGTCTTTCAGGCACTCGACGATGATCAGCGGCGGCGTCGGCTCATGCTGGTAGGTCTCGACGGCCGCAGCGACGCCGCCGACACGGATCTGAGTCGTGGCGCGCGACAGACGGCGATCTTGAGCGGCGCGCTCGGCTGAGGCGAGGGTGTCCTGGCGCTCGGCGAAGACATGGATGGCGATGCGCGGCACCGATACTTCGCCGATGTTGCTGGCCGGGGCCAAACCAGTGAAGGCCAGCCCCGTATCCATCAGGCTGGCTTGCGCCTGGGCGACCACGTCACCGACCGGATTGAAGCCAGCGGCGTCGGGCGCAAAGGCCGGGGCGGCCTGGACCGGCGCCAGGGGCGCGGCTTGAAGCGGCGATTGGGGCTGAGGCGCCGCACCGGCCGGCATCGCCGACGCCGCAGGCGTGAACTGAAGCGGGCTGCGCGGCGCGGCGACGTCGTCAACCGGAGGCGCGAACTCCATATCGACATCGAACGCGTCGTCGAAGGTGTCGAACTCGCGAGGGGCTGGGGCTGTGCTCATGATCAGTTCACCGCACGGGACACGGCGGTATCCCGGATCAGGTCTTCACGATCCGCCGACGTCGGCTTGCCACCGCGATAGGCATCGAACACCACAGTGCGGCGCCCGGCGTCCGCCTGCGTCATGGCGCGTGGCCGCTGGATGTCGCGAGGATCTTCGATCTGGGCCGCCAGATTGGCCGTCACGGCGCATCCGAAATTCGACGCCGACTGGTTGTCGCCCGTCCGGCTCAGATTGCCCCAGGCGGCGCCGCATCGGGGCACTGCCGCGCGAATGGTTTGATAGCCCACGACCACCGGTGCCCTGGGGTCCGGTGCGGCGTAGCTGACAAGCGTGATCCGGTCCGGCGATACGCCATAGGCGGTCAGGGCCGATTTGATGTCGTAAGCTGTCTTTAGCGCCACCGGATGGTTGCCGGCAGGAGCTTCGATGACCATTGGCACGGCGTCGACGTAGCGATAGCGCCCGACCAGCTCCTGTAAGGCACCGTTTTGCGCCGGCGACAGGCCGCTGTCGTGAACCGCCAGAGCGATCCGGTCGAGATTGGGCTCGACCTGGAGCTGATAACGCGAGGTCGGCGTCAGCGGCGGCTCGCCGCCCAGGCTGGCGGGGCCGCCGACGCAGGCGCCCAGCGCAAGGGCCGTGGTCGTCAGAAATGCGGCAAACAGGGTGCGAGTCATGGATGTGCTCACTCGATCACATAGCCGACCGAACCGGCCGGGGGCGCATTCGGCAGCCCATAGACCTGGTTCAACTGGCCAAAGAGGATGGTCTGGCTGTCCTCGGCGATCCGCAGGCCGTCCGCCGGCGTCTGCATTCGCGACGGCGACGTCGGGCTGACGATATAGGGCTCGACGATGACGACCAGTTCGGTTTCGCCCATCAGATAGTCGCGCGACCGGAACAGCGATCCCAGCACCGGCAGGTTCGTGACGCCCGGCAAAGAGTCCACCGTCTGGCGGCTGTTTTCCTGAAGCAGTCCGGCGATCATCATCGACCCGCCCGAGGGGATCTCGATCGTGTTCTCGCTGCGGCGGACCGTCAGGCCCGGCAGGGTGATCGACGAAGGCGTCCCGGCGCCGATCGTCAGGCCGCCTTGCGACGACAGTTCGGACACCTCGACCTTGACCTGCAGGCTGATGCGCCCTCCGGACAGAACCACCGGGCGGAAAGAAAGGCCGACCCCATAGGGTTTGTACTGGACGGTGATCTGACCTTGCGAATCGCGGCTGGCCGGCACGGGGAACTCGCCCCCGGCCAGGAAGCTGGCGGCTTCGCCGTTGACGGAAGTAAGGTTTGGCTCGGCCAGGGTACGCAGCAGGCCTACACGCTCAAACGCCTTGAGGGTAGCCTCGCCCTTGTTCAGCCCATCCGAGCCAGGGCCCGTGCCGGGTTGGGCGGTATCCCAGTTGACAGAATCCTCCGGGCCTCTGACCGTGAACGGACACAGGGCTCCGGGCTGCCAGCCCGCTCCAACGCATGGACGCTGCATCTGATAGTTTTTCGTCGTGTCGATCGACGTTCCAGCGCTGATGCCGCCTAGCAGGGCGCCGTTGACGCCCCAGGTCGCGGCATTGCCCAGGAGCCACTGTGCGTCGCCTAACTGACCCAGCACCGCCGAGGTATTGAAGCCCAGTTGCTTGATGACGTTGCGTTGAACCTCGACCACACGAACCTTCAGCGTCACCTGATCCGAGCCCGGTACGGTGATCAGGTTCAGAACCTTCTCGGGCGCCGAAACGAAGGCGGCGGCGATGCGGCTGGCCTGCGTCGATTGCGCAGGGTTTTCGGCGACCCCGCTCAGGATGATGCTGTCGTTGACGGCCTCGGCCCGAACGCCGCCCCCTGGAATCATGCGATCCAAGGTGTCCTGAAGCGCGCTGGTGCCGGCATCCACACGAACGCGCAGGCTCAGGATGGTGCGACCCGCCGCATCCAGAAACACGGCGTCAGTCTCACCCGGCGCGATACCGATGACGGTGATGCGGCGCGGCGAGTGCAGCATGGCCTCGGCCACCTGCGGATTGGAAACGATCACGTCGCGGGCGTCGGCCGGCAGATCCACCGCGAACGAGGTGCCGCGCGGCAGGTTGATCAGACGCTGCGCCGCACCCGTCGAGACGGCGGCGCGGGTCTGGGCGACGCCAGCAGGCGCGGCGGCCAGAGTGGCTAAAAGGGCGCAGGCTGCGGCGGCGGCGGCATTGCGCATCGTGGGTCGGCGCATCGGTTGGGTCCTCATGGCACGGCCACCACTTCCGGCGCGCCGCCGCGATAGATGCGCACGGCCTGGGGTTGGGAAACGGCCGCAGATGGGCGGCGCGTGGCGCCGGATGGTCCGGCGGTGTCGGCATAGGATCGCAGCGACAGCGACAGTTCGCCCTCGGACTTGGCCTGGGCCAGCAGAACCGAGTCCTGCGGTCGGACTTCCAGGGTCGCGGTGGCGCCGACCACCGCCTGGGCGTCATCGCCGACGCGGGTGGCCTGGTCAATGGCCAGGACCTTGATGTTCTGCAGCACGACGCCCGAGGCGAACTTGGACTTGGTCGCGCCCTCGACGGCGCCGTCGCGGTTTGTTTCGGCGGTCAGCACCACATCGACGCGATCGCCCGGCAGGATAAAGCCGCCGGCGGCGGATTCGACCGTCACAGCGATGGCCATGGCCCGCATGCCGGGCTCCAGATAGGCGGCCAGATAGCCGCTGTCGCCGGCGCGCACGATTTTGCGCGACACGATGGGCTCTCCGGCCAAAATGGGTTCGCGGACCACCGAGCCGATGTAGTCGGACTTGGCGCCGGTCGTGGCCAGCTCCGTCGCCGCCTTGGCGACGCGGTTCACGGCGTCCGTCGCCTTGGCCGTCGCGCTTTCCGCAGAGGGCTTGGCGGGCACCGGCGTGGAGCCGTCAGTGATGAAGACCGGATTGACCTCGTCGACGGGCCAATCTTTCCATTCCAGGTCAGCCTCCACCAGACGCTTGCCGGGTTCCAGATCCTTGGCGGCGACCAGCACCTTGGCCATTGGGCGGACTTCGACGGGAGCGGCGGCGGCGGGTGTCGTGGGCTCGTTCGACGACGACCCCATGGCTCGGACGACCAGGGCTAGACCGATGGCCGAGACGGCGGCGATGCAGATGACGACGATGCGGGCGGGCTTCATCCAGGATGTCTCCAGCAGGCGCTGTGTTTCGGATTCATCCCCCGACGCCTACCGTTAACGATCATGGGCCTTGCGGGTTAACGCTTCCTAAGCGCCGCGAACGCCGGTCACCGGGGTGTCAGCGACCCGAGGCGAAGGTCAGCAGCAGCCCGCTCTCGGGCAGGGCCAGCAAGGCGCCGATGGCAATGGCGACGCCGTAGGGAATGTCGCCCTTGGGCTGCATCAGATTGATGACCCAGCCTTGCGACACCGAAGGGGCGACCATCGGAAAATACTGACGCGCGGTCATCAGCAGCAGGCAGAAGGCCCCGCCCGCGATGCCGGTGTAGATCAAAAAGGGCGCGACGCCGCTCATCCCCATCCACAGACAGCTGGCGGCCAGCAGCTTGGCGTCGCCTCCACCGATCCAGCCGGCGGCGAACATGCCCATGCCGACCAGCAAGGCCGCGAATCCGATGCCGACATGAATAGCGACATCCATCGGCGCGGCGCCGATCAGAAAGGCGATGGGGAAGAAGGCTCCGATCAGGGCCAGCGAGATCCAGTTCGGGATCTTCATGGTGATCAGGTCGTGCAGACCCCCGACGACGACCAGGGCCGGAAATACGCCGAGCAGGGTGAGCAGCAGAATATCCATAACGCCCATTTTCCTCGGCAGGGCTTAAGTTTGGGTTGCCAACAGGAAAAGGCCGGAGCTTTTCAGCTCCGGCCCCGTCCCTGCGTCGATCGCTCGACGATTAGGCGTTCGCTTTATTAAGTTCGGTGGAAACCTTTGTGAAGGTCGCCTTCAGGCTGCCGTTCATCGTGGTCAGGACGGTGATCAGAGCAACGGCGACCAGGGCGGCGATCAGGCCGTATTCGATGGCGGTGGCGCCCGATTCGTCTTTGGCGAAGCGCGAGATGAACTTGGTCATGGGTAGTTCCTTTTTCAAATGGTCTAGCGAGCAACTTGGCGGGGGGAGCCGGTAGCCCGCTTGACCCCCAAACGCAGGATCAAAATGCACGAGGCCCGTTAAATCTGAGTCACGAGGTTTGGTTACGCGAAGATTTACCAAAGAAAATTCTCATATCGGTGCTTCAGCCTTTGTTGAGGATCACGGCTGCATCATGCGCGCGTCCGCGTTTGCACGCGCCACTATCAAGAGCCGCCGATGTCTCGCATCCCGTCCTTCCTGATCGCCGCCGCCTTCTTCGCTGTTCCCCTGGCCGCCCCCCTGGCCGCCAACGCCCAGGACGGTGCGCTGAACGTCGAGATCGATCGCTCGGCGCGCGTTCAGCTTCGCGGCGCCGCGGCCTCCATCATCGTCGGCAACCCCCAGATCGCCGACGTCTCTCTGGTGGACGCCAACACCATGTTCATCGTCGGCAAGGGCTATGGCGTCACCGAAGTGGTCGCCGTCGATGGCGTGGGGCGCACCCTATTCAAACGCGAAATCGTGGTGACCGGCGGCTCGACCGGTTCGGTTCGGGTCTGGCGCGGAGCCCAGGCCACAGAAATGGCATGCGGCGCCTCCTGCACGCCCAGCGTCCGATCCTCATCCTCGTCGGCGGCCGCCGCAGCATCCACCGCACCCTGATTTCGGCCGATGCCCCCCCTGAGATCATCGCTGTCACGAACGGCGCGCTCGAAGCGCAGGCGTGAAGGCGCGGCCGCCGTGGAATTCGCCATGGTCGCCATCCCCTTCTTCCTGATGATCTTCTCCATCCTGGAGCTGGGCGTCGTCTTCGTGCTGGACTCGGTCCTGGAGACGGCGACGATGGAAAGCGGCCGCCTGATCCGCACGGGTCAGGCCAAGGAACAGAACTTCGACAAGGAGAAGTTCAAGACCCAGGTCTGCGACAAGATGGTGGTCTTCAAGTCCGACTGCGCGAACCGAATGACGGTGGACGTGCGCGTCATACCGAAGTTTTCATCTCCGAACGTGCCGGACCCCATCACCAACAACGCCATGGACCCCGCCAAGACCACCTATGACGGCGGTCAGGCAGGGTCGTTGATCCTCGTTCGCGTCTGGTACACCCATCCGCTGGTCACGCCCTTGCTGAGCCAGGCCGTTTCGCGCGTCGGTCCGGGCAAGGTATTGATGACCGCGACGACCGCCTTCCGCAACGAGCCGTGGCAATGATGCGCGGGCTGGATCGCTTCTGCGCGCATCTTCGGGCGCTCCGGCACGACGTCCGGGGTGTCGCCGCAGTCGAGTTCGCCTTCCTCGCGCCGATCCTGATCCTGTTCTACTTCGGCATGGTGGAGTTCTGTCAGGGCTATATGGCGCTGAAGCGCACGGGCCACGTCTCGTCCATGGTCGCCGACCTGGTGTCTCAAAGCGACAGCGTGACCAAGACCGATCTGACGGATGTCTTCGCCATCGGCGACCTGATCATGGCGCCCTTCGCCGCCACGCCTCTGACCCAGCGCGTCAGCAGCGTCACGCGCGTCAACGCCACGACCTACAAGGTGGATTGGAGCGTTGGTAAGGGCGTCGCGTCCAAACTGACCGTCGCCGAAGCGAAAATTCCTTCGGACATGCTGGAAGAGGGTGAGTCCGTCATCGTCGCCGAAGCCTTCTACGACTACAGCTCGCCTTTCGATCAAGTCGCGCCGTATGTGACCAAGTTCAGCCGCATGTCCTATCTGCGACCACGCACCGTCGACACCATCACCTGCAGCAACTGTTGAGCTCAGACACCGACCAGCGCCTGTCGCATCGCTGACATCTTGACGTCCGTCTCCGCCTCTTCGGCGGCCGGATCGCTGTCCGCGACGATGCCGGCGCCGGCGAGGGTGCGATAGCGCCAGACGTCGTGTTTCAGCTCGAAACCGGCGGTCCGGATCAAGACCGATGCGGTCAGGGCGCCGCCGTCGCCGATCAGGAACAACGACCCGCACCAGGGGCCGCGCGGCGGCTCGTGCGCGGCGATCACCTTCATCGCCTGATGTTTGGGCGCGCCGGTGATCGAACCGGGCGGAAAGGTGGCTTCCAGCAGGTCGGCTGGACCGACCGCAGACATGGCTTCGCCCGTCACGGTCGACACCAGATGATGCACCGTCGGATGGTGTTCGACCTCGAAAAGCGCCTCGACCTTGACCGACCCCGGCTGCGACACGCGGGCCAGGTCGTTCCGCATGAGGTCCACGATCATCAGGTTCTCGGCGCGATCCTTGGCGCTGCCGCTGAGTTTGTCCGCCATGGCCGCATCCTCTCGAGGCTCGTCCGCGCGCGGTCGGGTGCCCTTGATCGGACGCGCCTCGATGCGGCGGCTGGCGGGATCGAAGGCGAGGAACAGTTCGGGGGAGTTCGACACCAGCGCCCGATCCCCGATCCGCCAATAGGCCCCGAACGGCGACGCCCGCTCCTTTTGCAGCCGCAGAAAAACCTCGAACGGATCGCGGCCGGGGCTCAGCTCCCCAGACCAAGCCCGGGCGATATTGGCCTGGAACAGCTCCCCCGCCCCGATGCGCTCCACCACATCCGCGACCGCGTCGCGGTAGGCGCTCGCCGGCGCCTCGGCCTCAAACTGGTCGGCCGGCGCAGAGGGGGTCACGACCCGCGCGGCCGTCGCCAGCCAGGTCAGGGCCCGCTCGGCCGCCGCTGTCGCCTGCTCCGCCGTCGCACCTCTTCCCGTGGCGCTCACCAAGCGCTCAAGATGATCGAAACTCAGCATGGCGGGATAGCGCGCCAGCATCAGGTCGGGCCAGACCGTCTGGCGCCGTCCGGTGGCCGGCCGGGCGCCTGCGTCATAGGCGGCCAGACCCACCACCCCGGCGGCAAAGACCGCATCACGCAGCGCCTCGAACGGCGCGGCGTCATCCACCGGGCCGACCTGCACGACGTCCGGCGCCTGGGCGACGTGGGACCAGCGACCGCCCGGCCCGCCGTCCGACAGCAGGGCCAGCGCGCCGTCGCCGCCGCCCAGACCCGCCGCCACCGCGACCGGATCGACCCAAGGCGCGTCGCGCGTGACGCTGTGGCTGAAAACCTCGCTCACGCGGTCAGCCGCTCCACGATCCGATCACGCCGCGCCGCATCGACGCCCAGCGCCTCCTTCAGATAGGCGTCCACCGATCCATGGCGCGCCTCGACCTCGGCAAGGGCGGCTTCCAGATAGGCGGCCTCGACCCCCAGGAAGGCCACGATCGCGTCGTCCGAGGCCACCCGACCCGTCATCTTGTGCAGCTGTTTGGCGATGCCGGGCGCCCGGCCCGCCAGATCGACGGCGGTGTTGGTCAGTAGATAGTCCTCGACCATGTCGTCGCGCGACACGCCCAGCAGATGGTGGGTCAGGGCGGCGAGAAAACCCGTCCGGTCCTTGCCCGCCGCGCAATGGATCACCACCGCCCGATTTCGAGAAGTTTCGGCCTGATCCGCCAGGGCCTGGAAATAGCGGCCGAACACGTCCTGATGCGAGGCGTCGAACGGCAGGGTGCGATAGGTCTGGGTCATGAAGCGCCGCCCGGAGTCCGGCGTCAGGTCGGCGGTTTTCAGAAAGGTGATGTGCGGCGCCTCCGCGCCGTCGTCCACGCCGCCTTCGATGATCTGCCCGCTGAAGCCTTCAGGCCGACGCGATGGCTGGTCGCGGCGCTCGCTGGGTCGGCGCAGATCGACCACGGCCCCGATGTCCAGCGCCTTCAGACGCTCCAGGTCCGCCTCGCTCGCCCGCGCGTGATGGGCCGAACGCAGCAGTCGGCCGGGCTTCACGCGCCGCCCGGCCGCCGTGGCGTAGTCGCCATAGTCCCGAAAGTTGTCGATGGCCTCGAAGGCGTGAAGGCGGTCGGTCATGACCGCGCTTCTAGCCTATGTTCACCGCTCTGGCAGCAGGCCCGCCATCGCATCCAGATAGGCGACGAAGGCGTCGCGTCCCTGATCGGTCAGACTGGCCTCCGTCAGCGGCTTGCGACCGTTGAAACTCTTGGAGACGGCGACAAACCCCGCCTCTTCCAGCTTTCGCAGATGGACCGAAAGATTGCCGTCCGTCGTCTGCAACCGGGTCTTCAGCGTGGTGAAGTCGGCCAATCCGGCCCCGGACAGATAGGCCATGATCCCCAGCCGGATGCGTCCGTGAATGACGTCGTCGATCCGGCTGATGTCGAAGTCGTCGGCCATGCTCAGACCACCTCCGACGGTTCCTGACGCATCAGGACGATGCCGGGGACCAGGGCCACGGCCAACAGGATCACGGCGAAGACCGGATAGATCGTGGCGCTGCCCATGAACCAGGCGACGGCGACGGCGCCGACGTAGGAAGCCAAGGCCGTGTAAGACATCCAGCGCGTTTTGGTCATGGCCGCGCCGATCATCCAGGCCGAACCATAGGCGACCAGGACCACTGTCGGCATCACCGCCATCCAGGACCACTGGCCGGTCTTTAGGGATAGAGCGACAAGCGCCAGCCAGGTGACGAAGATCCCGTAACCCACACCCTCCCACGCCGCGCCGACCGCCTTGTTGCCGGCCGAGTTGACACCGGGCTTCTTCTGAATGCGGCCGATCAGGACGGTCAGGGCGATGGCGAACACCACGCCGGCGACGATCCAAACCCACAGTTGGGACCAGGGGTTCAGCCGAACGAGTCCCGACTGGATGGCCCATTGGATCAGACTGGTCGTTCCGAACACGATGCCGGCCGTCACCAGGATCGGACCGGCCAGAAGGGGGGCATGCCGCCCCTCGTGGGCCAGGCTGCGCATATAGGCGATGTCGTCCTGAATGGCTTGGGTCTCGCGGGTCATGATGCTCTCCTCCTGGAACCGTTGAGACAACATCACTCATTTGCTTTGTATTGTAAAGTTCTTTCTTATACACCCGCGCTGCGCATGAAAATGGGGCGAAGCCTTCGGCTTCGCCCCTCGTTCGACTTTATGTATTTAGCCTAAAGTCGTGGCGCGCCGCGTCCACGCAGTCCGCCGGCCACCAGGGCGATGACGAACAGGATGATAGCGACGACGGCGACGAACTTGGCGATCTCGAACGAGAAGTTCGCAATGCCGCCGAAGCCGAGAACGGCCGCGACGAGGGCCACGACGAGGAAGATAATTGCCCAGCGCATCATGGGTTTAGCTCTCCTGAGTTGATGTTGCCGTCGGCGACCCGGGAGCCGTTCGTCGGTCTGCATCATCAACGCCAGGGTCGCCTGGCCGTTCCATCGCCTATCGACGGCGACGACGCGAATAGCCGCCTTGATCCATCTTGCGATCCGCGACCATGCTGGCGACGATCGCCGCCAGAGCCGGGTTGCGTAGCAGCAGGAAGGCCGCGCCCAGACCGCCCACGGCGCCGACGATCGGACGCTCGCGAACGATGTGAATCACCTTGCCCAAAAGGCCCTCAGGCTCATCTTCCTCTTCGGCGTCGTCGTGCTTGTCGCCCTTCAGGAAGACCAGCGCCACGATCAGGGCGACCAAGGCGAACAGACCAAAGGTCACGGCCGCCGCGCCGAGCGGCGTCAGCGTCAGGCTGAGCGCATAGAAGATGGCCACGCCCAGGAAGACGACGGCCAGAAACGCACTGGCGGCGACGACAGCCGTCGCCACCAGTTTTTTGACGATGCCCTTGAACATCAGCGACGGCGGCCGGCCAGCAGCATGCCGAGGATGACGCCGACGCCGAGCGCCACAGCGGTCGATTGCAGCGGACGCTCCTGCACGCGCTCGACGACATAGCGTTGCGCCTCATCGAAGCGTTCGGCCGCGTCGTCGTAATATTCGCGACCCTTAACGCGGGCCTCGTCGTAATAGCTGCGGGCCTGCTCGCGGACTTCGTCGCTCTTGGCGCGCAGCTTGGCTTCGGCCTCGGCGGCCTTGTCGCGCAGGCGTTGGGTCTCTTCGCGGGCGCCGGTCTTCAGATCCTCCTTGAGGGTCTTCAGGTCGGCCTTGATATCTTCTCGGGCCTTGGTGGTGGCCATGGTGCGCGCTCCGTTGAAAGCTTGGCGGTAGAATAGAGAACCCCGTGTTGCAACGCCACATGCGCAACGAGGTTCCTTTAGTTGGGTCGGGCGTGCGCCTCTCGCCACGGGCTTTTCGCCGCACTAGAACGGTCGCCATGACCCAATGGCTGTTCGCGCCCCGCCCCGCCCCCTCCTTGCCGATCGTCGGATCGGACCAGCGTTTCCCCGTTCGCCGCATCCTGTGCGTGGGCCAAAACTACGCCGCCCATGCGCGCGAAATGGGGTCGGACCCCGACAAGCAGACGCCCTTCTTCTTCACCAAGCCGGGCGACGCCATCATCTCGGACGGCGCAAACCCATCCTATCCGTCTGCGACCGCGAACCTGCACTACGAGGCCGAACTGGTCGCCGCGATCGGGCCGGGCAAGGATGGCGGCGTCGCCATCGTCGGCTGGGCCGTCGGCTGCGACCTGACCCGTCGTGATCTTCAGGCCGAGGCCAAAAAGGCCGGCCGCCCCTGGGACGCCGCCAAGGGGTTCGATCAGTCCGCGCCCTGCGGCCCCATCACCTTGGGCGACCTGCCTTCGCCCGACGGCGCCATTCGCCTGAGCGTCAATGGCGAAACCAAACAGGACAGCGTCCTGAACGACATGATCCTGAACCCCGACCGGATCGTCGCGGCGGCCGCCGCCCTGTGGTCGCTGCAACCCGGCGACCTGATCTTCACCGGCACGCCGTCCGGCGTCGGTCCGGTCAAGCCGGGCGACCGCGTCGTTGTCACCATCGATGGCCTGGAGACGCTCAGCTTCGAGGTGCAGTCGTGATCCTGCACGGCTACTGGCGCTCGGGCGCCAGCTACCGCGTTCGCATCGCTCTGAATCTCAAGGGGATCGGCTACGAAAACGCCGCTCACGACCTGCGCAAGGGCGAACAGAAGACGCCCGACTATGTGGCGCTGAACCCGCAGGGTATGGTCCCCGCCCTTCAGGACGGCGATTTGGTCCTGACCCAGAGCCCGGCCATTCTGGAATGGCTGGAGGAAACCCGCCCCGACCCGGCCCTGCTGCCGAAGGGGGCGAACGACCGGGCGACCGTGCGCGCCATGGCCGCGCTGATCGGCTGCGACATTCACCCGCTGAACAATCTGCGCGTGTTGAAGGCCATCCGGTCTGAGTTCAACGCCGATCAGGCCGCCGTGGACGCTTGGGCGGCCCGGTGGATCGCGCCGGGCTTCGACGCGCTGGAGGCTCTGATCGCACGCCACGGGGCCGGCTGGAGCTTCGGCGACGCCCCGACCCTGGTCGATTGTTATTTGATTCCGCAGATGTATTCGGCGCGGCGCTTCAACATGGACCTATCGCCCTGGCCGCGTCTGCTGGCGGTCGAACAGACCGCCTTGGCTCACCCCGCCTTCGCCTCGGCCCACCCGGACTTGCAGCCTGACGCCGACGCCTGATTTTCGCCTCAGTGCGCATATCAGCGGTGGATAAGTAGGGTTCGCTTAAGGTCTCGCTCAGCGTCCCTTAAGCATTGGCGATCATAGTGTCGGGCGTGTCGTATTCCCCCGCCACACCTTCGGCGTCGTCGCCCATCCATCGCCTGGCCCTCGCCGTGGTGACCGAGCCCGAGCGCGCGCCCGGCGCCTTCATGAGCGCGCCTTCCGGCGCCCGCGAAGAAGCCATGCGTTTTCTGCTGCAAACCGGAGCCGACGCCGGGGTCAAGCTGATCGCCACCCGGCCCGAGGGCGACGGCGAACGCCTGCTGGGTCAGGCCTGGCCCTTCCCCTCGCCTTTCCAGGTTACGGTCCGCACCGTGCCGCTCAGCGAAGGTCTGGACCGGGTCGAGGCCCGCGCTCGTCGTTCGCTGGAGCGGATGGGCCTGCCGCGCGGCGATGTTCTGCTGATTTCCAACGCCGCCGATCTGGCCGGCGCCGAGGGCCGCGCCCTGTGGGATCGCGCCCGCAGCCTCAAGGATCGCGGCCTGTTCCGCCGCATCGGTTTCTGCGCCACGATCGAGGACGGTCCCGCGCTTCTGGCGCGCCGTCTGGAAGCCGATGTGGTCCAGGTGCCGTGCAGCCTGCTGGATCAGCGCGCGGCCCAGGACGGCGTTCTGGAAGCCATCGCCGACACGGGCGCCTCGGTTCATCTGTCTTCGGTCTTCGCTGGCGGCCTGCTGTTCGCCGGCGGCGACGATCTGCCCGCCGAACTGGCCAGTCATGCCCAGGCCTTGTCGCGCACGCGCCGGCGTCTGGCCGAGCAGCGCTGCGATCCGATGCAGGCGGCTCTGGGGTACGCCCTGGCCCTGCCTGGCGTCGACAAGGTCGTGGCCAGCGTCGCCTCCGCCGCCGAACTGCGCGCCATCCTGGCCGCCGCCCACGCCCCCTGTCCCAATCTGGACTGGGCGGCCCTGGCGCTCGAGGCGCCGGCGGCCTTCACCGCCGACGCCCGCGCCCGGATCAGTAGCGCAGCCTGATCCCGACATAGCCGGACCGTCCCGGCTCGCCGTATCCAAACACCTGCTGATAGTGTTCGTCGCCCAGGTTTTCGATCCGCGCCGTCAGGGTGACCTTGTCGGTCAGTTCATAGGCCGCGTTCAGATTGGCGGTGACGAAGCCGTCGCGCGCCACGGTCGAGAAGCCGCCGCTGTCGTCCTGATCGCCTTCCGCCCGCACCGTCAGCGCGCCGGACAGACGGTCGCCCGTCCAGCCCAGGGTCGCCGAACCGGCGTGTTCCGGCACGCGCAGCAGGCGCGCGCCCGTCGTGCGGTCCGTCGCGTCGGTCCAGGCATAGGCCAGCGTCAGGTCGATGCCGCCGCCCAGCAGGGCGCGGCCTTCCAGCTCGAACCCGTCCGAACGCGTCCTGGCGACGTTGATGTAGCGACCGGCCGAATAGGTGATCTGGTCTTCGACGTTCAGGCGATAGAGGGTCGCCCGCCCATCGAACCGACCGTCGGCCGAGGCCCAGCCCAGGGCGATCTCGACGCTGTCGGCCGTTTCCGGCTTCAGCTCGGGATAGGGCCGAGGCGCAAAGCAGAAGTCGCAGACCGCCTGGCTGACCGTCGGCGACTTGAAGCCCGTGCCGTAGGCGCCCGACAGGATGAAACCCCCGGCCAGATCATAGGCCGCCGACACCCGCCCCGTCGTCTTGGAGCCGAAATCGTCGGTGTCGTCGTAACGCAATCCGCCGGTCAGGTTCAGCGCGCCGACATCGTACTGGGCCACGCCGAACACCGAGGTGATCGACAGGTCGCGCGACAGGCCCGACGACAGGGCCGCCGAGGCCTCGTTCCGCTCGACGCCGAACGCATAGTCGATGTCCTGCGCCTGGCCGTTCGCCTGCCAGCGATAAGCCTGACGGTCGCCGGTGAAGGTGGAGCCGAAGCCGCCGCTGACCGAGCTGCGATCCAGGTCCGACGCCGAGACGCTGAACTGATGCGTCAGGCCGAACGCCTTGGCCGTCACGCGGCCAAAGCCCGACCATTGCTCGCTTTCCTGGGTGTCGGCGGTGTCGGCCAGAATAAAGTTCGGCGCCGGGAAGCCGTCGATATCGGCCTTGGACTTGTTCCAGCGCACCGATCCATCGACCTTGACCGCATCGGACAGGACATATCGCCCCTTGGCGCCGAGCGTCGTGCTGCGGAAGCCGTCGGCTTCCGTGTTGCCGTCCGCCTCGTCCGCCGCCGAAATCCCGTCGGTGTCGAAGCGCGAGGCATAGGCGCTGAAGGCGTAGGTCTCGTTGGCGACGCCCGTCGACACGCGGCCCCGCACGGTGTGGAAGCTGCCGGCCTCGGCCTCGGCGCGCAGGCCGTCGATCTCTTGCGTCGTGAAGGAAATCACCCCGCCGATGGCGTCGGATCCCCACAGCGACGACTGCGGCCCGCTGAGCACTTCGATCCGCGCAATATCGGCCAGTTCGAAGCTGGAGAAGTCATAGGCTCCGTTCGGCTCGGCCGCATCGTTGACCGGCGCGCCGTCGACTAGGACCAGGGTCTTACCCGGCGTCGCGCCGCGCATCCGCACCTGGGCTACACCGCCAAAGGCGCCCGAACGCGTCACCGACAGACCCGGCACATCGGCCAGGATGTCGGCGGCGAAGATCGCGCCGCGCTGTTCGATGGTCTTGGCGTCGATGACGCGGGCGCCGGGCGTGTCGCCGACGATGGCCGGGATGCGGGTGGCGGTGACGATCACCTCGTCCAGCTGGGTCGCGTCCTCGGCAAAGGCAGGCGCGGCGAAGGTGACCGCAATCGCGGCCGTCGAGAGAAGAATGGAACGCTTCATTGAGCGATACCCCCGTGTTCGGTCCCGCGAATGCGCGCGAGAGACCGTCATGAGCGAACCGACCCGCCAGACCGCTTAGGGGTCTGGACGGCGCAAGGTCGGGTCGCTTCCACGGAGAAACCGCGCTGCTGTCTGGTCCCGGACAGAAGCGAGCGACGTCGGCGGCCAGGTCTCCTGGCTTGCGGGTCGTAAACCGCCGTCCTCGCCTTCCCAGTTTCCCAGTGGCGCCGGGATCGAAACCCCGGACGGACGACGCTCTCGCCGCCTACAGTTGCGGGCACAGCCACGGCGTCACACCGTGTTCCCTTAACCGCCTGGCGCGGTCTATCGCAATGGCGACAAGACTGTGCAAGGGCCGTTCAACGGCCTTGAGCCGCCGGGCGCGATCCGTCACCCTGTGGCCACATGAACGCGCCCGCCAAATTCCCCGATAATGGGCATCCCCCGGAAATCGCCGCCTCGCTGGAAGGCGCGACGCCGTTCATGGCGCAATATCTGACGGCCAAGGCGGGCCAGCCGGACGCCATCCTGTTCTTCCGCATGGGTGACTTCTACGAGCTGTTCTTCAAGGACGCCGAGGTCGCGGCGGCGGCGCTCGGCATCACCCTGACCAAGCGGGGCAAGCATCAGGGCGAGGACATTCCGATGGCCGGCGTGCCGGTCCATGCGATGGAGGGCTATCTCGCCCGCCTGATCCGCATCGGCCACAAGGTCGCCATCTGCGAACAGCTGGAAGACCCGGCGGAGGCCAAGAAGCGCGGCGGCAAGGCCGTGGTGCATCGCGGCGTGGTCCGGGTTGTCACCCCCGGCACCCTGACCGAAGACAGCCTGCTGGACGCGCGCGGCGCCAATCGTCTGGCGGCGGTCGCGGTGCGTAAAGGTCGGGCGGCCGTCGCCGTGGCCGAACTGTCGTCGGGCGCGGTCGACAGCGTCGCCTGCGCCATCGAGGATCTGGGCGCGGCCCTGGCCGC
The DNA here is from genome assembly GCF_011045535.1 of Brevundimonas sp. 'scallop'. NCBI lineage: Bacteria > Pseudomonadati > Pseudomonadota > Alphaproteobacteria > Caulobacterales > Caulobacteraceae > Brevundimonas > Brevundimonas sp. 'scallop'. The sequence goes on along the minus strand of NZ_CP039382.1, from coordinate 682,876 downwards.
CTTCCGCCCGTCCGAAGTCCTGGTCACCGACCGGATGTATTCGGACGAGGCGACGCGTGACGCCCTGGACGGCTCGGGCGGCGTGGTCCAGGCGCTGGCCGGCGCCATCGCCGAACCCCAGGCCGCGCGCGCCCGCGTCGAGCGGCTGTACGGCGTCTCGGCGCTCGACGGCTTCGGCGCTTTCGAGGAGGCCGAGGTTTCGGCGCTGGGTCTGATCGCCGCCTATCTGGAGACGACCCAGGCCGGCAAGGTCCCTGCCCTGGCCCCGCCGCGGCGTCTTGGCGAAAGCGGCTTTCTGGCCATTGATCCGGCGACCCGCGCCAGCCTTGAGATCGACCGCACCCAGCGCGGCGAGCGCGAGGGCAGCCTGCTGGCCTGCATCGACCGCAGCGTCACCTCGGGCGGCGCCCGGGCCCTGGCCGAACGCATCGCCCGGCCCTTGCGCGATCCGCTGGCCATCAACGAACAGCTCGACGCTGTCGAATGGCTGCTGGAGCGCCGCGACCTGCGCCGCGACCTCCGTGACGCGCTGAAGGCCTCCTCCGACATCGCCCGCGCCGTCGGACGATTGGCGCTGGGTCGGGGCGGCCCGCGCGACCTGGCCGCCGTGCGCACCGGCCTGTCGATCGCCGAGGGCGTCGCCGGGCTTTTCGTGGGCCAGGTCGATCCTCTGACCGGCCAGCCGCGCCGCATCGCCTCGGCGCTGGACCGCCTAACCCTGTCGCCCGACGTCTCGCGGTTGAAGGCCGACCTGATCGACGGCCTGGTGGACGAGCCGTCCCATCTGGCGCGCGACGGCGGCTATGTGCGCCCCGACTATCGCCCCGAACTGGACGCCGCCCGCACCCTGCGCGACGACAGCCGCCGCGTCGTCGCCGATCTGGAGGCCCGCGCCGTCGCCGAGTCCGGCGTGCCGTTCAAGATCAAGCACAACGCCGTGCTGGGCTATTTCCTCGAAACCAGCGCCAAGGCGGCCGAAGCCTTGCTCCGCGCCGGGCCCGACAGCCCTTTCATCCATCGCCAGACCCTGGCGGCCCAGGTCCGCTTCACCACCGTCGAACTGTCGGAGCTGGACGCCAAGATCAGCCAGGCCGGCCACCGCGCCTTGGCTATCGAAGGCGAGACCTTCGAGGGCTGGCGACGCGAGGCCGCCCGCCTGGCCCAGCCTCTGCAGGCCGTCGCCGAGGCGCTCGCCGAACTGGACGCCCATGCCGCCCTCGCCGAATGGGCCCAGGAAGTCGGCGCGACCCGCCCGATCGTGGACGACACCCTGACCTTCTGCGTCGAGGCCGGCCGCCATCCCGTTGTGGAGGCGGCGGTCAAGGCGGGCGGGGATCCCTACACCCCCAACAACGCCCGGCTGGACGGGTCGGGCCAGGACGGATCGCGCCTGGCCATCGTCACCGGCCCGAACATGGCCGGTAAATCGACCTTCCTGCGCCAGAACGCGCTTCTGGTGATCCTGGCCCAGGCCGGCGCCTTCGTGCCGGCCCGCTCGATGCGGCTGGGCGTGGTGGACCGGCTGTTCAGCCGCGTCGGGGCCGGCGACGACCTGGCCCGCGGCCGCTCCACCTTCATGATGGAGATGGTCGAGACCGCCGCCATCCTGACCCAAGCCACGCCGCAAAGCTTCGTCGTTCTGGACGAGATCGGGCGCGGCACCGCCACCTACGATGGCCTGGCCATCGCCTGGGCCACGGCCGAGGCCCTGCACGAGACCAATCGCGCCCGCACCCTGTTCGCCACCCATTATCACGAGTTGGCCCAGCTGGAGACGCGGCTGGACCACGTCTGCAACCTGTCCATGGTCGCGCGCGAGTGGAATGGCGAACTGGTCTTCCTGCACGAAGCGGCGCCCGGCGCGGCCGATCGCTCCTACGGCGTCCAAGTCGCGAAACTGGCCGGCGTCCCCGCCTCCGTCGTCGCCCGCGCCCGCTCGGTTCTGAACCGGCTGGAAGGCGAAAAGGCCGCCGCCGCCCGCCTGGACGACCTGCCCCTGTTCGCCGTCGCCGAGCCGGAACCGATGCGCGGCCCCTCCCCCGTGGAACTGGCGCTTCGCGACGTCGACCCCGACGACCTGACCCCGCGCGAGGCGCTGGAGGCGCTTTATCGGCTGAAGGGTCTAGCCTGATATGACGAAGGCCCGGACGTCGCCGTCCGGGCCTTGCTTGGAGTCTCGATGCGTTTCGGATCAGGCCTGCATCATCCAGCCTTCGACATCCATGGCCGCCTGACGGACGGCTTCCGAACGGGTCGGGTGGGCGTGGCAGGTGCGGGCGATGTCTTCCGACGCGCCGCCGAAGCTCATGGTGATGGCCGCCTCGTGGATCATCTCGCCGGCCTGCGGACCCATGATGTGGACGCCCAGCACCTTGTCGGTCGCGGCGTCGGCCAGCACCTTCACGAAGCCGTCGGTCTCGTGATTGATCTTGGCGCGGCTGTTGGCGGTGAAGGGGAATTTGCCCTTCTTGTACTGCACGCCGGCCGCCTTCAGCTGGTCCTCGGTCTGACCGACCCAGGCCACTTCGGGGAAGGTGTAGACGACGCTGGGCACCAGGGCATAGTCGACGTGGCCATACTTGCCGGCGATGGTGTCGATCACGGCGACCGCGTCTTCTTCCGCCTTGTGGGCCAGCATCGGACCGTGGGTCACGTCTCCGATCACCCAGACGCCGTCCGCGACCTTGAAGTGGTCATGGTCGATGAAGCCGCGCTTGTCCGGCGTCACGCCGACGCTGTCCAGGCCCAGACCGTCCGTGTACGGACGACGGCCGATGGCGACCAGCACCACATCGCCCTTGATCGTCTCGGCGGCGCCGCCGGCCGACGGCTCGACGGTCAGTTCCACCCCGTCCTTGCCCGACTTGGCGCCCGTGACCTTGGCGCCCAGTTTGAAGCTCATGCCCTGTTTGGTCAGGGTGCGCTGGAAGGCGGTGGCGACCTCGGTGTCCATGCCGGGCGTGATCCGGTCCAGGAACTCGACCACCGTGACCTCGGCGCCCAGACGACGCCAGACCGAACCCAGTTCCAGGCCGATGATGCCGGCGCCGACCACGATCAGCTTCTTGGGCACGGCCGGCAGCGACAGGGCGCCGGTGGAATCGATGACCTTGCCGTCCTCGAAGGCGACGCCCGGCAGCGGGGTCGGCTCCGAGCCGGTGGCGATGACGATGTTCTTGGCGTCCAGCGTCTGGACCGAGCCGTCGGCGGCGGTCACCTCGACCTTGCCTTTGCCGACGATCTTGCCCTTGCCCTTGATCCAGTCGGCCTTGTTCTTCTTGAACAGGAAATCGATCCCCTTGGTCAGGGCCGTGACGCTGTCGTCCTTGGCCTTGTGCATCTGGTCCAGGTGCAGCTTGGGCTGGACCTCGATACCGATCTTGGCGAACTCGGTGTTGGCGGCGTTCCACAGTTCCGAGGCATGCAGCAGGGCCTTGGACGGCATGCAGCCGACGTTCAGGCAGGTGCCGCCCAGCGTCGAACGCATCTCCACGCAGGCGACCTTCAGGCCCAGCTGGCCCGCCCGGATCGCGGCGTTATAGCCGCCAGGGCCTCCGCCGATGATGACGACGTCGTAGGCGGCGGTGGCTTCGGCCATGGTATCCTCTGGTCTTCTGGCGCGCGGGGAAAGGCGCGCGGACACTAGCGTTGGCCCCGCGTGGGTCAACCGCTGGAGCCCATATGGGGCCGCGTTTCGACCAATTGGAGAGGCGGAAACCACGAAAAAGGGCCGGACGTCGCCGCCCGGCCCCTTCGATCATGTCTGACCGCCGCGCTCAGAGCTTGAAGCGCACACCTAGGAAGACGTTGTAGCCGAACTTCTCGTATTCGTAGGTCCGCTCCTTGACGCCATAGTAGCGCACGCCCGCGCTGTCGGTCAGGTTCTTGGCCTCGCCGAACACTTCCACCCCATTGCCGAAGTCGTAGCTGGCGGTGAAGTCCAGTTGGCCGCGACCCTCGACATAGAGGTCCTTGCCGGGGTTGGTCGCGTCGATCGCCTCCAGGAAGTCGCTGCGGTGCGTGTAGGAGACGCGCGCGCTGAAGCCGTACCGTTCGTAGAACAGGGCCGCGTTATAGGTCTCGTCCGACTGACCCGGCAGGGTGAAGGTGTCGCGACCGGCGAAGGCGCGGCTGGTTTTTGATCTCCGCATCCGTCAGCGTGTAGTTGGCGAAGACGCCGAAGCCCGACGCCCAGCCCGGCAGGAAGTCGAACGTCTGCTGCCAGTTGAACTCGATGCCGGCGATATGGCCGTCACGGGCGTTGCGGGCCTCGGTGACCTGGGCGACCGTGGTGGTCGGGGTGACATAGGGCACGCCGTCCGTCACCAGGGTGAAGCGGTAGTTCGACAGGTCCTTGTAGAAGGCGTTGGCCGAAATCACGCCCAGCGGACGCAGATAGTATTCCAAGCCCGCATCGACGTTGTTCGACAGGGTCGGCTTCAGGTCGGGATTGCCGCGCGTCACCGTCGTGCGGCCGCTGTCGGTGGTTTCCAGAACGCGCGGAACGATGTCGGTATAGTCCGGGCGCGAAATGGCGCGGGTCAGGGCGAAACGACCAACCAGCTGATCGCTGAAGCTGTGGCGCAGCGTCAGGTTGGGGAAGAAATCGGTCTGGTCGCGATCGACCTTGACCGGACTCTGGGCGCCGGACAGGGCCACGCTGGTCGCCGAGCCTTCGAAGTCGGTCTTCTCGACACGCAGGCCGACCAGCACATTGGTCGCGCCGATATCGAACCGGGCCTGGCCGTAACCCGCCAGAATATCTTCCTGCGCGATATAGTCGGCGGTGATCGACTGCGGAATGCGGCGCACGCCGGCGGCCGGGTCGGGGTTGGTCGAGCCCGCGCGGACGCGATCGAAATAGTCGGTCACCAGACCCGCATCGAACTTGAAGCCCAGATTGTAGTCGTAGTTCTGCGACGGACGATCGCTCAGCAGCGGGGCCAGGGCGCCGGAGCTGGCGGCCGCGCTCCGATCGCGGAACCGCTCTTCATCGGCCGTGACGTCGCGGGTGCTGTATTTGGCGCCGAACTTCAGCTCGACCTCGCGGCCGCCGATGACGGTGGGCAGCGACAGATTGGTCTTGAACGCCACATCGTCCTGCTCGGTCGTGTTCGAGCGGAAGGTGTTTTCGCGGAAGCTGTAGTTGTTGGCGTTCAGATAGAAGCCCGTCGGCTCGCTGAAGGCCGAATAGGTCGGCTGATAGTGGTCGGCCGTGTTGTAGGACAGGGTAGTCGGGCTGGAGCGATAGACCAGCTCGTCGCGGTGCGGATAGGTCTGTTTGCTGTTGGCGAACGACAGGGCGCCGTCCCAGACCGCCCCATTGCCGAACGTCTGCTCGCCGCCCAGCACCAGGGTGGAGATGTCGTTCTCCTGGGTGCGGTGACGCAGTTGCTTGTAGATGCGGGCGTTGTTGAAGGTCGCGCTGGTGTCGGTCGAACCCGGCTGCAGCGTTCCGTCGCTGTAGGTGAAGTTCAGCGTGTTGCGGAACTCGTCGTCGCGGAACTGGGCGTAGGAGCCCTTGACCCACAGACGGATCGCGTCGCTGGGCCGCCATTCAAGCGCGCCGGTCACGGCCTTGCGGGTCCGTTCGGTCTCGTAGTCCTTGAACAGGGTGTTCTCCAGACCCCAGACCTGGCCGCCGCCTTGCGCAGCGTTGCGATTGATCAGGACCCAGCCGTTCTCGACGTTGTCCGGTCGGCGGTTGGTTTCGGAGAAGCTGACCGACACCAGGGCGCCGAAGGTCTGGTCCGGGCCGAAGACGTTGGAGACGTTCGCGCCCGCGCGATAGTCCTGTCCGCCGTAGTCGTTGTAGCTGCCGCCCGCATAGCCGCTCAGCGCCAGGCGGCGCTTGTCGAAGGGCGAGCGGGTCTTGATGTCCACGGCCCCTGCGATGGAATCGGCGTCCTGGGCCGGCGTCAGGGTCTTGGACACCTCGACGCTGGAGACGATGTCCGACGGCAGGGTGTCCAGATCGACCGCGCGGGTCGTGGGCGACACGGCCGGAATGGCGACCCCGTCCACCGACACGGCGGTGAAGGCGGCCGGCGCGCCGCGCACATTGATGTAGCGCCCTTCGCCCTGGTCGCGTTGGATGGCGATGCCCTGAACGCGTTGCAGCGATTCGGCGACGTTCGGGTCGGGGTAGCGGCCGATGGCGTCGGCCGACAGGACGTTGACCGTGCCGTCGGCATTCTTCTGCTGGTTCAGCGAGCGGGCCACGCCGTCGGTGATGACGCCGGTCACGATCACATCGGCCACGTCGGTCGCCGCCATCCCCCCTGAAGATTGCGCGCCCAGGACGATGGCGACATTGGCGTCTTCGCCCGGCGTGGTCACGACCGTCTGGCTGGTCGAGGGCAGGCCCAGATAATTGACCTCCAGCACCATGGCGCCGCTGGCGGTCGGCAGGGTGAACTCGCCCTGGGTGTTGGTCACGGCCCGCTGGCTGGTCCCGCGCACCAGAACCTCGGCGCCCGGCAGGGGCGCGCCGGCGGCGTTGGTCACCCGGCCGTAGATCACGTCGCCGGCGACCGCAGTTGAGGCCGAGGCTGCGGCGTCGACATCGGCATGGGCGGGCATGGCCAGCGGCGCCAGGATCATCGGCGCCAAGGCGACGCCCATCAGCAGGTTCAGTTTCATGTCAGGTCCCCTTCGGCGAGCGACGTTTCGCTTCAGCCGCTGGAGGGGCCGCTTAACCTTTGGCGGCGACGCGACAGCGACGATTCCACGACGCCTCGTTCGCGGTTTTCAGACGGAACGGCGACGCTTGATCCCTTGACGGAACATCAGTCATCGAACCGGCGCCGAACCGTCACGCTCGCGCCGTTGACCCACGGGCGGCTTGCCGACAGGGACGCGTCCAGATCGTCCGGAGACCGACATGCGCCCTTCCCTCGCCCGCTCGCTGAGCGCCTGCGCCGCCCTGGCCCTGCTCGCCGCCTGCGCCACGCACGAGGTCGATTATCAGGGCGAGGGCGCGGGCCTCGTCGGTCCGGGCGCCCCGGTTACGGCCGTGCTGGAAACCCCGTCGGTCGGCACGGCGGGTCAGGACGCCGCCGACGATCCCGCCGTCTGGGCCTCGGCGAACCCGGTCACGATCATGGGGCGCCAGACGCCCGGCTTCGTCGCCGGCACGGACAAGAAGTCCGGCCTCTACATCTACGGCTTCGATGGCCAGATCCTGCAGTTCCTGCCCGAGGGCCTGCTGAACAATGTCGATGTGGTCGAGGGCCTGTCGGTCGGCGGCCGTCCGCAGGTGGTGCTGGGCGCCAGCGACCGCACGCCGGGCAAGACCGGCATCTCTCTCTACACCTTCGATTTGGCCGGGACGGGCCAGAACGGCGTGCGCTATTGGGGCGCCGTCGCCACCGACGTGGTCGAACCCTACGGCTTCTGCTTTGCGCGGCGCGGGGCCGAGGTTCACGCCATCCTGGTCGGCCATGAGGGCGAGCTGCGCCAGTTCGTCCTGGGCGTAGACGCCGCCGGCCGGCCCACGGCGCGTCTGGTCCGCACCGCCGAGATCGGAACCATCTCCGAGGGCTGCGCCGCCGACGAAGGCACCGACGCCCTCTATATCAACGAGGAGAACGTCGGCCTGTGGCGCTATGGCCTGAACCCGGCGTCGGGTGCGGCCCGCACCCTGATCCAGCCCATCGCCAAGGACATCCTGGTCGCCGACGCCGAAGGCCTGACCACCATCACCGACGGCTCGGGCCGCTACCTGATCGCCTCCAGCCAGGGCGATTCCACCTTCCCCGTCTGGCGCATCGACGGCCCGGCGCCCGAATACAAGGGCCGGTTCAAGGTCGTCGACGGCGCCGTCGACGGCGTCACCGGCACCGACGGCCTGGCGGCCGCCAGCGGCCAGGTCGGCCCCTTCCCCGAAGGCCTGGTCGTCATCCAGGACGACGTCAACGACGTGGGAACCCAGAACTTCAAATACGTCGACTGGCGCGACATCCGACGGGCGTTGGGGCTGTAGCGGCCCCTCGGCGGCGGTCGCCCTCGATCACGTCTCTTTCATCAAGATCCTACGGCATTCAGCGCCGTGCGGGTGCAGTCGGCCATGTCCCTGACGACGTGTCGGCCGATGCAGAACATGTCTTCGTAGCTAGGCTTGGCGGCGGCCAGGCACTGAAACAGGTTCAGCTTGGACATCTGCAGGCAGAAGGTGGCGTTCGGATCCTGCAGGACACCGTCGATTCCATCATCTTTCACGCTTTCGCCCAATAGCGCCCGAGCGGCGACGGACAGGGACCGGGCCACCGCCGGTTTATAGGGAGCCGCCAGAGGCGACGTCGGGATCCGAGAGGGTTCGGCGTGGGCAACCTTCAGCAGCGTCTCGCTCTCGACGTCCGACGCCAGCTGCATTGCGGCGGACGCGGCCTTCGCACGCTCCAGCCGCCCCTGTCGGTCCGCGACGGGCTGGCCCGCCCATCGACGGCGCGGATCGCTACGCGCCTGGATCGTATAGGCATCCGTCTCCACCCGATCCGCTGCGGCCTCGATGGCTGCGGCGCCCTCCTCCATGACCTCGGCGATCAGCCCGGCCGCCACGTCTGCGCCAGGCAAGGTCACGGCATAGGCGGGGTCGGCCGTCAGACGGTCCAGGATTTCGCGGCGCTGCGTAGGATCGGCGGCATAGGACCGCACCCCCGCAACGAAGTCCGGCGACTGCATCGCCAGCACCGCTCCATAGGCTACCAGCCCCCGCGCCAACTGCTCGGCGTTGGAAGTCGCTCCGCGCTGCAATACCGCCTGCACCGCCTCCGCATCGACGAAGCCGCCCTCGAATGTGGCGACATCCCGCATGAAGACCAGATAGACCGACGCCGTCTGCGCCACGCTGTCGTCCAGCTGAATCGAAGGCGGCGGAGGCGGGGGCGGCGCAGGCGGTTCGACCGGCTTGGCGCACCCCGCGATGAGCGCGATCAGGCTCGCGGCCGCCGCAATCCGCGCCCAATGCCGATCCATGCGCTTCACAGCATTGCCAGGATGAACACGCCACAGGCGGCCAACACGGCGACGTTTACGGCGGTCATGGCGGCGACGAAGATCTGGTGGGCGCTGAACTTCATTGGATCTCGGAAGCGGTTCCGGTTTGGGGCCGCTTCGCACGGGGCCGTGGGGCCTGGGTGTGGACTTGATGGAGAAATCGTGGAGACACCCCATCTGGTCTGGATCGCCGTCCATCGCTGGGCGATGTCGTGGAGACACCATGAGCGCCTTGGTCATCATCGCCGAAGACGAACCCGAGATCGCCGCCGTGCTTGACGCCTATCTCGTGCGCGAGGGGTTTCGCACGGTCCGCGCCATGGATGGCCAGATCGCGCTGGACCTGCACGCCGCCCTTCGGCCTGATCTGGTGCTGCTGGACGTGCGCATGCCGCGCGTCGATGGGTGGAGCGTGCTGGGCGAACTGAGGCGTAGAGGCGAGACGCCCGTCATCATGCTCACTGCGCTGGATCAGGACATCGATAAGCTTCAGGCGTTGCGCATCGGCGCGGACGACTATGTCGTCAAACCGTTCAATCCGGTCGAGGTCGTGGCGCGCGCCCACGCCATACTGCGACGCAGCGGCGGCTCGGGCCAAGGCGGCGTAATCCGCCTGGGTCCGCTCGAGATCGATCTGGAGGCGCACATCGTCCAGTGGTGCGGGCTGGACAAGCCGCAGCGCCTGCCCCTGACCCTGACCGAGTTCCGCATGCTGGCCCACATGGCGCGCTATCCGATGCGGGTCTTCTCTCGCGCCGAGTTGGCCGACGCCTGCTTGAAAGGCGATGAGGTGCTTGATCGCACGGTGGACAGCCATCTCAGCAAGCTGCGGCTCAAGTTACGAAACGCAGGCGCCGACGGCGTTCTCGTCGGCGTTCGTGGCGTGGGTTATCGCCTCGAGGTCCTGACGTGAGGGCCGCCCGCGCACTCGGCCGTCGCATCGCCGTGCGTACGGCTCTGGTCATCCTGGGGGTGCTTGGACTTAGCGCCGCCGGCGCATTCGCCCTGTACGGGTGGGTCTTCGAAAATTATCCCGATGCGGTGGCCTCGCCTCAGGCCTGGCGACCGCAGTCCGTGGATTATGTCGCTCTGGCGTCAGCCGCCGTCGTGGCCCTGATCGGCGCGACCGTGGCCGGGCTGCAGTTGGCCCGCCGCCTTGTCATGCCTCTCGCCTCATTGTCCGGCGCCGCGCGAGCGATCGCCGATGGCGACCTGTCGGCGCGCGCCATGACTGGCGATCGGTCTTTTTCGGAGACCGCCGACCTGGTTGACGACTTCAACCTTATGGCTGCGCGGCTTGAGACGCTCGCCGCCGACATGACGACTTGGAACGCCTCGATCGCGCACGAACTGCGAACGCCCGTCACGATCGTCAAAGGCCGCCTGCAAGCGGCCGCCGACGGCGTCCTGCCGCTGGACCGCGAGATGATCCTGACTTTGCTCAAGCCGGTCGACGCCTTGGGCCGCCTGATCGAGGATCTGCGTGTCGTCAGCCTGGCCGATAGCGGTCGTTTGCAACTGCGCCTGACGCCCCAGGACCTGGGTAAGCGATTGGAGGATGTCCGCGCCCTGGTCGACGCTGAAGCCGAGGCAGAGGGCTATCCGATCACCTGGACGACGCCGACTACTGTGGTCGTTTGCGACGGCGACCGCATTCAGCAGGCTGTCTTGGCTCTGCTCGACAACGTGCGCCGCCACGCCGATCACGGCCCTGTCTCGGTCAGCTTGAGGGCCGATGAACGCTTCGCCGTCATCGCCGTGGAGGACAGCGGTCCAGGCCTGCCCGACGCCATGACGCGATCCGTTTTCACCGCCTTCAAACACGGGTCAGGCGAGAATGGCGGGACCGGCCTGGGCTTGGCCGCGGTCCGCGCAATCGCCGAGGCCCACGGCGGATCGGCACGTTACTTGACCGGCGCTCGCCTGGGATCCCGCATCGAGATCTGTATCCCCGCCGTCTCGTAGATGCGGTTCGAAATCACCCGTGCGGTGGAAGACACCTCAAAAATTTAAGCGGTTCCAAGGCCGGGGATGACGACGCCTTACTGATCCTCGTCGAACTTGCGCGCGACCAAGTCCGTCAGGGCTTCCATGGCCTCTTCGGCGTCCGGGCCTTCGGCGGAGACGTCGATGCTGCAGCCGATGCCGGCGCCCAGCATCAGCAGGCCCATGATCGAGCGGGCGTCCACCGTCACGCCGTCGCGGGTGACGTGGATCTCGCTTTCGAAGCTGGAGGCCAGTTTGACGAACTTGGCCGAGGCGCGGGCGTGCAGGCCGCGCGTATTGCAGATGTTCAGGGTCGCGGTGACGGTCATTTTTCGCCTGCGAGCACCCAGGACGCGACGGAGATGTATTTGCGCCCGGCATCCTGCGCATGGGCCACGCAGGATTCCAGCGTCTCGCGCCCACGCACGCTGGCCAGTTTGATCAGCATGGGTAGGTTCAGCCCGGCGATGACCTCGGCGCGGGTCTGTTCCATTACCGAGATGGCCAGGTTCGACGGCGTGCCGCCGAACATGTCGGTCAGCAGGATGACCCCTTCGCCGTCGTCCACGGCAGCGGCCGCGTCCACGATGTCGCGACGCCGACGCTCCATGTCGTCGTCGGGCCCGATGCAGATGGCCGCGACGCCGCGCTGCGGGCCGACCACATGCTCCATGGCGGAGAGAAACTCGGACGCCAACCCGCCGTGGGTGACGATCACCAGACCGATCATGAGGACTTCACTCGCATCCCGCCCCGAACCGTCCCAGGCATTCCCCCGCCCGGCAAGGGAGGCCGGACGCCGCCCTCTATGGACCGCAAGGGGCGTGTCATAGACCCGTCTTTCGGGGTTTCAAAGCGTCTCCAACGCCGCTGCGACCACATCGACGGCTGAGGCGGGTCGGGGATCGAGCGCCAGCAGGGGCAGATCGACCCCCGCGAACGCCCGTGTCTGCGGCTCCGGAAGCCGTTCGACCCCTTCCGCCATACAAACGACGGCCAGCGCCACGCGACAGACCGGGCGTGTTCTGGCGGCCACGATTCCGAGGCCGCGCACCTCGATCCGACCCGCGATGGAGGCCGGCGCCGACGCATGAACGGCCCCGTCCGAGGCCCAGACCTGGGTGTAGTCGTCGCTGACCAACCGCCAGCCGCGCCCGATCAGCCGCAGCGCCAGATCGCTCTTGCCCGCGCCCGACGGGCCCAGGATCATCACCCCCTGCCAGGCCCCACGTCGGCGCACGGCGACGGTGGTGGCGTGGACTGGCTGGCCCGGAGTCACGACCAGCGGCCGACCGCCGGGAAGACGATCTCGAACCGCGCCCCGCCTTCGGACTTGTTTTCGGCGTGGACACGACCGCCATGCGCCTCGACGATCTGACGCACGATGGACAGGCCCAGGCCCGAGTTGGAGCCGAACACCGCCCCCTTGGGCCGCGAAGTGTAGAACCGCTCGAACACCGTCTCCAGGTTCTCGGCCGGAATGCCCGGCCCCTGGTCCTCGACCCGGACCCGGATCGGCAGATCGTCCCCGATGTCCTCCAGCGTCACCCGCACCACGCCGCCTGGGGGGCTGAACGAGCGGGCGTTGTCGATCAGGTTGCGGAACACCTGCCCCAGCGGTCCGTCGCGCCCCATGACGCGCAGGGCCTGTTCGGGCGCCGTCAGCACGACCGGAATATCGCCGGGCTTGGCCGTCGTCTCATAGACGCCGACGATATCGACCAGCAGCCGGTTCAGATCGACCGGCCGCGGCCGATAGCGCGACAGCTCCGCATCCAGCCGCGAGGCGTTGGAGATGTCGGTGATCAGCCGGTCCAGCCGACGCACGTCCTGCTGCAACAGCGCCGTCAGCTTCTCACGGTGCGCATCGGTCTTGACCAGCGGCAGGGTTTCCAGCGCCGAACGGATCGAGGTCAGGGGGTTCTTGATCTCGTGGGACACATCGGCCGCGAACCGTTCGATGGCGTCCATCCGCGTCGACAGGGTGTCGGTCATCGATTCCAGAGACCGCGCCAGATCGCCGATCTCGTCCTTGCGATCCTCGAGGTCCGGCAGGGAGATGGCCCGCGCGCGTTGCAGCTTCACCTGATCCGCCGCCGCCGACAGCCGCATGATCGGCCGCGCCACGAACAGATGCAGCAGCAGCGATCCCAGCAGATTGACCCCCAACGCCACCAGCGCGAACGGGAACAGCGCCTGCCGCTGAGCGCCCAGGATTTCGTCCACGTCCCCGGACTCGACGGTCAGCACGCCCAGCACCTGACGCACATGGCGCACCGGAATGGAGACGGAGACGACGCGGTCGCCGGATTCGTTGCGACGCAGGGTCGATTGGGGCGAGCCGTCCAGCGCTGCCGCCACTTCCGCCGCCAGTTCGCTGTCGGCGCGCGCGACCCGGCGTTCGGACAGCAGATTAGCCTTGGCCGCGTCCTCGGTCGCCGTCCCCGCCGGCTGCGCGTCGGGCAGGGGCCGCCCGCCGATGGCCTCGGTCACCTGATAGCTGTCGACCAGCAACAGGCCGTTCACATCATACAGCCTCACCCGTTGGCCCGCCGGGATGAACCGGTCGGTCAGCCAGATCGACGCGCGGATGGGGTCTAGTTCGGGCGTCGGCTCCCCCCGCGTCACGCCTTCTTCGCGCAACACATTGGCCAGCAGCTCGGCCTGGACCGTCAGCGATTCCTGACGCGCCTCGATCAGGCCCGGACGCCATTCGTTGATCGCCAGCGCCCCGCCGAACAGGATCAGCAGGCTGAGCAGATTGAGCACCAGGATGAAGCCGCCCAGCCGCGATCCGCCGAAGCGGAACAACGGCCGGCGCTGGGGCTCCTCGTCGGGCTCGCGCCCGCCCGGTTCAGCTCTCGCGGTAGCGGTAGCCGACGCCATACAGGGTCTCGATCGCGTCGAACTCATTGTCCACGGCGCGGAACTTCTTGCGCATCCGCTTCACGTGGCTGTCGATGGTGCGGTCGTCGACATAGACCTGATCGTCGTAGGCGGCGTCCATCAGGTTGTCGCGGCTCTTCACGAAGCCCGGACGCTGCGCCAGGGCCTGCAGCAGCAGGAACTCGGTCACGGTCAGCTTGACGGGCTTGCCGTCCCAGGTCGACTCGTGGCGCGCCGGGTCCATCGATAGCTTGCCGCGCTTGATCGCCCGGCCCGAGACTTCGGCGGCCGATTCCGGTTCGCCGCCATCGGCGCCCGTGCGGCGCAGCAGCGCCTTGACCCGCTCGATCAGCAGACGCTGGCTGAAGGGTTTGTGGATATAGTCGTCGGCGCCCAGGTTGAAGCCCAGGATCTCGTCGATCTCCTCGTCCTTGGACGTCAGCATGATGACGGGGATCTGCGAGGTCTGGCGCAGACGACGCAGCACCTCCATCCCGTCCATGCGGGGCATCTTCACGTCCAGGATCGCCAGATCGGGCGGCGAGGATTCCAGCGCGGCCAGACCCGAGGCCCCGTCGTGATAGGCGGTGATCTTGTGGCCATGGCTTTCCAGCGCCAGCGAAACGGACGCCACGATGTTCTCGTCGTCATCGACCAGAGTGATATTGGCCAAGGGTGTCTTCTCCTGAACTTTACGTTCCCGCGAGCAAGAACGCACAGCAAGCGTAACCGTTCGATCTCGGTCACATTAGGGCTAGAGCGTTTCGGGCCGAATGAAAATCGCCTGCAACCCGAAAGCGGTTTGGTGACAGTCAGATGGTCACGGCGCCGCCTCGATTCAACGCGCTCGCACCGTCGCTCCGGCGTGCGCATAAACATTCCGGCTTCGAAAACCTCGCCTTAAAGGCTTGGGATGCAGGATCGGCCCATGGCGGGTCCGATCCATTACGAAGTCTATGTCCGCAAGAGCGCCCCGTCGTCGTGGACGCTGCTGATCGCGACCGAAGACCGCAAACACGCCATCGAGACCGCCGAGGAACAGCTTCGAGACCGTCTCGCCATCGCCTCGCGCGTGACCAAGGAGACGCTGGACCCAGAGACCATGGAGTTCAGCTCCCTGACGATCCTTACGCTGGGCGCGCCGGAGGAGCGAAAGAAGAAGGTCGCCGACAAGGCGGTCCCGCCGGCCTGCAGCAGTCCGGCCGAACTCTATTCGCCCCATGCCCGCGCCCTGATCGGCCGGGTGCTGGAGGACTGGCTGAAACGAGAGGGCGTGACCGCCTTCGAACTGCTGCATAGGCCCGATGTGGCCGAACGGCTGGAGGCGGCCGGGGTCGAGCTCCAGCACGCCATCCAGAAGGTCGCGGTCCCCGAAAGCCAAGCCACGGGCCAGGAGGTGCACGGGGTCGTGCGCCACTATCAAAAGCTGACCGAACAGGCGATGGCCCGGCTGCGCAAGGCCGGACGCGACGGCCTGTTCCCCGCGCTGGACGACCGCTCCATCGCCGATTTGGCGCATCGGCTGACCGGCGCGCCGGATCGGGCGCTGCGCATGGGCGGCGTCGTCGCCGGCGCGCTGAAGGATCGGCGCGGCGCCCGTGATCGCCTGACCGTGCTGATGGATTTGATGGACGCCGCGCCCGCCGACGGCCCGCCGCGCGCCCTGGTCGTCGTGGTGGTCGAGCAGATTGTCGCCGAAATGCTGGCCGTGCGGACCAACCTGACCGAGATCTTGGGCCCTTCATTGGACCAGGGCGCCAATCTGGCGGCTATCGTGCGCATGGTCGCGCCGGACGAGATGGACGCCCTGTTACGGATGGACCCGCGCCTCGCCCTGATGATGCCCCAGGTCGAGGGACCGGCCGCGCGCCTGGGCCTGCATCTGGCCTCGGGTGAGTTTCCGCTTCTGGCCGCGTCCTTGGCTCGCCTTGTCACCCGCGAACTGACCAGCCAGCGCCGCCTCCGCCCCCATGATCCGGTCGGAGAGATCGACATCCTGCGCCTGCTGGCCATGGCCCTGACGGCCTCGGCCGGCCGTCTGCTGACGCTGGAAGAGGTCCAGACCGCCTTCGTCGAACGCTCCAAGAGCCTGGTCACGGCCGATTTCGTCGGCGCCTACGTCAACCCCTGCCCGACGGTACTGGCCGAGGCCGAGCAGCTGACCCGCCTGTGCGAGAACGTGACCGGCGGGGCCAACAAACGCGCCGCCGCGCGGTGGCTCAGCGCCTGTATCGGCTCGCTGCGCTTCGAAACCGAGATCCGCCAGTCCGTCCCCGGCGGCCCCAGCGCCTCGCACAAACTCGCGACCCTGGCCCGGCTTCAACGCTCGGTTCAGGCCGCGCATCTGGCCGACCACGACCAGGCCCAGATCAGGGACGCCATCGGCGCGGTCGGCGCCAATCTGGAGGCCGACGCCCATCTGGTCGCCCAGATCGTCCGCGCCCAGGCGGCTGCGCCCCAAAAGCTGACAGCCCTGCTGAAACTGGCCACCGGGGAAGCCGGCCCGCTCGGCCCCGTCGCCGACCGCGCCCGCGCCGAGGCCATAAAGCTGCTGCGCTCGCCCGACGTCCGCACCGCCCTGACCGCCGCGCCGCAAAACGTCGCGGCGTTGAGAGGCCTGATGCAGCAGGCGGGCCTGGCCGCCTAGGCGGCCTCAGTCGAAGATGTCGAAGATGCTGTCGCGCTTCTTTTTCTTGTAGCGATAGTCGTCGTCGCGATGCCGGTCGTCGCGGTATTTGTCGCCCCGGTAGCCTCGATCGTCGCCGCGATACGGCTGTGACGCCCCGCCGCCCCACGGTTGGGCTGGGGGCTGGGCATAGGGCTGAGGCTGCGGCGGCGGCGCATAGGCCTGCGGCGCGGGCGCGACCGGGGCTGTGGCGCGGCCCTCCTCGACGGCGGCGGCCATCAGCTTTTCCAGCTCGCCGCGATCCAGCCAGACGCCCCGGCAGTCGGGGCACATGTCGAACTGGACGCCGTTGCGCTCCAGCGTTTGCATGGCGGCGTTGTCGTTGGGGCACATCAGAAGGGGCATGTCGGGCTCCGATCGAAAAAGAATGGGCGGTCGATGCGACAGGCCAGGAGGGGAAAGCTTCGCCGCATCGACACGCCCTTGCGGTCCGACATCGCGTCGCACGATCCGGCGCAAGGAAGGGGGACGCCAGACCGCGAGAACGCCAGAGGGGCCCGTTCCGCCTCTTCAAGCTAGGCGCCGTCGCCGCCCGCCGCCATGCGTCGCGGGGCCGCAGGGGGCTTCGGCCGGCCCCGCCATCCTATTAGCGACGACGATTGCGAGATTTTACCACGGCTTACGACCGACCAGCGACCCTTCGCCTGTCATGACCCTGGACCGGGTTAGAATGGAGCCCCGATCTTTGACATCTTCGCGCGCCGCCAGAACGCGCGCCGAATTAGACAGATTAGACGAATTAGACGGTGTTTTTTGTCAGCGCACGCGCCGGCTGAAGTGCACGGATTGCACTTGGAAAATTTCAGCAGACCTGCCCGGCGGCCCAGCCCGACGACCAGGCCCACTGGAAATTATAGCCGCCCAGCCAGCCGGTCACATCGACCGCCTCGCCGATGAAATATAGCCCCGGAACCGCCTTGGCCTGCATCGTCTGCTGGTCCAGCGCGGCCGTATCGACCCCGCCCAGCGTCACCTCGGCGGTCCTGTAACCTTCGGACCCCACCGGCTTGACCGCCCAGGCGTTGACCGCCTGGTCCAGCCGCCGCAGCACCTTGTCCGACAGGTCCGCCAGATTGCCCGACGCCCCTTCGCGCTGGCACAGGCTCTCGGCCAGACGACGCGGCACGATATGGCCCAGCGCCGTATGCACGGCCTGTTTGCCGTTCGACGCCTTGGCCGCCTTCAACTCCTCGAACACGTCGCGGCCCGGCGCCATCGACGCCACCACCGCCTCGCCCTCGCGCCAGTAGGAGCTGATCTGAAGAATGGCCGGACCCGACAGGCCACGGTGGGTGAACAGCATGGCCTCATCAAAGCTGGGTCTACCGCCCTTCGGGCTGCTTGAGCCCGTTGTCACTCTCGCGTCCACCGCCACCCCCGCCAGCGACGTCAGCGTCTCCAGCAGTCCCGCCTCGAACGTCAGGGGGACCAGCGCCGGCCGGGTCTCGGTGACGCGAATGTCGAACTGACGCGCCACCTCATAGGCCCATCCGGTCGCTCCCATCTTGGGGATCGACTTGCCGCCGGTCGCCACGACCAGCGACGCCGCCGTGACCTTCGATCCATCCGACAGGATTGCGGTAAAGCCGTCGCCGGATCGTTCGATCCGCGGCACCCCGGTCTTCAGGCTCAGGGTCACGCCCGCCGCCGCCATGTCGTCGGTCAGCATACGGACGATCTGCTTGGCGCTGTCGTCGCAGAACAGCTGGCCCAGCGTCTTCTCATGCCAGGCGATCCCGGCCTTATCGATGCGCTTGACGAAGTCGTGCTGGGTGTAGCGGCGCAGGGCCGAGGTCGCGAACCTGGGGTTCTCGCCCAGGAAGTTCGCCGGCCCGCAGCCCAGATTGGTGAAGTTGCAGCGCCCGCCGCCCGAGATGCGGATCTTCTCGCCCGGCCGGTCGGCATGGTCCACCACCCTGACCCGCCGCCCGCGTCGCCCGGCCTCGATGGCGGCCATCATCCCGGCCGCGCCGGCCCCGACCACCAGGACGTCGACGAGGACGTCCGAAGACGCCCTCGTCACTTGGAACCTCGCGGTTCCAGCCTCGGGGAGAGCTTAATAACGGTAGTGATCCGCCTTGAACGGGCCTTCGACCGGCACGTTGATGTAGTCGGCCTGGTCCTTGGTCAGGACGGTCAGCTTGGCGCCCAGCTTGGCCAGGTGCAGCATGGCGACCTTCTCGTCCAGGTGCTTGGGCAGGGTGTAGACCTTGTTCTCGTACTTGTCGGCGTTGGTCCACAGTTCGATCTGGGCCAGCGTCTGGTTGGTGAAGGACGCCGACATCACGAAGGACGGGTGGCCCGTGGCGTTGCCCAGGTTCACCAGGCGGCCTTCCGACAGCAGGATGATCTTCTTGCCGTCCGGGAACTCGACGTGGTGGACCTGCGGCTTGATCTCGTCCCACTTGAAGTTCTTCAGGCCGGCGACCTGAATCTCCGAGTCGAAGTGGCCGATGTTGCAGACGATGGCGTTGTTCTTCATCTGCCGCATGTGGTCGACGGTGATGACGTCCTTGTTGCCGGTCGTCGTCACATAGATGTCGGCGCGGCCGGCGGTGTCGTCCAGCGTCTGGACCTCATAGCCTTCCATCGCGGCCTGCAGGGCGCAGATCGGGTCGATCTCGGTCACGATCACGCGGGCGCCGCCCTGGCGCAGCGAGGCGGCCGAGCCCTTGCCCACGTCGCCGTAGCCGCAGACCACCGCGACCTTGCCCGACAGCATGACGTCGGTGCCGCGACGGATCGCGTCGACCAGCGATTCCCGGCAGCCGTACAGGTTGTCGAACTTGGACTTGGTGACGCTGTCGTTGACGTTGATGGCGGGGAAGGGCAGCTCGCCCTTTTCGGCCATCTGATACAGGCGGTGCACGCCCGTGGTCGTCTCTTCCGACACGCCGCCGATGGCGTCGCGGATGGCCGAATAGAAGCCGGGCTTCTCAGCCAGATAGCGCTTCATGACCTTGAAGAGGGCCTCTTCTTCTTCGTTCTGGGGATTGGCCAGAACCGAAATGTCCTTCTCGGCCTTCGGACCCAGCACGCACAGCAGGGTCGCGTCGCCGCCGTCGTCCAGGATCAGGTTCGGATAGCCGCCGTCGGCCCATTCGAAGATCTTGTGGGCGTAGTCCCAGTACTCTTCCAGCGTCTCGCCCTTGGTGGCGAAGACCGGCGTGCCGTTGGCGGCGATGGCGGCGGCGGCGTGGTCCTGCGTCGAGAAGATGTTGCACGAGGCCCAGCGCACTTCGGCGCCCAAGGCTTCCAGCGTCTGGATCAGGACCGCCGTCTGGATCGTCATGTGCAGGCTGCCGGCGATGCGGGCGCCCTTCAGCGGCTGGCTGGCGCCGAACTCGTCACGCAGGGACATCAGGCCCGGCATTTCGGTTTCCGCGATCTCGATTTCCTTGTTGCCCCAGTCGGCCAGGGTGATGTCGCGAACGATGTAGTCGGTCATGGCTTGGGCTCCCGGCCGCAATGAGTTTGGGCCCTCATAGCCCGGCGCGCGTCGAGTATCAACAAACACATAAAGATATCCTTATGCGATCCAGGCTCAGCAGTTTCTTAAATCCTGGCCGGTAGAGAGCTCATCATGGAACGTCGCGCTCTTCTCGGTCTCGCCGTCGTCGCAACGGCCGCCGCCTCGACCTCCGCCCGCGCTTCGAGCGGCGGCGCAGCGCCGTCGGCCGACACCTATATCCGGCTGCCAGTCATCACCGCCTCGATCCTTCAGGCGAACGGTCGTCGGGGCGTGCTGACCATCGAAACCGGCGTCGATGTGCCCGATGCGACCCTTCGCACCCGCGCCCAGCAGTCCGCGCCGCGCCTGCGCGCCGCCTACAACACCGCCGCCCAGCGCTTCGCCAACGGCCTGCGTCCCGGCGTCGTTCCCGACATCGACCAGCTGTCGGCCGCGCTTCAGGCGGCGACCAACGCCACCCTGGGCCGCCCCGGCGCCCGTCTGCTGCTCGGCACCGTCATGGCGGTCTGACTTCCGCCTCTAGAGGAACGAGTAGGGGTCCACGTCCACCGTCAGGCGGACGGAGCCCGGCACCTTCACCCGCTGAAGCCAGGCCCGCAGGAAGGCCTGGAGGTTTACGTCCCGGTCGGCCCGCACCAGCAGCCGCTTGCGCCGCCTCCCCCGCACCAGGGCCAGCGGCGCATCGGCGGGGCCATAGACCTCCAGCCGTTCGGCGTTGGGAATGGCCTGGGCCAGGTCGTTCGCCGTCTTCTCCACGGCGGCCGCATTCTCGCTGGACAGGATGATCGCCGCCAGCCGGCCATAGGGCGGCAGGGACGCGGCTTCGCGCTCAGCCATCTCGGCCTCGACGAAGGCGTCACGATCGCCGGCCGCCAGGGCCATAAGCACCGGGTGCTCGGGCGTCCAGGTCTGAAGCAGCGCCCGCCCCGGCCGATCCGCACGCCCCGCTCGCCCGGTCGCCTGGGTCAAGAGCTGATAGGTCCGCTCGGCCGCGCGCAGGTCGCCGCCCCGCAGGCCCAGATCCGCATCCACCACGCCCACCAGCGTCAGACGCGGGAAGTTGTGGCCCTTGGCCGCGGCCTGCGTCGCCACCAGAATGTCGATCTCCCCGTCCGTCATCCTCTGGATCAGGGCGCGCGCCGACCGGGCGTCGGGCGCGGTGTCGGAACTGAACACCGCGGTGCGCGCCTCAGGAAACAGCTGGCGCACCTCTTCCTCGACCCGCTCGACCCCCGGCCCCACCGAGACCAGCGAATCCTCAGCCCCGCACGAGGGACACAGTTTGGGCCGCGCCATAGAGAAGCCGGTCAGGTGACAGACCAGCCGCCCGGTATAACGATGCTCGACCAGCCAGCTATCGGTGTCCGGAGCCGTCAGCCGATGGCCGCAGGCGCGGCACAGGACCACTGGCGCATAGCCGCGCCGGTTAAGAAACAGCAGGGTCTGCTCACCGCGCAGCAGGGTCTCGCCGATGGCCAGACGCAGGGGTTGCGACAGCCAGGTCTGCGGGTCAGGCGTGTTCTGCCTCAGGTCCAGCAGGGCGATGTCCGGCAGAACCGCCGTCCCGTGCCGTGCGCCCAGCTTCAGCCAGTCGTAGCGCCCGCTCTGCGCGTTCCACAGCGTCTCCAGCGACGGCGTCGCTGAGGCCAGGACCACCGCCGCCCCCTCGATCCGCGCCCGCGCCACGGCCAGGTCGCGGCCGTGATAGACCAGGCCTTCCTCCTGTTTGAACGAGCCGTCATGCTCCTCGTCCACGACGATCAGGCGCAGATTGACGAAGGGCAGAAACAGGGCCGAGCGCGCCCCGACCACGATGTTGCAGCGCCCGGCGACGACCGCCTCCCAAACCTGGCGGCGGCGCGGCGGGGCGACCCCGGAATGCCATTCGGCCGGGGCGGCGCCGAACCGCGCCGTGATCCGCTCGATCAGGGCCTGGGTCAGAGCGATCTCGGGCAGCAGGATCAGGATCTGCGCCGTTGGATCGGCCCGCAGCACCCGCGCGATGGCCTCCAGATAGGCCTCGGTCTTGCCCGAGCCCGTCACCCCATCCAGCAGGAAGGGGCGGAAGCCGCCGCCCGCCACGCCCTCCGCCAACGCCGTCGCCGACGCCGCCTGGTCGCCGTTCAGCGCGGCGGGGGCGTGGTCGGGGTCGGGCCGGTCGAACGCCGCCTCGGCCGCGATCTCGATGATCTCCAGCACGCCCTCGTCGATCAGGCCCTTGACCACGCCCGACGACACGCCCGCCGCCCGCGCCAAGTCGGCCGGCGGCATGGCGCGATCGCCCAGGGCCTCCAGCACGCCCGTCCGGGCCGGGGTGGCGCGCGACGGTGACCGCTCGCCCACGCGTCGCACCCGGCGTTCCGGCCGGGGCCGAGGCGCGCGCAAGCCCTTCAGCGCCGTCGCCGCCATCTCGCCGGGCGCCGACAGGGTCCAGCGTCCGGCCCATTCGATGAAATCCATGACGCCCGCCGGCAGGGGCGGATCATCCAGGCGGCTGTCGATCGCCTTTAGGCGCCGGTTCGACCCCGTCGTCTCGAACACCTCGGACACCACGCCCCGGATCAGGCGCGGCCCCAGCGGCACGGCGACCTGATCGCCTCGCGCCAAATCTCCGTGGGCCAGGCTCAGCGCCTCGGGAACCTCGTAGTCGAAGGCCTCCGGCACCGGCAGGGGAATGAGGACCGAGGCGACTTTCACCGAACTGCGCCCTCGGCTATGAAGCCGCCCATGAAACTCTTTCTCGATACCGCCGACGTCGCCGTCATCAAGGACATGGTCCCCACCGGAATGGTGGATGGCGTCACCACCAATCCGTCGCTGATCGCCAAGTCGGGTCGGAACATCGCCGAGGTCATCGCCGAAATCTGCGCCCTGGTCGAGGGGCCGATTTCCGCCGAGGCCGTCTCGCTCGATTTCGAGACAATGGTCAAGGAAGGCGACAAGCTGGCCGCCATCGCGCCGAACGTGGTGGTGAAACTGCCCCTGACCTGGGATGGCCTGCGCGCCTGCCGCGTCTTCACCGACAAGGGCATCAAGACCAACGTCACCCTGTGCTTCTCGGCCGCCCAGGCGCTGCTGGCCGCCAAGGCCGGCGCCACCTTCGTCTCGCCGTTCGTCGGACGTCTAGAAGACAACGGCGCCGACGGCATCGGCCTTCTGGAAGAAATCCGGGTCCTGTATGACGTGCACGGTTTCGAGACCCAGATCCTGGCCGCGTCCCTGCGCAATGTCGGCCATGTCGCCGCCGCCGCCGTCGCAGGATCGGACGCCGCCACCTTCGGCGCCGACACATTCAAGGCCTTGGTGAACCACCCGTTAACCGACAAGGGTCTTGATGCCTTCGTGGCGGACTGGGCCAAGACGGGTCAGTCTATTCTGTAGCATCGCGGTTCCCGGAGAGGTCTGTTTGAGCGGCTCATTGGACCTTTTCGAAACGTCGGAATCGGACGCAACGCCCCATATCGGCGACGGCTTGCATTGGCCCGACGTGCGCGGCTGGCTGCAGACCCATCCTCAGACCCTGCTGGACGACCGCTCCCTGCTGGAAGAGATCGGTCTGCGGCCGCACGGCCGCAATGTGGTCGAGTTCGGCGCCGCCGCCCTGACGCGGCTAGAGGCCGTGGTCGAGCGCGAGACCGGCGCCCGGCGCGAGATCGAACTGATCGCCCGCGCCAACTTCGCCGCCCAGACCCAGACCCACGTCGCGACCCTGGACCTGATGGAGGCCAAGAACCATTCCGACCTGGCCCGTCGACTGGATGCGGCGGCGCAGGGGCGGTTCGGCTTGGCCGGCGCCGCCATCGCTCTGGAAAAACCGGGCGGCGTGCCCTTCGGCTGGCGTGCCCTGGAAGAAGGCGATGTTGACAACCTGCTGGGCGAGCATGGCCTGACCTGGCTCGGCCCAATGATACAAGGACTGAATTTCTTCGGCGCGACCGAGGATCAGGTGCGGTCCATCGCCCTGGTCCGCATGGCCCCGCATCTGACGCCGGGCGGCCCGCCCCGCCCCTGCATCTGCGCCTTCGGCTCGCCCGAGCCCGAGGGCTTCACCCCCAACATGGGCTGCGAACTGGCCGCCTTCCTGGCGCGGGTGACGGAGCGGATGGCCGAGCGATGGCCGGTTCTCAACTGACCGCCTCCGACGCCCTGCGCGCTTGGCTTGACCACTTGGCGCACGAGCGTCGGCTGTCGCCGCGCACGCTGGAGGCCTATGGCCACATCGGGCGGCTCTATGTCGCCTTCCTCGAACGCCATCGCGGCGAGGCGCTGTCGCTCAGGGACATGGGCACGATCACCGCCGCCGAGGTCCGCGCCCACATGGCCGAGCGGCGCTCAGGCGATCACCCGCTGGCGGCCCGGTCGCTGAGCCAGAGCTTATCGGCCATTCGCGGTTTTCACGCCTTCCTCGACCGGCGGCTGGACACGCCCGCCCCGCAGTTGGCCCTGGTGCGCGGTCCCAAGGTCAAGCCGTCCCTGCCCCGGCCGGTGACCGAGGATCAGGCGCGCGCCCTGCTGGGCGAACCGGACGTCGATCCCGACGCCGAACCGTGGGAGGCCGCGCGTGACCGCGCCGTGCTGACCCTGCTGTACGGCTGCGGCCTGCGGATCTCCGAGGCCATGTCCCTGACCCGCGCCGATGCGCCGCTGGGCGAAACCCTGCGTATCGTCGGCAAGGGGTCCAAAACCCGGATCGCGCCGATCCTGCCCGCCGTCCGCACCGCAGTGGACGCCTATCTGGCTCTATTGCCCTTCCCGCTCCAGCCTGCCGACGCCCTGTTCCGCGCGCGCCGCGGCGGCCCGCTCAGCCCCCGTCACGTCCAGGCCTCGATCCAGCGGCTGCGCGGCCGGCTGGGCCTGCCCGAGCGCACCACGCCCCACGCCCTGCGCCACAGTTTCGCGACCCATCTGCTGAGCGCCGGCGCCGACCTGCGGTCGATCCAGGAACTGCTGGGCCACGCCAGCCTGTCGACGACCCAGAAATACACCGGCATCGACGCGGATCGCCTTTTGAACGCCTACGCGGCCGCCCATCCCCGCGCCTAGCGACGCGGCGCGGGCGGAGCCGGCGGCACGACGACATCGGGCTGCGCCGGCATCAGGTTTCGACCCAGCGCCCGTTGATCCGGCACGGCGTAGCTGATCGGCAGGGGGCAGTTGTTCTGATCGCGCCGGTCCAGCAGCAGATAGCGCCGGACCTGTCCGCCATCGAGCGATCGATCCAGCGACAGGCCTGGCTGCTGCTGGCTTTTGCGCTCAGCCTGCAGCAGAGGGTCGGAGCAACTCACCATCGCCTGGTCCACAACGGGTGCGACATGCACCATGGCCTGATCGACCACCGGCGCCGGATGGACGATGGCCGAACTATTGGACAGGGCCAGCATAAGCACGGTCAGCATCGCATCCTCCTGTGTCGGCTGGGACGATACGCCGACAACCCCGGATTGGCCAGACAGCGACGAACGTTTGGCGCGCAGGCGCGGCCGCTCTGAGACGCGACAGACAAGAATATGTCTCAGGCTCTTCGCCAAATGCGCGTAGCGTGCCCTGCCCTGGCGGAGGCCCAAGGAGGACAGGCGGGTGGGTGTCGAAGGATCGAGCGTGAAGACGTCGCGGCGCAAGACGCTGGGCCTGCTGGCGGCTGCGCCGTTCGTGTCCGCCCAGACCGCCGTCCCGGCAGACCCGCCCGATCAGGTCCAGCTGGTGCAAAATCTGCTGACGCGAATGGGCGTCGGCGTGCGTCTGAACGGAAGCGTCCAGCAGGTCTTCGTCATTGACACCGGCGCCGAGCGCAGCGCGGTTTCGGCCGAGTTGGCCCAGGCCTTGGCCCTGCCGCCCGGCCGCCCGGTCGTGGTGCACGGGATCACGGCGGCCGAGGTCACGCCGACCGTCGAACTGGCGCAGATCGAGATCGGACGCCGACGCTTCACCGATCTGACCCTGCCGGTCTTTCCACGCGACGCCCTGGGCGCTGGCGGCCTGTTGGGGCTGGACCTGCTGTCGCGCTTTCGCCTGACGCTGGACGTCAACGCCCGCCAGGTCGCCCTGTCGCCATCGGGTACGACCGGCATCGCTTTGACGACCAGCGCTGACGCCACGCGGCTTCGTCAGCAGGACGTGCTGGTTGCCGGTCGTCGCGGCCGATTTGGTCAGTTACTCCTGACCCGGATCAATGTCGCCGGCGTGGAGGTCGCCGCCTTCATCGACAGCGGCGCGCAATATTCGATCGGCAATCTGGTCCTGATGCAGGCGGTCGAGATGGGCCAGGCCCCCGCCTCATCCGAGCCCGTGCGCATGATCGGCATCGTCGGCGGCGCGGTGACGGCCCGCACCGGCACGACGCCCGCCCTGCATATCGCGGGACGATCGCTGGGACCGACCCCGCTGCTGTTCGCTGACCTGCATGTGTTTCAGGTCATGGACCTGATCGACAAACCGACCCTGCTGCTGGGCGCCGATATCCTGAGCCGGTTCAGCCGCATCACTCTGGATTACGGGCGCAGCCGCGTGGCCTTCGGCGGCGTGCTGCGCCGTCGTGCGCCCGGCTGATCAGATCGCCTTGATCGCTCCGCCGTCCAGTCGGATCAGCGAGCCGGTGACATAGGCCGCCAGCGGACTGGCCAGGAAGGCGGCGGTGGCGCCGAACTCCTCGGTCGTGCCGATCCGGCCGACCGGGATCGATTTGACGGATTCAGCTCGCGCCTCTTGCGGCGTCGTGCCGGTGCGCTCAGCGGTCGCCTGGTCCAGCCTTTCGATCCGCGGCGTATCGATCCGCCCCGGCAGCAGGGTGTTGACCGTCACCCCGTCTGGTCCGACCTCATTGGCCAGGGTCTTGGCCCAGGCCGCGACCGAGGCCCGCAGGGTGTTGGACACGCCCAGCGCCGCCGACGGCTCGACCACCGTGATCGAGGCGACGTTCAGGATGCGCCCCCAGCCGGCCACCCGCATGGCCGGCAGCACCCGGTCCGTCAGGCGGAAGATCGACAGCACCATCGACTCGAAATGATCGCGCCACACCGCCGGCTCAAGCCCCGACACGCCCGACGGCGGCGGCCCCCCGGTGTTGTTCAGCAGGATTTCGATCGGCCCGCCTAACAGATCCTCGGCCCGATCCACCGCCTTCAGCAGCGCCTCGTGATCCGCCAGGTCCGCCGCCGCCACGACCGCCCGACCCGGCCCGGTCGCGTTCAGCGCATCCGCCACGGCCTGAAGCTTGTCAGCATCGCGCGACAGCAGGGCTACATGCGCCCCCTCGGCGACCAGGGCCGTCGCCACGGCGCGACCCAGGCCGGATGAGCCGCCGCAGATCAGGGCGCGCTTGCCGTTTAGTTTTAGGTCCATGGTCGATCTCCGGCTCCGGTTTCCAGCTCCGCATATCGGACGCCGCTACGGCCGGCGCAACGCGGCGTTAACCGACGCGGCGCACCTTCGTATCCGAGCGGCCGCCAGCACCCGTTTGGACAGGCCGGGAAGGGCCCGCCCATGCCGACCAAGATGACCTCCAGCATCCGCCGCCACAGCGATCATTTCGAACCCCAGGACACCGATCCGCACGAGCAGCGTCGCCTGCGCGGCCAGCTGGAGCAGATCGACTACGCCGCCTACATCGCCAACAAGGAGGTGATCGGTCACGCCCTGAACGGCGTGGACGCCGCATCGCTGCAAAAGCTGGCGGTGATGACCGCCACGGCGCGCGCCAAATGGGTGGCGGAATCCCTGCGTCTGGCCCACTCCGGCTCGGCCGTCACGCCCGACCAGGTCGCCCGCCTGACCGCCGCCCGCACCGCCTTCGACGAACTGGCCGAAGCCTATGAGGCGCTGCGCCGCATCATCGAACGGGGCTACGTCGCCCTGAGGTGACCGCATCGCCGGGCGTGTCCGGAACCGGGCGCCCTCATCATCGTTCTGCGGCCATGAAAATCGCTCGCATCGCTTCCATCGCCCTGATCGCCGGCGCAGTCCTGACGCTGGGCGCCTGCGCCACCCTGCAACGCGGCCCCGTCGGCAACGCCGCCGTGCCTCAACCCGCAAAGCCGGTCGATCTGAACCGCTACGCCGGCCTGTGGTATGAGATCGGGCGCTACGAAAACGGCTTCGAGCGCGGCTGCGAAGGGGTGACCGCTCAATATACGGTGCGCGACGACGGCCTGGTCGGGGTGCTGAACACCTGCCGCCAAGGCGCGGTCGATGGTCCGGAAAAGACCTCCGAGGGCAAGGCGAAGATCGTCGAGGGTAGCGAAAACGCCAAGCTGAAGGTGTCCTTCTTCGGCCCCTTCTACGTCGGCGACTATTGGGTGCTGGACCACGCCGACGACTATTCCTGGTCCATCGTCGGCGAGCCGTCGGGCCGCTACCTCTGGCTGCTCAGCCGCACGGCGCAACCCTCGGCCCAGACCCGCGAAACCATCCAGAACCGCACCCGCGCCCTGGGCTACGACCTGACGCTGGTCCGGCCAACCCAACACTGATCGCCCGCCTCACGCCGCCCCGTCGCCACTTTCAAGGATCTTCCATGCGTATTGCAGCGCTCGCCGCCCTGTCGGCCTTTCTGGTGTCCGCAGGATCGGCCTCGGCCGAGACCATTTCGACCCACGTCCTGGATTTGGCGCGCGGCGTCGGCGGCCGCGATGTGCCCGTCACTTTGGCGATCAAGGACGGTGACGGCGGCTGGCGACAACTGGCGACCGTGCGCACCGACGAGAACGGTCGCGTCCGCTCGTTCGGCGATCAAGTCACGACCCAGGCGGCGACCTACAAGCTGACGTTCGACATGTCGCAATATGGCGAAAAGGACGCCCAGCCCTTCTTCCCCGAGATCGACGTGGTGTTCCAGGTCCGCGACCCCAGCATCCACTACCACGTCCCCGTCGTCGTCAGCCCCTACGGCTACAGCACCTACCGCGGCAACTGAGCAGGGGCCGGCCGATAGGCTTATATCTCGGGTCTTATCAGGCACGCCTGGTGGAGCCGAGGGGAGTCGAACCCCTGACCTCGTCATTGCGAACGACGCGCTCTACCAACTGAGCTACGGCCCCGTTTCCAGCGTGGGATCGGGTTTCACAGGCGTGGCGGACATAGAAGGCGGGCGGGCGTGGTGTCAACGGGCTTGTGCGCGCAAAGCGCGCAGGTCGGATACGGCCGTTGTCGGAGCAGGGGCGAACAGGCTAGAAGCGCCGATCCAAGCAGGAGTTACCGTTCATGGGCTATGCGCTCGTCTGGTTGATCAACACAATCATCAGTCTGATGATCTGGTTCATCATCGCCCAGGCCATTCTGAGCTGGTTGGTGGCGTTCGACGTCGTCAACTATCGCAACCGCTTCGTCTATTCGGTCGGGACCTTCCTGGACCGCGTCACCGCGCCCCTGCTGGAGCCGTTCCGCCGCATCATTCCGAACCTGGGCGGCATCGACATCTCGCCCATCGTGGTGATTCTGCTGCTGCAGTTCATCAGCGTGCTGTTCAACCGCACGGCGGCGCCAGCCCTGATCCAGTTGCTCGGCTGAGGCGACACGGCGGACGGAAATCTGATGCGAGAGGGTTGATCCGCTCTTGCGCCGCGCGCCTTCCTTTCTAAAGGTGCCCGCCCGACCACTTTCGACCACGGTTCATGACCACGATCACCACAGTCGCCATTCTGGGCGCCGGACAGATGGGCGCAGGCATCGCGCAGGCGGTCGCGCTCGGGGGCTATTCGGTTCGCCTTTATGACGTCGTCGCCGACCGGTTGCCGCTGGCGCAGGGCGAGATCGCGGCCAGCCTGGCGCGTCACGTCGGACGCGGCCTGGTCGATCAGGCCGCCGCCGATGCGGCCCTGACCCGCATCACGACAAGCGACGGAATGGCCGAGGCCGTCGCCGGCGCCGATCTGGTCATCGAAGCGGCGCTGGAAGACGAGGCCGTCAAGAAGGCCATCTATGCGCAGGTCGTGCCGCACCTGGGGCCGCAGACCCTGCTGGCGTCCAACACCTCTTCGATCTCGATCACCCGCCTGGCGTCTTCGACGGACCGGCCGGACCGGTTCGTCGGCCTGCACTTCATGAAGCCGGCGCCGGTGATGAAGCTGGTGGAGATCATTCGCGGCATCGCCACCTCGGCCGAGACCCATTCCGCCGCCGTCGCCTTCGCCGAAAGCCTGGGCAAGACCACCACGGACGCCGAGGATTTTCCCGCCTTCATCGTCAACCGCATCCTGGTGCCGATGATGAACGAGGCCATCTTCGCCCTGTACGAAGGGGTCGGCAATGTCGCCTCGATTGACAAGGCGCTGCGCTTGGGCGCCAATCATCCGATGGGCCCGCTGGAACTGGCGGACTTCATGGGTCTGGACGTCGTCCTGGCCATCATGAACGTGCTGTATGACGGGCTGGCCGACAGCAAGTACCGCCCTTGCCCCCTGCTGGTGAAATACGTCGAGGCCGGCTGGCTGGGCAGGAAGAGCGGACGCGGCTTCTATGACTATTCCGGCGCGGCGCCGGCGCCGACGCGATGAGTCGGTTCGAGAGCTATTCCGACCTACCCGGTCAGGCGACCATCGCCGCGCGGCCTGGGCGGACACCTCGGATTCTGGCCTGTTTGGCCGGCGCGGCCTGGCCACCCCTCTGGTTGACCCTGCCCTTCTGGCGGCCGCACGCCTATCTGCCGGGTCGCGACATGGATTGGCGGCTGGTGGTGATGCTGATCGGCCTGATCACCGTGCCGCTGGCGCTGTATCGCGTGCTGAACGAGCGCAAGCGCGACGGCCGGCCGGGCACGCGGCTGGGCGTCGTCTGGCGCTTCATGATGTACGGCGGCCTGGCGGCGGCCCTGGTCCAGATCGTCGTCGCCCTGGGCATGAGCGTGATGGGCTGGTTCGAGGCCGGCGATGTGATGCAGGCCCTGGGCGCGACCGAGACGACCCTGTTGATCTTCGGCGTCGGCGGCCTGCCCATCGCCATGATCGTGGGCGTCAGCTACGCTCTGTGGGCCGGGTTGTGCGCCGCCTTCATCGCCTTCGAGGCGCGGCCGGCGGTCAAGGATCGACTGGGCTTGATGCCCAAGGGCTGAGACGCAGGGTTGGCATTCGCGCCTGACGCCTGAGTTCGAGGATTGGGGGATCCGAGAATGACCATGGACGACACGGACAAGGATGCGGCGGAGATCCTGTCGCCCGTCGCGGCGACCTCGCGCATCGCCAGCCTAGACGTCATGCGGGGGCTGGCGGTGCTGGGCATCCTGGCCGTCAATGTCGTCTCGTTCGGCCTGCCGGTCATGGTCTATCAGGACGCCAGCCTCAGCCCGTTTCCGGTCACCGGCGCCAACGCCGTGGCGCGCTGGACGATGGACGTCTTCTTCCATCAGAAGTTCATCACCCTGTTTTCGATGCTGTTCGGGGCCTCGATCTATCTGGTCGGGGGCGAGCGGGGCGATGCGGCGCGTGGCAAACTGCTGCGACGCCGCCTGTTCTGGCTGGCCGTCATAGCCCTGATCCACGGCCTGGCCTTCTGGTATGGCGACGTGCTGCTGCTCTACGCCTGGTCGGGCCTGTTCGTAATGCTGATGCGGTCGATGCGGGCCGGGACGTTGATCGGGATCGGCCTGGGCGTGACCCTGTTGCTGGGCGCGATGCAGGCGGGTGCGACCTGGCTGATGGTCGCCGGGCCGCCGGCGATCACCGAGGCGATGAACCAGGGCGGGCCGCATTACACCGCCGCCATGGTGGCGGAGTCGATCGCCGCCTATCGCAGCGGCTGGACCGGGGCGATGGGCCAGAACCTGCAGAACTGGCTGCTGCTGCAGGGCGCCAGCCTGACGATGTTCGTCTTCTCGACCGTGGCCCTGATGATGCTGGGACTGGGCCTGTTCAAGGCCGGCGTGTTCAGCGGCCGGGCGCCCAACGGGGTTTATGTCGCGTTGATCGCTGTCGGCGGCGCCGTGCTGGCCCTGCTGGGCGTGCTGGAATGGCGCGAGGCCATGGCCCCGGCCGGAACCCACCCGACGCGCGGCTTGGCGGAGGTCGTCGCCTCCTTCCCCATCTTCGTCACCCTTGCCTATGTCAGCCTGATCGTGCTGGCGACGACGCGAGGGGCGGCCTGGATCACGGCGGCGCTGCGGCCGGTAGGTCAGATGGCCTTTACCAACTATCTGACCCAGACCCTGATCATGAGCACCCTCTTCTATATGCCATGGGGGCCGCGCCTGTTCGGACGGGCCGACTATGTGCAGATGTGGGGCCTGGTCGTGGCGGTCTGGGCGCTGCAACTGATCTGGTCGCCGCTGTGGTTGTCGCGGTTCAGCATGGGGCCGCTGGAGTGGGTTTGGCGCTGTCTGACCTACGGCCGTCGCGTGCCGATTTCAAAAGGCGGCTGACGGCGCTTTTATCGCAGGCGCGAAACGATTAACTGAGGGCCATGGCCGCCCCGGATACTCCCGCCGAAACCTTCAAGCGCGCGCTGGGTCATGCCGCGCGGGCGCTGGCCGAACAGCCCGATCTGGAGGTGGTGTTCGGGTCCGACGGGCCCAAACTGTCGAACGGCGTCCTGACCCTGCCCCATCCGCCCCGCGATCCGTCCGGGCCCGAGAGCGCGTCCTTGCGCGGCCAGGCCGACCGGCTGGCGCTGCGTCTGGCCAATCACGATGCGGCGGTGAACAGCCGGATGCGGCCAGCGGACGCCAAGGCGGCTGAGGTGTTCGATGCGGTCGAACAGGCGCGCGTTGAGGCCTTCGGTTCTGAACATCTTGCCGGAGTGCACGACAATCTGGGCGCCGCCCTGATCACGCGATTGGAAAAGACCGGCGCCCTGCGGATCAGCGACGCCGACCGCGTGCCCGTGTCCGAGGCCGTGGCCCTGCTGGTGCGCGAGCGGCTGACCGGGCGCCCCGCCCCCGACGGCGCCCGGGCCATGCTGGATCTGGTGCGCGCCAACATCGAGGCCAAGGCGGGCGCCAAGCTGGACGCCCTGGCCGGAACGGCGGGCGATCAGGAAGGCTTTGCACTGAAGATGCGCGAGGTGCTGCGCGCGCTGGACCTCGATCCCGGCGACGGGCGCGGCGAAGATACGTCCGAAGATCCCGGCGACGAGGAGCCCGATCCTCAGGACCCTGCGGCCGACGACGATCAGGACGAGGAGGGAGAGCAGGACGGCGGCGAAGGCTCCCAATCGATGGAGGGCGACGCCGACGATCAGTCTTCCGAGCAAGAGCGCGAAAGTCGCCCCGAAGGCGCGCCCGCCGATCCCGACGGCGAAGGCGCCGACGATGGCCCGGAACTTCAGGAAGGCCAGCAGCCGAACCGTCAGCAGACGGCCGACGACGGTCGCGCGGTCGATTTCTACCGCGTCTTCATCACGGCCTTCGACGAGGTGGTGGACGCCGCCGACCTGTGCGACCCCGTCGAGCTGGATCGGCTGCGCGCCCTGCTGGACGGCCAGCTGGCCATCCTGTCCAGCGTCGTGTCGCGCCTGGCCAACAAGCTGCAACGCCGCCTGCTGGCGCAGCAGAACCGCTCCTGGGTCTTTGATCTCGAAGAGGGTATGCTGGACACGGCGCGCCTGACCCGGATCGTCACCGACCCGACCGCCCCCCTGTCGTTCAAGGCCGAGAGCGAAAGCCCGTTCCGCGATACGGTCGTGACCCTGCTGCTGGACAACTCCGGCTCGATGCGCGGGCGGCCGATCATGGTGGCGGCGGTCTGCGCCGACATACTTGCGCGAACGCTGGAACGCTGCGGCGTGAAGGTCGAGATCCTGGGCTTCACCACCCGCGCCTGGAAGGGCGGACAGAGCCGCGAGGCCTGGATCACGGCCGGAAAACCGCAAAACCCCGGCCGCCTGAACGACCTGCGCCACATCATCTACAAGGCCGCCGACGCGCCTTGGCGCCGGGCCAAGAAGAACCTGGGCCTGATGATGCGCGAAGGTCTGCTGAAGGAGAATATCGACGGCGAAGCCCTGCAATGGGCGCACAATCGCCTGCTGGCCCGCACCGAGCAGCGCCGCATCCTGATGGTCATTTCCGACGGTTCGCCGGTCGACGATTCGACCCAGTCGGCCAATGCGGCCCTCTATCTGGACAAGCACCTGCGCCAGGTCATTGCCGAGATCGAGGATCGCTCGCCGGTTGAACTGCTGGCCATCGGCATCGGCCATGACGTGACCCGCTGGTATCGCAAGGCCCTGACCATCGTGGATGTGGAACAACTGGCGGGCGCCATGACCGAGAAGCTGGCCGAACTTTTCGAGAACGAGGGCGCGGCCGGTCCCACCCGTCGCACCAAGCGAAAGCTGGTGGCATGAGCCGTTTCGGCCGGCTGGCCAGTGTCTGGATCGCCCTGTCGCTGTCGGCCTGCGCCGCCTCGCTGGGCGCGCCGCGTCCCTATCCGTTGTCATCGGACGGCTGGACGCCCCAGGTCGCGGAACTGCGAAGCGTCAGCCTAGGCCTGCCCGGCGGCACGCAGCTGGCTGACGGCGTGACGTTCGCCGGCGGCCTGCAGATCAGCGCCGCGCCGACCTCGCCGCTGCACAGCCTGTCGGACCTGAAGCTGACCGGCGACGGCGGTTTCGTCACGGTGTCAGACACCGGTGATCTGGTGCGCGGCGACATTCGCCTAGACGCCCGGGGGCGGCTGGTCGGGCTGGATCATTTCCGCTCGCGTCGGCTGACCCTTCAGGACGGCGCCGCGATTTCCGACAAGTCGGACGGCGACGCCGAGGGCCTGGCCATCACCCCCTCCGGCGATCTGCTGGTCAGTTTCGAGCGGCGTCACCGGATCTGGAACTACGGTCCCCTGTCGGCGCTGAAGACCCATCCGACGCCGGTGCGGTCGCCCGACTTCGCCTTCACGGAGAACGACGGGATGGAGGGGTTGGCCGTTGCACCCGGCGGCTGGCGCGTCTCTGGCGAGGCGGGCGGCATCTGGGACTGCACGGCGGCAAGATGCACGGTCGTCAGCGCGCCACCTGCAAACCCCATCCCCGACAGCGAATACCGCATCACCGGCCTGGATCGCGATCCGTCCGGCGCCGGATGGGTCGTGGTCCAGCGCCTGTACCGGGCGCCCATCGACATGCGCGCGCGCGTGCGCCGCATGGCCCCCGACGGAACGCTGGGGCCGGTGTTGATCGAGCTGAAACTGCCCGGCACGACCGACAATTTCGAGGGTATCGCCGCAGAGATGCGAAACGGCGGGACCCGCCTCTACATCCTCTCCGACGACAACTTCAATCCGGCCCAGCGCACCCTGATGCTGGCCTTCGACCTCCGCTAGGCAGTCAGGCCGCGCCGGCCCACTGCGTCGGTTGCGAGGTCGATTCATCGGCTTGCAGGGCGCGCACGAAATCATCGCGCCAGATGCCGACATCGGTCGCGCGAACCACATCCATCAAGGCCTCCCATTTTCGGATCCGCTCGGCCAGCGGCATGGTCAGCGCCTTCTGGATGGCGTCCGACAGCTCTTCGCGACTGTAGGGATTGACCAGCAGCGCCTCGCCCATCTGTTCGGCCGCCCCGGCAAAGCGCGACAGGATCAGCACGCCGGGATCGTCCGGATTCTGGGCGCAGACATATTCCTTGGCCACCAGATTCATACCGTCGCGCAACGGCGTCACCAGCCCCACCCGCGCCGCGCGGTAGATGCCCGCCAGTTGATCCCGGCGATAGGTGCGGTTCAGATAACGGATCGGCTGCCAGTCCATGTCGGCGAAGGCGCCGTTGATCCGTCCCGCCAGGGCGTCCAGCCGCGAACGAATGTCCTGATAGCTGTCCACGTCGTCGCGCGAGATGGGCGTGACCTGCAACAGGAAGACCTCGCCCCGCATCGAGGCGTTGTCGTGCAGGAACTGTTCGTAACCCAGCAGCCGCTCTTCCAGCCCCTTGGAATAGTCCAGCCGGTCCACCCCCACGATCATCGACCGGAAGGCCGACGACGCCGCCATCCGGTCATAGGTTCGCGCCCCAAGCGCGGAGTTTCGCGCCGCCAGGAACCCGTCCACATCGATGCCGATGGGGAAGACGCCGGTCTGGACCTTGCGACCGAAACACTCCAGCCCGCCGGTCCCGTCCAACTCGCCCTGAGCCTCGGACACCACATAGTCGGTGAACAGATCGCTCCATTCCTGGGTATGGAAACCGATCAGGTCGAAGTCGAACATCGATTCCACCAGCCGCCGGTGATGCGGCAGGGTCACCAGCAACTGCCGCGCCGGCCATGGCGTGTGAAGGAAGAAGCCGATCCGGTTGCGCACGCCCAGGCGGCGCAGATCCCGCGCCATCGGGATCATGTGATAATCGTGGATCCAGATCATGTCGTTGGGCTGGATCAACGGCGCCAGCGCCTCGGCGAAACGCCGGTTCACCCGCTCATAGCCCTCGCCGTAGGACCGCTCATATTGGGCCAGGTCGATGCGGTGGTGGAACAGCGGCCACAACGTCTTGTTGGCGTAGCCGTTGTAGTACTCGTCGACGTCCTGCCCCTCCAGGTCAACCAGCCCTACGGTGACGCCGGCCCGGTCCTCGATCTTCACCTCGCCGGTGTAGTGATCCACCCGCTCGCCCGACCAACCGAACCACAGGCCGTCGTATTTTCTAAGTGCGGCGGACAGGGCCATCGCCAAGCCGCCGGCGGACCCGGCGGCGGGGTCGGTCGGGGCCGAAACCCGGTTCGAAACAACGATCAGGCGGCTCATGACTTCACTTCACACGGCGACCCCAGCCCCGGGGTCCAGACATTAACGCACATCGGTCCAGGAACGGCTCAACAGCACGGCGCAATTGATGATGCCGACCAGGGAATAGGTCTGCGGATAGTTGCCCCACAGCTCGCCATCGTCGATCGAGATGTCCTCGCTCAACAGCCCTGCGGCCGTTCGCCGGCTCAGCATTTCCTGGAAGATGGTGCGCGCTTCCTCGATGCGGCCGTTCTGATGCAGCGCCTCGATGAACCAGAAGGTGCAGAAGTTGAAGGCGGTCTCCGGCTCGCCGAAGTCGTCCGGCTCCACATAGCGGAATAGGTGGCTGCCCTTCTTCAGGTCGCGCTCGATGGCGTCGAAGGTGGCGACCTGACGCGGATCGTGCGCCTCTAGGAAGCCCAGATCGGTCATCTGCAGCAGGGAGGCGTCCAACTCGCGGCCGCCGAAGCTGGCGGCGAATCGACCCTCATCAGGCAGATAGGCCTCGGCTTCGATCCGCTGACGGATGATCTGCGCCCGCTCACGCCAGAAGGCGGCACGATCCGGCAGGTTCAGATGTTCGGCCGCCTTGGCCAAACGGTCGCAGGCGGCCCAGCACATGACGGATGAATAGGTGTGGACCCGCGCAATGGTGCGGAACTCCCACAGGCCCGCGTCGGTCTGATCGTGCATGGCGAAGGCGCGCTCGCCGATCGCCTCCAGCGCGTGGAAATCCTCCAGCGTACCCGGACGCAGGAGCCGTGCGTCATAGAAGGCCTGAACCAGAGGCAGCACGATCTGTCCGTAGACGTCGTGTTGCAGATGTTCGTGCGCCTGATTGCCGATCCGTACCGGCTTCATGCCGCGGTAGCCCTCGACGCTGTCGATGATGCTCTCGCCGATTCCAGGCTCCAGACCCACGCCATAGACCGGCTGGACATGACCGCCGGCGGAATCGTCGACCAGATTCCTCAGATAGACGAGGTAGTTTTCGAGGATGTCGACCGCACCCAACCGGTTCAGCGCCCGCACCGTGTAATAGGCGTCGCGGATCCAGCAGTAGCGATAGTCCCAGTTGCGCCCGCTCTCCTTGAACTCGGGCACCGACGTCGTCATGGCGGCGACGATGGCGCCGGTCTCTTCATAGGCGCACAGCTTCAGCGTGATCGCCGCGCGGATCACAGCTTCCTGATAGTCGAGCGGCAGATAGAGTTTGCGCACCCAGTCCTGCCAATAAGCGACCGTGCGATCGAGCGCGCCCTGCACGCCGTGGCCGACATCCTGGTCGTAGCCCTCGTCCGGGCCCAGGAAGAAGGCGTGCGACCGCTCCAGCCGGAATACGCGCTCCTCCAGCACATGCGACACGGGACAATCGGTCGTCAGGCGGAAGGTGACGTCGGCGCACATATAGCGGATGTGGTTGGATCCGGAGGTGTGCGGCGCCGGGCGCGCGCCCCAGTCTGTCGAGGGCCGCAACCGCACACGGATGCGCGGCGTCCCCGACAGCGGCCGCACGATGCGGGCGAAAGCCAGCGGCCGATAGGTGCGCGAATGTTTCGGATGACGCGGGGCGAAGTCGATGATCTCGGCTGACGATCCGTCATCGGCCGTCATGACCGTGCGCAAAACCGGCGTGTTGCGGACATAGGTCTGATCGATCGACTTCACGTCCTCCATCTCGATGGCCCAGAAGCCGTGCTCGGGCGCCATGCCATCCATCAGGGCGGAAAAGACCGGGTCGCCGTCCACGCGCGGCGCGCAGGCCCAGACGAAACGCCCCTGGCGGTCGATCAGGCCGCTGACGCCGCAATTGCCGATGGGAAACAGATCCAGATTGGGCTTCATCGGTTCAGGCCTTCGCTACGGCTTCAAGCCAGGTGAGCACAGCATCCACATCGTCCAGTCGGTAACGGGCCGCTGTTTCGCGCTCGGGGCCGACCAGCACGCCGTATCCGCCCAGCGCCGCCGCAGCCTCGAACCCGTATTCATCGGTCAGATCGTCGCCCAGCATGACCGGGACCGCCCCCTTGAACGGCGCCTCTTGCATAAAGGCCGTGACGGCCGTGCCCTTGTCGGCGCCAGGCGTCTTCAGCTCCAGCACCATATGACCGGGTTGGAGCGTCAGTCCCGTTTCGGCCTGAAGCTCGGCCGCCAGCCCCTTGGCGGCGCCGGCTTCATCCGGCGCCTGACGATAGTGCAGACCGACGGAGACGCCTTTGTCCTCGACGATCACGCCGGGGCGATCGGCGGCGAATTCCTCGAACGCATCCAGCGCCTGGGCGACGCCGGCGTCGGGCGTCTTGCGTTCAATTGAGCCGTCCTTCAGACGCCGCTCCAGGCCATGCACGCCCGAGCCCGAGACAAGGGCATGATCGGAAATGCGGTCGATCTCGGCGATGGTGCGGCCGCTGACGATGGCGACGCGGCCCGCAAGTCGCGCCTCGACAGCCTTCAGCGCCGCCGTACGACGGGCGGTCGGCACCACCGCATCGGGGGTCGGCGCCATCGGGGCCAACACGCCGTCCATGTCCAGGAACAGCGCGATCCCGTCGGCGACCACAGGCGGTGTCAGGAGCAATAGCGAAGCGGCTCCGGCATGAGACGGCATTGACGATCAAACTCTTTGTTTTAGTTCCCCGGTCGATGTAACGCGCCAGAGCGGCAAAGGTTGACCAGAAACCGACAAAGTCGTCTGAAAGGGAGGCGGCGCGCGAAACGCACTCATGGCGGATCGCGCTCGTCAAAGAAGGAGAGCCCGGCTGCGGGCCAGAACACTATGACCGAGATCGCTCACTCGACCCCCGACGACATCGCCGTGATGACCGACCGCGCCCGTGAGGTCGTGCGCCTGAACATCGAAGCGCTGGAGGCGCTGGAACGCTCGATCGACGTGTCGATGGCGCGCGCGGTCGATGTCATCATGAGCCGGCCGGGTTATGTCGTCGTCACCGGCATGGGCAAGTCGGGCCATATCGGCGGCAAGATCGCCGCCACACTGGCCTCGACCGGCACCAACGCCTTCTTCGTTCACCCCGCCGAGATGAGCCACGGCGACTTGGGTATGCTGCGTCCCGACGTGACGGTGCTGGCCATCTCCAACTCGGGCGAGAGCCGCGAACTGCGTGATCCGCTGATCTATTGCCAACGCAACGGCATTCCGGTGATCGCCATCACGCAGCGGCCCGCCAGCTTCCTGGGTCGAAACGCGGCGGTCTGCCTAACCATGCCGAAGGTGGCCGAGGCCTGCCCCAACGGCTTGGCGCCCACCACCTCGACCCTTATGACCCTGGCCTTGGGCGATGCCTTGGCCATGGTGCTGATGGATCGTCGCGAGTTCACGGCCATGGACTTCGGCCTGCACCACCCCGGCGGCGCCCTGGGCATGAGCCTACAAAGCGTGCGCGAATGGATGGGCGACAACGCCGCCGTCCCGGCCAGCGTGCCGTTGAACGCCAGCTTTGGCGACGTGGTCTCCGCGATCACCGAAGGCCGAAAGGGCGCCGTGGCCGTCCTGGACGCCGATGGCGCTCTCACGGGCATCGTCACCGACGGCGACCTGCGCCGAGCCTTCCAGCGCGACACCACCCATCTTACGGCGGCCGATATCATGGGCGCCAATCCCATCACCGTGGATCCGGATGCGCGGATGAGCGACGTCGTCGATCTGTTGACAGCCAACAAGATCGCCAATCTGTTCGTGGTCGAGGACGGCAAACCAACGGCCATCGTCCATATCGCCGAACTGATGCAGGCCGGCTACGTCGCCTAGTATGCGCATTCTCTACGACGCCAGCCGGCTGATGAGCCGGGCCGAACGGTCGGCGCCCACGGGCGTGGACCGGGTGTGTCTGGCCTATGCCGAATGGCTGCTGGCCTCGCCTGATGTCACGACCATCCCAGTGCGTGGCCGCAAGAACCGGCTGGTCGCCGTCGAGATCGGCTGGTTCCGGCGGTTCGTGGCCGACCTGCGCGCCAAATGGAACGGCGCCGCCAGCACGGCGGCCGATCTGGCGCACGAACAGCGGCTACTCGCCGCCCTCACGACGGACCGACGGCCGACCGCCTCGGTGCTGTGCCCGGCGCCCGCGCCCGAGAAGGAAAAGCCTGCCGACAAGACGCGGGTGTTCAAACAGTTCTTCCGTTCGCGCCACGTCGCCCCGCTGCCGCAGGCCGACCTGTATCTGACCGTCGGCCACACCACCCTGCACGAGCCGACGGCGCTCGAAGATCTGAAGGCCGCGGGGATCGAACGCGTCGTGCTGCTGCACGATCTGATCCCCGTCACCCATCCTGAGTTCTGCCGGCCCGGCGACGGCGACAAACATCATGCGCGGGTCTCAAACACCCTGCGTCTGGCCAGCAGGATCATCGTCAACTCCGCCTACACTGGCGACGAACTTCGCGCCTTCGCCGAGCGCGAGGGCCTGCCGCTGCCGCCGGTCCACGTCGCCCACCTCGGGTTAGAGCCGGCCTTCGTCGCAGGGGACGCCTTTGCGGTGCCACGCCCCTATTTCGTCCACGTCGGCACGATCGAGGCGCGCAAGAATTTGGCCTTGCTTTTGACCCTCTGGCGGCGCCTCGAAGAACGGATGGGCGATCAGACGCCGTCCCTGGTGCTGGTCGGTCGCTACGGCTGGGAGAACGAGGCGGTGCTGGATCATCTGCAGCGCTCGCCCAATCTGCAAGGGGTCGTTCACCAGGCGGCGAATCTCTCCGATGCTGTCTTGGCCAGGCTGATGCGCGGGGCCCGCGCCATACTCGCCCCCTCGTCCGTCGAAGGCTTCGACCTTCCCGCCGTAGAGGCCTGCGCCATGGGTCTGTCGCTGATCGCCTCCGACATTCCGCCCCACCGCGAGTTGACGCCGAACGCCGAACTGATCGATCCGCTTGACGGCCTAGGTTGGCTGGCCGCCATCGAGCGCGCGACCAAGGCGGCGCCGATACCCTCGCCCTCCTACAGGGCGCCGTCCTGGACCGAGCATTTCCGCAGCATCGCTGACGCCATCGGGCTTCAAACCGTTTCGCCACTGGCGAGCGCGCCCAAAGGCTTGTAATCAATCCGCGAACGAGGGCTTTCCAGCTTCATGACGCGCACCATCCTGCCGCTTGCTATTGTCGCCATTCTCGGCGGCTGCTCCACCCTACCTAGAGACGGACCCTCGGGCGCTTCGGTCAACGCCGGGGCCACCACCGCTTCGGCGTTGGGCAGCTACGCGCTGGTGCCGCTGACGTTCGAAGCCACCGAACGTATGAAGCAGATCCCGCCGCAGTTCTTCGGCAGCCTCGCGGCAGGATCGAGCGATCAGCCCGCAGACGTGATCGGCGAGGGCGACACCCTGGCGATCTCGATCTTCGATCCGTCCGGCTCGCTGTTCGGAGGAACCCTAGGCGCCGGCTCGGCGTCGGGCCGAAACGCCGCCACCATGTCCGGCGGCAATCAGGCGCTGCCCGGTGCGACGGTCGATCGGTCAGGCTCAGTGACCATACCCTTCGGCGGTCAGGTTCGTGTTCAGGGCCTCACATCCACCCAAGCGGCGGCGGCGATCCGGCGCGCCCTGGTTGGCAAAGTCGCAAATCCGCAGGTGCTGGTGTCCATCGCCGGCAACGCTTCCAACACGGTCAACGTGCTGGGCGACGTGCGCCAGCCGGGTCGCGCGCCCTTGGGCGTCAACAGCGACCGCATTCTGGACGTGATCGCCGCAGCCGGCGGCTCGGCCCGCACCACCGACGACCTGACCATCTCGATCCAGCGCGAGGGCCGCACCTACACCGCGCCCCTGTCGGCGGTGACAACCGAGTTCGGCGAGAACGTGCGTCTGCAGCGCGGCGACGTGGTCAATGTTCAGTACAAGCCCCGTCGTTTCTCGACCTTCGGCGGCCTGAACGCCGTGGCCCAGGTCGATATGCCGGCCGGTCCCGTGACCCTGACCGGCGCCCTGTCCAAGGTCGGCGGCCTGAACACCAATACGGCCAATGCGCGTCGCGTTCTGATCTTCCGCTTTGAACGTCCCGAGGTGGCCCAGGCGCTGGGGATCAATCAGCCGGCCACCCCGCGCGGCGTGCCGGTCGTCTATGAGCTGGATTTCAGCGACGCCGCCAATGTCTTCGCCGCCACCAACATGGAGGTCATGCCCGAGGACGTGATCTATGTGCCCCTGGCCGGCGCCGCGGAGATGCGCAAGTTCTTCGAGGTCGTTCAGAGCCTGACCCGCGTCGTCTATGACGTGTCGGTGACCAGCACGCTCAACAACAACTGACGTCATGGCCAGACGGCGGGCGCTGCTTTCGGGACTGTTTTCACGCAAGTCACCGGCTGCGCCCGTCGACGACACGATCGACGCGTTCGAGCGGCCGACCGAGCTTGAGCCGGAAGAACCCGACGCCTTGAGCCTGGCCTTGGCTGAAATCGAGGCCGGGGCGCTGGAGATCTATGCGCAGGCCGGCCTTCCCACCCAGCCGGGCCACTATCGTCGCGATCCCGAGACGACGGACTGGATTTTCATAGCCCGCCGAATCGAGCCGTCCGAGCGCTTCGCCCTGGCCTTGCGCTATCCGCCCGAACACGGCTGGCGCTTCGCCCGCCTCGAGGATTTGGGGGCGCGGTCGGACCGCGAGGATGTGCAGGCCGCTGCGCGTCTGAT
The DNA here is from genome assembly GCF_011045535.1 of Brevundimonas sp. 'scallop'. Classification (NCBI taxonomy): domain Bacteria; kingdom Pseudomonadati; phylum Pseudomonadota; class Alphaproteobacteria; order Caulobacterales; family Caulobacteraceae; genus Brevundimonas; species Brevundimonas sp. 'scallop'. The sequence goes on along the minus strand of NZ_CP039382.1, from coordinate 639,570 downwards.
GGCCGATGTCTCGACCTTGCGGGCGTCTCGGCGCGGCGTGTTGACCCACGATCATCTCTTGACCGCCATGGAACTGGGCGCCGCCTGGCGCGCCCTGCGCGATGCACAGCCTTTTCGCACATCCCGTCTCACCCTGTCCGTGCCAGAGCCCGCACGTCCCAGGGCGCTCAAGGGCGACAAGCCGCCAAGGCCGCGCTAGAGAGCCGGCCTCCCCGAACTGCAGGCTCCTCCTATGTCCGACGCCCCCGAATATCCGCCCGAAGATCAGCCCGTCGGTCGCATCATCGCCATGCCCGCCGACACCAATCCCGAGGGCGACATCTTCGGCGGCTGGCTGCTGGCCCAGATGGACCTTGCGGGCGCGACCCCGGCGTTCGAACTGGCCTGCGGGCGCTGCGCCACCGTGGCGCTGGACGGCATGGTCTTTCACCAGCCCGTCTCGGTCGGCGACGAGGTCAGCATCTACGCTCACGTCATCGGCTCGGGCCGCACCTCCATCCGCGTCCAGGTCGAGGCGTGGAAACGCGCGCGGGGCCAGCCTCAGGCCGCGTCGGTACGCGTGACCCAAGGCGTCTTCACCTATGTCGCCATCGACGAGCACCGCAAACCTCGTCCTCTGCCCGGCAAGGCGTAAAGCCCGGCAAGAGGCGCAAATCTTGACCTTGCGCCGGGGCGGGCCTACGTCCCGGCCATGGCCATTCGACGCATACTCACCATCGACAACGCCGCCGACCTGGCGATCCTGAAGCAGATATCCAAGCCCGTCGCGGCCGTGGACGACGCCGTCCGCGCCCTGATGGATGACATGCTGGAGTCGATGTATGACGCGCCGGGCATCGGCCTGGCCGCCGTGCAGATCGGCGCTCTGGACCGGGTGATCGTCATGGACCTGGGCGACAAGGACGGCGTGGTCTGCGAGACCGAGGAAGAGGCGGCCGAGAACGCCGAGGCGCGCAAGAACCCGCGTTTCTTCGCCAACCCGGAAATCCTGTGGACCTCGGACGAGCTCTACACCTACGAAGAGGGCTGCCTGTCGATCCCCGAGTATTTCGACAAGGTGGAACGCCCGGCCCGCGTCCGCATTCGCTATCTGAACCGTGACGGTCAGTCGGTGGAGGAAGAGGCCGAGGGTCTCTACGCCGTCTGCATTCAGCACGAGATGGACCACCTTAACGGCGTGCTCTTCATCGACCATCTGTCGCGTCTCAAGCGGGACCGCGCCGTGACCAAGGTCAAGAAGGCCGCCCGCGACAGGATCGCCGCCTGATGACCAAGATCGTCCGCCCCGAACGTATCGAACGCGCCGCACGTCGTATCGCGCCGTCCATCCCGCGCGGCCGATCGCTGATCATCGACTCCTCGGGCCGTCGTCGCCTGACGCGCAGCCAGAAGGTCGGCGTCGCCGGTGTCGCGACGCTGGCCGGTGTGGCCTTGCTGGGCGTCGTGGCGGGTCTGCTGCTGGATCGCCTGCTCGACTTCGACGACGCCTTGGATGCGGGCGGCGAATGGGACGAGGGCGGCGGCGTCTTCACCCGCTGGCAGTAAACCTCTAAAGGCGTGCCCATGCGCCTTGCCTTCATGGGAACTCCCGACTTCGCCGTGCCGTCCCTGGCCGAGCTGATCGCCTCGGGTCACGAAATCGTCGCCGTCTATTCGCAGCCGCCACGCCCCAAGGGCCGGGGCCAGAAGCTGACGCCGTCGCCCGTCCACGCCTTCGCCGAGACCATGGGCCTGCCCGTCTTCACGCCCGAAAGCCTGAAGGATGCCGAGGCGATCGACACCTTCAGAAGTCTGGATCTCGATGCGGCCTGCGTCGTCGCCTATGGCCAGATCCTGAAGACCGAGGTGCTGGAAGCGCCACGCCTGGGCTGTCTGAACCTGCATGGCTCCCTGCTGCCGCGCTGGCGCGGGGCTGCCCCGATCCAGCGCGCCATCATGGCCGGCGACAAACAGACTGGCGTCCAGATCATGCAGATGAGCCTGGGTCTGGACGAAGGCCCAATCCTGCTCAGCGAACTGATGGACATTCTGCCCGACGACACGGCCGCCAGCCTGTCCGAACGGATGGCCCATGTCGGCGCGGGCCTGTGGCCCCGCGCGCTGGCCGCCATCGACCGGGGCGGGGTCACGCCGTCCGAGCAGGTCGGAGAGCCGACCTATGCCAAGAAGATCACCCCGGCCGAGGCCCGGATCGACTGGACCCGCCCGGCCGCCGAGGTGGACGCCCACATCCGCGGCCTGTCGCCCTTCCCCGGCGCCTGGTTCGAGGCGCCGTCCGACACCGGGCCGGTGCGCGTGAAGGCCCTGCTGTCGGCCCTGGCGGACGGTTCGGGGGCGCCGGGCGAGACTCTGGACGACGCCCTGACCGTGGCGTGCGGGACCGGCGCTGTGCGTCTGATCCGAGTCCAGCGCGAAGGCAAGGCGGCGCAGTCGGCCGACGAGATGCTGCGCGGTTTTGCGTTGCCGACCGGGACCGTGCTCGGCTGATGCCGCGCTACAAGCTGACGATCGAATACGACGGCACGGCCTATAACGGCTTCCAGGCCCAGGCGGACCAGCCGACGGTCCAGGGCGCGGTCGAGGCCGCGATCTTTGCCTTCTCCGACGAGCGGATCCGGATCGCTGCGGCGGGCCGCACCGACACCGGCGTCCACGCCACGGCCCAGGTCATCCATGCCGATCTGGAGCGCGACTGGCCGGTGGACACCGTCCTGAACGCCATCAACGCCCATCTGATCAAGCAGGACGTCTGCGTCCTGGCGGCCGAATATGCGCCCGATCCCGACTGGCACGCCCGGTTCTCGGCCACCGGCCGGGGCTATCTGTACCGGATCCTGAACCGCCGCCCCCAGCCGGTGCTGGAGCGCGACCGGGTCTGGCACGTCAAGAAGACCCTTGACGCCGAGGCCATGCACCAGGCGGCCCAGGTCCTGGTCGGTCATCACGACTTCACCACCTTCCGCGATATGGCCTGCCAGTCCAGGTCGCCGGTCAAGACCCTGGACGTGGCCCGCGTGTCCCGCTTCGGCGAGGAGGTGCATCTGGTGTTCCAGGCCCGCAGCTTCCTGCACCGCCAGGTCCGCTCCATGGCCGGAACCCTGGTCGAGGTGGGCCTGGGCCGCTGGAGCGCCCACGACGTCAAGGCGGCGCTGGAGGCGAGGGACCGCGCCCGGTGCGGCCCCGTCGCCCCCTCGGCGGGGCTCTATCTCAGCGGCGTGTGCTACGACTGAACCCCGCCTGCCGGCCGGTCAGCCGCGCTGCTGAACCAGAACCTCGGCGATCTGCACCGCATTCAGGGCCGCGCCCTTCCTCAGATTGTCGTTGGAGACGAACAGGGCCAGGCCGTGCTCGACCGTCGGATCGGGACGCACCCGGCCGACGAAGACCGGATCCTGGCCTGCGGCCTCCAGCGGATTCGGCACGGCGGTGACGATCACGCCCGGCGCCCGGCCCAGCAGGTCCAGCGCCTGGGCTGCGGACAGCGGTCGTTCGAACTCGACATTGATCGACAGGGAGTGGCCGGTGAAGACCGGCACCCGCACGCAGGTGCCCGACACCGGCAGGCCGGGGATATCCAGGATCTTGCGGCTCTCGTCGCGCAGCTTCAGTTCCTCGTCGGTATAGCCGTCCTCGCCCAGCGTGTAGTTCAGGGCCACGACGTTCGCGGCGATCGGCACGACCCACTTTTCGGGCGCGCCGAAGTCCACGGCCCCGCCGTCGCGGGCCAGGGCCGCGCCCTGCCCCACGGCCGCACGCGACTGATCCTCCAGCACACGGATCCCCTCGACCCCGCCGCCCGACACCGCCTGATAGGTCGAGACCGTCAGCCGCTTCAGGCCCGCCGCGTCATGCAGGGGCTTCAGCACCGGCATGGCGGCCATGGTGGTGCAGTTGGGGTTGGCGATGATCCCCTTGGGCAGGTGGGCCAGGGCGTGGGGGTTCACCTCGGCGACCACCAGCGGCACATCGGGGTCGCTGCGCCAGGCCGAGGAGTTGTCGATCACCAGCGCCCCGGCCGCCGCCACCTTGGGCGCCAGGGCCTTGGACGTCTCGCCCCCCGCCGAGAAGAAGACGATGTCCAGACCGGCATAATCCGCCGTCGCCGCATCTTCGACCACGATGTCGTTGTCACCGAAGGGGATGGTCTTGCCCGCCGACCGGGCCGAGGCGAACAGTCGCAGCGAGGCCAGCGGGAAGTTCCGCTCGGCCAGCAGGCCGCGCATCATCTCGCCGACGAGGCCGGTGGCGCCGACAATGCCGACATGAGGCGGATTGGACGGGGAAAAGGACATGTAGGCGTCTCCAGGAAAGATGGAGGCGCGGGGTTCAGCCGGTTCGACTGCCCCGCGCATCGGCGGGGCTTGGGATCGGGTTTGACGCTAGACCGTGCGCGCACCCGAAACCGCCCCGCCGAAGCCGGTGGTTTTCAGGGTCATCGCTTTGGTCAGGCGCTGCGTCACGGCGACGCTCTCTAAGGGTGAGAACCGGTCGTGTAAACGGCCGATCTCGAAAAAATCGACGGCGCAAGCCTGATCGCGGGCTTGCGTGCGCAACAAAGCCGTCGATTTCACTTCCGTCTCGTCATCCTCAGGCTTGACCCTAGGATGACGGAGCCGAACGGTTTCGTATCAGACCTTCGACAGGATCAGCGTACCGTTGGTGCCGCCGAAGCCGAAGCTGTTGGACATGACGTGGGTCAGTTCGCCGTCGTGGCGCTGGCGCAGGATCGGCATGCCTTCGAACGCCGGATCGAGATTTTCGATATGGGCGCTTTCGGCGGCGAAGCCGTTCTGCATCATCAACAGGCAGTAGATGGCTTCCTGGGCGCCGGCCGCGCCGAGCGAGTGGCCGGTCAGCGACTTGGTCGAGGAGATCATCGGCATCTGGTCGCCGAAGACGGCGCGCACGGCCTCCATCTCCTTGGCGTCGCCCACGGGCGTCGAGGTCCCGTGCGGGTTTAGATAGTCGATCTTCGGATTGCCGGCCTGTTCCAGCGCGATCTTCATGCAGCGTTGGGCGCCCTCGCCCGAGGGGGCGACCATGTCGTAGCCGTCCGCGTTGGCGCCATAGCCGGTGACTTCGGCGTAGATGGTCGCGCCGCGCGCCTTGGCCCGCTCGTATTCTTCCAGCACCACGATGCCGGCGCCGCCGGCGATGACGAAACCGTCGCGGTTGGCGTCATAGGCTCTGGAGGCGACCGACGGATTGTCGTTGAAGTCCGACGACATGGCGCCCATGGCGTCGAACATGTTGGACATGGACCAGTCGATGTCCTCGCAACCGCCGGCGAAGACCACGTCCTGCTTGCCCCACTGGATCTGTTCGACCCCGGCGCCGATGCAGTGGGCGCTGGTCGCGCAGGCCGAGCTGATCGAATAGTTGATGCCGCGCATCTGGAACCAGGTCGACAGCACCGCCGACGGGCCCGACGCCATCGCCTTGGGCACCGCGAACGGGCCGATGCGCTTGGGCGCGCCCTTCTCGACCGTGGTCGCGGCCGCCTGCAGGATCACCTGGGTCGAGGGACCGCCCTCGCCGACGATCAGGCCGATCCGGTCATCCTTGATCTCGTCAGCCGTCATGCCCGACGACTTCAGCGCCTCTTCGAAGGCGATATGGCCCCACGCGGTGCCGTTGGCCAGGAAGCGCGCGGCGCGACGGTCGACCAGCTCTTCCCACGGGCCGATCTTGGGCGGCGCCCAGACCTGGCTGCGGAAGCCGTATTTGGCGTGGTCGGGGGCATGAACGACGCCCGAACGGGCTTCGCGCAGGGACTGGGTCACCTCCTCGGCGCCATGGCCGATGGAAGAGACGATGCCCAGGCCGGTGACGACGACACGACGCATGGTGTTTCCTTCTTGATGCTTCCTGGTCCGAGGACCGTCCGCCTTGTTCGCGGTTATATAGGGGCGTTAACCGCCCGCCGCCTCATCCTTGGCGCCGAACAGGCCGACCCGCATGTCGTTGCAGGTGTAGATGACCTGGCCGTCGGCCTCCAGCACGCCGTCGGCGATGCCCATGACCAGCTTGCGGTTGATGACGCGTTTCAGGTTGATCTTGTAGACCACCTTCTTGATGTCCGGGGTGACTTGGCCGGTGAACTTGACCTCGCCGACGCCCAAGGCGCGGCCGCGACCGGGACCGCCGATCCAGCCCAGATAGAAGCCGACCAGCTGCCACATGGCGTCCAGGCCCAGGCAGCCCGGCATGACGGGGTCGCCGATGAAGTGGCACTGAAAGAACCAGAGGTCGGGATGGATGTCGAGTTCGGCCTCGACATAGCCCTTGCCGTGCTCTCCGCCGTCCGCATTGATCGTGGTGATGCGGTCGAACATCAGCATCGGCGGGGCGGGCAGCTGGGCGTTGCCGGGACCGAACAGCTCGCCGCGGCCCGAGGCCAGCAGGGCCTCATGATCGAAGGACGAAGGATATTGGGACTGGGTCAAGGCGCTTCCGTTTCTTGATACGTTGCGCGCGGGTTACACGACCGCGCCGCTTCGCTCAACAGCGTGCGGTCAGTTGCGACCCGTGCCCGCAGGCCGATTGGCGTTGCACAACGCCCGCTCCTGGGTGCCGAACACGGCCCGCTGAGCCACGAAACCCTCCAGCCGTCGCGCCCGGACCTTGCACCAGCCCTCTGCGCATTCGTCCAGCATCACCAGGGCGCGCGGCGACAGGCGCGCGCGCACCGAAGCCGTCTCGGATCGGCCCGATCGGATCGGCACTTCCTCGGCGGTCGTATTGAAGACATAACGCCGGCCCGATGACACCGTACGGTGGATCCAGGCCACGGCCCCGTCGGGATCGCAGATCTTGCGCCATTCCGTCGTCTCGGCGATCACCTGGACCGGCAGGCCGGCGGCCCGGTATTCCCAAAGGATCGGAAAATCCAGACCCGGCCCCTGGCGCGCGCGGACGTGCGAGGACTTCAGCGAAATCCAGCGCGGCACCTCAAGCCCGGTGGGCGTCGGGCGGCCGTCGGGCATGGTCGCGCCGGCGCTCGCCATGACGCCGAGGCCGAGAACGGCTCCAACGAGGGCGATGCGGCGTCGCAGGCTTTGGAAGATGGCGGCGGCTTTGCTAGACACTGATTGGAACGACCCGTCGCGCGGGCTTTGATCCGTCTGAATCGCCGCCCGCTAACCAAGGCCGAGAATGTCCCCCCGCAAGCTTAAGGTCGTATTAACCAGACGCCTGCCCGACGCGGTCGAAACGCGGATGCGCGAGCTGTTCGACGCCGAGCTGAACCTGAAGGATCAGCCGATGGATCGCGCCGCCTTGCAGGCCGCCGTCCAGCGGGCCGAGGTTCTGGTGCCCACCATCACCGACGTCATCGACGCCGACCTGATCCATGGCGCGGGCGAGCAGTTGAAGATGATCGCCAACTTCGGCGCGGGGGTGGACCATATCGACGTCGATGCGGCCGTGGCGCGCGGCATCATCGTCACCAACACGCCCGGTGTCCTGACCGAGGACACCGCCGATCTGGCCATGAGCCTGATCCTGGCCGTCAGCCGCCGCATCGTCGAGGGCGCGCAGGTCGTGGCCGAAGGCCGGTTCGAGGGCTGGACCCCGACCTGGATGTGCGGACGCAAGCTTTGGGGCAAGCGGCTGGGCATCGTCGGCATGGGCCGGATCGGCCAGGCCCTGGCCCGGCGCGCCAAGGCCTTCGGGCTTCAGGTCCACTATCACAATCGCAAGCCCGTCCCGGCCCTGATCGAGGAAGAGCTTGGCGCGACCTACTGGGACGACCTGGACCAGATGCTGGCCCGGATGGACATCGTCTCGCTGAACTGTCCGGCGACGAAGGACACCCACCATCTGCTGTCGGCCGAACGCCTGGCCCGGCTTCAGCCCCACGCCATCCTGATCAACACCGCGCGCGGCGAACTGATCGACGAGGCGGCTCTGGCCCAAGCGGTGGCCATGCGCGCCCTGTCCGGCGTGGGCCTGGACGTGTTCGAGAACGAGCCTGCGATCCATCATGGCCTGCTGGGTCAGTCCAATGTCGTGCTGCTGCCCCACCTGGGTTCCGCCACGCTGGAAGCGCGCCAGGACATGGGCGACCGCGTCATCGCCAACGTCATGACCTATCAGAACGGCCACCGCCCGCCGGATCGGGTCATCCCCGCAATGCTTTAGGGCGCAGCCAGCAACCGCTCGGCCGCATCGGGATATTTCTGCGCCAGCCGCGCCGCCCAGTCGGCCTTGAGCGGCAGCGGCGCGCGCACCTCGCGAATGCGGCGCTCGACCAGGGCGGCGGCCTCGCGGTGCGCGGGCCAGTCCATCAGAAACCCCAGCGCCGTCTCGACATCGGCGTAGGTCGCGGCGTGAGCCAAGGCGCGGTCCAGCGCCTCCACATCGTCGAAGTCCGGCAGGCGCGCCAGATAGGCCCGCAGCACCGGCGCGGACAGGTCGCGCTCGAACATCGCCCAGCGCAGGTCCTGCGCCTCGTCCTTGCGGCCCTCGGCTTCCAAGAGGTCGATCGAGGTCGCCTCCCATGCCGGGGTCAGGACCGGCGGTCCGGCCTGCGGCGATCGCCCGAAGGTCCAGCGCCGGTTGCCGGACGACGGTTTCAGCGCCGCCTCCAGCGCCTGACGCGCTTCTGGAATGCGATCAGCGACCAGCAGCCGCTTGGCCATCACTGCCGCGAAATCCGGCGAGCCCCGCTCCTCCGGCGTCGTCATCAACAGCCACAGGTCCAGATCGCCCGCCCGGTCGGCCAGCCGTCGCACGACCGTTCGCATGCCGCGCGCGCTCGATGTGGTATCGAGACGATCCAGCAGCCTCTTGGCCACGTCCGCCGTCAGATCGTCGCCGCCCGCCCCTATCCAGCGGGCGTATTCGAGCGGTTGCCGCGCCACCGCCTCCGCCATCAGAGCCACTGTGCTGTCGTCCGTCCGAACCGCGGCCTCGGCGATCCGCCACAGGTCCGAGGCCGCCGTTTCGAACGCGGCGGCCAGTTCGCCCTTCTGATCCTTGACCCGCGACGCCAGGCCGCGAAACAGATCGAACCAGCCGATCAATCGCTCCAATCCCATCGCCGGCGCGGCCTCGGCCAGATCCTCGACGATTGCAGCCCGCAGAATCTCCAGATCGCGCAGCAGGTCCGGCCGCTTTCGCCACGACACGCGCGCGCGGCTGGCCGCGATGGTCGTCAATCGCTTGTCGATTTCCAGGGCCAGCAGATCCGGCCCTGCCTCGGCCGCCATCACCAGCCTGAGCCGCCGCTTCAGGATCGCATCCGCATCCGCCGCCTGCATCAGCAGTTCGCCCAGACGCTCAGCCCCTAAGCCGCTGAGATTCGCAGCATTCAGCCGTTTGGGCGAGGCGGGACGTCGGGCCATCAGGCCTCCTTTTCACAAGTCTGTCGGACCGAACTCACACGGCTGTCGAAAACCGCTAGCAGGGGAGGAACCGTCGTAAACGCGCTTCGTTTCCGGCGTCCTGATTGAGGAAGTGTGCGTTGGACTCCTACTACTGCATCGTCAACCTGCCCGGCGTTCCGGTGCGGGACATCTGCGTCCTCGACGCGGCGAACGACACGGCGGCCAATCAGGCGCTGGAGGCGATCGCCCGCAACTGGGTCGGGTTCGAGACCCTGTATCTCTATTGCGGCGAACGTCTGGTTACGGTGCTCAGCAACCCGGCGCTGGGCTTCGCTCCGCCGCTGCCTGACTTGGATCTGGCCGACATCCGTTTCGCGACGGCCGCCTGATCGTCAGCCGCCGCAGACCGGGCATTCCGGATCGGCGGCGACCCGCACGGTCCGCGCCGAGCCCGCCAATCCATCATACAGCAGCAGCCGTCCCGTCAGGGCCTCGCCCGCGCGGGTGATCAGCTTGACGACCTCAAGCGCCGCCATCGACCCGATCACGCCGGTCAGTGCGCCCACGACGCCGACGCGCGCACAGGTCTCCGCATCCGGCGGGATTTCGGGCACCAGGCATTGATAACAGGGCTTTCCCGAAAACACCCCGATCTGCCCGTTCCAACGGCCCAGCGCACCCGACACCAGCGGCTTGCCCGCCGCGACGCAGGCCGCATTAACCCACAGCCGGGTCTGGAAATCGTCTGTCCCGTCCAACACGATGTCGAAGGCTGCGATCCGCGCCGCCGCATTCTCGGCGGTGATCCGCTCGGCGAAGGTTTCGATCGCGACATGCGGATTGAGGGCGACCAGCCGTTCCGCCGCCGCCTCGACCTTCGACCGGCCGACCTGCGCCGTCGAAAAGGCGATCTGCCGCTGAAGGTTGGACAGGCCCACCACGTCGTCGTCAATCAGGCCCAGCGCCCCGACACCCGCCGCCGCCAGATAGAGCGCCGCCGGAGACCCCACGCCGCCCGCGCCGACGATCAGCACCCGCGCGCGCCTCAGCGCCTGCTGCCCCGGTCCGCCCACTTCGGACAGGACCAGATGGCGCGCATAGCGTTCGACTTCGTCTTCGGAAAAGATCACCGCCCTATCTAGCGCCGCAGAGGTTCCGGCGCGAGGGGCCTGTCGCCTGTCGCCTTAAGCGGCCATCCGGACGTGTTCGCACGACAGCAGCTTTTCCAGACCCGCGCTGGACAGATCGCTCAGGCGCCGTCCGCGCAGAATGTCAGCGGCCTGCTGAGCGCTGAGGGCGCACAGCCGTGCCGGTTCGCGCATCCGCCGCTGCATGACGGGTCGATCATCCAGGACGCGGATGTTGCGATGACGCGGGTCGTTCCAGAGGCGCGACAGCAACCGGTCCACGTCCGCACGGGCGCCTTCGATGACCTGGGCCATCTCGCCCTCGTAGAACAGCATGGCGCTGCCGATCTCGTCGCGGCGATTGTTTCGCTCCGACGCGCCGAGGATTTCGGCAAGCGATTGGGTCGTGTGGTTCGCACCACCGATCATTTCACTCACGAAAACGACGCGATAAAGCAAAACCTGGCCCTCGATGTCTAAGAACCGCGAAAGCGGATTGCGCCTTCTAGCTAATATTGGGGTCAAAATAAGACAGCGTTACACCAAGGCGCGACAGACTTGATGCCGGCCCCCGGCCGCGCCATCTGATCGTCATGACCCAGACCGCATCCAATTTCCCCGACTGGCACGGCACCACCATTCTGGCGGTGCGCAAGAACGGACGCACCGTGATCGCCGGCGACGGGCAGGTCTCGATGGGCCCGACCATCGTCAAGGGCGCCGCCCGCAAGGTGCGCACTCTGGCCGGCGGCAAGGTGCTGGCGGGCTTTGCCGGCGCCACGGCCGACGCCTTCACCCTGATCGAACGGCTTGAGGCCAAGCTGGAGCAGTATCCTGATCAGCTGGCGCGCGCCTGCGTCGACCTCGCCAAGGATTGGCGCACCGACCGCTATCTGCGCCGGCTCGAGGCGATGCTGCTGGTGGCGGACAAGTCGTCCATCTTCACCGTGACGGGCGTCGGCGATGTGCTGGAGCCGGAGTATGGCGTCGCCGCCGTGGGTTCGGGCGGCAACTACGCCCTGTCGGCCGCCCGCGCCTTGATCGAGGAAACCGATCTCGACGCCGAACAGGTCGCCCGCAAGGCCATGAAAATCGCGGCCGAAATCTGCGTCTACACCAACGGCAATCTGACCGTGGAAACGCTTCAGGCCTGATCTGGCCGACGGGTCAGATCACTTCGGCGATCAGACCGCGAGCCTTTGCCTCCTGGGCCTCGATGTACCAGTTGGCGGGGGCGCGTTTCAGCACTTCCTCCATCGTCACCGACGATCCTCGCACCAGGTTCTCGAAGCCCTCGTTCTGGATGGCTATGGAGTGTTCCAGCTCGTTCAGCATGGCGCGGACTGAGGCGATGCAGGTCGTCAGCGGCCCGGTGACGTGAAGTTGCTTATCCATCTTGCGCTCGTGGATCATCACCCGGGCGCCGCGTGTCAGATAGCGGTTCTCTACGGCAAAGAAGCTCATGAAGGTCGCGCCGGCGGAATAGATCGCCGCCTTGCCCAGGAAGACCAGCCGGCGGGACGGATTGATGTCGCTTTGAAAGCGCACGTCCTCGCCCATCATGCGCGCCACCTCCGGATCACCACCCAGGGTCGACAGTTCGATGACGATCAGACCGGTGTCGGGCGCGTCCGCCATCTGCTGGCGAAATCTCTCGTACATGGCGTAGTCGACCGCGCCGGCGAGCAGGATACGCGGCGTATCGAAAGCTTCGGCGGTCAGAATGCCGCTCGGCGCCGCGTCGGACATCAAAGCTCGGCCGCAGCGGCGGCGTCGTCGCTGACGGGATAGCCCTGCGCCGACGCCCAGGACCGGGCTTCACGGATCGAGAAGAAGGCCTGGTTCTGCAAGCGGCGCGATCCGGCGTCATCGATCAGTTCGCACTCCCACCACCGGATCGTGCGGCGATCGGAGGTGTTGCAGGTGCGCGGAACGAGAAGGGCGTGGGGCGTCATGCGCCATCAACGAAAAATCCGCACAGCGGTTCCGCCGAGATCGGGATTTCGTCTTTAGGAACAGACCATTGCATGGCGCCGACGGACGCTGTCTTTATGTCAGCCGCCGTGCAGAATTTGCGATCAAGGGCGCCTTGGCTTAAGCGCGCGCCATGACCGACGCCGCGCCTCCCCGCCCCCTCGCCCGCAATCCGCGCGGCTTCGCCGACAAGCGCGGCCTTGATCTGACCGCCGAGCGGCGCATCGTCGCGCGCGTGTCCGAGGTTTATGAGCGCTGGGGCTTCGAGCCGCTGGAGACGCCGGCCTTCGAATATGCCGATGCGCTGGGCAAGTTCCTGCCCGACGCCGATCGGCCGAATGAGGGCGTCTTCGCACTACAGGACGACGCCGGATCGGACGAGCCGGGCGAATGGATGGCCCTGCGTTACGACCACACCGCGCCCCTGGCCCGGTTCGCGGCCCAGACTTGGGAGACCCTGCCCAAGCCGTTCCGCCGCTATGCCTATGGTCCGGTCTGGCGGAACGAGAAGCCCGGCCCCGGCCGCTTCCGCGAGTTCTGGCAGTGCGACGCCGACACCGTCGGCTCGGACCGGCCTGAGGCCGACGCAGAGATCATCGCCATGGGCTGCGAAGGTCTGCGCGGGGCCGGTCTGGATGCGGGCCAGGCCCAGATCCGCGTCTCGAACCGCAAACTATTCGACGGCCTGTTCGACGCGGGCGGCGTGACCGAGGCAGGGCAGCGCCTGACCGCCCTTCGCGCCATCGACAAGTTCGACCGTCTGGGCTGGGACGGCGTGGTCCAGCTTCTGGGCGAGGGCCGTCTGGATGAGTCCGGCGACTACACCAAGGGCGCCCAACTGCCCGCCAAGGTCACGGCCGCCATCGAGGCGTTTCTGGCCTCGGCCAATACCCCCGGCCTGTCGCGGGCCGAGACGCTGGACGCCGTCGCGCGCTCCGGCGACCTCGGCGCGGCGGGCGAGGCGGCGCTGAACGAACTGGCCGCCATCGACCGGGCGCTGGCCGCCATGTCGGTCGGCCAAGACGCCGTGAAGTTCGATCCGACCATCGTGCGCGGCCTGGAATATTACACCGGCGCCGTGTTCGAGGCCGAGCTGCTGCTCGACACGGTTGACGACAAGGGTCGTCCCGTCCGCTTCGGCTCCATCGGCGGCGGCGGCCGCTATGACGATCTGGTCGCCCGCTTCACCGGTCAGAGCACGCCGGCGACCGGCTTCTCCTTCGGCGTCTCGCGTCTGGCCTCGGCCCTGCGCGCGGCGGGACGGGGTGCCGAGGACGCCGTGCGCGGCCCCGTGGTCGTCATCGTCTTCTCCGAGGACGACATGACCCATTATCTGACCGCCGTGGCGGAACTGCGCGCCGCCGGAATCGCGGCCGAGCTTTATCTGGGTCGCGCCGGCATGAAGGCGCAGATGAAATACGCCGACCGGCGCGGCGCCCCGGCTGTCGTCATCCTGGGCGGCGATGAGATCGCCGCCGGCGAGGTCACGATCAAGGATCTGGACGCCGGCCGCGCCGCCGCCGCCGCCATCACGGACAACGACGCCTGGAAGGCGGAACGCCCCGGCCAGATGAAAGTCCCCCGCGAAGGCCTGGTGGCCGCCATCAGGTCCATTATCGAATAAGCTTCGATAATGACTGGTTCCTGAAATGGGTTATCAGTGATAAGTCGAAGAAAGTTCGACTCTTGCCAAACCGGCCGTTGACGACCGACCGGCCCTTGCGTCAAATGACCTCACTCGAGGGCAAGCGTTGCTCAAGCGCGCAGCACTCGAAGGCGTTTCGGGGAGGAAACGTCCGCTCTTTAAAGAGCGCGAAAGCCCGCTGCGATGTATCCCCCGCAGCGGGCTTTTTCGCGTCTGGCGCTCAGACAAACGCCCATAAAATTTCGACAAATTCTCGATACGGTGTCGAAATCGAGTAGCCCTGTCTCGATATGAAAAAGGCCGGGGCGAACCCCGGCCTTTCCATTCTCGAACAAGCGTCGCCCTACCAGAGGCGGACGCGTTCCTCGGGCGTCAGATAGTATTTCGTGCCCGGCTGGACGTCGAAGGCGTCGTACCAGGCGTCGACGTTGCGCAGCGGGCCGATGACGCGGAACTGGGCGGCCGAGTGCGGGTCGGTGGCGACCTGCTGCTTCAGCGCCTCGTCGCGGTACTTCGACTGCCAGACCTGAGCCCAGCCATAGAAGAAGCGCTGGTCGCCGGTCGTGCCGTCGATCATGGGCGCCGGCTGACCATTCAGCGACAGGTGATAGGCCTCGAGACCGACGGCCACGCCAGACGCGTCACCGATGTTCTCGCCCATCGTCAGGCCAGGGTTGATGTGATAGCCGGCGATCGGCTCATAGGTCGCATATTGCGCGCCCAGACGCGCCGTCAGGGCCTCGAAGTTGGCCTTGTCTTCCGGCGTCCACCAGTTACGCAGCACGCCGTCGCCGTCCGACTTGGAGCCCTGGTCGTCGAAGCCGTGGCCGATCTCGTGACCGATCACGCCGCCGATGCCGCCATAGTTGACCGCTGCATCGCCATTCGGATCGAAGAAGGGCGGCTGCAGGATCGCGGCTGGGAAGACGATCTCGTTGTTGGCCGAGTTGTAGTAGGCGTTGACGGTCTGCGGGGTCATGCCCCACTCCGACTTGTCGACCGGCTCGTTCAGACGGGCCAGATCATAGTTCCATTCGAACAGGCCGCGGCGCTCGGCGTTGCCGACCAGGTCGTTCGCGCGGATGTCCAGGCCGGAGTAGTCGCGCCACTTGTCAGGATAGCCGATCTTGACGGTGAACTTGCGCAGCTTTTCCTGCGCCGCCGCCTTGGTCTCGGTCCCCATCCAGGTCAGGTTGTCGATCCGGTGCGACAGGGCGGCGCGCAGATTGGCGACCAGTTCTTCCATCTTTGCCTTGGATTCGGCCGGGAAATACTGGGCCACGTAGAGCCGGCCCGTAGCCTCGCCCAGCGATCCTTCGGCGAAGGAGATCGCGCGCTTTTCGCGGGTGCGCTGCTCAGGCTGACCCGACAGATCGCGCGAACGGAACTCCCATTGGGCGTCGGCGAAGCGTTTGGACATGAGGGGCGCCATGTCGTCGGCGGTGTGGAAGGCCTGCCAGGCCTGCAGAAGTTCGACCGGCGTCTCGGCGTAGATGGCCGCGATCTTGGACATGGCCGTATCCTGACGCACGATCAGGCGCGGCACGCCGCCCAGCTTGGCCGCATCGTAATAGGCCTGCCAGGCGAAGCCCGGCGCGTCCTCGGCCAGTTTGGCGATGGTGAACTCGTTGTAGGTCCTGTCGCGGTTGCGGTTCTCCACCGGGGTCCAGTGGGCCTCGGCGATCTTGGTTTCCAGCGCGACGATCTGGGCGGCGGTCTCGGTCGGGTTGGTCCAGCCGATCATCTCCAGCATCCGGCCGACATA
Organism: Brevundimonas sp. 'scallop'; assembly: GCF_011045535.1. NCBI lineage: Bacteria > Pseudomonadati > Pseudomonadota > Alphaproteobacteria > Caulobacterales > Caulobacteraceae > Brevundimonas > Brevundimonas sp. 'scallop'. The sequence goes on along the minus strand of NZ_CP039382.1, from coordinate 623,730 downwards.
GGCCTGATACTTCTCTTTCTTGTCGGCGAAACGGGCGTCCAGATAATAGTCGCGGTTCGGCAGGCCGATGCCCGACTGGCCCGTCGAGACGACGTAGCGGGTCGGTTGCTTGGAATCGATCGTGATGCCGGTGCCGAAGAAGGACGAGCCGAAGCGGCCGGCCGTCTGGCCCATATAGACGGCCATCTTGTCGTGGCTGTCGGCGGCGCGGATCGCGGCCAGATAGGGCTGCAGCGGCTGGGCGTCCAACTGCTCGATGCGCGCCTCGTCGATGTAGGAGCGATAGGCGTCAGCGACCTTGGCCTCGTCCGATCCGGGCGCCAGGTCGGTGCGGTTGGCCAGGCCCAGCACCAGTTCCTTCATGCGGTTGTCCGACAGTTCGCGCAGCAGGGCGAACGAGCCATAGCTGGTGCGGTCCGACGGAATGACCAGCTTTTCCAGCGCCTTGCCGTTGGCATACTGGAAGAAGTCATCGCCCGGCTTCACCGAGGTGTCACGGCCGGCCATGTCGAAGCCCCAGGTCCCGTAGCGAGGCGCCTCTGTCCCCTGCCAGCCGGCTGCCGTCTCTTCGCCCGAGAACAGCGAAACGATGGTGCAGGCGTCGTCGATGCAGGCGTGGTCGTGACCGATATCCTGAGCCAGAACCGTGCTGGCGGGCAGAAGAAGGGCGCCGACGGCGGCCCCGATAAGCAGACGTTTCATCACTATGTCCCTGTTCCCACCCGGCATTTGGATGGTTCGGCGCAGACCCTAGTCCGGCGAGGGGGGGTGTCGCCTTAAAAAAAGTTCATGATTCCGATGCGGCCTCTCGCCACAGCGCCGGGATCAGGGTCAGATACGCCGACGCGAGGAGGGCGGATGCACGGTCAGGGCGGTGACTATAAGGATCTGGTGGTCTTTCTGGCGGCCGCCGGCGTCATCGTGCCCCTGGTCAATCGGCTGAAGGTCAGCCCCGTCCTGGGCTTCCTCGCTGCGGGCGTTTTGCTGGGCCCGGACGGCCTCGGCCGATTTGCGCAAAGCCTGCCCTGGCTGTCGTGGCTGACCATCGGCGATCCGGGCCAACTGGCGCAGCTGTCGGAACTGGGCGTCGCCTTCCTGTTGTTCATGATCGGTCTGGAGCTGTCGTGGGAGCGGCTGCGCGCCATGCGTCGGCTCGTGTTCGGCCTGGGGCTGATGCAGGTCGTCGTCTGCACCGCCGTGCTGGCGGGCGGCTTCATGCTGATGGGACAGACCTTGGCCAGCGCCGTGGTGCTGGGCATGGGCCTCGCCCTGTCCTCGACGGCCGTGGTCATGCCCGTACTGGCCGAGCGGGGGCGGCTGAAGGGAACGGTCGGCCGTTCCACCTTCGCCATCCTGCTGGCTCAGGATCTGTCGGTCGCCCCGATCCTGATCACGGTCACCGTCCTGGCGGCCCTGGCCCAGCAGGGCGGCGCGCTGGATCCCGCCGTGCTGGGACGCGCCCTGTTCACCCTGGTTCCGGCCGCCATCGGCCTGGGTCTGATGGTGCTGCTGGGTCGCGTGGTGCTGCGGCCGATGTTCCGATCGGTGGCCAGGGCGCGCAAAGCCGACCAAGGCGGCGAACTGTTCGTCGCCGCCTCCCTGCTGGTGGTGGTCGGGGCCGGTCTCGCCGCCCAAGCCAGCGGCCTGTCGATGAGTATCGGCGCGCTTCTGGCCGGCGTGCTGCTGGCCGAGACCGAGTTCCGGCGCGAGGTCGAGGTTTCCATCGAACCGTTCAAGGGTCTTTTGCTGGGCGTCTTCTTCGTCGGCGTCGGGCTGGGTCTGGATCTGGACGCCGTCGCCGCCGATCCGGTCGGCGTCTTCGGCCTGGCCCTGGCCCTGACGGTCGTGAAGACCGGCGTCATTTTCAGCCTGGCGCGTTTCTGGGGCCTGGGCGTCCGACCGGCGTTGGAGACGGCGCTCGTTCTGGCGCCGGCGGGCGAGTTCGCCTTCGTGGTCTTCGCCACCGGCCTGGTCGAAGGCCTCGCGCCGCCGCAGCTGACCAACACCGTGGCCCTGTCGGCGACCGTCAGCATCTTTTCGATCCCCCTGCTCGCCCTGCTGGGTCAGAAGCTGGCGCGCAAGTCGTCCGCCGCAGGCCAGCCTGTCGAGCTTCCAAAGCTGGAGGCGGCCGACGGCGCGGTCATCATCGTCGGCTTCGGGCGCGTCGGCCGGTTGATCGGGGAAATGCTGAAGGCGCACGATCAGCCCTTCATCGCCCTGGACACCGATGCGGGCGCCGTCGCTAAGGGCCGACGTGACGGATTCGATGTCTTCTATGGCGATGCGGGGCGGCGCGAGATGCTCCAGCACTGCGGCGTCCAGTCCACCCGCGCCCTGATCGTCACCATGGACGCGCCGACGAAGGTGGACGAGGTGGTCACTACGGCGCGGTCGATGCGCGACGACCTGATTTTGATCGCCCGCGCTCGCGATGATCAGCACGCCATTCGGCTTTATGGACTGGGCGTCACCGACGCCGTGCCGGAGACGACCGAGGCCAGTCTGCAGCTGGCCGAAAACACCCTGGTCGATCTGGGCGTGCCCATGGGGCTGGTGCTCGCCTCGGTCCACGAACGTCGCGATCAGTTTCGCAAGGCCTTCCAGTCAGCCATCCCGATCGAGCGTCGCAATCGCCCCAGCCGCGCACTGCGCCGCACGCTGCGCCCGGCGCGGGTCGACCCCGCGCCGGAGTAAGGGAAGCCCCTTACAGACTGTCGCCGGACCCATTTTCGTCATGGTTCCGTGATGCAAGCGCGCCTCTCCATGACTGCATCTGCGGAGCAGAAGCGCCCTTTCGGTTCGATCCAAGGGCTCAGATATTCATTCGAGGTCGCTGCCGGGCCCGCCCCGACCAGAGGCCGAAAGTAGAGTAAAAGCCTGATTATATGACAGATACCGTCGCCTCCCTCGCTGTCGAGCCCCGCTTGAACCGCCGCCAGGCCGCCAAGATCCGCACGCGACAAAAGGTTCTGGACGCCGCCCGCTCGCTCTTCGCCGAGCGCGGGTATGAGCCCGCCACGATCCGCGACATCGCCAAGGGCGCGGGCATGTCCACCGGCGCCGTCTTCGCCAACTTCCAGGACAAGGCCGAACTGTTCGAAGCGGTCCTGACCGAGGACATGACGCGTCTGGCCGAGGTGGTCGAGGCCGCGGCGCCTGAAGGCGAGCCCGTCCGCCAGCGCCTCGTCAGCGCGCTGAGCGCCGGCTATCACTCGTCGCTGGACCAACTGCCCCTGTTCCAGGCCATCGTGGCCCGCTCGTGGTTCCAGCCCCTGGCCGCCGAAATGCGCGCCCGCGCCGCGACCAAGAACCTGCTGCTCGCCATCAGCAACATCCTTCAGGATGCGGTGGCCAAGGGCGAACTGTCCAAGGACGCCGACAGCCGTCTGCTGGTCGAGTTGATCTGGGACGCCTATCTGTCGAACTACCGCCGCGCCGCCTATGACGAATGGGACGCGCAGGCCCTGTCGGACCATATGGGCAAGCAGATCGACGTGATCCTGGCCGGCGCCATTGCCGCTAAATAAGCCAGAGCAAAGCCGCTTATCGAAAGGCCGGGTCCGCCAGCGCGGGCCCGGCCTTTTTCGTGAGCGTCAGGTCCGGCGTTTCAGGGTGACGTAGAAGGCGCCGTTTCCGCCGTGCTTCTGGTGGGCGATGGTGAAGCCTGACACCACGCCGCGCAATGCGGGCGAATGCATCCATTCCGCAAAGGCCGAACGGATTACCCCGCCGCCCATCCGACCCTGACCGGTGATGACCAGCACCGCACGCATTCCACGCGCCTGGCACGATGTCAGGAATCCTCGAAGCTGATCCTCGGCCTCGAACCGGCCGAAGCCATGCAGGTCGATGCGCGCCTCGATGGGGTCGCGTTCGCGCGACAGCCGCTGCTTGCGGCGCGGCTCCAGATCCTCGGGCGCGGGCTTGGGTTTGTTCGGCGAAGGTCGCTTTTCCGCCGGCGGCGCGACAGCGGTGCGTTTGGGAGACGCCTTGACCAAGGGGCGCGGCCGCTCGACCGGCGTCACTACGATCTCGGGCGGCGTTTCGGCGCCGGGCGTGACGCGGGCGGCCTTTCGCGTCCTCGGCATCACAACCGATCCGGCGACGCGGGTCCAGATGCGACGGTCTTCGGGCGTCAGTCCGTTTTCGTCACGGCTCGGGCCCTTTCGCCTCATGCCTCGCCGTCGTCCTCGATGGTGTCGCCCGGGCCGGGCTCATGCGCCAGCAGATCGCCGGGCTGGCAGTCCAGCTCGCGGCACAGGGCGTCCAGGGTGGAGAACCGAACCGCGCGCGCCTTGCCCGTCTTCAGGATCGACAGGTTCGCCACCGTCACCCCGACCCGGTCGGCGAGTTCGGTCAACGACATGCGGCGTTCCACGAGGACGCGGTCGAGCTGGACGCGGATGGCCATGCGTAAATCCTACTTCGAAACGGCTCAGATCGTCAGTTCGGATTCGCGACGCAGGCGCGCGCCCTCGCGGAACACCTCCGCCAGCACGAAGACGATGAGCACGGAAAAGATGGGGGTCAGCAGTTCGCCGAAGCCCTGTGGATCCATGACGCCGGGCGCCAGCCGCTTGGCGACGAAGCCTTGAGCCACCCAGACGCCGCCGGTCACGACCGCCAGGGTCAGGCCGATCTGGCGCAGACGGCGCACGTTATCGGGCTGGAACGGGTCGCCCATGGTCAGGGTGCGGATGATGCGGCGCAGGCTGCGCAAGATCAGCATGAACCCGCCGAAGTAAGCGGTCGCGGCGCCCAAGCCGAACAGCAGCAGGGTGCGCGTCAGCGGCAGTTGCTTGCCGCCGGAATCCCCGCTGACGGTGATGTTCACATTGTCCAGGGGAATGAAGATCGCGGCGATGACCAGCAGCAGCAAAATGCCGGTGATCAGCCAGAGAAGGATATAGGCGACGTCCAGAACTACTTTCAGCACGCTGGACACCGAACCCGGACCGAGCGCCTTGATCGGCGCGCCCAGCCAGTTCGGAACGCTTGCCTCGCCTCGCTTCAGCGGATTTGGCGGCAGGGGCAGGCGCATGGTCTTTTTGATCTCAAGCCGGGGAAGGCGGGGCGATGGCCACGCGGGGTCCGGCGAACCCGCGCGCGGCTCTATACATCGCGGTCTTCATGCAGGTCGTCAAAGCTCCAGTGATCGAAAAGCGAGGGATCAAAGGGCTTGGAACAGGGTAACGACCAGGGCGGTGGGCAGGGCGGCGATCAGAACGGTGCTGACAAAAGCAGCGCCGACCTTGTCGAGCCACATCGAGGTGTTCATCGTATGCATTGTGGTTCTCCGTCTTTCGTGTTTGGGCGATTATCGCCGTTTGGATTTATTAGCCGCATGATCGTTCCCGGTTTTCCGGAAGTCCTGAACGCTGCGGCCTCGTTCCTGACGATCAATAGATAGGCCGTGCGTGCGGAAAAGGCACGTTACATATCGTTTAACGATATTAAACTTTGGCAATAGACTGTTTCAGGAGCGTGATCGATGATGAATCTCAAGCTTATCAAAGGGATGCGGATCGTCGTGGCGACGCATAACGCCGGCAAGGTTCCCGAAATCTCGGCGCTGCTCGGCGGAAATTACGAACTCGTCACCGCCGGCCAGCTGAACCTGCCCGAACCTGACGAAACGGAGAGCACCTTCACCGGCAACGCCATGCTGAAGGCGCGCCACGCGGCCGAACTGTCGGGAGAGGTTTCGCTGGCCGACGATTCCGGCCTGTCGGTCGCGGCGCTGGATGGCGCGCCGGGCATCTTCTCTGCGCGCTGGGCCGGGCCGGGCAAGGATTTCGCCGTCGCCATGAAGAAGGTCGAGGAGCGGCTGGAAGAGATCGGCGCGACGGACCGGACCGCCTGGTTCACCTCGGCCTTGGCGGTCGCCTGGCCGGACGGCCCCTGTGTGGTGGTTCAGGGCGAGGTCCACGGCCAGCTGACCTTCCCCCCACGCGGGGATCGCGGGTTCGGCTACGACCCGCTTTTCATTCCGAATGGCGGCGACCGGACCTTCGGCGAGATGGAGCCGGCGGCCAAGGACGCCATCAGCCACCGCACCGTCGCCTTCGCCAAGCTGAGAGCCGCCCTGATTGACTGATCCGCTTGATCCGGGATCGGACGTCGGCCTCTACGTCCACTGGCCCTATTGCGCGCGCATCTGCCCCTATTGCGACTTCAACGTCGTGCGCGATCGCGGACGCACCGAGGAACAGGCCGGGCTCGTCGAGGCGATCCTGGCCGACCTGTGCGCCCAGAGAGATCTTACAGGCCCGCGACGGCTGGCCTCGATCTTCTTCGGCGGCGGCACGCCGTCGATGATGGCGCCAGACGCCGTCGCGCGCATCGTGGCGGCGGCCCGCGACCTGTTCCCGCCCGCGGGCGACATCGAGATCACGCTGGAGGCCAATCCCACGGACGCCGAGGCCGGCCGGTTCGCCGCCTTGGCCGACGCCGGGATCAACCGCCTGTCGATGGGGGTTCAGGCGCTGGACGACGCCGCCCTGCGTTTTCTGGGTCGCGACCATTCGGCGGCCGAGGCCCTGCGCGCGGTCGATCTGGCCCGCCGCGCCTTCGACCGTCTGTCCATCGACCTGATCTACGCCCGCCCGGACCAGACGCCTGAAGATTGGGCCGCCGAACTGACGGCGGCGCTGGCGCTCGGGTTCGAACATGTCTCGCCTTATCAGCTGACCATAGAGCCGACGACCGCCTTTGGTCGGGCCTTCGCACGGGGAACCCTGACCCCGCCCGACGAGGACCGGGCCGCATCCCTCTACGAAACCACCCAGGATGTCCTCTCGGCCGCCGGCTTCGAAGCCTATGAGGTGTCCAACCATGCGCGCGGTCCCGCCGCCCGGTCGTCGCACAATCTGCATGTCTGGCGCGGCGGCGACTATCTGGGTGTCGGCCCCGGCGCCCATGGCCGGCTGACGCTGGACGGCGTCAGGACCGCGACCGTCGCCCACCGACGCATCGCCGACTATGTGGCGGGCGTTTCGGGCCGCACGCCTTGGTCCGAGCGCGACGCCCAGACCCCAGTCGATGCCGCCGAAGAATGTTTGCTGCTGGCCCTGCGCACCACCGAAGGCGCGCCTGTCGCCCTGCTGTCGGCGCTCGGCCTGTCGGCTGAATGCGCGCCGGTCGCGGACCTGATCGCCGACGGATTCCTGATGCTGAAGGCCGAGCGACTGATCGCCACCGAGCGCGGCCGCCCGGTGCTGGACGGCGTGCTGAAGGCGCTGCTGACCTAGGCCTTCTTCAGCCCCAGCATTCCCAGCCAGCCGCCGCTGGTCAGCAGAGCGACGTCCAGCAGGGCCAGCGGCAGCGGCGTCGAAACCGGCGCGGCGATGAAGCGCGAGCGCCAGTCCGGGCCGAACTTGGCCTTGTAGCTGCGCAGACCCTGGAAGCCGTAGAGCGCCCCGCCCTCTTCGAACACCAGGGCGCCGACGCGAGCGAAGACCGGCGCGATGCGACGATCCTCCAGCCCAGCCAGCGGCGCCATGCCCAGGTCGAAGCTGGCCAGGCCTTCCGCCTTGGCCCACTGGGCGCAGCGAATGAACAGATAGTCCATCACCCCATGCGGCGCGTCCGGCCGATGGCGCATCAGATCCACCGCCGCTTCGTCCGGCGAGGTCAGCAGATTGGCGAAGGCGACGATGCGGCCGCCCTCCTTGACCACCGCCAGCGGCGTCAGGTCCAGATAGTCGACGTCGAAGCGCCCCAAGGAGAAGGATTTCTCCGAGCCCTCGTGCATGGCCAGCCAGGCGTCCGAAATCTCGCGCAGCTCGTCCGCGATCGCTGCGGCCGAACCGGGCGGAAGAACCTCGAACGAGGAGCCTTCACGCTCGGCGCGATTGATGGCTGTGCGAAGGTTCTGCTTGCCCTTGCCCTCGATGGAGAAGCGGTGGGCGTCGATCACGGCCGTCTCGCCGACCTTGCGCACCGCCAGCCCCATGGTCGCAAGATCGCCCAGCACCTCTTCGCTGACCGAATAGAAGACCGCCGCCCCGCCGTAGCTGTCGGCCATCTCGGCGAAGGACCACAGCAACTCCAGCCGTTCGCTCTTGAGCCCTGCCGGTTCGCCCATGGCGATCCAGCGCCGCCCCCGCACGCGATAGGCCAGGAAGCTGGAACCCGACGGGCTGAACATCAGCGCCTTATCGCCCAGCATGGCCAGCCAGGCTTCGGGCGTGGCCGTATCGGCCGTCTGCAGCGCCTGGAGCGCGCGATCGATGTCGCCCTTGCTGGCCGGGCCGTGACTGTGGGCGCCGGGTGAGCTCAACAGCGAGCGGCCGGCCACCACCAGCGTCAGGATCGCCAGAACCAGCCCGGCCCGCAGGAAGCCGGACGCCTGGCGATCACTCAGGAAGCGCCACCACAGCTCGTCATTATAGGCGACGTCGCGATAGGCGAAGAAGCCCAGCCACAGCATGGCCGCCACCACCGCCGTCAGCAGCAACAGCCAGCTCGGCCGCAGCGGCTCGCTTAGACGCGAGCGCCGGTTGAAGGCCGTGCGGCACGGCGCCAGGAGCGCGGCGACGACCAGCAGATCCGTCGCCTGCTGCCAGTCCAGGCCCTTCAGCACCGAGAACACCGCCCCAGCCGCCAGGACCAGCAGGGCGGCCCAGTAGGCGCCGCGTCGACGCCGCCACAGACCCGCCGACAAGAGCAGAAGAAGGAAACCGGCGATGCTGCCGACAAAGTGCGACAGGTCGATCAGGATGGGAGACACGACGCCCGTCAGCTGACGCAGCCGACTGTCGAACTCGGGCGTCACCGCAGAGGCCAGCATCAGTGCGCCCGCGCCAAAGGCCAGCACCGCAAAGATCTGGGGCGTCAGCTCGAAGGCCAGACCCGCCAGTCGGCGGATCAGACCGGATGTGTGCCGGGGGCGGCTGGACAAACGTGGCCTCTCGAATCGCGGATCGCCCGAACATAGACCAAGAATCGTCCAACCGGGGCGCTGCCAAGGTCATTTCGGGGCATACGAAACAATCCGTAACAGAGCGAGTATATAGGGGTGCGGGCGTCGGGCCCGTGTAACAGGGGATAGTCTCCCATGACCATCAAGACCGCTCTTCTGGCTGGCGCCGCCGCCGCCTTCATGACCGCCGCGCCGGCTCTGGCGCAAGAAGCCACGCCCGCTCCCGCCGCCGCGCCTGCCGCCGCTGCGTCCTCGCAGCAATCGCTGTCGCTGAACCCCGGATCGAGCGTTTCCGGTCCTGATGGCGAGCTGGGCAAGCTGGAAGGCGTTCAGAACAACGCCGAAGGCAAGCAGGAGCTTACCGTTCGCGGCGCCGACGGCCAACTTCGCGCCGTGCCGCTGAGCGGGATCCGACAGGAAGGAACCGGCGTCGTGGTGGCCTACACGAAGGCCGAGTTTGACGCCGCGGCTCCGATCGCCGGCGCCCCGGCGACCCCCGCCGCTGATCCAGCCGCCGCGCCCGCGCCGACCGCGGAACCTGCGGCTGAACCGACCGACCCGGCGACCACCGAACCGGCGACCCCGGCTTCGGACAGCGCCTCGCCGGCTCCGACCGAGCCGCAGTAAGTCAGTCTTCTAAGGCTGAATGATCAAGGGCGGTTGGGTTTCCCGGCCGCCCTTTCGACTGCCCGCAACGCAGCAGCAACAGTGGCGCAGCAAAAAGGGCGGCTCGTAAGAGCCGCCCTTTTCCTTATCGACCTACTGTCGGATCAAGCGCGACGCTTGACCAGTCCCAGAAGGAACAGCAGCAGGCAGGCGCCCAGAAACGCCACGATCAGGGTGACGAAGTTGAAGCCGCCAACCGGCGTGCCGAAGACGTTGTTCGAGATGAAGCCGCCGAGCAGAGCGCCGATGACGCCGACGATCAGGTTCGTCAGCAGGCCGTGATTGCGACCCATGACCTTTTCAGCCAGCCAGCCGGCGACGATGCCGATGACGAGCCAACCAATGATTCCGAGACCCATGCTGTGGTTCCTTCCTTTAAAAGCCAAGCTGTTGCAGTAAATGCGGCTCGAGCCATACGGTTGCGTCCTGGCTCCAACCTCGCCGCAATAAGGCCGAATTCGCGTCAGGCGCGATCCGGCACGGCGATTGCCGTGATCGACGTGTGTCGTCCCGCATCGGGACAGACGTTGAGACGAGGATCACCGTCATGGCCGACGACATCGACCTTCATCTGGGCCGCCGCCTGCGCCGCCGTCGCCGCCTGCTGGGCCTGACCCAGCAGCAGTTGGCCGTCCAGGTCGGCATCCGCTTCCAGCAGATCCAGAAGTACGAATGCGGCGCCAACCGCATCTCCGCCGCGCGCCTGTGGCAGTTGGCCGAGGCGCTGGAAACGCCCGTCGCCTATTTCTACGATGGCCTGGCCGAGGCGATGGAGGCCAACGCGCCGACGCCCAAGGGCGGCGAAGTCTTTTCGCGCAAGGAAACGCTGGATCTGATCCAGGCCTACTATCAGCTGGACGAACGGCCCCGCCGGCGTTTGCTGGATCTGGCCAAGTCCCTGCATGCGGGCGACGCGGCCGCCGCCTGATCTGCGGGTCTCCCCGATCTGCACGTCTCAAGGGGCGCCCATGCCGGCGAAAGCGCGGTAAGGGAATCCCATGACCGAATACGAAGCCTTCGCCATCGAACTGGCGCGCGAAGCCGCGCGCGTGATCCTGCCCTTTTTCCGCTCAGACATCGGGCATGAAGACAAGGGTGGCGCGGCCGGTTTCGATCCCGTCACAGAAGCCGACAGACAGGCCGAGGCCGCCATCCGCCGCCTGATCGCCGCCCGCTATCCCGACCACGGCGTCATCGGCGAGGAGTATGGCGAGGATCGGCCGGACGTCGAGCACGTCTGGGTGCTGGATCCCATCGATGGCACTCGCGCCTTCATCTCGGGCCTGCCGCTGTGGACCACGCTGATCGCCCTTCGCACGGCCAGCAAGCCGACCGTCGGCGTCATCGCCCAGCCCTATCTGGACGAAATCTTTATCGGCGGCCCGTCCGGCGCGCGCCTGTTGCGCGGCGATGTCGACACGCCGCTGGCCGTGCGGTCCTGCGAGACGCTGACCGACGCCGTCATCTCGACCACAGACCCCGACATCTTCAACGGCGCGGAACTGGGCGCCTGGACCCAGGTGCGTGCGACCGCCCGCCTCGCGCGTCTGGGCTGCGACGCCTACGCCTACGCCATGGTGGCGGCGGGCAAGATGGATCTGGTCGCCGAGACCAGCCTGAAGCCCTGGGACTGGTCCGCCCTTGTGCCTGTCATCGAGGCGGCGGGCGGCAAGGTCGTCAATTGGCGCGGCGCAGCGCCGGACGACAGGGGCCAGGTCCTCGCCGTCGGTGACGCGCGCCTGATCGACCAGGCCTTGGTGACGCTGAAACGCGCGGCCGCCTGACGCCCTCACCTGGCGCATATTGACGCAGGTCGCGAGACGGCGTCAGGGTGCGGACGGTTGAGGGGACGGATTTCGATGGCTGGGCAGTCCAAACTGGTTGTCGGCGTCGACGTGCCCTGGGTCACGAGCTGGACCGGCGAAGAGATTACGGGCGCCGCGCCGTGCCGAACCGTCGGCGGCCGTCTCGCCCTCATGCAGGCCAGCGCGCCCGGCAGTGGCAAGCCGCAATATTCGAAGAACCATCTGGTCCGACAACGCCTGACAGTCGCGCGCATGCTTTGCCCGATGTGCGGCGAGCCGACTGAGGATAGCGATCGCTGGACCCAGATCGCCGCGCGACGTTGCGCCGGACAGCTCAGGGCGCGCGGCGGTCAGGTTCGCGCCGACATCGCCGACGACCGGGTGATGATCGACGCCGGCTCGATCGCGCCCCTGCACCGGCGCTGCGTCGACCGCTCGATGAAATACTGCCCGCACCTGCGCGCCAGCGACGACGTGATGGTCATGCGCTTCCCGCGCGAGTGGATCGTTCTGCCCCTGCTGGTCAAGGCCGAGACAGGCCCCGGCGTCGCCGTCGCCTTCCTGCAGCTATGCGGCGTCACCCAGACGATCGACCGACGCTGGCGCGCCGAAACCGCCGCCTGAACGATCAGCCCGCCGTCACGTCAGTCGTCCTCGCCGACGGATCGGTGAGCGCGTCGGCCGCAGGCGCGACCAGATCGGCCATGGCGTCGAATTCGTTCAGGAAGACGGCGCGCAGGTCGTCGGCCTCCATGATGACCTCGTGCTTGGCGCCGGCGACCTCGACGTAGCGGCCGCGCGGGATGCGTTTGGCGGCCCATTGGTTGGTTTGTTTCCAGACCACGTCGTCGGCGCTGGCCTGGACGATCACGACCGGCGCCTTGACCGCCTTCAGGGCTTTGGGCTTCAGCGCGCGCTCGCCGGCGTCCAGCGCAAAGGCCAGCCAACCGTAGGTGGGACCGCCGATGGCCAGGTGCGGGCAGGCGTAAAGCTGCTGACGCCACATCTCATAGCGGGCCTCGTCCGAGGTCAGGGCGTCCTCGGCGAAGTTGTGGTCGAACGGATCGTCGGGGTCGCCCAGGATATAGTCGCCGGCCTGGCCGTGGCGGATGTTCCAGCGCACCACCAGCTTGACCGACCACATCGACCGTTTTCCGGTCTTGATGCGCAGCATGGGGCTGGACAGGACCGCGCCGGCGAAGCGGTCCTCGCCGCTTTCCAGCGACAAGAGATTCAGACAGCCGCCCATCGAATGGCCGACCATGATCCACGGCTTGGGGCACTGGTCTTCATAGGCGTTCAGCAGGCGGTTGTAGTCGTCCAGAAACTCCTCGACCGCACGGGCGTGACCCTTCAGCCGGTCGGGCAGCAGGCGGGCCGACAGCCCTTGACCGCGCCAGTCGTGGGTCAGCACGCACCAGCCGCGCGCCAGGAAGTTGCCGATCACCTCATAGTATTTTTCGATCGGCTCGGTGCGGCCGGGGCTGAGCACCACGGTGCCGTGCACCTTGTCCGCAGCGAGATGAGACGGCTTCCACAGCCCGGCGCGCAGGCGCATTCCGCCCGCGCCGCGAAACCAGTCGCCCTTTCCGCCGGGCGGCGGGGCGGCGCCGGGAACCCCCATCAACGGGGCGTTGGCGGCGAAGGCTTGGGCGCGGTTCACTCGGGCTTCCTGAACTTCAAGGTCATGCGATCGCTCTCGCCGATCGCGTCATATTTGGATCGGTCGAAGGCGGGGTCCGCCGGTTCGCCGCGCGGCGCCGTCAGGCGCGTGGGCGCCAGGGTGTCGACGCCGAACGGGTGATCCTTGGTGTCTTCCGGATTGGCGTTGATCTCGGACGCCTCGACGAAAACGAAGCCGGCCTCGGCCGCCAACTGGCGCACGAAGGCTTCCTGCACATAGCCGTTGGCCGCGACCGGATCCTGATCCTCCGCGGGGGACAGTCGATGTTGCTCGACACCCAGGATGCCACCCGGGCGAAGGGCGGCGAAGGCGTCGGCGAAGGCCTTTTCCGCAATGCCCGCCGCCATCCAGCCATGCAGGGTTCGCATGAACAGGCACATCTCGGCCGTGCCCGCCGCGATCACCGGGCCGGACCCCGCGCCGAAGACCGAAAACTGCGGTTCCCCATAGAGCTTCTTGTCGCTGGAGAACCGGGTGCGGAAGGCGGTGTTCAGCACGGCCTGCGCCGGATCGGCGGTCGGTCCTTCGGGGAACAGGGCGGCGACATAGGTTCCCGCCCCCTTGGCCAGATAGGGGGCCAGGATTTCGGTGTACCAGCCGCTGCCGGGCCAGAACTCCACCACCGTCATCTTGGGTTGAAGACCAAAGAACCGCAGCGTCTCCATCGGGTGACGGAAGGCGTCGCGCGCCTTGTCCTGGGCCGAGCGCCAAGATCCCTCGACCGCCCATTCCAGCGAGCCTTCCGGCGGCCCTGCGGGTGTGGGCGGCGCGGCGGGCGCCTTTGCGGCCTCGTCCTTGCGCCCGCAAGCCGCCACGCCGGTCAGCCCCAGCGCCGCAGCGCCGCTCAGCAGAAACCGACGCGACAATCCGCTCGCGCTCGCCAGACGATCAGCCATTCAAAACCTCCGCAGGACGCCGGGACCCGCGTCCGACGCACCCTGACGCCTTGGGCTTAATCGGGTTCGCAGGTCCGGTCAAAACGCAAGACGGCCTATTCGGGCTTGCGGAAACGCAGGGTCATCCGATCGCTCTCGCCGATGGCGTCGAAGGCGGCGCGTTCCTCGGGCGTCAGGGTGCGGCCGGACGGATCGTTGCGCGCGGCCGACTGGCGGATCGGCGGCAGGGTCCAGACCCCGAACGGGTGATCGTGGTCGTCCTTGGGATTGGCGTTCAGTTCGCTGCGCGCCTCCAGCACGAAGCCGGCGTTGCGCGCCTCATGGATCACATAGCTTTCAGGCACATAGCCGGTGGAGGCGACGTCAGCGACATTCAGCCCCTCCGCGCTGCGGTGCTGTTCGACGGCCAGCACGCCGCCGGGCTTCAAGGCCTTGAAGAAGGCCTGCAGATACGGCTGGGTCCGGCCGTCGCGTGACCAGTTGTGGAAGGCGCGGGCCACCAGGATGAAGTCGGCGGTTCCGTCCGCCACGCCCATGCTTTCCAGCGGGCGATTGACCGGCACATAACGCCCGCCGGTCGCCGCCGCATAGGGTTCGAGGATGTGCCGCCACCAGCTGGCGCCGCCCGGCTCGATCTCCACCACCGTCATGCCTGGCGTCAGCCCCCAGAAGGTCAGGGATTCATACGGATGACGATAGACGTCGCGCGCCCGGTCGGCGGCGGGGCGGGTCTCGGCGGCGATGGCGGTCTGCAAGGCCGTGTCGTCGGAGAAGCTCGGCATGGCGCTGGACAGGGCCGAACGCGGCGGCGTCCACGCGCCCTGGGTCTGGGGCGACTGTTGGGCCAGGGCGGGGGCGGCGGACAGCAGGACGGCGGCGAGGCCGTAAACGGCAAGGCGCATGATCGAGGGCTCCAGGTTCAGGTCGTTCTCCATAGGCAGGCGGACCGCCCGCGCAAATGAACTTCGCGAGACACAGGCGGATTTGACGCAAGCAAAATCGTGCGGGCGGCGCCCTTGACGCCGTTTCGCCGGTTCCCATCTTTGCTTCCGAGGACGCCGATTTCGGGTTCTCCAGACTGACGGCGCCGGTTTCGGGTCGTCGATCTGATACCCTACCGTCCGGGCCAAAACGCCGGGCGGCTCAACCTTGCTGATCCTCAGGAGGATGCTGATGCGTACCTATGATTTCACCCCGCTGTACCGTTCGGCCGTCGGCTTCGACCGTCTGGCCAATCTGCTGGAAAACGCCTCGCGCGCGACCAGCCAGGACACGGGTTATCCCCCCTACAACATCGAAACCACGGGCGAGAACGCCTATCGCATCGAGATCGCCGTCGCCGGCTTCAGCCCCGACGAGCTGAATATCGAGGTGAAGGAAAATCTGCTCACCGTGACCGGCCGCAAGACCGCCAATGACGATACGGCGACGCAGAAGACCTATCTGCATCGCGGTCTGGCCGAGCGCGATTTCGAGAGACGCTTCCAGCTGGCCGACTATGTCGTCGTCAACGACGCCAATTTGGTCAACGGTCTGCTGTCGATCTCGCTGAAGCGCGAGCTGCCCGAGGCGCTGAAGCCCCGCCGTATCGAAATCGGCGCCGGCCAGCCGCTGATCGAAGGCCAGGCCGAACAGAAGGCTGAAGCAGCCTAAACCGTTTCAAGGCGAACTATGAAAGGGCGGCGTTCGCGTCGCCCTTTTTCTATGCCGCCAGGTGCGAGAAGGCGGCGACGACCTTTTCATAGGCCGGGCGTTTGAACGGCACGATCAGGTCGCAGGCGTCCGACAGCGGCCCCCAGCGCCAGGCGTCGAACTCGACCTCGTCGTCGGCCGCCAGATCGATCTCGGCTTCGTCGCCGGTGAAGCGGAAGGCGAACCACTGCTGCTTCTGACCCTTGAAACCGCGCCAGGCCTTGGCGTTGTTCATGGCTTCGGGCGGGAAGTCGTACAGGATCCAGTCGTCCGTCCGCGCCAGCAGTTCGATCGAGGTGACGCCGGTCTCCTCATGCAGTTCGCGGCGGGCGGCCGCTTCCAGATCCTCGCCCGCATCGACGCCGCCTTGCGGGAACTGCCAGTTATGCGGGCCGGGCGTGGCGTGGCGCTGGCCGTACCAGACCAGGCCCTCGCGGTTGAACAGCACGACCCCGACATTGGGCCGATAGGCGTCGAGATCGGACACTAGCGCCCCGGCCGCATCGACATGGACGAGGCCGGCGCCAGTTGCAGGCCGCGCTGTTCCAGGCCGGCGGTCCAGCGGGCGGCGGCCTCGACCGTCACCGGATAGCTGAAGCCGGCCCCCAGGGCCGAACCGCGCAGCTTGGCCTGGGCTTCCAGACCATTCAGGGCGGCGACGATGGCGGCGGGCGACTGGGTCCGGTCGATGACGCGATCCGCGCTGGCCCGCGCCCAGGCGCCCGGTCGACGCTGGAACGAGCCGTCGTCCAGGAAGGCGACGCCGCGCTGGCGCAGGACGCTCAGGAAGGCGTTCATGCCCGTGTCCGAGCCGGCGAACCGGTCGCCCAGATAGTTGGTCACGCCGAAATAGCCGGTGGCGCGGCTCAGCAGCCAGTCCATCTTGGCGGTCACGTCATCGGCGCCGCCGTCGGCCAGCAGCGTATAGGGGCCGGGGTCGTTGTCGGGATAGCCGGTCGGCTCCATCGGCATTTCCAGCATGACCTCATGGCCCTGCGCGCGCGCCTGGTCTATCCAGCCCTGCAGATTGTCGGCATAGGGCACGAAGCTGAGCGTGACCTCCGGCGGCAACCGTTCGATCGCCGCGCGGGTGGTGACGGCGTTCAGGCCCAAGCCGCCGACGATCAACGACACGCGCGGCTTGCCGTTCGGTCGGAACGGTCGGGCATAGGCCTGCGCCGGTACGCGGCCGTCGGGCGCGATCATCGGCAGGGGACCGTTGGATCCGGGCTGCGACAGGCCGGCGATGGGCGCCTTGGCCAAGGGCGAGGCGGCGTGGACCGGCGCCGTGATGGGTGCGCCCTGACCCGAGACGCTGCCGCCGTCCGGCAAGGTGATGACGGCGTCGCCGCCTGCGGCCGGATCGGCGCCGCCCGCCAGATTTTGATACAGCCCCATCGCGCCCATGGAGAAGGCTTCGAAGCCCGTCGGCGCCGGCGCTGGCGCTGCGGCCGCCTCGCGTTCCAGCGCGACATGGGCCGAGGGTGTTCCCGCCTTGGGATCACCCAGCACCGTCAGGAACAGGGCGCTGGTGCTGAGCAGCAGCAAACCCGCCAGACCCGCCGCGACCGGCGGCCTCTTCAGGGCGTCGACGACAGGTTTCAGGCTCGGGCCGTCCTTGGCGCGCGGGGCGGTCCCGGCGGTGGCGGCGAGTGCGGATTGGCGTTTGGCGAACATGGGCAAGAGTGGAACCGATCTGGAATCCTACGCCCGCATCATCGCGCGCCGTCGGTTAAGAAACCCTAACGGGCGGTTCACCATGATCGACGCGGTGATTTCTGGGGGCGGCTGTCACGGATCGTGCGTTGACGCGGGCGACTTCGCCCTTCCAGATGCCGACCTCCCCGCGCCGACCCCAAGCCGTCCCAGGATATTTGAGATGATGAGCCCCGCCGCCGACGACGCCCTGCGTGACGAAGTTCGACTGCTGGGCGGCATTCTAGGCGACATCATCCGCGACGAGGGCGGTCAGGCCCTGTTCGACCATGTCGAGGCCGTGCGTCAGGCGTCCATCGCCTACCATCGGGACCCGGCTTCGCACCCCGCCAAGCGGCTGGAGAAGCTGCTGACCGCCATGTCGGTGGATCAGGCGGCCGGTCTGGCGCACGGCTTCGCCTTGTTCTCGCTGCTGGCCAATATCGCCGAGGACCGCTCCACCCGCCGCCGCGCCCAGAGCCAGGCCGAGGCCGGCGCCCGGCCCGACACGCCCGAAGGCGCGCTGAAGCGTCTGGCCGACCAGGGCGTGGACCGCGAGGCCGTGCGCGCCCTGCTGGATCAGTCGCTGATCTCGCCCGTCCTGACCGCCCACCCGTCCGAGGTCCGGCGCAAGAGCGTCATCGACCGCATTGCCGCCATCACCGACCTGCTGGACGCATGCGACAAGGCCGGCGACGCCTGCACCCTCGACACCATCGCAGAACCGCTGCGCCGCCAGATCGTCATCCTGTGGGCCACGCGCCTGGTCCGCACCCAGGGGCTGGTGGTGCAGGACGAGATCGACACCGTCGTCTCCTTCCTGGACCGCATCTTCCTGCACGTCGCGCCCAAGCAGTTGTCGGCCTGGCGGCGGTTGCTGGAGGCGCCCGAGTTGAAGCCGTTCATGCGCGTCGGCACCTGGGTCGGCGGCGACCGCGACGGCAATCCCAACGTGGACGCCACGGTCATGGCCGCCGCCTTCCGTAGCCAGGCGCGGGCCGTGCTGACCTTCTATCTGGACGAGGTGCACGCCCTGGGCGCCGAACTCAGCCTCGCGGCCGAACTGGCCCAGGTGTCGCCCGAGCTTCAGGCCCTGGCCGACGCCGCCCACGATCCCTCGCCCCACCGCGCGGACGAGCCGTATCGCCGCGCCTTGACCGGCGTCTATGCCCGCCTGGCCGCCACGCACGAGAAGCTGGGCGATGCCCCCCCGCCCCGTCGCCCGGCGGTCCAGGCCGAACCCTATCCCGGCCCCGACGCCTTCGAGGCCGACCTGAAGACGCTTCACGACAGCCTGGTGTCGCACCACGGCGGCGTCTTCGCCGACGACCGGCTCAGCGATCTGATCACGGCGGTCGAGGTGTTCGGCTTCCACATGGCGACCCTGGACATGCGCCAGAACGCCGACGTCCATGAACGCGTCGTCGCCGACCTGCTCAAGGTCGCGGGCGTCGAACTCAACTATCTAGCGCTGGACGAAGAAGGCCGCCTGAAGGTGCTGGCAGCCGAACTGGCGTCGTCGCGCCTGCTGTTCAGCCCCTATGCCGACTATGAGCCGGAAACCCTGAAGGAACGCGCCATCCTTCATGCCGCCGCGACAGCGCTCGCCGCCTTCGGCCCGCAGGCCATCCGCACTCATATCGTGTCCAAGACCGACGCCGCTTCCGACCTGCTGGAAGTCTATCTGCTGCTCAAAGAGGTCGGTCTCTACCGACCCGAAGACCCCGCCGCCTGTCCCATTCAGGCCGCGCCCCTGTTCGAAACCATCGAGGACCTTCGCGCCGCCCGCCCTACCCTGGAGCGGCTGTTGCAGGAGCCGTCTGCCCTCGCCGTCGCCAAGGCGCGAGGCGTGCAGGAGGTGATGATCGGCTATTCGGATTCGAACAAGGACGGCTCCTACCTGACCTCGGGCTGGGAGTTGCACGAGGCTTCGCGCGCCTTGGTCGAGGTGACGCAGAAGCACGGGCTGAAGCTGCAACTGTTCCATGGGCGCGGCGGCACGGTTGGGCGCGGCGGCGGTTCGTCCTTCGCCGGCGTCCTGGCCCAGCCCGAAGGCACGGTCCAGGGCCGCATCCGCACCACCGAACAGGGCGAGGTGATCGCCAACAAATACGGCGAGCCGGAGATCGCGCTTCGCAATCTGGACGCCCTGACTTGCGGCGCCATGCTGGCCTCACTGGGCAAGGGGACGGATCACGCCTTCACCGCCGAACACGGCGCGACCCTGTCGGACCTGTCGGCCCGGTCGATGGCCGCCTATCGCAAGCTGGTCTATGAAACCGACGGCTTCGTCGACTACTACCGCGCCGCCACCCCCATCGCCGAGATCGCCGACCTGAAGATCGGCTCGCGCCCGTCGTCGCGCACCGCCTCGACGCGGATCGAGGATCTGCGGGCCATTCCCTGGGTGTTCAGTTGGTCGCAGAGCCGGGTCATGCTGCCCGGCTGGTTTGGCTTCGGCTCGGCGGTTCAGGGCAAGGACATGGGCGAGCTGAAGGCGATGGCCGAGGCCTGGCCCTTCTTCAAGACCTTGGTTCAGAACATGGAGATGGTCATGGCCAAGTCCGACATGACCATCGCCCGCCGGTACGCCACCCTGGTCCCCGATGCGTCGCTGGCGTCGCGCATCTATGGCGAAATCCGCGAGGAGTGGCAGCGCACCCACGACGCCATCCTGGCCATCACCGGCCATGACGCCCTGCTGGGCGGCCAGCCCGAGTTGGACCGGCTGATCCGGCTGCGTATGCCCTATGTCGAGCCGCTGAACCACGTCCAGATCGAACTGATCCGCCGCCGCCGCGCAGGCGACGACGACCCCCGCGTCCGCGAGGGCATCCTTCTGGCCATCAACGGCGTGGCGGCAGGCCTGCGAAACAGCGGCTGACTACAGCCACTTCGTCCGTTTGAACGTCACATACAGCGCCGCGCAGATGGTCGCGATCACGCCCAGGACCGCATAATATCCGTACTCCCAGCGCAGCTCGGGCATGTGCTCGAAGTTCATGCCGTAGATGCCGGCGATAGCGGTCGGCACGGCCAGAATGGCGGCCCAGGCGGCCAGCTTGCGCGTGATCAGGCCCTGACGCTGCTGCTCCAGCAGATTGGCCACTTCGAACACCGACGACAGGATGTCGTTCAAGCCGCCCAGCCGGCTGGTCACCCGCCGCACGTGGTCGCCGACGTCGCGGAAATAGGGCCGAACGTCCGGATCGATACAGGGCAGGTCCAGCGACTGGAGCCGTCCCAGCACCTCTTCCATCGGCCCCAGGATGCGCCTGAACTTCAACAGTTCGCGTCGCAGGGTGAACAGCCGGCGGATCTCCAGGCGTGACAGAAACGCGTCCAGCGTCCGCTGCTCCATCTCCAGAACGCTGTCCTCGACATCGTCGACGATGGGGGCATAGGCGTCGACGATGAAATCCAGAATGCCGTGCAGGACGAAGTCGGGACCCTTCTTGAGCTGCAGGGGCGAGGCTTCCAGCTGTGTGCGCAGATGGTTGTGGGCGCGGGCCGAGCCGTGACGGATGCTGACCACATGGTCGTCGCCGACGAAGACGTGCGTTTCGCCATAGGCCAGCCGGTCATCGATCTTCATCGCCGTGCGCGCCACGACGAACAGTTCGCGGCCATAGACCTCGACCTTGGGCATCTGGTGCGCAG
This sequence comes from Brevundimonas sp. 'scallop', assembly GCF_011045535.1. Taxonomy (NCBI): domain Bacteria; kingdom Pseudomonadati; phylum Pseudomonadota; class Alphaproteobacteria; order Caulobacterales; family Caulobacteraceae; genus Brevundimonas; species Brevundimonas sp. 'scallop'. The sequence goes on along the minus strand of NZ_CP039382.1, from coordinate 602,709 downwards.
CCAGGGCGTCCTCGACCGCCAGCGGATGCAGCTTGAACCGATCGACCAGGATCTCGATCTCGGCGTCCGTGGGATCGTAAAGGCCGATCCAGACGAACTCACCCGGCTTCAACGCCAGCCCCTCCGGCGTCAGCGGCGCCTCTCGCACGCGCTGGCCGTCGCGATAAACGTAGGAGGCGACGACGGTCATGCGGGGTTCCGGGATCTGCGCGGGTCTCGACCTGCTCTAGGCCAGGTTTTCGCCAAACGAAACGGCCGGCGGATCGCTCCGCCGGCCGTCAAGTTCACGAACGCGCTCAAGCAGCGCGCAGCGCGGTAGCGCCCTCGATCAGGAGACCGGGAAACCCCGGACCTTCAGCAGGGCCGCCACGTCCGGGTCACGACCGCGGAAGGCGCGATAGGCCTCGGCGCGATCGGTGGTGTTGCCCGGCGCCAGCATGATCGACTTGAAGCGGCCGGCGATGTCCGGATTGAACACGTCGCCCGACTCTTCGAAATAGGCCCAGGTGTCGGCGTCCATCGTCTCGGACCACAGATAGCTGTAGTAGCCCGCCGAATAGGCGTCCGACGTGAACAGGTGATTGAACTGCGGCAGGCGGTGCCGCATCACGATCTCCCTGGGCATGCCGATCCGCGCCAGGCTGGCCTTTTCGAACGCGTCGATATCGGTTGGCGGCACGGCCTGGGTGTGCAGGTCCATGTCGACGATGGCCGAGGACAGATAGCTGACCGTCGCATAGCCCTGGTTGAAGGTGGCGGCGGCCTCGATCTTGTTGACCAGTTCGGCCGGCATGGCCGCGCCCGTCTGATAGTGCTTCAGATAGCCGTCCAGAATCGGGCGGCTCAGCACCCAGTGCTCGTGCACCTGCGACGGATATTCGACGAAGTCGCGCGGCGTATTGCCGTACGACGGATAGGTCACCACCGACGACAGATAATGTAGGGCGTGGCCGAACTCGTGGAACAAGGTCTCGGCGTCGTCCAGCGAGATCAGGACAGGCTCGCCCGGCTCCGGCTTGGTGAAGTTGTTGTTGTTCGACGCGAGAATGACCTTGGAGCCGTCCAGCTGCGAGAAAGACCGATAGGTGGTCATCCAGGCACCCGAACGCTTGCCCGGGCGGGCGTAATCGTCGGTGTAGTACAGACCGATCAGGCGGCCGTCGCGGCTCTTGTCGTAGACCTCATAGGCCTCGACGTCGGGCTCGAAGGTCGGCACCGATCCCTTGGGCAGCTTCTTGAACTGGAAGCCGTAAAGGCGCTCGGCCATGGCGAAGGAGCCGGCGCGGACCGCGTTCAGCTCGAAGTAGGGCTTCAGCTGGTTCTGATCCAGATCGTACTTGGCCTTGCGCACCTTCTCGGCGAAGTAGAGGTAGTCCCACGGCTCGATGTCGAAGCCGGCGATCGCCTTCATGTCGGCGACTTCCTCGGCGACGCGGGCCTTGGCCGGCGCCCAGACGCGATCCATCAGGGCCTGAGCATTGGCCGGGGTCTTGGCCATCGTGTCCTGCATGCGCAGTTCGGCGTGGTTGCGATAGCCCAAGAGCTTGGCGCGCTGGTCGCGCAGCTTCACGATCTCGGCGATGGTCGAGTTGGTGTCGTTGGCGTCGCCGTTGTCGCCGCGATTGACGAACTTCTTCCAGACCTGCTCGCGCAGGGCCCGGTCGTCGGCGAAGGTCAGGAAGGGATCGACCGCCGAACGCGTGTTCAGGATCGCCCAGCCTTGCAGATTGCGGCTGCGCGCGGCGCTGGCGGCGGCGGCCTTGTTGGAGTCCGGCAGGCCTCGCACGCCGGACTCGTTGGGGATCAGCGTCCAGGAATTCTCATCGGCGACGACCTTCTGGCCGAAGCGGGTGAAAGCGTTGGACAGGGCGGTGTTGATCCGGCCTAGTTCGGCCTTGCCGGCCGCGTCCAGATTGGCGCCCGAACGGATGAAGGCGTCGCGGCGACGCTCGGCCAGACGCTTCTGCTGGGCGCTGAGGCCCGCCGCGTCGGCGGTGTCAGCGACGGTCTTGACCCGCTGGAAAAGCTTCTCGTTGAAGGTGATCTCATCCGAAGCAGCCGACAGCAGCGGCGACAGCTCGGTGTCGACCGCGTCATAGGCTTCGCCGCCGATGTTGGAGGTCATCACGCCATAGACATTGGACGCCCGGTCCAGCGGCTCGCCGGCCAGCTCCAGCGCCGCCATGGTGTTGGCGAACGTCGGGGCCTCGGGGTTGTTGGCGATGGCGGCGATATCGGCGCGTTGCAGTTCGATGCCTTCCAGCATGGCTTCGCGCAGCTTGGCCGGCGTCACCTTGTCGAAGGGCGGAACGCCATCATACTTCCCGGTCCAGGCCTGCAGCAGCTCGGCGCGCGGCGTCTGGCTGGGCAGGACGGCCCGGGCGATGCGCGCTTCCTCGGCGACGCTGGCGGCGGACGGCGCCGCAGCGGACCCGCCCGAGGTCGCGCCTGTGGAAGCGCAGGCCGACAGGGCCATCAGGCTGCCGCCCGCGATGAGAAGCTGGCGTCTATGCATGGAGTGCTCCGAAACAAGATCATGGTTGTGGTACACTTAGGCGCACGGATCGCCCCCGTCACCTGACGCGGGGATAAACTTGTCGCCAATCCGGTTGGATACGTCGTCGCACTGTTCTAAAGCCGGGCCATGGCTATTGGCGTTTTCGACTCCGGCGTGGGCGGCCTGACCGTCCACCGCGAACTGACCCGACGCTTCCCCCAACGGGACTTCGTCTATCTGGCCGATCAGGCCCACGCCCCCTATGGCGGGCGAGGCGGCGAAGACATCGTCGAACTGACGAAAATCGGCTGCGAGCGGCTGTTCGACGCCGGCGCCTCTGTCGTCGTCCTGGCCTGCAACACCGCCAGCGCCATTGCGCTTCGCCGTCTGCAACAGACTTGGCTGCCGGGTCTGCGCGAGCGTCTGGGCCGCCCGGTCAACATCCTGGGCATCATCGTCCCGACCATCGAGGCGGCGACCGGCAAGCCCTGGAGCTTCGAGGCCGAGCGCCCGCAGGAGGGCGAAAAGGTCGCCTCCATCGACATCACCGGCGTCTTCTGCACCGCCGCCACCGCCATCAGCCGCGTCTATGAGATTGAGATCGACAAGCGGCGCGAGGACATCGCCGTCTTCTCCGAACCCTGCCCCGGCCTGGCGGGCCTGATCGAACTGGGCGCGCCGCCGGAAGAGCTGAAGGTGGTGATCGACGACCACGTCGACGCGCTGCGTCGTCGCATCGGCCGTCATCCGGACAAGGCCATCCTGGGCTGCACCCACTATGAGATTGTCGCCGAACTATTCGCCCAGGCTCTGCCTGCCGGCACCGTTCTGATCGAACAGCCGACGGCGGTGGCGGATGCGCTGGAGCGCTATTTCAAGGCGCACCCGGAATACGATCTGGGCGACAGCGGGCGCCGCGACTTCCTGACCACCGGCCAGGCCGGGCCGCAGTCGGAACTGGTGTCCCAATTCTGGGGCGCGCCGGTGACGTTCGAACAGGCCTAAGGGCTCAGCAGCCCGGGCAATCCGGCAGCGGCTCGGTCTCCAGCTGCAAGGTCGTATGGCCGATGGCGTAGCGCTTCGCCACCGCCTGGGCCTCGCAGATCAGGGCCGCCGTGTCGGCGCGGTCGTGGACCAGGTGGGCGGTCAGGGCCGTCTCGGTCGTCGACAATCCCCAGACGTGTAGATCATGCACGGCTCGCACGCCCGGCAGGCGGACCAGCGCCTGTTCCAGAGCCGGCACGTCCACGCCTGTCGGCGCGCCGTCCATGGCCAGATTGACCGAGTCCTTCAGCAGGCCCCAGGTCGACCACAGGATCACGACCACGATCACGAGGCTGACCAGCGGATCGACCACCGACCAGCCGGTCATCATGATCAGCCCGCCGGCCAGCACCACGCCCAGCGACACGCCTGCGTCGGCCATCATGTGCAGATAGGCGCCGCGCGCATTCAGGTCGTGCTGCGACTTCATGAACAGCAGCGCGGTGCCCAGGTTGATGACGAAGCCGATGCCCGCGACCGCCATGATGACGCCCGACCCGACCGGGGCGGGTTCGTTGAACCGCCGCACGGCCTCGAAGGCGATAGCCCCGCAAGCGAAGATCAGTAGCAACGCATTGCCCAGCGCCGCCAGCACCGTCGCCTTGCCGAAACCATAGGTCCGCCGACCGCCCGCCGCTCCATGTGCGCCGCGTCGCGCCAGCCAGGCCGCCCCGCCCGCCATGGCCAGACCCAGCACGTCCGACAGATTATGCCCGGCGTCGGCCAACAGGGCGGTCGAATCCGCGATCAGGCCGGCGCCGAACTCGCACGCCACGAACATTAGATTGACCACCAGACCGACGGCATAGCGCCAGTCGCCGGTGTCCACCGGGCCGTGGCTATGACCGCCGTGACCGTGGCTGTGTCTGTGGTGGCTGTGAGAATGCCCATGGCCGTGATCCGCATGATCGTGGTCATGCCGGTGGCTGGGGCTGTGGTCGTGCGCGGCGTTCATGGGTCGCCTATACGCCCTCTGGCGAAACAGCCAAGCCGCTACATGATAACGCATTGAATGTTATCATGTAATATCGCGTCAGTGTTGGTGCATGGCGACAACGAGGCCAAGACCAATCAGGGCCACGCCCAGTACCGCCCCCTCATACCGCGCCCATCGCTCCAGCCGCAGAATCGAGGCGCCGGCGCTGGCCAGGGCCGTGAAGACCGCCATGCCGGCGATGGTCCCCGCCGCGAACACCACCGTCAGCAGCGCCAAGGCCCCAAGGCCCGCCGAGGCCGACGACAGATAGATGGGCAGCAGCACTTCGCCCGGCGAGACCGCCATCATGGCGACCAGACCCAGGAAGGCGGCCTTGTCCGACACGGCCGGCTCAGGCGTCTCGACCGCAGGACCACCGGCCATCGCCGGGCGCTTCAGGGTCGCGCGCGCCAGATAGAAGGCGCCGAACAGGAACAGCAGAACCGCCGCCAGGTGGGGCAGCACGCCCTCGATCCACTGATCCAGCGCCAGACCCGCCGCCACGATCAGACCACCGACCACCGCCGTCGTGGCGATATGCGCCAGGCCCGCCGCCGTCACCGCCATCAGGATCCGCGACGGCCGCCAGCCTTGCGCCCGCCCCACCAGGGTGAACGGCAGCCAGTGGGTCGGCAGGGCCGCATGCAGAAAGGCCGCAACGAAGCCGCCGCCCAGCAGGGAAAGCATGACGGACTGTTCGGGACCGGGGGACATGACCGGCCCTATAGCGTGTTACTTTATAACGGTCGAGAAGAATCGGCAGTCAAAGCCAATCGGCGAACGGCTCGCGGTCCAACATCTCTTCATACGTCGGGCGCGGTCGGATCACGGCCCACTGATCGCCATCCACCAGCACCTCCGGGATCAAGGGCCGGCTGTTGTATTCGCTGGACATCACCGCGCCGTAAGCCCCCGCGCCGGTGAAGACGATCAGGTCCTCGGCCTCCAGCGGCGGCAGCGCGCGGTCACGCGCGAAGGTGTCGCCCGTCTCGCACACCGGCCCCACCACGTCATAGGACGTCGCCTTACCCTCGCGCGGATTGACCGGCTGGATGTCGTGGAAGGCGTCGTACAGGGCCGGCCGCATCAGGTCGTTCATCGCCGCGTCCAGCACCAGAAAGCGCCGTCCGTCCGAGCGTTCGTTGACCTGGATCACTTGGCTCAGCAACACCCCGGCGTTGGCGGCCAGCAGCCGGCCCGGCTCGAACGCCGCCTCGACGTCCAGCCCGTTCAGAACCCGCGCGGCCATGGCGACATACTCAGCCGGCGACGGCGGCTCGGTCCCACCGGAATACGGCACGCCCAGCCCGCCCCCCAGATCCAGGCGGGTCACGGCATGACCCTGCGCCCGCAGTTTGCGCGTCATGTCCGCCAAGACCTCGAAGGCGGCCTTCAGCGGCTCAAGATCAGTGATCTGGCTGCCGATATGGCAGGCCAAGCCCACCGGCGTGACATGAGGCGAGGCCGAGGCGCGGGCATAGAGGTCCATCGCCTCCTCGACCGGCACGCCGAACTTGTCGCCCTTGCCGCCGGTGGTGATCTTGGCGTGACCGCCCGCGCCCACGTTTGGATTCACCCGGACGGCGATGGCCGGCGACGCATCCATCATGGCTGCAACGGCGATCAGCCGATCCAGCTCGGCGCCGGATTCGACATTGATCTGACGCACGCCGACGCTGATGGCGAAGGCCATTTCCACATCGGTCTTGCCGACGCCGGAGAAGATGATCCGGTCGGACGGCACGCCGGCCGCAAGAGCCCGGCGGATTTCGCCCTCGGACACCGTGTCGGCGCCGGACCCCAGTTTCGCCAGGGTCGCAAGCACCGACAGGTTGGAGTTGGCCTTGACCGCAAAGGCGATCAGGGCCTCGCCTAGAGCGTCCCGATGCGCATCGGCGGCGGCGCGCAGCAGGCCGTAATGCCGCTTCAGGGTCGCGGTCGAATAGACATAGGCCGGTGTGCCGACCTCGTCCGCGATCAGCTCCAGCGGCACGCCCTCGGCATGGAGGGCGCCGTCCTTCAGGTCGAAATGGTGCAACTTACCGCGGGTCGTTCTGGGCGGCGCCGGCGCCGATCGGGTTGGACGGGCCGCCGTCGATCGGCACGCTGCTGGAGGGACGGTTCATGGTCGCCGGCTCGGGCAGACCCGGCGCGCGGCTGCTGCGCGGCGCACGCTCGGTCTCGCGCACCGGCGATTCCAGATCGGCCATCCGGCCGCAGGCGGAGGTCAGAAGGGCGAGCGCGCCCGCGAGGATCAGAGATTTTTTCACAGGCGGGCTCTCCAGTCGGCGATGCGCGCACGGACCTGTTCCGGCGCGGTTCCCCCATAGCTTTGGCGGCTTTGGCACGAAGCCTCGGCGGTCAGCACCTTGTAAACCGCTTCGGTGATCCCCGGCTCCAGTTTCTGCATTTCTTCCAGCGGCAGTTGCGACAGATCCACGCCCAGCGTCTCTGCCTGTTTGACCGCCGCCCCCGTCACATGGTGCGCCTTCCTGAACGGCAGGTTCAGTTCGCGCACCAGCCAGTCGGCCAGGTCCGTCGCAGTCGAAAAGCCCGCGCCCGCCGCCTGGGCCATTCGTTCGGTGTTGGGTTGCAGGGCCGAAACCATCGCCGTCATCGCGACCAAGGCCAGATCCAGGGCGTCGAAGGCCTCAAACACCGGCGGCTTGTCCTCCTGCATATCCTTGGAATAGGCCAGCGGCAGGCCTTTCATCACCGTGGACAGGGCGACCAGCGAACCCATGATCCGCCCGGTCTTGGCCCGCACCAGTTCGGCGGCATCCGGATTGCGCTTCTGCGGCATGATCGACGAGCCGGTGGTCAGGTCGTCGGGCAGGCTGGCGAAACCGAACATCGGCGTCATCCAGACCACGATCTCCTCGGCCAAGCGCGACAGATGCCCGGCCGTGATCGAGGCGGCGGCCAGGCTTTCCAGCGCGAAGTCGCGGTCCGACACGGCGTCCAGGCTGTTGGCCATCGGCCTGTCGAAACCCAGATCCGCCGCCGTCGCCTGACGATCGATGGGGAAGGGCGAACCAGCCAGGGCCGCCGCCCCTAGCGGGCTTTCATTCATCCGAGCGCGGGCGTCGGCGAAACGCCCCGCGTCACGGCCGAACATCTCGACATAAGCCATCAGATGGTGGCCCAGGGTCACGGGCTGAGCGGTCTGCAAATGGGTGAAGCCGGGCATCAGGTCGCCGGCATGCTGTTCGGCTCGCGTGAGCAGGACGGCCTGCAACGCCTTCAACTGGGCGACCGAGCGATCGCAGGCGTCGCGCACCCACAGGCGGAAATCGACGGCAACCTGATCATTGCGGCTGCGCGCCGTGTGCAGCCGGCCCGACGGCTCGCCGATCAGTTCATTGAGGCGCGCCTCCACATTCATGTGGATGTCCTCGAACTGGTCGCGGAACGGGAAGGTCCCGGCCTCGATCTCGGACTGGATGACCTCCAGCCCGCCCAGGATCGCGTCCGCATCGGCCTGCGCGATGATGCCCTGCTTGGCCAGCATGCGGCAGTGGGCCCGCGATCCGGCCAGATCCTGACGCCACAGGCGCTGGTCCACGCCGATGGAGACGTTGATCGCCTGCATGATCTCGGCGGGGCGCGACGAAAAGCGTCCGCCCCACATGTCTTGACCCGCGGGCTTCACCGGCGCAGTCGAACCGCCGGATGGATTGGCGTCGGAAGAAGGTGTTTCGGTCATGAGCGGCTCAAGAAAGGCGATCTGGGCGGTCGTCGGCGCGGTCGTCGTCGTCAGCACCATCGCCGGCGCCGGCGGCATGGCGATGTCGCTATACGCCAATCATCGCCAGAAGGCGCAAGTCGAACAGACCACAACCGCCGCCGAGGCGCCGAAAAGCGATCTGGCGCGCTTCGCGGTCGGATCCCTGGCCGCGTTGTCGACCCCGGCCGAGTCGAAACCGGCGCCCGAATACGCGTTCCGCGATCGCACGGGCACAGCCGTCCGTTTCTCGGCTTTTCAGGGCAAGGTCGTGGTCGTGAACCTGTGGGCGATGTGGTGCGCGCCCTGCAAGGCGGAAATGCCCACGCTCCAGGCGCTGGCGAAAGCCTATGAGGCGAACGAGGATCTGGTCGTCCTGCCGATCAACGTGGACGCCACACCCGAAGCCGCAGCCGAGGCGAAACGCTTCTTGGCCGGCCACGCGCCCCTGCCCTTCTACAGCGACGCCAAATTCCAGCTGCCGTTCGAGTTTCCCGGCAAGGGCGCCATGCCGCAGACCATTGTCCTAGATCGTCAAGGCCGCGTTCGCGCCGTGATGAAAGGCGAGGCGGACTGGTCCAGCCAAGACGCCCGCGCCCTGATCGATGCGATCCTGGCGGAAGGCGGCGCGCCGCCTCTCGCCTGATCGTCTTTAGTTAGTGTTCGCCGGAACGCGCTGGTCGGTCGCGGGATTGATCGCGCCAGGCTTGCCCTCGGCCGCCGCCTCGGCCTGTTCGGTTTCCAGCTTGTCAGCGACCTTGCCAGCCCCGCTCTCGACCGCCTGCGCCGCCTTCATCGCGCCGCCCTCGATCACTTCCCCGGCCTGAGACGCCACATCGGCCGTCTTGTCGGCCGCAGCCTCGGCATGCGCCTCGGTCTTTTCCTGCTCGGCCCGGGTGCAGGCGGCAGCACCCAGCGTCATTGCGGCGACGGCCGCCATTAGGGCTTTGGTTCGGATCGTCACGACGAAACTCCGGTCAAGGTTAAAGCTCGACCGGAAAACGCAGCACAACGGCGCAGGTTGCAGTCAGGCCAGAGCAAGCGGAACCATAGAACCCAACATGGGGTTTGGCTCCGAAAGTAGAGGAGGAGACGGCAATGGACGAGTTTCGCAGAGACGACCCGAATGTAATCATCCCGATCGCCAGCACGCTCCCGCGTGTGGAGGAAACAATCATCGTCGAGCGCGAAAGCACAACGGGCTGGTGGCTCGCCGCTCTGCTAGGCGCGATCGTAATCGGCGTTGCACTATGGTTGTTCACTAGGCCCTCCGATCGTGATCCATCGGCAGAGCTTCGCCTGGCCCAGGCCGAAGCCGCAGCCGCCGACGCTCAAGCCACCGCGCAAAGCGCCCTCGTCAGAAACAGTGAGGCCGACGCTCGCGACAGTATCGCGCTGGCTCAGGCTCAGGCCATGGCGGCCCGGGCGGAAGCAGACAGGGCGATCCAACAAGCACGCGCAGCACAGGCCCGAGCCGCCGAGCCGGTGGTGATCGAACGTCAGACGGTGGTTCGGCCGGCCTCGAGCGGAGACGTGGTGATCGCACCGACCTCACCTCAACCTTGAGTCTTTCTGCGACAAACTCTTGGATTGCCAGAAAGGGATAGACGTGGGAGCTTGTCTGGTCCGAAAAGGAGACAGCCGTGTTCCCAGTTTCTCTGCTCTTCGCCGCTACTCTCGCCGCTCAGGCTTCTGGTCAGACGTCGCCGGCTGGCGAGGTCGCAACGCCTCAGACTGGACCAGTCGCTCAGACCACAGCGCAGGAACGGCCTCGGCGTGTCTGCGAACGGCGGGCTCTGACAGGACGCCGGCTTGAGCAGACCATCTGCTACACGCCTGAGCAATATGCCGCTTTGGTCGAGGCCAAGCGCAAGGAACTTCGTGAAATCCAGAGCCGCGATGCGGTGCAATACGACCGCTCGATCGTCGGCATCCCTCCCGGACCGCTTTGATCTGTCAGTCTTAACACCTTGGGACTGCTGGCTGCAGCGCGGACCCAAGCGTTGCCGATTGCGGGGTGACTCGACAAGAACTCCGCACCGGATGCGCTCTCAGCAGCGCGCAAATGGCCTTGTTTGAACGATCATCCAGTGCCGGCCCGAGATAGCCAGCGAGCTTTGCTGTAAATTTGAACCCGAGCAGGAACAACCACTCACTAATTTTCAGGGGGACATTGTAGATGCGGTCTGTAGCATTCCTGGTTATCGGGACAGCTGTGTTGTCCGCTCCCGCATTTGCGCAAGACTCAGAGGCGCCAAAATACGTCGTGGCGGTCGCCTTGTCGCAGGCAGGTCAGGTCGTCGATGCTCCGTCCCTGGCCATATCTCTTGGCTCCTCCGCCCGTGCGCAAGTCGATGGACGTTATCGTATCGACACACGTCTGACAGAAGGCGCAGGTCAGCGACTGACGTTGGAAGCAACGATTTCTCGTCCTGAAGCTGAGCAATGGATCGTCGTTGCTCGACCGATGCTCACCCTCAACGAGGGGGGACGCGCGACAGTTCGATTGCCTGGCATAGGCGGGGACACAGTCGAACTGACCATCCAACCCGCACCAAGTTCTCCGCCCCTATGAATCTTTCAAGTTCTGCCGTCGTTTAAGCGCCCTGCTAAGCTTCAGGAAAGTTCGCCGAGATCCACGCGGTCCTGAACAGATCCGATACAAAGCGGATTTCAGCGGTGTCGACCGCTGACGAACTTGGACCCTGGTTCTTAGGGCTTGCAGGCCTCCGACCACACCGCACTGCGTCACTGTTCCAACTGTCAGTTCTGCACATGGGAGCGCCTTATCTTCGCCCCTTCGACGGCCCAGATCGTGTCGTTGCCCACGGTGACCACGTAGACGGGCAGGCGGTACAACAGCGATGCAAAGACATGGGTCTCCACCGGCAGTGGGGAGACGATGTGGCTCACGACAACCGCGTTCAACTGACCATCCCGGCCCGCCTCACGTCGGTCAGATATGATACAGGTCGCGGAAAGCTGGTCGCGACGCAGCAGCGAACGGCCGTCCGCCGAGATGCGAAAACGGTAGTGTCCGGTAAGGATCAGGCTATTGGGATCCGTGGTGGAGGCGAGCAGCCAGACCAGCCAATCATCGCTGTCCGGATCCTTGAGGACGACGGCATTATAGCGCCGAGCACAACGCAGCTCGCCGATCTGACTTGCAGCCGTCATGCGAGCCTCGAACCGTGCGAGTTGGTCTGCTGGCAGCACAGGATCGACAGCCGCTTCCACCGGCCCCGCGCCTCCACTGGTGACCAGCACATCCCATGCGGCGCGCCGCTGGCCATTCTCCTGGCTCAAAAAGCGGACTCGCTGGTTCTCCCCCTCATCGACCACGATCCAGCCGATCAAGCCCGCGGGAGGACGGTTGCGGAAATGTCGGGTGAGTGCGTCGCTAGCGACAGCCGCAGCGGCATCCTGGCGATACAGGGCCGCTCCGATGACCTGAACCTTCTCAAGCGACCAATCTTCGACAGGCGTGGGCGGCGCATCCTCACGCGCGACCGCAGGCTGCCCTCCTATAAGCAAGACAGCTACGGCAAAGACGAAATGTTTCAATAGGCTGCGCATGCAGAAAGCTCCCCAAGCCGAAGGCGTACCACCTCCGCGAGAGGAAAACACCCGCTAAACACCCGGTCAAATGCTGATCAGCTATTCGCAGACTGCCGCTTAAAGATCCGCCGGACCCGAGACCCGAAACTCGACATAGGCCAAGCTCGATTTCACTACGGGCATTCGCTGCCGAAGCAGAAATCAGGCGTACAGGCGCTCAAGAATTAGACTGCAGAGGGCCTTGCACACTCCAGACCTCATAGCGGACGACATTAGTCGATCATACTCAGTGTTAAAGTGGTGACTGGAGGCGGGATCACGCACAGATCCACATCGCCAGCAATGCGCATTGCGGGCTGAAGCAGGCCCGATCACAAGGGAATGACCGAATGCGATTGAGGGGCGGAGAACGCGCAGCCTACTAGCGGACATTTTGAAGTTCCGCCAATAGTGGTTAGCGGAACTGAGCCGAAACCCTCAGAGGCGGCCCTTTAGCCGTTCTGCGGCGGCCTGCATCCTAGAGTTTGCTGCCTGCTCCAGGTCTCGACATTCAGCAGCAGTTTTGTCGGGGCGGCTAGGGTCTGCGAGACCTTGCTCATACCCCTGCCTGAAACTCGAGACTAGCCAAGTCGGCACGCCCGGAGGCGCCTGATCGGACGTAAGGCCCTCCAGCCGCGCCTTGGCGCCGGCGGGTAGGTGAGCGGCGCACGTACCGGCGTATCTTCCTAAACCCATGAATGCGGCGACGGCTTCGGCGGCGTCAGGGTTCGCGGGAGTGATGATCGGAGGTCCTGCATCCTGCCCCATGAGGCTGGCACTCAGAAATGCAGCAATGATCATCTTCTTCCCCGTATCTGAGGACGGCCGACGGACAATCCCCGGATGATCCTTGCATATCGTCAGGCCGTTGGGGAGAGCCGTAACGACGACCATCCGAAAGACCGCCATGGGTCGACTTCGGCCTTAAACTTCCACCCGAAAAATGGATGTTCGGCTGCATATCGCGAAGCTGGTGGGTCTACGCGCGAAACAACCCAAACCAAGGACGCCTTAAGTTGTTGTTAAATAACAACAAAATGGTGACTGGAGGCGGGATCGAACCGCCGACCTGTGGGTTATGAATCCACCGCTCTAACCATCTGAGCTACCCAGTCCCGGGCCCTGCGCGAGGCCGGGGCCAGCGCGAAAGAGGCGTGCCTATATCGCCGTCGGGCGCGCGGTTCAAGTCGTCTCGGACCAGAACCTGCGGCGATAGAGCGCAAGACGCCTTGCGGCAGGAACGGTAACGCTTGCCTCGCCGTTTCGTAACGACTGCCTAAAGCCCAGCCGGAGTTCGCCCTTCATGCGCCTGATCGTCGCCGCCGCCTAGACATCCCTGCTCGTTCTCGCCGCCGCCTGTGGCGCAAATAGCGAGAGTGCCGGTGCTGCGCCTCAGGCCGAGGCCCCGCTGGAAACCCGTCCGGCGAACAATCCCGATCAGCAACCAGCCTTCGCCGGCCAGACCCGCGCGCCGGGCGTCAAGACCGAACAGGCCATGACCCACACGGTGGTCGCCTCGGGCCTTGTTCACCCTTGGGGTCTGGCGGCCCTGCCGGACGGCCGCTGGCTGGTCACCGAAAAGCCGGGTCGTCTGCGCATCATCACCGCCCAAGGCCAGGTCGGCGAACCGGTCGCGGGCTTGCCCGCCGTCGACGCGCGCGGTCAAGGCGGCCTGCTGGACGTGATCGTCGGGCCGAGCTTCACGCAGGATCGCATGATCTACTGGAGCTATGCCGAACCGCGCGAAGGCGGAAACGCCACATCTGTCGCGCGCGGGCGTCTGTCGGACGACGGATCACGCGTCGAAAACGTCCAGGTCATCTTCCGCGCCCTGCCCGTCTATGACGGCGACAAGCATTTCGGGTCGTCCCTGGCCTTCGCGCCGGATGGCAAGCTGTTCATCACCCTGGGCGAGCGTTCGGACAAGCCGATGCGGCCCCAGGCGCAGGATCTGGGCTCGCACATGGGCAAGACCATCCGCATCAACGCCGACGGCACGGTCCCGCAGGACAACCCCTTCGTCGGCCGCGCCGGAGCCCTGCCGGAAATCTGGAGCCTGGGACACCGCAACGTTCAGGGCGTCGCCGTTCAGCCGGGAACGGGCGCCATCTGGACCATCGAACACGGCACGCGCGGCGGCGACGAGGTCAATCTGGACAAGGCCGGCGCCAACTACGGCTGGCCGGATGCGGCCTACGGCGTCGAATATGCGGGCGGTCAGATTAACAGCGGCGCCACCCAGACCCCTGGCACCGAACAGCCCGTCTATTACTGGGATCCGGTCATCGCACCCGGCGGCGCGACCTTCTATCAGGGCGCCATGTTCCCCGGCTGGGACGGCAACCTGCTGGTCGCGGGCCTGAAGGAAAAACACATTGCGCGTCTGGTCATCCAGAATGATCGGGTGGTGGGCGAAGAGCGCCTGCTGACAGACCTGGGCGAACGCATCCGCGACGTGGCGGTCGGCGCCGACGGATCGGTCTGGGCCATCACCGACGAGCAGAATGGCAAGCTGGTCAGGCTGTCGGCGACACAGTAGTCTTCCAGGGCCGGGGGGCTATGCGGAGCGGTTGACGCTCCAAAGGGAGCACCGAACCATGCGTATCCTCATCCTTTCCGCCGCCGTCGTCCTGCCGCTGCTTTCGGGCTGCGGCACGATGGGGACGACCAATAGCTATCAGCAGGAGCTGAACGCTCTGGAAGCCGCGTGCACGCGTGACCGTGGCATTCTGACGCCGACCGGCGTTCAGACCGGGCGTCCGCAGACCGAATACGCCTGCAAGATTACCGGCGGCGCCACCCGTATTCCGCCGCGCTGACCGCGGGCGCTCGGCCGGCGTTGCCACGCCCTCCATTCCGTCAGTCCGTCGAAGCAGCCGCCTCAAGCGGCCGCGATCACGCGGCTTATTACTTGACGTTGACGTAAACGTAGGGTTCTTGGCGTCCACGCTTGGAACCGCCCTGTCCGTCGTGCCGCGACCTGCCGCACGTTGAGGATGGGCCCAAAGATGGAGACGCACTTCCATGGCTGATGCCTATATCTACGACGCCGTCCGCACGCCGCGCGGCAAGGGCAAGAAGGACGGCTCGCTGCACGAGATCACCGGCCTCAGCCTGGCGACCCAGGTGCTGGAAGCCCTGCGCGACCGCAACGACCTGGACACCTCCAAGGTAGACGACGTCATCCTGGGCTGCGTCACGCCCGTGGGCGAACTCGGCGCCGACATCGCGCGCACGGCCGTGCTCTCGGCCGGCTGGTCGCAATATACGGCAGGGGTCCAGATCAACCGCTTCTGCGCCTCGGGCCTGGAGGCCGTGAACATGGCGACGGCCAAGGTGAAGTCCGGCGAGGCCGACTTCGCCGTCGGGGGCGGCGTCGAGGTCATGAGCCGCGTGCCCATGGGTTCGGATATGGGCGCCTGGCCGACCGACCCCTCCTCGGCCTTCCCGACCTACTTTGTGCCGCAAGGCGTCTCGGCGGACATGATCGCCACCAAATACGGCTTCAGCCGCGACGACGTGGACGCCTATTCGGTCGAGAGCCACAAGCGCGCCGCCAAGGCCTGGGCCGAGGGCCGGTTCAAGAATTCGGTGATCGGCGTCAAGGACCAGCTGGGCCTGACCATCTTGGATCATGACGAGACGATCCGTCCGAACACGGACATGCAGGCGCTCGGCGGTCTGAACCCCTCCTTCGCCATGATGGGCGAGATGGCCTTCGACGGCGTGATCAACCAGCGCTACCCCGAGGTCGAACGCGTCAATCACGTCCACACGCCGGGCAACTCGTCCGGCATCGTCGATGGTTCGGCCGGCGTGCTGATCGGTTCGCTGGAAGCCGGCCAGGCTCTGGGCCTGAAGCCGCGCGCCAAGATTCTGGGCGGCGCCTCGATCGGCTCCGAGCCGTCGATCATGCTGACCGGCCCTGAATATGTGACCCGCAAGCTGCTGAACAAGCTGGGCATGACGCCCGACGACATCGACCTGTGGGAACTGAACGAGGCCTTCGCTGCGGTCGTCCTGCGCTACATGCAGGCGCTCGACATCGACCACGCCAAGATGAACGTGAACGGCGGCGGTATCTCGATGGGCCACCCGCTCGGCGCCACCGGCGCCATGATCACCGGCATCGCGCTTGACGAGCTGGAGCGCTCGAACAAGTCGACCGCCCTGGTCACCCTGTGCATCGGCGGCGGCATGGGCACCGCCACCGTCATCGAACGCGTCTGATCCGGGAGCAAATGGATATGGAAAACTTCAAGATCGACGTCGACGCCGACGGCATCGCCCTGATCACCTTTGACGTTCCGGGCCGTTCGATGAATACCCTGACTTCCTCGGTGATGAAGGAAATCCCCGAGCTGGTCGAACGCATCAAGACCGACGACGCCATCAAGGGCGCCGTCATCACCTCGGGCAAGGCGTCGGGCTTCTGCGCCGGCGCGGACCTGGGCGACATGGCCGGCGGCGTGCTGTCGGGCGGCGGCGACCTGAAAAAGGCGTTCGACGCCGGCTGGAAGCTGAACGGCGCCTTCCGTGCGCTGGAAACCTCGGGCAAGCCGATCGCGGCCGCGATCAATGGCCTGGCCTTGGGCGGCGGGCTGGAGTTCACCCTGGCGGCCCACTACCGCGTGGTCGAGAATAACAACAAGATCCAACTGGGCCTGCCCGAAATCAAGGTCGGTCTGTTCCCCGGCGGCGGCGGCACCCAGCGCCTGACCCGCCTGGTCGGCGTCCAGAACGCCATGATGGCGATGAGCGAGGGCAAGTCCTTCCGCCCGAACGACGCCAAGGGCGCAGGGATCGTCCATGAGGTGGTCGAGAAAGGTCAGTCGGTCGAGGCCGCCAAGGCCTGGATCAAGGGTGGCGGCAAGGCTGTCCAGCCTTGGGACGAGAAGTCGTTCAAACTGCCCGGCGGAGGCCCCTATCACCCGGCCGGCATCCAGAACTTCATGGTCGGCAACGCCATGCTGCGCAAGCAGTCCTATGGCAACTATCCGGCCGTGGTGAACCTGATGAAGGCCGTTTACGAAGGCGCCCAGGTGCCGATGGATGCGGCGCTGCGTATCGAGACCCGCTACTTCATCAAGACCCTGATGACGCCGCAGGCCCAGGCCATGATCCGTTCGCTGTTCCTGTCCAAGCAGGAGCTGGACAAGGGCGCCGTGCGCCCGGCCGGCGTGCCCAAGTCCGATCCGAAGAAGGTCACGGTCATCGGCGCCGGCATGATGGGCGCGGGCATCGCCTATGTGCAGGCGCTGGCCGGCATCGAGACCATCCTGATCGACCAGACCCAGGAAGCCGCCGACAAGGGCAAGGCCCACGTCGAGGAACTGCTGAAGAAGCGCCTGTCGCGGGGTCAGCTGACGCAGGAGAAGTACGACGCCCTGCTGGGTTCGGTCACGGCGACGACGGACTATGAGCTGATCAAGGGTTCGGACCTGGTCGTCGAGGCCGTGTTCGAAAACCGCGAGATCAAGGCCGACGTGACCAAGCGCGCCGAGGCGCAACTGGCCGAGGGCGCCGTCTTCGGCTCCAACACCTCGACCCTGCCGATCAGCGGTCTGGCCGAGGCCTCGGTGCGGCCCGAAGACTTCATCGGCATCCACTTCTTCTCGCCCGTCGACAAGATGATGCTGGTCGAGATCATCCTGGGCGAAAAGACGGGTCAGGCGGCCATCGCCAAGGCGCTGGACTATGTGCTGAAGATCAAGAAGACGCCGATCGTCGTCAACGACAGCCGTGGTTTCTACACCTCGCGCTGCTTCTCCACCTTCCTGATGGAGGGCATGGCGATGCTGGAAGAGGGCTACGGCCCCGCTCTGATCGACAACATCGGCCGCATGACCGGCATGCCGCGCGGCCCGCTGGAGATGCACGACGACGTCGCCCTGGACCTGTCCTACAAGATCGCCAAACAGACGGCGCTGGATCTGGGCGACAAATACGTCCCGTCGGAAGGGGCCGACATCGTCGCCAAGATGGTCGAGGGCGGGCGCTTCGGTCGCAAGAACGGCAAGGGCTTCTACGATTACGATCAGAAGCCCAAGACGATCTGGAAGGGTCTGGGCGAACTGGCCCCGACCACCAAGGGCATCGACCAGCCGGAAGAGCCGACTGCCTTCGCTCAGATCGACGAGCTGAAGACGCGCCTGCTGTATCGCCAGGCCGTCGAAGTGGCCCGCTGCTGGGAAGAGGGCGTCATCGACGATCCGCGCGAGGCCGATCTGGGCGCCATCCTTGGCTGGGGCTTCGCGCCCTGGACCGGCGGTCCGATCAGCATGATCGACGGCATCGGCCTGGCCAGGTTCGTCGAAACCGCAGACCGCCTGGCCGCGACGTATGGCGACCGCTTCAAGGTGCCCGGCTTGCTCCGCGACATGGCGGCGAAGAACGAGACCTTCTACGGCAAGTTCGCCCCGGAGAAGGCCGCCGCCTGATCGGCAGCGGACATCCACAGACGATGGAACGGGCGGCCTTCGGGTCGCCCGTTTTCGTTTAAAAGGCGTAGCTAGCCGCTGTACGCTAGGATCACGCGTTTCTCAGCCGGAGCCACGATGACGACGCTCCCACCTCGCCCATGGGCGTAAAACGCGTTGTCAGAACTTATGATGGCATTGACCCGCGACACGGTTTTCGGATCGAGTTTGCAGCGGAAATCATTGCGATCCAGGAAGGCCCCGATGCCGGGCTCTCGGCCGCAGTTATGCTCCCCATGTCTAGACCACAATGGAACGATCGGAGTGCGCTTCCAGTCCCAGTAGGTTCGACGCTCATTCGCCTTCCGCTGAGATGCACTCATCAGCATCGGAACTTCAGAAGCGTCAGACAGATAAGCCAATCCTCCTTCTTCGATCTTTGAAAGCGAAGCCTTCTCCAACCGATATATGATCAGTCCGACCTCGTCGGCGCCGGGTCCGAAGCCCCAAGCCGCTTGCTTCCGATATTCGATCCATCTTGCCTCGACGCCATGAGGCAAGAGGCTTTGATACCAGACGTACTGGTAGGTCTGCCAACCTGCGAGAGGCTCGCATACCAAGAGGGCGAGCAAAGCCAGACACCCAAAGCGATTTCGCATGGCCATCGTTATTGCGCGGCCCTGGGCCAATCACAATCTCCCCCCAGGCACGAAAAAAACCCGCCCGACACGAGGTCGAGCGGGTCGCTCCGCCGCCCTTCGCGGGGTCGGTGGCGGGTCGCTAGGGGCGACGGAGTAGCGGTGAAAAGACCGGACCGAGACCGGGACAAACTCTGAAAGTCCGCCCAGCCTCGGAGGCTGGCGTCAGCCTTCCAGGTCCTGGCCTTCGTCCGGCTCGGGCGTGCCCAGCAGTTCGTCGGCGATCTTGTTGGTCGAGGCGCGCACGGCCTTTTCGATCGAGGCCGCGATGTCGGGATTCTGTTTCAGGAACTCGCGCACATTCTCGCGGCCCTGACCGATCCGGGTGGAGTCATAACTGAACCAGCTGCCCGACTTCTCGATGATGCCGGCCTTGACGCCCAGGTCAATGACTTCGCCCAGTTTGGAGATGCCCTCGCCGTACATGATGTCGAAGATGACCTCGCGGAACGGCGGGGCGACCTTGTTCTTGACCACCTTGACCCGGGTGGTGTTGCCGACCACCTCGTCACGGTTCTTGATCGCGCCGGTGCGGCGGATGTCCAGACGCACTGAGGCGTAGAACTTCAGCGCATTGCCGCCCGTCGTCGTCTCGGGCGAACCATACATGACGCCGATCTTGTGGCGGATCTGGTTGATGAACAGCACGATGCATTTCGACTTGGAGATCGAGGCTGTCAGCTTGCGCAGCGCCTGGCTCATCAGGCGCGCCTGAAGGCCCGGGAGGCTGTCGCCCATCTCGCCCTCGATCTCGGCGCGCGGCGTCAGGGCCGCGACGGAGTCCACGACCACAATATCTACGGCGCCCGACCGGACCAGCGTATCTACGATCTCCAGCGCCTGCTCGCCGGTGTCCGGCTGCGACACCAGAAGATCATCCAGATTGACGCCCAGCTTCTGGGCGTAGACCGGATCCAGCGCATGTTCGGCGTCGACGAAGGCGGCGACCCCGCCCTTCTTCTGAACTTCGGCGACGGTGTGCAGGGCCAGGGTCGTCTTGCCGGACGATTCAGGACCGAACACCTCGATCACCCGCCCGACCGGCAGACCGCCGATGCCCAGCGCCATGTCCAGGCCCAGCGATCCGGTCGAGACGCTATCGATCTCGGCGACCACGCCTGCCTTGCCCAGTTTCATCACCGAGCCCTTGCCGAAGGCGCGATCGATCTGCGCGATCGCCGCCTCCAGGGCGCGTTGCTTGTCGCCGTCGTCCTTGCCCACCAATTTGAGTGCCGCCTGTGAAACCATTGCCTTCGTCTCCCTTGCCATGATTCCCGTCATTCAGCTTGGGAGAGACCCGCCTGGACCCGCCCCCGTTTCGTGAGGCGGACTATGTGCATGGTTTGTTCCGGTTCACAAGATGTTCTCATTGATCAAAACAAGAACACCAAAGGTCTACGACCGTTTTTGACGCAGGCTAAAGCGGAAGGCGTAGGCTGAAGCTGGCGCCTTCTGGTTCGTAGGTCATGACCGCAGACCCTTGCAGCGAACGGTTGATGGTCGAGTTGATCAGCACCGAACCGAAACCCTTGCGTTTGGGCGACGAGACTGTCGGACCGCCGCTTTCAACCCAATCCAGCAGCAAATGGCCGTCCGCCACGGACCAATCCACCCGTACGCAGCCCGAAGCATTCGACAGCGCCCCGTATTTGGCGGCGTTCACCGCCAGTTCGTGAAAGACCATCCCCATGCCCAAGGTCTGCTGCGCGTTCAGATCGACGGCCGGACCAGTCAGTCGAACCTGTTCCTCGGCATAGGGCGCCAGTTCCTGAACCAGCATGGCGCGCAGATCGACACGCTCCCAATTCGCCGCCGTCAGCAAATTTTGCGTATTGGACAGCGCCAGCAGCCGCGCCTCGAACAATGCGGTGAAGGTGGCGACATCCGGCGTGCGTCGCGCCGTCTGGTGGGCGATGGACTGCACGGTGGCCAGGGTGTTCTTCACCCGGTGATTCAGCTCGTTGATCAGCAATCGCTGCAAGCGTTCGCTGTCGGCTAGGGCTGCGAAAGCCTCGTGGCGGTCGGTAATGTCGGTGATGACCCCTGACATCTTGATCGGGCGGCCCGAACGGCTGCGGATCAGGCGTCCTCGCAGATGGACCCAGCGACCCGAGGCTGGCAGCCGCCATTCCTGATCATATTCACTCTCGCCCGCCATGGCGCGCTCTAACGCCTGGCGGTGCAACGGCAGATCGT
Organism: Brevundimonas sp. 'scallop'; assembly: GCF_011045535.1. Lineage (NCBI taxonomy): Bacteria > Pseudomonadati > Pseudomonadota > Alphaproteobacteria > Caulobacterales > Caulobacteraceae > Brevundimonas > Brevundimonas sp. 'scallop'. Next base: position 581,558 of record NZ_CP039382.1, on the reverse strand, counting down.
CTGGCGACAGCCGGTCGCCGATCTCCGTGGCGCCCAGACGGCTGGACGCATCGATCGACAGGATTTCGCGCGCACGGCGCGACATCATCGTCGTCTTCATCGGCAGGGTTGCTTCCCAGAAGCCGACGCCACCGGCGTCCACGGCCGACAGGACATTGGCCCGCTGATCCACGATCGAGGCGCCGAGCGCGAGAAACAGCAAGGTCACCGCCCCAGTCGTCACCGCGACCGCCAATACGACCGGCGACGCCCCGCCCTCCACGGGCCCTGCGTCGGCGATCGGGCTCAGGATCAGGGCCGCCATGCCGACATGGTGCATGGAGACGATGGCCAGACCCAGGATCACAGCGGCGACCGCGCGCCAGGCCAAGTCCCGCTCCTGACGGGCGGCGATCAGGGCGGCATAGGCGGCGGCGACCGCGACGACCACCGACAGGGCGACCAGCACGGGCTGGTAACTCAGGACGGCATTCATCCGCATCGCCGCCATCCCGACATAGTGCATGGCGACGATGGATCCGCCCATCAGCAGGGCCGCCGGCGCTAGCCGCAAGGGGCTGGCCTGCGCTGTGCCCGCCGCCAGGAAGGCCGCCGCCGTGCCGGCCGTCGCCAGCAGGAACGACACCAGCGTCAGGCCGGGATCATAGACGACGGGGCCTTCGACTTCGAAACCCAGCATGGCGATGAAATGCATCGACCAGATGCTGACGCCAAGCGCCAGGGCCGCAACGCCCAGCCATCGCAACCGCGTCGCGCCCATCTGGTCGCGCGTTCGGTTGAACAGATCCAGAGCCGTCCACGCGCCCAAGATCGCTATCGCTAGCGACAGGACGGTGAACGGATTGACGTGAAGATGGTACAAACGCGCCGAGGCCCCGAGAAACAGCAGCGGTATGCTTAGCCCGGTTTCATCGCTCGGACGACTGCGAAACGCATCCGGATCAAGCGACTAACCTGGCCCCCACGGCGACTGCAACAGCCAGCGCCAGGCTGGCGGCGGCGAAGATCGGCAAGGCCCGCCCCGCGCCGGGCGCCAGCGGGCAGACCAGCATCGCGATCATCAGGGCGATCGGCCCCACCGCGCCGGGCATGTCCATGCCGACGCCCAGGAAGACGCCGTGCCCCTGAACCAGCAACCACCCGCCGACCAGCGCTGTGGCGACGACGGCGGGGGCGGAGGACGCCCACGACCCGAAGCGGGCGCCGATCACCGCCGTCGACGCGGCCGCCAGGGCGGCGATCAGACAGGGCCAAAGCAGCAGGAAAGCGGCTTCCGGCGCCGCCGCCTGCACTCCCGCGCCCAAGGCCAGAAGCAGGACGATCAGCCCCAGCCAGCCGCCCCAGACGGCGTCTGCGTCCTGCGGCCTCGGCCGCGTCAGGCTGAGCGCCAGGGCGATCACCGTCGCCCCCAGGACCGGCAGGCTGAAACCACCCAGCGCCGCTGCCATCGCGAATGCGGCCAGTATCGCTCCAGCTGCGCCCCATCGGCCCAGCAGGCGTCGCCCCGCGGTCAGCATCAGAATCAGGGCGAGCATTGACAGACCCACGGCGATTTCGAGAACCGGCAGGCGACGCAGCAAGGTGTAATAGGGGTCGGCCGAATCCACGCGACGGCCGATCGGCCCGGCCAGGACGCGCACCGCCTGTCCCACCACCATCGCACTGGCCAACAGCCACAGTCCGTCCGCCGCGCCCCGCACGACCGGCATGGCTCTCAAGCCCGTCGCATGGCGCGCGCCCCAGGCGGCGAAGGCCGTCGCAAGCCCCCCCACGATTAGCAGCAGCCAGCCGATCGCCGGCGAATGCTGCACGACGAACAGGCCGAAGACGTCGGCATAGACCGCGTTCTGCGTCGCCTGCGGCAGGGTCGCCGCCCGCAGCAGATGGTCGGCCATTTCCAGCGCCTGGGAGCCGATATGCTGCACGCTGCCCTGATCCAGCGCCTGCGGGGTCGAGGACAGTGAATGATACTGCGCCGGACGGCCGATGAAGGCCAGATTGATCCCCGCCAGCCTCCGATCCGCCGCCACGGTGAAGTCCGTGCCGTTAGGCATCAGCCGATAGACGAAGATGGCCAGGGCGTTGCTGGACGGCCCGCCCGTCGCCCTCCGGGTCGCCTGGGAATAGCGGGCGATGGTCTGGGCGTTGCCGGGTCCGGTCTCGAACATCATGGCGCGCCCGCCGCCGCCCCGCGCCTCCAGATTGATCACCGCCCCGATGTCGTCGCGCAGCGGATGTTCGCTGAAGAAGGCCCGCGCCCCGTCCAGATTCAGCTCCTCGGCGTCGCTGAACAGGACCACCAGCGTTCGCTCGGCGCCGCCCCGCGCCTTGATCGCGCGCACGGCCTCCAGAATGGCGGCCACGCCGGACGTATCGTCCGCGGCGCCCGGCGAGGTCGGCGAGGTGTCGTAATGCGCCATCATGGCCACGGCAGGCAGTGCGGGATTCCGTCCCGGCAGGACGCCGATGACATTGACGGCCTGAACGCCGCTTGCATTTCCACCCTCCCGCTCGAGCCGCGCGACGGCGGCGGGCGACAGGGCCCCGGCCTGGAGGCTGGGCTGAAGCCCCAGCGCCGTCAGCCTTTGGACCAGATAGATCTGAACCTGCCTATGCTCGGCCGAGCCGACCGGATGCGGCGCTCGTGCGATCCGGTTCACGTCCATCATGGCGCGCGCGGCCGAGAATTGGACCGCAGGCGCCGAGGCGGGCAGGGGTTTGGGCGTCTGGGCGGTCAGCACCGCCAAGCCGAAACCCGCCGCAAGGGACGCCAGAAACAACACCCAACGCATATCCCATCCCCTGATCGCTCTGTCCCGCAATCAGCCCCGAACCGCCGCTCTGCGCAAGGAGTCCGATCAGCGCCGCACGATGTTCCGCGCCGTCAGATTGCCCGCGGCGCCGTCGCCGTCGTCCGCGCTGGACCCGAACGGCCAGCCGCGGTCGTCGCCGCAGTAGCGTCGTCCGCCCTCGCGCGACCCGATCAAAACCGCGCGTGGCCTCAGCCACCCCGCGCCGGTGAACAGATTGTCCGTAATCTGATTATAGGACGGCGTCTGGTGGCGTATTACGCCGTCCTCGCCGCAGTTGCGGTATAGAAACACCCCGCCCTTGCCGTGCAGCGCCAGCCGGTTGCCGACGATGCGGTTGGCGCCCGACCCGTCCACCGCGATCTGCTCGCGTCCAGTGCGGATATCGAAATCGTTGTCCTGTATGAGCGCCCCCGCGGTCTCGGCGTCCAGATAGACGGCGGTCGAGGTCGAACGCCCCGTAAAGCGGGACCGCGTCACCGTGGTGCGCGTGACCCCGGGTCCGACATACAGGGGAATCGTCCCCACGCCCTCGAACCGGACCCGGTCCAGGGTGACGCGGAGCGGCGCGGCGGACTGGGCCGCTTGCGTGTGTCCGGCGGTGCGTGAAGAGGCCAGCAGATCGCGCATCGATCCGCCCGCCCCCATGCCCCAAATCCGCACATTGCCGACGACGGTGCAGTTTCGGATCGTCACATCGACCGGCCGCGACCACCGATCGCCCTCGCGGCGAGACCAGACGGCGATGGTCGGGGCGGCGGTCGTCGCCGGGCCCGGCGCGCGAATGGACCCGCCTCCGCAATCCAGTGACGCCCCTGAGCCTTCCGCGCCCTCGATCAGCACGCGGCGGCGGATATCGATCCCCGAAAGGTCGGCCTGGCACGTCAGGCGATACGGCTGCGTCGACGGCGCCGTCAGCGCCGCCAGCTCTTGCGGCGTGCACGGCCGGTCGGTCGGCGCCTGGAAGGTCAGCAGGGCGAGAGCCAGCGCCGCCGTCATATCAGGGCAAGGGGATCGCCAAGGCCGCGCGCTCGGCCGCGCAGCCGGGATTGGTCAGGCCGCTGCGACGCGCGGCCGCCAGCTCGGCCCTCGCCGCCGTCATGTCCGCCTGGAAGGCCGGGGTGGCGATGGCGCGGGCCGCGACGTCCCGCCCGATCCGTTCGCCGACCGCGACATCGGTCGGATAATGCATGGCGCAGACCAGGCGGCTGACCCCGATCTCGTGGCCGATCCGGCGCACGGCCTCGGCCCGGTCCGGCTCTAGCGCCGCAAAGGCCTCGCCATAGGCCGTCGCGACGGCGGCGCTGCCGGACGGATAGGAGGCGCTGCGTCTCGCCGCCGGTGTCAGGGTCTGACAGGCGCGGCGATTGGGATCGTCGCCGACCGGCCGCAGCCGCGCCTGGCGCGCCTTGACGCGTTCGGCCGCACTGTTCGCGTCATGGAAGATTTTCGCCATCACCCGGTCCAGCGCCGGCGTCTCGGCCGACCCCAGCCGCACCCCCAAGGCGCAGTCGAAATGTTGTAAGGCCAGGGGCGGACGCAGCTCGGCATGGGCGGTCGCCAGCAGCCATCGGTCGCCGTCTTCCAGAGCCACAAGACGGGCCGAGGCCGCCTTGTCCGCCAGGTCCGCGATCGACCCCGGGGCCGGAGCTGCCGGAACCGCATCCGTCAGTTGGGCGATTGCTTCATCGCCCAGGAAGCCCGCCGTCGGTATCTTGCCGCCTGGCTTGGGTGCGCCGGCGCACCCCCCGGCCAGCAGGATCGCCGTCGCCGCGCCAAGGGCGGCGACCCGTTTCATTGACCAGCGCTCCAGCCAAGCTGGACCGAGGTCTCGCCGGACTCGGTCGGCGTGGCGACGACCTGCAACGAGGCGCCGTTCACAGCGTCCGCCGCCGCGCCATAGGCGCGTGTGTCGCCCTGGTTCATTCCGGCGACGGAGCGCAGGCCCGCCTTTTCGGCGCGCTCGCGGTAGAAGGCGACGACATCGTCCGGCGAGGCGGTGGTGGTGAAGGTAACCAGGCCGCCCGGCCCGGCCTCGCCGCCAGCGGCCAGCGGCTGTCCGTCCACCTGTGCGCCGGGATAGAGGACCGCAAAGGACGGCGCGCCGTCGGCGGCGACGGGCGCAGCCCCCCCTACGACGGCGGGGGCTGTGGCTGCTGAAGGTGCCGCATCAGCGACGACCGGCGCCGACGCTTCGGGCGCAGCCTTGGCCTCGACCGGTTGGGCCGAGCGATCACATCCTGCAAGGCAAAACAGAACCACGACGGCGGAGGCCGCCAAGCGAAGCGTCATCGAGAGATCGTCCTTGGACCGAGAGGGTCAGAGCGCCACCGTGGCGCATGGTTGCGGCGGCGACAAGGCGCCCGCTCAGTCGGCGGCGTCGTCCTGATCCGCCGCACCTTTACCGGCCGAGCCTTCTTCGGCCAAACGCGCATTGATCTTGGCTGAATCGGGGTCGTCATCCGTGCCTGCTGCCGACCCGCCGCGCAGCGAACCCGCCCGCGTGTCCGATCCCGAATCGCTGCCGTCCAAGGCGTCGATCAGCGTATCCGCCTTGTGACCCAGATCAGGCTTTTCGCCCATGTCGGCGGCCTCGCGGGCGTCGTCGCAATCCGCTTCGGGCGTGGTGGGATCGGTGTCGGTCATGACGCAGTCTCCGTTCGTCGAGATGAGGTTAAAGCGCCTGATCCGGTTGCGGTTCCAGACCCTTGCCCTTGAACCCCGAGGGACAGACCCGATCTAGGCGTCATGATCCCGTTTTCAGTTCTCGACCTCTCTCCAATCGTCGAAGGCGGCGACGCTCGACGCGGCCTGGATGAAACCCTGGCCCTGGCTCAGGCCGCCGATCGGCTCGGCTATGAGCGGTTCTGGCTGGCCGAACACCACAATATGCCCGGCATCGCCAGCGCCGCGACCGCCATCGTCATCGGCCATGTCGCGGCGGGGACCGAGCGCATTCGCATCGGCTCCGGCGGCGTCATGCTGCCCAACCATGCGCCCCTGGTCGTCGCCGAACAGTTCGGCACACTGGAGACTCTGTTCCCCGGCCGGATCGATCTCGGCCTGGGCCGCGCGCCCGGCACGGACGGCGCCACCGCCCGTGCGCTGCGGCGCTATTTCGAAGGCGCCGACCAGTTCCCCCGCGACGTGGTCGAGCTGATCCAGTGGTTCGAACCGGCGTCTGAGAACCAGCCCGTCCGCGCCGTCCCGGGCGCCGGCCTGCGCGTGCCGATCTGGCTTCTGGGCTCGAGCCTGTTCAGCGCCCAGCTCGCCGGCCAGCTCGGCCTGCCCTACGCCTTCGCCAGCCATTTCGCGCCCGAACTGCTGCTGGAGGCCCTGGCCCTGTATCGCCGCGAGTTTGTCTCCTCGGACCGCCTGGCCAAGCCCCACGCCATGGCCGCGATCAACGTCTTCGCCGCCGATACGGACGCCGAGGGCGTGCGCCTGTCCACGTCGATGCAGCAGAGCTTCGCCCGCCTCTCGACCGGCAAGCCGGGTAAGCTGCCGCCGCCCGTCGATGACATCGCCGCGATCCTGACGCCGCAGCAGATCGCCGGCGCCAAGGGCCGGCTGCTCTATTCCGCCATCGGCGGCCCGGAGACCATCAAGCGCCAACTGACAGACTTCATCGCCCTGACCGGCGTGGACGAGCTGATGGTCACCGGCATGATGTTCGACAATACCGCCCGCATCCGCAGCCTGGAGATCGTGGCCGAGGCGCGTGATCAGATGACGACGAGGCAGGCGGCCTAGAGGCTCTGCAGGAAATCCAGCAGCAGACGGTTGATCTCATCCGCCCGTTCCTGCTGGATCCAGTGCCCCGCGCCCGGCACGACGACCGAGTGGATCAGGTTGGGCGCCCAGTCCTTCAGGCCCGCCTCGTGCCCGCCGGCGTAGTGGCGCACCGGGTCGTTCTCGCCGACGACGAACAGGGCGGGCGGCAAGATATTCTGGTCCTGAACGAAGGCCGTCAGCGACCAGTTCAGGTCCATCGCCCGATACCAGTTCAGCGGCCCCTCGAACCCGGCCGCCGAAAAGGCCTGCACATATTCGTCGAAACGCGCCTCGCTCATCCATGGCGGCAGGGTGGCGTCGTCAGTGATGGTGTCGAGCAGAGCCACGCCTTCGGGCATGAAGCCGGTCGATCTGCGATCGGCGGGGGTCGCGCCGTCATAGGCGTAAAACAGTTTCCTCAGCGCCATCACTGGATCGGCATCCAGCGCAAGGTGAGCATCCGGCGCCTGGAATCGGCTGATATAGAGGTCGCCCAGCCCGGCCCGTTTCGAGATGGCGGCCATGGCGGCGGTGGGCGGTCCCTTGGGTCGGCGCGGCTGGAACGGCACAGACAGGCCCGCGACCGCCGTGAACAGATCCGGCCTCAACAAGGCGCAATGCCAGGCCACCGGCGCGCCCCAGTCATGCCCGACGACGACGCAAGGCCCCCTGCCCAGCGCGCGGACCAGATCGACCATGTCACCGACCAGATGCAGGATCGAGTAGGCCTCCACCCCCGCCGGCTTGTCCGTCCCGCCATAGCCCCGCATGTCCGGGGCGACGACATGATAGCCCGCCTGCGACATCGCCTGGACCTGGGCGCGCCAGCTGATCCCCAGTTCTGGAAAACCGTGGATCAGCAGGACCAGCGGCGCGTTGTCATCCTCGAACCCAGCCTCCAGAACCTGTTGGACCAGACCGTCGGTCTTGATATGCCGGGTTCGCATCGCTTCCTCCGACGGCGTCTTCGCCGCTCATTATCGTCAGGACGGACATGACCCGCCTCGTCACTTTTGCGGACGGTACGACCGTTCCCGCCCTCGGCCAAGGCACCTGGGAGCTGGGCGACGACCCGGCCTGGCGCGATGAGGAGCAGCAGGCTCTGGCGCGCGGCATCGACCTGGGCATGACGCTGATCGACACGGCTGAACTCTATGGCGACGGCCGGTCGGAACGTCTGGTGGGCGAGGTCATCGCCGGGCGGCGCGATGAGGTCTTCCTGGTCTCCAAGGTCCGGCCTGAGAATGCGTCGGAGATGAAGATGATGCTGGCCTGCGAGAAGTCGCTGGAACGGCTCGGCGTCGAGCGGCTGGATCTCTATCTGCTGCACTGGGAAGGCCATGTGCCGCTGGAGGAGACCGTCGAGGCCTTCCGCGATCTGGTCGACGAAGGGATGATCGCCCGCTGGGGCGTGTCGAACCTGGACCTGCGCGCCATGGAGCAGTTGATGGAGATCGAGGGGGGCGAGGATTGCGCCGCCAACCAGCTGCTCTATAATCTCGCCTCACGCGGGGTGGAGTTCGACCTCTTCCCGTGGATGCAGGCGCGCGACATGCCGATGATGGCCTATTCGCCGCTGGGTCGCGGCGAACTGCTTGAGCAGCCCCTGATCCGCGACATCGCCAATCGCCATTCCGCCAGCCCGGCCCAGGTGGCGCTGGCCGCCGTCCTGCGCCACGACGGCGTCATCGCCATCCCCAAGGCCAGTTCGGTCGAACACGTCGAGGCCAACGCCGACGCCCTGGAGATCCAGTTCGACCTGGAGGATCTGGAACGGCTGGATGCGGCCTTCCCGCCCCCGAAACACGCGGTGCCGCTGGATATCATCTAGCTTCCGGCGACGATCGCCAGCCGCCGCGCCCGCTCATCGTCTGTATACGGAATAACTGGCCCGCGACCCCAGACCGGATCGGGCCACAGACCGTCGTCGCGGCGGCGGCCGACCACATGGACATGCAGTTGCGCCGTCACATTGCCGATGGCGCCGACGTTCAGCTTTTCGACCGAACCCAGCCGGCGCACCAGCGCCCCGGCCCGCACCGTCTCCTCCATCAACACGGCCCGCTGTTTGACGGTCAGATCCTCCAGCTCCAGCGCCCCTTCGACGCGCGGGATCAGGATCAGCCAGGGAAAGCGGGCGTCGTCCTGAAGCCGCACATGGCACAGCGGCCATTCGGCAGCGGCCACCGATCCTGCCTCGAAGGCCGGAGCGACCTCGAACCCCATCAGTTCAATCCGTAAATGACGCAGGCGCTGTCGAATAAGGTCTGCAACGGCGGCTGCAGCGCCAGTCGCGCCGCCTCGATCTGGGCCTCGCTCGGCCCCCCGTCGCTCGGCGGAGGCGGCGGCGGCGCGGGCGGTGGCGGCGGCGGGGCCGAACCATTGGCCCTGATCCGCGAACCCGTCACAACGACGTCGTCTACCGTCGTCGCCTGTCCACCCCCGGCGGCGTAGGAGGGCCATCCTGCGAGCACATCGGTTTGGCAGACTCGGCCCGTCGGATCGATAATCTTAACCCCCCCCAGAGCGGCGCCAGCATTGGCCGCCGCCGCCTCGGCGCGACGTCTGGCGTCCTTAATCGCCTCGGCCTGAAGATTGGCCCTCCAAATATTGTCGGGCTCGAGCCTGAAGGACACACGGCCGATCGCGGTCGGGCGCGCGGCGACGATCGTCGCGTAGACCCGTTCGATCAGGGCTACGTCCCGAACCGTCACGGCGACGGAGGCGTCGGCCTGATAGCGGGCCACGCGGTCGGCGCGGGTGTTGTCGCGCATCACCCCGTTTTCGTCGCGATACTGGTCATACAGCGGCTGGGTGGTGACGCTGGTCTCGACCCGGACCTTGTCCGCGCCATAGGCCGACAGCGCCCGGCTGAGCGCTCGGACCTGTTCAGCGGCGGCGCGCGACGCCTCCGTCACGCTGCGATCCACCGATTGAAAACTGGCGGTGACGGAGGCGCGGTTGGCCGGAATTTCCACCCGCACCTGACCGACCGAGGCGATGACCGGATCGCGCATCCACCAAGGTGCGGGAATATAGCGGTCGCCGATCGTCGCAGGCGGCGTCTGGGCCAGCACAGGCGTGGCGACCGACGCCAGCAGCAAGGCGAAAGCGAATGAACGGCGCATCGAAATCCTCCGGTTGTCGCCGGACCTTCGCAAGCCTGACCAAGGCCGTAAAGCGAGGTTCTTGCGACAGCCGCGCGAGGGGTCTAGACCGCCCGCACGATTAATCCCCATTTCGCACACGCAATAAACGGAGACATCCATGGCTCGCGCGAAGATCGCCCTTATCGGCGCCGGCATGATCGGCGGAACCCTGGCCCACGTGGCCGCGCGCGAAGCCCTGGGCGACGTGATCCTGTTCGACATCGCCGAAGGCACCCCGCAGGGCAAGGCGCTGGACATCGCCGAGGCCTCGGCCGTCTTCGGCCAGGACGTGGCCCTGAAGGGCGCCAACGACTATGCCGAGATCGCGGGCGCCGACGTCTGCATCGTCACCGCCGGCGTGCCGCGCAAGCCGGGCATGAGCCGCGACGACCTGATCGGCATCAACCTGAAGGTCATGAAGGCCGTCGGCGAAGGCATCAAGGCCCACGCCCCCAACGCCTTCGTCATCTGCATCACCAACCCGCTCGACGCCATGGTCTGGGCCCTGCAGAAGTTCTCGGGGCTCCCCAAGGAGAAGGTCGTCGGCATGGCCGGCGTGCTGGACTCGGCCCGCTTCGCCTACTTCCTGGCTGAAAAGACCGGCGTGTCGGTGCAGGACATCCACGCCTGGACCCTGGGCGGTCACGGCGACGATATGGTGCCGATGGTGCGCCACTCGACCGTCGGCGGCCTGCCGCTGCCGGACGCCGTCGCCGCCGGCTTCCTGTCGCAGGACGAGCTGGACGCCATCGTCGAGCGCACCCGCAAGGGCGGCGGCGAGATCGTGGCCCTGCTTAAGACCGGCTCGGCCTTCTACGCCCCGGCTGAATCCGCCATCGCCATGGCCAAGTCCTACCTGCTGGATCAGAAGCGCGTCCTGCCCTGCGCCGTCTGGCTGTCGGGCGAATACGGCCTGTCGGACCTCTACGTCGGCGTCCCCGCCCTGATCGGCGCCGGCGGCGTCGAGAAGATCGTCGAGTTCACCACCAACGACGAAGAAAAGGCGATGTTCGAAAAGTCCGTCGCCTCGGTTCAGGGCCTGCTGCAAGCCTGTAAAGATATCGACGGCTCGCTGGCGTAAGCCACGCGACGATCGAATGACGAAGGCCTGCGGAGCGATCCGCAGGCCCTTTTTTCTTTACCCCTTCTCCCATTGGGAGAAGGTGGCCCGCAGGGCCGGATGAGGGTCGGTTGGGGGGCCAGCTCGCACGACCCGACCCTCACCCTTTCGCACCAGAACGACGGCTATCGCCGCCGTGTGCTCAAGCCCTCTCCCACCGGGAGAGGGACATCATTACGGCGCCACATACCCCATCTGGCCCGCAAACTTGGGCAGCAGTTGCAGCCAGACCGTCAGCGGGTCCGCCAGTTGCGCCACGCCTTCGCCCGACAGCACGATGACGTCGTATTGCACCGTCGCCGTCGGCGTTTCGGCCCCAGTATGGAAGGCTTTCAGATAGCGGTTGTCGCGGTTCCAAGCGTTGACCGCATCCAGCGTCGCCCCGGCCCCGGGCACAACGGCGCTGAACTGAACCTCGCCGCAGCCAGACGCCTCGCAGCCATAGAAGAAGACCGCCCAGGTCAGGCCCGCATTGGTCACGGTGAAGAAGGTCAGGCCGTTCTCAGTCTGCACCGGCCCGACCCGCCCGCCCAGCCCGGTGATCCACGTCCCGATCTCGGCCGGCGTCAGACCGCGACTGGTCGTCGCCGGTGCCGTCTGTGCGAACGCTCCTCCCGCCGTCAGCGGCGATAAGGTCAAAGAAAGGGCGGCAGCGAGGGCGAGACGGCGCATGGACACACTCCGAAGGTCAGCCCTACCCTAGCCGTCAGTCGCGGACGTGCGCCAGCCAGTCCTTGCTCTGCATTTCGTTGAAGCGCGACACGGTGCGCTCGAACTCGAACGCCCCCACCCCTTCGGTATAGAGGGCCTCGGGCTTGGCCGCCGCCAGCACGATCAGCTTGGTCTTGGCCTCATAGAGGGCGTCCACCAGCGTCACCAGACGCCGCGCCTCGTGGTGGTTGGCCGAACTCAGGATCGGCACGTCTTCCAGGAACAGGGTGTGGAACCGCTGGGCGATGGCCAGATAGTCCTGCGGCCCCAGCGGCTTGGCGCACAGGTCGTTAAACGTCGCCCGCGCCATCGACCCCACGGTGCGCTCCACCACCACATTGCGACCCAGCACGGTCAGGTGCGCCGGCTCTTCTGGTTCGCCCCCCTTCAGCTCGCGCCATAACGCCTCGAACGCCGCGCGGTCGTCCGGCGTGTGCCAGACCTGGGCCGAGGTCATCCGGTCCAACCGCCAGTCGCGCGCCCCGGCCGTCTCGACCACCACGCAGCGCTCGCGGATAATGTCGATGAAGGGCAGGAAGAGCTGACGGTTGATGCCGTTCTTGTAGAGGTCCTCCGGCGCGCGGTTCGAGGTGATGGCCAGCACCACCCGATCCTCGAACAGGGCTTCGAACAGCCGGCCCAGGATCATGGCGTCGGCGATGTCTGTGACCTGCAATTCGTCGAAACACAGCAGCCGGGCTTCCGACGCGATCAGCTTCGCGATCGGCGGGATGGGATCGTCGCCCTTATGGGTTCCGAACACGGCCTTGCGAGTTTTCGCATCCCCTTCGCGCCACTGTTTCACCAGGTCGTGAATGCGGGCCATGAAGGCGTGGAAGTGGGCGCGCGTCTTTCGCGGTTCGGGCGTCGCCGAATAGAACAGGTCCATCAGCATCGACTTGCCGCGTCCGGGCGGACCGTAGAGATAGATACCCCGCACCTCCGGCGTCTTGCCGAACAGGCCACGTTTGGCCAGATCGACCTCCAGCCGCTCCAGCGCCGTGATCACGCTCTCCTGCGCCGGATCGGGCGTCAGCACGCCCTCTTCCACGCGGATGTCGTAGGCGTTGCGGATACGGGAGGTCATGGGAGGACTGCTTAAAGCCCGGCACAGTGAAAAGCGATTGCTTCGCGGCTGCGAACGCCTAAATGCACAGCACACACCAAATCGCGCTCAAGCAGCAAGGCTCCGCTGAGCCGAGCGGTAGCGCGTCCGAAGGACCAAGCATCATGGGTTATCGCGTCGCCATCGTCGGAGCCACGGGCAATGTGGGCCGCGAAATGCTGAACATCCTCGAGGAGCTGGAATTCCCCGTCGATGAAATCCACGCCATCGCCTCGCGCAAGTCCAAGGGCGTCGAGGTCTCCTTCGGCGACAAGACCATCAAATGCCAGGACATCGAACAGTTCGACTTCTCCAAGGTCGATATCGTCCTGATGTCCGCCGGCGGCGCGGTGTCCAAGGAATGGTCCGAGAAGATCGGCAAGGCCGGTCCTATCGTGATCGACAACTCCTCGGCCTTCCGCAAGGACCCCGACGTGCCGCTGATCGTGCCCGAGGTGAACCCGGACGCCATCAAGGACGCGACCAAGAAGAACATCATCGCCAACCCCAACTGCTCGACCATCCAGCTGGTGACGGCGCTGAAGCCGCTGCACGATGCGGCCAAGATCAAGCGGGTCGTGGTCTCGACCTATCAGTCGGTGTCCGGCGCCGGCAAGGAAGGAATGGACGAGCTATGGAACCAGACCAAGGCCATCTACGGCCTGGGCGACGCCACGCCCAAGAAGTTCCCCAAACAGATCGCCTTCAACGTCATCCCCTATATCGGCTCCTTCCTCGAGGACGGCTCCACCGACGAGGAGAAGAAGATGTCGGACGAGACGCACAAGATGCTGGACCCCGACATCAAGGTCACCGTCACCTGCGTGCGTGTGCCCGTCTTCGTGGGTCACTCCGAGGCCGTGAATGTGGAGTTCGACCGCCCCATCGAACCCGACGAGGCCCGCGCCATCCTGCGCGAGGCGCCGGGCGTGCTGGTCATCGATAAGCAGGAGCACGACGGCTATATCACCCCCGTCGACGCGGCCAGCGAACACGCCGTCTATGTCAGCCGCATCCGCAAGGATACGACCGTCGAGAACGGCCTGAACCTTTGGGTCGTGTCCGACAACCTGCGCAAGGGCGCCGCCCTCAACGCGGTCCAGATCGCTCAGTTGCTGGACGAGACCGGCGTGATCAAGTCGTCGTCGGGATATCGTTCGATCACGGTCTGACGCTCCACCCCGTCATCCTCGGGCTTGACCCGAGGACCGGATGTTCCGCCGCTGGTGCGAACGAGCGACGCACAGGCGCCCGCCGCGCCCGATCCTCGGGTCAAGCCCGAGGATGACGGCGGGGATGAAGGACCCCATGACCGCCTCCCTCTCTCCCAACGATCCCCGCGCCGTCGGCACGGCCATCGCCTGCTACACCCTGTGGGGGCTGCTGCCGCTGCTCTTCATGGCGATGGCGGCGCATGGCTTCGGCGCGCCCGAAATCCTGGCGCACCGGGCGGTCTGGTCGGTCTTCGTGGCGGGCCTGGTCCTGCTGCTGGCCGGGCAATGGGGCGAGGCGCGCCGGGTGCTGGCCACGCCGCGCACCCTGGGCTGGCTGGCCCTGTCCGCGCTGCTGATCGGCACCAACTGGAGCCTCTACGTCTTCGCCACCACGCATCACGCGACGCTGGAGGCCAGCCTCGGCTACTATATCAATCCCCTGCTCAACATGGCGGCCGGCGCCGTCCTGTTCCGCGAGAAGATCGACCGCTGGAGCGCGCTCGCCATCGGTCTGGCCGCCATCGGGGTCGTGATCCAGACGATCGCCCTCGGGCGTGTGCCGATCATCGGCCTGACCCTGGCCGTCACCTTCTGCGCCTATGCGGTGATCCGAAAGCGCGTGCCCGCCTCGGCCCAGACCGGTCTGTTCGTGGAATGTCTGGTGCTGCTGCCCATCGGCGCGGTCTTCCTGGCCTGGCTGACCACACACGGTCAGGCGGTCGGATTTGCGTCGCCCTCCGGTTTGATCTGGGCGCTGGTGAACGGCCCGGCGACCGTGATCCCGCTGGCGCTGTTCGCCTGGTCGGCGCGGCGTCTGCCCCTGTCCACGGTGGGTTTCATCCAGTTCCTGGCCCCGACGCTGCAGTTCGCCTGCGGCGTCGCAACCGGCGAGCCTCTGACCCTGCTGCGGATCGTGTCCTTCGTCTTCATCTGGGCCGGCGCCGGCGTCTTCGCCCTGGCCGCCTTCAATCGCAGCCGCGCCGCACGCGAGGCGTTGAAGACCACGGCGGAACCGGCGTAGCCTTCGCCCACACGGAGGCGAGGCCATGACGACCGCCCAACCGGGCCCCTGCGAAGGCGGACAGGTCCACGTCGCCGCCGAACCGGCCCATCCGCTGTCGGCGGCGCGCAAACGCTGGGTGCTGGCCGCGACGGTGCTGGGCTCCAGCCTGACCTTCATCGACGGCTCGGCCCTGGGCGTCGCCCTGCCCGCCGTGCAGCGGGATCTCGCGGCCGGCACGGCGGCGGTCCAGTGGGTGTCGAACGCCTATCTGCTGACCTTGGGCGCTCTCGTTCTGATCGGCGGCGCGGCCGGCGATCGGTTCGGACGGCGGCGGGTCTTTCTGATTGGGGTCGCGATCTTCGCCCTGGCCTCCATCGGCTGCGCCCTGGCGCCCACCGTCCAGGCCCTGGTCGCCGGCCGGGCGATCCAGGGGATCGGCGCGGCCCTGCTGACGCCCGGCGCTCTTGCGGTGATCGGCGCCACCTTCCCGCCCGAGGAGCGCGGCAAGGCCTTTGGGACCTGGGCCGGGTTCGGCGCCCTGACCGGCATGGTCGGGCCGCTGATCGGGGGATGGCTGGCCGACGCCGCCGACTGGCGCGCCATCTTCTGGATCAACGTCCCGCTGGCGATCCTGACCGCTGTGGTGACCCTGGCCGCCACGCCCGAGAGCCGCGATCCCGACGCGCGCGGTCTGGATGGTCTGGGCGCAGTTCTGGCCGTCGCCGGACTGGGCGCCCTGACCTGGGCCTTGACCGCCGCGCCCGATCTGGGGTTCGCATCGCCCGTCATACTGGCCGGACTTGTCGTGGGCGCGGCGCTGCTGGTCGCCTTCGTCTGGGCCGAGGCGCGCCAAAGCCACCCGATGATGCCGCTGGGCCTGTTTTCGTCTTCCGTGTTCAGCGGGATCAATCTGCTGACCCTGCTGCTCTACTTCGCCCTGGGCGGGGCGATGTTCTTCCTGCCTTTCGATCTGATCCGGGTTCACGGCTGGAGCGCGACCGAGGCCGGCGCCGCCATGCTGCCCTTCGCCGCCGTCATGGGCCTGTTCTCCGGCCTCGCGGGTCGGGTCGCCGATCGGTTCGGCGCGCGTCTGTCGCTCAGCGCCGGGCCGGCCCTGGCCGGCATCGGACTGGCGCTTCTGGCTGTGCCTGAGCCGGGCGCGGGCTATGTCGACGGACCGCTGGCGGGGATGACGGTGCTGGCGATCGGCATGACCCTGGCGGTCGGCCCTCTGACGGCGACGGTGATGGGGGCCGTCAAGGCGGGCCACACCGGCGTGGCCTCGGGCGTCAACAATGCGGTGGCGCGCGTGGCCAGCCTTCTGGCCGTCGCCCTCCTAGGCCTCGTGCTGTCTGCGGTCTTCGCCGGAGTCGCCAACCTGCCCGATGCCCGCGCCCAGCTGGCCCAGGTCATGTCGGGCGCCGAGATCACGCCCGTCGTCCGCGACGCCTTCCACGCGGCGTTTCGGGCCGTGATCCTGACCTGCGCCGGCTGCGCGGGCTTGGCCGGCCTGATCGGCCTGCTGACCGCGCCCGGCCCGGTTCAGAAGGCGGCGTAGAGCGCGTCCAGCAACCGCTTGGGCCGAGGGTCGCCGATCAGGTGCGGCGACTGACGCGTCATGACATAGGCTGCGGACAGTTTCCGCGACGGATCGGCCATGGCCATGGACCCGCCCCAGCCATAATGGCCGAAGGCTTCGTTGGGCCCGAACACCTTCAGTCCGTCATTGCGCATCAGACCGGCCGCCCAGCTGATCGTATAGGGCAACACCTTGTCCGGCCCGTGGATGCGCTCGCGCGTCAGCTGATCCAGCGTTCCCGCCGACAGCACCAACCGCCCGTCCAGCGCGCCGCCATTAGCGACCACCCCAAGCATCTTCGCCAGCCCCAGGGCCGTGCCGTGCAGATTGGCCGAAGGGATTTCCATCTCGCGCCAGGCCGCCGAACCGCGCCCACCCGGCGCCGAGCCGCGATCCAGGAAGGCCGCCTGTTTGATCGGATCGATGGTCCCCAGGCTGGGCGCCGCCGGGGGTTTGCGCATCTGTGCCACCCGTCCATGCTGGCTTTCCGGCATGCCGATCCACAGGTCCAGCTCCGGGAAGTCCTGGCGCAGCGCCTGGCCCATCGTCCGTCCGGTCGCGCGGCGATATACCTCATTGGCCAGATAGCCGACGGTGATCGGGTGATAGCCCGAGGCCGTGCCCGGCGCCCACATCGGCGCCTGGTCCGCCAGACGGGCCAGCACCGTGGACACATCGAACCAGATCGTTGGATCGACCGCCTCGGAAAAGCCCGGCAGGCCAGACTGGTGGCTCATCAACTGGGCGACGGTGACCTCCGCCTTGCCCGCCGCGCCGAACTCGGGCCACAGCGAGGCGACCGGCTGGTCATAGTCGATCCGCCCGGCCTCGACTGCGCTCGCCATCAGAATGGCCATCACCGCCTTGCCGGTCGAAAACACAGAGGTCAGGGTGGTGTCGGTGAAGGGCGTCGTCCTGGCCGTATCCGCATGACCCGCCCACAGATCGACGACCGCCTCGCCCTCAACCAGCACGCTGAACCGCGCCGCCTGCTCGTTCAGCCCCTCAGGAGCCTCGGTGAAGTTGGCGGCGAACGCCTCGCGCACGGCCTCATAGCCGGGTGCGCAAACGCCGTGGATGTCGATGAGATCGGTCATGGGCCGGTCCTAGCGCGGCCATCGCCCACGAAAAAGGCCTCCCGCCGAAACGGGAGGCCTCAAATCGTTCGACCCTTCGACGGATCAGGCCGCGACGACCTCGTTGGCCTGTTCCGCCAGGATGGTCAGGCCTTCGCCGTTCACGTCGGCGAAGCCGCCGTGGACGTCGTACTGGGTCTTCGAGCCGTTGTTATAGACGGTCACCAGACCCTCGCGCAGGGCGGTCATGAAGGGCGCATGATCCGGCAGAACGCCGAAGTCGCCCTCGACGCCGGGTGCATCGACCTGGTCCACGAGGCCCGAGAAGACCTCGCGTTCCGGCGAGACGAGGGAGAAGTTCAGCTTGCCGGCCATGATCAGGCTTCCGACGCCATCTTCTCGGCCTTGGCGACGGCCTCTTCGATGGAGCCGACCATGTAGAAGGCGGCTTCCGGCAGGTGGTCGTATTCACCGGCGACGATGCCCTTGAACGAGCGGATCGTATCGGCCAGCTCGACGAACTTGCCGGGCGAGTTGGTGAACTGTTCGGCCACAAAGAAGGGCTGCGACAGGAAGCGCTGGATCTTGCGGGCGCGCGAGACGACCAGCTTGTCCTCTTCCGACAGCTCGTCCATGCCCAGGATGGCGATGATGTCCTTCAGGCCCTTGTACTGCTGCAGGACTTCCTGAACCGAACGGGCGACGTTGTAGTGTTCGTCGCCGATGACCAGCGGGTCCATGATCCGCGAGGTCGAGTCCAGCGGGTCAACGGCCGGGAAGATGGCCTGGGCGGCGATGTCGCGGCTCAAAACCGTCGTCGCGTCCAAGTGGGCGAACGAGGCGGCGGGCGCCGGGTCGGTCAGGTCGTCGGCGGGCACGTAGATGGCCTGGACCGAGGTGATCGAACCCTTCTTGGTCGAGGTGATGCGCTCCTGCAGGTTGCCCATCTCGGTGGCCAGCGTCGGCTGATAGCCCACGGCCGAGGGGATGCGACCCAGCAGAGCCGACACTTCCGAACCGGCTTGCGTGAAGCGGAAGATGTTGTCGACGAACAGCAGCACGTCCTTGCCTTCTTCGTCACGGAAGTATTCCGCGATCGACAGGCCGGTCAGGGCGACGCGAGCGCGGGCGCCGGGGGGCTCGTTCATCTGGCCGTACACCAGGGCGCACTTGGACCCCTCGGTCGAGCCGCCGTTCTTGGACGGGTCCACGTTCACGTTGGACTCGATCATCTCGTGATACAGGTCGTTGCCTTCGCGGGTGCGCTCGCCCACGCCGGCCAGAACCGAATAACCGCCGTACGCCTTGGCGATGTTGTTGATCAGCTCCTGCATGGTCACGGTCTTGCCCACGCCGGCGCCGCCGAACAGGCCGATCTTGCCGCCCTTGGTGTAGGGGCACATCAGGTCGATGACCTTGATGCCCGTGACCAGGATTTCAGACGAGGTCGACTGCTCTTCGAAGCTCGGCGCTTCCTTGTGGATCGGGCGGTATTCGGTGGTGGCGATCGGGCCGGCTTCGTCGATCGGCTGGCCGACGACGTTCATGATGCGGCCCAGGGTGCCGGGGCCGACCGGCGCCTGGATCGACGAGCCGGTGTCGGTCACGGGCTGGCCGCGCGTCAGGCCTTCGGTCGTGTCCATCGAGATGGCGCGGACCATGTTCTCACCCAGGTGCTGGGCGACTTCCAGAACCAGGGTGAAGGGCTCGCCCGTCTTCTGGTCGATGTTCTGGGTGTGCAGGGCGTTCAGGATCGCCGGCAGATGGCCGTCGAACTCGACGTCGACGACGGCGCCGATGACCTGGGCGATCTTGCCCGTGGCGACGGCCGCGCCGGGCGCGATCGCGGCGACAGGCGCCTTCTTGACGGCGGGCTTTTTGGCGGCGGGTTTCTTGGGGGCGACGGTGTCGGTCATGGTCAGGGTCCGTATCGGAATGTCTGTTCGGTCGGGATCAGAGGGCTTCGGCGCCGGCGATGATCTCGATCAGCTCGGTGGTGATCTGGGCTTGGCGCTTGCGGTTGTATTGCAGCGTCAGGGCGTTGATGAGGTCGCCCGCATTGCGCGTGGCGTTGTCCATCGCCGCCATTTGCGAGCCGAAGAAGCCCGCCTGGTTCTCATACAGCGCGGCCAGAATCTGGGTCGTCAGCGCGCGCGGCAGCAGGGTTTCCAGGATTTCCTCTTCCGAGGGCTCGTACTCATAGACCGCGCCGTTCAGGTCGATCGGCTGGGCGTCGCCCTCGACCACGGCCGGGATCAGCTGCTTGGCCGTCGGGACCTGTTGGATCACCGACTTGAACTGGCTGTAGAACAGGGTGACCACATCGGCCTGACCCTCTTCGAACGCCGTGGCGATCATCTCGGCGACCGGCTGGGCCGACGGCAGGCCGATCGTCTTGTGGTCCGACAGTTCGAAGGTGTGGACCACCTTGTCGCCGTACAGACGCGCCAGCTGATCGCGCGACTTTTTGCCGACGGCGATGATCTTCACGTCCTTGCCGGCATTGATCAGGCTGTTGATCCGCTCGCGCGCGGCGCGGATGACATTGGTCGAGAAACCGCCCGCCAGACCCTTGTCCGCTGTCGCCACGACGATCAGGTGACGCTGGTCCTGACCGGTGCCCGACAGCATCTTGGGCGCGTCGGCGCCCGAGACGCCAGCAGCCAGGTTGGCGATGACCGAGGCCATCTTCTGGGCATAGGGCCGGGCGCTTTCGGCCTGGTCCTGGGCGCGCTTCAGCTTGGCCGCGGCGACCATCTGCATGGCTTTCGTGATCTTCTGCGTGGCTTTCACGCTTCCGATCCGATTGCGCATTTCCTTGAGGCTGGCCATCCGGCGCTTACTCTCTCAGCTTACCAGACGGGTTCAGGCGAAGGTCTTGACGAAGGCGGCCAGGATGTCCTTCAACTCGGCTTCGAGGTCCGAGGTCAGATCCTTCTTGGTGCGGATGCCTTCAAGCAAGGAGGCGTGGTTCGCATGGATGCGCGCCAGCAGTTCCTTCTCGAAGCGGCCCACGTCGCCGACTGCGATGCCGTCGATGTAACCGCGCGTGCCGGCGTAGACCGAGACGACCTGCTCTTCCATCGCCAGCGGCGAATACTGCGGCTGCTTCAGCAGTTCGGTCAGACGGGCGCCGCGCGCCAGCAGCTTCTGGGTCGAGGCGTCCAGGTCCGAGCCGAACTTGGCGAAGGCGGCCATCTCGCGATACTGGGCCAGCTCGCCCTTGATCGAACCGGCGACCTTCTTCATCGCCTTGGTCTGGGCCGACGAGCCGACGCGCGACACCGAGATGCCGACGTTCACGGCCGGACGGATGCCCTGATAGAACAGGTCCGATTCCAGGAAGATCTGACCGTCGGTGATCGAGATCACGTTGGTCGGGATGTAGGCCGAGACGTCGTTGGCCTGGGTTTCGATGATCGGCAGGGCGGTCATCGAGCCCGAACCGTAATCCTCGTTCAGCTTGGCCGAACGCTCCAGCAGGCGGCTGTGCAGGTAGAAGACGTCGCCCGGATAGGCTTCACGGCCGGGCGGACGGCGCAGCAGCAGCGACATCTGGCGATAGGCGACAGCCTGTTTCGACAGATCGTCATAGACGATCAGGGCGTGCATGCCGTTGTCGCGGAAGAACTCGCCCATGGCGGTGCCGGCGAACGGGGCCAGGAATTGCAGCGGGGCCGGTTCCGACGCCGTGGCGGCGACGACGATCGTGTATTCCAGCGCGCCCGACTCTTCGAGGGTCTTGACGATCTGGGCGACGGTCGAACGCTTCTGACCGATGGCGACGTAGATGCAGTAGAGCTTGGCGCTCTCGTCGTCGGTCTTGTTGACGTTCTTCTGGTTCAGGATGGTGTCGACGGCGACGGCGGTCTTGCCGACCTGACGGTCGCCGATGATCAGCTCGCGCTGGCCGCGGCCGACGGGGATCAGGGTGTCGATGGCCTTCAGGCCGGTCTGCATCGGCTCGTGAACCGACTTGCGCGGGATGATGCCGGGCGCCTTGACGTCCACGCGGCGGCGCTCGGTGAACTGGATCGGGCCCTTGCCGTCGATCGGCTCGCCCAGCGGATTGACGACGCGGCCCAGCAGACCCTTGCCGACCGGAACGTCCACGATCTCGCCCAGGCGGCGCACGTCGTCGCCCTCGGCGATGGCGGCGTCGGCGCCGAAGATCACGGCGCCGACGTTGTCGCGCTCGAGGTTCAGGGCCATGCCCTTCACGCCGGCCTTGGTGAACTCGACCATTTCACCGGCCTGGACATTGTCCAGACCGTGGATGCGGGCGATGCCGTCGCCGACCGACAGCACGCTGCCGACGTCGGAGACATCGGCTTCGACGCCGAAGTTGGCGATCTGCGACTTGAGGATGGCCGAGATTTCAGCGGCGCGGATGTCCATGACGGGCTCTCTGTTCTTCAGTCTTCTGCGGTTGCGCCGTTCAGGCGCGCATTCTGGGTGGCGGGAGCGCGTTTAGGCGCGCTTGAGGGCGAACTTCATCTGGTCGAGCTTGGTCTTCAGCGAGGCGTCGAACAGTTTCGAGCCCACCTTGACCTTCAGGCCGCCCAGGATCGACGGATCGACGCGCGCGGTCAGTTCCGGCGCCTTGCCCAGGCTCTTGGACAGGGCGGCGGTGATGGCGGCGACCTGTTTGGCGTCCAGCGGCTGGGCCGAGACGACCTCGGCGGCGACGACGCCGGCGTGTTTGGCGTAGCGCGACTCGAACCCTGCGATCACGGCAGGCAGATCCTTGGCGCGATGGTTCTGAGCCAGCAGACCCAGGAAGTTGGTCGTGGTCTGTTCGAACTTGGCCTTGGCGGCGATGGCCACCAGACCCTTGGCCTGGTCCGGCGCGGCGATGACGGGCGAGGTCGCCAGGCGACGCAGGTCGGCGCTTTCGCTCCAGGCCGCCTTCAGCGACTTCAGGTCGGCGCGGACGGCGTCCAGGCGGCCGGTTTCCAGCGCCAGGTCGAACAGCGCCTGTGCGTAGCGATCGCCGACTTCCGTCGTTCTGAAATCATCAGCCACTGATTAGGGTCCGAGGTCGTTGTGTCAGGGTCGCAACCGACTGCGAGGCTCGCAACGGTCAAAAGCTTGAAATGCTTACGGAAAGC
Source organism: Brevundimonas sp. 'scallop' (assembly GCF_011045535.1). Classification (NCBI taxonomy): domain Bacteria; kingdom Pseudomonadati; phylum Pseudomonadota; class Alphaproteobacteria; order Caulobacterales; family Caulobacteraceae; genus Brevundimonas; species Brevundimonas sp. 'scallop'. The sequence continues at coordinate 558,906 of NZ_CP039382.1, read as the reverse complement.
ACGACGGAGGCCGTATCCGTAAATACGCCCCCTTCAAGCCGGGCGCCTGATAGCACGGGGTTTCGCCGCTCGCAACATTGCGTGAAGGCGCACCGATGACGCAGGGCGAGAGCGCGCCCCCGTTTCCTTCCACACAGAGTAGGAAAGGCGACCGAGCCCAGGGGGGTGCGACCATGACGCCGCACCCCATCGCTTGATCGGAACCTGCGTCGGCCCTAGCGCTTTCCGCTCAAGCTTTATCCTCCACCAGGAAACCCCATGCTCGACAGCATAACCCCCCTGCTCTCCGATCCGGCCGCCTGGGCCGCATTGGTGACCCTCATCGTGATGGAGGTCGTGCTCGGCATCGACAACCTGATCTTCATCTCAATTCTGTCGAACAAACTGCCCGAGCATCAGCGGCAGAAGGTGCGGCGCATCGGTATCGGCTTGGCGCTGATCATGCGTCTGGCCCTGCTGTCGATCATCGCCTGGCTGGTCGGTCTGGTGCAGCCGGTCTTCACCGTCATGGGCAATGAATTCTCTTGGAAGGACCTGATCTTGATCGCGGGCGGTCTGTTCCTGGTCTGGAAGGCGACCAAGGAAATCCACCACACGGTCGATCCGACGCCCAGCCACGACGTCATGGACAAGAAGGACGTGGTCATCGCCAACGCCGGCGCGGCCATCTTCCAGATCATCCTGTTGGACATCGTCTTCTCGATCGACTCGATCCTCACCGCCGTCGGCATGACCGAGCACCTGCCGATCATGGTCGTCGCCGTCCTGGTCGCCGTGACCGTGATGCTGCTGGCTGCCGACCCCCTGGCCAACTTCATCAACAAGAACCCCAGCGTCGTCATGCTGGCGCTCGGCTTCCTGCTGATGATCGGCATGGTGTTGATCGCCGACGGCTTCGGCTATCATGTGCCCAAGGGCTACATCTATGCGGCCATGGCCTTCTCGGCCGGTGTTGAGGCGTTGAACATGCTGGGTCGCAAATCCGCATCCAAGAAGGAAAAGGCCGAACTGGCCCGCAGCGAGGCGAACGCCGCTGAGGCCCGCGCGCAAAAGGCCGAGGCCGAAGCCGCCGCCGAGCGGGGCTGAGGCTCATGATGCGCCTGTCGTCCCGGCTCGCCGGCCTTGTCGCCGGTCTGCTGCTGACGACAGGCGTCGCCCTGCCGGTCAGGGCCGAAGTGCCGGTCCAGTCCTACGAGGTCGTGCGGGCCTATCCCCACGACACAGGGGCCTTCACCGAAGGCCTCTTCTTCCACGACGGTGGCCTTTACGAGAGTACGGGCCTTTATCCGTCTTTCATCCGTAAGGTCGATCTGGAGACCGGACGCGTGGAGCGTCAGCGCGATCTGCCGACCATCTATTTCGGCGAGGGCATGACCACGCTGAACGGCAAGCTCTACAGCCTGACCTGGCGCAACCACATCGGCTTCATCTGGAAGCTGGACGACTTCTCGGCGCTGGGCGGCTTTTCCTATCCGGGCGAGGGCTGGGCCCTGACCACCGACGGGCGCCGGCTGATCATGAGCGACGGCACAGACCAACTGCGCTTTCTGGACCCCGAAACCCTGGCCGAGACCGGCCGCGTCTCCGTCACCGCCGACGGCCGGCCGCTGGATCAAATCAACGAACTGGAATGGATCGACGGCGAGGTCTTCGCCAATATCTGGCAGGACAACCGCATCGCGCGCATCGATCCCGAGACCGGCGTGGTCAAGGCCTTCATCGACCTGACCGCCCTGGTCCCCAAGGGCGCGAACCTCGACCCCAACGACGACGTCCTGAACGGCATCGCCTGGGACGCGGCGGGAAAGCGCCTGTTCGTCACCGGCAAACGCTGGCCGCAGCTGTTCGAGATCAAGCTGCGCTGATCTGCACGAAGAAAAGGCCGGACGCTGCGACGCGCCCGACCCTCTTCTTTTTCAGCCTCTGCCCCGGCTCAGCCGTGCAGGTCGAACCGGTCGAGCTCCATGACCTTGGTCCAGGCCGCCACGAAGTCCGAGACGAACTTCCCTTCGGCGTCGGCCCCGGCATAGACCTCGGCCAGCGCCCGCAGCACGGCGTTGGAGCCGAACACCAGATCGACACGCGTGCCCGTCCACTTGGCTTCGCCCGTCTTGCGGTCGCGGCCTTCGAAGACGTCCTTGGCGTCCGAGGTCGCCGCCCACTTCACGTCCATGTCCAGCAGATTGACGAAGACATCGTTGGACAGCACGCCGGGCCGTTCGGTCAGCACGCCGTGCGTCGCGCCGCCCGTATTGATGTTGATGGCCCGCAGGCCGCCGATCAGCACCGTCATCTCCGGGGCCGTCAGCGTCAGCCGCTGCGCCTGATCGATCAGCAGCGACTCGGCCGGCACGGCATAGCGCGCCTTCTGGAAGTTACGGAAGCCGTCAGCGACCGGCTCCAGATAGCCGAAGGATTCGACATCCGTCTGCGCCTGGCTGGCGTCCGTCCGGCCGGGCGTGAAGGGCACGCTGGCGTCATGGCCCGCCGCCTTGGCCGCCTGTTCGACGCCTGCATTGCCGGCCAGCACGATCAGGTCGGCCAGAGACACCTTCTTGCCGCCCGTTTGCGCCTGGTTGAACTCGGTCTGGATGCGCTCCAGCGTCCTCAGCACCCGATCAAGCTGTTCGGGCTGGTTGACGGCCCAATCCTTCTGCGGCGCCAGGCGGATGCGCGCGCCGTTGGCCCCGCCCCGCTTGTCCCCGCCCCGGAAGGTCGAAGCCGAGGCCCAAGCCGTGCCGACCAGTTCGGCGGCGCTCAGGCCCGAGTCCAGCACCTTGGCCTTCAGAGCCGCCGCGTCCGTCGCGTCGATCTGCGGATGATCCACCTCCGGCACCGGATCCTGCCACAGCAGGACTTCGCTCGGGACTTCCGGCCCCACGTAGCGCGAACGCGGCCCCAGATCGCGGTGCGTCAGCTTGAACCAGGCCCGCGCAAAGGCGTCGGCAAAGGCCTGGGGATCGTTCAGGAACCGGCGCGAGATCTTCTCGTATTCCGGGTCAAACCGCATCGACAGGTCGGTCGTCAGCATGGTCGGCCGCTTCTTCTTAGCCGGATCGTGGGCGTCGGGGATGATCTCGCCCGCGTCCTTGGCCACCCACTGATGCGCGCCCGCCGGGGACTTCTCCAGCTCCCATTCGAAGCCGAAGAGGTTCTCGAAATAGAAGTTGCTCCACTGGGCCGGCGTCTGGGTCCAGGTGACTTCCAGGCCGCTGGTGATGGCGTCGGCGCCGTGCCCCGTGCCAAAGCTCGAGGTCCAGCCCAGGCCTTGCGCCTCCAAGCCGTCGCCTTCAGGCTCTGCGCCGACGTGGTCGGCCGGGCCCGCGCCGTGCGTCTTGCCGAAGGTGTGGCCGCCCGCGATCAGGGCGACGGTCTCCTCGTCGTTCATCGCCATCCGGGCGAAGGTGTCGCGGATGTCGCGCGCCGCCGCGATTGGATCGGGATTGCCGTCCGGCCCCTCCGGATTGACGTAGATCAGGCCCATCTGCACGGCGGCCAGCGGGTTCTCCAGATCGCGCGAATGCTTGTCGCCGTCCGCATTATCATCGCTGACAAGCACGGCCTCGTCGCCCGGCTTCACCACCCCGTCCGAGCCGTGGGCATAGCGTTCGTCGCCGCCCAGCCAGGTCGTCTCGCGACCCCAATAGACGTCCTGATCCGGCTCCCAGGTATCGGCGCGGCCGCCGGAGAAGCCGAAGGTGCGGAAGCCCATCGTCTCCAGCGCGACGTTTCCGGTCAGGATCATCAGGTCGGCCCAGGAGATGGCTTGGCCGTACTTCTGTTTGATCGGCCACAGCAGGCGGCGCGACTTGTCGATATTGACGTTGTCGGGCCAGGAATTCAGCGGCGCAAACCGCTGCTGGCCCCGCCCGCCGCCGCCGCGACCATCGCCGACGCGATAGGTGCCGGCGCTGTGCCAGGCCATGCGGATGAACTGCGGGCCGTAATGGCCGAAGTCGGCCGGCCACCAATCCTTGGAGTCCTTCATCAGCGCGCGCAGATCCGCCTTCAGCGCTTCATAGTCCAGCTTGGAAAAGGCCTCGCGGTAATCGAACGACTCACCCAGCGGATCTGACTTGGTCGAATGCTGGTTCAGCAGATCGACCCGCAGCTGATTGGGCCACCAATCGCGGTTCTGAACGCCGCCGCCTGCGACCGATCGGGGCGTCCGGCCGGAAAAGGGGCATTTGGCTTCGTCGGTCATGGTGTTTTCTCCCTGCTGCACTGGCGCACGACGGCGAGCGATTTTTGCATCGCCCTGTAGATGCTGGGGCCATACGACACGGGTCAAACGGATAAAGCCAATCGATTATCCTTGGCGTCAGCATAGGACAGGCCTATTTCGCTTCCATGCTCCCCACGTTGCGTCAGCTCCAGTATCTCAAGCTCCTGGCCGAACACGGCAGCTTCTCGCGCGCCGCCGAGGCCGCCCACGTCAGCCAGCCCGCCCTCAGCGCCGGGGTGCAGGAGCTTGAGCGCATCCTGGGCGCGCCGGTGGTCGAACGCGCGCGCGGCGCCGTGATCATGACCGCCGTTGGAGCCGAGGCCGTTCGCCGCGCCGAGGACGTCCTGGCCCGCACCGAGGATCTGGTCGAGGCGGCCAAGAACGCCGGCCGCCTGCTGTCCGGCCGCTTCCGCCTGGGCGTCATCCCGACCGTGGCCCCCTTCCTGCTGCCCGCGAAGCTGCCGTCGGTGAAGGCCGCCTATCCCAGCCTGAAGCTGTTCATCCGCGAGGATCTGACGCCCCGGCTGATCGCGGCGCTGAAGGCGGGTCAGATCGACGCGGCGGTCATCGCCCTGCCCTATGATGCGCCGGGCATCGCCCACGCCCGCATCGGCGATGACGAGATCATGGCCGCCGCCCCCGCCGACCATGCCTTGGCCGCGCCCGGCCCCATCCGTCCCGGCTCGCTACGGGCGGAGGATCTGATCCTGCTGGAAGACGGCCATTGCCTGCGCGACCACGCCCTGGCGGCCTTGGACATCGAGGCCCCGCGCGGCGACGACGTCTTTGCGGCCACCAGCCTGCACACCCTGGTTCAGATGGTCGGCTCGGGCCTCGGCGTCTCCTTCCTGCCGAAGATGGCGGTGCAGGCCGGTCTGGCCGACAACCCCTCCGTCGCCATTCGCGCCTTCGAGAACCAGGCCGACGGCGCCCCGCCCCACCGCGAGATCGTCGTCGCCTGGCGCGCCGGCTCCAGCCGCGCCGCCGAGGCCCGGCTGCTGGCCGAGGCCTTGAAGTTAGAGTGAAGCTAGAGCGAAAACGGACTGAGGCTCGATTGATCGATTGACCTGAGCGCCGAACAGGCCGCTTGGAAGCAGATGGCAACCGAAACCGTCTATATCGTCCAGGCCTATGTCCAAGGTCGGGGCAAGGCCCTGCGCGCAGAACCCCAGGTCGGCTGCAAGGACGCCGAAGAGGCGCGTCGCAAGGCCGAACGTCTGGCGCCGTTGCGTCTTGGCGTCGTCGCCTTCGCCGTCTCGGCCGACACCGAAATGGGCGATTACGACGAAGAGCCGACCATCCTCTTCACGTCCGGCCAACTCCCGCCGCCGTTCAGCGATCCGGACTGACAGCCAGGCAACCCGCCCCGACAGGTCGCGTTTGCCTTCCTGACAACGGATCGGCGCCGCCCCGGGCGTCCGACCGAAGCCTCAGGACGCCCCATGGCCTATCGCACCCTCAATCCCTTCACCGAACAACTGGTCGAGGACTATCCAGAACACACTGACGACGCCGTCGAGGCCGCCCTGGCCAAGGCCGACGGCCTGTTCCATTCGGATTGGTCGAAGGGCGACATCCAGCCGCGTCTCGCCGTGCTGAAATCCCTGTCGGGCCTTCTGACCGAAAACCGCGACGACCTGGCCCGCACCATGGCCGAGGAGATGGGCAAACCCCTGGCTCAGGGGCAGGGCGAGATCGATCTGTGCGCCGGCATCGCCGCCTACTATGCCGAGAAGGCCGCCGACTTCCTCAAGCCCGAAAAGATCGACAGCGAACTGGGCGAGGCCTGGGTCGAGTTTCACCCGATCGGCGTGCTGCTGGCGGTCGAGCCGTGGAACTTCCCGATCTATCAGCTGATCCGCGTGGTGGCGCCCGCCATCGCGGTCGGTAATCCCGTGCTCTACAAGCACGCGGGCATCGTGCCCCGCTGCGCCGCCCGGTTCGCCGAACTGGTGCGTGAGGCCGGCGCGCCCGAAGGTTTTGTCGCCAACCTCTACATCTCCTCCGAAAAGGTCGCCGAACTGATCGGCGACGACCGTATCCAGGGCGTGGCCCTGACGGGTTCCGAGGGCGCCGGCGCCAAGGTCTCGGCCAGAGCGTCGGAAATGCTGAAGAAGTCCACGCTGGAACTGGGTGGCAGCGATGTCTTCGTGGTGCTGGACGACGCCGACATCCAAAAGGCGGTCGCGGCGGGCGTCGAAGGCCGCCTGTCCAACGCCGGACAGGTCTGCACCGGCTCCAAACGCTTCATCGTCCAGAAGTCGGTCTCCGACGCTTTCATCACCGGCTTCGTCGAGGGCATGAAGTCCGCCGTCATGGGCGACCCGCTGGACGAGGCCACCGACCTGGGTCCGCTGTCGTCCGAGGATGCGCTGAAGACTCTGACCAAACAGGTGGAAGAGGCGATCCAGCACGGCGCCAAGGCAGTCACCGGCGGCAAGCCCGCCGACCGCACCGGCTTCTTCTACGAGCCGACCGTCCTGACGGACGTCGCGCGCGACAACCCGGCCTTCTATCAGGAGTTCTTCGGCCCGGTGGCCCAGGTCTTTGTGGTCGATGACGACGATGCGGTCGTGGCCCTGGCCAACGATTCCCACTTCGGCCTGGGCGGCTCGATCTTCTCGGGCGACACCGAGCGCGCCCGCAAGCTGGCCTCGCGGATCGAGACCGGCATGGTCTTCATCAACACCACCACCACCTCCATGCCCGAACTGCCGTTCGGCGGCGTCAAACGCTCGGGCTTCGGCCGCGAGCTGGGCGATGTGGGCATCAAGGAGTTCGTGAACCGCAAGCTGGTGGTCGTCAGCGCCGACTGACCACCGCCCTTTCGGCAAACGGAAAAGGGCCGGCGGATCGCTCCGCCGGCCCTCTTTCTTGTCTGGACGAACCGCGACCTATTCGGCAGCGATCGGCGCTCCGGTTTCCGGACCGCGCGCCAGGTTGCGCAGCACATAGGGCATGACGCCGCCGGCCAGCAGGTAGTCCAGTTCGGTCTGGTTATCGATGCGGCAGCGGACCGGGAAGCGGGCCATCTTGCCGTCCGACGGGCGGAACAGCTCGACCCACAGGTCCTGACGCGGCTTCAGCTTGCCGATGTTGGCGTCCGACAGGCCGCGGATCGTGACGATCTCTTCGCCCGTCAGGCCCAGCTTCAGCCAGCCGTCCTGCTTGAACTGCAGCGGCACGACGCCCATCCCGACCAGGTTCGAACGGTGGATGCGCTCGAAGCTTTCAGCGATGACGGCGCGAACGCCCAGCAGGCGCGTGCCCTTGGCCGCCCAGTCGCGCGACGAGCCGGTGCCGTATTCCTTGCCGGCGAAGACGACCAGCGGGCGGCCTTCCGACTGATACCGCATGGCCGCGTCATAGATCGACATCGTGTCGTTCGACGGGAAGTGCTTGGTCACGCCGCCTTCGATCTCGGGCGTGATGCGGTTCTTGATGCGGATGTTGGCGAAGGTGCCGCGCATCATGACTTCGTGGTTGCCGCGACGGGCACCGTAGCTGTTGAACTCGGCCGCCTCGACGCCGTGGTTGGTCAGATAAACGCCGGCGGGCGAGGTCTTCTTGATCGAACCGGCTGGGCTGATGTGGTCAGTGGTGATCGAGTCGCCGAAGATGGCCAGAACGCGAGCCTCGACCACGTCCTGAACCGGGGTCAGGTCCATCGACAGGCCGTCGAAATAGGGCGGGTTGGCGACGTAGGTCGAGCTGTCGTCCCACTCATAGGTCTGACCGCCGGTGACCTTGATGGCCTGCCAATGCTTGTCGCCCTTGAACACGTCCTTGTAACGTTTGGCGAACATGGCCGGAGTGACGGACTTACGCTGGATGTCGGCGATTTCCTGCGTGGTCGGCCAGACGTCCTTCAGGAAGACGTCGTTGCCCTTCTTGTCCTGACCGATCGGATCCTTGGTGATGTCGATCCGCATCGAGCCGGCGATGGCGTAGGCCACGACCAGCGGCGGCGAGGCCAGATAGTTGGCCTGGACGTCGGGGTTCACGCGGCCTTCGAAGTTGCGGTTGCCCGACAGGACCGAGGTGGCGACCAGGGCGTTGTCGTTGATCGCCTTGGAGATCGCCGGGTCCAGCGGACCCGAGTTGCCGATGCAGGTGGTGCAGCCATAGCCGACCAGGTTGAAGCCCAGGGCGTCCAGATCTTTCTGCAGGCCGGCGTCGGTCAGATAGTCGGTCACGACCTGCGAGCCGGGGGCCAGCGAGGTCTTGACCCAAGGCTTGGCCTTCAGGCCCAGCGCATTGGCCTTGCGCGCCACCAGACCGGCGGCGATCAGGACCGACGGGTTGGAGGTGTTGGTGCAGGAGGTGATGGCCGCGATGACCACGTCGCCGTCGCCGACGGTGAACTTCTGGCCATCCACCGAGACACGCTCGGCGTCGGACGGACGGGCGAAGACGTCGGTCAGGGCGGTTTCGAACGCCGGAGCGGCGGTGGTCAGTTCGACGCGGTCCTGCGGACGCTTCGGACCCGCCAGCGACGGTACGACGGTCGAGATGTCCAGTTCCAGCACATCAGTGAAGACCGGGTCTTCCGAATTCTCGTCGATCCACAGGCCCTGGGCCTTGGCGTAGGCTTCGACCAGGGCGACGCGCGTTTTGTCGCGGCCCGTGGCGGTCAGATAGCCGATGGTCGCGGCCGAGACGGGGAAGAAGCCGCAGGTGGCGCCGTATTCCGGAGCCATGTTGGCGATGGTTGCTTGGTCCTCGATGGTCATGTTCGGTAGGGCGTCGCCGAAGAACTCGACGAACTTGCCGACCACGCCCTTCTTGCGCAGCATCTGGGTGACGGTCAGCACCAGGTCGGTCGCCGTCGTGCCTTCGGGCATCGAACCCGTCAGCTTGAAGCCGATGACCTCGGGGATCAGCATCGGGATCGGCTGGCCCAGCATGGCCGCCTCGGCCTCGATGCCGCCGACGCCCCAACCCAGGACGGCCAGGCCATTGATCATGGTGGTGTGGCTGTCTGTGCCGACGACGGTGTCTGGATAGGCGACGGTCTTCTTGCCTTCGTCCAAGGTCCAGACGGTCTGGGCCAGGTTCTCCAGGTTCACCTGGTGGCAGATGCCGGTGCCGGGGGGCACGACGCGGAAGTTGTTGAAGGCCGACGAGCCCCAGCGCAGGAAGTTGTAGCGCTCGATGTTGCGCTCGTATTCGCGCTCGACGTTCTGGCCGAAGGCCTTGGACGTGCCGAAGTTGTCGACCATCACCGAGTGGTCGATGACCAGATCGACCGGCACCAGCGGGTTGATCTTGGCGGCGTCGGCGCCCAGGGCGCTCATAGCGTCGCGCATGGCGGCCAGATCGACCACGGCGGGCACGCCGGTGAAGTCCTGCATCAGGACGCGGGCCGGGCGGAAGGCGATCTCGTGCTCGACCGAGCCCTTGTTCTCGACCCAGGCGGCGACGGCCTTCAGGTCGTCTTCGGTGACGGACACGCCGTCCTCGTTGCGCAGCAGGTTCTCCAGCAGCACCTTCATCGAGCGCGGCAGGCGGGAAATCCCGGTCAGACCGGCTTCCTCGGCGGCGGGAAGGCTGTAATAGGCGTATTTCTTACGCCCGACGGAAAGGTCCTGGCGGGTCTTGAAGCTGTCGATCGACGGCATGGAGAGTTCCTCTGGTCAGCGCCGCCCGACAATCCGGTTGCGCCTTCGCGCGGCAGACGCAGCGGCTCACAGGGCCCCTGCGCGCGCGGCGAAAGCCTGCTGCGGCGACCGTGCCTATAGCCCCGCCACGCCGCACCGTCCATGTGTCCACACCCCTGACGTGGACATTGAGAAGGGTTCGCAGATTTGGCGCGGCGGGTGAAACGCGATGATCCACACCCTCGCCCTCTCCGGCCTGACCGTCTCGCGCGGCGAGCGTCGGCTGTTTCACGGTCTCGACCTGACCCTGCGCGCCGGCGAGGTGCTGGCCCTGACGGGCGCAAACGGGGCGGGCAAGACCAGCCTGCTGCGCGCGATCGCCGGCCTGTTGCGGCCCGACGCCGGGACGGTCGCCTTCCAGGACGGCGACGGCAATAAGCTGGACGAGCGGCAGGCGCGTGGACGCGAAACCCATTTTCTCGGCCATCTGGACGGGCTGAAGGGCGGCCGCACCGCGCGCGAAGAGCTGGGGTTTCAGTGCGACTGGTTGGGCCACACCCAGTACGGCGTCGACCACGCCGTCGAGGCCTTCGGCCTGAAGCCACTTCTGGACCTGGAGGTCCGGCGTCTTTCGGCCGGTCAGCGCCGTCGCCTGGCCATGGGCCGGCTGGTCGGATCGCCGCGCGCCCTGTGGCTGCTGGACGAACCGATGGCGCCGCTGGACACGCGTTGGCGCGAAGCCTTTGCCGAGCAGATGCAGCGTCATCTGGACGCCGATGGCCTGATCGTCGCCGCCGTCCACGACCCCCTGCCGCTGCCGACCCGCTCTCTCGATCTAGGGGCGCTGAAGTGAGCCGCCACGATGTCGAGCAGGAACCCCGTCCGCCCGGCCTGCGCGGCGCGACGCGCGTTCTGCTGGAGCGCGAGCTGGATCTGGCCTGGGGCGGGGGCGGCGGCCCCTTGCTGGCCTGCGGCTTCTTCGCCTGTCTGACCGCCATACTGCCGCTGGCGGCCGGCGGCGATCCGCGCACGCTCGGCCCGGTCGCCGGCGGCGTCGCCTGGTTGGCGCTCGCCCTGGCGTCCCTGCTGTCGCTGGAACGGCTGTTTGAGCGTGACATGGAGGACGGGGCGCTGGATCTGCTGGCCCTTGGCCATCTGGCGCTGGAGCAGGTCGTCTTGATCAAGGCCCTGGCGCAGTGGATCGCCGTTGGTCTGCCGCTCGCCCTGACCGCCCCCGTCGCAGCCCTGGCGCTTGGCCTGCCCGCGTCGCTGACGCCCCTGGTCGCACTGACCGCCCTGATCGGCGGCGCCGGCTTCGCATTCACCGGGGCGCTCGGCGCCGCCCTTGCGCTGGGCGCAAAGCGTGGCGGACTGCTAATCGCCGTCGTCGTCCTGCCGCTCTTTATTCCCCCCGTCGTCTTCGGCGCCGGCGCCCTGGAGCGCGCCGGATCAGGCCAGCCGGTCGGCCCGGCGTTGGCGTTGCTGTGCGCTTACGTGCTATTCGCCGCCATCGTCGCGCCCTTCGCCGGGGCGGCCGCCGTTCGGAACGCGCAAGGGTGAGCTTGCCCGTCAGCCCTTCGCCGCGTAAGCGCTGAACCGATGTTCGGCCTGTCCAATCCGCAGCGCTTCATGGCCTTCACCGGCCCGTTGACGCCCGTTCTGTGGGGCCTCGCCGCCGTGCTGCTGGGCGTCGGCGCCTGGCTCAGCTTCTCCGTCCCGGCCGATTATCAGCAGGGCGATACGGTGCGGATCATGTTCGTCCATGTCCCCGCCGCCACCTTGGGCCTCGGAGCCTATGCGGCGCTGGGCGTGTCCAGCTTCTTTGCGCTGGTTTTCCGCCATGCCTTGGCCGACGCCGCGGCCCGCGCCGCCGCCCTGCCGGGCGCCGCCTTCACAGCCCTGGCCCTGTTCACCGGCTCGCTGTGGGGCCAGCCGATGTGGGGAACCTGGTGGGTTTGGGACGCGCGCCTGACCAGCGTGCTGGTGCTGTTCCTCTTCTACCTCGGCTATATCGCGCTGAGAGCCTCGATCGACGACGAGCAAAAGGCCGGGCGCGCCGCCGCGGTCCTGGGTCTGGTCGGCCTCATCAATCTGCCGATCGTGAAATTCTCGGTCGATTGGTGGAACACCCTGCACCAGCCCGCCAGCTTCCTGACCCCCGGATCGTCGGGCCTCGACCCCGTCTATCTGCCGCCCTTTCTGACCATGCTGGCGGCCTATGGCGTGCTGTTCGCGGCTCTGTGGCTGACCGCCATCCGCACCGAGATCCGCCGCCGCCGCGTCATGACCCTGCGCGCCCGTCTGGCTCAAGAGGCCTGACGCCATGCTCGACCTCGACATGACGCCTTACGCCGCCTTCGTCTGGCCCGCCTGGGGCGTCAGCGCCCTGGTGCTGATCGTCCTGACCATCCGCGCCGTCGTCGCCTCCCGCAAATGGAAGCGCGAACTGGCCCGGCTTGAGGCAGACCAAGGCACACATCCAGAAGCAGCGGACACCAACCGCCCTCAAGCAGCGCGAAGCGCGTTAGGACAAGAGAAATGAACCGCTGGCTGGCCCTGATCCCGCTGGCGGTCCTCGCGGCGCTGGCGGCCTTGTTCGTCGGCTGGTCGCTGAAGCGCGATCCGGCGTTCAAGCCCGACGCCCTGGTCGGCCAGACCATCCCCGAGACGGTCCTGCCCCTGCTGTCGGGCGACCAAGCGGGACCGGGCAATCTGGACCTGAAGACCGCCGGCGTCGGCCGGCCCATGCTGGTCAATGTGTTCGCCTCCTGGTGCGCGCCGTGCCGGATCGAACACCCCAAGCTGCTGGCGCTGAAGGCGCGCGGCGTCGCCGTGGTCGGCATCGCCTACAAGGACGAGCCGGTCGCCACCCGCGCCTTCCTCGACGAACTGGGCGACCCCTATTCCATGGTGCTGGTGGACCGCGAAGGTCGCGCGGGCCTCGACCTCGGCATCTCCGGCGTGCCCGAGACCTTCGCCGTCGACGCCATGGGGCGCATCACCGCCAAACAGTCCGGCCCCCTGCTAGACGACGCCGACATCGACCGACTGGTCTCCTCCATGCAGGCCCCGCCTCGTCCCGCGCCGACCAAGCGGTGAGGCCGCGTTAACCCTTTTTCGAGGGTTTCCGTTAACCATGTCGGCATGAGCGCGATTCGTCCCGGCCTGCCGCTGAACACGCCCGCCCAGGGCCTTGATCTGCCGAGCGCCCGCAGCGCTCAGGCCGCCTTCTTCCGCGCTGCCCTGAACCAGAACGCGGTGGAGCAGACTGCGGCGCCCAAGCCGCCGGTCCCAGCCGCCGCCGTCATGTCCACGATCCGAACCGCCAACCCGGCCCGGCCGGTGGAGGCGCCCCCCGCCCCGGCCCAGCGCGAGGAGCCGCGGATCATGCGCCCTGGCTCCTATCTCGACATCCGGGTCTGATCAGTTCCAGCCGCGGCTGGCGATATATTGCTGCAACGCCTCGATCCGGGTCGCATCCGACGGGTGGGTCGAAGCGAACTGCGGCGTCTGGGTCTGACGCTGCGCCGCCATCAGTCGCCATAGCGCCACCGCCTGCGACGGCTTGAACCCGGCTCCGGCCATATAGTCCACGCCCAGACGGTCGGCCTCCAGCTCGTCGCGCCGTGAATAGGGCAGCAGCAGCCCGTACTGGGCGGCCAGACCGCCATAGGCGTTCACTGCATCTCCGTATCGACCCGCCGCCCCGCCGACAGCCGCCAGACCGACGCTGGTCACCGTCTGGTTCGAGGCCCGCTCGGCAGCATGGTTGGCGACGACGTGCCCGATTTCGTGACCGATCACGCTGGCCAGCTGATCGTCGTTCTGGACCAGGGCCAACAGGCTGGTCGTCACGCCGATCTGGCCGGACGGCAGGACGAAGGCGTTGGGGCTGGCCTCCGTGAACACCGCATAGTCCCATGTCCGACCGCCCAGACCCGCCGCCTCGACCAGACGGTCGCCGACGCGCCGGATCCGGTCGACCTGGGCGCCGGTCGTCATCACGCCCGGTTTGGCGATAGCCTCTCGCCAGGCCGCGGTCGATTGCTGCGACAGGGCGGCGCTGTCCACCAGCAGCAACTGATTGCGGCCCAGGGCTTCGTTATAGGCGCAGGCGGACAGGGCCGAGGCCGCAACGGCGGCGGCCAGGACAAGGGCGGAACGGCGGGGCAGGATCACGGGGGCGGCCTCTTCGAACAGGACGAAACAGCAAGGCAAATGGTCGCGCTGCGCCTGAGGTTCCACGGTCAATCGATCGGCGTCGCGCCCAGCAGGGTCCGGCACGCCTCCGCCTCGGCCGCCAAGGCCTTGCGCTTGGCCTCTCCGAACTTCTCCAGCGTGCGATAGGGCATGGCCAGCCGCACATTGTCCCGCAGCCGGCCGCGATTGCGCTCCAGAAAGCCCCAGTACAGCCGGTTGAACGGACAGGCCGCATCGCCGCTCTTGCTCTTCGCGTCATAGCGACACGCCCCGCAATAATCGCTCATCCGGTCGATGTAGGCGCCCGAGGCTGCATAGGGTTTGGACCCCACGATGCCGCCGTCGGCGAACAGGGCCATGCCGCGCGTATTGGGCATCTCGACCCATTCATAGGCGTCGGCATAGACGCACATGTACCAGTCATCGACCTGATCGGGATGCACGCCCAGCAGCAAGGCCAGATTGCCCGTCACCATCAGCCGCTGGATATGGTGGGCGTAGGCGTTGTCGCGCGTGGTCTTCACCACGTCGGCGACACAGGCCATGTCGGTCTCACCGGACCAGTAGAACCAGGGCAGCTTGCGGTCCGCATCCAGGAAGTTGCGCGCCCGATACTCCGGCGCCTTCAACCAGTAGATGCCGCGCACGAACTCGCGCCATCCCAGGATTTGCCGGATGAAGCCTTCGACCGCGTTCAGGGGCGCCTTGCCCGCCCGATAGACCGCCTCGGCGCGCTTACAGACGTCCAGCGGGTCCAGCAGGCCCAGGTTGATCGAGGTCGAGATCAGCCCATGCCACATCCACGGCTGACCTTCCGCCATCGCATCCTGCCAGTCCCCGAACGACGGCAGGACGTCCTTCAGGAAGTGCTTCAGCGAGGCTTCCGCCTCCTCCGCCGTCGTGGCCCAGCCGAACCCGTCCAGCGATCCGAAATGGTCGCCGAACAGCCGCTCCACATCCGCCATCGCCTCGCGCGCCACGGCGTTGGGCTGGATGCGCAGGCGATCGGGCGGCGTCACGCCCTTGGCCAGCTTCTTGCGGTTCTCGGCGTCATAGTTCCAGCGCCCGCCCTCCGGCTGATCGCCGTCCATCAGTATGCCCGTCGCGCGGCGCATCTCGCGATAGAAGAACTCCATGCGCAGCTGCGACTTGCCCGAGGCCCACCGGCGAAAGCGGTCGTGGCTGCTGATGAAGCGGCGATCCTCGCGAATCTCGACCGGCAGCCCCGCCCCTTCCGCAAAGGCGGCCAGATGCTCGGCCAGTCGCCACTCGCCGCATTCGGTCGTCACCACCGCCTCATGGACGCCATCCTCCAGCGCCCGGGCCAGTTCGCCGGTGATCGAGCCGCTGTTGTCCGCATCGTCGATCCGAACATAGCGCACATTGACGCCCCGCCCCTTCAGCCGCTCGGCGTGATTGCGCATGGCGGCGAAGACTAGGGCCAGCTTCTGCTTGTGATGCCGGACATAGGTCGCCTCGTCGCGAACCTCGACCATCAGAACCGTGTCGACGTCTGGGTTCAGATCTTTCAGCGCCGACAGGTCGTCCGACAGCTGATCGCCCAGCACCAGCCTAAGCACGGACATGCGTTATTTCCATCACCGGGCCCATTTGCGAGCGAGAGACTGAAGTCGAGGACGCAGGCGCAGAAACACCCGGTACGCTCTCTCCAACGCCGCAAGAACCCAGGGGATGCGTGCGGCCAGGCCCAGCGGACGCAGCAGCGGGATGGCCCGCCACATCGCCGCAAAAGCCGCCGCACCCGACAGCAGCCTTCCGTTTTCCGTCGCGTGGAATCGCGCCAACAGCGTCTCGCGATCCAGCGGGCAGCTCGTCTGACCGTCCGACACATCGACGAAGCGGATCGCGTCGCGTCGATCCAGCCGGCGCATCAGGGCGATCTCGCGTCGGCACAGGGGACAGCCGCCATCGTACCAGACAAGCAAGGGGGTCATGACGGTCGAAGGCTCTCGGCGACGGCGAACGGGCTCGCCATCCTATACGGCCGTCCTCTACAGTCTGGATCGCAACCCGCCTCGACAGGTGTCCGATGACGATTGAACCCACCGGCCGACATCGCTTGCCGCCGCTCGCCCGCATCCTGGGTTTCGCCGGCCTGCTGCCCCAGGCGGCGGCGGTTGTCGTCCTCCTTGCAGGCGATGCTGACCAGCAGACCGCCGCCCTCGGCCTGGCCTACGCCTACGCCGCCCTGATCTTCAGCTTCCTGGGCGGCGTCTGGTGGGGACTGGCGGTTGCGACGGGCCTGAAGGCGCCCAAATGGGTCTGGATCGCGTCTGTGGCGGCCTCGCTTGTCGCGCTGGCGACCAGCATCTTCCGGATGGCAGGTCCCGATCCGGCCGTGTCGCTGGTCGTGCTAAGCGTCTTCATCTCCGCCAGCGTCCTGGTCGATCTGAAGCTGAAGGCGGCCGGTCTGACGCCCGAGGGCTGGCTCGCGCTGCGGGCGCCGCTGTCGATCGGTCTGGGCGTGCTGACGCTCGCCGCCGGACTGATCTAAAAACTTCTCAGGCAGCGGGCAAAAAATCGGGGCCTGCCGCAACCGACAGGCCCCTGATTTTCGTCGTCTCGACTTGGAGCGGGCGAAGAGATTCGAACTCTCGACCCCAACCTTGGCAAGGTTGTGCTCTACCACTGAGCTACGCCCGCACTCCGTAGGAGCTAGGTGCGCTCCCCGTCGAGGAGGGGGCGTATAGCGGAGGGTTGATCGGTCCTGCAAGAGAGAATTTGCAAAAAGCGATCAAGTCCCGCTCACGCCCCCCGCGCCTCAGCGCGGCGCCAAACGAATGGCGCCGTCCAGACGGATGCATTCGCCGTTGATGTAGACGTTTCTAGCCAGTTCCAGCACCAGCGACGCATAGTCGGCCGGCGTGCCCAGACGGCTGGGGAACGGGATGGCGGCGGCCAGGGCGTCCTGAATCTTCTGATCCATTCCAGCCATCATCGGCGTCCACATGATGCCGGGCAGGATGGTGTTGCAGCGCACCCCTTCCTGAGCCAGATCGCGCGCGATCGGCAGGGTCATCGCATAGACGCCGCCCTTGGACGCCGAATAGGCCGCCTGGCCGATCTGGCCGTCCTGCGCCGCGACGGAAGCGGTGTTGACGATCAGGCCGCGCTCGCCGTCCGCCATCGGCTCCAGGGTCACCATGCCCGCCGCCGACTGCGACAGGACGCGGAAGGTGCCGAACAGATTGACCCGGACGGTGCGCTCGAACTGGGCCATATCGTGGGCCTTGATCTCGCCGGTGTCCTTCTTGCGCGAGACGGTCTTCTGGCCCGTGGCGATGCCGGCGCAGTTGACGGTCAGACGTTCCTGGCCATGGGCGGCGCGGGCCTTTTCGAAGGCGGCGGCGACCGAGGCGTCGTCGGTCACGTCCACCTGGCAGAAGACGCCCCCGATCTCAGCCGCGACAGCCTCGCCCTTGTCGGCGTTCAGATCGAACAGGGCGACCTTCGCCCCCGTCGCCGCGATGGCGCGCGCGGTGCCTTCGCCCAGGCCCGAGGCGCCGCCGGTGACCACTGCGGCGATGGTGTTGTCGAGTTTCATCCTGATCGTTCCTATATTGTCGTGAACCTGAGTTTCGTTTGAGGATTTAGCGGCCATGACCGCCAAAGCCAAACCCAAACCCGCCGATCCGTCGGATGTCCTGGACCCGAAAAAGGCGCTCGTGCCGTCGGTGGTGAAGATCAACGAGGCCCGAGTGGCCAAGGGCTTCTGGCCCAAGATCCAGCGCACGGCCGCCCGCATCCCCTTTGCGGATCAGGCCCTGGCCGCCTGGTACGCCGCGCGCGATCCGTTGACGCCGATGGCGGCCAAGGGCATGATCTTCGCGGGTCTGGCCTATTTCGTCATGCCCGTGGACGCCATTCCCGACATCTTCGCCGGGATCGGCTATACCGATGACGCGGCCGTCATCACCGCCCTGCTGGCCCTGGTCGGCGCCAACATCAAACGCCGCCACCGCGACCAGGCCGAGGACGCGGTGCAGCGGCTGAAGGCCAAATGAAAATCCTCCCCCGAGAAGCGTAGCGGAACGGGGGAGGATTCAGCTCTCGACCG
This sequence comes from Brevundimonas sp. 'scallop', assembly GCF_011045535.1. Lineage (NCBI taxonomy): Bacteria > Pseudomonadati > Pseudomonadota > Alphaproteobacteria > Caulobacterales > Caulobacteraceae > Brevundimonas > Brevundimonas sp. 'scallop'. The sequence goes on along the minus strand of NZ_CP039382.1, from coordinate 540,803 downwards.
TCACCACGATCTTGCCAAGCGCCTGACGGTCGCCCAGGGCCTTGATCGCCTCTCCGGCCTTTTCCAGGGGGAAGGTCTGCGACACGCGCGGCTTAATTTTACCGTCCGCGTACATCTGCATCAGTTCGGCCATGTTGGCGGCGTGGGCCTTAGGATCGCGCATCACCGCCGCGCCCCAGAAGACGCCGATCACCGACACCGACTTCAGCAGCGTCAGGTTCAGCGGCAGGGACGGAATGCCCGCCGGGAAGCCGACCACCAGATAGCGCCCGTTCCAGTCCATGGCCCTCAGCGCCGGATCGGCGTAGTCGCCGCCGACCGCGTCATAGACCACGTCCGCCCCGTCGCGGCCGGTCGCCAGCTTGAACTCGCCGGACAGTTCTTTCTGCGCCGCCTTGTCCATCGGTCCCGACGGATAGATCAGGCCGTTGTCGGCGCCCAATTCGAGCGCGAACTCGACCTTGTCGTTGGTCGAGGCGGCGGCGACCACCTTGGCCCCCATAGCCTTGCCCAGTTCGACGGCGGCGGCGCCGACGCCCCCGGCCGCACCCAGCACCAAGAGGGTTTCGCCCGCCTTCAGCTGCGCCCGGTCCTTCAGCGCATAGTAGCTGGTGCCATAGGTCATGATCAGGGCCGCCGCCTCTTCGAAGCTCATGGCGTCGGGGATGGGGATGACCGTCTCGGCCCGCACCGCCAGCCGCTCGACCAGCCCGCCCCAGCCCGGCACGGCGGTGACCCGGTCGCCCTTGCGCACGCCCTTGACGCCCTCGCCCACCGCCTCGACCACGCCGGCGACTTCGGCGCCCGGCGAGAAGGGCCGCTCGGGCCGGAACTGGTATTTGTCCTCGATGATCAGGGTGTCGGGATAGTTGATCCCCACCGCCTTGACCTCGATGATCACCTCGCCTGTCTTGGGCGTCGGGTCGAGCACGTCCTCCACGACCAGGGTTTCGGGGCCACCAGGCGTCTTGGACAGAACAGCGCGCATCTTTCCTCCTTGGCCGACATGGCGCGGCCTTCATCGCGACGCTAAAGAGCGCCACGCCCGTTTGAAAGAGGCGATAAAGACAAGGCTCAGGAAGACGACATGACCGCCCTCATCCTCCACGGCGGCGCCGGCGCCCGGCGCGAACGCAACTACGACGCCGAGGTCCTGCATATGCGCGAGGTGGTGGAAGCCATGAAGGTTCGTCTGGACGCTGGCGAAAGCGCCTTGGACGTCGCCACCGCCGCCGTCGTCATGCTGGAGGATTCCGGTCTATACGTCGCGGGCAAGGGCGCCTCGCCCAATCTGGCCGGCGCCTATGAGCTGGACGCCAGCATCATGGACGGATCGACGAAACGCGCTGGCGCCGTCGCCGCCCTGCAAGGGTTCCGCAATCCCGTCGTCGCCGCGCGCGCGGTGATGGAGAAGACGCCGCATATCATGCTGGCGGGCGAAGGCGCTGGCCTGTTCGCCCACGACCAGGGGCTGGAGCCCATCGCTGACGAGGCCGCTTGGTTCACCGGCGCGGGCAAGGGTGAGGACAACCATCCGCCCGGAACCCTCAGCCACGGCACCGTCGGCGCCTGCGTGCTGGACAGCCAGGGCCGTCTCGCCGCCGCCACCTCGACCGCCGGGGTGTTCGGCAAGATGCCGGGCCGGGTCGGCGACACGCCGATCCCCGCCGCCGGAACCTGGGCGGACGCCAAGGCCGCCGCCTCCTGCACCGGTCAGGGCGAATATTTCATCCGCGTCGCCGCCTCCGCCCAGGTCGCCTGGCGCGTCGCCGCCGGACAGGCTCTGGCCGAGGCAACCCAGGCCGTCATCGATGAGATCGGATCCATGGGCGGCGACGGCGGCATGATCGCCCTGGACGCCGCTGGAAACATCGCCGCCCCCTTCAACAGCCAGGGCATGAAGCGCGCCTGGCTGACGCCCGCCGGCGAGATCGGCGTCCAGGTCTTCCGCGACTAGGTCTTTGCGGACATCACGTCGGAAATGGTGGTCAGCAGCAGTTTCAGATCGACGGGTTTGCTGACCACCGCATCCATGCCCGCCGCCAGATAGCTCTCGACCTGCTCCACCATCGCATTAGCCGTCAGGGCGATGATCGGCGTGCGGACCAGCCCCTGGTCGGCCTCGCGTTGCCGGATCGTCCGTGTCGCCGTCGGACCGTCCATGTTCGGCATCTGCACATCCATCAGGATCAGGTCCCAGTCGCGCGTTTGCGTCGCTTCGACCGCCTGAAGACCGTCATCGACGATCTCGACCTCGATCCCGATCTGGCCCAGAAGGCCCCGGATTACCTGCTGATTGACCGGATGGTCCTCGGCGACCAGCACCCGCAGCGCCCGCTCTGGCTCGGCGTCCGGCGCATCCTCGCCGGCCTTCACGGGCTGCGCCGGCGTCAGCGGCAGCGTGACGACGAAGATCGCCCCTTCGCCCGCCTCGCTCTCCACCTCGATCCGGCCGCCCATCAGCTCCACCAGGGTCGCCACGATCGAAAGGCCCAACCCGGCCCCGTCACGCCGGTCGACGGCCGCCGCCTCGATCTGGGCGAAGCGCGTAAAGAGCTGCCTGATCTGGTCCGCTGGTATGCCCCGCCCGGTGTCCGACACCCTGAACACCACTCCGGCGTCCGTGCGCGCGACATCCAACGCCACCTGCCCCTGTGTCGTGAACTTAATGGCGTTGGACAGCAGGTTGAACAGGATTTGACGCAGCCGGACCGGATCGGCGCTGACCCATCGCAGGCCCGTCGACACGACGTGGAAGGCTAGGCCCTTGCTTTCGGCCAAGGGCCGCAGCGTCTCAGTGACCTCGTGCACCAGGGCGTCCGCATCGATGGGCTGCGGTACGATCTCCAGCCGCCCTTCCTCGATCCGCGACAGGTCCAGAATCTGGTTGATCAGGTCCAGCAGAGTGTGGGCCGACCGGTTCAGTATCTCCAGTCGCGCCTTCTGCCGATCCTCCAGCGCGTCGCCCGCCATGATCTGCGCCATGCCGATGACGCCGTTCAGGGGGGTGCGGATCTCGTGGCTCATATTGGCCAGGAAGCGGGACTTGGCGACATTGGCCTCGTCCGCCTCCTGCCGCGCGCATCGGGCGGCGTCGCGGTCCTGAACCGCCGTCGCGTGCGCCGCCTGCACTTCCACCAACAACGCTTTGTTGCGCTGGTCCGCCGCGAACAGGTCGCACCACAAGGCGTGGGTCGCGCGCGAGATGATGAACAGGATCGTCGCCAGCATGACGAAGGCCGCCGCCACCGCCAGACCGTGCGGCCCGATCAGCGAGGGATAGATGACGACCAGCACGGTCGCGCAGATCGGCGCCGCCGCCAGCGCCAATAGCCGAGGCGCCGCGCTGAACTGAACGAAGGCCACGCCGATTGACCAGACCTGGATCAGCACCACCACCAGCATCACATCGGCGCGGGGGTTCATCAGCCAGGCGATCAGCGGCCCGGACACCCCCAGGGCGAAGCGGATCGCCACGATGGCCATCAGCAGCGGCGGCCAGCCCGCGACGGGCGCCTCGGTCTTCTGGTATCGCTTGACCCGCCCTTGCGCCCAGGCGTCGAGGGCCATGCCGACGAGGGCGAACCCCAGCCCCACCCACGGCTGGCCGAGGGCCGCCAGGATCAGCCCGGCGGCCGCCCAACTGCCGTAGAGAACGGCGGGCGGAGTAACCATATTTTGCAGGACGAAGGCCCAGACCGCGATTTTTTCGTCGGAGACAGAAGTCGCTTTCGCTCGTCTCGGCACGCATCCTCGGTGGGGGGTCGCCGCTGACATGCGACATTGGGCGAATAGATCGCCGCCGGGGATTTGTCCATGAACGACCTGCGCTCCTTGCGCTTCATTACATCTCGGTAAGGTGCAAGACGCCCAATCGCTGATACGGTCTCGGCGCCCGGCGTTCCGGGCTTCGGAGCCCTTCATGAAATCCCGCCTGATCGCCACAGCTGCCGCCTCGGCCCTCCTTCTCGGCCTCGCCGCCCCCGCCTTCGCCCAGGGCGCCGCGCCCGCCGCAGCCGCCGTTCAATCGACCGGGCAGGCGCCGCAGGGCGTGACCGTGCCCCCGCTGGGCTTCACCAAGCGCGTTCTGGCGAACGGGCTAGAGGTCTATTCGGCGCGTGACGCCGACACTTCAAACGTCACGGTCCAGGTCTGGTACAAGGTCGGCTCCAAGGACGATCCAGCCGGCCGTTCGGGCTTCGCCCACCTGTTCGAACACCTGATGTTCAAGTCAACCACCAACCTGCCGCCCGAGACCTTCGACCGGCTGACCGAGGACGTGGGCGGCTCCAACAACGCCTTCACCGCCGACGACACCACCGCCTATTTCGAGATCGTGCCCGCCAACCACCTTGAGCGGATGCTGTTCGCCGAGGCCGACCGCATGGGGTCCCTGGTCGTAGACGAGCCGACCTTCGTCGCCGAGCGCGACGTGGTGAAGGAGGAATATCGTCAGCGGATCCTGGCCAATCCCTACGGTCGTCTGTTCGGCCTGTTCGTGCCCGAGACCATCTATCAGGACAGCCCCTATCGTCGCCCAGGCATCGGCTCGATCGAGGAGCTTGAGGCCTCGTCTCTGGAGGACGTGCGCCGCTTCCACGCCACCTATTATCGCCCCGACGCCGCCTATCTGATCGTGGCCGGCAACTTCGACCAGGCCCAACTGGATCGCTGGGTCGATCAGTATTTCGGCCCGCTGAAGAATCCGACCACGCCGATCCCGACCAACAACGTCGTCGAGCCTGAGCCGACGGGCCCGCGCAACGTCACCTACTACGCGCCGAACGTGCCGCTGCCCGCCGCCGTCGTCGCCTGGCCGACGGTGAAATACGCCGACGCCGACCGCGCCGCCCTGACCGTTCTGGACGGCATCCTGTCCACCGGCGAATCCAGCCGCCTGTATCGGTCGCTGGTCTATGACAAGCAGATCGCGGCCCAGATCGGCTCGACCCCCGACTTCGCCCAGCAGGCCGGCAATCTGTCCGCCCTAGCCATCATGGCCCAGGGCCATACGGCCGAGGAAGGCATCGCCGCCCTGAACGAGGAGATCGGCAAGCTGCGCGACACGCCTGTCAGCGCCGCTGAACTGGCCGAGGCCAAGAACGAGATCGTCGCCAATACGCTGCGCAGCCGCGAAACGGTCGACGACCGCGCGACGGCCCTGGGCTTCTCGCTGATCAACACCGGCTCGGCCGCCGCCGCCGACGAAGAGGTCGCCCAGATCCAGGCCGTCACCGTCGCCGACGTCCAGCGCGTCGCCCGCAAATATCTGACGCCGGAGCGCCAATCCACGATCACCTTCCTGGCCGCCGACGACCAGAACCCTGCCTCGGTCCAGAAGATGAACGTGGACGCCCCCGTGAAGGTCGCCGACCTGGCCCCCGCCGGTCCACCCGCCGTCCTGCTGCCCGAGGCGGAGCGCAAGCCCTTGCCTCAGCCGGGCGCCGAGGTCGCGCCCGTGACGCCGACCGTCGCCGACTTCCGCCTGGACAACGGCCTGCGCGTCCTCGTCGCCCCGACCGACGGCGTGCCGCTGGTTTCGGCCCGCCTCAGCTTCGACGCCGGTTCGTCCGATGATCCGACGGGCAAGGCCGGCGTCGCCGCCATGACCGCCGCGCTTCTGACCCAGGGCACCAAGACCAGGACCGCACCCGAAATCGCCACCCAGATCGAACAGCTGGGCGCCAGCGTGGGCGCATCGGCCGGGGTCGATTTCTCGAACGTCTACGCCAACGCGCCGTCGAACGCCTTCCCCGCGACCGTCGCCCTGATGGCGGATCTGGTGAAGAACCCGACCTTCGCCGGCGAAGAGCTTGAACGTCAGCAGGCCCAGACCCTGGACGGCCTGCGCGTCGCCCTCAGCCAGCCGGCGTCCATCGCCGGCATGACGGTCGGCCGCGTGATCTACGGCGACGCCCCCTATGGCGCGACGATCACCCAGCAGACGGTCCCGGCCATCACGGCGGCCGACGTCGCCGCCTTCCACGCCGCCCGCTACCGGCCGTCGGATGCGACCCTGGTCTTCTCGGGCGACATCACGCCGGCCGCCGCCCGCGCCCTGGCGCAACAGGCGTTCGGCGACTGGCGTCCGGCCGGCGCAGCCCCGGCCGCTGCGACCAATCCGGCCGGTCAGCCCCTGGCGCCGCGCATTGTCGTGGTGAACCAACCCGGCGCCGGTCAGGCCGCGGTCGTCGCCGCCGTTCGCGGCGTGTCGCGCACCGATGCGGACTTCTTCCCGCTGACGGTCGGCAACACCCTGCTGGGCGGCGGCTTCTCGTCGCGCCTGAACCAAGAGATCCGCATCAAGCGCGGTCTGTCCTACGGCGCCTCGTCGTCGCTGGGCGCACGGGCGGATGCGGGCCTGTTCACCGCCTCGACCCAGACCAAGAACGAGACCGCCGACGAGGTCGCCGATCTGATCCTGGCTGAGATCGCCAAGCTGGGAACCGAGACCCCGACCCAGGCCGATCTGGCCCCGCGCCGCGCCACCCTGATCGGCGGCTTCGGCCGCTCGCTGGAGACGGTGGACGGCCTGGGCGCCCTGGTCGCCAACCTGGCGCTCTATGATCTGCCGATGAGCGACCTCGCCGACTACGCCGGCCGGGTCCGCGCCGTCACGCCGGAACAGGTCGAGGCCGCCTTCGCCGAACACCTGCCGGTCAATCGCGCCAGCCTGGTCATCGTCGGCGATGGCTCGAAGTTCCTGGACGATCTGCGCGCCAAACATCCGAACCTCGAAGTCATCGAGGCGGGCGCCCTGAATCTGAACACCGGCTCGCTGAAGTAAGGCCGGATCGGCAAGCCCCCTCCTTCCCCTGGCGGCGAAGGAGGGGGTCGGCCGCCAGCCGTCCTATTTTCAGGACCGAAGTCGTCTCTTTTCAGGGACTTTCGGGACGCCGTCGACAATCATCCATACAGGCGTCGAACGGGGATATGATCCATCCCCGATCTTTGACATCGCGATCCCCACGCCGAGCCCTTGGCTCTCAAGGCCGGGCCCGACCTGCATCAACAATTGCACACGTCCACTTCGAGTGCAGATTTATCCAAACGATTTCCGTCCTTTGCCGCCGAATTGCACGCCATTGCACCTTTTTCGCCGCGTGCAATTTCTGTCCGCTAGACCGACAGACACACCACCTGGGCCACGCGCAGGTCGCGCCTTAGCCGGTTGGATACCTGGCCGTAATCCTCGGTCGTGATGGTCTGGCCGCGCGCGTCGTCGGCCGGCGTCTGTTCGCCGCGAATGGCCGGCCCGAAGGTCTCCGGCGCCGTCGTATAGATCCGGCCCCGCCTCGGCGCCTCGGCGATGGTGACGCCCACAACGCGGCCCTGCGCATCCAGGGCCGGCGCGCCGGACAGGCCCGACAAAGTGCCCTCAAGCCCGTTGGTGCGCCCGACCTCGGCCCAGGACAGCACCGGCTCGTCGCGCGCCCCGCGCCCGAAGACCTTCAAGGTCTCGCGCCCCAGCAGGCGTGACGTCACCTCGCCGGGACGCCCTTGCGGAAAGCCCGGATGGAAGGCGCGCTGACCCTTGCGCAGCGGCGCCTCGACCGCGACCGGCAACGCGGCGGGACCGCCGTCGGTGATCAGCAAGGCGACGTCGGCGCGCGGCGCCAGACGGACGTCGGCCGCGACCGCCCGCCCCTCGCCGACCACCAGCGCCGGCTTGCGGCACCCCTCGACGACATGGCGCGCCGTCACCCAGCGCCCCCGTCCTGCGATGGAGAAGGCCGTGCCCGACGACGGCTTGAACGGCGCCTCGCCCGCATCGACGGTTACGGCGGCGTCAAAGGGGGTGATGGGGCCCAACAGCGCGCCCTCGGCGACATCCGCATCGGCCTGCGCGACCGGCGGCGCATCGGCGTTCTCGCGTCGCCCCAGAGACACCGCCAGAAACACGGCCGCCACCGCTCCATAGATGGCCCAGTCCGGCAGGCGGGGAAACTGCATCGCTCCGGCCGATCAGCCGGTCAGCGCGGCGGACAGGATGACGGCCGTCGCCAGCTTGGCGCCCAGTAGCACCACCGCCGCCGAAATCTCGCCGTGGCGGATCCGCTCCGGCAGGCCTGTCAGCAGCAGGTCCACGACCCGGAAGGCCAGAAGCTGCAGCACCACGGTCGCCACGCCCCAGATGGCGATGTCGCGCACCGAGGTCGACACCGCCAGCGACACCGCCAGCGGCACGGCCAACCCCACCAGAATGCCCGCGAAGGCGATGGCGGCGGCGACATTGCCCTGACGGATCAGGGCGACCTCCTTCCACGGCGTCAGCAAGGCATAGACCGTCGCCCCCGCCGCGAGCAGCAGCAGGGTCACGATCAGGTGCATCACCATGACCGGGAAGCCCGAGGCGAAAGCCTGAACCTCGGCGCTGGAAAGGACGTTCGACAAAGAGGGGTCCATGCCCAGACGCCTTGCCCGATTGTCGCCCTAATCCGCAAGCGCGCTGCGGCCACACCTTGTGACTAAAGATTACAGATCGCCGTCGCCCTGGTTGTCTTTTCGCGCCTTCGCCAGGGCCGCGCTCTCGCGTTTCAGCGGCTTGGCGACGGGACAGACCTCCTGGACATAGCCGTTTAGGGTGTTGGTCAACTGGTCCGGGGCCAGGCTGTAGTGGACGTACTGGCCCTTCTTTTCGCTGGTCACCAGGCCTGCGACCTCCAGCACAGAAAGGTGCTGCGAGACCGCCGGCTTGGAGATCTCGAACTTGGCCGCGATCTCGCCTGCCGTCAGATCGGCATGGGCCAGATAGGCCAGGATCTTGCGGCGGATGGGACTGGATAGGGCTTCGAACACGCGTTGCATGAATGCGTATTTAAGCGATTTGCTAACGGCTTGCCAGAGGAGCAATTCGATGGTTAAGTCATTACCTAATTACCTATCTGGAGCGTCGCCATGTCCGATCATGATCCCTGCGCCGTCAGCCACCTGATCGATACGCCGGGCAGCAGTCCAGTGGAGGGCCGCGTGGTCTGGGATCCGGTCCATTCGCTGTGGAACGGAGGGATGCTGGCTGCGACCCTGATTTTCGGCGCCGCGACCTTTGGCTTGGGCGCCTTGGCCGTGTTCGTGGTCACGACCGGCGCGACCCTGCTGCTGGGCCACTCGGTCGGGTTTCACCGCCGCATGATCCACGGCAGTTTCGACTGCCCGCTTTGGCTGGAGCGGCGGCTGTCCTGGTTCGGAACCCTGGTCGGGATGAGCGGTCCGTTCTGGATGATCCGCGCTCACGACATCCGCGACTGGGCCCAGCGCCAGTCGGACTGCCACGACTATCTGGCGCACCGCCGACCCATGCTGATCGACGCCGTCTGGCAGATGCACGGCCGGCTGGAGTTGGAGCGCCCGCCCGCCTTCGACCTGGGCCGGATAGGCCGCGACCCTGTGCATCGGTTTCTGGAGCGCACCTGGATGCTGCAACAGGTCCCGGTCGCTACCGCTCTGTGGCTGATGGGCGGCTGGGGCTTCGTGGTCTGGGGCGTCTGCGCCCGCGTCTCCATCAGCGTCATCGGCCACTGGTTGGTCGGCCATCTGGCCCACCGACGCGGCCCCCAGACCTGGCAGGTGATCGACGCCGGCGTCCAGGCCCACGACGTGCCTTGGGCCGCTATCCCGACCATGGGCGAGGCCTGGCACAACAATCACCACGCCTACCCCGGCTCGGCGAAGATCGGCCTCCATCCTGGCCAGAGCGACTGGGGCTACCGGTTCATCCAGTTGCTGGAGCATTTAGGCATGGCTTGGAATGTGCGGACGCCGGACGACATGACGGGGCGGCGGGCGGCGCTGACGGAGTTCCGCGTATGACCTACCAACTGAAGCACCCTTTCCTTGGGCTGCTGGCAGGCGCTCTCTTCGGTGGGTTTGTCGTGAGCCTCTGGTTCTCCGTGCCAGGCATTCTATCCGGCCTAGCTGAGGGTGAGCTGCGGCAAACACTCCAAGAGTTGCGAAGCTTCATGCCGACCGTGATGATCATAGCTGCGATCATCTTCGCATTCGGCCTGATTTTCGTCGCCAGTCCGGCTTGGGTTTATCTACACAGCAGCGGCCGCACCCATCCCAAGCATGCCCTCCAGTTGGGCCTGGCGACCTGCTTCGTCGTCAGCTTGGGCGTCTCACTTACGGCCTCCTTGGACATGGGACTGTTCGCTGTCGATGGGCGCGCCTTGATTCTGGATGGCAAACGAACCGTGTATGGCTGGTTCGTCCTCCTGAAGGATGCCGTCTTGTTCGCGAACTTGGGCGGAATGGTCGCCCTCGTCATATGGCGGGTGGCCTATCGGCGGGTCGTCACGCCGCCGCCTGCTCCGCCTTTCGGAGCGCCGAGGCTCTGACCTTTTCGCTTTCGGACTTCAGCTGGCCGCAGGCGGCCAGGATGTCGCGGCCGCGGGGGGTGCGGATGGGTGACGCGTAGCCGGCCTTGTTCAGGATGGCGGCGAAGCGCTCGATCGTCTTCCAGTCCGAGCATTCGTATTCGACGCCGGGCCAGGGGTTGAACGGGATCAGATTGATCTTGGCCGGAATGCCCTCAATCAGCTTCAGCAGGGCGCGCGCCTCTTCGGGGCTATCGTTGACGCCCTTCAGCATGACGTATTCGAACGTCACCCGCCGCGCGTTCGACAGGCCCGGATAGGCCCGGATCGCCGCCATCAGCTGGTCCAGCGGGTACTTCTTGTTCAGCGGCACCAGCACGTCGCGAAGCGCATCGTTGGTGGCGTGCAGGCTGATGGCCAGCATGGCCGCTGTCCGGTCGCCCAAGGCCTGAAGCTGCGGCACCACGCCCGAGGTCGACACCGTGATCCGACGGCGCGACAGGGCGATGCCCTCATTGTCCGAGATGATGTCGATGGCGTCGGCGACGTGGTCCAGATTGTAGAGCGGCTCGCCCATGCCCATGAAGACGATGTTGGACAGGCGCCGGTCTTCCTTGGGCGACGGCCATTCCTCAAGGTCGTCGCGCGCGACCTGGACCTGGGCCACGATCTCGGCGGCGGTCAGGTTGCGCACCAGCTTCTGTGTGCCGGTGTGGCAGAAGGTGCAGTTCAGGGTGCAGCCGACCTGGCTGGACACGCACAGGGCGCCGGCCCGGCCCACATCGGGAATATAGACGGTCTCGATCTCGATGCCCGGCGCGGTGCGGATCAGCCATTTGCGCGTGCCGTCCTTGGACACCTGGCGTTCGACAACCTCGGGGCGGGCCAGGGTGAAATGCTCGGCCAGCTTGGCCTGCATGTCCTTGGCGACATTGCTCATGGCCGAAAACTCGGTCACGCCGTAGTGGTGGATCCAGCTCCACACCTGGCTGGCGCGCATCTTGGCCTTTTCGGGCGGACAGACGTTCGCGTCGATCAGGGCCTGGCGCAGGCCGGCGCGCGTCAGACCGCTGAGGTTGACGGGAGCCTTGACGGCGGGCGCGTTAGAGACGCGCGAAAGATCGAGCGTGATGCTCAAGGCGGCGATCCTGCGTGAGGTTGAGCCGGCCTATATAGCACGGATCCCGGCGATTGCATGGCCGGGGCGGATTCGACCGCCTAGAGGCCCACGTCCCAGACGCCGGCGTCGCGCATCCGGGTCTCGCGCGCCTCCTCGGCCCGACCGCCCATGTCCTTGGCCATGCTGCGGATGGCGGTCGAAACGGTAGCCTTGTGGACGCCCGGCACGATCGCGTGGGCGAAGGCGGCGCCCGCCAGGCCCAGCAGTTTGAAGCCGAAACCCGCCGAAGCGACCATGTGCTGGAGATAGGTCTCGTCGACCTCGCGCGGGTGGTCGCGGAACAGGCGGTCGAACGGGGTCGAGCCCGAACGGCGGCGGTCGATCGTCGTCTGGCTCATGGCGGCGGCCTTCCCTGCTTCGTCGCCTTATGGTCACGCCGGACGGCCGGCGACGCAACCCCCATCGCGATCTGTTCATTGGACGTGACCAACACGCGACCTGCCCGCTTCAGACCCATCGTCAGAAGTGAAAACTCGGTCTAGGGTCGGCGTTCGATCAAGGAAATGCCCATGCCGATCCGCCTATCGCCCGCCTCTTCCATGGCCGTCGCCCTGGCCCTGATGGCCTCGGCGACGCCGGTGCTGGCGCAATCGGGCGCAGCAGGCCTGCCCTATGACGCCCGGCGCGGCGTCTTCAGCTTCTCGTCGGGGCTCGAGGGCTCGCTTCCGGCGGTGGTTCAGGTCACGACCCTGGGCCAATCGCGCGGTCCCAGTTCGGACGCGGCCGACCCCAAACCCTACGCCTCCGGCTCCGGCGTCATCGTCGATGCGGCCGAGGGGCTGGTGATCACCAACAATCACGTCGTCGAGGGCGGGCGAAAGTTCACCGTCGATCTGACGGACGGCCGCCTGTTCGACGCCGTGCTCGTGGGGGCGGACAAGGCGACCGACATCGCCGTGCTTCGCATCACGCCCGACGGTCGGCCGCTGAACCTCAAACAGGTCCAGACGGTGGATTCCGACACCCTGCGCACCGGCGACCTGGCCTTCGCGGTCGGCTATCCGCTGGGCCTGGACCAGACCCTGACCATGGGCGTCATCTCGGGCCTGAACCGCTCAGGCTTGGGCGATGCGGTCGAGGACTACATCCAGACCGATGCTGCCGTGAATTCGGGCAATTCCGGCGGGCCGCTGCTGGATAGCCGGGGTCGGCTGATCGGCATCAACACCTCGATCCTGTCCGGCGGTCTCGGCGGCGGCAATGACGGCATCGCCTTCGCCGTACCGACGCGGATCATGCTCTATGTCGCCGACCAGCTGAAGAAGAACGGCGAGGTCAAGCGCGGCGCGACCGGGGCCATCTTCGGCTCGCTGAACGCTGAGCGCGCGCGCGAACTACATCTGGGCATCGTGCGCGGGGCCGTCGTCGCCGATGTCGCGCCGGGATCGCCGGCCGAACGCGCGGGCCTGCGCCACAACGACGTCATTACCCGGATCCAGGGCCGCCCCGTCGCCAACGCCGGCTCGGTCAACGCCACCATCGGCATCGCCGCGCCGGGCTCAGACCTCAGCGTCTCCTATCTGCGCGGAGGACGCGAAGCGACCACGTCGCTGGCGGTCGAGACACCCGCTGATCAGCCCGTGATCGTTGGGGCCCAGTCGGTGCTGGCCTATGGGGCGACGCTGCGAGACCAGGACGGCGGCGCCCAGGTCACGGCCGTCGCGGCCGGCTCGCCCGCCGCCCAGGCCGAACTGACGGCCGGCGATGTGATCACCGCCATCGCCGGCGCGCCCGTCGCCGACGCTCGCGCGGCCGCGACCGCGCTACAGGGCGCCTCGGGATCGGTCGAGGCGACCGTGCTCAGAAACGGAGAGACCCTGAACCTGACCCTGTCGCTCTAAGGCGGGGTCAGACGACGCCGACATGGCGCTGTCTGGCAAGCTCCAGACAGCGAAACGCCCGCCTTGCCAGGGAGGGGGAGGGGAAAGGCAGGGCGGGCGCTCGCTTGGAGGAAGCATCGGCCGCCGGAGCCCGTAAACTGGAAACATCCAGGGGGGCTGGGGGGGCTGTTCAGGATCCGGGACGCTTCCGAACTCCGACGAGCCGATGGTCGATATTTCGTTGCGCATACGGGCGGGCGAAGGACCGAAACGGGGCCATTTCGTGTCTGCGTCGATTTCCTGACCGCCTCTGGCGTCGGGCATCCAGCGGCCTAAGTTAAACCTATGAGCCTGAACCCCCACGACACGACGCCGGCGCCCGGCCCCGTCTTCTTCGACCGCCGCGAACTGGACCCGATCCTCAGGGTCTATGGCCGCATGGTCGCGCAGGGCGAATGGCGCGACTACGCCATGGTCGGGCACAAGGATTTCGCCGAGTTCGCCGTCTTTCGCCGCAGCGGCGACACCCCGCTCTACCGCATCGAAAAGCGACCTGCCCTCCAGACCCGCCAGGGCCAGTGGGCCGTCATCGGCGAAGGCGGCCAGATCCTGAAACGCGGCCGCGACCTGGCCCAGGTGCTGCGCGTCTTTGACGGCCGCAAGTTCCAGGTGGTGGAGTAGAAACAAAAAGGGCCCCGCGAGGGGCCCTTTCCGTATCCGTCTTTCGACAGACCTCAGTTCCGGTTGCCGCCCATGAAGGCCAGCAGGAATTGGAACAGGTTCACGAAGTTGATGAACAGGCTCAAAGCGCCGAAGCCCGTAGCCACGCCCATCGCGTTCTGGTCTCCACCCAAGGCGTAATAGGTCATCTTCAGACGCTGGGTGTCGTAGGCGATCAGACCCGAGAAGATCAGCACGCCCAGGCCCGAGATGATCAGATAGAAGGTCCCGGACTGCAGGAACATGTTCACGATCGAGGCGATGATCAGGCCGATCACGCCCATGATCAGGAAGGTGCCCATGCCGGTCAGGTCCTTCTTGGTCGTATAGCCCACCAGGCTCAAACCGCCGAAGGCCGCCGCTGTCACCAGGAAGGTGGTGGCCAGCGAACCGCCCGTGTAGCGCAGGAACAGGACGCCCAGGCCCGCGCCGATCGTCGCGACCACGGCCCAGTAGAGCATGTTCACGCCCTTGGCCGTCGGGTTCTTCATGAAGAACATCGAGCCGAACAGCATCACCAGCGGCGAAAACTGGACGATCATGCCCAGGATCGTCAGGCCGATCCGGCCGTCCGCCGTCTGGACGAACAGCAGCTGCTGCACCGCCGGCACATTGCCGGTGACATAGGCCAGGGCGCCGGCGACCACGAGGCCCAGAGCCAGCTTGTTGTAGACGCCCAGCATGAAGCTGCGCAGGCCGGCGTCGACCGACATGTCGGCCGTCTGCTGCAGAGGACGGGCGTAACCGTTGTTGAAATCGCTCATGGCGACGAACTTTCTCCGATTGGCCGGAGAGGCTTCTCCGGTCACAGGCTCTGAATATCGTGAGCCGAGGCCCGCGCTGCAAGGAAAACCGGACTTGGAGGCTTGTGTTCCGGCCGCTACTTTCGGTCGCATGCTTCGTCTGTTCACCGCCCTGACCCTGCCGCCCGACGTCGCAGAGACGCTGAAACGACGGCAATCGGGCCTGCCCGGCGCGAGGTGGCGGCCGCTGGACGCCCTGCACGTCACGCTCGCCTTCTATGGCGAGACCGACGAACGCCGCGCCGACGACCTGGCGTCGGAGCTGACGCGCGTGACGGGCGGTCCGTTCGAAATCGCGCTGAAGGGCGTCGGCTGTTTCGGCGACGACCACCGCAGCCATACGCTGTGGGCCGGGGTCGAAACGCCTAATGAACGCCTGTCGGTTCTCGCCGGGCGCTGCAAGGCTGCCGGAGAACGCGCCGGGATCGGCATGGAGGCGCGCACTTACAAGCCGCATGTGACCCTGGCCTATCTGAAGACCCAGACCAATCCCGACCGGCTCGGCGCCTGGGTGTCGGGGCACAATCTGCTGCACTCACCGCCGATCCGCATCGATCGCTTCGGCCTGTATTCCAGCGTCCTGACCGACAGCGGCAGCCATTACGAACTGGAGCGGGAGTATCTGCTGTGAGCACCGCCTACGCCCTGCCGCCCCATGTCGCTCTGGGGCCGACCCTGGAGACCGAGCGGCTGATCCTGCGTCCACCGGCGGTTGAGGACTTTCCGCGCTGGGCTGAATTCATGGCCGATCCCGAGACCGCCCGCTTCATCGGCGGGGTCCAGCCCGCACCCCAAGTCTGGCGCCTGATCTGCACCGTCGCGGGCATGTGGGCCCTGACCGGAGAGGGGATGTTCTCCATCCTGGAAAAGGAGACCGGCCAGTGGATCGGCCGTATCGGCCCGCTACATCCCTATGGCTGGCCGGGCCGCGAGGTGGGCTGGAGCCTGCATCGCGACGCCACTGGCAAGGGCTATGCCGTCGAAGCGGCCGCAGCCACGATGGACTACGCCTTCGAGGTGCTGGGCTGGGACGACGTGATCCACTGCATCGCGCACGAGAACCTGCCCTCGGCGGCGGTCGCGACACGGTTGGGTTCGCGCAATCGCGGGCCGGGCTTCCTGCCCGAACCCCTCCAGGACATCGCCATCGATCTGTGGGGCCAGACGCGCAACGAATGGATGGTGAATCGGGTGCGCCTAAAGCGCTGACCACAACCGAACGCGGCGGCGCGTCGTATCCCTTCCAAACCGAACGAGGATACGCCCATGTTCCGCGCCAGCCTGATCGCCGCCGCCGTCGCGCTCGCCGCCCTGCCGTCAATGGCGTTCGCCCAAGCGTCTAATGTCGATCTGAACCGCTTCGACGGCCGATGGTTCGAGATCGAGCGCAACCACAACAACGTCCAGAAGGACTGCAGCCGGGCGCAGATCGACTTCACGCCGCAGGGCGCCGCCGACCGCTACGCCATCACCGTCACCTGCGTCCGGCGCGCCGATGCCAAGGTCGAGACGCTGCGCGCCAACGCCCGCGTCACCGACACCACGACCAACGCCAAGTTCCGGTTCAGCCTGACCGGCCTGCTCAGCTTCGGCGGTCTGGCGGGCCAGAACTACTGGGTCTACGACCACGCGCCCGACTACAGCTGGGCGATCATGGGTCTGCCGGACAAGTCGAACTGGTGGATCTGGCACCGCAACCAGAATGCCTCTCAGGCTGAGCGCGACCGCATCTTAAACCGCGTGCGCGCCCTGGGCTTCAGCACCGGCCGACTGGTCCACACCGGCCTCTAAGGCGCCGCTTGCGATAGGAACGTAGGCGGAACATAAGCTGTCGGCATGTCCGCCGTCGCCCATCTCGAACTCGTCTTCAGCCGTCCCGAGACCACCCTTTCGGTGACGCGCGGCGCGGCACGGCTGATGATGGACATGGGCTATGCGCCCCTCTTGGAAGTCTGCCTGCCCAATGGCCGCCGCGCCGATGTCATGGCGATCGGGCGTAAGGGCGACATCGTCATCTGCGAGGTGAAGTCGGGCGTCGAGGACTATCGCGTCGACCGCAAATGGCACGAGTACGGACCGTTCTGCGACGCCTTCTTCTTCGCCGTCGCGCCCGAGTTTCCGCAGGACATCCTGCCCGACGAACCGGGCCTGATCGTCGCAGACGGGTTCGGCGGGGCGGTCGTGCGAGACGCGCCGGTGATCGGCCTGGCGCCCGCCCGCCGCAAGGCGCTGACGCTGGCCTTCGCCCGGCTGGGGGCGATGCGGACCTTGCGGGACTAGAGCCGACGGAAGACGGCGGTTGCGAAACCCTCGGCGACCAGACGCGCCTCGACCTCGGCCAGGGTCTCGATCACCACGCCCTTGCCGCCCGTCGCGTGAATGATGCGTTGGCCATCCAGCATCAGCGCCGAATGGCCCGTCCAGTCCTGATCGTCGTTCGGCGCCAGCCAGACGACGATGTCGCCGCGCTGTAGATCCGATGAAGACGCCGCGCGACCCATCTGGGCCTGCGCGTCCGACCGGCGGGGACCGGGCAGGCCGCATGCCAGCAGGGCCTGCTGCACCAGGCCGGAACAGTCGGTGGAGATCGAAGACCGTGCGCCCAACTCATGCGGACGGCCGAGCAGCCGCTCGGCCACCGCGACCAGATCCGTCTCGAACGCGCCGACCGGCTTCAGATCAGCCTCGGCCACATCCGTCGCCTTGACGACCAGAGCGTTCAGCGGCAGGGCGGCGTCCACCCCGGCGATCCAGTGCGTCGCCAACGGCGCGCCGGCCGACAGACTGTCCAGCACGACCCAGCCGACGACGCCGTCTCGACGCGCCCGGCCCCAGGCCCGGCCGTTAGACCGATCCAGAACGTCGAAGATCTCGCCATGCAGAAGCTGGTCGATCCGACCGTCAACGTCCGACAAAATGTCCGCCACGGCGACCCGACAATGCATGGCCTCGGTCGCCCGATAGGCGTCTGCGCGCACCAGCCCTTCCAGCGCCTGTTCGGCGAGCTCAGGGCGAACGAGGCGGTCGCCGGGCGGAAGAAGGTCGAGGACGTCGGTCAACGTGAACTCGCATTGCTGAACCCACAGCCTTATCCCCCGATGGCTTAGGGGCCGTTAACGCGAGACGCTTTTGCGAAAGAAAATTAACAGAACCGCGTTCTCGAAAACACGACGCCGCCTTGAAGCTTCGCCCAGCAACGCCATGTCGCTTGGCGGACGTCATGTCGATGCCTTGGAGGCTCTGGTGATTTTGTGGCTGGTTTTGCTGATTGTGCTGGCCCTGACGGTCGCAGACCAAGGACCTGTCGGAATCGCTCTAAGACGATGGCTCGTGGAAGCGCCGGCGCGCCATCTCTCGCGTCTGGCCGCAGGACAGACGGTGGGCCTTTGTCTGGTCTTGACGCTGGGCGTCGCCGCAATTGTTCTGTTCGAGGCGGATGGCGCCCGAATGTTCGCTTTGGCAGCGCCAGACATGATCGC
This sequence comes from Brevundimonas sp. 'scallop', assembly GCF_011045535.1. NCBI lineage: Bacteria > Pseudomonadati > Pseudomonadota > Alphaproteobacteria > Caulobacterales > Caulobacteraceae > Brevundimonas > Brevundimonas sp. 'scallop'. The sequence goes on along the minus strand of NZ_CP039382.1, from coordinate 522,485 downwards.
CTGGGCGCTGATGTTCGACGTGACCGTGATTTTCGATCTGGTCGTACTAGCCATCAGTCTGCGCGCTGTCGCCGGGTGGCTCGGCCTGATGCGGCAGCGGGAATTGGCGACCCGCGTTGTCAGCACCGTGTTCGGACGCATCAGACGCGGCGCGCAGTCTCGGGGAGGGCGCACCAGAAAGCCCAGGCCGCCGCGATCCCCGTCCAACGACGCCGAGCTGGAGCCGGAGTTCGTCTTCGCCTGATCGTCAGGCGGTGTAGCGCGCCTTGAGCATGGCGTAGCAGGCTCTCAGCGCCTGGGCCTCGCCGCCTTCCGGATAGCCGGGGCGGGCGCGGGGGTTCCAGGCGAAGATATCCATGTGCGCCCAGGCCCCCGTGGTCGGAGCGAACTTCTGCAGGAACAGGGCGGCCGTCACCGAGCCGGCTTGGGCCCAGCCGGCCGGATCGTTCCGGAGATCCGCGATCTCGGCGTCCAGCGCGCCGCGATAGCCGGGCCACAGCGGCATTCGCCACAGGGGATCGCGCACCTGACCCGCCGCAGCAAGCAGCCCCGCGGCCAGGGCTTCGTCGTCTGTGTAAAGAGGCGGCAGCTCGGGCCCCAGCGCGATCCGCGCGGCGCCGGTCAGGGTGGCGAAGTCCAGCGTCAGATCGGGTTGGTGCTCGCCCGCCCGTGTCAGGGCGTCGGCCAGGATCAGCCGGCCTTCGGCGTCGGTATTGCCGATCTCGATGGTCAGACCCTTGCGACTGTTCAGGATGTCGCCGGGCCGGAAGGCGTCGGCCGACACGGCGTTCTCGACCGCCGCGACGATGACCACCAACCGCACCGGCAGGTCGGCCTGCATCACCAGACGTCCCAAGGCCAGCGCATGGGCCGAGCCGCCCATGTCCTTCTTCATATTGCGCATGCCGGCGGCGGGCTTCAGGTCCAGACCGCCGGTGTCGAACACCACCCCCTTGCCGACCAGGGCGACCAGCGGCAGGTCGGTCCGGTCCAGCTTCCAGCCGATCTCGATCAGGCGCGGCGCCCGGTGTGGAGCGGCGGCGCGCCCCACGGCGTGGACGGCCGGATAGTTGTCTTCCAGCAGGGCGTCGCCGGTCGTGACGGTGATCTCGGCGCCGGCGCTCTCTGCAATCTCGCGGGCGATGGTCTCGATCTGCAAAGGCCCCATGTCGGCGGCGGGCGTATCGACCATTTCGCGCGCCAGGGCGCAGGCGGCGGCGATGCGAGAGATCTCGGCGACATCCACGCCGTCCGGCGCGACCAGCCGCACGGACGTCCGGTCCGGCCGGGCCTTGTAGCGATCGAAGACATAGGCCCCCAGCAGGAAGGCCAGGGTCGCCAGTTCGGCATCGGGCGCTGCGACCTCAAGCCGATACAGACCGCCCGGCAGTCGCGCCGACAGTCCCCGCACGCTCATGGGGTCGAAGGTCGCGCCTGCGCCCACGACCACCTGGCCGATCTCGCCGTCCGCGTCCGGCACGACCAGCAGCTGGCCCGGCTTGCCTTCGAACCCATGCCGATTGCCCCAGCGGCGAGCGGCATCGTCCAGCACGCCGCCCGTCTGCAAGAAGCGGATCGGGATGGCGCCGTCGCCGTCTTGGGCGGAAACCAGCAGAGGATGCGAGACGGACATGAGGCCCTCGAAACGAAGTTAACCATCGGTTGACGCGAACCGGCGATTCTAGGGGCGAGACCTCTAGGACCGTCTGGACCTGACCCATGTCGCGCATGCCCGCCCTTCTCGCAACCGTCGCCCTGATCGCCCTGTCCGGCACGCCGACGCTGGCGGCCGATCCGACGGCGGCGACCGCGGCCCAGGCTCGCGCGCCGTCGTCGGCTGCGGTGCGCGCCACCTATGACCGGATGGAAGCCCTGTCGCGCTCGGTCTTCTGGGCCTCGGAGCAGCAGGCCGATCCGACCGACGCCGTGGCGGGCGTGAAACTGGCCCAGGCCCTGCGAGAGCTGGGCCGCTACGATCAGGCGGCCGAGGCCGCGCAGGCGACCCTGACGATCCAGCCCAACAATCTGGACGCCCTGCTGGAGCTGGGCCGCGCCCACATCGCGCGCGGCCAGGCCTTTTATGGCGTGGCGCCGCTGGAGCAGGCGCGCGACCTGGCGCCACGCGATTGGCGCCCCTATTCCCTTCTGGGCGTGGCCTATGAGCAGGTGCGTCGCACCGACGACGCGCGCGCCGCCTGGAACCAGGCCCTGGCCCTGTCGCCCGACAACCCCGACGTCCTGACCAATGCGGCCACCGCCGCCCTGACGCATGGCGATGCGCCGGGCGCCGAGACCCTGCTGCGTCGCGCCGTGGCCCAGCCGACCGCATCGGCCAAGGTGCGCCAGAACCTGGCCATGGTGCTGGGCCTTCAAGGCAAGATGGGCGAGGCCGAACAGATCCTGCGCCGCGAACTGCCGCCCGAGCAGGCCGAGCAGAACCTGCAATGGCTGCGTTCGCGCAGCACAGGCGGCGCGGCGACGTCCGGCGGCGGCGCGGTAAGTCCGTCGCCCGCGACCGACACCGCCCGCACCTGGAATTCGCTGCAAGGCGGCTGATCCGCCCGTTGCGGTCTGACCGCCCGCATGTTGGATGAGGCCATGACCGCCCTCCCTGCGTCCCGCGCCTATCAGGCCTTCCTGTTCGACATGGACGGCACCCTGATCACCTCGACCCTGGCCGCCGAGCGCGTCTGGACCCGCTGGGCCGCGCGCCACGGGCTGGATGCCGCCGCCTTCATCCCCACCATCCACGGCGTGCGCGCCATCGACACCATTCGTCGTCAGAACCTGCCCGATATCAACCTGGACGCCGAGGTCGCCTGGGTCGAACGTGGCGAGATCGAGGATGTGGACGGCGTCGCCCCCATCCCCGGCGCCGTCGACTTCGTCAAACGCCTGCCGCCCGACCGCTGGGCCGTGGTCACCTCCGCTTCAATCCCCCTCGCGCGCGCTCGGCTGAGGGCCGCAGGCGTGACCCCGCCCGCCGTCATGATCACCGCCGAGGACGTCGAACGCGGCAAGCCCGACCCGGCCGGCTATCTGAAGGCCGCCGCGACCCTGGGCTTCGACATCGCCGACTGCCTGGTGTTCGAGGACGCCGAGGCCGGCATCAAGGCGGGCGAAGCGGCCGGCGCCGACGTGCTGGTCGTCACCGCCGCCTGGACCCATCCGCTGGAGACGGATCATCCCACTCTGGCGGACTATGCGGACGCCACGTTGGAAGTCCGATCCGAGGGGCGTCTCGTCCTGACGCTGTAATCCTCCCCCATTACGCCGCGCTTCACGGGGGAGGATTGAGCGCCTATCTTCATCCCATGATCGACGACCTCTACAGCGCGCGCATCCTGTCGCTGGCGGCGAACCTGCCGCATGCAGGCCGTCTGCCCACGCCGCAGGGCACTGGCGAGCGGGTAGCCAAACTGTGCGGGTCGCGCGCAACGGTCGATGTGACGCTGGACGACCAAGGCCGCATCGCCGACTTCGCCCAGGACGTGAAGGCCTGCGCCCTCGGCCAGGCCGCCGCCGGGGTGCTGGGTCAATCGGCGATCGGGGCGTCGGTCGATGATCTCAGCGACGCCCGCGACGCCATGATCGCCATGCTGAAATCCGGCGGCGACGGCCCCGTCGGCCGGTTCGAGGATCTGCGCCTGCTCAAACAGGTCGCCGACTACCCCGCCCGGCACGCCTCGACCCTAGTCTCCATCGAAGCGACGCTGGAGGCGGTGAACAATGCCTCGGCCGCCCGAACTCGCCTCGCCGGCGCGGCCTGACGGGCACGATCGGTTGATCCCCCTGCGATGACAAGGGATAAGCCCGGCGAACCTCTCAAGCCCCCGGCCCCACCCAACTCCGGCAAAGGGACGTGATGTCTCTCTATGAACGCGGCGTGCGCGCGGCCCATCGGGGCTACAAGCTGACGCTGTCTCCCCTGATCGGCCAGCAGTGCCGGTTCCTGCCGACCTGTTCGGATTACGGGCGCGACGCCCTGATCCAGCATGGCCCGGTAAAGGGGGGGTGGCTCACCGTGCGCCGCCTCTGTAAATGCCATCCTTTCGGGGGATCGGGATACGACCCGGTCCCGCCAGTTAAAGACTGACACATGATCGACCTGAAATTTCCAGATGGCGCGGTGCGCCAATACCCGGCCGGCTCCACGGCGCGCGATGTCGCCACCTCGATCTCGCCGTCGCTGGCCAAGAAGGCCGTGCTGGCCGAACTGAACGGCGAGCAGCGCGACATGGGCCGGGTGCTGGAGACGGGCGGCGACTTCCGCCTGATCATGCGCGACGACCCCGCCGCCCTCTATACGATCCGCCACGACACGGCCCACGTCCTTGCCGAGGCGGTCCAGACCTTGTTCCCCGGCACCCAGGTCACGATCGGCCCGGCGATCGAGGATGGTTTCTACTATGACTTCTACCGCGAGGAGCCCTTCTCGACCGACGACTTCGCCGCCATCGAAAAGGAGATGGGCCGGATCGTGGATCGCGACGCCAAGTTCGAGCGCGAGGTCTGGGAGCGTGATGACGCCATCCAATTCTTCGAGGCGCGCGGCGAGAAGTTCAAGGCCGAGCTGATCCGCGACCTGCCCGGAACCGAAACCATCACCCTGTACAAACAGGGCGACTGGATCGACCTGTGCCGGGGTCCGCACTTCCCCTCGACCCGCCACGTCGGCAAGGCGTTCAAACTGACCAAGCTGGCCGGCGCCTATTGGCGAGGCGACTCCAAGCGCGAGCAGCTGCAACGCATCTACGGCACCGCCTGGGCGACCAAGGAGGATCTGGACGCCCATCTGCAGCGTTTGGAAGAGGCCGAAAAGCGCGACCACCGCAAGGTCGGCAAGGCGATGGAGCTCTTCCATATGCAGGAAGAGGGCCGGGGCATGGTCTTCTGGCACCCGAAGGGCTGGGTCCTGTGGCGCGTGCTGGAGGCCTATATGCGCCGCCGCCTGGACGCCGCGGGCTATGTCGAGGTCAAGACGCCCCAGGTGCTGGACCGCAAGTTCTGGGAGCAGAGCGGCCACTGGGACAAATATCGTCCGAACATGTTCGTCTGCGAGACGGTCGAGGGCGAGGAACTGAGCCTCAAGCCGATGAACTGCCCCGGCCACGTGCAGATCTTCGACCAGGGCCAGCGGTCCTATCGCGAACTGCCGCTGCGCATGGCCGAGTTCGGCGCCTGCCACCGCTATGAGCCGTCGGGTTCGCTGCACGGCCTGATGCGGGTGCGCGGCTTCACCCAAGACGACGCCCACATCTTCTGCCGCGAGGACCAGATCGTCGAGGAGACGGCTGAGTTCATCAAACTGGCCCGCAGCGTCCATGCCGACCTGGGCATGGAGACGGCCTATATCAGCCTGGGCACACGCCCTGAGAACCGCGCCGGCACGGACGAGTTCTGGGACAAGGCCGAGACCCTGATGGCCGAGGCCGCCCGCGCCGCCGGGACCGAGCCGGTCGTCACCGAGGGCGACGGCGCCTTCTATGCACCCAAGCTGGACTTCATCGTCAAGGACGCCATCGGCCGCGAATGGACCTGCGGCACGATCCAGCTGGACTATGTCCTGCCCGAACGGCTCGATGCGACCTACATCGCCGAGGATGGCCAGAAGCACCGTCCGGTCATGCTGCACCGGGCGATCCTGGGCAGCTTCGAGCGGTTCATCGGCATCATGATCGAGAACTACGCCGGCGCCTTCCCCCTGTGGCTGGCCCCGACCCAGGCTGTGGTGGCCACCATCACCTCGGACGCCGACAATTACGCCCGCGACGTGATGGCCAAGTTCAAGGCCGCCGGCCTGCGCACCGAGATCGACCTGCGCAACGAGAAGGTCGGCTACAAGGTCCGCGAACATTCGGTTGGCAAGGTGCCGGTCATCGCCGTCGTCGGCCGCAAGGAGGCGGAAGAAGGCATGGTCGCCATCCGCCGCCTCGGCTCCCAGGCCCAGACCCTGGTCACGGTCGATGAGGCCATCCGCCTCCTGACCGACGAGGCGACCCCGCCGGATCTGAAGCGCGCCGGCTGATCCGCTGCGCGCGAATTCGCGCATAGGAACACTAACGGGATGGATCGCTTGTGATGGGGCGCGCGCCTGCGCTCCATCACAGATGCGAGACCTCACCATGGCCGACAAGACCCTGGACACCCTGTTCCACGACACGCTCAAAGACATCTATTACGCTGAGCGCAAAATCCTGAAATCCCTGCCCAAGATGGCCCGTGCGGCTCAGTCGCCAGAGCTGAAGGCCGCCTTCGAGAAGCATAAGGGTCAGACCGAAGGCCAGATTGAACGCCTGCAACAGGTCTTCGAGCTGATCGGCAAGCCCGCCCGCGGCAAGACCTGCGACGCCATTGAGGGCATCCTGGCCGAAGGCGACGAAATCATGGAAGAATATATGGACACCCCGGCTTTGGACGCCGGCCTGCTGGCCGCCGCCCAGGCGGTCGAACATTATGAGATCACCCGCTACGGCACTCTGAAACGCTGGGCTCTGGTGTTGGGTTTGAAGGATGCCGCCGCTCTTCTGGACGAGACGCTTCAGGAGGAATCCCAGACGGACGAAGACCTGACCGGCATCGCCGACGCGACTGTCAATGCGGACGCCATGAAGACGGCCGCCTGATACAGGGATGGGAGGCGGCTGACGACCGCTTCCTGCCTCTCCACTCATTCCGCGCTATGTCCGACGCCGGACACTTCGCGCATAAAGTTTAGCGTTCATAGTCTCTTAGTCGGATTTGGGCGACGATGCGTCATCGAACCCCGAGATCCGACGTTGACGAACCACACACCCGGCCAAGATCGCTCATTGGTGCAACATCTGATTGCCGACGGTCATATGCGGTATCTGATCATCGCCAGTTGGGCGGTCGCCTTGTTCACCGTCACCGATTTGGCGACCGCAGTGTTGTGGTTTGCAGCAGCGACCGCGTCGGGCCTGCTGCGGACGTTCGCCGAACGTGTGCTGGTGTTGCGGGATGAGGGGCTTCACGGCCGGATCAAGCTGACGGCCGCCACCATTTCCTGCATCGCCTGGTCAGCAGCGCCTCTGCTCGCCTTCCTCTACGGCGGCGCCTATGGCGTGCCGCTGGGCGTGGCTCTTCTGATGGCCGGCTATGTGCTGGTCTTCACCCAGATGCGCGCCGCCCCCCGCGAGGCCCTGATCGCATCAGCGCCCTATTCGGTGGTCGTGGTGCTGCTGTTGGCGAAACTGTGGGGCACGCCCGGCTTTTGGGTGGTGCTCAGCATGATCCCGGTTCTGGCGATGGCCTTGTTGATCAAGGTGGCCATCACGCAGATGAAAGACAGCGATCTGGAGGCCGTCAACCGCCGCCAGGCTGAACTGATCTCCGAGTTGGAAGCCGCCCGCGACCGGGCCGACGCCGCCAGCGCCGCCAAATCCAACTTCCTGGGCGTCATCTCGCATGAGCTTCGCACGCCGATGAACGGGGTTCTGGGGGCCGCGCAACTGTTGCAGATGTCCGAGCTCAGCGACCGCCAGAAAGAATTCGTCGGGGTCATCCGCGACTCCGGCGAAGGGCTTATGGTGCTGCTGAACGACATCCTCGACATCACCAAGATCGAGTCCGGCAAGATGGAGCTGGACTTCGTCGACGTCGAAGCCGAGAGCCTCGCCGCCCGGCTGACGGGGCCGTTCAAGGCCCAGGCAGAGGCGGGCGGACTGACCTTCACGACCGACATCCGGGGCCCGCTGCCGCCGCTTCTCAGAATGGACCCGCTGCGCCTGGCCCAGGTGACGCATAACCTGCTGGCCAACGCCATCAAGTTCACGCCTCAGGGCGAGGTTCGCCTGATTATCGACAGCGAGCCGGCAGGCGAGGGGCGCACGAACTTACGACTTAGTGTGGTTGATTCCGGCATCGGTATCGCCGCCGACGATCTGACGCGCCTGTTCCAGCCCTTCTCTCAGGTGGACGGGTCGTCCACCCGCAAGTTCGGCGGCACCGGCCTGGGCCTCAGCATCTGCCAGCGTCTCGCCGCCCTGATGGACGGCGAGATCACGGTGACGTCGACCCCCGGCAAGGGATCGACTTTCACCCTTCACGCGACCTTCGACACGCCCCGGATCGAAGCCGTTCGCGTCGCCGCCTGATCAGTCACGCAGCAGTTCGTTGACGCCAGTCTTGGCCCGCGTCTGCGCGTCCACACGCTTGACGATCACGGCGCAATACAGCGACGGCCCGCCATGGGGATCCGGCAGCGAACCCGGCACGACCACCGAATAGGCCGGCACCTCGCCCCGGAAGACTTCGCCGGTCGCCCGGTCCACGATCTTGGTCGAGCCCGACAAGTAGACGCCCATGGCAAGGACCGCGCCCTCGCGCACGATCACGCCCTCGGCCACCTCGGCGCGGGCGCCGATGAAGCAGCCATCCTCGATAATGGTCGGATTGGCCTGCAGCGGCTCCAGCACGCCGCCGATGCCCGCGCCGCCCGACAGGTGCACATTCTTGCCGATCTGGGCGCAGGAGCCGACCGTGGCCCAGGCATCCACCATCGAGCCCTCATCGACGAAGGCGCCGATGTTCACGAACGACGGCATCAGCACCACGTTCTTGGCGATATGCGCGCCGTGACGGACGATGGCGCCGGGCACCGAGCGGAAGCCGGCCGACTGATAATCCGATGCGGTCCAGTCGCCGAACTTGTTGGGCACCTTGTCCCAGAAGGGACCAACGGCGACGGGATGATCCACCGACAGCGGCATGACGGACGGGGCGCCCGCCCGCATGATCTGGTTGTCGTTCAGACGGAAGGACAGCAGCACCGCCTTCTTCAGCCACTGATGCGTGGTCCAGACGCCATCGCCGCCGCGCGAGACGACGCGCGCCTGCCCGGAATCCAGCAGGGCCAAGGCGGTTTCAACGGCGTCGCGCACCTCGCCATGCGTGGCGGCGGACACCTCGGCGCGCTGTTCCCAGGCGGCCTCGACGACGGATTCGAGATGCGACAGATCGGTCATGCGGCGTCCTTGAAGCTCAGATCAGAGAGGAAGTCGAAAAGGTCCGGGGCCACATGGTCGATATGCGGCCCGATCGGCTTGCCATGGCCGTCGCCGATCAGAACCGTCGCCATGCCCAGCGCCTTGGCCGGCTCCAAATTCTTGGGCGTGTCCTCGAAAAAGGCGGATCGGTGCGGATCGATGCCGAACTGCTCCAGCATCCGGCGGAAGGTCGCGGGATTGGGCTTGGGCGTCAGATCCCCATCCTCGATGGCGAAGACGCCTTCGAAACAGTCGGCGACGCCGATCCGCTCCAGAACACGGTGGGCGTAGTCGCGCGCGCCGTTGGTGAAGACATAGCAACGACCGGGCAGGGCCTTCAGCTGCTCGGCCAGACGCGGATTGGGCTCGACCCCGTCCAGCGGCACGTCGTGCACCTCGCGCAGGAACCGTTCTGTATCGACCGCATAGTTGGCCATCAGCCCGGCCAGGGTCGTGCCGTGCTCGTCCAAAAACTGGCGCTGCATCGCGGCCGCAGCCTCGGGCTCCAGTCCGACGGCTTCGACCACGAAGGCGTTGATGCGCGCCTGGACCAGCCGCATCAGACCCTGCTCGCGCGGATACAGGGTGTCGTCCATGTCGAACACCCAGGCGCGCACATGCCCAAGGGATGTGGAATGGGGGTCGATCAAGACGCCTTCACCAGCGTGCCGGCGCCGAACTCTGTGAATAGCTCGACCAGCATGGCGTGCGGCCGACGCCCGTCCAGAATGACTACGGCTTCGACGCCCGCACGCACGGCGGCCATGGCGGTCTCCAGCTTGGGGATCATGCCGCCGGTGGCGACGCCCGTATCGATCAGGTTTTGCGCCTCGTCCAGCGTCATCTGACGGATGATGTCACCATCGGCGCCCTTGACCCCCGGCACGTCGGTCAGCAGCAGCATCCGCTTGGCGTTCAGCGAACCCGCGACCGCGCCCGCCACCGTATCGGCATTGACGTTGTAGGTCTGACCGTCTTCAGCCACGCCGATGGGGGCGATGACCGGCACCCAGTCCTCGGTCTCCGACGCGATCAGGCCGGCGATCAGCTTGGGATCCACCTTTGTCGGCTCGCCGACATAGCCCAGGTCGACCTCGTGCTCGATCATGCTGTCGGGGTCGCGCTTGGTGCGGCGCGTCTTCTCGACGGTCAGCAGACCGGCGTCCTTGCCCGACAGACCGACGCCGCGCACGTCCGCCTCCTTGCCGGCCATGGTGATCCAGTGCGCGATCTCCTTGTTCACCGCGCCCGACAAGACCATCTCGGCGACTTCCATCGTCGCCGGATCGGTGACCCGCAAGCCGTCGACGAAGCTGGACTTCACCCCCGCCTTATCCAGCATGGCGCTGATCTGCGGCCCGCCGCCATGCACCACCACCGGATTCACGCCCATCAGCTTCAGCAGCACGACATCGGCGGCAAACTGACGCGCCACAGCGCTCTCGCCCATGGCGTGACCGCCGTATTTGATGACCACGGTCTCGCGGTCATAGACCTGAATATACGGCAAGGCCTCGGCGAGCGTCTTCGCCGTCTCCCAGCTACGTTCTTCTGACTGGCGTTCTGTTTCGTTCATCACGCGCGCGAGATAGCGAGGGATGGGGGCGGTGTCACGCGGGAACGTGGCTTTAGCCGCTCAGCTCCAGAAAGCCGGTGCAGTCTATTTCTGGAATCACAGTTTGTGAACGCAAGTTTAGTAGCGAACGCAGCGCAGAAATGGTTGTAGAACAAGCAGAGGCCGCCGCCTGCCTCACCACCTCTCGCCATCTATTCCCATCGCTTCGGTTCTCGTTCATATGGCCACGCAGGACTACCGACTTACCCCTATCGGCGACATTGAAGGGCTAGCGTGGATTTCACCGCCGACAATGCACGACGCCCGCGGGTGGTTGAGCGAGCTTTACAGTCGCGATGCCTTTTTGGCCCTAGGGCTACCGGAATTTGTTCACGAAGTCGCTTCCGGTACCGAGCTGCGCGGAGTCGTTAGAGGTCTGCATTTCCAAACGCCGCCAATGAACCAGGCAAAACTCTTCCGCGTGGTAAAAGGGCGGGCCAGAATCGCCGTGCTGGATCTTCGTTTTGAGACTTACGGCGCCTGGGCCACCTTCGATGCTGGACCTGATGATCCTTGGATATATGTTCCTGATTACCTGGCGCAAGGCTTCCAGGCGCTTCAAGACAATGTCGAGGTTGTATTCAAATGTAGCAAGACATTCGGCCCTCACAATCTGGGGCAGATCGCTTGGGACGATCCTGATCTCCCTTGGTCTTGGCCCATAACTCCGCCCAGCTCCTTACGATCAGAAAGAGATGCCCTGTCTCTCCCGCTTTTTAGTTGGAGGGGTATTTTTTGAAGCCCACCACAAGGGGTATGAAGCCGCCCAATATGCGATACTCGACGGCCTCGCCCACCGATCAGGCCGCCTTCGGATAGTTATGGCGACGCTTTACCTGCTCTTGAATCCAAACGTATGTCTTCTCCATGCCATCCTTGAGAGATTGGCTCGGCTCCCATCCAAGCTTCTCACGGATCAGCCGATTGTCAGAGTTGCGACCGCGCACTCCAACAGGTCCAGGGATATTCTCGATTGAAAGATCTTTATCCCCGATCGCGATCACCATCCGCACCAAATCATTAATCGCGATCATCTCTTCTGAGCCAATATTGACCGGACCTTCGAAGCTGGATCGCAACAGTCGTATAGTCCCCTCTATGCATTCATCGACATACAGGAAAGACCGAGTTTGTAGACCATCGCCCCAGACCGGCAAGACGTCTCCGCTCGTGGCCATCGCTACTTTACGGCAAGTCGCAGCAGGAGCCTTTTCCTTACCGCCCTCCCACGTGCCTTCCGGGCCAAAGATGTTGTGGTAACGTGCGACGCGGCATTCCATGCCAAAATTGCGATTATAGGCGAGGTAAAGGCGCTCAGAGAACAGCTTTTCCCAGCCATATTCACTGTCAGGATTGGCTGGATAAGCACTATCTTCCGCGCAATTAGGATTATCAGGATCTATTTGGTTGTGGGCCGGATACATGCACGCTGAGGAAGAATAAAACACACGTTTAATATTACGCTTGTGACAAGCATCAAGCACATTCAGATTAATCGTCGCCGAATTGTGCATGATATCGGCGTCATTCTCGCCGGTAAAAATATAGCCGGCGCCTCCCATATCAGCGGCAAGTTGATAGACCTCATCAAACTTCCGATCGACGACAGCGCGGACAACGCTTTGCTCACGTAGATCTCCAATGACAAAATCATCGGCTTCAGTCTCGGCATATTCGTTAAACTTCAGGTCGACACCGCGAACCCAAAAGCCTTCTTTTTTAAGCCTCTTAACCAAGTGGCCACCAATAAAGCCACCTGCTCCGCACACCAGTGCTGTCTTCATAATTTTTCACTCCTTGTCGCGTCATCTTCTAAAGAGGAGCACAGCCGTATTGGCCGTGTTGAAATCTTCAGTCGTAGTTCGACCAATAAGTCGTCTAGCGCCTATTTTCTTGGGCCTTTGCCATGATTGAGTCCCAACTGCGGAAATAGCTGCTCCGCGAGGCAAAAGTCTCATAGAACTGGCGCCCGAGCTTAGCACGTTCCCTGCGCGCCTCTCCGCTGGAAAGCAGAGACGCAATGTCGGCTCCCATAGCGACCGCCCCATGGCAGGTTGGGAAATCGGCGGGCAAGCCGATCGCTTCTCTCGGAAATTCGGTTAGCGAGAAAGGGACCCCCCGAGCGAAAGCGTCGAGAACCTTGATGGGTACTCCAGCACCAGCAACTATCGGCAGAACCGCGATCCGCGACTTAGCATAATATTTATCGAGACAAGGCACCCAACCACAATAATCGATCTTGTCGGACAAATAACCAGAGTCCAGGCCTTCGACAATGGTTCCCACAACACGAAGGGTAATCCCACGATCATAAAGCATTGTTTTATATACATTATGAATAAACCATCGAGCACTGGCAACGTTCGCGTCATGCCGACTACCGACGATCAGAAGATCAGTTTCCTGAATCAGCTGATCTTCGCCGTCAGCTCTTACGTTGGCCACATTCGGCCTCTCGTCGATGAACGGCAGTCGCCAAGTTACACGTCCATCCGAAAGGACGCCTGACATCATCCGCGCCTCCTTCGCGCTGATGCTAACGACGTGATCGAATTTGCTGAGTTCGTTTAACTCCTCATCGATTTCGACCTGAGTTGGCGAACGGAGTTGCTGAAGCGCATACTGATAGGCTTGTATATCGTGAGCCTCGCATATTCTCACCATGTCGTTGTTTGGGCTCAGCTTTTCCAACGCATGGGCATGATGGGCATAGTTGATCACAGCGGTAGGGTTTTCGAACGCATTGACCATATTCTGGAAGCCGCTCGGGAAAATCAGCTTTTTCCAAGCCGCCGAGAAATTCTGATAGCTATTCCCTTCATTTTCCACGGCCGTAATAACTTGCTGCATCTCGCTGTCCAATTTGAAAGCAGGGAACACTTCAAGATCTTCCAAGAATGCAGCCCAGTCGAAATCACGTGGATTTTCCGCAGCCCAGCGACTGGGATACGGAACAACGACCTTAAACACCGCATGACCGGTGGACTCTAGGTACTTAATCTGGCTGTCATATACGACACCAGACCCCTCTCCTCTCGTGTCATTGGACAACCAGATCACAGGCTTGAATGGAGCAGAAGCCGCTTGCCCCTCGTCAGTCAAGCGGCGCACAAAATGGGCATCATCACCAAAAAGATGATCATTCCGCTTCCGATACATTTGGGCCTTTGCTTTAAAGGCTGGATACTCGCGAATAGCCTTTTCGAAAGCCCGAGCCAGTCCCATTTCGCTCTGATTATCGGGGAGCACAACACCAGCGCCCTCGAACGTGTCAGCAAGATCGAGTCCCTGAGAACACGCCATAACTTTACTAGCTGCGACTGTTTCAGTGGCCACGCCCGAACCGCGCCGCGTATAGTCGGGCGGGCCATAAGGTAACAACATGATGTCGGTCCTCTCAACCGCATCTGCGTACTCAGTTTCGGACAGGAAACGCCTGGTTTGGATGCGGGCGTCCTCAGCCGCTCGCCGTTCAATGTCAGCCTGAGCGGACAAAACCCAACCATGTTGATTCAATGGGCCGGCGCCTGTCTGGATAAAGAAGCAAATCTTATCCGCCAAGTCCGGCAGCGAAAGCAGATACTCGATAGCGAAAGGCACGACATGGAAGCCCTTTTCCACACGCGCTTCGCCAAGGTAACTCAAGCATAACCGCTTGTTGTCGCCTCCGGTCGGGATGAATTTGAGTCCCGATACATCTGCTTTGGGCAGTGGATTGAACAGCAAGGGCATCGTCTCGCCGGCCAGATCTTCGAAATACTTTTGGAGCCCTTTCGATTCGGCGAAGAAACGATAGTGCCCGCGCAAGCCAAAAAGGCGGATCAACTCGAATGCGCGGCGATAACTTATACGCGAGCTTGGAGCTCGAGCCTCGTCGCGATCAAACCGAATGGAAATCGTCGGGCGATCTTCCATTTTTCGAGCAAGCAAGAACGGAATGGTGCCAGCCAACATAGTTGGAGTGGCGCAAAATAGAGTTACGACATCATCCCCCATGATCGCAACTCGCTTTGCAGCGACTTCGAGTTCATAAGTAAACAATCCGATGTTGTTGACACCAGAGTATAGGTAGTCATCAAACGCACCGACAGCTAAAGCGTCCGGCTCGATCAGATTTTGCGGACAAGCGCGATTGCCCAGAACTATCGGCGTGCAGCCGTTCTCACGCGCGCCGCGCGCCAGACTACGAGCCACGGCGGAATGGTGGCCAACCAAATCCTTAAGTGAGGGATCAATAATGACCAGGCGCGGCCTCGCAATTCTCGTCGCGTCTTCACGCGCTCGTAGCGCCGCACGCGTCAGGCCGCCCGGCGTAAGCTCGAACGAGCCCAAGCTTTCGACCTTGAACGTGCATCCGGACAACGCCGCGCCTAGATCCCCCGAAATACGCGCGTCGTGTTCCGAAGTGAGCAAGACAGCAACGAGGTCGTGATAAAGATTGGCGACCGCTGTCGCCTTGGCGAGCACGGACGGACCCGCCTCTGTCAGAAATCCATCGGCCAGGATCGTAATATGGGTAGTGCGCGCGAACACGACCTCGTATGTGAGGGCCAAATCGCGCTCTGCAGGGCTTGCGTAGGCGGCACGACCGATACCCTCCGGAGGTCTTTCCCCACCATAGGGAGCGAGCACTACGGCCCGAAGACCAGGACTGGCCGACATGGCGTCCCTTATTTGTGAGTAGAGCTCTTCAGAAGGCGAAGAAACTGAAACGACAACCAACGTATTGCCGGCCTCACGACGCTTCACATCCGGCCAATGGGTGTCGGAAGACTCACGCCTGTCTTTAGAACCCCGACGCAAATGTCGAGCTTTCTCGCAGACCTCCGCGACCTGTTTTCCAAACGCCTCTCGCGCCGCGCTC
Organism: Brevundimonas sp. 'scallop'; assembly: GCF_011045535.1. Classification (NCBI taxonomy): domain Bacteria; kingdom Pseudomonadati; phylum Pseudomonadota; class Alphaproteobacteria; order Caulobacterales; family Caulobacteraceae; genus Brevundimonas; species Brevundimonas sp. 'scallop'. The sequence continues at coordinate 506,998 of NZ_CP039382.1, read as the reverse complement.
GCATCCACGGGAGGCATCACAGGCGGCGGCTCATTGATGAAGTCCGCGAGCGCCGCAGCGAGGACGTCCGCGTCCTCGGGCGTGGGCAGAATGCGAACATTCTCAGCGTCCCTGGCGACGCTGAGGGACGGACAGTCGGCCGTTAGAATCGGCACGCCATTCACTGCCGCCTCGCAAACGGGAACCCCCCACCCTTCATAAAGGCTGGGATACACCACACCAATCGCCGCCCTTAGGACTGCTGCGTACTGCCCCTCCTGCATATAGGCGACGTGCTTGATGCGATCTTCCATATTCAACTGGGCGAGAAGATCCAGATGCAGTCCGCTATTCGCCTCTTTAGGGAAGACGCCAGTAAATATAAGATCGACGTCATCAGGAATCAGCCCCTGTGAGCACAGACGTGCGAAGGCTTGAAAGAGTCGGAAATGATTTTTGTGATTCCACTGAACGGCCGGATACAGAACGAAACGACGCCCAGCATCAAGTGTTACCGCTTCCTGGTCTCCAAACGAGAAATGCGGAGGCTGAATAATCGCGCTGACGGCGGCCTTGCCGAACACGTTACGAATCTTTTCCGCCTGCTGGTCGCTGACGGTCCAGACGTGATCGGCGCGATCAATTGCGTCACCGTAATGCGAGCGACGAAAATCGATCTCTTCCTGACTGAAAAAGTACGGCCTATCTACAAATAATAGATCGTGGATCACCGGCACAGTAAAGACATGTCTCGGTAAACGTGACGGCTCCAACCCGTTCAGAGGATCGATAAAGACATCCAGATCGTCTAGATGCGGCTCGAATGCGCGATCGACGCCATTTGAAAAATCAAGCGGAATGTACTGTAGGCCATCAACATCTCCGACCCTACGGCGGATGTCGGCCATATTCGAATACTGAACAAAAACCGAGGTACGGTAGCGTTTAGCAGCCTCTCTGACCATCGAGATTCCGAACAACCCGGCGCCGCCACCCGAGTTGGAATTCAAACGTGTAAGATTGATACCGACGATAAATTCGGGGATCATTTCAGCCAGCTTTGATCATGAAAGTTCGCGACACAAAGCAAATCTATCCCAGCATTGCAAGGGAACAGAAATCTCAACTTGATCGTTATCGGCTTAGAATTTATTGCTCGCTCGACATAATCGGAGTCACAATCGGCTAACGGCAGAGGCTCGTTTCGGATCAAGGTCTCCGGTGATAATTCCTCCCTTAAAATCGACTGTTGTTGAGAAGACCCGTGCTGACCAAGCCTGACGCCCCCCGGACAGAAACAATAGTGGGCTTGGCTCATCGCTGGGCGACCGAAACGCCAAACAAGCCGTTTACAGTGTTTCGAAAGGCCAATGGCGAACGATCAGTTCTGACTTATGGTGAGTTCGTGCGTTCTGCTGCGGTCTTTGCGGAGACGATCCAGGCCCGCGCTGCGGCGCCGGGCCAACCTATCATAATTTCACACGAGCCCGGTCCCGACCCAATGTGCGCCTTTCTCGGCGCAATGATGGCGGGCTATCCGCCTGCGATGATGCCCTACCCCAATGCCAAACAGCAAAATTCCGTCTATTGGACATCGCACTCTAAACTTTACGACCTGATCCAGCCCGCACTGTTTGTTTTGTCAAACAGTATCGCCGAAGCCTACAGAGAAAATCTACCTCAGCATAGCGATTACATTATTGCCACATCTGAGATTTCGAAATTTGATCAGGCGGTTATCGCCCGGCCAAGCGCAAAAGATGTTGCGTTTCTGCAACACAGTTCAGGCACGACCGCACTCAAAAAAGGGGTTATGTTAACGCATGACGCCGTCGTCAATCACGTCCGCCTATATGCAAATACTATCGGTTTCACGCAGGAATCGATTGCAGCGTCATGGCTGCCATTGTACCATGACATGGGGCTCATCGCCTGCTTTATGATGCCGCTGGTCATGGGGGCGACAGTGGCTATGGTTGATCCATTTGAATGGACCGCACGCCCGCGCCTGCTTCTCGAAGCCATCCAAGACGAAGGCGCACAGTATGCATGGATGCCAAACTTCGCCTTCGCTCACATGTGCAATGGGGTCAGAAACCCCGAAGATTTTGATCTCTCCAGTCTGCGCGCGATCATAAGCTGCTCTGAACCCAGCCGTCCCGCCGTCCAGGCTCGATTTCAAGCACATTTCGCGCCGTCGGGTTTTGCGGCGGAGGCGGCTCAAGTTTGCTACGCCATGGCCGAGAATGTGTTCGGAGTTACACAGACCAGTTCTGGTCGAGCAGCTGCGAGCCTAGTGGTGGACCGTGCAGCGTTCGAAGCGGGACGTGTCGCCCCCGCGAGTGACGGGCCAACCCTTGAGATCGCCAGTTGCGGGCGTGTCCTACGGGGCATGGAAGTTAGAATTTTAAGAGGCGATAGGCAACTTGCCGCGCCAGACGAGATTGGTGAAATTACCATCCGGTCGTCAACCCTGTTCCAAGGCTACAACCAGCGTCCGGACTTAACCGCCAAAGCGCTGGTCGGCGGCTGGTATCATTCCGGCGATCTCGGATTCATGTATGAAGGCGAACTCTATGTGACTGGCCGGACTGACGATCTGATCGTCGCGTACGGTCGAAACTTCATGGCGCACGAGCTAGAAGACATCATCGGCTTGGCAAAGGGTGTGCGTCCTGGGCGCGCAATCGCATTCGGCGTCGATTCCGACCAGGCCGGCACCTCCGAAATTGCGGTGCAATTCGAAGTGATGGAGGGTTCGAACCCTCAGGATGTCGCTCGCACAGTGCGTCAGCATCTCGAAGCCTCGGCAGGCGTGTCCCCACGACACATTGTAGCCCTTTCCCTTGGCCAACTGCTAAAAACAACAAGTGGCAAAATCAGCCGCTCCGCCAACAAGGCGGCGTTTCTCCAACGCAAATAGGCATCCCATGTCCGAGAATCCTGCTGAACGGTCGTTGTCGCTGGTGACGAAAGTCATCGCATCAGAATTTGGCGTAGACGCCTCACAGATCACACCGGCAACGGTCGCCGGTGATATCCTTGGTTGGGATTCATTTTCCCACGGCTCAGTGATCTTGGAACTTGAAAACGAAATTGGAACAGTCTTGCCCTTGGAACGCACATTGGAACTACAGACCGTCGGCGAACTTGCTCAATTAATTGAGGAGTTTCTCAATTGAAACCAACATTCGTTGTGTACGGAAACTGTCAAGCCGCCGTTCTGGCGAGTTGTTTTCAGTTTATGGGCGACATCTTCTCCAATTATGAAGTCGTTTATTACAGAAGCTTCGTTCATCCCACTGAAGGAACGGCCATAGTTGACCCTGAGGTCATATCCCGTTGCAAAATACTATGGAATCAAATTGATGAAGGCGCACCTTTTCCTCAGTTAGCCTCACTCCCTCAAGATTGCCGCACCGTCACATTCCCACCTGTCGATATTGGCTTGCTTTGGCCGTTCCAGGCGCACGATCCTATTTTCGGCCCCGAGCCTGACTATGAATACGGCATGTTCCCTTATGGTGATCGGGTCCTCATGGAAACCTCCGATGCCGGACTCCTTGGTGCGGAAGGCCTCCAACACGCTACCGCTCTCGAGGAAAAAAAGACGAGGGATATAGAGCGACATGTGGACATTGAATTCAGCCGTCTAATGCGTCGCGAGCGGGATGCAACAGTGCGCATAGCCCCGTTCGTCCTTTCAAATTTCAAGGTCAAAAGGCTGTTTTGGGCGTATAACCATCCAGCATCGCCCTTGTTTGCTGAAATTCTGGATCGTCTTATCGTTGCGACTTGGCCCGACGCACGCAAGCCGGGACACGCGCTTCATAACTCAGGGTCGCGCATTTTCGCCGAATGGGACCCCCTTTCAGAGCTTCAAATTCCCGTGGGCGAAACAGTCGCACAGCGACTGAATCTGACATGGTGGACTGCATCTCAGAAATACAACTTTCACAACAATCAGGAATTAACTTCTGAAGAGTATCGTCTACTGTATCTAAAAGAACGCGTTTCGCGGTTGATAAAGAAAGATAGCGCGGTCTAACTCAATATTACTAATATGGAACACAGCGAATGACTCCGGAAGAGTACGTCGAAATCTACTCATCACACTTGGGCCCAAATAATGATTATTTCGAGACCCATAAAAAGCGCTTTCTTCAAACATTATGCAACCTACCGAAGGCAACGCAAGGCGGTATGCGCGCTATAGAAGTTGGAACCTACGGGTTCTTTCTCAAGGCCATGAAGGATATTGCCGGGTATGATCGCGTTGATGGCGCGATTTTTGAATCAGATACCCCCTATAAGATAATCCAGCGCTCATACTCGTTCGATACTGACCAAACAAAGTTCACGCTATATAATGGCAACATTGAGCAGGAATGCCTGCCTATGGATGGTGAAGAGTACGATCTTATCATTGCCCCAGAAATAATAGAGCACATGCCGTTGGATCCTGTCGGATTTATGGGCGAGCTCAATCGGGTCATGAAGTTTGGCGGCCGACTATTTTTGACTACTCCTAATGTGTCGAGTATAGAAAACATACATCGGATACTGTGGCGGCAAGTGCCCAACAGCTATTATCACTACAGATCTGCAAGAATTTCAGATCGACACAACCTTGAGTACGGCCCGGATCTTATGATGCAATTGATGGAAAACTGCGGATTTAGTGTCGAGAGGATTTGGACCGAGTATAGTTGGTTTCCTCCGCGCGATGACCTTTTAGATTGGGTTGGAAAGGCCGGCTATCCGACTGAATTGAGGGGCGATAATCTTTTCGTTCAAGCAGTGAAGACCGGTCATGTGAAAGAACGTTTTCCGAATTTTCTATATGACTAGCACAACTCCGTCTAACAAGAATCCTAGCATTACTTACATCAGCGGCGCGATCGTTCAGGGCCGCATTATCGGCGCCTTGATGATGCGAGAGATCATGACGCGCTATGGCCGTGAGGGGTTGGGATTTTTCTGGCTTGTCGCCGAACCTCTCATTTTTTGCCTTGGCGTTCTCATCATGTGGCACTTTTTGAAGCCACCTTATGAACACGGCATCCTTCTCGGACCGTTCGTCATGACAGGCTATATGTGCCTGCTGTTGATCCGACACATGATCGGCCAATCGGTAGGTGCTGTGCCGGCGAACACCGGACTGCTTTACCATCGTGCGATCAAGCTTCCCCATATTTTCGCCACTCGCATTATCTTGGAGTTTTTTGGTGCCACAATCGCCTTCTTCTTCATTTATGTTCTTCTGTTGGTGCTGCGTCAGGTGGAGCCGCCGTCCGATTGGCTTCTTTTGTATGGCGGATGGTTTTTGATGGGGGGGATGGCCGCGGGCGTGGGCCTGATCGCCGGTGGCCTTGCAATGCTATCCGATCAATTCGAACGCCTTGTAGGGTTCATAAGCTACGCGCTGATCCCGATCTCCGGCGCTTTTATGATGACATCGTTTCTCCCCCCTTCCGCTCGGGAAATCTACAAATGGGTTCCCTTCCCACATGCGACTGAGATGGTAAGGGCTTCGGTGTTTGGCGAGTTTGTCGAAACGCACTATGATCCCATGTACGGGCTGCTCTGGGTCGGCATATTCAATTTTGTCGGTTTGTTGATAATCAACTCTGCTAAAGATCGGATCGAGATCGAATGACCATGTCCGTCCCCTCTATTTCGGTGACTAATGACCAATAGGCTTAGCTATCTTGGCCCGCTCCCGACGTCCAAGCATAAGCAAAATATTTCTTGGCAGGAACGCGTGGCAAAAGCTCCAAGAGGTTTCCTTTTGGTCGTGGCACTACCTACGCTTATTGCATCGGCTTATTTTCTACTAATCGCTTCACCTCGTTATGTATCAGAGGCGCGGTTCATCGTTCGTGCACCTAGCCAATCCCAAATGTCGCCCCTAGGCGTGGCGCTTCAGGGGGTCGGCTTCTCCACCCAGCCTTCCGACTCCTTTGCGGTTCACGAATATATTACTTCGCGCGACGGGGTATCTGACTTGAACCGCAAGTTTGATCTGCGACAAATCTGGGGCCACAAGGGCATAGATGTTTTCTCTCGTTACCCAAATCTGTTTGAGGACAGCTCGCAGGAAGGCCTTCATAAGAGTTTCAAACGGTTTGTAACGGTCGGCTACGCCTCGCAAACAGGAATAAGCACTCTTAGGGTCGAAGCCTTCACGCCCGTCGATGCACAACTCCTCGCCAACGCCATGCTCGACCAGGGCGAAGCCCTGATTAATCGACTTAATGAGCGAGCGTCTGATGATGCAGTTCGTTCAGCCAGGCAGCGGGTCGCAGACGCCCAAGCTAAGTTAATAGCGAATCAGAAAGCTATTTCGGCATTTCGCACGAAGGAACAATTTATAGATCCAGCGAGGGCCGCCGCCGAGAGCACTCAGCTGATTGGAGGACTGCTATCAAGTGTTGCGCAACTAAGAGTTGAACGGTCACAACTAGCCTTGGAGGCACCTCAAAGCCCGCAACTGCCTGCCATTGATGGACGCATTCGTGCCTATGAGGCTCAGATCGCGGCAGAGCGTGCCAAGATAGCAGGTAGCCCTAATTCTTTGGCGCCACGCGTCGGTGATTATGAAACGCTGGTCCTGCAGTCTGAAATCGCCGATCGCGAACTGGTAGCAGCAACTAGTGCGCTCACGACAGCTGTTCTCGACGAAAGAAGTCAGAAACTATACCTCGAGCGGATTGCTGCACCCGCTCTAGCCGACAAGGCGCAGCTGCCCAATCGCCCAATGTCGATTCTGACCGTGCTGCTCACCTGCTTGCTTGTCTACAGCGTAGGCCTGCTGATCTTTTCAAGCTTGCGCGAGCATCAGCAAGGCTAGAACGATGTTCGAATCCAGCGACCATGTCGGGTTGATAGTACGAAATCTCACCAAATCTTATAGCAGATCTCGCTCAAAAAGCCCCGTCTTCACTGAGCTAAGCTTCCAGATTGCGCGCTCTGGTCGTTTAGCTTTGCTTGGGCGAAACGGTCAGGGCAAGTCGACGTTGATCAAAATTTTGGGTGGTGTTTTACCTGCCACCTCGGGCACTGTGCTTTGGTCGATGACATCATCATGGCCGATCGGTTTTGGCGGTGGTTTCCAGGGCAGCCTTTCAGGGTACGACAACATTCGATTTCTAGCGCGTCTATACGCACGCGATTACGACGAGATACTTGAAAGAGTCGATGGATTTGCAGAACTGGGATCCAAGCTAAAGATGCCAGTAAAACATTATTCCGCCGGTATGCGAGCGCGGCTTACATTTGGTCTTTCATTGGCGATTGAGTTCGACTGTTATCTAATCGACGAACTGGTGGCGGTTGGTGACGCCCGCTTTCAAGACAAGTGCAATGCAGAACTATTCCAGCACCGGGCTGATCGAGCCTATATCATGGCCTCACACGATATGTCGCTGATCGCACAACATTGCGATAAGGCTTTGGTCATCGAAAGTGGTCAAGCGCGGATGTTCGATGACATCCATGAAGCTATTGATGTTTATACTTGGCTGAGAGCAGCATGAGCCTACCCGTTGATCCCACTAACAATTTTGCGTCGGCGCCTGAATTTGTAGGCCATCTGCTGATATCACCATCCACCTACAGACCTTTGCTGAAGCAGGCGATCATTGATGCAGCTGTGGCAAATCACATATCTATAGATGGTTTTGGGTACCACCCCGGCAAATCTGTAATTAATTTTGTGCAAACTTCGGAGGATCTCCAAAAACGAGAACCTGGACATCAACTGACGATTATTCACCTTCCGCCTGAAACAGCGCCGTTAGATTTGACACTTGCCCTTGCGACCGATCTTTTGTCGTCGCTCAGCGAGCTGCCACAGGATGCACGGTTCATCGATTTATCCTCGGCGAAAGAAAACGAAAAGCTCGAGATTTTTCCCGGCGTGGTCGTGCCGCTACCAGCGCAGCCGAAGGTGGAGACCATCACGCCACTGGGCTCGGCTCTCAGCCTATTTCGTTATGGCGCTATACGACCTGGCCTGTCCGCCGAATGGCCCGTCGAAGCGTTTAACATTGATGCCGTCAGCGCTGTGACAGGAGTATCTGGAGTATTCAGCCTGCCTGGTCGGGCACGATGCCTAATGTGGGGGCCTTATATTAAACTCCCGGCCGGGACTTGGCGCATCAATATACGGTTTACGGCCGATGATGCCGCCGCACAACAGTATTTTCGATTTGAATGGGGAGGGACCGATTTGTCGGAGCTCTCTTTCAAACCTGGAACAAGCGGTGCATACGAGGCTGAGCTCACGCAGAGCTGGACCTCGCCCGAGACTGTCGAACTCAGATTCATCATGCCGTCCAGCGCACTCAACGGGTATGTCGAGATCCAAAGCATTCGTGTTGAGATGATTGGGGGCGTTGAATCGACAACGCTCGAACCTCATATGCCCTCTCAGCTACCATCAACTTGAGATAAGCCCAACACGTCCAGAGCAGTCTTAACCGTCTTAGATATCGCACCTAAGAGTATGGGTCATGAAACTCCGACCTTAGCGTAGAGGTCTTTTAACCGTTCAATAAAGGCCTGCTGAGAGAACTTAGCCGCTTGAATTTTACCTCTGGCGACAAGGTCGAGGATCAACTCGTCGTCTGCGTCCAGCGCCTGCAACCCTCTGGTCATGGCCTGAACGTCATAAGGATCGACGATGACTGCAGCGTCCCCAGATACTTCTGGCAATGCTCCGCCATTCGATGTCAGCACAGCCGTTTCCAGAAGCATCGACTCCAGAACCGGTAGGCCAAAGCCTTCATAAAGCGAGGGAAACAACGTTGCCCGTGCACCACGGATCAGACTTACCAACATCGAGCGTGACATAAACTCGTATCGGCGCAATCGCGAAGCACTCACCCCGCCATCTTTTTTCACCTGATTGAAGAGAGCGACCTCAGGCCCATCCAACCATGATCGCCCGCCGACAACAATCAAAGGCTTAGTTACGCCAGAAGCTAGATAGGCCTCGACAATCCGACCAAGATTTTTCTTCGGCTCAATCGCCCCAAAGTGAAGATAGTAATCCTTCCATCCTAGGTCGAATATACCCTTCAATTCCAACTCAACATCTGATTGACTACGGAACAAGACTCCCGGGTCGATTGACACAGACTGATATGTATTAGTGACCTTATTTTCGGGCACCCCAAGAACTCTTATCACATCTTGCCTCGTCGCTTCTGATACTACCGCGATATGATCTGCTTTCTTTACGATAAACGACACTAAGGAGCGATACCGCTCCTTACTTTCAAGAGTAGCGTGCGGAAGTCTGAGAGGAATAAGATCATGGATCGTATAGATATTCGCTGCATCTCTCGCATAGATAGGCAACGTCGACGTCCAATGCATCAAATCGGGACCGTGGTGAGCGCCACTCTTCAAAGTGAGGGGCGTCATGGCACCGTGACGGTGAAAACCCCTATTAGCAAGGAAATATAAATCTTGGCTCGATCTGTAACGGCGCGCTAACGGCTGCCCGCCCATACGCTCCGGCCAGATCACCTCGCCTGACGGTTCGACCAAAACAGCGGAACGACCAAATCGAGTCGTTATCGTCTTGGAGTACCGTACCGCTTTCTGCATTTTTCGACGTTCACGATGGGCATCGGCCAGTGCGATCTCGTTCAGAACGTTGTCACGTCCAGGCTTCACTTCTGGTCCATAGAGCACCTCGCCCTCAAACCCCATCCGATCTATAGCATCAAGCAAGTTGCGCCCGTAGGTCGTAATCCCCGACCCCTGCGGTAGTGACAAGTTATATCCGTCGATGCATATCGATTTTGCACGCATTACGAGTTCCACCAGCACGCCAAGGCCGATAACCGATACAGCCCAAGTCCAGCAATTAGCGTCATTTAGGACAAAATGACATCAGGAATTACAAGTATAAGCTCGGCACGATTTTTCGTGGTCGCTGTCTTCACCCACGCTAATGCAAGGTTACCAAGCCAAAGAAGTCACAGAAGGTAACCTTCGGCTGGCTGCAGCATGCATCAGATCAAACCAGTAGTGCGGGCAATCCTCTGGGAAAACTGTGAACCCGATCATAAAGGGAGCCCTTCGCCCCCCGGGCACCAGCGGATCGAGCGCGATCGAAAGAGTGAGGGATTCTGGATCCGGCAATATCCGCGCGCTTGTCCAGATCGGACTATCAGTGTCACCGGATGCCGGAACATCATATGCCCACAGTATTCGGCAGACATGGGGCGTCAATCGAGGAGCGAGGAGCCTAATCACCAGCTCGGAATCTTGACCGATCATCCGCCCCATTTCAGAACGCGGGCCCCAATCATTGCCCCATAGATACGGCTGCCCGTTCGCTTCGAACTCGACATCTTGTGGATTGTTGCGAAGCGCCAATGTATAGAAAAGCCCGGAATGCAAGGCGGGGATTTCATCTTGAGGCGACCTCACCCACCGCGGTCGATCAAACACCTCCGATGTAGAAGCGGCTTCCTCAGGCCTCGCCAGGGGCGGCATAGTTCGTCCCAGCGCCTCGCTTATGGCAATGAAATTTCGCCCGTCACTAGTCACGCGAGCATACCCGCCCGCCTGCGATATACAGGTCCGCCAACGGACTAGTTCAGGAACGAGGTCAACTGACTCCGTTTCCAGATTTCGCACCACGACTGCTGAGGATACTGAAAGCGGCTTGGTGTAGGACGGGAACCATCTATCTCCATTCGTCAACGCCTCCAGGGCAGCGGCCACGTCGCCAACTCGTAGTTCTCTAAAAATATTCTCGTGTACATCTAAGAAAACGATAGGTTCGCCGCTCTTAAGGCAACGCTCAGAAACAGCGCCCGCGAATGCTTCACTCGACTTGAAGCGCCGTGTACCCGAAGCGGCTGAATTTACGATAGTGCTGACATCCCAATACGCAGGAGGCGACTCAACGGCAGGGCCGCGCCTATCTATTGCTGCTACTCCACTGGCCTCATCCTCATTCAAGACAAATGACCGGATTTGTTCTGCAGTCAGGCCTAGAGACCGCAGCTCCATTCGAGCATGCGGCGTGGCGCCCGGCCATATCAAGGCTTTGACGTACCAGTCTCGGGCTGTCTCAAGCTCACCTTTGACCTTGAACGCATGACCGAGTTGCAACGCCGTATCGGCTCGCTTAGGCGCCAAAACCAAGGCTCGATTATAAGATTGGATCGCTCCATCCAAATCTCCACAGTGTTTGAGCGCGTGGCCGTGCTGCATCCAAAGGCCCACTCGCTCCGGACGTACAGCCAAAGCGTTACGGTACAGGTCCCTTGCAGCTCTCCATCGCTGAGCGTCCCGAGCGGCATTCGCCTGCTCAATCATTGCGGCAATGTCTTTGCTCGACTTGCCGGACAGTCGTCTGCGCACCCAAGTAAGGACACTGGCCATCAAGCTAACTCAAGTTGAGAAGACGAGGGCGGCAACCGCCAGTCGGCTCTTATGTTCGGAATTCATCGACCAATCGGCTCCATAGCTCCGAATCTGTAGATAATTCAGAAACTTCAAATCCACGGGGTCGATCAAAATCTCGACCACATCCTGATCAGCCTGAAAATTTCCCGATGCGATATGTTTTCCGTTCAAAATTACTGAATAGCCAATGACTTCACCGACCAACACGCGCCTGTGCAACTTCAGATGATTTCTCTGCGCCACTCCAAAACGTGGGTCCATTGCAAATCCGATCGTTACGTCCTCCCCGACAATCCACGCGCCGTCGTTCCCTCCAATTAACTGACCAGCCAAAACGAAGGGTTCGGGCTTTGATGTCGGCAGACAATTTTGTGGCAACTCGCTCAGCCGCACAGTTAGAGGATCTAACGACGGACGATCATCATATTTTCCGGCTGTCGATATTCGGTCAGCCAGCGATAGGCCACTTACGCACGATACAGTCGACGTAATCTCACTTAAGAACTGGGAATAGATCTCCATGCCGCCATAGTAGGCGCGGATCAGTCGCGGGGCGAGGGTGTCAACCTCATACTGCGTCATGGTGACGGGGTGGGGCTGCAGTTCTTCGAACAGCTTTAGAATCTTTGGTACAGACGCCAACCAACGCTCACGACCAAATTTAGCCGCCGTCCAAGCCATGGCGGAAAGTGACCGCATACGCCCCTTCAAAGCGACAGGGCATGGGCTGGCAAGATCAAACAGAACACCGTTTATGCCGTCGGCGATATACTCATTATGCGTTGGAACATCGCTAGCGATGACCACCATGCCGCGCGCAAGCGCATCGACCATAGCCATGCCGATCCCCTCGCCGTTCCGGGGAGCTATGAACACATTGGCTTGGGACAATACAGCCGAATAATCGGCCTCAGATTCGAACCATCTGGATTGGGTTAGCCGGTATTTTCGTCCCTTTGGAATTCGACTCGGCCGATACGTTTGAGAGGGATCATCTGGCGCATCATGAATGTGGATCGACGACGCCTCTCTACCCACGAGACAATCCACCAAATCGAAATCTATGCCGTCTTCTGGTCTACGGCGCCAGAAGAAGACGTTTATATCCCCGTCATCACGGACGCATGGCGTCGGCGTCACCTCCGGGTAGTAGCGTAACAGAGTAGAACGACCCCCCATCTCTTCAACTCTGTTATGAAGCGATAGGCTGAAGTTGATAAAAACTGCATTCCTAGCAAACAACCAATGAAGATCTGGGGCCCCCCAAGACCCGTCAAACATTGGTATGACCACAACTTTTAGTCCGCGCCCTAAAAACAGTGGCGCAAGAAAATCCATTTGCCAGAGCACGATAATATCGTTTTTGCCAATGACCGACGCATTGATCCAACTCGAGTCGGCATTAGGCTCAAAAAAGATGTGCTCCACCTCAAACGAAGTTGACAAGAGTTGAACAAAAAAATGGCTCGATGCCGTCTTCTTATGAAATGCATGGTCGAAGAAAAAGACCTTCATTAAAGCGCAGCCCATATGCGAAAATCAATCTGCGTGGACGCGACAAAACGGTGCCGGGCCTGAACAGCACGAGCAAATAAATCCGCCGGCCGTTTACTTGCGATTGTCAATATTTCGGCGGCCATATCCTCAACACGCTCCACGACTGTTCCGAGCGCGAAATATCGCACCTGATCACTGAACCCAAGCCCTTCAATGGTCAGCACCTGTCGCCCAAACGCGGCGGCCTCCATCAGCGCTGCGGAACCACGAAGCGCGTAGACACCCCGATCATAGGGAAGCAAAATCAAACTACTGCGCGCGTATTGCCGCAACATCTCTTGGCTCGAAATCGCCGACGGCAGGAATTCAACCCCAGGCAGTGCGAAAAGCTTTCGAGCATAGGCTTGGTGATCCATAGCCGCAACTCGCGGCAAACCTTGAACAACAAAGCTAATCTTGAGATCCACATCCACTTCGCGCACCGCGCGGAAAATTGCTTCCAGCTTGAGATACCCTTTATCTAAACGCGCAGAACCCGGACAATAGACAACGAACTGCTGGCTTTCGGGGGAAGAAAGTGGTGTCGATTGGGGAGAAATCGGAAACGTCGTCACAGACACGGGCCGACCCAAGAGCACGGATAGGCGGTCAGCCAGAACTGGCGTTTCCGCGCTAAAACTCAGACGCAACTCCTTTCCCGACAAGTCATTGATGCGGCCTAGTAACTCCGCTTCTGGATCTGGATATCTGTGAGAAGCATTCTCCATCACATGGATGAAGCGCAGCAATAACCTTGGTTGGCGCGCCTTCGGCATGTCCGCAAGAACATTAAGCAGCCCAATAATCCCGTAAAAATCCAAGTGAGGAAATATCACCACATCATCGAAACCTATATTCCATCGGTCGATCATGGCGCGCGCATCCGCAGTCGCTAGGCTCAGGACTCATAGCCAGAATAGCACTGTAGCGGCGAGGGCGATGGCGGACAGGAAGACGGTCGGGCACCGATCGTAGCGGGTGGCGACGCGACGCCAGTCCTTGAGCCGGCCGAACATGATTTCGATGCGGTTTCGGCTTTTGTACCGGCGCTTGTCGTAACGGATAGGCGCGGTCCGGGATTTTCGACCGGGGATGCAGGGCGTGATGCCCTTGGCCTCCAAAGCGTCCCTGAACCAGTCTGCGTCATAGCCCCGGTCGCCCAGCAGCCATTGGGCCTTGGGAAGGCTGTCCAGCAGGGCCGCAGCACCGGTGTAGTCGCTGACCTGGCCTGCCGTCATGAACAGGCTGATGGGGCGTCCGTTCGCATCGGTTACGGCGTGAAGCTTGGTGTTCATGCCGCCTTTGGTGCGTCCGATGAGCCGCCCAAGACCCCCTTTTTTACCGCGAGGCTCGAAGCCGTACGGTGCGCCTTGAGATAGGTCGCGTCGATCATGAGGGTGCGCCGTTCGGCCTGAGCGCCGGACAGTCCCTCCATCATCCGGATGAAGATCCCGGCCTCGCTCCAACGCTTCCAGCGGTTGTACAGCGTCTTGTGTGGGCCATAGACCGGCGGCGCGTCACGCCAGCGAAGCCCGTTGCGGTTGACGAAGATGATCCCGCTCAACACCCGACGATCATCCACCCTGGGCTTGCCGTGGCTCTTGGGGAAGTGCGGCTGCAGCCGCGCCATCTGCTCGTCCGTCAGCCAATAGAGGTCGCTCATATCCAGTCTCCTTACAGAGCCTGAATCAGATCGAGCACATCACATCAATGGGTCCTGAGCCTAGAGCCTCCAATGAATCGAGGAAGCCATCTTGGTCAACACCACTCCAGTCCCGTTCCGGCTCCACGTCAGAAAAGAAGTGATTGTAGTACATGCGGAAAAATGGCGTAAATCCATTTTCGTCCGCTAGTTGAGAAGGGATTGATCGGCTGCAGATAGCAACAACATCATCAAAGCTATCCTTGAAGGCCTGCGAAAAATACTTCAACGCCGCTACATTATGACCGATCTCCTGAAAACATACCGGATCACAAACCAACAGACGCGTCAAATCAGGCTCCAAGCGATAGGCAAACATTTACCGCTGCGTTCGAAGTATAGCTTATCTGCGACGTTCAAGGACATCAAGCGCAGACGCATGACCTCACAGGACACCTTGGACTGGGCCTCACAACAAAGACCTATGGTTTAGTCCATCTCGTCGGACTGGAGGATTATCGACATTGGGGTTCGGCAATTGCCAGCCTCCTCGGCCTCACCCCTTACAGATGCAACTAAGGTTCACTCTTGGCGAGTGGCTACAGATTTAATAACGCTGGATCCCCGCCCTGCGCGGCGATGTTCACGCTGATCGCCTTCTCGGCCGCGTAGCGGATCAGGCTGTTGGGGCCGCCCGCCTTGGGACCGGTGCCTGACAGGCCTTCGCCACCGAACGGCTGCACTCCGACCACCGCGCCGGTGATCGAACGGTTGACGTAGACGTTGCCGGCGGGGACCAGGTCGACGACTTGGGCGGCGAAGGCTTCGATGCGGCTGTGAACGCCCAGGGTCAGGCCGTAGCCGCGGGCGGCCAGCTTGCCGGCGACCGACTTCAGATCGGACGGGGCGTAGCGATAGATGTGCAGGATCGGGCCGAAGACCTCGCGTTCGAGGAAGTCGGGCGTCGGGATTTCGGCGATGGTGGGGGCGAACAAATCCCCTTTGTCGGCACACAGCGGCAGGTCGGCGCGGGCGATGATTTTCGCTTCTTTCGACAGACGCTCCACGTGGGCTTCCAGGGCGCGGCGCGATTCCGGGTCGATCACCGGGCCGATGTCGGTCTTGGGATCGGCGGGGTCAGCGACGGTCTGGACGGCCAAGGCGCCCTTCAGTCCCTCGATCAGGGCGTCGGCGGAATCCCTGGGCACATAGAGGACGCGCAGCGCCGAGCAGCGCTGGCCGGCGGAGCCGAAGGCCGACTGGATCACGTCGTCGATGACCTGTTCCTTCAGCGCCGTGGTGTCGATGAACATGCCGTTCAGGCCGCCGGTCTCGGCGATGAAAGGGATGATGGCGCCGGGACGGGCGGCGATGGCGCGGTTGATGGCGGCGGCCGTGTCGGTGCCGCCGGTGAAGGCGACGCCGTCGATGCCCGGATGGGTGACCAGCGCCGCGCCAACCGTCTCGCCACGCCCGGGGACCAGGGCCAGCAGGTCGGGGTTCAGGCCGGCCTTGTGATAGAGGCGTACGGCCTCGGCGGCGATCAGCGGCGTCTGTTCGGCGGGCTTGGCCAGCACGGCGTTGCCGGCGGCGAGCGCTGCGGCGATCTGGCCGGTGAAGATGGCAAGGGGGAAATTCCACGGCGAGATGCAGGCGAAGACGCCGCGTCCGAGCAGGAACAGCTGGTTGGTCTCGCCGGTCGGCCCCTTCAGGGTCTCGGGGGCGGTGAAGTCGCGTTCGGCAAGCAGGGCGTAATAGCGGCAGAAGTCGGCGGCCTCGCGCACCTCGGCGACGCCGTCGTTCAGGGTCTTGCCCGCCTCGCGGCTGAGCAGGGCGACCAGCCGATCCAGATCGGCTTCCAGTGCATCGGCCATGGCGCGCAGGACGATGGCGCGTTTGGCGCCGCCCTGGCGGTCCCATTTGACCTGAGCCTCGGCGGCGGCCTGGACGGCGGCGTCGATGTCACCCGCCTCAGCTTCCGAGACGTGGCCCAGCACCTGCGAGCGGTCGAACGGATTGGTCACGGCCTGGGCATCGACGCCGGCGCGCAGCTTGCCGCCGATGATCGGGCCGCTGGTCAACTTCTCGCGGTCGATCAGTTCCAGCGCCTTGGCGTGGGCTTCACGGTCGGCGGCCTGAGAGTAATCGCGGCCGAGGGAGTTCTGACGATCGCCGTACATGTCTTTCGGAACCGGAATCTTGGGGTGACGGTCGGGCGCCTGCTCGACCAGGGAGATGGGATCGGCCGCGACGGCCGAGGCGGGCACGCGCTCGTCCAGAAGGGCGTGGACGAAGGAGGAGTTGGCGCCGTTTTCAAGCAGGCGACGCACCAGATAGGGCAGCAGTTCTTCGTGCCCGCCGACAGGGGCGTAGGCGCGGACGATGACGACTTCGTCGTCCCAGGCTTCGTGAGCGGCGTCGTAAAGCGCCTCGCCCATGCCATGCAGCCGCTGGTGCTCGACCGTGACGCCGTGATCACGCGCCATGCGCCGCACGGCCGCCAGCGTATGGGCGTTGTGGCTGGCGAACTGGGAATAGATGGCCGGCGCAGCCTCGATCATCGCCTTGGCGCAGACCAGATAGTTCAGGTCGGTCGCCGCCTTTGTCGTATAGACAGGGTAGTCGGTGCGGCCGAACACCTGGGCGCGCTTGATCTCGGTGTCCCAATAGGCGCCCTTGACCAGGCGCACCATCAGACGGCGGCCGGAGCGGCGGGCGAGGTCGGCGACGCGTTCGATCGTCTCCAGACCGCGCTTCTGATAGGCCTGAACCGCCAAACCCAGGCCGGTCCAGCCGCCCAACGATGGCTCGTGCGCCAGTCGGTCCAGCAGCTTGAGCGACAGGGCCAGACGGTCCGCCTCCTCGGCGTCCATCGTATAGTTGATGTCGTATTTCGCCGCGATCTGAGCCAAGCGCAGGATGCGGGGATACAGGGTCGCCCAGACGTCATCCTCGTGCGTCGCCTCATAGCGGGGGGACAGGGCCGACAGTTTCACCGAGACGCCGTGGCCGTGCTCCGGCCCCTGACCTTTTGACGTCTTGCCCACCGCCTCGATGGCGTCGGCGTAGATCTTCTCATAACGGCCGGCGTCGGCCATGGTCCGGGCGCCCTCGCCCAGCATGTCGAAGCTGCACAGCCAGCCTTCCTTGTTCGACCGCTTCAGCGCGCCCTGGATGGTGCGGCCGACGACGAACTGCTCGCCCATGATCTTGACGGCGGTGGCCACGGCCTGACGGATGACCGGCTCGCCCAGACGACCGGCGATCCGCTTGAGGAAGCCGGGCAGATCGGTGCGCGCCTCGTCGTCCACATCGACCAGCTTGCCGGTCAGCATCAGACCCCAGGTCGAGGCGTTGACGAATAGGCTGTCGGACTGACCCAGGTGGGCAGCCCAGTCGGCCGAGCCGATCTTCTCGGCGATCAAGCGGTCGCGGGTGTCCTCGTCCGGCACCCGCAGCAGGGCTTCGGCCAGACACATCAGGGCCAGACCTTCGCGGGTCCCAAGCGAGAATTGCTGCAGGAAGCTTTCGACGACGCCCTGCTTCTTCTGGCTGCGACGCGCGTGTTCGACCAGGGTCGTCGCCTCAGCGACCACATCCGCCCGTTCGGTCGCATCCAGGGGCATGCGCGCCAGATTGGCGGCGACGGCCTCACGCTCGTCTCGGAACTTGTGCGCATCCAGACCGTCCCAGGCGGCCAGGCTCGAAGGCAGGAGGGCGGGCGTGGTCATTGGCGACAGATCCTGTGGATTTCAGCCATATATGCCGGAGTTCATTGAAGGTGCTTCGTATGATACAAACCTGAGCCGAAGATCGTTCGGCATACTGCCCAGATTTCCGATGATCGATATCGACGCCGTCGACCGCCGCATCCTGCGGGTGCTTCAGACCGACGCCCGCATCTCCAACGCCGAACTGGCGCGACGCTGCAACCTGTCCCCCGCCGCCTGTTTCGAACGGGTCAAACGGCTGCGCGAAAAAAAGATCATCACCGGCTACGCCGCCATGATCGACCCGGCTCAGGTCGGTCGGGATCTGCTGATCTTCGTCGAGGTCCTGCTGGACCGCACCACCGGCGACGTCTTCGAAGCCTTCGCCGCCGCCGTCCGCAGCCAGCCGGAGGTGCTGGAATGCCACATGGTCGCCGGCGGCTTCGACTATCTGATCAAGGCTCGCGTCGGTGATATGGACGCCTACCGCGCCTTTCTGGGCGACGTTCTAGTGCGGATGCCAGGCGTCCGCGAAACTCGCACATATGCGGTGCTGGAAGAGGTGAAATCGACGACGGTCTTGCCGTTGTAACTGGAAGCGTCAAACCAAGTGACGGGTCGCGCAACTCTGGCGCATTCAACACGTGACGCGACAGCAAAGCTCGCGTAGTAGGCGGTTCGGTCAAGAAATGGCAGCTTAAGAATATGGCAACGCTTTACCCGGTCATCATGTGCGGCGGTTCAGGTACGCGTTTGTGGCCTGCGTCACGGCCTTCCCTGCCGAAGCAATTCATCCCGCTGGCAGGAAACCGATCACTGTTTCAAGAGACGGCCGAACGCGTGGTGTCTTTGGCGGCGGGAGCTGATCTCATCGTCGTCGCCGGACTATCGCATCGCGATGCCATTCAGTCCCAACTTGACGAGATCGGGATATCGGCAACCATAATCTTGGAACCTGAAGGTCGGGATTCTGCAGCCGCCATGGCCGCTGCCGCCCTGTGGACGACCCGCAGGGATCCTGACGCGGTCAATCTGTTTGTCGCTTCTGATCACTACGTCCCGCACGGAGAAGAGTTCAGGGACGCGGTTCGCGAGGCCGTTGTCGGCGCTGAAGCCGGACGTATCGTCACCTTGGGTGTGGTGCCGACCGAACCGTCGTCGGCCTACGGATATATTGCGCCTGAAGGCCCTGGCTTGTCGGCAGTCGCCGCTTTTGTTGAAAAGCCCGACGCTACGACGGCGCAGCGCTATATCTCCGAGGGGTACCTCTGGAACAGCGGCAACTTCATCGTCCAGTCCACGGTCCTCGTTCAAGAGATAACAGAGCGCGCCGCCGCTGTGGCGGAAGCTGTTGAGAGCGCATTGAAGAGCGCCGTGCAGCATGACGCATACATCCTCCTGGGCTCGGAGTTTAAACTGGCTCCGAAAATCTCGATAGATTACGCGGTGATGGAGAAAACCAGTCTCGCCGCAGTGCTGCCGGTACGTTTCGCTTGGACCGACCTCGGCGCGTGGGATTCCGTGCACGCGTCGGGCGAGGGCAATGTCGGCCTGCATGTCTTGGAGGACTCAGAGGGCTGTCTGATCAGGGCCTGCGATGGCGTAATGGTCGCCGCAATCGGCTTGCGGGATGTCGGCATTGTCGTAGAACGCGACGCGGTCTTGGTGACCGATCTGAGAAAAAGCCAAGATGTGAAGAAGGTTGTGGATCGCCTTCGAAACCTCTCTCCTCAACATTTGGACTTTCCGCCCCTTCCGGAACCGGAAGGGTTGAAGGACGGTGCGGTCAGGTTGACGAACTGGTTGCGGCAGGCCGCGCTGCCGGTTTGGTCCGGCTTGGGCCAGGACGCCACAGGGGCTTTTGAAGAAGTTCTGGCGCTCGACGGCCGCCACGTCTCGGCGCCGCGCCGCGCCCGTGTCCAGGCGAGGCAGTTGCAGGTCTATGCGGAAGCAGGATTGCAGGGCTGGCAGGGCCCATGGAAGCCGGTGATTTCAAAGGGTCTTGAGCGGCTTAGGTCACTCTACCTGCGTCCTGACGGGCTGATGCGGACGCTTCTTGCAGCCGACGGCTCGCCGATGGACGAGACCGCGATGGTTTATGATCAAGCGTTCTTGATCTTCGCTCTCGCCCGCGCGTCGGTCGCAACCGGCGACCCTGCGCTGGAAGTCGATGCAGCTGCAGTGAGAGAGGAAATACTTAAGCGGGCGGATGCTGTCGGCGGCGTAATGGAAAGCGGGGCCCACCCCTATCAATCAAACGCGCACATGCACCTGTTGGAGTCCGCCCTCGCCTGGGAAGAAGCAAACGGCGACGCGACATGGGGGCGTCTCGCTGACCGCATCGTAGACCTCGCTCGAACCCGATTCATTGACCCCGAGTCCGGATACCTGCTGGAGTTCTTCCAGAAAGACTGGTCTGCGGCTGCAGGAGAAGACGGGCGCTTGGTCGAACCGGGACATCAGTTTGAGTGGGCTTGGCTATTTGCACGGCATGGCCGCAACAGGCGCGATGAATCCGTCGTTGCGGACGCCTGGAGACTGTATGAGGCGGGCCTGAAGGGTATCGACAGGAAGCGCAATATCGCCATAGACGCCATGAACACCGACGGGAGCGTGAGGAGCGGCAGATCCAGGCTCTGGCCCCAAACCGAATGGCTCAAAGCCTCTCTTATACTGGCGTCGTTAAGTGACGACGGCAGACGCGCTCAATGTTTGGAACAGGCCGCCAATGCGCAGCGTGCGCTTTGGAAATATCTCACGCCGCAAGGACTTTGGCACGACAAGCTCCTTGCCACTGGCGAGTTCATCGACGAGCCAGCTCCTGCCAGTTCCTTCTATCACATCATGGCCGCTTATGTTCAGGCGAAAGAAACCTTGACCGTAATAGAGCCTGATATAGCTCCACCCTTGCGGCTGCTATAGGAGCCTTGGACATCGGAGACTGTCTCGCCTTCGTCATTCGAACCGTCTAGAAGTTCCGCCCTTACTCAACGGCTCAGGGTCCGCCCGCCTCAATGCGCATCGTTCTGGCCACCGACGCCTGGGAACCTCAGGTCAATGGCGTCGTCCGCACCTTGACGCGCACGGTCGCGGAATGCCGCGGCATGGGTCATGAGGTCGAGGTCATCGAACCTAGTCTGTTCAAGACCATCCCCTGCCCCACCTATCCGGAGATCCGGCTGGCGCTCGGGGCGGAAGAAGAGATCCGCGAGATGCTGCGGGCCTTCGAACCCGAGGCCGTGCACATCGCCACCGAGGGTCCGATCGGCATCGCCACGCGGCGCATCTGCGTGGAATGGAAGCTGCCGTTCACGACCAGCTATCACACCAAATTCCCCGAATATGTCTCGGCGCGTTTCCCGATCCCGGTTCAGGTCGGCTACGCCTATATGAAGTGGTTTCACAAGCCGTCGGGACGTCTGATGGTGGCGACGCCGACCCTGCGCGACGAACTGGTCGAGCACGGATTTAAGAACGTCTCTCCCTGGTCGCGGGGCGTGGACACGGATGTGTTCAATCCCAACCTGGAGCGCATCTACGACGAACTTGGCGGCAAGGACTGGCCGCGGCCCTTCTTCCTGAACGTCGGTCGTGTGGCGGTCGAGAAGAACATCGAGGCCTTCCTGCAACTTGACCTGCCCGGCACCAAGATTGTCGTCGGCGATGGCCCGGCCCGCGCCGAGCTAGAAGAGAAGTATTCGGATGCCAAGTTCCTCGGCGCCAAATTCGGCGACGATCTGGCCCGCTGTTTCCGCGATGCCGACGTCTTCGTCTTCCCCAGCTGGACCGACACCTTCGGCCTGGTGATTCTGGAAGCCATGGCCGCCGGCACGCCGGTCGCGGCCTATCCGGCTCACGGCCCGATCGACATCATTCCGGGATCGAACGCAGGCGCAATCGACAAGGACCTCAGGAGCGCCTGCATGAAATGCCTTGAGCTGGATCGCAAGGCTGTGCGCGCCTATGCGGAAAAGTTCAGCTGGCGCGCCTCGGCCGAGCAGTTCGTCGAGAACCTGCAACCCTATCCCGAACCCGAGCGCGGACGGTTCTGGCGGCGCCTGCGCCGCATCGCCCGCATCCGCAAGCGCGCGGCCGCCTGATCGGTCGGCAATCCAACTGAAACAACCAAGGACTACCACCATGCTCAAGCCCCGTCAGGACCTGAAGCCGAACACGGCCGCTTATGAAACCCAGGCCTTGGTTAAGCCCACCGGGTTCCGTGAATACGATGCGCGTTGGATTCTGGAAAAAGAGATCAACCTCCTCGGCATCCAGGCCTTGGGTCTCGGCCTGGCCACCTATGTCCATGAGATCGGCGTGGCGCCCAAGATCGTCACCGGACATGATTTCCGAGGCTACAGCCTCAGCGTCAAACAGGCTTTGATTCTGGGCTTGCTGGAAGGCGGGATGGAGGTATTGGACGTAGGCTTGGCCCTGTCGCCCATGGCCTATTTCGGTCAGTTCGAGCTGGACGCGCCTTGCGTCGCCATGGTCACCGCAAGTCACAACGAGAACGGCTGGACCGGCGTGAAGATGGGGGCAAACAAGCCTCTGACCTTTGGCCCGGTGGAAATGGGCCGCCTGAAAGAAATCGTGCTGAACGGCGAGGGCGTGGCCCGCCCCGGCGGCAAGCTGGTGCGCATCGATGACTTCCGCGAAACCTATGTCGCCGACGTGGCCTCCAAGGTGCAGATCAAGCGTCCCTTGAAGGTCGTCTGCGCCTGCGGCAACGGCACGGCTGGCGCCTTCGCCCCCGACGCCTTGCGCCGGATGGGCGTCGAGGTGATCGAGATGGACACCGACCTCGACTACACTTTCCCCAAATATAATCCGAACCCGGAAGATCACGCCATGCTGGTGCAGATGGCTCAGCGGGTGCGTGAGACGGGCGCAGATCTCGCCCTTGGCTTCGACGGCGACGGCGACCGTTGCGGCGTTGTGGACGACACGGGCGAGGAGATCTTCGCCGACAAGATCGGCCTGATGCTGGCCCGCGACCTGTCCAAGGTCTATCCGGACAGCACCTTCGTGGTCGATGTGAAATCGACCGGCCTCTATAAGACCGATGAGGTGCTCAAGGCGAACGGCGCCGAGGTCGTCTATTGGAAGACGGGCCACTCCTACATCAAGCGCAAGACCGCCGAACTGGGCGCCCTGGCCGGCTTCGAAAAATCGGGCCACTTCTTCATGGCCGGCGATCTAGGCCACGGCTACGACGACGGGCTGGTCGCAGCCGGGGCCGTTCTGGCCATGCTGGATCGCAATCCAGGTAAAAAGCTCAGCGAACTGAAGTCGGCCCTTCCAGACGCCTGGACCAGCTTGACCATGTCGCCCCACTGCGACGACGAGCTGAAGTATGGCGTGCTGGAACGGATCGTGAAGGAATACTCCGATCTGGCCGACGCCGGTGGCGAAATCCTGGGCCGCAAGATCATCGAGGCCATCACCGTCAACGGCGTTCGCGTGCATCTGGAAGACGGCTCATGGGTCTTGGTCCGTGCCTCGTCCAATAAGCCGGAATTGGTCGTGGTGGTCGAGAGCATGCGATCCGAAGACGATATGCGCGATCTGTTCCGCAAGGAGATCAAGCCGCGCCTGGCCGCCTATCCTGAAATCGGCGCCTTCAACCAGGAAATCTGAAAGATCACAGCGGACTGAACCAATCGCGCCCGTGACCGCTTCCCTTTCGGCTGAGGCCAGGAGGGAAGATTGCCGCGTTACTTTTTCCATACCCAGAACGGAGATTGCATCCGCGACGATCAGGGCGAGGAACTGAGGAGCGTTGATGCGGCGCGCGAGGAAGCCGTCGCCGTGCTGGGCGAAATCCTGCGCTATCGGGGCGCATCGTTCTGGACGACCCGCGCCTTCAGCGTCATCGTCACGGACACCGAGGGTCGAACGGTCGTCAGCGTCACGGCCTCCGCATCCGATCAGGCGCCCGAGGGCTGGACATTGACGGGGGACGCGTGATGACCAAGGCTGGCAGCGCCTCAAAAATCACCACGCTGGTCGATAAGTTGTCGCTCCGGGACCGGCTCAATCCCGAAGAAATAGAGGCGTTACGCGCTGTCCTCGATGCGCCCAAAACCGTCTCCGCCGGATGCGATATCGTGCGCGAGCACACCCGCCCGCTTCACAGCACCCTTCTGATTTCAGGCTTTTCGGCCCGTTATTCCACTCTGGAAGATGGGGCGCGTCAGATCACCGAGATCAATGTGTCGGGCGACTTCATCGACCTGCACAGCCTGTTGATGAAGCAGATGGATCACGGCGTCGTCGCCCTGACCGACTGCGTGATCGCAGAGGCGCCGCACAGCGGCTTGATCGATATCACCGAACGACATCCACACCTGGGCCGACTGCTTTGGCTGGACACCATCATCGACGCCGCCATCCATCGACAATGGCTGGTAGCCATGGGCCGACGGAGCGGTCTGGGCCATCTGGCGCATCTGGTGTGCGAGCTTTACCTTCGCCTCCAGGCCGTCGGACAGACGGGTGATCTGTCATTCGATCTTCCCCTGACGCAAACGTCGCTGGGTGACGCGCTCGGCCTCTCGACCGTCCATGTCAGCCGTCTGATTTCCGAGCTCCGCAGCGAGGGGGTCGTCGCCTGGGCGGGTGGGCGGATCGATATTCTCGACTGGCGCCGCTTGGCCGAGATCGCTGAATTCGACCCCACCTATCTGCGCTTGCAATCAGAGCCCGTCTGATCGCTTAACGCATGTTATCGCACACACCGGCGATCGGCCGTCTAGACGGGGCATGTCCCAGTCGAACCTCGCGCACGCTCTGTTGTCTGCCCTCGCAGTTCAGGGCCTGGACGAAGGCGACGCGTTCTTCGCCGAGGCTGGTGCGCGAACCTCAACCACACAGAATGGCGAAGCCGTCGTCACGCTGATTTTGTCCGGCGTTTTGGCGCGGATCGGGCTCGACGGCGCTCTGTCGCATGGGCTGGCGTCCAGCGACGACGTGATCAACTTCGACGCTGTATTAGGTGGGGGTGGGCCAGAGTCGGCCGTTTGGTTGACGACCGGACGATACCTGACCGTCTCCGCTCGCAAGCTGGCGCAAAAGATCGATCGCGACAGTCTGGTCGAGTTGGCGCTGATTGATCTTCGCCGTCGCAACATCGCCCTTCAGGCTGAGCTTTCGCGCCACGCCACATTAAAAGTCAGCCAGCGCCTGGCCGCCCTATTGCTCGACGTCCACGACCGAAATGGAGGCGACGTCCTCGCTCTGCGTCAAACAGAGCTGTCGCAGCTGATGGCTGTGCGACGCGCCAGCATATCGACCGCCTGCACCGAACTGTGCGCCGCCGGCGCCGTGCGGCTGCGGCGCGGCGCGATCCAGATCACCGATGCAGAGGCCCTGCGGCGGATGACGGACGAGGCCTATTCGACCGTGACGGATTTTGCCAGGTTGCGGGGCTGATCCACGTCAGTGCCCTTCTGCACGGCGGTGTAATAGGCCAGCAGCTGCACCGGCACGGCATAGACCAGAGGCGCGATCAGCGGATGGCAGTCGGGGGCGTGGATGCGGCGAATGCCGGCGCCGTGCGGATCGGGTGCCTTTTCCGGCGCGATCATGATGACCGGGCCGCCCCGTGCGGCGACCTCCTGCAGGTTGGACGCGGTCTTTTCGAACACATCGTCAAGCGGAGCCAGGGCGATGGTCGGGGTCTCTTCGTCGATCAGGGCGATGGGGCCGTGTTTCAACTCTCCGGCGGCAAAGCCCTCGGCGTGGATATAGCTGATCTCCTTCAGCTTCAGCGCGCCTTCCATCGCCAGCGGGAACATGGCCCCGCGCCCCAGGAACAGGACGTCGTCCGCCTTTGACAGATCGTGGGTCACGGCGCGGATGCTGTCGCCCATCGTCAGGGCCTCGGCGATCAGGCGCGGGCTTTCGAACAGAGCCTTGACCAGTTCGGCCTCGTGAGCCGCATCGATCCGGCCGCGCGCCACGCCCGCCGCCACGGCCAGAGCCAAGAGCGCGGCAACCTGGGCGGTGAAGGCCTTGGTCGAGGCGACGCCGATCTCGGGTCCGGCATGGGTGGGCCACAGGACGGCGGCTTCGCGCGCCATCGAGGATGAGTGAACATTGACGACAGCGGCGGTCTGCAACCCCTGCGTCTTGCACCAGGTCAGGCTGGCCAGGGTGTCGGCCGTCTCGCCCGACTGGCTGACGGCGACCGCCAGGGTAGATTTCGAGACGGCCGGCGAGCGATAGCGGAACTCCGACGCGATCTCGACGTCGCAGGGCAGGCCCGCCAGCTTCTCGAAGGCGTAACGGCCGATCTGGCCGGCGTAGAAGGCGGTGCCGCAGGCGACGATCTGGAGGCGGTCGATGGCGGCGAAATCGACGGGATTGGTCTTGGCCTTGCCGGTCACCAGGTCGAGATATTCCGACAGGGTGTGCTGGACGCTGTCGGGCTGTTCATGGATTTCCTTCTCCATGAAGTGGCGATATTCGCCCTTCTCGACCATGGCCGATGAGGCCGAGACCTGGACGATGGCGCGTTCGACCGGCTTGCCCGCCACGTCGAACATCTGGGCGCCGGCCTTGGTCACGGCGACGTAATCGCCCTCTTCCAGATAGGAAATCTTCTGCGTGAACGGACCGACGGCCAGCGCGTCCGAGCCCAGATACATTTCGTCCTCGCCCCAGCCGACCACCAAGGGGCTGCCGCGTCGCGCGCCCAGGATCAGGTCGTCCGTCCCGTCGATCAGCACCGCCAGCGCATAGGCGCCGGTCAGGCGATCCAGAGTGGTCTTGAACGCCTCCAGCGGCGCGCGACCCGTATTCAATTCGGCGTCCAGCAGGTGGGCGATGACCTCGGTGTCGGTCTGGCTTTCAAAGACATGGCCTTCGGCGGCCAGCTCGGCTTTCAGCTCGGCGAAGTTTTCGATGATGCCGTTATGGACCAGGGTGACACGACCGGCCTTGTGTGGGTGGGCGTTGGCGGTCGTGGGCGCGCCGTGCGTGGCCCAGCGGGTATGGCCGATGCCGACCGTCGCGGTCATCGGCTCCTCGACCAGAACGGCCTCCAGATTGCGGATCTTTCCTTTGGCGCGGCGGCGCTCGACCGAGCCGTCCACGACGGCGGCGACGCCGGCGGAATCATAGCCGCGGTACTCCAGCCGTTTCAGGCTGTCGATCAGCCGGGGAACGACAGGACCATTGCCGGTGACGCCGATGATGCCGCACATGAGCGAAGGCTCCGAGAAATCAGGAAAAGGGCGCCGCTTTGCACTGGCGGCGATCCGGGGCTAAGCCACAGATCAAGCCCCATCGGCCGTCTATGCAATCTTAAGGCGGACCGCATCAAAAAAGGGGTTTCGGAACGTTACCCGAAACAAAGGACCGCACCTTGGGCGACAGAAAATATTTCGGCACCGACGGCATTCGCGGCCGCGCCAACACCTATCCGATGACGGCCGAGGTCGCGCTGCGCGTGGGTCTGGCCGCAGGGAAACTGTTCCGCACCGACGACGACCGCCGCCATCTTGTGGTGATCGGCAAGGACACGCGCCTGTCCGGCTATACGATCGAGCCAGCCCTGGTCGCCGGTTTCGCTTCGGTCGGAATGGACGTGCGCACCTTCGGTCCCGTCCCGACGCCCGGCGTGGCCATGCTGACCCGGTCGATGCGCGCCGATCTGGGCGTGATGATCTCGGCCTCGCACAACAACTATGCCGACAACGGCATCAAGCTGTTCGGGCCGGACGGCTACAAACTCTCGGACGAGATCGAGCTGAAGATCGAGGCCATGATGGACCAGGGTCTGGACCAAGGCCTGGCGCCGTCGAACAAGCTAGGCCGGGTCAAACGCATCGACGACGCCCAGGCCCGCTATATCGAGATCGCCAAACAGGCCTTCCCCAAGCGGCTAACGCTGCAAGGGCTGCGTATCGCCGTCGATTGCGCCAACGGCGCCGGCTACAAGGTCGCGCCCACCACCCTGTTCGAACTGGGCGCCGAAGTCTTCCCCGTGGGCGTGACCCCGAACGGCACCAACATCAACGCCGAGTGCGGCTCGACCCATCCGGCGACCCTGGCCGATGCGGTCAAACGCTACCGCGCCGATATCGGCATCGCCCTGGACGGCGACGCCGACCGACTGATCATCTGCGACGAGACGGGTCGGGTCGTGGACGGCGATCAGATCATGGCCTTGGTCGGCCTGGACTGGGCTAGGCGCGGCCTCCTGACCGGCGGGGGCGTGGTGGCCACCGTCATGTCCAACCTGGGGCTGGAGCGCAAACTCAAGTCCGAAGGCCTGACGCTGGAGCGGACCAAGGTCGGCGACCGCTATGTCATGGAAAGGATGCGCGAAGGCGGCTTCAACATCGGCGGCGAACAGTCGGGCCACATCATCCTGCACGACCACGCCACGACCGGCGACGGCCTGATGGCGGCGCTGCAGGTGCTGGCCGTCCTGGTCGAATCCGGCAAGCCGATGAGCGAACTGGCCCGCCAGTTCGATCCCGTTCCGCAAAAGCTGGAGAACGTTCGCTTCACCGCCGACAAGCCGCTGGAAACCGACACGGTCAAGGCCGCCATCGCCGAGGCCGAGGCGGCGCTGAACGGCTCGGGCCGCCTGCTGGTGCGGCCATCGGGCACGGAAAAACTGATCCGCGTCATGGCCGAGGGCGACGACGAGGCGCTGGTGAAGCGGGTGGTGGCCGATGTGGCGGGCGCGGTGCGCTCAGCCTAAGGCTTGCACGCCGCCGGCGGGTCGCCGTCGCGTGCCCACAGTTTGCAGGACCGGTCGATCTCCCCCTGGATGAGGTCGCAGGGGTTGGCGGCGTTGCAGGGCGGGCGGGTCGCCGGGCTGACCTGAATGCAGCGCTCGACCAGCCGGGCCGAGGCGGCGGCGCCTATGGCGTCGCGGCAAGGAACCTCGCTGACCGGCACCGGCTGAGCGGGCATGTCCGGTCCTTCGGGAATGCTGGCCTCGGGGTCCTCGGCCGGTTTGGCGGCTTCCTTCTCCGCAGCCGCCGGCTTGGCGGGCGGGGCAGGCGGCGGAGCGTCCGGCGCCAATGGAACCGCGTCGATGACGTTGCTGCTTGCCGCCGTGTCTCCGGACCCAGGCTGATCGGCTGGATCAGCGCGCTGACATCCGGCCATCAACACAACGCAGGCGGCCATCGAAAGCCAGGGGGATCGACGCATCGACTTGTCTCCGGTCAGGACTGACCGGACGAGGATGCCCGTCCGCGCCCCGAGGTGAAACCCCCTATCGCTTCACCGCCGCCAAGGCCGCTTTCTGCAGGGCGAACAGTTCGGTGCAGCCGATCTCGGCTAGCGAAAACAGCCGGTCGAACTCGGCGCGCGAGAAGCCGCGCTTCTCGCCGGTGGCCTGGACCTCGACGATCTGGCCGGAGCCGGTCAGGACGAAGTTCGAATCCGCCTCGGCCTCGGAATCCTCTTCGTAATCCAGGTCCAGCACCGGCACGCCGTCGCAGACGCCGCACGATACGGCCGCCACCTGATCCGTGATCGGGTCGGCCTTAAGCACGCCCTCGTCGCGCAGATAGTTCAGGGCCAGGCTCATGGCGACCCAGGCGCCGGTGATCGACGCCGTGCGGGTGCCGCCGTCGGCCTGGATGACGTCGCAATCGATCAGCACCTGACGTTCGCCGAGCGCCTTGAGGTCCACCACGGCGCGCAGGGAGCGGCCGATCAATCGCTGGATCTCTTGCGTGCGGCCCGACTGTTTGCCGGCGGCGGCTTCACGACGCCCGCGCGTGTGGGTGGCGCGGGGCAGCATGCCGTATTCAGCGGTCACCCATCCCTGGCCCGTGTTGCGCATCCAGCCCGGCACCTTGTCCTCGATCGAGGCGGTCACCAGCACCTTGGTGTTGCCGAAGCTGATCAGGCACGAACCCTCGGCATAGCGGTTGACGCCGGTCTCGATGGTCACGGGACGCAGTTGATCGTCGGTGCGTTGCGAATGGCGCATGGGAGGGATCCTTGGAAGTCTGACCTTGGAAGCTGTCGCGGCGGTGCTTATCCTGAAACCGTGAGCCTGTATGCCCCGAAAAACCCGCCGTTCGACGCCGGCCAGTCCCTCGCGGGACTGGCGGGGCTGGATGCGCGGGCGCGCGACATCTTCCGTCGCATCGTGGAAAGCTATCTGGAGACAGGCGAGCCGGTCGGGTCGCGGACTTTGTCGCTGGGCGGCATCGCCCTGTCGCCTGCCTCGATCCGCAACACCATGCAGGATCTTACCCTCGCGGGCCTGCTGGCGGCGCCCCACACCTCGGCCGGGCGCATCCCGACCCATGCAGGCCTTCGCCTGTTCGTCGACGGCCTGCTGGAAGTCGGCGACCTGACCAAGGAAGAGCGTCGCGAGATCGACGGGCGGCTCGCCGGACGCGGCCGGAACTTCGAGTCCGCCTTGGACGAGGCCTCGAACCTGCTGTCAGGCCTGGCCGGCGGCGCGGGCGTCGTATCGAGCCCGGTCCGTGATTCCGGCGTCAAACATGTCGAGTTCGTCGCCCTGGGCGGCGATCAGGCCCTGGCGGTCATCGTCGCTGACGACGGCACGGTCGAAAACCGCATCATGACCCTGTCGGCAGGCGTCACGCCTTCGACTCTTGTCGAGGCCTCCAACTTTCTGAACGCCCGCCTGCGCGGCCGCCCTTTCGCCGACGCCAAGCGGGAGATGACCCAGGAGTTGGAAATCGCACGGCGTGAACTGGACCAGACCGCCGCCCGCCTGGTCGAGGACGGATTCGCTGCGTGGTCCGGCGGCCAGGATCGCGAGCGCGCCCTGATTGTGCGGGGCCGCGCCAACCTGCTTCAGGACCGGGAAGGCTTGGCCGATCTGGAGCGGGTCCGCGTCCTTTTCGATGATCTGGAGCAGAAGGAACAGCTGATCGGCCTGCTGGACGGCGTCGATGCGGCGCAGGGCGTACGCATTTTCATCGGCGCCGAGACACGGTTGTTTTCACTTTCGGGTTCCGCCGTGATCGCGGCGCCCTATATGAGCGGCCGACAGCGGGTTCTTGGCGCCATCGGCGTCATAGGCCCCGCACGACTGAACTACGCCCGTGTCATTCCGTTGGTGGACTATACCGCCCGGGTGCTGGGCCGGATGCTGGACGGGAACGACAAGTGAGCGACAAGCCCCTTAACGACGAACTAAACGCCGTGGACGCCGACATGGCCGAAACCAACGCCGAACACGGCCTGGACGCTCATCCGTCAGACGATCTGGCGCCGCTGGACGCCGTGATCGCCGAGCGTGACGAATGGAAGGACCGCGCCCTGCGCGTCGCCGCCGAGATGGAGAATCTGAAGCGCCGTTCGGAAACGCAGCAGAATGACGCCCGCGCCTTCGCCATCCAGCGCTTCGCCAAGGACCTGCTGGGCGTCGCCGACAATCTGGAACGCGCCCTGATGGCTGCGCCCAAGGACGCCGAGGGCGCGACCGCCGGTCTGGTGACCGGGTTGGAACTGACGCAGAAGGCCCTGCTGCAAGCCTTCGACGCCAACGGCCTGAAGCGCGTCGCGCCCCAGGCCGGCGAGGCCTTCAATCCGCATCTCCACCAGGCGATGATGGAACAGCCGTCCGAGACCGTGCCCGGCGGATCGGTGATCCAGACCATGCAGTCCGGTTTTGAACTGTTCGGCCGCACCGTGCGCCCCGCCATGGTGGTCGTCGCCGCCAAGGGATCCGGCACCCAAACTCCCAACCCCTATGGCGCCGCCCCCGTCGCCGACGGTCAGGCCTTCGACGGCAAGGCCTGATCCGCGGCCTTCAGGCGGCGTCGGTCAGAACTGACGCCGCCAGGCTCCGATCAAGGCGAACTCCGGCGGCGCGTCTGCGACATGGCGCGGCGCGCGGCTGGCGACCGCTTGCAGCGTCATGCTGGACCCATCCCACAGCCGACGTTCGCCACCGAGGATAAAGTCGATCTGGCGGCCGCTGGGCGTCGCCGAGAAGCTGCGGCGCGAATAGGTCAGCGGATCGAAATATTCGACAGGAACATCCGCCAGCATGGCCGAGAAGGTTCCGCGCTCGATCCTGAGCGGCTGAGCCAGGGTCAAGCTGATCCGGTCACAGATCATCGAACAGCCCGTCAAGAGCCCCAGCCGCCAATTCGAACTGATCGCCGCCTGATCCATCGACAGGAACCGACCCTCAATCCGCGTAGACCCCATCCCCGCCTCGCCGATCAGGCTCAGGCCCGGCCGCAGGGTCCAGTCGCCACCCAACGAATAGAAGCTGGTCCGTGACGGCAGGGCGAAGTCGGACCCACCCGGCAGGAAGGCGCCCAAGGGTCCGAGACGTTCATCCAGGGCGCCGACGCTGAACGACAGACCGCCCTCCGCTCCGCGCCATCCGATCGCCGCGCGACTATAGGTCGAGGCGTCCTGCTCGACACGACGCAGCGGCATCCGGCGATCGCCGCCTCCGCTTTCGCCCGAGACCGTCACCGCGCCGAACCGCAGGGCGCCCCGCACTGCGTGGTCGGCCTGGGCCAAGGCGGCGAAACCGTCGCCCGCCGCGCCGTTGAACGGCGATGTCGCCCCGCCCTTTCCTTGCCAGACCGAAAAATTCATACGGCCTGTGGAGACGTCAAGCATCGCCTCCTGACGCGGCTCGTCCCCCATCCAGGGCGCATCATACAGATCGTGACGAGGCGTGATCGGGTCGGGTCGAGCGCTGGGTTGGGCCGCGATCAAGTTCAATTGACCGCCGCCCGGCAGAGCCAGGCTGGTTGTCGCCGTGGTATTCTGCTCGAACGGCGCCGCCTGATAGGATCGGCTCGGCGCAGTCGGATAGGCGCCGCCCAGTTGGACGGCGAACATCCGATCGTAGGCGTCGTAAAGCACCGTGTTCAGCGCCGTTTGGCGACCGAAAGCGTCTCCGAACGCCGCGCCGACGAAGCTGCCCGGTTCGCTCATGCTGACGATGGAGCTTCCGTCCGCCATCGGCGTCGAGGTCGTTCCGACCGGTCTGAACGCGCCGGCCATGTCCAGCAGGCCGCGCCCATAAACGATGTCCGTGCC
Organism: Brevundimonas sp. 'scallop'; assembly: GCF_011045535.1. Lineage (NCBI taxonomy): Bacteria > Pseudomonadati > Pseudomonadota > Alphaproteobacteria > Caulobacterales > Caulobacteraceae > Brevundimonas > Brevundimonas sp. 'scallop'. The sequence continues at coordinate 473,671 of NZ_CP039382.1, read as the reverse complement.
GGGATCGCCGGCGTCGCGTGCGGTCGTCAGCAAGATATCCAGAGCGGCACGCGCCGACAGATTGGGGAAGGCCTGCATCAGCAAAGCGAGCGCGCCGGACACATGCGGCGCCGAGAAGGATGTGCCGTTGACGCGCCAACACGACGTGCCCTCGCACCCAGTGATCACATCCTCGCCCGGCGCAGAAATATAGCCGGCCGCCGTATCCCCTGCCCGGTTCGAGAAGCTGGACATCGCATCGGTCGCACCGTGCGATCCGACCGCGATGACGCTGCCAGCAAACCGGGGGTCGATGGCGTAACGCGCGGGCCAGCCCGGATTGGCGTTTCCGTCATTGCCCGATGAGGCCACGATCACGGCGCCCGAGTTGACCGCGCGCAACAGCGCCGACTCGAACGCCGAGCCCAGCCGCCCATCGCCGCCCAGCGACATGTTGATGATCTTGACGCCATTGGCGACGGCGTAGTCCAGCGCGCGCACCAGATCCGAACTGCTGAAACAGACCTCGGTATTCTTGTCCGTACAGTCAGAGATATCGGTGCGGATCGACAGGATGGTCGAATTGTACGCCACCCCGATCGTGCCGAACCCGTTGAAGTTCGAGGCGATCACGCCCGACACGCGCGTGCCGTGGCTGCTTGACGCCACATAGGGCGTATTGCGCCCCAGGACGATGTCCGTCGAGGCGCTGGAGATACGCCCCTCCAACTCTGGCAAGGTATTTGCAATGCCGGAGTCGACGACGGCGACGGTGACGCCGGCTCCAGTCGCCCCGGCCTGCCAAGCGGATTGGACCTTCATATTGGCCAGGCCGTAGTTCCGCAGATACTCGCTCGACGTGACCGAAGGAGGGGGCGGCGGCGGAGGCGGTGGTGGGGGCGGAGGTGGGGGAGGCGGCGGGGGTGGCGGGGGCGGAGGAACGGGGGGCGTGATCGTGCCGCCGCCGCCACCGCCTCCACCACCGCCTCCGCACGCTGCGAGAGGCAGAAACAGCAGGCCGATACCCAGGACGATCGCCCCGCGAAGCCGCAATCCGTTCACGCCCTACCCTCCCATACTCGGGCTGCTCCCCGCAGCCTTGGCACCAGTAACGCCCTAATTCTTTAACGCTTTATCGAACGTCGCCAGCAATTTGGACCAGCCGTCCTTGGCGTCTGCTTCCGAGTAGCTTGCGCGGTAGTCGGCGTGGAAGCCGTGCTGGGCGTCGGGATAGACGATGATCTGGCTGCCGGTCTGGCCGGCGCGCGCCAGGGCCTCGCGCATCCGTTCGACGCTGGCCAATGGGATGCCCTGATCCTTGCCGCCGTACAGGCCGAGCACGGGCGCCTTGAGATCGTCGGCGATGTCGACCGGCCAGGGTTGGCCCGATGAGATCTGAACCGGCGTGGCGTCTGCGGCGGGCGCCAGACGGCCGTACCAAGCCACGCCGGCGCCGATGGCGGCGAAGCGGGCCGCCGCCTGCCACACGACCTTGCCGCCCCAACAATAGCCTGTGATGCCGACCTTTCCGTCCTTGGACCACGACTGCTGGCTGGCCCATTCCAGCGTCGCTGACAGGTCGCCCATCACCTGCTCATAGTTGGCCGCCCCGACGATCTGCATGATCCGCTGCATGTCCGACAGCGGCGCGGGATCCTCGACCCGGACGAAGAAGGCCGGCGCAATGGCGGCGTATCCCTGCTTGGCCAGACGGCGGCAGATGTCGCGGATATATTCGTGGACGCCGAAGATCTCGGACACCACCACCACGACCGGGAACGGGCCGTCGCCCGCCGGCCGGGCGACATAGGCCGGAAGCTGGAACCCGTCCGGGGCGGCATAGGTCACGGTCTCGGTGGACAGACCCTCGGCGTCGGTCGTGATGGGCTTGGCTTCCTTGGCCAGGGCCGCGACCGCATAGCCGGAAAACAGCAAGCCCCCCAAGGCACCCAGGGTTCGACGGCTCAGTTTCAGGTCGTCGGCGGTCTGGCCTTCAGGGCGGATCAGCACGGTCATGGGACGCTCCAACGCGGGAAAGACGTCAGAGCATCACGGCTGACGGCAGTCGTCCAGTCACGATAAGGCGCGCTTTAAAGCGGGAAGAAGGGCGCTCAAGCAGTCCGATGCCGCGCGTCGAGCGTTAGCGCCCTTCCTTCCAAGATTAGTGCCTGAAGACCCGCACGCCGGTGAAGGCCATGGCGATGCCTTTCTCGTCGGCGGCGGCGATGACCTCGGCGTCTCGCATCGAGCCGCCGGGCTGGATCACCGCCGTGGCCCCGGCCGCGACGGCTTCCAGCAAGCCGTCGGCGAAGGGGAAGAAGGCTTCGGACGCGCAGGCCGACCCCTCGGCCAAGGACTGGGTCAGACCCTTGGCTTCTCCGGCTTCCTTTGCGCGAATAGCGGCGATGCGGGCGCTGTCGCGGCGGTTCATCTGGCCCGCGCCTATGCCGGCGGTCTGGCCGTCCTTGGCGTAGACGATGGCGTTGGACTTGACGTGTTTGGCCACGGTGAAGGCGAACAGCATGTCCTGGATCTCGGTCGGCGTCGGCTGGCGCTGGGTGACGATCTTCAGGTCCGACGGCTTGATCAGCGACCGGTCGCGGCTCTGGACCAGGAAGCCGCCGGCGACCGAGCGGAACACCTCGCCCGGCCCATGCGGATCGGGCAGGCCGTCGGTGATCAGCAGGCGCAGGTTCTTCTTGGCGGCGAAGACGGCCTTGGCCTCGTCGTCGGCGCCGGGGGCGATGACGACCTCGGTGAAGATGCCGGTGATGGCGCGGGCGTCATCGCCGTTCAGCGGACGGTTGACCGCGATCACGCCGCCGAAGGCCGAGACGGCGTCGCACTCCAGCGCGCGGGCATAGGCTTCGGACAGATCCTTGCCCACGGCCACGCCGCACGGGTTGGCGTGTTTGACGATGACGACGGCCGGCTGTTCAAACTCCGCGACCAGCTCATAGGCGGCGTCGGCGTCGGCGATGTTGTTGTAACCCAGTTCCTTGCCCTGAACCTGTTCTGCATAGGCCACGCCCGGACGACGCTCGCCGGTACGGTAGAAGGCGCCCGTCTGATGCGGGTTCTCGCCATAGCGCAGAGTCTGGGCCAGGGATCCGGCGATCGACTTGCGGGCCGGGGCGGCATCCTCGATTTGACCGGCAAACCAGCTGGAGACAGCGGCGTCATAGGCGGCGGTGCGGGCGAAGGCGCGGGCGGCCAGGCGTTTGCGCAGGGCCAGATCGGTCGAGCCTTCGGCTTTCAGCGCCTCAAGGATCAGGCCGATGCTCTCGCCGTCGACTGCGACGGCGACATAGCCGTGGTTCTTGGAGCCCGAGCGGATCATGGCCGGGCCGCCGATGTCGATATTCTCGACCGCCGCCTCGAACGCGCCGCCGGCCGCGACGGTGCTTTCAAACGGATAAAGGTCGATCCAGACGATATCGATGGCGCTGATGCCGTGGTCGCTCATGGCCTGGGCATGGTCGGCCGCGTCACGCACGCCCAACAGGCCGCCGTGAACGATGGGGTGCAGGGTCTTGACCCGGCCGTCCATCATCTCGGGGAAGCCCGTCAGATCGGCCACGTCCTTGACCGGCAGGCCCAGCTTCTCGATCGCCGCGCGCGTACCGCCGGTCGAGACCAGTTCGACGCCCAGATCGTGCAGGGTGCGGGCTGCGTCCCCCAGCCCGGCCTTGTCGGACAGGGAGATCAGGGCGCGTTGCGGCTTGACCCGATCAGGGGCGGGCGGAAAGTCGGGAGCGGCGGGCATGGGCGGCGTCCGTGATGGCAGGGGAGGATGGCGCGCCGTCTAGACCCAAACCGCTTCGCCGTCACCCCACGGACGGTTTCAGGTCGGTTCGCCGCTTGCGCCGGCCGGGCTCAACTTCCAGCGGATCTTGGTCTCGCTGTCGGTGCGGGCCGAGCCGCGCACCACGATCTGAAGGGAGCGGCGGGTCAGGCCGGCGTCGATATGGACGCTGGGCTCGATGGCCACGTCCGGTCCGTCGGTCCTGAACCACCAGCCCCGGCCCGAGGCGCCGCGCAGCAGGATCGACCGCCGGTCGCGCGCCAGCGAGGCCTGCACTCCCGGCTCCAGATGGAAGCGGATGGCGTAGGGGGCCGCGATCTGGCGCACCATCTCCTTGCGGCCTGGCGTGGTGAAAAGCTTCTCTTCGGCCCGCAACTCGTCCAGGCGCTGGTCCAGATAGAGCCGGCGTTGATGGTTCAGGCCGAACAACTCATTCCAGCCGTCGTGTTCCATCTCCAGCCAGACGGCGCCGTCTCCGTCGCGCAGGTCGGTGGTCACATGGATCGGCGGTCCGACCAGGCGCGGGCCCAAGAGCTCACCCTTCCAGCCGCCCAGCGGTTCGTTCAGCGACCGCTCGCCCAGGGTCAGGGTCGAATGGGCCGGCGTCAGCCGCAGGGCCTGGCGGTCGGTGGAGGCCGGCGTCCACCCCGAGCCGGTCACCAGACGATCCTTGCCGCAGGCGATTTCCAACGCCAGCGGCTGGGCGCAGGCGGCCGCCCCCCAGGCGTCGCGCGCCGGCGGGGCTGTGTCGGCGATGATGGTCAACAGCGGGCTGGCGATGCGCGTCAGGCCGGCGACCGCACCGGTCCCTGTAGGCGTATCGTCGCTGCTGGCCACCGCTTCGTCGTCGTGGGCGCGGGCGGCCGCGACGCGTTCAATGGTGGAGGGGCCGCCGCCTTGGAAGCTGGCCAGACGACCATCGGGCAAGGTCAGCAGGCGCAGGCCCTGCGTCAGCCGGGCGATGGCGGCCGAGACGCTCTCCGGCGTCGGTTCGGACAGTTGCGACAGGGCGTCGTCCAGTGTCAACAGGTCAAGCAGCAGCTCAAGCCCCGCCTCGGGACTGCGCGAGGCGTGGCCGCCATCGGCCTGCACCGTGGTCTTCAGGGCGCCGTCCAGCCGCGACAACGCGCGGCGGCGCAAGCTCTGCCCTGGCGCCCCCGCCAGCACGCAGCCGCCGATGGCCGCCGCCGTCAACCGCTCGGCCCGGCTGGCCAGACCGCCGGGCGGACGCAGCAGCTGTCGGGTCTGGCGCGCCAGACTATCGGCCAGTTTCAGCCGCTCGGCCTCGGTCGCGACGGCGCCCATCCGCCGTGCGCCGCACGCCAGATTGACGACCCGCCGGGCCAGGATTTCCGGTCCCCACGCGAAGGGCGACCACCGTGCAAAGGCGTCGGCCCAGGCCAAGGTCAGACGCAGCGCCTCGCGCGCGCCACGGTCGCCTTGCGCCATCAGGCCCCGCAACCAGGCGAAGGCGTGAAGCTCGACCGCAAAGGGCCGCGAGGGACTGGGCCGGTTCCACGGATCGGACGGCGGTTCGACCTCCATTGAAGCGCCTGCCAACATGAAACGTCCGGCCAGAACATTGCGGCCCGGCGCGGGATCGTGCGGGCGAAAATCGCGCGGCGTGGCGGCGAACGCCGTCACCTTGCCCCCACCCAGCGGAGCCCCAAGCGTCAGGCCGTAGCCGGGCAGACCGTAAAGCTCGATCCACAGCTGCCGCGTCGCCAACCGTCCGGCGATGGCGGGCCACAGGCCGGGTCCTGCGATCGTGTCGCCCGACCGCACCGGCGTGCGCACCGGCGCGCCAGGCAGGCCGGGGATCTGACCCGAGGCGACGTCCAGCGTCGTTTCCTGGCCCCGCGGGGCGAACGGGCCGAGCGGGCTCACGAGAGGCTCTGAGCAGGGGCCGACGCGGCTTTCAGGGCGGCGATATTGGCCGCGTAATCGCCCTTGAACACGAACGAGCCGGCGACCAGCGCATCGGCGCCGGCGGCGACGCAGGCTGCGGCGTTGGCGGAGGTCACGCCGCCGTCCACCTGAAGGTGAGCCGTCGAACCGGCGCGGTCGAGAATGGCTCGCGCCGCCGCGATCTTCTTCAGCGAACTGTCGATGAACTTCTGACCGCCGAAGCCCGGATTGACCGACATGATCAGCACCAGATCGACCAAATCGACCACCTCTTCCAGGATCGACAGTGGCGTCGCCGGGTTGAACACGACGCCTGCCTTGGCGCCCAGCTGGCGAATGCGACCCAGGGTGCGGTGCAGGTGCGGCCCGCTTTCAGGGTGAACGGTCAGGACATCGGCGCCCGCCTCGCGGAACGCCTCCAGCCATGGATCGACCGGCGCGACCATCAGGTGCACGTCGAACGGCAAGGTCGTGTGCGGTCGGATCGCCTTCACGATGTCGGGTCCAAGCGTGATGTTCGGTACGAAATGCCCGTCCATCACATCGACGTGGATCCAGTCGGCGCCCGCCGCCTCAAGCGCGCGGACTTCTTCACCCAGCCGCGCAAAATCGCTGGCGAGGATCGACGGGCAGATCAGAGGGGTAACGGCCATGGCCTTCCGGATAAGGCGGGTTGCGGGCAGGAGCAAGGCGCTCCCGCTCAGGACACCCGTTCCAGCCTTGCCGCGAAGAAGCCGTCCAGTCCGCCGTGTTCGGCCCACATGGAGGGCAGGATGCGCAACCAACCTTCGGGCGTCAGCGCCTCGGGCGGAGCGCCGACGGCGGTCGGATCGGCGGCGACGGTGCGGAAGGCAGGATTGCGACGCAGGAAGGCGATGACCTGGGTCTCGCCCTCCTCGCGCTCCAGCGAGCAGGTGCAATAGACCAGACGGCCGCCCGGCTTCACGCGCTCGGCGGCGGCGTCGAGCAGGCGGTGCTGGACGTCCGCCAATTTGGCGACCTCTGCCGGTTTGGTGGCGCGCAGGACCTCTGGATTGCGGCGGAAAGTGCCCGTCGCGGTGCAGGGCGCATCCAGCAGGACGGCGTCGAAGGTGCGGGGGTCCTCCCAGTCCTCGGCCGGGACGGCGACGACCTCGGCGGTCAGGCCGGTCCGCTCAAGGTTGTGCGTCAGGCGTTTCAGACGCGGGGCCGAACGATCGAGCGCGACGACCGCGGCGCCGGCGGCCGCCAGTTGCAGCGTCTTGCCTCCAGGCGCGGCGCACATGTCGAGCGCCGTCTCGCCGGGCTTCACATCCAGCAGCCGGCCGGGCACGGCGGCGGCCGCGTCCTGGACCCACCAGTCGCCGTCCTCGAAACCGGGCCAGCCGGCGACATCGCCGCGACGGCCGGTGCGAACCGTGCCGCCGGGCAATGCTTCGCCCTCGACAGAGGTAGCCACGGCGGCGGGATCGACGCCTGGCTTCAGGCTGAGATCGGTCGCGGGTTCTTCGCGCGCGGCCAAGGCCAGACCCGCCAGGGCGGCCTCGCCATAGGTCGCCTTCCAGCGCGCCGCGATCCAGTCCGGCAGATTGCTCTCGGCCGTGGTCAGGCCCGGGCCTTCACGCCCAACCCCGCGCAGCACCGCATTGACCAGATTCTTGTAGGGCCGGGTCTTGGGATCGCGCTCGGCCAGTTTCACCGCCGTCGAGACGGCGGCGAAGGCGGGCGTTTCCAGCACCAGAGTCTGGGCCAGGGCGATGCGCATCAGGGTGCGCACAGCTTCGGGCGGCGACTTCTTCAGGCGGCGATCCAGGATCTGGTCGATCTCGCCCAAACGACGCAGGGCCGCCATGGCCACGGCCCGGGCGAAGGCGCGGTCCACCGGCTCCAGCGCGCGTGCGGCAGGCTGAGACAGGGCTTCGTCCAGGCCGTTGCGCTTCTCCAGCGCGGCGTTCAGCAGGATGCCGGCGACGACGCGGGCTTCGACGCCGATGTCGTCCTGCGACGGACCTTGATCGGCCTCGGCCGAGGCCGGGCGCGGGCGGCCCTTGGTGGCCATGCGACGGCCGCGCGCCTGCGAGCTCTGCCCGCCCCGTCCCTCAATGCTCATACCGCCACCTGCGCGCCCAGCTCGACCACGCGGCCGGGCGGGATGTGGAAGAAGTCGGTCGGATTGGCGGCGTTGCGCATCAGGAAGATGAACAGCTTGTCCTGCCAGAGCGGCATGCCCTGACGCGCCGACGGGATCAGCGAACGGCGACCCAGGAAGAAGCTGGTCGACATGATGTCGAACTTCAGCCCCTGCTTGCGGCACAGGCCCAGCGCACGCGGCACGTTCGGCGTTTCCATGAAGCCGTAGGTGACCGTGACCTTCTTGAAGTCGTCGTTGATCGGCTCCATTCGCACCCGGTCGGCTTCCTTGACGCGCGGGCGCTCGGAGGTGCGCACGGTCAGGATGACGTTCTTCTCGTGAAGCACCTTGTTGTGCTTGAGATTGTGCATCAGGGCGACCGGCGCGACATCGGGGTCCGAGGTCAGGAAGATGGCCATGCCCGGCGCACGGTGCGGCGGACGGGCCTGAAGCATCTCGATCAGATCGTTCAGCGGCAGGCTGTCCTTGCGCGTCTTGGCCGTCAGGATCTGCGTCCCCCGCACCCAGGTCCACATCACGACGACCAGCAGGGCGCCCAGCACCAGCGGCATCCACGCACCGTCCGGAATCTTCAGCAGGTTGGACGTCAGGAAGACGCTGTCGATGAAGGCGAACGGAATGAGGGTCCCCGCCACCGCCCACATAGGCCACTTCCAGCCCTTGCGGATAACCGAATAGGCCATCAGCGTATTGACCAGCATGGTGCCTGTCACCGCCACGCCATAGGCGGCGGTCAGGTTATGCGAGCTCTGGAACACGACCAGCAGCACCAGAACCCCAACCATCAGGAAGGTGTTGACCGCCGGCACGAAGATCTGGCCGGCCTGGGTCTCGGAGGTGTTCTTGATGTCGATGCGCGGCAGAAGGCCCAGCTGCACCGCCTGCTGCGTCACCGAGAAGGCGCCGGTGATCACGGCCTGGGAGGCGATGACAGTCGCGGCGGTCGCCAGGATCAGCATCGGCCAATAGGCGAACTGCGGCACCATGTTCCAGAACGGGTTCTCGGACGCGGCCGGATTGTCCAGGATCAGGGCGCCCTGGCCCAGATAGTTCAACGTCAGGCACGGCAGGACGAAGGCCAGCCAGCCCATGCGGATCGGCGCCTTTCCGAAATGGCCCATGTCGGCATATAGGGCCTCGGCCCCCGTGACGGCCAGGAAGACGCTGCCCAGGATCACGAAGCCCAGGAAGCCATCGTTGAGCAGAAGCATGACGCCATAGTGGGGCGACAGAGCCCGCAGCACGCTGACGTCGTCGAAGATATGATACAGGCCCAGCGCCCCTAGACTCAGGAACCAGACGGCGGTGATCGGGCCGAAATATTTGGCCAGGCTGGCCGTGCCGCGCGACTGGACCAGGAACAGGGCGATCAGGATGCCGGCCGAGATCGGTACGATGAAGGAATCCAGCCGTCCGGCCAGACCCGGCGCGTCCTGCAGGCCTTCCACGGCGGACAGGACCGAAATGGCGGGCGTGATAATGCCGTCGCCATAAAAAAGGGCCGCGCCGCAAACGCCCAGGATGAAGATCCACGCGCTGCGCCGACCGACCGCGAACTGCGCCAGCGCCATCAGCGACAGGGTGCCGCCCTCGCCCTTGTTGTCGGCGCGCATCAGGAAGAAGACGTATTTGAACGTCACCACCACCATCAGCGCCCAAAACGCCAGCGACACGACGCCGATCACGGCCAGATCGCCGCCCACGCCGGAGCGCGCATGGTCGATCGCCTCGCGCAGGGCGTAGAGCGGGCTGGTGCCGATGTCGCCAAACACCACGCCGATCGCGCCGATGGTCAGGGCCCAGAAGCCGCCGTGCTTGGCGGCCTGGCCGCCCGGGATGTGGGATTCCGGACCCGTGGCGTGGGTGGGCTTGTCCGGCGTGTTCGACGCGGGCGAGGGAGCGCTCGCGTCGTGGGGAGTGTCCCCGGCCATGCGTATCCTCCGGGTCTCCGACGCGGCGTCGGTCCCTTCAAAGCGGCGAGCCTTTAGGCTCATTCCACGCGGTCTTCAATCGCGCCGCGGTGGATTCGGTTTCGGCGTTCTGCGGCGCGATTTGTGATTCAGCCCCTGAACGCCTATTTTCGCATCAGGAACAGAACCATGTCAGACAGCCAACGCTTCCCCGTCGCCGCCCACGCCCTGGCCTATATGGCCCATAAGGGCGCGTTCGGGCCTGCGCAGGCGATGCCCAGCGGCGTGCTGGCGTCCTCGATCCCGACCAATCCCGTCGTGGTGCGCCGCGTGACCGCCCTTCTGGCCAAGGCCGGCCTGATCGCCACCCGCCCGGGCGCGACCGGCGGATCTTGGCTGTTGCGTCAGCCCGAGGACATTCGGCTGGATCAGGTGCTGAAGGCGGTGAACGGCTGCGCCCACATCGGTTCGCCCCCTGCCGGCGCCAAGGGCTGCCCGATCAGCGAACATATCCCGCGCCAGGTCGCCAAGGCCCTGACCGCTGCGGACGAGGCCGCGACCGAGGCTTTGTCCAAGATCACCATCGCCGATCTTCTGGCCGAGAACCCGACCTCGCTCTCTGCCTTTGCGCCGCACAAGTCCTGCCCCGTCGCGGCCTGATCGCGCCGTGAATCGGACCGTTCTGATCACCGGCGCCTCGGCCGGCATCGGCGCGGCCCTGGCCCGGACCTATGCGGCCGAGGGCTGGAATGTGATCCTGACAGCGCGTCGCCAAGCCCCGCTGCAGGCTCTGGCCGACGAACTGACCGCCGCCCACGGCGTGACCGCGACCGTGATCCCCGAAGACCTGTCCGATCCCGCGGCGCCCGAGCGGCTGGTCGCAGCAATCGCTGTGCGCGGCCTGACCGTCGACGGTCTGGTCAACAATGCGGGATTCAGCCGGGTCACGGGCTTTCTGGATACCGACCTGAGCGCGCACCGCGCCATGATCCAGGTCATGCTGACCGCGCCGGTCGAGCTGTCGCGCCTGTTACTGCCCGGCATGATCCAGCGGGACTTCGGCCGGGTGTTAAACGTCGCTTCGCTGGCCGGCCAGATGCCCGCGACGGGCGGCGACACCCTGTATGGGCCGATCAAGAGCTTCCTGATCAAGGCGTCGCAGGGCTTGTATCTGGAGACGCAGGGAACCGGCGTCCACGTCACGGTCCTGAACCCCGGCTACACTCTGACCGAGTTTCACGACGTCAACGGCTCGCGCGACCAGGTCTCCAGCGCCTATCCGGCCTGGATGTGGATGGACGCCGCGCGCGTGGCGCGCATCGGCTATGACGCCTGCGAGGCCAACCGTCCCACCGTCACCCCCGGCGTTATGAACAACGTCATGGCCGGACTGGCCCGCTTCCTGCCCGATGGTCTGGCGCTCCGCATGGTGGCGAACCACGCGAAGCGCCTGGACCGGATCTGATCAAATGTGGATGGCGTGCCCGAGGGCACGCAGGCTGGCCTCGTGGAAGGCTTCGCCTAGCGTCGGGTGGACATGGATCGTCCCGGCGACGTCTTCCAGCACCGCGCCCATCTCCAGCATCTGGGCGAAGCTGTTGGACAGTTCCGACACATGCTGGCCCACCGCCTGGATACCCAGGATGCGATGATCGCCCTTGTTCGCGATCACCCGCACGAAGCCGCCGTCCTCGCCCGCCTCGATGGCCAGGGCGCGACCGATCGCGGCGAAGGGGAAGATCGACTGGATCACATCATCGCGGCCCGCGACCTCGTTCGGCCCCAGACCGGCCGAAACGATTTCCGGCTCGGTGAAACAGACGGCGGCGATGGTGACGGGATCGAAGATGCGGTCATGGCCAGAGAGGATTTCGGCGACCACCTCGCCCTGGGCCGAGCCCTTGTGCGCCAGCATGGGTTCGCCGGTCAGGTCGCCGACCGCCCAGACGTTCTTCATGCTGGTGGCGCAGCGCTGGTCAATTTTCACGAACGGGCCGTCCATGGCCACGCCCATGTTTTCCAGACCCCAGCCTTGAGTGCGCGGACGCCGGCCGACCGTGACCAGCACTTTGTCGGCGTCCAGTTGCAACGGCTCGCCGTCCTTCGTCGTGATCGACAGCTTACCGTCGCCGAAGCCCCCGGCGCGCGCGCCCAGATGCAGCTCGACGCCATGCCTCTCCAACCACTTGGCGACCGGATCGGTCAGAGCCTTGTCGTAGAGCGGCAGGATGCGGTCGGCCATTTCGACGATGGCCACTTCGGCGCCCAGCTTGCGATAGGCGATGCCCAGTTCCAGGCCGATATAGCCGCCGCCCACGACGACCAGCTTCTTGGGGACCTCCGACAAGCTCAGCGCCTCGGTCGAGGAAATGACGTCGCCGCCGAACGGCAGGAAGGGCAGTTCGACCGGCTCGGACCCCGTCGCCAGGATCACGTGTTCGGCGGTGATACGGATGTCGCCTTCGTCGGTCTTGACCACGCAGGTCTTGGCGTCGGCGAACTGGGCCCAGCCCTTGATCACCTTGACCTTGGCCTTTTTCAGCAGGGCCGAGACCCCGGCGTTCAGCTTACGGACGATGCCGTCCTTCCATTCGACCGTCTGCGACAGGTCGATGGCCGGCGCCGCCGCCGTGATGCCCAGCGTCCCGCCGCCGGCCGCCTTGGCCACCGTCTCGAACTTGCCCGCCGCATGGATGATGGCCTTGGACGGAATACAGCCGACGTTCAGGCAGGTGCCGCCCAATCCTCCGCCACCATGGCCGTCGCCGCCGTCCACCAGCACGGTGTCGAGGCCCAGCTGGCCGCAGCGAATGCCGGCGACATAGCCGCCGGTGCCCGCCCCGATGATCAGGACTTTGGTTTTCAGGGTCTGGGTCAACGATAGGCCTCAAGGCGGGTGCTGAACTGCGGAGGAACTTGCTGGGGCTCGAAAACACGGACCGCGCCGGTCTGGGTTTCCATGGCCACTACGACGTCGCCGGGTTTGACGCGCTGAAAATCGACGCAAATCATGCCTTGATAGCCGCCCAACGGACGGGCGGCTTCTGCAGCGGTCAGGATGTATGTCTCTTGCGGCGCGCCTTGAAGCGTTTCCAATCTGGCGATGGTCGCCTTGGATTGAATGACCTCGATGGTCGGCGTCCGGCTGGGTTCAGCCAAACGCTCCACGGTCGTCACGCGCCCGATGAACAGCGCCGGCCCATCGGTCCGTAGCAGAGACGACCAAGCCGGCGGCGGCTCGGGAATGCAGGCGTTAGCGGACGAGGCGACGACGCCGACGGCTGCTAGCAGGCTGGCGCCGAAGGTCAGCGCTTTGACTTTGACTTGCCGCATCAAATTACCCTTCCAATTCCCGCTGATCCTCTCTCGGAGAGGAGAGAGAAACATCAAGAGCCATGGCGCCGATTTTGAGGTGATAGCCATAGACGCGGGCGGACTTCGCTTTCCCGCTTAGAAAATGGGCATCAACCCATCCACAGCGTCGCGGGGTTTTCCAAGAGCCCCTTGATCCGCTGCACGAACACCGCCGCATCATGCCCATCTACAATGCGGTGATCGAAGCTGGACGACAGGTTCATCATCTTGCGCACGACCATCTGGCCGTCCTTGACCACGATCCGTTCGGCGATCTTGTTGGGACCGACGATGGCGACCTCGGGGTGATTGATGATCGGGGTGTGGACCACCCCGCCCAGCGTGCCCAGCGAGGTGATGGTGATGGTCGAACCCGACAGCTCTTCGCGCTTGGCCGAACCGTCCTTGGCCGCGCCCGACACACGCGCGATCTCCAGCGCCGTATCGTAGGGGTCGCGCGCCTCGGCGTGTCGCACCACCGGCACCATCAGGCCGTTCGGGGTCTGGGCGGCGATGCCCAGATGGACCGGGGCGTGCTGGGTCAGAACGCCGGCTTCATCGTCATAGGTGGCGTTGATCTGGGGCTGGTCTCGCAGGGCGACCACGATGGCGCGGGCGATGAAGGGCAGGACGTTCAGCTTGGGCTGGTCCTTGGACTTCGTCGCGTTCAGGTGGGCGCGCAGCTCCTCTACCGCCGTCATGTCGATTTCCTCGACATAGGTGATGTGGGGAATGCGGCGCACGCTCTCGGCCATCTTCTCCGCAATCTTGCGGCGCAGGCCGATGATCTTGACCTCGGTCGTCCCTTGCGCCTTCGCATAGGTCGAGCCGCCGGACGGCGCCGATGCGGGTTGCGAACCGCCGCGCGCGATAAAGCCGTCCAGATCCTCGTGCGTGATCCGACCCGCCGGGCCGGAACCAGGCACGAAGGTCAGATCTACACCCAGGTCCCGCGCGCGATTGCGCACGGCCGGCGAGGCCGACGGACGTTCGCCGGGCGCACGTCCCGTCAGGGCGGGAACGGGCTTGGAGGGCGCAGTCGCTGAAGTCGCCCTCTGAGCCGTCGAAATCGCGGCGGGAGCCGTCGTCGCGTTCCCAGCCGGCTTCGGGGCCGGTTTCGGCGCCGCGACGGGCGTCGAAACATTGCCCCGACCCTCGACATCAAACGCCACCAGCGGCCCGCCGACCGGCACCGACTTGCCCGCCTCGCCGTATAGGGCGACGACCGTTCCGGCGACCGGCGAGGTGATCTCGACCGTGGCCTTGTCGGTCATGATGTCGGCGATGATCTGGTCTTCCTCGACCGCGTCCCCGACCTTGACGTGCCAGCCGACCAGTTCGGCCTCGGCCGTGCCTTCACCGACGTCGGGCAGTTTGAAGACATAGTTGCCGGATGTCGGCGCCTCGACAGCGGGGGCTGCCGGCGTCTCGGCGACTACGGGCGCGGGGTTCGGCTTGGCGGCGGTAGGAGCAACGGGCGTCGGGGCGTCATCGGCATTGCCCGCCCCCTCGATCTCGAACTCCACCAGAGGGCCGCGCACCGGCACCATGGCGCCGGGTTCGCCGTGCAGGGCGAGGACCTTGCCGCTGACCGGGGCGGTGATCTCGACCGTGGCCTTATCGGTCATGACGTCGGCGACGATCTGGTCCTCGGCGACCGTGTCGCCAACCTTGACGTGCCATCCGACCAGTTCGGCCTCGGCGGTGCCTTCGCCCACGTCGGGCAGTTTGAAGACGAAACGACCCATCTTATCGACCTCCCGTCATGACACTCTTCAAGGCGTCTGCGACCCTTTGCGGCCCGGGGAAATATTCCCATTCGAAAGCGTGCGGATAGGGCGTGTCCCAACCGGTGACGCGCGCGATCGGCGCCTCCAACGAATAGAAGCAGCGCTCCTGAACGAGAGCCGACAGCTCGCCGCCGAAGCCCGAGGTCTTGGGCGCCTCGTGCACGATGACGCAGCGGCCGGTCTTCTTCACCGAGGCCTCGATGGCTTCGATGTCCAGCGGCACGAGCGAGCGCAGGTCGATGACTTCGGCGT
The DNA here is from genome assembly GCF_011045535.1 of Brevundimonas sp. 'scallop'. NCBI lineage: Bacteria > Pseudomonadati > Pseudomonadota > Alphaproteobacteria > Caulobacterales > Caulobacteraceae > Brevundimonas > Brevundimonas sp. 'scallop'. The sequence goes on along the minus strand of NZ_CP039382.1, from coordinate 458,542 downwards.
CCACGCCCGCGTGCTCCGCGCCGGCCAGGGCGACCCAGACCATGGTGCCATAGGCCAGGATGGTGACGTCGTTTCCTTCGCGCATCACGCGCGCCTTGCCGATGGGCTCGACATATTTGCCGGTCGGGACCTGGGCCAGATCCTGGGCCTTCCACGGGCTGACCGGCTTGTCGTGCCAGCCGTCGAACGGGCCGTTGTAGAGGCGTTTCGGCTCGAAGAAGACGACCGGATCGTCATCCTCGATGGCGGCGGTCAGCAGGCCCTTGGCGTCATAGGGGTTGGACGGAATGACGACCTTCAAGCCCGCGATATGGGTGAACAGGCTTTCTGGCGACTGGCTGTGGGTCTGGCCGCCGAAGATGCCGCCGCCATAGGGGCTGCGCACCGTGATTGGCGAAGTGAACTGACCGCCCGAGCGGTAGCGCATCTTGGCCGCTTCCGAGACGATCTGATCGTAGGCCGGATAGATGTAGTCGGCGAACTGGATCTCGACGACCGGACGCAGGCCATAGGCGCCCATGCCGATCGCGGCGGCGACGATGCCGCATTCCGAGATCGGGGCGTCAAAGCTGCGGGTCAGGCCGTGCTTCTGCTGCAGCTTGTCGGTGACGCGGAAAACGCCGCCGAAATAGCCGGCGTCCTCGCCGAACGACAGGACGTTGGCGTCTTCGGCCATCTTGACGTCGATGGCCGAGTTCAGCGCCTGGATCATGTTCATGGGGACCACGCCCGCGCCCGTCGCTTTCGAGGCGGGGGCGGCGTTCTGGTCGACCATGTCGGGCTCGACGCCGTCGTTGCGATCGGCGTCGGTGAAGGTGGTTTGCTCGCTCATGGTCAGACCCCCACCTCGCGGCGCTGTTCGATCAGCCGCCAGTCTTCGGTCGCATAGACCTCTTCGAACATCGTCTTCACGCTAGGGCGCGACTGGCCCAGGGTGCCGATGGCTTCGGATTCCTTGCCGGCGGCGCGGACCTGCTCGACGGCGTCATTCAGCGCGGCGGCGTGACGCTCTTCGTCCCATTCGCCGATGACGGTCAGATGCTGGCGCAGACGTTCGATCGGATCGCCCAGCGGCCATTTCTCATGCTCGTCGCCGGGGCGATAGCGGCTGGGGTCGTCGGAGGTCGAGTGCGGGGCGCCGCGATAGGTGAAGAGCTCGATCACCGTCGCCCCCTGGTTCGACCGCGCCCGTTCCTCAGCCCACTGGGTCGCGGCCCAGACCGCCAGGAAGTCGTTGCCGTCCACCCGCAAGGCCGGCAGGCCATAGCCGATGGCCTTGGAGGCGAAGGTGGTCTCAAGCCCGCCGGCGATGCCCTGGAAGGAGCTGATGGCCCACTGGTTGTTGACGACGTTCAGAATGACCGGGGCGCGATAGACGCTGGCGAAGGTCAGGGCGTTGTGGAAATCGCCTTCGGCCGTGGCGCCATCGCCGATCCAGCTGATGGCGATCTTGTCGTCGCCCTTGTAGGCGCTGGCCATGGCCCAACCGACGGCCTGCGGAACCTGGGTCCCCAGATTGCCGCTGATGGTGAAGAAGCCATAGTCCTTGGCCGAATACATGATCGGCAGCTGGCGGCCTTTGATCGGATCTTCGGCGTTCGAATAGATCTGGTTCATCATCGCGACCAGCGGATAGCCGCGCGCGATCAGAAGCCCCTGCTGTCGATAGGTGGGGAAGCCCATGTCCTCGCGGCTCAGGATCATGCCCTGCGCGACTGCGATGGCCTCTTCGCCGGTGCACTTCATATAGAAGCTGGTCTTGCCCTGGCGGTGGGCGCGGTGCATCCGGTCGTCGAAGGCGCGCGTCAGGATCATGGCCTTCAGGCCCCGGCGCATCGTCTCGGGATCCAAGCGCGGGTTCCACGGACCGACCGCGGCGCCCTCATCGTCCAGCACCCGAATCAGACGGAAGGCGAGATCGCGCATCTGATAGGGCGTCGATCCGACCTCGGGCCGTTCGACCACGCCGGCAGGGTCCATCTGCAGATGGCTGAAGTCCGGCGTATCGCCGGGACGGCCGGACGGCTCCGGCACGCGCAAGGACAGGGGCTGGCTGTTCTTTTTGTTCATTTTATCGTTCATGCGGGCGTCCATATCCGTTCTGGGGTCCGTCCGTGTTTCCTCTGGACGTGTGATAACACGCCGCTTAAGCAGGTGCTCGCTCAATTTGACCTTGCGCAATCCCGATATCGGGTATTTTATTTCGCGATAATCATAATCGGAGAAACGCATTGGCCGACGAACTCGACCCCATCGACGCCCGCATCCTGGATATCCTGCAACAAGACGCCGGGCTGTCGGTCGCAGAGGTCGCCGATCGCGTCGGGCTGTCGGCCTCGCCCTGCTGGCGGCGGATCAAGCGGCTGGAAGACTCCGGCCTGATCACCAAGCGCGTCACCCTGCTGAATGCTCAGCTGCTGGGCTTGGACTTCGAGGTCTACGCCATCGTCAAACTGATGCTGCCGTCGGCGGACAATCTCAATGTCTTCGAGGCCGCCGTGGCCAAATGGCCGGAAGTGGTCCAGTGCGCCACCATCACGGGGCGCGAGGACTATGTGCTGCGCATCATCACCTCGGACATGCACGCCTTCGACCTGTTCCTGCGCGAGAAGCTGCTGGCCCTGGGCATCGTCTCGGACTGCGAAAGCCACATCGTCACGCGCGGCGTGAAGAATGTGACCGCCCTGCCTCTTGGCATCATCACGCCTCACGTCGGATAACGTCGCTCAGGCGGCGCGGGCCGCACTGGGAGCCGACACATGATCGAACTGGTGATCGACGCACGCCGCAAGGACCTGGGCGGGTTCGAGGTCGGGCGCGTCCTGCCCTTCCATTCGCGCCGGATGGTCGGGCCCTTCATCTTTCTGGATCAGATGGGACCGGCGCAGTTCGCGCCGGGCGCCACGGCCATCGACGTGCGACCGCACCCGCATATCGGCCTGTCGACCCTGACCTATCTGTTTGAGGGCGAGATCATGCACCACGACAATCTCGGCTACGATCAGGCGATCCGGCCGGGCGAGGTCAACTGGATGACCGCCGGCAAGGGCATCGTCCATTCCGAGCGCACCGATCCGTTGAAGAAGAGCAAGGGCGGGCCGATGCACGGCATGCAGGCCTGGGTCGCCCTGCCCGACGAGGCCGAAGAGATGGACCCGGCCTTCCACCACTTGGGCGAGGACGCCCAGCCGGCCTACGAGAACGGCGGCCTGTTCGCGCGACTGGTGGCCGGTGAGGCTTACGGCGCCAAGGCGGCCGTCCCGGTGTCGTCGCCGCTGTTCTACATCCATTGGGAGCTTCAGCCCGGCGTGCGAACCGCCCCGCCGTCCGGCAAGGGCGCCGGAGGCATGAGCGAGCGCGCGCTCTATGTGGCCAAGGGCTCTATCGAGGTCGGCGATCGCACCTTCCACGAGGGCCAGATGATCGTGCTGGAGCCGACGGCCGAACCGACGGTCAAGGCCCTGACCCAGTCGACCGTCATGGTGCTGGGCGGAGAGCCGGTGGGGGAACGGCTGATTTGGTGGAATTTCGTCGCCTCCAGCCAGGCCCGCATCGATCAGGCCAAGGCCGATTGGAAGGCAGGCCGGATGACGCTGCCGGACGCGGACGATCTGGAGTTCATCCCGCTGCCTGACGAACCGGCAAAGGCGCAGGCGGAGCCTGCGCCAGTGACGCCCAAGCCGACCGATCCGGTCTAGCGGTCAAGCAGAAGGTGACGCGGCAAGGTCGGATCGCTACATGCGGCCTATGAACTTCGATTTCGACGCCCAGGTCACCGCCGCCCTGTTCGACAACACCGGCGCTGTCTTCGCCCTCGGCGACGGCTCCGTCCGGTTCGAGGACCGGACGCGGGTGGAGGCGCACGACGGCGCCGTGCTGTGCGCCTGCGTTCATCCGTCCGGCGACGGGATCGTCACAGGCGGCGATGACGGCAAGGTCGTCTGGACCCGTCGCGACGAGGACCCGGTCGTTCTCGCCACGGCCAAGAACCAATGGATCGACGCCATCGACGCCTCGCCGGCCTCGGGTCTGATCGCCTTTTCCTTCGGCCGCACCCTGTCGGTGATCGACCCCAAGGAGGTGGGCTTCCGCCGCGACTTCCAGCATGAGCGCACCGTCTCCGGCGTCGCCTTCGAGCTCAAGGGCAGGCGCATCGCCACCTCGACCTATGGCGGGGCGGCCCTGTGGTATGCACGGATCGAGAAACAGCAACCGGTGAAGCTGGCCTGGGCCGGGTCGCACACCGGCGTCGCCTTCTCGCCCGACGGCGCCTTCGTCGTCACGACCATGCAGGACAATCAGATGCACGGCTGGCGCATCAAGGACGCCAAGAATCTGCGCATGGGCGGCTATCCCGGCAAGGTGCGGTCGATGGCTTTCCTGGCCAATGGCCAGTTGATGGCGACCTCGGGCGCGCAGGGCGCGGTCCTATGGCCCTTCATCGGATCGAACGGACCGATGGGGCGCGAGGCGACCGAGATCGGCTATGACGACACGACCCTGGTCAATCTGGTCTCGGCCCGCGCCGATCAGGGCCTGCTGGCCGCCGGCCTGACCGACGGTCGGGTCTGGGTCGCGCATCCGGCGGCCCAGGGTCTGAATTTCGTCAAGGCTGAGAAGGGGCCGGCCATTGTCGCCCTGTCGCTCAGCCCCCCCGTCGACAAGGTGGCCTGGGCCGACGAAGACGGCGCCGCTGGAGTCTTGATCCTCTAATGGCGACGGGCCGCAAGAGCTGGCGTCGCGTGGTGCTGACCGCGCTTCTGATCCTGGCTCTAGTTCCGGTTGCAGGCGTGCTGATCGTCGCCATCATCCCGCCGCCGCCCACCATCTTGATGCTGCGCCAACTCGCGAGGGGCGACGGCATGGACTATCAGTGGCGCGGCCTGAACCAGATTTCGCCCAATCTGGTGAATGCGGCCATCGCCGCCGAGGACGCCCGGTTCTGCAGCCACCACGGCTTCGACATGGAGGCGATCCAGAAGGCCCTGGATCACAACGCCGAGGGCGGGCGTCTGCGCGGCGGATCGACCATCAGCCAGCAGACGGCCAAGAACGTCTTCCTGTGGCCCGGCCGCGACTGGATCCGAAAAGGTCTTGAGGCCGGCTACACCGTCCTGATCGAGGCCGTGTGGTCCAAGCGCCGGATCATGGAAGTCTATCTGAACGTGGTGGAATGGGCGCCCGGCGTCTATGGCGCCCAGGCCGCGTCGCGCCACTGGTTCGGCAAGGACGCCCGCGACCTGAGCCCGCGTGAGGCGGCGCGTCTGGCCGCCATCCTGCCGGCCCCGCGCCGTTACGAAGCCGCCGCGCCCGGCCCCTATGTGCGTCGGCGCGCCGCGCGCGTTCAGGCCGCCATGGGCACGGTGCGCAACGAGGGTCTGAACACCTGCGTCGTCGGCCGCTGAACCGTCACGCTTGACGGGCGACCGGGCCTGACCTCTCCTGCCCGCGCTGTTCAGGAGATCCATCATGAAGCGTCAGATGATGACCGCCGTCGCGGTCTGCGCCCTCGCCTTCGCCGCCGGCTGCGCCAGCACCAGCGAACCCGCCGCCGGCGCGCCAGGCGTCGAACAGACGGCCTCGACGACGCCTGCGCCGGCCAGCGGCATGCGCGGCGACTATCCGATCACCGCCGAGGGCGCGACGGCCTTCATCGCCGACGCCGAAACCAAATGGGCCGAGGTCAGCGAATATGTCGCCCGAATCCAATGGGCGCGCGCCACCAACATCACCTTCGACACGATGTGGCTGGAATCCAAGGCCAACGCCGAGGCGACCGAGCTTCAGGTCCAGCTGGCCAATCGGGCCGCCAAGTTCAATGACGTTCAGGTCGATCCGGTCGTGCGCCGCAAGCTGAACCTGCTGCGGCTCAGCCTGGTCCTGCCCGCCCCCAACCGACCTGGCGCGGCCGAGGAATTGGCGCAGATCACCACGCGGCTGGACTCGACCTATTCGACCGGCAAGTTCGATTTCAAGGGCAAGCCGATCACCCTGGACGAAGCCTCGCTGATCCTGGCCGACAGCCGCGACCCCGCCGAGACCAAGGCGCTGTATGAAGGCTGGCGCACCATCTCGCCGGTCATGCGCGACGACTACGCCCGCATGGTCGAGATCGCCAATGAGGGCTCGCGTGAGTTGGGCTTCGCCGACACCGGCGCCCTGTGGCGGTCAGGCTACGACATGCCCGCCGACGATTTCGCCGCCGAGACCGATCGGCTGTGGGCCCAGGTGAAGCCCTTCTACGAGAACCTGCACTGCTATGTGCGCGCCAGGCTGAACGCCAAATACGGCGACGCGGTCCAGCCCGACCACGGCCCGATCCGCGCCGATCTGTTGGGCAATATGTGGTCCCAACAGTGGGGCAACATCTATGATGTGGTTGCCCCGCCCAGCGGCGGCGCCTCAAGCTACGACCTCACCGAACTGCTGAAGGCCGCCGACTACGACGCGACCAAGATGGTCAAGACGGGCGAGGGCTTCTACGTCTCGCTGGGCCTCGACCCGCTGCCTCAGACCTTCTGGGAACGCAGCCAGATCACCCGCCCGCGCGACCGCGAAGTCGTCTGTCACGCCTCGGCCTGGGACCTGGACAACGCCGACGACATCCGCATCAAGATGTGCACCAACGTCAACGGCGACGACTTCTACACCGTCCACCACGAGCTGGGTCACAACTACTATCAGCGCGCCTACAAGAACCAGCCCATGCTGTTCCGCAATGGCGCCACCGACGGCTTCCATGAGGCCATCGGCGACTTCGTCGGCCTGTCGGCCCTGACCCCCACCTATCTGAACCAGATCGGCCTGTTGAAGACCACGCCAGGCGCAGAGGAGGACATTCCCTTCCTGCTCAAGATGGCCTTGGACAAGATCGCCTTCCTGCCATTCGGCCTGATGGTCGATCGCTGGCGCTGGGACGTCTTCTCCGGCGAGACGGCGCCGGCCGCCTACAACACTGCCTGGACCGCCGACATGCTGCAGTACCAGGGTCTGGTGCCGCCCGGACCACGCCCGGCCAACGCCTTCGATCCGGGCGCCAAATACCATGTGCCCGGCAACACGCCCTATACCCGCTACTTCCTGGCGGCTATCTATCAGTTCCAGTTCCAGCGCGCGGCCTGCAAACAGTCGGGTTGGACCGGGCCGCTGCATCGCTGCTCCGTCTATGGGAACAAGGAAGTCGGCGCCCGCTTCAACGCCATGCTGCAAATGGGGCAGTCCCAGCCGTGGCAGGAGGCGATGATGGCCTTCACCGGCGACGACGGCAATGACGCCTCGGCCATCGCCGACTATTTCGCCCCGCTGAACGTTTGGCTCCAGGAACAGAACCGCGGCCACCAATGCGGATGGAGCGCCGCCTGATCACGCGGCGGCGTTAACCGTCCCCTTCACAATTCCCTTAACCGCCCGATGGCAAACTCAGCGCTAATCGGGCGGTCCGCGTCCTTTGGGATGGGCATGGTGAAGGTTTCCAATCGGATCGGCAGGGCGGTGAAGGCTCTGCGCATGTTCACGTCGCGCCTCTCGTCGGACCGCGACGGCAATGTCGTGATGATCTTCGCCCTGATGATGCCGGCGCTGATCATGCTGACCCTGGGCGGCATCGACATCAACCGCGTGACGACGGCGAAGGCCCGCGTTCAGGACGCGCTGGACGCGGCCGCCCTGGCCGCAGCGCGCTCGTCCTACACCGATCCGAAAGACCTGAAGACCGTCGCGCTGGTGGCGCTGAGAGCCAATCTGCGCAACGCCTCGGTGGAGCCGTTCGCCGACGACGCCGTCAAGATCGAGTTGACGAAAGACCAGGTCGTCATCGCCGACATCCAGGTCCAGGTGAAGACCCTGATCGCCAATGTGGTCCTGCCGCCCTACGGTAAGATTCTGGACGACACCCTGCCCGTGAGCGTCCACTCCGAGGTGAATAGATCGTCCAAGGATATCGAGGTTTCGCTGGTGCTCGACATCACCGGCTCGATGGCCAGCAACAATCGGATCGGTGATCTGAAGAACGCCGCAAACCAGCTGATCAAACTGGTCGTTCAGCCGGCGGCGAAACAAACGCCCTACTATTCACGCATGGCGATCGTGCCCTATTCGATTGGCGTAAATCTGGGCGCTCGCGCCGACGCCGCGCGCGGCGCTTCGGTCGGATCGACCGGCATCACCAGCGCCGCATGGGCGGCGGCGGCGGCCAAGTCGATCTCCGGCATCACGCGCGCTTCGCCGGGCGTCGTGACCGCCAACGGCCACGGGCTATCGACCGACGACTACGTTTGGATCAGCGGCGTCAGCGGCATGAGTCAGATCAACAACCGCGCCTACAAGGTCGTGCGGATCGACGCCAACAAGGTGTCCCTGCAATATCAATCTGGCGCGAACTGGTATGCGCTGAACACGAGCAGCGGATACAGCAGCTACAGCTCGGGCGGTCAGATCCGCAAATGCATGCGCTCGGACTGCTTTGTCACCATCACGTCCACGAACCACGGCCTGTCTGAGGACGAGGGTGTGCAGATCACTGGCGTGAATGGCATGACGGCGCTGAACAACAGCAGCGGCCTCTTTGAAGTTTACGAGCGCACATCCAAGGACGCCTTCGTTGTGCCTGTCGGTGGCGCGACCTACGCCGACTATTCCAACGGCGGCGCAGTTCAGTGCGGCCGTGACGGATGCGCCAAGCGTGTCTTCCGCGATCCGCAATACAATCGTCTGAACGTATTCGACAACACGACCTGCGTCAGCGAGCGCACTGGCTCATCGGCCTACACCGACACGGCTCCCGGTTCGGCCTACGTTGGTCGAAACTACGCGTCTCCCCGCAATCCCTGTCCGGCAGCGACCGTCCAGCCGCTGACGTCCAATATTGACACACTGACCAGCCTCGTGAACGGGCTGTCTGTCACAGGCTCGACGGCGGGTCAGATCGGCCTGGCCTGGGGCTGGTACACGGTATCCAACCAATTCAACGGCCTGTGGTCGTCGAACCCGGCGGCTGCCTATGCGCCGACCAAGGTATTGAAGGCCGTCATCCTGATGACGGACGGCGAGTTCAACACCCCCTATTGCGGCGGCGTGATCGCTCGCGACGCCGGCCCCGGGTCCGGTAATCTCTACGACAAGATCGCCTGCGACGCGACGAACGGCGACCCGTTCGATCAGGCCGCAAAGCTTTGCACCGGCATGAAGGCCAAGGGTGTGATCGTCTATACCGTGGGCTTCTCGATCACGCCTGGCAGCGACGCGGCCAACATCCTCAGCACCTGCGCCACCGACAAGGACAAGGCCTTCCTGCCGCAGTCGGGCGCGGACCTGTCCAACGACTTCCAGGCCATCGGACGCGACATCACCCGACTACGGATTTCCCGCTGACGGCCTAGAGCAGGCGGATTTCGCGCAGGCGTTCGGTCAGATAATCCTCGGCCAGGATGGTCTTGCCCGCATAGCGATCGGGATTGTCCGGCGTGATGGCGCTGGGCAGGGTCTCGATCGGGAAGTCAGGGTTGAAGTGCAGGAAGAAGGGCGTCGAATAGCGGGCGAAACCGCGACGCTCGGGCGCCGGATTGACCACGCGGTGGGTCGTAGACGGCAGGACGTGGTTGGTCAGCCGCTGCAGCATGTCGCCGATATTGACGACCAGGGCGCCGGGCGGCGGCGCGATGTCGAGCCAGCTGCCGTCCTTGTCCTTCAGCTGCAGACCAGCCTCTTCGGCGCCGAGCAGCAGGGTGATGACATTGATGTCTTCGTGCGCCCCGGCGCGCACGCCCGGCGCATCTGCCGGAACCGGCGGGTAATGAAGCATGCGCAGGACGCTGTTACCCATCTCCACCTTGTCGGCGAAGAAGTCGTCGCCCAGCTTCAGGTAGCGGGCGATGGCGCGCAGGATCTTGGCGCCCAAAGCATCCAGGTCCTCGAACATGCCATACAGGTGCTCGCGGAAGCCCTCGACTTCGGTCGGCCAGACGTTGTCGCGCATATAGCGGCGATAGGGGTGGCCTTCGGGCAGTTCCCGACCGACGTGCCAGAACTCCTTCAGATCGACCGTCTTGGCGTCCTTGGCCGCCTCGACCCCGAACGGTGTCAGGCCGCGCGCGCCGCCCGTACCGGGCTGATGGTATTGACGCTTCACCTCTTCCGGCAGGGCGAAGAAGGCCTTGGCGTCGTCGATGGCCGCGGTGATGCGCGCCTCGTCCAGACCATGGTCGGCGACCACAGCGAAGCCATAGCGCGAGAAGGACGCACCCAGTGCGTTGCTGAACGCTTGAAAATCGGCGTCGTACTGCGTCATCGAAACCGGCTGAATGGCGCGGTCTGTCGTGTGGTCCGTCTGGGTCACGCTCACGGCGTCGTCCTCGATCTGGGGATGTGCGGCGGTTCCCATACGCCCAATCGACGCCTTTGTCAGGGCCATGGCGAGCGCGGACGTGGCGGGCATTCATGCGCCGTACAGATTGGAACCTTCACAGTAAGCGCACGTTTCCGCGCCAGATCGCTCATAAGAAAAGGACCATTCCATGCGCGCCAAGTTTATCGTCGCCAGCGTTTCCATCGCCGCCCTGCTGGGGGCCGCCGCCTGCACCACCACCGACCCCTATCGTTCGGGTCCGGTTCGCAACAATACCGGAACCGGGGCCATCGCCGGTGCTCTGGGTGGCGCGGTTCTCGGCTATCTGACCAACACCTCGAACGGCGAACAGGGCCGCAAGAACGCTCTGATCGGCGCGGGCATCGGCGCCTTGGGCGGCGCGGCCGTTGGCCAGTATATGGATCGCCAGCAGCGTGCGATGGAGGCCGAACTGTCCGGCTCCGGCGTGGGCGTGGCGCGTCAGGGCGACGTGCTGGTGCTGCGTATGCCCTCCGACGTGACCTTCGCCACGAACCAGTCGTCCATTGATCCGCGCTTCCTGCCGGTGCTGGACGATGTCGCCCGCGTTCTGCAGCAGTACGACCAGTCGACGGTGGACGTGATCGGTCACACCGATTCGTCGGGCGGCGACGCGATCAATCAGCCTCTGTCGGAGCGCCGCGCGAGCAGCGTCGCCTCTGAACTGGTTCGTCGTGGCGTGATCGCGCAGCGCCTCTATGTCGCCGGCAATAGCTCGCGCAACCCGGTGGCCTCGAACGCCACCGCCGAAGGCAAGGCGCAGAACCGCCGCGTCGAAATCCTGATTCGGCCGTTCACCGGCTGATCGGCGTCAAAATCAGAATGCTTGAGGGCGGCGTCGCGAGGCGTCGCCCTTTTTCTCTGCGTGGACACAGCATGCAGAAGGTCAGATGGCGCAAAGAAAAACGCCGCCTCCTTACGGAAGCGGCGGTCTGTCTTTCGACAACTTCGAAGGGTGAAGCCGATCCGGACGAACCAGATCGGCTCCTGAAAGTCTTAGAAGTTGATGTCGATGGTCGCGCGGCGGTTGAGCGGTTCGCGCACACCGTCGGCGGTCGGCTTGGCCAGGTTGGTTTCGCCCTTGCCGTCGAGGGCGATCACGCCGCCGTTGACGCCTTGAGCGACCAGGGCGTCCGCGACGGTGCGCGAACGACGGTTGGACAGGCCCAGGTTATAGGCAGCCGAACCCGAGGTGTCGGTGTAGCCGACGATCAGGACGCGCGTCGGTGCGCCCGACTTGGCGTAGTTGGCGGCCTGCGTCACCACCGAGCGGGCTTCCGCAGTCAGGTCCGAGCGATCCCAGTCGAAGTACACCACGAACTGGCGAGCGACCGGCTTCTGAGCGACCGGCGGAGGCGGCGGCGGGGGCGGAGGAGGCGGCGGGGGCGGGGGCGGCGGCGGCGGCGGCGGCGGGACGTCTTCCGCACCGAAGCTGTAGCGCAGACCCAGGGTCACGGTGTGCGACTGGTCGTAGTCGCCGTCCCACTCGCCGAACTGCGTGGCGCCCACGCCCGTACCGGCCGTCGTCGAGGCGAAGTTGGCGTCGCCCGTCAGGTAGCGGTAGGTCAGGTCGATGTTGGCGCGGTCGCCGATGGCCCAGGCCAGACCCGCGATCGCCTGAGCGGCGAACTTGGTCGAGGTGTCGTCGGCGGCGAAGGTGGCCAGACGGTTGGCGCGCAGAGCGCCGATCGTGTTGGTGTCGACGCGGTTCACACCGGCGCCGAGGCCGACGAACGGACGAACGCCCCAGTATTCGAAGCCGAAGTCATAGATGACGTTGGCCATCAGGGTGGCGGATTCGATGTCGCCTTCGGGCGAGAAGCAGCCGCCCGTCGCCGGGGTCAGGTTGCACAGGCCTTGCGTGCCGGTGACGGCGCGAACCTTGCCGATGTCGCCCGAGCGGTAGCCGCCTTCCAGTTCAACGCGCCAGTTCGGGTTGAAGCGGTAGCCGAGGCGAGCGAACGCCGCCCAGCCGTCGTTCACTTCCCAGTTCCAGTTGGCGCCGGTCGTGGACGATTCAGCGTTGATATCGTCGATCATGTGGTAGCCGGCGTCGATGGCGCCGTACCAGCCATTGGGTTCCGCCGACACAGCACCAGCCGACAGGGCCAGGGCGGCCGCTGCGCTGGAGGCCAGCACGAAAGTCTTCATACGCATAGGGGGGTATCCCTCCGCCTCTGTTATAGTAGGGGGCGGGTCTACCGCCTACGCGGGTCTTACCAGCCTTGCTGTATAAGGTCGAGGCGGAAACGTGACGGTATCGATCAGCAAAGGCGATACCGTGGCCTTGATGATACAGATGAATTTGGCGTCCACGCACAGAATAGTTAATCTCTGGCCGTCGATGCGTCACAATCTCCCGCATCGAGACATTCTAACCTATGCGAGTGTCACGGCTCTATCTTTGGATTGACCATCTGCATCCCGAGCCACTCGGCAATCAGCGCCGGCTTGTCAGCCCCGTCGATCTCGACCGTCAGTTCGTGCTTCAGCAACCAGCGTCCGCCGCCCTTGTCGTCGGCGGAGATGAGTTTGAAACGACCGCGAATGCGTGACCCTGCCGGCACCGGCGCCAGGAACCGTAGCTTGTCGAAGCCGTAATTCACGCCCATGACGACGCCCTCCAGCGGCGCCACCGCGTCATAGCTCATGGCCGAAGCCAGGCTCAGGGTCAGGAAGCCGTGCGCGATTGTTCCACCGAACGGCGTGGCACTGGCCGCCTCCGGATCGACATGGATGAACTGGTGATCTTCGGTGCAATCGGCGAAGGCGGCGATCCGGGCCTGGGTGACGTCGAACCATTTCGACACCCCGACCTCCTGTCCCATCAATGCCTGTAGTTCACTGGCTTTGGTCATCGTGCGTTTCCTCAGTGCGTGTGAGGAGAGGTTGGCCGACCGTCACGGGGAAGGGAAGCCCTTCAGCCGCCGAAGCGCCCCTCGATGATCTCGGCGTACAGCGTCGGATCGACGTTGCCGCCCGAAAGGACCATGGCCGTCGTCCGTCCTTTCGTCCCGATCTTTCCGGCAAGCAGGGCCGCGAGCGATACCGCGCCGCCCGGTTCGAGGACGATCTTGAGATGGCGGAATGCGAACCGCATCGCTTCCGCGACCTCGCCGTCCGAGACGGTGATCGCCCCCGCCAGCCGCCGGTTGATCGGCCAGGTCAGCACACCCGGCATCGGCGACATCAGGGCGTCGCAGATCGAGGGCGCGCCCTGTGGATGACCGACCCGCTCTCCGGCCGCCAGCGATCGCGCGGTGTCGTCGAACGCTTCGGGCTCGACCACGAACACCTTCGTTGCGGGACTGCGTTCGGCCATGACCAGATTGATCCCAGCCATCAACCCGCCGCCGGACGCCCCGCATAGCAACTGGTCAAAGGGCGCATCCGCCTGATCCAGCATTTCCAGCGCCGTCGTCCCCTGGCCCTCGATGATGAAGGGATCATCGAACGGCGGAACCAGGATCGACCCGCGCTCGGCGGCGATGGCCGCGCCGATGGCCTCGCGGCTTTCGGTCCAGCGGTCGTAGAAGCGCACCTCGCCGCCGAAACCGATCACGCCCTCGACTTTCACCCTAGGCGAATCCGACGGCATGACGATGATCGCCGGCGTCCCGACCATGGCGGCGGCGGCAGCGACGCCCTGCGCATGGTTCCCAGACGAGAAGGCGACGACGCCGCGCGATTTCTCCTCGTCGGTCAGTCGGCTGATGCGGTTGTAAGCGCCGCGAAACTTGAAGGCTCCGGCGCGCTGCAGGCTTTCTGCTTTCATCAAAACCCGCCCGCCGACCACCGCGTTCAGAGCCGGGCTTTCGAGCAGGGGCGTGCGGACGGCGACCCCGTCGATCTGGCGGGCGGCGTCGAGGACGCCTTCATAGCTGGGCAGGTGCGTCGTCATATGCTCCCCTTACCCAAGACGCAGCCGGGAGAGAACCATGAGCCTGATCCTCGCCATCGACCAGGGCACGACCTCGACCCGCGCCATCGCCTTCGAGGTCGCGCCTCAGGCAGCGCGAAGCGCGGTAGGCGAAGAAAAGGGGGGCCTGAGGCCCGTCGCGGTCAGCCAGATCGAGCTGGCCCAGCATTTCCCGAAGTCCGGCTGGGTCGAACATGACGCCGCCGAAATCTGGACCGCGACGCTCCAGACCTGTCGAGAGGTGGTGCGCAAGGCCGGCGGCGTCGCCCGCTTCAACGCCATCGGCATCACCAATCAGCGGGAAACGGCCGTAATCTGGGATGCAGCGACCGGCGAGCCGCTGTATCGCGCCATCGTCTGGCAGGATCGCCGCACCGCCGACGTCACCGCCCGCCTGACCGCCCAAGGCCACGAGCCGATGGTCCAGACCATGACCGGCCTGATCCTCGATCCCTATTTCTCGGCGACCAAGTTCGCCTGGCTGCTGGACGCCGTGCCCGGATCGCGCGAGCGGGCGGCGAAGGGCGAGGTCAAGCTGGGCACGATCGACGCCTGGCTGATCTGGAAGCTGACCGGCGGCCGAGTCCACGCCACCGATGCGACCAATGCGTCGCGCACGTCTCTGATGGATCTGAGGACGGTCGAGTGGCGGGACGACCTATGCGCTTTGTTCGACATCCCGCGCGAAGCCCTGCCTGACATCGTCCCCTGCGCGGGTGTGATCGGCGAGAGTGATCCGGCGCTGTTTGGCCAGCCTCTGCCCATTGCCGGATCGGCGGGCGACCAGCAGGCGGCCCTTGTCGGGCACGGGGCGCTGAAGGCCGGGGACGCCAAGATCACCTATGGCACCGGCGCCTTTCTGGTCGCCAATGTCGGCGCGGGGCCCGTGGCCTCGACACGGCGTCTGTTGGGCACGCTCGGCTATCAGGCCGACGGCCAGTCCGCCTATGCGCTGGAGGGGTCGATCTTCTCGGCTGGCTCGGCGATCCAGTGGCTGAGAGACGGGGTCGGGCTGATCTCAGAGTCGCGCCAATCGGAGGCGATGGCGCAGACCCTCGAGGACAACGGCGGGGTCTATATGGTCCCCGGCTTCACGGGTCTGGGCGCACCATGGTGGGAACCGGAAGCGAGGGGGACCATCGTCGGGCTGACACGGGATTCCGGTCCGGCCCATTTCGTGCGCGCCGCGCTGGAAGCCCTGGCCTATCAGACGCGCGACCTGCTCGACGCCCTGGCCGCCGACGGCGCCCCGCCGCTGAAGACGCTGAAGGTGGACGGCGGCGTCACCGCCAACAGTTTCGCCATGCAGTTCGTCGCCGACATCTGCGAGGTCGAGGTAGAGCGTCCGGCCTTCCAGGAGATGACGGCCCTGGGCGCCGCGCGCCTGGCGGCCCTGGGCGTCGGCCTTTTGCCGGACTTGGAGGCGCGCCCGGCCGAGGCGCCCGCCTGCTGGAAACCACGCATGAAGGCGGACGAGCGCGAGCGTCTGCTTTCCGGCTGGCGTCGCGCGGTGAAGGCCGCCATCATCGACGCGTCGGACCGGGCGTGAGATCCGGACGGCTCAAGGAAACGACGAGGACCGCCGCATGACCGACGCCGCCCCGCTGGACGCCCAGAGCGCCTTCTCCGGCACGCGCGAGGTCGATCCGCGCTATCGCCTGGACGAGGCGGCGCTGGATGCCTGGATGCGCGCCCACGTCTCGGGATACGCCGGCCCGCTAACGGTGCGACAGTTCAAAGGCGGCCAGTCGAACCCGACCTATGAACTGGTGACGCCCACGCACGCCTATGTGCTGCGTCGCAAACCGCCCGGCGTCCTGCTGCCCAGCGCCCACGCCGTCGACCGCGAGTTTCAGATCATCTCGGCTCTGGCCGCGCAGGGCTTCCCCGTCGCCAAGCCTCATGCCCTATGCCTGGACGAAACCGTCATCGGCTCGATCTTCTATGTGATGGACAAGGTCGAGGGTCGGATCTTCTGGGATTTGAAGCTGCCCGGCCTGACGCCCGTGGAGCGGCGCGCCGTATATGAAGCCCAGACGGACACGCTGGCCCGGCTGCACGCCTTCGATCCGGCCGCCATCGGCCTGGGCGACTACGGCAAGGCCGGAAACTATTTCGCGCGTCAGGTCGGCCGCTGGACCAAACAGTATCATGCGTCGGAGACCGAGCCGGTTCCGGCAATGGACCGGCTGATCGCCTTCCTGCCCGACAGCCTCCCGGCTGAAGGGCCCAGCCGCATCGTCCACGGCGACTTTCGTCTCGACAACATCATCCTGGCGCCCGATCGAGCAGAGGTTCGCGCCGTGCTGGATTGGGAGCTGTCGACCCTGGGCGATCCGATGGCCGACTTCTCCTATCTGCTGATCGCCTGGGCCATTCCGGCTTCGCTGCGCAACGGCCTCGCCGGGGCTGATCTGGAGGCCCTGGGCATCCCGTCCGTGGAGGAGACCGTCGAACGCTACGCCGCCGCGACAGGCATGCGGCCCGCCAACCTCGACTGGCTCTACGCGTACAACCTGTTCCGTCTGGCGGCCATCTGTCAGGGCATCGCCGGCCGCGTCCGCGACGGCACGGCCGCCAGCGCCCACGCCAGGACCATGGCGGCCCAGGTCGGTCCGCTCAGCGACGCGGCGTGGGCCTTTGCGAAGCAGGCAGGCGCCTAGTCCCTGACGGCGGCGCCCAGGATGCGCTTGTCCGTCTTGCCTTGCACCAGCACCGCCACGGCCTCGCCGGGGCGGGCGGACGGCAGGGCGTAGAGCATCGGGCGGCCGCGCCATTCGCCCAGGCGCGTCACACCGCGCACGACGTTCATGTGCCGCACGGCCTGGCCGCGGTTCTCGCCCTGGCGGACCTCGACCACCTGAGGGCCGGGCGTATAGGTCACCGCCACCACCTCGGCGCCGCCGACCGGCGCGCGGCCGGAACCGACGCCGACGCCGGCTCCGTTTTCGCGGAACTCGATCTCGGGCGGCCAGGCCTGACGCACCGCCTCCTGACCGATGGCGGTTTCCAGTTCGACGCTGCGGGCGCCCGACACCTGACGTCGGCCGTCGATCACGACCTGGGGCGTCGAGACGCCGCGCTGGCGCAGGGCGGCGCGATAGGCGCGCTGGCGCTGAACGAACTCTGGCCGGGCGAAGGTGTCGGTCCAGCCGAGGTAATCCCAGTAGTCGACGCCGTAGGTCAGGGCGATCACGCCGGGCTGGGCCGCCGCCTTCTCCACCGCCGCATTGGCCTCGATGCAGCCGCCACAGCCTTGGGCGGTGAACAGTTCGACCACCACCGGCGGGCCGTTGGCCGTCGCATGGCGCGGCGCGAGCGGCGGACGCCCCGCCGCCGGCTGGGCCGCCGAGGCGACGGCTGTAAGGGCGCCCGCCATGACCGTGCCCGCGATGATCCAGCCCTTGGTGTTCATGCCGTCGTCTTTAACCCTCGGCCTGTCCCGTCGCGCCTCATAATCGCGTGAGCCGATCGGGGCTCAAGCAGCGCGAAGCGCGATAGCCCCAAGGAACAAGCCTCAATCCATCAGCTGTTGCGACAGATAGACATAGTGGCGGGCCCAGCGACGGGCGTTGGCGACAGGGTCGGCGTCGTTGGAGTGGCCGCCGGCCGTGTCCTCATAATAGAGGTGGTCATACCCCATATCGCCCAGGCGCGCGGCGAACTTGCGTGCATGGCCGGGGTGGACCCGGTCGTCGCGCGTGTTGGTGGTCAGATAGACGCGCGGATAGGGTTGGCCCGGACGGAGCTGCTGATAAGCGGAGTATTTCGCGATCCACGCGGCTTCTTCCGGGATGCGCGGGTCGCCGTATTCGCCGATCCACGACGCCCCGGCCGGCAGTTCGTGATAGCGCAGCATGTCCACCAGCGGGCTCTCGATCACCGCCGCATTGAACAGTTCGGGGTGCTGGGTGATCGACACCGAGGTCAGGACTCCGCCGTTCGACCGACCATAGATGCCCAGGCGACGCGGGCTGGTGATCCCGCGCTGTTCGAGATCGCGCGCCACGGCGGCGAAGTCGTCGAAGGCCTTCTGACGATCGCCGTCCAGCGCCGCCTGGTGCCAGTCGGGCCCGAACTCGCCCCCGCCGCGGATGTTTGCCTGCACGAAGACGCCGCCGCGCTCCAGCCACAGCTTGCCCATCTCGGGCTTGTAGGCCGGGTTGAGACTGACTTGGAAACCGCCATAGCCAAGCATGACGGTAGGGTTCGACCCGTCCAGCTTCATGTCGCGCGGGCGGGTGACGAAATAGGGGATCTTGGTCCCGTCGGTCGAGGTCGCCTCGAACTGTTCGGTCACGTCGCGCGACGCGTCGAACTTGGCGGGCGCCGACTTCAGCGTGGTCAGGGTCGCGGCGCCCGCATCGGCCAGGCTTAGGGTTGGCGGAACGAGGAAGCCCTGGGTCGAGACGAAGACCTCGCCGCGTGATTTGGACGAGTCGCCGAGACCGACCGCGAGGTTGTCGGGGACCGTGACGTCCTGACGGCTCCAGCCGCGCTCGCCGTTCGAACGGAAAACGCCAGCACGTCCACGCACATTGTCCGTGTAGGAAACGACCACGCGATCCGACAGAACGCGAACGTCGCCTACAGCCTGACGCGCGTCAGGCGAGAAGATCAGCGGCGCGGCGTTGCTGACAACCGTCTCGCCGTCGGCCCGCGCCTGCAGCACCTCCAACGGCATCGACAGCAGGTCGCCGCCCTTGAACGCCGTCCCGCCGGTCAGGCTCCAGTTCTCTTCCGGCGAGAAGATCAGGGCGTCGTTCAGGACGCCATAGACCGAGACGCGGGCGGGCAGCCTAAGCTGGGTCGTCTTGCCGTCGTGCGCCAACTGCCATGTCTCGGACCGGAAGGTGTCCAGCGGACGGGTGATGATGACGGCCGTCACCTTGCCGTCCTTGGCGCGATAGACGGCGGGGCTCACGCCGTATCCGCCGTCGCCCTGTTCGCCGCGATAGACCTCGGTCGCCTGGGCCAGGGTCTGGCCGCGCTTCAGCGTCTTGACGATGAAGGGATAGCCGGACTCCGTCATGGTGCCCGCGCCGAAATCGGTGGCGACCAGAAGCGTGTCGCGGTCCAGCCATTCGATGCGGTGCTTGCCTTCGGGCAGGCTGAACCCGCCGTCCACGAAACGCTTGGTCGTCAGGTCGAACTCGCGCACGACCACCGCGTCCTTGCCGCCGTCGGACAGATTGATCAGGCAGCGGGTGTCGTCCGGCGCCAGGCAGTCGGCGCCTTTGAACACCCAGTCTTTGCCCTCCGCCTTGGACAGGGCGTCGATGTCCAGCAGCGTCTCCCATTGCGGCGTTGCGGTCCGGTAGCTGGCCAGCGTCGTGCGACGCCAGACGCCCTTGGGATTGGTCGCGTCCTGCCAAAAGTTGCCGATGCCGTCGCCCAGGAAGGACGGGCTGGGGATGCGATCGGTCGCCGTCAGGATCGCCTGGGCCTCGGCGCGGAAGGTTTCGTAGCGCGGGTCGCCGGTCAGGACGGCGAGAGACTTGCGGTTCTCCTCAGCGACAAAGGCCATCGCCTCTGCCCCGTCCACCTGCTCCAGCGCCAAATGATCGTCCGCCGCCGCGACGCCCGCCGGGGTCAGGTCGCGGGGGAAGTGAGGCGGAGGGCTGTCGTTGGTCGAGACCACGACTTCGTCAACACCTCTGGCGACCGGCGTACTCGCGCAGGCGGCCACCAGAAGGGCCGGGATGGCGGCTGACAGGATCAGGTGACGCATGGCTTGAACTCCGCAAATCTGATCCTCCCCCGCGTCGCGGGGGAGGGGGACCGCCATCAGGCGGTGGAGGGGGACCGCCGTCAGGCGGTGGAGGGGGCGGAACCAGACACGGTGCGCGGGGTCGCCCCCTCCACCACTTCGTGGTCCCCCTCCCCCATTTCGCTGCGCGTCATGGGGGAGGATCGAAGAAGACCTATTCCTGCGCCGGCGTGTCCATCAGGCGGCGCGACAGATAGGTGTATTCCAGCCCCAGGCGACGCGCGGTTTCGCGCAGGTTCGCCCCCGCCGCGTGGCCGCCGTCGACGTTTTCGTAGAACAGGACCGGATAGCCCAGCTCCTCAAGCCGCGCCGCCGCCTTGCGGGCATGGCCCGGATGGACGCGGTCGTCCTTGGTCGAGGTATGGATGAAGACCTCGGGATAGGGCTGGCCCGCACGCAGATTCTGATACGGCGAATATTGCTGAATCCAGGCGCGCTGCTCGGGGATGTCCGGGTCGCCATATTCGCCGATCCACGAGGCGCCGGCCAGCAACTTGTGGAAGCGCAGCATGTCGAACAGCGGCACCTGGATGACGGCGGCGTTGATCAGGTCGGGTCGCTGGGTCAGCATCGCCCCCATGAACAGCCCGCCCTGCGAGCCGCCCATGATGCCCAGCTTGGGCTGGCTGGTGATGTCGCGGGCGATCAGGTCCAAGGCCACGGCCTGGAAGTCCTCGTGCGCGCGCTGGCGGTTCTGTTGCAGGGCCGCCTCGTGCCAGCGCGGTCCGAACTCGCCGCCGCCGCGCGTATTGGCGATGACATAGACGCCGCCCCGCTCCAGCCACAGCTTGCCGACCGTCGCCGAATAGCCGGGCAGCAGCGAGCTTTCGAACCCGCCATAGCCGTACAGCAGCGTGGGGTTGGAGCCGTCCAGCGGCATGTCCGCCTTATGCACCAGGAAATAGGGGATCATGGTCCCGTCGACCGAGCGGGCCTCGTGCTGATCGACCGTCATGCCGGCGGCGTCGAACTTGGCCGGCATCGACTTGACCTGATCGACCGCGCCGGTCGCCGCGTCGGCCAGCCACAGGCTGGACGGGTTCAGATAGCCGGTGACGCTGACGAAGACCTTGTCATCCTTCTCCGAGGCGGATCCGACGCCGACCGAGACGTTCTGGGGCAGGTCCAGCGTCGTGTGCGCCCATTCGCCCTGACCAGGGGTGTAGACCCGCACCGAGCCGCGCACATTGTCATACAGGGCCACGACCAGCCGGTTGCGCGTGACGTTGACGCCCTCGATGGCCTGGCGCTCGGTCGGACGCAGCACCAGCTGAGCCGGGGTCGCTTGGTCGGCCAGCCAGGCCTCCAGCGGCCAGGCGATCAGGTCGCCGGTCTTGAAATCCTGACCCGACGGCGCGGTCCAGTCCTGTTTCAGCGACACCAGAAGCTGGCCCTGGACCAAGCCGGTGATGTCGGACTTGGCCGGCAGTTGAAGCTGGGTCACTGCGCCGTCGTCACCCAGGCGCCAGGTCTCGGACGAATAGAAGTCCACCGAACGGTTGATCAGCGTCGCCTTCACCACCCCGTCGGCGTCGCGCAGCGTATAGCCGGACACCGAAACGTCGGTCGGCTGGCCGGTGAACAGGGTCTCGGCCTGATCGGGCGTCTGGCCGCGCTTCATCCGCTTGACCACCATCGGATAGCCCGAGTTGGTCAGGGTGCCGGGACCGAAGTCGCGCGAGATGAGCAGGGTGTCCTTGTCGATCCAGGATGCGCCGCCCTTGGATTCCGGCAGGGTGATGCCGCCGTCGACGAACTTGCGCTCGACCGTGTCGAACTCGCGCAGGGTCACGGCGTCCTTGCCGCCGTTCGACAGGCTGATCAGGCAGTAGCGCTCTTCGGGCTGAAGGCAGGTCGAGCCCTTGTAGACCCAGTTCTGGCCCTCGGCCGCCGCCAAGGCGTCGATGTCGAGGATGGTCTGCCACTCGGGCGTGGCGGTGCGATAGCTGTCCAGCGTCGTGCGGCGCCACAGCCCGCGCACGTGCTGGGCGTCCTGCCAGAAGTTGTCGATATGGCCGTCGTGGGTGTAGCCGGGCGACGGGATGCGATCCTGGGCCTGGACGATCTCCAGCGCCTGCTGGTGCAGGGTCTCGTAACGCGGATCGCCCTGCAGGACGGCGAAGGTGCGTTCGTTGTGGGCCTTGACCCACTCCATCGCCCGCTCGCCCTCGACCTCTTCGAGCCACAGATAGGGGTCGGTCGCGTCGCTGGTCGCGAAGCCACCGGAGGTCGGAGCGGGTGAGGAGGCGGAAGTCTGGGCCATGGATACCGAGGTCAGGCTGGTGGAGGCGAGAAGCGTCGCAAGCGCGACGGCGGAAGCACGGATCATGGACAGGTCCCCGAAAACGAAGCCGGCACCTTAACGACGCCTTCCCGTGCGGCAAGCCGTGCGACCTTACCGTTTTGTCACACCGGCGGGACGCGCCGCCTCATCCCTCGTCGGGAATGCAGAGCAGCTTGCCGCACGCCTTGCAGTGGACGGCGTCGGGGTCGTGGTTCTGCAGACCGCAGCGGTCGCAGGGGAAATGCACCTTGTGTGGTCGGATCAGGGCCTGCGCCAGGCGCAAAAACAGGGTGATGCCGACCAGCATGACCGCGATGGACAACAACCGCCCCCACGGCCCCGGCAGGGTGACGTCGCCAAACCCGGTCGTCGTCAGGGTGGCCACCGTGAAATACAGCGCATCGACATAGCCGGCGATGCCGTCATGCCCCCTGAACGTCGCATAGACGAAGCCGGTCGCCACGAAGACGAAGGTGATCAGATTGGCCAGGGCGCGGGCGATCCCTTCAACCCGCGTATCGTCGAACCGCGCCCCCACGGTGCGCCAGAAAAAGTCCGAGTTCAGCAGGGTCCACAGCCGCAACATCCGCAGGAAGCCGAGATTGAACAGCCAGGCCGGAAACAACAGGGTCGCCAGCACGAACAGGTCGACCCAGACGATCGGCCGCTTCAGCCAGTCCTTGATGTTCGCATAGGCATAGGCCCGCGCGGCCAGATCCAGGGCCAGAATGGCGGCGATGAAATAGTCCAGCGCATAGAAGGCCCAGCCCATGTTCTTCAGGATGGGCGCCGCAAGGAAAAAGCCGATGATCGCCAGATCGATGACGATGACCATCAACCGGAACCGCACCGCCGGCGGTTGGCTGCCATGATACAGGTATCGCAGCCGGGCGCGCAGTCGCAGGCCGTTGTCCTTGGGGTCGGTTTCGGTCTGGGACACGCTGGTTTCCGCGACGCTGGGTTGGGCCTATATGGCCTGCATGACCCGTCCTTTCGTCAAGATGAACGGCGCCGGCAATGACTTCGTCGTCGTCAATGCGCTGGAACAGCCGTTCGCTCCCAGCGAGGACCAGATTCGTGCGCTGGGCGACCGCCAGACTGGCGAGGGCTTCGATCAGTTGATCGCCATTGAACCGTCAGACACGGCCGACGCCTTCATGCGGGTCTGGAACGCTGATGGATCGATGGTGGAGACCTGCGGCAACGCCCTGCGCTGCGTCGGCTGGCTGCTGATGCAGGCCAACGCCTCCGACCGCGTGGTGATCGACACGGCAGGCGGCCCCACCACCGCCACCCGCGCCGGCGACCACCGTGTGACCGTGGACATGGGCAAGCCTCGCCTGGACTGGACCCAGGTGCCGCTGGCCGAAGAGATGGACACGCGCGGGATCGAGCTTCAGGTCGGGCCGATCGACGCGCCGCTCCTGCACACGCCCGGCGCCGTCTCCATGGGCAATCCGCACGTGGTCTTCTTCACCGACCGCCAGGACGACGGCTTCGTCACCGGATCCGGCTCGCTGGTCGAGCATCACCCGCTGTTCCCGCAAGGAGTCAATGTCGGTTTCGCAAACGTGCTGGACCGGGACCACATCCGCCTGCGGGTCTGGGAACGGGGGGCCGGCCTGACCAAGGCCTGCGGCACCGGCGCCTGCGCCGCCTTGGTCGCCACTGCGCGGCGCGGCCTGACCGAACGCAAGGCGACGGTCGTCGTCGATGGCGGCGAACTGCTCATCGACTGGGATGCGGAAACCGATCACGTCCTGATGACCGGGCCGGTCGAGATCGAACGGACGGGCGTGCTGTCGATCTGACGGCGTTGACGCTGACGCGAAGGTAAGTCTCCGGGCCGATTGCGCAGGCTTCCTCCGCGTCAAGGGTTGGCGCGGCCCGTCCCAGCCTCTAGGACACGAACGGTTACAGCCACGCCGACGCCCTGGACGACCGATGCCCGATCAGACCGAAAAGCAAACCTTCTCCGACGACGAAGCGCTGGACTTCCACCGCATCCCGACGCCGGGCAAGATCTCCATGGCGCCGACCAAGCCGATGGCGACCCAGCGCGACCTGTCGCTGGCCTATTCGCCGGGCGTAGCCGTGCCGGTCCTGGCCATCGCCGCCGATGCTGACAAGGCCTACGACTACACCTCCAAGGGCAACCTGGTCGCCGTCATCTCGAACGGCACGGCGATCCTGGGCCTGGGCAACCTGGGTCACATGGCCTCCAAGCCGGTAATGGAGGGCAAGTCGGTCCTGTTCAAACGGTTCGCCGACGTCGACAGCTTCGACGTCGAGGTGAAGACCACCGATCCGGACGAGTTCATCACCGTCGTCAAGAACATCGGCGACACCTGGGGCGGCATCAATCTGGAGGACATCAAGTCCCCCGAATGCTTCGTCATCGAAAGCGAGCTTCAGGATCTGCTGGACATCCCCGTCTTCCATGACGACCAGCACGGCACCGCCATCATCTCGACCGCCGGCCTGATCAACGCCGTGCATATCGCGGGCAAGAAGCTGGACGAGATCAAGGTCGTGCTGGCCGGCGCAGGAGCGGCGGGCCTGTCCTCCATCGCCCTGATGAAGGCCGCGGGCGTCAAGGCCGAGAACACCGTGATCTGCGACCGCGACGGCGTCGTCTACAAGGGTCGCGACCACGGCATGGACCAGTGGAAGGCCGCCCACGCCACCGACACCCCACTGCGCACCCTGGCCGAAGCCATGGTCGGCGCCGACGTGGTGCTGGGCCTGTCCGCCAAGGGCGCGATCACCAAGGAGATGGTGGCCTCAATGGCGCCCAATCCGATCATCTTCGCCATGGCCAACCCCGACCCCGAGATCACGCCCGAGGACGTCAAGTCGGTGCGCTCGGACGCCATCATCGCCACGGGCCGCTCGGACTATGTGAACCAGGTCAACAACGTCCTGGCCTTCCCCTATCTGTTCCGCGGCGCGCTGGACGTGCGCGCGCGCCGCGTGAACCACGAGATGAAGATCGCCTGCGCCCAGGCCCTGGCCGCCCTGGCGCGCGAGGACGTGCCGGACGAGGTCGCCGCCGCCTATCGCGGACGCAAGCTGAAGTTCGGCCCGGACTACATCATCCCGACGCCCTTCGACCCGCGCCTGATCTGGTACATACCGCCCTTCATCGCCCAAGCGGCGATGGACACCGGCGTGGCCCGCGTCCAGATCGAGGATATGGACGCCTATCGCCACGCGCTGCGTTCGCGCGTCGATCCGTCCGCCGCCCTGATGCAGAAGATCAGCTCGGCCGTGCGCGGCGGGCCGAACAAGCGCGTCGTCTTCGCCGAGGGCGAAGAACCCGCCGTCATCCGTGCCGCCTGGGGCTTCAAGCAGGCCGACCTGGGCACGCCGATCCTGGTCGGCCGCGAGGATCTGATCCGTCAGAACGCCGGCGAGGCCGGTCTGAACTTCGACGAGCTGGGCATCGAGATCACCAACGCCCGCGTCTCCGACCACAATGTCGAGGACACCGACTGGCTGTACGAAAAGCTGCAGCGCCGGGGCTATCTGCGCCGAGACGTGCAGCGGATGATCAATCAGGACCGCAACTATTTCGCCGCCACCCTGGTCGCCAAGGGCCGGGCCGACGCCATGGTCGCGGGCGTGACCCGCAACTTCAACATGGCGCTGAAGGAGGTCCAGCGCGTGCTGGATGTGGACGACACCCTGATCGGCCTGTCGATCCTGCTGGCCAAGGGCCGCACCCTGTTTGTCGCCGACACCACCATTCACGAACTGCCGAACGCCGAAGAGTTGGCCGACATCGCCGTCAAGGCGGCCGATACGGTCAGGAAGCTGGGCCGCAATCCGCGCGTGGCCTTCCTGTCCTATTCCACCTTCGGCAACCCGCCCGGCGATCGCGCCGAGAAGGTGCGCGAGGCGATCCGCATCCTGGACAAGAAGGGCGTCGATTTCGAATACGAAGGCGAAATGCCGCCGGAAGTCGCGCTGGATCCCAAGGGGCATTCGGCCTACGCCTTCAACCGCCTGACCAAGCCGGCCAACGTCCTGGTCATGCCCGCCATCCATTCGGCCGCCATCTCGACCAAGCTGGTTCAGGCCCTGGGCGGCGCGACCGTGATCGGTCCGCTGCTGGTCGGTCTGGAGAAGCCGGTGCAGATCGTCAGCTTGGGCGCCTCGGTCAGCGAGATCATCACCGCCGCCACCTTCGCCGCCTATGACGCCGGTCCCGCCTTCCAAGGCTCGGGCCTGACCTCGGCGCCGCGTCCCCCCGCGGCCGTGGTCGAGCGTTGAGCGAACCCTCGCCCTTTCCCCCCGCCGCCCCGCCGCCCCGGCGGGTGGAGCCGGGTCTCTATCTGGTCGCCACCCCGATCGGCAACCTGCGCGACATGACGCTGAGGGCGCTGGACGTACTGGCCGCCGCCGATCTGGTGCTGGCCGAGGACACCCGCGTCACCGCCAAACTGCTGAGCGCCTATGGGCTGAAGGCCAGGCTGGAACGCTGCGACGATCATGCGTCCGGCCGCGCCGCCGAACAGGCGATCGAACGGTTGCGTGAGGGACAGGTGGTGGCCTTGGTGTCGGACGCCGGCACGCCTCTGGTCAGCGACCCCGGCTTCGTCGTCGCCCGCGCGGTGATCGCCGAAGGACTGCCCGTCCATCCGATCCCCGGCGCCTCAAGTCTGTTGGCCGCCCTCTGCATCGCCGGCTTGCCGGCCGACCGGGTGCTGTTCGCCGGCTTCCTGCCGCCCAAGACGGCAGGCCGCACCGCCGCGCTGGAAGGCTTGAAGAGCCAGCGCCAGACGCTGGTCTTCTTCGAAAGCGGGCCGCGCCTGAAGGACAGTTTGACCGATATGGCCGCCGTGCTGGGTCCGCGCCCCGCCGCCGTCGCCCGCGAGCTGACCAAACTCTATGAAGAGTGCGTGCGCGGGCCGCTGGACGAATTGGCCGTCGATCCGCGCCTGGACGCGCCCAAGGGCGAGATCGTCGTGGTCGTCGGCCCCGGCGAAGAGGTTCAGGCGACCGAGGCCGACGCGGACGCTGCCCTGATCGACGCCCTTCAGACCCTGTCGACTGGGGACGCCGCCTCCGAGGTGGCCAAGGCCCTGGGGCTGAACCGAAAGACCCTATATCGCCGGGCGCTGGAGCTGAAGGGCAAGTGAAACGCCTGTCTCGTCCCGCGCCGGTCCGTCGCCCCAAGGCGGCGTGGCGTCAGGCGAAGGGCGGGGCGGCGTTCAAGTCCGGTCACGCCGCCGAATGGATCGCGGCCTTCTGGCTCATCCTGCGCGGCTATCGCGTGCTGGGGTTTCGTCTGAAGAGCCGGGCCGGCGAGATCGATCTGCTGGTCTGTCGCGGTCGGGTGTTGGCGGTCGTCGAGGTCAAACGCCGCGCGACGATGGAGGCGGCCCTTCTGGCGCTGAAGCCGGTCCAGTACGATCGACTGGTCGCAGCGGGCGAAGCGATCCGGCGCAATCGGCCGGGCCTGCAACGTCTGGAATTGAGAATTGATATGGTGGCGCTGGCTCCCTGGCGCGTTCCACGTCATCTTCGCGGCGTCGAGAGGCGCTGACGAGGGGATCGCATGACGCGCGAGGAGGCCGAGGCCGTCCTGACCGCCGCCGGTCAGGCCGAAGACGACGCCTTCCCCCTGCTGGAGGCTGCGATCGCCTGCGCCATCCATGACCATCCGTTGCGTGATCCCGAGCCTGTTCGCGCCCTGGCCCACAACGCCTGCGAGCGGCTGAAGGAGCGGATCGGCGGCGAGGGGCCTGACGAGGCCCTGGCCGAAACCCTGTGCGCCGACCTGCGGCTGAACGGCGACCTGATCCATTACGACCATCCCGACAACACCGACATCATCGCGGTCGCCGAGCGGCGGCGCGGCCTGTCCGCCGTGCTGGCGGTCTTCTATCTGCACGCGGCGCGCGCGGCCGGCATCACCGCGGCCGGCGTCGATTTTCCGGGCCATTTCATGGTTCGCGTCGAAACGCCCGAAGGTCCTGTCGCCCTGGACCCGTTCAGCCAGGGGCGGCTGATCCTGCCCAGCGAACTGACCCGGCGCGCGCTTCGCGCCGGTCTGATGCCGCACGTCGCGGATCGGCTGGATCTTCTGATGGCGCCGGTGACGGATCGTCAGTCGTTGATCCGGCTGCAGAATGTGCTGTTCAGCCGGGCCATTCGCGGCCGGGACTATGAGGGCGCCGAGCGGTCGGCCCTGCGTCGCGCCCTGCTGGACCCCGAGGACCACCGGCCGTGGCTCGATGTCGCCTCGGCTCGCGAGAAGCAGGGGGCGCTCGCCGGCTCGCTGCACGCCCTGGCGCGCGCCCAGGGTCTGGATGGCGTCGAGGAGGCGCGGCGGTTCACGACCTTCGAGCGCGTGCGGATGCAGTTGAACTAGACGACGGCCTCGCCGCGCAACAGCCGGGGCAAGTCGCCAGTCGCGCCGCCCGCTTCCTGCATGAAGGCGCGGCGCAGAGGGCCGATGCGATTGACTGCGGCCATGCCCAGGTCGCGCGCCAGACGCACCGGCGCGATGTCGTTGGAGAACAGGCGTACGAAGGCGTCGAAACCCGCCGCCAGGGCCGCCGTATCAAACCGGCGCCAGCGGGCATAACGCTCCAGAACGGTTTCCGACCCGATATCCTCACCCAGACGCGCGGCCTCGGCCAGAACCTCGGCCAGAGCCGCCGCATCCTTCAGCCCCATGTTCAGACCCTGACCGGCGACGGGGTGAACACCGTGCGCCGCATCCCCGATCAAGGCGATGCGCGGCGCGATCAGCTTTTCGGCCAGGCTGAGCGACAGCGGATAGACGAAGCGCGGGCCCTCGACCGTCGCCCCATCCAGAAACTCGCCGAAGCGGCGCATCAGATGGGCGTGGAAGGCCTCGTCGGAAGCGTCGCGCAGCGCCTCGCCCCGCCGCGTCGTCTCGGTCCAGACCAGGCTGGCGCGCTGATCGGTCAGGGGCAGGATGGCGAAGGGGCCGCTGGGCAGGAAATATTCGTGGGCGACATTGCCGTGGTCGCGACCCAGCCGCACCGTGGCCACCACGCCGCTCTGGCCATAGCCCCAGCCGACCGTCTCGATCCCGGCGGCGCGCCGCACGGTCGAACCTCGCCCCTCGGCGCCGACGACCAGGGGCGCGATCAGGGTCGATCCGTCCGCCAGGGTCACGGTCGCCTTGCCCGCATCGGTCGTGACACTGGCGACCGAGGCCGGGGCCCGCACCGCGATCCCTGCGCGCGTCACCGCCTCGGCCAGAGCCGCGCGGATGCGGCGGTTCTCGACCATATAGCCCAGCGGCTCGCCGCCGGTGCGGCCGCCGATCTCGTCGGCGTCGAAGCGCAGGAAGGCGGGCGAGGCGGACAGGCTGGCCGCGCCCGGCCGACGCCCGTCCGTCACCAGAATATGATCCATCCGGCAGGCGTGCGGACGCAGGCTTTCGCCCAGCCCCAGCGCGTCCAGCATGCGGAAGGTCGAAAAGGCCACGGCGGTCGAACGCCCGTCGAAGGTCGGCGCCAACTGGTCGCTGAAAGGCTGCGGATCGACCATCACGACCTTCAACCCGCCTTGCGCCGCCGCCAGGGCGAAGGCCGCCCCGGTCAGCCCCGCGCCGGCGATGACGATGTCGTAGCGTTCAGTATCAGCCATGGAAGGTTTGTCGCGCCGTCGCGGCCAAAGGTCCAGAGGGCGAAACGCCCACACAGTCTCCTCCCCATTTCATGGGGAGGTGGCGCGGCGCGGCTTCGCGTCGTGACGGAGGGGTTCTTTGCCGCATCGCAGATGTCTATGGGGCTTCAAGAACCCCTCCACCGCTTCGCGGTCCCCCTCCCCGCAAAGCGGGGAGGAGACAAAACGCCGTCGCAAAGCCAAGCTGGTAAACAGCCCCTTAACCCTGTGGGTGCGACAAAGGCGGCTGAACGTCAGCCGCAGGAAGGTTCGATCCTTCATGTCCACCGCCCTCGTCATCGGCCGTCAGGCCTGGATCAGCGCCCGCATCCTGTGGGACGCGCCCTTCGTGGTGCGGTTCAGGGGCGTCTTGCAGGCCCTGCTGGCGACCCTGCTGCTGGTCGCCCTGGTGTCGTGGAATCCGGCGGACGCCAGTCTGAACGCCGCCTCCAGCCTGCCGACGACCAACTGGCTGGGGGCGAACGGCGCCCTGTTCGCCGACCTGTTCATGCAATCGCTGGGTCTCGCAGCCTGGCCCGCCGCCCTGCTGCTGGTCGCCTTCGGCCTGGCGCGCGCGGTCGGCGATGCGATCCAGCAAAGGCTCAAGCCCACGCCGTTGAAAGCCCTGGCTGCGACCGGCGGGGTGCTGCTGCTGTCCAGCGCGCTCGCCGCCCTGGCCGCGCCCGCCGCCTGGCCGCTCGCCGCCGGTCTGGGCGGTCTGTGGGGCGATGCGGTGACAGGCCTGGCGGCGCGCGGTCTCGGCGCCCTGCATATCCCTGGCGGCCGCATCATTGCAGGCCTCGTCTTCCTGGTCGCTGGGCTGTGGCTGGTCGGTTTCGCCATCGGCCTGCGCGCCATGGATTTTCTGGACGCCCTGCACTGGGGCAAGTCGCTGCGCGCACCCGCGCCGCCTCAGCCGAAGCCCCAGGCCGCCCGCGAAAAGGCGCCCGCCAAGGCCCGAGCGCCCCGCGCCGCCCCACCGGAAGAGGCCTCGCTGGCCCCGACCTATGCAGAAGAGCCGCATCAGACCGCCTATGACGACCTGCCGCCTTGGGAGGACGACGCCGTCCAGCCCGCGCCACGTCCCTCGGCCGCGCGCTCGGTCGAGCCTCGCGTCGCTGCGGTAAAGGCGCCCAAGGCCCGCAAGGATGACGTGGATCAGCAGGCCTTCGACTTCGTGCGGCCGGAAGGCGATTTCGACCTGCCGCCGCTCTGCATCCTGACCAAGCCGGCCCAGCGCGTCGGTTCGGTGGACGAGGACTCCCTGAAACAGAACGCCAAGATGCTGGAAGGCGTGCTGCAGGAGTTCGGCGTGCGCGGCGTGATCGACCAGATCCGTCCCGGCCCTGTCGTGACGCTCTACGAACTGGTGCCCGCGCCGGGCGTGAAGCACGGCCGCGTGGTCGCCCTGGCCGACGATATCGCCCGGTCGATGTCCGCCCGCGCCTGTCGTATTTCCGTGGTCCAGGGCCGCAACGCCATCGGCATCGAACTGCCTAACGCCAAGCGCGAGACCGTCTATCTGCGCGACCTTCTGGCCAGCGCCGAATACGACAAGAAGGGCCATCTGCTGCCGCTCGCGCTCGGTGAGACCATCGGCGGAGAACCCTATGTCGCCGACCTGGCGCGGATGCCTCACCTCTTGATCGCGGGCACCACGGGCTCGGGCAAGTCGGTCGGGGTCAACGCCATGATCCTGTCGATCCTGTATCGCCACAGCCCGGCCGAATGCCGCTTCATCATGATCGACCCCAAGATGCTGGAGCTGTCGGTCTATGACGGTATCCCGCACTTGCTGGCGCCGGTCGTGACCGATCCGAAGAAGGCCGTCGTCGCCCTGAAGTGGACGGTGCGCGAAATGGAGGATCGCTATCGCCGCATGTCCAAGCTGGGGGTGCGCAACATCGCCAGCTACAACGAGCGCGCCCGTGAAGCCCAGGCCAAGGGCGAGCATTTCGAACGCACGGTCCAGACCGGCTTCGACGACCAGGGCCGCCCGGTGTATGAGTCCGAAAAGATCCGGCCCGAGCCCCTGCCCTTCCTGGTCGTGGTGATGGACGAGATGGCCGACCTGATGCTGGTCGCCGGCAAGGACGTCGAGGGCGCGGTTCAGCGTCTGGCCCAGATGGCCCGCGCCGCCGGCATCCACTTGATCATGGCCACCCAGCGCCCGTCGGTGGACGTCATCACCGGCACCATCAAGGCCAACTTCCCGACCCGGATCAGCTTCCAGGTCACGTCCAAGATCGACAGCCGCACCATCCTGGGCGAACAGGGCGGCGAACAGCTGCTGGGCCAGGGCGACATGCTCTACATGGCCGGCGGCGGGCGGATCACCCGCCTGCACGGCCCGTTCGTCGACGACAAGGAAGTCGAGGACGTCTGCAAACATCTGAAGGCCCAGGCCGAGCCTGACTATCTGGATCTGATCACCGACGAGCCGGACGGCGACGGCGACAACGGCTATGACGAAGGCGGGGGCGGCGGATCGGGCGACGACCTGTACGACCGCGCCGTCGCCGTGGTCACCCGCGACCGCAAGGCGTCCACCTCCTATGTGCAGCGACGACTGCAGATCGGCTACAACCGCGCCGCCTCCCTGATCGAGCGGATGGAGCAGGAAGGCGTGGTCAGCCCCGCCAACCACGCCGGCAAGCGCGACGTCCTGGCCGGCCCGCCGCCGATGGTGTGATGACCGCGCAGGCCATGCCGAGGTCCAGGACGCAGACCGTCGGTCTTCTGGCCGCGACGGCGGCCTCTCCGTTACTCGTCTATGCCTGCGACAGGGGCCTGCTGCATCTGATCGCGCCTATGGGTCAGCCCTGGATCGACATGGCGCTGGCTCGGCCTGCATCGTTCGTGGTCTGCGGGCTGCTGTTTCTGGGCTTGGTTCAAGAACAGGCCGCCCGTCTTCCCTGGCCTCAAAGCCTGCGTCTGGCGATCATTGTCGGCCTGGTTTTCGCCCTGGCGTCGGCGGTCGGCGTCGCGGGCGGGGCGTTCAGCCCGACCTTGCCGGGGTCCGCCCTGATCGGCTTTCTGCTGCTCGGTCTGATGGCCGAGGAATGGTTGTTTCGCGGTGTGGTGTTCGAGGCCTTCAGGCGGTTGGCTCCCTGGGGCGACCGTGGAGCGGTGATCGGTTCGGCCCTGCTCTTCGCCGTCAGCCACCTCGGCTACCACAGTTTCCAGCCGACGCCCGCCGCCCTTCAACAGGTCGCCTATACGCTTCCTCTGGGTCTGGCGCTGGGTTGGCTGAGGTTGAGGACCGGACGAATAATCCTGCCCGGCGCACTGGCGCATCTGATGTTCAATCTGGCCGGCCTGCTCGCGACCGCCGCCCTGCGCTGATTTCGCACGCAACGCTCTCGCCCCGCGGACGTTCTCCACCCCGCTATCTTTCCCAAGCTTCAGCATTTCGATGAACAGGGCTTCATCGCAGCGCCGGAATATGGTCAGGCTCGCGTCATTCCGACGCCAAGCCGACCGGGCAAGACGGCAGGATCGACAACCATCCCGAACGGGAGACGGACTTCATGACCTCCGAGACGCTCGCCATCGCCCCAACCGACCTTCAGCGCCGCAGCCTGCTGCTGGGCGCAGGGCTTCTGACCGGGTTCGCCGCTCTGGGCGTGTTCGACGCCGCGCACGCGCAATCGAACCTTTCGGCTGAAGACCGGGCGGTGGTTCAGCAGGCGCAGGGCTATCTGCAGGCCCTGACCTCGGCGCAGGGGACCTTCACCGAGACGGGTCCGGGCGGCCAGAGCCGTCAGGGTCGGTTCTATCTGCAACGTCCGGGCAAGATGCGGTTTGAATACACCAACCCCGCCGGTCTGCTGGTCGTGTCGGATGGCTATAACGTCAAACGCTACGACCCCCGCCTGAACAATTTCCAGCAGGTGCCGCTGGGCCGCACGCCGCTGTCCACCTTCCTGGCGCGCAACGTTCGTCTGGACCAGGGCGTCCGCATCGAGCGCGTGACGCGGATGGCGTCCGGCGCCTTCGCCATCACCGCGCGCGACGCCAACCGTCCGAACGACGGACAGGTGATCCTGGCCTTCGCCGGCAATCCGATGCGCCTGCAGGAATGGACCATCACCGACCCGCAAGGCGCACGCACCCGCACCCAGCTGACGGCGTTGCAGCCCGCGTCGAACCTGTCGGCGCGACTGTTCCAGCTGACCGACCCGACGCGTCGTCCCGGCCGGAACTAGGGCTCTGAGGGGCGGGTGACCATTCCTCAACCCCTGTTCCTCTAGACTGGCCGCATGAGCGCGACCGCCCCGCCATCACTGAAATGGATCGGGGCGGTCGGCGTCGGCGCCGTCGTCCTGTTCATTCTGGGTGCAGTGGTGGTCGAGCCTGCTGTTCATCGTGTTATCGAACCCGCGGATGACCCCGCGCCGCATCGCCCGTCCGGCCGGGTCGAAGTCGGGGACGCTGTGCTGGACGGCCGATATGCTGCGGCCGGATCAACGCTGGTCGTCGAGATCGAGGGCAGCGCGCTGTCGACCGACACGGGCGGCACGCTGACATCCGAGCCGCATCGCCTGGTCCCGGCGGATCAGCATGCCAGCGTCTCAACGATCTTCGCCGACGCCATGACCGTGCCGCCCCAGGCCCAGATCGAGATCCGGCGCGTAACGGCGGAAGAGGACACAAGGCTGTGCGCGGGGCATCCCGTCGGCTGGCTGGCGCTGGCGGTGCGGCGCGACGGCTTCGTCATGATGCCGGTCCGACAAGGACCGCCGCCCGGCGCCCTGACGACCAACGATCGGCTGTGCGCCGTTCTGGACCTGAGCCGGTGATGCGAGGGCTGGTGCTGGCCGCCCTTGTCGGGGCGGTCGTGGCGCTGCTGACCTGGACCAAGCCAGGCGATACGAAGGACTCGGGCGTGCCGGATACGGTCACGATTCAAGTGCTCGACAACGGCTTTCATACCGACCTGGCCGTACCGCGCGCAGCGCTGATGCAACGCGGCGGCCCTCTGGCGCGCGCCGTCGCTGGGCTGGCGCCCGGCGACTGGATTCTGATCGGCTGGGGCGACGCCCGGTTCTATGTCGATCAGAGCCCGATCTCAGACCGGCTGCCCGACGGCGCCCGCGCCTTCTTCCGGCCCGGTAATCCCTCGGTGGTAATGCTGGACCCCGTCGCCGCCGATCCGCGTCTCAGCTATGGCGAAGACAGTGCGGCTTTGACCCTGACGCGGGTCCAGTTTGACCGCCTGGCCGCCCGCGTAGAGGCTTCGTTGGACCTGTCGAGCGGCGCGCCCCGTATCGCCGCCGCGCGTGCTGGCGACGATGCGCGCTTCTTCGCCAGTCGCGAGACCTTCTCCATCCTGCATCTTTGCAACCACTGGACGGCCGGCGTTCTGAACGCCGGAGGGGTTCCTGTCCGTCCCGTCCAGTCGATCACGTCGGCCGAGGTGATGCGATCCGTCCAGGCGGCCGAACAGGAGCGAGAACTGGACATGAGCCCGTCGCGAGACTAGACCGCCCGACTTTCGCTTATCCGGCCGGGTCCGATCCCCTGCGGGCGAACAAGAAGGAGAGGCCGATGGCCCACAAGCAACATACCCGCAATTCCTCCAGCGCCAGCCCGGCGGGCAAGGCGCCCAGCCAGCGCCAGCTGCGCGCCGGCGAGCTGATCCGTCACGCCCTGGTCGATATCCTGCGCGAGGAGGACATCCGAGACGAAGCCCTGGCTGACGTGTCCATCACCGTGACCGAGGTTCGCCTCTCGCCCGATCTGAAACACGCCACCTGTTTCGTCGAGCCCCTGGGCGCCGGCGTCGAGGCCGCGCCGACCAACGGCCATGAGAGCGAGATCATCAAGGCGCTGAACGTCCACGCCAAATTCATCCGCGGTCAGCTTGGCCGTCGCCTGGACATGAAGTTCACGCCAGACCTGCGCTTCCGCCACGACGAGAGCTTCGGCGCCGCCAATCACATGGACAAGCTGTTCGCCGATCCGCGCATCCAGGCCGACCTGGCGGCCCGTGACGACGAGGATGAGGGCGACGCCTGATGCTACGGCCTCAAGCAGCGCGAAGCGCGATAGGCCCGGCATAATGGGACGCAAGAAGAAGGGCGATATCGTCGACGGTTGGGTCTGCCTGGACAAGCCGTTCGAGATGGGATCGACCGAGGCCGTCAGCCGCATCCGTCGCCTGTTCAACGCCCAGAAGGCCGGTCACGCCGGAACGCTCGACCCGCTGGCCAGCGGCATCCTGCCCATCGCGCTCGGCGAGGCGACCAAGACCGTGCCGATGATGATGGAGGCGCAGAAGGTCTATCGCTTCACCATCAACTGGGGCGTCTCGACCGACAGCGTGGACCGCGAGGGCGAGATCATCGGCCGCTCCGACGTGCGCCCGACCGTCGATCAGGTTAAGGCTGCCCTGCCGGCCTTCGTCGGCGAGATCGACCAGACGCCGCCGCGCTTTTCCGCGATCAAGGTGGACGGCGCCCGCGCCTATGACCTGGCCCGCGACGGGGTGGAGTTCGAGCTTCAGGCCCGCCGGGTGACGATCCACTCGGCCGAGGTGACGGATGCGCCCGACGCCGACCACGTCGAACTGACCATCCGCACCGGCAAGGGCGTCTATGTCCGCTCGCTGGCCCGCGACCTGGCCGCCGCCCTCGGCGCCGAGGGTCATGTCAGCGCCCTGAGACGCGAGTGCGTCGGGCCGTTCAGCACGCAAAACGCCGTCACTCTGGATTCTCTGGAGGAAATGGTGCATAGGGGCGCCGCCTCGGAAGGCTTGCTTGCCGTCGCGACCGCTCTGGACGACATCCCGGAACTGGCCGTGAATGAACAGGACGCCTTCTCGCTTCGGCAGGGACGCCCGATCGTTCTGCTCCCCCGTCAGGTGGAAACCCTCAAGGATCGTCTCACCGGCGGTTCGCGCACGGTTTCAGCCTTTCAGGGCCAGACCCTCGTCGCTCTGTGTCAGTTGCGGGCCGGCCGGCTAGAACCCGACCGCGTTTTCAACCTCTAGGCCCGCGCCATCCGGCAAGGGCCGAGACCCCACGGCCTCAAGTAGCGCGAAGCGCGATAGGCCAAGAAAGGACTCTACGATGTCGGTTACTGCTGAACGCAAGCACGAGATCATCGCCGATAACGCCCGCTCCGCTGGCGACACCGGCTCGGCCGAGGTTCAGGTCGCGATCCTGTCGGAACGCATCGCCAACCTCACCGAACACTTCAAGACCCACAAGAAGGACAACCACTCGCGTCGTGGCCTTCTGAAGATGGTGTCGCAACGTCGCCGCCTGCTCGACCACCTGAACAAGGTCGACGCCGGTCGCTACCAAGCGCTCATCTCCAAACTGGGCCTGCGCCGCTAAGGCGTCGGAACAGTGTAGAATACGCTTTCGAGGCGCGGGCGGTCACGTCCGCGCCTCGTTGTGCAACTAAGCGCTTCCAGGCCAAGTGGCTGCCGGTTGGCCGCCCGGAAAGCGTGACTACAAAAATACGACCTGTGCGCCGCAGGACTTACCGGCGCAGCTGCGAGGGCCATGACGGTCCTCTCCCGGTCGTCGCGATGGCGCGGCGGCCTCTGGATCGAAGGACTGAACGCCGACGCATCCGCCCCATGATGGGACCCCGCACGGAATACGCCGTCCGGGATACGAAAGACGAAATATGTTCGACATCAAACGCAAGACGATCGACTGGGCCGGCCGCCCGCTGACCCTGGAAACGGGCCGCATCGCCCGCCAGGCCGACGGCGCCGTGCTGGCGACCTACGGCGAGACCGTGGTTCTGGCCACCGTCGTCTACGGCCGCGCACCCAAGCCCGGCCTGGATTTCTTCCCCCTGACGGTCAACTATCAGGAAAAGACCTTTGCCGCCGGCAAGATCCCAGGCGGCTACTTCAAGCGTGAAGGCCGTCCGTCCGAGAAGGAAACCCTGGTTTCCCGCCTGATCGACCGTCCGATCCGCCCGCTGTTCGTCAAGGGCTTCAAGAACGAGACCCAGGTCGTCGTGACCGTGCTGCAGCACGACATGGAAAACGATCCCGACGTTCTGGGCATGGTCGCCGCCTCGGCCGCCCTGACCATTTCGGGCGTGCCCTTCATGGGCCCCATCGGCGCCGCGCGCGTCGGCCTGATCGACGGCGAGCTGGTGCTGAACCCCGCCATCGACCTGATCCCGTCCTCGGACCTCGACCTGGTGGTCGCCGGCACGCAAGACGCCCTGATGATGGTCGAATCCGAAGCCAAGGAGCTGTCGGAAGAGAAGATGCTCGAGGCCCTGATGTTCGCGCATGCGGGCATGCAGCCGGTGATCGACGCCATCATCGAACTGGCTGAACACGCCGCCAAGGAGCCCTTCGACTTCCAGGCCGAAGACCACTCCGACGTTGTCGCCTCGATCAAGTCTCTGGTCGGCGAAGACATCAAGAGCGCCTACACCCACGCCGGCAAATACGAGCGCCGTTCGGGCGTCGACGCCGCCAAGAAGGCCGCCGCCGCCAAGCTGGTGAAGACCGACGAGAACCCCGACGGCGTCGACGGTTCCAAGTTCTCGGCCGCCTTCAAGGAGTGCGAAGCCGAAGTCCTGCGTCGCGACATCATCGAGAACGCGCACCGCGTCGACGGCCGCGCCCTCGACAAGGTCCGCGCCATCGTGTCGGAAGTCGGCGTCCTGCCGCGCACCCACGGTTCGGCCCTGTTCACGCGTGGGGAAACCCAGGCCCTGGTCGTCGCCACCCTCGGCACCGGCGAGGACGAGCAGTACATCGACAGCCTGCAGGGCACCTACAAAGAGAACTTCCTGCTGCACTACAACTTCCCCCCCTATTCGGTGGGTGAAGCGGGCCGCATGGGTTCGCCCGGCCGTCGCGAAATCGGTCACGGCAAGCTGGCCTGGCGCGCGATCCGTCCGATGCTGCCGACCAAGGAAGACTTCCCCTACACCATCCGTCTGGTCTCCGAGATCACCGAGTCGAACGGCTCGTCCTCGATGGCCACGGTCTGCGGTTCGTCGCTGGCCCTGATGGACGCCGGCGTGCCGCTGGTCCGTCCGGTCTCGGGCATCGCCATGGGCCTGATCCTGGAGCCGTCGGGCGAGTTCGCCATCCTGTCGGACATCCTGGGTGACGAAGACCACCTGGGCGACATGGACTTCAAGGTCGCCGGCACGTCGGAAGGCATCACCAGCCTTCAGATGGACATCAAGGTCGCTGGCATCACCAAGGAGATCATGAAGCAGGCCCTGACCCAGGCTTCGGCCGGTCGCCTGCACATCCTGGACGAGATGTCCAAGGCCATGGATGCGCCGCGCGCCGAACTGGGTGAACACGCGCCCAAGATCGAAACGGTCAAGATCCCCGTCGACAAGATCCGTGAAGTCATCGGTTCGGGCGGCAAGGTCATCCGCGAGATCGTCGAGAAGACCGGCGCCAAGATCGACATCGGCGATGACGGCACCATCAAGGTCGCCGCCAACGACCAGGAGAAGATCGACGCCGCCAAGGCCTGGATCCAGTCCATCGCCTCGGAGCCGGAAGTCGGAACCATCTACTCCGGCAAGGTCGTCAAGGTCGTCGATTTCGGCGCCTTCGTGAACTTCTTCGGCGCCAAGGACGGCCTGGTCCACGTGTCCCAGATCGCTTTGGAACGCGTCGCCAATCCGGCCGACGTCCTGTCGGAAGGCCAAGAGGTCAAGGTCAAGTTCCTGGGCTTCGACGATCGCGGCAAGACCAAGCTGTCGATGAAGGTCGTCGATCAGGCCACGGGCGAAGACCTGACGGCCAAGATCAACGCCGAGCGCGCCGAGCGCGGCGAAGAGCCCCTGTCGGAAGACACCGGCGGTCGTCCGAAACGTGACGGCGGGGATCGCGGTGGCGATCGCGGACGTCGTCGTCGCGACTAAGCGACCTCGCATCCAAGACTGATAAGGCCCGGCGGAGCGATCCGCCGGGCCTTCTTCTTTGGGGCCGCGCAACGGCTGTCCGCGATTTCACTTGCCGCTTCGGCCCATGCAGTTTCCATTGCCGCATCCAAGTTCGAGGGGCCGTTCCATGTTCGATCGTCGTCGTCTTCTTCAGTCCGCCGCCTTGGGCGCCGGTCTCGTCGCCGTGGGCGGCCCCGCCTTCGCGCGTCAGGCCGGGGCATCGCAGGGCGACGCCGCCGCCCAACTCAAAACCTTCATGGACGCCACGTTCGAGCAGACGCTGGACAAGAGCCCCGAGGTCGTCACCATGTTCGGCCTGGACAAGGGCGACCGGGCCGCCGCCAAGTCCAAACTGACCGTTCCGACACGCGCCGAGGAAGACGACCAGCGCGCCTTCACCCGTCGCCAACGCGCCGACCTGTCCCGCATCGACCGCTCCAAACTCGATGCGCGCAACGCCAACTACTACGACAGCCTGACCCAGAATCTGGACGGGGTGATCGCCACCTACGACATCCCTTACGGCCAGGGCGGCTGGCCCAATCCGTACCGCGTCAGCCAGCAGGGCGGCGCCTATCAGTCCACGCCCGACTTCCTGGCCAACCAGCACACGATCGAGACGGCCGCCGACGCCGACGCCTATGTCGCCCGCGTCAACGCCTTCGCCGACGTTCTGATGGCCGAGACGGATCGATTGAAGGAAGACTATGCGCTGGGCGTCATCCCGCCCGACTTCATCCTGGCCAAGGCCATCCGCCAGCAGGACGGCGTCCTGGCGACGCCGGCGGCGACCTCGCCCCTGACCCAGTCGGTTGTCGACCGCACCCGCGCCAAGGGCCTGACCGGCGACTGGGGCGCGCAGGTGGAACGCCTTGTGACCGAGCGGGTCTATCCGGCCCTGGCCGCCCAGAACGCCGTGCTGAAGGCCGCCCAACCGAACGCCGTGCACGAGGCCTCGGTGCGCCGCCTGCCGCAGGGCGAGCAGTATTACGCCAACAGCCTGCGCTACGTCACCACGACCCGGCTGACGGCGGACGAGATCCACCGCACCGGCGTGGAACAGATGGCGGATCTGACGGCGCGCGCCGATGTCCTCCTGAAGGCGCAAGGCCTGACACAGGGTTCGGTCGCCGAACGGATCAAGGCCCTGGGGGACGATCCCAAATACGTCTACGCCAACACCGACGCCGGCAAGGCCGAGCTGATCGCCAAGCTAAACGCCCAGATGGCCGACATGCAGGCCCGGCTGCCCAACGCCTTCGGCCGCCTGCCCAAGGCCAAGGTCGAGATCAAGCGCGTCCCGCCCGAGATCGAGGCCGGCGCGCCGATGGGCTATTACAACTCGCCCAGCCTGGATGGGACGCGACCCGGCATTTACTGGATCAATCTGAAGGACACGGCGGAATGGCCGTCCTGGACCCTGCCGACGCTGACCTATCACGAGGCGACGCCGGGCCACCATCTGCAGATCAGCCTGCAGCAGGAGAGCGAGTCGGCGCCGCTGCTGATGAACCTGCTGGGCTTCTCGTCCTACGTCGAGGGCTGGGGGCTGTACGCCGAACAGTTGGCCGACGAACTGGGCGCCTATGAGAACGATCCGGTGGGCCAGATCGGCTACCTGCAATCGCTGATGTTCCGCTCCGCGCGCCTGGTCGTCGACACCGGCATCCATTCCAAGGGCTGGAGCCGCGAAGAGGGCATCCGCTACATGATGGAGGCCTATGGCGATCAGGAAGGCGCGGCGACGTCCGAGGTCGAACGCTATTGCGGCTGGCCGGGCCAGGCCTGCGCGTACAAGGTCGGTCACAACGAATGGGTTCGCCTGCGCGAAAAGGCTAAGACGATCCTGGGGCGCAAGTTCGACATCAAGGGCTTCCACGACACGGCGCTCGCCGCCGGCGGCGTGCCCCTGTCGGTGCTGGAACGGATCGTCGACGGCTGGGTCGCGACCCAGGCCTGACCGCCCCGGCCGCGCCGGGCCGATGAAGAGGATCGGGACGCGTCGGCGCGACGTGTCCCCCCTACGAGAGTTGCCGCATGATCGATCGTCGCCGACTTCTGCTGACCGCCGCCGCCACGGCTGCGGTCGCCCCCGCCGCAGCGCAGGCCCAGACCCAGACGACCGCCGCCGATGCGGACGGACGCCTTAACAGCCTGCTGGACGGCTGGTTCGAAGCGGACATCGACGAAAATCCGGAGGGTGCGACCAACCTTGGCCTGGACCGCTGCGCGCGGGCGGGGCTTTCTGCAAAACTCAGCGAAGCCGGACCGGCCGCCATCCGCAAGGATCGTCAGAAGGCTGTGAGCCGCTGGGCGCAGTTGAACGCCTTCGACCAGAGCGGCCTGTCGCCCGCAGGGGCGCTGAACTACGCCATCGCGGCCTTCGGAGCCGAGACGGCGGCGCAGACGGCGCGCTTCGACTACGGATCGGGACCGGGACGGCCGTCGCCCTACATCGTGACCCAGCTGTCGGGCGCCTATTTCAGCACGCCCGATTTCCTCGACAACCAGCACCGGATCGAAGACGCGGCCGGCGCCGACGCCTTCCTTTCGCGGCTCGAGGCCTTCTCCGGCGTGCTGGACGGCGAGACGGCCAAGATTCAGGAAGATGCGGGTCTGGGCGTCCTTCCGCCGGACTTCATCATCGACCGGATGCTGCCCCAGATTCGCACCCTACACGACACGCCCCCCGCCGATCTGGCCATGCTGACGTCTTTGGCGCGCAAGACAGCCGGGCTGAACCTGACCGGTTATGACGCCCGCGCCGCCGCTATCGTCGATCAGAAGGTCAAGCCGGCCCTGGCCGCCCAGATCGAAGCGCTGGAGGCTCTGCGCCCGCGCGCCACCCACGAAGCCGGGGTCTGGCGCCTGCCGGACGGCGAGGCCTTCTACGCCGCCGGGCTGAAGGCCAATACGACCACAACTTTGACGGCCAAGGAAATCCACGCCCTGGGCCGCGAACAGGTCGCCGAGATCAGCGCCGAGATCGACGCCATCCTGAAGGCGCAGGGTTATACGCAGGGCACGGTCGGCGAACGCATCCAGGCTCTGAACAAAGAACCGGCCCAACTGTTCGCCAATACCGATGCGGGCAAGGCCGAACTGCTGGCCTGGCTGAACACGCTGGTCGCCGATCTTGAGCCGAAACTGCCCCAGGTGTTCGGCCGTCTGCCCAAGTCCCACGTCGAGATTCGGCGCGTGCCGGTCTCGATACAGTCGGGCGCGCCGGGCGGCTACTATCAAGGACCGCCGCTGGATGGATCGCGGCCGGGCGCTTACTACATCAACCTGCGCGACACCGGAAACTGGCCGCGCTTCGCCTTGCCGACCCTGACCTATCATGAGGCGTCGCCGGGGCACCACCTTCAGGTCGCGCTGCAGCGCGAGTCCGGCGAACTGCCGCAATGGCGACGAGCGGGGGGCTTCTCGGCCTATAACGAAGGCTGGGCGCTGTATGCCGAGGCGGTGGCGGCTGACGATCTGGATATCTATGCCGACAATCCATTGGGTCGGGTCGGCTTCCTGATGTCCTATCTGTTCCGCGCCGTGCGATTGGTTGTGGACACGGGCCTGCATTCCGAGCGCTGGAGCCGTGAACAGGCGGTCGACTATATGGCGGCTTCGGGGGCCAAGCCGTTGGATGCGTCCAACAGCGAGATCAACCGATACTGCGTCTGGCCCGGCCAGGCCTGCGCGTACAAGGTTGGCCACACCGTCATCGCGCGCCTACGCAAAGAGGCCGAAGGCCAGCGCGGCTTCGATCTGCGAGCCTTCCATGACAAGGTGCTGGAGAACGGATCGTTGCCCCTGGCCGTCCTCGAACGCGTGGTCCGAGGACAGGCCTAGTCGGCGACGGTCAGGCCGTCGGCCTGGCGCAGGCGGTTGTGGATGTCGGTGGCGGCGACGGCGGCTTCGGCGGTCGCGACGGCGATCTGGTTGAGGCCGCGC
Source organism: Brevundimonas sp. 'scallop' (assembly GCF_011045535.1). Taxonomy (NCBI): domain Bacteria; kingdom Pseudomonadati; phylum Pseudomonadota; class Alphaproteobacteria; order Caulobacterales; family Caulobacteraceae; genus Brevundimonas; species Brevundimonas sp. 'scallop'. The sequence continues at coordinate 414,693 of NZ_CP039382.1, read as the reverse complement.
ACGACGTCGCCGGCGGCATAGAGGCCCGGCACGCTCGTGGCCTGATGCAGATCGACCTCCAACCGGCCGTCGTCGGCCAGACGCGCCTCCAGCCCCTCGGCCAGTTCGGCGTTCGGCGATGTGCCCAACGCCGAATAGACAAGGTCGAATGCGCGGCTCTGGCCGGCGTAACTTAGGGCCGTCACCCGGTCGTTTTCGATGTCGATCGCGTCCAGCGGCGCCAGGATCAGTTCGACGCCCAGCCGTTCCAGTTCGTCACGCCGGCTGAGCGCGTCGGGCGCGCCAATATGGATCAGGGTCACACGGTCGGAATAGGTGCGCATGAAGGCGGCCTCGCGCGCGCCCTTGTCGCTTTGGCCGATGATGGCGACAGCCTTGTCGGTCGCCTCATAGCCGTCGCAGATGGGACAGATGCGGACCAGCGCCTTTTGCACCGCTGCTTCGACGCCGGGCAGATCTGGGTGATGATCGACGACCCCGGTTGCCAGCAGGACGGCGCGGGCGCGAACGACGCGGCCATCCATCTCGGCAACGAAGCCGTCGCCTTCGTGGGTCAGGCGCTGGACGCGACCCGGTTCAACGACCGCGCCATATTCCTCGGCCTGTTCGCGCATCCGCTTCAGGATGTCCGCGCCGGTGATGCCGGCCGGAAAGCCCGGCATATTGTGGCTGAGCGGGATCCAGCAGGCGCGGGGCGCGCCGCCATCCACCACCAGGGTCCGCCGACGAAAGCGCCCCAGATAGGTCGCCGCCGTCAGGCCGGCCGGACCCGCGCCGATGATCAGAACCTCCGGATCGGTCACCGCGTGCGCCAGGTGACAGGCCAAAGGTCGGACGGCACGCCGGCGCATTCGCCCATCACGCTTTCCTGCGTCAGTGTGAAGCCCTGTCCCGTCCAGGCCCAGGTCTGCGCCGCGCCGCAATCCCCGATGCCCCGCGCCTTGGCGAAGGCCGACAGGGTTCGGGTCTTGGGATCATAGGCGCCGTTGACGGTCGCGTTGTCCGGCATGACGGGATCGGAGCCCGGACCTTCCGATCCGGCGAGGATTGCGGGCCGGGGGTCGCGACCGCCCGGTCCTGTCAGATACCAGTTGTGGGTGACATTATAGGCCCCCGATCCGCAGGGCACGGCCCACAGCTCGGTGCGGGCGTCCAGCCGGGCGGACATGACCATGTCGCTGACGGCCGGCATGGCCGACGCCTTAAAGCAGTCGCCGACCTCGGTGCGAGCGCGCAGCGCGGCGGGCAGGCGCTGGTTCTGATCGCCGAAACCGGCCTGATCGACGGCCGGAGCGGGCGTCACCGTCGGCAGCGACGGCGCGATCGGCACAAGGGCGGCCGGGCGGTCGCCGCGTCGGATCAGGGCGGTTGGCGTATTTAGACGTCCCTGCTTCTCGTCGATCCACAACAAGGCGGCGGCGGCGCCGTGCAGCGAGACCTCCTGGGTTGCGGCGCCGCGAATGCTCATGACCTTGCCCTGAGCCAGGGCGTCGAGGGCGGCGCGACCGCCGTCGCTAATTTGGCCGATCGGCGTCTCGACGTTGCCCGCATCGCTGAGCACAGCCGGATAGGCGCGGCCGTCGATCGTCAGGCTGAGCGGCTCAGCAGCCTTGGCGTCGCCGTCCGGCCAATAGCCGAAGAGGATTTGCGGCTGGGCGTCCGGACCGGGCGCCAGGGTGATGCGGACCCAGCCAGCGGCGAACTCTGGCGCAAAGCCGAAGGCCCAGCATGTCCCGTCGTTGCCGCAGGTGGCGCTCCAGTCACGGAAGGTCTTGGTTTCAGGGCGGATCTGCAGCACCGGCGCAGCGGCGGCCGGTGCAGACGGACCGGCGGCCTGGGTCGCGGCAGGCGTCTTGGCCGCATCCTTGTCTCCGCATCCGGCGATGGACAGCGCAGACAGGACAAGGGCCGACAGGGCGACGCCGCGCGACAGGCCGTTCGGGGTCATGCCTTCTTCAACTCCGACGGCTTGTGCGCCGCGCGAGCGCCGGTCTTGGCGCTCTCGACGATATACTCCGGATTATCCTTGGAGGCCGCAACCTTATGGCCCTTGATCTTGGTTTCCGAGGCGACTTTCTTGACCACCTTGCCGGTCGTGGTGCCCTGGCTGTGGTCCCACTTCACCTTGTCGCCGGCCTTGAACGTCTTCTCTGACATGATTGTGCTTCCTGCTGTGTCGCTTCCTGTTCAGCGATCAGCCTTCGCATCAGTTCCGCATCGACCACGGGCGGCGCCTCGCAGAAGGTGACGATCCAACGATCCACCAGCTGGCGCTCTTCCTCCGTCATCCTGCCGTCCGTCGTGGTTGCCGAGCCTAGAAGAAGTCTGGACGCGCCAAAGGGTTCAGGATGGATCAGCGTTAATCCGGGCGGCGAGGATGGGCGGCGGGGTTTGCGCGGGCGCGCGGCCTCGCTATACCGCCGCCACGACATTCCCTTCCCCACAGTCACAGGCGGACCGCACGCATGGCCAAGATCAAGGTCGAAAACCCCATCGTCGACATCGACGGCGACGAAATGACCCGCATCATCTGGCAGATGATCAAGGACAAGCTGGTCTTCCCGTTCCTGGATCTCGAGCTGGACTACTACGACCTGGGCATGGAGCACCGCGACGCCACCGACGACCAAGTGACGATCGACGCGGCCCACGCGATCCAGAAGCACGGCGTCGGCGTGAAGTGCGCCACCATCACTCCGGACGAAGCCCGCGTGCAGGAGTTCGGCCTGAAGAAGATGTGGAAGTCGCCGAACGGCACCATCCGCAACATCCTGGGCGGCGTGGTCTTCCGCGAGCCGATCATCTGCTCGAACGTGCCGCGCCTGGTGCCCGGCTGGACCCAGCCGATCGTCGTCGGCCGCCACGCCTTCGGCGACCAGTACAAGGCCACCGACTTCCTGATGCCCGGCCCCGGCACCCTGACGATCAAGTTCGTCGGCGAGGACGGCGAAGTGATCGAGCACGAGGTCTATAAGGCCCCGGGCGCCGGCGTGGCCATGGCCATGTACAACCAGGACGCCTCGATCCGCGAGTTCGCCCACGCCAGCTTCGCCTATGGCCTGCAGCGCAACTACCCGGTCTATCTGTCGACCAAGAACACGATCCTGAAAGCCTATGACGGTCGCTTCAAGGACCTGTTCCAGGAAGTGTTCGACGAACACTACGCCGCCGAGTTCAAGGCGCGCGGTCTGACCTATGAGCACCGCCTGATCGACGATATGGTCGCGGCCGCGATGAAGTGGTCCGGCGGCTTCGTCTGGGCGTGCAAGAACTATGACGGCGACGTGCAGTCCGACGTCGTGGCGCAGGGCTTCGGCTCGCTGGGCCTGATGACCTCGGTCCTGATGACGCCGGACGGCAAGGTGCTGGAGACGGAAGCCGCTCACGGCACCGTGACCCGCCACTATCGCCAGCATCAGAAGGGCGAGGCCACCTCGACCAACTCGATCGCCTCGATCTTCGCCTGGACGCGCGGCTTCAAGCACCGCGCCAAGCTGGACGGCAACGCCGCTCTGGACCAGTTCGCCGACACCCTTGAGAAGGTGGTCGTAAACACCGTCGAGGCCGGCTTCATGACCAAGGACCTGGCGCTGCTGGTCGGCGATCAGCAGGGCTGGCTGACCACCGAAGGCTTCCTCGACAAGGTCGCCGAGAACCTGAAGACCGCTCTGCCCGACGTGGGCTGAGGACGACGTTCCTCCCCCGCTGCGCTGGGGAGAAACGCAAGAATACCAGCCCCGTCGGAGCGATCCGGCGGGGCTTTTCGTTGTGTGATCGGCCGGGGCGTGCATGATCGGCGGTAATGAGGATGCGTTCGTGAAGCGGCTGTTCGGAAACCTGGTGCTGGCGGCGGTGGTCGTGGCGGTGCTGTCCTTCTTCGCGGCGCCCGCAGTGGCCTTCTTCGCCATTCGGTCGGCGGCCGAGGCGAACGACGTGGCGGGGCTGGCGCGGCTGATCGACTTCAACGCCGTGCGCCAGTCGTTGCGGCCGCAGCTGGCGGGACGGCCCGAGGCGATGGCGCCCGCGCCGTCCTTCCTGGAAGACCCCATCGGCGCCTTCCGGCGTCAGATCCAGCAGAACCCGATCCTGCGCCAGCCGGACGTGGACGCCTATCTGACGCCCGCCGCCCTCAACGCTCTGCTGAAGGGCGAGGGCCGATACGCCAGCCAGCGCACGTCGGCGGGCGTGGCGCCGGCCTCGGAACGCAGCCGCAAGCCCTGGCCCAGCCCCGCCTACTGGAGCGTCAACCGGGCGCGCATGGCGGTGACGGATCAGGGCGGGTCGCGCACCCTGTTCACCTTCGAGCGGCGCGGGCCGTTCGAGTGGAAGCTGGTTCACATCGGCCTGCCCGACGGGACGGCGCCGGCCGTCACCGTCACCCCGCGATAAACCCGGCAACCGACGCCGCCCAGCCCGCGTTGGCGTTCCAAGGAGACGACATGAGCCGCAAGATCATCACCGGAGCCCTGCTCGCCGTCGTCATCGGCGTGGTCGTCGCCCTGTTCGTTTCGCCCTTCATCGCCGCCCAGGCGCTGGTGCGGGCCGCGCGGACCGGGGATGCGGCCGGGCTGGAGCGGCAGGTGGACTTCCCGGCGTTCCGCACCAGCCTGAAGAGCGAGCTGAACGCGCGCGCGGCCCTGGAAATCCGCAATCGGACCAAGGGGGACACCGGCCTGGCGGCGCTGGGCATGCTGCTGGCCCCGTCGCTGGTCGAGGGGGCGGTCGACAACTTCGTCACGCCGCAAGGCATCGCCGCCATGGTCCGCTCCGGCGAGACGCCCGAGCCGGAGCGGCCCGTGCCCGCCGACGACACGCCGGCCGTCGACAAGGACAAGATCCGGCAGTCCTGGGCCTATCGCGGCCTCAACACCTTCGCCGTCACCCTGACGCGCGACGATCGGCCGGACGATGCGCTGGTGCTGATCATGGAACGCCGGACGCCGTTTACCTGGAAGCTGGCCGGGGTGGACCTGACGCCCGACCCGATGGGTTGAGACGGTGTGGGGACAAAAACACCGTCTAAAGTGTCTAATTCGTCTGATTGGACGGCGGGCCGTCGATCAAAAATTGGGTGCAATTGGTGCACTTTGCCTTGGGTGCGCGGCCTCCCCTGTGGTGAGCGGAGAGTATAGGCCGTCTCTGCGGCATGCTCAGGAAGCGGACGCTTCGGCCGGCTAAGCCGTTGAATAGCAAGGCTGTCAGGTTCGCAATTGCGATGGATTACCCTCTCCCTTTGGGAGAGGGCTTGAGCGCACGAGCGCGCAGCGATCGTACTTGCGCGAAAGGGTGAGGGTCGGCTGGTGCGACATGGTCCGCCGGCCGACCCTCATCCGGCCCTTTGGGCCACCTTCTCCCAACGGGAGAAGGTCATTGTATTTTTACGCCAGCGCCGCGCGAACCGCCGCTAGCCCGTCTTCGGCCTTGGAGCCGTCGGGGGCGCCGCCCTGGGCGAAGTCGGGTTTGCCGCCGGCGCCTTGGCCGCCCATGGCGATGACGGCGGCGCGAGCCAGGTCGGCGGCGTTGACGCGGTCGATCAGATCCGAGGTCACGGCGACGGTGACCGCCGCCTTGCCCTCGGTGACGCCGATCAGGGCGACGACGCCGGTTCCGACCTGCTTTCTGAAGTCCTCGGCGACGCCGCGCAGACCCTTGCCGTCCACGCCGTCCAGCACGCGGGCCATCAGCTTGACGCCGTTGATCTCCTCAGGCGCGGACGCGGCGCCCGAGCCGCCGCCCAGGGCCAGCTGTTTCTTCAGCTCGGCGACCTGTTTCTCCAGCGACTTGACCGAGGCGGTCAGGCTGTCGACGCGGGCGGGGACGTCGGCGGTCTGGACCTTGAAGCTTTGGGCCAGCGAACGGGCGACGCCAGCCTGGGCCAGCAGATACTGCCGCGCGGCCTCGCCGGTCAGGGCCTCGATGCGGCGCACGCCGGCGGCGACGCCGGTTTCCTGAACGATCTTGAACAGGGCGATGTCGCCGGTGCGGGCGACGTGGGTGCCGCCGCACAGTTCGACCGAATAGGGGGCGTTGTCGCTGACCAGCGAGCGACCCAGCGTCAGGACGCGGACCTCGTCGCCGTATTTCTCGCCGAACAGGGCGATGGCGCCGGCCTCGATCGCCTCCTGCGGCGCCATCAGTTTGGTTTCCGCCGGGACGTTCTGGCGGATGACGGCATTGACCTCGGTCTCGATGGCGGACAGTTCGGCCTCGGTGAGCGGGGCGCCGTGGCTGAAGTCGAAACGGGCGCGCTCGGCGTCGACAAGTTGACCCTTCTGGGCGACTGCGGGGCCGAGCACATTCTTCAGCGCCGTATGCAGCAGGTGGGCGGCGGAGTGGTTGGCGCGGCTGGTGCGGCGCTTTTCAGCGTCCACCAGCTGGGCGGCGCGGGTTCCGATCTCCAGCTTGCCGGCCGTGACCTGGGCCACCAGGACATGCAGGTCGCCGGCGTGTTTGCGCACATCGATGACCTCGGCCTCGCCACCCGGCCATTCCAGGGTTCCGTGGTCGCCGGCCTGGCCACCGCTTTCGGCGTAGAATGGGGTGGTGTCGAACAATACTTCGACGATGTCGCCGGCCTCGGCCGTTTCGACCGGCGCGCCGGCGTTCATCAGGGCCAGGACCTCGCCCGAGCCTTCGATATTGTCATAGCCGGTGAAGACGGTCGGCCCCATCCGGTCGCGGATCGCCAGCCATTCGTTGGTGTTGGCGGTCTGGCCCGAGCCCTTCCAGTTCTCGCGCGACCGCTGGCGCTGCTCAGCCATGGCGGCCTCGAAGCCGTCGACATTGACCGAGAAGCCGCGACGACGGGCCTCATCCTGGGTCAGGTCCAGCGGGAAGCCGTAGGTGTCGGACAGGGTGAAGGCCGTCTGGCCGTCCAGCATGTCGCCGGGACGGAAGCCCTGAACCGCCGTGTCAAACAGGGCCATGCCGCGGCCGAGCGTGGTGCGGAAGCGGACCTCTTCCTGCTTCAGCGTGTCCTCGATGAAGGGCTGGGCGCGGGCCAGTTCGGGATAGGCGTCGCCCATCTGGGCCACCAGGGTCGGGACCAGACGGTGCATCAGCGGATCGGCGGCGCCCAGCAGGTGGGCGTGGCGCATGGCGCGGCGCATGATGCGGCGCAGCACATAGCCCCGGCCTTCGTTCGACGGGGTGACGCCGTCGGCGATCAGGAAGGACGACGAGCGCAGGTGGTCGGCGATGACGCGGTGGCTGGCGGCCTGATCGCCGTCCGCCTTGGTCGAGGTGGCGTCTTCAGACGCGGCGATCAGGGTCTTGAACAGGTCGGTTTCGAAGACCGAATGCACGCCCTGGAGCACGGTGGTCATCCGCTCCAGACCCATGCCGGTGTCCACGCTGGGCTTGGGAAGGTTGCGAACGATCTGATCGTTCTCCTTCTCATACTGCATGAAGACGTTGTTCCAGATCTCGACGTAGCGATCGCCGTCCTCATCCGGCGAACCGGGAGGGCCGCCGGCGATCTTGTCGCCGTGATCCCAGAAGATTTCGGTGCATGGGCCGCACGGACCCGAGTCGCCCATGGCCCAGAAGTTGTCCGAGCCGGCGATGCGAATGATCTTGTCGTCGGAGAAGCCGGTGACCTTTTTCCAGATCGCGGCGGCCTCGTCGTCATCGATATAGACGGTGACCAGCAGGCGTTTGGGGTCCAGGTCGAAGTCCTGGGTGACCAGGTTCCACGCCTTCTCGATGGCGTGTTCCTTGAAGTAGTCGCCGAAGGAGAAGTTGCCCAGCATCTCGAAGAAGGTCAGGTGGCGGGCGGTATAGCCGACGTTGTCCAGGTCGTTGTGCTTGCCCCCGGCGCGGACGCATTTCTGCGAGCTGGTCGCGCGCGGATAGGGCGGCTTGGCGGCGCCGGTGAAATAGTCCTTGAACGGCACCATGCCTGCATTGACGAAGAGCAGGCTCGGATCGTTCTGCGGCACCAGCGGGGCCGAATGGACCTTGGCGTGGCCGTCCGCCGCGAAATAGTCGAGGTAGGTGGCGCGGATCTCGTTCAGGCTGGGCATTCGTCGTGTCTTCGGCTGGGGCGGTCGCTAGGAACCGGCGTCATATAGGGTTTTGGCGGGGAGCGCATCATCTGCGCGGGGGGAGGCGCGCGCCCCAGAGAAGACGATGTCTCCTCCCTGCTTTGCGGGGAGGGGGACCGCGGAGCGGTGGAGGGGTTGCGCCGCCTCACGTCCCTTGGATCGGTGACGCTCCGAAGAGCCCCTCCGTCACGGCGCTGAAGGAGCGCCGCGCCACCTCCCCGCAAAGCAGGGAGGAGACGAAAGCGCCCGCTTCACACCCTCGGCGGCGGGCCGAACTTGCCGGACTGGTAGTCCTGGATCGCCTGGATGATCTCGTCGCGGGTGTTCATGACGAAAGGGCCGTGGCTGAAGACCGGCTCGCCGATGGGATTGGCGTGGCCCAGAAGGACGACGGCGTCGGTGGTCGCCGTGATCTGGACCGCGTCGCCATCGGTCAGGGCGGCGAGGTTCCATTGCGGCACCGGCGTTCCGGCGACGGCGATCTCGCCCTTGACGCCATAGAGGAAGACGTTGCGGGCGGGGGCGACGGGCGTCTCGAACGTCGCGCAGGCGGGCAGACGCACGACCGCCAGATGGATGTCGATCAGGGACTGGATCGGCGCCTTGACGCCCAGCCAGTCGCCGGAGACGGGCTCGACCGTGACGCCGGCCTCGGTCGTGAAGGTCGGGATGTCGGATTTCTGCAGGCCCACATAGTCCGGCTTGGTCATCTTCAGCCGCGACGGCAGGTTGACCCACAGCTGCAGAATCTCCATCGGCCCGCCGTCGCGCTTGAAGGCGGCCGGGGACAGTTCGGCGTGGATCAGGCCCGACCCGGCGGTCATCCACTGGATGCCGCCCGCCTTGATGATGCTCTCGCCGCCGCCGGAATCGTTGTGAGCCAGCTCGCCGTCCAGAATGAAGGTGACGGTCTCGAAGCCCCGGTGCGGGTGCGGACCGAACGGCAGGCCAGCGTTGCCCGGCGCATAGGTCTGAGGCCCGTGGTGGTTCAGAAACAGGAAGGGATCGATCTGGTCCACGCCGGGACCGGGCACTGGGCGGCGGGTGGTCAGGTCGCCAATGTCGTCGCGATGGGCAGGGTGCAGGCGAAGAACGGAACGAGGCTGGGTCATTCGCTACATATAGGGTGGCGGATCGGCGCTGGCGAGATCACGGGCGGCGAGATCAGCCTGAACGGGTCGCCGTGACGGGACGGGCGCGGCCGTCGTGGATCCATTCGCCGGCCCAGCCAGTCAACGCCGCATGCAGACGCAGTTCGCCCTCCGACAGGGGAATGATGACGACCTCGCCCTGGGTCGAGACCGGGCCTGCGAAGCCCATTTGGTCGACCCCGGCCGGCGCATCCAGACGTCGCCAGGCGCCTTCGACCCGACGGCCATCGCCCCGGTCGGTCAGGGACAGCGACAGCAAGGGTTTTCCGTCCGGCTGGGCGATGCGCCAGCGGCCGTCCAGCGGGCCCATTGCGGCTTCGGCGTCGATCGCGGCCTGGGCCACGCCCTGATCATAGGTTGTCTGGCTGTCGGAGGGGCTGAACTCATAGTCGCCGGCGTAGTCGTCGACCGCGACCGGAGCCGTCAGGGGGCGGCGATGCAGGTCGGTCGCGGCGTCCCCCTCGGCCGTTTCGCGCCCGAAACGGGACGGCGGCTGATAGGGGCGGACGGCCGGCGCGCGATAGGTTTCCGGCGTCGCGTCCAGAAGACCGGTCGTCTGGATGGCGGGCTCCAGGGCGACGGCGGACATCAGGGCGAGCAGCAACATGACCCCACCCTGCCAAATCGCCGGGCGCGTCGCCTAGCTGTCGAACGAGCGCTGAACGCAAACGTGATCCGTCGTGATGGAACCGACGTAAACCGCACAATCCGTCGATCTGGGGGTCTGTGCGTTGACACCGGCCCCACAGGGTCACAAAAGCCTTCGCAACCGCACACGGCGATTGAATTCATTCGCTTTTGAGAACCATTCGCATGAACCAGCCCAGCCCGACGCCGGGTGGCGCCTCAAGCGACCGGACGGGTCGCTTCGTCACTCAACCGAACGGACATATCGCGCCGCTGTCGCCCCACATGGGCGTGTGGCGCTGGCACGTCACCATGACGGCCTCCATCCTGTTCCGCGCGACGATCATCGCCGCCACGGTCGGCGTGCTGTTCGTCCTGGCCTGGCTGGGCGCGCTGGCGTTCGGGCCCGAGGCGTTCCAAAGCGCGATCGATCTGGCCGGATCGCCGCTGGGCCTGCTGGTCTTCTTCGGTCTGACGATCGTGCTATTCTCCTTCATCCTGAACGGCGCGCGCCACACCTATAACGACACCGGCAACGGACTGACGGTGAAGTCCGCGACCGCCCTGTCGAACATTGCGGTGTGGGGGCCGATCCCGCTGGCCGTGCTGTTCTGGGTCGTGCTGTTCGCCACGGGGAGGGTTTCGCTGTGAGCGGCGCCGCAAAGTTCAAGAACAACGTCAAGGTTTCCGAGCGTCACGGCGCCGGCGAATGGCTGATCGAGCGTATCCTGCTGGTGGCCCTGCTGCCGCTGGGCCTGTGGGTCGCCTCGACCGGCTTCACCCTGGCGGGCGCCGGCTATGACGCGGCGATGGCCTGGTTTGCCAATCCGCTGAACGCCGCCCTGATGGCGATCACCGCAGTGATCTTCTTCGGCTACGTCAGCCTGGCTTGGAAAGTCATTCTGGAAGATTACGTGCCCAGCGTCGGAACGCGCGGCCTTCTGGTCCTGCTGCTGAACGTCGTCTTCCTGGTGCTGGCCGCCGCCAGCGTCTTCTTCATCGTGCGGCTGGCGCTGGGTTCGGCGCCGCTGCCCGCTGGTTTCGGAGCCTGATTCACTGATGGCCGCTTACGAATTGATCGATCACGAATACGACGTCGTCGTCGTCGGCGCCGGGGGCTCGGGCCTTCGCGCCGCGCTCGGCGCCGCCCAGCAGGGCCTGAAGGTCGCCTGCGTGACCAAGGTCTTCCCCACCCGCTCGCACACCGTCGCGGCCCAGGGCGGCATCTCGGCCTCGCTCGGCAACATGGGCGAGGACAGCTGGCAATGGCACATGTACGACACCGTCAAGGGGTCGGACTGGCTGGGCGACCAGGACTCGATCGAATATCTGGTCCGTAACGCGCCCAAGGCCGTTTATGAGCTGGAACACTGGGGCGTGCCCTTCTCGCGCACCGAAGAAGGCAAGATCTATCAGCGCGCCTTCGGCGGCATGACCCGCAACTTCGGCGAGGGCCCGGTGCAGCGCACCTGCGCGGCCGCCGACCGCACCGGCCACGCCATCCTGCACACCCTGTACGGCCAGTCGGTGCGCCGCGAAGTGAAGTTCTTCGTCGAATATTTCGCGCTGGACCTGATCATGCAGGACGGCGCCTGCACCGGCGTGACGGCGCTGCAGCTCGACAACGGTCAGCTTCACCAGTTCCGCGCCAAGATGGTGGTTCTGGCCACCGGCGGATACGGACGCGCCTACTTCTCGGCGACCTCGGCCCACACCTGCACCGGCGACGGCAACGCCATGGTGCTGCGCGCCGGCCTGCCTCTGCAGGACATGGAGTTCGTCCAGTTCCACCCGACCGGCATCTATGGCGCCGGCTGCCTGATCACCGAGGGCGCACGCGGCGAGGGCGGCTATCTGACCAACTCGGAAGGCGAGCGCTTCATGGAGCGCTATGCGCCGACCGTGAAGGACCTGGCGCCGCGCGACATGGTCTCGCGCTCCATGACCATCGAAATCCGTGAAGGCCGTGGCGTGGGTCCGAACAAGGACCACATCTTCCTGCACCTGGATCACCTGGATCCGAAGATCCTGCACCAGCGCCTGCCCGGCATTTCCGAAAGCGCCAAGATCTTCGCCGGCGTGGATGTGACCAAGGAGCCGATCCCGGTCCTGCCGACCGTGCACTATAACATGGGCGGCATCCCCACGAACTATCACGGCGAAGTCCTGACGCTGCGCGACGGCAACCCCGACAGCGTGGTTCCCGGCCTGATGGCCGTGGGCGAGGCGGCGTGCGTTTCGGTGCACGGCGCCAACCGCCTGGGCTCCAACTCCCTGACCGACCTGGTGGTGTTCGGCCGCGCCGTCGGCCTGCGCTGCGGTGAAGTCGTCGATAAGGCCTCGGCCGTGCCGTCGGCCTCCAAGAGCCAGACCGACCAGCACCTGGCCCGCCTGGACCGCTTCCGCTACGCCGACGGCTCGACCCCGACCGCCGAGCTGCGCCTGTCGATGCAGCGCGCGATGCAGGCCGATGCGGCGGTGTTCCGCACCGGCGAAACCCTGCAGCAGGGCACCGACAAGCTGCGCGCCATCGAGGCGGCCGGCGCCGACATCAAGACCACCGATCGCGGCCTGATCTGGAATACGGACCTGGTCGAGACGCTGGAGTACGACAACCTGATCGCCCAGGCGATGGTGACGATCGAGGGCGGTCTGAACCGCACGGAATCGCGCGGCGCCCACGCCCGCGAAGACTATCCCGATCGCGACGACGTCAACTGGATGAAGCACACCCTGGCGTGGAAGCGTCCGGGCGAGCAGGTCCAGATCGATTATCGTCCGGTCCACAACTACACCATGTCCGACGACATCGCGTATATCGAACCGAAGGCGCGGGTTTACTAAGATGGTCCAGCTTACTCTCCCCAGAGGCTCCAAGCCGACGACCGGCAAGGTCCACAAGGCCGCGCCGGGCTCCAAGGACGTGAAGACCTACAAGGTCTATCGCTACGATCCGGAGACCGACGCCGATCCGCGCTGGGACACCTATGAGGTGCCGACCGGCGACCACGGCCCGATGCTGCTGGACGCCCTGATCCACATCAAGAACACCATCGATCCGACCCTGTCGTTCCGGCGCTCTTGCCGCGAGGGCATCTGCGGCTCGTGCTCGATGAACATCGACGGGCGCAACGCCCTGGCCTGCACCAAGGGCTGGGACGAATGCGCGTCCAACAACATCACCATCTCCCCCCTGCCCCACCAGCCGGTGGTCAAGGACCTGGTGACGGACCTGAGCCTGTTCTACGCCCAGTACGACTCGATCCAGCCGTATCTGCAATCGGACGAGCCGGACCCCGAGAAGGAACGTCTGCAGACCCCGGCCGAGCGCGAGAAGCTGGACGGCCTGTACGAGTGCATCCTGTGCGCCTGCTGCTCGACCTCGTGCCCCAGCTACTGGTGGAACCAGGAAGAGTACCTGGGCCCGGCGGCGCTGCTGCAATCCTATCGCTGGATTTCCGACAGCCGCGACGACGCGACCCAGAAGCGCCTGGACGACCTGGAAGATCCGTTCAAACTGTATCGCTGCCACACGATCATGAACTGCGCCCAGGTCTGCCCCAAGGGTCTGAACCCGGCCAAGGCCATCGCCGAGACCAAGAAGCTGATGGTCGCGCCGAGCCGCAAGAAGGCGGCCTGAGTATCCGGCGCCGGGGGCCTTGCCTCCGGCGCCGCCTCCTTTAAGAGCGGCGCATGGCCAGCATCACCTATATCGAGCATGACGGAACCGAGCACGTCGTCGACGTGAAGCCGGGGCTGAGCGTCATGGAAGGCGCGATCCGGAACAATGTGCCGGGGATCGATGCGGATTGCGGCGGCGCCTGCGCCTGCGCCACCTGCCATGTCTATGTCGACGAAGCCTGGCGCGAGGCGACGGGCAAACCCAGCGCCATGGAGGAGTCGATGTTGGACTTCGCCGAAGAGGTCGAGCCGAACAGCCGCCTGTCGTGCCAGATCCGGGTGTCGGACGCGCTGAACGGCCTGATCGTGCGGTTGCCGGAAAACCAGCACTGAAATGATCGACGCGCGGCTGATCGACAGGATCGGCCGATGGATCGACCAGCGCACCGAAGCGATGGGCGAGGACGGTCCGCCGATCCTGGGGATCGCGGGATCGCAGGGTTCGGGAAAATCGACCCTGGCCAAAGCCGTCGCCGAGCGGTTCGGCGGGGCGAGCCTGTCTCTGGACGACGTCTATCTGACGAAGGCGGAGCGGGCGGCCATGGCGGCGCGGGTGCATCCGCTGTTCGCCACGCGCGGGCCGCCGGGGACGCATGACCTGGGCCTTCTGAACCGTCTGCTGGATCGGTTGCAGGCGGCGGCGCCGGACGATCTGACGCCTCTGCCGCGTTTCGACAAGCTGGCCGACGACCGGGCGGCCGAGGCGGACTGGCCTGTCGTGAAGGGTCGGCCGCGGGTCATCGTTCTGGAGGGATGGTGCCTAGGCGCGACGCCGCAGGCCGAGGCGGACCTGGTTGCACCGATCAACGCCCTAGAAGCCCAGAAGGATGTCGGGGGCGAATGGCGCAGGGCGGTCAATGATGCGCTGGGTCAGCCCTATGCCCGCCTGCGCAGGCGGCTGGACGCCCTAATCTTTCTCAAGGCGCCGGGGTTTGATGTCGTGCTGGACTGGCGATGCGAGCAGGAGGCGGGATTGATGGGGCAGGACGCCGTATCGCTCGAGCGACGCGCGGCCCTGGCGGTCTTCATCCAGCATTATGAGCGCCTGAGCCGTCATATGATGACGGGCGGCGTGGAGGCGGACCTGATCGTCGCTCTGGACCGGAAACGCGGGGTTCGCAGCCTTGAAGGCGGGCTTGGCGCCTGAGCCGCATCTGTGCGTTATCGGACCATGAGCCTGTTTGGATCCAAGCCCGCCGTCGAGCCCGACCGCCGCATGGGCGCGCGCCGACCCGCCAATGTACGCGGCGTCATCTGCGCGCCCGGCCTGGAGATGGCGTGTCTGATCGTCGATCTGTCGGACGCGGGGATGAAGCTGCGGCTGGACCGGGGCGGGGCCTTGCCGCGCGAGGTGGTCGTGGTCGATGTGGCTGCGGGCGTCGCCTATCCCGCCACCGTCGTCTGGCAGCGTGGGCAGGAGGCCGGGCTGAGGCAGACCGGGGCCAAATCGCTGAGAGGCCTGGCGCCGGCGAGGCTGATCCCCGCGCGCGACGCCTGGTTGAGGGCCGGCGGGCGCTGACCGGCCCGGTTAGTCCGTCGTATCGGCGGGCATGGAGCCGGCGTTGATGGCGATGCGGCCCACCAGCCCCTTGACGATCAGGTCCAAGGCCGAGCCCTCACGATAGTCGGCGGCGGCGACGAAGTTCACCCGGTCCTCCGAGATCAGGGAATAGACCTTCTTCTGATCCCGCTCGTTCGAGCGCGGATCATAGACGGCGATCGAGAAGCCGCCCTTGGTGTGCATCATCTTCATGGTCGGCACGTCGGTGTCGCCGTCGCCGATGAAGATCATCCGGTCGAAGGGCACGGCGCGCTCGTCGTCGGGGATGAAGTGGTTGATGCGCTCGTGCTCCCAGTGGTTCTTCACGCCCTTGTTGATGCGGAACAGATACTGGGTCTTGGTGGTGTAGTTGACGCCGACCGCCGGCCAGGCCGCCTCGCCCTTGTCGTCATAGACATAGTGGGAGGCGAAGACGTGGTTCAGGGCGGGGCGGATCGGGGTGCCGTCGATCATCTCCTCCAGACCGGCGGAGATGATGTAGTGTTCGATCTCCAAGCCGTATTTGGCGCCGAAGGCGTTCATCCGGTCGAACCAGCTGAGGTCCTTCAGACCCTCGAACAGGGCCACGGCCTCGCCGTGCTGGCGCAGGGTTTCGCGCGTCACCGGGGCGCCGTTCTGGCGCGCGTGGTGCAGCATCAGCTGCATGTACATCAGGATGCCGTCGCCGTCGGCGTCCTTGGTCAGGCGCTCGGCCTCTTCCCAGAAGGCGCCGATGCCCATGCCGACGGAGGGGATGAAGGACACCTCCTGCATATTGCCGCGCGCCAGGGTGCCGTCGAAATCATAGATCAGGGCGGTCTTCAGCAGCGGGGTCTTGGGTTCGGCCGTATCGGACATGGGGGCGAGATCCTTAGTGGAAGCCCGCCCTCTATATCAGCCCGCCGCGCCCGTCGATTGGCGCCGCTGGCCGAAGGTGGGCGCCGCCGCCTTCTGCTCGGCCCAGTAGTCGGCGCCCGTCGTCGGCTTGAACATGGTGCGCGGCGAGCCGTTGCGGGCCACGACGGCGAAGGTGTTCGTCGAGGCCTGATAGATCAGGGTGTCGCCATTGGGCCGTTTGACGGTTTCGGCGTCGGCGGGCGGACTGGCGGTGAAGGCCTTCACCTTGGCGATATAGTCCTGGGGCGTTCGGGCGTCGAAGTCCGCGCCGTTGCGCGCGAACAGACGGGCCGTCTTGGCGTCGATGGTCTCGGTGCGGGTCACCGTCAGGCCCGGCTTGATCTCTTGCGTCGTGGTCGTCTCGATCGTTTCGGACACAAGACCTGCCTTTGGCGCCGCTTCGGCCGTACGATCCCGCGTCTCGACCGCCGAGCTGTTGTCGCAGCCGGCAAGCGCCAGCAGACCGCACAGAACCAGCGCGGCCCCTCCCCTAGTCAGCATTCTCATTCTTCCCTCCAGATACCCGCTGGACGCGACGAAAGCACAACTTTATTGTTCGTGCAATGTTCTCGTCTCGACGGCGTCACGCGCGGCGGCTAGACCGTGGGCATGGACAATCGCCTCCTTTCGAACCGCAAGATCCTGCTGATCGTGGGCGGCGGCATCGCGGCCTATAAGGCGCTGGAGCTGGTGCGGCTGATCGCCAAGGCGGGCGGGCGGACGCGGGTCATCCTGACCGAATCCGGGGCCGAGTTCGCGACGCCCCTGTCGCTGGCGGCGCTGAGCGGTCATCCGGTGCGGTCGGGCCTGTTCCACCCGGACGACGAGACCAGCATGGGCCATATCGAACTGTCGCGCTGGGCCGATCTGGTGGTGGTGGCGCCGGCGACGGCGGGGCTGATCGCCAAGGCGGCGAACGGGCTGGCCGACGACCTGGCCTCGACCACCCTGATCGCCACGGACAAGCGGGTGCTGTTGGCGCCGGCGATGAATGTGCGGATGTGGGAGCATCCGGCGGTCCAGGCCAATATGGAACGGTTGAAGGCCTTTCCGGGCTTCCACGGCGTGGCGGTGGTGGGGCCGGATGACGGAGAGATGGCCTGCGGCGAATACGGGCCGGGTCGGATGGCGGAGCCCGCCGCGATCCTGGAGGCCATTGCGGGCCTGCTGGCCGGCGCGGCCGGACGACCGCTCAACGGACGCAAGGCCGTGGTCACGGCCGGGCCGACGTTCGAACCGATCGACCCGGTGCGGGGCCTGACCAACCGCTCCAGCGGCAAACAGGGCTACGCCATCGCCGCCGCCCTGGCCGAACTGGGGGCCGAGGTGACGTTGGTGTCGGGGCCGACGGCGCTGCCGGCGCCGACCGGTGTGACGCGGATCGATGTCGAGAGCGCGCTGGAGATGCAGGCGGCGACGCAGAGCGCCCTTCCCGCCGACATCGCCGTGCTGTCGGCCGCCGTCGCCGACTGGCGCGTGGACACCATCGCCGGCGGCAAGATAAAGAAGGGACCCGGCGGCCCGCCGACCCTGGCTCTGATCGAAAACCCCGACATATTGGCCGGCGTCGCCGCGCCCGGTCCGAACCGCCCGGACCTGGTCATCGGCTTCGCCGCCGAGACGACGGATCTGGAGGCCAATGCGCGCGCCAAGCTGTCGCGCAAGGGCTGCGACTGGATTTTGGGCAACGACGTGTCCGACGACGTGTTCGGATCGGACGGCAACGCCGTGCTGCTGGTCACCGCCGATCGGACCGAAACTTGGCCGCGCCAGTCCAAGACCGCCATCGCCCGGGCCGTCGCCGCCCGCATCGCCGATCATTTCAAAGCCCCCGAATGACTGAGACCCCGATCCAGATCCTGCGCCTGCCGCATTCCGAAGGCCTTCCCCTCCCCGCCTATGAGACGGCCGGTTCGGCGGGCATGGACCTGCGCGCCGCCGTGCCAGAGGATCAGCCGATGACCCTGGCGCCGGGTCAGCGGGCCCTGGTGCCGACAGGGCTGAAGATCGCCCTGCCGCTGGGCTATGAGGCTCAGGTGCGGGCGCGCTCGGGCCTAGCTTTGAAACACGGCATCATCTGCCCGAATGCTCCCGGCACCATCGACAGCGACTACCGCGGGGAGTGCGGTGTGATCCTGGCCAACATCGGCGCCGAGCCCTTCGTCATCCGCCGCGGCGAACGCATCGCCCAGCTGGTGATCGCCCGGCATGAGCGCGCGGACTGGACCGAGGTCGAAACGCTGGACGAGACCGCACGCGGCACCGGCGGTTTCGGATCGACGGGGCGCTGACGCCCTAAACCAGCGGCGCGGTCGGCTGGATGAGGCTGGCCTTGCGGCGGATATGTTCGCGCCAGGCGGTGTAGAGACCGCTGCTGGCGATCAGGGCGGCGCCGGCCAAGGTGCTGAGGGTCGGGGTGGTGGACATCAGCCACCAGCCGAAGACGATGGCGCCGACGATCTGGAGATAATCGAAGGGCGCGACCACGGCGACCGGGGCCTTTTGTAGCGAGGCGGTCATGAACAGCTGCGCCAGGCCGCCGGCGACGCCCGATCCGACCAGCAGGCCAAGTGTGCCGAGCGCGTGCCAATGGCCGACGAAGGGGAGCAGGATCGCCCCCACGACCGAGCAGGCGACGAAGAACCAGAAGACGATGGCGGCGACGTGTTCGGTGTCGCGCAGCTGGCGCAGGGTAATGGTCACGCCGGCCGTCAGCACCGCCCCGATCAGGGCGAAGGCCACGCCCGCCAGCGGCACCGAATGGCCGACGCCCGGCCGCATGACCACGATCACGCCGATGAAGCCGACGGCGACGGCGGCCCAGCGGCGCGGGCCGACCGCCTCCTTCAGCACGAAGAAGGACAGGATGGTGGCGAAGATCGGAGCGGTGAAGCTGAGGGTCGTCGCGTCGGCGAGAGGCAGCAGCGTCAGCGTCTGGAACAGGCACAGAATGGCCGCAACGCCCAGGGCGCTGCGTCCCAGATGGGCCAGGGGGCGGCGCGTCGACAGGGCCGAGAGGCCGCCCGGCTGGGTCAGCACCCAAGCCAACACCACCGGCAGGCCGAAGAAGGCGCGATAGAACAGCATTTCCGGCGCCGCGACGCCGTCCTGCGACGCCAGCTTCAACGTCGCCGTCATGATCGAAAAACAGCCCGCGGCGGCGATGCGCAGAAGAATGCCGCGGACGACGTCCTCGCCCGCGGCTTTCGATGGATCAGGCGAAGGCCGCGCGGCGGCGACCATGTCGTGCGCTTAGGCCTGGCCGGTTTCGACCGGCTGCTGGGCGATCTGTTGCTGGCGCGCGATGTAGATGGCGGCGAAGTCGATCGGGTCCAGCTGGAACGGGGGATAGAAGCCGCCGTCGGCCGTGGCGCCCGAGATGATCTCGCGCGCGAACGGGAACAGGTAGCGCGGGCATTCGATCAGCAGCAGCGGCTCGATGTCCTGCTCCTGAACATTGGCCAGCTGGAACAGGCCGCCATAGACCAGTTCGACGTGGAAGACGGGCTGGTTCTCGTGCGTCGCCTTGATCGACAGCTTCAGATCCAGTTCGAACAGGCCGTCGGGGCGGCCCTGGGCGGCCATTTCGACGCCGAGGTCGATCGCGGGCTTGCCGTCGATGCGCAGGGATTCCGGGGCGCGCGGGTTCTCGAACGAGAAGTCGCGAACGTATTGCGCCAGGATGCGGAAGCCGGGACCGGCGGGCTGGCCCTGCTGGGCGTCGCCTTGCTGGGGCTGTTCGGCGGGAGGAGCGGCGTCGGTCATGAAACGGTCTTTGGCGCAGTTTGGGGCCGATGAGGCCGGAATGAGGCGCCGCGACTACCATGCCGGGACGCTTGGCCGCAACGTCGCGCGCGCGATTGGGGGCGCGCTTCGCCTTGCCTCACCCTATATGAGCCCGTAATCACGCCAGACTAAGTGTTTGGCGCACCCGTCGTTCGCTACAGGAATCTCCTCTTGAACATGCCGGTTCAGTTCCAGGTCGTCGTCTTCGCCTTTATCGCAGCCTTTGTGCTGTTCCAGCTCTACAATGTGCTGGGCAAGCGGGTGGGCCGTCAGCCGCAGGAAGACGCCAAGATCGCGCCGCCCGGCCCGGCCCAGGCCGAGACGCCCAAGGTCGCGGCGATCGACCCGGCGACCCTGGCCTCCATCGCCAGCCTGAAGGCGCGCGATCCGGCGTTCGACCCGGCCCGTTTCCTGGACGGCGCGCGTCAGGCCTATGAGACCATCGTTCGCGGCTACGCCGCCGGCGACCGGGCCGCACTGAAGCCGTTGCTGAAGCCGAACGTCTTCGCCTCGTTCGAGGCCGGCATCGCGGCGCGCGAGACGCGTGGCGAGACCGAGACGGTCGAGTTCCTGTATCCGCCCCGGGCCGATCTGGAAGGCGCGGTCGCCGAGGGCGACAAGGCCGTGGCCAAGGTGCGCTTCCTGGCCGAACTGCGCAGTCGGGTGACCAAGGCTTCTGGCGAAACGGCGGACGCGACGACGGGCGAGCCGCTGGTCGAGGAACGCCGCACGGCCGAGCATTGGACCTTCGAACGCACCCTGGGCGCGACGGACCCGAACTGGGTCCTGGCGCGCGTCGAGCCGGCCAACGCCTGATGGCGGTTCGCGGCCGGTCGGGCGCGCTGGCGACGCTGACGGCCGCCTTGGCTGTCGCGGCCTGTTCGACCGGGCCGATGACGCCGACGGGCGCGACGGGGACGACAGGGCCGCAGACGGGGCCGGTTCCCTATACGCCCTCGCCCAATCCGACCCCGCTTCCCGCGCCGTCCGACGCCCTGAGCCCCGCCGTGCTGCCGGGCTGGAGCCAGGAGGACCATCTGGCCGCCTTCCGGGCCTATGTGGACGGGTGCGGCGCGGCGCGTGACGAGGCCGCACGCCGGGTCTGCGGACGCGCCAAGGCCATGGCGACGACGATGACGATCACGGCGTCGCAGGCGCGCGCCTTCTTCGAGGCCAGCTTCAGCGCGATCCCGGCTCAGACGCCGGACGGGCGACCGGGCCTGCTGACCTCCTATTTCGCGCCCGAATATCCGGCGCGGCGACGACCGGACGCCGAGTTCTCGGCCCCCGTCCTGCCCAAGCCCGCCAATCCACGCGCGGCCGGCGACCGGGCCTATATCGAATCCGCCGCTCGGCCCGAGCAGGCCCTGGCCTGGATGCGGGCCGAGGACCTGTTCTTTCTGCAGATCCAGGGGTCGGGCTATCTGACGTTCGAGGACGGCACGCGCGGCCGCGCCGCCTATGCCGCCGACAACGGCAAGCCGTTCGTGGGCATCGCCCGACCGATGGCGCAGCAGGGATTGTTGCCGCAGAACGGCACCTCCGGCGATGCGATCCGGGACTGGCTGGCCAGCCACCGGGGCTATGAGGCGCAGGCGGTCATGGTGCTGAACCCACGCTACATCTTCTTCCGGCTGGACCCGGACGATGACGGCCACCCGGCGGGGGCGGCGGGCGTGCCCCTGACCGAGCGGCGGGCCATCGCGGTCGACCCGGCCCACTGGCGTTATGGCGAACTGGTCTGGCTGGAGGCCGACGGGGGCAATCTGCGCGGCGCCACGGCCAGCTATCGCGGTCTGGCCATGGCGCTGGACACGGGATCGGCCATTCGCGGACCGGTGCGCGCCGACCTCTATATGGGTCGCGGCGACCGCGCGGGGGCCGAGGCCGGGACCGTGCGCCACCCCTTGCGGATGTGGCGCCTGGTCCCGAGGAGTTAGGCGACGGTCAGGGTCACCGCGATATTGCCCCGCGTGGCGTGAGAATAGGGGCAGACCGTATCCGCCTCCGCGACCAGGGCTTCGGCCTCGGCGCGATCGACGCCCGGCAGGCTGACCTCAAGCGCCACCTCAAGGCCGAAGCCCTTGTCGCTGCGCGGACCGATGCCGACCGTGGCGTTGACGGCGGCGTCGGCAGGCACCTTGGCGTGACCGCCCTGAGAGGCGACGAACTTCATGGCGCCGAGGAAGCAGGCCGCATAGCCGGCCGCGAACAGCTGTTCGGGGTTGTTGCCGACGCCGGCGCCGCCCAGCTCCTTGGGCGTGCCCAGGGCGACATCCAGAGCGCCGTCGGTGGTGGCGGCGCGGCCGTCGCGGCCGCCCGTGGCGACGGCGGTGGTGCGGTACAGGGTGTTGATGGACATGGGGATCAGCTCCGGGAGGTCATAAATATCGCGCGCGATTTAATCGCTTAACGCTATTTAGTGCGTCGTGTCAGAGGCGTCAAGCTTGCGATTGTATCGCGTGCGATTATTATTTGCCTATGACCTCACCCGCCCCCTCCCCCGCCGCCATGCCCGTCGATGACATGCTGTGTTTCGCCGCCTATTCGGCGAACCTGGCGTTCAACCGGTTCTACAAGCCGCTGCTGGACCGGATGGGCCTGACCTATCCGCAGTTCCTGGCCATGGCCCTGCTCTGGCGTGAGGACGAACAGACGGTCGGCCGGCTGGGTGAGCAGCTGTTTCTCGAATCCAATACCCTGACCCCTCTGATCAAACGACTGGAGGCGGCCGGGCTGGTGACGCGCGCCCGCGACAAGGCGGATGAGCGGGTGGTGCGCGTCAGCCTGACCGAGGCAGGACGGGCGTTGGCTGTCGAG
Source organism: Brevundimonas sp. 'scallop' (assembly GCF_011045535.1). Taxonomy (NCBI): domain Bacteria; kingdom Pseudomonadati; phylum Pseudomonadota; class Alphaproteobacteria; order Caulobacterales; family Caulobacteraceae; genus Brevundimonas; species Brevundimonas sp. 'scallop'. The sequence goes on along the minus strand of NZ_CP039382.1, from coordinate 392,146 downwards.
GCCGCCTGCCTGCCGCAATCGGTATTGGACGCCACCGAGATGACGCCCGAGGCCCTGACCGACCTGCGCCAAGGCCTGGGGGCGCTGCGCGACAAGCTGCGTGCCGCCCAGCCGCCGGCCGAGAGCTAGGCCAGGTCTTCGATCTCGTCTTCGGTCAGTTCGCCGGGGACGATGGTGACGGGCAGTTTGCGGCCGCCGATCTGCGCACCCTGTTTGATGATGGCCGAGACCAGCGGGCCGGGGCCGCGCGAGCTGGTTCCGGCGGCCAGGACCAGGATCTTGATCTCAGGGTCGGCGGCGACGACCTTCTTGATTGCGGCCTGGGCCTCGCCCTTTTCAATCAGGAAGACCGGCGCAGCGCCGGAGCGGGTCTGCGCCTCCTCGCCCAGGCGGTTGAGCAGGATTTCCGCCTCCTGGCGCTGCTGGCGTTCGATTTCCTCGCGCACGCCCGACCAGTGGGCGTCGCTGTCGGTCGGCAGGACGCGCAGCATGACCACGCGCCCGCCCGTCGATTTCGCCCGGCGCGAGGCGAACCGCAGGGCGGCCTCGAACTCCGGACTGTCGTCGACGACGACGAGGAACTTTCTCGGCATTGCGGCCTCCCCAGCCTGATCAGCGGTTGAAGAGGCCGTGCGACGACGGCTTCGTCAAGCGAAGACCCGCTGCTCAGCCATTCACGGCCGCCGTCGCCAGATCGCGGATCGTCGCGTTGGCGATCGTCAGTTTGGCGAAGGTCCAGCCCGAGCCGGACTGTTCGATCTCGTCCACCGAGGCGCGCACGCCCTCGACCGTCGCCTGTTTGGAGCCGATCCAGGCGTCCACGGCGGCCTCCGCCGCGTCCTCGCTGACGCCAACCGACGGATCGGAGGCGCGGGCGACGGCGCGGGTCAGGGCCGCCTGCTCGTTCATCAGGTCCTCGATCAGACGACGGACGGCGAGACGATCGAAATGATCCGCAGACGGAATGGAGCCGGCGGCGGCGCGCAGACGGTCGAAGTCGAAGGCGGCCCCGACCTGGTGATACAGGCGCGCCATGGCTGCGACAGGCCAGTTCGCTTCCTGCGCCAGATCCCCGATGTCGGAGGCGGCGACGAGGGGGCGCATGATGGCGATGCTGCGGGTCAGATCCTCAGGCGCGCCATGGTCGGCGAAACGTTTGACGCGCGCATCCAGGCGCCCCTGTTCGAAGCGCGACAGGACCGGCGCGCCCTCGGCCTGCAAGGCGTCGGCGATCGGACGATAGCGCTCGATCAGGGCCTGAACCGACAGACCGCCCTTGGCGCGGCTGGCCAGCCAGAAGGTCTGACGACGCAGGACGACGGCGATCTCCTGATAAAGGGCGATCTGGGCCTCGGCCGAGATCTTCAGGTCCAGGGCCGAAACGGCGTCCCAGGCTTCGTCCAGACGGAAGACGCGGCGGGCCGCCTCGAAGGCGATGATCAGGGCGGTGGTGTCGCATTCCGCCGAGCCGCGCAGGCGGTCGGGGAAGGTCGGGCCGCACATGTTGACGACTTCGTTGGCCATGACGGTGGCGATGATCTCGCGCCGCAGACGGTGGCTCTTCATCTCCGGCTCGAACCGGGCCAGGGCCTCTGGGAAGTAGCGGACCAGGATCTGTTCGAAGAAGGGATCCTCGGGCGCCTGAGAGGCGACGATATCGTCCGACAGCTCCAGCTTGGCGTAGGCCATCAGGACGGCCAGCTCCGGCCGGGCCAGCGGAATGCCCGCCGTCATCAGCTCCTTGACGCGGGCGTCGCTGGGCAGGCCCTCGACCTTGCGGTCCAGCTTTCCACGCGCCGACAGGCTCTGCATGAACCGCTGCTGGGCGTTCAGGGCGCCGACGCCTTCGGCCTGTTGCAGGGTTAGGGCCAGGGTCTGGTCGTAGTTGTGAGCCAGCACCTTGAGGCCGACCTCGTCGGTCATGGAGGCCAGTAGCGGCGTGCGCTCCTCGGCCGGCAGGACGCCGTTGGTCACGGCCGAGCCGACCAGGATCTTGATGTTGACCTCGTGGTCGGAGGTGTCGACGCCGGCGGAGTTGTCGATGGCGTCGGTGTTGATGCGGCCGCCGGCCTGACCGAAGGCGATGCGTCCCGCCTGGGTGAAGCCGAGGTTTGCGCCCTCGCCCACCACCTTGACCCGCAGTTCGTCGGCGTTGATGCGCAGGGCGTCGGTGCCCTTGTCCCCGACCTGGGCGTCGGTTTCGGCCGCCGATTTCACATAGGTGCCGATGCCGCCCAGATAGAGCAGTTCGACCGGCGCCTTCAGGATGGCGCGGATCAAGCTGACGGGGTCCAGTTCGTCCTCGGCGATGTCCAGGGCCGCCTTAATCTGCGGCGTCAGCTGGATCGACTTGGCCGAGCGCGAGAAGACGCCGCCGCCCTCCGAGATCAGCGCCTTGTCATAGTCCTGCCAGGACGAGCGCGGCAGGTCGAACAGACGCTTGCGTTCGGTCCAGCTGGTCACATGATCCGGGTTCGGATCAATGAAGATGTCTCGGTGATCGAAGGCGGCGACCAGACGCGTGGCCTTGGACAGGAGGACGCCGTTGCCGAAGACGTCACCGGACATGTCGCCGACGCCGACCATGGTGAAGAGCTGGGTCTGGATGTCCTTGCCCATCTCGCGGAAGTGGCGCATGACCGCCTCCCATGCGCCGCGCGCCGTGATGCCCATGGCCTTGTGATCATAGCCGATGGAGCCGCCCGAGGCGAAGGCGTCGCCCAGCCAGAAGCCGTAGGAGGCCGAGACGCCGTTGGCGATGTCGGAGAAGGTCGCCGTGCCCTTGTCGGCGGCCACGACCAGATAGGGGTCGTGGCCCTCCCAGGCGATGACATTGGCCGGATGGGTCACCGAACCATCGGCGGCGATATTGTCGGTGATGTCCAGAAGGCCGGACAGGAAGGTGCGATAGGCGCGGATGGCCTCGCCCTGGATGGCCTCGCGGTCCGTCGTGCGGGGCAGTTGCTTGGGATAGAAGCCGCCCTTGGAGCCGACCGGCACAATGACCGCGTTCTTCACCTGCTGCGCCTTGACGAGGCCCAGGACCTCGGTGCGGAAGTCGTCGCGACGGTCCGACCAGCGCAGACCGCCGCGCGCGACGGGACCAAAGCGCAGGTGCACGCCCTCGACGTGCGGCGCCCAGACGAAAATCTCACGATAGGGTTTGGGCAGGGGCAGATCGTCCAGCTCGCGCGAGGCGATCTTGATCGAGATGTGCGGCTTGGGCTGACCGTCGGCGTCCAGCTGGAAATAGTTGGTGCGCTTGATCGCGCCGATCAGGGCGGCGATGCGGCGCAGGGCCCGGTCGTGATCGAGGCTCTTCACGTCCTGCAACAGGGTGACGATCTTAGCGTCCAGCTCGGCGACAGCCGGCGCGCGGTCGTCAGCCGAGCCCCCTTCGGGCGCGAACTTGGCCTTGAACAGCGACAGCAGGGCGCGCGCCACGTCGGGATATTCGCGCAGGGCCTCTTCCTGCACCGTTTGGGAGGGGTCGAGACCCGTCTGCTGGCGATAGTGGGCCAGGGTGCGGATCAGGGCGGCGTCGCGCCATTCCACGCCCAGTTCGATCACCAGGCGGTTGAAGCCGTCGCTTTCGTTGCGGCCGGTCCAGACGGCGGCGAAGGCGTCCTCGAAAGGCCCCTTCACGTCATCGAAGACCAGCGCTTCGCCGCGCGGATCCTCCATCAGGAACTCGTGGACGTGAATCTCCTCCTCGCCCATCGGACGGATCGGATAGCCGTATTCCTCCAGCGTCTTCAGGCCCATGTCGGCCAGGATCGGCAGGACGTCGGACAGGGGAACGGCGGGGCCGCGACGATAGAGTTTGAAGCGGAACTGCAGGCGGCTGTCGTCCGGCGTGCGGAAGGCGCGCACGGCGACGGCCTTGCCCTCGCCGGGCAGACCGGTCTCGTTCAGCCGGTTTACGTATTGCAGGTCGGTCGCGGCCTCATCGGCGTCATAGCGATCGCGATAGGCGGCGCCGAAGGCGCGGGCCCATTGGGCGCTCAGCGGCCCGACGGCGACTTCCTCGACGCCCGAGCGACGCAGAGCGCCTTCGAAACGATCGACCCAGCCGCGACCGGCCTCGGCGACGTCGGCCTCCAGCTGGGCGGCATCCGGGATCGGGTGGGCGCCGGGCTCCACGCCGATGATGTAGTGGATGCGCACCAGCGGCGCGTCGGACAGTTGCGGATACCATGCCGAGATGCGGCCGCCCCAGGCGCGGGCGACGATCTGGCCGATGCGTTCGCGCACGGCGGAATCGAACTTCTCGCGCGGGATGAAGCACAGAACCGAGACGAAGCGGTCGAACGGATCCTGGCGCGAGAACAGGCGGATGCGCGGCCGGTCGTAGAGGTGAAGGATGCCCAGGGCGATGGACAGCAGCTCGTCCTCGCTGACCTGGAACAGCTCGTCGCGCGGATAATTCTCAAGGATGTTCTTGAGGCGTTTTTCGTTGTGGCTGCCGGGCGCCTTGTCGGCGCGGGCCAGGGCGTTGGCCACCTTGCGACGCAACAGCGGCACTTCAGTCGCAAGCTGGTCGTAGGCTTCCGACGTGAACAGGCCGACGAAACGGGTCTCGCCCGTCGCCTTGCCGTCCGGGCCGTAACGCTTGACCCCGACATAGTCCATGTAGGCGCGGCGGTGGACGCGCGAGCGGGCGTTGGCCTTGGCCACCGTCACCGGTTCGCTCAGATCCAGCTGGCGGCGCATCTGGCGCGTCAGGACGGCGGGTTCCGATGCGCGACGCAGCACCGTGCGCTCGGGATCGGCCAGAATGCCCAGGCCGTCGGTGGACAGGCCCAGCGGGGCCTCGGCCTCGTAGTCGCCGTCGGCGTTCAGCGGATAGTCGTAGTCGCGCGCGCCCAGGAAGACGAAATGGTCGCTCTTCAGCCATTTCAGGAAGGCGATGTTCTCGGCCAGAACGGCGGGATCGACCGGGGGCGGGGTCTCTTCCAGACGCTGTACGGCCTGGCGCATCAGAGACGTCATGGCGTCGTGATCGGCGACGGCGGCGTGAACGTCCGCCAGGCTCTGGGCCAGGCCTTCGCCCAAGGCGTCGCGGCGCTCCTGAGGCACGCTGTCGATGACCAGCATGATGATCGACAGGCGGCGGCCGTCCAGCTCGACCACCGGGTGGAACAGGGCGCGCACGGACACGGCGGCCTCAGCCAGGGCGCCCATGACGCTGTCGACCAGGAAGGGAGCGTCGGACTGGACGATGCGCACCAGATCGTAATCCAGCACCTTGTCCGATGCGCCGTGCAGCGGGCCGACCGTGATGGCGGGCGCGGCCGCGTCGGTCGGATAGGACTTGGCGGCGGTCCAGGAGGCGGCGAGCAGGGCAGCCAAATCCTCGCCGCTCAGCTCAGGCGTCTCATCGGCGGAATAGTCTTCGTGCGCCTGGGTCAGATAGGTCTGTTCGACTGCGCCGGGCCCGGTCCCCACGATCTTGGCGAAGGCCGCCTCCAGCGCGGCCTTGGTGATCGGCTGAACGGGTTGGCGCAGATCGTGGGCGGTCATGGACGAGCAGTCTCGAACGACGCGGCAGGGCCGCAAGGGATGCGGCGCGACGGGGCGCCACCCCCGCTGACTAGGCCAGGTCCGGTCGCTCGGGAAGCCCCTGGCGACCGTTCATTGTAATGATCAGTGATCAGGTTGGAATTATTGTGCAGCGCCACAAAGCAGAAAGCCGCCGGACTGGGGGAGTCCGGCGGCCTGCGCGAGCGGCGCCTGGAGGGGAGGGGAGGGCGCCGGCTTCGCTTCGCTGCGGTTCGGAGGGGGAGTGTCCCGCAGCGTCGAAATCGGAAATGGGAAGCCCCCTGCGCCGTTCAAGAGTGGATCGGCCGGAATCTTTCGCGACATTTTGGCGCCTCTGAGCGGCGATGACGACGTCGGCGAATGCGGGCGACAACGGATTCCGATGCTATGCGTTAGGATGGGTCAACGGTGAAGCTGGAGCACCCGATTACATGCGTCGCTTTTTGATGGGTTCGATCGTGGCGGCCGTGGTCGGCCTGCTGCTCGCCGGCGCCGGATACTGGGCCTATTGGAACTTCTATTCGCGGTTCCAGCCGGTCACGATCAGCCGCAATCAGGCCGAGGTGCAACAACTGCTGGACGAGGCATCCTGGGTGTCGGACGGCAGCGGGGGACAGGCCCTGTATATCGTCACCTATCGCGACAGCGCTTCAGCCCTGCGTTACGCGCGCGACGAAGCGCCCAAGCTGAAGGCGGCGGGGATCGAGACGCGCTACATCCTGTTCGCCCGCCCCGATCTGGAAGGCGCGGCGCAATCGACGGCGGCGGAGCGGGCGACGGTCGCGGAGCTGTGGCTGACGCGGGATTGGCCGCTGTATCAACGCTGGATGGCGACGCCGGCGAACAGCTGGACCGCCGCCGGCGTGCCGCAAGCGGACGGCAATCTGGCGCGCACCGCCGTGGTCGAGGCCGGACGTCGCTTCAACGAGCGGCTGAGCCAGCTGCTCAAGGAGTCCGGCGTCGACATCAGCTATCCGCTGATCCTGTGGCGTGACAAGCAGGGCTTCCTGAAGGCCTGCGGCTGCTCGGACCGGCAGGCCTGGGCCTTCATCCGCGACGATGTCGGCGCGCCCGACCGGTTGGGCCAGTCCGATGCGGGACCGATCGCGCCCGATGAAGCGGCGCCGGCGCAGGACGCCCGCCCTTCGGCCATGCCCTATCCAGATTTGCCGGCGATCCCTCCGGTGGATGCGCCGGCGGGCGGGACCACGCCGACGCCGCCCTCGCCTCAAGCCCGCCCGGCGACCCCGCCCGCATCGAACCGTCCGACGCCGCCGCCGCGCACGGCCCCGGCGCCCAGCAAGCAGGACGACACGACCTTCTACTGATCAGAGGGATCGGCAGGCCGCGATCAGGCGATCGACGTCCTCGGCGTCCTGATACAGACCGAAGCCGAAGCGGATGACGTCCTCGCGCACGTCGGTGACGATGTTCGCCGCCCGCAGACCCGCGCACCAGGCCTGGGCGTCGGGATGACGCAAGGCGAGGAAACGGGCGCGCGGCGCATCGCCCTCGACCGGATTGAGGATTTCGGCCTGAGACAACAGCCCCGCCTGTCCAGCCTGAACGGCCTGCTGGAACGTGGTCGCCAGATCGCGCGCATGGGCGGCGACGGCGGCGGTGTCGATCCCCTGCTGATCCAGCATTCGGCGCACGGCGTTGAAGCGATACAGCGGCGTGCAGTCGAAGGTGGCGCCCCAGAAGCGACCGCCGTCGCTGCGGTATTGGACGCCGCCGGGAGGCCCCGACAGGTCGCCGAACTCCGCGAACCAGCCGGTGACGACAGGACGCGGGCAGAAGCCGGGCGGGGCGTGCAGAAAGCAGACGCCCTCGCCCGACATGGCGTATTTGTAGCCGCCGGAGACATAGAAGACCCGGTCCGCCACCGCCGACAGGTCGGTCGGTGTCGCCATGAAGCCGTGATAGCCGTCGATCAGCACCCAAGGCCCTTCGGGTCTCGCCAGGGCGGCAAGCTCCTCGATCCGGTTGAACAGCCCCCCGGTGCGGAAGAAGACCTGGCTGACCACGATCCAGTCGTAACCGCCCCTTGACGCCTCGGCGATAAAACGCTCGGCGAAGGTGTCGAAGGGCGCGAGCGCAACGCGCGTGACCACCGCCGCCCCGACCTCTTCCCACCGTTCGGCCTGACGACGGAAGGAGTGGAACTCGCCATCGGTCGCCAGAATACGGACCGGCGTGGTCTCCACGCCCGAAAACAGGCGCAGCAGGAAGTCGTGGGTGTTGGAGGAAAAGACGATGCTGTCGGGCGAGGGCAGGGCCAGCTCGGCCGCGACATGGGCCTGGGCCTCGGGGATCACCTGACCGAAGACGAGATCCCACTTGTGGTCGGCATGCAAGTTGGCGTCGAGCCAGGTCTGCTGCTGCGCCTCGAAACTGGCGTCGGGCCACAGGTGATGGCTGTGCGCGGCGAAATGCAGCCGACCGGGCGCCGCTGACAGGGCGCGGGAGAAGAGGGACTTGTAGGTCATCCCTCTTCTTTAGGACATCTCACCCAGCGCTCAAGCAGCGAGCCGCCACGCGGCGAGCGATAGCGCTGCGAGTCGCGCGCCTCTTAAACGAGAGCCCCGTGGCAGTGTTTGAACTTGCGGCCCGAGCCGCAGGGGCAGGGGGAGTTGCGGCCGGTCATTTCCCAGCCGGGCGGCAGGGCCTCGATCGGCAGTTTGGACCGGTCGTCGCCGATCAACGTGCCTTCGGGGTTCTGCGCCGACGGATCAGCCATCTCGTTCTCGCCGGTGCCGGGGTTCAGGTGGATTTCCTGGAACTCGGGCAATTCGGGCGGAGCCTGGAAGCGGAACTCGACCGTCATCAGCCAGCGGGTCACGTTGTGGCGCAGGTCGTAGAGCAGGTTCTCGAACAGCGAGAAGGCCTCGGTCTTGTACTCGTTCAGCGGGTCGCGCTGGCCATAGCCGCGCAGGCCGATGACGCCGCGCAGGTGGTCCAGATGGACCAGGTGCTCGCGCCACTGCATGTCGATCATCTGCAGCATGAACTGCTTTTCCAGACCGCGCGTCTGGTCGGCGCCGATCTGTTCCAGGCGTTCGGCGGCGCGGGCGTCGGCGGCGGCCAGCAGCCGCTCCTCGATCTCCTCGTTCGACACGCCTTCCTCGGCGGCCCAGTCGTGCAGCGGCAGCTCCAGACCCAGGGTCGAGCGGACCTTTTCGTCCAGGCCGTCGATGTCCCACTGCTCGGCATAGGCCTTGGGCGGCATGTAGCGTTCGACCAGGTCGGACACGACGTCGCGGCGGAAGTCGCCGACAAGCTCCGACAGATCCTCGGAGTCCATGAACTCCTGACGCTGTTCGAACACGGCCTTGCGCTGGTCGTTCACGACGTCGTCGTATTTCAGCAGGTTCTTGCGGATGTCGTAGTTGCGGGTCTCGACGCGCTTCTGGGCGGTCTCGATGGCGCGGTTCAGCCAGGGGTGGGTGATGGCCTCGCCCTCCGCCACGCCGAAGGTCTTCATGATCGAGTCGAGGCGGTCGCCAGCGAAGATGCGCAGCAGGTCGTCTTCGCAGGACAGATAGAATTTCGAGGTGCCGGGGTCGCCCTGACGGCCGGTGCGGCCGCGCAGCTGGTTGTCGATGCGGCGGCTCTCGTGGCGCTCGGTGCCCAGAACGAACAGGCCGCCGGCCTCCAGCGCGATCTTCTTCTGGACGGCGATCTCGGCCTTGAACTCGGCCTCCTTGGCCGCTTCCATTTCCGGTGTGACCTCGACGGCCATGTTGCGTTGTTCCAGCAGCCACTTCTGCATCTTCATCTCGAGGTTGCCCCCGAGCTGAATGTCGGTGCCGCGGCCCGCCATGTTGGTGGCGATGGTCACCACGCCCGGCAGGCCGGCGTCGGCGACGATGTAGGCTTCCTGTTCATGCTGGCGCGCGTTCAGGACGCTGTGCGGAATGCCGCGCAGCTTGGTCTCGTAGGTGATGTCATAGGCGGCGTCGCCGATCTTCTCGGCTTCCTTGGCCTTGCCCGCATATTCCGGCTTCAGCGTGCGCGAGGTCTCGACCTTGTATTCGAAGCGGCTCAGCAGGTCCGACAGCTGTTCCGAACGCTCGATCGATACGGTGCCGACCAGGATCGGCTGGCCGGCGAGGTGGCATTCGGCGATCTGGCGCGCGATGGCCTGGTTCTTCTCGGCGTGGGTCCGATAGACCTCGTCGTCATAGTCCTTGCGCTGGATAGGCCGGTTGGTCGGCACTTCCAGCACGTCCATTTTGTAGATGTCGCCGAATTCCTGGGCTTCGGTCGCGGCCGTGCCGGTCATGCCCGACAGCTTTTCGTACAGGCGGAAGTAGTTCTGGATCGTCACCGAGGCCAGGGTCTGGTTCTCGGGCTGGATCTTGACGTCTTCCTTGGCCTCGATAGCCTGGTGCAGGCCTTCGGACAGGCGGCGTCCGGTCATCATGCGGCCGGTGAACTCGTCGATCAGGACGATCTCGCCGCCCTTGATGATATAGTCCTTGTCACGCTGATACAGGGTGTTGGCCCGCAGGGCCTGGTTGGCGTGGTGAACCAGGCTGATGTTGGCGGCGTCGTACAGGCCGGTGGTGTCGGCGGCGAAGTGACCGCCGGCCTCCAGGGCCTCTTCCATCCGCTCGGAGCCCAGCTCGGTCAGCAGGACCTGCTTCTGCTTCTCGTCGAGCTCGAAGGTGTCCTTGTCCTTGATCAGATCTTTAATCAGGCCGTCGAGGATTTTGTAGAGATCCGAACGGTCCTCGGTCGGGCCTGAGATGATCAGAGGCGTGCGCGCCTCGTCGATCAGGATGGAGTCGACCTCGTCGACGATGGCGAAGTTGTGCGGACGCTGCACCATCTCGCGCCGGTCATAGACCAGGTTGTCGCGCAGATAGTCGAAGCCGAACTCGTTGTTGGTGCCGTAGGTAACGTCGGCGTTGTAGGCCTGCTGGCGCTGGCCCTGGCTGAGGCCGTTGACGATGACGCCGACCTCAAGACCGAGGAAGCGATAGACCTTGCCCATCGTCTCGGCGTCGCGGCGGGCCAGGTAGTCGTTGACGGTGATGACGTGCACGCCCTTGCCGGGCAGGGCGTTCAGATAGACCGGCGCCACGGCGACCAGGGTCTTGCCTTCGCCGGTCCGCATCTCGGCGATGCCGCCTTCATGCAGGATCATGCCGCCGGCCAGCTGAACATCGTACTGGCGCTGGCCCAGCACGCGCTTGGAGGCCTCGCGCACGACCGCAAAGGCTTCGGGCAGGATCTTGTCCAGGGTCTCGCCGTTCGCCAGCCGATCGCGGAAGGCGTCGGTCATCATCCGCAGTTCGTCGTCGGACAGGGCGGCGAACTTGGGCTCCAGCGCATTGATGCGCTGGGCGTGGTCCTGGAAGGCCTTGACCTTGCGGTCGTTGGAAGAGCCGAAAAGTTTCTTGGCGAAGCCGAGCATATTGGATCCGGTAAGCGGTCGAGCGTCTGCGAGCTGAGCGGCTCTGAAATCCCGTGAGGGGCGGCGATACGGACGCCGTGAGAGAGGCCCTGACCGACCGCAGCCCCGGAGCGCCGCATCAGGCGCGCGCGAAGGGCCGCGCAGACGATCAAAACCCCTCGACTTGGGCGCAGGCGGGACTTAAGCACCGGCCTAACCCCTGTCAACGCGAGGGGCTTTCGGCCGCCTTCGACGGAGCGCCCCCTTGACCCCATTCCGGCGATCTTCACGCATTCTTACGGCGGCCTTGCTGACGGCGGCGCTTTCGACCGCCGCCTGTTCGCGCGGCGGCGACAACCGGCCGCCGGAACAGGGGGACCAGGCCGTGGCCACGGTCCAGGACGAGACCATCTGGGCCTCGGACGTGAAGCGCGAGGCGGTGGCCCAAGGTTTGATCGGCGAGGACGAGGCGCTGGATACGACGTCGGATCTCTTCCGCCGGGTGCTCGACGAGGTGATCGACCAAAAGCTGCTGGCCGGAGAGGCGCAGCGGCGGCGGCTGGACTCCTCACCCTTGGCGCAGCGGCGTCTGGAAGCGACGCGCGAGCGCATCCTGGGCGACATGCTGGTCGAGAGCGTGGTCAACAAGGCCGTCTCGGACCAGGCGGTGCAGACCCTGTATAATGAGCAGCTGCGGCTGGCGAAGACCTCGGAAGAGATCCGCGTGCGGTTGATCCTGTCGCGCACCAAGCCTGAGGCGGACGCGGTGATCGGCATTCTGGGCCAGGGCGCCGGCTTTGAAGCGGTCGCGGCGGAACGGTCGATCGACGAGGCGACGCGGTTCTCCGGCGGGGATCTGGGCTATTCGACTCTGGACGTGATGCCCCAAGCCTATGCCGACGCCCTGCGCGACAAGCCGGCCGGTTCGACCGTCGGGCCCTTCCAGACCGAGGGCGGCTGGGCCGTTCTGAGGGTCGAGGACCGGCGCAAGGAAAACCCGCCGACGCTGGAACAGGCCCGACCGCAGATCGTGCGCTATCTGACCTATGAGGGCGTGCGACAGTTGCTGGAACAACTGCGCGGCAAGGCCAAGGTCGATGTCCGCCTGCCCGCACAGACGCCGCCCGCGTCGCCTGCTCCTTCCGCCCCTTCCGCCCCTTCCGCTCCTCCGGGCGCCTGACATGACCAAGCCTCCCTCCACGACCGGCCAAAAGATCGAGCATGCGTTCGAAAAGGCGCTGGACCCGTTCGCTACGGCGCTGAAGCGCGCCACCCGCACGCCGGGATCGGATGCCGCCCCGGCCGCCGCGCCTGCGCCGGCCGCCGCCGGCAAGCCGGGTCTGGCCATCTCGCCCCTGGCCGTGCCGTTCCCGACCATTCCGCCGATCGGCGGGGTCGAGATCGCGACCGCGCGCGCCGGCTTCTACAAGCATGAACGTGACGATCTGGTAGTGTTCCGGTTCGCGCGCGGGACCAGCTGCGCCGGGGTCTTCACCCGCCACAAGATCGGCTCGGCGCCCGTGGACTGGTGCAAGAAGCATCTGGCCGGGGCCGAGGGCGGCAAGGATGTGCGCGCCCTAGTGATCAACGCCGGATGCGCCAACGCCTTCACCGGCAAGGCCGGCGCGGACGCGGCGCGGCGCACGGCCTCGGAGGTCGCCAAACGGTTCGGCTGTCGCCAGCGCGACGTCATGCTGGCCTCGACCGGCGTGATCGGGGTGGTGCTGGACGACAAGAAGATCGTCGCCAAACTGCCTGAAATCGAGAACGGGCTGGAGGCGGACGCCTGGGCCCGGGCCGGTCGCGGCATCATGACCACCGACACCTTCCCCAAGGGCTCTTACGCCGAGGCCGAGATCGAGGGCTACAAGGTCCGGATCGCCGGTATCGCCAAGGGATCGGGCATGATCGCGCCGGACATGGCGACCATGCTGGCCTTCATCGTCACCGATGCAGACATCCATCCGAACGTGCTGCAGGCGCTGCTGGGCCTGCACGTGCGCACCACCTTCAACAGCGTGACCGTGGATGGCGACACCTCGACCAACGACACGGCCCTGCTGTTCGCCACCGGAACCTCGGGCGCGCCGCGCATCGGGCGGGTCGGGGATCGCCGGCTGAAGAGCTTCTCGGCCGCCCTGGACAAGGTGATGCTGGACCTCGCGCACCAGCTGGTGCGCGACGGCGAGGGCGCGACCAAGTTCGTCAAGGTGACGGTGGACGGGGCCGCCAGCCCCGCCTCGGCCCGCAAGCTGGCCAAGTCCATCGCCGACAGCCCCCTGGTCAAGACGGCGATCGCCGGTCAGGACGCCAACTGGGGCCGGGTCGTCATGGCGGTGGGCAAGACGGAGGAGCCGGTCGACCGCGACCGCCTGGCCATCAAGTTCGGCCCGCACCAGGCCGCCATCGACGGCGCCCCGTCCCCGACCTACGACGAGGCCAAGATGACCGCCTATATGAAGAACCCCGAGATCGACATCACCGTCGATGTGGGTTCGGGCCGGGCATCGGCGACCGTGTGGACCTGCGATCTGACCAAGGGCTACATCGAGATCAACGGCGACTATCGCTCGTGACCGCTGCGCCCCTTCCGACCGTCCTGGTCGTCGCCGTCGCCCTGATTGACGTGGATGGGCGGGTGCTGATCGCCAAGCGTCCCGAGGGCAAGAAGCTGGCCGGTCTGTGGGAGTTTCCGGGCGGCAAGGTCGAGCCCGGAGAGCGGCCGGAACAGGCCCTGACCCGTGAGCTTAAGGAAGAGCTGGGCATCGACGTCAGCGAAAACTGTCTGTCGCCGTTCGTTTTCGCCAGTCACGCTTACGATTCGTTTCACCTGTTGATGCCATTGTATCTGTGCCGACGGTGGGACGGCGTGGTCACGGCGCGTGAACACGACGGCCTGGCCTGGGTGAAGCCGAGCAAGCTTTCGGACTATCCCATGCCGCCGGCGGACGAACCTCTGGTCGCCTGGTTGCGCGACCTGCTCTGACCACCGCCGACCAGGGAGGCCGGCCATGCGACGTCTTATCGACCGGTTCCTGCGCAATGAGAGCGGGGCCACGGCTATCGAATATGGTCTGCTCTGCGCCCTGATCTTCCTGGCGATCGTGACCTCGATCAGCGCCTTGGCGAACAGCCAGAACGGCGGCCTGGCCGCGACGGTGAACAAGCTGAGCGCCGCCATACAGGCCGCGATCAGCTAGTCCGGCTCTTCGCCCGTCATTTCCTTGACGCCCAGCGCATCGGCCAGCCGCGTCTTGGCCGAGCCGCGCGGCAGAGGCTTCTGCTGGCTGTCGTGAGGTTTCCAGCCGGCCAGATGGATGATCTCGAACGTCGCCGGGATGCGGCCGTCGTCGAGACCGTATCGCTCGGCATAGAGGGCGGCGGCGCGCGCCACGATGCGGCGGCTTAGCGGCCGAACGGGTCCGTGCAGCACGTTGGTCTCGCCCATGGCGCGCAGGTCGCGGATCAGGGCGAACAGGTCGGTGTAGCGGACGGTGAAGCGGTCCACGTCCGACACCGGCAGGGCGAACCCGGCGCGCTGCAACAGGGCCGCCCCGTCATAGCCGTCAGCGAAGGGCGAAACACGCGCCTGGGCGCCGCCGCGCTCCTCCAGTTCGACCTCGGTCAGGACGGCGCGTAGCTCTTTCAGGGTGCCCGCGCCGAACAGCGTGCCGATGAACAGGCCGTCCGGTTTCAACGCGCGCCGGATCTGGGCCAGGGCGCCCGGCAGATCATTGGCCCAGTGAAGGGTCAAAAGGGAGACGATCAGATCGGTCGAGGCGTCGGCCAGCGGCAGCGCGTCCGCACCCGGCGCTGCGCGCTGGGCCAGGGAGACGGGCGTCTGGATAGGACCGACGCGTCCGGCGGCGTCGCTGGAGCGAACCGCCACATCGAACACGCCTGAATGGGCGGACAGATCGACCGCAACGGGAAAATCGCGCAGTATGGCTTCCAGGCTCTCGGCGGCGTTGGCGGCGGCGCGGGCGTGCAGGAAGTCGGCTTGGGGGAACCGGGCGGCGGACCGCGCCAGCCGCGCCTGACGTCGAACGGCGTCGAAGATGCGCGGGGGGGCGTCGGAATGGGACTGGGGGGCGGTCATGGACGCACAGGATGGGGGCTGGCGGCGCGCCTGGGAAGGGGCGGGCCGTCACTTGCGCGGAGCGGGGCGGGGACTGGCCGACCTGATCCTGCCGCCGATGGCGCATGACAGCCGAGAGGCGACGGCTGCGGCCGGCCTGACGCCCGACGCCTGGAGCCGGATCAAATTTCTGGAAGCGCCGGTCTGCGACGGCTGCGGGGCGGCCTTCGACTTTGACGGCGGCGCCTTCGCCGAGGATCGCTGCGCCGCCTGTATCGCCAAGCCCTATGCGTTCGAGAGAGCGCGGGCGGCCTGCCTGTATGATGAGGCGTCGCGCAGTCTGATCCTGAGGTTCAAGCACGGGGACCAGCAACAGTTCGCGCCCCTGTTCGCGCGCTGGATCGAACGCGCCGCCGCCGATCTGGTCCAAGGCGCGGACGTGATCCTGCCCGTGCCGCTGCATCGGTTGCGCCTGTTGTCGCGACGGTTCAACCAAGCGGCCGAGATCGCCCGGCCGCTGGCCCGGCACGCCGGCCGCGACTATTTGCCCGACGGTCTGGTCCGCACGACCCACACGACCAGCCAGGGCGGCAAGAGCCAGCGCGGGCGGCGGCTGAACGTCAAGCAGGCCTTCGCCGTGACCGAGGCGGGCCGGCGTCGGATCCGGGGGCGACGCATCCTTCTGATCGACGATGTGTTGACCACGGGCGCGACCGGAGAGGCCTGCGCGCGCGCCCTGATCGACGCCGGTGCGCGCGCCGTGGATCTCGCCGTCATCGCGCGGGTGCGAAACGCCCGTGAACTGACTATGTGAAGAGCGCCCTATCGCTCGCCGCTCGGCGGCTCGCTGCTCGAGGGCGCTGGATTTTATTTGGAGATCTGAACTTGGCCGACGTCGTCATCTACACCAAGCCTGGCTGCCCCTACTGCTTCAGCGCCATGTCGCTTCTGAAGAAAAAAGGCGTGGACTATACGGAAATCGTCGCGTCCAACGATCCCGACAAGAAGGCCGAGATGATCGAGAAGTCAGGCGGCCGCATGACCTTCCCGCAGATCTTCATCGACGGCCAGCACGTCGGCGGTTCCGACGACATCCACGCGCTGGATCGCGACGGCAAGCTGGACGGACTTCTGGCCGCCTGATCCATGAGCAGCGGGCTCGACATCGTCCTGATCCAGACGCGCACGCCGGCGACGGCGCGAGAGGCGTTGGCCCATGTCGAGCCCCTGATCCGCGAGGCGGCGTCGGGCGGGGCGAAGTTCGTTTTGACCCCCGAGGGGACCAATGTCCTGGAGCAACGCCGAGACCGGCGCGATGCGGCGATCACGACCGAGGACGAGGACGTCGCCGTTCTGGGTCTGCGTCGTCTGGCGGCGGAACTGGGCGTCTGGCTGCTGACCGGTTCGGCCATAGTCCGGTCAGGCCGGGCGGGAGACGGACGCGCCGCCAATCGATCGCTGCTGATCGATGCGTCGGGCGGGATCGTGGCCCGATACGACAAGCTGCATGTCTTCGACGTGAACCTGCCCAATGGCGAAACCTATCGCGAAAGCGCGACGGTGCGGCCCGGCGATGGGGCGGCTGTGGCGTACACGCCCTGGGGTCGGCTGGGCCTGACCATCTGCTACGACATCCGCTTTCCCCACCTGCATCGCCAGCTGGCCAAGGCGGGGGCGTCGATGATCGCCGTCCCGGCCGCCTTCACTGCCCCGACAGGCGAGGCGCATTGGGAAACCCTGTTGCGCGCCCGCGCCATCGAGACGGGGGCGTTCGTTCTGGCGCCGGCGCAGGGCGGACTGCACGAGGACGGTCGCCGCACCTGGGGGCGATCGACCGTCGTCGGCCCTTGGGGCGAGATCATCGCCAAGGCGGATCACGACGAACCTTGCATCGTGCGTGCGAAACTGGACATGGAGGCCGTGGCCAGGGCGCGCGCCGCCGTGCCCAGCCTGACCCACGATCGCGATTTCCTGCCCGCTGTTTGACGCCCCATGATCCGCTACGCCCTGAAATGCGACCAGGCCCACGCCTTCGAAGCCTGGTTCGGCTCCTCGACTGACTATGACGATCAGGCGGCGCGGGGGCTGGTGGAATGCCCGTTCTGCGGTTCGCACGTGGTCGAAAAGGCGATCATGGCCCCGGCCGTGAGCGGTGCCCGCAAGGCCGATCCCGCCTCCGACGTCGCCGCCAAGATGCAGACGATGATGATGGCCGCCGCCCGCGAGGTCCGCGCCCATGTCGAGGCCAACTTCGATTACGTCGGCGACACCTTCGCCCGCGAGGCGCGCGACATCCACGAGGGCCGATCCGAGAAGCGCGAAATCTATGGCGAGGCCACGCCCGCCGAGGTGAAGAAGCTGAAGGACGACGGCGTTCCGGTATCCGCCCTGCCTGACGCGCCGCCAGACCCGTCCAAGGTGAACTGATGACCCTGCAATGGCGGCCCATGCGGCCGACGGACATCGATGCGGTGGTGGAGGTGGCGCGGCTGTCGTTTCCCGACCATTTCGAGGATCGCACCTGTTTCCAAAACCGGCTGGCGCTTTATCCGCGCGGCTGTTTCGTGCTCGCGGGAGGCGAGGGCGCCGCGCGGGGCTATCTGATCGCCTATCCGTGGAGGGCCGAGAGCGCGCCGCCGCTGAACACGGTGATCGAAGGCCTGCCGGCCGAGCCGGATTTGATCTATCTGCACGATCTGGCCCTGCACCCCGAGGCGCGGGGCGGGGGCGTGACCGGCGCCATCGTCGAGCGACTGGCCGAACAGGCGACGGAAGACGGCTGGCCCGCCATCGCCCTCGTCGCGGTCAACGACGCGGTCGGCTTCTGGTCACGACACGGCTTCGTCGAGCAGCCCGCCGAGGGCATGGCGGCCAAACTGGCCAGCTACGGCGCCGACGCCCGCTATATGCTGCGGCCGCTCTAGCGCCGATTGAGGGCGGTCTGGCCGCCCGCACGCACGAAATGCATGCGTTGAGGACGGGGCAGGGCGACATAGGCCCGGCGTCTCATTTCACGCTCGCAGACGCTGGCGTCGCCAAGGCTGTCGGGGGTCAGGACGGCGCGATGGACGGCGCACCAGTCACGGCTGGCGGCGCGGATGCGGCCGGCCAGGATCATCGCCTCGCCCGGTCAGGCCATGTTCAGCCCCTCGGCATCCACATGCATGTCCGGCGCCTCGCCCGCGGCCAGGGCGGCGGCAAGCGCGGCTGCAATCATCAAACCCATCGTCATCTCCCATCGGAATGGGCCTGTGTCAGGCCCGTCGTGGGAAGGAGGCGTCCGTCAGCAGCGTCGGATGCGGCGTCGGGGATGAAATATCGGTAAGGCGGCGATCAGCGCGGCGAACGCCCGCTCTGGCCTTTCTGTCCACATGCCTGTAAGAGGCGCGCGCCTCCCGCATGCCTTTTCATGACCAGCGGCCGCCCGTATGCCGGCCGCGCCTTTTCGCGATACTCAAATGAACCTGCGCAACGTCGCCATCATCGCCCACGTCGACCACGGCAAGACGACCCTGGTGGACCAACTGCTCGCCCAATCCGGCGTGTTCCGAGCCAACGAGGCGCAGACCGAGCGCGCGATGGACTCCAACGACCAGGAAAAAGAGCGCGGCATCACCATCCTGGCCAAGTGCACCTCGGTGCTCTGGAACGGCAAGGCGGGCGAAACCCGCATCAACATCATCGACACCCCCGGCCACGCCGACTTCGGCGGCGAGGTCGAGCGCATCCTGGGCATGGTGGACGGCTGCGTCATCCTGGTGGACGCCGAAGAGGGCGTCATGCCCCAGACCAAGTTCGTGCTGACCAAGGCGCTGAAGATGGGCCTGCGCCCGATCCTGTGCATCAACAAGGTCGACCGCGCCCACGCCGATCCGGACCGCGTCCACAACGAGACCTTCGACCTGTTCGCCGCCATAGGCGCGACGGACGAGCAGCTGGACTTCCCGCACATCTACGCCTCGGGCCGCAACGGCTGGGCGACGCTGGACCTGAACCAGCCCAACGACAATCTGGCCCCGCTGTTCGACCTGATCGTCGATCACGTCCCGCCGCCCGCCGTCCAGGCCAACCGCGACAAGCCCTTCCGCATGCTGGACGTGCTGATCGAAAGCGATCCGTTCCTGGGCCGTCTGCTGACCGGCCGCATCGAGAGCGGCAAGGCCGTTCCCGGCATGGCGATCCACGCCCTGGACCGCGAAGGCAAGGAAATCGAACGCGGCCGCATCACTAAGGTGCTGGCCTTCCGCGGCCTGAAGCGTCAGGCCCTGGACGAGGGTTCGGAAGCGGGCGACATCGTCGCCATCGCCGGCATGTCCAAGGCGACCGTGGCCGACACCCTGTGCGCCATGGAAGTCACCGAGCCTCTGCCCGCCCAGCCGATCGATCCGCCCACCATCTCCATGACCGTCTCGGTCAACGACAGCCCCCTGGCCGGTCGCGAAGGCGACAAGGTCCAGTCGCGCGTCATCCGTGATCGCCTTCTGAAGGAGGCCGAGGCCAACGTCGCCATCCGCGTGACCACGACCGAAGGCGGCGACGCCTATGAAGTCGCCGGCCGTGGCGAACTGCAGCTGGGCGTTCTGATCGAGAACATGCGCCGCGAAGGCTTCGAGGTTTCGATCTCGCGTCCGCGCGTGGTGTTCCAGACCGGCGAGAACGGCGAGAAGCTGGAGCCGATCGAAGACGTCATGATCGACGTCGACGACGAGTTCTCGGGCATCGTCATTGAGAAGCTGTCGGCCCGTAAGGCCGAAATGACCGACATGGGCCCGTCGGGCGCCGGCAAGACCCGCATCAGCCTCAAGGCGCCGTCGCGTTCGCTGATCGGCTATCAGGGCGAGTTCCTGACCGACACCCGCGGTTCGGGCGTGCTGAACCGCGTGTTCAGCCACTATGAGCCGCACAAGGGCGCGATCGCCGGTCGTCTGAAGGGCGTTCTGATCTCGAACTCTGACGGTGAAACCGCCGCCTTCGCACTGTGGAATCTGGAAGACCGTGGCATCATGTTCGTCGGCGCCGGCGAGAAGACCTATCAGGGCATGATCATCGGCGAGAACGCGCGCTGGGACGACCTGGACGTCAACCCGATCAAGGGCAAGCAGCTGACCAACGTCCGCGCCTCCGGCAAGGACGAGGCCGTGCGCCTGACCCCGCCGCGCCAGATGTCGCTGGAACAGGCCATCGCCTATATCGACGACGACGAGCTGGTCGAGGTGACGCCCAAGTCCATCCGCCTGCGCAAGCAGGTGCTGAACCCGTCGTTCCGCAAGAAGCGCGTTCGCCCGGAGTAGTCAGCAATCCCTGACTGACGTGCGGTGGGATGCGGCCTATAGACGGCTGACATGAACGCCTCGCCCAGTCTGGATGACCGCCTTGACGAGGCCGCCCGCGCGGAAGACCCGCGCGCGGCGGTCTCTGTCGTTTTGCGCGAGACCTATGACGCCGCCCGCGCCCGGGCGGAGCGCAAGCTGGATGGCGGAGTGAAGGGCCGCGATGTGGCGCGTCTGTACGCCGCCGCTGCCGACGAGATGCTGGCCGGCCTGTGGCGGGTGGCGACCCAGACGCTGTGGCCGACCTCGCCGGTCGAGGCCGAGCGGCTGGCCCTGGTCGCGGTCGGGGGCTACGGCCGGGGCGTGCTGGCGCCCCATTCCGATCTCGACCTGCTGTTCCTGAGATCGTCCAAAGCGACGCCGCGCGGCGAGCAGGTGATCCAGTTCGTCCTCTATGTGCTGTGGGACCTGGGGGCCAAGGTCGGGTCGGCGGTGCGCTCGGTCGAAGAGTGTCTGAGCCTGTCGCGCACCGACATGACGGTGCGGACGACCCTGCTGGAGGCGCGTCCGCTGGCGGGGGACGAGGCGCTGGCCCAGCTGATGATCGGCCGGTTTCGCGACATGGTGTCGAAATCCGATTCGCGCCCCTTCATCGCCGCCAAGCTGGAGGAGCGGGCCGCCCGGCACGAAAAGGCTGGCTCGACCCGCTACAAGGTCGAACCCAACGTCAAGGACGGTAAGGGGGGCTTGCGCGACCTGAACACCCTGTACTGGATCGCCCGGTCCCTGGCGCCCGAAAGCCGTCTCGGCGCGACGGTGATGGACGAGCTGTTCACCCCGCGCGAGCGACGGACGTCGGACGAGGCGTTCGACTTCCTGTGGCGGGTCCGCATCCATCTGCATCTGATCGCGGGCCGGGCCGAAGAGAAGCTGACCTTCGACATGCAGCCCGAGGTGGCCCGACGCATGGGCTGGCGCGGGCGCGGCGACGAGCCGGCGGTCGAGCGGTTCATGCGGCGATACTTTCTGGTGGCCCGCGACGTCGGCGCCCTGACGCGCGCCATGTCGGCCAAGCTGGAGGCGCGCCACCAGAAGACGGCGCACGGCCTGTCGCGTCTGATGGCGCCGTTCCGGCCCGCCCCCCGGCGCAAGCTGGAGGTCGAGGGGTTCTGGATCGATCAGGGGCGTCTGTCGGTCGAGGGGCCGGAGGTGTTCGCCGCCGATCCGGTCAAGCTGCTGACCCTGTTCGTCTGCGCCGACAAGCACGACCTGGACCTGCATCCGGACGCTTTTTCGGCGGTGACGCGGTCGCTGTCGCTGGTGACGCCCCGACTAAGGCGCGATCCGGCGGCGACGCGGGCGTTCCTGGACGTTCTGGCGCACGGGCAGAGGCCCTATCGCGTCCTGACTATCATGAACGAGACAGGCCTGCTTGGCCGGTTCCTGCCCGAATGGGGGCGGATCGTCGGCCAGACCCAGTTCAACATGTACCACGCCTATACGGTCGACGAGCACACGCTTCAGGCCATCGGCATCATCAACGACATCGCGCGCGGCAAGCTGAAGACCGACCACCCGATGGCCAGCGAGATCGTGCATCTGATCTCGGACATGGAAGCCCTGATGCTGGGCATGCTGTTGCACGACGTCGGCAAGGGCGGCGAGCGGGGGCAGCTGGAGGATGGCGCCATCGCCGCGCGTCGGGCGTGCGAGCGGCTGGGAGTCGATCCGCGCCGGATCGAACTGGTCGTCTGGCTTGTGCGCAGCCATCTGGCGCTGTCGGACTATGCCCAGAAGCGCGACCTGTCGGACCCCGCGACCATCCGCGCCTTCGCCGAACTGGTCGGCGACCCCGAGCGACTGCGGATGCTGCTGGTTCTGACCGTGGCCGATATTCGGGCCGTGGGGCCGGGCGTGTGGAACGGCTGGAAGGGTCAGCTGATGCGCACCCTCTACAACCAGGTCGCCGCCCTGTTCCGGGGCGAGGACGTGACGCGCGAGGATCCGCTGGCGGCGCATCCGGCCTTGGTCCAGCGGGCGCGAGAGACGGGCGCCGCCGCCGAGAGCGCCCCAACCGCGCCGGTGCAGGGGCTGACGGTGCAGACCACCGAAATCTCCATCGCAGCGGCCGACCGGCCGGGCCTGTTCGCCGATCTGGCCCAGACCATGGCCGCGCTTGGGGCCGACGTGACCGACGCCCGCGTGGCGACCGAGGACGGCGTCGTTCTGGACGTGTTTCGTGTTCAGGACGGAGCGGGCCTGCCTTATGGCCAGGCCGAGCCGCGTCGCCTGAAGGCTTTGGTCGAGGCGCTGGAAAAGGCCGCGCGGGGCGAGGGCCGTATCGGCCAGGCGCCCGATCCGACCGGCAATGCGCGCAAGGCGGCCTTCGAAGTCCGGCCCGTGGTTATGGTCGATCACCACGCCAGCGAGGCCGCCACCGTAGTCGAGGTGTCCTGCGCCGACCGGCCGGGCCTGCTGGCGGACCTGTCGCGCGTGTTCAACGACGAAGGCCTGAGCATCCGCTCCGCCCATGTCGCCAGCTATGGCGAGCGGGCGGTGGACAGTTTCTACGTCGTGGATCGCAGGGGGCGGAAGATCACCTCGGAACAGCGGATCGCCGAACTGCGCACCGCGCTTGAGGCCGTGCTGGACAGCCGCGCGCCCGCGCCCGCCGGACGCAAGGTCGCCTCGGCCCGCGCCAGCGCACGCGACGTCTCCGACCTGGGCCGCCGCAGCCCGCGCGCAAAGCCCGTATCGCCCGGCGAACAAGCGCGCTAAGCGACAACCTTCCTCCGCGCCCTGTCGAATGTCCGCATGAGCCTCGCCCGAAACACCCTGGTGCAGTCGACCCTGACGCTGGGCAGTCGAATTCTCGGCTTCGTGCGCGACATGGCGCTGGCGGCGCGCTTCGGCCAGGGGCCGATGATGGACGCCTTCACCACGGCGTTGATGCTGCCCAACATGTTCCGCCGCCTGTTCGCCGAGGGCGCCTTCGCCCAGGCCTTCGTGCCGGTCTATGGCGGGGTTCGGGCGCGCGAGGGCGAGGAAGCGGCCGCCGTCACGGCGTCCGAGGCGCTCAGCTTCATGCTGGCGGTCGTCGCCGGCTTCTGCATCCTGCTGCAGGTCGTGATGCCGTGGATCATGCCGTGGCTGCTGTCGGCGTATCAGGGTCAGCCCGAGGTGCTGCGCGCCGCCGTGATCGCAACCCAACTGGCCATGCCCTACCTGGCCTGTATGACCGTGGCCTCGCTGCTGTCGGGCGTGTTGAACACCGGCGGTCGGTTCGCCCTGTCGGCGGCCGTGCCGGTGTTCCTGAACCTGTGCACCCTGGCCGCCCTGATGCCGCCGCTGATCTTGCCGATCCCGCAAGAAACGGTGCTGCTGATGGTGACGGCGGCGGTGACGGTTTCGGGCCTGATCCAGGCCGGTCTCTTGTGGTGGGGCGTGCGGCGTCTGGGCGTTCGGCTGAAGATCGGCCTGCCGCGTATCACGCCGAATGTGCGTCACACCCTGGCGCTGGCCGTGCCCGGCGCCCTGGCGGGCGGGGCGCTTCAGATCAGCTCTCTAGTGTCGCAGTTCCTGACCGGCTCCGACGAGGGCGCGCGCTCGGTGCTGTATAACGCCGACCGGCTGTATCAACTGCCGCTGGGCCTGGTGGGGGTCGCCATCGGCCTGGCCTTGGTGCCGCGCCTGACCAAGGCCTTCGTCGACGGCGATCACGAGGGCGGGCAGAAGACGCTGGACGACGGCATCAACCTGGCCATGGCCTTCACCCTGCCGGCGGCGGTGGCCTTGTTCGTCATTCCCTTCTTCATCATCGACGCGACGGTGACGCGGGGCGCCTTCACCTCGGCCGACGCCGCCCGCACCGCCGACGTTTTGCGTCAGTTCGCCTGGGGCGTGCCGGCCTTCGTCCTGGCCAAGGTTCTGACCCCGCCCTTCTTCGCGCGCCAGGACACGCGCCGTCCGATGATCTTCGCCGTGGCCAGCGTGGTCATCACCGTCATCCTGGGCTCGGCCCTGTTCTTCTGGTTCCGCCGTCAGGGCTGGGACGGAGTGCTGGGCCTGGCCATCGCCACCAGCACCTCGGCCTGGGTCAATGTCGCCCTGTTGGGCGGGGTCCTGATCCGCGAGAACAGCTGGCGGCCGTCGCCGGCCTTTTTGTCGCGCATCGCCCGCGTGATCGCCGCCAGCGCCATGATGGCCGCCCTGCTGTTCGCCGCCGACGTCTTCTATCCGCAGCTTAGCCGCCTGTTCTTGGCCAAGGAGATCGCCGTCCTGGTGGTCTGCGGCGCCGGGGCCGGGCTTTACGGCTTCTGCCTGCTGGCGTTCCGGGCCGTCACCATCTCCGAACTGAAGGCCACGCTGAAGCGCGAGCCCGGCGGCGGCGCGGTCTCCGGTCTGGACTGACAGGCGGCGAACCGATAAGCGCGAGGCCATGACGACCTCGGGCCTGATCCATGACCTGCGATGGCGCGGCTGAACCGCCGCCTGCCTCGCCACGCCTGCCTTTCGACCTTCCGAGACCCGATCCCATGACCGACCAGACCCCGGACGTTGCGACCCCCGTCCCTAACTATGACGGCCCGCGCCGCATCCTGTCCGGCATCCAGGCCTCAGGCGCGCTGCACCTGGGCAACTACCTCGGCGCCTTGAAGCGGTTCGTGGAACTGCAGGACCAGGGCGCGCCGGTCTATGTCTTCGTCGCCGACATGCACGCCATCACCGTGTGGCAGGATCCCGCCAAACTGACCGCCCAGACGCGCGAGATCGCCGCCGCCTATCTCGCCTCGGGCCTGGATCCGGAAAAGGCGATCATCTTCCCGCAGTCGGCCGTACGCGCCCATGCGGAACTGGCCTGGATCTTCAACTGCGTCGCCCGCCTCGGCTGGCTCGACCGGATGACCCAGTTCAAGGAGAAGTCGGGCAAGCACAAGGAACGCTCCTCGGTCGGTCTCTATACCTATCCCGTGCTCCAGGCGGCCGACATCCTGCTGTACAAGGCGACCGAAGTGCCGGTCGGCGAGGACCAGAAGCAGCATCTGGAGCTGACCCGCGACATCGCCGCCAAGTTCAACAACGACTTCGGCGTTCCCGGCTTCTTCCCCGTGCCTGAGCCGATCATCCAGGGACCGGCGACCCGCGTCATGTCCCTGCGCGACGGGGCGGCCAAAATGTCCAAGTCGGATCCGTCCGACAACAGCCGCATCAACCTGACCGACGACGCCGACACGATCGCCTCCAAGATCAAGAAGGCCAAGACCGATTCCGAGCCGTTGCCGGAAACCCTGGAGGGCCTGAACGAACGGCCCGAGGCCAAGAATCTGGTCGCCATCTATGCGGCGTTGGCGGGCCTGACCCGCGAACAGGTGATCGCACAGTTTGGCGGCCAGGGCTTCGGCGCCTTCAAGCCGGCGCTGGCGGACCTAGCGGTGTCGTCGCTGGCGCCCGTGACGGCCGAGATGCGCCGTCTGATGGACGATCCGGCCGAGATCGACCGTGTGCTGAAGGCCGGCGCCGAACGCGCCGCCGAGGTCGCTGATCCTGTGGTGGACGAGGTCAAGAAGATCGTCGGCTTCTGGAGGGCGTAATGGGGGTCTATGAAGCCAAGGTCGTCTGGAACCGCGGCGACCAGCCCTTCCTGGACAAAGGCTACAGCCGCGCCCATTCCTGGAGCTTCGACGGCGGAGCGGTGGTGCCGGGGTCGTCGGCGCCCTCCAGCGTGCCCGTGCCGATGTCCGATCCGGCCGGCGTCGATCCGGAAGAAGCGATGATCGCCTCTCTGTCCAGCTGCCACATGCTGTGGTTCCTCGCCTTCGCCGCCAACGCCGGCCTGGTGGTCGACACCTATGTCGACGAGGCGTCGGGAAAGATGGGCAAGGACGATAATGGCAAGCGCTACCTCGCCGAGGTGACGCTGCGCCCCTTCACCAGCTTCACCGGCCGCGAGCCCGATCAGGCCGAGATCGACGCCCTGCACCACCAGGCCCACGACCATTGCGAAATGGCCCATTCGGTCCGCGCGACCATCACGGTAGAGGCGACGATCGGCTAGGCGGCGACCGCCGTCTATTCCTCAACCAAGGACCGGAACAGAGCGTGGGCGGCGATCATGCCGTCCGAGGTCGCCAGGGTGATGTTGGACGCGGCGCGCGCCAGATCGCCGGCGGCGAAGACGCCCGGCTGGGTCGTCTGCTGCATGGCGTCCACCTTGATCACTCGCCCCATCGGGGTGTCGGTCATCTCGCAGCCCAGCCGCTCGGCGAAAGGGCTGGCGACGCGCACATTGGCGCCGACGAACATGGCCTTCAGCTCGACGAACCGTCCGTCGGTCAGCCGCGCGCCACTCAGGCCCGGTGCCTCGCCCTCAAGCCGCGCGATGGACGTGGCCTCGATGGTGACCCCGCGTCGCTCCAGCAGATGGGCGTCTTCGGGCGACAGGCTCACGTCGAGATCCATGAACAGGGTGACCTGGCCCCATTCGGCGACCGTCGCCGCATACGGGACCGCGTGATTGCCGCGCCCGAGCACGCCGATGGGGCCGCCGCCGATCTCATAGCCGTGGCACCACGGACAGTGCAGGGCGGTGCGGCCCCAGCGTTCCTTCACCCCCGGGATATCGACCAGCACGTCCTCGACCCCGTGCGACAGCAGCAGCCGGCGGCCGCGTGTCCGTGTGCCGTCAGCGAAGGCGACCGAGAAACCGCCATCGATCCGTTCGACCTCGACCGCCTCCGCCATGCGGAAGGCGGCGGTCGGATAGGCCGCGACCTGGGCTCGAGCCGACGCCGTGATCTCAGCGCCGGGCTTTCCGTCATTTGTCAGGACGCCATGGGCGCGGGCGGCGAACCGATTGCGCGGCCGGCCGTCGTCGATGACCAGAACGCGGCGGCGCGCGCGGACCAGCTGCATGGCTGCGGATAAGCCGGCATAGGAGCCGCCGATGATCAGGGCGTCGTGCGGCATGTCGTCAGGACTTTCGAGCGTGGGCATGCAGGAGGTCTTTCTTGGGATGTTCGGCCATGCGGCGCGAGAAATCCGCCGCCAGATCGGCCAAGGTTATGTCGTTCAGGCGCGCGATCAGCAGGGCGCGGGCGGCGGCGTAGGTCTCGGCGAGGGCGTCATTGACCGCCGCCTCGACCAGGCAGCCGTCGGCCTCGATAGGCGGAGCGGCCGGAAACAGATCCGCGCCGCCGAGGGCCGCGTTCACCTGGCCCAGGGTGACCTGATCCAGCGGTCGCGACAGACGCCAGCCGCCGCCATGTCCCTTTTCCGACGCCACCAATTCCTGCTCGCGCAGGCCGGCCATTGTTCGGCGCACCACCACGGGATTGGTCGAAAGGCAGACCGCCAACTGGTCCGAGGTCATCGGCGAGCCGGTGCGTGTCTCATGCTCGGCCATGTGCAGCAGAGCGTGGAGAATGTTGGACAGACGAGAATCCCTTTTCATGTAACCGCAATTGTTACGTGATGGATCGCCCGTCAAGAGCGCGGGTCAGTTTTCTTTTCAGCTGTGTGGCACGGCGTCGGTCAGGAAGGCGCCGAAGCGGCGCAGGGCCTCGGTCGTCAGTTCCGGGTCGTGGCGCATGGGGCCGTTGTTGGTCGGTTCGTCGAAGGCGTGAGTGCCCCCGGCGATCCAGCTTTCGACCTCGGAGCCGCAGTTGCGGATCATGGCGTTGACCTGTTCGGCGTTGCGGACGGTGGTCAGGTGGTCGCGCTTGCAGGTGACGGCCAGGACGCGCGGGCAATGCCGCCAAGGCTTCAACCGGTTGAAGGCGAACGGGCCGATATAGGGATAGGCCAGCCAAACCGCCTTGACGCCGGACAGGTCGGCCTCGGCGGGATCGATCACGCCAAAGGCGCCGGGCGTCGGCGCGCCGCTCATCATCTCCATGATCGACCAGCCGCCGTGGCTCCAGCCGGCCAGGGCCAGCTTTGTCGCATCGACATCAGGGCGGGCCGAAACGCCCCGGATCGCCGCCAGCACGTCGCCCACCCGCTCATAGCCCCGGAACGACAAGCCCGTGCAGACCGCCGCCAGGGTGAAGGCCCGGCCCCAGCCGCGCGGGCCGTAGGAATCGACGATGAAGGCGCGCCAGCCCGCCGCCTTGGCGACCTCGGCATAGCGGGGCAGGTGATCGCGCAGACCTCCGCAGCCGTGGAACAACAGCACCGCCGGCCGGGGCCGGTCGTCGTCCGGGCCCACGACGGTGATGTGGGGCTCCAGCCGGGCCCAACGGCGCTTCAGATCATCCATCTCCGACATACGCCGCAGCTTGTCGGCGAAAGCCAGTCCAAAAATCCGGTGCTCAGCCAGCGCAGCGCAGCGTCAAGTTCAGCCGGCCGCCGCCGGGGATCAGGCGCGACGATCCGGCCAGCACGCGGTCGACGCCGTGACGGGCCAGGCGCGCGGGTCCGGTCAGGGCGCAGACATCGCCGCTGTCCAGCCTCAGCGTCGTGGTGCGTCCGCCCTCCGCCGCGCCGATGCGGAACGTCGCCGTGTCTCCCAGCGAGACCGACAGGACGGGCGCGCCGAGGTCGGCCTCGTCCTTGTCCTGGTGCAGGCCCATCTTGGCCGCATCGCGATACAGATTGACCAGACAGGCGTCCGGCAGCGTGGGCCAAGCGACCGTGGCGTCCCACAGGTCGAGCAGCATAGTCGGGATCGCGGGCCAGGGTTGCCTGGTCTCGGGATGGGTCGACTGATAGCGATAGCCGCCCCGGTCAGAGACCCACCCCAGCGGCCCGAAGTTGCTCATCTGAACCGAGAACGGCCGACCGCCCGGCGTGGTCGGCCGATAGAGGGGCGCATCATCCAGCCGGGCGAACACCTCCCCGATCAGATCGGCCTGCGCCGCTGCATCGAGCGCCCCCGGCCAGAGCCGGAAGCCCTCGACGGCGGTCTTCACCTCAACGGGTGTAGGTGTATTCGCTGACCTCACAGACATTGATGCGCGACCGCGTCAGCTCCTGACCGTTGGTGAACTCGGCCTTGAAGTCATAGATGCAGGCGCCCGAGCCGTCATCGATGTTGATGCGCACATCCTGCCCGCTTTCCAGAACGTCCGAGCCCAGGATGTCCTCTTCCCAGTCGTCGCTGCGTGAATCCGACGCGTAGAAGCGCAACATGGTCCAGCCGGTGCGGTTCTTGATGGTGACGTGCCGATCATAGCCGTCACGCGACTGGATGGCCGGCGCCCCAGCAGGCGGCGCGGCGGCCGCCGCAGAGCCGATCAGAACGGCGGCGGCGACGGCGGCCTTGAGCATGATCTTGATCATTGTTTCCTGTCCCTTCCTTCATCGCGGTCCCCAGAGCGCGATGGGAAATCTTATGCCCGACGATCGCTGTCTCCGCATCTTCGAATTTCAGCGTTCTTCGAAAGGGTTGAATCGCATAACGCCCTTGCGGGCCAGGGGGATTTTCCCATATCGGGGCCAGCTTCGGAGAAACCCCGCGAAACTTGGGGCTATCCAGCCTGATCCACGCCAACCCAACCGGGGGCGGTCACGCGCGGCGCTTCGTCGAAGGCCGCCGCATCGCCCGCCGAACCAGAGAGACTGAAGAACACATGGCCAAGATTATCGGCATTGACCTGGGCACCACCAACTCGTGCGTCGCCGTCATGGACGGCAAGACGCCGAAGGTGATCGAAAACGCCGAGGGCAACCGCACGACCCCGTCGGTCGTGGCGATCCAGGACGGCGCGGAAGTGCTGGTGGGCCAACCCGCCAAGCGCCAGGCCGTCACCAACCCGTCCAACACCTTCTTCGCCATCAAGCGCCTGATCGGCCGCAACTTCGATGATCCCGTCGTCGCCAAGGACAAGGGCATGGTGCCCTATGAGATCGTCAAGGGCCCGAATGGCGACGCTTGGGTGCGCGCCTTCGGCAAGGACTATTCCCCGCAGCAGATTTCGGCCTTCACCCTGACCAAGATGAAGGAAGCGGCCGAGGCCTATCTGGGCGACAAGGTCACCCAGGCCGTGATCACCGTGCCGGCCTACTTCAACGACAGCCAGCGTCAGGCGACCAAGGACGCCGGCAAGATCGCCGGCCTGGAAGTGCTGCGCATCATCAACGAGCCGACCGCGGCGGCCCTGGCCTATGGTCTGGAAAAGAACGACGGCCAGAAGATCGCCGTCTATGACCTGGGCGGCGGCACCTTCGACGTCTCGATCCTGGAGATCGGCGACGGCGTGTTCGAGGTGAAGTCGACCAACGGCGACACCTTCCTGGGCGGCGAGGACTTCGACCTGCGTCTGGTCGACTACCTGGCCGACGAGTTCAAGAAGGAGCAGTCGGTCGACCTGCGCCAGGACAAGCTGGCCCTGCAGCGCCTGAAGGAAGAGGCCGAAAAGGCCAAGAAGGAGCTGTCGACCACGACCCAGTACGAGGTCAACCTGCCGTTCATCACCATGAACGCCTCGGGTCCGCTGCACCTGAACATCAAACTGACGCGCGCCAAGCTGGAAAGCCTGGTCGAGGATCTGGTCCAACGCACGATCGAGCCGTGCAAGAAGGCTCTGGCGGACGCCGGCCTGAAGGCCTCGGACATCGACGAAGTGGTTCTGGTCGGCGGCATGACCCGCATGCCCAAGGTCGTGGAAGCCGTGAAGGCCTTCTTCGGCAAGGAACCGCACAAGGGCGTGAACCCTGACGAAGTCGTGGCCCTGGGCGCCGCCGTTCAGGCCGGGGTTCTGCAAGGCGACGTCAAGGACGTGCTGCTGCTGGACGTGACGCCGCTGACCTTGGGCATCGAAACCCTGGGCGGCGTCTTCACACCCCTGATCGAGCGCAACACGACGATCCCGACCAAGAAGAGCCAGACCTTCTCGACCGCCGACGACAACCAGTCGGCCGTGACGATCCGGGTCTTCCAGGGCGAGCGTCCGATGGCGTCGGACAACAAGATGCTGGGTCAGTTCGACCTGATGGGCATTCCGCCCGCACCGCGCGGCATGCCGCAGATCGAGGTCGCCTTCGACATCGACGCCAACGGCATCGTCAACGTCTCGGCCAAGGACAAGGCGACCAACAAGGAGCAGTCGATCCGCATCCAGGCGAACGGCGGCCTGTCGGACGCCGACATCGACAAGATGGTCAAGGAAGCCGAAGCCAACGCCGCGACCGACAAGGCCAAGAAGGATCTGGTCGAGGCGCAGAACGCCGCCGACAGCCTGATCCACTCGACCGAGAAGGCCCTGGCCGAACACGGCGACAAGGTCGGCGCGGACGAGAAGACGGCTATCGAGACCGGCCTGGCCGAGCTGAAGACCGCGCGCGAAGGCACGGACCCGGAAGACATCCGCGCCAAGACCAACACCCTGGTCCAGGCCTCGATGAAGCTGGGTGAGGCCATGTACGCCCAGCAGCAGGGCGACGCCGCCGCCGAAGGCCAGCCGGCCGACGACGGCGTGGTCGACGCCGAGTTCGAGGAAGTGTCTGACACGGACGGCGACGACAAGAAGAGCGCCTGATCCGTCACAGGTCGCTGAAATGATACGGCCCCGCTTGTCTTGCGATAGGCGGGGCCTTTTCATGAAACTTGCATCATTGGTCCCGGACCCCATGTCAGCCGGGACATCGATTTCGACCAACGCTCGATAAGAGGCGAGGCGAAAGCGAACGGGGAAGTATGAGGACGAACGCCCGATGGCGCGTGATTATTACGAAGTTCTGGGTGTCGAACGCACGATCGACGCCCCCGGCCTAAAAGCCGCCTACCGCAAGCTGGCCATGATCCACCACCCGGACCGCAACGGCGGCTCGGAAGAGTCGATGGCCAAGTTCAAGGAGTTGTCCGAGGCCTATACGGTGCTGTCGGATGACAACAAGCGCGCGGCCTATGATCGTTACGGCCATGCGGGCGTGAACGGCGGCGGGGGCGGCAATCCCTTCGGCCAGGGCGGCCAGGGCTTCTCGGACATCAATGACATCTTCTCCCAGGTCTTTGGCGATGCGTTCGGGGACGCGTTCGGCGGACGCCAGGGCCGGGGCCAGCAGGGCGGACCGCGCCGGGGCTCAGACCTGCGCTACGATCTGGAGATCACCCTGGAGCAGGCCTACAAGGGCGAGGACGTCGAGATCGACATCCCCTCGACCATGACCTGCGACACCTGCGAGGGGTCGGGGGCCAAGCCGGGCACCAAGCCTGTCACCTGCACCACCTGCCAGGGCGCCGGTCGCGTGCGCCAAGCGAACGGCTTCTTCCAAGTCGAGCGCACCTGCCCCCGTTGCCACGGCCAGGGTCAGATGATCGCCGATCCCTGCACCACCTGCCACGGGCATGGCCAGGTGCGCAAAACCCGCACCCTGAACCTGAAAATCCCCGCCGGCGTGGACGACGGTTCGCGCATCCGTCTGTCGGGCGAGGGCGATGCGGGCCAGCGCGGCGGACCGCGCGGCGATCTATACGTCTTCATCTCGGTCACGCCGCACGACCTGTTCGAGCGCGACAACCTGGACCTGCTGGTCACCGTGCCCGTGCCGATGACGGTGGCGGCCCTGGGCGGCGAGATCGACGCCCCTTGCCTGGTCTCAACGGCCTGCGACGGCAAGTGCAAGGCCTCGGTCGCCGTGCCGGCCGGCGCCCAGACCGGCAAGACCGTACGCATCAAGGGCAAGGGCATGCCCCATCTGAACGGCCGCAACCGGGGCGATCTGGTGGTCGAACTGTTCGTCGAGACGCCCACCGATCTGACCGCGCGCCAGCGTGAGTTGCTGGAAGAGCTTGCCCTGTCGTTCGGGGAGGGGCAGAACCCCAGGAATTCCAGCTTTGCCGGAAAGGCGAAGCGTTTCTGGGCCGACATCCTGGGCAGTCAGGACGCGGACGGGTCGAAAGAGAACGCGGTTTGAGCGCAATCTTCCACGCCGGCATTTCCGGCTATCGCGGCCGGATGGGGCGTGCGGTCTCTCAGGTTCTGGATGCCCGCGAAGACGTGGTGGTCGCCGCCCGCTTCGATTGGGGCGAAACCGCCGACCTGTCGCTGTGCGACGTGATCATCGACTTCTCGACCCCGGCCGCCTCGGTGGCCCTGGCCCAAAGCGCGGCCGAGCGCGGCGGCCCGGCCTTGGTGATCGGTTCGACCGGCTTCACGGACGAGCAGGAGGCCGACCTGATGAAGGCCGCCGAGAAGGTCGCCATCGTCAAAAGCGGCAACTTCTCCCTGGGCGTGAACATCCTGATCGGCCTGGTCCAGCACGCGGCCCAACGTCTGGACGCCCAGGATTGGGACATCGAGATCACCGAGGCCCACCACCGCCGCAAGGTCGATTCACCCTCGGGCACGGCCTTGATGCTGGGCGAAGCCGCCGCCGAGGGGCGGTTCGCGGATCTGGATGACCTGCGCTCCAAACCCTATGACGGCGTGCAGGGCGAGCGCGAGAGCGGCAAGATCGGTTTTTCCTCCATCCGCGCCGGCGGCATCATCGGCGAGCATACCGTGCTGTTCGCATCGGAAGACGAGGTGCTGACCCTGAGCCACTCGGCGATCGATCGGTCGCTGTTCGCCAAGGGCGCGGTGGCCGCCGCCGCCTGGGTGCGGACGCGGGGCCCCGGTCTCTATGACATGCAGGACGTGTTGGGCTTCCGGCAGGCTTAAGCCTGGGGCGCTGCGCGCCGCGCTATGTTCGCGACGCGGTCGCTCACGACTTGAGCGCTAAAAAGACACTAAGCCGCGTCTTCCTGCGCCGGCAGGCCGTAGGCGTCCCATAGTGAGCGGTCCTTCAGCGCCTTGGCGAGGAAGGCGACGTGGGCGGCCTGTTCCTCGGGCGTGGAGCGCGGCGCCAAGGGGCGGGGACGCTGGCCGTAGGCGGCGGTTTCGATGACGCCGCCAGGACCACGACCGACCGGCGCGGAGGACAGGTCCAGCACCCGTTCCTTGCCGCCGCGAAGCTCCAGATAAACCTCGGCCAGCAGACGGGCGTCGATCAGGGCGCCGTGCAGCGTCCGCTCGACCAGCGACACCTTATAGCGTTTGCACAGGGCGTCCAGCGAGTTGGGCATGCCCGGAAACCGGGTCTGGGCCAGTTTCAGCGTATCGATCCAGCGCGCCTCGCCGGTGATCGGCCGGCCGCACCGCGCATATTCGAAGTCGATGAAGTTACGGTCGAAGGCGGCGTTGTGGGCGATCATCTGCGCATCGCCTATGAATTCGATCAGCTCGTCGGCGATCTCGGCGAACTTGGGCGCATCCTTGACCTTTTCGTCGGTGATGCCGTGAACCCGGATGGCGTCGGGCGGGATCAGCCGCTCGGGATTGACGAACCGATGGAAGGTCCGCCCCGTCGGCAACAGATCCTGGATCTCGATACAGCCGACCTCGATCAGCCGGTCGCCCGTCTTGGGGTCGAAGCCGGTGGTTTCCGTATCCAGAACGATCTCGCGCGCCATTCGCCCTTAATGGCGGCATTCGCCTCAGCGCGAAAGGCTCGCCGCGCCGCGCCGGGGAGATATCCACGACGGGTCCAGAACGGCGGCGACGATCGCCTCGACCTCGGCCCGCGCGGCCTCCAAACCCCGGCCGGTGTCGATGACGAAATCGGCGCGCGCGCGCTTTTCGGCGTCCGGCATCTGGCGCGCCAGGATGACGTCGAACCGTTCGCGGGTCATGCCGGGACGAGCCAGGACCCGCTCCGCCTGGATGGCCGGATCGGCGGTGACCACGACAACGGCGTCGACAGCCCTGTCTCCGCCCGTCTCGAACAGCAGGGGGATGTCCAGAACCGCCAGTTTCACACCCGCTGTGCGCGCCGCCTCCAGATCGGCCGCGCGCCCCTGGGCGACCAAGGGGTGGACGATGGCCTCCAGACGCCGAAAGGCGGTCTCGTCTTTCCCAAGCGCCTCAGCCAGACGCGTGCGATCGACCGCGCCGTCCACGACGACGCCGGGAAAGGCTTCGCCCACAGGACCGACCGCCTCACCGCCGCGCGCGTAGAGGCGGTGAACCGTGTCGTCGGCGTTCCAAACGACGGCCCCCAAATCGGCGAACATGGCCGTCGTCGTCGACTTGCCCATGCCGATGGAGCCGGTGAGACCGAGCAGGATCATGCCGTCTCGCACAGATGTTTCATCAACAGGGCGCGAAGATCGAGAGGCGGCGGCGCGCGGCGGAACAGGGATTCGAACGACGGCGCCGCCTGGCCGATCAACATGGCCAATCCATCCACCGTCGGCAGGCCGCGTTCGCGCGCTGCCGTCAGGAACGGCGTGGACAGCGGCTTGTAGGTCATGTCCATCACCACCGTGCCGGGCGCGATCCGGTCGAAGTCAATGGTCGGCGGGACGCTGAGCGCATTGATGACCAGGGCCGCGCCGTCGAAGGCGTCGCCGTCCGCCATGACCCGAACCGAGGGTCCAAGATCAGCGGCCAGGGCCTCGGCGCGTTCGGGCGAACGGTTGACGATCCGCACCTCGGCGCCCGCCTCGACCAAGGCGCCGCAGCCTGCACGGGCGGCGCCGCCGGCGCCCAGCATCACCACAGGTCGCCCTCCCACGTCCAGGTCCGCCGCCTGTTCGTTCAGGCCGCGGATCAGGCCGATCCCGTCGGAACTGTCGGCCAGCACCCGGCCGTTTTCGAACTGCAGGATATTGGCCGAGGACGTCAGCCGGGCCGCCCCCGTCGCCTGATCCGCCAAGGCGAAGGCCTGTTCCTTGAACGGGGCGGTGACGTTCAGCCCCATGATCAGACCCGCACGCCCCGCCGCGACCAGCGCCTCGAAACCGGCCGCATCGGCAGGGGCGAAGGGGACATAGGCGCCGTCGATGTCGCCCGCCGCCAGCCAAGCGTTGTGAATGACCGGGCTGAGCGAATGGGCGACAGGATTTCCGGCGATCCCGGCGACCATGGCGGCCCCGGTTATGCGGTGCGTGCTCATGCCGCGATCACCCCCGCCCGACGCAATTCTTTCAGCACCGGCCAGAGCGGCAGGCCCAGCACCGTGAAATAGTCGCCGTCCACCGCCTCGAACAGCTGCGAGCCCAGCCCCTCAAGCCGGTAGGAACCGACGCAGGACAGCAGGGCCTCGCCCTCGGCCGCCAGATAGGCGTCGAGGAAGGCGTCCGAGAAATCGCGCATCCGCATCTGAACCGTATCGACGCCGGACCAGACGATCTGGCCCTTGGTCGCCAATGCTGCGCCGGAATGCAGCTGGTGCGACTTGCCACGCATAGCTTTCAGCCGCTCGCGCGCCGCATCCAGAGACCTGGCCTTGGAGACCAGGCCGCCGTCGAAGGCCAGGGTCTGATCCGAGCCCAACACCCAGGCGGTCTCGTCGTCGCGCGAGACGGCCAGGGCCTTGGCTTCCGCAAGACGAACGGCGAGGGCGGCGGCGTCCAGATCGGTCGAGACGGTCTTGATGGCGTCCTCGTCCACATCGGCGACGCGCACCTCGAAGGCGACGCCGGCGTTTTCCAGCATGGCGCGCCGGGCCGCGCTCTTGGACGCCAGGATCAGGGTTCCGCGCTCAAGCAGCCCGGAGGGCGATAGCGCAACAGAAACGCTCATCACCAGGTCGTCCCGATCTTGTGGTTGCGATGCTCGCTCAGAAGATTGGTGATCGCCGCCGCCGTCTCTTCCACCGAACGGCGGGTCACGTCGATGGTGGGCCAGCCGCGCCGCTCGAAAGCGCGGCGCGCCTTGATCGTCTCGTCGCGCACAGCGTCCTGATCGGTGTAGTTCGACGACTGGCTGGCGTTCAGATTGTCGATGCGGTTGCGCCGGATCTGAACCAGCCGATCGGGCGACACGGTCAGGCCGATCACCAAGGGGTTCTTCAGCTTGGTCAGCCGCTCGCCGTCCTCCTGGCCCGGCACCAGAGGCACGTTGGCCGCCCGGATGCCCCGGTGGGCCAGATAGATGCAGGTGGGGGTCTTGGATGTCCGGCTGACCCCGCACAGAACGACGTCGGCGCCCTCCAGCTGATCCAGAGAGCCTTGGCCGTCGTCGTAGGCCATGGCGAAGTCCAGCGCCGCGATCCGGTTGAAATAGTCGTGGTCCAGCGCGTGCTGGGCGCCGACGCGGGTGGACAGGGCCGCGCCGAGATAGCGCGACATGGCCCCGACCAGCGGATCCAGCGCGCCGATCTGGGGCATGTCCAGGCGACGGCAGCCTTCTTCCAGCTGCTCGCGCAGATCGCGGTCGACCAGGGTGTGGAGAACGACGCCCGGCGCGGATTCAACTTCCTGCAGCACCCGCTCCATCTGCTTTTCGGACCGGACCAGCGAATAGATGTGCTCGATCGGAATAACGCCGTCGAAGCGTGCGGTCACCGCCTTGGCCATGGCGTTCAAGGTCTCGCCGGTGGAGTCCGACACCAGGTGAACGTGGAAATAGGTGGCCAGACGGGCCGGTCCCGAGGGTCTCGCAGGGCTCATAAGACTGTCTGTCTCCCTGTTGAAAGTTGGGGGACGGCGTTGGACCGTCGGGGCGCCGTTTTTCTTAGCCGCTGATCGATCCGCCCGCGAGCGGGGATGATGGTGGATCGCGTTGGTCGTCGGCCGCCGGATCATCCCAAGGCGGAAAACCGAATTTCCAACCGCTGTGGAAAATCCTAATGAAAGGTTAACGGCGCTTAAACGCGTTCACAGCCGCAAGTCCCCGCAAACCCTTGCCCGTTAAGGTTTCGTTAGGGATTGTCCACTGGCGGGATCAGCCGTTTCGACATCCCCGTTAACGACACGCCAGGCGTGGATATCCGCTTTTGTTCCGCCGCCTCCGATCGAGTCATCCCCGCCATTCCACCGCCCTACCTGCCACTTCGAATCTTTTAATTCTTAATCTGATTAGGGATTGAGAGCGGGGGGCTGTGACCTTAATCCTCCGGGATGACCGATCAGACCCAGACTGCCGATCCGACACCCTTGGTGCTCCGGGCTATCCGCGGGGAGACGTTGGAGCGTCCGCCGGTGTGGTTCATGCGCCAGGCCGGTCGGTATCTGCCGGAATATCGCAAGCTGAGGGCCGAGGCGCCCGACTTCATCGCCTTCTGTCTGAACCCCGAAATGGCCGCCGAGGCGACGCTTCAGCCCATGCGCCGGTTCGGCTTCGATGCGGCGATCGTCTTCGCCGACATTTTGCTGATCCCGCGCGCCTTGGGCCAGGACGTCTGGTTTGAGACGGGGGAGGGGCCCCGCCTGGGCGAAATGCCGATCCCGGGTCGGATGGCCGAGCTCGCCCCGGCGGCGGGCGAGCATCTGTCGGCGGTAGGTGAGACCCTGTCGATCGTGCGCGCGGCCCTGGAGCCGGAACGGGCCCTGATCGGCTTCGCCGGCGCGCCCTGGACCGTGGCGACCTATATGCTGGACGGCCAGGCGCGCAGCATCGGCAAGGGCGAGCGCGCCCAGGCCCGCACCTACGCCTATGCCGATCCCGAGCGCGTCGACGAGACGCTGGAGGTTCTGGTCGAGGCCACGGCCCGATATCTGAAGATGCAGGCCGACGCCGGCGCCCAGGTTCTGAAGATCTTCGAGAGCTGGGCGGAGGGTCTGCCGGATGATCTGTTCGAAAGATTGGTCCTGAAGCCCCACCAGGCGCTGGTGAAGCGCACGCGGGAGCTGGGTGTCACTGTACCCCTGATCGGCTTCCCACGGGGCTCTGCGGCGCTCGCAGAGAAGTATGCCGAGGCGGTCGAGGTCGACGCCGTCGCCCTGGACACCGCCTGCCCGCTCGAGGTCGGCAAACGGGTGCAACAGATCAAGCCGATCCAGGGGGCGCTCGACCCGCTGTTGCTGCGCGCGGGCGGGGATTTGCTGGACCGACGCGTCGATCAGCTGATGGAGGCCTGGGGGCAGGGGCCTTGGCTGTTCAACCTCGGCCACGGCATCCTGCCGGACGTGCCGATCGACCATGTCGAACAGGTTCTGAGACGGATCGGCGCCCAATGAGCGAGGCGAACCCCGGCCGCCGCATTGCGGTGGTGCTGTTCAATCTGGGCGGGCCGGACGATCAGGCTTCGGTCAAGCCGTTCCTGTTCAACCTGTTCAACGATCCGGCCATCATCGGCCTTCCGGGGATCTTCCGCACGCCTCTGGCCAAACTGATCTCCAGCCGGCGCGAAACCAGCGCCCAGGCCAACTACGCCCTGATGGGCGGGGGATCGCCGCTGCTGCCCGAAACCCGTCGTCAGGCCGAGGCTTTGCAGGCGGTGCTTGGCGCGCGGCTGGGCGGCGATGAGGTCAAGGTCTTCATCGCCATGCGTTACTGGCATCCGTTGACCGAAGAGACGGCGGCCGAGGTCGCCGCCTTCGGACCCGACGAAGTCGTCCTGCTGCCGCTCTATCCGCAGTTTTCGACCACGACGACGGAATCCTCGCTGAAGGCTTGGAACGCCGCCTATGCCGGTCCGGGCGTCAGCCGCGCCGTCTGCTGCTATCCGGCCGCGACAGGCTGGGTTGAGGCCCAGGCCCAGGCGATCGGCGAGAAGCTGGACGAGGCGGTTGGTCAGCCGGTGCGGGTGCTGTTCTCCGCCCACGGCATCCCCGAGAAGCTGGTGACCGGCAAGGGCGATCCCTACCAGGAGCAGATCGAGACGACCGTCGCCGCCGTCGTCGCCGCCATCGCGGCGCAGCGCGGGCCAATCGACCACGCCATCTGCTACCAAAGCCGGGTCGGGCCGATGAAATGGCTGGGCCCGTCAACGCCCGAGGCCATTGAAGCCGCGGCCAAAGATGGCGTCGGCGTGGTTGTCACGCCCATCGCCTTCGTCTCGGAGCATATCGAGACCTTGGTCGAGTTGGATATCGAATACGGCGAACTGGCCCACGAAAAAGGGGCCAGTCCCTATTTGCGGGCGCCGGCGGTCGGGATCGAGCCGATGTTCATCGACGCCTTGGCCGACGCAGCCGTGAGCGCATTGTCGCATAAGGGCGTCGCCCCGTTCGGCCAGGGGTGCAAGGCGGATTGGAAGGCCTGTCCGCATCGCAAGGGAAGGCAGGCGGCATGAACACCTACGATCTCGCACGCGGACTGCACATTCTGGCGGTGATCGCCTGGATGGCGGGCCTCCTGTTCCTGCCTCGGCTCTACGCCTATGACGCCGAGCAGAACGCCAAGCCTGAACCGCTGAAAAGCGAAATGCAGATCCTGTTGCGCCTGTGGCAGACGCGGCTGCTGCGCATCATCCTGAACCCGGCGATGATCCTAGCCTGGGTGTTCGGCCTGTGGCTGATCCACATCGACGTCTCGGCGCGCGGCGCCGCCTTCCTGGGCGAGCCGTGGATGGTCGCCAAGCTGGCGGGTGTCTTCCTGCTCAGCGGCTGGCACGGCTTCCTGGCGGCCCAAAGAAAGAAGATCGCCGCCGGCACGTCGAAGTATTCAGGCAAGTTCTGGCGCATGACGAACGAAGTGCCCTTCGTTCTGGCGATCATCATGGTGCTGTCGGTGACGACGGAGTGGACGTTCCGGTAAGCGGCTCCGCTTGACCTGACCCGCCGCCTGTGGTTCCGCTGGCGGTGAACCGTTTGGCGTGTTGCGTCGGCGGTCCCTCTCTTTCGTGACGCCTGCAGGCCTTGGAGCCAGCGGGAGCCCGTCGCACCTCCCTTCGGCCTTCCGGCCAGACATTTTCAGAGACCCGCGCCGCAGCCGTCTGGCCGTGTGCGCCCGCGAGCCTGCATCATGACCGACGTCCGCGACACCAATCCCGAGACCCCCGAGAACGAAGGTGTGGAGGTTGAAGCCCCCACCCATCACGGCGCGGCGCATGAAGCGGGCGAGGCGGCGGGCGCCGATTCCGGCGTGGACACGACGGCGGATGACGAAGAGGACGGTGATCCCGTCGTCGCCAACGGCCGAATCACGCTCGCCGAACTGAACGAGAAGACCCCGGCCGACCTGGTCGCCTTCGCTGAACAGCTGGAGGTCGAGAACGCCTCGAACCTGCGCAAACAGGATCTGCTGTTCGCCATCCTGAAGGCCCTCGCTGACGAAGAAGTCGAGATCATCGCCGACGGCGTACTGGAAATCCTGCCGGACGGCTTCGGCTTCCTGCGCAGCTCGGACGCCAACTATCTGCCGGGTCCGGACGACGTCTATGTCTCGCCGTCGCAGATCCGCCGCTTCGGCCTGCGCTCGGGCGACACCGTCCATGGGGCCGTGCGGGCGCCGCGCGAAGGCGAACGCTACTTCGCCCTGCTCAAGGTCGATACGATCAATCTCGAAGACCCCGAAGCGGTCAAGACCAAGGTCCTGTTCGACAACCTGACGCCGCTCTATCCCGAAGAGCGACTGCACATGGAAATCCAGGATCCGACGCTGAAGGATCGGTCGGGTCGGGTCATCGATATCGTCGCGCCCTTGGGCAAGGGCCAACGCTGCCTGATCGTGGCGCCGCCGCGCGTCGGTAAGACAGTGATGCTGCAGAACATCGCCAAATCGATCGAACGCAACCACCCGGAAGTCTTCCTGATCGTCCTGCTGATCGACGAACGCCCCGAAGAAGTGACCGACATGCAGCGCACGGTGAAGGGTGAGGTCGTCGCCTCGACCTTCGACGAGCCCGCCACCCGCCACGTCGCCGTCGCCGAAATGGTGATCGAAAAGGCCAAGCGTTTGGTCGAACACAAGAAGGATGTGGTGATCCTGCTGGACTCCATCACGCGTCTGGGCCGAGCGTACAACGCCACCGTCCCCTCGTCGGGCAAGGTGCTGACGGGCGGTGTGGACGCCAACGCCCTGCAACGGCCTAAGCGCTTCTTCGGCGCCGCGCGTAATGTGGAGCAGGGCGGTTCGCTGACCATCATCGCCACGGCCCTGATCGACACCGGCAGCCGGATGGACGAGGTGATCTTCGAAGAGTTCAAGGGCACCGGCAACTCGGAAATCGTGCTGGACCGCAAGGTCGCAGACAAGCGCATCTTCCCCGCCATCGACGTGCTGAAGTCCGGCACCCGCAAGGAAGACCTGATCACGCCGAAGGATCAATTGGCCAAGACCTATGTCCTGCGCCGCATCCTGAATCCGATGGGTCCGCAGGACGCGATCGAGTTCCTGCTCGACAAGCTGCGTCAGTCCAAGAACAACTCGGACTTCTTCCAGTCGATGAACACCTGATCCGTCGTCCTCAAGCAGCCACGCGCCGCGCGCGTGGCGTTAGGGTAGAAATGGCGTTTCACGTGAAACAGGAGACCGTGCGATGAAGGTCAATGTGGTAGTCGATTGCACGCCGGCGGAGGCGCGCGCATTCCTCGGTCTGCCGGACGTGACGCCGCTGAACGAGGCCATGGTCGCGGAGATGCAGAAGCGGATGGAGGCCAATGTCGCCGCGATGCAGCCCGAGGAGTTGATGAAGACCTGGACCAGCTTCGGCCTGCAGGCTCAGGACCAATTCCGACGCCTGATGGAAGCGGCGGTAAAGTGAGCATCCGCCCTCTCCGGAGCCGCTCGGTCTGAGTTCATGATCGACACCATCTTCGCCCTGGCGACGCCGCCCGGCCGAGGCGCCATTGCGGTTCTCCGCCTGTCGGGCCCCGGCGTCGAGGCCGCGTTGACGGCGCTGGGCGCAACCCGTTTAAAGCCGCGCATGGCTTCGGTGCGTGACCTCAGCCATGCCGGCGAGCACATCGATCAGGCGTTGGTGCTGCGTTTTGTGGCGCCTAACAGCTATACGGGTGAGGACGCCGCCGAACTGCATCTGCATGGCGGTCGTGCCGTCATCGAGGCCGCCAGCCGGGCCTTGATTGCGTTGGGCTTGCGCCCGGCGGACCCCGGCGAGTTCACACGCCGCGCGTTTCAAAATGGCCGCATGGACCTGGCGCAAGCCGAGGCGGTCGCCGATCTG
This sequence comes from Brevundimonas sp. 'scallop', assembly GCF_011045535.1. Lineage (NCBI taxonomy): Bacteria > Pseudomonadati > Pseudomonadota > Alphaproteobacteria > Caulobacterales > Caulobacteraceae > Brevundimonas > Brevundimonas sp. 'scallop'. The sequence continues at coordinate 349,083 of NZ_CP039382.1, read as the reverse complement.
ATCGATGCGGAAACCAGCGCCCAGGCCAAGCAGGCGCTGGGTCAGTTGGACGGCAAGCTCAGCGAGACCTATGCCGGTTTCCGCCGTGATCTTCTTCACGCCTTGGCTCTGGTCGAGGCCGAGATCGATTTTCCCGATGAGGAGGTGCCGGACAACCTGGCCCGTACGGCGGGGCCGGTGCTGGACCGACTTGGAGCCGACCTGAGACGCGCGGTCGATACGGGGAGGCGTGGCGAACGGGTCAGGGACGGTTATCGCATCGTCCTGATCGGAGAGACGAACGCCGGCAAGTCGTCGCTGTTCAATGCGTTGGTTGCGCGTGAGGCGGCCATCGTGACGCCGATCGCCGGCACCACGCGGGATGTGCTGGATGCCGATCTGGTGATCGGCGGCTATGCCGTGACCTTGTCGGATACGGCCGGCTTGAGAGACAGCGACGACCCGGTCGAGGCCGAGGGCGTGCGTCGCGCCCGGGTGCGCGCTGAACAAGCCGACCTGCGTCTTTGGGTCCGCGCGCCTGGCGACCCGGCCGGGGTGGCTGCGAATTACGTCAAGGATGGCGATCTGATCGTGGCGACCAAGTCCGACCTTGGCGTCAATTCAGGGCACGGCCGTCATGAGGCTCTAGCGGTCAGCACTGCAACTGGCGACGGCCTGGCCGAACTTCGCGGTTGGATCGCCGCGCGTCTTGCGAAGGATCTGTCCGGCGCCGACTTCCCAGCCGTGACCCAGGAGCGGCATCGGCTGCGTTTGCTTGAGGCGCAGGAAAGCGTCGATGCGGCGCGCGCTGCGCTCGATGTAGCGCCGGAAATGGCTGGCGACGATCTGAGACGGGCTGCCGACGCTCTGGCGCGTGTCACAGGCGCGATCGGTATCGAGGACATTCTCGGCGAAGTATTTTCGACCTTCTGCATCGGAAAGTAGGTCTAGCCATACCGGTGTTTCACGTGAAACAGAGGTGCCTCACAGCGTGATGCAGTTGGCCTGGCTCTGGCGATCGCACCCGTTTTGCCCTATGTGGCGGCGATGATTTCTACCCCCGAACTCCTATTCGACGTCGTCGTCATTGGCGGCGGCCACGCCGGCTGTGAAGCGGCGGCGGCCTCGGCACGGGCTGGTGCCCGCACTGTTTTGTTGACCCAGAAGTTGGAGACGATCGGCGAGATGTCGTGCAATCCGGCCATCGGGGGGCTGGGGAAGGGGCATCTCGTTCGCGAAATCGACGCCATGGACGGCGTGATGGGGAGGCTGGCCGATGCGTCAGGCATCCAATTCCGCCTCCTGAACCGATCCAAGGGCGCCGCCGTTCGGGGCCCGCGCAGCCAGATCGACCGCCGCCTCTATCGCGAGGCCATGCAGGCCGAACTGCAAGGGACGCCCAATCTGACCCTGATGGCAGGGACGGCCGAGCGGCTTGTCCTTGAAGGCGACCGGGTCGTCGGCGTCGTAACAGGCGGCGGAGAGACGGTTCGCGCTGGGGCGGTTGTCCTGACGACCGGCACCTTCCTGAATGGCGTCATCCATCGCGGCGATGAACGCATCCCGGCGGGGCGGCATGGTGAGGAGCCCTCGACCGGTCTGGCCGCCGATCTTCATGCGGCCGACCTGATGATGGGGCGTTTGAAGACGGGCACGCCCGCACGCCTGGACGGGCGGACGATCGCCTGGGACCGGCTGGAAATGCAGGAAGCGGACAATACGCCGTCAGCCTTTTCCTTCCTGACCGACCGGATTGACGTGCCCCAGATCGCCTGCGGCGTGACCCACACGACGGAGGAGACCCACCGGATCATCGCTGAGAATCTCGGCGAGAGCGCGGTCTATGGCGGCAAGCTGTCGGGGCGAGGCCCGCGGTATTGTCCCTCGATCGAAGACAAGGTCGTTCGGTTCGCCGACAAGACGAGCCATCAGATCTTCCTGGAGCCGGAAGGATTGGACGATCCGACGGTCTATCCGAACGGGATCTCCACCTCGGTGTCGGAGCCGACGCAGCTCGCCTTCCTGCGAACTATCCCGGGATTGGAAGCGGTCGAGGTGTTTCGATACGGCTACGCCATCGAATACGACTATGTCGACCCGCGCGAGCTGACGGCGGCGCTGGAGGTGAAGAAGCGTCCCGGACTGTATTTGGCCGGACAGATCAACGGCACCACGGGGTATGAGGAGGCGGCGGCTCAAGGGCTGATGGCGGGGCTGAACGCCGCGCGCTCGGCGGCTGGGCAGGAGCCGGTGATACTGGGGCGTGATCAGGCCTATATCGGCGTCATGATCGACGATCTGGTGACGCGCGGTGTCACCGAGCCGTACCGAATGTTTACCAGCCGGGCGGAATATCGGCTGACGCTGCGAGCCGACAATGCCGACCTTCGGCTCACACCCCTTGCAATCGAGCTGGGTATCGTTGGTGACGAGCGGCGCATTCGTTTTGAAGGCAAGGCCTCGGCGCTTGCGGCAGCGAGCGCTGTTTCACGTGAAACACTGTTCACGCCCAATGAGGCCGGGGCGCTCGGCATTTCGGTCAACGCTGATGGTCGTCGGCGCTCGATGCGCGAACTGCTGGCCTTCCCGGATGTGACTTTGGATCAGTTTGTTTCGGCAGTGCCCGTCATCGCCGACTGGACCGATGAAATCCGCGAGCAGGTTCAAATCGACGCTGCCTACGCCAACTACCTGGATCGCCAATCGCAAGATGCGGACGCTCTGAAGGCGGAGGAGGAGCTGATGCTCCCGACCGATCTCGACTATGGCGCCGTTGGCGGTCTGTCGAATGAGGTCAAGGAAAAGCTGGCGCGCGTCCAACCTCGAACCTTAGGCCAGGCCAGTCGGATCGAGGGCGTGACGCCCGGCGCTTTGACGGCGCTGCTGGCCTATGTGAAGCGCGCACCCAAGGCGTCGGTCGCGGCCTGATGTTGGAGGCTGAACAAAAGGCGTTCCGCGCACGCGCCAATGCGTCAACGGAACAGATCGCCGACCTCGAAGCCTTTCGATTGCGATTGGTCGAGGCCAATGCGGTGATGAATCTGGTGGGTCCGGACAGTCTGCAGGACTTCTGGAACCGCCATGTCTGGGACAGTGCTCAACTGCTCGATCTGGCTCCAGAAGCGAAGACCTGGGCAGATCTGGGGGCGGGAGCTGGCTTTCCCGGACTGGTCCTTTCCATCATGCTCAAGGGGCGGGAGGGTGCGCATGTCTGGCTGATCGATAGCCTGGCCAAGCGCTGCCGATTTCTTCAGGAGGTCGTGAATGCCTTGTCCCTGCCGGCGACGGTCATCGTCGGTCGGGCTGAGGCGCAGTCTGTGACGTGTGACATCGTCACCGCCCGCGCCGTCGCGCCGATGGAGAAACTGCTGGGTTATGCACAGCCCTACTTCCAAAGGGGTGCACAAGGTCTGTTCCTGAAGGGGGAGCGTGCCGAATCCGAGTTGATCGAAGCGCGCAAATCCTGGCATTTCGAGGCTGAACTGGCCCCGTCGCAAAGCGACGTGCGCGGCCGCATCGTGACAATCCGGAGCCTCCGCCGTGCCCGCTCAACGCGCTAGAAAGCCCGCCCGCGTCCTCGCCGTGTCTAACCAGAAGGGCGGGGTCGGCAAGACGACGACAGCGATCAACCTCGGCACCGCATTGGCCGCCATCGGGGAGCGCGTGCTGATCGTGGATATGGACCCGCAGGGCAATGCCTCAACGGGCCTGGGTGTTCCACGTGAAACACGGCGCGTCACCATCTATGATGTCGTCGTGGATCAGCGCTCCATCGCGGATGCATCGGTGCAGACGACGGTGCCGGGTTTGTGGATCGTACCCGCTGATGCCGACATGTCGGGCGTTGAGATCGAACTGAGCCAGGCTGATCGCCGGTCGTATCGGCTGCGTGATGCTCTTCGCGCGCACGACGATGGCCCTACCGCGTATGACTACGTCCTGATCGACTGCCCGCCGTCGTTGAACCTGCTGACGTTGAATGCGATGGCGGCTGCGGACGCGGTGCTGGTGCCGCTGCAATGCGAGTTCTTCGCCCTGGAAGGTTTGAGCCAGCTGATCCGCACCATCGACATGGTCAAGCACAGCCTCAATCCATCGCTGGAAATCCAAGGCTTGGTTCTGACCATGTTCGATCGGCGCAGCGCCCTGTCGGGCCAAGTGGCCAACGACGTGCGCGCTCACTTTGGCGACAAGGTCTATGAGAGCGTGATTCCGCGTAACGTCCGCGTCGCCGAGGCGCCGTCGTTTGGCAAGCCGGCGCTGATCTATGACCTGAAGTGCGCCGGCAGCCAGGCTTATCTGCGGCTGGCCAAGGAAGTGGTGAAGCGCGAACGCCAGCGCCTGAAGCTGGCCGCCTGAGTTTTATTGGAAACGGAACAGTATCTTGGCTGAACGACAAAGAGGTTTGGGCCGCGGCCTGTCGGCGTTGATGGGACAGGACGCCGAGGCACCTGTCGCGTCGGATGTACCCGCGCCCGCCGGCGTGCAACGCGTGCCGATCGAAAGCCTGAAGCCCAATCCGGACCAGCCGCGCAAGACCTTCCGCCAAGAGGATCTGGAGGAACTGACCGCGTCGATCCGCGACAAGGGGGTTCTGCAGCCAATTTTGGTGCGGACCCAACCGGGTGAGGAGGGCGTCTGGCAGATTATCGCCGGCGAGCGCCGCTGGCGCGCGTCACAGGCGGCGCGCCTGACCGAGGTGCCGATCGTGGTCCACGAGATGGACGACGTCGAGGTGTTTGAGGTCGCGATCGTCGAGAATGTCCAACGCGCGGACTTAAATCCTCTGGAAGAGGCTGAGGCGTACCGCGTTCTGATGGAGCGCTTCGGGCGGACGCAGGATGCGGTGGCGGGCGTGGTCGGCAAGAGCCGCAGCCACGTGGCCAACACCATGCGCCTGCTGCAACTGCCCGAGCGGGTGCTGTTCTACGTGCGCGAAGGCAAGCTGTCCGCGGGTCACGCCCGGGCCCTCATCAATACGCCCGATCCGGGCCAGTTGGCGGACATCGCCTTCGTGGATGGTCTCAGCGTCCGTGAGACAGAGGCCCTGGCGCGCCGTGCGGTCGAGGGGCCGAAGCCGACGAAGACCAAGTCGGCGTCGGCGGCCGTCGGCGGGGAAGGGGCGGCCGATGTCGCCGCCCTGCAGCAGGATCTGGCCGATGCGCTGGGCCTGAAAGTGCAGTTGTCGGACAAGGGCGGAAAGGGCGAACTGACGATCGGCTACGGCTCGCTGGAGCAGCTCGACGACCTGTGCCGCCGTTTGATGCGCGGCTGAGCGCTAGACTGTGCTAGGGTGTCGATATGACTGAAGACACGACACCCACAGCCGCCGACAAGCTGAAACAGGCGCTCGCCGCCAAGAAGGCCAAGGCGGGTCATGGGTTCAACGCCCAACCGGGCGCCAAGGCCGAAGAGAAGGCTGTGTCGGCGCGCAATGTCGCCATGGCCCAGCCCGCCTTCCGCAAGGCGTCAAAGCGCGGCTAGGGCTACAGGCCCAGGCGTCTGGCGCGACCTGCGATTTCCAGCAGCAGGCGTTCGGCGATCAGTTGGTCCGGCATTCCGGTCGTCTTGGTGGCGACATCGGCCGTGTTGATGCTGTCCAAGACCTCGTCCAGGGCTTCGAGCCGCCAGGACCGCGCCTGACGCAGCATTTCCGCCTCCTGTTTCCAGAAGACGCCAGCGGCCTTGGCGGCCTCCTTGGCGTTCGCGCCGCTGGCCTGCAAGATATTGATCCGACGTAGCTTTCCGAGATGGATCGCGGCGGAGCGAACGGCGAGCACCGACGATTCGCCCTCGGCGAAGGCGCGCCTAAGCCCCGCCTGCGCCGGACCGGGCCGCGCGCCGAAGGCCTGAAGCGCCGCATCCGACAGGGAGGCGTCCGGCTCGACGCCGAGATGATGCTCGAGCGCATCCATATCCAGAGTCTTGCTGGAGCCGGGGCCGATGAACAGGGCCAGGCGCTCGATCTCTTGCCGCATCAAGCCCCGCTCGCGCGGCAGGCGCGCGACGAAACGGTCCAGGGCGTCGGACGTCAGGCCCACCTTGTCGGCAGCCATGGCCTCACGGACCATGCGGGCGACATCGCCGGTCTCGTCCTCGTAGCAGACGATGCCGACCGCGCCGTTCTCCTTCTCGGCCGCCTTTCTGAGCGCGGATTCGCGGCCCAGCTGGTCGGCCTCGACCACCATCATGGCGTCGGGATTGTAGCCGCCGTCGGCGTGAATCTTCAGCGCGGCGGCGACAGCCTTGTCCACGCCGGGCTTAAGCGTCGACAGACGGATGCGCACCAGACGACGGCCGCCCATCAGGGACATGGCCGTCAGCGCCTCTTCCAGCTTTGTTTCGTCGCCATCGATGTCGCTGTCGGTCAGGACGGTGACGTTGAAGGGGTCGTTCAGATCGGGCGTGACCGTCTTGCAGAGCACCTCGGCCCGCTCAGCGACGCCGGACCGGTCCTTGCCGTGGATCACCGCCGCCCGGATCGCCGGATCGGGCGCCTTCAGGAAGCGATCGATCTCGGGGCGTTTGGCCAGGATCACGGGTTCGACAGCGCCTGCATCAGATCCAGTCGGATCAGGCGAGCCAGTTCGGCTGCGGCGCGCTCCTCTCCGTCCTGCTGGGCGGCGATGGCGGCATAGGGCTGGTCGGCGGTGGCGTAGGTCGTGGTGACCGTTTCCGTGCCGCTGACAGGCGTTCCCCCGGCAGCCGGGGTCAGGGTCCAGGTCGCCTTGACCGTCAGTTCATAGCGGGTGGCGGTGTCGTCGATGCGGCGACCCAGCGAGCGGCGGTTCTGCTGGACCTCGGTCGTCAGGCGATACAGCGGCGTCGCGCCGCGATCCCAGGCCAGGACGTCTTCCAGCTGCTCGCGCAGGCGATAGCCCAGACGGTCGTCCTGGGTCGTGACGGCGATCCGGCGCAGGGATGAACCCACGGCCGGCTCGGCGTACATGGGCGTGAAGCCGCAGGCGGAAACCGCCAGAGCCGCGAGAATCGCGCAAGTCGCCCCAATACGCATCAGCCGGCCACCAGATTGACGATGCGGTCCTTGACCACGACGATCTTCTTCACGCTCAGACCCTCCAGCCGCGCCTTGACCGTTTCGTCGGCCAGGACCAGCGCTTCGACCTCGGACGGCTCCATGCCGCGCGGCACGCGGATTTCCGCGCGACGCTTGCCGTTGATCTGGATGGGCAGGACCACCTCGTCGTCGGCCGCGAGCGCAGCGTCCCACACGGGCCACGGCGCGTCCAGAACCATCCCGTCCTCACCCAGCCGCGTCCAGGCTTCTTCGGCCAGGTGCGGGGTGAAGGGGGCGATCAGACGGGCCAGCGCCGAAAGGGCTTGACGCTTGGCGTCGCCGCCGGCCTGGGCATTGTCGCGAATGGTGGCGACGAAGGCGTAGAGCTTGGCGATGGCCGAGTTGAAGCGGAAGCCTTCGACCCCTTCCGACACGGCCTTTATGGCCTTGTGCGTTTCGCGCAGCAGCTCGGCGTTGGCCTTGTCTTCGCCGGCAAAACCGGCGTCATAGGTGTCGAACAGGGTCCAGGCGCGCTGGACGAAGCGGCTGGCGCCTTCGACGCCGCCAGGGGTCCACTGCACGTCCCGCTCGGGCGGGCTGTCGGACAGGACGAATAGGCGACCGGCGTCCACGCCGTGGCTTTCCAGGATTTCGGCCGGCGCGACGACGTTCTTCTTGGACTTGGACATCTTTTCGATGTCGCCGATGACCAGGGTCTCGCCGGTCGACAGCTGGCGGGCCGAGCGGACGCCGTTGTCGTTCTTCAGCTCCACGTCGGTCGGCTCGACCCAGGCGCCGTCGGCGCGGCGGTAGGTCTCGTGGACGACCATGCCTTGGGTGAACAGGCCGGCGAACGGCTCCTTCACCGACAGCATGCCGGCGTCAGACAGGGCGCGGGTGATGAAGCGGGCGTACAGCAGGTGCAGGACCGCGTGTTCGACCCCGCCGATATATTGATCGACAGCCAGCCAGCGGTCGGCGGCGGCCTTGTCGATCGGCGCCTCGGCCGTCGGATCGGTGAAGCGGGCGAAATACCAGCTGGAATCGACGAAGGTGTCGAGCGTGTCCGTTTCGCGCGTCGCATCCGCGCCGCACGACGGGCATTTGACGTGCTTCCAAGTGGCGTGACGCGCCAACGGGTTGCCGGGCACGTCGAAGGTCACATCGTCAGGCAGGACCACCGGCAACTGATCGGCGGGAACCTCGACGACACCGCAAGTCGGACAGTGGATGATGGGGATCGGGCAACCCCAGTAGCGCTGGCGCGAAACGCCCCAGTCGCGCAGGCGATAGATGGTCTCGGCGCGGCCCTGGCCGGCGGCCTCGACCTTGGCGATCGCGGCGGCCTTGGCGGCCTCGACGTCCATGCCGTTCAGGAAGTCAGAGTTGAAGATGCGGCCGGGGCCGACATAGGCCTCGGTTCCGATTTCGACTGTCTCGGCGTCGTCGGGTTTGACCACAGGCGTCACCGGCAGATCGTATTTGCGGGCGAAGTCCAGGTCGCGCTGGTCGTGGGCCGGGCAGCCGAAAATGGCGCCCGAGCCATAGGTCGACAGCACGAAGTTGGCGGCCCAGACGGGCAGGGTCTTGTCCGGATCGAAGGGATGGCGGACGCGAACACCCAGATCCACGCCCAGCTTCTCGGCCTTTTCGATCTCGGCTTCGCTGGTGCCCGTCTGAGCGCAAGACCTGATGAAGTCCGCCACGTCCGGCCGGTGTTCGGCGATGGCCTTGGTCAGGGGATGGTCGGGCGCCAGGGCCAGGAAGCTGGCCCCGAACAGGGTGTCAGGGCGGGTGGTGTAGACCTCGATCGGATCGCGGGCGTGATTGGGTTCGCCCTCGGGGGAGGGGGGCAGGAAGGCCGGCGCCTCGGCGATATCCCACCACAGGGTCGCGCCCTTGGACTTGCCGATCCAGTTCTCCTGCATCAGCCGGACCTTTTCGGGCCATCGGTCCAGGGTCTTCAGGCCGTCGATCAGGTCGTCGGCATAGTCGGTGATGCGAAGGAACCACTGGTTCAGCTTGCGCTTCTCGACCAGGGCGCCTGAACGCCAGCCGCGTCCATCGATCACCTGTTCGTTGGCCAGGACCGTGTTGTCGACCGGATCCCAGTTGACCACCGCATCCTTGCGATAGACCAGACCGCGCCGATACAGCTCCAAGAACCAGGCCTGCTGCTTGCCGTAGTATTCCGGGTCGCAGGTGGCGAACTCACGCGACCAATCCAGCGACAGACCCAGCAGCTTCAGCTGTTCGCGCATGTTGGCGATGTTGGAATAGGTCCAGCCTTTCGGGTGGATGCCGCGCTCCATGGCCGCGTTCTCGGCCGGCATGCCGAAGGCGTCCCAGCCCATCGGGTGCAGAACGTCGTACCCTTGCGCGCGCTTGGACCGCGCCACCACGTCGCCCATCACATAGTTGCGGGCGTGACCCATGTGAATGTTGCCCGACGGATAGGGGAACATCTCCAGCACATAGTATTTCGGCCGGCCGGTGTCCTTCGTGACGAAGGCGGAAGCCTCGGCCCATCGGGCCTGCTGGCGGGGTTCGGCGGTCTTGGGTTCGTAACGGGCCACGGTCGTCCTGAAAGTCGAAAGGGCGCTGACGCCCTCCCGGCTCAACTAGCCCGAAGGACGACAGCGCCCAAGAAGTAATGCGTCCTAAAAACTCTTGGACGCGTCGCGCTCAAGCAGCCCGAAGGGCGGTAGCGCCTAGAAATAAAAGCGAGCGCCGGCTTTAACCGGCGTTCGACAGGTTCAGCTGGCGCGCCTTTGTCAGGATGGCGTTTTCCAGATCGGCCTCGGTCTGGGCGGCGACCGGGGCGGCGGTCCACTGACCATCGGCGCCCTTCACTTCCTTGGTCACCGTGACGTTCAGCGCGTCGGCGCGCAGACGGGTGTCCAGGATGAAGACGGTCGCCTTGAAGCGCTCGTTCGGCGTCTGGGGGTTGATGTACCAGTCATAGTTGATGACGCCGCCCCACGGATCGGCGGTCAGCAGCGGCATGAAGCTGAGGGTGTCCAGCGAGGCGCGCCACAGGAAGGCGTTGACGCCGATGCCCTGTTGCACGTTCGTCTTGGGCGCAGACTTCTTGCCGCCGACGAAGGGAATGCTCGAGCAGGCCGACAGGGACGCGCCCAGGGCCACGCCCGAGACCAGCACGACCGCGACGTTCCGAACCAGGGCCTTGTTGAGGCTCATCAAGAGAAGTCTCCGTAAACTCAGGGACGTGAGAGCCCTCGCCCGCACGCGCGCACGGCATGGGGAATGCCGACTGCCAGGCTCTATAACACGGCGAAAAGGGGCGATGACAAGGCGAAGTCGGTTCCCGCCGCATCGCGCGTCGCTGTGTTTTGTGAAGGGCATGTGAGATTTCGCCGGAATCCGCCCGAATCCCGTGACGCTTGAGACACATACGCCGACAACAATGCGCGGGAACCTTGTTATCGCCGGCTCATTGCGTTGACCGCGCAGACACCCGGTGTCTAATCGCGGGGCTCACGACCATATAAGGTCGGTTCAGGGTTGAAACGCCGCCTCATGGCGGGGTTTGAAGGATTTGGTATGCGGTTCGGTGGTTTCCTGGCTGTGATGATGGCGACGACGGCGATGGCCGCGTCGACGTCGGCGCTTGCCCAAAGCACATCCACCGTTTCCCTTTCGGAAGCCCAGGCGGCGCAGCGCAATGCGCCGGCGCCGCAGCGTCGCGGCCTGCGCCTGAACGACCGTGGCCGCTGGGGTCTGGATTTCAACCTGAACCAGCCCGTGGGTCGCGAGACCGACTGGGGTGATGTCGAGGCCGGGGCCTATTACCGCCTGAACGACCGTCTGCGTGTCGGCGCCGCCGCCGCCGTCAGCACGCCGGAAGCCGATCCGGCCCGTGCGCCCGAAACCAACGGCCGGGCCCAGCCCCGCGTCCGTCTGGAAACCATCTTCAAGTTCTGATTTCGATCGGTCAGCGAAACGCTGACTGGATCGCACTTACCGCCGCCAGGCCGCAGGCGCCTGTGTGTGCGAGCGTTGCGGCGTTCTCTGGCGTGACGCCGCCCAGCGCATAGACCGGAAGGCGGGCGGCTTTCACATGCTGTTCGAATGCAGTGACGCCCAATGCGGGTTTGCCGGCGGACGCACCGCCCGCCGGAAACACCGGCGACAGGATCAGGGCGTTCAGGTCTTCGGGCGGCGGGGATAGGCCGTGCCAAGCCGCTGTCAAAATCCAGTCGGGTCGGTCCGAGCGAATGCGCGCGGCCTGCTCAACCGCACGTTCGGGCAGGTGTAGCCCGTCGGCGTCGATCGCCTCGGCCAGATCAGGGTCCAGCCCGACCAACAGTTTCACGCCCCGATCGGCCGTCTCTTCCCGAAGCCGATGCCCCGTTTCTACGGCGTCGGAGGCGCCAAAGGCGCGATAGATCACCGCCGAGCCGGCGGGCAGGCGCGCCGCCGTATCCCACGGTCGGGGCGTGCGATCCGGGTCGGTGAAGAACAGCATCGGCGGCAAGGCCGCGGCGGCCGGGCTGACAGCGGCGGCGGCGCGGTTTAGAGCGGTCGCGGCGTTCCAGATCGCGCGCGCATCGTCGCTGTAACCGGCCGGCAGGATCATGACCTCTTCTTCCTCCGCTTTTTCCGCCCCGTCCATCGCCGAAAGGATCGCCGAGGTGCGGGCGCGCATCGACGCCGCTTGCCATGCGGCCGGTCGGGATCCAGCGGGCGTGACCCTGACCGCCGTCTCCAAGACGCAAGCCCCAGAGGCCATCGACGCCATCCTTGCGACAGGTCAGCGGATCTTCGGTGAAAACCGGGTGCAGGAGGCGCAGGGACGGTGGGCGGACCGTCGCGGAGCCTTGCCGGGCCTGGAGTTGCGGCTGATCGGCCCCTTGCAGACCAATAAGGCCGAGGATGCGGTCGCTCTGTTCGACGTGATCGAAACCCTGGACCGCGAAAAGCTGGCGCGCGCCCTGGCGCAGGCGGGCGAAAAGCGCGGCCGATCGCCGCGCGTCCTGGTCCAAGTGAACACGGGCGCCGAGCCCCAGAAGGCCGGGGTCCTCCCCGATGCCGCCGACGCTTTGATTGCGGCGGCCCGCGACACCTACGGGCTGACGGTCGAGGGTCTGATGTGCATTCCCCCGGCGGATCAGGACGCAGGGCCGCATTTTCAGATGTTGCGGGACATGGCCGAACGAAACGGTTTGCCGGTCCTGTCGATGGGCATGAGCGGCGATTATGAAACTGCCATCCGATGCGGCGCGACGCACGTCAGGGTCGGAACGGCCTTGTTCGGGGAACGAAATCGACCCGAAACGCCCTCTAGCTCGTAACCCGATGTGAATATTCGCACCCCCAAGCCTTGGCGCGGGGGCCAAGCCTCGCCATTGTCTGTCCCATGCCTACGCCCAAGACCATTCTGATCATCGACGACGACGACGACCTGCGCGAGGCCTTGGCCGAGCAGTTGAACCTGCATGAGGAGTTCAAGACCCAGCAGGCCGCGACCGCGACCGATGGCGTGCGAATGGGGCGCGAGATTCGCGCCGACCTGATCCTGTTGGACGTCGATCTGCCCGACATGGACGGCCGCGAGGCCTGTCGCCTGTTACGCAAGGACGGGGTTTCGACACCGGTGATCATGCTGACGGCGCAATCGGCGGACGCCGACGCCATCCTGGGCCTGGACGCCGGAGCCAACGACTATGTCACCAAGCCCTTCCGGTTCGCCGTGCTGCTGGCGCGCATTCGCGCCCATCTGCGCAGCCATGAACAGTCCGAGGACGCCGTCTTCACCATTGGCCCCTATGAGTTCCGGCCCGCCGCCAAGGTGCTGATGGACGCCAAGGGCAAGAAGGTGCGGTTGACCGAAAAGGAAACCAACATCCTCAAATATCTCTATCGCGCCGGGGCCAAGCCGGTGTCGCGCGAAGAGTTGCTGACCGAGGTCTGGGGCTACAACGCCGGGGTCACGACCCATACGCTGGAAACCCACATCTATCGTCTGCGGCAGAAGATCGAGCCGGAGCCGGGCCATGCCCGCCTTCTGCTGACCGATGCGGGCGGATACCGCCTGCAGCCTTAAGGGCTCAGTCGGCCGTCTTCGGGCGGACCGTGAACAGCGGCAGGAAGACGTGGACCAGCGGGCCGATAGTCAGGGCGTAAAGCAACGTGCCCACCCCGACCGAGCCGCCCAACAGCCAGCCGACGGCGATAACGGCTAGTTCGATGGCCGTCCGCACCCATTTCACCGGCCAGCCTGTGCGCGCGACGATGCCGGTCATTAGGCCGTCGCGGGGGCCGGGACCGAGGCCTGCGCCGATATAGGCGCCGCTGGCCACGCCATTCAGGACAATGCCGGCGATGAGCAGGCCGGCCCGGAGCGGTAGGCCCAGGTCGGACGGGATCGAGTCCAGGCCGAAGTTGGCGACCGTGCCGATGACCAAAACATTGGCGACGGTCCCGATCCCTGGCTTCTGGCGCAGGGGAATCCATAGCAGAAGCACGGCCATACCGATCAGATTGACCACCAGACCGAAGCTCATACCGGCGGGTTTCGCAAACCGCTCGAACACCCCTTGGTTCAGTACATCCCACGGATCCAACCCGAGATCGGCGCGGACGATCAGGGCGATGGACAGGCCGTAGAGAAAAAGGCCGGCGAAGAGCTGGATCAGGCGACGGGTCATAAATCGATCTGATGCGCCAAACTGGCTATCGAAAATAGAGCCAGTTATGCCATTCTGGCCTGATGTCGTCGCGATCGATCGGTCTTGTTTCCCTGACGCGCCATCTCTGCGCCTGGCGGTCGTCGGGCGCAGGCGCGGCCTATCGGCAGCTCGCAGGGGCGATACGACTGCTGATTCTGGATGGCCGACTGCCCTTGGCGGCGCGTTTGCCCGGCGAACGGGAAATGGCCCAGGCGCTGGGCTTGAGCCGAACGACCGTCTCGGCCGCCTACGGCCGCTTGCGGGATGACGGGTTTCTGACCGGCGGGCAGGGCGCCGCCGCACGCACCAGCCTGCCGAACGGACCGGCACCGCGTCATGAGGCGACGCAAACGGACAGGTCCGGCCTGATCGACATGACCGCCGCCGTCCTGCCGGCCGATCCCAATGTGCATGCAGCCTATGTGCGGGCGCTGGAGCGATTGCCGGCGAACCTGCCAAGACACGGGTATGAGACGGCGGGGCTAGAGGAACTGCGCGAAGCGGTGGCGGCTGGCTATCGGCGGCGCGGCCTGGCGACCTCTTCGGGTCAGATTTTGATCACGCACGGCGCGCATAACGGCCTGGTCCATCTTCTGCGCCTGACGACGCGCCCCGGCGCCCCGGTGGTGTTCGACCATCCCACCTATCCGCAGGCGATCGACGCCATCCTGGCGGCGGGCGGTCGCGCCGTGCCCGTCGCCTTGCCGGACGGCGAGGGCGAGGAGGGATGGGATGTCGAGGGTCTGGTTGCGGCCTGCCGAAGCAGCAACGCGGCTATGGCCTATCTGGTGCTGGACCACAACAATCCGACAGGCCGGATGATGCGGGCGGCGGACCGGACGCGCTTGCTGGCGGGGCTCAAGGGGTCGGAGACCCTGCTGGTGCTGGACGAGACCCTGGTCGAACTGACGTTGAGCGGGCCGCCGGCCCTCAGCGCCTCTGCCGTCGATGCGCCGCGCATGGTCCGGCTTGACTCCATGTCCAAGAGCGTCTGGGGCGGCCTGCGAATCGGCTGGATCCGCGCGGACCGGGCGGTGATCCAGCGCCTGGCCCAAAGTCGCGCCAGCTTCGATCTGGGTGTTCCGATCCTGGAGCAGCTGGCGGCGGTCGAACTTTTGAACGACGGCGGCAAGGCCTTGGCGGCGCGCCGGCCCCTCTTGCGCGCCCGGCGGGATCATCTGCGGGCGCGGCTCGCCGAAAAACTGCCTGAGTGGGTCTGTCCGCGCCCGGCTGGGGGACTGTCCCTGTGGGCGCGGCTGCCGGGGCCGATCAGTTCCGCTTTGACGATCGCAGCCGAGGCCGAAGGCCTGCGACTTGCCGCCGGTCCGCGATTCGGCGTCGACGGCGCCTTCGAACGCCGGCTGCGCCTGCCCTATACCTTGCCGGAAGATCAGCTGGACGAGGCGGTGGTCCGGCTCGGGCGCGCCGCCAGAAAGGTCGGCCGGGGGCGAAAGGCGCCGGCGTCGGTCAAGCCGGTCGCCGTCTATTGAGGATCAGACGTCCAGATCAACCGTGACCGGCGCATGGTCGCTGGGACGATCCCATTCGCGCACATCGTCGTGGATGCGGGCGGTATCCTTGACCACGGCGGGGGTCAGGCCAGGGGAGGTCCAGATGTGGTCCAGGCGCAGGCCGCGATTCGATTTGCGGAAGTCGGCGGCGCGGTAGCTCCACCAGCTGGCCAGTTTCTGGGGCTCGGGGAAACGGTCGCGCAGCACATCGGCGAAACCGCCCGTCTCCTGAAGCCGGTTCAGGGTCTCGACCTCGATCGGCGTGTGGCTGACGATCTTGGACATGTAGCGGTGGTTCCACACATCGCCTTCGCCGGGCGCGATGTTGAAGTCGCCGGCCATGACCAGAGGGCGAGACTTGTCCTGCTTGGCCACGATCTCGGTCAGCTGTTCGTAGAAGTCCATCTTGTGATCGAACTTGGGGTTCAGCACCCGGTCGGGGATGTCGCCGCCGGCCGGAATGTAGAAGTTCTGCACGTCGATGCCGGACACGCGGGCCGAGACGCAGCGCGCATGACCCAGTTTGCACACCTGGAAGGTGTCGCTGTCCTCAAGCGGCAGGCGGCTGGCGATGGCGACGCCGTGCCATCCCTTCTGGCCCGCCACGCGAAGGTGGGGCATGCCCATGTCCTCGAAGGCGCCGCGCGGGAACTGGTCGGTGGTGCATTTGATCTCCTGCAGCATCAGGACATCAGGCTCGCGTTCGGCGACGAAGCGGGCCACCTGATCGATGCGCAAGCGGACAGAGTTGATGTTCCAGGTGGCGAGGCGAAGGGTCATGCCCCCGTCTAGCAGGCGCGCCGCGTAAAAAAAGCCCGGCCGCGACGGGCCGGGCTCTGGGAGGTTCGTCTCTCTCGCCGCCGGGGAGGGGGATATTCCAGGGCGGTAGAACGGCCGCCGCCGCTCGTGTGCTCAAAGTGTCACTGACGATCATAAAAGTCAAATCGTCACAATTGTCCGCTTGCGCGTGCTGATTATGAAACAGTCAGGACGCGGATCAGTCTCGCGGCGTATGCGCCTGCGGCGCCGTCGTCCATTCGCCGCGCCAGTCGTAGCTGAGCGTCACGCAGTGTCGATAGGCGCCGTCCGACCACCGACCTACGGCCTGCATGGTCAGGGAACGGGGCGCACGGACACGACCCATAATCAGCCAGACCCCGTCGGCGCCGGGACACAGGGCGCGCGACAGGCCGCGGCCGTCGCCGTCCTGATCGATGGCGTAGATGTCGTTTTCCTCAGCGCCCTGGGGCAGGACGCGTCGCGCGTCGTCCGGTCCGCCGCGCGTGAAGCCTGCCGTGCCGCGCGCGGTGGTCGAAAACAGACGTTCCACCTGCACCGCGCCGAACAGACCGCGCCGCACCTGCAAGGTGACGCCCTTGGTCAGCGCCTGGGTGATCCGGTCCGACGCATTATAGGCCAGGTAGCGGGTGTCCGCATGAGCGGGCGCCGCTGCCGAACCGACGATGATCAGGGCGAGAGCGGTGGCGGTGATACGGCGCATACGTTTCTCTTCCTCAGGTTTTGCGGCGAGAACGGGGCCTGATCCGATCAGTGTTCGCCGAGGCAGCGCAGCGCGACCTCGAGATTGCGCAGGCCGTCTTCGCCGGTGACCGCCGGCGTTTCGCCGGTCGTGATGGCGCGGGCGAAGGCCTCCAGCTCCTTTCTAAGCGGTTCGGCCGGCCAGCTGTTCAGCATCCGGGTCGAATAGGAGCCGTCCGGCTGCTGGCCGAAATATTCTGTGACCTGGCGCGTGATCAGATCGGCGACGATGAACTTGGTCTTGGTCGCCACCTGCAGCGTGCGGGTCTTGTAGGGCGTGACCCAGTTGGTGGTGATGTGGGCGATGACCCCGCTGTCCAGGCGGAACTGAAGCAGGGCCGTGTCCTCGCGATCGGCGCGGGTACGGGCCAGTTGCGGCTGGACCTCGACGATCTCCGAGCCCGTCAGGTGGCGGATGATGTCGATGTCATGCACGGCGAGGTCGATGACCACGCCGACCTCGCCCATGCGGGGCGGGAAGGGACCGACCCGGGTGATCTGGATCGAGATGATGTCGTCGTCGGTAACGGCGCGCTTGACGGTTTCGACTGCGGGATTGAAGCGCTCGACCTGACCGACCATCAGAACGCGGTCATTGGCCTTGGCCGCATCAATCATGCGCTGGGCATCGGCGACGCTGGCGGCGATCGGCTTTTCGACCAGGACGTGGACGCCCTTTTCCAGCAGGGCGACGCCGATTTCGGCGTGGAATCGGTTGGGCGTGGCGACGATGGCGGCGTCCAGACCGGCGTCGACGAAGGCCTGGGCCGTCGTGACAGGTGATGCGCCATAGGCGGCGGCGACGCCCTCGGCCGTCACCGCATCGGGATCGAAGACGGTGGTCAGGTCGAACTCGCGCATCTCGGAGGCGACGCGCGCATGGTTGCGGCCCATGACGCCGACGCCGGCGACGCCGATCTTGAGGGCGGGGGTGTTCGGCATAGGCTTAGCCCTTGTAGCTGGCGACGGCGGCGACGACCTTGTCCTGGGTCGCCTCGTCCAGATCGGCGTGCATCGGCAGGCTGAGGACCCGGTCCCTCAGCCGTTCGGTGACGGGCAGGCCGCCCGCACCCTGAGGGAAGCGCTGATAGGCCGGCTGCATGTGCATGGGCACCGGATAATAGACGGCGGTGGGCACGCCCTGATCCTTCAGGTGCGCGGCCAGCCCGTCGCGGTCCTCATGCTCGATCGTGTACTGCGCCCAGATGGAGACGCCGCCGTCGATGACGTGGGGCACGGCCGAGACATGGGGTGCGAGGCGTTCGTTGTAGCGGGCGGCGATCCGGTTGCGCCACTCGATCTCCTGACCGAAGACCTTCAGCTTCTCGATCAGGATGGCGGCCTGGATGGTGTCCAGCCGGCTGTTCATGCCGATGCGCATGGCCAGATATTTGGGGTCGTGGGCGAAGGCGGCGGCGCCGGCCTCCAGGTCCTTGGCGACGACCTTGCCGTGCACGCGAAGGGAATCCATTTCCTGAGCCAGATCGTCGTCGTCGGTCAGCACCGCCCCGCCGTCGCCGTAGCAGCCCAAGGGCTTGGCCGGGAAGAAGCTGGTCGTGGTGACATCGGCCCACTTCAGCGGATGATCGCCGTTCAGGCTGCAGCCGAAACCTTGCGCCGAGTCCGAGATCAGCTTCAGCCCATGACGGTCGCAGATGGCGCGGATTGCGGGATAGTCGGCGGGCTGACCGAACAGATCGACGGCGATGACCACCTTGGGCGTCAGGCGACCTTCGGCCTTGACCGCTTCGATGGCCGCCTCAAGCTTGGCCGGGTCCATATTGTAGGTGTGGGCGTCGACGTCCACGAACACGGGCGACGCGCCCAGCCACGGCACGACCTCGGCCGTGGCCGTGAAGGTGAAGCTGGGGCAGAAGACGGCGTCGCCGGTGCGGACGCCCCAGGCGATCAACGGCAGGATCAGAGCGTCGGTGCCGTTGCCGCAGCCCAAGGCGTGCTTGGCCTGACCGAAGGCGGCGAGGTCGGCCTCGAACTGGCGGACCTGCGGACCCATGACCCAGGCGCCGCCGACGACGGCCTCCTGAACGGCGGCCTCGATCTTGCCGCCAAGGCGCTGGCGCTGGGCCTGAAGGTCGATGAAGGGGATCATGGGGGACGCTCTCCACGGGGGATCGGTGGCGGCGGCCGGACAGGCGGGCCGCGAATGTCGGATCGTCCTAGCAAGATCGGGCGCGCGGGCCAAATCGCGCGGCGTCACATCGCGTTGCCCTTTGCTACCGCACACAGGTCTTGGCGCCCGTCGGCTTGCGCCGTAAGCCAGCGCCATGACGACGCTTTCCGCCGCCCGGACCAGGGTCTCGAACTGGCTGTTCGACCAAGCCCTGCCGCTGTGGGCCGAGCGGGGCGTGGATGCGCAGGGGCGCTTCTTCGAGCAGCTGGATTTCCACGGCCGGCCGGTCACCGGTCTTCGTCGTCGCACGCGGGTTCAGGCGCGCCAGATCTATGTGTTCTGCGAAGCGGCCGCCTTGGGATGGGCGCAGGGCCGAGCGGTGGCCCAGGCCGGGCTGGATCAACTGATATCCAGTCGCCGACGAGACGACGGCCTTTGGGTCTCGGCAACCGATGACGACGGCGTGGTGGTCGATGAGACGCCTGATCTTTACGACCTGGCCTTCGTCCTGTTCGCGCTCGCGGCGGCGCAGCGCGTCCTGAGTGATGCGCGAGCGCGGCCTCTAGCGCTGGAGACGCTGGCTGCGATCGATCGGTTGATGGCGTCTCCGCATGGGGGATGGGAGGAGGCCCTGCCGCCACGCCTGCCGCGGCGTCAAAATCCTCACATGCATATGCTGGAGGCGATGCTGGCCTGGCAGGCGATTGCGCCTGATCCGGCGTTCGAGGTGGCGGCGCGGGTGTCGCTGGACCTGTGCAAACATCGCTTCCTGGTCGACGGCACGATCCGCGAATATTTCACCGAGGATTGGTCCGCCGATCCAGCAATGGGTCATGTGATCGAGCCGGGCCACCTCGAAGAATGGGCCTGGCTGTTGAAACAAGGCGGGGACGGTTCTGATCTGGCCACGGCGCTGCATCGTCGGGCGGCAGCGCAGGGTTATCGCGACGGATTCGCCATCCGCGAGATCGGCCCGGCGGGAGAGACGCTGGATGGCGGACGGCGCCTGTGGGCTCAGACCGAGGCCATTCGCACAGGATTGAGTTTTGGCGACGCGGGCGTTTCAGCTTTGATCGTCGCCGTGTTCGACACCCATCTGGCCACCACTGTGCCGGGTCTATGGGTGGACAGCTACGACGCCCAAGGCCGCTCTCACGATGCGGCGGCGCCTGCGTCCAGCCTCTATCACCTGATGACCGCCTTTTCGGAACTGCATCGGAGCGACGCATGACCGGCCGGCCCGCCGCCTTTCTGGATCGGGACGGGGTGCTGATCGAGGACAGCGGTTATCCGCATCGGCCCGAGGATCTGAAGCTAATCCCCGGCGCGGCGGCGGCGGTGCGGCGGATGAACCAGGCCGGCTATCGCACCGTGATCGTGACGAACCAGTCGGGCGTGGCGCGGGGCCTGTTCAGCGAAGAGACGATGAACGCTTTCAACGCTCTGCTGGTCGCGCGACTGGCCGAAGAGGGGGCGATCATCGACGCCATCTATTCCGCGCCCTTCCATCCCGAGGCGATCGAGGCGCGCTATCGCCATCCCGACCACCCTGATCGCAAGCCCAATCCGGGCATGTTGCTGCGCGCTATCGCCCAGCACGATCTGGATCCGACGCAGTCCTTCATCATCGGCGATCAGACGCGCGATCTGCAGGCCGGTGAGCGGGCCGGGGTGGCGGGCTACCTCTTCGAAGGCGGCGATCTGGCCGTTTTCGTGCGCGATGTGGTCGGTCTCTAGGACCGGGCGTCGCATTTCCTCGCTTGGTGAATTACTCTGAGCCAAAATCGGAGGACATCGCCAATGAGCGCGCCCTATCCATTCGTTGAACGCCGCTGGACCTCGCCGGATGGGCTCACGCTCTTTGCGCGGGATTATGCGCCCGGTTCCGGCGTCGCGCGTCCCCCGGTGATCGCCATCCACGGCCTGACCCGCAACAGCGCCGATTTCGAAGCCATCGCGCCGCTGCTAGCCCAGAGCGGGCGGCGGGTGCTGGCGGTGGACGTGCGTGGACGTGGCCTGTCGGACCGTGCGCCCGACCCCATGACCTATATGCCCGACGTCTATGCGCGCGACGTTCTGGCCCTGATGGAGCAGGCCGGGATCGATAGAGCGGTCTTCGTCGGCACCTCCATGGGCGGGTTGATCACCATGGCGCTGACGGCGATGCGGCCCAAGGCGGTGGTCGCGGCCATCTTGAACGACATCGGGCCGGAGGTGGCGCCGGAAGGTCTGGCGCGCATCGCCGCCTACAGCGGTCAGCCCGTCGAGATCGGCTCTTGGGCCGATGCGGCGGCCTATGCAAAGCGGATCAATGCGGTGGCGTTCCCGCACTATACGGATGCGGACTGGGACGCCTTCGCCCGGCGCATTTTCCGCCAGCAGCCGGACGGTGAGATCGCGCTGGACTACGATCCCGACATCGCCGTGCCGATCCGAGCGGCGGGGGCTAAGGCGCTGGTCCCGAACCTGTGGCCGATGTTCCGGCGGCTGGCGAAGAAGAAGCCGACGCTGCTGGTGCGGGGCGCTCAGTCGGATCTGCTGAGCGCCGACATCGCCGCGCGGATGAAGAGGGCGGCTCCAACCATGGCCTATGTCGAGGTTCCCGGCATCGGCCACGCGCCCATGTTGGATGAGGCCGAGGCCAAGGCGGCGATCTTCGAATTCCTGGCCGAGGTCGATTAGTCCCTGGTCGGATCGACCCGCGACGCATCACCGTAGGTCAGGGCCAGGAAGACATCCTCCAGGTCCGGATCTTCGGTGGTGATGTCGGCGATGGTGACGCCGGCGGCGCGCACAGCGTTGATGACCTGTTCGACCGATGACTGCCCCTTCTTATAGGCGACCGCGAAGGCGCCGCCCGGACGAGATGTCACCTCGAAGCCGGCCAGCACCGGCGGCGTCGCCTGGGGCGTTTCCGGGGTCACGACGACATTGCGGCTGTCCAGACGGCGCAGAAGCTGCGGCGTCGGCTCGCAGGCCACCACCTCGCCCCGGTTCACGATGGCGATGGTGTCGCAAAGCTCCTGCGCCTCTTCGAGATAGTGGGTGGTCAGGACGATGGTCACCCCCTCTTCGTTGATGCGGCGGACGTAGGCCCACAGCTGGCGACGCAGTTCGACGTCCACGCCGGCTGTCGGCTCGTCCAGGATCAGAATGGGTGGATTGTGGACCAGGGCCTTGGCCACCATCAGGCGGCGCTTCATCCCGCCGGACAGGGCGCGGACATAGGCGTTGGCCTTGTCCGACAGGCCCAAGGCGGCCAGCAGTTCGTCGGACCGGCGCTCGTCCTTGGGCACGCCGTAAAAGCCCGCCTGCACCTCCAGTGATTCGCGCGGTGTGAAGAAGACGTCGGCGACGATCTCCTGCGGCACGACGCCCAGGGCGGCGGCGGCGTCGCGCGGCTCCTTGTCGATGTCGCGGCCCCAAATGGTCACAGAGCCTTCGGACTTCTTCACCACCCCAGCCAGGATGTTGATCAGGGTCGATTTGCCGGCGCCGTTCGGGCCCAGCAGGCCAAAGACGGAGCCGCGCGGAATGACCAAATCGACGCCGCGCAAGGCCGTCTTGGGGGCAGCCTTTTTGGACCTGGCATAAGTCTTCTTCAGTCCCCGCACCTCGATGGCGTTGTCGGGCAGGGCGGGGGTCTGTGACATGGTCGGCTATTCACTCGGGCGGGACGGCGAGCGGCATAGGTAGGGCGAGCGATCGCAATCGCCAACCTGCCTCGCCGACAGCATCAGACAAGCAGGCCTGTCTATGTGTCAACGGTGCTTGACTTAAGCAACTGATGTGTCTAGTCTGCTTGTCATAAAGACAACCAACCTTGATGGAGATCGCCGTGACCCCCGTTCAAAAAGCCAAGACGCCTCTGACCCGTACCCGCCTGATCGGCTTCGTCGCCATGGCGGTCTGCGCCATTGGCTACATTGGTGGAGGACTGTCGCTGCTGGCGGGCAAGACCGATCAGATCGAGATGACGCATGCCGCCATCGCCGGCGCCGTTCTGCTGCTGATCGGCGAGATCGGTCTGTGGGTCGGCGCGGCCTGTCTGGGCCTGACCTTGTTCAAGAAACGCAAGGCGATGCTGAACCGTCTTCTGGGCCGTCGCCCGGCGGCGCCCAGCGAGGTTTGACCTTCGGGTCCGGTCCGCCTAGGAAGCCCGCAAGCCTTTCAGACCCGGACCGGACCATGCCTCCCCGCCATTCCGACGCCATCATCCCGCCGCCCGAAGAGATCGTCGTCTCGACCAAACGCGTGGCCTGCGACGGCGGCGGCGGGGCCCTGGGCCATCCGCTGGTCTATATGGACATGGGCGAGGACGACTTCATCGAGTGCGGCTATTGCGACCGGCGTTTCGTCCTGTCGGCCCAGGCGCACGACGAAAACGAATATCTGAGCCCTGCGGCCCGCGCGCCCGAGGCCCACTGAGACCGTAACCTCAGTTCAGTCGCGGTGTTGCGGAGGTTGGGTCTATAGACGGCTGACACGCTGTTCGGACGGAGACGAGCCTTGCGCTATCTGCACACCATGGTCCGGGTAAAGGACATCGACGCCTCGCTGCACTTCTATTGCGACCTTCTGGGTCTGCAGGAGGTGCGCCGCACCGAGAACGAGGCGGGTCGGTTCACCTTGGTCTTTCTCGCAGCGCCCAAGAATCTGGAACAGTCGGCGGCGGAGCGTTGCCCCGAGGTCGAGCTGACCTTCAACTGGGATCCGGAAGAGTATCAGGGCGGCCGCAACTTCGGTCACCTGGCCTATAAGGTCGATGACATCTACGCCGCCTGCCAGACGCTGATGGACGGCGGGGTGACGATCAACCGTCCGCCGCGCGACGGCAACATGGCCTTCGTCCGCTCTCCCGACGGCATCTCCATCGAATTGCTTCAGGAAGGCGCGCCGCTGGCGCCGGCCGAGCCTTGGGCCTCCATGCCGAACGTCGGCGCCTGGTGATGACGGCGCGGACGGCGGCTCTGCTGACGGTTGCGGCGGTCGTGCTGTCGGCCTGCGCCTCGACCACCGAAAGCAACACCGGCCGCACAGCGACGGAGCAACTGCTCTTGGCGCGCGCCTCGGACCGGGCGGTCGAGGGGCTGGTCTTGCCATTGCCGACGGGCGCTTCGGTCTTCATCGACGACGCCTATTTCCAGGGCGAGGGCACACGCTACGCCGTCAGCGCGATCCGCGGCGCGATCTCGGACGCCGGTTTCAGCCTGGCCCGCAACAAGGACGAGGCGAACGCCGTGTTCGAAATCCGCGCCGGCGCGCTTTCGCTGGAGCAGATGCGGCGCGTCTTCGGCATTCCCGAGATGCGGATCCCGATCAACGAGACCTTTAACGTCGTCTCCCTGCCGGAACTGTCGGTCTACAGCCACCGCGACCGGGTCGGGGTCGCCGAGTTTTCCGGCTTCCTCTACGAAGCCAAGACCGGAGCGCCCTTGGGCGCTGTGGTGCCGATGATCGGCACCTATCGCATCCGCAGCCACAAGGCCTTCATGGTCGTGTCCTGGGGCCAGCAGCAGGCCCAGCCGGGTCAACGCGATCCGGGATCGAGCTGGACCGAATTCTGACGCTGACGCGGGGGCGTTGGAGCCCTATGTTCCCGCCATGACCGAGACGACTGCGCCCAAAAATCCAGAAACTGAACGCCAGATGACGCAGGACGGCCCTGCGCTGCGTCTGTGGATGATCGACGCCTCGGCCTATATCTTTCGCGCCTATCACGCCCTGCCGCCATTAACGAGAAAGTCCGACGGCCTGCCGGTCGGCGCGGTCCAGGGCTACTGCAACATGTTGTGGAAGCTGCTGAAGGACATGAAGGGCGCCGATGGCCCCACCCATCTGGTGGCCATCTTCGACCATTCGGAAAAGACGTTCCGCAACACCCTGTACGATCAGTACAAGGCCCATCGTCCACCGCCGCCCGAGGATCTGGTCCCGCAGTTTCCGCTGGTGCGCGAAGCGACGGCGGCGTTCGGCGTCCATTGCGTCGAACTGCCCGGGTACGAGGCCGACGACCTGATCGCGACCTACGCCTGCAAGGCGCGCGATGCGGGCGGGGAGGCGGTGATCGTCTCGTCCGACAAGGATTTGATGCAACTGATCGGCGGCGGCGTCGTGATGTGGGATCCAATGAAGGACCGGCGTCTGGCCGAGCCTGAGGTCTTCGAAAAGTTCGGCGTCGGCCCCGAGAAGATGGTCGATCTGCAGGCCCTGATCGGCGACAGCGTGGACAATGTCCCCGGCGCGCCAGGCATCGGACCGAAGACGGCGGCGCAGCTGCTGGACGAATACGGCAATCTGGACACCCTGTTGGCCAGCGCCGGTGAGATCAAACAGCCCAAGCGCCGCCAGACTCTCATCGACTTCGCCGACCAGATCCGGCTGTCGCGCGAGCTGGTGCGCCTGACCTGCGATGCGCCGGCGCCCGAGGCGATTGACGATTTCGCCGTGCGCGATCCCGATCCCGCGATCCTGTCGGCCTTTCTGGAGACGATGGAGTTCCGCTCGCTGCAGCGCCGCGTCGGCGACGGCAAGGCGGGACCCAGCGACGTCTCCGCCTTTGCGCCCAAGCGTGCGCCGAACCTGAACGCGCCGGTCGCGACCCCTCGCTACGGCCAGGTCGTCGAAGGCCCGGTCGAGGTCCAGACCTTCGATCACGCGGCCTATGAATGCGTCCAGACCGAAGAGGCCCTGGATCGCTGGATCGCGCGCGCGACCGAGGTCGGCGTCGTCGGCTTCGACACCGAGACCGATACGCTGTCGGCGACCCATGCGGGACTGTGCGGCGTGTCGTTGGCGGTGGGGCCGAACGAGGCCTGCTACATCCCCCTGACGCATGAGCACGAGCCGCAGGCCGGCGAGGGCGGTCTCTTTGGCGAAGCGGGAGAGGTGCCCGAGCCGATCCATCAGCTGGACAAGCCCACGACCCTGGCCAAGCTGAAGACGTTGCTGGAAGACCCGTCGGTCTTGAAGGTGCTTCAGAACGCCAAATACGACATCGCCGTCATGGCGCGTCGAGGCATCCGCGTCGCGCCTTATGACGACACCATGCTGATCTCCTATGTGCTAGAGGGCGGACTGCACGGGCACGGAATGGACGAGCTGGCGCGCCTGCACCTGGGCCACGAGCCGATCGCATTCAAGAGCGTGGCGGGTACGGGCAAGAGCCAGAAATCCTTCAAGCACGTCGCGCTGAAACCGGCCTCGGAATATGCCGCCGAGGATGCGGATGTGACGCTGCGGCTGTGGCGTATCCTGAAACCCCGTCTGGCGCGGGAGGGCCTGTCCACCGTCTATGAGACGCTGGAGCGCGGCATGCCGACGGTGCTGGCGGACATGGAGCTGAACGGGGTCCGCATCGATCCCGACCGGCTGAAGCGTCTGTCCAGCGAGTTCGGCCTGCGCATGGCCGAGCTGGAGGCCCAGGCCCATGAGATCGCAGGGCGCCCCTTCAACATCGGCTCGCCGCGCCAGATCGGCGAGATCCTGTTCGGCGAACTGAACCTGCCGGGCGGCAAGAAGACCGCCTCGGGTCAGTGGGGCACCGACGCCAGCGTGCTGGAGGAACTGGCGCTCAGCCACGATCTGCCGCGCGCGATCCTGGACTGGCGCCAGCTGTCCAAGCTGAAGGGCACATACACGGACGCCTTGACCGCGGCCGCCGATCCCAAGACGGACCGCGTTCACACCAGCTATCAACTGGCCGCCGCCACCACGGGCCGCCTGGCGTCCAGCGATCCCAACCTGCAGAACATCCCGATCCGCACCGAGACGGGCCGCGAGATCCGCCAGGCCTTCATCGCCGCGCCCGGCAATGTCCTGATCAGCGCCGACTACAGCCAGATCGAGCTGCGCCTTTTGGCCCATATCGGCGACATCCCCGAGCTGAAGCGCGCCTTCAAGGCCGGTTTGGACATTCACGCCGCCACGGCCTCGGAGATGTTCGGCGTCCCCGTCGAGGGCATGCCGTCCGAAACCCGTCGCCGGGCCAAGGCCATCAACTTCGGCATCGTCTACGGCATCTCGGCCTTCGGCCTCGCCAACCAGCTGGGCATCGATCAGGGCGAGGCGGGGGCCTATATCAAGACCTATTTCGAACGCTTCCCCGGCATCCGCGCCTATATGGACAAGACCAAGGCCGAGGTGCGCCAGACGGGCTTCGTCTCGACCGTCTTCGGCCGCCGCATCCACATCCCCGCCATCCACTCGAAGTCGGGCGCCGAACGCCAGTTCGGCGAGCGCGCCGCCATCAACGCCCCGATCCAGGGCGCCGCCGCCGACATCATCCGCCGCGCCATGATCCGCATGCCCGCTGCCCTGACCGAGGCCGGTCTGGCGACGAAGATGCTGCTCCAGGTCCACGACGAACTGGTGTTCGAGGCGCCGGAAGCCGAGGCCGACCGCGCCATCGCCGTCATCAAACGCGTGATGGAAAACGCGTCGGACCCAGCCGTGGTCCTGACCGTACCCCTCGTAGTGGATGCCCGCGCGGCGTCGAACTGGGACGCGGCGCACTGATCGTTACATGAGCAATGAAATTGAAAACGCTTTCAGGTTAGGTTAAGAACAATCCGAGGTTTGTGGTCTGCGGGGCTGAGATATGTCTGTTGGGCTTTTATTCGCAACGGTTTTACTGGCTGGCGGAGGTCAGGCGATACAGCCTTCGAATGCGAGCGGCCCTGTTCAAGTTGAAGACGTCATCGTCAACGCCCGGAGATTCGAGGATGCAGCCGAACAATACGTTGGCGCTGTAGCCGATCCTGCTGGCGCAAGAGGTTTGGCGCGTTGGCGGGATGGCGTCTGTATTGGGATCATCAATCTGCGCGCCGATGTGGCTCAGGAAATTGCGGATCGTCTGGGGGATACGGCTCGCGGACTGGGCCTCCAGGTGGGGGCGCCGGGCTGTCGGCCAAACATCAAGGTCACAGCTTCAGATCAGCCATCGAAACTGGCTGGAGCACTTGTGTCGCAGTCGTTCAGGGCGTTCCACACAGGCGGCAGCGGCACTGATCAAGGCCGGGCGAAGCTCGATGCTTTTATCAACACTGACCGTCCTGTGCGCTGGTGGCAGGTCAGTTATCCCGGTAATGCCGAAACAGGCGAAGTCGCCGTTAGACTGCCCGGATACTACAACACACTTGCGATGGGGTTGGACGGTAACGATGTTTTAGCCTACGCGCCAAGTGTTCGCGTAACAAGCCCCACCCGCCTGCGTTCATCAATCTCTGACTTTCTTTATCATATACTCATCATTTTAGATGTCGATCAGGTGCAAAGCGCCTCCATAGATCAACTGAGCGACTACCTGTCTATGGTAGCCTTTGCCCAGATCGACCCCGCAGCACAGACCAGAGATTTTGCAACAATCCTCAATCTGTTTTCAAATCCCGAAGATGCGCCATCGGGTTTGACGAGTTGGGACAGGGCCTATCTGGACGGACTTTACCAATCCGACCTGACCCGCATCCAAATCGGTAACCAAGCGTCGGCATTAGCGTCCTCCGCACGAGCGATGAAAGCTGCTTCTGATAGAGCGGTCATAGACGACTAGCGGTATGAATTTAGGCCAGCCCGCCGTCGTAACGTACGCTACGCCGCGATCATGCCGATATCGTCGGGAAGTTCGCCGCGGCCGAGCAGGCCGGTTTCGAAGTCCATGAAGATGTCCATCAGCTCCTCGACGTTCACCGGAGAGGCCGACGGGCCGAAGCGGAAGCGCCAGTAGCTGACGATGTGCTGGACGGCGCCTAGCTGGTCCCCCAGCTTGGCGAACATGGAGGGAGCGTCCAGCAGGAAGTCGCGGAAGGCGATCGGGCGGCCTTCCTGGGTCAATTTGGCGTAGGCGTCGTCATAGACGCGCAAGGTGCGGCTGACTTCGTCGCAGGTCTTGATGATGCGGCCGCGCAGGACATCGCGGCTGCGCGCCAGATATTCCTTGGCGGCGCGATCGACCTTGCCGACGGGCTTGATGGTGCGCACGGCCTCGGCGACCCCGGCGACCTCGCCCAGCAGGGCGGCAAGCGTCCACTTGTAATAGAGGAAGCCTTTCCAGCAGAAGACGCCCTCCTGATATTGTTCGGGCGCCAGGCGCAGGGTCAATCGCAGGGCGTCCAGCTGATCGCCGGGCGTGTTCGACAGAATCTTGGACGCCATCCGCCCGGCGGAATCCGAATTCACGGCCACCGTATCCGCGCCGAGGCTGAGCGTCACCAGCGGCTCGATCTCGCTGCGGACGAAGGCCAGCATTCGCTGAAGATCACTGTCGCTGATCGAGAAGTAGCAGGGCGAGGGGTCCAGGCCGCCGCGACGCAATTGCTCGCGCAGCAAAAAGGGGTCCAGCGACGGCAATTTGTCGATCAGGCGCAGGGTTTCGATATCGGGGTGGTTGGGCGCAACGCCGAACGCCTCCATCATCATCCGCTCAAAGCCGATCTGATTGACGAAGACGTATCGGCCGCCGGTCTTCAGGTCCGCATCGTCGATGGGGATGACGACCTTGGTCGCCACCTGGCGTCGGCCGGTGAACAGATCGGTCTCGTTGCGCCGCAGACGATGTTTGATGATGAGGGCGCGGTTCAGGGCCGCCGTACGGAAGATCGGACGCGCCGCCCAGTCGGGATTGCGTACGGCGCCGTCGGGCGCGCTGTCGCCGTTCTCCTCCCACACACGCAGCAGATTCAGCACGCGAGCTGTGGAGGCCGAGCTCTTGAGGTGCTCCAGGTTGCGGACGGCGCGATCAGTCATGGCGCTGACGTTACGCCAACAATCGTCACCAAATGGCTTAGCTCGGGAAATAAAATATCTTCGGTCGGCGAACTTCTGCCGTTCGATCCTGCGCGTCGGACAATGGCTTTGAGCGCTGCGCTGGCGCGTGACGGCGATCCGGGTCTAGAACGGCGGCATGCAGATTTTCGACATTCTGATTATCCTCGCGATCCTGGCCGTGACGATCACCTTGGGCTTCGGCCTCTATTCGCTGTTCCGGGGCGGGGACTACGCGCGCAGCCATTCCAACAAGCTGATGCGGCTGCGCGTCGGGCTTCAGGCGGTGGCCGTCATCCTGCTGGTCGTCGGCATGATGTGGAAGGCGACGCAGGGGGCCTGATCATGGTGACGTTGAACAAGATCTACACCCGCACGGGCGATGACGGTCGCACGCGGCTGGCGTCTGGCGCGCCAGTTTCCAAAAGCAATGCTCGGGTCGAGGCCTATGGCGCGGTGGATGAGCTGAACGCGGTGATCGGGGTCGCCCGGCTGAACAGCGGCCAGAACGACCGGATCGACGCCATGCTGGGCCGGATCCAGAATGAGCTGTTCGATCTGGGCGCCGATCTGGCCACGCCTCTAGACCCGCCGCCGGCCTGGGAGGCTTTGCGCATCGTCGAGAGCCAGGTTGCGCGCCTTGAGCAGGAAATCGACTGGATGAACGAGAGCCTGAAGGCGCTCGACAGCTTCATCCTGCCGGGCGGTGCGCCCTTGTCGGCCCATCTGCATGTCGCGCGCACCGTCTGCCGACGGGCCGAACGCGAGGCGGTGCGTCTGATCGAAAACGGCGAGGCCGTGAACGTCGAGGCGGTCAAATATCTGAACCGCCTGTCCGACCATCTGTTTGTCGCGGCTCGACGCGCCAACGCCAACGGCGCCAGCGACATCAAATGGAAGCCCGGCGCGACCCGCTAGGCGAAACCGGTCAGGCGGCGGGACGCGCCGCCGCCAGTGCGGCTTTCTGACGCTCGGCCTCTGCGGCTCGGGCGCGGCTCTGGGCGGCGAGATCCTGTTCGATGCGAACCAGCTCCCGGTTCTTCTCGGCCGAAGCCTCGGCGCGCGACACGCCATTGGGGCGGCCGGTGATCTGGGCGATGGAGATAGGCTGGGCGCAGATGCGGCTTTCCATGTCGTACCATTTGCCCGCCGCCTCGCAGCGTTTGCCGGGCGCGACCCAGTAGTCCTGAAGGGCGAAAATCCCGACGACTGTGATGCCGAACAGGCCGAAGAAGATCATCGCCAGGCGGGGAAAGGTCAGGAAACGCTTCATCTCGTGGTCCGTTGGATAGGGATCGAAGCCATAGCTTGACCCCACGTTACGTTGACAGGCCTTCGCGACCGCTCCATGTCCTGCCCACACATTCAGGCGATTTCACGGATAGACCCATGAAGGTACTCGTCCCCGTCAAACGGGTGATCGACTATAACGTCAAGGCCCGCGTCAAGGCGGATCAGTCGGGCGTCGATCTGGCCAACGTCAAGATGAGCATGAACCCCTTCGACGAGATCGCCGTCGAAGAGGCGGTTCGTCTGAAGGAAGGCAAGGAACACCATGCTGCTGGCACCGCGACGGAAATCGTCGTGGTCTCCATCGGGGTGACCCAGGCGCAGGAAACCATCCGCACGGCGCTGGCCATGGGCGCGGATCGGGGTCTGCTGATTCAGTCGGACACGGATCTTGAGCCGCTGGCGGTCGCCAAGCTGCTGAAGGCGGTGGTCGAGGAAGAAAAGCCCGACGTGGTCCTGATGGGCAAACAGTCGATCGACGGCGACAACAATGCGGTGGGTCAGATGCTGGCCGCCCTGCTGGACTGGCCGCAGGCGACCTTCGCCGGCAAACTGGTGATCGATGCCGGCAAGGCCACGGTCACGCGCGAGGTCGATGGCGGCCTGCAGACGATCGCCGCCGAACTGCCGGCGGTGGTGACGGTGGACCTGCGGCTGAACACGCCGCGCTACGCCTCCCTGCCGAACATCATGAAGGCCAAGAAGAAGGAGATCGCCATGAAGGCGGTCGCCGACTACGGCGTCGATGTCGCCGACCGCCTGAAGGTCATCAAGGTCACCGAGCCGCCCAAGCGGTCGGCCGGCGTCAAGGTGGCCGATGCGGCCGAACTGGTTTCCAAGCTCAAGTCTGCGGGAGCGCTGTAATATGGCTGTCCTCGTCATCGCCGATCACGACGGTTCGACCGTTCGCGACACCACCCACAAGACCGTGACCGCGGCGCTGGGCCTCTCGTCCGATGTGGATGTCCTGGTTCTGGGGCAGGGGGCGCAGGCCGCCGCCGATAGCGCCGCCAAGATCGCGGGCGTCCGCAAGGTGCTGCTGGCTGATAGCGCCGGTCTGGGCAAGATGCTGGCTGAGGCGGTCGAGGCGACCGTCCTGCCGCTGGCCGGGGGCTACGACGCCATCCTGACGCCTGCGACTACGGACGGAAAGAACTTCGCCCCGCGTTTGGCCGCCAAGCTGGATGTCGCGCCGATCTCGGACATCATCGAGGTGGTGTCGGCCGATACCTTCGTGCGCCCCATCTATGCCGGCAATGCGCTGGAGACGATCCAGTCGGCCGACGCCAAGAAGGTGATCACGGTGCGCCCGACCGCCTTCGCCGCCGCCGCCGAGGGCGGATCGGCTGCGGTCGAGAGCGTCGCCGGCGCCGATGCGCCCAAGACGGCCTTCGTGTCCGAGGAAATGGTCAAGTCGGACCGGCCCGAACTGGGCGCCGCCAAGATCATCGTCTCGGGCGGTCGCGCCCTGGGCTCGGCGGACGAGTTCCATGCCGTGATGGAGCCGCTTGCCGACAAGCTGGGCGCCGCCATCGGCGCCTCGCGCGCAGCGGTCGACGCCGGCTATGCGCCCAACGACTATCAGGTCGGTCAGACCGGCAAGGTGGTCGCCCCGGCGCTCTACATCGCCATCGGCATCTCGGGCGCGATTCAGCACCTGGCCGGGATGAAGGACTCCAAGACCATCGTCGCCATCAACAAGGACGCGGACGCCCCGATCTTCCAGGTCGCGGACTATGGTCTGGTCGGCGACTACAAGACGGTGGTGCCGGAACTGATGGCCGCCTTGGGCTAGGCCCAGGTCGAATCGATCTGAAGAGGGCGCGGCGCCGATCGGAGCCGCGCCCTTTTTCTTGCCCGTAGAGGACCGCATGGCGAACTTGCCTGTAAGGCTGCAGCCCGGCGCTGCGGCCGATCGCATTGATGGCTGGGCGACCGACGCCGAGGGACGACCCGTGCTCAAGGTGCGCGTCCGCGCCCGTCCGATCGAGGGAGAGGCCAACGACGCCCTGATCCGGATGCTGGCCAAAAGCCTTGGCGTGCCGAAGTCGTCGATCAGCGTGGGACGCGGCGGACAGTCGCGCTCGAAAATGATCGTCGTACAGGGACTGGATGACGAAGAGCTGCGCTCGCGCCTCGTCGACGGTCTTTCTGGCGATTGAGGAGAGCCATCCGGCCGATTGATGCGTTCTGCATCGGAACAGGAGACCAGCCCAATGACGATGGACGCCCGCATCCTCCACGCCCGCAGCGGCGTCACGCTCGAGCAGAAGGACGATGTCTATAGGGTCTCAAGCCTGCGGCTGTCCGACCCGGCGACTTTCTCGGAAGAGGCGGACGCCCAACGCGCCTTCGATGCTGAGGTCGCGGCCTCTGAGCAGGATCCAGAACTGATGTCGCGTCTCGGCGGGGCCTGAGAAGGCGAAACGCCTGTATTTGCCGGTCCCGAACGCGCTCTGGGACTGCGATTCCTGATCGACGATCATGAGTCTGCGAGAAACTTCCCCCTGTTGGTCAGAATCCGCTTGCTGACAAATCCGCCTCTCCGTATAGAGCCGCCTCGCTCGGAAACGGGCCGGCCGGCGGGCCGCGGGGGTTTAGGTCCTCACGGTTTCAGGGAAGAAAGAAGCGAAAAACTTCTTGCTTTCATCGGTTGGTTTCACTAGGTTCCGCGCTCCAATCGAATCGCCGACGGGTTTTTAGAGGTAAGCCTCGCTTTCCTCCGGTGGTTTCTTGCGGTCTGAAGGGTTCGCTCTTCTCTCCGAAAGATCTCTGAAAAGAGCGGTTGACACGGGGTTTGCGGTTCTCTAAATCGCCGCCTCCGCCGACGACACGGCGCTAAACGGTCGGGCCTCTTCGGAGGTTCCAGGTCTTTGACATTGTTGATTTGGAAAGAGAAACGCAGGCGGCGGTGTTCTTGCGATGACCCTAGAAGGTCATCATACGACACTGACTATCTGCGGTCTTTTTGAAAAGATACCATGCGTCGGTCTTCGGATCGATGACGTGGGAACTCGTCAATAAAATACGTAGAACTAATGCCAAGACCGCTTCGGTGGTCTTCAAGCTTAGGTCAGAAGTCAACTCAACCTGAGAGTTTGATCCTGGCTCAGAGCGAACGCTGGCGGCAGGCCTAACACATGCAAGTCGAACGAACTCTTCGGAGTTAGTGGCGGACGGGTGAGTAACACGTGGGAACGTGCCTTTAGGTTCGGAATAACTCAGGGAAACTTGTGCTAATACCGAATGTGCCCTTCGGGGGAAAGATTTATCGCCTTTAGAGCGGCCCGCGTCTGATTAGCTAGTTGGTGAGGTAAAGGCTCACCAAGGCGACGATCAGTAGCTGGTCTGAGAGGATGATCAGCCACATTGGGACTGAGACACGGCCCAAACTCCTACGGGAGGCAGCAGTGGGGAATCTTGCGCAATGGGCGAAAGCCTGACGCAGCCATGCCGCGTGAATGATGAAGGTCTTAGGATTGTAAAATTCTTTCACCGGGGACGATAATGACGGTACCCGGAGAAGAAGCCCCGGCTAACTTCGTGCCAGCAGCCGCGGTAATACGAAGGGGGCTAGCGTTGCTCGGAATTACTGGGCGTAAAGGGAGCGTAGGCGGACATTTAAGTCAGGGGTGAAATCCCGGGGCTCAACCTCGGAATTGCCTTTGATACTGGGTGTCTTGAGTATGAGAGAGGTGTGTGGAACTCCGAGTGTAGAGGTGAAATTCGTAGATATTCGGAAGAACACCAGTGGCGAAGGCGACACACTGGCTCATTACTGACGCTGAGGCTCGAAAGCGTGGGGAGCAAACAGGATTAGATACCCTGGTAGTCCACGCCGTAAACGATGATTGCTAGTTGTCGGGATGCATGCATTTCGGTGACGCAGCTAACGCATTAAGCAATCCGCCTGGGGAGTACGGTCGCAAGATTAAAACTCAAAGGAATTGACGGGGGCCCGCACAAGCGGTGGAGCATGTGGTTTAATTCGAAGCAACGCGCAGAACCTTACCACCTTTTGACATGCCTGGACCGCCAGAGAGATCTGGCTTTCCCTTCGGGGACTAGGACACAGGTGCTGCATGGCTGTCGTCAGCTCGTGTCGTGAGATGTTGGGTTAAGTCCCGCAACGAGCGCAACCCTCGCCATTAGTTGCCATCATTTAGTTGGGAACTCTAATGGGACTGCCGGTGCTAAGCCGGAGGAAGGTGGGGATGACGTCAAGTCCTCATGGCCCTTACAGGGTGGGCTACACACGTGCTACAATGGCGACTACAGAGGGTTAATCCTTAAAAGTCGTCTCAGTTCGGATTGTCCTCTGCAACTCGAGGGCATGAAGTTGGAATCGCTAGTAATCGCGGATCAGCATGCCGCGGTGAATACGTTCCCGGGCCTTGTACACACCGCCCGTCACACCATGGGAGTTGGTTCTACCCGAAGGCGCTGCGCTGACCGCAAGGAGGCAGGCGACCACGGTAGGGTCAGCGACTGGGGTGAAGTCGTAACAAGGTAGCCGTAGGGGAACCTGCGGCTGGATCACCTCCTTTCTAAGGATGCTTCTCCAGGCCGTCTCTCACGAGACTGTCTATTGAGGCTCCAATAGCTGATGCGCTCAAGCAGCAATGCGATAGCGCTAGGCACAAACGGCGGAACGCCGCCGTCTCCGTTTCTCTTTCCACTTTCGTCATCGACGCCTCGACCATACGGGTCGTTGAGTTGGTGACGCGATCGCGAGCCTGGGTGTCTATGACCCGGCTGTCGCTGCCATAGGCCCGTAGCTCAGGTGGTTAGAGCGTACGCCTGATAAGCGTAAGGTCGGCAGTTCGAGTCTGCCCGGGCCTACCAGGACTTCTGGTTCGCTGGGGGTTCTCAGCCTCAAGACGGCATCGCCGACAGCTCTCCTGGGCTTCGCACTATTCCTGATGGAATGGGGCCATAGCTCAGTTGGTAGAGCGCCTGCTTTGCAAGCAGGATGTCGTCGGTTCGACTCCGTCTGGCTCCACCAGGATCTTGTGATCGCATCAAGAATTGCCCGTCGGCGCTCGCCGGCTGGCATTGATATCGTAAAGGAAGAACGTGACCGGCTCCCCTGAGCTTTGAGGTCCTGTTCGAGAAGAAGACATTGTCTGACAAAAATCAGGCTTGGTCCCCCGGCATCTTTCCAGTCGGGCGGAATAAACCAAGCATGAGTTTTGCTGAGAAACGATCAAACGTTGAAGGGCTTCTGACGGATGCCTTGGCGTAGAGAGGCGATGAAGGACGTGGCAAGCTGCGATAAGAACCGGGGAGGCGCTAGCACCCTTTGATCCGGTTATTTCCGAATGGGGAAACCCACCTTTACAGTCTTCCAACTCTGTTTCTTCGGAAGCAGCGATTGGCGGATTGTTCAAAGGTATAATGAGCTGAATACATAGGCTTCATTAAGCGAACCCGGGGAACTGAAACATCTCAGTACCCGGAGGAAAGGACATCAACCGAGACTCCCGTAGTAGTGGCGAGCGAACCGGGACCAGGCCAGTGCTCTTGTGAAATAAAGACGAACGATCTGGAAAGGTCGGCCATAGTGGGTGAAAGCCCCGTAGTCATCAAACAGCAAGAGACTCGAGTAGGGCGGGACACGTGAAATCCTGTCTGAACATGGGGGGACCACCCTCCAAGCCTAAGTACTCCTCTACGACCGATAGTGAACAAGTACCGTGAGGGAAAGGTGAAAAGCACCCCGACAAGGGGAGTGAAACAGATCCTGAAATCGGAAGCCTACAAGCAGTCGGAGCCGCCAAGCGCGGTGACGGCGTACCTTTTGTATAATGGGTCAGCGACTTCATGTGTCGAGCAAGCTTAAGCCGTTAGGTGTAGGCGCAGCGAAAGCGAGTCTGAATAGGGCGCTAAGTTCGACGTATGACGACCCGAAACCAGGTGATCTATCCATGAGCAGGTTGAAGGTTGGGTAACACCAACTGGAGGACCGAACCCGTGAATGTTGAAAAATTCTGGGATGACTTGTGGATAGGGGTGAAAGGCCAATCAAACCTGGACATAGCTGGTTCTCCGCGAAATCTATTTAGGTAGAGCGTCCGACGAATTCCTTGGGGGGTAGAGCACTGGATGGTTGCGGGCTGCGCGAGCGGTACCAATACTAACCAAACTCCGAATACCCAAGAGAACTATCGGGCAGACACACGGCGGGTGCTAACGTCCGTCGTGAAAAGGGAAACAACCCTAACCATCATCTAAGGCCCCCAAGTCACGGCTAAGTGGGAAACGATGTGGGATTGCTTTGACAATCAGGAGGTTGGCTTAGAAGCAGCCATCCTTTAAAGAAAGCGTAACAGCTCACTGATCAAGCGATCCTGCGCGGAAAATGTAACGGGGCTCAAGCCGTGCGCCGAAGATATGGGTTTGCAGTTTACTGCAAGCGGTAGCGGAGCGTTCCGTAGGCCGGTGAAGGTCAGGCGTGAGCCTGGCTGGAGGTATCGGAAGTGAGAATGCTGACATGAGTAACGATAAGAGTGTGAGAGACACTCTCGCCGAAAGACCAAGGGTTCCTGCGTAAAGCTAATCTGCGCAGGGTTAGTCGGCCCCTAAGGCGAGGCTGAAAAGCGTAGTCGATGGGAAGCAGGTAAATATTCCTGCACCAGCTGGAAGTGACGGATGGCTTAACTCGTACCCACTTATTGGATTGTGTGTGCGGGGGCGTTGTCCCAGGAAATAACTCCAGCAGAGACCGTACCCGAAACCGACACAGGTGGTCAGGTAGAGCATACCAAGGCGTTTGAGAGAACTATGCTGAAGGAACTCGGCAAATTGCACGCGTAACTTCGGAATAAGCGTGACTCACCTTGCGCAAGCAGGACTGAGTGGCACAAGCCAGGGGGTAGCGACTGTTTAGCAAAAACACAGGGCTCTGCGAAGCAGCAATGCGACGTATAGGGTCTGACGCCTGCCCGGTGCCTGAAGGTTAAAGGGAGATGTGAAAGCGTCGAACTGAAGCCCAGGTAAACGGCGGCCGTAACTATAACGGTCCTAAGGTAGCGAAATTCCTTGTCGGGTAAGTTCCGACCTGCACGAATGGCGTAACGACTTCCCCACTGTCTCCAGCATAGGCTCAGTGAAATTGAATTCCCCGTGAAGATGCGGGGTTCCCGCGGTCAGACGGAAAGACCCTATGAACCTTTACTATAGCTTCGCCTTGGCGTTAGCGACCGTATGTGTAGGATAGGTGGGAGACTATGAAACCGGGGCGCCAGCTCTGGTGGAGTCGTCCTTGAAATACCACCCTTACTGTCGTTGACGTCTAACCGAGGGCCGTTATCCGGTCCCGGGACATGGCGTGGTGGGTAGTTTGACTGGGGCGGTCGCCTCCTAAAGTGTAACGGAGGCGCGCGATGGTGGGCTCAGACCGGTCGGAAATCGGTCGTCGAGTGCAATGGCATAAGCCCGCCTGACTGCGAGACTGACAAGTCGAGCAGAGACGAAAGTCGGCCATAGTGATCCGGTGGTCCCGAGTGGAAGGGCCATCGCTCAACGGATAAAAGGTACTCTAGGGATAACAGGCTGATTTTGCCCAAGAGTCCATATCGACGGCAAAGTTTGGCACCTCGATGTCGGCTCATCACATCCTGGGGCTGGAGCAGGTCCCAAGGGTATGGCTGTTCGCCATTTAAAGTGGTACGTGAGCTGGGTTCAGAACGTCGTGAGACAGTTTGGTCCCTATCTGCCGTGGGTGTTCGAAGCTTGAGAGGATCTGTCCCTAGTACGAGAGGACCGGGATGGACATACCTCTGGTGTACCTGTCATGGCGCCAGCTGTGCAGCAGGGTAGCTAAGTATGGAATAGATAACCGCTGAAAGCATCTAAGCGGGAAACTAACCTCAAAACAAGGCTTCGCTGAGGATCGTGGAAGACTACCACGTTGATAGGCCAGGTGTGGAAGTGGGGCGACCCATGAAGCTTACTGGTACTAATAATCCGATCGGTTTGATCGTTTCTCAGCAAAACTCATTCGATGATCGTTCAGACCAGAACGATCGCAGACAATGTCTTCTCATCATCCGCTGTCCCCCTGGTTGACCTGGTGGCTATGTCGGAGGTTCCCCACCCGATCCCATTCCGAACTCGGTCGTTAAGCCCTCCAGAGCCAATGGTACTTCGTCTCAAGGCGCGGGAGAGTAGGTCGCCGCCGGGTCTACCAGGCGGACAGCCGATGATGAACAAACACCGCAATCGCGGTCCTTCTCGAACCGTTCTTCCTTCTCGATACACTACCGTTTGCCGCGGGATGGAGCAGCCCGGTAGCTCGTCAGGCTCATAACCTGAAGGTCGTAGGTTCAAATCCTACTCCCGCACCCACAATACCAAAAAGCCCCACCGCCAAAAGCCGTGGGGCTTTCTGCGGTTTGATGACTAGATGCCGAGTTGCGGTCAAACTCCCGTGTACCTGAAGACCGAACCTGCCCAACATTCCAACAGATAGGAATCCATGCGGCAGCATTACGTCACCGAGGTTATGGACACCCGTTTGATGGAAGACATCGCCTAGGTGGCGTCGGCAGGTTCGACGTAAAGGTGCGCTGCGACGCCATCCGTTTTTTGGGCAAGACCCGGCACTTCGTCGAGCTGGCGAAGGCTGGTGAACAGACCGCGTTCCTCACGATAGCGGACAATCTCAAACCCATGGCCACGCAGGATTTCGACGCCATCGAGTTCGGCCGCAGTGGCGATGTTTAAATCAATCATCTCTCGCGGTCCGTAGTAGAGCCTCGCGGCCGGTGGCCGCAGGGTTGCGCGGGCTGGCGACTTCGCCGGCTGGTGAAACGTTCAAGCGCTTGGAAAGGACGTGCAGCAAGCCGCGCCCTGATGCAGGTCGGAAGGCCCTGAGCCCCTAGATCCCGCCGCTTCGCATGACGACGACCGCGATCAGCGTCAGGAAGACGACGGCTGCGGCCGCTATGGCGAGAGCCGTGATGCGAAAGGCGCCGCGTGTCGGCTTGTCGGGCCGGTCTTCGTAGCCAATCGGGACTTTGCGGGGTTCTTTGTCGGTCATGGGCGATCAACGCACGGAGGCGGTTCGCGTTCGCCGACGCGTGTGAGCGTTCGGCGCAACCAAGGCTGCGCCGAAGGCTCTCGATGTTCGTCAGAAGCGGTAGGCGACGCCGACCCGAAGATTGCGGCCGGGCAGAGGGGCGATGTCCTTGAGGAAGGACACGTGTTCGCGGGCTTCCTCGTCCGTCAGGTTCCGCGCCTCGGCGAACAGGGTGACGTTCTGCTGGGCGAAGGGACGGACCGCGACCGAGGCGTTGACCAGGGTGTAGTCGTCGGTCGGCAGTTCGAATTCGTTAGCGACCCGGTCCTGTTCTCCGACGTGGCGAACCTCGGCGCTGGCGTCGAACTTGGTCGATGTCCAGGCCAGACGTCCGGTGACGGAGTAGGGCGGGATCCGCGCGGCAGGGCCGAAGTCCGTCTGGGCGTGGACATAGTCGGCCGCGCCTTCCAGCGACAGTTTGCGATCGCCGTCCTGCCAAAGCGCATAGGCGCCTTCCAGCTCGAAGCCATAGAACTTCGCGTCGGTCTGGACGAACCGATAGATGGGGAAGAACTCGTCCTCTTCCTCGAAGTAGAACTGGTCGCCCGTCGGCCGTTCGTCGATGAAGCCGTTATACCAGGAGTGATAAACGTGCAGATCGCCGGTGAACCGGCCGCGATCATAGTGGGCGGTGCCCTCCAGCGTCGTCACCTTCTCGGAGTTCAGCGTCAGGTCGCCGGTCTCGTAGGCGGCGGTGGCGATGTGGACCCCATCGGCGAACAGTTCGACCTCGCTGGGCGCGCGCTCGTTGTGGGCCAGGCTGAGGCCCAGGAACAGGCCGGTGGTCGGGCGGATGAAGGCGGCGGCAGACGCCGACCAGTTGTCGAACTCGCGCGTGACTTCGCTTGCGCCGCCGATGGGCGTGCCGCTGAGTTCGCGCCGGTCATAGCGCAGGCCATGATCACAGCCTTTGCCACCGTCGCCTGTTCGTTGTGGCTAATGCTTCGGAAAAGCTGACGGTGCAGTCGAGGCTCACACCGACCCAGCGACATCCTGCGACGGGCGTTCGGTGAAGTCCCCGAAGGCTTGCCCAACATGTTGACGCAGATCGGCGAACGACCTCTGCCGCGCGCAAAGGACTACCTCGCTCTGTGCGCCCTCCTCGCCGAAAGTGATGGGCGAGCCGCCGAC
The DNA here is from genome assembly GCF_011045535.1 of Brevundimonas sp. 'scallop'. Lineage (NCBI taxonomy): Bacteria > Pseudomonadati > Pseudomonadota > Alphaproteobacteria > Caulobacterales > Caulobacteraceae > Brevundimonas > Brevundimonas sp. 'scallop'. The sequence goes on along the minus strand of NZ_CP039382.1, from coordinate 307,949 downwards.
GCTTTGCGCGGTTCAGGCCGGATCACATGCCGGAAGTTGGATGTCCTGCAAGCGTTGGAGCCGCGCTGGCGTCATGCCAACACGCTGGAGCGGATCGACAGCGGCGGCGAAGCCCTGATGTTTAATCAGGCCATTGGCTTCATTCAGGCACTGAACTCGAAAGCGACCGATGAGGTGGTAGCTGGAGCTATCGCCGTGATGCGTCCGACCTCCACGTTGGCTCGGCTGCTCGACCGATTCCTACAACGTGCCGATCAACTGCCCCCGCATCCGCCGCCTTCAGCGGGCACTTCGCCTCGATCACGACCAATGGGATGCCGTTCACGAACACCACCAGATCGGCGATGCGGGTTCGCTGCGCCTCGACCTTGAACTGGCGCACAACGTGGTAGCGGTTCCTATCGGGCCGCTTGAAGTCGATCAGGGCGACCGGCCGATCCTTGGCTTCGCCCTTCAGTCGCCGGGAATAGGCGCCGCGCAGACGCCGCTGCCATTCCTCGTTGTCCGACAGGGTGGACAGGTCGCTGTAGATCCGGTCCACCCTTCCAGCACACCAACCGCATCAAGGGTGCCCCGCAAGACGTCTCTGATAGATGTCAGTTTGTGAAATGGCCCTGCTTTGTCTGGACTTGGCGTCATGGTCGCCAACGCAGTATCGCAGTCTACCTTCAGTCGACGTGCAAGGAGAACGGGATCGGTCGCCGGATTGAACTGTGAGGCCGCAACGCCCAGTTCGAGTGACAGTGCAATCGTTCGCCAAATTAGGTTCGTGAGCCGGGCCTCGAAGGCTGCACGCCAGTTTCCATTGGCGGTGGCACCGGCAACCTCTTCCTCATGGTCGGCTGCTGCCCGACGAAGGGCGTTCACCATTTCGTCTTTAGTAATCACGTCGCCCATTCCTCTGTCTGTCATTGGCGCCAATAGCGCCGATAGGGTTCGGGCATGGTGGCTGGATCGTGGGGTAATCGTGCGTGCGAAGGTCTGAAGAAAATGTCGCCTGCGTGTTCTCTTATAAGACATCGGGCGACATTTTCGGGCCTTGGCTCTCGGGACCGAGGTAGCGAAATTCTGCAACGACGGACGAATGACTGGCGTGGATCGAGGAGGCCGACCGTCAACGGCGGCTGACGCGATCCATGGCCATCATCGTCAGGAGCGGACGACCGCCTCGGCGGTTGGCCGTCCCGGCGATAGGTCACATGACCAAACTGATCGGCCGCGCCCGTCGCGTTCCGCTCCGGCCCCGACGTTCAGCATGGCCGTGATCGACCCGACTGACGTCGTGTCGTTCATCGACCTGCTGACCTGAAGAAGGTTCATGTCGTCGGCGCCAGAGAATTCAGGTGACGAGGCCGAAGGCCGACCAAGCACGCAAGCGACAGGTTTAGGCCGGGGCTATTGGCCCTATTGGCGCCGTGACAAAAACCCCTCCGAAATTCGCCCTCCAGACCCCAGCAAATCCGGGCCTCCCAGACTCCGTTTTCGGCGTGCTGAAAGACACCCGCGAAAACCACAGGCCCACTCGGCTTGACCGACAAAATGATCGGTGTTTTTCTAACGGTCGATGGGACGGCTGCTCGACAAGCTGAAGCGCGGCGCCCCCGCCTACGACGTAAAGGTCGAGCGGGACGGCTTCACGCTGATCGGCAAGCCTGACCACATCGACGAGTTCAGCAACATCGTGCGCGAGGCGGCAGAACAAGCGGGCGAGGAGTTCGTCGTCTTCACGACCAGCGATGGCCACCAAGGCTACAGCCAGATGTTCGTCATGCCCTTGGACGACATCCGCTCGCCCAGCTAAAGGCGCCGCCCCTCTGACATCAGGCGACGCCATGAACGAGACCATCCACATCCGCGCCTACCGCGCGGAAGACCTCGATGTGCTGATCGACCTGTTCGCTGGATCAGTGAGGCATGTGGCCAGCCGGGACTACAGCCCGACCCAGATCGACGCATGGGCGCCGGTCGCTGTGAACCGAGAGCAGTGGGCGACGCGCCTCGGCGGCCGACCGACCTTCGTGGCGGAAGTCGCCGGAGAAATCGCGGGCTTCAGCGATCTGGAGCCAGACGGCCACATCGACATGATGTTCGTCCACGCAGACCACCAAGGCCGAGGCGTCGCGCGTGCCCTGCTGGATCACATCCACGACCATGCGAACCGACACGGCATCGACCGGCTGTTCACCGAGGCCAGCATCACCGCCCGCCCGTTCTTCGAACGCAACGGCTTCGAGGTGATCGAGGCGCAGGACGTCGAACTCCGGGGAGAGACCTTCCGCAACTACCGCATGGCCAAGGCCCTCTCCGCGCCGATCTGATTGACGCCCCGCCGATCCATGAGACCTTCTGATGGATGAAGCGATGCGGCCTCTACGTCAGATGTTCGACCGACCAGCAAACGGTCGAGAACCAGATACGCATCCTCACCGACGTCGGCGAAAAGGCGGGCTGGACCATCGTGCGGGTGTTCGAGGATCAGGCGATCTCGGGCGCCAAGGGCCGGGACCAGAGGCCGGGCTACGACGCCCTCTTGAAGGCGATCCACCGGCGAGAGATCGACATCTGCGCGGCTTATGCGGTGGACCGTCTGGGACGCTCCTTGAGCGATCTGGTGGCCTTCCTGTCCGACATCCAAGCCCGTGGCTGCGACCTCTATCTGCACCAGCAGTCCGTCGATACGAGCACACCCTCCGGCAGGATGCTCTTCCAGATGTTGGCCGTGTTCTCCGAATTTGAGCGCGAACTGATCAGGGGCAGGGTCCGAGCGGGCCTCGCCCGTGCTCGTGCGAAAGGCGTCCAGTTCGGTCGCCCCAGTCTGTCACCCGACCGTGTGGAGAGGGTCGAGAAGGCCCTGAAGGACGGTCAGAGCATCCGAGCGGTAGCGAAGGCGACCGGCACTTCCACGGCATCGGTCCAGCGCATCAAACGCTCCATGCTCGCGGTCGAGGAAGGCCGTCTGGAGAGCGTTGCCTCCTGACGTCAGGGACGGCGGAGGTGTGAGCCTCGACTGCACCGTCAGCTTTTCCGAAGCATTAGCCACAACGAACAGGCGACGGTGGCAAAGGCTGTGATCATGCCTCCGACATGTCCTGCAATCATAGACAAGATGCCAACGCCGGTTGCCGTCACCAGCCCAAGGCCACCCATGACGCGCCCGTAGCGGAGATAAAAACGGTCACGTTTCCGCTCTTTCACCTCTCGCTCAAGCGACATCTGGGTAGCGAAATGCTGTTCCGTTTGTCGGCTCTCCTCAAGAACAGACTCGATGCTCAAGCCGCGCCGACGAGCAGTATCATTCAGCGCGACGCGCGCCTCCTCTTCGAACGTGATCGGTGCCCGATGAAGCTCAAGCAAAAGATGCTTCAACTCCGCATCGCCGAGGCTCGAAAAACGCTGTGTCATCCCGATCTCCTCCCCTTGGAATCGACTACACCTTGCTGACGTTGTGACCGCCCGGCGCCGACAGGATCGGTCATAGGCGTCCAGCCATCGTCGCTCAAAGCGTTGACGGGAATCGCTTCCCTCACGATGGCTGGATGCTCCAGATCAGGGGCACCGCTATGACCGAGGAAAACCACCACCCGAGGAATCCTGTCGGGTGCGCCAGCCTTCCAAACATCGTTGAAAACGCTGCGGAAATACCGTCCGCCGGACCGTCTTTCGACGATTGCTACACATCCTTGCTACATAATTCGACTGACGATCAGGGGCTAAAGCGTTCTGATCGTTGAGACCAAGGGAGCCCAGATGACCAAATTTCGTTGGAATGATCCCCCAAATGAACGCGATCCAGCCAACTACGATCCAGATCGCGATCCGAAGCTGATGTTCACTGGAAGGAAAGACGGCCACTCCATCACAGAACGCCAAACAATACTGAACAGAATAATCGAAATAGACGATTTGATAATAACCTACGAGGCCGAAGTTGAACCATACGCGCCTGATCCCGGCTTTCTGATGGGAGATGACCTGAAACGATACGAAGAGCTAAATAATTTCGACCACTCTTTTAGCAGCACTGGCGATGGAGGCGCGCTGATTGCGAGGGAAGTTTCACGCCTAAAGGCGGAGCGACTGGAATTGATAGAACGCCTTGCTGCCTTCCCTCGGACCGATAGATTTTGAAGTGAGCGGCATGAAGTGCCCAAAACCTATCAGCAACACGCTGCGAGCATTTCCGCACTATCTCCGCATTGCGAGGTGCGACAGATCAAGACCGGGATAGCTTACGCGGTCGATGGCTTCTTTCAACGTCGCCATCCGGTAGCCGCTGCCATAGGCGTCAAAAACAGAAGTGCCGCCGCTCGCTGTCGTCCAGCCGCCTAACGCCAGTGCGATGTCACGGTCGATGCGCGCTTCACGGAGGGCGTCACGGAAGCCGTGCCGAAAGCTGTGAAAGCAGGTCTTTGGTGAATCTGCTCCCGCTTTGACGACGAAGCGGCGAAACCACGCAGAGAAGGTCGAAGACCTATACCCCGTGGCCCCCATCGCCACTTCGCCGAACAGCTTAATCTCGCCAGCCCGCTTTCGTTGGCGCACAAAATCCATGAACCCGAGATCGAGCAAGGTCGCGTGGACCGGCACGATGCGCTCGCTGGAGGCGGTCTTCAGTCGCTTGTCGGTCTGCTCGCCTTCCGACCTTTCGGTGATGACGAAGCAGTCCACCTCGTCGACCCGCCGGATGTCGGCTGCGTCAAATTGGCAGGCCTCGTTCAGACGTAGGCCACCAAAAAGCGACAAGAGGGGAATCCAGAACCGAGCGTTGCGGGGTTGCTCTGGGCCGGGCGTGGCGTAGCCGTGTCCGTCGTCGCGGCAGCCGGTGTAGAGAGGTGCCGAGAAAATCGCCTGCAACTGGGCTGGAGCGAATGGACGCCGCTTGTCCCGGCGAGCCACAGGGTCGGGAACGCGCAGGCCTTGCGCCGGATTGCGGTCGAGCAATTCCTCCTTCACCGCCCAGTTCAGCACCCCGCCGAGCTTGTTCAGGTAGGTGTTAATGTTGGAGGCGTTGATCAGGTCCGTGCGTCCTTCGGTCTTCGCTCGTTCTGCGATTTCGATGGGATCGAGCTTGGGGAACAACTTTGAGGCGTTGCGCGGCTGCCAACGCAGGACCTCGATCATCTCGCGGCATTGGCTACGGGTGATGCTTCGGACTGGCGTGTCCTTGCCGAGGATCGACAGCACGGTCCGCTTGGTCGTCTGGTAGGCCATGCGCGTAGTCGGCGACCAATCCCGCGTCGGATCGTTCATGTAGGCATCGTAGAGGTCGTCGAGCGTGACGCCGGTCGGAGCTTCCGCTTCTGCGACTATCGGCGCCGCCACGACTGGCGCGCGTTCGTCAAATCTCTCCAACACGATCTTATCGATGGTCAGGCCGACCTTCGAACGCGCAACTTCGAACTCATGCTCGATCTGCGCGGCGACTCGTAGGGCGCGACGCTTGGCCACCGTTGGGCTGTCCGTCCCCAACGATCTCCAGATTTCTTTCCTGCCGATAATGCCCCGAAGGGCCTCGGGCACCCGCCGCCGGTAGTAGATGCGACCACCACCTCGTTCGACCAAATGCGTTCGAACATTGTGTAGCGGGTTTTTGTAGCAAGCCTTGCGCCGTTTTCCTGAATGATCAGAACGCTTTAGCCCCTGATCGTCAGTCGAATTATGTAGCAAGGATGTGTAGCAATCGTCGAAAGACGGTCCGGCGGACGGTATTTCCGCAGCGTTTTCAACGATGTTTGGAAGGCTGGCGCACCCGACAGGATTCGAACCTGTGACCTCTGCCTTCGGAGGGCAGCACTCTATCCAGCTGAGCTACGGGTGCGTCGGCCGGCGCGACGCCGGAACAGGCCGCTTACAGCATGGCGCAAGCGGCCTCAATCCCGAATGCGCGGATGACGACCGGATGGCCTCCATCAATCACCGACAAGGAAGGCCAGCGGCCTCAAGCAGCGCGAAGCGCGGTAGGCCCAAAAAGAAAGCAGTAGGGCGCTCGCGCCCTACTGCGCCGTCATGCCGCCGTCGATCTTGAACTCGGACCCCGTGACGAACTTGGATTCGTCGGACGCCAGATAGAGGACGCAGTAGGCGACGTCGTCGGGTTCGCCGATCCGCTTCAACGGAATGCCACGCGCGAGGCGCTCGTGCGCCTTGTCCTCGTCCCCGCCGGCCATAGCGATGAAGGGATCCAGGATGGGCGTCTTGATGAAGACGGGATGGACCGAGTTGCAGCGCACGTTCCATTCGGCCTTGGCGGCCTCCAGCGCCAGCGTCTTGGTGTACATCCAGACCGCCGCCTTGGTGGCGTTATAGGCGCCCATGCCGGGGGCGGCCGCGAGCCCTGCGATCGAGGAGATGTTGATGATCGAGGCCGGAGCCGAGGCGCGCAGATGCGGCATGGCGTGTTTGGCCCCCAGCATGATGGAGCGCAGATTGATCTCGTACTGACGCTGCCAGTTCTCGATCGTGTCCTGCTCGACGAAGGCCAGGGGGCCGCCGACGCCGGCGTTGTTGACCAGCACCGACAGGCCGCCGAGATCGGCGACAGCGGCGGCGATCACGCCTTCCCATTCGGCCTCGCTGGCCACGTCGTGGGCATAGGCGAAGGCGGCGTCCGGAACTTCCGCATTGATCCGGCTCGCCAAGGCTTGAGCGCGTGCGGCGTCGATGTCGGTGACGGCGACGCGGGCGCCCTCGCGGGCCAGCATGAAGGCCATGGCTTCGCCCAGGCCGCCGGCCGCGCCGGTGATCAGGGCCGTCTTGCCGGCGACGCGGCCGGAACGCGCGGAGCCGCTCACGACTTCACCCCCATGCCGGCGGCGGCGGCGTCAATGAAGCGGGCCAAGGTCACGTCCTTGTCCGTCACGCCATCGGCGTCGTGGGTGGTGAGCAGGATCTCGACGCGGTCGTAGACATTCGACCATTCGGGATGGTGGTCCATCTTGTCGGCCATCAGGGCGACGCGGGTCATGAAGCCGAAGGCGGCGTTGAAATCCGCGAACTTCAGCGTCCGCGTGATGGCCGGGCGATCGCCGTCATGCGCTCGCCAGGCGGGCAAATCCTTCAGCGTTTCCGCTACGTCAAGCCGTGTGTCGGTCATCGCGTTTCCTCTTTTTCTTTGGCGTAGGGCGCCTGATGGATGGCGGCAAGCGGCGAAGCCGCGCGGATCCGTCCAGGGAACCCATGGTCAAGCTTGTGCATTGATCGAGCAGCGATCGTCGCTCTTCGGCGTCATCGGTCGCCAGCGGGGTTAGGATGGAAAATCTCTGGATCGCCGCTCTGGATGCGGCCGACCGCAAGCGGATCGAACCGCATTTGAAAGAGCGCGAGATCACACGCGGCCAGATGCTCTATGACGCCGGCGAGGCGGTCGATCAGGTGTGGTTTCCGATCAAGGGCGTGGTGTCGCTGATGACCATCCTGCCGGATGACAAGATGGTGGAGACGGCCGCCATAGGGCGCGAAGGCCTGATCGGCGTGACCTGCGGACCGTTCAACGCCCGCGCCGCCAGTCGGGCCATTTCGCAACGCGACGGGATCGCGGCTCATTGCTCGGCCGAGGTGTTCGGCGAGGCGCTGGAAGACAGCGAGACGCTGCGCTCGGCCCTGTCGCGCTTCACTGAAGGCTTGATGGCGCAGGTGCAGCAGGCGGCCGCCTGCAACGCCCAGCATCGGCTGGACGAACGGTTGGCCCGCTGGCTGCTGATGCTTCACGACCGGGCCGAGGACGACCGGATCGATCTGACGCAGGCTGATATCGCCGGCATGCTGGGCGTGCGTCGCGCCACGGTGTCGGAGGTCGGCACCGTACTGGAGCGCAAGTCGCTGATCCAGCGGGGACGCGGCTGGGTCAGGGTGCTGGATCGCGACGGTCTGGAGGCGGCGTCGTGCGGCTGTTACGGCCTGATGCGCGACGTGATGAAGGATTTGAAACTGCCGCAGCCCGAAGCGGCCTGATCGGGTGCCTCATCGGATGACGGGGGCGCTGCGACGCGCTAGACGATGCCCATGACCGACGCCTCCTCCCACGGCCCGCATTCGTCGGGTGATCGTTCCTCCTTCGGCTTTCGCGACGTGGATGCGCGCGAGAAGGTGAAGATGGTGCGCGGGGTCTTCGATTCCGTCGCCTCCAACTACGATGTGATGAACGACCTGATGAGCGTGGGCGTCCACCGCATCTGGAAGGACATCGCCGCCGCCAAGCTGAACCCGCGTCCGGGCGAGACCATTCTGGACGTCGCGGGCGGCACCGGCGACATGGCGCGTCGCTATTCCAAGACGGCGCGCGCGGCGCAGGAGCGGCGCGGCGGCGAGGACGCCAATGTCATCGTGCTGGACTACAACGCCGAGATGATCCTGGCGGGCGTCCACAAGGGCGGCGAACCGGAGATGCAGTGGAGCGTCGGCGACGCAATGAACCTGCCGCTGCCGGACGCCTCGGTCGACGCCTATTCGATCAGTTTCGGCATCCGCAACGTGGCCCATATCGACAAGGCTCTGGCCGAGGCGCGCCGGGTGCTGAAGCCGGGCGGTCGGTTCCTGTGCCTGGAGTTCTCGCGCCCCACGACCACGCCGATCCGCAAGGTCTATGACGCCTGGTCTTTCCACGCCATTCCGCGCATCGGCGGCTGGGTCGCCAAGGATCGCGACAGCTATCAGTATCTGGTCGAGAGCATCCGTCGCTTCCCCGATCAGAATACGTTCAAGGGCATGATTGAGGACGCCGGCTTCCGCCGCGTGTCCGTCACCAATCTGTCGGGCGGGATCGCCGCCATCCATCATGGGTGGGCGATCTGACCAGCCGGATCTATCGCACGGCCCCGCCGCCGCCCGCGACGGTCGCGGTCCAGAACCCGGTTGCGTCCTTCCTGCGCCTACTGGGCTGGCTGTGGGTCTTGGCGCGTCATGACGCCCTGATCCCGCGCGAGGTGACCCATCTGCTGCCGGCCTGGACGCGGCCGTTCGCACGGTTCGTGCAACTGTTCTCAGGTCGGGCCGGGCGTCAGGGGCGGCCGGGCCAGAGGCTGGGCAAGGCGTTCGAGCATCTGGGCCCTGTGGCGATCAAACTGGGTCAGGTCCTGGCGACGCGCGCCGATATCTTCGGGCTGGAATTCGCGCGCGATCTTGGCCGGTTGAAGGACGCCCTGCCGCCCTTCTCTCTGGAAGAGGCGCGTCGCGAGATCGAGAAATCGCTGGGTCGTCCGGCCGAAAGCCTGTTCATCGACCTCAGTCCGCCGGTCGCCGCCGCCTCCCTGGCCCAGGCGCACCGCGCGACCCTGGCTGATGGGCGGGCCGTCGCGGTCAAGGTGCTTCGGCCGGGGGTCGAGCGGCGGGTCGCCAACGGCCTGGATTCGATGCGGCTGGCCGCGCGGCTCGTCTGGCGGCTCGTGCCGATGGCGCGGCGTCTGGAGCCGTCCGCCTTTGTCGAGACCATCGCCAACTCGCTGGATCTGGAGCTGGACATGCGGTTGGAGGCCGCCGCCGCCAGCGAGATGGCCGAGGTCTTGGCCAAGGACGGATATATGTCCGCGCCGGCCGTGATCTGGGACGGGGTGGGCAAGCGCGTGCTGACGCTGGAGTGGGCGCAGGGGGTTCCCATGACGGATCCGGCGCTGCTGGACCTGCCGGGATTGGACAAGGATCAGCTGGCCGACAATGTCGTGCGCGCCTTCCTTGTCCAGGCGTTGGACCACGGGGTGTTCCACGCCGACCTGCATGAGGGCAATCTGTTCGCCAGCGCGCCAGCCCATCTGACGGCGATCGATTTCGGCATCGTCGGGCGGCTGGGACCGGCGGAGCGGCGCTATCTGGCCGAGATTCTGTGGGGCTTCATCAGCCGCGACTACGACCGGATTTCGCGCGTGCATTTCGAGGCCGGCTACGTCCCGCCGCACCACTCGGTCGAGACCTTCGCCCAGGCCCTGCGCGCCGTCGGCGAGCCGGTGATCGGCCGCGCCGCCAGCCAGGTGTCGATGGGCCGGCTGTTGGGCCAGTTGTTCGAGATCACCGCCCTGTTCGACATGCGGTTGCGGCCCGAACTGATCCTGCTGCAAAAGACCATGGTCTCGGTCGAGGGCGTGGCGCGCCGGCTGCAACCCGATCACGATCTGTGGAAGGCCGCCCAGCCGGTGGTCGAACGCTGGATCCGCCGCGAGCTGGGACCGCAGGCCCAGGCGCGTGACGCGATCAACGAAATGATCGCCGCCGCCCGCGCCATCTCGCGCCTGGTTCAGGAGCCGCCGCGCCCGGCGGCCGTGGTCATCGAAAAGTCGGGAACTCCGGCTTGGGTGACGGCTTCAGTCACGGTCGCGGTCATCGCGGCTTTGGCGGCCCTGGGCCTTTCGCTCTGGCCCTATCTGACTTGACCGGAGCTTTCGCTATGAAGCCGACCTTGATGAAGACCGCTATTGCAGCCGCCGTGCTGGTGGCGCCCATGCCCGCCTTGGCTCAGGCCGCCGCCGGCGCCGTGCCGAACGCCTTCGACCGCCCGGCTCAAGCCGCAGCGCCTCAAGCCCGCCCTGCCGCTGCGCCCGGAACGGCGTCCGCCGCCCAGGCTCCCGACATCGCCCGTTCGGAAGAGGCGCTGCGCGCCGTGATCGCCAGCGCCCAGGGGGCCGGTTTTGACTATTCGGATTTCACTACCGGCCTTGGAACCCAGATCCGTCAGCAGGAGGCGCAGGTGGTCCCGCTGATCAAGGGCTTCGGCGCCGTCAAGACGGTCGAATACGTCAAACAGGAAGGCGAGGCCCAAATGTTCAAGGTCACCTTCGACAATCAGGTTACCGAATGGCTGATCGGCTTCGACGCCGAGGACAAGATCGCCGCCCTGCTGTTCCGCCCGGCCGAGAGCTGATCGTCAGTCCAGCGAAGGCTTGCCGCGCCCCGACTTGATCGAGGCGCGGGTCGTCTTGGCCTTGAGGCGGCGTTCCTTGGACGCCTTGGTCGGCCGGGTCGGCACGCGATAGACGGGACGGATCGAGGCCTCGTCGACCATGGCCTGAAGCCGGTCGATGGCGTCGGCGCGATTGCGCTCCTGGGTGCGGTGACGCACGGCGGTGATCAGGATCACGCCTTCCAGCGTCAGCCGGCTGCCGGCCAGCTTCATCAGCCGCGCCTTGACCGGATCGGTCAGCGACGGCGAGTTCTTCACATCGAACCGCATCTGAACGGCGGTCGACACCTTGTTGACGTTCTGCCCGCCAGGACCGCCCGCGCGGTAGAAGTGAAACTCCAGCTCGTCCTCGGGGATGACAGTGGTCATGTCGCCGCCTTGCGCGCCTTGACCACCGCCTGATCCAACGCCTGCAAGAAACGCGAACGGTCAGCGGCCGAGAACGGCGGCGGACCGGATGTGGCCACGCCCATCGACCGCAGATGCTCGCCCACCATCCGTCCGGCAAGGGCCGAGCCGATGGAGTCCGGGGTGAAGGGCTGGCCGTTCGACTTCAGCGCCTGTGCGCCCGACTTCAGACAGCGGTCCGCCAAGGGGATATCGGCGGTGATGACCACGTCGCCTACGCCCGCCCGCTCAGCGATCCAGTCGTCGGCGATGTCGGGGCCGGCGTCCACCACCACCTGTTCGATCAGCGGCTCGCGCGGAACCTGCATCCAGGTGTTGGAGACGACATAGGTCTTCAGCCCATAGCGGCGTGCGACGCGATACACCTCTTCCTTCACGGGGCAGGCGTCGGCGTCGATGTAGAGCACGGTGGGCATGGGCCTGACCTAGCGCGGACGCGGCCAATGAAAAAGGGCGGGACCGTCCGGCCCCGCCCTTTCCGTTCAGACCAAAGCGGTCCTCAGTTGCGATAGGCCGGCGGCATCGGCGTCTGCTGGCGATAGCGGTCGCGCAGCATCAGCGGGCGGCTGGTCAGGGGCTGTTCGACGCCATTGACGAAGACGGCCGACGGCTGGCTGAGCGGCTCCAGCGGATCGCCAGACCAAACCACCACGTCACCCGCTGCGCCCGGCGCGATCTGGCCGAACTGACCGGCCATGCCGAAGATCCTGGCCGGATTGATCGTCAGGGCGGCGATGGCTGCGCTATAGGGCAAGCCGTGCGAGACGGCGTTGCCCGCGTTGTAACGGGCCTCGCGTGCGCGGTGGGTCGAGCCCTCGTTGCCCTTGATCGCGATGACGACGCCCGCCGCGTTCAGAGCCGCTGCGTTTTCCGCCCGCGCCGCCCGCATCTCGAAATCGCTGGGCAGGTTGGAGATGGGGTTCAGCAGCACCGGCACGCCGGCTGCGGCGATGTCACCGGCGACCAGCCAGCCTTCCTCGGCGCCGTCCAGGATCAGTTTGATCCCTTCCTCACGCGCCAGGCGCAGCACCTGCTGAATGTCCGAGGCGCGGTGGACGGTCACGATCAGCGGCATCGTCCCGTTGGCGACGGGGATCAGAGCCTCAAGATCGGCGCGCGACAGGCTGAGATCGCGCAGGCCTGCCCGCTCATAGGCCGACTTGTTGCGGGCATAGAGGCGAACCTCCGACAGCGTCTCCTTGAACAGGACGAACTGCGCCCCGCGCGCGCCGCCGGCGATATTGGCGCCCGCTTCGCCGAAGGGGGCGACCATGGCCACGCGCGGCTTGACCAGGATGTTCGAGCCTTGACCCAGGTTTATGATCGCCGCCTGACCCGCGAACAGGCCCGGCGTCTGATAGCCGCCGTCGCCGGCGCCGGCCGTCTCGTCCTCATGGACGTGGCCGCCGGACGAGCCGGGATGCTGGGGCACGACGATGGCGCGGGTGATTCCGCCCAGCCGCGCGACCGGCAGGGTGAAGGACCAGGGGTCCAGGCCGTAGGAGATGTCGAAGGCGGCGCTGAGCGTATTGGCGCTGTTGCGCAGTTCGTTGGTGCCGCTGACCGAACTGACCTCGGTCCCGGCCAAGCCGGAATCCACGGCGACGAAACCGGGCGCGACCGTCTTGCCCACTGCGTCGATGACGCGGGCGCCGGACGGCGCGCCGCCTGAGCCCACCGAGACGATCTTACCGTCGCGGATCACGACCGTGCCGTTTTCGATGACGGAGTCGCCGGTCAGGATTCGCCCGCCGACAATGGCGACGGTTTCTTGCGCCATCGCAGGAACGGCGAGAGACAGGGCCGCGACGGCGCCCGCGAGGATGTGAGACAGGCGCATCAGCGGGCTCCTTCCGTGACGTTGGCGGCGGTCAGGCCATAGCCCGGCTGACCCAGTTCGAAGTCGCTGGTCGGCTGATAGGCGGGGTTGCTGCGATCAAAGGTCAGGGCGCCGTCGATGAAGACCTGATCCGCGCGGGCGTAGATCGAGAAGGGATCGGCGCTCCAGATCACCACGTCGGCGCGCTTGCCGGGCTCCAGCGACCCGGTCTGGTCGGCGATGCCGATGGCCTTGGCGGCGTTGGAGGTGATCCAGCCGATGGCGTGCTCTTCGGAAATGTTCAGCCCGGCGCGGCGACCGGCCGAAAGCGCGGCGGCGGCTTCCTGGTTCAACCGTTGGGTCAGTTCGGCGTCGTCGGAGTGGATGACGGCGCACGATCCCTGTTGGGCGTCGACCAGGGCGGCGTTCTCCTCAATGGCGTCCAAGGCCTCCATCTTGAAGCCCCACCAGCCGGTCCACATGGCCGCGCAGATGCCGTTGGCGGCCAGTTGCGGCGCCAGCTTGTAGGCTTCGGTGGCGTGGTGGAAGGTCGTGATGCGGTAGCCGAACTCCTTGGCCATATCCATCATCAGGGCCATCTCGTCGGCGCGGTAGCAGTGGTTCTGGATCAGGATCGAGCCGTCCAGAACGCCCATCAGGGTTTCGTTCTGCAGGTTGCGGGTCGGGGCGGCGCCTTCGCCGTCCTCGCGCCACTTGTCCCACTTGGCCTTGTAGTCGCGCGCGGCGATGAAGGCGGCGCGATAGCCGGCCATATTGCCCATGCCCGTCGCCGGGCTCTGGTTGCGGCCGCCATAGACGCGCGACGGGTTCTCGCCGCAGGCCATCTTGACCGTATAGGGCGCGGCCGGGAACTTCAGGCCTTGCATGGTGATCGAGGGGACGTTTCGGATCGTGACGCCCCGGCCGCCGAACAGATTGGCCGAGCCGGGCAGGATGTGAAGCGTGGTCACGCCGCCGGCGCGGGCGGTGTTGAAACCAGGGTCCTGGGGCCAGAGCGAATGTTCGGCCCAGACCTGGGCGGTGTTCGGGCTGGTCGCCTCGTTGCCGTCGCTCATGCCCGAGACGCCGGGAGACGGATAGACGCCCAGGTGGCTGTGCACGTCGATGACGCCGGGGGTGACATAGCGGCCGCGCGCCTCGACGACGCGATAGCCGGAAGGGACGGGGGTCGAGGCGTCACCGACGGCGCCGATCTTGCCGTCAGTGACCACGACCACGCCGTTCTCGATCTTGCGATCCGTGCCGGTCAGGACGGTTGCGCCGACCACGGCGAAGTTCTCGCGCGGCAGGGGCTGATAGGTGGAGGGATAGGGATCCAGCGTCGTCGCAGGATCCAGACCGGCGGCCAAGGTCCGCTCCTTCGACGGTTTCGCGGCCGTATCATCAGGGGTCGAGCTGGTGGTGGCGCAGGCCGACAGGCCCAGCACGGCGCATGTAATGGCCGCGAGGCTGACGCCCCGCAGATGATGTCCGATCATCGAAATCCCTCTCCCGCGAAGCGTCAGCCCCGACGCCGCTTGTGATCGGCATAGAAGGGCGTTCGGCCGCGACCGTCAAAAGGTTTCGGCGTTCGTCTTCTGGACGCTAGTTCTGGACGCTTTGGCCGGCGACGGCTAACGGCAGACGCATGAACGCCGATGACCATCCCGAGGACGAAAACCCGCATCTCGACCGCCCGCTGCGATCGTTCGGCCGCATCAAGGCCCGCCCCATTAAGCCCCGCCAGGCGGCATTGATGGAGACCCTGCTGCCCGAGATCGCCGTGCCCGATCCCAAGGCCGGGCCGCTGGACCCCAAGACGATGATGCCCGAGGCGACCGAGGTCTGGCTGGAGATCGGCTTCGGCGGCGGCGAGCATATGGCCGCCCAGGCGGCGACGCGGCCCGACGCCCTGGTGATCGGCTGCGAGCCCTTCCTGAACGGGGTCGCCTCGGCCCTGCGTCACGTGGAAGAGGGCGGACTGAAGAACGTCCGCATCCATGCCGACGACGCGCGCGACCTGGTCGACGCCCTTCCGGACGCTTCGGTCGATCGGGTGCTGATCCTGTTCCCCGACCCCTGGCACAAGGCGCGCCACAACAAGCGCCGTCTGCTGCAGGACGAGACGGCCCAGGCCTTCGCACGCATTCTGAAGCCTGGCGGGACCCTGCGCTTCGTCACCGACTGGCTGGACTACGCCGAATGGGCGCTGGAACGGCTGAACCGCACGCCGGGTCTGGAGCGAATGGGTCCAGCCGACCAAGACTGGTTCGTCCCGCCCGCCGACCATGTCGTGACCCGCTACGAAGAAAAGAAGCTTGGCGACACCACGCCTGTGTTTCTGGAGTTCCGCCGCCTCCGTGAGGCGGCAGACGCGGCGCGGACCGAAAGGGGCTGACAAGCGGATGTGAACGGCCTATATGGGCGCTCACATCGTTAGACCGGCGTCCAACGGCGTCGTTCCAAGCGGCGGCCCGGACGGACCGCCGCTTTTGTTTTGGATAATCGTCGCTTGCGCGCAAGAACCGCCCAGGACCGCCAACTGCTGGAGCTGATCGACCCCATCGCGGAGTCGCTCGGCCTTGAAGTGGTGCGTCTTCGCCTGATGACCGGCTCCAAGCGCCAGCGTCTGCAAATCATGGCCGAACGCCCGTCCGACCACGACATCTCGGTCGAACAGTGCGCCAAGCTGAGCCGCGCGGTCTCGGAGGTGTTCGACGCCGCCGACCCCATCCCCGGCGAATATATGCTGGAAGTCTCGTCGCCCGGCATCGACCGGCCTCTGACCCGTCCCATCGACTTCGACCTGTTCGAGGGCGAGGAAGCGCGTCTGGAAACGGACCGGATGATCGAGGGCCGCAAGCGGTTCAAGGGCGTGCTGGCCGGCTATGAAGACGGCAACGTCCTGATCGACCTGGACGGCGAGGACGACACCGCCCTGATCCCCTTCGACTGGCTGAGCGACGCGAAGCTGGTCCTGACCGACGCCCTGATGAAACGGGGCGCCGCCATTCGCGCCGCACGCGGCGAACCCGAAGACGACGGCCTTCCCGAAGGGGAAGCCTCCGACCTGACAACCGACACCACGACCCCTTCTGAGGACAACGCCTGATGGCCGTCACCGGTATTTCCGCCAACCGCCTCGAACTGCTGCAGATCGCCGAGGCCGTCGCCCGCGAGAAGAACATCGAGCGCGAAATCGTCATCGAGGCGATCGAAGAAGCGATCCAGAAGGGCGCCAAGTCGCGCTACGGCGCGCATCACGACATCCGCGCCAAGATCGACCACAAGACCGGCGAGCTGTCGCTGACCCGTCACGTCACCATCGTCGAGGACGACTGGATGCCGGAAGACGAGCTGGAAGAGTTCAACGACAGCGCCATGGTGCGCCTGAAGGACGCCTCCAAGCGCGATCCGGAGGCGGTGGTCGGCAAGGAATACGTCGAGAACCTGCCGCCGTTCGAGTTCGGTCGGGTGCAAACGCAGATGGCCCGCCAAGTCGTGACCGGAAAGGTCCGCGAGGCCGAGCGCGCTAACCAGTACGAAGAGTTCAAGGATCGCGTCGGCGAGATCGTCAACGGCACGGTCAAGCGCGTCGAATACGGCAACACCATCGTCGACCTGGGCCGGGGCGAAGGCGTCATGCGCCGCGACCAATCCATCCCGCGCGAAGTGTTCAACATCGGCGACCGCATCCGCACCTACATCTACGACGTCCGCCCCGAGGCCAAGGGCCCGCAGGTCATGCTGTCGCGCGCCCACCCCGGCTTCATGGCCAAGTTGTTCGCCCAGGAAGTGCCGGAAGTTTATGACGGCGTGATCGAGATCCGCGCCGCCGCCCGTGACTCGGGTTCGCGCGCCAAGATGGCCGTCCTGTCGAACGACAGCTCCATCGATCCCGTCGGCGCCTGCGTCGGCATGCGCGGCTCGCGCGTTCAGGCGGTCGTCGCCGAACTGCAGGGCGAGAAGATCGACATCATCCAGTGGAATCCGGACGAGCCGACCTTCATCGTCAACGCCCTGGCCCCCGCCGAAGTCTCCAAGGTCGTGCTGGACGAAGAAGCCGGTCGCGTCGAAGTGGTCGTGCCGGACGAGCAGCTGTCGCTGGCCATCGGCCGTCGCGGCCAGAACGTCCGCCTGGCCTCGCAACTGACCGGCTGGCAGATCGACATCATCACCGAGGCTCAGGACTCCGAGCGTCGTCAGCGCGAGTTCGCCGAGCGCACCGGCCTGTTCCAGGAAGCCCTGGACGTCGACGAAGTCATCGCCCAGCTGCTGGTCACCGAAGGCTTCGCCACGGTCGAGGACCTGGCCTACGTCGATCCGTACGAAGTCTCCGAGATCGAAGGCTTCGACGAAGAGACCGCTGAAGAGCTTCAGGCCCGCGCCCGCGAATATCTGGACAAGAAGGCCGCCGAGCTGGACGCCAAGCGCGTCGAACTGGGCGTCGAGGACGGCGTGCTTCAGGTGCCGGGCGTCACCCTGCCCATGGCCGTCGCCCTTGGCGAAGGCGGCGTGAAGACGGTCGAGGATCTGGCCGACCTGGCCACCGACGAAATCCGCGGCGGCTATGAGGTCAAGAACGGCGAGCGGGTGAAGGTGCCCGGCGTGCTGGAAAGCTTCAACCTGGCGCAGGAAGACGCCGAGCTGCTGATCTTGCAGGCCCGCGTCGCCGCAGGCTGGATCGACGCTTCGGAACTGCCGCAGCCCGAGCCGGAAGAGTACGAAGAAGAGGGCGACTACGCCGAGGGCGAATACGATCCGGACCAGGTGTTCGGCGACGCGCCTGCCGAAGACGACGCGGCCGAGGGCGAAGAGTCCGACGCCGAACCGTCGAACGCGTGATGGGAGACCTGGCCACATATGAGCTTGCGCGACGCAACGATC
The DNA here is from genome assembly GCF_011045535.1 of Brevundimonas sp. 'scallop'. NCBI lineage: Bacteria > Pseudomonadati > Pseudomonadota > Alphaproteobacteria > Caulobacterales > Caulobacteraceae > Brevundimonas > Brevundimonas sp. 'scallop'. The sequence continues at coordinate 289,950 of NZ_CP039382.1, read as the reverse complement.
GATAGGGAACGCCGGGACCTCGTCTCTCACGAGGTCATGGACGAATCTCGCCTGATCCGTTTCGTCGCCGGGCCCGATGGCCAGGTGGTCCCCGACCTGGGCAGGAAACTGCCCGGACGCGGCCTATGGGTCGAAGCCAGCCGCGCCTCGGTCGAGGCGGCGGTCAAGAAAAACGGCTTCACCCGCGCGGCCAAGACCAAATTGACCGCCCCGGCCGACCTGGCCGATGTCGTCGAACGGCTGCTGGCAAGGCGCTGTCTCGACCAGCTGGGTCTTGCCCGGCGCGAAGGCGTTCTTATATCCGGCTTCGAGAAAACCGCGGCGAGCCTGCGTGCGGGCAAGGCTGCCTGGGTGCTGGAAGCCGCCGATGGCTCGGCCGACGGGCGCGGAAAGATCCTCGCCCTGGCTCGTCATCAGACCGCCAAGATCTGCGGCGCGTTCACGGCGGACGATTTGAGTTTGGCCCTTGGGCTGGAAAATGCGATACACGCCGTCCTGCTTGCGGGCGGACGCGCCGATCGGTGGACCATCGAGGTCGAACGACTGGCTGGATTTCGGCCGCTTCGCCCCCTTCACTGGGACGTTTCCAGGGTCGAGGACGGATCGGCGGGAGCACCCCCTACAGGGGCGAGCTGAGGATTTTAGCGGCCGAGGGCCTGTCTCCAAGGGCGGAGACGGGCTCACGGTCGTTCATGGGTATTAGATGAGGACGGCGGGCCTTTCCGCCCCGAGTAAAGCGACCGGATGAGCGACGAAAACGACAAGACCAACCAAGGCCAGGGCAACACGGGCGGCACGCCGTCCCAGACGGGGCCGCGCGCTCCGCTGAGCCTGAAGCCGCGCGTTGTGGGATCGGTGCCGACCGGCACCGTGAAGCAGAGCTTCAGCCATGGCCGATCCAAGACGGTGGTGGTCGAGACCAAGCGCCGCGCCGGCGCCGGCGGACCGCAACGTCCGCAGGGCTTCGACGTCGCGCGTCCTCAACAGGCCGCCCAGGCGCCGCGTCCGCAAGGTCCGCGTCCGTCGCAACCCGCGGGCGGCGCCCTCTCGGCCGAGGAGCAGGAAGCCCGCCGTCGCGCCATCGCCCTGGCCACACAAGCGAACGCCGCCAAGGCTGACGCCGCCGCCGCCGCCAAGGCCGCCGCAGACGCCGCAGCCCGCGAACAGGCCGCCGCCACCGAACGCGCCGCCCAGGCCGCTCGCGACGAGGCCGCCGCCGCCAAGGCCGCCGCAGAAGCTGCACGCGCCGAAGCCGCCAAGCTGACGGCGGCTGCGCCTGTCGCGCCGGCCAAGCCCGCCCCCAAGCCGGCCGCGCCCGTGGCCGCCGCGCCTGCGCCTGTCGCGCCCACCCCGGCGCCCGCGACTCCGGCCCCGGCTGCGCCCGCCCGTCCGGCCGCTCCGGCCCGCCCGGTGGTCAACTTCGGCCAACGTGTGCCCAAGCCCGGCAATCCCCAACGCGCCGCACCCGAGCGTCCGGCCTTCGGCGGCCGTTCGGCCCGCGAGCAGGCGATGGGCGGCGGCGATCGCGCCTATTCGGACCGCCCCCAGAGCGATCGGCCGCAAGGCGACCGTCCGCAGGGCGCCCGTCCCGGACCTGGCGGTCAGCGTCCGCAAGGCGCCAAGCCGGCCGAGCCCGTCCGCTATTCGGCCCTGAATCCGCGTCCGGCGCCGGGCGCCGCCCGTCCCGGCGGCGCGCGCACCGGCCCTGGCGGTCGTCCGACCCCGAACGCCCCGCCGGCGGAGGCCAATGTTCTGCGTCCGGCCCGAGCGCCCGGCGCCGGCTTCGGTCGTCCGGCCGGTCGTGACGACGATCGCGAGAAGCGTTTCTCCGACGCCGGCAAGGCCGTCAGCCGCACGCGCGGCGAGCCCAAGCGCCGCGAAGGCCGCATGACCATCCAGTCCGTGGTCGGCGACGGCGACGCCGCCGAGCGGATGCGCTCGCTGGCCTCGGTCCGCCGTGCTCGCGAACGTGAGAAGGAAAAGCGCAAGGGCGGCTCGACCGATGCGCCCAACCGTCCGCGTGAAGTCGTCATTCCCGACGTCATCACCGTGCAGGAGCTGTCCAACCGGATGGCCGTGCGCGGCGTCGACATCATCAAGTTCCTGATGAAGCAGGGCCTGATGATGAAGATCAACGACGTGATCGATTCCGACACCGCTGAACTGGTGGCTGAAGAGTTCGGCATGGCCGTCAAGCGCGTCTCGGAATCCGACATCGAAACCGGCTTCCTGGGCGAGGCCGACGACGCCGACGCCTCCGACACCCGCGCGCCGGTCGTGGCCATCATGGGCCACGTCGACCACGGCAAGACCTCGCTGCTCGACGCCCTGCGCACGACCGACGTCGCCGGCGGCGAAGCCGGCGGCATCACCCAGCACATCGGCGCCTATCAGGTTCGCCTGCCGGACGATCAGAAGGTTACCTTCCTGGACACCCCGGGCCACGCCGCCTTCTCGGCCATGCGGGCGCGCGGCGCCAATGTGACCGACATCGTGGTCCTGGTCGTCGCCGCCGACGACGGCGTCATGCCGCAGACGATCGAAGCTATCCAACACGCCAAGGCGGCCAACGCGCCCCTGATCGTGGCGGTCAACAAGATGGATAAGCCCGGCGCGACGTCGCAGAAGGTCGTCAACGAGCTGCTGCAGTACGAAGTCATCGCCGAAAGCCTGGGCGGCGAGACCCAGATCATCGAGGTCTCGGCCAGGGAGCGGATGAACCTCGACGGCCTGTTGGAAGCCATCCTGATCCAGGCCGAGGTCATGGACCTGCGCGCCAACGCCGATCGCTCGGCCGAGGGCGTGGTCATCGAGGCCAAGCTGGACAAGGGTCGCGGTCCGGTCGGCACCGTCCTGGTCAAGCGCGGCACGCTGAAGCGCGGCGACATCGTCGTCGCCGGCGGATCGTGGGGCAAGGTTCGCGCCCTGCTGAACGAACGCAACGAGCAGCTGACCGAAGCCGGTCCGTCGGTTCCGGTCGAGATCCTCGGCCTGGACGAGGCGCCCTCGCCGGGCGACGTCTTCGCCGTGGTGGAATCCGAAGCCCGCGCCCGCGAGCTGACCGAATACCGTCAGCGGGTGAAGCGCGAAAAGGCTCAGGTCTCGGGCGGCTCGGTGTCGCTGGTCGACATGATGGCCAAGCTGGGCTCCAAGAAGGCCTCGGAACTGCCGGTCGTCATCAAGGCGGACGTGCAGGGTTCGGCCGAAGCCATCATGGGTTCGCTGGACAAGATGAGCACCGACGAGGTGCGCGCCCGCACGGTCTACTCCGGCGCCGGCGGCATCACCGAGAGCGACGTCAACCTGGCCAAGTCGGCCGGCGCGCCGATCCTCGGCTTCAACGTCCGGGCTTCGAAACAGGCGCGCGATCTGGCCGAGCGCGAAGGCGTTGAGATCCGCTACTATTCGATCATCTACGACCTGCTGGACGACATCAAAGGCGTGCTGTCCGGAATGCTGGCGCCGCTGCAACGCGAAACCTTCCTGGGCAACGCTGCTGTCCTTCAGGTGTTCGACATCTCCAAGATCGGCAAGATCGCCGGTTGCCGGGTGTCGGAAGGCGTGGTCCGCAAGGGCGCGCGCGTCCGCATCATCCGCGACGACGTCGTGGTGCTGGAGCTGGGCACGCTCAACACGCTCAAGCGTTTCAAGGACGAGGTCAACGAGGTCACGGCCGGCCAGGAATGTGGCATGCAGTTCCAGGGCTTCCAGGACATCAAGGAAGGCGACTACATCGAGTGCTTCACGGTCGAAGAGATCAAGCGCACGCTGGACTAGTTCCTCGTCGCGAGCACGAAGAGACCAAGGCCCGGAACTCAGGTTCCGGGCCTTTTCTTTTGAGGCACGGACACGATGCGTTCGAAGTGTTCGTTCGCGCTTCGCCAACGCCCATGGCTGTGCATTCGCGAACGGCGGCCGTTCATCGCCGCAAGCGCGGTGGTGAAGGGCAGGGGACCACGGCACGGTCCGATCATCGAGGGCCGGTCGTCGGTCCTCTCACCGACACAGGACACGCCGTCATGAAGACCGTCGCCGCCATCGCTCCCGTCCTCGCTCTCGCCGCCGCCCTTACCGTTGCGGCGCCGGCCGCGCCCGCCTTCGCCGCCGACCTGACCGTCGCCTTCCCGGGCGCGGCGCCCCAAGGCCAGATCATGGTGGCCGTCTTCAACAGCCAGGCCAACTATGGCGGCGAGGGCCAGCCGGCCCAGGTCGCCATGCTAGACGCCGCCGCCGGCCAGACCAGCGTTACCTTCGACGGTCTGCCCGACGGCGACTATGCGGTGCGCGCCTTCCACGACCTAAACGGCGACGGCAAGATGAACACCAATCCCTTCGGCATGCCGGTCGAGCCCTTCGCCTTTTCCAACAACGCGGTCGGCAATATGGGTCCAGCCTCGTGGGAACGGGCCAAGTTCGCGGCCGCCGGCGCGACGACCCAGTCGATCGACCTGAAGTAAGCGACGAAAGCCGGAGTTAGATCATGACCCCCTCCCGCCGTTCCTTCCTGATGGGCGCCGCCGCCCTCTCGGCCGCAGTCGCCACGCCCGAGATGGTGCGCGCCGCCGCCGCCCTGGACGCCGTCGCCGCGACGAAGGCCGACTGGGCGCTGGCGACCCAGGACATCGAAGGCGACATTGCGCGCCAAACGATGCGCTTGGTCCACGGCCGCGCGCCGGCGGGGCTGCAGGGTGCCCTTTATCGCAACGGGCCGGCCAAATTCCGGCGGCCGGGCGGCTCGGCGACCCATTGGTTCGACGGCGACGGCATGATGCGCGCCTTTCGCATCCAGGACGGCCAGGCGACGCTGGAGGCGCGGTTCGCCGACACGCCCAAGCGCCGCACGGAGACGGAGCTGGACGCGGTGGTTACGCCGGGCTTCGGCACCAAGCGCGACGACCGGGCCCGCATCGGCTCGAACGACGACGCCAACGCCGCCAACACCGCCGTCATGGTCGCCGGCGATCAGGTCTGGGCGCTGTGGGAGGCGGGATCGCCGCTGGCCCTGTCGGCGTCGGACCTGTCGACGCGTAACTTCGTCACCCTGCGCGATGATTTGAAAGGCATGCCGTTCCAGGCCCATCCGCGCTACGCCCCCGACGGCTCGATCTGGAACGTGGGGTCGGCGGGCGGTCAGGCTGTCATCTGGCATCTGCGCCTGGATCGCAGCCTGAGCGACGCCCAGGTCGTGCCCCTGCCGCGCGCCAGCTATATGCACGACTTCACCGCCACCGACCGGCATGTGATCCTGGTGCTCCAGCCCTGGGTGTTCACGACCCACGCCATGCCGGTGACCGCAGGACTGGTCTGGCGACCGGAAATGGGGACGCAGGTCCTGGTGCTGGACAAGGACGACCTGTCCAAGCGCCGCCTCTATGAACTGCCGGGCTTCTTCCATTTCCACCTGGGCGACGCCTGGGCCGAGCGCGACGGCACGATCCGCTTCGATGTCGCCGCCAGCGGCGATCCGCGCTTCGCGGTCGATGGCGCGCGGGTTCTGGTGGACGGGCATGGGGTCGTTCCGGGCGATCCGGCGAAGCTGGCTCTGATCACCCTGCATCCAGATGGCCGCGCCGACATGGCCTATAGCGATGTGGTGGGGGAATTCCCGAAAGCGGACCCGCGCCGTGCCGGGCTGAAGCGCAGCCTGACGGCCCACACATCGGGCGAGACTCGCGGCCGTCCCCTGCCGACGGGACTGGCGGTCCACGACTGGGACAGCGGTCGCTCGCACGCCTTCGAGTTCGGTGTGCATCAGGTGGTCGAGGAGGCGGTCTTCGTGCCCAAGCCCGGCGCGACGGCGGAACGGGACGCCTGGCTGGTTGGACCGTCGGTCAATCTGAAGGACGGGCGGACGGAACTGCACGTCTTCGACGTGGCGCGGATCGAGGACGGCCCGGTCGCGACCTGGCAGGCGGACGTGGCCCTGCCGGCCGGCTTCCACGGCGTGTGGGCAGGGTAGGGCCGAACGGGCACAACCGTTGCGGGTCTTCACGGTTCGAAAAGGCTGACGTGCCAAGGTGAGACCATGACCCCCGTCCAGACGCCCGCCGATCTTCGCCCCATCACCGCCCTGCGCTTCGGCGCCGCCATGTGGGTCGCCGTCTACAGCTTCTGGGAGAACCTGGCCGGCGCGGGTCAGTCAGGCCTCGTCGCCAAGGGCTATCTGGGAGTCGAGCTGTTCTTCGTCCTGTCCGGCTTCATCCTCAGCCACGTCTATCTGGCGGCGGCAGGCGAGAAGCGGTTCTCGTATCGCGGCTTCCTGTGGGCGCGGATCGCGCGCGTCTATCCGCTGCATATCGCCACCCTGATCGGCGTGGGGCTGCTGGCGGCGGCCGCCCTTTTCGCCGGTATGAGCGTGGACGCCAATGTGCTGAGTTGGGCGTCGCTGCCCGCCAACCTCTTCATGGTTCACGCCTGGGGGCTGGCGCCGGTCGCGGGCTGGAACCATCCGTCCTGGTCCATTTCTGCAGAGTGGTTCGCCTATCTCTGCTTCCCGCTGTTCGCTTTCGTCTTCTGGCGCCTGCGTCATCGGCCGATCGCGGCGGTAGTCGGTGCTGCGGCCTTCCTCGTCATCCTCTATTTCGCGTTCGAGCAACTGGCCGGCTTCGCCTTGACCGAGGCGACGATCCGCTGGGGCGCGCTCAGGATCGTGCCGTGCTTCGCCTTGGGCTGCGCCCTCTATCTCGTTTATCGCCGCACACCGTTAAAGGCGCCGTGGCTGTGCGCCGCCGTCTCGTTCGGCTTGATGGTGCTCAGCGCCGCACTCGGGCTCTGGGACGGCGTCACGGTTCTGCTGGCCGGCGCCCTGATCCTGTCGCTGGCCTCGCTGCCCAACGCGCGCGCCGGATGGATGGCCTCCAAGCCCGCCGTTTACCTCGGCGAGATTAGCTATTCGGTCTATATGGTCTGCGTGCCGTGGAAGCTTCTGGCGGTCGGTCTGGCCGCCAAACTGTTCGACGCGCCGGACAAGCAGCTTCAAATTTTCGTGTGGTTGGCGATCCTGGCCCTTCTGCCGGTTGTCGCGGCCGTCTCCTATCATCTCGTCGAACGCCCGGCGCGCAAGGCTCTAAGGGACATGGCCGACAAGCGCGCCAAGCGTCACGACAAGGTTTCAGAAGGAAATATGAAGCACGGCGATATGCCGAAACAACTTGCGACAGGACGTGATCCCGTGGCCTAAAGGGCGCTTCCAAAGGCGGGTCGGGATACCCCAAGCATGTCAAAACGGCTCAAAGCCGCCGCGGTTGCGGCGACCCTCGGTTTTTTTGCGCTGGGCGCCGTCCCCTCCACCGCAAAGGCTGATGAGCCCTACTGGCAGTGCGTGACCTTCGCGCGCATGTTCTCCGGCATCAACATCTTCGGCGACGCCTGGACCTGGTGGCGTCAGGCCGCCGCCAACTTCCGCACCGGCAAGGCCCCGGAAACCGGCTCGGTTCTGGTCTTCCGCCCCGAGGGCCGCATGAGCCGGGGCCACGTCGCCGTCGTCTCCGACATCCTGACCGACCGCGTCGTGCGCGTGACCCACGCCAACTGGGGCGGCAGCCGCGGCAAGGTCGAAGAGAACGTCACCGTCGTCGACGTCTCGCCCTCCAACGATTGGTCGCAGGTCAAGGTCTGGTACAACCCGATCAACGACTTGGGCACGACCGTCTATCCGACCTACGGCTTCATCTACAAAGGCGCCCGCGACGCCTTCGACGCCGGCCGTCAGATCGCCGCCAACGTCTCGGCCCAAGGCCAGCACTAAGCTTGCACCGCCCGCCATCGCGGGCGATAGGCGGGCATGACCCAATCCAGCGACATCACCTACGCCGGCTATCTGGCGTTGGACGACCTGCTTTCGACCCAGCACCCGCTGTCGGATCAGCATGACGAGATGCTGTTCGTCGTCATCCATCAGACCAAGGAACTGTGGCTCAAGCAAATCCTGCATGAGACGGCCCTGGCCCAGTCGATGGTACGCGCCGGCGACCTGGTCCCGGCCTACAAGAGCCTTGCGCGCGTCAGCCGTATCCAGGCGGTGATGACCCACAGCTGGGACATTCTGTCGACGATGACGCCGTCGGACTATCTGCGGTTCCGAGGGTCGTTGGGCTCATCCTCCGGCTTCCAGAGCGACCAGTTCCGACGTTTCGAAGCCATGCTGGGCCTGAAGGACGCCAGCTTCCTGAAGTTCCACGAAGACCGCCCCGAGGCACTGGCCGCGCTTCAGGCCGCCATCGCTGCGCCCAGCCTTTACGATGACGCTCTGGCCCAACTGGCCAAGGCCGGTCTGCCGGTGCCCGCCGAGGTGCTGAACCGCGACGTGACCCAGCCCTATGCGCCGTCCGAAGCCGTAGAGGCGGCCTGGCTGGAGGTCTATCGCGACACGGAACGGTGGTGGATCCTGTATCAGCTGGCCGAAAAGCTGGTCGATCTGGACGACGCCCTGCTGACCTGGCGGCACAAGCATGTCGTTACGGTCGAACGCATCATCGGTCGGCGTCGCGGCACGGGCGGAACGGAAGGCGCCGCCTATCTGGCCTCGACCCTGACCAAGCGCTGCTTCCCCGAGCTGTGGTCGCTTCGCACCAAACTTTGATGTCGCAGGCGGCAACCTTCGCCGCGCCGGACCATTTCGCCGTTTGACCGCAACAGCGGAAGGAATGGACGAGATGAGCAACCCCAACGCCCACGACATCAAGGTTCTGAACGGCCTGATCGAAACGACGCTGGACAGCGCAGACGGCTATCGCGAAGCCGCCGAACAGACGCAAGACCCGCACTACCGCACCCTGTTCGAGCGCCGCAGCAGCGAACGCCAGCACGTCGTCGATGATCTGTCGGCCGCCGTGCGCGGTCTGGGCGGCGATCCGGAGTCCGATGGATCGATCCTGGCCAAGGCCCACCGCGCGTTTCTGGATGTGAAACACGCCCTGCTGCGCAACGACAATTCCGTCGTCGGCTCGATCAACTCGGGCGAGGGGTTCATCGCCAACAAATATGAAAAGGCGTTGGAAGACACCGGCATTTCCGCCACCACGCGCGAGACGATCCGGCGGGCCTATGCGGCGGTGAAGACCGAGCATGAGCAGATGGAAGCCCTGAAACACAGCCTGGAAGGCCAGCGCGACGCGGCCAACCCCTTGTTCCCGCAGTAATCCCGGACTGACGGATTTGAAAAAGGCCCCGGCGTTTCCACCGGGGCCTTCGTCATTTGATCGTCTGGCCTGAAACTAGGCTTCTTCGGTCTTGGCGGCCGAACCGGTTTCCGGAACGACGACGCCCTTGGCGGGACGGACCGTCTGGCGCTCGGCGATACGCGCCGACTTGCCGCGACGATCGCGCAGATAATAGAGCTTGGCGCGACGCACGACGCCGCGGCGCTTCACTTCGATCGACTCGATGTTCGGCGACAGGATGGGGAAGCGGCGCTCGACGCCTTCGCCGAACGAGATCTTGCGCACCGTGAAGGTTTCGCTGATGCCGCCGCCGTCACGGGCGATGCAGACGCCTTCGAAGGCCTGAACGCGCTCGCGCTCGCCTTCCTTGATCTTCACGTTGACGCGCAGGGTGTCGCCGGGCTGGAATTCCGGGATTTTGCGTTCGCCCAGAACGCGGGCTTTTTCTTCGGCGTCCAACTGTTGAACGATGTTCATGTCATTTCTCCTCGGGCTTTGCGCCCTTTAGCTGTGAGTTGGCGAGATGCGCCTGCCAGAGGTCCGGCCGCCGCTCCCGCGTAGTCGTCGCCCGCTGCGCCTCACGCCATCCCGCGATCTTCTTGTGATCGCCCGACAGCAGCACCTCGGGTATCTCAAGCCCCTCGAACGTCCGCGGTCGCGTGTACTGCGGGTGTTCCAAAAGCCCATCCTCGAAGCTTTCGGACGACAGGCTGTCGCCTGAGCCGAGCACGCCGGGGATCAGTCTTACGCACGCCTCGATCGCGACCATCGCCGCCGCCTCGCCGCCGGCGAGAACCGCGTCTCCGACCGAGACCTCCTCGAACCCGCGTGCGTCCAGCACCCGCTGATCCACCCCCTCGAAACGGCCGCACAGCACGACGATCCCGTCGGCTTTCGCCCATTCCTTGACGCGCGCCTGGGTCAGGGGCCGACCCCTGGCGCTCATGTACAAAAGCGGCCGCTTGGGTCCCGGCAGGCTATCAACCGCCCGGGCCACCACGTCCGCCTTCAGCACAGCTCCCGGGCCGCCACCCGCAGGGGTGTCGTCCAGGAAGCCGCGCGTATCTGTGGAAAAGGCGCGAATGTCAACCGTCTCCAGGCTCCACAGGCCCTTCTCGCGCCAGGCCGTGCCGATCAAAGACACGCCGAGCGGGCCCGGAAAGGCCTCGGGAAACATGGTCAGGACGGTCGCGGTGAAGGGCATGGCGGCGGCTCATACACACAAAGTCGGAAAAATCCGACTCCAGACCTCTCCCTCCCCGCTCCGGGGAGGGTGGCTGAGCGCAGCGAAGCCGGGTGGGGGCGGCGAGGCGATGTCGTCGGCAATACCGTCCGGCATCAGCAAGTGCGTCCTTGTCGGGCCGCCCCCACCCTGTCGCTTCGCGACATCCCTCCCCGGAGCGGGGAGGGAGAAGGGCGTGTTTACGCCGTCGGGGCCCCGCCGCCCGCCGCGATCCAGCCGTCCACCTGGTCCTCCAGCACGTCCAGCGGCACCGAACCGGAGCCCAGGACTACGGCATGGAAGTCCTTGATGTCGAACCGGTCGCCCAACGCCGTCTTGGCCCGGTCACGCAGTTCCTCGATCTTCAGCTCGCCGATCTTGTAGCTGGTCGCCTGGCCGGGATTGGTGATGTAGCGCTCGACTTCCTTTTCGATGTCGCGCTCGGACAGCAGGGAGTTCTGGCGGAAATAGTCCATCGCTTGTTCGCGGCTCCAGCGTTTGGCGTGCAGGCCGGTGTCGGTCACCAGACGCACCGCGCGCCACAGCTCCGTCGAGAGGCGGCCGAAATCGGAATAGGGGTCCTGATAGAAGCCCATCTCCTTGCCCAACTGTTCGGCGTACAGCCCCCACCCTTCCGCATAGGCGCCATAGCCGCCGAACCGACGGAAGCGCGGCAGGCCCTCGATCTCCTGCGCATAGGCGATCTGGAAGTGGTGGCCCGGCGCGCCCTCGTGATAGCTGATGCCCTCGATCTGGGGCTTCAGCACCTGGGTCATGTCCGACAGATTGACGTAGTAGATGCCCGGCCGCGACCCGTCCGGCGCGGGCGAGTTATAGAAGGCGATCGAGGCCGTCGCCTCGCGGAACGGCTCCACCGCCCGCACCTCCAGCGCCGCCTTGGGCAGGGTCGAGAACCACTGCGGCGCCGCAGCCATCACCTGGGCAATGAAGCCGCGCGCGTCGGTCAGATACTGCTCCTTGCCCTCGGGCGTGTTCGGATACTGGAACCGTGGATCCGTCTTCAGGAAGGTGAAGAAGTCCTGCAGCGAGCCGGTGAAGCCGACCTGGGTCTTGATGGTCTCCATCTCGGCCTGGATGCGGGCGACCTCGGCCAGACCGATCTGATGGATCTGGTCGGCGGTCAGTTCGGTGGTGGTCGAGAGCTGGAGCCGGGCGTTGTAATAGGCCTCGCCCTGCGGCAGGCGCCACACGCCCGCATCGCTGTCAGCCTTGGGCTGCACCTCGGCCAGGGCCGTCAGCACGTTCTCGAATCCGGCCTTGTAGGGGCCGGTCAGGGCGGCGCGGGCTTCCGACAGCAGCCGGTCCTTGGTCGCCTGATCGGTCTCCAGCGCCGCGACCTTCTTGTTGAAGTCGGCCCAGACCGGATTGTCGGCCCCGTCGTCGAACGGCGCGCCGGTGATGACGTTGCGGGTGTTGGCGATGGACGGCGCGAAGACGAAGCGCGGCGAGACGACGCCCGCCGCCGCGCGCTGACGCAGTTCCTCGGCCACCTGATCCATCTGCGTCTCGGCGGCCTTGATCCGCGCGACATAGGCCTCGGCGTCGGCCACGCTGGAGACCCGGTGGTTGTTGATCAGAAAGACCGGCAGGCTGGTGGTCGGATTGCCGTTGGCGGCGAACTGAAAGCCCCAGTCGCGCCACTGGTTCGACAGTCGCGCCTGCTGGACGCCATATTCGAACATCCGCCACGACAGCGCCGCCTGCGGCCCCAGCTTCTGCGGATCGAACTGGGCCTTCATCTGCGCCAGCTGCGTTTCCTGAAGCGCCAGGGCGCGGTCGGCGGCGGCGTCCGACACATCGTCCAGCTTGTCGTAGTCGGTCTTGATGCCCAGCGACGTCATCTGCTGCGGGCTCAGCGCGATCCGCGCCTGGAAGGCCTGCTCAAAGAAGGCGTTCAGCCGCGCGTCCTCGCTTTCGGCCGCGGCTGTCTGTGCGGGAGCGGAGGTTTGCGCCAGCGCGGGCGCGGCGGACAGTACCGCCATCATGGCGGCGGACGAGATCAGAAGACGACGCATGAATAACCCCTCGTGAAACAGGGCGCACCTTCGGGGCCGCGTGCGCGCGGCGCAAGCGATCAATGCCGCCGCCGTTGCGGCGATCCGACACGTCGAAAGCAAAATTTTCGATACGGCGTCGCTTGATGCAACCCAAATTAAGGGTCGGCGTTTCGACGAAACTTGACCATACCAACAAGGGTTCACACCATGCGCAAGATCATCACCCTGTCCATCGTCGCCGCCGCTCTGGCCGTGTCGGCCTGCAACACCATCGCCGGCGCCGGTCGCGACGTCTCGGCCGCCGGTTCGGCCGTCACGCAAGGCGCGAACGACGCCAAGAACTAAGGCTTTCTGAAAGGCCGATGTTGAAAAGGCCCGCCGGATCCCGGCGGGCCTTTCTCGTATCCGTCGCATGACGGTGTTATGGTGCGCCATCATTCGGGAGACGGCGATGGGCTTTCTGGACAATGTGGTGAAGGGTCTCGGCGACGACGCCGCAGGCGGTCTGAGCGATCTGCTCAAGGGTCAGGGCGGCGTCGGCGGATTGGCCGAAAAGTTCGGTCAGGCGGGCCTGGGCGATGTGATCGGCTCCTGGGTCGGCACGGGGCCGAACGCCAACATCTCGCCCGAGCAGATCACGGCCGTCCTCGGCCACGGCCCCATCGCCGACATCGCCGCCAAGATGGGCGTGACCCCCGAACAGGCTGGCGAGACGCTTGCCGGTCTTCTGCCCGAAGCCATCGACCGCCTGACCCCCGGCGGTCAGATCGACGGCGCCGATGATCTTTTGGCCAAGCTGCCGGGTGGCCTGGGCGACATGATCGGCGGTTTTCTGAAGCGCTGAAGCCTTAGGACGGCTGGCCTTCGGTCGCCGCGATCGCAGCCTCCTCTTCCAATGCGGCTTTCTGGCGCGCCTGCAAGGCGGTTTGCTTGGAAGCCACCACGAACGCCAGAACGATGGCGAACACGCCGATGATCGTCGAATAGAGGAAGAAAACGACGTAGCCCGCGCCCAGCGCCGCCGGCGTCACGCCGCTCGTCGCCGCTCCCGCCGCCAACGACCCTTCGGGCAATCGCGCAAATAGCGGCCGCAGACCGGCGAACGGTCCTGTCCCCTCCGCAGCCCGCGCCGACGCCTCGACGATCCGGCCAGACTGCGATGCGATCAGCTTGCCCGGGAGCGCATAGAGCGAACTGAACAGGGCGTACTGCGTCGCGGTGAAGCCAATCGACGTCAAGCTGGACATATAGGCGATCAGGGCGGTGCCGGCGTAGCCGGTGGCGACGTTGTCCACCCCGATTGCGACGGTCAGGGCCGGGATGCTGGGGCCCTGGGTCGCCAGCCAAGCGAAGACCAGGTTCGAAACCGGGCTCATGAAGGCGCCAATGACCATGGTGCGGATCAGGCCCAGCTTGGCCACCGACCAGCCGCCTACGAAGACGCCCAGGGTAGTCATGACCACGCCAAACACCTTTCGCACCTCGGCCAGTTCAGTCTTGGAGAACCCGAGATCCAGATAGAAGGGGTTCATGATGTTCAGCACGAAATCGGCCAGGCGATAGACGCAGATCAGCGCCAGGATCAGCGTGGCGACACCCGCGAACCGCTTGTAAAAGTCCACCACGGGTTCGCCGAACGACCCTGCCAGATAGGCTCCAGGGCGGGTCTTGACCCCAGGCACGGGCCAACACGCCAGCACCATTACCGCCAGACCAAGGAAGACCAGACCGACCTGCAGATAGACGCCCTCGGGCTTGGCCGAGAGGGCCGACGCCACCGCCGCCTTGCCTTCCGCGCCCAGGCCGAACAATCCAAACAGCGCATTCAGCGGGCCCGACTGGCCGGTCAGGCCCGACCCCAGCACCATCGCCGCCACGCCGATGATGGCCAGGCGCACAATCCATTCGATCACCTCGAAGCCAGGGCGAGACGGCACGTCACCGACCGGGATGGCGCGGATGGAATGGGCCTTTTCACGCGGGGCGAACAGAACGCCGGCGATTCCGAAGCCCATCAGAGCGGCCATCACGGCGTAGGACAGGTTCCAGTTATAAAGATCAGCCAGGACCAGCGGCACGGCGCCCGCGACGATCATGGCGACCCGGTAGCCCATCTGATAAGCGGCGGCCATGGCGCCGTGCCGGCTGTCGTCGGCGGCCTCGATCCTCCAGGCGTCGATGACGATGTCCTGCGTCGCCCCGAAGAAGCCGACCAGGGCGGCGAATCCAGCCACCGCGATCAGGGCGTTGGCGGGGTTCAGCGTCGAGATCGACCACAGGCCGAACACGATCACGGCCTGCGTCACCAGCATCCAGGCGCGGCGATGACCCAACAGCCGCGTCAGTCCAGGCACGGACGTCCGGTCGATCAGCGGCGCCCAGACGAACTTCAGCGAATAGGACAGGGTGGCCAAGGCGAAGAAGCCGATCACTTCCAGCGTCTGGCCGCTCTCGCGAAGCCAGGCGGACAGGGTGTCGAAGATCAGCAGGTTCGGCAGGCCCGCCGAAAAGCCCAGCAGCAGCATGATGAAGACACGCCGCTCGCCATAGACGGCGAGGCCGCCGAAACGGCCGGCGGGCTTGCCGTTCGCGGGGGGATGGGCTTGGTCGGTCATGCACGGCTCCGGCGCGGCGGCCGGAAACGCGGGCGCCTGTAACTCAGCCGACCTTGGCGCGGATGTCGCGCTTCGTCCAGCGGGCGAGCGCGGCGCGCAGGGCCTCGGCGTCCAGCGGCTTGACGATATGGTCGTCCATGCCGGCTTCCAGACAGGCGCGGCGGTCCTCGGCGAAGGCGTTGGCGGTCAGGGCCAGGATCGGCGTCGTGTCGCCCGACGCGCGGATGGTGCGCGCGGCGGCGGGGCCGTCCATGCCGGGCATCCGCATGTCCATGAAGACCACGTCGTAGCGCGCGCGTTTCAACGCCGCGACGGCTTCGTCGCCAGTGGCGGCCGTCTCGACGGTGCACCCCTCGCGGCGCAACAGGGTGCGGGCCAGAAGCGCGCCGACGGGATTGTCCTCGGCCAGCAGGACGCGGATGCCTGCGAACTGAACGGGGGCGACGCGGTCGTCTTCGATCGGGGCGGCGCAGTGGGCGCTGGACTTGTCAGGCGTCTCGGCGCCGACGGCGGCCAGGACGCGCTCGGCTAGGGACGCGCGACGCAAGGGCTTGATCAGATAGCCGTGGAAGCCGACGGCGCGATAACGGGCGATCAGATCGCGTTCGGCCGGTTTCAGCAGGACGATCCCGCGACCGCTCGAAGGCAGGGCCGCCAGCGCGCCCGTCGGGGCGTCGGCGTGATCGACCAGGGTCACCGGGGCCGCATCCGCCACGACGCCGCCCGAGGCCTCGATCTGGGCGCGAGCCGCCGACAGGACAAACGGATCGACGGCGCGCACCGCGACCGTCTGGCCGCGCAACGGCTTGTCGCGCGCCACGGCGACCGCGGCGAAGGCGGCCTCGAAGCGGAAGCGGGCGCCCCCGCCGGTTGCGGCGCCGTCGGGCCGGCTTTCGACCTTCACCGAGCCGTCCATGGCGGCGGCCAGTTTACGCACGACCGCCAGACCCAGGCCGGCGCCATCCTGACGGACCGCGTCGGAACTGTCGGCGTGGCCGAATTCCTCGAATATACGTGTGCGCGCCTCGGGCGCGACGCCGGGGCCGGTGTCGTCGACCAGGAAGGCCAGACGCGGGCGCGCCGGGCTGCCGCCGACGCGCTCGACCGAAATGCGCACGCCGCCGGTTTCGGTGAACTTCACAGCGTTGCCCGCCAGGTTGAAAAGCACCTGACGCAGCCGGCCTTCGTCCGCCAGCACGTCGGGCGCGTCGGCGGCGACGGACCAGACGATCTCCAGCCCCTTGTCGTGGGCGCGCGGGCTCAGCAACTCGGCGACGCCGCGCACCAGACCTTCTAGGTCGACGGGCGCCAGGTCGAACTCCAGCGCCCCGGCCTCCAGCCGCGCATAGTCCAGCAGATCATTGACCAGACCCAGCAGATGTTCGGCCGACTGACGCGCGTTCTCGGCATAGGCGCGCTGGGCGCCGTCCAGCCGGGTCCGCTGCAACAGGTTGATCATGCCGATGACGCCGTTCAGCGGCGTGCGCATCTCATGGCTCATCAGTCGCAGGAACTGCTGGGCTGGGTCGATAGGCGCGCTCGCCCGCTCCTCGATCCGCTTCGTCGCCGTCCGTCGCGTCATGGCCGTCTCCCCAACGACACGGAGCCTAAAGGTCGACGGTTAAGGATGTCTCCACCATGACGCGGGCGCGTCACGCGTGCAGGAAGGGCGTCTGCTCGTCGTCGCCCTCGCGCAGGCCGAACCCTTCATGGCGCTGCGCCACGCGGCGGTCGAAGTCGGCTTCGGCGCCGATGGTGGTGCGGCGGTAGATCAGGGCCTCGGCGATGTGGCGACGCAGAACGCCGGTGCTGCCGTCGAGGTCGGCGATGGTGCGCGCCAGGCGCAAGGTGCGGGTCCAGCCGCGCGCGGTCAGGCCGCCGGCCTCGCCCGCCCGCATCAGCAGCATCCGCCCCGCCTCGTCCGGCGTGGCGAACCGATCCAGCGTGCCGCCGGAGGCGCGGGCGTTCAGGCCTTGGGCGGCGTCCAGCCCCGCCTCTCGCACCCGGTCCTCCTGCATGGCGCGGGCGGTCGCGACGCGCGCCCGGGCCTCGGCCGTGCCCTCGGCGGGCGGGGGAAGAGCCATGTCGGCGGCGGTGACCGGCGGTGTCTCCACCGTCAGGTCGATGCGGTCGAACATCGGACCCGAGACGCGGTTCTGATAGTCGCGCTGGCAACGCGGAGCCTTGCCGCATGCCCCGCGTCCGGCGCCGCCCATGCCGCAGCGACACGGATTCATCGCCGCCACCAACTGGAACCGCGCGGGATAGCGAATGTGGGCGTTGGCGCGGGCGACGACGATCTCGCCCGTCTCCAGCGGCGCCCGCAGCGAGTCCAAGGCCTGGGCGCTGTATTCCGGCAGTTCGTCCAGAAACAGCACGCCATTGTGCGCCAGCGAGGCCTCGCCGGGCTTGGCGCGAAGACCCCCGCCGGTCAGGGCCGCCATTGAGGCGGAATGGTGCGGGCTGCGGAACGGGCGATCGCGGGTCAGGGCGCCGCGTTCGATCAGGCCGGCGACCGACCAGACCATCGAGGTCTCCAGCAACTCTTGCGAGGTCAGGGGCGGCAAAAGGCCCGGCAGGCGCTGCGCCATCATCGACTTTCCCGACCCCGGCGGGCCGATGAACAGCAGGTTGTGGCCGCCGGCCGCCGCGATCTCCAGCGCGCGCTTGGCGCTTTCCTGACCCTTGACCTCGCGCAGGTCGGGCACGGCCTTGCCGTCCGCCAGCGGTCCGGGCTCGGGCGCGCGCAGAATCTGGGTTCCCTTGAAATGGTTGACCAGGCTGATCAGCGAGCGCGGCGCGAGGATGCGGGCGCCGCCCGCCCAGGCGGCCTCCGGTCCCGTCGCTTCGGGGCAGATCAGACCCAGGCCCATGGCGTCTGCGGCGACGGCGGCGGGCAGGGCGCCGCCGACCCGCGCGATCTGGCCGTCCAGCCCCAGCTCGCCGATGGCGGCCCAGCCGTCGAGCGCATCGGGCGCGATCACCCCCATGGCCGCCATCAGGGCCAGGGCGATGGGCAGGTCGAAATGGCTGCCTTCCTTGGGCAGGTCGGCCGGCGCCAGGTTGGCGATGATCCGCTTGGCGGGCAGGGCCAGACCGATGCCGGCGAAGGCCCCGCGCACCCGCTCCTTGCTTTCGGCCACCGCCTTGTCCGGCAGGCCCACGATGTTGAAGATCGTCGGCCCGTCAGCGCCGATCAATTGGACCTCGACGTCCACGCGCCGGGCCTCGACCCCGTCAAAGGCGACCGTGACAACCCGCGCGACCATGTCGTTCTCCCAGCTGAGCAAGAGAACGAACCATGAACCGAAATCTAATTCAAGTGGTGATCACGCAACCTGAGCGGCGCGTTTGGCTTCGATGGCGTCCCACATCAAGGCCGTGGCGTCGATGCCGGTGAAGGCCTTCAGCTGCTGGGCGCCGGTGGGGGAGGTGACGTTGATCTCTGTCAGGTAGTCGCCGATCACGTCTATCCCGACGAAGATCAGGCCGCGTTCTCTCAGTGTCGGACCGATGGCGGCGCAGATTTCCAGATCGCGGGGCGTCAGCTCGACCGGCATGGCCGTGCCTCCGACATGCAAGTTCGAGCGCACCGCCCCCGCCGCCGGGACGCGGTTTATGGCGCCGACGGGCTCGCCGTCGATCAGCAGGATGCGCTTGTCGCCCTTCGAAACGGCGGGAATGAACTTCTGGATCACCAGCGGATCGCGGCTGCCGGCGGCATGGATCTCGATCAGGGCGTCCAAGTTGGGGTCGTCGGCGCGCAGCTTGATCACGCCCGAGCCGCCATTGCCATGCAGGGGCTTCAGGACCACCTCGCCGTGCTTCTTGTGGAAGGCGTCCAGGGCGACCGGGTCGGCCGAGATCAGGGTCGGTGGTTGCAGGCCGGGGAAGGCGGTGACCATCAGCTTTTCGGGGGCCGAACGCACCTGCGCTGGGTCGTTGACCACCAGGGTCCGGGGATGCACCGTCTCCAGCAGATAGGTGGCGGTCACATAGGCCATGTCGAACGGCGGATCCTGGCGCATCAGGATCACGTCCACGTCCTCGGCCAGATCCAGCTTTTCCCAGTCGCCGAAGTCGACGTGGTTGCCGACCTCGCGCCGCACGGTGATCGGGCGGGCGCGGCAGTAGAGGCGGCCCTCTTCCAGCGCCAGGGTGCGGAAGTCATAGACCCACTGTTTGTGACCGCGCGCCTGGGCCGTCTCGGCCATCAGAAAGGTGGTGTCCCCGGCGATGTCGACGGCCTCGATCGGGTCCATCTGGATGGCGACTCTGAGGGTCATTTTTCTTGGGCCTATCGCGCGTCGCGCTACTTGAGGCCCGTTGGGCGCGCCGCGCTCAGGGCCAGTGGATGTTCGGTGTCGGTACGGCGGTCAGTCGAGCTGACGCGCTTCTTCGGCCAGCATGATCGGCACGCCTTCGCGGATCGGATAGGCCAGTTTGGCGCCCGCCGAGATCAACTCGTTGGCGTCGCGGTCATAGGTCAGCTTGCCGCGCGTGACGGGGCAGACCAGCACTTCGAGCAGGCGGGGATCGACGGAGACAGGGGTGTTGAAGGCGTCACTCATTTTTCTGGCCTATCGCGCTGGCGCTAGTTGAGAGCTCTTTAGGAGGCTATCGCGCTTCGCGCTACTTGAGCCCGTCATTGCATGGACGGCGCGGCGTCGTCACCGCCGTCGGCGGCGTCGATGCGCATCAGGGCGGTCAGGGCCTCGGCGCGGGGCATCAGGCCCATGGCCTCCAGCAGAGCCTGCTTCTCGGCGGGTTCGAACGGCAGGGCCATCGACAGGCTGTTGACCAGGGCCTCCATCGGCGCGGTCTCGGCCGTCTCCCAATCGATGTCCAGGAGCCGGTGGGCCATATAGGCGCGCAGGGCGTCGAGGAAGGCGTCCCTGTCGAAGTCCGGCTCCTCAGGCGGGGAGACGAGATCGTCCTCATAGGCCTCGAAGGCAGCGCGAACCTGGCGATAGGGGGTCTTGGACGGCATCTCGGCGGCGATGCGGAAACGCGACACGCCGGTCAGGGTGATCAGATAGCGCCCGTCGGAGGTCTCGGCGAAACTGGTGATCCGACCCGCGCAGCCGACGGGCGACAGGCCGGGCAGGGCCGGCGTGCCGCCCTTGGGCTGGACCAGGCCGATGATCCGGTCGCCGGCCATGGCGTCGTCCACCATGTTCAGATAGCGCGGCTCGAAGATGTTCAGCGGCAGCTGTCCGCGCGGCAGCAGGATGGTCCCGCCCAGCGGGAACACCGGGATCACCTGGGGCAGGTCGAGGGCGCGGACATAGCCTTGAGGCATCACTTCTCCTGGGGCCTACCGCGCTTCGCGCTGCTTAAGGCCCGCTTGTTCTGGATCACGAAAACAGAATGGACGACAGGCGGCGACGACCATCCTTGGATACGTCAGATGTCAGGCCCGCCGCCTCGAAGATGACCAGCAGCTGTTTGCGGGCCGCCTGATCGTTCCACTCACGGTCGGCCTGGATGATGGCCAGCAGATTGTCGACCGCGCCCTTGAAGTCGCCGGCCGCGCTCTGGGCCTCGGCCAAATCAAAGCGCGCCTGATGATCGTTCGGATCGGCGGCGACCTTGGCCTCAAGTTCGGCCGAGGCGCCGGAAGGGGTTTTAGACGCCAGGGCCAGTTGGGCGCGCACGCTCTGGACCGCCGGCTCCTTGGAATCCTGCGGCGCCATGGCGATGGTCTGGGCCGCCTGTTCCGGGTCGCCGCCCGCCAGATAGACCCGCGCCATGCCGGCGATGGCCTTCTCGTTCTCAGGCTCGATCGACAGGACGTGGGCGAAGGCCTGGGCCGCGCCGCCGAAGTCGTTCAGGCCCAGCGATTCCTCGCCCAGCTCCAGCAGCTGCGCCGTCTCGGTCGAGCCGCCCTGACCGCCGGTCAGCTTGTCGATGAAGGCCTTGATCTGACTGTCGGGAATGGCGCCTTGGAAGCCATCGACCGGCTGGCCGTTGACGAAGGCGTAGACGGTCGGGATCGACTGCACCCGCAGCTGGCCCGCATAGGCCGGGTTGGCGTCCACATCGATCTTGACCATCTTCACCGCCCCCTTGACGGCGCGCACGGCCTTCTCCAGCGCCGGACCTAGGGTCCGGCACGGCCCGCACCAGGTGGCCCAGAAGTCGACGATGACCGGCTGATGTTTTGACGCCTCGATCACGTCGGTCATGAAGGAGGCGTCCGTGCCTTCCTTGATCAGGTCGCCGGCGGCGTCGGGGGTCAGGGTCGGGTCGAGCAGGGTCATGGGCGAGGTCCGCGCAGAGATCGGTCAGGTTCAACGGTTCAGATGGCGTCGGGATGCGTCGGCATCAAGCCGGGAAAAGGTCGCGCCGGGATTTCAGACAGTGGTCATGAAAAACACCGTCTAATTCGTCTAATTCGTCTGAATTCTCCGCTGTGCGTCGTCATTTCGACCGTGATCCTCGAGATGGGGCGGCGGCGCAGATCGTCAAGCGAGCGTTGGTAGTGTCTGTGAGGATAGAAAGTGGATATCGGGATGCTATTGTTTTCCGCAGGCAAAACCTTGAGGGCGTCGTGGCCAAAATCAGTCGGATTGCGGCGAGCAGACTAGGCTTAGGTCTGCTCGGAGTGCTCTGGCTCACGGGGTGCCAATCCGATGACCGTCGTCCTTCTTTGATCGGTTACTGGTATGCTGTTGAGGTCGATGGCGAGCCAGCAATCGGGTCTCGCGTAGAGATGAGGCTGCCGGATTTGAACTCGGATACCATGAAAGCCTCGACGTATAGACTGTCCATCGGTTGTGAAGACTGGGGACGCCTCGATCAGAGCCGCAGTGTTTTGATCAGCGACGCGCTAGATCCTTTTGGCAAGTCGCCGCAAGCGCAATGTGATCTGCGTGATCCGGCGCGTTTGGATGCGCTGCGACAGATGACGCACGAAGGGGTTTTTATCACAGTAGACCCGATGACACTTAAGGCAGTGCTTTCCACGAAATCGGGACGAACCGCTCGCTTCGATTTTATGGACATGACGCCTGTCGATTGAAGGCGGAAAAGGATCGAACCCCAAGCCATAAGTTCTGCGACGAGACTGAATTATGAAGTCCAAATTCAGATTGAAAAGCGGTCTCTTAGTCAGACCATCGCTTCGAAATCCACCACGACCGGCTCCCGCCCCAGCAGCGCCAGCACTCGCCGGAACGCCGTCTGATCCAGCGCGGTGGTCGCCGTATTGGTCAGGGGGTGGAAGTTGACGATGTCGGCGCCCCACAGGCGCTGGTCCAGCACGAAGGTCACGCGGCGGTCGATGTCGTTGATCAGGCCCAGCGCCGTGACCGAGCCGGGGCGGACGCCCAGCGTTTCCCACATCAGCGTCTCGTTGCCGAACGACAAGCGGCCCGACCCCATGACGGCGGCGGCGCGCTTCAGGTCGATCACCGTGTCCTGACGCGCCGAGATCAGCCACAGCCGGCCTTTGTGGTCCTTGAGGAACAGGTTCTTGGTGTGGGCGCCGGGCAGGTCGGCCTTGAGGTCCAGCCCTTCCTCGACCCGAAAGACGGCCGGGTGGTCGTGGGTCGCGTGATCCACGCCGTTCGCCTTCAGCCAGACGGTCAGGGTCTCGCGGTCGAAAGCGGGTGCGTCAGTCATGGTTGAGCCGTCGGGTTTCGGGCGTTAGGAAATGGTCATGGTCGATACCGTCAACACGCGCCCGCTGGAACTGGAATGCTATCCGATGACGGCCCGGCCGCCGGACCTGGTGCCCGGCCGCCAGTCGCGCAACTGGATGGACGCCTTCATCAGCCGCCACCCCTATCGCTGCCTGCCGCTGAACATGGCCAACACGACGGGGTGGGAGATCCTGTGCCCGTTCGGCTTCTCGGCCGAGTGGAACGGCGGTCCGCGCCAGGAAGACATCGTCATCACGCCGGATCGGCCCCAGCACGATCTGGCCCATTTCGTCACCTCGCACTTCTCGCGCGGGGTGCTGACCATGCATCCGCAATATCTGTTCCGCACGCCGCCCGGCTGGGGGATGATGTGTTCGGGGTCGCCCAACCATGTGAAGGACGGCATCCAGCCGCTGGTCGGCCTGATCGAGACGGACTGGCTGCCCTTCCCCTTCACGATGAACTGGATCTTCACCCGGCCTGGGCGGATCACCTTCGAGAAGGGCGAACCATTCTGCTTCATCAATCTGATCGAGCACAAGAAGGTCGAACAGTTCCAGCCGATCATCCGCACGCTGGAATCCAACCCGGTGATGAAGGGTCAGTTCGAGGCCTGGAACCGCGCCCGCACCGACTTCAACCAGCGTCTGGCCGGCGGCGATCCGGATGCGGCCAAGGAGGCCTGGCAGCGCTACTACTTCAAGGGCGAGGTGCCGGAGGATCTGGGCACGGCGCCGGCGACCCACTCCAACAAGCGCCGGCTGAAGTCGCCGCGCGTGGGATGAAAGAAAAAGCCCCTCTCCACGCCGTGGAGAGGGGCTTTTATCATCAGGCCGCCGGGCGGGTGACCTGCGGGCCCAGGTTCTGGATCACCTCGCGGGCGTCGAAGGCGTTGGGGTCGTTGGCGGGTTTGGGGCCGCGACCCAGGACGATTTCGGCGTTGGCCTCGAAGCGGTCGACCTGGCGGACGTCGAAGTCGTTGATGCCCCACGGGCCGTAACGGTCCCACGGGCTCCAGAAGCCGCTGCGGTAGTAGCGCCACGACGGACCCCAGTAGGGACTGTAGAAGCGGTTATAGCCCGAATAGAAGGGATCGGGCGTGCCGACGAAGCGGGTGTCGCGGTCGGTGGCGCGATTGACGGTGGAGAACCAGTCGTAACCGCTCTCGACCGTCAGTTCGGCCGAACGCAGCAGCAGCGACTGTTCGACCTGCTCGCGCGACGTCAGCGAATTGCCCGAGAAGCTGACCCGGAAACGGTTGTTTTCCAGGCGCTGCTCAGCATAGCCGCCACGCTGGCCGTTGAAGCCTGCGGGTTGATATGGGGTGGCGGTGGCGCAGGCCGCCAGGGCCAGACCGGCGGCGACGGTCACCGCCAGGGTCTTCAGGGGGAGGGTTTTCATGACATCAAACTCCTTGATCGCCCATTCGGGCGCTCTGACGGCTGAACGGAGCATGAACGAAGGCGTTCCCGACCACTGTATGACGAAGCGTCGCGGCGTCTAGAGCCTCATTACGATCAGCACGGCGGCGACCATTAGCAGTAGGCCGACGAAGACGCCGAAGCCCTTTCGAAAGCGTGGTTGCTGCATGCGTTGCGACAAGGCGGCGCCGGACAGGGCATAGGTGCTCATCGACACCATATCCATGCCGATGGCCGCCATGGCGAACATCGCCATCTGCGGCGCGACCGGGCGGTTCACGTCGATGAAGGGCGGCAGGACGGCTGTGAAAAACAGGATGGCCTTGGGATTGGCGATCTGGACGGCGAACCCGTCGATCAGGGCGCTGCGGCCTTTCTTGACGACGACCTCGTCGGGATCGGCGGCGGTGGCGAAGGCGCCGCGCAGCGCCTTGATCCCCAGCCAGGCGACATAGAGCGCGCCCAGCACGGCGATTACCTTGAAGGCGGCGGGGAAGGCCTTGACCAGGGCGCCGAGACCGAGGGCCGCCGCGCCGAACCACACCAGCGTCGCGGCGTTCATGCCCAGCACGCCGATCAGGGCGGAGGCGCGGCCCTTTTCAACGCCGGTCGCGACGGCGAACAGATTGGCCGGGCCGGGCGTGATCGCCATCACCGCCATGACGCCGAGGAAGGTCGAATAGAGGTGCGGATCGACGGGCAGGGCGGGCATGCGGCGCGATGTCGCTGCTTAGTCGGGCGCGGTCAAGGCGCTCTGTCTCCTGCCCGCGTCGCGGGGAGGTGGCGCGGCGCATCTTGCGCCGTGACGGAGGGGTTCTTCACCATTCACCGGCGTCCGTAGCGATTAAAGAACCCCTCCACCGCTGCGCGGTCCCCCTCCCCGCTGCGCAGGGAGGAGACGATTGACTTAAGTCGCCGGACGGACGGGCGGGGCCGGCGGTTCGGGCGCTTCCGGGGCCTCGGGCGCTTCGACGCCCTCCTCGACGACGGCGTCGGCGGCCTGGTCCAGGGCGTATTGGGCGACCAGGCTGTAGGTCTCCATCTGCTCGGGCGTCGGATTGGTCCAGGCGCTGTTGCGGGCGATGCCTTCTGCGGTGACGACGCCCTTCTGCATCCCCTCTTCCATCGCCTGTTTGACCTCGGGGTCGTTCAGCGCCTCAGCGACAATGGCGTCGACGTCGATGTCCTTCAGCGCCTGGGCGGCCATTTCGGTGGCGTGTTTCGTCGTCTCGGCGGTGAAGGCGGCGACGTCGGGCGCATAGTCCGACCACAGGGCGGCGATGCGACGGCCGCGTTCGGCCTCGCTCAGGCTCTCGTCTTCGGAAATCGCCTCGGCCCGTTCGCCAAAGGTCTCCATGCGCGCTTCGAAGGCCTCGGCGGCGGCTTCCATGCGGGCTTCGGCGGCTTTAGCGGAAGCCGGAGCCGGCGTGGGCGCAGGCGCGGGGGTCTGCGCCAGGGCCGAGGACAGAGGCGCGAGCGCCAGGGCGGCGGTCAGGCTGAGCAGGCGGATCATGGGACGGCTCCCGTTGAATGACCCGCGCAAACTCCGCCCTCAGCCGCCCCGTCTCAAGTGAAATCGCGGTAAGGCTTGGCTTACTGCGGTTGGGCGGGGGCTGCTCCGGCGGGCGCAGCGGCGACAGCTTCCTCAATCTTGGCACGGATCATCGCAGGATAGGCTTTGATCTGCTGAGCGGCCGCGCCCATCTGGTCGGCGGGCGCGCCTTGGCTGACCACGAAGGCTAGGAACTCGTCTGCGAACGTGTCGGCGTCCGCCTGATTGCGCGCCTGGATCGCGTCGAGGTCAGTCTTGGCCTTGGCCTTGTCGGCCTGAGTTGCTGCCGCCTGCATTTCTTCGGCCATGGCTTCCATACGTTCGCCGAAGGCTTCTCCTTTCGCTTCGAAGGCGACTTCCTCGGGGCTGTCCGCTTCTTGGGCGGGCGCCGGAGCGGCCTGCGGCGCAGGCGCAGCGGCCTGACCGGCGGCGAAGGCGGGGGTGGTCAGGGCCAGGACGGCGAAGGCTGCGGCGGAAGACAGAAGGCGCATCGGAAACTCCACGACGGGCCGCCTTGCGGCCCCGAACGAGGCTGCATCCCAGCCCCGGCCGCACCCTCCTACAGTCCGATCAGATTTCAAAGACCCGATAAGGCTTGTCGCCCAGGGTCTTCAGCACCGGCAGGGCGACATTATAGACGGGCGTGCCCTTGGTGGTGCGTCCCTCCGGTCCGCCGCGATGGGCGTGGCCGTGAACGACCAGGCGGACATTGTCATAGCGGTCGATGGTCTCGGCCAGACGCGACGACCCCAGGAAGGCATGGATTTCGGGCGGCTCGCCCATCACCGTCTCGACCACGGGCGCATAGTGCAGCAGCACGACGGAGCGTTCGGTGCGCAGCATGCGGATCGAGTTTTCGATCAGATTGGCGTCCTCGACGGCCTCCTGCACGAAACGCTTGATCGAGGCCTCGCCGAACGAGGAGAGCATGTAGCGGCCGAAGCCGCCGACGAACCCCTTGCCGCCCGCAAAGCCGACGCCGTCGATCTCATAGGCCTCGCCGGTCAGCATCTTGACCCCGGCGTCGGTCAGCATCTTGGTGACGACCTCGGGCTGGCCGCACTCGTGCTCATGATTGCCCAGGACGCCGACCATCGGGATTTTGCAAAGCTTGAGATCCTCAAGCAGCCGCTCGACCTCGGGCGTCTTGCCGTAGTTGGTCAGGTCGCCGCACAGGCACAGGACATCGGCGTCGTCCGACACCCGCTCGAACAGGTCGCGATAGCGATGCTCGGTGGTCTCGCCGACATGAAGGTCCCCGACAGCGGCGACGCGCAGTGTCTTGGCGGGGCCGGGCTCTAGGCCGGGTTGGGTCGTCTGGGGATCGGGGACGGCGTCGGTCATGGCGGCTTACCTTTCAGTGGCCCAGGTTGACGGGGTCGTGGCGTTCCTCCAGCCCCTTGCCGACGACATCGCCAAAGCCCCACTCGGCGACGTCAGCGACATAGTCGCGCGGGCTGAACAGCCGGCCGCGACAGACCTTCACGCGCGGCGCCGGCAGATCGATCTGGGCCGTCAATCGTTGGACCAACTCTTCCATCAGCCAGCGCGGAATCCGGTCGCGCTCGGTCGGATAGGCGAAGCGGAAGTTCAACAGATGGGCGGCCAGCACCTCCCAATAGAGATCCATCTGGTCCAGCAGGCTCTTCCAGTCGATGGCGTCCGACTGTTTCAGGATGACGTGGTTCACGTCGGCGCCGTCATAGCGATAGCGGTCCTGGATGAAGACCTTGGACAGGATCAGGGCCGTGGGCGGGGTGATCTGGACCTGATGGCCATAGACGGTGATCCGGTCCTCGCTGAACCAGCTGTCGGACACGGCGATGGTGCCGTTCGACATGGCGAAGATGACGTCGAAGAAGTGTTTCTCGTCCTTCCACACCTTGGCGATCCAGCGCTCGTCTTCGACGTCGGTGCGGTAGCCGTGCTTCTGGAAGAAGGCCAGGATGCGGGGGTAGTCGCCGGGCTTGCAGAAGACGTCTAGATCCTTGGTCGGACGCCGGATGCCGGTGTAGGCCGTGACCGCATAGGTGCCCGACAGCAGGAAGGGGATGCCGCTTTCCTTGAGCAGGCGCAGGCTCTCTTCGTAAAAGGCCAGGGCGTCCGCCGGCGGCTCGAAGGTCGGTTCGGCGATCACGTCTGACATCGGCTGGGGCCCTTTGCTGGCAAGGGCGAGTAAACGGCGACGCTGAACGGCGGTTCCGCAATCCTACCTAGGTGGGCCGCTACAGGATCCTTAACCCCTGCGTGTCACTGTTCCGTCATGGGACTGAAGTGGGTGAACGCAGAAGGCGGGCGCTGGCGGTTTTTCCGTCACGAGGCCGGCCGCGCGGCTGGGCCGTCGCCCTACGCCTATGTGGCCTTGTTCGCCCTGTGCCTGTCGGTCGCCCAGTGGAGCATGCATGCCTTCGGCGCCACGGTTCTGTGGCCGGCCAATGCGGTGCTTCTGGCCGCCGTCCTTCAGCTTCATCGTCGCCAGGCCATCGGCGTCATGCTCGCCTGCGCGGCCATCAATCTGGCCAGCAACGTCGTGCGCGGCGATCCCGGCGTGATGATGTTCACCAATGTCGCCCTGAACCTGACGCAGGTCTGCGTCGCCGCCGTCCTGGCGCGCCGGGTCTGCGGAGCCGCGCTGGATATGCGCCGGCCCTGGCGTCTGTTCCGCTTCGCCGTCTTCGCCGCCGTGCCGGCGGTCTTGATCAGCACCCTGCTGGCGGGCGCGGTCGCGGTGCTGATGAGCTGGAAGGTGCCGGGCACGCTGGCGTTCCGGATGCACCACCTGTTCGACATGGAACTGCTGGCGATGATGATCGTCACGCCGTCCCTGCTGCTGCTGGCGCGCAATCACCGTTTCAGGGACGACGCCCAGGCCACGATGACGGAGGCGGCCGCCCTGCTGGTGCTGGTCGGCGGCGTCACGCTGTGGGTCTTCACCCAGACATCGGCGCCAGTGATGTTCGCGGTGTTTCCGCCGCTGATCCTTCTGGCCTTCCGGCTGTGCCCGCCGACCACCGCCTGCGCGGTGGTGCTGGTCGCGGCCATCGGCGGCGCCGCCACGCTGAGCGGGCGTGGGCCGGTCGTGCTGACCCGCCTGCCGTCCGATCCGGTTCTGGCGGCCCTGCCCGAAGTGATGCGCCAGATGAATGTGTTTCATCTGTTCCTGCTGTGCGTCGTCGGGTCGGTTCTGCCCATCACCACCCTGTCGACCGAGCGTCGACGGCTGACGGCGCGTCTGAGGGCGCGCACGGCGGCGGCGCTGGACGCCCTGGCCCTGGCCAAGCGCGCCGATGAGGCGAAGTCGCGCTTCCTGGCCTTGATGAGCCATGAGATGCGCACGCCCCTGACCGGGGTCACCGGCTATGCCGACCTGTTGTCGCGCTCGACCAGCCTGGACGCGGAGGGCCATCGGCAGGTCAATGCGGTGCGCCAGTGCGGCGAATCCATGCTGCGTCTGGTCGAGGACTTGCTGGAGATTTCGCGCGGAGGCGACGAGGTCGTGCTGAAGCCCGCCGATCTGCGCGCCTTGATCCAAGACGCCGTGGCGCCGGCGCGCGAGTGGGCCGAGATCCGCGGCCTGACGTTCGACCTGCACATTGCGCCGGAGGCCGAGGGCTGGGTGCTGACCGACATGCGGCGGCTTCGCCAGATTCTGCATCATCTGACTCTGAACGCCTCGAAATTCACCTCGCACGGGGGCGTGGGCGTCATGGTCGATCGGACCGACGACCGGCTGCGGATCGCCGTGTCGGACACCGGCTGCGGCATGGACGCCGAGACCCTGGCGGGCGTGTTCCGCCTGTTCGAACAGGCGGACGCCTCCACCAGCCGCGCGCATGAGGGGGCGGGCGTCGGCCTGGCTCTGGCCAAGAGCCATGCCGAGCGCCTGAACGGAACCATCGCCGTCGAAAGCGTCCAGTGGCAGGGCTCGACCTTCACCCTGGAGATCGAGGCGCCCCTCGTGGCCCCCGTAGAGACGGACGGCGGCGCGCCGCTGGACAGCCGCCGTATGCGGGTGCTGATCGTCGATGACCACCCGGCCAATCGGGATCT
Organism: Brevundimonas sp. 'scallop'; assembly: GCF_011045535.1. NCBI lineage: Bacteria > Pseudomonadati > Pseudomonadota > Alphaproteobacteria > Caulobacterales > Caulobacteraceae > Brevundimonas > Brevundimonas sp. 'scallop'. Next base: position 260,265 of record NZ_CP039382.1, on the reverse strand, counting down.
GCTGCGCATCATGCTGCAGGCCGCCGACTGCGACACCGCCGAGGCCTGCGATGGGCGCGAGGCGGTGAACGCCGCCTCGGCCGAGGCCTTCGATCTGATCCTGATGGATGTGCGCATGCCGGTGATGGATGGTCTGGCCGCCACGCGTGCGATCCGCGCCCTGGCCGATCCCGCCAGCCAGACGCCGATCCTGGCCGTCACCGCCGAGGCCATGCCCGAAGACGCCGCACGGTGCCTGTCCGCCGGCATGGACGGCCATCTGGCCAAGCCGGTGACCCAGGCCAAGCTCTACGCCGCCATCGACGAGACGCTGAGCGCTGCCGCGTCGCGACTGGACGCCCAAGCCGCCTGGCCGTCGGGCGCGTCTTCATCCCCAGGCCCGTCCCCAGGGATGTGCGGCACGGACACAACATCTAGCGGTCGAGATAAATCGTGATCGCAACATAGACCTATTTTGACTTGGCGCCGACGTCTTCAAATCGCATGGTGAACGCGTTTTCAGAATCGCCCTCAGGTCCAGTTTCGATGAACGCCATCACTCCGATCATCCTCCCCGAGCGCGCCGGTCTTCTGACCCCGTCGGCCGCCTACAAGCCGTTCCGCTATCCGTGGGCGTTCGACATGTGGAAGAAGCAGCAGCAGGTCCACTGGATGCCCGAAGAGGTGCCGCTGGGCGAGGACGTCAAGGATTGGGCCTCGACCCTGAACGACGGCGAACGCAACCTGCTGACCCAGATCTTCCGCTTCTTCACCCAGGCGGACATCGAGGTTCAGGACAACTACATGGAACGCTACGGTCGGGTCTTCAAACCGACCGAGGTGAAGATGATGCTGGCCGCCTTCGGCAATATGGAGACGATCCATATCGCGGCCTACGCCCTGCTGCTCGAGACCATCGGCATGCCCGAGAGCGAGTTCGGGTCCTTCATGGAATACGAGGCCATGCGGGACAAGCACGACTATATGGGCCAGTTCGGGGTCGATTCCGACGCCGACATCTGCCGGACCCTGGCCATGTTCGGCGGCTTCTCGGAAGGCGTTCAGCTGTTCGCGTCCTTCGCCATGCTGATGAACTTCCCGCGCCAGAACAAGATGAAGGGCATGGGCCAGATCGTGTCCTGGTCGGTGCGCGACGAGAGCCTGCACTGCGAAGGCATCATCAAGCTGTACCACGCCTTCAACAAGGAGACGGGCGCCGTCACCAAGTCGGTCGCGGACGACATCGTCGACTGCTGCAAGACGGTGGTGAACATGGAGGACAAGTTCATCGACCTGGCCTTCGAGATGGGCTCGGTCCAAGGCATGACGCCGGACGACATCAAACAATACATCCGTTTCATCGCCGACTGGCGCCTGCGTCAGCTGAAGCTGCCGGAAGTCTATGGGGTGACGGAAAATCCGCTGCCGTGGTTGCAGTCGCTGCTCAGCGGCGTTGAACACGCCAACTTCTTCGAGGCCCGCGCCACCGAATATTCCAAGGCGGCGACGCAAGGAAACTGGCACGGCGCCGACGGCGTCTGGACCGAGTTCGACCGCATGATGGCGCGGCGCGACATGAGCCTGGCCGCGGGCTGACACATCTCCCATTTCGGGCGTAGGCTCTCTCGAAAGGGAGAGCACCCCATGAGCGAAGAGATCGTCTTCTACACCAACCCCATGTCGCGCGGACGCATCGTCCGCTGGATGCTGGAGGAGGCAGGTCAACCCTATCGCACCGTCGTGGTCGATTATCCGGCGATGAAGTCGCCGGACTATCTGGCGATCAATCCGATGGGCAAGGTGCCGGCCATCGCTCATCGCGGCGTCGTCGTGACCGAATGCGCCGCCATCTGCGCCTATCTGGCCGACGCCTTTCCTGACACCGGCCTGGCGCCGGCGACGGACGATCCGCTGCGCGGCCTTTATTATCGCTGGATGTTCTTCGCGGCCGGACCGGTCGAGGCAGCGGTGACGGCCAAGTCGCTGGGCCAACTGCCGCCGCCCGAGAAGTCGGCCATGGTCGGCTACGGCTCGTTCGATCAGGTGATCGACGGGCTGGAACACGCGTTGGATCGCAGCCCGTGGATCCTCGGCGAACAGTTCAGCGCCGCCGATGTCTATGTCGGCAGCCAGATCGCCTGGGGGCTGATGTTCAAGAGCCTGCCCGAACGTCCGGCGTTCACGGCCTATGCCGAGCGGATCACGACACGCCCGGCCGCTGTGCGCGCCCGCGAAATCGACGACGCCCTGATCGCCAAGGCGAAGGCCAAGGCGGACTGACGGCGTTCACTGCGCCGGTTCGACCCACGCCGGCCGGGCGGTGCAGGCGGGGCGGAAGCCCGTGCGGCACAGTCGCACCTGTTCCTGCCAAGCGGCATAGTCGCGGTCGTATTTCTCCTGGGCCAAGCGGGCGGTTTCGGCGGCGGCGCGGGCCTGTTCCTCGGCCTGGCTGACCTCGATCTGATGACGGGCCAGGGCGGCGTCGTAGTCCAACCGGTTGGCGGCGTCGGTCTTGTCGGCCAGGGCGTTCTGGGCGGCGATCTCGTCGTTGAGGGCGCGGGTGGTGCGCAGTTCCTCTTCGGTCTGCTGGGCGTCGCTGGCCCGGTGATAGGCCTCGCCCCGCGCCTTCAGCAGGGCGTCGCGGCTGGCGGGATCGGCCGGGTCGGGCAGGGCGCGCTGATCGCGATAGGGGTCGGCGGTCGCCGGCGCCGTCGTCGTCTGGGCGGCGACGGGCGCGGTCAGGGCGGCGGCCAGCATGGCGGCGGCGACGGCGGTGCGAACGATCATGACTGTCTCTCCCGAGGCCGTGGCGTTCTGCGCAGCTTGGCCATTGTGATCCTGCTGCACAACGCCGCAGCGATGAAAAGGTGGCGAAAGGCTCGGCTTCGCGTCATGGTCGATCTCTCCCGACCGCAGCCTAGCCGAGAAGATCGATGATCCTGAGCACCGCGTCCGGCGACTTCCCCATTCCCGCGGATGTCGCGCGTCAGTTGCCAAACGTGCCGGCCCTGCCCGATACGACCGCCGCAGACGCCCGGCTTCAGATCGAGGACTTCCGTCACTGGCTGGACGCCTCGCCCGAGCACGCCATCGACTATGAGCGGCTGCGGCGCTGGCATCTGGTCCAGGAGGAGCTGGCGGCCCAGGCCAAGGCGGAGAACCGGCCCTTCGTCGTGTCCGACGACGGTCTGGAATAGGGCGACGCTGGAACGTCTTTGAGCGCGGGGGATTGCGGCAACATCCCCTTGCCCCCGGAGACTTTCATGTTCCAATCAATCGGTTACGGCGCAAAGACCGCCCGGTCGAAGCTCGAGCCCATGACGTTCGAGCGCGACGATCCCAAGCCCAATGAGCTGGTGATCGAGGTTCTTTACGCCGGCGTCTGCCACTCCGACATCCACCAGGTCAAAAACGAATGGGCCAACACGGTCTATCCGTGCGTGCCGGGCCACGAGATCGTCGGGCGGGTCAAACAGGCGGGCGCCGAGACCTCGCGCTTCAAGGAAGGCGATCTGGTCGGCGTCGGCTGCATGATCGACAGCTGCCGCCAATGTGAGGCCTGCAGCGCCGGCGATCAGAACTACTGCGAGGGTCCGAACAGCTGGTTGGCGACCTATAACGGCCCCATGACGCCAGCGACCGAGACAGAAGACGGCGCCAACATGTACGGCCGGGACAATACCTACGGCGGCTATTCCGATGTGGTGGTCGTGCCCGAGGACTTCGTGTTGCGCATCCCCGAAGGCCTGGACCCCAAGGCGGCCGCGCCCATCCTGTGCGCCGGCGTGACCACCTGGTCGCCGCTGAAACACCGGGGCGTCAAGGCGGGGGACAAGGTCGCCGTCCTGGGCTTTGGCGGTCTGGGCCATATGGCGGCCAAGCTGGCCAAGGCTCTGGGGGCGGAAGTGACCGTCCTGACTTCGACGCCCGAAAAGATCGAGGACGCCAAGCGGCTGGGCGCCGACGCGGCCCATGTCGAGACGGACAAGACGGCCCTGGCGCCCCTGGCGGGAACGTTCGACTTCATCCTGTCCACCGTGCCCGAGAAGCACGAGATCGGCGCCCTGCTGGACCTGATGAAGCGCGATGCGGCCTTCATCGTCGTGGGCAATCTCGATGTCGTGGACGGGGTCGATAACTCCAAACTGGCCTTCAAACGCCAGACGGTCGGCGGCTCCTTGATCGGCAATCTTCAGGAAACCCAGGACGTGCTGGACTTCTGCGCCGCCAACGGCGTGGCCCCCGAGGTCGAAATGATCGACATCGCCGAGATCAACGACGCCTATGTGAAGATCGAGAACGGCGAGGCGCGCTACCGCTACGTCATCGACATGGCGACCCTGAAGGCGGCCTGATCGCCTATCCGGGCAGGCGCAGTTCGAAGGCTGCGCCTGTTCCGTCGGTCTCGACCAGCCGCAGATCGCCGCCGTGGAGGGCGGCCAGTTCGCGCGAGATGGTCAGGCCCAGGCCCGAACCGTCCGAGCTCTTTGAGCTGACAAAGGGTTCGAACAGGCGTTCGGCCAGACGCGGCGGAATGCCGGGGCCGTCGTCGGCGATGCGCACGACGCAGAAGCCGTCCTGACCGAAGGCGCTGACGGTGATGGCGCCCTTACCGCGCCGCTCGGGCGGACGCGTGGGATCGGCCTCGATGGCCTGGCGGGCGTTGCGCATCAGATTGACCAGGATGCGATACAGCTGATCCGGGTCGGCTTCGACGGCGAACCGGGGCGGCAGCTGTTTGACCAGGCGCACGCCGTCGGGGTCCAGTCCGGCGTCCTCGGCCGCCAGGGTCAGAGCCTTGGTCAGGACGACGCGAGTCTTCTGGGGGGCAGGCTCCTCGCTCTTGCCGTATTCCAACACATTGCGCGACAGGCCGGCGGCGCGGCTGAGCGCGCGCTCCAGCCGGGGCAGGGCCTTGGCCACCTGCGGGTCGGCGGAGGTCGCCAGCCGCTCGGACGCCATCTGCGCCGAGGTCAGCATGTTGCGCAGGTCATGGTTGATCTTGGCCACCGCCTCGCCCAGCGCGACCAGACGGGCGCGCGAGCGCAGGGAATGGCGCACCTCCTCCTGCATCCGGCTGAGTTCGCGCTCGACGCGACCGATCTCGTCGTGACGGTCGGACGGCGCCTCGGCCTCGCTCTCGGGATCGGCGGCGAACCGCTCCATCGAGCGGGTGACGCGACGAAGCGGCCGCAGCACCAGCAGGGCCAGACCACCATACAGCAGCGCGCCCGCCGTCACCGACACCAGCAGCGACACCAGCAGGCTGTTCAGCAGGAAGGCGCGCAGTTCCAGCTTCAACGGCTGGGCGGGGGTGACGATCTCGATGAAGTCGCCCGAGCGATAGCGCGGCTTGGCCTGAACCCGCAGCGAGCGGTCCGGATGGCCGAACAGGGTGCGCCACGGGTCGGTCAGGCGCGACCAGCTGTCCTGACGCCTGAGGTCGATCAGTTCGGGCGCGCGGGGCAGGTTGGGGGCCTGAAGCAGCAGGCGGCGCACGCCTTGCTCTGTCAGGGCGACCGCCTGAACCCCGCCGATCCGCATCAACTCGGCGGCCGTATCGTCCTCGACCGCGCTATAGGGCAGGGCTTCGACCCCGACCGAGGCCAGTTCGGCGGCCTGGAGCCGGTCGCGCAGCCAGCGCTCGTGGAAGGCCGCCAGGTTCGGGCCCAGGATCAGAGCCTCGACCGCCAGGGTGAAGGCGACGGTCAGCAGCAGCAGCCGCGCCGACAGGCCGTCGGGCGCGCGCGGGGTCAGGCGCTCGCGCCAGAGACTGGCCTGGTCCGGCGTCAGGTTCAGCCGCGCCGCGATCCGGTCGAACAGGGCGCTCATGCCGCCGTCGCCCCGATCCGGCGGGCGCGGATCATCTGGAACAGCTTGATGCCGATGGGCAGAAGCAGGGACAGGAAGACCACGCCCATCAAAGGCCAGAAGAACTGTTGCAGCAGCATCGGCAGGTCCGGCCGCACGCCCGCGCGCAGCAGGTCGCCGAGTTGCGATCCGATCCAGGTATAGATGAAGGTGGACGGCAGCAGTCCGATGAAGGTGGCGATGATGTAGGGTCTCAGCGGCACCGCCATCATCCCCGCCGTCGCGTTGACCAGGACGAAGGGCACGCTGGGGATCACGCGCAGGGTGAACAGGGTGGTGAAGGCGTTGCGGTCGATGCCCTTGGCCAGCCGATCCATGAAGCCGGCGTCGGCCTCGAACTTGGCGCGCAGCCAGGAACCGATCGAGGTGCGATAGACATAATAGATGACGACCGAACCGATGGTGGCCCCCGTCGACTGGGCCAGGGCCCCGACATAGGGGCCGAACATCATCCCGCCCAGCAGGGTCAGGAAAACGGGTCCGGGAATGGTCGAGGCGGTCGCCAGGGCGTAGACGGCGATGAAGGCGACCAGCGCAATCCACCAGTTCTGTTGCGCATAGGCCTGAAGGTTCAGCCCGTGCTCGCGGATCAGATCCATCGACAAATAGCGGTTCCAGCCCAAGGCGAAGAAGGCGATCACCAGGCCGGCGATGGCCGCCAACGGCGCCAGCCGCAGGGCCCATTCCTTCGCCGTTCGTTTCGCCATCCGTTTCATCGTCCCGAAATGCCGTCCGAGCGTTGACTCACGCGGACATGCGACTTATACGCCCGCCCTTCCTGCGGCGGACGCCTCTTGCCCCGTCGCCCAACCTTTTAACGTCAGGAGCCGACCGTGAAGCGGACCTATCAGCCGTCGCGACTCGTGCGCAAGCGCCGTCACGGCTTCCGCAGCCGGATGGCCACCAAGAACGGCCAGAAGATTGTTGCGCGCCGTCGCGCCAAGGGCCGCAAGCGCCTGACGGCGTAAGCGGCTTACGCGTCCGGATCTTTTGGACGCATGAGCGACCTTTTACAGATCAAGCGTCTGTTGCGGCGGCCCCAGTTCCTGGCGGCCGCCAAAGGCGTTTCCGAGGCGCGCGGCGCCGTAGTGATCCAGCGGCTGGAGCGCGGCGACGGTTCGCCGCACATCGGCCTGGGCTTCACCGCCACCAAGAAGATTGGCGGGGCGGTTCAGCGCAACCGCGCCAAACGCCGTCTGCGCGAGGCCGCACGGGCCATGCTGGCCCAGCATGGCGTGCCCGGAAGCGACTATGTCTTCATCGCCCGCATGGGCACGACCGAGCGTGCGTGGGACCGTCTGCTTGACGACGTGAAATCGACGCTTACAAGGCTGGCGACACCGCGACATGATCGGGGGGCCCACAAGCCCTCGCCCGCCCGCGCCCCCTCCGGCCAGGACCGCCAGAATCCATGAAAAACGAAAACACGCGCAACACGATCATCTTCATCGTGTGCTCGGTCCTGATCATGGGGATCTACTATTTCGCCGTGCTGCGTCCGCAGGCCGAGCGTCGCGCCGTGCAACAGCAGGCCCAGGCCGAACAGTCGCAGACCGCCGATAACGCCGCGCGCACGGCGCTGAGCCCGCAGGGCCCGACCTTCGTCACCGACCGCAGCCAGGCGCTGAGCACCGCCGCGCGCGTGCCGATCCAGTCCGGCACCCTGAAGGGGTCGCTGTCACTTCAGGGCGGCCGGATCGACGACCTGTTCCTGACCGACTACCGCGAGGTTCAGGACAAACCCCAGCCGGTGGAGCTCTTCCGCCCGCAGGGAATGCAGAACGCCTACTTCGCCCAGTTCGGCTGGACCGGCCCCAATGTCGCCGGCGGCGTGCCCGGACCCAATACCGTCTGGCGCCTGACCAATGGTTCGACCCTGACGCCGACGACTCCGGTCACCCTGACGTGGGACAACGGCCAGGGCCTGCGCTTCACGCGCGTGATCTCGGTTGATGACAAATACGTCTTCTCGGTGCAGGACACGGTCCAGAACCTGGGCACGCAGGCGATCACCATCGCCCCCTACGGCAGCGTCCAGCGCCAGGGCGTGCCGCCCGCAGCCGGCTCGTCGCATATCGTCCACGAGGGCGCGATCGGCACCTTCGGCAAGCCGGGCGACTACCGGACCGAGCAGAAGAAATACAAGGACTGGCTGAAGGAGCCGCGGATCGAGAACGCCTCGACCGGCGGCTGGCTGGGCATCACCGACAAATACTGGCTGGCGGCCCTGCTGCCCCAGCAGAACGAGGCGGTCGAGACCGAATTCCGCGTGCGCGACCTGAACGGCGCCCAGCAGCTGGAAGCCAATGTCCTGGGCACCACCCGCACCATCCAGCCCGGCGCGACCGCGACCGAGACCCAGCGCCTGTTCGCCGGGGTCAAGCGCGCCGAGGTGCTGAAATCCTATGAGCAGAGCCTGAACCTGCCGCGCTTCGTCTATGCGATCGACTGGGGAATGTTCTGGTTCCTGACGCGTCCGATCTTCTGGATCCTGGAGAACGTCTATGGCCTGGTCGGCAGCTTCGGCGTCGCCATTCTGGCCCTGACCGTCATCGTCAAGCTGGTGATGTTCCCGCTGGCCAACAACGCCTACGCCTCGATGTCCAAGATGCGGAACCTCCAGCCCAAGATGGAGGAGATCAAGAAGAAGTTCAAAGACGACCCGCAGAAGCAGCAGCAGGAGACGATGGCCCTGTATCAGCGCGAGAAGATCAATCCGGTCGCCGGATGCCTTCCGCTGGTGCTGCAGATCCCGGTCTTCTACGCCCTGTACAAGGTGCTGACCGTGACCATCGAAATGCGTCACCAGCCGTTCCTGGGCTTCATCCATGACCTGTCGGCGCGCGATCCGTCGTCGATCTGGAACCTGTTCGGCCTGATCCCGTGGGATCCGGCGATGGCGCCCCTGATCGGCGGCCTGTTGGCCGGCCCGCTGCACCTGGGTCTGCTGGCGATCGCCTATGGCCTGACGATGTGGCTGCAGACGGCGATGAACCCGCCGGCGGCCGATCCGGTCCAGCGCCAGATCTTCCAGTTCATGCCGCTGCTGTTCACCTTCATCATGGCGCCGTTCGCGGCGGGCCTGCTGATCTACTGGGCCTGGTCCAACATCCTGACCATCCTGCAGCAGTATGTGATCATGCATCGCTACAAGGCCGAGAACCCGATCGATACCTTCTTCGCCCGGTTCAAGAAGTCACCGGCGTGATCGACGAGACCGAGTTCACGCCCGAGGACATCGAGGCGGCGCGCGTCCTGTTCGCGCGGCCTGCGACCTTCGTCATGGGCGCGGCCAAGATCGAGCAGTTGCCCGACCCCGATCTGCCCGAGATCGCCTTCGCTGGGCGCTCGAACGTGGGCAAGTCCAGCCTGATCAACGGGCTGGTGGGCATGCACAAGCTGGCCCGCGCCTCGAACGAGCCGGGCCGCACGCGCGAGGTCAACTTCTTCGACCTGGACGGCCGGATGCGTCTGGTCGACCTGCCCGGCTATGGCTGGGCCAAGGCGTCCAAGACTACGGTCAAGAAGTTCCAGGATCTGGGCCGCGACTATCTGCGCGGCCGGGTGACGCTGAAGCGGGTCTATCTGCTGATCGACAGCCGCCACGGGCTGAAATCAGTGGATACGGAGGCGCTGGATGCGCTGGACCTGGCCGCCGTCAGCTATCAGATCGTCCTGACCAAGGCCGACAAGCTGAAGAAGGGCGAGGGCGAGGCCGTGCAGGCCGCGACCCTGAAGGCCATCTCCAAACGCCCCGCCGCCTTCCCGGTGGTGGCCCTGACCTCGTCGGAAAAGGGTCTCGGTCTGCCCGAACTGCGCGCCGAGATCATGCGCACGACGGGCGCGACGCTGGACTAAAGGCCCTCATCGTCGTGTCACGCCCGAGCATGACGGCAAAAAGAAAAGGCCCGGAGATCGCTCTCCGGGCCTTTGTCGTTCTGGTCTGTCGTCGCCCTACTGGGCGGCGGGGGCCGCCGCGCGGACCTCGACAGGGATGCCCAGGGCGTCCAGTTGCGGCTTGACCACCGAGGCGTCGCCGACCACGACCCAGACGAACTTGGACGGGTCGATGGCGGCCTTGGCGGCGGCGTCCAGCTGGGCTGCGGTCAGGGCGTTGGTGCGCGCCGCGATGGTTTCCGGATAGTCGTCCGGACGGCCCAGCAGGGCGTTGGAGCGCATGGCGCCCAAGACGGCGGCCGAGGTCTCGTAGCTGCCGGCCAGACGGCGGGTGTTGCCGTTGATCGTGCGTTGAAGCTCCTCGGGCGTCACGCCCTTGCCGCCCGACAGGAAGTCGTTGAACTGCTGGTTCAGGGCTTCGATGGCCGGGCCGGTCTTGTCGGCCTGGACCGGGGCGGTGACCAGATAGGGCACGCGTCCGGCGAACGGATTGACCGAGGCGTTGACGCCATAGGACCAGCTCTTGGTCTCACGCAGATCCGAGTTGATGCGCGACAGGAAGTCGTTGCCGAGCACATTGTTCGCCGCGTTCAGCACCAACAGGTCGTCAGTGCCCGACAGGCCCAGGACCTCGCCGCCCATGATGTAGGACTGGGGCGATTGCGGACGGTCGATCAGCACGATCTTGGGCGTCGCGGCCGGGATTGGGGCCGAGAAGTCCTTGATGGCCTTGGCCGATGCAGGCGGGACCCACTGACCGAAGGCGCTGTCCAGGATCGGCGTCAGCTCGGCTAGGGGGCGGTCGGAGACGACGAACAGCTTGGCGTTGTCCGGGCGGATCCACTTGGCGTAGTCGGCGCGGATGTCGGCGTCGGTGATCGCCTTGACGCTGGCCTCGTCGCCATTGCCGCTGAACGGACGGCCATAGGGGCTGTTCGGCCCATACATCAGTTCCGGCAGGGCGCGGCTGGCCAGGGCGGCCGGCTGGGTACGCTCGGCGGCGATGCGTGACAGGCGGGTGGCGCGAAGGCGCTCCAGCTCGGCCGGGGCGAAGGCGGGATTGCGCACCACCTCGGCCATCAGATCCACCGAAGGCTTCAGGTTCGGCGTCACCGCCGACAGCTGGACGACCGAGCTGTCCATCGTCGCCCCGGTGGTGATGGTTGCGCCCAGGGCCTCTTGCGCCTCGGCCAGCTGCGTGGCGTTCAGGGTGCGGGTGCCCTCGTCCATCAGGTCCAGCATCAGGGTCTGCAGACCCAGTTTGGAGCGGTCGTCGGCGGCCAGACCGGCGTCGAAGTCGAGCGCGATCTTCGTCGTCGGGGTGGCGTCGCGCTGGGCGTAGATCACTTCCATGCCGTTCGACAGGCGGGTGCGCTCGACGGCCGGGAAGTCGACGTTGGCGACCTGACCGATCTCGGGCTTGGGCATGCGCGGCTTGCGCTCGATTTCCGGGGCCGGCGTGCGGTTGGCGCCGGACGGCGCGGCGGCCGCCTCCTGATAGGCTTCGCGCTGGCCGGGCAGGGTGGTCAGCGTATAGGCCGGACGGGTCAGCCACTTCTGCATCGCCGCCTTGACCTGGGCCGGCGTGACGGCGGCGTAGGCGGCCAGCTGCTTCTTGTAGAACTCCGGATCGCCGGCATAGAGCTGGCCTTCGGCGAGCGCCGTGGCCTTGCCGCCGAAGCCGCCGACCTGTTCCAGGCCCTGGATGCGGCGCGAGGCGTATTGGGTGACGACGCGGTTGATCTCGTCCTGCGTCGGGCCGTTCGCGATCAGGCCGTTCAGGATTTCGCGCATGCGCGCTTCGACGGCGGCGGGATCTTCGCCCGGCTTGATCGTGGCGCTCATCTCGAAGATGCCGACGCGGTGGAAGGCGCTGTTGCCGGCGCTGGCCGAGACGGCGGTCTGTTCGCCGCGCACCAGCTCATTGTCCAGGCGCGAGGAGGCCAGGCCGCCTAGGACCGATGCCGCGACGCTGAGCGGCACCGAGTCCGGGTCGAGCATGCCGGGCACGGCCCAGCTGACCTCGACCTGGGCGTTCGAGACGCGGTCGTGGGTGGTTTCGCTGAGCGGGGCGGACAGGGTCGGCACCGGGGCCTGGGCGGGATTGTTCACCGGACCCTTGGCGATCGGGCCGAAGTATTTGTCGGTCAGTTCACGCGCCTTGGCGGGGGTGATGTCGCCGGCCAGCACCAGAACGGCGTTGTTGGGTCCATAGTTGGAGGTGAACCAGTCGCGCACCGTCTGCATCGAGGCGGCGTCCAGATCGGCCATCGAACCGATGGTCGAGTGGCGATAGGGGTGGCCTTCGGGGAACAGGGCCTCCAGCTGCTTGTACTGGTTCAGGCCATAGGGCTGGTTGTCGCCCTGACGTTTTTCGTTCTGGACGACGCCGCGCTGCAGATCGAGCGTTTCCTGGCTGATGGCGCCCAGCATGTAGCCCATGCGGTCGCTTTCCATGAACAGGGCCTGTTCCAGCGCCGGAGTCGGGACCGTCTCGAAATAGTTGGTGCGGTCGAAATAGGTGGTTCCGTTCATGTCGGTCGCGCCCATGTTGCGCATCGGCGTGAAATAGCTGCCGGGCGCATTTTCCGAGCCGCCGAACATCAGGTGTTCGAACAGGTGGGCGAAGCCGGTCTTGCCGGCCGGCTCGTCCTTGGAGCCGACATTGTACCAGACCGAGACGGCGACGACGGGGGCCTTGTGGTCCTCGTGGACCAGGACGGTCAGGCCGTTGTCGAGGGTGAACTTGGTATAGGGGATGTCGACTTCATTGATCAGCTGCGACACCGGCGCAGCCTGGACGGCGGGCGCGGCGGCCTGACCAGCGGCCTCGGCGGCGGGTGCAGAGGCCACGGAGGCCCAGACAGGCGTTGAAACCGCCAGAAGGGCGGCGGCGGCGACGAGAGAGCCAGTGCGGCGCATGCGATATCCTCGGGATTGCAGTTGGAGGGGACCATAACGCCGGTCTGCCGCCTGGCAACGCGACCAAATGGAACATGACGAAAGGTTCATGTTCTCCCCCGCGCGACCCGGAAAAGGTTGCATCGCCGGACCCCCGGTCTTATGCGCGCGTCAACTCCCCGACTGACCGCCCCTTGCTGAAAGAGCCGCCATGTCCGCCCCCGCCGACAAGCCCGTCAAGAAAGTCGTCCTCGCCTATTCGGGCGGGCTGGACACCTCGATCATCCTGAAGTGGCTCCAGACCGAATACAACGCCGAGGTCGTAACCTTCACCGCCGACCTGGGCCAGGGCGAAGAGTTGGGCCCGGCGCGCGAGAAGGCGCTGAAGCTGGGCATTAAGCCCGAAAACATCTTCATCGACGACCTGCGCGAAGAGTTCGTGCGCGACTTCGTCTTCCCGATGTTCCGCGCCAATGCGCAGTATGAAGGCGACTATCTGCTGGGCACCTCCATCGCCCGCCCGCTGATCTCCAAGCGCCAGATCGAGATCGCGCGTCAGGTCGGCGCCGACGCCGTCTGTCACGGCGCGACCGGCAAGGGCAACGATCAGGTCCGGTTCGAACTGGGCTACTATGCGCTTGAGCCCGACATCCGCGTCATCGCCCCGTGGCGCGAATGGGAATTCCGCAGCCGCGAGGCCCTGCTGGACTTCGCCGAAAAGAACCAGATCCCGATCGCCAAGGACAAGCGCGGCGAGGCGCCCTTCAGCGTCGACGCCAACCTTCTGCACTCCTCGTCTGAGGGCAAGGTTCTGGAAGACCCGGCGGTCGAGGCCCCCGAGTTCGTCCACCAGCGCACGATCAGCCCGGAAGACGCGCCGGATAAGGCCACCGTCATCGAGATCGGCTTCGAAAAGGGCGACGCCGTCTCGATCAACGGCGAGGCCATGTCGCCCGCCACGATCCTGACCGCCCTGAACCAGTATGGTCACGACAACGGCATCGGCCGTCTGGACCTGGTCGAGAACCGCTTCGTCGGCATGAAGTCGCGCGGCGTCTATGAGACCCCCGGCGGGACCATCCTGATTGCGGCGCACCGCGGCATCGAAAGCATCACCCTGGACGGCGGCTCCATGCACCTGAAGGACCAGCTGATGCCGAAATACGCCGAGCTGATCTACAACGGCTTCTGGTTTTCGCCCGAGCGCGAGATGCTGCAGGCCGCTATCGACAAGAGCCAGGAAAACGTCTCCGGCACGGTCAAGATCAAGCTGTACAAGGGCAATGTCTCGGTCATCGGCCGCGAAAGCCCCAACAGCCTGTACGATCAGGACCTGGTGACCTTCGAAGAAGGCGTCCAAGCCTATGACCACAAGGACGCGGCCGGCTTCATCAAGCTGAACGCCCTGCGCCTGCGCGTCCTGGCCAAGCGCGATGCGCGCAAGAGCTAGGGCGTCCTATCCGACCGGGCGATCCTGAGGATCGCCCGGTTTCGGTCGTCCGTGACCCAGATCGATCCGTCGGCGGCGACGGCCAGCACGACCGGCGCGCCGCGCGGCTGACGGCCTGCGACCGTGTCCCAGCCCGGCGTCAGCACCTTGCCGCGTATGCTGGGCGCGCCGGCGGGATAGGACAGGGCGCCGCGCGGATAGATGGCGTAGCGGCCGCCGATATCGGTCAGGGGGCGGCCCTCGCCATCCGTCTCGCCCGCCACGATCCGGCCGCCCGCGCGACGATAGCCGTGCCAGCTCATCAGCAGCCGGCCGCGCAGTTCGGGAAACATCGCCCCGTCGTAATAGATCAGGTCCAGAGGCGCCGCGTGCGGCGGCAGCAGGGCCAGCGGCCGATCCCTCTGGCCGCACCGCGCCTGGGCCGCGCTCCATCCCGGCAGGGGCGTCGCCAGGTCCACGCAATAGGGCCAGCCGTAGTGGCCGCCGGTGCGCAGGACGTTGATCTCGTCATAGGGATGATCCGGCGTGGTCAGATCGACCGAATTCTCGCTCTGCAGGATCGTGCCTGACGAATGCCGGACCAGGGCGATGGAGTTCCTCAGGCCCGAAGCGAAGACCGTGCTGTCTTCATCCCATCGGCCGTTTCCCAGATAGGCGTGACGCCGCACCTGGCCGTCGCCGCGCTGTCGATGCAGGCGCCCGCCGCATTGGCGCGCGCTCTGCCTCGCGCATCCACGCAGCGGTCGCTGGGGGCGCCGACATTGACCAGCAGGTCGCCGTTCGCGTCGAAGACGAAGCTGGACAGCGGGTGGCGATTGGCGTGCAGCCGGTTGTCGGGCAGATCGCCGATCACGGTGCGCACCGTCGCCGCCGGATCGGCCGCGTCGGGGTCCAGCGTCAGGATGCGGTTCATCTCAGACACATAGATGCGGCCGTCCGGCCCGCGCGCCGCCGTGTGCGGCATGTTCAGCCCCTGGGCCAGCCGTCTCCAGCGCGGCGCACCGTCGGCGCCGAACGACAGCCGCCAGATCGCGCCATTGCCCGGATACCAGTTGCCGAGATCCGTCACCAACCAGTCGCCGTTGGGTAGCGCCAGCAGGCCGCGCGGCATTCGCGGTCCCTCGGCCCCGGTGCCCTGCCAGACCAGGCCCAGGCAATAGCTGGGCGCCATGCGCACGGTGGTCATAGGACGGCCGCCGCAGTCGCCGTCGGTCGCATAGGCGCCTTGGGCCGCCCTGGCGCTAACAGGCGCGGCGACGAGGAGGGCGAGCAGGGCCAGAAGGCGGACGGTCTTCATGACGCCAGAAGTCCCGACGGACGGCCCAAGATCAAGCCGTAGTTCAAGTTGTCGGGGCGTCAGATCAGACCCTGCTCGCGCGCCGCCGCCGTCAGGCCGTCGCGAAACTCCGGCGCGGCCAAGGCGATCAGGGCGCGGGCGCGTTCGCTGGACGACTTGCCCTTCAGATTGGTCCAGCCGTGTTCGGTGGCGACGATGTGGGTGTCGTTGCGCGGGGTGGTGACCGGCCCGTCCAGACGGGCGACGATGCGTGAGGCCGTCCCCTTGGCCGCCGTGGAATGGCAGGCGATGATCGACTTGCCGCCCTCCGATCCATAGGCGCCGCGCACGAAGTCTAGCTGGCCGCCGGCGGCCGTGAACTGGCGCCCGTTCAGAAACTCTGAGCAGCAGGCGCCGCTCAGGTCGACCTGAAGCGTGGCGTTGACCGAGATCATCTTCGCATTGCGCGCGATCACGGCCGGGTCGTTCACATAGGAGACCGGATGGGCCTCCATACCGCGATTGCCGTCCAGAAATTCATAGGTGTTGAGGTCGCCCATCGAGAAGGCGAAGACGCCCACGCCGGGATGCAGGGTCTTGCGGGCATGGTTGGCCACGCCGGCCTGCATCAGCTCGACCAGGCCGGGCGTCAGCATCTCGGTGTGAACGCCCAGATCGCGGTGGTCCATCAGGGCGTCGCAGACGGCGTTGGGCAGGGCGCCGATCCCCATCTGAAGCGTCGCCCCGTCCTTGACCAGGCCGGCGATGATGCGGCCGATGGCCAGGTCCGCCGGTTGGGGTTCGGCGCGCGGCACGACCAGCAGGGGCGCGGCATGTTCAACGATGCCGGCGACCTTGGACACATGGACGGTGCAGTCGCCGAACACGCGCGGCATATGCGGATTGACCTCGACGATCACAGTCTTCGCCGTTTGCGACACCGGCTTGGCATAGTCGGTGTTGGTGCCGAACGAGAAGAAGCCGTCCGCATCCATCGGCGAGACGGTGCAGATCAGGGTATCCACCCCGACCTCGTCGCACAGAAGGCGCGGCGATTGCTGAAAGCCCGTGGGGATGAACTGGACGGGGTTGGGGCGCCCCTCCTCGTGCGCGCGCTGTTCCAGCCGGCGTTCGATGGCGCTGTGGAACAGGCTCCAGGGGCGGATCCGGTCCATCAGTTCATAGCGCAGCACCGTGTCCCCGGCGATGGCGGTCGAGAGCAGATAGTAGAGGTTCACGTCCTCGACCTCGCCGCGCGCGGCCCGGTCTGCCAAGGCCTTGAGCAGGGCCGGCGGCTGGGACACGCCAAGGCCCATGGCGACCTTAGCGCCCGGCACGATCAGGGCGGCGGCCTGGTCGGGGGTCTTCAGGCGTTCGGCGTAGAGGGCGGCGTGGTCCATGGCGTGCGTCTCCGACATGCCGCCAGACTAGCCTGTCGCGAGGCGGATCAAGGGCCTAGACTTTGGTCGGGTCGGGGGCGGCTTCGATCGGGGAGGCTTCGTCCTGCAGCGCCGCACGGTGGCGCTTCTGCCAGCGCGCCACCCCATAGGCGACCAGCCACAGGGCCATGGCCCAGGCCGCGCCGACCGCCCAGCCGGCGAAGACGTCGGTGGCCCAGTGGGCGCCCAGATAGATGCGCGTCAGCCCGACCAGCAGGGCCAGCAGAATGCCGACGCCCAGGACGAAGACCTTGAACCGCTCGCGCGGGAAGGCGCGGGTCAGCATGACGGCGACGCTGAGATAGAAGACGGTGGACAAGAGGGCGTGGCCGGAGGGGAAGCTGGCGTTGATCGTTTCCACCGCCTGAGCGGCGGCAGGTGGCCGGGCGCGCTCGAACACCGCCTTCAGGCCCTCCGAGAGCGCGACGCCGCCGGCCAGGCCCACGACCAGCAGCAGGGACGACAGCCATTTCCGCTGGCTCAGCAGAAAGACGATCACGATCAGGGCGAACAGACCCAGCACCGAGATGCCGCCCAGCGAGGTGATGTCCGCCGCCGCCTCCTTCAGCCACCACGGCCCCCACGGCCGGCCGGGATCGTCGGCATAGGGCCGCATCAGCGCCAGGACATGAAGATCGAAGGCTTGGCCCTCGCCCTCAGTCATCTCATCGGCGAGGCCGGCGAAGGTCAGAACGCCGCCGGCGACGACCAGCAGGGCCAGAAGCGCGGCGATTTCCGTGCGGGCGACCGCCAGGGCGCGTATCAAAAAGGCGCGTAAGTCAGAAAGCGTCATGCGCGAGCCAACGGCCAAGCTGAGCAGTCGTTCCGATCACGCGTTCGTGATCATACCGTCGCGGGCTCGTAAAACGGACGTGCTGGCTTGCACGCGGGCTTTTCCCCAGACGGCTGGGACTTGTCCGACCGATTCGCCCACAATGGTCGGCGTCAACCCGTTGACGGGTCATTAGGCATATGCGCCCTATATGTGGGCTCGGGGAGCGCAGAGGCCACAAGATGATGTGGTTGCGGCGTGGGCGGCTCAAACGATTTTTTGTTCAGGACGCAGATGACCATGGCTGGCGGCGAGGCATTGAAGACGACGGAATTCCAAGGCGTTGCGGCGACGCCGACGCCGGAGCGCCCCCACCTGACCGTGGTCAAATCGGTCCAGGTCGATCGCTCGCGCGATGATCTGCTGACCGACTTCGGCAAGAAGACGCTGGAAGATCGCTATTTGCTGCCGGGCGAAAGCTATCAGGACATGTTCGCGCGCGTCTCGACCGCCTTCTCGGACGACGCCGAACACGCCCAGCGCCTGTATGACTATATGAGCCGCCTGTGGTTCATGCCGGCGACCCCGGTCCTGTCGAACGGCGGCGCGGATCGCGGCCTACCCATCTCCTGCTTCCTGAACGCGGTGGGCGACAGCCTGGACGGCATCCAGAATGTCTGGAACGAGAACGTGGCCCTGGCCTCCAACGGCGGCGGCATCGGCACCTATTGGGGCGGCGTCCGCTCCATCGGCGAAAAGGTGAAGGGCGCGGGCAAGACCTCGGGCATCATCCCCTTCATCCGCGTGATGGACAGCCTGACGCTGGCGATCAGCCAGGGTTCGCTGCGCCGCGGTTCGGCCGCTGTCTATCTGGACATCCACCACCCGGAAATCGAAGAGTTCCTGGAAATCCGCAAACCGTCGGGCGACTTCAATCGCAAGTCCCTGAACCTGCACCACGGCATCAACGTCACCGACGAGTTCATGGAGGCGGTCAAGGTCGGCGGAACCTTCGATCTGAAGTCGCCCAAGGACGGCGCGGTCATGAAGACCGTCGACGCGCGCTCGCTGTGGACCAAGCTGCTCGACATCCGCATGCAGACCGGCGAGCCCTATCTGATCTTCTCGGACACGGTGAACCGCCAGATGGCGCCGCACCAGCGCGACCTGGGCCTGAAGGTCAAACAGTCGAACCTGTGCGCCGAGATCATGCTGCACACCGGCCGCGACCACCTGGGCGTGGATCGGACCGCCGTCTGCTGCCTGTCGTCGGTCAACGCCGAGACCTTCCTGGAGTGGCGCGAGGAGCCGCGCTTCGTCGAGGACCTGATGCGGTTCCTGGACAATGTGCTGGAGGACTTCATCCGCCGCGCCCCGCCCGCCATGGCCGCCGCCGTCTATTCGGCCAAGCGCGAGCGTTCGGTGGGTTTGGGCCTGATGGGCTTCCACTCCTTCCTGCAGGGGCAGGGCGTGGCCTTCGAAAGCGCCATGGCCAAGTCGTGGAACATGCGCCTGTTCAAGCATCTGCGCCGCGAGGCCGACAAGGCCAGCCGCCTGCTGGCCGAAGAGAAGGGCCCGTGCCTGGACGCCGAGGAGCGCGGCGTGATGGAGCGGTTCAGCCACAAGCTGGCGATCGCCCCGACCGCCTCGATCTCGATCATCTGCGGCGGCACGTCCGCCGGCATCGAGCCGATCCCGGCCAACATCTACACCCACAAGACCCTGTCGGGCTCGTTCGCGGTCAAGAACCCCTATCTGGAGCGCCTGCTCGACGACAAGGGCATCAACACCGAGGCGGTGTGGAGCTCCATCCTGGAGAACGAAGGTTCGGTCCAGCACCTCGACGCCCTGAACGAGGACGAGAAGGGCGTGTTCAAGACCGCCTTCGAACTGGACCAGCGCTGGGTGATCGAACTGGCCGCCGACCGCGCGCCGGAAATCTGCCAGGCCCAGTCGCTGAACCTGTTCATCCCCGGCGACGTGAACAAATGGGACCTGCACATGCTGCACTGGTCCGCCTGGGAACGCGGCGTGAAGTCGCTGTACTATCTACGCTCTAAGTCGGTCCAGCGCGCCGCCTTCGCAGGCGCCGAGGACAAGGCCGAAGAGGTGATCGATCCCAATCAGCCGGATCTCTTCTCCCTGCCCAAGACTGACTACGACGAGTGCCTGGCCTGCCAATAAGGCCATCTGCACCAAACGACCCGAAGGGCTCCGCAACAGCGGGGCCCTTTTTCGTTTGGGAACCGCTGCTGGTCGTCCTCGTTCAAAAGCGACGAAACCATGACCAAAAGCCGTTGGACTCTTGCGCCAGAGGGTTGCAGTGTGTGTCCAGCGGATCGGTGGGGAGACCGGATGCGATTAAAGGCCTGTATTGTCGGCTTTGGGGGCGTGTTGGCGATGGCCGGCGCGAGCGCCGCCTGCGCACAGACCTGGGCCCCCAACGCCTTCGACGCCTCGCCCGATGTCGAGGCGCGCCTGACTGAACAGACCAGTTTCCGCGTAGCACCTGACGCCCGGTTCGGCGCCCAGATCGAAATCCCGACCGCCTTCCGTCCCGATGACCGATCCGGCCTGTCCGCCAGCACGCGCAACGACGTCTGGATCGATCGCACCGACTTCACCGACCGGGTGACGCTGGAGACGGCCGGCCGTCTGCGCCGCGCCGACGGCTCTCCCTTGCCGGTCACGCCCGTCGATCGGGCCGAACTGGACCCCGACGCCTATGATCTGCGCTATGTGCGCGGTTTCCGCGGCGCGCGCGGCCATACCGCCTCGGGCCTGGAAGTCAGCCTGACGCCCCACGCGGGCCTGGGCGTCGGCAGCGAAGGCCGTTCGGCCGAGGCTGGCGTCACGCTCAAGATCGGCGAGGGGCTGGATCGTCTGGCCCCAAACGGACGCGAGCGGTTCGGCGATCGGCCGCGCTGGTATCTGTATGCCGCCGGATCGGGCCGGGCCGTGGGCTACAACTTCGCCCGTACGCGCGACGGCGACTATGCTCGCTCGGGCTATACCCAAGACAAAGGCAGCTTCCTGGGCGACGCCTCAATCGGCGTGGCCTATCGCAAGGGCGACATGCAGACGTCATTCGGCGTCGTCTATCGCGAGATCGACGCCGGCAAGGGTCTGCGCGGCATGAACGGCCTGGACACCGACGTCAGCGAAGGCCTGCTGGCCTTCCAGCTGTCGATCCGTCCCGGCCGCTGAGCCTTTAGCGAACCTCCGAGACCGCCACGCCCTCGCGACGCGGATCGGCACCTCCGTCCCAGCGACCGTCGCGCCAGATCGCGCCATGAAGGCCCGAGGTCTCGGTGGCGTTGGGCTTCAGGGCCATGCCCGCCGCCGCCAAGGCGTCGCGGATATCCGGCGCGATCAGGTCGGTGTCGGCCCCGACCATCTCGCCCCGCACCACCAGATTGGGCAGGGCGATCGCCTCCTGCATCGACAAGCCCCAGTCCATCGTCCCGACCAGGGCCTTGGCGACATAGGCCAGGATGCTGGACCCGCCCGGCGAGCCGATGGCGCCGACCAGCCGCCCCTGACGATCCAGAATCAGCACCGGCGTCATCGACGAGCGCGGCCGCTTGCCCGCCGCCACGGCATTGGCGGCCGGATGCCCGTCCTCCTGCGGCGTGAAGGAGAAGTCCGTCAGCTGGTTGTTCAGGAAGAAGCCGTCGACCATGCGCCCATTGCCGAAGATGCTCTCGACCGTCGTGGTCATGCTGACCGCATTGCCCCAGGCGTCCACCACGACCATGTGCGAGGTGCCGCCCGGCTCGGCGGTCTGGTCGACCCCGCGCGGCGGCGATCCCGTCGGGGCGCCGGCCTCGACCGGGCCGTTCACCTGCGGGGCCAGGGCCGCGCGCGTCGCGACGTAATCGGGATCCAGCAGACCGGCGATCGGCACCCCGACGAAGTCATTGTCGCCGATATAGCGGTCCCGGTCGGCATACATCAGCCGCTGCAACCGCCCGAAGGCGACCCAGGCCTCAGGGCTCCTGGCCCCCTTGTCCAGATCGGGCGTTTCCTCGGCCATGGCCAGGAACTGCAGCAACGCCACGCCGCTGGACGGCGGCGGCGGCACGCAGATCACATAGGCCTGATAAGGCCGGCAAAGAGCGTCGCGGCGCAATGGGCGATAGCCGGCGATGTCCGCCTCGGTCAGACCGCCGGGACGTGGTCCTTCGCGAACCGCCGCCGCGACGTCGCGCCCGATCGCCCCGCCATAAAAGACGCCCGGCCCCTGCTGCGCCAACCGCGCGACCGTGTCGGCGTAGGCGGGGTTCTTCAGCGTATCGCCCGCTTGATACCGCGTGCCGTCGGACTTGGTGAAATAGGCGCTGGCCCACCGCGTCCGCGCCTGCGGACTGCGTCCATTGATCATGCCTGCCAGGCGCGGGCTGACCGTGAACCCGTCGCGCGCCAGCCGTTCGGCGTCCCCGAACAGATCGCGCCAGCCCAGCTTGCCGTGATCCTTCTGCGCCATGGCCAGCATGGCCACCGCCCCCGGCGCCCCGGTCGAGCGGCCCGACAGCACCGCGTCGATGAAGGGCAGGGGCTTGCCGTCCTCATAGAACAGTTCGGGCGTCGCCGACGCGGGCGCCGTCTCGCGCCCGTCATAGGCCGTGACGGTCCCGGTCTCGGCGTCATAGCTCATCAAAAAGGCGCCGCCCCCCAGGCCTGAAGACTGCGGCTCCACCAGGCCCAGCACCGCCTGGATCGCTACCGCGGCATCCACGGCCGATCCTCCGCGCCGCAACACGGTCATCCCCGCCTCGACCGCCAGCGGATTCGCCGCCGCCACGAATGGCCCCCGAGCGGGCGATGCGGCAATCGACGGGGCCGACACGGCCGGCGGCGACGCTGTCGTCGGCGAGTGCGCGCCGTGGATGTCTGTCGCGGTCTGGCATCCCGCCATGAGGACGGGAACCAGCACAGCGGCGATCTGGCGACGGAATGAACGCATGGAAGATCCGAAAGCAGGGGAGCGTCAGACAGGCCTAAGCCGTCGCAGCCGCCACGCCAACAGCTTCAGACGCAGAAACTGCATTCCCCCGCTTGCGTCCGCCCGATCCACCGGCTAAAGACCCGCCCTCGCCGCAAGGCAGCCGCACCCGTAGCTCAGCTGGATAGAGCATCAGACTACGAATCTGAGGGTCGGGCGTTCGAATCGCTCCGGGTGCGCCACTTCTTCCAAATAATGAGACTTCAAACGCTTCGCCGATTTTGGCAGGCCGTTCGCCGCCTCGCGAGACGTCGCAGCGCATCGCGAGGGCTTCTATGCGCGCCTAGAACTGTTTCGACAACGACACGAAGGTGCGCCAGCCTTTGTCAGGTTGGTTGTAGGGCGCACGGGACAGGGGTTTGGCGAACTCGATGCGCAGGGTGGCCTTGCGGTCGAAGGTGATGCGTGAACCGACGCCGGCAGACGTCAGCTGTTCGGACCAGTCGCGACCAGGCGTCTTGTTCCACACCTTGGCGGTGTCGAAGAAGGCGAAAGCCTGAGCGAAGGTGATAAGGTCGCCCTTGGGATCATATCCCACCCGCGCCTCAATCATCCCGGCGACGGCCTTGTCGCCGCTGGCTTCGCCATAGTCATACGCCCGGCCGTAGGTCGGGCCGCCGACGAAGAACTCTTCGGAGCTGAGCAAGGCGTCGTCCGACCATTGGCCTGAGGCCTCGACATAGACGCCGACATACTTGCTGAGATCGCGATAGGCGCTGACCTGGGCGTTGACCTTGAAGAACTCGCCCGTCGCGTCGTAGCGCGTATTCAGCGGCGAGCGCTCGGTCGTGGCGCCGAAGGCGTCAATCCCTTTCGACAGCTGAACCGAGCCCGCCATCCAGCCGGAGCTGGAACGCCGCTGTCCCGCCACCGACATCCGCGCCACGGTCAGGGTCTCGTCGGTGCGACCCGTGGCGACGTAGTTCTGCTCGACGCGACGGACATCCAGTCCCGCGTTGAGCCAGAGGTTCTTGTCGCGCGAACGGACCAGAGGATGCGAGAGCGTGACCGAGGCCATGCGGCTGCTCCCCCCGACCCAGCCCGATGCGTTCTGAAGCGGCGCATCCGTCTCATAGCCCGATACGCCAAAGCGGACGCGGCCGCCTCCGGACGCGACGACAGAGTAGGACGCATCGATATAGGTAAGTTCGTCAGGGCGATCCGGCACCGTCAGCACGCCCAATGTGATCTGGTCGCCGGCCATAAAGGTCGAGTTGCGGGCGCCGGACAGGTAGACTTGCCACGGACCCTGGGTTTCGGAACCGCGATTGTCGACATAGACGCCGGCGCTGCCCGAGGTCATTGCCGTCTCGACAACCAAGCGGTGTTGGGCCGGGTCGCCGATGATCGGCTCGATGCGGCTGGTCAGTTTGACGCCGGGCACGTCGGACGCCAGGGACAGGCGGCGATCCAGTTCGCCGATGGTGAGGGGGCGCTGGTTCACCAAGGGCTTTAGGATCGGTTCGACGGCGCGTGCGCCATCGCCGGTCAGTTTCAGTTCCGAGATATAGCCTTCAAACACCACGATGCGGGCGGCGCCGATGGCGGGGTCGGTTTCGGCGACGACGGCGCGGGTCAGAAAATATCCGTCGTTGCGATAACGGGCGGTGATTGCATTGGCCGACTGCACGAGATCGTCCACCGAGACGCGCCGCGCCAACTGCTGGTCATAGGTGTCGGCGAGATCGGCGAGTGGATAGGCGCTCACCCCCTGGATCAGCATGCTGGTCAGGATCAGACATCCGGCGCATCCGGCGTCCGGCGTCGAGGCCGGCTCAGCGTCCGCGCGAACCGGTCCCGCGACAGCCATGGTCAGCACCGCCACCATCCCCCACAGGACGCTGATTGTTCTTAACCATGAAGTCGAAAAAATATGACGCACGCTGTTCTCCAGACACAGGAGATCATTTACGGCGTTCGGGCTAAAAATCGTGTTAATATCACCAGTTAAGAGCTTGGCAGGCACGTCCTGATATCCAGAACATCAAACAGAATGTCTGGAGTGTGTGTTGGCCAATCGATACGCAATATTCTTCGCGGTCCTCTTCTTCTTTGTGCGCTACCCGACCCAGGCTCTGGCGGATGAATGGCGCATCAGGGAAGTGGCGGGCGTTGTTCGCGTGGCCATACCGGCGCGGCCCGCTGCAAACGGCGCGGTTGGGCAGGTATTACCGACCGGAACCAGCGTCACGACGGGTGGAAACGGCCGTGCGATGATCACGAACGGTCAGCAAAGGGTCGTGGTAGGGCCGAACAGTCGCACCACGCTCGCGCCAGAAGTCGGAGGCATGACGCGGGTCTTGCAGGACCTCGGCTCGGCCCTTTTCCAGGTCGATCGGCAGAGGCAGCCGCACTTCCGCGTGGAGACGCCGCTGCTTGCCGCCGTGGTGAAGGGGACGACATTTACAGTCACCGTCGACCCCATGGGCGACCGCGTGCATGTCGCAGAAGGTCTGGTCGAAGTTCGCGCCAATAACGGCAATGCCGTCAGCGACGTGGCGGCGGGCGCCACCGCCCTGGTTCCACGCCAACAGCCGTCCAGCGTCGAGGTTTCCACACCCGTTGCATCGGTTCCTATCGAAGCGGCGCCCGTTGCGGCGCCGAGTCTGGACTACGAGGCCTTGACCGATGGTCTGGTCCAGAACCCCCCAGCGGCCGCGCCGGCAGCCACTACTGTGACGGCGTCCACATCAGGCGCCTCGACGGCCGCGACGACAACAACAGCGGCTACGACCACAAGCACGACTTCGGTTCCAACGACGTCTTCAGCAGCGACGTCCACCGCTGCGGCAGGAAACTCCGCTTCAAGCGGAAACCCTTCACTGCCGCCAGCTGCAACCAACGCAAGCAACAATGCCGCAGCGGGCCCCAGTAACAGCGCCAATACCGGGGCGACTAATCCTGGCAACCCCGGCACCGGCAACCCCGGTTCCGGCAACCCCGGGAACGGCACCCCCGGCTCGGGCAATCCGGGCAATGGTAACCCTGGCTCGGGCAACCCCGGCAACGGTAACCCCGGTTCCGGCAACCCCGGCAACGGCAATCCGGGCAACGGTAATCCGGGCTCGGGTAACCCCGGTTCCGGCAACCCCGGCAACGGCAATCCGGGCTCGGGCAACCCCGGCAACGGTAATCCAGGCAACGGCAACCCCAGTCCCGGCAACCCCGGCAACGGCGATCCCGGCAACGGTAACCCCGGTTCCGGCAACCCCGGCAACGGTAACCCCGGTTCCGGCAACCCCGGGAACGGTAACCCCGGCAACGGTAATCCAGGCAACGGTAATCCCGGTTCCGGCAACCCCGGCAACGGCGATCCCGGCAACGGCAATCCGGGCAACGGCAACCCCGGCTCGGGCAACCCCGGCAACGGCGATCCCGGCAACGGCAATCCGGGCAACGGCAACCCCGGCTCGGGCAACCCCGGCAACGGCAATCCGGGCAATGGTAACCCCGGCGCCGGTGACCCTGGCAACGGTAATCCGGGCAACGGCACCCCCGGCTCGGGCAACCCCGGCAACGGTAACCCCGGTTCCGGCAACCCCGGCAACGGCAATCCGGGCAACGGTAATCCGGGCTCGGGCAACCCCGGCAACGGCAACCCCGGCAACGGCAATCCGGGCTCGGGCAACCCCGGCAACGGTAATCCCGGCAACGGCAACCCCAGTCCCGGCAACCCCGGCAACGGCGATCCCGGCAACGGTAACCCCGGTTCCGGCAACCCCGGAAACGGTAACCCCGGTTCCGGCAACCCCGGGAACGGTAACCCCGGCAACGGTAATCCAGGCAACGGTAATCCCGGTTCCGGCAACCCCGGCAACGGCGATCCCGGCAACGGCAATCCGGGCAACGGCAACCCCGGCTCGGGCAATCCGGGCAATGGTAACCCTGGCTCGGGCAACCCCGGCAACGGCGATCCCGGCTCGGGCAATCCGGGCAATGGTAACCCCGGCGCCGGTGACCCTGGCAACGGTAATCCGGGCAACGGCACCCCCGGCTCGGGCAATCCGGGCAATGGTAACCCTGGCTCGGGCAACCCCGGCAACGGTAACCCCGGTTCCGGCAACCCCGGCAACGGTAACCCCGGCAACGGTAATCCCGGTTCCGGCAACCCCGGCAACGGCGATCCCGGCAACGGCAATCCGGGCAATGGTAACCCTGGCTCGGGCAACCCCGGCAACGGCAACCCCGGCAACGGCAACCCCGGCAACGGTAATCCGGGCTCGGGCAACCCCGGCAACGGTAACCCCGGTTCCGGCAACCCCGGCAACGGTAACCCCGGTTCCGGCAACCCCGGCAACGGCAATCCGGGCAACGGCAACCCCGGCTCGGGCAACCCCGGCAA
Organism: Brevundimonas sp. 'scallop'; assembly: GCF_011045535.1. Classification (NCBI taxonomy): domain Bacteria; kingdom Pseudomonadati; phylum Pseudomonadota; class Alphaproteobacteria; order Caulobacterales; family Caulobacteraceae; genus Brevundimonas; species Brevundimonas sp. 'scallop'. Next base: position 233,333 of record NZ_CP039382.1, on the reverse strand, counting down.
CGGTAACCCCGGTTCCGGCAACCCCGGCAACGGCAATCCGGGCAACGGCAATCCGGGCAACGGTAATCCGGGCTCGGGCAACCCCGGCAACGGCAACCCCGGCAACGGCAATCCGGGTAACGGCAATCCGGGCAACGGCAACCCCGGCGCCGGTAACCCTGGTTCCGGCAACCCTGGCTCGGGCAACCCAGGCAATGGAAACCCCGGCAATGGCAACCCGGGTGGGGATGATCCCGGCAAGGGTGGTCCTCGGCCTCCGAAGCGGTGACCATGCGCGCTTCTGCTGATGAACTCGGTCGACGTCGACTTTCTGTCGTCATCTGGTCCGTGCTGATCCTGGCGTTCGCGGGCATTGGAATGCTCGCGAACGCCTTCCGGCCCCTCGACGATGTTATCGCCTCTGCGCGGTTCTCGGTTCTGGAGCGGCCTGCCAGCCAGAGTCTGACGATCGTCGAGATCGATTCCCGAAGCCTCATCGCCGCAGAGGCCTGGCCATGGGATCGGCGACGGTATGCCCAGGCGATCGACAATCTGATTTTGGCGGGCGCGACCCTGGTCGCGGTTGATGTCGATTTCAGCGCGCCGTCGAACCCCGCGTCCGATCAGGCGCTGGCGGCGGCGGTATCGCGCCACCCCGGCCAGGTGGCGTTGGCGACCTTTGAGCAGATGGAGTCATATGGCGCCGGCGAAGGACGCAGATCGGGCAATCGTCCGATCGCGCCGCTTCTGAATGATTCCTTGCTCGCTTCGGTCAATGTGCCTGTGGATGGCGACGGAAGGGTGCGCCATTACGATTATGGCGCCTCAGATGAAGCGCCGCCATCGGTCGCGGCCCTCCTGGCCGATGCCGCGGTGCGACAGGGCGCTTTCACCGTCGATTTCGGGATCGAGCAGAAATCGATCTCCCACCTCAGTTTCGAGGACGTCTACAGCGGCCGCTTCGACCCCTCGCTCGTGCGCGGCAAGAAGATTCTGATGGGGGCGACGGCCTTGGAACTCGGCGACGAGTTCGCCACGCCCGTCGGGCTGTTGCCCGGCGTCATCATCCACGCCCTCGCCTACGAAAGTATCGCTGGCGGACGGGCCTTGATCAGCCTCAGCCCGCTGGCTCTTCTGATCCTCTGCGCCGGACTCGTCGCGGCGCTGCAGCCCGTCAGAAGCGGGGGCGCTGCTCTGTGGCGGTTAGTCGTGCGCCATGTCGCCGTCACGGCCTTGATCGTGATCGCGCCGGTCGTGCTTCAGGCCTTGTTGCCGGTTAGCATCGACATCGCCGCGCTTCTTTTCACGCAGACACTGATGGCGATCTGGGCGACCCGCGTCGAGCTGACGAGGCAGGCCAAGGCGATCGTGCAGGCGCGAGAGGCCGGCCTGCTTCATCTGGCGATGCATCAGCCGGAAACCGGGCTTCCAAACCGCCGAGCCCTGCTGGCGGGCATCGACGATCTCATCGCCACAGCCGAGACGAACGTCGCCGTCTTTGCGATCGGCGTGGATCGCCATGCGGAAATGCGCGGGGTCGTCGGTTATGACGTCGCCAACACCTTGATGGTCCAGCTTGCCGATCGCTTGGCCGATTTGGCCGAAGTGGACCGGGTGGCGCAAATCGCGTCCTCGGTGCTCGCCTTCTCGCGGGCCGATCTGTCCGCCGATCAGCAACACGCCCTGGCCAGATCTCTTCGCGCCGTAGAGACGACCTTCACAGTCGACGGCCAGCCGCTGGATCTGTTCGTCCGCATCGGCAGCGCCTCGCAGGATAGGCAATCGGCGAGCGGCGACGCCCTGATCGAACGGGCGACGACGGCGCTTAACCAGGCCGATCTCTCGGACGACCGTACGGTGCTTTATGACGAGGCGTCCTTTGTCGATCCCGACAACAACCTCGCCCTGATGTCGGAACTTCGCGACGCCCTGCGCACGAGCGACGTCAGTCTGCACTATCAGCCCAAGCGCAAGACCTCGGATGGCTCAACGGCTTCTGTCGAGGCGCTCTGCCGCTGGCATCATCCCGTTCGCGGTCGGATCGGGCCGGACCTGTTCATTCCCATCGCCGAACAGACGGGACAGATCAGGGCCCTCACCGAATGGAGCATCGTCAAAGCGATCGAGGATCAGGCCGCGCTCAGGGCTCGGGGCGTTCATCTGGCCATCGCTCTGAACGTGTCCGGACGGCTCCTTGTGGACGAGGCCTTCCAGGCGCGTGCGCTCCAGTTGATCGAGGGCTGTGACGCCGATCTGATCTTCGAAATAACCGAAACCGCCGTCATCGAAAACCCGAAAATCGCGGCCCAGGCGATCGCGGCCTATCGGGCGGCGGGGGTGCGGATTTCGATCGACGACTACGGCGCCGGCCTATCTTCGCTCAGCTATCTGAAAATGCTGAACGCCGACGAGTTGAAGATCGACCGGTCCCTGATCCTTGATGTCCTCGACAGCGGGCGTGATCGCCTGATCATCAAATCCACCGTCGATCTGGCCCACGGCTTAGGCATGACCGTCGTCGCCGAAGGCGTTGAAACCGAGGAAGTCTTTGACGCCTTGTCGGCTCTGGGATGTGACACCATCCAGGGCTACTGGGTCTCGCGACCACTGCCTTTTGAAGGTCTGGTGAGTTTTTTGACACCATCCGAAAGCACAAAAGTTCTGTCCGACCCCCATCTAGGCACCGCTGCATAGAGCTTGAGGATCGTAACATGAAGCTTGGGGCAGCACGCGATTGGTGCTCGTTACAGGATTGATGATTCTAACGTGCAGAAAATCGGGCATATTTTCCCAGACTACGAATCTGAGGGGTCGGGCGTTCGAATCGCTCCGGGTGCGCCACTTCTTCCAATGACTTGATGATCCGCGCGCGTGCTCATGGACGCGTGGTTACAGTCGTTCTGCACCATTCTTTGAAGTCGGCGCTCGGCTGGGATGGTCTAATCGGCATCCAGCACGTCACCGGTTCGCGAACCGCGCCGCCGAAGTTATGTGGCCCGGTCCATCGTTTGTTTTGATGGAAGACATGGAAGCGCGGCGGACGGTTTTGATGGCTTTGCGAAACCAGCGTCAGTTTATAAGTTGAAAACTCAGTCTGAGGCCGCCGGTAATGCCTTTGACGCCCATGCGCATGCAGATGGCGCGCAGGTGGGCGCGCACGGTGTGGATCGACATATCCATCTTTCGGCCGATGTCCTTCGGGGCCTCGCCTTGGGTCAGATGGGACAGGACCAGGAGTTCGGCCCGGGTCAGACCGAAGATGGCGCGTAGCGGCTCCATAACCTCCACACCCATGCAGTGGGCCGGGCGCGCCGTGGCGAAGATGCGGTCGATCGCATCGGGCGCCGTCGCCAGATCCAGCAGGCACCAGGCGTCATCGCCGGCGCGAAACAGAAGGCGGCCTTGGGATTGTCGTCCTTCCAGCAGACGATTGACCAAGGCGTCGAAGTCGCCCCGATTGCGATGGGAGGAGCAAATAAAGGCGCCGCCAGCGCCCAGCACACCCGCTGCAATCATGGCTCTGGCATTGGCGTTGGCATGGATCACGCAGCCCTGAGGATCCAGAACGAACCGGGCGAGAATGTCATGTTCGAACCAGGCGGTGCAGTCCGCACGGGGCAGAGGTGTCGGATTTCCGGTTGATCTGATTGGCGTCCGGCGCTGCTCAAATTCTCCGTGCAGGATTGCTGAAACAGCACGGCCGTCTTTTCGCGACGACGCCGCTATCTTTTGCTCATACATTTGCGCCACCCATTTCTGCAGGCTGTCCAAACCCGGATCGGGCTGTCAGCCTCAAGCTTACGATCTGTGTGTGCCGGCTCCTCCAAACAGCCGGTTCATCGCGTTAACTTTGTTACCAGTTTGACGGTCGGGTGTTAATCGCCGCTATGGGCTAACCATGATGGGGTATCTCTCGTCAGCGGCGCGATATGTCGATGGCGAGCACATCCTGATAGCGACCGGCCATCTGATCCTTGATCTTGCCCAAGGTGAACAGCATCGGCAGCGATATGCCGGCGAGGGTGCGGGGCGGATCGACCTCCTTGGTCCAGGGCGCCTGTAGATCGACCGGCGTCCCGTCAAGCTCGACGGCGTAAGCGACGCTGGACGGGGTCTCCGCGTCGCCCTGACGCTGCATCAGGCCGCGATGTTCGGACGTGATCGCGATGATCGACGGTGCATTGGCGCGGACCTGAATGAAGATGCGCCGCGTCAGGCCGGTAGAGGCGTCACCGAAATCGACCACCTCCACACTGGAACCCGAATCAAAGGCGCCGGCGGCGCCAGCCAGATTCAGTTGTGCTCGGGGCGTGGAGACCAGCTGCATACGGACCGGGATTGGGGCAAGCAAAGCCGTCCCATCAGCGTCCTTGACCAGCAGCTTCAGGTCGCTGGCGTAGGTTCCTGCGTCGGGCACGGCGTCCACGACGATGGCGGCGTCCAACTGCGCCTGACCTGTCGCTTTGCCTGCGAGAGTGTAGCGCAAGACCCCAGGCTCGACGTCAGACGTCTGAAGCCCCGACGCCTCTCGCGGGCGGAACTGCACCCCCACCCCCCCAAGCGCCAGGCCGGACACAATCGCCCCGCCGTCGTCCACGACGGACAACCGCAGCTCGCAGACCTCGTCTGCCTGGTTCTTCAGGCCCAGATCGATGGCGCCGCTCGACGGTCCCGCAGCGAAGGGATTGTAGTTGATGACGACAGTGCTGGGGCTCTGGGTCAGGGCAAGGTCGCAGGCTCTCGCCTTAGAGGCGGTCACGGCCAGAATAGCCGCCAGGACCAGCGAGACGATGACGGTCAGCGTTTCAGACCAGGTTGGAACCCGGATCTTTCGGTCACCGTGCGCCTTACGCCTACGGCGACGGCGGAGACGTGCGGATTTCGCCGACATCGACTGTTCCTTCCACTCTCTCGGGAATGACGAATTCTCCCACCACGGCGCCCTGGATCACCAAGCGATAGCGGCCCGGAGCCAGGCCATCGGCGACGAACCGTCCGGACCGGTTGGTGAAGAAGGGCTTGCCCTCGGCATCGGCCGGTGCGCCTGCCGCCTGGATGACGCCGCCGGCCAGAGCGACCGGCCCATTGGCGGACATCAGGACGCCTCGCGCGGTGCGCGACGCGTCGCTACCCACCACGAAGCGGTAACCGTTGCCGTAGCCAGGGAAGATGTTGATGACGCCGCTGCCCAGGTCATAGCCCTGCGGCAACGGATCGGCCTCGATCTCGTAGCGATTGACGCCATAGCCGCGATCCAACCCGACCAGAGCCGGCCCCAGCCATCCGCTGTGCGCGACCGTATAGCCGCTGGAATCCGTCAGCTTGATGCGCGAGCGGGACAGGGTAGGGTGGGGCGTTGCGATGACGAAGCCCTCGCGCGCCGAACGTCCCACGCCAAAGGCGCCGTTGGCGTAACCGATCATCGTCGACATTCGCCACAATGACTCCTGGCGCGTGACTCCGCCGGGCTCGGACGAAACCAGCCGATTCGATACGAGTTCGGCGTCGAACCGATTATTGATGTAGCGCAGGTCCGCCGTGATCGCTTGGTTGGTTCGATCTTGCGACAGCCGCAGGTCGCCGCTCAAGTCGTTGAGGCGGCCCGAAGATGCGCGTGACACCCCAACCTCGCGCAGGTCGTTGTCGGTGTCGTAGCGCGCGGTGGTGCTCCAGCGCCCGCCGAAGCGCGACGTCAGCGTCAGTCCGAAGCGGTCCTCGTCGCGGCCATCTTCGGTGGACCCGCGCTGCCAGGCCAGATTGACCGCGAAACGACGGAAAGTGCGGCCCAGGCCCAAGCTAAAGTCGGTGCGATCTTTTTGTTCGCGACCCTTTACGAAGGCGACGCCGCCGCTGATCGAATAGTCACGAAAACGCACAAGCAGCCGCGCGGCGGCGCGCCATTTCTCGTTGTTGAAGGCGGACGGGTCGAAGGCGCTCTGAAAATAGCGGCTGGTCGCCTGGGCCGACGCCACAAGGCGCGCATCAGCGTTCTTGCCCAAAGTCCTTTCAAGGAGATAATCGACAGAGGCGACGTAGCCGTTTTTTCCGGTGTCGCCGTTGTGGCTGGCGGCGCTGCTCAGCTGGATCAGACCCAGTTTGGAACCCCATGTCGCTATTGCGCCGGCTTGCCCCTTTCGGTCGGCGATCTGAGCGTTGACGCCGACGGTCAGAACATCGGACAGGCCCTTGCGAACAAAGCCACTCGCGGCCAGCGTCGAGCCGTACTGAAGATCTCCGCCTTCTTCCAGCAGTCCGGCCGACACGCCAAAATCCAACACGCCGCGATCCAGCAGCCCGGCGCCGCCGAACAGGTCAAACACAGCGATCTCGCGCCGACCGCTGTCGTCTTCGACGAGCAGGCGCACCGTGTTGGCGCCTTGCGCGAAGGGAAAGTCGCCAATGGAGTAGGGGCCGGCGTCCAGACGGATCCGTTCCGCCACCACGCCGTTGACCTCGACGACGACCAAGGCCGGACGGTCTAGGATGAACTGCCGGCGCCCTGCGGGACGCACGTTCTGGAAGGGTCGAATGGTTGAATACGCGCGTGCGGCCGATAGCCCCAAAAACCTTTGCGAGCCCTGAAAACTGTCGATAGGGGGCGCGAACTCGCCGGCGGTCAGACGCACGGCGGATTTGAAGATGTCCTTGGTCAGACGGATTTCGCGGCGCTGCCAGCGGCCTTGCGTGTTGTTTCCGTCGTAATCGACGCCGGTGGTCAGCGTGACGCCGTCAAACCCGCCGAGGTTGGCGAAAAAGTCGATGCCGCCCTGTAGCGGCGAAAAACGCGTGTCGGTGTGGGAGTAGAGTTGGGCCAGGGTGATATTCGCGCCAGCCGAAAAGTCCGCCGGTTGATCGAAGGCGGCAGGGTCGATCACCGGGGTCTGGGAGAAGCCGACATCGCGCCGTGCTCGGCTTTCCGGCGTGGATGTCGCAACGAAGGTCAGAGACAGGGGATCGAAGGTCAGAGAGAAGGTGTCGCTGACAAGGTCCGCCATATTGACCTTAGTCTGTGTCGCGATCCGGCCTGACAGAGTGGTGAAGAGTTCGGACCCGATCTGAGGCCGCAATAGGTCCAGCAGGGCTGTCGCATCCACCAATCCCTGGCCCTGGGCGTCGACCGAGCCGCTGATGTCGCCAAGATATTTGCCGTCGAGCGTTAGCGGCCCCTGGATCGGCGTAAAGACCGAGGACGGCCTGACCGAAGGAGACTGGTCCTGAATGGGCGGCGAAGCTTCGGTGACTGGGCGTTCGCTTTCGTCTCGATCGATGGCTACGACGGCGGAATAGTCCGGCGGCGCCGTGCGCATGACCTCATCGGTCAGCACGACGGGAGCGGCATGCGCCACGGTAGCCAACCCGCCCCCCATGCAGGCGACGGCCCCGATGCGGCGAAAGGCGGTTCGCGCTCCGGACCGCCCGCCCTTAAAGGACTTGCGGGCCATCGCCGGCCCTCACAGCAGCACGATAGAAGCGGTGAGGTCGCCGGATGCCGATGCGGCGAGGGCCGCCGGTATCTTCACCTGCCGCGTGGCGCCGCCGGCGATCACGCTGACCTGTCCGACATCCACTTCGGCGGCCGGCACCTCATGCGACTGTCCGTCCGCCGTCTTCAGGATGATCCTGGACTCACGGATATAGGCGAAGCCGGTCCCTGAATTATGGGCGGTCAGGATGACGTCGCCGTTCGGCTCGCGCGATACCGCAGTGACCTGCACTTCGGCGCGCGCTCTGGGCGGGGCTACGAACACATAGGTATTGATCGTGAAGGCGACCTGAATGTCAGCGCCGACGCCGCCGTCGCTGGGCGTTGTCTGCATATTGATCGGCAATTGAGCTGCGCGGACCAGATACATACGGCCCTCTTCGGTAGCGTCGCCTGTGTAGCGGACTTGGATCACCTGCTCGCGATTGGCCGGGATGACGGACTGGACAGGAAACACCGTGATGTCTTTGTCGTCTTCGACCAGAGACCGGGCGCCGTTATCATCGACCTGCATGCGATAGGTCTCGATTTCGACCGTCGCTGGTGTGGCGCTGTCGTTCCTGACGGTCATCCGATAGCTGGACCCATTGCCGGATGGCGTGATCTTCGAGATCATGGGCGACACGTCCATGGCCTTGGCCGGTGCAGTCGCGCCTGCCATCAGGACTGTCGTTAAAGCCGTTGCGGCCATCAGTGTCGCGAATACACGACGTGTCATTGTTGCCCCCGTTGTGTTGTCAGACTTCTCACGAAGAAGCAGGGGCCGTCCGAGGGCGGCCCCTGCATTTCGCGACGATCAAGCGGGATCGAGCGAGAAGGTGAAGGTTTCCGTATAGGTTCCGGCCGGAGCCGAAGCGGCGCCTGGACCCGAGGGGGAGGCAGCACAACCCGAAGAGCCCGGGTTGCTCGGATCGCCCTGTGTTCCGCCCACACCGCTGCCGCCGGGGACGTTGTAGCAGAGGTTCAGGAACAGATCGCCGAAGACGCCGTCAGCCAGTTTTTGGCCCGGCCAAGCGATCTATGCCGTCACATCGACGGATGCGGATCGACAATGGCTTTTGCGCTGTCAACAACTGATACCCGGCGATGACGACAGCATAGGGTTTGCCGCACACCGAATGGCGGACCGTGTTTCGTACGAAGCAATGCTCCAGATTCACCACCTGACACCCTGCGAAAAACACATCGTGACGATGATGTTGGCGGGGATGGAGACGGGGCGTATTGCTTAGAAGCAGGACATCTCCATTGAGACACTGCGCACTCACATCAAACATGCCTATCGCAAGTTGGACGTCAGCAGTCGTGGCGAACTATTCGCCAAGGCTGTGGACTTCGCGGGTCTTTAGGCAGTGGCACGATTCGGCGGAGACGTAGGTTCCGTTTGGCGGGCCATTGCGTGAACATGCCGTCCGGTCCGCGACGCAGCGGCTGATCGAGCTACCCCTTCAGGGGCGCTCCAATTTTCGTGGCAATCTCCCGGCTCGCTATCGGCGCCGGGCAGATGCCTTGGTGCTCGCGCGCGATTGTACCTGCGAGAAGCCGTAGAATGGATATGGCGCCGGCCACACGAACCCTTAACCGTGCCTGATATACAACCCGTGATAGTAATCGTGAGGTTGGCATGCGGACGTTCGGACCCATTCCTGCTGCAAGGCGACGCGGGCGCGAGGGCGTGGCGGCGGTGGAGTTTGCGCTGGTAGGGCCGATCCTGGTCCTGCTGCTGATCGGCATCGTCGTTTATGGCGGCTGGTTTTTGATGGCCCAGGCGGTTCAGGCCCTGGCGTCGGAGGGCGCCAGGGCGGCGATCGCGGGGCTGGACGCGGCCGAGCGCGACGGTCTGGCGCGGCGCGAGGTCAGCGAGGCGGTGCGGGGCGTGGCGCTGAACCCCAAGCACACGACCATCGAGGTGATGGAGGACGCCGGCCGGCTGCGGGTCGTCGTCGTCTATGACGCGAGCGACAGTCTGATCATGGCGCTGGGCGGAATGCTGCCGCGTCCGCCGTCTGTCATTCGGCGGTCGGCGGTCATCCATGTGGGCGACTATTGATGAGCGTCCGGGCGCCTTGTCTGCGGCTCCGGTTCGGCGCCGATCGGCGCGGGGCGGTGGCGGTGATCGCGGCGGTCGCAGGCGGCCTGCTGTGCCTGTTCACGGCGGCGGTGATCGACCTGGGCGTTCTGGTTCTGCACACGCGCCGGGTTCAGGGGGCGGCGGATCTCGCGGCGCTGTCGGCGGTGCGAAACCTGGCGCAGGGCGAGGGTGCGGTCTTGCGCGCGGCCCAGGCGACGGTCGAGGCCAATGTGGCGCCCGACGTCTCGGTCACGGTGGCGACGGCCCTGGGCGTCTACACGCCCGACCCGGCCAAGGCGCGCAATGACCGGTTCATGACGGGCGGGATGAAGCCGAACGCCGCGCGGGTCGAGGTCACCAGCCGCGCGGCGATGTTCTTCACGCCGCTGTTGCTGGGCCGCGATCAGGTGCGGGTCACCCGCCGGGCCACGGCGACGACGGGCGGCGGGATGCCCAAGGCCATGATCGCGATCGGGTCGCGTCTGGCGCGACTGGACGGCGGCGTGGCCAATCAGGTGCTCGGCGGCCTGACCGGGGCCAAGGTCTCGCTCAGCGTCATGGACTATCGTCGTCTGATCGATCTGGACGTCAATCTGCTGGGGTTCACCGACGCCCTGGCGTCCGATCTGGGCGTCCAGGTCGGCGACTATGACCGGCTTCTGGCGACCCAGGTCGACGCCGGCCGTGCGCTGAGGGTGCTGGAGCGGCTGGCGGGCGGCCAGGACGGCGGGGCGCTGGGCAAGCTGGCCTCGGCCTCGGTCGGAACGAAGGTCAGGCTGAGCGACCTGATCGGGCTGGAGGCGCAATCGCCCCACGGGATCCGCGAGGGGCTGGACGCGTCGGTCTCGGCCATGGATCTGGTCATGGCCATGCTAGAGGTCGGGGGCGGGGACCGACAGATAGCGCTGAACCTGGGCGTGCCGGTCGGGCTCGCCGATCTGAAGACCAGCCTGGCGATCGGCGAACGGCCCAATCGCTCCCCGTGGCTGACGGTGACGGCTGACGGCCAGCCGATCATCCGCACGGCCCAGGCGCGGCTCTATGTGCGGGCCAGGACGGCGCAATCCCTGTCGGGTCTGGCGCGGGTCGAACTGCCGATCCTGATCGAACTGGCGGCGTCCGAGGCGCGACTGAAGTCGCTGTCCTGCGATCCGACGCGCGCGGTCGAGGTCGATGTGCGGCCGGGCCTGGCGCGCGCATCGATCGGTGTGGTGGACGAGGCGAAGTTGGGCGATTTCAAAACCCTGCTGGCGCCCCAGCGCGCGACCCTGCTGTCAGTCCTGGGCCTGGTCAGCATTGCGGGCAAGGCGGATGTCGAGGCGGCGGACGCCGGCTTCAGATCGCTGAGGTTCGACGCGGGCGACATCGACAATCAGCGCACCAAGACCATGGCCTCGCGCAGCTTCGCTAGCGGGGCGGTCGCCAGCCTGCTGGCGCGGCTGGACGTGGATGTGAACTTGATCGGCTTGGGCCTGGGGCTCGGCGACCTGACCAAGGCGCTGGGGCGGCTGCTGGAACCGCTGGGGCCGGTGCTGGACGGCGCGCTCAATCCCGTGCTGGACCTGTTGGGCCTGAAGCTGGGCGAGGCCGATGTGACGGTCCACGGCCTGTCCTGCCCGACGCCGGGGCGCGCGACCCCGCGTCTGGTCGGCTGAACCTTAACCGCGGGCGGGACGCAGACCTTCAGCCGAGGCCTGCTGCATGGCCGGACGCTTTTGACCGCCCGAGGCGATGATGCGGTCGATGCGGGCCTTTTCGGCGCGGAAGGCGGTCAGGTCGGCGCCGGCCAGTTCGGTGCCTTCCTGGGTGCGCACGCCGGCGGGATTGATCCGCTGGCCGCCGCGCCACAACTCATAGTGAAGGTGCGGGCCGGTGGAGGCGCCGGTCGAGCCGACGTAGGCGACGATCTGACCCTGGCTGACCCGCTGGCCGGCGCGGATGCCCGAGCCGTAGCGCGACAGGTGGCCATAGCCGCTTTCCAGTCCGTTGGTGTGGCGGATGCGCAGCCAGTTGCCATAACCGCCCCAGCGGCGCGCCTCGACTACCACGCCATCGGCGGGAGCCACGACCGGCGTGCCGGTTCCGGCGGCGAAGTCGATGCCTTGGTGCATCTTCTTGTAGCCCGAGATCGGGTGGGTGCGGAAACCGAAGTTGGAAGACACGCGGCGGAAGCTCTGCAGCGGCGTGCGCATCATGGCGGAGCGCAGGTTCTTGCCGTTCGAATCGAAGAACTGGGCCTCCTTCGCGCCGGCGGGCTTGAAGCGATAGAAGGTGACGCCGCGCAGTTCGGCGTACATCAGGTCGCCCACGTCCACCGTGCGTCCGGCCTCGGTCACTTCACGGTCGAAGACCATGGTGAACTCGTCGGAGGCGCGGATGTCGCGCTGCATGTCGAACTTGGTGGCGAACAGGCGGCTGGCCGAACGAACGATGGAGGCGGTGGCGCCCAGTTCACGCGCGCTGGCCGACAGGCTGCGCTCGACATCGCCCTTCAGGACGACGGTCTCATGGGTGACTTTTTCTTCCAGCGAACGCAGGCGCAAGGCGCCGTCGAAGCTGCGCGACACTGTCAGTTGCGACGCCGGGCCGGTGCGCATGGTCAGGCCGATCAGGCGGGCGTCGCCCCGGCCGTTGCGCGGTTTGGCGATGGCGGTTTCGAACTTCAGTCCGGCGCGCAGATCGGCCAGGTCGAAGGCGTTGGCGACGGTGGCGGCGACGGCGCTGGCTTCTTCGGGGGCGACGCCGGTGCGGCGCACGGCCTGTTCGAAGGTTTCACCGCGGCGGATCTGGACGTTGACGGCCTCGGGCGCCGTCAGGCCGGCGGGCGCATTGGCGGCGGCGAAGGCCTTGGCCTCCATGGCCGCCATCTGAGCCGAAGTCAGGGCGGGAACTTCTTCGGCCTGAGCGGGTTGATAAGCTCGACCAGCGAGCATCGCCACCGAGATTGCAGCGGCCGCCGTGAGCATATGCGGCGCGAGCCGCGTCGGCTGGCGGCGTGGGTCGAACTGAGCCATCGGTCCCCGTCGTATTGCGACGCCTTCGGCGCCAAAGCTTTACTCGTTCTCGAAGATCGCGCCGTATCGCCCGTGGCGCGAAGGCGGTCCTATACCGCGCTTGTCTCATTTTGGAAAGCAGACCGTTACAAACGGTTAACGTGCGTCAGACAAAGCTCGACGGTGAGGGGATCCCGACCTGTCGATTCGCCGTTATCTGGCCCAGCTTGACCGGCAGGAAGCGGGCGCCGACGACCGACCGTCACGCTTTGATGTTGTGCTGGAGACAAGGATGACCAAGGTGGACGGCCCGCTGTTTCAATCACGCGATCGATCCGTTTGACCGACACACCGTCCAAGCCAAAGCCAAAGCCAAAGCCGCAGGCCAAGACCCGTCGCGTCCTGCGCGCCGTCGCTGTCGGCGTTCTGATCCTGGCGCTGCTGATCGGCGTGGTGGCGGCCCTGATCTATCTCAATCGCCGCGCGGTGGCGCGCAATGTCCTCGTTGGCTGGCTTGACCAGCGCGGGATCCCGGCCGATGTCGAGGTGGAGCGGATCGAGATCGACGGCTTCGTCGGCCGCATCCGCATCGGCGATCCCGACAATCCGGATGTCGTGGTCGAGCGAGCCGAGGTCGACTACGCCGTCGCCCTGCCGTGGTCCAGGTCGGGCCTAGGCGTGACCCCCAGCCGCATCCGCCTACTGCGACCGGTCGTCCGGGCCAGCTGGAAGGGTGGAAAACTGTCGTTCGGCTCGCTTGACCCGCTGATCAAGGAGTTCACCGGCGGACCGCCGCGCCCGGATTCGCGCGGGCCCCTGGTCATCTTCGAGGGCGGCCGCGGGCGGTTGAATACGGAATACGGGCCGGTCGATCTGCTGGCTGACGCCCGGATTGACGACGGCAAGCTGATGCGGCTGGCGGCGCGCCTGCCGAAAGCCGCGCTGAAGAGCGGCGAAACGCAGGCCCAGGGCCTGACCGGACTCCTGGACCTGACCACGACCGGCGACCGGATGGCGATCAAACTGTCGGCCGCCGCCGACAGCTTCGCGACACCGGCGGCCCGAGGGCAGGGGGCTGCGCTGACGCTGACCGGCGATCTGCCCTATCCAGATCTGAAGACGCGGCGCGGCGACGGCCGGGCGGTTCTGGACGCCCGCCTGACCGGCGAGCGCCTGGGAACCCCGACGCTCAGCGCCCGCAGCGCCGATGTCGCCGCCCGGTTCGACGGCGTCGTCTCCGGCTGGATCGAAACCTTCCGGCTGGACGGCGATGTCACGACCGCGCTGAAGGCGGCGGCGGTCGAGGGCGCGGACCTGCGCATCGCCGATGTCGACGCTACGGCGACGCGGGGCAAGCTGACGGTGTCGCGCGACGACGCCGTGCGCTGGCGCATGCAGGGGCCGCTGGCCCTGACCGCCGGTTCGGGACGGACGGGTCAGACGACGATCGGCGGATTGTCGTTGACGTCGCGCGACCTGGCCTTGGGCGGCAAGGATGCGGCCTTCGAGGCGACAGGCCCATTGAGCGCGACCTTCGACCGTTTCGGTTTCGGCGACCTGGCGCTGAAGCGCGGCCGCGCCGACCTGGATCTGGACGTGGTCAGCGACGGCGGGGTTCAGATCGCGGCGAACGGATCGCTTCGCGCCGCGGACGGGGCCTGGCCCCTGTTCGGCGCCGTCGGCCCGGACGACATCGCCGAGCTGGCCGAGATGAAGCGCGCGCTGGGACGCTTCGCCCTTAACGCGCCCGCCATCCGCTTCGCCACGGGCGCGGCCGGCACGACTGTATCCCTGTCGCGTCCTGTCACCCTGACGCCCGCCAACGGCGGCGTCCTGACGGTGGCTCAAGGTCAGGGCGGCGCCTATCAGGCCGAGCCGGGGCGGCTGGGCGGCGGGGCGCTGACCCTGACCGCAACGCGCGGCAAGGGCCTGCCGGAAATGTCCGTCGCGATCCCGAACTGGCGCCTGACCGAAGGCGGGTTCGAAGCGACGCTGGACGGTCGCGCCCGACTGGATTTCGATCTGGCGCGCGGCATCGACGCCCGGACGCGCGGCGTCCTGGCTATGAACGCCGGCCGGCTGACCTATGCGACATCGGACTGCGTCGACCTGACCGTCGCGCGGCTGGAGCTGGACGAGAACGACGTCCATCAGGTCGCCGGCAAGCTGTGTCCCCAGGGCGGTCCGCTGTTGACGTCGAAGGACGGCGTCTGGCGCGTCGCGGGCGGTTTCGCCCAAGTCTCGGCCCAGGCGCCATTCCTCGGCATGCGGTTCGCCGACGCCTCGGGCCGTGTAACCGTCGATGGGACCAAGGCGGGCATCGGCTTGACCGCCAATGTGGCCGCCGCCCGCGTCATCGACGCCCTGACGCCGGAAAGGTTCGAACCGCTTTCGGCCACAGGATCTGCGACGCTAGCCAACGAACGCTGGAGCGGCGCCTTCGATCTGAAGGGCACGGGCGCGGCGGCCGCCTATGGTCTCGGCCGCCTGACCCTGGCGCACGATGGCCGCACCGGATCGGGCGGCATCGTCATCACCGCCCCGAACGTGACCTTCGCCGAGCATGGGCTTCAGCCGGCGATGCTCAGCCCCTTGGCCGCCGACTTCCTGCAGTCGCCGGTCGAGGGCGCCGTCAGCTTCGACGGGCGTTTCGACTGGACCAAGGACGCCGAACCGACCTCCAGCGGCCATCTGGTAACGCCGGCCCTGGATTTCGTCAGTCCGGTCGGGGCCGTGAAGGGCCTGCGCGGCGACATCGTCTTCAGCAGCCTGACGCCCCTGATCACCGCCCCGAACCAGAAGCTGACGGCCGACAGCCTGGCCGTCGGCACGGCCGTCACGGCGCTGGATGTGACCTTCTCGGTCAATGAGGCCGGGGTGCTGATCGACGGCGCCCAGGTCGTCGCCGGCGGCGGGACCGTCTCGGTCGAGCCCTTCACCGTCCCGCTGGACGCGACCCAGCCCTACAGCGGCGTGATCGTGCTGGACCGGGTGCAGCTGGGCGATATCGTCGCCGACACCGGCTTTGACGACAAGGTTCAGCTGGACGCGGTCGTCTCCGGCCGCCTGCCCTTCATCATGGACCCCAAGCGCGGGCTCAAGATCACCGCCGGCAAGCTGGAGGCGGTCCAGCCGGGCCGCCTGTCGATCAAGCGGGACGTCCTGACCGATGTCGCCGCCAGCGGCGGGGGCGGCGAGGTGTCGGAAAACGTCGTCGAGGACCTGGCCTATCAGGCGATGGAGAACCTGTCCTTCGACCAGCTCAGCGCCGATGTGAACAGCCTGGACGGCGGGCGTCTGGCGGTCCTGTTCCACATCCGCGGCCGCCACGATCCTCCCAAACGCCAGGAGCTTCGGCTGACGATCGGCGAACTGATCAGCCGCCAGTTCCTGAATCGCAAACTGCCGTTGCCGTCCAACACCCAGATCGACCTGACTCTGGACACGACCCTGAACGCCAACCAGCTGATCTCGGATCTGCTGGCCGTCAATCGCGCGCGCCAAGGGCAGCAGGATGCGACGCCCGCGCCCGTCCCGGCGCCTGCCGATTGAACTTCACCATTCAGCGCGCGTTCATTGGACGGCGTGCTATTAGAGACATCACCCTCGGCCGAACCGGAGCCCACGTCATGATCCACAAGCGCCAATTGGCCGGCCTCGGTTTCGGAGCCGTCGTCGTCGCCCTCGCGGCCTGCGCCCCGACCATCCGTCTTGAGGTCGCGCCGATCCAGATCTACGCCAAGCTGGACGCCGACGTGCGCGTTCGGCTGGACCAGGAGCTGCAGCAGCTGTTGCAGCAGAACCCCAACCTCTTCTGATTTCCCGCTTCTCTCTGAAAGGGACAGGCTGACATGACCTTCCGCAAACTCTTCGTCATCGGCGCCGCCGTTGCGGCTCTGGGCGTCGCGGGCGCCGCCATCGCCCAGACCAGCGCCCAGAAGGCGCAGATCGACCAGGCCAAGGCCGCTGGCACCGTGGGTGAGCAGGCCGACGGTTACCTGGGCTTCCGCACCCCGACCTCGGACGCCAGCCTGCGCGCCGCCGTCGACGCCACCAACTCCGGCCGCCGCGCCGCCTACGCCCGCAGCGCCGCCGACGCCGGCACTTCGGCCGATGTCGCCGGGGCCCGTATGTTCGAGGCCCAGCTGTTGCCCCGCATCTCCTCGGGCCAATGGTACCGCAACGCCCAAGGCCAGTGGGTCCAGCGCTAACGACCGCATGTTTCCCACCCCTCGGGCGATATCCCGGGGGGTGTTTTTATCTGGCGATCAGTGACGGCGTCAGGCGGCGGCGCGTCGATCCATCAGCGCCGGCAGCAGCAGCCCTTCGGCCAGCGCCCTGACCACCGGCACGGCGACCGCATCGCCCATCAGCTTCAGCGCCGCGCTTTCGCTCGACGGCAGGCGATAGTCGTCAGACACGCCCATCAGCCGCGCGGCCTCGCGCCCGGTCAGCCGCCGAACCCGCGCCAAGCCCCGATCGCACACCACCACATATTGACGCGATGAGCCGCCGGCCGGCGTCCTCAGGCATCCGGCCAAGCCATCGAACCGGATTTCCAGACGCTGGACCTTGTGGCCGTTCTCGGTCCGCACCCGGCGATAGGCGGCGCCGACGCAACGCTGTCCAGAGGCCAGGGCCGACGCGATCCGGGCGCGGTGCAGCGGCGCGGCCAGGGCCAGGATGGCGTCCGCATCATCCAGCCAAGTGACGGAGTCTTCCGGCTCCAGAATGGCCGCCAGGTCCAGATTGCGCTGCGACGGCGCAGGCAGCGACCACCAGGCCCAAGCCGCCTTCACCGCCTCGGGCAGCCGCGCGTGGGCGGCGACCAGACGCGCTGAATGGAAGGGCTGGGTCGGACCGGCCGCGCGCGGGGCCTCGCCCTGAATGGCCACAACGAACAGGCGCGGCCGCGACTGGGGCAGCCAGTGGGCGGCGTCCATCTCCAGCGCGCCGACCGTATAGCCCGCCTCGACCATCGCTGTGCAGACGGCCGCGAAATCCCGCCCCACTTCGGTCCTTGGCCCGGAAGTCAGCAGGCCGATGACGTTTTCCAGCACGATCACGCGCGGGCTGCGCCCCTCGGCCGCCAGCCCTTGCATCAGCCGCCAGAAGCCCCAGAAGGCCCCCGATCGCCCGGCCTCCAGCCCGCCGCGCGCGCCCGCCAGGCTGACGTCCTGACAGGGCGACGAGGCCCAGGCCAAGTCGGCCCGCCCCGGCAGATCGTCGACGGTCAGGGTCCAGACATCGCCCTGACGAAACGGGGTATGTGGATGATTGGCCGTGAAGGCGCGCGCCTTGGCCCCGTCCATGTCGTTGGCGAAGACGGTGTCGATGCCGGCGGCGGACAGTCCCAAACCCGCCAGGCCGCCCCCGGCGAAGAACTCGAATGCGGTGGGGCGAATCGACATGGGACCAGCATAACCCAGCCGCGCCCCTTGACCGAGGGCGGCGGGGACCTCACCTGCGCCCGAACCAAAAGGAGCCGTCATGCGCCTCATTCCGCTCGCCGCCGCCCCGTTCGCCATCGCCCCAATTGTCATCGCCCTTGCCGGCGTCTCGCTCAGCGCCTGTTACGACCGCGAGGATTCCAAACCCAAGCCCGCGCCGCAGCCCCAGGCCGCCGTCACCCTGGGCGGGGTCGATCTGGGCCAGCCGGTGCGGGCGCTGGGGACCGAACCCTTCTGGGGCGTGGAGATCACGCCGGACGCCCTGATCTACACCCGCGTCGATCAGCCGACCCAGCGCGCGCCGAACCATGGCGCGACGGTCCAGGGCACGGTCGCGACCTTCGCCAGCTCGACCAATCTGAACAAGGCGCTGAACGTCGTGCTGATCGCCACCGAATGTTCGGACGGCATGAGCGACCGCACCTATCCGCTGACGGCCAAGGTCGAGATCGGCGATGACGAGCTGACCGGCTGCGCCGCGCCTGCGTCGATGCTGACCACCCAGCCCGCGCCCTAGCGCGTGATCGTGTCGGATCGGGGCGCAACGCGGCCCCGTCCGAAGCGTGAATCATGCGCTTAAAGAGAGCGTCACCACCATTCGGCGTCGCGCAGCATCCGTGCGTAGCGGCGGCTGACCGGCGCCGACAGGCCGCCGGTAAGCGTCAGGGTCGCGCGGCCGTCGCCGCGTTCGACGGCGCGCACCGCCTCGCGCGCCACCCACCAGCTGCGGTGCGTCTGGGCGCCCTCCAGCCCCTCCAGTTCCTCCACCGCGTCCGACAGCCGCATCAGGATCAGGTCCGATCCCCGGTCGGTGTGGATGCGCAGATAATGGTCCTCGGCCTGCACCGCCCGGATCGTCGCGCCTTTCAGCTTGATGGGCAGACGGTCCAGAAACCGAACCGGGCGAGCCGCTGTCTCGGGCGGCGCCGCATGGGTCTGGACCGGCACGGCCCGCCCCAAAAAGACGTTCAACGTCGTCACCGCCGCCGTGATGACCACGACGGGCACGACCAGTTCCGGCAGCACCGCCAGCGGATAGAGCCTCTGGGCGAAGAACAGGCCCGTCGCCGCCCAGACCAGCACGCACAGCGGCCCGGTGATGATCACGACCATGACCGCAATGCTCAGCCATGGCCGCTCGTCGGAATCCAGGAACCGGCTGACCAGCACCCCGCACAGATGTCCCCACAGCCCGCCCAGCACCATGACCAGCACCCAATAGGCCAGCCGTACGGGCAGCGACGCGCCCGCGCTGCCGAAGGCGCCGGTCACCGCCAGAAAGACGCCCGCCAGAACGGCGACGATGAGACCGCGCAAGAAGGTGCGGCGGCGGTCGGCGGCAGGGGACGTCATCGGGGCTTTCGCAGTCGGAAGATCGCGCCTTGAAACCACGATTTTCGGCCGGGCGAAAGCCGGGCGCGCGACGGCGCCCCGGCGTGACCGATCAGCCCTGGCGCGGGGTCATTCCCGCCACGGCGCGGAAACCGGCCGCGGCGAACCGGACCATATAGTCGCCGGCCGTCTCCAGATCGCCCGACCGCGCCCGCCCGTTCGACAGCCGGTCCAGGCGCCCCGTCTCGCCCAGCGTCAGGGTCAGCGCGCCCGATAGATTGTGATAGCCCCAATACAGGTCGACCTCGCTGGCGCCGGGCAGCACCTTGGCGATTAGCTCGATCAGCCGGTGGATGGCCGGGTCGAAATAGCGCGCCATCGTCTCGCCGCCGAAACTGGGGTTGGCGTTGGTCTGGGCCACCAGGGCGGAATAATGTTTCCAGCCCGGCCCGCCCTTCAGCGACCATTCGAACGGCGGTCGCAGGAAGGCTTCCAGCAGGCCCTCCAGCGTCATGTCGTCACCCGCCGTCTCGGCATAGCGATCGATGGCGGCGACGCGGTCGTCGTTCCAGACCTCGGCCCGGCGCAGGAAGACCGCGTCGAACAGCTCGCGCTTGGCGCCGAAATAGTAGTGGACCAGGGCCGTATCCACGCCCGCCTCGCGCGCCACCTCGCGGATGGTGACGCCGTAGAAGCCGTGTTTGGAGAACAGATCCTCGGCTGCATCCAGGATCAGATCGCGCGTCTCGCCCGCCGCCTTGGCCTCGGTCTTGGGCGGGCGGCCGCGCCGCGCCGGCGCAGCGCCCGCCGCCTTGCGACGCGCGGCGGCGACGGGGCGGGGAAGGGGGGCGGCGGCGTCCGGCTTGCTCATCCGGCAAGGCTAGGCGCACGATCGCGGCGGTGCAACGGCGCCACGGTCGACGACCCAAGTGACGCTGCGTCAGTCCAGTGTTTGACAGACGGCCGAAACCGGGTAGGTTCCGTGAAAATCATTGAACGCTGAATAAAAGCGTCCATCGGGCTGGAAACGACAAAGGGGTCTAGGATCATGAACCGTCATGTGAAGTGCGCGCTGCTGGCCGGCGCGGCGTGGGGCGTGCTTGCGGGGGCCACTGTCGCCCAGGACGCGGAGGCGACCGCTCAGGCCGCGAACGCCGATCAGAGCGCAGCGACCGTCGACGACATCGTCGTCACCGCCCGCCGGCGCGACGAGCAGCTGAAGGACGTGCCGATCGCCGTGTCGGCCCTCAGCGCCGAACGGCTTGAACAGACGGGCGCCGTCAACATCACGGCCCTGCAGCAGCAGACGCCGAACGCCACGGTCCAGATCGCGCGCGGCTCCAACTCCACCCTGATCAGCTTCATCCGCGGCGTTGGCCAGCAGGATCCGCTGTGGGGCTTCGAGCCCGGCGTCGGCCTCTATGTCGACGACGTCTATGTCGCGCGTCCGCAGGGCGCGGTGCTGGACATCTTCGACATCTCGCGCATCGAGGTGCTGCGCGGCCCGCAAGGCACGCTTTACGGCCGCAACACCATCGGCGGCGCGATCAAATACGTGACCAAACGTCTGGGTCAGGATCCCAGCCTGACCGCCCGCGCCGAGCTGGGGCGCTTCAATGAGCAGAACTTCCTGGTCTCCGGCTCCATCCCCGTCGGCGACACCTTCGCCATCGGCGGCGCGGTCGCCACCTACAACCACGATGGCTACGGCAAGAACCTGAACACCGGTCAGGACCAGTACGACAAGGACGTCATTGCCTATCGCGCCAGCGCGGAATGGACGCCGAACGACAACCTGTTCTTCCGCCTGGCCTGGGACCGTGTCGAGGACGACTCCAGCCCCCGCCACGGCCACCGCGAGGTCACCTCGACCGACGGCCTATGGCGCGCGCCAGCCGGCAAATATGACACCTACGCCGGCATCACCGGCGAGCAGAAGGTCGTGACCGAGGGCGTGGCCCTGACCGGCGAATACCGGGTCAACGACATGCTGACCCTCAAGTCGATCTCGGCCTATCGTTCGGGCGACACGGCCACCATTATCGACTTCGACCAGACGCCGAACCCTACCCTGGACGTGCCGGCCATCTATGCCGACCACCAGTTCAGCCAGGAGTTCCAAGCCCTGTTCACCGGCGAGCGCTGGTCCGGCGTGGCCGGCGTCTATTATCTGGACGGCACGTCGTCGGGCGTCTTCGACACCATCGCCGGCAACCTGGGTCTGTCGATTGCGGCGGCGGGATCGGTGGACACCAAGTCCTTCTCGATCTTCGGAGACTTCAGCTACGATCTGACCGATCGCCTGCACCTGTCGCTGGGCGGCCGTTACACCCGCGACGACAAGGACGCCGCCGTCCTGCGCCAGTTCTATCTCGGCGCCACGCGCAGCCCGCTGACCGGCGGCACGCCGCGCGCGGTGTTTGCGACCCGCACCAACTATACGGCCTCGGACACCTTCGAGAAGTTCACGCCGCGCGCCAGCATCTCGTATGATTTCAGCGACGAGATGACCGGCTACGCCTCCGTCAGCCAGGGCTTCAAGTCGGGCGGCTGGGATATGCGCGGCGACGCCGCCCTGGTTCCCCAGACTGTCAACGGCTACCAGCCCGAGACGGTCACCACCTATGAAGTCGGCCTGAAGGGATCGGCCTTCGACCGCCGAATGAACTTTGCCTCGGCGATCTTCTATTCGGACTACAAGGACCAGCAGATCACGACCCAGCAGGTGGCCACGCCGCCCGCCGTCGGCATCGCCTCGGTCGTCGACAACGCCGGCGCCTCGACCATCTATGGCTTTGAGCTGGAGGGGTCGGCCTATCTGACCAGCGACATCACCGCCAACTTCTCGCTCGGCTATCTGAAGAACGAGTTCGACGAGTTCATCACCAATATCACCGGCACCCCGGTCGATATCTCGAACACGCGCGAGCCGCAGAACTCGCCGGAATGGTCGGCCTATTACGGCATGACCTGGCGCGGCGACATCATGGGTGGTGAAATCCGCGTCACCCCGTCGCTGTCCTACCGTTCGGACTACCACCTGTTCGACACGCCCGACCCCATCCTGGATCAGGACGGCTATGTGCTGGCCGACGCCAGCGTTGTCTGGACGGCGCCGAGCAAGCGCTGGGAAGTCGGCCTGTTCGGTCGCAACCTGACCGACGTTCGCTACAAGGTCGGCGGCTACAGCTTCCCGGGCGCCACCTACAACAACTCGATCAGCGCCTTCTACGGCCCGCCGACCACCTATTCGGCGCGCCTGACCTATCGCTTCTGATCTCCATTCCTAACGCCTGACGACGCGGGCGGCGGTCTCCGGGCCGCCGCCCCATCTGTTTGCAGGGAGCAGAGTTGCGGATAGGCTCGCCGCAACGAACAACAAGACGCCGAGGGGAAACGCCGATGACGACGGAGACGCTGACGGTCCAGGAGGCGCGGCCCGCGCGGCCTGAGCGGCCCGGCTACCGCTACTATGTGCTGGCGGTCCTGATCCTGATCTACATGCTGAACTTCCTGGATCGCCAGATCATCGGCATCCTGGCCGCGCCGCTGAAAGAAGAGTTCGGCATGTCCGACAGCCAGTTCGGCCTGTTGGGCGGCATCGCCTTCGCCTCGGTCTATTCGACATTGGCCATTCCTCTGGCCTGGCTGGCGGATCGATTCAGCCGGGTCTGGATCATGACCGGCGCCCTGGCCGTCTGGTCGGGCTTCACCGCCCTGTGCGGCATGGCCGGGTCGTTCGGCCAGCTGTTCCTGTGCCGGATGGGCGTGGGCATCGGCGAGGCGGGCGGCGTGGCTCCGGCCTATTCGCTGATCGCCGACTATTTCCCGCCGCATCAGCGCGCGCGGGCCATGGCGGCCTTCGCCTTCGGCATTCCGCTGGGCATGGCGGCGGGCACCCTGGTCGGCGGCCTGCTGGCGGCGACCTACGGCTGGCGCACGGCCTTCATCGTGGTCGGCCTGCTGGGCGTGCTGGTCGCGCCCCTGCTGCGTCTGACGGTGCGGGATCCCAGGCGCGGCGGAACCGACGCCATCAAGACCGAGGCCCAGGTCGCGGCCCTGGCCGCCGCCCCCGTCGGCACGGACCGGGCCGGCAAGATCGCCGCCCAGATCATGCTGGGCCTCGGCGCCGGTCTGCTGATCCTCGGCGCCTTGAGCTGGCTGATGGGTATGTCGCTCGGCAATCCGCTGGTGCTCGCTTTCGGCGGCCTGCTGGCGGTGGTGATCGGCGTGTCGCTGATGATCGCGCGGCGCACCGCCTCGGTGGTCATCCGCAAGCCCAGCTTCTGGCTCCTGGGCCTGGGCGCCGCCTCATCGTCGGTGTGCGGCTATGGCGTGGCCGGCTGGCTGCCGCTGTTCTTCATGCGCAGCTTCGACCTGACCCTGAAACAGACCAGCATTTATTATTCCGGCATTGCCCTGATCGGCGGCATCCTGGGCATCTGGCTGGGCGGCATGATCGCCGACAAGCTGTCCAAGAAGGGCAAGGGCGCCTATCCGCTGACGCCCGCCGTCGCCTTCCTGATCTCGGCGCCGTGCTTCATCCTGGCTATGAACTCGCCCTGGCTGATCGGCCTGGTTCTGCCCGGCGGCGGCAGCCATGTCCAGCAGCTGACCCTGGCCTTCCTGATCTTCCTGTTGCCGACCGGATTGAACCTGGCCTGGCTGGGCCCGATCACGGCGGCGGTTCAGCATTTGGTGCCGGCGGCCATGCGTTCCACCGCCTCGGCCCTGTTCCTGCTGCTGAACAATCTGCTCGGGATCGCGGTCGGCTTCTACTATTTCGGCTGGATGAGCGACCTGCTGGCGCCGCGCTTCGGCGAGGAAAGCCTGCGCTGGGCCATCTACACCGGCATGGGCTTCTATGTGCTGGCCGCGATCCTGCTGATCGGGGCGTCGCGCACCCTCAAGAAGGACTGGGTCGACTAAAGGGGGCCTGTGGACGGTTGCACCTGCGAAGGGGTGGGGCCTATAAGCCCCGCAACTCTCCCAGCAGCGGTTGCGACGGTCCCCCATGAACATTCACGAATATCAGGCCAAGCAGGTCCTCAAAGGCTTCGGCGCTCCGGTCGCGCAAGGCGTCGCGGTGACGTCGGTCGATCAGGTCGAGGCGGCCGCCAAATCGCTGCCCGGCCCGCTCTATGTCGTGAAGTCGCAAATCCACGCCGGCGGCCGCGGCAAGGGCAAGTTCAAGGAACTGCCGGCCGACGCCAAGGGCGGCGTTCGCCTGGCCTTCTCGGTCGAGGAAGCCGTCGCCCACGCCAAGGAAATGCTGGGCAACACCCTGGTCACCGCCCAGACGGGCGACGCTGGCAAGCAGGTCAACCGCCTCTACATCGAGGACGGCGCCGACATCGAGCGTGAACTGTACTGCTCGCTGCTGGTCGACCGCGCCTATGGCCGCATCGCCTTCGTCGTCTCGACCGAAGGCGGCATGGACATCGAAACCGTCGCCCACGACACGCCCGAGAAGATCCAGAACATCGTCATCGACCCCAGCGCGGGCGTGACCGACGCCGACGTTGCCGCCATCACCGCCGCCTACGGTCTGACGGGTGCCGCGGCCGAAGACGCCAAGTCGCTGTTCCCCGCCCTGTACAAGGCCTTCGTCGAGAAGGACATGGACATGCTGGAGGTGAACCCCCTGATCGTGATGAAGGACGGCCATCTGCGCGTTCTGGACGCCAAGGTCAGCTTCGACGGCAACGCCCTGTTCCGCCACGATGACATCAAGGAACTGCGCGACGAAACCGAAGAAGACGCCAAGGAAATCGAGGCGTCCAAGTGGGACCTCGCCTACGTCTCGCTGGACGGCAACATCGGCTGCATGGTCAACGGCGCCGGTCTGGCCATGGCGACGATGGACATCATCAAGCTGTACGGCAAGGAGCCGGCCAACTTCTGCGACGTCGGCGGCGGCGCCGGCAAGGAGAAGGTCGCGGCGGCTTTCAAGATCATCACCGCCGACCCGAACGTCCAGGGCATCCTGGTCAACATCTTCGGCGGCATCATGAAGTGCGACGTCATCGCCGAGGGTGTGGTCGCGGCCGTGAAGGAAGTGGGCCTGAAGGTGCCGCTGGTGGTGCGTCTGGAAGGCACCAACGCCGAACTGGGCAAGAAAATCCTGAACGAGTCGGGCTTGACCATCCAGGCCGCCGACGACCTCGACGACGCCGCCCAGAAGATCGTCGCGGCGGTCGGCTAAGGCTTCGGCCTTACTCGCCACCGCCCCGCTGACACATCGAATTCAGAGCACAGACCCATGTCCATTCTCGTCGACAAGAACACCAAGATCATCGTCCAGGGCCTGACCGGCAAGACCGGCGGCTTCCACACCGAACAGGCGCTGGCCTATCACGGCACCCAGATGGTCGCCGGCGTGCACCCCTCCAAGGGCGGCACGAACTGGACCGGATCGCACGGTGAGAGCCTGCCGATCTACGCCTCGGTCGCTGAAGCCAAGGACGCCACGGGCGCCGACGCCTCGGTGATCTACGTCCCGCCGTCGGGCGCGGCCGCCGCGATCATCGAAGCCATCGACGCCGAAATCCCTTTCATTACCTGCATCACCGAGGGCATCCCGGTGATGGACATGGTCAAGGTCAAGCGTCGCCTGGAAGGCTCCAAGTCGCGCCTGCTGGGGCCGAACTGCCCCGGTATCCTGACGCCGGACGAGTGCAAGATCGGCATCATGCCGGGCAACATCTTCAAGAAGGGCTCGGTCGGCATCGTGTCGCGTTCGGGCACCCTGACCTATGAAGCCGTGTTCCAGACCACCAACGAAGGTCTTGGCCAGACCACGGCCGTCGGCATCGGCGGCGACCCGGTCAAGGGCACCGAGTTCATCGACGTGCTGGAGCTGTTCCTGGCCGACGAGGAAACCACCTCGATCATCATGATCGGCGAAATCGGCGGCGGTGCGGAAGAAGACGCCGCCCAGTTCCTGATCGACGAAGCCAAGAAGGGTCGCAAGAAGCCGATGGCCGGCTTCATCGCGGGCCGCACGGCTCCGAAGGGCCGCACCATGGGCCACGCCGGCGCCGTCGTCTCGGGCGGCAAGGGCGACGCCGAATCCAAGATCGCGGCGATGGAAGCCGCCGGCATCCGCATGTCGGAATCGCCCGCGCGCCTCGGCAAGACCCTGGTCGAAGTCCTGAAGGGTTAAGATCGCACGACATTCTCCCTCCCCGACGCGGGGAGGGAGAAGAAAAATGCCGCTTTTGTCGGCGATGAACGCCCTCGGCTCAGGTCGGGGGCGTTTTTTCTTGGGCCTGCGACCAATTTCCTACCAAATTGCCCCGTTTCGGTCATGACCCGTCAGGAAACGACGCCTATATGACGGGCGCGCCCCTCACGGAGATGTGTCCGTCGGGGCCCAGGGATTGCGAAACGATGGCGGACGATGCCGGTCGGCTGAACCAGGTCTTTGCCGAGACCTCATTCCTTTACGGGTCCAATGCGGCCTACGTCGAGGAGCTTCAGGAGAAGTGGGCGAAAGACCCCGGCTCCGTCTCCGCCGAATGGAAAGCCTTCTTCGACCAGCTGCGCGACAACGCCGCGCTGGTGACCGCCTCGGCCGGCGCCGGCAGCTGGGGTCGCGGCGTGGCGACCGAACCGACCGAGGAGACCGGCGTCTTCGACGGCCGATGGCCGGCCCCGAAGCCTGCTCCCAAAAAGCCCGGTGCTGCGCCGGCTGCTGCGCCCACGGCCGCGTCCGCCGACGTCTCGGCCGATGCGATCCGCGCCGCCGCCCACGATTCCATCCGCGCCCTGATGCTGATCCGCAGCTATCGCGTGCGCGGCCACCTGCAGGCCAAGCTGGATCCGCTGGGCATCGAACAGCCGGTGGAGAACCCCGAGCTGACGCCCGAATTCTACGGCTTCACCGGCGCCGATCTGGACCGCCCGATCTTCCTGGACGGCGTCCTGGGTCTTCAGACCGGCACGATCCGCGAAGTGCTGGAGATCCTGAAGCGCACCTACTGCGGCAATATCGGCATCCAGTTCATGCATATCGCTGAGCCGGAGGAGAAATCCTGGCTCCAGCAGCGGTTCGAGGGCGCCGACAAGTTCGAGCAGAACGCCTTCTCCAAGGAAGGCAAGCTGGCCATCCTGTCCAAGCTGGTCGAGGCCGAAGGCTTCGAACGCTTCCTGCACAAGCGCTTCCCCGGCACCAAGCGCTTTGGTCTGGACGGCGGCGAGGCCATGGTCCCGGCGCTGGAGCAGGTCATCAAGCGCGGCGGTTCGCTGGGCGTCGACGAGGTCGTGCTGGGCATGGCCCACCGTGGCCGTCTGAACGTGCTCGCCGCCGTGATGGGCAAGCCCTACAAGGTCATCTTTCACGAGTTCCAGGGCGGTTCGGCCGTGCCGAGCGACATCGAGGGCTCGGGCGACGTCAAATATCACATGGGCGCCTCGTCGAACCGCGAGTTCGACGGCAACCACGTCCACCTGTCGCTGACCGCCAACCCGTCGCACCTCGAGATCGTCAACCCGGTCGTGCTGGGCAAGGCGCGCGCCAAACAGGCGTTCGACATTCGCGAGGCCAACGAGGGCGTGCCCGAGGGGCAGTGGGCGCTGGATCGTTCCAAGGTCGTGCCGCTGCTGATCCACGGCGACGCCGCCTTCGCCGGCCAGGGCGTGGTCGCGGAGTGCTTTGCGCTGATGGGACTGAAGGGCTACCGCACCGGCGGCACGCTGCACTTCGTCATCAACAATCAGATCGGCTTCACCACCAGCCCGCGCAACTCGCGCAGTTCGCCCTATCCGTCGGACGTGGCTCTGATGGTCCAGGCCCCGATCTTCCACGTCAACGGCGACGACCCCGAGGCCGTCGTCTTCGCCGCCAAGGTGGCGACCGAATACCGTCAGAAGTTCCACAAGGACGTGGTGGTGGACATGTTCTGCTACCGCCGCTTCGGCCACAACGAAGGCGACGACCCCACCTTCACCCAGCCGCTGATGTATTCGAAGATCCGCGCCCAGCCCTCGACCCGCGAACTGTATTCGCAGCGTCTGGTGGTCGAAGGCGTGATCAGCCAGGCCGAGGTGGACGCCGAAGTCGAGCGGTTCGAGAAATTCCTCGACGAGCAGTTCGAGGCCGGCAAGACTTGGTCCGCCGAGAAGGCCGACTGGCTGGACGGCCAGTGGCAGGGCTTCCAGTCGCCCAAGGATGAGCTGCGCGGCGACACCGCCGTGCCGCTGGCCAAGCTGACCGACCTGGGCCACCGCCTGACCACGATCCCCAACAGCGTCGACATGCACAAGACGCTGAAGCGCGTCATCGACGGTCGCCGCGAAGCCATCACCTCGGGCCAGGGCCTGGACTGGGCCACGGCCGAGAGCCTGGCGTTCGCCTCGCTGGTCGATGAAGGTTTCCCGATCCGTCTGTCGGGTCAGGATTCGGTGCGCGGCACCTTCTCGCAGCGTCACTCGGGCATCATCGATCAGACGACCGAAGAGCGCTACATCCCGCTGAACAACCTGCGCGAAGGCCAGGCCAATTTCGAAGTCATCGACTCGGCCCTGTCTGAAGAGGCGGTGCTGGGCTTCGAGTACGGCTATTCGCTGGCCGACCCCAATACGCTGGTCATGTGGGAGGCCCAGTTCGGCGACTTCGTGAACGGCGCCCAGGTGGTGATCGACCAGTTCATCTCTTCGGGCGAACGCAAGTGGCTGCGCATGAGCGGCCTGACCATGCTGCTGCCGCACGGCTATGAAGGCCAGGGACCGGAACACTCCTCGGCCCGTCTTGAGCGCTTCCTGCAACAGTGCGCCGAAGACAATATGCAGGTCGCCAACTGCACCACCCCGGCCAACTACTTCCACATCCTGCGTCGCCAGATGCACCGGCCGTTCCGCAAGCCGCTGATCCTGATGACGCCCAAGTCGCTGCTGCGTCACAAGAAGGCGGTCTCGTCCATGGCGGACCTGGCGGAGGGCTCGGCCTTCCACCGCGTCCTGCACGACGACGCCCAGACGCGGCCCGAGATCGCCGGCATCACGATCAAGGCGGACAAGGACATCCGCCGCGTCATCCTGTGCTCGGGCAAGGTCTATTACGACCTGCTGGACGCGCGCGAGAAGAAGGCCAAGGACGGCCAGGCGGTGGACGACGTCTATATCCTGCGTCTGGAGCAGTTCTATCCGTGGCCGATCCAGTCGCTGCGCAAGGAACTGGCCCGCTTCCCCAACGCCGAACTGGTCTGGTGCCAGGAAGAGCCGAAGAACATGGGCGGTTGGACCTTCGTGGATCCGTGGCTGGAGCTGACGCTGGACAAGCTGGACGTGAAGGCCAAGCGCGCCCGCTATGTCGGCCGTCCCGGCTCGGCCTCGACCGCCGCCGGTCTGATGAGCCGGCACCTGAAGGAACTCGAAGCCTTCACGACCGAAGCCTTCGCCTGATACACGTATAAAAGACCGACTAGAGACGAGCTGGACCTGACATGGCCGACATCCTGACCCCCGCCCTCGGTGAATCCGTCACCGAAGCCACCATCGCAAAGTGGACCAAGAAGGTCGGTGATCCGGTCAAGAAGGACGAACTGCTGGTCGAGCTGGAGACCGACAAGGTCTCGCTGGAGGTCGTCTCGCCCGCCGACGGCGTGCTGGGCGACATCAAGGCGGCCGAGGGCGACAATGTCGTTCCCGGCACGGTCCTGGGTTCGGTGACGGAAGGCGCGTCCGCCCCCGCTCCGGCCGCGGCGCCCGCCGCTGCCCCTGCCAAGGCCGCCAAGGCTGACGCCAAGGCCGCGCCGGCCGCCGCTGCTCCGGCCGCCGCCGCGATCGACATCACCGTGCCGGTCATGGGCGAGAGCGTCGCCGAGGGCTCGATGGGCAAGTGGGTCAAGAAGAACGGCGACACGGTCAAGAAGGACGAACTGCTGGTCGAGATCGAGACCGACAAGGTCGCGGTCGAAGTCTCCGCCCCGGCTGACGGCGTTCTGACCATCGCCGCCGACGAAGGCGCGACTGTCACGCCGGGCCAGAAGATCGGCTCCATCTCGGGTTCGGGCGCAGCCGCATCGGCTCCCGCCGCCGCTCCGGCCCCTGCCGCCGCGCCCGCGAACACCGGCTCGGCTCAGGTTTCGGGCGCCAAGAACGAAACCCTGTCGCCCGCCGTCCAGCGCGTGGTCGGCGAGAACAATCTGGATCCCAAGTCCATCAACGCCACGGGACCGAAGGGCAACATCACCAAGGCCGACGCCATCGCCGCCATCGGCCAGGCCTCGGCTCCGGCCCCTGCCGCCGCCGCCGCTGCGCCCGCGGCCCCGCGCGCCGACCAGCCGCGCGAAGAGCGGGTGAAGATGACGCGGCTGCGTCAGACCATTGCCCGTCGCCTGAAGGAATCGCAGAACACGGCCGCCCAGCTGACCACCTTCAACGAGGTGGACATGACCAACGTCATGGCCCTGCGCGCCCAATACAAGGACGTGTTCGAGAAGCGCCACGGCGTGAAACTGGGCTTCATGTCCTTCTTCACCAAGGCCGTCGTCGCGGCCCTGCACGAAATCCCCGCCGTCAACGCCGAGATCGACGGCACCGACATCATCTACAAGAACCACTACGACATCGGCGTCGCCGTCGGCACCGACAAGGGTCTGGTGGTTCCGGTCCTGCGTGACGCCGACACCCTGTCGCTCGCCGGCATCGAAAAGGGCATCGGCGCCCTGGGCAAGGCCGCGCGTGACGGCTCGCTGACCATGGATCAGATGCAGGGCGGCACCTTCACCATCACCAACGGCGGCACCTACGGCTCGCTGATGTCGACGCCGATCCTGAATGCACCGCAATCGGGCATCCTGGGCATGCACAACATCGTCCAGCGCCCGATGGCCATCAACGGCGAGGTCAAGATCCGCCCGATGATGTATCTGGCCCTCAGCTACGATCACCGCATCGTGGACGGCAAGGAAGCCGTGACCTTCCTGGTCCGGGTCAAGGAACTGCTGGAAGATCCGGCGCGGGCCCTGCTGGACCTCTGATTTCCTGAAAGGCGGCGATGATCTCGCCGCCTTTTTCTTTGCTGCGAGGCGCGACCATGCTGACCCTCTACGCCGCGACCGGATCCTGCAGCCGGGCCAGCCATATCGCGCTGGAAGAGTCGGGGCTCGCCTATGAGGTTCGTCTGGTCGACTTCGCCAAAGCCGAGCAACGCGAGCCGGCCTATCTGGCGATCAATCCCAAGGGGCGCGTTCCTGCGCTCGCGACCGATCAGGGCGTCCTGACCGAGAGCCCGGCCATTCTGGCG
Source organism: Brevundimonas sp. 'scallop' (assembly GCF_011045535.1). NCBI lineage: Bacteria > Pseudomonadati > Pseudomonadota > Alphaproteobacteria > Caulobacterales > Caulobacteraceae > Brevundimonas > Brevundimonas sp. 'scallop'. The sequence continues at coordinate 201,775 of NZ_CP039382.1, read as the reverse complement.
CACATCGCCGCCCTGTCGCCGCCCGGCCTGTTGGCTCCGACCGATCCCTTCGCCTTCGCGCGGATGCAGGCGTTCAACCTCTATCTGGCCACGACCGTCCACGTCGCCCATGCCCACGGTCGCCGCGCCTCGCGCTGGAGCGACGACCCCGCCGCCCAGACGTCGATGGCGGCCAAGGTGACGCAGAACATGCGCGACGGCTTCGCCTTGATCGAGGCGGACCTGACTGGCGAATGGGCGATGGGCGACGCCTATACAGTCGCGGACCCCTATCTGTTCACCTTCGCCGGCTGGCTGGAAAGCGATGGCGTGGACATCGCGGAGTTTCCTCGCGTCCAGGCGCATTTCGAGCGCATGAAGGCGCGTCCGGCGGTCCAGCGCGCCCTGGCCGCCAAAGCTTAGCGGGCGCGCTCGCAGACCAACGGTTGTGTCTAATTTGCGCCGGTCGTTAACGATCCGAATCGGCGTCGCATTTTCCCTGATTACAACCGCAGAAAATGGCGCCTTATTTCGGACATGGAGTGGGCGGCGCGCGCGATAGGGATGTTCTACGTCTTGGGCGGACTGATGCTTTTGTATCAGGCCTGGCTCAACTGGCGTCTGCAGCGGGCCTTGTCCGGCGTCATCGCCGTTCCTGCAGACGATCAGATCGCAGACGGCGTGATCGCCGTGGGCGGTGTGGTGGTCCTGATGTCGGGCGTCGCGCTGGCGGCGCTCAGCGCTTGGGCCGTGGTCGCCTTCCTCGCCGGTTGGGCGATTCAGGCCGCCTATCTGCTGTGGGTCAACCGCGCCGATCTCGACAGCCCGCTGGCTAGCGGCCGGTTGAAGTCGGTGCATGCTTTCGCCGGCTATACCGCCGTCACCGGCGTGGTGCTGTGGCTGCCGCTGACAGGCGTCCTGGGCTGATCAACCGAACTCGGCTTCCAGGTCGGCCAGACGTGCGGCCTGGTCCTCGGCGATCAGGGCGTTCAGCAGCGGATCGATGTCGCCTTCCATGATCTGGGGCAGGCTGTGCAGGGTCAGGTTGATGCGGTGATCGCTGACCCGCCCTTGCGGATAGTTGTAGGTGCGGATCCGCTCCGACCGGTCGCCCGACCCGACCTGTGACTTGCGGCTGTCCGAGCGGGCCAGATCCTTGGCCTGACGCTGCATGTCGTACAGGCGCACGCGCAGGTTCTTCATCGCCTTGTCGCGATTGACGTGCTGGGACTTCTCCGACGACGTCACCATGATGCCGGTAGGCAGGTGGGTGATGCGCACGGCGGAATCGGTCGTATTGACGTGCTGGCCGCCCGAACCCGACGCGCGGAAGGTGTCGATGCGGATGTCCTTGTCGTGGATTTCGATCTCCACGTCCTCGACCTCGGGCAGGACCGCCACCGTCGCCGCAGAAGTGTGGATGCGCCCCTGCGACTCGGTCGTCGGCACGCGCTGCACCCGGTGAACGCCGCTCTCGAACTTCAGCCGGCCGAACACGCCTTCGCCCGTCACCGTGGCGATGATCTCCTTATAGCCGCCGGCGTCGCCCTCGGTCGCCGAGTCCAGCTCGATCCGCCAGCCGCGCGTGGAGGCGTAGCGCGAATACATGCGGAACAGGTCGCCCGCGAACAGGGCCGCCTCGTCCCCGCCGGTGCCGGCGCGCACTTCCAGCACGGCCGAGGCGTTCTCGTCGGCGTCGCGCGGGGCCAGCAGCAGGGCGACCTCGCGTTCCAGATCGGGCAGCCTGTCGGTCAGCGCCCGCAGCTCCTCCTCGGCCATCGCCGCCATTTCCGGATCGGCCGTCATGGCTTCCAGGTCCGCCATTTCGGCGCGCGCGCGCGCCAGGCCCTGGACCGCATCGACGACGGGCTTCAGCTCGGCGTGCTCCTTGGACAGCCGCACGATCTCGGCGCCGTCGGTCGCCGAACCCATGCGCGCCTCCACCTCGTGGAAACGGTCGAGCACCTGATCGAGACGGGCCTGGGGCAGTCGCAAGAGGAAAATATCCTGAGAAAAAGAGGAGCGCCGTCCTTACCCGCCGGGGGGCGTCGTGTCGATTGCAAGCCGTGTCCGGGCGTGGACCAGCGCCGGCGCCGCGCTTGTGATCGGCGATAACAACCGGGTCACGATAGCGTCAGTCGCGGTGACGCAATCCGCTCAAAGCCATTAGTTGAGATCGAACAACCGTAAGGAGGACGCCATGTTCGATCGCCCGCCCCCGTCGCAGCCGGACGCCGCCGAGGTCGCCGAAAGCGTCGATCGCCTGTGCCGCCTGTACGACAACCGTCTGGCCGAGACCGGCGGCGACTTGTCGCCCGAGGACGCGCGCGAACTGAAGGCCATGGCCGCCATCTATGATCTGGACACCGACCGCCCCTCGACCGAGGTCTGGCGCGACCTTCGCGCCGTGGTCACGCGTCAGGCGCCGATTGACGCCACGGCGCCGGCCGAGATCGAGGCCTTGACCCTGCTGGTGGTCGAGGACGATCCCGACGCCGCCGCCTCCCTGACCGAACTGCTGACCGAGGCGGGCCACAATGTCGTCGGCCCGTTCCACAGCGCCGCCGCCGCCGAGGCCGCCGCTGCGCTGCACAGCATCGATGCGGCGCTGCTGGACATCAATCTGTCAGGCGAGATGACCGGGGTGGAACTGGCCCGCGTCCTGACCGACCGCTGGGCCGTGCGGGTCATCTTCATTTCCGGCGATGTGGCCGCGGCCGCGAAGAATGCGGACATGGCCGAAGCCTTGGTGCTGAAACCCTACAACGGCGCGCAGATTCTGGAGGCGGTGGCGCGCCTCGCCTGAGGGTCGGATCGAGGCCCTGACGCTTGCGTGTGCAGCTTGCGTCCGGGGCTCAGGCGGGCGATCACGGATCATGCTGTCGAACCGGTCTCGCTATGCTCTGCGCGCCATGGTGCATCTGGCCGGTCTGCCGGACGGCGGCCCCGCGACCATCGCCGAGATCGCGGAAGCGGCGGCGGCCCCGCGAAAGTTCCTGGAGGCCATTCTGCTGGATCTGCGCCGTCAGGGTCTGCTGGCCTCGAAGCGGGGCAGGGCGGGCGGCTATGCGCTGGGCGCGCCAGCCGACGCCATCAGCTTCGCCGACGTGATCCGCGCCCTGGAAGGCCCGCTGGCCCTCGCGCCTTGCGCCTCGCGCACCGCCTACGGTCCGTGCGAGACCTGCCCGGATGTCGAGACCTGTCCGTTGCAGCCCGTGCTTCAGGACGGGCGCGACGCCATCGCCGCCGTCTTCGAGGCGCGAACCCTTCTGCAAGCCGCCGTCACTTCTTCTCCTATTGACCGACTAGGGAAATAGCCCGCACCGTTCGCCCCTGTTTCAGAGGACGCCATGCAAGATTTCCTGCTCTTCCTCGCCGTCGGTTTTCTGGCCCAGATCGTGGATGGGGCGCTGGGCATGGCCTATGGCGTGATCTCCTCGACAGTCCTGCTGTCGTTCGGCGTGCCGCCCGCGACAGCGTCCGCCAGTGTCCACGCCGCCGAGGTCTTCACCACGGCGGCCTCGGCGGGGTCGCACACGGTCAACAAGAACGTGAACTGGAAGCTGTTCGTGCCGCTGGCCCTGGGCGGCGTCGTCGGCGGCGGTTTCGGCGCCTTCGTCCTGACCAGCATCAACGGGGATCTGCTGAAGCCCTTCATCACCACCTATCTGGCCATCATGGGCGTGGTGATCATCTGGCGCGCCAGCCGTCAGACGCGCGAGCGAATCTTCCCGCGCAAGTTCGCCGGCCCTCTGGGTCTGGTCGGCGGCTTCTTCGACGCCATCGGCGGCGGCGGCTGGGGACCCACGGTCACCACCACCCTGGTCGGCACGGGCCAGGATCCGCGCGTCTCGATCGGCACCACCAATACGGCGGAATTCTTCGTCACCTCCGCCATTTCCGCGACCTTCCTGGTCGCCCTGCTGACCGGACATTGGCAGGAGGCCGAGGGCTTCTCGACCCACGCCATGGCGGTGCTCGGCCTGATCATCGGCGGCCTGATCGCCGCCCCCTTCGCCGGCGTCATCGCCCGCATCGCCCCGCGCCGCGCCCTGACCTACGGCGTCGGCGCTGTGGTGCTCCTGTCCGCCGGCTATCAGGCCCTGCGGCTGTTCAAGGTGATCTGAAACGAAAAACAGCGGCGGGCTCGCACCCGCCGCTGTCTCACTTGTCCCGACGATAAGGATCAGCGCGCGCGGGCGCGGAACCGCGTCAGGAATTCTTTGATGTTCTCGCGGATCGCCGTCTCATTGGCCATGCGCAGACGGTCGCCAGCCACGAGGGCCTGACCCATCGTCGCTGTTCCCGTCGCCGAGACAGTTTCGTCGAAGACCGTGCGTTCGCCACGGGCGATCGTGTAGCGAACCTGGCTGGACACCGTCATGTCGAAGCCGGCCAGAGGCTGCTTCAAATTGATGAGCGATGCCGAGACCGTCATGGGCTGACCCTCGGTTCCCATGTAGCCGGCTGCGGCCAGGGAGCCTTCGAGCGCGGTCTTGAAATCCGCATTCGAGACCTGCGAGGTCCACAGAGGATTGGTGCTCTAGCCGCCGGAAACCGACACGCTCGTCACCGACCGATAGCCCAGGTCGCCGGCCGATGCGGTCAGGCCCGGTGTCGCCGACAGGGTCATCATGGCGGGGTTGGACGGCGTGGCGCAGGCCGTGACGCCCATCAGGGCGGCGATCAGGCCGGCCGCCGCGATGCAGCGGATCATTGCTCGCCGCCGGTCGCTGCGGGAGCGGCCGGCGTCCGGGCCGCCGCCGCTTCTTCGGCGGGCGTGCGCAGGGTGACGACCAGAGGATTGGGCTTCAGATCGTTGAGGGCGCCCGACGTCGCATCGACGGCGCCGCCGATGATCCCGCCGACCAGGACGTTGCCGGCCAGGGCTGCGCCGCCGGCGCCGGACATGCTGCTGGTGATCTCGTGGGTCTGCGAAACATACCCTTCCTTCGACACCGTGATGTTGAACGCATCCTTGCGCGACATGCGGAAGGTGCAGGGGGTGGCGGCGCATTCGAAGCCGTTGGACGTGGTCGCCTGAGCGCCGGGCGGCGTGCTCTCGACGGTGAACTCCTGCGTCGTGCCTCGCGTCATCGTCGCGCAAGCAGGCAGAGAAAGCGCCACGCCGACCAGCGTGAACGCACGCGCGCCAAAGCGCGCGACAGTCTTGGAAATCATTAAAACCCTCGATGGAATAGGGTCCGGCCTCCCCAGGCGGACCTAAAGCCTAGGTTGCACTTTCATCATCGAGCGTCAATCACGGAACGGTGAGGTTTGACGACAGGGGTGTGGCGGGATGACGCAGGCTACTCCGCCGCCTGAAGCTCCGCCGCGCGTGCGGCGTCCAGTTCGGCGGCCTTCTGTTCAACCAGGTCGACGATGTGGTCGATCATGCCGTCGTTGGCCTGTTTATGGGCGATCTTGCCGTTCAGATAGATCATGCCCGCGCCCTTGCCTCCGCCGGTGAAGCCGATGTCGGTATAGAGAGCCTCGCCCGGTCCGTTCACGACGCAGCCGATCACCGACAGGCTCATCGGCGTCGAGATATGGGCCAGCTTCTCTTCCAGCACCGCCACCGTCTCGATGACGTTGAAGCCCTGACGCGCGCATGACGGGCAGGCGATGATGTTGACGCCACGGTGGCGCAGGCCCAGCGACTTCAGGATGTCGAAGCCGACCTTGATCTCCTCGACCGGATCGGCGGCTAGCGACACGCGGATGGTGTCGCCGATCCCGGCCCACAGCATCGACCCCAGGCCGATGGCGGACTTGATGGTGCCGGTACGCAACGGCCCCGCCTCGGTCACGCCCAGATGAAGCGGGCAGTCGATCGCCTCGGCCAGCTGCTGATAGGCGGCGACGGTCAGGAAGGGGTCGGACGCCTTCACCGATATCTTGAACTCGTGGAAGTCGTGGTCCTGCAGGATGCGGGCGTGGTTCAGCGCGCTCTCGACCATGGCGTCGGGGCAGGGCTCGCCGTACTTTTCCAGCAGTTCCTTTTCCAGCGAGCCGGCGTTGACGCCGATCCGCATCGAGCAGCCATTGTCCTTGGCCGCCTGGATCACGTCGCGGACGCGGTCGGCCGAACCGATGTTGCCCGGATTGATGCGAAGGCAGGCGGCGCCCGCCTCGGCCGCCTCGATGCCGCGCTTGTAGTGGAAGTGGATGTCGGCGACCAAGGGGACCTTGGCCTCGCGCACGATAGTCCTGAAGGCGGCGGTCGATTCCACGTCGGGGCAGGAGACGCGCACGATGTCGGCGCCGGCCTCTTCCAACTGACGGATCTGGTCGATGGTCGCCGCCGCATCCGTCGTCGGCGTATTGGTCATCGACTGGACGCTGATCGGGGCGTCGCCGCCCACCAGGACGGAGCCGACGCGGATCTGGCGGCTCTTGCGACGCTCGATGTGGCGCCAGGGTCGGACGTGCGTGTGATCGCTCATGGGAGCATCATATAGGCCGATGATGACGGCGGGACCACGGCCGACGCATCAGTTCGGCGCGGGGGCGGGTGATGAGGGCGCTGGCGCGGGGGAAGGCGTCGCCCCTGGCGTCGCGGCCGCCTGGGTCCGGGCCTGGGCGGCCTGAGCCTGGACCTGAGCGCGCGCCTGGCTGGCGGCCAGCGCCTTGGCCGCTTGGTCCGCGCGGCTGTTCAACTGGGCCAATGGCGTCAGCACGCCGGCCAGCGGTCCGCCGTATTCGCCGTTCAGGAAGACGTCGAAGGCGGCCGGGTCGGACACGTCCACCGTCGCCGCCACGCCGATGGGCGCGCGCCAGGCCTCGCCCGGCGCCATCTGGCGCGCGAACAGGGCCTGACCGTCGCCCAGCCGCACGACCAGGGCGCCGGCCGTCTTGGCCTGGATCACCACCATCGAGGCGTTGGCCGAGGCGCCATAGACGGCCCCGCGCGGGTTGAACGCCTTCTGCACCGGCTCCGGATTGGCGGCGGCGGCGATCACGGCCGGATCGGTCGGATCGACCCCGGTCAGTTCGGCCTCCAGCCCCGGGGTGATGTACAGCGCCGGCGTCGTCTGGTCGGGCGGGGCGGACATGGGCGCGCTGAGCGCGACCTGCGGGTCGGGATCGGCCGCCCCGGTCCAGGTCTTGGGCACGGCGGCGATATCGGACGGATGGGCGGTCTGATGCAGGCTGGCGCGCTGGAACACATTCCAGCCGACGACGGCGACCACCACGGCGGCGATGCCGGCGACGATGCGCGGCGAATGGCGTTTCACGTCCTCGAAGGCGATGCCGATGGGCGCCTTCAGCGGCACGGAGGTGTCGGGGCTCTCGCGCTTGAATCGCTCGACGGCCGTCTGTTCGTCCAGCGCCAGGGCCGAGGCATAGGCCCGAACATAGCCCAGGGCGAAGACCCGCGAAGGCAGGGACGACCAGTCGTTCTGCTCCAGGGCGGTCAGGAACCGGCGATGCACTTTGGTTTCGGCGGCCAGCTCGGCCGGCGACTTGCCCGACCGCTCTCGGGCGGCGCGAAAACCGTCGCCCAGGGTCGCGGCGTCGACGAAGGCGGCCGTCGGATCCGGCCGGTCCGCAATGCTTTCGATCGCCTCGGGGGCGACCCCCGCATTCAGCGTCATGACGCCTGACCCCATGTCCGGGAAACACAGCGCCGACGCGCCGTTCACAGGGCTCGAGATAGACGATTGCGCGCCGACCAGCAACGCCGCCCTTGCGTCCAGACGCCTGCGATCAGACCGCGACGTTCAGCTTGCGCGCCAGGGATTCGATCTCGTTTCGGACTGAGCCGGTGGATAGGTTCAGCAGATTGGCCATGCCGCGCCGCGCCGCATTCAGGTCCGCCGACAGGATCATCCGCTTGACCGGCCCGACACCGCCCGCCGGCGCCGACAGTCGGGTGAAGCCCAGCACGATCAGGGCGAAGGCCTCCAGCGGCCGCCCCGCCAGTTCGCCGCAGATCGAGACCGGCGTGCCGGTGTCGGCGCAGGCCTTCTGGATGGTCTGGAGCGCCCGCAGGGTCGGCGGCGACAGCGGGTCGTAGCGATCCGACACCAGCGGATTGGTCCGGTCGGCCGCGTACATGTATTGGAACAGATCGTTGGTGCCGATGGAGACGAAATCCGTCAGCGGCAGCAGAGCGTCCAGATGCCACAGCAGCGACGGACATTCGACCATCGCCCCGACGCGCAGCAGGGCCGGCAAGGCGCGCCCGCGACGCCGCGCCCAGGCGCATTCGATATCCACCAGCTCGCGCGCGGCCCGGAACTCGTCCACCGTGGCGATCATCGGGAACATGACGCGCAGCTCGCGCCCCGCCCCCGCCGCCAGCAGCGCCCGAAGCTGCATTCGCAGCAGCGACGGCCGATCCAGACCCAAACGGATGGCACGGCGGCCCAGCGCGGGGTTCTCTTCGCGCTCGGCCTCCAGATACGGCAGGACCTTGTCGCCGCCGATATCCAGGGTACGGAAGGTGACGGGTTTATCGCCCGCTGCGTCCAGCACCAGCTTGTAGAGCGCCGTCTGGGCGTCCAGCCGGGGCAGTTCGTCCGAGACCATGAACTGGAACTCGGTGCGGAACAAGCCGATGCCCTCGGCGCCCGTCTCGATCATGTTTTCCAGATCGACCGCCAGACCGGCATTGGTCAGGACCGTGATCCGCTGCCCGTCCAGGGTCACGGCCGGCACGTCGCGCAGCTGGGCGAACTCGGCCTGGCGCTGTTCGCGCACGGCCATGCGCGACTGCACCGCCTCCAGCATATCGGGGCGGGGGCGCAGATAGGTCTCGCCGGTCTCGCCGTCGGCGATGACCATGTCGCCTTCCGACAGCCGGTCGCGCAGGCCCATCAGACGGCCGACGCACGGGATCTGCAGCGCGCGCGCGACGATGGCGGCGTGGCTGGCGGCCGAGCCCTCTTCCAGCAACAGCCCCTTCAGCTTGTCGCGCGGATATTCCAAGAGGTCGGCGGGGCCCAGGTTTCGCGCCACCAGGATGGCGTCGTCGGGCAGTTCGCGCTCGCCCGGCTTGTCGCCCGCCAGCACCCGCAGCAGCCGGTTGGCGAGGTCCTCGAAGTCGTGCAGCCGCTCGCGGATATACGGGTCGCGCGCCTGGGCGAAGCGGGCGCGGTGTTCGTTCCTGACCCGGTCCACCGCCGCCTCGGCCGTCAGACCGTTCCTCACCGCCTCTTCCAGCGACCGGTTCCAGCCGCGGTCGTCGGCGAACATCCGATAGGTTTCCAGAACCTCGAACGACGGACCGGCCAGGCCCTGGCCCTTGTCCAGCATGACATCCAGGCCGCTCTTCAGCGTGGCCAGCGCCAGCTTCAGCCGCGCCTCCTCCATCGCCGGTTCGTCGGATAGCAGGCGTTCGGGCGCCAGCGGCGCCTCGTGCAGAACCACATGGCCGAAGGCCAGGCCGTCGGCGAACTTCTGGCCCTTCAGTCGTTCGGGCCGGTGCGGCGCCAGCTCCACGTCGCGCAGCTCGTCCAGCGCCAGCAACTCGCCCGACGACACGGTTTCGGACAGGACCATGGCGATGGTCTGGATGTCCTCGACCTCTTCCTCGTCATAGCGCCGCTCGGTGCGGTTCTGGACGACCAGGACGCCGATGGCCCGGCCGCCGCGCAGCAGCGGGGCGCCCAGGAAGGCGTGATAGGGGTCTTCGCCCGTCTCGGGACGATAGGAGAAGGACGGGTGCGACGGCGCGTCAGACAGGCTGATGGGCTGGGCCATCCGCGCCACTTCGCCCACCAGGCCCTCGCCGGGCCGCAGCCGGGTGTTGTGCACGGCGTCGGGGTTCAGACCCTCGGTGGCGAAAAGCTCGAGCTCGCCCGACGCGCGACGCAGATAGATGGAGCAGACCTCGGCGACCATCGACCGGGCGATGATCTTGACGACCATGTTCAGCCGGTCCTGCGCCGGCGTCGCGCCCGCGCCGGCCCCGCCCAGAGCCTCGCGGATCTGGCGCAGGAGGATCCGGGGTCCTCTGGTCATCGCGCCGCCTGCCGGCATCATGTCTCCCGCGCCTCTTTCGTGGATATAGGCGCCCTGTTCAGATCACCTATACTGCGTCCAGACCATAGGCCGAATGCAGGGCGCGAACGGCCAGCTCGGCGTAGGCGGCGTCGATCAGCACGCTGATCTTGATCTCGGAGGTCGAGATTGCCTGGAACTTCACGCCCTTGTCGGCCAAGGCCTTGAACATGGTCTGGGCGACGCCCGCATGGCTGCGCATGCCCACGCCGACGACCGAAACCTTGGCCACGTCCTCGTCGACGCGGATTTCCTCGAAGCCGAGCTGTTCCTTCGCGGCGGTCATCAGGTCGGCGGCGCGCACGGCGTCGCGACGGCCGGTCGTGAAGGTCAGGTTGACCGTTCCGGCGGTGCGCGACTGGCTCTGCACGATCATGTCGACGTTGACGTTGGCCTCGGCCAGGCGCGTGAAGACGTCGGCGGGGGCGTCCACCCGGTCGGACAGGCCCAGCAGGGTGATGCGGGCCTCGTCACGGCTCATGGTCACACCGGACACGATACGTTTTTCCACGATCTCCTCCTCGTCGCAGATCAGGGTTCCACCCTTGTCGGGCATGACGCCATTCGCGTCGGGTTCGATAAAGCTAGACAGGACGCGGACCGGGACCTGTTTGGCCATGGCCAGCTCGACCGAGCGGGTCTGCAGCACCTTGGCGCCCAGGGACGCCATTTCCAGCATCTCTTCGTAGGACACCTTGGCCAGGCGGCGCGCGCGGTTCTCGATGCGAGGATCGGTCGTGTAGACGCCGTCCACGTCGGTATAGATGTCGCAGGGGCAGCCCAGGGCCGCCGCCACGGCGACCGCCGAGGTGTCCGAACCGCCGCGCCCCAGGGTCGTGATCTTGCCGTCCGCCGTCACGCCCTGGAAGCCGGGCACGATGGCGATCTCGCCGGCGTCGACGGCGGCGCCCAGTTTTTCGCCGGGGATGTCGATGATGCGGGCGCGGGCGTGGGCGTCGTCGGTCAGGATCGGCACCTGCCAGCCCATCCACGAGCGGGCGTTGAAGCCCATGTTGCGCAGGGTCGCGGCCAACAGGCCCGAGGTCACCTGTTCGCCCGAGGCGACCACCACGTCATATTCGTCATCGCTGAGCGACAGGCCCGCGGCGGCCGGTCCGGCGCCGTCGGTCCAGGCGACCAGTTCATTGGTCTTGCCCGCCATGGCGGAGACGACGACGGCGACCTGTTTGCCCGCCGAGACTTCGGCCGCAACGATCCGCGCCGCACGGCGAATGCGTTCGAGGTCGCCCATCGAGGTGCCGCCGAACTTCATCACCAGTCGTGTCGTATCGGGCCGCGTCATCGTGGCGTTCCGCCCCCTGCTTGCGTGAAAGGGCGCGAAGGTTCATCCCTCGCGTCATGACCGCTTCTAACGGCGCCGCTCCGTCTCGCCTACCCCAACAGGGGCAAGGTTTTTCGCAAAATTCGTCCGAAACGGCGTTCGGCGCATCGATCGACCCCGCCGACGTCGCGCGCTTCTCGGCCCAGGCGGCCGAATGGTGGGACGCGCACGGGCCGTTCGCGCCGCTGCACCGCTTCAACCCGGCGCGGCTGGCGTTGATCCGCGACCAGCTTTGCATGCGGCTGGGCCGCGATCCCAAGGCGCGGGCGCCCTTCGAAGGTCTGACCCTGCTGGACGTGGGGTGCGGCGGCGGACTGATCGCCGAGCCGATGCGACGGATGGGCTTTGACGTCACCGCCATCGACGCCTCGTCCGAGAACATCGGCACGGCCCGCGCCCACGCCGACATGGTCGGCCTGGACATCGCCTACCGCGCCGCCACGGTCGAACAGATTGAGGCGGAAGGGGCGGGGCCGTTCGACGTCGTCCTGACGATGGAGGTGATCGAACACGTCGCCGACCCTGAAGCCTTCGTGCGCGCCTGTTCGCGTCTGGTCCGGCCGGGCGGGGTGATGATGGTCGCCACCCTGAACCGCACGCTGAAGTCGCTGGCCCTGGGCAAGGTGGCGGCGGAATACATCCTGCGCTGGGTGCCGGCCGGCACCCACGACTGGCGCCAGTTCCTGAAGCCCGACGAAATCCGCACGATGCTGGCCGCCGAGCCGGTGACGGTCGAGGGGCCCTATGGCCTGAACTACGACCCGCTTCACGACCGATGGAGCCAGACCGACGATGCGGGCATCAACTATATGATGGTCGCCACGCGCGCGGAGTAATCGCACCGATCTCTCCCTCCCCGTCCGGGGAGGGTGGTCGCGCAAGCGACCGGCATTGGGTAGCAGACGCACCTAGGGGGAAAAGTAGACACGGACGTTGTCTAGAAGGCTGCTGGGTGGGGTTGCTCTAGCGTCGTACCCCGGCCGATCCAGTCAGCTTTTTTCAGCTTGAGCGTGTGGCTCTTCCGGCCTAGCGACGGGCACCATGAAGGAACAATGGCTGAAGAACGCGCTGATAACCGAGTACGCGAAACTGCTGGGCGAAATCCAGCGTATCGAGAAGCCGCCGAAGTACGAGACACGCCTGCAGGCCGACAGGGAGCGCTTCCTGGCCGAAGCGCCTGAAAGAGAGGCCAGGCGAAAACAGATTCACGAGGGCTTGCCGCACCTCGCCTACGTTATCCGCATGTTCGAGCCGGAGTGGGATGAAGCAGCCGTGAAGCCGATCAGGCCGCGTGCGGCCAATTCCGGTTTGCCGCCGGAAGGGATCGGTGGTGCGGCGATGGATATTTTGAGGGAGGCGACTGAACCGCTAACCATCGCCGAAGTGGTGGACATCATCGCGGAAAGGAACGGTTTCGTCCTCGATACCGTCGATCTTCGTCAGAAGTACCACACCGCCGTCAACCACCAGATCAAGTCCACGTATGAGGCCTTTGTCCGCCGGATTCCCGGCAAGCCCGATCGGTTCATCGCTGGTAGAGGTTAGCGACGCACCTGCTTCAAGGAGCGCGACTGAAGCGGCTTCCAGTGCGCGATCACCTCCCGCCGAAGTCGTTCGCGCAACTCCTTGATGGTGTCGGCGAAGGGGTTTGCGGCCCGACGTGCGATGTTCAGGGGGCTGGCGGTCCAGTCCAGGATGTCAGCTTCGTAGTCGCGGACATGAGCGCTCGGCTTGTAGCCGATCACGGCCTCCTCCTTCAGCCACGCGGTGAGGCCTTCTTCGGCAAGTTCCCGATCGTCCGACACAGTAACGTTCGTAGCGCCCCAGGCCCCTTCCCGGTGCAATGCAAGCAGCGTCTGCCGCAGGCTGGCGCCTTCAGAACTGCCGGTCAGGTGTTCGGTGAGGCGGGTTCGCAGGCCATAGGACTCGCCCGTATAGACGTGTTGGTAGTCGCCGTGCGTCCACAGGGGGCGCGCCGTGCTCTCGATGAAGCCAGCTTGGTCGAGTATCGGTTTCGCGTTCTTCAACAAGACGACGTACACGCCCGGTCGGTCCGGAACCAACGTGGGCATAGCGGTGAAGGTGGCCGCGTCGATGAAGTCGAAGCCCTCTTGCCAATTCTTCTTTCCACGGCGCGGTCGCAGAGGGCCGCTCTGGACCTCCTTCCCCTTTGCACGACGGGCGTTATCGCGCTCTTCCCGCGTCGGAGGGCGCCATCCGCCAACTTCACCGACATTATCGACATAGCGGCAGAGCCGCTTCCGCCCCTGAAAATAGCCGACCATCCCTGATTGACCCGCCTGGCTCATGGCCGCCATCAGGTTGCCTACACGTTCCTTCTTCTTCCCCTTCGTCCGGGCGAACTCAACGCGCCACCCGGCATCAGCCGCGTAGAGGTCGAAGTAGTTCTGTACAATATGTCGGTGAGTATCCTCGACGGACCGGATCGTCCGAATCAAGCTTTCAGCCCCGTTCGTGCAAGCCTCTGGCGTCGCATAAGAGACGGAGTGGTTCACCTGGAGCAATTTACGCTTCCCGCGAAACTGATTCCAGCTAGCAGCCTTGTCGGTGAACAAGACAGCGTCATGAGCGAGCGCCTTGTCGATTTGGAGGCGTGGATGGCTTTCGTGTTTCGCCACCCAGGTCTGGATGGGGCCTTCGCGCGATTTGGCGACTACGGCGATCATGGTCCGATCAGAAGCCCGGTAAGGGAATTTCCGATGGTCTTGCCGTTCCTTTTTTACGTTCTTCGGCCGGATGAAGCCGCCAAATTCCCCGCCGTCGATCTCTACCTCGCCCGTCAATTCGTGCGACTGAGCGTATTTGGAAATCGCATCGCGAAACTTGTGAAGCCAGACGAACGCCGTCTTGTACTCGATCCTCAGAGAATCGGCCAAGCTGGTAGCGCTCAGGCCATCCGCCTCTTCGCAGAAGCGTGCCAGCATGAAGATGATTTTATCGTAGGACAGCTTTCTATAGGCCCAGGGCGTGCCTGATGTCGGCGAGAACTGGCGGTCGCATGCCTTGCACTTGAAGATGTCGCGCGCCTTGTACGTGTAGATGGCATCGCAGGAGCACTTCGGACAAACTGGACGTCCTCCAGTTTCAGCGAAACGCATCCGGACGAACAATTCCCGCGCCGCCACCGGGTCGCGCGGTGCGTTGAACGGCGTCAAGGCGTTCGCCTGGCCAATCTCCGACACCGCCTGAAGCAATCGAGTTCCAGCTATAAAAGTCGCATATGTGCGATTTTCTTAGCCGTGCATTAACGGTAGCAGTCAAGATGTTTATCTCATATATGCGATTTTCGATGTGTCGCCTGTGGCGCAAAAGTCGCATTTTCGATGCGTCGGGGCCGATTTGTCTTGTCACAGGATGATGAGCGACTACGCTGTCACCATGCCGGTCCAGACTCTGACACCATCAAACGCCCCGCTGACCGACGCCCAATGGCGCGATATCGCGAAGGGCATGTTGAAGGCAGAGCTGAAGCGGCAGAATTTGACGTACGCAGACCTGTCAAACCGCTTGGCCTCTCTGGGAGTCGATGAGAGCGAGGCCAGCATCCGCAACAAAATCAGTCGCGGTTCCTTCTCTTTCGTCTTTGCGCTTCAGGCGACCAAGGCTATCGGCCTTGATCTCATCGCGTATCGCCCTGACATCAGTTACGTGGTTCAGCCGACGTCTGGTTTTTATCCGGCGAAGCAAAAGCCATAGCCCTTGCCTGACGCGTATGCCGGACCGTTCTGGCATTGCGTTCCAGCCACAGCGTTGGACGTAGCTGGCCTTGCTGCGACCTTCTCGCAGTTGCATAGCGGGTGGTTTCCCCGTAACGGAATTCGGTCGAGGAATTTCGATTTGCAACGCTTGCTCCGCCTCCTTTGCGTCTGCCTGGGCGTGACCGTCGTGGTCGCGGTGCAGATGCATGGGGTGATCAACGGCCAGCACCGGATCGAGCACAGCCTTCAGTTCCCCGGCGTCTCCTATGAGGAGGCCGCCGACATCGCCCATGATCACGACGAGGATCATGGCCACAGTCATGACGCGAACGTCGATGATGCGCCCTCGGACAACGCGACCGCTTTCGATGTCGCCGACGACGGGGGAAAAACCCCGCTCGGTCATCACCATCACGGCGGCGGCGACATCCACATGGCCCTGGCTTCGCCAGTCCACCCCGCAGCATCGGGTGCCATGACGGCGCTCGATCTCGGCCCGGCGCCCGACGCCGTGCCGCCTGGCGCTATCCTCGATGCGCCGCACCAACCTCCCAGACAGAACGCCTGATCGCCTGAAAAGCTGATCCTGCGCGGCCTCACGGCCGTGCGCGTCCTGTTGGAGACATCTCTTGAAACCTTCCAAGTCCGGCTATGCCGGATGGCGAGGGCGAGGCGCGGCTGCATCCGCCTTCGCGCTCGTCCTGACGGCGGCCTGGTCGCCGCCTGCCATCGTGCTCGCCCAATCGCCGTCCCCTGCCGGGGTCGCGACGAGCGGCCAGCCGCTCACCCTGAACGCCGCGCTTCGGCGCGCCGTCGAAGCCGACCCCGCAAAGGCGGGCCTCGATGCGCGCCTGCGCGCGGTCGACGCCGGCGTTCGCCAGGCCGACCTCAAGCCCAATCCCACGCTCGGTCTGACGGTTGAAAACCTGCCGACCCTGGGCGGCGGCGACATCCTGGGGCGCACGGAAACCACCCTGTCCTACGAGCAGAGACTGGAACGCGGCGGCGATCGCCCGGCGCGCACCACCCTGGCGCGGAGCGAAGGCCTTCTGGTCGTCGCCCAGGCCAGGATCGCGCAACTGGACCGTATGGAAGCGGTCCAGCGCGCCTGGGCCGAGGCCATGGCCGCCCAGGCCACCTTGGAGATCGCGCGCGAGCGGCTTTCGCTGGCGGAGCGCTTCCAGACCGAAGTGCAGCGTCGGGTCAATGCGGCCCGCGACCCGCTGTTCGCCGGCGCCCGCGCCGAGGCTGAACTGGCCCAGGCCCAGATCGACTTCGACCAGGCCGAGATCGCACTGCGCGTGGCGCGGATCGTCCTGGCCAAGTTCTGGGAGGGGACCGCCGACTTCAACCTGGGTCAGTCCGACTTCGAGGACACCAGCGCCTCGCGCGTCGCCGCCGGCGAGGTCGCCTCGACCGACCTGGAGGCCTTCCGCGCCCGTCAGGCCATCGCCGACGCCCAGGCGCGGCTGGAGGAAGCCCGCGCCGTGCCTGATCCCACGGTCAGCGTCGGCGTCCGGCACATCTGGGACAATGAGGTCGCCCTGGTCTTCGGCGGATCGATCCCGCTGCAGCGATACGACCGCAACCAGGGGGCTATCGACCGCGCTCGCGCCGAAGGTCTGGCGGCTCAGGCTGACCAGAACGCCCTGCGCCAGGAACGCGAACGCGAGATCGCCCGACTGCAGGTGCAACTGCTGGCGCGGGCGAACGAAGCCCGACGCATCGCCGAGGAAACCCTGCCGCAGGCCGAACGGGCCGTGACCCTGGTCCGTGACGGCTTCGCACGCGGGGGCTTCACCTACAACGACGTGATGAGCGCCCACACGGCGCTGCTGCAGACCAAGGCCCGCCGCGTGGCCGTGCTGCAGACCTTCCACAACGACCGCGCGCGGCTGGACCGCCTGACCGGCGCGCACGCCGACCTGCTCGGCCTGGAGACCCAACCATGAAGATGTTTCGCACTTCAGCGACCGCGCTGAGCGGCGTCCTGACCGCCGTGGCCTTGACGCTGAGCGCCTGCGGCGGCGGCGATCAGGCCGCCAAGCCGGAAGGCGAAGCGGCGGCCGCCGCCGACTACGAGCGCGGGCCGCACAACGGCCGCCTGCTTCGTGACGGCGACTTCGCCATCGAGGTGACCATCTATGAGGAAGGGCCGGAGCCCCTGTTCCGTCTCTATCCCTACCTGAAGGACAAGCCGGTTGACCCGAAGCTGGTCCAGGCCAGCATCGCCCTGACCCGCCTCGGGCCGAAGGTGGATCGCTTCACCTTCACGCCGGAGAACGACTACCTGACCAGTCCGGGCGTCGTGTCCGAGCCCCACTCCTTCGACGTCTCGGTCGCCGCCACTCAAGGGGGCAAGCGCTCGACCTGGTCCTATCAGTCCTATGAGGGGCGGACGGTCATCAGCGCGGACGCCGCGCGCGCGGGCGGCGTGACGACCCAGCAGGTCGGCCCCGCCGTCCTGGGCGAGACCCTGCCGCTCAGCGGTCGGGTCGAGATCACGCCCGAAGGCCAGGCCGAGGTGCACGCCCGCTATCCGGGCCGCGTCATGTCCCTGACCGTCCAACTCGGCCAACGCGTCTCGCGCGGTCAGGTCGTCGCCCGCGTGGAATCCAGCGAAAGCCTGCAGACCTACGCCGTCACGGCCCCCATCTCCGGCGTGATCACGGCCAAGAACGTCAACCCCGGCTCGATCACCGGCAATGGCGCGCCCATGCTGGTGATCGGCGACCCGACCCGACTGCACGCGGAGTTCTTCCTCTATCCGCGCGACGCCGAACGGGTTCGTGTCGGTCAGCGGATCGAGATCAAGAGCCAGGCCGGCGAACACACGGCCAGCGGCGTGATCGAGGCGATCCTGCCGTCGGACGACGTCCTCAGCCAGACCCTCGTCGCCCACGTCGAACTGCCCTACCAGGGCGGCGTCTGGCGACCGGGCCTCGGCGTGTCGGGCCTGGTCCAGGTCGGCGAAGGTCAGGTTCCGCTGGCGGTGCGCACCAAGGCGCTGCAGCCCTTCCGCGACTTCACCGTGGTCTACGCCAAGGTCGGCGACACCTATGAGGTGCGCATGCTCGACCTGGGCCGTCGCACCGAAGAGTGGACCGAGGTGCTGGGCGGCATCGCGCCGGGGACGACCTATGTCGTCGACGGCGCCTTCCTCATTCGCGCGGACATCGAGAAGTCCGGCGCGAGCCATGACCACTAGGGGGATGCGTCATCATGCTTGAACGCATCATCAGCCTGTCGATCCGGCATCGCTGGATCGTGCTGGCCCTGGTCCTGACAGCGGCGATCATCGGCGTCTGGAGTTTCCAGAAGCTGCCGATCGACGCCACGCCGGACATCACCAACGTCCAGATTCAGATCAATACGGAAGCGCCCGGCTATTCGCCGCTTGAAGCCGAGCAGCGCATCACCTTCCCTGTCGAGACGGCCGTGGCGGGCGTGCCGGGGCTGTCCTACACCCGCTCGGTCTCGCGCTACGGCCTGAGCCAGGTCACGGTCGTCTTCGAGGACGGGACCGACATCTATCGGGCGCGCCAACTGGTCAACGAGCGGCTTCAGACCGCACGGGACCAACTGCCCGCCGGACTGTCGCCGGAGATGGGACCGATCGCCACCGGCCTCGGCGAAATCTTCATGTACACGATCGAGGCCAAGCCGGGCGCCCGCAAGGCTGACGGCACGCCCTATACGCCTGAGGATCTTCGCACCCTGCAGGACTGGGTGATCCGCCCGCAGATGCGCAACACGCCCGGCGTCACCGAGGTCAACACCATCGGCGGCTTCGAGCGCCAGTATCACGTCACGCCCCGCCCTGAACGTCTCGCCGCCTTCGGCGTGACGATGAACGAGGTGGTGTCGGCGCTGGAGCGCAACAACGCCAACGTCGGCGCCGGCTACGTCGAACGCTACGGCGAGCAGTGGTTGATCCGCGTGCCGGGTCAGGCGTCGACGGCGCAGAACCTGTCCAACATCGTCATCACCACGCGCGGCGGCGTTCCGATCCGCATCGCCGAGGTGGCCGAGGTCGGGCTGGGCGAAGAACTTCGCACCGGCGCCGCGACCGAGAACGGCAAGGAGACGGTCCTGGCGACAGTCCTGATGCTGGCCGGCGAAAACAGCCGCGTCGTCGCCCAGGCGGCGGCGGCTCGTCTGGAAGAAGCCGCCAAGGCCCTGCCGAAGGGGGTCGTCGCTTCGCCCGTCTATGACCGCACCGACCTGGTCGAGCGCGCCATCAAGACGGTCGAGAAGAACCTGGTCGAGGGCGCCCTGCTCGTGATCGTGGTTCTGTTCCTGCTGCTCGGGAACTTCCGCGCGGCCCTGATCACGGCGGCGGTCATCCCGATCACCATGCTGATGACCATCACCGGCATGGTGCGCACCGGCGTCTCGGGCAATCTGATGAGCCTCGGCGCCCTGGACTTCGGTCTGATCGTCGACGGCGCCGTCATCATCGTCGAGAACTGCCTGCGGCGTTTCGCCGAGGCCCAGCATCAGCAGGGCCGCCTGCTGACCCGCGAGGAACGCTTCTCCCTGGCGGCGCGCGCCTCCAGCGAAGTGATCCGCCCATCCCTGTTCGGCGTCCTGATCATCACCCTGGTCTATGTGCCGATCTTCGCCCTGGACGGCGTGGAGGGCAAAACCTTCCACCCCATGGCGATCACCGTGGTGATCGCCCTGACCGCCGCCCTGGTCCTGTCGCTGACCTTCGTGCCGGCGGCCGTGGCCATGTTCGTCACGGGCAAGGTTCAGGAGAAGGACAGCTTCCTGATGCGCTGGGCGCGCACCGGCTACCAGCCGGCGCTCGACTTCGCCCTGAAGGCCCGCGTCGCCATGGTGGCGATCGCCATAGCCCTTGTCGCGGGGGCCGCCCTGGTCGCTTCCCGCATGGGTTCGGAGTTCGTGCCGAACCTGGACGAAGGCGACATCGCGATGCACGCCCTGCGTATTCCGGGCACCAGCCTGACCCAGGCCATCGAGATGCAGACCGCGCTCGAAGCCCGTCTGGCCAAGTTCCCGGAGGTCGAACGCGTCGTCGCCAAGATCGGCACGGCGGAGGTCGCCACCGACCCGGTGCCGCCTTCGGTCGCGGACACCTTCATCCTGCTGAAGGACCGCAAGGACTGGCCCGATCCCCGCAAGCCGAGGCTCCAACTCGTTCGCGAGATGGAAGAGGCGGTGAACGAGATTCCCGGCAGCAAGTACGAGTTCACCCAGCCCATCCAGATGCGGTTCAACGAACTGCTGTCCGGCGTTCGCGCCGACGTGGCCATCAAGGTCCACGGGGATGATCTGGACCAACTCGTCGCCTTGGGCTCCCAGATCGAGGAGATCGTCGGTTCCGTTCGCGGCGCCGCCGACCCGCAGTCCGAGCAGGTCACCGGCCTGCCCATGCTGCTGATCACGCCGAACCGCGACGCCATCGCGCGTCTGGGCCTGAGCATCGACGACGTTCAGTCGGTGATCTCGACCTCCATGGGCGGCGCCACGGCGGGGCAAATCTTCGAAGGCGACCGACGCTTCGACATCGTCGTGCGCCTGCCCGAAGACCTGCGACGCAACACCGACGCCATCGGCCGCATCCAGGTGCCGCTGCCGGGGCCGAACGGTCAGCCGCGCGGCTTCGTGCCGCTCAGCGAGATCGCCACGATCGCGCTGGAGACCGGCCCGAACCAGATCAGCCGCGAGGACGGAAAGCGCCGCATCGTCGTCACCGCCAACGTCCGCAATCGCGACCTGGGCTCCTTCGTCAGCGAGGTGCAGCAAAGGGTGGATCAGGAAGTCGACCTGCCCGCCGGATACTGGGTCTCCTACGGCGGCACCTTCGAGCAACTGATCTCGGCCGCCAAGCGGCTGCAGTTGGTCGTGCCGGGGGTGTTGCTGCTGATCTTCGGCCTGCTGTTCGCCCTGTTCCGTTCCTGGCGGGACAGCGCCATCGTCTTCTCCGGCGTGCCTCTGGCGCTGACCGGCGGGGTGGCGGCGCTGGCGCTGCGGGGCCTGCCCCTGTCGATCTCGGCCGGCGTCGGCTTCATCGCCCTGTCGGGCGTGGCCGTGCTGAACGGGGTGGTGATGGTCAGCTTCATCCGGGGCCTGATCGAAGAGGGCAAACCCGTCGGACAGGCCATTCGGGAGGGGGCGCTGACGCGTCTTCGTCCTGTGCTCATGACGGCGTTGGTCGCCAGCCTCGGTTTCGTGCCGATGGCGGTCAACGTCGGCGCGGGCGCGGAGGTCCAGCGTCCGCTGGCCACCGTGGTCATCGGCGGGATCGTCTCCTCGACCATTCTGACCCTGCTGGTCCTGCCGGCGCTCTACAGCCTGGTGCATGGACGCGACGCCTCGAGCGACCGCCCCAAGCCCGCCTGGCTGGACCATCTGCCCTTCCGTCGTCGCCGCGCGCTCTGACGCGATCGGCCGCCCCCGTTCAGGGGCGGCCGGTCTTCAGCGCCGCTTCCTCTAAACGACCGCCGCCGATGACGGCGGATGTCGCCTCACTGTTCCAATCGCAAGGATGCACATGACTTCCGCACCCTGCCGCGACCGACTGTCGTGGCTTCGATCACTCTGGACCCTGGCGGTCCTGGTGGTCGGCTTCCTCTTCTTTGAAGGCCTGCTCAGCCAGGTCCTCGCCCATGGCGTCGCCGAGGGCGACAAGGGCTACATCCAGGAAACCTCCGGCTTCCTCTTCTGGCCCTTCGTCTACCTAGGGGCCAAGCACATGGTCACCGGCTACGACCACCTGCTGTTCCTGTTCGGGGTGATCTTCTTCCTCTACCGAATGAAGGACATCGGCATCTATGTGACCCTGTTCGCCATCGGTCACTCATCGACCCTGCTGCTCGGCGTCCTGACCAACATCAGCGTCTCCAGCTATCTGGTCGACGCCATCATCGGCCTGTCGGTCGTCTACAAGGCCCTGGACAACATGGGCGCCTATCAGAGGTGGTTTGGCTTCCAGCCTTCCACCAAGGCCGCCACGATGATCTTCGGCCTGTTCCACGGCTTCGGCCTGGCGACCAAGCTGCAGGACTTCCAGCTTTCGCCCGACGGCCTGCTCTGGAACCTCGTCGCCTTCAACATCGGCGTCGAGATCGGACAACTGCTCGCCCTGGGGGGCATCCTCATCCTGATGGGCTTCTGGCGCCGCACGGACGGCTTCTGGAAGCACGCCTACCTCACCAACGTCGTGCTGATGACGCTCGGCTTCATCCTGACGGGCTATCAGCTCGTCGGCTTCTTCGTCATGTGATCGGAGACACCCTCATGTATAACGCAAACCGTCCCACCAAAGCCGACCTGCCGTCCACGGGCCAACTGCTGAAGTCCACCGGCATCGCCGCCGTCGTCGCCTCCGCGCTCCTGGTCACGGTCGTTCTGCCCGCCGAATACGGCGTCGATCCCACTCGCATCGGTTCGGTGTTCGGCCTGACGGAAATGGGGCGCATCAAGGTCTCCCTGGCCGCTGAAGCCAAGGCGGACGAAGCCGCCGACGCCGCAGCAGCTGCCGCGACGCCGGTCGCAACCGCCCCTGCGCCCGCCGTGCTCGCGGGCGCCGCTCAGCCCGCCGCCGCCCCTGCGACGCCGGCTGGCGCCGGTCAGCGCACTGACGAAACCGTCCTAACGCTCCAGCCCGACCAGGGCGCCGAGATCAAACTGGTCATGGAAGAAGGCGCCAAGGCGCAGTTCACCTGGACCAGCAGCGGCGGCAAGATCAACTTCGACACCCATGCCGACCGCCCCGGCGTCTCCTACCATGGCTACGGCAAGGGCTCGTCCCAGAGCGAAACCGGCGTCCTGACGGCGGCCTTCACCGGCAGCCACGGCTGGTTCTGGCGCAACCGCAACGGCGAGCCGGTCACCATCACGCTAAAGACCGAGGGCGCATACACCGAGGTCAAACGCGTCGTCTGACGGTAATCACGACCGATGAGGCAGGGGCGCGCCGTTTTGCGGCGCGCCCTCATTCCTTTACGGCGCCTACCGACGCTGCTTCGGCCACCGGCGGTGATTGTCGTCAATCACGACAGGGTGGGCGTGCGAAACGCCGGCTGCATCGGGACGCATCCCTTCGTTGAGATGCTCGTGGTCCGGTTCCAGTTCATTGTGGTGGTGCAGCAGGTTCAGCGGATCATGAGCGGGCCAGATGATCAGCGCCAGAAGTGCGCCCAAGCCGCACAGCGCCGCGAGCACGACAAAAGCGGCCTGAGGATCGGCCTCGGCCGACACCAGTCCCGCCACCGGATAAGCGATCAGCCAGCAGGCATGCGACAGGGCGAACTGGGCCGCGAACAGCGCCGGACGTTCGCCGGCCGTCGATGAGCGGCGCAAGGCTCGACCAGCAGGGGTGATGGTCAGTGAGTAGCCGAAGCCCATGATGATCCAGAGCGTGATCAGCACCGGATAGCTGCGTGCGAACAGAGCGCCGGCGATCAGCACCGCCGTCATCAGCAGCGCGCCCGCAACCATGGCGCTGCGGTCGGTCACGCGCTCCAGGGTCTTGGGCAAGAGCACCGCCGCCGTCATCGACCCGCCCCCGAACGCGGCCAAGGCCCAAGCGGTCGCCTGTTGCGACAGGCCGAAGTTCGACTGCACCAGGACGACCGTATTGACGAAGACCATGGCGCCGCCGGCCGCTGTCGCCAGGCTGACCGCCAACAATCCGCGCAGCCTTGGCGTCAGGGCGAACAGCTTCACACCTCCTGTCAGGCGGCGCAGGAACGGCAGAGTCTGGGCCGTCGACAGCCTAGGCAGGACCGCCGTCACGACGAAGCCGGCGGACAGGATGAAGCCCAGCGCGGTTCCGACGAACAGGTTGTGATAGCTGATGACCGACAGCAGGACGGCCGCCAGCACGGGACTGGCGACGCTCTCGAGGTCGGAGGCCAGCCGGGAAAGCGACAGCGCCTTGGTGTATTCGCCCTCGTCGTCCAGCAAGTCGGGGATCATGGCCTGGAAGGCCGGGGTAAAGGCGGCGGAAGCGACATAGAGCACCGTCATCAGGCCATAGACCTGCCAGGCCTCGCTGACGAAAGGCAGGGAGGCCGCGACGGCGGCGCGCACCACATCCAGCGAAACCAGTA
Organism: Brevundimonas sp. 'scallop'; assembly: GCF_011045535.1. NCBI lineage: Bacteria > Pseudomonadati > Pseudomonadota > Alphaproteobacteria > Caulobacterales > Caulobacteraceae > Brevundimonas > Brevundimonas sp. 'scallop'. The sequence goes on along the minus strand of NZ_CP039382.1, from coordinate 177,644 downwards.
AGGTCTTGCGCGGCAGCTTGGCGGCCAGGGCGCTGGCGAAAGGCGCCACGCCGACATAGGCGATCATCTTGATCGCCAGGGCGACGCCGAGGATTGCACCGGCTCCAGCCCCCGCCAGATCATGGGCGAGCAAGCCCAGGGCCACGGTCGCCATGCCGGTGCCGAGCAGGGCCGCGACCTGGGCGATGAACAGGTGGCGATAGGCGGCGTTCCGGAGCGGGGAGAACATCAGGGGCCTTTCCCATGCGGCGTTTCGACGTTTGACCTATCCCTACCAGGGGGATAGGTCAAACCCGTGGCACACATCTCTCATGCGTCTCATCCGGAAGTCATCAAGCGCCTCAAACGCGCCGAAGGGCATCTGCGTACGGTCATCCAGATGATGGAGGACAAACGCGCCTGCCTTGACCTGGCCCAGCAGCTTCACGCCATCGAGAAGGCTGTCGCGGCGGCGAAGAAGACCCTGATCCACGACCACATCGACCACTGCCTGGCCCACGCCGCCGACGGCGACCCAGTCGAGGCGAAGCAGGCGATGGCGGAGTTCCGCGAGATCACGAAGTACCTGTAGCGGACGGCCGTTCTGAAGCGCGGCCGCTGCCTGCCAATTCGCCGCTGGTGAAGCTAGTATGGCGTGCGCGCGGTCGCGGCCGCGCGCTGGGGCGACGCATCATACGCCGCCTTGTCGTCAGTGTCCGCGCGACCAGTGAGACAAGGCCATGACCGTTTCTTCCGACGCCCTTAGACCGCCCCGCCTGACCCTGGCGGCCCTGTTCCTCAAGTTTCTGCGGTTTGGTTTCTTGGCGTTCGGCGGCCCCGTGGCCCAGATCGCCATGATCCGCCGCGCCCTGGTCGACGAAGAGCGGTGGATTTCCAGTTCGCGCTTCAACCGGCTTCTGGCCGTAATGCAGGCGCTTCCCGGCCCCGAAGCCCACGAGTTGTGCGTCCACATGGGCATGATGGCGCGCGGGCGGATCGGCGGCCTGCTTGCAGGCCTCGGCTTCATGGCGCCCGGCTTCGTCCTGATGCTGGCGGCGGCATGGCTCTATGAGCGCTTCGTCGCCGGCCAAACCGGCCTGAGCGGGCTGTTGCTTGGCGTTCAGATTGTCGTGGTCGCCATCATAATCCGCGCCGTCCAGCGCATCGGCGCTCATGTGCTGGAAGACCGATTGTTGTGGATGCTGGCGATCGGCGCCTTTGTCGCCTCCCTGCTGCACGCGCCCTTCTGGATACCGCTTGTCGCGTGCGGCCTGATCTACGCCATGGAACAGCGCCCGTGGGCGGCCGCCGCCATCGCCGCAGCCGCTGTGCTCATCGCCATCCTGCCAGGCGTCAGCCTGGATGTCACACCGCCTGCGATCACGATCTCATCCGAGCCGTCGCCTCAACTCATCGCCCTCTTCATCGCCGGATTGAAGGGCGGCCTGTTGACGTTCGGCGGCGCCTACACCGCCATCCCCTATGTGCGGGCCGACACGGTGGGGCGCGGCTGGCTGCCGGACGGGGTCTTTCTGGACGGCGTGGCGATCGCTGGCGTCCTGCCGGCGCCCCTGGTGATCTTCGGCACCTTCACCGGCTACGTCGTCGGCGGGTGGTTCGGCGCCCTGGCGGTAACCGCCGGGATTTTCCTGCCCGCCTTTGCCTTCTCCATGGTGCTGTTCAACCACCTGGAGGCCGTGGTCGAGAATCCGGCGCTGCACCGGCTCCTGGCTGGCGTGGCGGCCGCCGTCGTCGGCGTGATCGCCGCCACCTCGCTTCAACTGGCCTGGACCACGGCCCGCTCGGCGCCGTCGTTATGGATCGCCGGAGCGGTCTTCATCGTCGCCCTGGTCGCCGCCTGGCGGATCAAACCGCGCTGGACGCCTATCCTCATTCTGGGCGGTGCGGTGGCTGGATGGATCGCGCTCTAGCGATCGACGGGCCACGCCCCATCTGTCGCCAAGCCGCAGCCTCCGCGTTCAGTTCTTCGACAAAGGCCGCCTTCCCATCCTGATAGGTCGCGCCGTTCGATCCCGGACCGGCCACGATCCGCGCCTTCAGGGCCGAATAGGCTGCAGCGCGATCTGGAAAGGCCAGTAGGTAGTCGCGAAAGGCCAGGTGACGTGCGATCTGCGGCGCCCCGGTTTCGAACACATGCAGATGATGGGTTCGTGTACCGTCAGGCGCGTTCTTGCGAAAATAACGCCGACCTTCGATCCCGTGAGCCCCCATCGCCTCGTAGCCGATCGCCACCAGGCGCTATGCGGATTGATCGATGGCCTGAAGGCAGGAAGTTTCCCCCAGGATGTCGATGATCGGCTTCGCCAGAATGCCTGGCACAGCCGTGCTGCCGATGTGGTGAAGCGTCATATCGGCCGGAGCAATAGCGGTCCTGACTGCACGCGCCTCCACCTCGAAGGCCGGAGCCCAAGTCGGATCGTGGGGAAGGACCAACGTCATCTAACGAGCGGCATAAAACTCGGTGGGATGGACACCCAGCACTTCAGCCAGCTTCCCGAGAATCGCCACCGTCGGATTGCCTTCACCGCGTTCAATGCGACCCAGGTGGCGCATCGCCAAGCCCGCTTCGCCTGCCAGCATCTCTTGGCTCAGCCCGCGTTCCTTGCGGATGCGTCTGATATTTGCGCCGACGATCTTCTCCCATTCCATCGGGGCGATGGTGTTAGCGGAGCGATAACCTCTCTAGGACATTTATGTCCTATTCTTCGTGAGGGGGGATTATGGGATGTCTGGCGGGTCTGATGTTCGGCGCGGTTGGCTTTTTCGTCGCCGGCCCGATAGGCGCGATCATCGGTCTGCTCATCGGCATCCTTGGAGCCGTAGGAGCAAAACGCCGATGAGAAGATTGCTCGCTCTGATAAGCGCTGGGGCGCTGCTGGCCGGCTGTACCACCACGCCGCCGCCGGAGGTGCGGATGATCCCCACCGCTGACCACGGCGTGGGCGTTCGCTTCTCGCGCGGCAACGCCCTGATGGTGTCGAACGGGCCGTCCGGCGCGATCATGCTGCTGCCGGTGCGCTACAACGACAGCCAAAAATTCTACTTCTCGATCGCCGCCTTCAACACCTCGGGCTATCCGATCAATATCGGCGCTGAGGATGTGCGCCTCTATCTGGATGGCCAGCCCTACAGCGTTCAGGACTTCGACTACCTGCGCCACACGGCGCGCATGACCGCCCAGCGCAAGATGAACCTGGCCTGGGCCGACGCGGCGGTGGAGTACTTCCTGACCGTCCAGGAGTTGGAGGACCATCCGCGCCGCCACGAGATCGCCTACCGCAGCGCTTCGGGGCAGTTGCAGACGTCGCACGACCACATCCAGCGGCGCCTCGGTCAGACCATCTCCACCCTGGGCCGAACCATGCTGGAGACGACCACCATCGACCCCGGCACGACCCACGGCGGTGCCATCCTGGCGAAACAAGTCGTCATTCCCGACGGCATGATCCGCGACATGGTCATTGAGGTGCGATTCGGCGGCTTCCCACACCGCTTCCGACTGAACCTGGCTCCGTCGGGCACCTATGCGCCCACGCCGGTCGACATCCCGGCCGTCCCAGCCCAGGTCACGCAGGGGCTAATGCGCACCAGTGAGACCTGGCACTGGACCGAAGGCCCGCCGCCATCGCCTACGATCTTCAAGCGCATGCCAGTGATCGAGTAGGTCGCGCGATCAGCAACCGATCAGCGCTCGCAACACGAGCGACGCTTCTTTGCCCTGAGCGATCGGGCGTCCATTGTGAAGCCCGACGAACCCAACGCCCCCGGCAGGGGCGGGCGTGATCTCCAGCAGGTCGTCACCCTTGGACAAAACCAAGGGATACAGGCACGGATTAGTCATTGAACAACATCCCACAGTTGGGCGAACCCGTCCTTTCCGACAGGATGCAGCACGCCCTGATTTCGTTGATTTCGAAGACAAGCGCGCACGCGTTTCAGCATGACGTCGAGTTCGACCGCGTTCTCGATGCACATGCCGCGCCGCTTCATGACGCGCTCGGTGATCGTTCTGGGCGGTAGCGGTTGATCAGCTTCCCGCAGCACATCCAAGAGGATGTTTGTAACCTCGCCTTTCTGCGAGCGCTTTAATGACGGACGGCTTGGGCGGATTGCGCTGATATCCACGGAAGCGTCAAGAAGCCGAATGGCCGCTTCAATATGAGCCAGGTCAGCCGTCAACTTCTGCACGGTTGACCTCGCATGGGTGACGTCGCCAGCGATCTCAGCGTACTTGCGCACGAGCGCATGCAACGCCAGCTGACTGTTAGCACCTGGGGGCACTAGGCTTTGTCTTGTCGGCATATCTCCTGTCCTACGTGACACGCTCTGCCGATCAGGTGCGTGGCGACCTGATGCTTCCCGCAAAGCGTTGCTCGCAGGACGGAATGTACAAAAGATCCCGTTAAATCAGAAACTTATTTAGGTGCGTTTGCTACCCAATGCCGCAAGCGACCGGGTGGGGGCGGCCAAGCAAGGCCGCAACTGCCTAACCCCATGACATACTTGCGACGTGTCGCCCTGCCGCCCCCGCCCGGCTTCGCCTTCGGCTCAGCCACCCTCCCCCGCAGGGGGGAGGGAGAGGCGTCCGTGCCACCCTAGACCTTCGAAGCCCGGCTGCGCGTCCAGGCGTACAAGCCGAACACCGCGACAGCGAAGCCGACGATGCCCGCCAGCATGGCCGGCCACGCCGATCCTTCGGGCAGCATGGCGAAGGGCGCGTCGTCCCGGGTCGCCACGATGACGCCGGCGGTGAAGACGCCGAACAGGCTTTCACCCACGATCAGGCCCGAGGCCAGCAGCACGCCCATCCGGCGCGCCACGTCGGCGTAGCGGGTGGACGAGACCGCCTTGTCGTAGATCCAGCCGGCGACGGCGCCGATGACCAGCATGGTGGTCACCGCAGCCGGCAGATAGAAGCCGATGCCGACGGCCAGCGGCGGCAGCTTGACCTTGCCCTTGGTCGCCTTCGACACGACCGCGTCCAGCACGATGATGACCACGCCGATCGCCGCGCCCAGACCGATCAGGTCCCAGCGCAGGTCGCCGCCAATGACGCCGCGAGCCAGGGCCGAGATCAGGGTCGCCTGGGGCGCCGCTAGGGTCTTGGCGCCTTCCACGATGGCGGGCGGGCCGCCTTCGAAGCCGAAGGCCTGGTTCAGCAGGTTCAGGATGAAGGGGATCACCAAAGCGCCGGCGCCGACACCGACGATCAGCGCCACCTGCTGGCGCCACGGCGTGGCCTCGACCAGCTGGCCGGTCTTCAGGTCCTGGAGGTTGTCATTGGCGATGACGGCGACGGCGAAGACCACCGCCGTCACGATCAGGGCGAAGGCGATGATCGACGGATCGGCCGGCACGCCGGCGATGGCCATGACACCCAGCATCAACAGGGAGGCGATCACGATGGCCAGGATGCCGACGCCCGACACGGGGCTGTTCGACGAACCGATCAGACCGGCCATATAGCCGCAGATGGCCGCCACGGCGAAGCCGATCAACACCACATAGACCAGGCCGCCGATCACCAGCAGCGGCGTCGATCCCGCCAGGGCCGGGGCGCTCTGGGCGAACCAGGCCAGGAGGCCGGCGATGCCGACCAGGCAGGCGACCGAAACGCCGCCCACCAATTTGATGGGCAGGTCCTGCTCGGTGCGCTCAAGCACTTCGCCGTGGGCGCGTTTGGCGTTAGCGGCCAGCGCCGAAGTCAGGCCGCCGATCAGCGGACCGGCCAGTTTGATCAGGGTCCATATGGCGGCGACGCCGATGACGCCCGCGCCCATGAACCGCACTTCGCGCGCCCAGACGGTTGTCGCCAGCTCCTCGGCCGGCGCGCCGGCGGGCAGGGTCGAGGCGATCGACGGAATGCCGTGCGCCGTCAGCCACGCGATGGTGTCCGGGCTGGTCAGGATCGGCACAGCGATGGCCCAGGCCAGCACCAGGCCGAACAGCTGCGCCAGACCGACCGTCAGGCCGATCAGGTGACCGGCGCCTAGCAGGGCGAACTGCATGCCAAAGCCCATGCCGGTGGCCCCGCCGCCCAACGCGGCCGGCAGCTTGAAGAACTTGGCCGCTTCGCCCGCAAAGACCCGACCCGCGACCAGCAGGGCGTAGCCGGACGACACCACAGCGCCGGCGACCACGACCCACAGGCCCGACTTGTTCTCGCGCACCGCGCTTTCGGTCTGTTCGGCCCCACGCGAGCCGACCTTTAGCACCTCGGCGGCGGCGATGCCTTCGGGGTAGGGCAGCCCGCCGTTGACGACCAGCGCCCGGCGCAGCGGGATCGAGAAGGTCACGCCCAACACGCCGCCCAGGATGCAGATCGCCACCGACTGCCAGAACGGAAACTCCAGCCACCAGCCGATCATCACCAGGCCCGGCAGGACGAAGATGATCGAACTCATGGCCCCGCCGACCGAGGCCACGGTCTGGACGGTCATATTCTCCCAAATGGTCGAGGTGCGGAACGCCCGCAGCACCGCCATCGAGATCACCGCCGCCGGAATGGCCGAGGCGAAGGTCAGGCCGACCAGCAGGCCCAGATAGGTGTTGGCGGCGGTGAAGATCACCGCCAGCAGGCAGCCCAGCACCAGGGCGCGGAGCGTAAGTTCTAGCCGGCCCTTGGGGGCGGCGGCGGCGTCTGTCATATGCGAGGTCCCACGTTTGCGCGGACGTAAGCGCATTCTGTCGCAGGCGGCAACTGGTCGCGGTCAGATGCGGACGCCCCCGCCGCTTGGCCCCGCGACCCGGACGGGCTAGGACCGGCCCATGCCCGAACTTCCCGAGGTCGAAACCGTCCGACGCGGCCTGACGCCGGTGCTGGAGGGCGCGCGGCTGTCACGGGTCCGGATCAACCGGCCCGACCTGCGATTTCCCTTCCCCGAGCGTTTCGTCGAACGGCTGGAGGGGGCGACGGTCCTGCGGATCGACCGGCGGGCCAAATATCTGCTGATGCCGTTGTCCACCGGCGAGACCTGGATCACCCATCTGGGCATGACCGGCCGCTTCACCCTGGACGGAACCCTTCTGGGCGAGTTCGAGGAGGCCGCGCCCATCGCCGGCAAGCACGAGCATTTCAGCGGCTGCGCCATCCGCGATGGGGCGGCGACCCGCATCGGATACGCCGACGCGCGCCGGTTCGGCTTCATGGGCCTGATCTCTAGCGATCAGGTCGAAACCCATCCCTGGTTCGCCGGCTTGGGGCCCGAGCCGCTGGGCAACGGCTTTTCCGGCGCCCATCTGGTCGAGGCCTTCGCGGGCAAAAAGCAGAACATCAAGGTCAGTCTGCTGGACCAGCGGATCGTCGCCGGCCTGGGCAATATCTATGTGTGCGAGGCCCTGTACCGCGCCCGCATCTCGCCCTTGGTCGCGGCTGGATCGGTGTCGAAGGCGCGGCTGGAGCGTCTGGCGACCGAGGTTCGAAACGTCCTGAACGACGCCATCGCGGCGGGCGGCTCGACCCTGCGCGACTTCGCCAACGCCGAGGGCGGCCAGGGCTATTTCCAGCACCGGTTCGACGTCTATGGCCGCGAAGGCGAGCCTTGCCGAGGCGACAAATGCACCGGCGTCGTCGCCCGCATCGTCCAGGGCGGCCGTTCCACCTTCTACTGCCCCTCCTGCCAGAAGCGATAAGCCTTCGAGGTCCGACCCATGCGCAAAATCCACTTGTGGATCAGTCTGATCGTCGGCGTCCTGGTCTGGGGCGCCTATTTCGTCCACTTCGTCCAGGGCTTGCGCGACGGCGACCTCGGCGACCTGATCTGGTGGTTCGTCGCCGCCCTGGTCGTCGCCGCCGTCGCCGAGGCCGCCGCCACCGGCCTGATCGCCCGGCTGTTCCGCCGCCGCGCCCGCGTGCTGGACGAGGGGCCGACGCTTCAGGCGGCGTTGAAGGCGGGTCATGTCGCCCTGATGCTGCTGGTCGGCCTGGTCCTGATCTCGGCGCTGATGCTGGCCCTGTCGTCCGTCTTCGGCTGGACGCTGGACCTGTCGGGCGCGCGGGGCCAGGTGATCGCCGCCAATCTTCTGCTGGGCATGGTGGTCGTGGTCGAACTGGTCCGCGCCGCCCTGACCCTGGCGCTGATGCCCCGACGATAGCGCCTGCGCTAGCGGGCCCCGCCTCGCGCCTGTATGACCGCCGTCAAAGGAGACCGACCATGGCCGACGCCTATTCCAACCTGCTGATCGAACGCCACGCCGACGGCTATGCGGTGGTGACCCTGAACCGGCCCGAGGCGCTGAACGCCCTGAACGCGGCCCTGTTCAAGGATCTGGCCGACTTCCTCGACAGCGTCGAACAGGATGACAGCGTGCGCTGCCTGATCCTGACCGGCTCAGGCGAAAAGGCCTTCGCCGCCGGCGCCGACATCAAGGAGATGGCGGACCAGACCTATGCCCAGATGTACATGGGCAACTATTTCGCCCTCGGCCACGACCGCATCACCCGGTTCAGAAAGCCGATCATCGCTGCGGTCAACGGCTTCGCCCTTGGCGGCGGCTGCGAACTGGCCATGCTGTGCGACTTCATCGTCGCCTCTGACAAGGCGAAGTTCGGCCAGCCCGAGATCAACCTGGGCGTCGCGCCGGGCATCGGCGGCTCCCAGCGCCTGACCCGTCTGGTGGGCAAGTCCAAGGCCATGGACATGGTCCTGACGGCCCGGATGATGGATGCGACGGAGGCCGAACGCGCCGGTCTGGCCTCGCGCGTCTTCCCGCAGGACACCCTGCTGGATGAAACCCGCCAGATCGCCGCCAAGATCGCCTCGCAAAGCCCGCTGGCGGTCATGGCCAACAAGGAGATGGTCAACGCCGCGCTGGAGACGACCCTGACCCAAGGCGTCCAGTTCGAACGCCGCCTGTTCCACTCCCTGTTCGCCTTCGAGGACCAGAAGGAGGGCATGTCCGCCTTCGTCGAAAAGCGCAAACCCGAGTTCAAGGGGCGATAGGTCGCACGCACGCGTCAACCGATCGCCGTGATCGGGCGTTAGAGGCGGATGATGATCCGCCTTTTCGCCTCGCTCCTTGCGACCCTGTTCGTTCTCGCCCCGGTCGCCGTCCAGGCCCAATCCCAGACCCAAGCTCAGGCTCCGGCCTTCAGCTCCAGCCGCATCATCGTCGAGACGCGCGGGCGGGGGCCGGACATCATCTTCATCCCCGGCCTGGGTTCGACCGGCTCGGCCTGGCGTTCGACGGCGGATCGGCTCGATAACCGCTATCGGGTGCATCTCGTCACCCTGCGCGGCTTCGGCGAGACCCAGATCGGCGACAATGTCAGCGGCGGTCTGGCCGGCCCCGCCGCCAGCGAGATCGAACGCTACATCCGCGAGCAGCGCATCGACCGTCCCGCCGTGATCGGCCATTCGCTGGGCGGCCAGATCGCCCTGCGCGTCGCCGCCGATATGGGCGACCGGATCGGGCGCGTCATGGTGGTCGATTCCTCCCCCTTCTTCCCGTCCCTGATCGACGCGCGCACCACATCGGATCAGGTCGAGCCCCTGGCCCGGCTGGGCTATCAGGCCCTGCTCCTGTTCGGCGATCAGGCGCTGAAGTCCCAGGTCGCGGCCTTCGGCGTGGACATGGGTCTGGCCGGCGACATGGTGTTCGAGGGGCTGGGACTTCAGGGCGGCGACCGGCGCGTCCTGGCCCAAGGCCTGTATGAGGCCCTGACCGTCGATCTGCGCCCCCGCCTGTCTGAGATCACCGCCCCGGTCACCGTCGTCTATGGCTGGACCCGCGATTCCGATGCGCCTCGCAACCGGCTGGAGGGTCTGTATCGCTACGGCTTCGAAGGCCTGGCGCGCCCGGTCCGGTTCGAACGGATCGAAGGCGCCGAACATCAGGTGATGATGCAGCAGCCGCAGCGGTTTCTGGCGGCGGTGCAGCGGTTCCTGAGCTGACGCTCAATCCTTCAGCGCATCCACGATGACGCCCTCGGTCAGCAGTTGCGGCAGGATTTCCGGCTCGGCCCGACCCGGTCGATACAGCAGATACAGCGGCACGCCCGATCGCCCGTGCGCCTGAAGCTCACGCGTGATGGCGTCGTCGCGCCGGGTCCAGTCGCCGACCAAATAGGCGGCGTTCGCTTCGCGCATCGCCTTGGCGACACGCGGCGAAGATAGGGCCGCGCGCTCGTTGATCTTGCACGTCACGCACCAGTCGGCGGTCAGATTGACCAGCACGGGGCGTCCCGAGGCCGTCGCTGCATTCACCGCCGCCGCCGACCAGGGCTGGGCCGCCAGCGGGCCGCTGTCGCCTTGCGGCGCGGCGTCCGCACTCCGCGCTGCACCGGCCGCGACGTCTGCCAGGCCCAGCGCCAGAACGCCGACGACGATCGCGCAGATCGTGGTCAGGATCGGACGTTCATCACGCTGGCGCGCCGCTTGCGCCAGGCCTGTCAGCCAGGCCGCCAGGGCCAGCAGCAGCGCCGCCGTCAGCAGCAGGCCCAAGGCGTCGACGCCGCTCTGTCGCGTGAACACCCACAGCAGCCACAGCGCCGCGCCATACATGGGAAAGGCCAGCAGACCTTTCAGCCGCTCCATCCAGACGCCCGGTCGCGGCAGGCGCGACAGCAGGCCGGGCGACAGGCTGACCGCCAGATAGGGCAGGGCCAGACCCAGCCCCAGCATCAGGAACACGGCCAGCGCCATCGGCCAGGACAGGACCAGAGCCGCGCCGAGCGCTGCGGCCATGAAGGGCGCGGTGCAGGGCGCTGCAACGACCACGGCCAGCACCCCGGTGAAGAAGGCGCCCGCCGATCCGGGCAGGCGCGACAGGGGGCCAGACCCCGCGTTCTGCAATCCGGCGCCCACATGGAAGACGCCCGACAGATTCAACCCGACCAGCAGCATGACCAGGGCCAGGGCCGCGACCACGCCCGGCGACTGAAGCTGGAAGCCCCAGCCGATCGCCTGACCCGCCGCCCTGAGCGCCAGCAGAACGCCGGCCAGAACCAGGAAGCTGACCAGCACCCCGGCGGTGAAGGCCAAGCCGTCGCGCCGCGCCCGCGCCGGATCATGCGCCGCCGCCGACAGCGACGCCGCCTTCATCGCCAAAACCGGGAAGACGCAGGGCATCAGGTTCAGCACCAGCCCGCCCAGCAGCGCCAGGCCCAGGGCCTGAAGGAAGACCAAAGCGCCGGTCTTCGCCGGCGCGGCCGTGGTTTCGTCCAGCGGTTTCAGCGCCGCGCCACCTTGGGCGGCTGCCAGAGGCGCGCCCGGCTCCGCCGTGATCTCCCACGCGCCCTTGTCGGTCGCCAGGACCCCGCTCAGCGCCGTCTGCGTGGCATCCTTGCCGGCCGTCAGCGTCAGGGTCAGGCCATTGGGCCCCCGCTGACCCGACTGCGACGCCGCGTGGTCGATGCGCCCGCCGTTGAAAGGATAGAAATAGACTTGGCTGATGTCGGCGCCCGCCTGGTCACCAGATAGGGGGCCGCCGGTCGCGGTCAGGATCAGCTGGCCGCCCTGACGCGTGACGCGCGCCTCGATCCCGGCCGGTCGCGGCGCGGTTTCGACCAGCCGCTCGATTTCTTCACCCCAGGGTTTGGCCAGCGGCGCTGCGCCCTCGCGCACCGGCAGGGCCAGCGACAAGGTCATCGGCTCGGGCACGCACATCTGGTCGCTGCACACCAGAAACAGCACATCCGTCGTCAGGGTCAGCACTTCGCCCGGCCGCGCCGTCGGCGGCACGTGGATCGGCACGGGCAAGAGCACCGCGCCCGAATAGCCATAGTTCATCAGGCTCATCAGCCGCTGCCGGCTGGGCAGGGGCCACAGGATCGGATCGGCGCTCACCCCGGCGGGCAGGGTCCAGATCAGGCTGGTCGCACCGCCGCTGTCGCCGGGATTGCGCCAATAGGTGTGCCAGCCGGGCGCGATCTTCTGGCGGACCGCCACCACGGTCGTCGAACCGGGCGCGACCCATTGCGACATCGGGACCAGTTCGGCCTCGATACGCTCGGTCCGCTGCGGTCCGAAGGCGACGACGCCCGTGGGCTGGCTCTGCACCGGCTGGGCGACGGCCGCCGAAACGCCCGTCAAACTGAACAGCAGGCCGAGGAGAAGAGCGAAGAGGCGCAAACGCGTGTTCCGGCAGGCGAGGGGAGCGCCGCAACCTAATGCGTCACGCGTCCCCGCGCCATCGCTGCGCCCGCCCCCGCGTCGATCAGCGCGGATAGGCCTCGTAGATCACTTCCGCACGGCGCCGCAGCGGTTCGTCATTGCCGGCTGCGGTCGTGGCGCCCGCATCGCCCGCAGCGTTCAGCTCGAAGATCGGCGCGGGCATGCCCGCCTGGGTCAGCGCCTCGACCACCGTCCGCGCGCGCCGCTGCGACAGGTTCAAATTGGCTTCGGGCGTTCCCGTGGCGTCGGCCAGGCCCACCACGCGGACCTTACGCACGTCGCAATCCTTGGCCTTGCTCGCCGCCGCCTTCAGCACCATCGCCGCGGGCTCGGTCAGCCGCGCCTGATTCTCCAAGAAGTAGATATCGAAACGCCCCGGCGCGCACAGCGATTCGCCCACCACCAGCGCTTCGCGCTTGGGCATCGGCGTGCACGCCGCCAGCATTCCCACGGCCGCCACAGCCAGACCCATCGATCGCTTCATCTCAGCCCTCCTCCGGCTCGGCCGGCCCATTACGCAAAAGAGGCGGCCCGTCGTCCGACAGGCCGCCTCTTCAACCTAGCGCCGGTCGCGGACCTTCGCGACCGGCATTTGATCACTGATCAATAACGGCGCTGACCATTGTCCCAGTAGCACTCGTCCTGGCGATTATCGTAGCAGTAGTAGTAACGGCCTTGATTGTCGCGGTAGCGCTGCTGGTTGTTGCGGTCCTGGTTCGAGCCGCGGATGGCGCCGGCCGTGCCGCCCAGTGCGCCGCCGATCAGGGCGCCGGTCGCAGCGTTGCCGCCGCCGACGTTGTTGCCGATGATGGCGCCGGCGACGGCGCCCAGGCCGGCGCCGATGGCACCTTGGCGGACGGTTTCATTCGAGCCGTTGTTATAGCCGTACGGGTCGCTGGCGCAGGCCGAAGCCAGCAGGCCGGCGCCGGCAATCGCGATAATCGCCTTTTTCATGATGAATTCCTTTGTCCCTGGGTGTTGGCCCCTGTGGGCAGGAAACGTGTCCTCGCGGCATAGGTTCCGCGTCGGCAGACTGCATCCGCAACTATGGTGACGCTTGGGCGGAACGACGGCGCCTGCGGGGCGTTCGGCCGCCATGACCGATGTCGCCCACCCCCCCTCCGATGCAGACGACAAAACTGCGTTGACGCCCCATGCCCAGATCCGGCACGCCGTGATGCTGGTCAATCCGCTGTCTGGAAGCGTGGGGCCCCGCGCCGCCGGCGAGGCCGAAGCCCTGTTGGGGCAGTATGACCTCAAGGCCGAGGTCGTGTCGTTTGAAGGAGGCAACTTCGACCAGATCATCGCCGACGCCTTCGCCGCCAAGCCGGACGTGATCTTCGTTCTGGCCGGCGACGGCACGGCGCGCTCGGTGGCGTCCAAGGCCAAGCCGGACGGTCCGATGATCGCCCCCCTGCCGGGCGGCACGATGAACATGTTGCCCAAGGCGCTGTACGGCACCGCCGACTGGAAACTGGCGCTGAAGCGGGCGCTGGAGGAGGGCGAACCTCAGGCCGTTTCGGGCGGCGAGGTTCAGGGCGAATACTTCTATTGCGCCGCCATTCTGGGATCGCCGGCGCTTTGGGCCCCGGCGCGCGAGGCGATGCGGACCGGCAAGATCAAGCTGGCCTGGCAATATGGCCGTCGCGCCCTGAAACGCGCCTTCTCCGGCCGTCTGCGCTTCACCCTGGATGGCGGCGAGAAACGCCGGACCGAGGCTCTGGTGCTGATCAGCCCGATGATCTCCAAGGCGATGGAGGATCCCATCGGACTGGAGGCCGCGGCCATGGACCCCAGCGACACAACCCAGGCCTTCCGCCTGGCTGCGACAGCCTTGTTCAGCGATTGGCGCCAGGATCCGGCCGTCTCGACCCGCCCGGCGAAACGGATCGAGGTGCGCGCCCGCTCGAAAATTCCGGCCGTGATCGACGGCGAGCCGCTGCTGCTCAAGCCCGAGGCCGTGATCCGCTTCGTGCCCAAGGCCTTCAAGGCGCTGGCGCCCAAGCCGCCTTCGGCCGAGGACAGCATCTAGTGGGCCGCGTTCTTCAGTTCTCCGACGTCCATTTCGGCTGCGAGCACAAACGCGCCTGCGCCGCCGCTCTGGACTACGCCCACGCCACGCCGAACGATCTGGTTCTGATCACCGGCGACATCACCCAGAAGGGGTTTCCCGACGAGTTCAAGGCCGCCGGCGAATGGATGCGGGCCATGCCCGAGCCGCGCTTCGTCATCGTCGGCAATCATGACGTGCCCTATTGGGACGCTATCGCGCGGGTCTTCCATCCCTGGCGGGCGTTCGAGACGGCGACCGGCTTTCCGGCCCACGACGGCCAGTTCTGCAGCGATGCGGTCATGGTGCGCGGCGTCGTCACCGCGCGCGGCTGGCAGGCGCGCCCCAACTGGTCGAAGGGCGTCATCGATCTGGACCAGACGCGGCGTGCGGCCGAGGCCCTGCGTCAGGCGCCGATCGGCGCGCTGCGGATTCTGGCCTGTCACCATCCGCTGATCGAGATGGTCGGCACGCCGATGACCGGCGACGTCAAGCGCGGCGACGAGGCGGCCCTGATCTTCGCCGAGGCGGGGGTCGATCTGATCATGACCGGCCACGTCCATGTGCCATTCGCCATGCCGATCCCGCTGGCGGATCGTTGCTCCTACGCCGTCGGCTGCGGAACCCTGTCGCACCGTGAGCGCGGCGCGCCGCCCGGCTTCAATCAGATCGACTGGGACGCCAAGACCATCACCGTGACGGCCCTGGCCTGGGATGGAACCAGCTATCGCTCACACCAGGTGTGGCGACTGCCGCGCCGTCAGGATACCCGTAAGGCGACCACCGCGCCCAGCCCGGTCGAGCCCGGCGCGCTGGAGAAGGCGGCGGTCTGAAGACCTCAGATCCGTCCCCTCCCTGCGAAGCGGGGAGGTGGCTCGAAGCGTAGCGGAGAGACGGAGGGGTTTCTTGCTGCATCGCAGCGCCGGTGCGACTTCAAGAGCCCTCCACCCCGCTTCGCGCGGTCCCCCTCCCCACGCTGTGGGGAGGAGACGGCTGGGATCAACGGAACGGCGGCTCGTCGAAGGCGCGCAGTTTGCGTGAGTGCAGCTTGGAGCCTTCGCTGCGCATCAGGTCGACCGCCTGGATGCCGATCTGCAGGTGTTCGGAGATCGAGCCTTCGTAGAAGCGGTTGGCCTGACCCGGCAGTTTGATCTCGCCGTGCAGCGGCTTGTCCGACACGCAAAGCAGCGTCCCGTAGGGCACGCGGAAGCGATAGCCCTGGGCCGCGATGGTGGCGCTTTCCATGTCGATGGCGACGGCGCGGCTCTGGTTGAAGCGCAGGGCCGACTTGGAATAGCGCAGCTCCCAGTTCCGGTCGTCGGTGGTGACGACAGTGCCGGTGCGAAGCCGCAGCTTGACCTCGTCGCCCGGCATGCCGCTGACCGACTTGGTGGCGTCATAGAGCGCGCGCTGGACCTCGGCGATGGAGGGGATGGGGATGTCGGGCGGCAGCACCGCGTCCAGCACGTGATCGTCGCGCAGATAGGCGTGGGCCAGCACATAGTCGCCGATGGTCTGGCTGGCGCGCAGGCCGCCGCAGTGACCGATCATCAGCCAGACGTGCGGACGGGTGACGGCCAGGTGGTCGGTGATCGTCTTGGCGTTGGACGGGCCGACGCCGATGTTGACCAGGGTCACGCCCTTATGGCCCGGCGCGGTCAGGTGATAGGCCGGCATCTGGTGCTTCTTCCAGGCCGTGTCGCTGATCGCCGCCTCGGGGTTGGGCGTATCGCGCGTGATCACCACGCCGCCGGCGCAGGACAGGGTCTGATACGGCGAGCCGGGCGTCCGAAGCTGCTCGATGGCCCAACGCACGAACTCATCGACGTAACGATTGTAGTTGGTGAACAGGACATAGGACTGAACGTCGTCCACCGGCGTGCCGGTGTAGTGTTTCAGCCGCGCCAGCGAGAAGTCTGTCCGCAGGCCGTCGAAGTGCGACAGGGGGAAGTCGCCGCCCATTTCGAACAGACCATCGGCGATTTCGTCGCCGATATGGGCGAGGTCCGTGGTCGGGAACCAGCGCGCCAGGGCGGCCGTCATCGATCGGTCCAGCGCGACCTCCAGCCCGTCCGTCACATAGGGGAAGGGGATTTCCTGGCGCGACAGCCCGACCTCGAAGGTCGCGGCGTATTCCTGCTCCAGCAGGCCGAGCTGTTCGGTCAGATAGGGGCGGAAAAGGTCCGGTCGCGTGACCGTGGTCGAATAGCTGCCCTGTCTCGACAGCCGGGCGTAGGCGCGCGGCTCCAGGTCCTGGGGGCGATCCCCGTCCCAGCGGATGCGAAGTTCGGGATAGGCGAACACCCCTTCGGCGCGTTTGACCGGATCGGGCCGCGCGCCGGTGTTGACGAAATCCCGCACGGCGTCGCGCAGGTTGGTCACGGATTGGGTGTAGAGGGTTTCGAGGCGGTCCAGCGCCGCCTGTGCTGTCATCTGTTCTGTCATGACTTCCTCTAGCGAAGCTTCGCGGCTTTGGCGAGGCGCCGGCCGTTCAAACCCGATTTCGCTGCATTGCAGCAATTTATGACGGGCGTACGGTTGCGGATCGGGGCGTGACGGCGCATCTGGCCCGGATGTCTTCTTCCCTTGCGTCAGCGCCCGCCAAGAAGGAGCTCGGCTTCGTCGAGTTCGTCTGCCTCATCGCCCTGATGATGGCGCTGAATGCGCTGGCGATCGATTCCATGTTGCCGGCCCTGCCGCACATCGGCGCCGACCTGAACGTGGCGACCGACAACGACCGACAATGGGTGGTGACGGCCTATCTGCTGGGCTTCGGCGGGGCGCAGCTGTTCTATGGTCCGTTGGCGGATCGGTTTGGCCGAAAGCCCGTCCTGCTGTTCGGCGTCGGCGTCTATGTGATGTTCAGTCTGCTGGCGACCCTGGCGCCGACCTTCGAGACGCTGATCATGGCGCGCGTTGGCCAAGGTCTGGGCAGCGCCTGCACCCGCGTGCTGGCCGTCTCCATCGTGCGCGACCGGTATGAGGGACGCACCATGGCGCGGGTCATGTCGTTCAGCTTCCTGGTCTTCCTGGGCGTGCCAATCCTGGCGCCGTCGCTGGGACAACTGATCATGCTGGTCGGACCGTGGCGCTGGATTTTCGCCGGGCTGGGCCTGATCGGGGTCGGCCTGATCGTCTGGGCCAGCTTGCGCCTGCCCGAGACGCTGAAGCCCGAGGATCGGCTGCCCATTCAGGTTAAGCGTCTGACGGCGGCCTACAAGATCGCCCTGACCGACCGCACCGCCGTCGGCTACACCCTGGCCATGACGGCGATCACCGGGGCCCTGTTCGGCTTCATCAACTCGTCGCAGCAGATCTTCGCCGACGTCTTTCACGCCGAGGCGGCGTTTCCGGCGGTGTTCGCGCTGATCGCGGGCGGCATCGCCGTGGCCTCGATCGTTAATGCGCGGCTGGTGGTGAGGCTGGGTTCGCGCAAGATTTCGCACACCGCCCTGATCGGCTTCACCAGCATCGCCGCCATCCATGCGGTGGTGGCGATCAGCGGTCATGAATCGATCTGGACCTTTGCGGTGCTGCAGACCCTGACCATGTTCTGTTTCGGCCTGATCGCGGGCAATTTCGGATCGATGGCGATGGAGACGATGGGCAAGATCGCCGGCACGGCGGCCTCGATCCAGGGGTTCGTCTCCACCATCGTCGGCTCGCTGCTGGGCTTTGCGGTGGGCCAACAGTTCAACGGCACGACCATTCCGATGTCGGTCGGCTTCACTGTCTTTGGCTTGGTCGCCCTGGGCTGGGTGCTGTTCGCCGAGCGGGGACGGCTGTTCCGGGCCCATCACGCGCCGGTCGCCGCCAAGGCTTGATCTTTTTCGCGTTTCCGCGCGTTCTCCGGGCCAATCGTCAAGATCAGCCCAGGAAAACCTCGATGACGCGCAAAGCGCTCGGTCTCGTCTCCGCCCTCGCCCTGGCCGCCGCCATGGGTCTGAGCGCCTGCTCCACCACGACGGGAGGGTCGGCCATGACCCCGCCCGCCATCGCGCCGGCGCCCGGCCCCGAAGCGGTGGACGTCCACACCCATGCCCGGCCCGAGATCGCCCGCGTCGTCGATGTGGCTCTGGACCTGACCGCCGACTTCAACGCCAAGACCCTGGCGGGCACGGCGACCCTGGACATCCTGGCGATCCCGGGCGCCAACGAGATCGTGCTGGATATCCGCGATCTGGACATTCAGGACGTGCGCGACGCGGCGGGCCAGCCGCTGCGCTATGTCGTGGGCGACAACGACCCGATCCTCGGCCAACCGCTGACGGTCTATTTCCCGGCCTTCGCCGCCAATGAGCGGCGCAAGATCACCATCCGCTATTCCACCCGCCCGAACGCGGCGGCGCTGCAATGGCTGAACCCCAGCCAGACGGCGGGCGGACAGAAGCCCTATCTGTTCAGCCAGGGCCAGGCGATCCTGACCCGCACCTGGGTGCCGACCCAGGACAGCCCCGGCATCCGCCAGACCTATTCGGCCCGCATCACCGCGCCCGAAGACCTGACGGTGGTCATGAGCGCCGACCATCTGACGCCGAACGGCGAGCGGGCCGCAAACGGGATGAAGACCTGGCGCTTCCGGATGGACAATCCGATCCCGCCCTATCTGATCGCGCTGGGCGTCGGCGACATCGCCTTTGCGCCGTTCGACGGCCGCACCGGAGTCTGGACCGAGCCCAGCCGCCTGCGCGCCGCCCAGTGGGAGCTGGAACCGACCGCCCAGATGGTGACGGCGGCCGAGAAGCTGTACGGCCCGTATCGCTGGGGCCGCTACGACCTCTTGGTCCTGCCGCCCTCCTTCCCGTTCGGCGGGATGGAGAACCCGAAACTGACCTTCGCCACCCCGACCATCATCGCCGGCGATCGCTCGCTGGTGTCGCTGGTCGCGCATGAGCTGGCGCACTCCTGGTCGGGCAATCTGGTCACCAATGCGACCTGGAACGACTTCTGGCTGAACGAGGGCTTCACCGTCTATTTCGAGAACCGGATCATGGAGTCGGTCTATGGCCATGACCGCGCCATGCAGGAGCAGGTGCTGGGCTGGGACAGCCTTCAGGACACGCTGAAGTCCCTGCCGGCGGCGGACACCCGCCTGCATCTGGACCTGAAGGGCCGCGACCCCGACGACGGCATGAACGACATCGCCTATGAGAAGGGCGCCCTGTTCCTGCGGACCATCGAACGCACCGTCGGGCGGGATCGGTTCGACGCCTGGCTGCGCGGCTATTTCGACCGCAACGCCTATCGTCCCATGACCACGGCCATGTTCCTGCAAGACATCCGCGACAACCTGATCAAGGGCGACGCGGCGCTGGAAAGTCAGCTGCAGATGGACGCCTGGGTCTATCAGCCCGGCCTGCCGTCCAACGCCGTGGCGCCGGTGTCCCATGCCTTCGAGCCGGTGGATGCGGCCGCCGTCGCCTTCTTCAAGGACAAGGGACCGGCATCGGCCATTCCGTGGGCGGACTGGAACACCCAGCAGCGCCAGCGTTTCCTGGGCTGGCGTCCCGAGGGTCTGCGGACAGGCGCCGACTGGCTGACGAATGCGCAACTGGCCGATCTGGAGCGGACGCTGAACCTGGCGAACGAAGGCAACGCCGAACTGACCTTCGCCTGGCTGCAGATCGCCCTGGCCCATCGGTATCAGCCGTCGGTCGCCACGGCCGAGAAGTTCCTGACCAGCCAGGGCCGTCGCAAGTTCGTCCTGCCGCTGTTCCAGACCCTGTGGAACGAGGGCGAATGGGGCCGGGGCAATGCGCGGCGCATCTACGCCGAGGCCCGGCCGCTCTATCACCCGGTCACCAGCGGTTCGGTCGATCAATTGGTCGGAAGGCCATAAGCCTAGAGGTCAATGACCGCCACGCCGGTTTCCGCCGACAGCCGTTCCGCCAGGACGGCGCGGTGGCAGCCGGCGTGATCGGCCTCGAAGCACAGCAGGGCGACGGGTTTGTCGGCCGCCAGCGCCTTCAATCGCTCGTACTCGATCTGCGCCTGGGGCTCGGCCAGGTGATCGGCGAAGATGGCGCGCATCTCTTCGACACGGCCCTTGCGCGCCGCGTCACGTCCCGCCTTGGGCGTGCCCAGCCCGCGCAGGTGGACATAGTCGATCTTTTCGGCCTTCAGGCTCTCGCCCAGGATCGTCTTGGAAAAGCCGGCGCGGCGGGACGCGGCGACCGCGCGGACATCGACCAGGGTTTGCACGCCGGCCGTCTTCAGCCGCGCGATGACGTCGGCCTGGGTCGCGCCCTCGTAGCCAATGGTGAAAAGCTTCATCCGCCTCAGATGGGCGGCCGCGCGTCGAACGCCAGCGTGACCGTGAAGGCTCGCGTTGCGGTGCGGCGCCCTATCGTCTATCCCGCCGAAACGGATTTCGACTGGAGCTTTCCCCATGGCTGACCTCGCCCCCGGCGTCGTGACCCTCTTCGGAGGTTCGGGCTTTATCGGGTCGCAGGCGGTGCGCGCCCTGGCGCGTCGCGGCTGGCGCATTCGGGTCGCCGTGCGCAACCCAGTCCTGGCGATCGAAATCCAGCCGCTGGGCGATCCCGGGCAGATCCAGTTCATGCGCTGCGACATCACCAACCCGGCGGATGTGGCGCAGGCCGTGCGCGGCGCGGACGCCGTCGTCAATCTGGTCGGCGTCCTGCATGACGCAGGCGGCAAGCGCGGCTTCGACTCCGTCCATACCGAGGCGGCCAAGACCATCGCAGAGGCCGCCAAGGCGGCGGGCGTTGAGCGCCTGGTCCAGATCTCGGCCATCGGCGCCGACGCCGCCAGCCCCTCGGCCTATGGTCGCACCAAGGCCCAGGCCGAGGCGGGCGTTCGCGACGTCTATCCGGACGCGGTGATCCTGCGTCCGTCGCTGGTGTTCGGCGCGGGCGACAGCTTCCTCAATCGCTTCGCCGCCATGGCGACGATGGCGCCGGCCCTGCCGCTGATCGGCGGCGGCGAAACCCGGTTCCAGCCGGTCTATGTCGGCGATGTCGCCGAGGCTATCGCGCGCGGCGTGACCCGCGCGGACGCCGCCGGCCGCACCTATGAACTGGGCGGGCCGAGCCTCTATACCTTCCGCGAGGTGCTGGAGCTGGTGCGTCGTGAGACGGGCCGCGACCGGATGCTGGTTTCGGTGCCCTTCATCGTCGCCAAGCCCCTGGGTTCGCTGCTGCAACTGAGCCGGTTCGTCGGCCTGACCCCGCCGCTGACGCGCGATCAGGTGCTGATGCTGGAGAAGGACAATGTGGTCGCCGCCGATGCGCTTGGCCTCAGCGATCTGGGCATCGACCATCCGGCCGGCATGGCGGCTATCGCCCCGTCCTATCTGTGGCGCTACCGCGTCGGCGGCCAGTTCGCCGAAGCGCCCGCCCACTAAACCCTCCCCCTATGACGCCGCCGCCGGTCGCCTTCGCGGCCGGCGGCGTCTTCTGTTTGGGAACAAAGAGTGCACAGCTTAAGGATGCCGGCCACGCGCCCCCAGTTTTCCTCGACCGATACGACTGACCTGAACGACGCGCGGGCGTTGTTGGCGCGCGTCTGGGGGCACTCCGACTTCCGGGGGCTGCAGGGGCAGGTGGTCGAGCAGATCCTGTCGGGCGGCGATGTGCTGGCGGTCCTGCCGACCGGCGGCGGCAAGAGCGTCTGCTATCAGATCCCGGCCATCCTGCGCCCCGGACTGGGGTTGGTGGTGTCGCCGCTGATCGCCCTGATGACCGATCAGGTGGAGGCGTTGAAGCAGCAGGGCGTCGCGGCGGCGCGGCTGGATTCCGGGGTGTCGCTGGACGAGCGCTCGGCCATCTGGGCGGCGGCGCGGTCGGGGGAGCTGGACCTGCTCTATGTCTCGCCGGAAGGCCTGGCGGCGGGGGCCATGATGGACCGGCTGGCGGAACTGCCGCTGAGCCTGATCGCCATCGACGAGGCCCACTGTGTGTCCCAGTGGGGTCACGACTTCCGCCCCGACTATCGCAACCTGGGTCTGCTGGCCGAGCGGTTCCCCGACGTGCCCCGCATCGCGGTGACGGCGACCGCCGACGCCCGCACGCGCTACGACATTCTGCGCTCGCTTCGACTGGAAGAGGCGACGGTCTTCGTCGATAGTTTCGCGCGTCCGAACCTGCAACTGTCGGCCGAGCGCAAGGAGAGCGCGTCTCGGGCCAAGACCGACGCGCGGGTCATTGAACTGGTGCGCGAACGGCGGGGCAAGTCGGGCGTGGTCTATTGCGGCAGCCGCGACGGCTGCGACCGCGTGGCCCAGGCGCTGCGCGACGCCGGGACCAACGCCATCGCCTATCACGCCGGCATGGATACGAAGGAGCGCGACCGCCGGCTGGAACGCTTCCTGGCCGAGGAGGGCGCCGTCATGGTCGCGACCATCGCCTTCGGCATGGGCGTCGACAAGGCCGATGTCCGCTTCGTCATCCACGCCGATCCGCCCGGTTCGCTGGAGGCCTATTGGCAGGAGATCGGGCGCGGCGGTCGCGACGGCGAACCGGCCGAGGGCATCACCCTGTATGGCCCGTCCGACATCGCCTGGTCCTTGCGTCGGCTGGACAGCCGCCCGATGGCCGAGGAGGTCAAACAGGTCCAGGTCAGGAAGACCCGTCAGCTGTTCGCCATGCTGGACGGCGCCGTCTGCCGCGCCCAGGCCGTGCGGCGATATTTCGGCGAGCATGACGCCCAGCCTTGCGGCGTCTGCGACATCTGCGGCGACCCGCCCCAGCTCTATGACGCGACCGTCCCGGCCCAGAAGGCGTTGGCGGCGGTGCAGCGCTTGGGCGGCCGGTTCGGGCGCAACCGCGTCGTCGATCATCTGACCGCCCGCACCAAGGACTTGCAGCCGTGGGAGCAGCAACTGTCCACCTGGGGCATCGGGCGCGAGATTTCGCTGACCAGCTGGCGCGAGATCGTCGATCATTTGCTGTTCGAAGGTCTGCTGGCCGAGGATCCTAACGACGGCAAGCCGCTGGTCGGGCTGGGCGATCCCGAAGCGGTGCGCGCCGTCTATCGCGGCGAGCGCCAGATCGAGGTGCGTCGCGCGCCTCTGAGGGCCGATACGGCCCCGCGCCGTCGTGACCGATCGGGCGAAGGGCGCAATGCGGCGCTGGAGACGATGGACGCGGACGTCCGCGCCCGGTTCGAGGCCTTGCGCGCCTGGCGCCGCGACCGCGCCTCGGAACAGCACGTCCCGCCCTATGTCATCTTCCAGGACCGGACGCTGCTGGAGATCGCCCACGCCGAGCCGGGCGACCTGAACAGTCTGGGCGCCATTTCCGGCGTCGGTCAGTCGAAGCTGGATCGCTACGGCAAGGGCGTGCTGGAGGCGCTGGCCGCTCTCTAGAAGGCGTCAGACTTCCGGCTTGGGCGGGGCGGTGATGACTTCGACGTTGTCGTTCAGCAGATAGGACAGTTCCGACAGGGCTGTGGCGCGCTCGGCCGGGTTGGCGGCGGCCTGAACGGCCTGAACCTTCTTGGGCATGTCCTCGGAAATGCCGCGCAGGATGCATTTCAGGTCGCCGTCGGTGCCGCGTTCCTTCAGGATCAGGTGACCCTGCATGTCCAAGGCGGCCAACTGTTCCGCCTGGGCTTTGAAGCCGGTGAAGGCCTGGCTGGTGAAGAAGGCGGCGTCGTCGGCGGCCTTGGCGGCGGCCCAGCCATCGACGACAGCCTTCAGGCTGGCCGAGCGTGAGATGATGTCAGCGAACAGCGGCTCGCCCGCCACCGAGATCGGCGCGCCGGGCGCGGCGGCCGGCTGTTCGGCGGCCAGGGCCACCGAGGGATTGGACATCGCCAGGGCGATCGTGAGAGCAAGGCCGCAGGACATGGAGGTGACTTCCTGTTTCAGCGTCCGCTGGGACGTTGAACCTGAATACGCCCCAGCCGTAAACGAGTGTTTACCCTGTCATTCCCGATGGAGACGACGATGACCCGCGACGCCGCCTGGACCGCCTTCGACCAAGCCGCCGCCGAGGCCGCCTCCGTGCGGATCGTGGATCAGTTCGCCGCCGATCCTGACCGGCTGGCGCGGATGTCGGTCGAGGCTGCGGGGCTCTATCTGGACTTGTCGAAACAGAGCTGGACCAAGGCCGCCTTCGACGCCTGTCTGAATCTGGCGCGCGCCAGCGACGTGGAGGGACGTCGCGCGGCCCTTTTCGCCGGCGAGGCCGTCAATCTGACCGAAGGGCGGGCGGTGCTGCACCCGGCCCTGCGCGCCGCGTCGGGCGCCGACTTCAAGGCCCTGGGTGAGCCGGTCTCGGCTGAGGTGGACGCCGTGCGGGCGGACATGAAGGCCTATGCCGACGCCGTGCGGTCGGGCGCCGAGGCGGGCGCGACGGGGCGCAAGTTCGAGGCGATCGTCCATGTCGGCATCGGCGGGTCGGACCTGGGGCCGCGCGTGGTCTGGGACGCCCTGCGCCCACTCGATCCGGCCATCGATCTGCGCTTCGTCGCCAATATCGACCCGCGCGACATGGCCGAGGCGTTGACCGGCCTCGATCCCGAAACCACCCTGGTCGTGGTCGTGTCCAAGACCTTCACCACCCAGGAAACCCTGGCCAATGCAGAGGCGGCCAAGGCTTGGCTGGCTGCGTCGCTGCCGGCCGAGGGGATGACCAAACACTTCATCGGGGTGACGGCGGCGCCGGACAAGGCGGCGGCCTTTGGCTGCGGCCGGACGTTCGCTTTCCGGGACTGGGTCGGCGGGCGCTATTCCCTGTGGTCGGCGGTCAGCCTGTCGTGCGGCATCGCCCTGGGCTGGGACGTGTTCGAAGGGATGCTGGCGGGCGCCGCCGCGATGGACGACCATTTCGTGTCGGCCCCGCTGGAGCGGAACGCCCCGGTTCTGCTGGCCCTGGCCCAGGTGTTCAACGTCGATGGCCTGAACCGGCCGGCGCGTACGGTGGCGCCCTACGCCCACGCCCTGCGTCGCCTGCCGTCCTTCCTGCAGCAGCTGGAGATGGAGTCGAACGGCAAGCGGGTGCATCGCGACGGCACGCCGGTGACGCGCCAGACCTGCCCCGTCGTCTTCGGCGAGCCCGGCACCACCGGTCAGCACGCCTTCTTCCAACAGATCCATCAGGGGCCGCAGACCGTCCCGGCCGAGTTCGTGATCGTAGCCAAGACTCATGGTGACGCGCCGGAGGCGCCCCCAGAAGCGCCTTTGTGGTCCAACGCCCTGGCTCAGGGCCAGGCCCTGATGCTGGGCAAGACGACAGAGGCCGCCAAGGCCGAAGGGTTGGCGCAAGGATTGTCGGAGGAAGAGGCGACGCGCCTGGCGTCCCACCGCACCTTCACCGGCAACCGTCCGTCGACCGCCATTGTCATGGAGCGGCTGACGCCCGAAACCCTGGGGGCGCTGCTGGCCCTGTATGAGCACAAGACCTTCGTCGAGGGCGTGATCTGGGACATCAACAGTTTCGACCAATGGGGCGTCGAACTGGGCAAGGTCCTGGCCAAGGCGATCCTGAAGGACGTGGACGCGGGCGGCCCCTCGGCGGACCTGGATCCGTCCACGGCGGCCCTGATGCGCCGCGTGATGGGCTGACGCGAAAAGGGCCCGTCCTTGCCGGACGGGCCCTTCCAGTCATCTAGACTGTCAAACGCTTACCAGCGGCGGTCGTAGCGGTAGTCGCGATCATTGCGATAGTCGCGGCGGTCATAGCGCGAGTCGTAACGGCGGCCGTCGTAGCGGTAGTCGTAGCCCGAGCGGCTGCGATCGATGCCGTGCTCGCGCTCCCAATGGCCTTGGTTACGGTAGCACTGGCCGCCGCGGTAGTATTCGCAGCCCGAGCCGCGGTTGGAGGCCACTGCGCCCAGCGCCGCGCCGGCCAGGGCGCCGCCCGCGATGTAGCTGCCATCGCCGTTGCCATAGATGGCGCCGGCCAGACCGCCCACCGCAGCGCCGATCAGTGCGTTGCGACCGGTGTTGTCGCGATCGCGCGATTGGGCGGAAGCCGGAGCGGCCATCAGGCTCAGGGCCACGACGGGGGCGGCGGCGACCGCAGTGATCTTCAGCAGCTTGGACATTTTGGTCTCCTTGTTTGCTTGCCGATCTGCGTTTCCGGGGCGGGAAGGCATCCAGCGTTGAGGCCTTTCTATCGCTCCCAGTTTGAACGACCCCGGAGGCCGGCATTCATTTTCGGTTCATTTGTCACAGAGAATTCGCGCGGCGATCCATCGCCGCCGCTTGACGATGACCCCCCATCTGCCTAACTCCCGCTCGCGTTAGCACTCTCGCTGGTCGGCTGCCAAAACGGCGATCGCGAGAGCGCCGCACACCGTTTCAAAAACGCCCCGATCCGGGGGTTTTACAGGGAGAAGTCCGATGGCGTTCCGTCCGCTCGGCGACCGCGTGCTGGTCAAGCGCGTTGAAGAAGAATCCAAGACCAAGGGTGGGATCATCATCCCCGACACCGCCAAGGAAAAGCCGCAGGAAGGCGAAGTCGTCTCCGTCGGCCCTGGCGCCCGCGACGACACCGGCAAGGTCAATGCTCTGGAGCTGAAGGCCGGCGACCGCATCCTGTTCGGCAAATGGTCCGGCACGGAAGTGAAGATCGACGGCGAAGACCTGATCATCATGAAGGAATCCGACGTCCTGGGCGTGCTGTCCTAAGCACCCGACGTCCGACGTTCTTCAATCAACCCATATAGATAGGAGCTGCCCGCATGGCCGCTAAAATCGTACACTTCAACACCGACGCGCGCGACAAGATGCTGCGCGGCGTCAACGTGCTCGCCAACGCCGTCAAGGTGACGCTGGGGCCTAAGGGCCGCAACGTCGTGATCCAGAAGTCGTTCGGCGCTCCGCGCTCGACCAAGGACGGCGTGTCGGTCGCCAAAGAGATCGAGCTGGAAGACGCCTTCGAGAACATGGGCGCCCAGATGATCCGCGAAGTCGCTTCGAAAACGAACGACAAGGCGGGTGACGGCACCACCACCGCAACCGTTCTGGCTCAAGCCATCGTGCAAGAGGGCCTGAAGGCCGTCGCCGCCGGCATGAACCCGATGGATCTGAAGCGCGGCATCGACAAGGCCGTCGGCCTGGTGCTGGAAGAGATCAAGTCGAACTCCAAGCCCGTTTCGAACAACTCGGAAATCGCCCAGGTCGGCACCATCTCGGCCAACGGCGACTCGGAAATCGGTGAGCTGATCGCTCAGGCGATGGCCAAGGTCGGCAACGAAGGCGTCATCACCGTCGAGGAAGCCAAGACCGCCGACACCACCGTTGACGTCGTCGAAGGCATGCAGTTCGACCGCGGCTACCTGTCGCCTTACTTCATCACCAACGCCGACAAGATGGAGGCCCAACTCGAAGAGCCGCTCATCCTGCTGTTCGAGAAGAAGCTGACCTCGCTGCAAGCCATGCTGCCGATCCTGGAAGCCGTGGTGCAGTCGGGCCGTCCGCTGCTGATCATCGCCGAGGACATCGAAGGCGAAGCCCTGGCGACCCTGGTCGTCAACAAGCTGCGTGGCGGCCTGCGCGTCGCCGCCGTCAAGGCTCCGGGCTTCGGCGATCGCCGCAAGGCCATGCTGGAAGACATCGCCATCCTGACGGGCGGCCAGGTCATCTCGGAAGACCTGGGCATCAAGCTTGAGAGCGTCACCATCGACATGCTCGGCAAGGCCAAAAAGGTCACCATCACCAAGGACGACACCACCATCGTCGAAGGCGTCGGCGGCAAGGACGAGATCGAAGCCCGCGTGGCCCAGATCAAGCGCCAGATCGAAGACACCACCTCCGACTACGACAAGGAAAAACTGCAGGAACGTCTGGCCAAGCTGGCCGGCGGCGTCGCGGTTCTCCGCGTCGGCGGTTCGACCGAAGTCGAAGTGAAGGAAAAGAAGGACCGCGTCGACGACGCCCTGAACGCCACGCGCGCCGCGGCTGACGAAGGCATCGTTCCGGGCGGCGGCATTGCTCTGCTGAAGGCCTCCAAGATCCTGGCCGACGTCAAGGGCGACAACGCCGACCAGAACGCCGGCATCGCGATCATCCGTCGCGCCCTGCAGGCTCCGATCCGTCAGATCGCCGAAAACTCCGGCGTCGAAGGCTCGATCGTGGTCGGCAAGGTGCTGGAAAACGGCGACGCTTCGTTCGGCTTCAACGCCCAGACCGAAGAGTACGGCGACCTGGTGCAGATGGGCGTCATCGACCCGGCCAAGGTCGTCCGCACGGCCCTGCAAGACGCCGCTTCGGTGGCCGGCATCCTGATCACGACGGAAGCCGCCGTCGCCGACGCGCCCAAGAAGTCGGGCGGCGCCTCGGCCCCCGACATGGGCGGCATGGGCGGCATGGGCGGCATGGACTTCTAAGTCCAAGCTGACCGACGCTGAAATGCAGAAGGGCGGGGCCGCAAGGTCCCGCCCTTTTTGTTTGCCTATCCTCTCTGCCAAGCAGGGAGGGTGTGGGCCGTCTCAGAACTCCGAAATCGCGCCTGGCTTGCGGGACCGCGTCTTCAGCCACATGACGCCCAAGAGGTCCGAGACCGACGCCCGCAGTCGGCCCCAGTTGGTGTATTTCGAGCGGCCGACCTCGCGGTGGCGGTGGTCCACGTCGAGATACTGGTTCTTGAACCCCTCGCGGATCATCAGCGCCGGCAGGTAGCGGTGGATGTGATCGAAGTAGGGCAGGCGCAGGAAGACGTCGCGGCGGAAGGCCTTCAGTCCACAGCCGGTGTCGTCGGCGTCGTCGCCCAACAGTTTGCGGCGGATGCGGTTGGCCCAGATGGAGGCCTGGCGTTTGGCCTCGGTGTCCTGACGTTTGGCGCGACGGCCGCCGACCAGGCCCACGTCGCCGGGGGCGGACAGAAGCGCATCGACTAGGCGGGGCGCATCGGCCGGCGGGTTCTGGCCGTCGCCGTCCATCGTCACCACGACCGGCGCGCGCGCAGCCAGGACGCCGGTTCGAACCGCCCGGCTCTGGCCCGCGTTAGCGCCGTGGGCCAGCACGCGGAGCGCTGGCAGTTCGGCCATGGCCGCCTTCAACTCGGCCAGGGTCGCGTCCCTGGACGCATCGTCCACGAAGATCATCTCGTACGAACGGCCGGCGAAGGCGGCGGCGATCTCGCGCGCCAGGGGCACGGCGGCGCCCGCCTCGTCATGGACGGGAACGACGACGGAGATTTCGGGCGTTTCGACGGTCATCGGCGCTCCATAGAGGATAACGAGAGCTTAGGGGAGACGGCTGACGCAGGCGTGGTCGCCGTGTAAGGAGTCTGGAATGAAGACTTTCGATCTGGATGGCCGCATCGCCGGCTGGCGCGGGCCGGTTCTCGCGGCCCTGCTGACGCTGATCGCCGGCCTGCCGGGCCTGCTGCTGCTGCCGCCGCTGGATCGCGACGAGAGCCGGTTCGCCCAGGCGACGTCCCAGATGCTGGAAAGCGGCGACTATGTCGACATCCGCTATCAGGACGAGCCGCGTTGGAAGAAGCCGGTCGGCATCTACTGGATGCAGGCGCTCGCCGTGGGTCTGACCTCGGATGTCGAGGACCGCGAAATCGCGCCCTATCGCATCCCCTCCCTGCTGGGCGCCATGCTGGCGGCCTGGGCCGTGGCCTGGGCCGGCTCGGCCATGCTGGGCGGGCGGGTCGGCTTCTTTGGCGGGGCCATCATGGGGGCGACCTTCCTGCTGTCGACCGAGGCGGGGATCGCCAAGACCGACGCCATGCTGTGCGGCGCGACGACCCTGGCCATGGCGGCGTTGGCGCGCATCTATATGGCGACGAAGGCGGGCGAACGACCGATCCGGCCGCACAAGCTGCTGTTCTGGATCGGGATCGGTCTGTCGATCCTGATCAAGGGACCGATCGGGTTCTTGGTCGTGGCCCTGGCGATCATCGCCCTGTCCATCTGGGATCGGAACATCAGATGGCTGTATCGCCTCGGTTGGGGGTGGGGCCTGCCGCTGGTCGCCCTGATGGTCGGACCGTGGGCCATCGCCATCACCATCGCCACCGACGGCGGTTTCTGGCGCGAGGCCATCGGCGGGGACCTGGCGCCCAAGATCGCGGGCGCGCATGAAAGCCATTCGGGCTTCCCCGGCATGTATCTGCTGCTGGCGCCCCTGCTGTTCTTCCCTTCGACCCTGCTCTTGCCCGCCGCCGTATCGACGGGCTGGAGCCGGCGCGCCGAGCCGGCGATCCGGTTCCTGGTCTGCTGGCTGGTCCCAGGCTGGCTGATGTTCGAACTGGCGCCGACCAAGCTGTGGCACTACACCCTGCCGACCTTCGGAGCGCTGGCCCTGTTGGCGGCCGCGGCCCTGGCCCAACCCATCGGCAAGGTCTCGCGCATCACCGGCGCGGTGCTGGGCGCGTTCGCGGCTCTGCTGATCATCGGCATCACCGTCTATGGGCTGACGGTCTATGGCACCTCGACGGCCCAGACCTGGGCGGCGCTGACGGTGGTCATGGCGCTGGCGGCAGGGGCGATGGGGGGCTTCCTGCTGCTGAACCGCGCGCCGGTCGCAGCGCTGGTCGCCTCGCTGGCCTTCGGGATCGTGGCGCACGCGGCTCTGTCGGGCACCATCCGCCAACTGCGGCCCCTGGCCATCGCGCCTCAGCTGGAAAAGGCGCT
Organism: Brevundimonas sp. 'scallop'; assembly: GCF_011045535.1. Taxonomy (NCBI): domain Bacteria; kingdom Pseudomonadati; phylum Pseudomonadota; class Alphaproteobacteria; order Caulobacterales; family Caulobacteraceae; genus Brevundimonas; species Brevundimonas sp. 'scallop'. The sequence goes on along the minus strand of NZ_CP039382.1, from coordinate 146,924 downwards.
GGAGGCGGCGGACCTGCACCCGCGTCAGGGGCGCACGCCGGGGCCCGTGGCGATCACCGGCTTCCATGAACCCAGCTTCGTCTTCCTGACCGGACGCGACACCGACCTGACCGACGCCCAAGGCGCGGCCGAGGCCCTGGCCGAGGGGCGGCCCGCCATCGTCGAAGGACGCGACGCCGACGCCTTCCGTGCGGCTGCGGCGCGTCTGGGCGTGTCCGGTCGCGCGGTCGGGACGGTCAACGGCTACAACTATTCGGCAGGCGATCCGGTCAGCCTGACCGTCTATGCGCCGCCGCCCAGAAACGGGAATGGTAACGGGAACGGGAACGGGAACGCCGCAGCGGGAGCCGAGTGATGGGCCGCTTCATCCAGATCGTCGAAGTCGGGCCGCGCGATGGCCTGCAGAACGAAAAGGCGGTGCTTGAGCCCGCCGTCCGCGCCGATCTGGTGCGACGTCTGGAGCAGGCGGGGGCGAAACGGATCGAGGCCGTCTCCTTCGTCCATCCTAAATATGTGCCGCAGATGGCGGGTGCCGAGGAGGTCATGGCCGCCCTGCCGCACGAGGCGGGGCGCAGCCGCATTGGCCTTGTGTTGAACGGCAAGGGCTATGACCGGGCGCTGGCGACCGGGGTGGACGAGGTCAATGTCTCGGTCGCCGCCACCGACGGCTTCGGCCTGAAGAACCAGGGCCTGGCGGTGAAGGATCAACTGGCCATGCTGGGCGAGATCGTCGCCCGCCGCCACAACGCCGAGGCCAGCGAGGGCGCGCCGTCGCTGTCGGCCATGATCTCCTGCGTCTGGGGCTGTCCGTTCGACGGCGAGGTGTCGGTCGATCAGGTCGCAGACATGGTCGGCGCCATCGCCGAGATGGGCGTGGGCGAGATCGGTCTGGCCGACACCATCGGCGCGGGCGATCCCTGGGCGGTGACGAAAAAGGTCGAGGCGGCCAGGGCGGCGGCGCCGGATGCGACCCTGCGCCTGCACTTCCACGACACCCGCAACACCGGCCTGGCCAACGCCTATGCCGGCGTCGAGGCCGGGATTGACGTCCTGGACGCCTCGGTCGGGGGGATCGGCGGCTGCCCGTTCGCGCCGGGCGCCACGGGAAACATCGCCACCGAGGATCTGGTCTATATGCTGGTGCGGGGCGGGTTCGAGACCGGCTATGACCTGGACGCCCTGATCGCGACGGCGCGCTGGATCGGCGAGGCCATCGGCCGGCCGGCGCCGTCTGCGCTCAGCCGGGCAGGTGGATTTTCCAGGGCTTGAACCTTTGTGGCGGCGTTTCGCAAACGGCGCTAAATCAGAGTGAACAGGCGTAGCCGTTGGACCGGCTGCGAAGAGGACCGTCCATGCTGCTCGCCATTCCGCTGCTGCTGATCCCGGTGGTGCTCTACAATATCGTGGTGCTGTTCGGCGCGCCGAGCGAGGCGGGGATGGTGCAGGCGGACGTGCTGCTGCGCGATCCGCTGTTTTCCGTCACCATGACCTCGGGCGCGCAATGGACGATCGGATCCGGCGACCTGATCCTGTTTCTCGGCCTGATCCTGCTGTTCTTCGAGCTGGTGAAGTCCACCTCCAGCCAGCGGATCGCCATCATCAATCACGCCCTGTCGATGATCCTGTTCATAGGCGTGCTGGTGGAGTTTCTGCTGCTGCCGGGCTTTGCGACCTCGACCTTCTTCTTAATCGTGATCATGATCCTGCTGGACGTGCTGGCCGGGTTCATCGTGACCATCATCGCGTCGCGCAAGGATTTCGATTTCGGCGGGGCTTGAGCCCAACGGCTCTCCCCGACAACGGCCTCAAGTCACGCAAAGCGCGATAGGCCCATAAGAAACATGCGCTCAAGCAGCGCGAAGCGCGGTAGCGCTTACGAAAACGCCGTGAAGATCAGGGCGACGACGGCGACGTCGAAGGCTTTGGCGAAAAGGGCGAAGACGGCGGGCATGGGCGGGTCCGGCTGAGAGCGTTCTGCCTTGCTCCCCAGCAAACCCCGTGCCGCCCGAGCGGCGTCAGCTCAGATGTCGGTCTTGGCGGTCTTGCCCGTTTTCGGACGACGCTCGGCCGCGCCCGAATATTCGGCTCCAAGGTACGCAGAGCGGGCTGCATCCAGCACCGGCGGGCCTCCGCGCAGGCCGCGTTTCTGCCCGCTCTGGCCCATCTGCTGGGCGACGAAGGCGGCGGCGCCGGGCTCGGGCGTCGGCAGGACGGCAGCTCTTGCCGGGGCCGGTTGGGGTTCGAGGATCTCAGGCGGATCGACGGGGACCAGGGCGCGCGAGGCGGATCGGGCGCGCCGCTCGCGCTCGCGGCGTTCGCCTTCGCGGCGATCCACCCGGTCCGGTCCGCCGACGGCCTGGATCCGGTCGGTCATTTGCTCTTGCCGCCCGCCAGCTTTTCGATCTGACGGCGCATCTCGTCCATCTGGCGACGCATCTCGTCTAGGGCGTCAGGCGCCTCGGGCGGCGGCGGCGGCTCGGCCTTGTCATCGGACGCGGCGGGCGTCGGTTCGGCGCGGGGATAGGTGAAGGCCGGGAACATCTGCATGGCGCGCTCGAACATCGCCATATTGGCCCGCGCGGCGTCCTCCATCAGGGTCGCGCCCGCGCCGGTGCCGAAGGCGCGTCCCATCTGGCTGGCGAACTGTTCCTGCTGGCGACCGAAGTTGGCTAACGACATCTCCAGATAGGAGGGCAGGACGCCTTGCATCTGACCGCCGTAGAAGCCGATCAGCTGGCGCAGGAACTGAACCGGCAGCAAGGCCTCGCCCCGGCTCTCTTCCTCGAAGATGATCTGGGTCAGGATCTGGCGGGTCAGGTCGTCGTTGGTCTTGGCGTCATAGACGACGAACTCCGTGCCCTCGCGCACCATGGTGGCCAGGTCTTCCAGCGTCACATAGGCGCTGGTCCGCGTGTTGTAGAGCCTGCGGTTCGCATACTTCTTGATGACGACCTGAGCACTGTCGCCGGTCTTTCCACCCTTGGTCTTTTCGTCAGCCACGCTTGTTCTCGCGATGTTGCAACGCGTCACTATCCTCCGTTGCGACGCGATGCGCCAGAGGGGGAGAAAACCGCGGGGAACGGACGGTTGATCAGTGGCTCATGGCCGGGGCCAGCACGACGCCGACCAACACGGCGGTCCAATGCACGGTCGCCCCGGTGACGACGAACCCGTGCCAGATGGCGCGGCGGAACTTCACGCGCGGGCTGATGAAGACGAAGACGCCGGCGGTGTAGATCAGGCCACCGATGACCAGCAGGGCCAGGGCGATCGGATGCACCGTCTCGACCATCGGCTTCAGGGCCGCAACCGCCAGCCAGCCGAAGACGACGTAGACGCCGCTCCAGAACTTGTCCGAGATGCGCGGCGCGAACAGCTTCACCCCGGCGCCGAGGAAGGCCAGGGTCCAGATCAGGGTGGTGAAACCGATGGCCCACAGACCTTCAAACCGCTGAGTGGTGAAGGGGGTGTAGCTGCCGGCGATCATCAAAAAGATCGCCGCCTCGTCCAGTCGCCGCAACACCGGTCGCGCGGCGCAGGGATTGGTCCAGTTGTAGATGGTCGAGGCCGTCAGCATGCCGACGAGGCACAGGGCGTAGATGGCGGTGGCCATCACGCCGCCGATCCCCGCATAGACCCCGGCCAGACCCGCCAGGATGATGCCGCCGACCGCCGCCAGCATCAGGCCGACGACGTGGACCCACAGATCCGCCAGCTTTTCCGCGCGCGTTGGATAGTGCTCGATCATGTCCAGCTCATCCGGCGTGCAGACGTGGGTGACAAGACGTTTCAGCGTGCGCAGCATGGACCTTCCAATCCGTCGATCGCCTCTATCGTTCCCCGACAATGCGCCGACAGGGTGACGATTGGCTGAATCGCGCCCTGTCCATGTCGTCGCAGGTGACGAACGCGCTGCAATGCGGCAAAACGGTCACGCCGAGTTATTCTCCAAAGAGTGAAATCCCATGACCGACGTCGTCATCGTTTCCGCCGCGCGCACCCCCGTCGGCTCCTTCCTGGGCGCCCTGTCGTCGCTTCCGGCGTCCAAGCTGGGCGAGATCGCAATCAAGGCGGCGCTGGAGCGGGCCGGCGTCTCCGGCGACGAGGTCGATGAGGTCATCCTGGGTCATGTGCTGCAGGCCGCCGCGGGTCAGGGCCCTGCGCGCCAAGCCGCCGTCGGCGCGGGCGTTCGAAAGGAAGCGGCCGCCTGGAGTCTGAACCAGATCTGCGGATCGGGCCTTCGCGCCGTCGCCATCGCCGCCCAGCAGATCGCTTTGGGCGACGCCAAGATCGTCGTCGCCGGCGGTCAGGAGAGCATGAGCCAGGCGCCGCACGCCCAACAGCTTCGCAACGGACACAAGATGGGCGACGTCGCCCTGGTCGACACCATGGTCAAGGACGGCCTGTGGGACGCCTTCAACGGCTATCATATGGGTCAGACGGCCGAGAACATCGCTGAAAAATGGTCGATCAGCCGCGAGGCGCAGGACGAATTCGGGCTGGCCAGCCAGCACAAGGCCGAGGCGGCCCAGAACGCCGGCAAGTTCGATGAGGAGATCACGCCGGTCGTTATCCCCGGCAAGAAGGGCGATGTGACGGTCGACAAGGACGAATACATCCGCCACGGCGCGACGCTGGAGCTGATGCAGAAGCTCAAACCGGCCTTCACCAAGGACGGCAGCGTCACCGCCGCCAATGCGTCCGGGCTGAACGACGGCGCCGCCGCCCTGGTGCTGATGAGCGCCGACGAGGCCAAGGCGCGCGGGCTGGAGCCGCTGGCCCGCATCGCCTCCTACGCCACCGCCGGCGTCGATCCGTCGATCATGGGGACCGGCCCGATCCCGGCGTCGAAGAAGGCGCTGGAGAGGGCGGGCTGGGACGTTTCCGATCTGGATCTGGTCGAGTCCAACGAGGCCTTCGCCGCCCAGAGCCTGTGCGTGGTCAAGGAGCTGGGTCTCGACCCGGCCAAGGTCAACGTCAACGGCGGCGCCATCGCCATCGGGCACCCCATCGGCGCCTCGGGCGCGCGCATCCTGACGACGCTTCTGTTCGAGATGAAGCGCTCGGGCGCGAAGAAGGGTCTGGCGACCCTGTGCATCGGCGGCGGCATGGGCGTGGCCATGTGCGTCGAGCGCGCGTGATTTTCTAAGCCCTTCTCCCGGTGGGAGAAGGTGGCCGGGCGGAGCCCGGCCGGATGAGGGTCGGATAATGGGCCAAATCGCACCAGCCGACCCTCACCCTTTCGCACAAGGACGACGGCTGCGCCGCCGTGTGCTCAAGCCCTCTCCCAACGGGAGAGGGTCGTCATTTTCAGTCCGCAGGATATTCGAACGGATCGCTCGGCGTCGGCTGGGTGGGCAGCGGCATGCGCGGCAGGGGCTCGTCGCGGTTGGCGGCGTTCAGCAGGAAACTGGCCAGAATGACGGCCGCCTGACGCAGGTCCTCGGCCTTCAGGTGGTCATAGCTGTCGATGCTGGTGTGGTGCAGGCGGCTGGAATAGTCGAGCGGATCCTGGATGAACTGATATCCCGGCACGCCGACGGTCTGCATATAGACGTGGTCGGTGCCGCCCGAATTTCGCAGCGAGACCGTCGTCGCACCCATGCTGGCGAAGGGCGCCAGCCATTCCTGGAAGATCGGGGCGGCGGCGACATTGCCCTCGGCGTTGATGCCGCGGATCTTGCCCGAGCCGTTGTCCAGATTGAAATAGGCGACCAGATCGCGATAGCCGGCGCGCGGCTCGATCGGCCAGCGGCTGCGCCAGGTGCGGTTGTCCGGTAGGCCCGCCAGCGCCGGATCGTTCGACGGCGCGCGCGTCGCCAGATGACGGTCGACATAGGCGAGAGAGCCCAGGATGCCTTGCTCCTCGCCGTTCCACAGGGCGAAACGGATGGTGCGTTTGGGCTTGACGTTGAGCGCCTTCAGGATGCGGGCGGCCTCCATGACCACCGCGCTGCCGGCGGCGTTGTCGACAGCCCCGTCCGAGGCGACCCAGCTGTCCAGATGGGCGCCGGCCATCACGTATTCGGTTCCGCGCGCCGTGCCGGGGATGTCGGCCAGGATGTTGTAGGCGTTGACGTCCTCGTCGTGGAAGCGGACCTCGCTCATCAGCTCCAGCGTCGGCGGCGCGTCGGTCAGTGCGAGGCGCGCCAGACGGCGATAGTCCTCGGCCGCCAGCTCCATCCCCGCCAGCTTGGGCGTGGCGCCGACCTGATAGGTGTAGCCCGTGCCGTGCAGCAGGCCGCCGTCACGCTGGGAAATCCGCACCCAGGCCAGGGCGCCCTGTTCGGCCAGGAAGGCGTCCAGCTGATTGGCGAAGTTGACGGTCTTCAGCGAGCGTTCGATGGCGGCCGGCGAATGCTGGGGCTGGCTATAGGTGTTGCGCTCGGCCAGTTCGGCGCTGGTCCAGCGGCGGAAGGCGGGCTCGGTCGGCTCCGACCCCGTGCCCGGCTGGGACAGCATGACGATCTTGCCCGCCAGCTTTCCGCGCCACTTGTCGAAATCCTCGACCTTGGAGATCGGGGCCACGATCACGCCGCCGCTGATCACGCCATTGGTCGAGGGCGTCCAGGCCACCGGGATGGCGCGCAGATCCAGCGGGCGCGGCGCGGTCATGCGGGCGCTGGAGCGGACGATGGACCAGCCCCGGCCGAACTCGAACCCTTCGGCGCGCACGTCGGACAGGCCGTAGTCGCGGAACTGCTGTTGCGCCCAGCGTTCGGCCTCGCGCATCTGGGGCGAGTTGGTCATCCGCCCGCCGATCCGGTCGGTCAGATAGGCGGCGGTCTGCATCACCTGGCTGTGGTTCAGCCCCTGGTCGATGATGCCGTTGACGACGACGCGGTCCACCGACTGGGCGGCGACCGGCGTGGCGAGAAGAGCGGCGGCGGAGACGAAGGCGAGCAGACGCGACATGGATTTCCCCAAGAAAGCCCGATGGCTGAACAGGGGCGCATCTGATGTGATCCGGTCGCGGAGTGCAAACCGCAAACGGCGTCCAGGCCGCGACGATCAGCCCCATGTTCATCCGCATGTTCACCCCCAGGGGCCGCGCGGCTCCGTCGGGGTAGTCGGGACGCCGGTGGTCGTGAAACCGGCGGCCGGGCGCGGCTGGGTCAGGTCCGGCGTGCGGGGGCGCGGCTGCATGCCCATCTTCGCGCCCAGCTCCATCAAGGCCCGGACGCGGTTTCCCGTCGCCGGATGGGTCGAGAACAGATTGTCCGCGCCACGGCCCGCCAGCGGATTGATGATGAACATCTGACCCGAGGCTGGATTGCGCTCGGCCGTCTGATTGGTGATCCGCCGGGCGTAGGCGTCGATCTTCTGCAGGGCCGAAGCCAAGGCCTGGGGATCGCCGGCGATTTCGGCGCCGACGCGGTCGGCCTCATATTCGCGGCCCCGGCTGATGGCCATCTGCACCAGCCCGGCGGCCATGGGCGCCAGCAGCATCAGGGCGATTGTGCCAATGATGCCGCCCGGCCGCTCGCGGTCGTTGCCGCCAAAGAACAGGGCGAAGTTGGCGAGCGCGGCGATGGCGCCGGCGATGGTCGCCGTCACCGTCATGATCAGGGTGTCTCGGTTCTTCACATGGGCCAACTCGTGCGCCATCACCCCGCGCACCTCCTCGCGCGTCAGCATGTCCAGCAGGCCGGTGGTGGCGCAGACGGCGGCGTTCTCGGGGTTTCGGCCCGTGGCGAAGGCGTTGGGCTGATCATTGGGGATGATGGCGACCTGCGGCTGGGGCAGGCCCGCGTGGCGGGCCATCTGGCGCACGTCGGCGACATAGTTGCGGACCACGGCGTTGGGGTGCTGCTCGTCGACCGGCTGGGCCCGATACATCTTCAGCACGATCTTGTCGGCGTTCCAGTAGCTGAACAGATTCATCCCGCCCGCGAACAGCAAGGCGATCGCCATGCCGGGGCCGCGACCGATCAGATAGCCGACCCCTGCGAACAGGGCCGTCATCGCCGCCAACAGAATGAAGGTCTTCAGATGGTTCATCGTGGTTCCATTCCCGATCCGTCTGGCGTCACGGGCTTGAACCTCTATTTGAGAGAAGGCGCATCAAGCCTCAAGGGAGCCGCCCTGTGACCGAACATCCCACCCTCACGGCGAATGACGCTGAAGAAACGCCGGTTGCGGCGCCGGTTTTCAATGCCGACGTGCCCCACGCCACGCCTGAACGGCCGCTCAGCGAGGCCGCGCGCCGCGCGCTTCAGGAAGCGGCGGATCGTCGCGCGGCGGAAACGACCGTTCAGGCGGACACGGAATACGGCGGTCCGACCGGTCCCGAACCGACCCGTTTCGGCGACTGGGAGAAGAAGGGTCTGGCGGTCGATTTCTAACCCGCCGCGCCTGCCGCGCCGGGTGTAAAGGTTAACCACGCCTTAAGAAACAGGCGCCGGACTTGCCAGTGTCGGGACAACTCAGAGGAGTCTGTCCCGTGACGATACAGTCGATACTTACCGCCGCGTCGGCGGCTCTGCTGCTCTCCGCAGCGCCCGCTCTGGCCGGTGGTCCCGGTCACGGGGGTTATGGCGGCGGCCATCCCGGCGGCAGCTGCGGCGGGGGATGCGGCGGCGGCGGCGGTCACTACGGCGGCGGCAACTACAACGCCAACCACAACGTCAATGTGAACGTGAACGGCGGCGCCTACGCCAATGCCAATGCCAACGCCTATGCGAGCGCCTCCAGCTATTCGGCGAGCAGCGCCCGGTCCTATTCCAGTTCGTCCAGCTTCCAGCGCGGCTATGTCGGCGGCGGCACGACCTATGTCGGAAGCGGCGGATATTCGGACGGCTATTACGGCGGCGGCTATGTCGGCGGCGTCAGCGCGACCTCGGTCCTGGTCGGTCGTCCTCCGGTCAGCGCTCCGGTCGGTTATCCGGTCTATGGGTTCGGCCGTGACTACATCGGCTGGCGTCCGTATCCGAGCCGTCCGGTCGACTGCAACTGCCGTCCGCCCGTGCGCCCGCCGGTTCGCTACGAACACCGCTATGAGCAGCGTTACGAGCAGAGCTACGTCGATCAGCCGCCGGTCTATGTCCAGGCGCCGCCCGTCCAGATCGCGCCGCAGCGCATCTATGTCGCGCCTTCGCAGGTCAGCATTGCCCCGCCCCAGATCGAGATGGGACCGCCCACCTATATCGAACAGCCGCCCATCTATGTGCAGGCGCCGCCGGTGAACATCGGGCCGCAGCGCGTCCAAGTGGCTCCGTCGCAGGTGAACCTGGCCCCGGCCCAGGTCGATGTCGGCCCGCCCGTCTACGTCGATCAGGCCCCGGTCTATGTGCAGTCGGCGCCCGTCAACATTGGTCCGCAACACATCCAGGTCGCCCCGGCCCAGGTCAATGTCGCGCCCGCCCAGGTCGAGGTCGGCGGCCCGGTCTATGTCGATCAGTCGCCGGTCTATGTGCAGTCCGCGCCGGTCAATGTGGCCCCGGCCCAGGTCTATGTCGCGCCGCCGGAAGTGAACACGGCCCCGCCGCCGCCGCCGCCCCCGCCCCCGCCCCCGCCGCCGCCGTCGGGCTACTACGGGGACCTGCCGCCGCCCGAAGCGCCCGCGCCCCACGCTCCGCCGCGTCACGGCTACGCCCAGGAGCCAGGCGAGCGCGGCTGATCGCCTCGCGCGAGAACAACCGAAGACGAAACGGTCGCCCTGGTCTGTCTCAGATCAGGGCGATCTGTTGTGCGATCTGTTGCGCCGCCGCGCGTGGATCGCTCGACGCCGTGATCGGCCGACCGATGACCAGATGTGTCGCGCCGGCCTGAAGCGCCGCCTCGGGCGTCGCCGCTCGCGCCTGGTCGTCCAGCGCGGCGCCGACGGGTCGCACGCCGGGCGTGACGATCAGAAAGTCGGGCCGGCCCGCCTCGACCGCCAACGAACGAGCACGCGCCGCCTCATGCGGGCTGGAGACGACGCCGTCGATTCCGGCCTCCAGCGCCTGCCGCACGCGTCGTTCGACCAGATCGGCCGGAGACAGGTTGTGGTCGTCGGCGGCCAAATCCTCGGCCGTCAGGCTGGTCAGGACCGTAACCCCCAGCACCTTCATATTCGAGCCCGCCGCGCCGCGCGCCGCCGCCGCCATGACCTGGGGCCGCGCATGGACCGTCAGCAGGTCGCAGTCGGCGCCCGCCAGATTGGCCGTCGCCTTCTCCACGGTCGCGCCGATGTCGTGCAGTTTCCAGTCCAGGAAGATTTTTCGCCCCTGCGCCTTCAACTCACGCGCCAGCGCCATGCCGTCGACCGCGAACAGTTGCAGCCCGACCTTGTAGAAGCTGATCGCGTCGCCGATTCGCTCGGCCAAAGCAGCCGCCTCGGCCGTGGTCGGCACGTCCAGGGCGCAGATGATCCGCTCGTCGGGCGCACGATCGGAGGAGGTTTGGGGATCGGTCATCGACGGACTCGCGCTGAGCGGCTATGCCGGACACGAGGGCGCGTCGGCAGGGCGGCGTGATGGATTGAGGGCGAGGGCAGGCGATGAACGCAGTCGATTTGGGTGTCAACCTGTTCGTGACCCTGTTCGCCCTGCTGGACCCCATCGGCAATCTGCCGATCTTCGCCGCCGCGACGGCCGGGGCGACCCTGCGTCAGCGGATTTCGGTTTCGGCCCTGATCTGCGCCTTCGCCGCCGTTTTCCTGGCCTTCTTCCTGTTCACGGGCCTGGGCCTGTTGCAGTTCTTCGGCATTTCGCTGGCGGCGTTCCGCATCGCGGGCGGCATATTGCTGCTGTTCCTGGGGCTGGACATGGCGCGCGGCGACTTCCTGGCCATGTTCGCCGACAAGGATGCGCTGGCCGATTCCAAGGACGTGCGCGGCTATGCCCGCAGGCGGTTCCAGCGCCTGGTCGTGCCCTTCGCCATTCCGTTGATGATCGGCCCCGGCGCTATTTCGGCGGTCATCATCCAGGCGGGCGAGGCGGCCAAGCTGGGCTACGCCGGGACCATGGGCTCGCTGGTCGCGATCGCGGCGGCCTGCGCCGTCTCCTTCGTCTGTTTCGCCCTGACCGGGTCGCTTAGCCGCCTGCTGGGCGAGGTCGGCATGGCGATCATCGTCAAGGTGCTGGGCCTGATCCTGTGCGCCCTGGCGATCCAGTTCATCCTGTTGGGCCTGGGCGAGGCCATCCCCGGCATGATCTCCGGCGCGGTGACGACGCCCTATCCGGCGACCAAATAGGCCGGGTTCAGTCGGCGTCGTCCTCGATGGCGTGGATGTCGTCGTCGGTCAGGCCCAGGTGGTGGCCGATCTCGTGGATCAGGACGTGGGCGATCAGTTCGCCGATCCCCACGTCGCCGCGTTCGCACCATTCGTCCAGGATAGGGCGGCGATAGAGGAAGACCCGCGACGGCTCGGCCGCCGGGCCCAGGCTGTCGCGCCGGCCGATGTCCACGCCATGGTACAGGCCCGTCAGCTCGAACGGGTCCTGAATCTCCATCTCCGCCAGCGTCGCTTCGTCGGCGAAGTCGTCGATGCGGATGACCACCTCGCCCGCCGCCTGTTTGAACGGTCCGGGCAGGGCGTCGAAGGCCTCTTGCGCCAGGCGGGCGAAGTCATCGAGAGAGGGGGCGATAGGGTCGGTCATCCCCGCGATATCGCCGCCCCGACGCCCTGCCGCAACGGGGCGCGATGACGCGATCACGAGACTGCCGCTTTTTCGCGCGCTTGGAGTATGGTTAGCGAATCGGGGCTGAGACTCTTCTCCAGGGACACGAATGGCCGAGGCCGACATCGCCTATGTCGCCACAGCGGGCGCAGCCGGACTGGCCATGGCCGTCAGCGCCTGGGCCTTGCTGCTGCGTGGGCGGTTGCATGAGACCGCCGTCGCCGCCGAGCGCGAGCGGGTCGAGGCCCTGGCCGATCTCAGCCGCCATGACGCCATGCTGCGCGCCTTCGACGACGTCAGCCTGGCCCTGACGCCGGACGGGCAGGCGGCCGGTCTGCCGATCGGTTCGGCCGAACTGATCGCGCGGCTGGCGGGTGAGGACGCCGAGGCCGGCGCCGCCGTCCTGACCAAACTCCGGATCACCCACGGCGCCCTGATCGACGCCCTGGTTCACGAAGGTCAGGCGTTCGAAGGTCTGGTCGCACTGGACGATGTGGAGCCCTGGCGGATCGAGGGCCGGGTGGCGGGCGGTTCGGCCTGGCTGCGGCTATCGCCCGCCTCGCGCTTCACCCTGACTGGGGCGGATGCGACCGAAAGCGGCCTGGCCCTGTTGGGCGACGCCTCGCCGACCCCGACCTGGGTCGTGGACGGGACCGGCAAACTGGCCTGGGCTAACCGCGCCTGGCTGAACGAGACCAATGCCGAGAGCATCGACGACGCCGTCGAAAAGGGCGTGTCCTTCGACCGCGGCGCCGACGCCCTGGTCGCCGAGGCCGCGCGGCTGGGCGTGCGCCAGGAGGGCTTCCGCTGGACGACCGGTGGGGGCGCGCGGCGCGCCTGGCGCATCATCGCAGAGCCGGCGGGCGGCGGCGCCGTCACCGCCTTCGCCATCGAGGTGACCGAGGCGGAAGAGACGCGCGACACCCTGCGCCGCCACGTCGACGCCCATGACGAGACCCTGAACCACCTGGCCGACGCCGTGGCGATCTTCGGCCCGCAAAAGCGGCTGGCCTTCCACAACACCGCCTTCCAGACCCTGTTCGACATCGACGCGGCCTGGCTGGACGAACGTCCGACCCATGCCGAGCTGCTGGATCGCCTGCGCCAGCGTCGCAGCCTGCCCGAGGTCGTCGATTACGCCGGCTGGAAGGCACGTGAGCTGGAGTTCTATGGCGCGTCGGAGGCCTCACCGGACGACAGCTGGTCCCTGCCGGACGGGCGCACTTTGCGCGTCGTGCGGCAGCCGCACCCGCTGGGCGGCATTCTGCTGATCTTCTCGGACATCACCGACGAGCTGAAGCTGCGCAGCCGCTTCAACGCCCAGATCCAGGTCCAGCGCGCGACGCTGGACAAGTTGAACGACGCGGTCGCGGTGTTCGGCTCGGACGGCCGACTGCGGCTGCATAATGAGGCGTTCGAGACCTTCTGGAACCTGTCGGCGGACAAGATCGCGACGGCCTCGGACTTCGACGCCCTAGCCGAACTGTGCAAGGCCGTGCTGCCCGATCCCGCCCTGTGGCTGGGGCTGAAGGCGCGCGTCGCCGATCCCGACCCCGAAAGCCGCGTAGCCATCTCCGGCGAGGGCCGGACCGTGGACGGTCGCGTCGCCGCCTGGCAGACCCGCCCCCTGCCGGACGGCGCGACCTTGGTCGCCTTCTCGGACGTGACGGCCCGACGCGGGCTGGAGCAGGCGCTGGTGCAGCGCGAACAGGCCCTGGCCGAAAGCCAGGCGCTGAAGCGCGAGTTCGTGGGCAGCGTCTCGTATGAGCTGCGCACGCCGCTGACGACCATCGTCGGCTATTCCGAACTGCTGGAGACGATGGGCGACCTGCCCGAGCGCAGCCGCCAGCACGCGGGCGCCATCCGCATCGCCGCCAGCCAGCTTGCCCGATCCATCGACGACGTGTTGGACATGGCCCAGATCGACGCCGGCGAGATGGAGCTTTCGCTGGGCGATCTGCGGGTCTGCGACCTGCTGAGCCAGGCCGCCGAAAAGGTCCGGGCGCGGGTCGAGGGACGCGGCGCCACACTCACCGTTTCCTGTCCTGCCGATCTCAAACCCATCCGCGCCGACGAACACAGGATCGGCCAGGCGCTGGATCATCTGCTGGAGAACGCGGCGCGCGCCGTGTCCGAAGGCGGGGCTGTCGAGCTGAAGGCCGAGACCGGCCCGTCTGAAATCCGCCTGACGGTGTCCGACACCGGGCGCGGCATTCCCTATCATCTGCAGGCCCACGTCTTCGACCGCTTCGTGCGGCGCGAGCGCGGCGGTCCCGGCGTGGGTCTGGCCCTGGTCAAGGCCCTGGTCGAACTGCACGGCGGCTGGGCCGAGGTCGAAAGCGAGCCGGGCAAGGGCGCCGCCTTCATCCTGCATCTGCCGCTGGGCGCCGCGACCACCGCCGCCGCGCCCGAGCTTCAGCTGGAAATCTAGCGCCGCGACGCCTTCGAGGTGTCCCGCGCCGGGCCGAACTCGGCGCCGGCGTTCCATTCCGGCCATTGGTCCCCGTCCGCCAGTTCGCGACCGACGGCGTAGATCAGCGCCACATCGGCGGCGGCGGCGTTCATCGTCCAGGTCGAATCCCATTCGTCCGTAGGCTGATGATAACGGTTCTGGACGTAGTCGCGGCTGGCCGCGCTGGCGCCGGTGAAGCCCGCCGCCGGGAACAGGGCCGGTACGCCCTTCAGCGCCAGGGGGAAATGATCCGAACGATAGAAGGCTCCGGCCTGGGGCGCCGGATCGGCGATCAGGGTGCGGCCCGTCTCGGTCGCGTGGCGCGCCAGGATGTCGTCCAACTGGTTCTTGCCCCTGCCGATGACGACGACGTTCGGGTCGATCTCGGTCCCTGGCAACAGGCTGTCGACGTTGATGTTGGCGACCGTGGTCTCCAGCGGCCAGACCGGATTGGCGGCGTAATAGGTCGAGCCCAAGAGGCCCGCCTCCTCTCCCGACCAGGCGGCGAAGACGACCGAGCGTTTCGGGCGCGGACCCTCGGCGAAGGCGTGGGCCAGTTCCAGCAGGGCCGCGACGCCGGTCGCATTGTCCACCGCCGCATTATAGATCTTGTCGCCCTGGGCGTTCGGCGTGCCGACGCCGTAGCCGTCCCAGTGGGCGCCGTACATGACGGTCTCGTCCGGGCGTTCGGAGCCGGGTATGCGGGCGATGACGTTCTTGGTCTCCACCTTGTCGGCGATCTGGCCGAAATCGACGCTCATCGTCAGGCCGGGCAGGACGACGGGCTCGAAATCGGCGCTGCGCGCACTGTCCTTCAGGGCCGCGAAATCAAGGCCGGCGGCGGTGAACAGCTCTTCCGCCTTGGCGCGCTGGATCCAGCCCTGGAACGCCGCGCGCTCGGCGTCGGGGTTGGCGCGCACGATGTCGAACTTGGGCGCGGCCGATGAGTTCTGCAGCGTCGACCAAGGATAGCCCGCGCCGGCCGTCTCATGCACCACCAGCACGCCCGCCGCACCGCGACGACCCGCCTCCTGGAACTTGTAGGTCCAGCGGCCATAGAAGGTCATGGCGTTTCCGTCGAACTTGCCTGCGACCGGATCCCCGTCGGGCGCCTGGAAGTCGGGATCGTTGACCAGGACGACGATGACCTTGCCGCGCACGTCCATGTCCTTGAAATCGTCCCACTGGCGCTCGGGCGCCGTCGTGCCGTAGCCGACGAAGACCACAGGCGCGTCGGTCACTGTGATGTGGTTGGTCGGCCGGTCGCTGGACACCAGAACGTCGGGACCGCGCTCCAGGCTGATGGTCTTGCCGCCAACGGTCGCGGCGACGGTCGCCGGACCGTCCTGGCGCGTGCGCGACAGATGGGCGACCTGGACGAAGGCGCCGTCCGGCCCGCCGCCCTCGGCCGCCGCGGCCTTGAACTGTTCGACGAGCCAGGCGACGGTATTTTCCTCGCCGGCGGAGGCAGGGGCGCGGCCTTCGAATTCGTCCGACGCCAGAACCCGAACCGACTCATTCATCCGCGCGGCGTCGATGTTCGGCGCCGTCACCTGCGCCAAGGCCGGGGACCAGGCCATCATCAGGGCCAGGATGGACACAGCGGGGAAGGCGTGGCGCATCGGATACTCCTGATCGAACCTCGCGACCCTGCCTTTCTCAGTCCCGACTGTCGAGCCAGTCGATGACGCCCAGGGCCGCGACGACGCCGGAGGCGAAGCTGGCCTGAAGCAGATAGCCGCCGGTCGGCGCCTCCCAATCCAGCATCTCGCCCGCGACGAAGACGCCCGGTCGCGCGACCAGCATCAGCCGTTCGTCCACGCCGTCCAGTATGACGCCGCCCGCTGAGGAAATCGCCCGTTCCAGTCCCTGAACGCCGGTCAGGGTCAGCGGCATGGCCTTGATCCGCTCGGCCAAGGCCCGAGGCGAGGCGGGCAGGGGACCGGCCTCATACAGCAGGGCGACGGCGGCCGACTCCAACCCGACCACCTTGCGCAGATGGTTCGACAAGCTGGCCTTGCCGCGCGGCTTCGACAGACGGTCGGTCAGTTTTCCGACCGCCACATCCGGCTTCAGGTCGATCTGGATCTCGGCGCGCCCCGCCGTCTCGACCGTCGTCCTCAACGCGGTGGACAGCGCATAGATGGCGCCGCCCTCGATGCCGTAGCGGGCGATCATCGCCTCGCCCCGCGCCGTCCGGTCATTGTGCGTGACAGCGACGCCTTTCAGCGGCTGGCCCGCGAACCGATCACGGAACAGCGCCGACCAGGCGACGTCGAAGCCGACATTGGCCGGCCGGAACGGCGACACGGCGGCGCCCTGCGCTTCCAGCCACGGCGCCCAGGCCCCGTCCGAACCCAGACGCGGCCAGCTGGCGCCGCCCAGCGCCAGGACCACGGCGTCGGGTCGTTCCAGCCGTTCGCTCTCCGGCGTCTCGAATGTCAGCGCGCTGTCGCGCCAACCGGTCCAGCGCGAGCGTGTGCGAATCTCGACGCCCTGCGCCTCCAGCCGCGCCAGCCAGGCCCGCACCAGGGGCGACGCCTTCATGGCCTTCGGAAACACCCGCCCGCTTGAGCCGACGAAGGTTTCCTGCCCCAGGGCCTCGACCCAGGCGGTCAGGTCGGCAGGCGTGAACCGGTCGATCCAGGCGGCGGCCGTCGGCTGGGCGAGACCATAGCGGGTCATGAACCGGTCCAGCGGTTCCGAATGGGTCAGGTTCAGCCCGCCGCGTCCGGCCATCAGCAGCTTGCGGGCCACGGACGGCATCCGGTCGTGCACCACGACCGTCGTGCCCGCCTGCGCCAGCCGCTCGGCCGCCATCAATCCGGCGGGACCGGCGCCGATCACGTGAACGATGCGAGAGGTCGTAAGACTGGGCGACTGTTGCATGGCGTGGCTTTGCGCGCTTGCGGCCGCGCTGGCTATAGGCGTCGTCATCGCTATGTTCCCTACCATGAGCGTTGCCTTCACCCGCGAAGAAGATCTGGAAGCCACCGCCGCCGACCTGGCGGACCGCCCGATCTCGCCCCATCCCAATCTGGTCACGCCCGAGGGGCTGGCTGCGATCGAGGCCGAACTGGCCTCGGCCCGCGCCGCCTATACTGCCGCCCAGGTGCAAGGCTCGATCGAGAGCGACCGCACCGCCATGGCCCGCGCGACGCGGGACCTGCGCTACTGGTCCGCACGGCGCGCTTCGGCTCAGCTGATCGCGCCGACCGAGGACGATGGGGCCGTGCGGTTCGGGGGTTCCGTCTCCATCGAGCGCGAGGATGGGCGCGCCCAGACCTGGCGCATCGTCGGCGAAGACGAGGCCGATCCGGCCGCAGGCTCGGTCAGCCATGTCTCGCCCCTCGCCCGCGCCGTTATGGGCAAAAGGGTCGGCGACGAGGTGACGGTGGCCGGTCAGTCGGCCGAGATCGTCGCGGTCGGCTAGACCTCAGTTCTGGGCGTCGTCGTCGCCCAGCATATCCCGCATCATGTCCAGGATCAGCTTCTGCTTACGCGCAGGCAGGCGTGGCGCCAGGCGGGTGATCTCGACGCTGGTCTTGGTCGGACGGTGCTCGTGGTCGAAGGCGGGCGCCTCTTCGGCGACGCCGACCGTCGCGCTGCTGTAGCCGTCGAAGAAGAAGGGAATGCCGACCTTCATGAACTCGGCCATTTCGAACAGTTTCGAGGCCGAGACGCGGTTCGTGCCCTTTTCGTACTTCTGTACCTGCTGGAAGCTGACGCCGACGGCTTTGGCGAGGGCGGTCTGGGTCAGGCCAAGGTCGAGACGCTTTTCCTGAACGCGACGGCCGACATGGCGATCGACGGGATGCGGATCCTCGTCCTTTTCACGCGCCATCGCCGTCACCCTTCACCTAGATCGCTGCTTGATTCCCCTGGACCCTAGATCGCCGGACCGACGGCCACAAGGACAGGATGAACGCTGTTAGCACTGAGAAAAAGAACAGGAAATCGCCAAATCGACCGTAGGGCGTGACGCCCGTCGGACGGGGCAGGGGGGCGTCGATGACGCCCATGACGCCCGGCTCCAGCCGTTGGCCCGCGACGATCCGGCCCCACGGGTCGATCATGGCAGAAATGCCGGTCGGGGTGGCCCGCGCGATGGGCAGGCCGGTCTCGATGGCGCGATAGCTGGCCAGGTTCAGATGCTGACGCGGACCCGAGGTCGCGCCGAACCAGGCGTCATTGGACGCATTGACGATCCACTCGGGCCGTCCGGCCGCGCCCGGGGTAAAGCCGGGATACAGGCTCTCGTAGCAGATCAGCACCTGCGCCGGCGGGGCGCCTGGAACCGAAATCGGGGCCGGCGTCGGCCCGGCCGTAAAGTCGCTGGGCATGTGCACCAGGCTGCGCAGGCCGATGGAGGTCATGATCGACCCCAAGGGCAGGTATTCGCCGAACGGCACCAGCCGGTGCTTGTCATAGACGGCGGCGACCCTCAGGCCCGCTCCGCCTTCGTCGGCCAGGGCGAACAGGCTGTTGTAATAGCGCGCGCCCTCGGGCGCAGTCAGGTCCGGCTCGCCCCGCGCCAGGCCCATCAGCAAGGTCTGTCCGGGTCGCAGGGCGCCCGCGATGGCCTGGGCGTCGGCTGAGGCGAAAACGTCGTTGGCCGAGGCGGGCAGGGCGCCTTCGGGCCAGACCACGACATTGGGCGTCCGCGTCGCCGCCTGACCCGTCAGGGCGACATAGCGATCGACGATGGAGCGATAGGCCTCGGGCGACCATTTGGTTTCCTGCTTCACATCAGCCTGAACCAGGCGCACGACTGTGTCTGTGAACTGAAGATCCGACTGCGCCAATCTGACGGCGCCGAAGCCGCCGACGGCGAGCAGGGCCAGGGCGCCCAAGCCTGCAGAGATCAGGCGGCTGCGCTTGTCGCCAGGTCCGATCAGGGGCGCGAAAGCCGTCGTGACCGCGACCGTCACCAGGCTCAGCCCATAGACGCCGACGACCGAGGCGAATTGAGACATGCCGCCGCCCGCGCGCCAGGTCGCGCCGGCCGGGTTCCACGGAAAGCCCGTCAGCACATGCCCCCGCAACCATTCGGCGGCGCAGAACAGGGCGGCGAACAACAGCACCCGCACAGCTCCCAGCGGCGCGAACCGGCGATAGAGGGCGCCGGCCGTTCCCCAGAACAGCCCCAGGCCCGCCGGCAGCAGGCTAGCCGCAAACGGCGCCATCCACGCCTGTTCGGGATTGACGAAAAACGCCTCTGCCACCCACCAGCAGCCGACGAAGAAATAGGCGAACCCCGCCAGCCACCCCATCCAGAAGGCGCCGCGCGTCGTGTCGGACCGCTCCGACAGGATCATCAGCAGCGGATAGCCCAAAAGCCCGATCAGCACTCCGAACGGCGGATGAGCGA
Source organism: Brevundimonas sp. 'scallop' (assembly GCF_011045535.1). Lineage (NCBI taxonomy): Bacteria > Pseudomonadati > Pseudomonadota > Alphaproteobacteria > Caulobacterales > Caulobacteraceae > Brevundimonas > Brevundimonas sp. 'scallop'. The sequence continues at coordinate 127,498 of NZ_CP039382.1, read as the reverse complement.
AGGCCGTCCCGGCACCGGCCAGCAGCGCCAGAACGATGCGGATCAGCCGCCACGTCAGGGCGCGTTTCCTGTCGGGCAGGGCGCGGATCGGGGCCGCGAAACGGTCCAGCAGGGCGTCGGGGAACATCGGGTCAGTCCTGCTCGGCGATATAGGGGTCGGCGACGCCGATCTGGGCCAGGATTTCGCGCTCCTCGGCCTCCATCTCCTCGGCCTCGGCGTCGTCTTCGTGGTCGCGGCCCAAGAGGTGCAGCACGCCGTGGACGACCAGATGGCTCAGATGATCGGCCAGAGTCTTACCCTGCGCCTCGGCCTCGGTCGCGCAGACGCCGTAGGCCAGGACGATGTCGCCCAGATGCGGAAAGGCGTTTTCCGGCGCGGGGAAGGACAGGACATTGGTCGGCCTGTCCTTGTCGCGAAACCGCCCGTTCAGCTCGCGCACGGCGGCGTCGTCAGTCAGCAGGACGACGATATCGCCCTCCACCGTGCCCAGCGCGGCCTGCGCCGCGCGTTCGACGACGGCCTCCGCGTCCGGCAGGGCGCCGGTCCAGGCCTCGGCCTCGACTTCAATCTCGATCATGCGCGCTCTTCGAGGTCCGGGGCGGGGCGTCCGCGCGCGGCGTCGGCGTCATAGGCGCGCACGATCCGCTCGACCATGGCGTGACGCACCACGTCGGAAGCCTCGAACTTCAGGATGCCGACGCCCTGAACTCCGTCCAGAATACGCAGGGCGTGGGCCAGACCTGAATCGCGCGGGTTCAGCAGGTCGATCTGCGACGGGTCGCCCGTCACCACCATCCGTGCGCCCTCGCCCAGGCGCGTCAGCACCATCTTCATCTGCAGACGACTGGTGTTCTGGGCTTCATCGACGATGACGAAGGCGTGGCTGAGCGTGCGGCCTCGCATGAAGGCGATCGGGGCGGCCTCGATCTCGCCCTTGTCGCGGCGACGCTGCACGTCCTCGGCGCCCAGAATGTCGTTCAGCGCCTCCCAGATCGGCGCCAGATAGGGATCGACCTTTTCGTTCAGGTCGCCGGGCAGGAAGCCCAGCTTCTCGCCCGCCTCGACCGCCGGGCGGGTGATGACCAGCCGGTCCACCTGCCCCCGCCGCAGCAGCGATGCGCCATAGGCCGCCGCCAAAAAGGTCTTGCCGGTGCCCGCCGGGCCAACGCCGAAGCTCAGTTCGCACCGGCCCAGCATGTCCAGATAGGCGGCCTGCGCCTTGGTCTTGGGCACGATGGCGCCGCGCTTGCCGCCCGGCAGCGACACGCCCGCCGCCGCCATGCCGGGCGTGCCGCGACCGCCGCGCGCCTGGCCCAGGGCTGCGCGCACGTCGGCCTCGGTGACTTCGGCGCCCAGGGCCGCGCGCTTGGCCAGATCCTCGATCACCTGGCGGGCGTCCGTGCGGTCGCGTGCGCCGCCGTTGACGGAGACCCCGCCGCCCGGTGCCTCGACCAGCACCTTGAACGCGTCCTCGATCAGGGCGACGTGGCGACTGTTCGGCCCGATGACCGCCCGCACTTCGGCATCGTTCAAGGGGACGAATTCAGACTCACGCGCCATCAAGCGGCCTTTTCTTTTTGGGCTGTCGCCGAGCCTGCGGGACCCGGCTGCCTGAGCCCGTCTGCTATGAGCCGGCCTGACAGACTGTTCTGCTGGCCGGCGATGATCTCGATCGGAACGATCTGCCCGATCAGATGATCCGCGTCATCGACGTGGACCGATTGAAGATATGGGGATCGACCGATCGCTTGGCGACGGTGGCCGTGCCGTCCCGGCTTGTCGAACAGGACGTTCAGCGTCCGGCCGGCCTGAGCCACATTGAAGGCGGTCTGCTGTTCCGTCAGCAGGGCGATCAGGCGATGCAGTCGATCCTTGGCGACGTCCGGCTCGACCTGTTTGCCCATGCCCGCCGCCGGCGTGCCCGGTCGCGGCGAATAGGCAAAGGCGAAGGCCCCAGCGTAGTTCACACGCCGCACCAGATCCAGCGTGTCCTCGAACTCCCGATCCGTCTCACCGGGGAAGCCGACGATGAAGTCGCCCGCGATGGCGATATCCGGCCGCGCGACGCGGATCCGGTCGATCAGATCGAAATATTTCTGACGCCCGTGCTTGCGGTTCATCGCCCGCAAAATGCGATCCGACCCCGCCTGAACCGGCAGATGCAGATAGGGCATCAAGGCGTCCAGATCGCCATGCGCGGCGATTAACTCATCGGCCATGTCGTTGGGATGGCTGGTCGTATAGCGGATGCGGTCCAGGCCGGGGATCTCGGCCAGGGCATAGGCCAGTTCGGCCAGGGTCGCCTTGCGCCCGTCCGGCCGCTCGCCGTCATAAGCGTTGACGTTCTGGCCCAGCAGGGTGACCTCGCGCACGCCCCGATCCGCCAGTTGTCGCGCCTCTTCCAACACCGCCGCCATCGGTCGCGACCATTCGGCGCCGCGCGTATAGGGCACGACGCAGAAGGTGCAGAACTTGTCGCAACCCTCCTGCACCGTCAGGAAGGCGGTCGGCCCCTCGGTGAAGCGGGCCGCGGGCAGGGCGTCGAACTTGTCGTCGGGAGCGAAGTCGGCGCCGATCCGCTCGCCCCGCGCCCTCGCCGTGCGGGTCAGAAGCTCGGGCAGTTGGTGATAGGCCTGGGGACCGACGACCATATCGACGGCCGGCTGGCGACGCATGATCTCTTCGCCCTCGGCCTGGGCGACGCAGCCGGCGACGGCGATGGTCAGATCCCCGCCGGTTTCGCGCCGGATGTCGCGCATCTCGCGCAGCTTGCCGAGCTCGGAATAGATCTTCTCGGCCGCCTTTTCGCGGATATGGCAGGTGTTCAGGATGACGAAGTCGGCGGCCTTCACGTCGTCGGTGACGCCATAACCCAGCGGGCGCAGCACATCGGCCATGCGCTCGCTATCATAGACGTTCATCTGACAGCCGTAGGTCTTGATGAACAGACGCTTTTCGGGCGCCGTCTCGACTTGAGGAACCAGGGTCTCGGTCATCGTGGGCTTATGATCGCCCGCAAGCGTCGCGACAAGCCGAGCGTCAGCCCGCATCCACATCGGCGGGATCGACCCGCGCCGCATGGCGGGTGAAGATCAGGCCTTCGCGCTTGGACGGCTCGGCGCCCTCGATCGCAACGCCATAGAGCTCCAGCTTGTGGCCGATCAGCTGGAAGCCCAGCCGTTCCGCGATCTCGTTCTTCAACCGCTCGATCTCGGCGTCGAAGAATTCGATCACCTCGCCCGACTTGGTGTCGATCAGGTGGTCGTGGTGGTCGTCGCCGGCCTCTTCATAGCGGCTGCGGCCGTCGCCGAAGTCGTGCTTCTCGACCACGCCCGCCTCTTCGAACAGGCGCACGGTGCGATAGACGGTGGCGATCGAGATGTGCGGATCGATGGCCGAGGCGCGGCGATACAGCTCTTCCACATCCGGGTGGTCCGCGGCGTTGGACAGCACCCGGGCGATCACCCGGCGCTGTTCGGTCATACGCATGCCGCGCTCGGCGCAGAGTTTTTCGATCCGGTCCATGCGCCTAGAATAGGGGCTTGGATCGCATCAGGGAAGCGTCAGGTTGGCGTCAGGCGCACAGAGGTCGCGGCTCATCACCACCGCATCGGTCCGCGATCCGTCGGCGCCCGCATAATAGGCTTTGCGGCGACCGATCGGGGCGAACCCGGTCTGCTCATACAGGCCGCGCGCGGCGACATTGTCGTCGGCGACCTCCAGGAACAGCCGCGTCGCGCCGGCCTGGACCGCAGCGAGGGCCGCCGCCTCGACCAGACGTCGCCCCAGTCCGTGGCGACGCGCGGGCGGGACCACGGCCAGGGTCAGGATTTCCGCCTCGTCGACCACGGTCCGGATCAGGATGAAGCCGTCGGGCTCGCTGACCGCCAGCACGCCTGGCTGCGACAACAGATCGGCGAAGGTGTCGGCGCCCCACGGCGCGGCAAAAGCCTGGGCGTGCAGGGCGGCGAGTGAGGCGGGGTCCGCCGCCGTCACGGCGCAGGCTGGCGCGGCTGGCCCGGCAGGCGGCTGGGCGGCGTGGCGTCGGGCGCGCGCAGATAGAGCGGACGGGGCGGCTGGGTCGCCGGATCGGCGACGGCGGCCAGGCGCGCCAGCGCCTCCGGCGACGCTGCGACCCGGTCGTCCAACTGAGCGAAGGGCAGGTCGGGGAAGGCCTGGGTCACGACCGCTGCGCCATTGCCGACCAAGGCGACGCCCGGTCCGATATCGGCGATCCGCCGCGCGGCCTCTTCCAGCGACAACGCTTCATCGGGGCCAAGCGGCCCACCGTCGGCGAAGAGGCGCGCATAGACCTGACCGCGCCGCGCATCGATCAGGGCTGCGATGGGGCCGTCTTGATTGGCGAGCGAGGCGGCGAGCGCGTCCAGCGCCGACAGACCGACGACCGGCCGATCCAGCGCCGCGCCCAAACCCTGGGCAAAGGCCAGGCCGACGCGCAGACCGGTGAACGAGCCCGGTCCGACCGTGACGCCGATTCGGTCCAGGCTGTCGAAACCGCCACCCGCCTCGGCCATGACGTCGCGCACCAGGCCGCCGATCCGTTCCTGATGTCCCTTGATCATCGGCTCAAAGCGCACGGCGAGCGCGCGATCGTCCTCGAACACCGCCGCCGTGCAGGCGCCGAGCGCCGTATCGATCACCAGAAGTCTCATGGGCGTCTTCTAGGCGGCGCGTTGCAGAACCGCCACCGCGTCCGGATCAGAGGGTCTGCTCGACCCGCGTCACCTCGGGCACATAGTGGCGCATCATCTGCTCGACCCCGGCCTTCAAGGTCGCCGACGACGACGGACAGCCGGCGCAGGCGCCGCGCATCCGCAGGTTCAGAACGCCGGTCGCCTCGTCAAAGGAATCGAACAGGATATCGCCGCCGTCCTGGGCCACGGCGGGGCGAATGCGGCTATCCAGCAGGGCCTTGATCTCGGCGACGATCTCGCTGTCGTCCTCGGCATGGCCGTCGGTTTCGCCGCCGGCGCCGCGCGTCAGCGCCTGACCCGAGACGAAGTGATCCATGACGACGCCCAGGATCGGCGCCTTCATCTCGGACCACTCCGGACCCTGCGGCTGGCGGGTCACCGAAACATAGTCCGCGCCGAAGAAGACGCCGTCGACGCCTTCCAGCTCGAACAAGGCCTCAGCCAGCGGAGAGGCCGTCGCCTCGTCGATGGTGCGGTATTCCAGCGCGGCGGTCGGCGACACGTCGCGGCCGGGCAGGAACTTCAGCACGTTCGGATTGGGCGTGGGTTCGGTCTGGATGAACATGGGCGGGAGATGCGCTCGCCCCCGCCCCGTTGCAAGACCCGAGCAGAACCTAGCGCCGCTTCAACCCGCCCAGCAGACCGCGCATCAGTTCGCGGGTCAGGGTCGATCCGGCCGTGCGCAGGACCGACTTGGTCAGGGCCTCGACCGGGGTTTCGCGGGTTGACCGACGCGCAGGCTTCGCGGCCTCGCGCGACGCCCGCGCTTCGGCTTGAGCTTGAGCCTTCGCCCGCGCCTCGGCGGCCTTCTGATCGGCCTTGGCCTGAGCGGCGGCGGCCTTGTCGGCCTCGGCCTGCGCCTTGGCCTGAACTTGGGCCTGAACTTCAGCCTGATCGGCGGCGCTATGACGATTGGCCAGGATTTCGGCGGCGGATTCGCGGTTCAGGACCTGCTCGTAAAGGCCCCGCACCGGGCTGGCGGCCATGACGGCGGCGCGCTCAGTATCGGTCGCGGGACCCAGGCGCGAGGCCGGCGGGCGGATCTTGGTGCGGGCCACGATGGTCGGCGCGCCCTTTTCGTCCAGCACCGACACCAGGGCCTCGCCCACGCCCAGACCCTGAATGGCCTCGGCCGTGTCGAAGGCGGCGTTGGCTCGGAAACTCTGCGAGGCGGCCTTCAGCCCCTTTTGCTCGGACGGTGTATAAGCGCGAAGCGCGTGCTGAATGCGGTTGCCCAGCTGGGCCAGGACGCTGTCGGGAATATCGGCCGGATTTTGCGTCACGAAATAGACCCCGACCCCCTTGGACCGGATCAGGCGCACGACCTGTTCGACCTTTTCCAACAGGGCGCGCGGGGCGTCGTTGAACAGCAGGTGCGCTTCGTCGAAGAAGAAGACCAGGCGCGGCTTTTCCGGATCGCCCACCTCTGGGAGCTGTTCGAACAGCTCCGACAGCAGCCACAGCAGGAAGGCCGCATACAGGCGCGGACTGTTCATCAGCCGGGTCGAATCCAGCACATTGACCTGGCCCCGGCCGTCCAGGCCGACGCGGATCATGTCTTCCAGCTTCAGCGCCGGCTCGCCGAAGAAGGCGTCGCCGCCCTGTTGCTCGACCTGCAACAAGGATCGCTGGATGGCGGCGATGGAGGCGGGGGCGACATTGCCGACCTCTCGCCCGATCCGCTCGGCGTTCTCGCCGACATAGACCAACAGGCTGCGCAGATCGTCGAGGTCCAGCAGCAGCAGGCCTTCCTTGTCCGCCACATGGAAGACCACGGTCAGCACGCCCTCCTGCACGTCATTCAGGTTCAGCATCCGCGCCATCAGCACCGGGCCGATCTCGGACACCGTGGTGCGGATCGGATGTCCCTTCTGGCCATACAGGTCCCAGAAGACGGTGGGGGCGGCGCGAGGCGTCAGGGTCAGGCCCATCTCGGTGGCGCGGGCGACCAGCTTCTCGTTCGGCGTGCCGATCTGGGAGATGCCCGACAGGTCGCCCTTCACATCGGCGCAGAAGACCGGCACCCCGGCGTCGGAAAAGCCCTGGGCCATGATCTGCAGAGTGACCGTCTTGCCTGTCCCGGTCGCGCCGGCGACGACGCCGTGGCGGTTGGCGCGGTTGAACAGCAGGTTTTCCGGCTGGGCGGCGTCGGACTGGCCGAGGAACAGGCCGGGCAGGGCGTCGGGCATTGGGGTCTCCGATGGGGCTCCGGCAAAGGTCTAGCGCGTTCCCCGCGCGCTCGGAACAGCGATTGACGGCGACGGCGGGCGGTTCGACAACACGGTCATGAAAAACCCCATCGCCACGCCGTCCTCGGTCGCCGCTCGCAATGCTCTCGGCGTCATCGCCACGGTGGCGGCCGGGGCGGCGATCTACTGGCTGCGGGACATCCTGACGCCGCTGGCGATGGCCATCTTTCTCCTGATCATGATCGACGGGGTGAAGCGGTCGGTCGAGGCGCGTACGCCATTGAACAGCCGCATGGCCGGGATCGCGGCCCTGATGCTGGTGGTGCTGGCCTTCTTCGCCTCCATCGCCATCATCGTGAACGGGGCGGCGGGCTTCTTCGGCGAGGCGTCCGGCGTGTCCCAGAACATCGGCCCGCGCATCGATCAGATCATTCGCGACGCCTATGGGCTGGTGCGTCTGGCCAATCCGCCCACGGCGCAGGACCTGATCAACGGCGTCGATGTGCGCGGCTGGCTGACCTCCATGGCTTTCCAGGTGCAGGGCATCGCCTCGGGCGCCTTCTTCGTCCTGATCTATCTGGGCTTTCTGCTGGCCTCCCAGGTCGGCTTCCGGCGCAAGATCGTCGCCATGTTCCCATCAGAAGCCCAGCGCGACGAGGCGGTCGCGGTGTTCCAGCGCGTGCGCGGCGGGGTCGAGGGCTATATCTGGGTGCAGTCGGTGACCGGCGCGATGATCTGCATCGTCGCCTGGATCCTGATGCGGGCCGTCGGGCTTCAGAACTCCGAGTTCTGGACCTTCGTCATCTTCATTGTCGGCTTCATCCCCGTGCTGGGCGGGGCGGTGGCCGGTCTGGCCCCGCCGCTGTTCGCCTTGGTCCAGTTCGAAAGTTACTGGCCCGCCGCCATCCTGCTGGTCGGGTTGCAAGTCATCCTGTTCGTCGTCGGCAACTTCATCCAGCCGCGCATGCAGGGCGACAACCAGAACATCGACCCGGTCGTGGTGCTGCTGGCCCTGGCCTTCTGGGGCAAGCTGTGGGGCGTGGTCGGCATGTTCCTGTCCACGCCGCTGGCGGTCATGGCCATGGCGATCCTGGCCGAGTTCAAGGGCTCGCGCTGGATGGCGATCCTGCTGTCGGGCGACGGCGAGCCCTATGCGAACGAGGGCAAGACGACCGACAGGCCCAAATCGACCCGCCGCAAACCCAAACCGGAATCCGCAGCGGAGGCCTGATCAGGGCTGCCAGCCGCTGATCTGGTCCGCGTCGCTGTCGCCGGCCAGGGCGCCGCGCGTCTTCTTCACCTCGGCCCAGGCCGCGCGCAGCAGGGCGGGCACGCCCTCGCCCGACACGCCGGACACCAGCATGGGACGGCGACCGGCGACGGCCTCCAGTTCGGCGGCCTTCTCCTCGCGCGCCTCCGGCGTCAGGGCGTCGATCTTGTTCAGGGCCAGGATTTCGGCCTTGTCCGCCAGACCCTCGCCATAGGCTTCAAGCTCGCCCCGGATGATGCGGTAGGCCTCGACCACGTCGTCCTGGGTGCCGTCGATCAGGTGGATCAGGCTGGCCGAGCGTTCGACATGGCCCAGGAACCGCGTGCCCAGTCCCGCGCCCTCGCTGGCGCCCTCGATCAGGCCGGGAATGTCGGCGATGACGAAACGCTCGGACGGCGACAGGTCCACCATCCCTAGGTTCGGGGCCAGGGTGGTGAACGGATAGTCGGCGATCTTGGGCTTGGCGGCGCTGGCGGCCGACAGGAAGGTCGACTTGCCGGCATTGGGCAGGCCCGCCAGACCGATGTCGGCGATCAGCTTCAGCCGCAGCCAGATCCAGCGCTCCTGACCGTCCTGACCAGGATTGGCGTAGGTCGGCGCCTGGTTGGTCGGCCCCTTGAAGCGCACATTGCCCCAGCCGCCGTTGCCGCCCTTTAGCAGCAGCTCCATCTTGCCGGGCGTGTCCATGTCCAGCAGAACCGTTTCCTTGTCCTCGTCAAGCACCTGGGTGCCGACGGGCACCTTCAGATGTACGTCCTCGCCCTTGCCGCCGTGCATCTGGCGCCCTTGGCCGTGGTGGCCGGTCTGGGCCTTGAAATGCTGCTGATAGCGATAGTCGATCAGGGTATTCAGCCCGTCGACCGCCTCGATCCAGACATCCCCGCCCTTGCCGCCGTCGCCGCCGTCCGGCCCGCCGTTCGGGATGAATTTCTCGCGTCGAAACGACACGGAGCCCGCGCCGCCGTTGCCGGAGCGGATATAGATCTTGGCCTGGTCGAGGAACTTCATCGCGGGCTTATGCCGCAGAAGCGCGGCGAATTACAGGCCCGGCGACCCGGCGCTATTTCAGCGCCAGTGTCACCGTCTTGACATCCACATATTCGTCGATGCCGTGGATCGAGCCTTCGCGGCCATAGCCCGACTGCTTGACCCCGCCGAACGGCGCGACGGCGGTGGAGATCAGGCCGGTGTTGACCCCGCACATCCCCGCCTCGATCCGGCGGCTGAATCGCATCGCCCGGTCCAGATTACGGGTGAACAGATACGACGCCAGTCCGTATTCGCTGGCGTTGGCCTTCTCCAGCGCCTCCTCTTCGGTGTCGAAGGCGAAGACGGGGATCATGGGACCGAACGTCTCTTCCTCGCGGAACAGGGCGTCGTCGCCGCCCAGGGTCACGGTCGGGTGGAAGAAGCGGCCGCCCAGATCGTGGCGCGACCCGCCGGTCAGGACCCGACCGCCGTCGGCCTTGATCGCCGCCACATGCTTTTCGACCTTGTCGATGGCCTTGTCCTCGATCAGAGGCCCGACTTTCACGCCGTCGTCGAAGGCGGGACCGACCACGATCTTGGCCACCTCGGCGGCCAGTTTCTCGGCATAGGTCTCGGCGACCGACCGCTCGACATAGACGCGGTTGGGACAGACGCAGGTCTGGCCCGAGTTCCTGAACTTGCCCTTGATCGTTTCGGCGACCGCCAGATCGAGATCGGCGTCGGCGAAGACGATCAGCGGCGCCGCGCCGCCCAACTCCATCGACACCCGTTTCAGCGTTCCGGCGCATTGCTCGGCCAGCTTGCGGCCCACGCCGGTCGAACCGGTGAAGGACAGTTTGCGAATGTCCGGGCTATCGGTCAGCGCCTTGCCGATAGTGGCGGCATCCCCGGTGACGATCGACAGGGCGCCTTTCGGCAGGCCGGCTTCATAGGCCAGTTCGGCCAGGGCGATGGCGGTGAACGGCGTCTGGCTGGCCGGCTTGACCACGGCGGTGCAGCCTGCCGCAAAGGCCGGCCCCAGCTTTCGCGTCAGCATGGCGGCGGGGAAGTTCCAGGGCGTGATCAGGGCGCAGGGTCCGACCGCCTCGCGATAGGTCAGGATCAGATGGCCCAGCGGACTGTCCTGGGTCTCGCCGATCAGCCGCTCGGCCTGACCCGCGAACCATTTCAGGAAACCGTTGGCGTAGGTGACCTCGCCCTTGGCCTCCTCGAACGGCTTGCCGTTTTCCAGCGCCATCAGGGCGCCCAGGCCTTCCAGGTTGTCGTCGATCAGCGCCGCCCATTTGCGCAGGAAGGCCGCACGCGCGTGCGGATCGGATCGGGACCAGGTCTTGAACGTCTCGCTCGCCGCCGCGATGGCCTGTTCGGTCTCGGCGGCGCCCAGATCGGGGATATGGCCGATCACATCGCCGGTCGCCGGATCATCGACGGCGATGCCGCCGCCGTTGGCCGGAACGGCCTTGCCGGCGATCAGGGCGTGCTGGCGCAAGAGTTTGAGGCCGGCGTCGCGGGCGGTGTGGTTCACGGGATGGCTCCTATCGCGGTCCTGAAACGAACAAGGCCCCGACGATGCGGGGCCTTGCCGGTCGAATGCTGCAGCCTGGGCTGCGGCCGTCGATTAGTTCTTGGCGTCTTGGGCGGCGCCGGTCACGGCCTGGCCGGCGGCCTGGGTGTCGCGGCCCACGCCTTCGACGGTGTTGCAGGCGGCGGTGGTCAGGGCGGCGGCGGCGGCGACCAGAACGAAAATCTTGCGCATAGGGGAAGCTCCAGGGTTGGCCGGGGTGAAACTCCGCCGGTCTCGCCTCATCAACGCGACGCCAGCGCTGCGGTTCCGGGCGTCTTGTCCGCCGGATCGACGGGCGCCAGGGCTTCAGGCGTGGCGAAGATCATGCGGGCGATGGTGCCGCCGCCGGGCGGGGTGGCGAACTCGGTCTCGCCGCGCAACTGTTTGGCGAAGGCGCTCATCAGGGTGCGACCCACTCCGACCTCGGCGCCGGCCTGGGCGCCCGGGCCATTGTCCTCGACTTCCAGAACCGATTTCTCGCCCTGGACGCGGAAGCGCACCTTCAGCTCCCCGCCGCTGCCGGCGAAGGCGTGTTTCTGGGCGTTTGTCACCGCCTCGACCAGCCACAGCGCCAGGGGCGCCAGCTTGTCGGGATCGACGTGTAGGGAGTCGGCGTCCACCGAACTGATGACCACCGGTCCGCGCCCGGCCTCGCTGGCGACCAGTTGCCCCACGAGTTCGTTCAGGAACTCGCGCGCATCGGCGTGGCGAATGTCGTTGCTCTGATACAGGGTGCGGTAAATCAGGGCCAAGGCCGAGATGCGTTGGCGCGTATCGCCCAGCGCCGCCTTGGCCGGCGCATCGGTCAAGGCGCGCTGCTGCATCGACAGCAGGGACGAGATGATCTGAAGGTTGTTCTTCACCCGGTGATGGATTTCGCGCATCAGCGCGTCTTTTTCCGTCAGGGCGTCGGTCAGTTCGCGGTCACGCACGGTGATGGCTTCAGCCATCTCATCCAGGGTGCGCGCCATGGTGCGGATTTCGGACGGGGCGTTCATCGCCTGCAGCGGACGCACCGAGAAACGGCCCTTGGCGTAGATGGCCGCGACCCGCTCCAGATAATCCAGCCAGCGAATGAAGATCCGCTCCGACAGCAACATCACCGCCGCGAACGCCGTCAACCAGGCGCCCAGCGGCAGCAACAGGGTGCCGATCGGATTAAGCCGCGCCCACGACAGCCACCCCGGCGCCGGGGCCGACAGCAGGGCGTAAAGATCGCCGCCGGCCAGGGCCGCGCCCGCATAGTCGCGGCGCTGGTTCTGCGCATCCTTGGCCTCGAACACCGCAGACCCCTGGTCGCGCGCCCGGTCGACCCAGCCTGCGATGTCGTCGCCGGCCGACAGTTTGAACACGTCGGGATCGCTGGCCGTCAGAATACGACCCGCGCCGTCGGTCAGGGCGGCTTGAGCGCCCGAGGGCAGGGCGGGATCGGCCACATCGGGTTGCAGGGCGGAGAAAGGGATCACCGCAACCATGGCGCCGTCGAACCGGCCCATCGGCCGCTCGGCGCGGGTGGCCACGATCAGCGCGCCTTCATAGCCGGCGCCATCGGGGGCGCGCATGACGACCAGTTCTTCGCCATTGCGCAGTCGCTGGAACCACGTCGCCTGGGCGGCGGGCGCCACGCCGGATCTGACGCCGTCCGCGCGGCCCGAGGCGCAGACCGCCTCGCCCGTCGGGCCGATGCGATAGAGGCCCTCATAGCCTTCCAGACGTCCGACAAGCGCCGTCAGGCGCGGTGCGCAATAGGGGCCGACCGCATCGGGGCTGAGCGCGCGCAACAGCACCTGGGCGCTGTCCAGCTGGGCCTTTGCGCTGGAGGCGCTGCGTTCGGCGGCCAGTTGCAGATCGACCTGTCGGTCGTCGGCCTGTCTTTGGAAGTCCGCCTGGGTCTGGATCAGGCTGAGCACGAAGATCGGCAGCAGGGCCATGGCCATGGCCGCGCCCAGTCGAAACCGGATGCCCTGAAAGCGATCCGAGCTCCACGTGCGACCCAGCCGCGGCCTTGGGGCGTCCCTGGTCGTCTCGTTCACCGCCGCTCAGCTCCGGGCGCCGGCCAGCCTGTCGGCCTCGCCGAGAATTGAGCGCATGGCGTCACCCGCCGCCTTGCCGTCGCGTCCGTAGCCGCCCCGTTCCAGGGTGGCTTGCAGCGCACGCCGCGCGCGGCTGACGCGGCTCTTCACCGTGCCGACAGCGCAGCCGCAGATTTCGGCCGCTTCTTCATAGGCGAAGCCGCCAGCGCCGACCAGGATCAAGGCCTCGCGCTGTTCTTCGGGCAGGGTCTTCAAAGCTTGACGCAGCTCGTCCAGAGCAACGGGCGCCTCGGGATCGTCCACGGCGACCAGGGTCCTCTCGGCGGCTTCTTGATCCAGCTGCGACTGACGCCACGAGCGGCGTTTTTCGGAATAGAACTGGTTGCGCAGGATCATGAAGGTCCAGGCCTTCATGTTCGTGCCCATCTGATAGCTGGCGCGCGCGTCCCAGGCCTTCATCATGGCGTCCTGCGCCAGATCGTCGGCTGCGGTCGGGTCGCCGGTCAGAGTCCGGGCGAAGGCGCGCAGGTGCGGGATCAGCAGCACCAGTTCGCGCTTGAAGCCCTCGTCGTCGGCCGACGCGGGTTTGGGGGCGGCCCCAAGACGTGAGGTGCTCATGCGGCGCTGTCCGAAGACTTGGCGTCGGCGCGTTTCAGGATATCGAGAAACTCATCGGGCACGGGTTCGTTGACGACCTCGTCGAACATGTGCCGCAGCTTAACGCCAATGGCCTGCTGGCGAAGGCGAGCTTCTTCAAGCCCTGCCTCCCCCTTCTGGTCGCCTTTGGGACGAGAGGAGTCCGGAGAATCGATCATAGACAGAGCCAAGCCCACCCAACTGTCATCGCGAAGAGATGTCGGTCTCAAACGTCATCAGACCGGCGGGGTTCCTGCATGAACGGCTTTTAATGCTAAAGCTTGTTCGCAGCGGCGGAACCGTGATGCGAATGTGACGTTTAAGCTGGCTATAACGCCCTGCCTTGCCGGTCGGGCTGTGATTTGTCGGGGACTATCTGAATGAGCCTTCTGGCCAGACTCGCGCCGCATCTTCCTTATGTGCGCCGTTACGCACGCGCCCTGACCGGCGATCAATCCACGGGCGATAACTATGTCCGTGTCGCTCTGGAGGCCCTGGCGGCCGGCGAGCAGCAGCTGTCGACCGATATGACGCCGCGGGTCGCCCTTTATCATGTCTTCCACGCCATCTGGTCCTCGACCGGCGCGCAGCTGGAAACCGGCACGCTGGAAACCACGGGCAGCGACGCCTCGCAGCGTCTGCTGCGCATCGCGCCGCGCTCGCGTCAGGCCTTCCTACTGACGGCCCTTGAAGGCTTCACCCCTTCGGAAGCCGCGCAAATCCTGTCCGCGGATCCGCGCGACGTGGAGCGTCTGATCGCAGACGCCCAGGCCGACATCGACGCCGAGCTGGCCACCGACGTTCTGGTCATCGAGGACGAGGCCATTATTTCGGCCGACATCCAGAGCCTGGTCACCGAACTGGGTCACCGCGTCACCGGCACCGCCACGACGCACGATGAGGCGATCGACGCCGTCGCCCGCCACAAGCCCGGTCTGGTTTTGGCCGACATCCAACTGGCCGACGGCTCGTCGGGCATCGATGCGGTCAAGGATATCTTGAAGACCATGGATGTGCCGGTGATCTTCATCACCGCCTTCCCGGAACGCCTGCTGACCGGCGAGCGTCCTGAGCCGACCTTCCTGATCACCAAGCCCTTCCAGCCGGAAACGGTGAAGGCGGCGATCAGCCAGGCGCTGTTCTTCCATCCGTCCCGCCAGAAGGAAGCCGCTTAAAACGCGGTCTTTCGCTGACGACAAGATTGGCCTCGGTCCTTCGGGATCGAGGCCTTTCCTTTGTTTTGCGCCAGCATCGATGGGCGAAAGTACGAAGGCGCAAAAAAAAGCGATCAAGGCCGGGAACCGGCTTCAGACGCCGTCGTTATGGGTCTGTGGAGGCGGCGACGCCCCCCGACTTGATCTGCGAAAGCTGATCATGCCGCCTCCGCGCCTCATTCTCGATGATGCCACTTCAAAGCGATCCGCAAGGGTCGCTTTTTTCTTGGCGCACACCTCGACCGAGGCCGCCGTCGCGGCCAAGATGGTGGTCAAAGAAAACGCACGGAGAGACGCCAATGGCTTCGACAAGCGGCAAGACGAACCGTCAATGGGTGCTGCGCCAGCGGCCCAAGGGCCTGATCCAGCCCGGTGATCTGGAACTGGTCGAGACGGCCATCCCTGATCTGAATGAGAACGAGGTGTTGGTCCGCACCGTCTATCTGTCGCTGGACCCGACCAATCGCACTTGGATGAACGATTCCGAGGGTTATCTGCCGCCGGTCGGTCTGGGCGAGGTCATGCGCGGCCTGACGCTGGGCGTGGTCGAAGCCTCGCGATCCAGCCGCTTCAAGGCCGGCGATGTCGTCATGCCGACCTCGGGCGGTTGGGCCGACTATGCGGTCGTGCCGGAAGGCGGTCTTCGCCCGGTTCACCGTGCGCCGGGCCTGCCGTTGACGGCCAATATGTCCGTGCTCGGCATGACCGGTCTGACCGCCTATTTCGGCGTCACCGATGTGTTGAAGGCCAAGGAAGGCGAGACCATCGTCATCTCGGCCGCCGCCGGCGCGGTCGGCTCTATCGCGGGGCAGATCGCCAAACAGCGCGGGTGTCGCGTCATCGGCATCGCGGGCGGCCCGCAGAAGTGCGCCTGGCTGACCGACGAACTCGGCTTCGACGCGGCCATTGATTACAAGAACGAGGATGTCGGTGAGGCGCTAGACCGTCTGGCCCCCGACGGCGTCGATCTGAACTTCGAGAATGTCGGCGGCGACATCATGATCGCGGTGTTCAACCGGCTGAAGGTCCACGGCCGGATGGCGGTCTGCGGCCTGGTGTCCTCCTACAATGCGACCAAGGCGCCGCCGTCGCCGAACTTCGCCCGCATCATCACCCATCGCCTGCACGTCCAGGGCTTCCTGGTCCTGGACTACGCCCCGCGCGCTCGCGAGATGGTGGCGGAGATGGGCCCGTGGCTGGCGGACGGCCGGGTGAAGTGGAAGGTTCACGTCGACGACGGGCTGGAAGGCGCGGTGGGATCGTTGAATCGCTTGTTCACCGGCGATCACGACGGCAAGCTGCTGGTTCGCGTTTCCGAAGAACCCGCCTGAACTCAAGGTCTGCGCATGAGTGATCCGCTGCACGTCCATTTCGAAGACCTGGAGGTGGGGCAGGTCGTGCCGCTGGGCGCCTGTGCGGTCGATCAAGGGGCGCTGGACGTTTTCATCGAGCGGTTCTCGCCGGGCTGGGACGTGGCCTACGGCGCCCCGGACGCCATGGTCTATGTGCTGTGGAGCCGACTGGCGGCCGACAAGTCCGGCGGCTGGGCCCAGACCAAGGTCCTGGCCGTCGATGGGCTGCGTTACATGCGCAATCCCCCGGCGGGCGAACTGCTGCGGGGTCGCATGACGGTGATGGGCAAGGATCCGGTCGGAGACGACAAGGGCATCGTCATCGCCTCGCATGACCTGCTGGACGAGGCCGGGCGCCTGGTCTTTTCCTGCCTGACGCGAGCGCTGTTCTCGCGCCGTTGAAACGAAAAACGCCCCGCCGGCGAACCGGCGGGGCGTTGATCGATCTTTGACAGACCGGGTCTTAGTTGACCGAGGTCGGGACCTGGGCCTGACGCATCACAGCCATGGCGATCAGGCGATCCCAACCGACCAGCGACACCAGGTGGGCGTAAATCTGGCCCAGAGCGCCGTTGTCGCGCAGCTCGACCAGCTTCTCGGCAGGCAGGGCGCGCAGCTTGTCTTCCGACACCGCATAGTATTCGGCCAGCTTCTGCGGCTGACCCGGCGTGCCGTCGGGATTGCGCGGCGTGAAGTGGGCTTCGCGGATGTCCAGCAGGTCCAGATCCTTGACCAGGGCGACGAAGCCCTCGGTGCGCTGGCGCTCCTGCTCGAAGTTGTTGCAGAACTCCATCGCCATGTTCGTGTAGTCGCTGGGCTGGCCGTCGACGAACAGCGGGTTCTGGCCGCCTTCGGCGACGATCGACGCGCCGCGGTCGATGCATAGGATCAGGCGCTGGTTCTGCTTGTCGTCGGCGAAGACGAACGGATAGCGGCGCACATAGGCCGGCACATAGGCGTCGGCGCGGAACTCGCCGTCCGGCGCGACGAACAGGTTTTCGTTGGAGCTCAGGCCCATCACGGCGACCGGCTGGCGGTTATCGCCGGTGAAGATGATCGGATAGGACAGGGCGGCGGCCGAGAATTCGGTGACAGTCAGCGGCACGATATTGGTCTGGGCCACGAAGGCGTAGGGCTTGTCGCTCGGGTTCACGCCCAGGCCGCCGTGGACGCTCTGATCCAGCGGTTCGGGGTTGGTGTAGAAGAGGACGTTGCCTTCAAGCGGCGAATTGTTCGTGTCGGTCATGAAGCGAGGACGCTCTGGTTAAAGATCGGAGGCGCGCCTTCTAGCCCAACGCCGCGCAACCGGCAAACCCGCGATGCGTCGGTTGCAGTGGGGGTCGCCAGCCATTAGCTGTGGCGTATGGGTTCCGCCTGCGATCACGACCATGACCATTCCGGCCTGAACGGTGGGGCGCTGGACCGCGCCCTGGCGGCGGCCGAGGCGCGCGCGGTCCAGCAGGGCGAGCGGATGACCGCCCAGCGCCGGCGCGTCCTGGCCCTGCTGCTGGAAAGCGGCGAGCCGGTGAAGGCCTACGATCTGATCGCACGCTTCGGCGAAGACGGCCAGGCCGCCAAGCCGCCGACCGTCTATCGGGCGCTGGAGTTTCTGGAACGGCTGGGCATGGTCCACCGCATCGCCTCGATCAGCGCCTATGTCGCCTGCACCGACGACGGCGAGGCCGCCCACGCGGCCGCCTTCTTGATCTGCGACTGCTGCGGCGCGACGCGCGAGGTCAGCGGACCGGACCAGGGCGCCATGAACGCCGCCGCCTCAGCCGCCGGCTACGCCATCGCCCGCACGACGATCGAGGCGCACGGTCGCTGCGCCGCCTGTCGCGACGTCGCATGACCATGGATGCGGCGTTGATGTCGCCACCGCGTCGCCTGTCCGTGCCGATCGACAATCGCTGGGGCGCCGGCGAGATGGCCGTGCTGGATTTCGGCGATCCGAACCGGCCGGTCGATCTGATCTTTTCTCACGCCAACGGCTTCAACGCCGCCACCTATCGCAGCCTGTTGTCGCCGCTGTCGTCGTCCTTGCGGATCTGGGCGCCGGATCTGCGCGGCCATGGCCGATCGGCCCTGCCGACCTTCGCGCGACCCAAGACCAGCTGGTTGGATCACCGCGACGACCTGCTGGCGCTGCTGGAGGCCATCGACGGCCCGCCCGTGGTCATGGCCGGCCATTCGATGGGCGGCACGGCCTCGCTTCTGGCGGCCGCCGTCCGGCCGGATCGGGTGTCCAGCCTGGTGCTGTTCGATCCGGTGATCTGGAAACGCTCGGCGGTCTTCGCCTTCAACCTGCCCTTCGCCCACAAGCTGATGAAGGCGATCCCCATCGCCAAGGCCACCTTGCGCCGTCGCAGTCAGTTCGACAGCCGCGAACAGGCCATGGCCGCCTATCGCGGGCGCGGCGCCTTCAAGGGTTGGCCCGACATGGTTCTGGCTGACTATCTTTCCGAAGGCCTGAGCGAAGGCGACGGCGGGTTCAGCCTGACCGCCGCGCCGGCCTGGGAGGCGGCCAACTACGCAGCCCAGGCGCACGATCCGTGGCGGGCCATGAAACGCTATCCCGGGCCGGTTCGCATCCTCAAAGCCGAATACGGCGCCCTGACCCATGTGCCGGTTCAGCCCCGCGGCCTGCCCAATGTCTCGGTCGAGGTCGTGTCCGGCGGCGGACACCTGTTCCCTATGACCCATGCCGACGTGGCGCGCGACGCCCTGTTCGACGCCGCCGTCTGAGAACGAATTCTGTAGGCGGAGCATGGGCGCGCGCTATAAGGGCGCCGCTGAGCATAACGCCCGCCGCCCGAGACGCCGCTTGTCCTTCTTCCACGCCGGTCCCGCGCCCAAAGGCGCCGGCCCCCGCTCCGGGGCGCTGCGCGACGGTTTGATCCTCGCTCCAGGCATGAAGGTCGGCCTGTTCGGCGGCTCCTTCAATCCCGCCCACGACGGTCACGCCCATGTCGCCGAGACCGCCATGCGACGTCTGGATCTCGACCGCGTCGTCTGGCTGGTCTCGCCGCAGAACCCGTTGAAGGACGCCCGTCACAGCGCGCCGCTGAAGGACCGCATGGCCTCGGCGCGCCAGCATGCACGTGGTCCGTCGATGATCGTCTCGGATTTCGAGAGCAGGGCTGGCGTGGCCTGGACCGTCGACACCCTACGCCTTCTGGTCGCGCGGCATCCCGGCGTGCATTTCGTCTGGCTGATGGGGTCGGACAATCTGGCCAGTTTCCACCGCTGGAGAGGCTGGACCGACATCATGCGGCTGATGCCTGTGGCGGTCATCGCCCGGCCGGGTTCGCTGCTGGATAGCCGAACGGCGCCGGCCGCCGCTCGCTTCGCCGGTTTCCGCATTCCGGCCCAGCAGGCGGGGCTTCTGCCGACGCTTCAGGCGCCCGCCTGGACCTATCTGACGGCGCCGCTCAACCCCCTGTCGTCCACGGCGATCAGGACCGGCGCAGGCGTACGCGCGACCTCGTGATCGCCGGATGATTCGGGCGGCGGTTCACGTTGCGGCCCATCCGTGCTAGAGGGCTTCTTTAGTCAACGCTCCCGGAGCCCTCCGCTGACCCCCTCGCCCGCGTATGATACGCAAGACGCCGCCGTCTCGAATACGGCGCACGAGATGGACCCTATCGAACCTCTCCATTCCGAAGACGGCTTTGAATCCGACGCCTCCCCGCGCGGCTTCGACGATTCCGCTCCCCGCCCCGTCGGCTCCACGCCGCTGGAAGAAGCCCTGCTGAGCCGCCTCGACGAGGACAAGGCTCAGGACATGGTCCTGATCGACCTGAAGGGCAAAAGCGCCATGGCCGACACCATGATCGTGGCGTCCGGTCGTTCGCACCGTCACGTCGGCGCCATCGCCGACCACCTGCTGCGCACGCTTAAGGAACAGGGGCTGGGCAAGGCCAAGGTCGAGGGCCTGCCGCACTGCGACTGGGTTCTGATCGACGCCGGCGATGTGATCGTGCACCTCTTCCGCCCGGAAGTACGCACCTTCTACAACATCGAAAAGATATGGGCGGTCGATTCCGCCCACCGCATGGTCCGCGACTGACAAGATGAAGCTGAGCATCGTCGCCATCGGCCGACCGGGCCGGGGGCCTGAAGCGACGCTCGCCGACGACTACGCCAAGCGCGCCACCCTGTCGGGGCGCGCGCTTGGCCTCGGTCCCCTCGAACTGATCGATCTGGAAGCCCGCAGACCCGGCAAGGCGCCGGAGGCCGAGTTGATCCTCGCGGCCGCCGAAGGATCGCACCTGATCGCCTGCGACGAGCGCGGCAAAACCTATTCCTCGCGCGCCTTCGCCGACCACATCGCCAAACTGAGGGATCAGGGCGAGCGCCGCCTGGTCTTCGCCATCGGCGGGGCGGACGGGCTGGACGCCAGCGTGCGCCAGGCCGCGTCTTCGACCCTGGCCTTCGGTCCCCAGACCTGGCCCCACGCCCTGGCGCGCGCCATGCTCGCCGAACAGCTGTATCGGGCCGTGACCATCCTGGCCGGATCGCCCTATCATCGCGACTGACATGCGTCGCGCCATACCCTTATCGCTGGCCTTGCTGACGGGTTTCGTCTGCGCCGCCCCGGCGATGAGCAACCAGGCGCCCGAGAGCGAACTGTCGCGCATCCAAGCCGAATACCGCGACGAAACGGTGCGCGCCCGTCGTCTGCGCGCCGACGCCGACGCCGCCAAGACCGAACTGGCCCAGTTGGAGCTCCGCCTGGCTTCGCTGCGGGCCGACGAACAGACCGGCGACCGTCAGATCGACGATCAGCGCGCCCGCCTCCAGCAACTGACCGAGCGCGAGGCCGAACTGGTCACGGATCTGGCGCGTGAGCGCGGCGCCCAGGGCCGTCTGCTCAGCGCGCTGCAGATGAT
This sequence comes from Brevundimonas sp. 'scallop', assembly GCF_011045535.1. NCBI lineage: Bacteria > Pseudomonadati > Pseudomonadota > Alphaproteobacteria > Caulobacterales > Caulobacteraceae > Brevundimonas > Brevundimonas sp. 'scallop'. Next base: position 106,642 of record NZ_CP039382.1, on the reverse strand, counting down.
GAGCCGCCGGCCGCCGCCGCCCTTGCTGGTGCCCGCGGACAAGGCCATCGACACGGTGCGCGCCTCCATCCTGCTCAAGGCCATGACGCCGGATCTGGAAAGTCGCGCCAAGGTGCTGGCCGCCCGTCAGGCCGAGATCATGCGCATCCGCCGCCTCGCCGTCCTGTCCTCGGAGCGACTGCTGACGACCGAGAGCGAGCAAGGCGACCGGCGCGGCGAGATCGAGGGGCTGACGGCGCGCAAGACCGCCCTGACCGCCGTCCTGAATGCCGAGGCCCGCGCCGCCGAACGCGCCGCCGCCGTGCTGGAACGCCGAATCCGCGAACTGGGCGGCGCGGTCCCGACCACCCAGGCCGAAGAGACGCCGACCGCTCGCCTTCCGGCCGGACGCGGTCGCCTCAGTTCGCCCGTCGCCGGCGCGCCCAGCCAGACTTGGGGCGCCGGAACCTCCGGCTGGCGCTGGCGGGCTGACCGCGCGGCCGTCACCGCGCCCGCCGACGCCAAGGTGGCCTACGCCGGGCCGCTGACGGGGTGGGGCAATGTGGTGGTGCTGGATCTCGGCCCCGGCTGGCGCGCCGTCATCGCCGGCCTGGAAAGTGTCGATGTGGGCCCGGACGCCCGGGTTTCGGACGGCCAGACCCTGGGGCGCAGCGGCCCGGACGGCGATGTCTATTTCGAACTGCGCCGCGACGAACGGCCGATCGATCCGGGACCGTGGTTGCGTTGAACGCGCAATAGTCCTTTGCATTCTCGTCTGACGCTGATTTTATCGGCGGGACGCCGCGTCGCCACGATTTGGTCGTGAGGACGGGGCCTTAACCTTCCCACGGGCGCCCACAGTGATCGGCCCGACCGAAAGAGACCGAATGCGTAAACTGCTCCTAGTCGGCTGCGCCGCTCTGGTGCTCGGCGGATCCGCCGCTGCTGTCAGCAGCCAGACCCCGCGAAACGAAACCTTCCGCATGCTGGAGCTGTTCGGCGACGTGGTGGGCATCGTCGAGCAGGCCTACGTCGTCCCGGTCGACAACAAGAAGCTGATCGAGGCCGCGCTGGCCGGCATGATGACGGCGCTGGACCCGCACTCCAACTATCTGCCGCCCTCCAACTACGACGATCTGCGCGAGCGCACCGAGGGCCAGTATTCTGGCGTCGGCCTGACCATCAGCGCCGACGGCGGCATGGTGAAGGTCATCTCGCCGATGGACGACAGCCCCGCCGCCAAGGCCGGGGTCCAGGCGGGCGACGTGATCTCTTCGATCGAGGGCCAGAACGCAGCGGGCCTGACGGTCAGCCAGGTGTCCGAAAAGCTGCGCGGCGCCGTGGGCACCAGCGTGAAGGTGACCTTCCTGCGCGACGGTTCAGACCCGCTGGAAGTGACCCTGACCCGCGAGGTCATCAAGGTTCAGTCGGTCACCGGCCGTGTCGAGGGCGACTTTGGTTATCTGCGCGTCTCGACCTTCAACGAGAACACCGGCCGCGAGCTGAACGAGGCCATCGCCAAGATCAAGGCCGAGAAGCCGGGCGTGAAGGGCTATGTCCTGGACCTGCGCAACAACGGCGGCGGCCTGCTGAACGCCGCCATCGACGTGTCCGACGCCTTCCTGGAACGCGGCGAGATCGTCAGCCAGCGGGGCCGCAAGCCCGAGCAGATTCAGCGTTATTCCGCCAAGCCGGGCGACATCACCGGCGGCCTGCCGCTGGTCGTTCTGGTCAACTATGGCTCGGCCTCGGCGTCGGAAATCGTCGCCGGCGCCCTGAAGGATCACCAGCGCGCGACCATCGTGGGCCTGACCAGCTTCGGCAAGGGTTCGGTCCAGACCGTGATCCCGCTGCGTCAGGGCCAGGACGGCGCCCTATCGATCACGACCGCGCGCTACTACACGCCCTCGGGCGCCTCGATCCAGAAGATCGGCATCGAGCCGGACCTGGAAGTCGCGCGTTCGGAGGCCGAGGCCCGCATCGTCTCGCGCTCCAGCTTCATCTATTCCGAGGCCGCCTACGCCACGGCCCTGGACGCCTCCATCGGCGCCGAGCGCAAGGGTCCGCACACCCCGCGCGAAGCCCCGGGCGAAAAGTTCGACAAGGAAAAGGACTATCAGCTTCAGCGCGCGCTGGACGTCCTGCGCGCCGGCGGCGACCTGTCGAAACTGCCGGCCGCGCCCGAAGGCATCGTCGTCACCGAGCCGGGCTCGACGCCCAAGCCCGACGCCGAACCGACGGCGGACGAACCGAAAGACGAATAGGTCAGGGAAGGGCGGCGCGGGCCGCCCTTTTTCTTTGCGATCAGGACAGGCGGTCGCGGAAGGCCGAATAGTCGAACGCGCGCACCGTCCTCAGCGCATCCGTCTGGGAGTTCCACAGCACGATGGACGGCAGCGGCACGCCATTAAAGGTATTGGTCTTCACCATCGAATAGTGGGCCTGGTCCAGAAACGCGATCCGCGTCCCCGACGTCGGCCGTTCGGCGAAGACGTAGTCGCCGATGATGTCCCCGGCCAGGCACGACGGCCCGCCCAGCCGCACCGTCACCCCATGTTCGGGTTCTTGCAGCAGCGCGGGGCGATAGGGCGCCTCGATCACATCCGGCATATGGCAGGTGGCCGAGATGTCGGTGATGCCGATGGGCATGCCGTTGTCGAAGACGTCCAGCACCTCGCCGATCAATATGCCGGCGTCCAGCGCCACGGCCTCGCCCGGCTCCAGATAGACCTGAACCCCGTGCCGGGCCTGCAGATCGCGCACGAAGGCGATCAGATCGTCGGTCTGATAGTCGGCGCGGGTGATGTGGTGCCCCCCGCCCAGGTTCAGCCATTTGATCCCGCCCAGCAGCGGCGCCAGCTTTGGCTCCACCGCTGCCCAGATGCGCGACAGCGGCTGGAAGTCCTGCTCGCACAGCGCATGGATGTGCAGACCATCGACGCCGATCAGATGGTCGGCCGTCAGTTGCGACACCGGAAAGCCCAGGCGCGAACAGGGCTGGGCCGGGTCGTATTTGGCGACCTCGCCTTCGGAATGTTCGGGGTTCAGCCTCAGGCCGATCTCGAACACCTGCCCTTCAGCCCGCGCCTTGGCGATCAGGTCGGCGAAACGGGCGATCTGGGCCGGGTTGTTGAAGATGACGTGATCCGACAGACGCAGGATCTCGGGCAGGTCCTGCGCCGTATAGGCCGGCGAATAGGTGGTGAGCTCGCCCTTGTAGAACTCGCGCGCCAGCCGCGCCTCCCACAGACCCGAGGCGCAGACCCCGTCGAGGTATTCGCCGACCACATCGGCCAGCGACCACATCGAAAACGCCTTCAGCGCCAGAAGCACGCGCGCCTCCGCTCCGTCGCGCACGCCCTTCAACACGGACAGATTGCGGCGGATGGCCGCCTCGTCCACCACGAAGGCGGGCGAGGCGACGCGGTTCAGGTCGAAATGCGCAAAGGCGCCCGGATCGCCGGCCTGGGTCTGCATTCAGTCGGTCCGATCAGAAATCCAGAGGGGCGTCCAGGTCCTGAACCTTCCACGGCAGGCCGTGCTTGTTCAGCATGTCCATGAAGGGGTCGGGGTCCAGCTGCTCCATGTTGAACACGCCGTCGCCCTTCCACTGGCCGGTCACCATCAGGGCCGCGCCGATCATGGCCGGCACGCCGGTGGTGTAGCTGACGGCCTGGTTGCCGGTCTCGGCATAGGCCTCTTCGTGGTCGCAGATATTGTTGACGTAGACCGTCTTCTTGACCCCGTCCTTCAGGCCGGTGGCGATGACGCCGATGTTGGTCTTGCCCTTGGTGATCGGACCCAGCGAGGCCGGCTCGGGCAGCAGGGCCTTCAGGAACTCGATCGGAATGATCTCCCGGCCCTGGAACGACATCGGCTCGATCGAGGTCATGCCGATGTTTTCCAGCACTTCGAGGTGCTTCAGATAGCTGTCGCCGAACGTCATCCAGAAGCGGATGCGCTTGATCTCGGGATAGAATTTCGCCAGCGACTCCAGCTCCTCATGGTACATGAGATACATGTTCTTGGGACCCACACCCTCGAAGTCGAAGGTCTGTTTGTGGCTCAGCGCCGGGCCCTCGACCCACTGGCCGTTCTCCCAGTGACGCGAGTTCGCGGTCACTTCACGCAGATTGATCTCGGGGTTGAAGTTGGTCGCGAAGGGCAAGCCGGTGTCGCCGCCGTTGCAGTCCAGGATGTCCAGCGTCTCGATGGAATCCAGCAGATGCTTCTTGACGTAGGTGGTGAAGACCGAGGTCACGCCGGGGTCGAAGCCCGAACCCAGCAGCGCCATCAGGCCGGCGTCCTTGAAACGGTCCTGATAGGCCCACTGCCACTTGTATTCGAACTTGGCCTCGTCGCGCGGCTCGTAGTTGGCGGTGTCCAGATAGTCGACGCCGGCGGCCAGGCAGGCGTCCATGATTGACAGGTCCTGATAGGGCAGGGCCAGGTTCACGACCAGTTCGGGCTGCACCTTCTGGATCAGCGCGGTGGTCGCCGCCACGTCGTCGGCGTCAATGGCCGCCGTGTCGATATCGACGCCGAAGCGCGACTTCACGGACTGGGCGATCGCATCGCACTTGGACTTGGTGCGGCTCGCCAGGGTGATATGCGAGAAGATGTCCGCGTTCATCGCCATCTTGTGGACGGCCACCGAACTGACGCCGCCTGCGCCGATAACCAGCACCTTGCTCATCTGTGCTTCTCCCGAAGTCTGAAACCCTGGCGACAACGCCGCCCCTATAAAGGGCGCGGCTCTTAGCACGACGATGACAATCCGCTAAATCCCTGCGCCGATATTGGCTGTTATAGCGTGACCGGATCGCTCCGGTTGCCTTTGTGCGGTTTTTCCGCCATAAGCCGCCGCTTCCGACGCAAGTGAACCTCGCGTCTCCACCCACACGACAGCTCTCCGAGGAGAGAACGAGGTGGGCGAGAACCCTCCGCCGACGTGATCGTCGCCGGGGGCCGTTGTCGTATGGAGCCGTTTCACCCGTCGCCATGAGGTAGTGAATGTTCGAGGCTCTGAACGAGCGGCTGACAGGCGTCTTCGACCGGATCACCGGGCGCGGCGCCCTGTCCGAAAAGGATGTCGCCGAGGCGATGCGCGAAGTGCGCGTGGCCCTGCTCGAGGCCGACGTCGCCCTGCCGGTCGTCAAGGAATTCATCGCCTTCGCCACCGAGCGCGCGACGGGCGAAGAGGTTATCCGTTCGGTCAAGCCGGCCGATCAGGTGGTCAAGATCGTCTATGACGGCCTGATCGAGATGCTGGGCGGCGAAGAGCCGGTCCCGCTGAACACCAACGCCAACCCGCCCGCCGTGGTGCTGATGGCCGGCCTGCAGGGCTCGGGCAAGACCACGACCTCGGCCAAGCTGGCGCTGCGCCTGACCAAGTTCGATCGCAAGAAGGTCATGATGGCCTCGCTGGACACGCGTCGTCCGGCCGCGATGGAACAGCTGGCCACCCTGGGCAAGCAGATCGAGGTCGCCACCCTGCCGATCGTGGCGGGCGAGAGCGCGGTCCAGATCACGCGCCGGGCGCTGCAATCGGCCAAGCTTCAGGGTTTCGACGTCCTGATCCTCGACACCGCCGGCCGCATCACCCTGGACGAAGGGCTGATGAACGAGGTGGCCGAGGTCGCCGACATCGCCAAGCCCGTCGAGACCCTGCTGGTCGCCGACAGCCTGACCGGTCAGGATGCGGTGCGTACCGCCAAGGCCTTCCACGAGCGCCTGCCCCTGACCGGCCTCGTCTTGACCCGCGCCGACGGCGACGGTCGTGGCGGCGCCATGCTGTCGATGCGGGCCGTCACCGGCCTGCCGATCAAATATCTGGGCGCCGGCGAAAAGGTCGATGCGCTGGACGTGTTCGACGCCCGTCGCGTCGCCGGCCGCATCCTGGGTCAGGGCGATATCGTCGCCCTGGTCGAAAAGGCCAGCCAGGATCTGGACCAGGCCAAGGCCGAGAAGATGGCCCGCAAACTGGCCAAGGGTCAGTTCGATCTGGACGACCTGGCCGGCCAGCTTCAGCAGATGAAGCGGATGGGCGGGCTTCAGGGCATCATGGGCATGCTGCCCGGCGTGGCCAAGATGAAGGGTCAGATGGCCGAGAGCGGCATCGACGACCGCATGATCCTGCGTCAGGAAGCCATCATCTCCTCGATGACCAAGGCTGAGCGCAAGAAGCCCGACCTGCTGAACGCCTCGCGCAAGAAGCGGATCGCCGCCGGCGCCGGCGTCGATGTGCAGGACGTGAACCGGGTTCTGAAGCAGCATCGGCAGATGGCTGACGTGGTCAAGTCGATGGCGCGCGGCGGACCCAAGAAGATGCAGCAGATGGCCGCCATGCTGGGCGGCCTTGGCGGCGGCGGCATGCCCGGCATGGGCGGCGGCCCCGACATGGCCCGCCTCAAGGCGCTGGGCGGCGGCAAGATGGCCGAACCCTCCGCCGACGATCTGAAAGCCATCCAGGACCGGCTCGCCGGACTGGGCGGCGGACAACTTCCGGGAGGTCTTCCTGGCCTGCCGGGCTTCCCTCCCAAGAAATAACGATTTCCTAGAAAGAGACCTGAAATGCTGAAGATTCGTCTGGCCCGCGGCGGCGCCAAGAAGCGCCCCTACTACCACATCGTCATCGCCGACTCGCACTCGCCGCGCGACGGCAAGTTCATCGAGAAGGTCGGCAGCTACAACCCGATGCTGCCCAAGGACGGCGCCCAACCGCGCGTCGCCCTGAAGGTCGAGCGTATCGCCGAATGGCTCGGCAAGGGCGCCCAGCCGACCGACCGCGTCGCCCGCTTCCTGTCGCAGGACGAGACCCTGGGCCAGAAGGTCAAGTGGACGCAGTCGAACAACCCGAACAAGGGCGCTCCGGGCAAGAAGGCCCAGGAACGCGCCGCCGAGCGCGCCCAGCGCGAAGCCGACCGCCTGGAAGCCGAAGCCGCCGCCAAGGTCGAGGCCGCTGAAGCCGCCGCCCGCGCCAAGGAAGAGGCCGCCGCCGCCGCCGAAGCCGCCAAGAACGCTCCCGCTGCTGAAGAAGCGCCTGCCGAAGAGGCTCCGGCCGCTGACGCCGCCGCAGAGGAAGCCCCGGCTGCTGAAGCGACCGAGGAAAAGGCCGAAGGCTAAGGCTTTCGGTTTGACGATGATCAGGGCGGCGTCTTTCGACGCCGCCTTTTTCATGGGTTAAGAACACGCATGACCACGGACAGCAGATTGATCCTCGTCGGCCAGATCGGCGGCGGCTTCGGCGTGCGGGGCGAGGTGCGGGTGACCGCCTTCACCGCCGACCCCCTGGCCCTGACCGCCTATGGCCCTCTACTACGCGCCGATGGGACCGTGGCCCTGACCCTGACCTCGACGCGGCCCGACAAGAACGGCGTCGTCGGTCGGGCCAAGGAGATCACGACCAAGGAACAGGCCGACGCGCTGCGCGGCCTGAAGCTGCACGTCCCCCGCGACCGGTTCCCCGAGCCGGACGAGGACGAGTTTTACCTCGCCGACCTCTTGGGCGTTCAGGTCCGCGACACGGCGGGCGCCGTCATGGGCACGGTGAAATCGGTCCAGAACTTCGGCGCCGACGACATGCTGGAGATCGCGCCCGCCGCGGGCGGCCCGACCTGGTATCTGCCCTTCACCAAGGAAGCGACGCCGGAACTGCATCTGGCCGACGGCTGGCTCATGGCCGTGCCGCCGACTGAGGTGGGCGAGCGCGAGCCCGATTAGGCGTCCTCTATGGGCGCGTCGCCGACGTGCTTCTTGATCGATTCGATCGCCCGCTTGGCGCCCGACTTGTCTGCGTAGCCTTCGGTCGAGAAGATGACCTCGGAATTGTATTTGAAGCGGACGCGGTATTCGCCGGCCTTGTCCTGATAGACTTCGAACTTGTGCGCCATCGGGCGTTTCCCTGACTGCGACCGTCGATCGGTCACGGCAAGGCTGGCATCGCTAGCTGTACGGTTCCAGACACAAGGCCGCGATCAAATGGCGCCGGTGACTGTTGCGAAGGCTGCGGACCGCGCCAACATAAGGGCGACAACCCGCAGAGGCCCGCCATGACCGACCTGTCCGCCTTCCCGATCACGCAACGCTGGCCGGCCCAGCATCCCGATCGCATCCAGCTGTATTCCCTGCCGACGCCCAACGGCGTGAAGGTCTCGATCATGCTGGAAGAGGTCGGCCTGGCCTATGAGCCGCACCTGGTCGATATCACCAAGAACGAGACCTGGGGGCCGAAGTTTCTGTCGCTGAACCCCAACGGCAAGATCCCCGCCATCCTCGATCCGAGCGGCCCGAACGGAAAGCCGCTGGCCCTATTCGAATCCGGCGCCATCCTGATCTATCTGGCGGAAAAGACCGGCAAACTGCTCTCGGCCGACCCGGCGACCCGCTACGAGACGATCCAGTGGGTCATGTTCCAGATGGGCGCGATCGGCCCGATGTTCGGCCAGTTGGGCTTCTTCCACCGCTTCGCCGGCAAGGACTACGAGGACAAGCGCCCGCGCGACCGCTACGTCGCCGAAAGCCGCCGCCTGCTCGGCGTGCTGGAGACGCGGCTCGCCAACGACGGGGGAGAGCCCCGCGACTGGCTTGTTGGCGACTACTCCATCGCCGATGTCGCCACCCTGGGCTGGGTCCGCAACCTGATCGGCTTCTACGAAGCGAAGGAGATCGTAGGCTTCGCCGATTTCCCGCGCGTCGCCGCCTGGCTGGAGCGCGGCCTGGCGCGCCCCGCCGTCCAGCGCGGCCTCAACATTCCGGCGCGCGACTGATCTGAACCTCGCCCCGTCGGTCGCGTTGTCTGCTCACACCAACAGGAGCGCGACCGATGGGCATCTTCTCTTCGATCTGGAACAAGATCACGGGCCACAAGCCGAAGGCGGCTCCCGTTCCACCGCCGGCCTCGACGGCTGGAATCCCGGCGCCCAACGCAGCGCCGGCCCCGACCGCCGCGCCGGCCTTGCCGCCCGTCGATGTCGAGGCGGTGCTCAGCGATCTGGCGGCGTCCAAGGGCGGCGGCGGCAACTGGCGCACCTCGATCGTCGATCTGCTGAAGCTGCTGGACCTGGATTCCAGCCTGGCCGCCCGCAAGGAGCTGGCCGAGGAACTGAACGTCCACGCCGGCGAGCACGGCTCGGCCGAACAGAACATCGCCCTGTCCAAGGCCGTCTGGAAGAAGCTGGCCGAAAACGGCGGTCAGGTCCCGGCCTCGCTGCGCGACTAGCCCCCTGAGCTGGATCAGGCCGTCGGTCTGATCCAGCGCATCGCGGCCAGCGCCGCAAACCCAACGACCAGACCCCAGAAGGCCGATCCGACGCCGAACAGGGTCAGGCCAGACGCCGTCGCCGCAAACGTCAGCACAGCCGCCTCGCGCGATCCCACCTCCGTCATCATATTCTGGAGCGCGCCCGTCAGCGGCGCGATCAGGGCCAGACCCGTCACCGCCGCGAGCACCGCTGGCGGCATGGCGATGAACAGTCCCGCCAGCGGCGCGGCGAACAGCGCCACGACCAGATAAAGACCGCCGTAGATCACGCCCACGATCCAGCGCTTGGCGACGTCGGGGTGCGCGTCCGTCGCGGTGCAGATCGCCGCCGTGATCGCCGCTAGATTGACCCCGTGCCCGCCGACCGGCGCGATCAACAGGCTGGCGACGCCGGTCGACAGGATCAGTCGGTTGGCGGGCGGCGGATAGCCGGCGCTCTGCAGGACCACCAGCCCGGGCAGGTTCTGGGCCGCCAGCGTCACCAGAAACAAAGGAAAGCCCAGGCTGACCGCCGCCTTCCAGTCGAAGACGGGCGCGACCGGCTCCAGATGGCCGAACAGTCCGGTCCCGGCCGGCAGGGCCAGCTGCCCCCGCATCGCCAGCACCGCAAGGGCCGCCGCCAGCACGGCGGGCAAGGCCCAGGTCGGCCATAGCCGTCTGAAGATCAGGAACACCACGATTAGCCCGACGATCAAGGCCGTCTCGTCCGGCGCCACCTTGAACAGTCTCAGCACGAAGGGCAGCAGCACCCCCGCCAGCATGGCCGAGGCGATGGCCGCCGGGATCCGCGCCGCCAGCCGCCCCAGCACCGGGATCAGGCCGGTCAGGATCATCAGCAGGGCGGCGAAGACGAAGGCGCCGATGGCTGTCGGCCAGGACAGGCGCAGGGTCGAGGCCGCCAGCAGGGCCGCCCCCGGCGTGGACCAGGCCAGCACCACGGGGATCTTCAGCCGCCAGCTCAGAAAGGCGCCGGGCAAGCCGATGCCGAGGCACAGGGCCGTCACCATCGACCCGATCTGGCCTGCGTCCGCCCCCAGGGCCTGGCCGGCCTGGACCACCAGGGCGACCGTCCCGCCAAAGCCGATCACCGTCGCCACTGCGGCGGACGAAAAGGCCGAGGCGGGCAGGGCGCGCATGGAAAAGGCCGGAGCAGTCATGCCCCGGCCTTAAACCGTCGCTTCAGGTGGCGGAAGGCTGGGATCAGCCCTCCCTGATCAGCCTTCGATGTCTTCCGGCAGGCCCACGGCGTGGAAGCCGGCATCGACGTGGACGACTTCGCCCGTGGTCGAACGGCCGAGGTCCGAACACAGCCACAGGGCCGCGCCCGCGACGCCCTCCATCGAGGTCTCTTCCTTGATCAGCGAGAACTGGGCCGACTTGGAGTGCAGGCCGCGCCCGCCCGAGATGCCGGCCAGCGACAGGGTGCGCATGGCCCCGGCCGAGATGGCGTTGACGCGGATGTTCTTGGGACCCAGGTCGCGCGCGATATAGCGGGTCGCGGCTTCCAGCGCCGCCTTGGCCACGCCCATCGTGTTGTAGTTCGGAATGACCCGCTCGGACCCCAGATAGGTGAGGGTGATCAGGCTGCCGCCGTTCGGCATCAGCTTGGCCGCGCGACGCGACACGTCCACGAAGCTGAAGGCCGAGATGTTCATGGCCAGAAGGAAGCTGTCGCGCGTGGTGTTGTCCACGAAGCTGCCCTTCAACTCATCCTTGTTGGCGAAGGCTATCGAATGGACGACGAAGTCGATCGTGCCGAAGGTCTTTTCCAGTTCGGCGAAGGCCGCATCCATCGAGGCGTCGTCGGTGACGTCGGCCGGGATCAGCAGCTTGGCGCCGACGCTTTCGGCCAGCGGGCGCACGCGGCGCTCCAGGCTCTCGCCCAGATAGGTGAAGGCCAGCTCGGCGCCTTGGGCGGCCAGCTGCGAGGCGATGCCCCAGGCGATGGAGCTGGAGTTGGCCACGCCCATGATCAGGCCCTTCTTGCCCTTCATGAGGTCGCCGGTCGGCATGTCCCAGCCTTCGGAAGTCGCCATGGTTCGTCTCCTGATGATTTGCGCGGAGGGTTAGCAGGGGCGGGCGTAAACCGGAACCCCCGCCGCCTTCCCTAGCGTCAGAGCAGACCCGCGATCGCCTGGCGCGCCGCATCGCCCAGGTCAGGGCGTTTCAGGGCCAGGGCGACGTTGGCGCGCAGCAGGCCGATCTTGTCGCCGCAGTCGTGGGTCACGCCGGCATATTCGACGGCGGTGAAGCTCTGGTCCGCCATCAGTCGCGCCATGGCGTCGGTCAGCTGGATCTCGCCGCCCGCGCCCTTTTCCTGCGTCGCCAACAGGTCGAAGATTTCCGGCTGCAGGATGTAACGGCCCGAGATCGACAGGTTGGATGGCGCGGTTCCGGCGGCGGGCTTTTCGACCATGCCCTTCATGACGATGCGCGATCCATCGCGGCTGACCGGATCGACGATGCCGTATTTGTGGGTCTGATCTTCCGGGACGGATTCCACGCCGATGATGTTGCCGCCGGTTTCGGCATAGACCTCGGCCAACTGCTTCAGGGCGCCGGGCTGAGAATCCACGATGACGTCGGGCAGGATGACGGCGAACGGCTCGTGGCCGATGATGTCGCGCGCGCACCAGACGGCGTGGCCCAGGCCCTTGGGCTGCATCTGGCGGGTGAAGCTCATCTCCCCGGCCGAGGCCAGTTCGGCGTTCATCATCTCCAGGATGTCAGTCTTGCCCTTGGCCAGAAGCTGGGCTTCCAGCTCGATCTGGTGATCGAAATAGTCCTCGATGGCGCCCTTGGAGCGGCCGGTGACGAAGACAATGTGCTCGATCCCGGCTTCGCGCGCCTCTTCGACGATGTAGGACAGGATCGGCCGGTCGACGACGTTCAGCAGTTCCTTGGGAGTCGTCTTGGTGCCGGGCAGGACCCGGGTGCCGAGGCCCGCGACGGGCAGTACGGCCTTGCGCAGGCGCGCGGGCGTGGTGGTCATCAAATCATCCTGACAGCTATCCCGCCCCTTCTACCCGGTGCGGACCGGCGAAAGAAGGGGCGGAACGGCGGTCGGGTTCCCCCTTACTTGGCGGGGCGGGCCATCGGGGTCATGGCGGCGATGGTCGCGCGCTGGGCCAGCAGTTGGTCTTCCGGCAGCGGGATCAGGCCGCGGTCGGCCAAATAACCGCCCTTGCCGGCGGCGCCTTCCGACAGGAACTCCTGCACGAACTGCTGCAGGCCCGGAATGACGCCGATATGGGCCTTCTTCACATAGATGTAGAGGCTGCGCGACAGCGGGTATTCACCGCTGGCGATGGTGTCGGCGGTCGGGGCCACGCCGTCGATGGTCTCGGCCTTCACCGTGTCCAGGTTCTGTTCCAGGAACGAGTAGCCGAACACGCCCAGCGAACCCGGAGTGCGGGTCAGGGTCTGGACGATGGCGTTGTCGTTCTCGCCGGAATCGATCCAGGCGCCGTCCTCGCGCAGGGTGTGGGCGATGCCTTCAAACCGGTCCTTGTCGCCTTCGATCGCCTTGGCCGCCGGCACCAGCTTGGCGCCCGGCGTCATGCCCAGCTCCAGGAAGGCGTCGCGCGTGCCCGAGGTGGGCGGCGGGCCATAGACCTGGATGCGCTGGTTCGGCAGGCCGGCGTTGACCTGGTTCCAGGTCTTGGCCGGATTGGCGACGAACTGACCGTTGGCGCCCGGCACTTCCTTGGCCAGGCCTTCGTACAGGTCGTTTAGTTCGAAGTTGAAGCCGTTGCCGTTACGGGCCGTGGCGATGACGATGCCGTCGAAGCCGATCTTGATCTCGACGATGTCGGTGACGCCGTTCTTGGCGCACAGGTCGAACTCGGACTGCTTCATCTGACGCGAGGCGTTGGCGATGTCCGGGGTGGTCGGGCCGACGCCTTGGCAGAAGGCCTGAATGCCGCCGCCGGTGCCCAGCGATTCGACGCGCGGCGCCGCGCCGCCCGAACCGCGTGCGAAGGTCTCGGCGACCCGCGTGGCGAAGGGGAAGACGGTCGACGAACCGGCCGCCCAGATGCCGGAGCGCGCGCCGGAGGCGGAGCCGCCCCCGCCGTTGTCGCCACAGGCCGCCAGGGCCAGAAGGGCGGCGGCCGAAGCCGCCAGTTTCAGTGTGCGGATCATCCAAGGCTCTCCCTGAGCATCGATTTCGCGATGCTTAGAGCAGAGGATTATGACAGTCCCGCGAAGGGACCCGCCACCGCTACAGCAGGCGGCGGCGCATCACCTGCGACAGAGTGTCGATCAGGGTCACGGCAACCACGACGACGATCACGATGGCCGAGACGGCGCGGAAATCGAAGGCGTTCATGCTGTCGAACAGCACCTGGCCGATGCCGCCCGCGCCGATCAGACCCAGCACGGTCGCGGACCGGCTGTTGGATTCGAAACGGTACAGGGCGAACGAGGTCCACAGCGGCGCGACCTGAGGCAGGACGCCCCAGACGATCTCGTGCAGCTTGCCGGCGCCGGTGGCGCGCACGCCCTCGACCGGACCCTTGTCGATCGACTCGACCGCTTCCGAGAACAGCTTGGCCAGAACCCCGGCCGTGTTCAAGGTGATGGCCAGGACGCCCGCCAGAGGCCCCAGGCCCACGGCGGTCACGAACAGCAGGCCGATCACCAGATCCGGCACCGAGCGCAGCAGGTTCATGATCCAGCGCACCGGCGTCACGACCCAGACGGGCGCGATGTTGCGCGCCGCCGCCAGACCCAGCGGGATACCCAGGATCACGGCCAGGAAGGTGCCCCACAGGGCGATCTGCACCGTCTCCCACATCTTGGCGACGAACATCTTCCAGTCGCTGAAGTCAGGACGCAGCAGGTCGTGGACGAACAGCTGGGTGCTGTCGTTGCCGGCGAACAAACGCGAGATGTTGCCCAGATCGACCGCGTCAATGCTGTACAGCAGGACGGCGGCGACGCCGCCCCAGACGAGGACGTCGGCGACCCAGGAGAGGGCGGACTTCTTGGGCGCCGCCGGAATCGCGACGGCGGGAGACGCGACTGCGGTCAAGGCCGGACCTCACGCAGGCTGCGCAGGCGTTGAAGCTCGCGCTCGGCGGCGGCGGCGGCGGCCGTGTCGCCCTTGGCGCGGGCCTCGCCCAGTTTCTGGTCGGCGATCATCTCGCGGATCGGGTCCAGATAGCTGTCGTCCGCGGCGGTGAAGCGGGAATATTCCAGGTCCGCCAGAACCTTGCGCTGGCGCTCGGCCTCGGCGCCTTCGCCCTGGCCATAGGTCAGGAAGAAGCCGCGGATCTTTTCCTTCAGCGCAGGATCCAGATCCTCGCGCACGACGATGCCGCTCTCGGGGATCGGCGGCGAGGTCCAGATTTCCTCGATCTGGCCGGCCAGCTGCGGGTTTTCCTTGCGCATGAAGATGGTGTTCACGCTGTTGGAGGTCGCCACGTCGATCACGCCGGTCGCCACGCCGAAGGCGTTGGCCTGGTGGTTGGCCGAGCGCACGGTCTTGAAGCACTGGCTGGGGACCACGCCGCGCGGATTGAACAGGAAGGTCAGCGGGGCCAGGGTGCCCGACGTCGACTGGGCGTCGCCGATGCCGAAGTTGTACTTCTTGCCGCACGCCATGACCTGATCCAGCGTGATGCCCGATCCCTTCTTGACGATCAGGGTCGACTGATAGCTGTCCAGACCCTCGCGGTTGACGGTGCGGGCGATGACCTCGGCCTTGGCGCGGTCGATGGCCTCGACCTCAGGCTTGGCCGAGAACCAGCCCACCTGGGTGTGGTTGCCGCGCATGGCCTCGACCAGGACGGTGTAGTTCGAACCGAAATAGGGCTTCACCGGCACGCCGATGGCCTTGGACATGTCGTCCAGCAGCGGCTGCCACAGCGGGCCGGCCGAGGCTTGGCCTTCGGCGGACAGGATCGAGAAAGTGATCTCGCTGGGCGCGCCGCCCGCAGCCTTCTTGTCCTCGCCGCCGCCGCAGGCCGCCAGGCCCAGCATCATGACGGCGGCGCCGGCCGCAGCGATTAGACGGCGGGTGGGGGAAATGCGCGACAGGCTCATGCCTTGGTCTCCCAGAACGCGTCCTCGAACTCGGGACCGTAGATTTCGATCAGGCGCTTTTGGTCCAGCGCCGTGGACGGGCCGTCATAGACGATCTTGCCGCCTTGCAGGGCGATGACGCGGTCGCAGTAGCGGATGGCGTAGTCGACCTGGTGCAGGGTGACGATTACCCCCATGCCGTCGCGCTTGTTCAGCTCAACCAGCAATTCCATGACCTTACGGGCGGACACCGGGTCCAGCGAGGCGACGGGTTCGTCGGCCAGAATGGCCTTGGCGCCCTGCACGATGGCGCGGGCGATGGCGCCGCGCTGTTGCTGACCGCCGGACAGGGTGTTGGCGCGCTGGGCGGCGTAGTCGCTGACGCCGACGCGGTGCAGGGCCGCCATGGCCTTGTCCTTGTCCGCCTGGGGCCACAGGCCCAGCAGGCCCTTCCATCCAGGCAGACGCCCCAGCGCGCCCAGCATGACGTTGGAGAACAGGCTCAGTCGCCCGACCAGATTGAACTGCTGGAAGATCATGCCCAGCTTGCCGCGCGCCTTGCGCACGGCGCCGGTGACCCGGCCGTCCTTCTGCACGGTCTCGCCGAACACCTGGATCGTGCCGGCGCCGGCGTCGATCGACTGCAGGCCGGTGATGGAGCGGAGCAGGGTGGACTTGCCCGAACCGGACGGACCGATCAGGGCGACCATTTCGCCGGAGGCCACGGAAATCGAGACGCCGTCCAGCGCCTTTCGCGATCCGAAGGTCTTCGACACGTCACGCGCCAGGACTAGCCCAGGGGCGGCGGCGGCTGCGGATGAACTCATGAACTCGCTAGGAGGCTATGGCGAAGGGGCGCCGCAATAAGCTGAAATCGCGCTCGGGCAAGTCCTAATCGCACGTCGGGCGCAATCTCGTCCAGACCCGAGCCGTTCAGGAGCCTTCTGCCGCACCCTTCACCCGGGCGTAGTCCGCCGGAATCGGCAAGGCGGCGCGCGATCGCTCAAGCGCCTGATCGGCCATGGTCTGGACCGGCGCGGCCAGACAAGGGATCGAGGCCAGCGCCTTCAAGCCTTTTTGCAGTCTGATGGCGACCGCAACGTCGCCGGCCCCGTAACGGGCGATCGGGCCGAACAGATCGTCGAGCAGATCGTCTTCGGAGACGCCCGGCATCATCAGGCGATCGCGCAGGGTCCGCTTCTCGTCTTCCCCGCCGTGTCGGGCCCAGATGTCCATCAGCCTCACGCCGGTCGACACCACCTGAATGGCCGTTCCGGGATCGTTGATACCAGGCGACAGAGCCTTGGCGGCGATCTCGCCCAAAACGATCAGGCCGAAACGCGGGTCTTGATCATAGGAGCGCGAGTCTCCGATCGCGAAGGCGGAGCAGAAGGCGTCCTGGGCCTCTTTGTCGCAGGCCGGCAGGCTGATCCGGGCGAGGACCTCCCCGCGTCGCACGAAGGCGCCGGGCGCGGCGACCACCTCGACCTGGCAGTCTCGTTTCTCGGCCATGGCCTGCAGGCGATCGGGATCGACGTTCTGGACATAGCCGGTTTCCGGCGCCGTCACGTCCGCGCCGTTTTGCAAATGCCCCTCGCGCCCGCCCAGAAATGGATTGTCGCGCCGCTGTTCCAGCGCCTCGCGGGCCCGGGCCTCGACCAGATCGATCATGTGACCGACCCGCGCCAGGCTGGACAGACGGTTGATCCAGGCCAGGAGGCGAAACGCCACCAGCCCCACCATGACGAGGCTGACCAGGAACAGGATCGCCCGGCCGTTCTGGCCGTAATAATGGGCGTTGATCGCGGTGACCGCGACGATGGCGTAGAGAAAGGCGCCGACGAAGGTCGCCAGCGATTTCTGGGTTTCGTCATCGCTGGTGACCAGGGCCGCGACACGCGGACTGGCCGCCGACGACACCGACGTATAGGCCGTGACCATGGCGCCGACCGAAAAGGTCGCCACGCCCAGCAGGCTGGACGCCAGGATCGTCAGGATTGATTCTACAGACTCTCCGCCCAGACGCTCGGCCATCTCCTGCGGCACCCAGGGGGCCAGGGCGGCGGCCAGCAAGGCTGCGGCGACGCCCGCGACGGCATAGGCCGTGGCGCGCACCCACAGCTGACGCCGCATCTTGCGCCAAAAGAACAGCCATCGGTTCATAAAACCCTCCGATCATCGCAACGGCGCAGAACGGTCAAGGTTGCCGCTGGATCGTGTCGTGGAGGGCGCAGAGCGGATTTGTGACAGTCAAACCTAAGACCCGCCACGAAAAAACCTCTTTACATGACAGTCGCGCGTCCCCATATCGCGCTCTCCGGCGGACCCCGTAGGTCCTGTCTGCGCCGCTAACGCCGGTCTGGGTTTAACAATTAGCAGGGGGTTACGTGAATTGCGCACGTATCAGCTTCCCCTGGACCTGGTCCGTGAGCGGTCCCCTGAACGTCCCGTCGCCCTCGTGCGGCCGCGTTCGGTTTCCGTAGCGGCGCGCTGGTTCCAGGATAATCTAAAGGCCGACGTCTTCTACGCTGTGAAGGCCAACCCTTCGCGCTGGGTCGTCGAAACCCTGATCGAGGCCGGCGTTCGCGGCTTCGACGTGGCGTCCATCGCCGAGATCGAGCTGGTGCGCTCGGTCAGCCATGACGTGCGCCTGGCCTTCATGCATCCGGTCAAGAGCCGGTCTGCAATCACCAAGGCCTACTTCGATCACGGCGTGCGCACCTTCTCGCTCGACTGCATCGACGAGCTGAACAAGATCCTCGACGCCACCGGCGGCGCGGACGACCTGAACCTGATCGTGCGCATGGCCGTCTCGGCCGACGGCGCCGCCTATACGCTGTCGGGCAAGTTCGGCGTGTCGTCGGATCAGGCGCCGGCCCTGCTGATGGCGACGCGCCAGGCGGTCAAGGACGGCCTGATGGGCGTCTCCTTCCACGTCGGCAGCCAGTGCATGCGCCCGACCGCCTATCAGGCCGCCATGGCCCAGGTCGGCCGGTCGATCAGCCGTGCGGGTGTGATCGTCGATATCGTCGATGTCGGCGGCGGCTTCCCGTCCGTCTATCCGGGCATGGTTCCGCCGGACATGAGCGAATACGCCGACGCCATTCATCGCGGCTTCAGCGAGATGCCGGTGTCGGAAACGACCGAGCTGTGGTGCGAGCCCGGCCGGGCGCTGGTCGCCGAATCCTCGTCGATCCTGGCCCGTGTCGATCTG
Source organism: Brevundimonas sp. 'scallop' (assembly GCF_011045535.1). Taxonomy (NCBI): domain Bacteria; kingdom Pseudomonadati; phylum Pseudomonadota; class Alphaproteobacteria; order Caulobacterales; family Caulobacteraceae; genus Brevundimonas; species Brevundimonas sp. 'scallop'. The sequence goes on along the minus strand of NZ_CP039382.1, from coordinate 88,160 downwards.
CGCAAGGGCGACGCCCTTTATCTGAACGACGGCTCCTACGGCTCGCTGTTCGACGCGACCCACTCGCGCTGGCCCTTCCCGACCAAGCTGGTTCGGGACGGCGAAAGCGCGGGCGATCTTAAGGCGTTCCAGTTCTACGGCCCGACCTGCGATTCCATCGACCATATGCCGGGACCCTTCTGGCTGCCGGCCGATGTGCGCGAAGGCGACTTCATCGAGATCGGCATGCTGGGCGCTTACGGCGTGGCCATGTCGACGGGCTTCAACGGCTATGGCGAACACGACATCGCCGCAGTCGAGGACGCCCCGATGGCCTCGCTGTACGGCCTGGCCCCGCGTTCCATCCCCACCGTGCGCACCACGGCGGAAGAGAACGCCCGCAAGGTCGTGCGCCTTTCACGGCCCAAGGGCAAGGCCGGTCAGCGCAAGTCGCGCCGGAAATAGGACGCTCCATCTGACATCCGTCATCCTCGGACTTGATCCGAGGATCGGCCGCTCTGCGTCTCCTTTACAAGAAGGGCGCGGCGGAACGTCCGACCCTCGGATCAAGTCCGAGGGTGACGGCCGATGGTTGGGCGTCTATCGGTCCTGTCGGTCGCTCCGTCCCGGCACGTCTGCTTGTTCGACGGGCGCTCAAATCACAGGGAAACCGCCGAAATGAACGCTCCCGTTCAATCGAACACCAAGGCCCAACTGCTGCAGAATGTCGTCGAGCACGTCGACATCACCAGCTTCGATGCGCGCCCGATCATCGACTCGATGCGCAAGATGTCCTTCTCGTCGCGCGACACCGCCCGCGCCGCCGACATCTTCTCGATGGCCATCGAGGACAAGGACTGCTCGCCCTGGCTGATCCTGGCCGGTTCGACCTCGGCCGGCGGCTGCATGCACGTCTACCGCGACATGGTGAAGTTCGGCATGGTCGACGCCGTGGTCGCCACCGGCGCCTCGATCGTCGACATGGACTTCTTCGAGGCCTTGGGCTTCAAACACTATCAGGCGGCCGGCGAGGTGGACGACAACGTCCTGCGCGACAACTACATCGACCGGATCTACGACACCTATATCGACGAGGAAGAGCTCCAGGCCTGCGACCACACCATCCTGGAGATCGCCAACCGCCTGGAGCCGCGCGGCTATTCCAGCCGCGAATTCATCTGGGAAATGGGTAAGTGGCTGAGCGAGGGCAATGCGAAAAAGCCCGGCTCGCTGATCCAGACCGCCTATGAAGAGGGCGTGCCGATCTTCTGCCCGGCCTTCGTCGACTCCTCGGCCGGCTTCGGTCTGGTGAAACATCAGAAGGAACGCGCCGCCGCCGGCCAGCCCTATCTGATGCTGGACGCCATCGCCGACTTCCGCGAACTGACCGACATCAAGATCGCCGCGGGCGTCACCGGCCTGTTCATGGTCGGCGGCGGCGTGCCCAAGAACTTCGCCCAGGACACGGTCGTCTGCGCTGAAATCCTGGGTGTCGAGGCCGAGATGCACCGCTATGCGGTTCAGATCACCGTCGCCGACGTCCGCGACGGCGCCTGCTCGTCCTCGACGCTGAAAGAGGCGGCCTCCTGGGGCAAGGTCCAGACCACCCACGAACAGATGGTCTTCGCCGAGGCCACCACGGTCGTCCCCCTGATCGGCTCCGACGCCTACCACCGCGGCGCCTGGAAGGCCCGCGACAAGCGCCGCTGGAACAAGTTGTTCGAGAAGGGCTGAACAAAGAAAAAGGCCGGTGGATTGCTCCGCCGGCCTTTTGTCTGTCTGTCCACCTTTGAGATCAGGCGGCGCAGGCCTCGAAGCCCGCCTTCAGCGCGGCTTCGTCCAGATCGCGGCCGATGAAGACGGCGCGGCTCCAGCGGCGTTCGGCGGCGCCCCATTCGCGTTGCAGGTCGCCCTCAAGGATCATGTGCACGGCCTGGAAGACCAGGCGGCGGTTCTCGCCCTTGACGTCGATGATGCCCTTGGCGCGCAGGATGTTCTGACCCTGCTCGCCCAGCAGCCGGTCCAGCCAAGCGGTGAACTTGGCCCCGTCCAGCGGCCGATCCAGAGACAGGGAGATGCCCTTGATGTCGTCCTGGTGGGCGTGCCCCCTGACTCCGTGAGAATGGGCGCCGTGATCGTGATCGTGGTGATGTTGGTCGTGCCCGTGATCATGGTCATGGTCATGGTCGTGGTCGTGGTGGTCATTACCGCAGTGTTCGTCATGCACATGGCCGTCCGCGCCGTGCGGCGGGTTCACGAAGTCCGGCTTGACCTCGAGAATGCGCTCCAGATCAAAGGCGCCCAGGCCCAGCACCTGATCCAGCGGCACGTTCGACCGCTCGGCTCGCACGATGGGCGCCAGAGGGTTCAGCGCCCGTAGACGCGCCTCGACCGCGTCCAGTTCGTCAGCCGTCGCCAGATCGACCTTGTTCAGGATGATCCGATCGGCGAAGGCCACCTGCTCGCGCGCCTCTTTGGAGTCGTCCAGGCGCGCCATCACATGTTTGGCGTCGACCAGGGTCGTGACGCTGTCCAGCTGCGTCTTGGCCTTGACGTCCTCGTCCACGAAAAAGGTCTGGGCCACCGGACCGGGGTCGGCGAGGCCCGTCGTCTCCACGATGATGGCGTCGAAGGCGGGCTTGCCGGGACGTTGGCGCTTCATCAGGCCGGCGACCACACGGATCAGGTCGCCCCGTACCGTGCAGCAGACGCAGCCGTTGTTCATCTCGAACACGTCCTCGTCGGCGCCGACCACCAGGTCGTTGTCGATGCCGATCTCGCCGAACTCGTTGACGATGACGGCGTAGCGCTTGCCGTGATCCTCGGTCAGGATGCGGTTCAGCAGCGTCGTCTTGCCCGCGCCGAGATAGCCGGTCAGGACGGTGACGGGGATCTTGCCGTTCGTTGCGGCAGTCGAGGTCGGGGCGGCGAGAGTGTCGGTCATAGGCCGCTAGATGGCGGCTGCATCGCGCGAAGGGAAGAGGGTCAGGCCTTCTTCACGAACTCGGTGCGCAGGACCAGGCCGCGCACCTTCTCCACATTGGCCTCGATCTCGTCCGTGTCGCCGGTGAGACGGATGTTCTTGACCAGCGTCCCGCGCTTCAGCGTGACCCCGCCCGATCCTTTGACCTTCAGATCCTTGATCAGGGTCACGCTGTCGCCGTCGGCCAGGATGTTGCCGTTGGAGTCTTTGGTCACGTCGTCGGTCATGGCCAAGCTTCTAGCGGCGCGTCTCCTCCCCATGCAATGGGGAGGGGGACCACGAAGTGGTGGAGGGGTTCTTCTACCCACACAGCCAAGAGCCCCTCCGTCTCTCCGCTATGCTTCGAGCCACCTCCCCGCAAAGCGGGGAGGAGACGGTCAGTCCGGCACGTTTGCGTCCAGCTCGTCCAGCCACACCCGCGCATTGCCGTCGGACGGCGCACGCCAGTCGCCGCGCGGCGACAGCGATCCGCCCGTCACCACTTTCGGACCATTCGGCAGGGCCGACCGCTTGAACTGCGATGTCTGGAAGAAGCGGATCAGGAACTTCCTCAGCCAAGCCTTGATGGTCGCCAGGTCGTACTCGACCTTTTCGTCCTCGGGCGTGTTCGCCGGCCAGTCGCCCGCGCCCGCATCGCCCCAGGCCTGGTGCGCCAGGAAGGCGACCTTGGACGGCTTCAGGCCGAACCGGCTGATGTAGAACAGGAAGAAGTCGTTCAGCGCATAGGGACCGACCGTGCCCTCGGTCGACTGGATCACCCCGTCTTTCGCCGGCACCAGCTCGGGCGAAATCTCGGTGTTCAGAATGGCGTGCAGCGTGTCACGCGCGCCCGCGCCGATCAGGTCGCCCGCCGCCACCCAGCGGATCAGGTGCCGGATCAACGTCTTCGCCACCCCGCCGTTGACGTTGTAGTGGCTCATATGGTCGCCGACGCCGTATGTGGCCCAACCCAGCGCCAGTTCCGACAGATCCCCGGTCCCCAGCACGAAGGCCCTGTGCTGGTTCGCCAGCCGGAATAGATAGTCGGTCCGCAGGCCCGCCTGCACGTTCTCGAAGGTGATGTCATGCACCGGCTGACCCTCGGCATAGGGGTGGCCGATGTCCTTGAACATCTGTTCGGCGGCGGGACGGATGTCGATCTCTGCGCCCGTCACGCCCAGCGCGGTCATCAGCGCCCAGGCATTGGACTTCGTCGCATCCGAGGTCGCGAACGCCGGCATGGTGAACGCCAGTATGTCCGTTCTCGGCAGATCCAGCCGGTCGAAGGCGCGACAGGCCACCAGCAGGGCCTGGGTCGAATCCAGCCCGCCCGACACGCCGATCACCAGCGACTTCGCGCCTGTCGCCGTCATGCGGCGCATCAGCCCTTGGACCTGGATGTTGAACGCCTCGTAGCAGTCCTGATCCAGCCGCCCGGCGTCGTCGGGCACGAAGGGGAACCGGTCCAGAGGCCGGATCAGCTCGCTGGCCTCATGGTCCTGGCGCGCCATGAAGGGCACGACCGCCGCCGGCTCGCCTTCGTTTCTCGCGCATTCGGCGAAGGTGCCGTTGCGCAGACGATCCAGCCCGATCCGGTCCACGTCCACATCGGCGATCGTCAGATGGCTGTCCAAGGCGAACCGCTCGCCCTCGGCTAGTTTCGACCCCAGTTCGTGGATGGTCGCCTGACCGTCCCACGCCAGGTCGGTGGTGCTCTCGCCCCAGCCCGAGGCGGCGAAGACATAGGCCGACAGGGTGCGGGCCGAATGGCTGGCGCTCAGCATCGCCCGCTCGTCCGCCTTGCCGATGACGATGTTGGACGCCGACAGGTTCAGCAGGATCCGCGCGCCCGCCAATGCGGCCCGCGTCGAGGGCGGCAGCGGCGCCCAATAGTCCTCACAGATCTCGACCGAGAAGACGAAGCCCGGCCGATTGACGGCCTCGAACAACAGGCCCGGCGCGAAGTCCACCGTCTCGCCGTTCAAAGCGATCACGTCCTCGGCGCGCGCCGTCGCCGGCGCGAACCAGCGTTTCTCATAGTATTCGCGGTAGTTGGGCAGATAGGTCTTGGGCACAACGCCCAGAACCTCGCCGGACCCGATCACCACCGCGCAATTATACAGGGCGTCGCCGTTGCGGATCGGCGCCCCGACCACCGCCACGACATCTGCCTCGGCCGTCGCCTCGGCCGCCACGGCGATCTGTCGCTCAACCTCGTCCAGCAGCGCCGCCTGCATATGCAGATCGTCGATGGCGTAGGCCGACAGCGACAGCTCGGGAAACACCATCAGGTCCACGCCCTGTTCGCCCGCCTGACGGATCAGCGCGACGTGCTCTTGCCCGTTCGCCCTGGGGTCGCCCGGATGGCTGACCGGCGTCGCCGCCGCCACGCGCACGAAGCCGTGGGTCTTGGGAGAATGGAACAGAGCATCAGCCATCGGATCGTCCGCATCACCCGGCCCGCGCCGGTCGTCGGCCTTCATATAGGCGCGAATGATGAAGGGACGGAATCTCTCCTTCGCGCGCCTATGCGCCCCGCTTCTCGTCCGGCCTCAGGGTCAGGACCCGCACGCCCTCCTTCGTCACCGCCACCGTATGTTCGAACTGGGCCGACAGTTTTCCATCGGAGGTGACCACGGTCCAGCCGTCGTCCTCGGTCAGGACCGTGCGCACGCCCTGGTTCAGCATCGGTTCGATGGTGAAGGTCATGCCTTCGCGCAGGGTTACGCCGGTCCCGGCCTTGCCGAAATGCAGCACCTGCGGCTCTTCATGCATCTCGCGCCCGATGCCGTGCCCGCAATAGTCGCGCACCACCGAATAGCCGGCCTTCCTGGCGTATTTTTCGATGGCGAAGCCGATGTCGCCCAGTTTCGCGCCCGGGCGCACCGCCTGAATGCCCTTCCACATCGCCTCATAGGTGGTGCACACCAGCCGCCGGGCCTGCGGTCCCACAGATCCGATCAGATAGGTCTTGGAGGAATCGGCGATGAAGCCGTCCTTCTCGAGCGTGATGTCCAGATTGACGATGTCGCCGCTCTTCAGGATGTCGTCCGCCGTCGGCACGCCGTGGCAGACGACCTGGTTGATCGAGCTGTTCAGTACAAAGCCATAGCCATACTGACCCTTGCTGGCCGGCCGCGCCTGAAGGTCATCGACGATGAAGGCCTCGACCCGTCGGTCGATCTCCAGCGTGCTCAGCCCCTCAAGCGTCATTGCGTCCAGATGGGTGAAGACCGAGGCCAGCAGCCGCCCCGCCTCGGCCATCAGTTCGATCTCGGCCGGCGTCTTGATCACGCGGCGGCATCCTTCAGAACAGGCGCATCCACACCCGCCGCCCTCAGCTCGCGCGCCACCAGCTCCTGGAACGTCACGCCGGGGTGTGTCTCACACAACATGCCGATCCTGATCCAGAACGCCGCCTGAGCGTTAATCGACCGATAGGACGCCTTGGCGGCGCGACGCAGCTGCTCGTGCAGTTCGTCCTCGATATTGACGATGCCCATGATACTCCCGCGCTATATGAAACGTATGCGCAGCGCATATTCTTTGTTGATCGGCTCCACAAGCGCAAGCGTCGCTCGATGATCTTCGCCGCTGCCATCTGCGCCGCCAGAGGCTTGCACCTGATGACGGAAGAAAATGATCGACAGCCATCCAAACTGGCGGCTCCAACCCTTGCGCTTTCAACGGTTTGCCGATTTCTCGCGGCCTTCCGCCATCGTCGATTGTGCGTGGCCTATAATCCTCGCCTTCGCACTCACGATAACAGGGAGGTCTCGATTTCAGGTCAATTAGACGAATTAGACGGTGTTTTGTCGCCGACCGTCTGAAACAGCGCGGACGACCTTCGCGAATGCGGATGACGTTGGCCTTCGCCCCCGCTAAAGCCACTGCATGAACGACACGCCGAAAAAGGGCTGGTTCCAGCGCCTGTCCGCTGGGCTCTCGCGCTCCTCCAAACAGATGACCGATCAGGTCGTCGCCACCTTCGTCAAGGAGCCTCTGTCCGAGGCGTCGCTGGAGCAGCTGGAGGAGCATCTGCTGGAGAGCGATCTCGGCCCTGCCGCCTCGGCCCGGATCGTCGAACGCTTTCGCGGGATGAAGTTCGGCAAGGACGCGCCCGAGCGCGAGGTCAAGGAGGCCCTGGCCGAGGCGGTCGCCGCCGAACTTTCGCCGCGCCAGGCGACCTTCGACCCCCTGTCCGGCCCCAAACCCTATGTCGTCCTGTTCGTCGGGGTGAACGGGTCGGGCAAGACCACGACCCTGGGCAAGATCGCCGCCGATCTGACGGGCAAGGGCGCCAAGGTGATGATCGTCGCCGGCGACACCTTCCGCGCCGCCGCCCGCGAACAGCTGAAGGTTTGGGCCGAGCGCGCCGGCGCCGACTTCGAAAGCCGTCGCGACGGCGCCGATGCCGCGGGCCTAGCCTTCGACGCCTATACCAAGGCGCGGGCCGAAGGCTACGACGTCGTCCTGATCGACACCGCCGGCCGACTGCAGAACAAGTCCGCCCTGATGGACGAACTGCTCAAGATCGTCCGCGTGCTGAAGAAGGTCGATCCCGAGGCGCCGCACGACACCCTGCTGGTGCTGGACGCCACGGTGGGCCGCAACGCCCTGGCGCAGGAACAGATCTTCGGCCGCACCGCCTTCGTGACCGGCGTGGTCATGACCAAGCTGGACGGGACGGCGCGTGGCGGCGTCCTGGTGCCGGTGGCCCAGGCGTCCGACGCCCCCCTGATGCTGATCGGCGTCGGCGAAGGGGTCGAGGACCTGCAACCGTTCGACGCCCGCGCCTTCTCCCGCTCGCTCGTGGGACTGGAAGACTGACATGACCGAGACGCCTAAGAAGGCTTCCAACATCCGCCAGGCCGTCGACTTCGGCGCCCTCGTGGCCTTCATGGCCGCCTATGCGGTCAACCGGTTCGCGCGCGGTCTGGACGGGCAGGAAGCCCTGGTCCAGGCGACGTGGGTCCTGGTGGGCGCCTCGCTGATCGCCCTGATCGTCGGCTATGTGGTGGAGCGTCGGCTGGCGCCCCTGCCGCTGCTGACCGGCGGGTTCGCCCTGATCTTCGGCGTGCTGACCATCGTCTTCCACGATCCGAACCTGTTGAAGATCAAGCTGTCGATCCAGAACGGCCTGCTGGCGGTCGTGCTGCTGGGGTCGCTGCCGCTGAACCGCTATCCGTTCAAATATCTGCTGGGCGAGGCGATCCGCATCACCGACGCGGGCTGGCGCGGCCTGACCCTGCGTTACGGCCTGTATTTCGCGGCCGTCTGCATCGTCAACGAGATCGTCTGGCGCACCCAGTCCGATGACACTTGGGTCGCCTTCCGCGGCGGCCTGTGGATCGCCTCGGCCGTGTTCGGCGTCTGGCAGGTCTTCTTCATCATGAAGCACCTGATCAAGGACGACGAGCCGGCCCCCGTCTCGCCCGATACCGGGCTCTAGGCGCCAAGCGGAACTGTCACGGAACCGACGCGCTTTCCCCGTCAAATCGTAAAGCAGAGCTGATACGTGTTCGGACGAAACTTCAGGGGAGCGGCGCGATGGTGAAGGCGGGAAAAGCGGCAAGGAAGGTCGGGCCCCTGGCCACCTCGCCCAGCCACCTGATGCACCGCGCCCTGCAGCTGGCGCTCGACATCTATGCCGAGGAGACCGGCGCCGACGGCCTGACCCAGCGCCAGTTCGCGGTGCTGGAGGCTGTCTCGCTCAAGGCCGGCCTGACCCAGACCGAACTGGTCCGCATGACCGGCATCGACCGCTCGACCCTGGCCGATCTGGTCACGCGCATGACCAGCAAGGGCCTGCTGGAGCGGGAACGCTCGACCCTGGACGCCCGCGCCAAGGCGGTGCGTTTGTCGGCTGAGGGCGCCGCCCGATTGGAGGCCGCGCGGCCGCTGGTTGAGGCCGCCGACAAGCGGATCATGGCCCTGCTGCCCAAGGGGCAGCGCGAGACATTCCTCAATCAGCTGGCCGATCTGGCCGCCGCCGCCGACGCCGCTCCCGACGCGGCAAAGGCCGAGGCCAAGGCCGCCAAGAAGGCGCTGAAGGCGGTCGAGAAGGAAGCGCGCAAGGCCGAAAAGGCCGCCAAAAAGGCCGACCGCCCTGCCAAGCCCGCCAAGGTCAAGAAGCCCAAGCTAAAGCTGGTCGAGCCGGCCTAGCGCGTCTTGCGCAGCCGTTTGGCGTTGGCGGTCGCGGTCTTGTGGATCGGGGCCAGCGCCTCGGCTTGGGCCTTCAGCAGTTCGCCGTTCAGGGTCATGGCCTGGGCCGCCGCCCGGCTCCACCAGCCCATGGCATAGCTGAACTGGGCTTCGGCCGCCTTGGCCGGGGTGCGGGCCTGGGTGACGGCCGCCGCCGCTCGCAGGGCATGGGCGCTTTCGTCCAGTGCTACGCGGCCCAGCCGCTGGCCGATGGCCCCGGCGCTGGCGGCCAAGGCGTCGGCGGAGGCGGACAGCGCCTCGGTCTTCTCGGAGCTCATCAGCGACAGCTCCTTGAAGTCCTGCCCCTTGGCGCTGGTCAGGCCCTGCGCCATCAGCCCGGTCCGGGCCGCGATCACCTCGGCCGAGGCGGCCAGGATCTCGGCGCCGACGACGGCCGCGTTGGCGGCTGTGGGGGTCTTGCGGGTCAGAGCGACGCTCCCGGCTGGGTCTCTGCGGCGAAGGCCGCGATGTCGCTCAACAGGGCGGGAACCGCCGCGTCGATGATCTGCTGGCCCTTCTCGGGGCTGGCCTGGGCCGGGTCCGAGCCGATCCGGCCGTCGGGGAAGCGGGCGCGATAGTCCAGGGCGTCGCGGATCGGCCCGTTCGGCGCGATCTGCGGGCTGTAGTCGGCGGTCTTGATCCGCTCGGGATAGGCGGCCTGCGTCACCGCGATCTCGGATGGGGTGGCATGCATGCCATGGCCGGTCGGAAACAGGCGGTTGCACAGGCCATGGACGCCGGGCAGGTCCCACCAGTTCTTCAGCTTCAGGATGAAGGGTGGGCTGTCCTCGACGAAGCTCCACTCGGCGTAGATTTCCGAGATGGTCGCCTCGATGGTCGCGACGTTCCCGCCGTGACCGTTCAGGAAGTAGATTCGCTCGAATCCGTGACGGCTCAGGGACGACACCCAGTCCGTGATCGCGGCCATGAAGGTCGAGGGGCGCAGGCTGATGGTGCCGGCGAAGGCCAGGTGATGCTGAGCCATGCCGATGTTGAAGGTCGGGGCCACGATCAGGTTGGCGTCGGTCTTTTCGGCCGCATGGGCGATGATCTCAGGGCACAGCCAGTCGGTGCCCAGCAGCCCCGTCGGCCCGTGCTGCTCGTTGGAGCCTATGGGCACGACCACTGTCCTGGACAGGGGACCGCCGTCGTTCAGTCGCGCATCGATTTCGGGCCAGGAGGACAGGTGGATCAGCATGAAGGCGGTCTCAAGCGACATGGTGCGGCGACTGTAGCGCGCCGGGCTCAGGAAGTCTTGGCGGCCGTGGCGGGCGGATGGGCGGCCATGAAGATGCGCGCGGCCTCTCTGGCGCGGCCTGCGCGTTTGTCGGCCTCCAGCTGCGGCACGTCCAGCATGGCGCGCAGATGGCCGTGGCCGAGCACCAGGCCGGCGAACATCTCGGCCGCCTCTTCCGGATCGGCGACGCTCATCCGGCCCAGCCGCGTCTGTTCCGCCAGCCAGGCGCCCAGTTCGCGCAGGCTGCGACGCGGGCCGGCCTCATAGATGGCGTGGGCGATGTCAGGCGCCTCGACCGAGACCAGGGCGACCCCGCGCATCGAGCCGACCTTGTCGCCGCTGCACACCCGGTTCAGCAGCGTCAGGGCCAGGGTCTCCAGCACCGTCTGCGGATCGCCGGCGCCGCGCAGGGGGGCGACGATATCCTCGACCCGCTTTGACGCCAGGGCCTGGGCGATCTCCAGCTTGGAGGCGAAGCGATTGTAAACCGTCTGTTTGGAGACGCCGGCCAGTTTGGCGATCTCGTCCATCTTTGCCTGCAGCCCCTTTTCGGCGAACAGGGTCGCGGCGGCGTCCAGGATCGCCTCGCTCTTGCGTTCATCGACCTGCCCGAGACGGCGCGCCATCAGTGGACGTCCGAGGGCGGTGCGCCGGCCTGCGCCTTCACCGGCTGGGCGGCCAGGGTGACGAACGCGGCGCCCGCGCACAGGATGGCCAGCAGGGCGAAGGCGTCGCCGAACGCCATCGTCGTCGCCTGTTTCTGCAACATCCCGTAGATGGCCTTCATCGCCGAGGCGGCCGGGTCGATGGAGCCGGCGAACCGCTGGGCCATGCCGGCCATCATGTTGCGCATCGCCTGGTCGCCCTGACCGATGGCGCTGGTCAGTTCGCTCATGTGAAGGGCCGTGTTGGACGTCAGGCTGGTGTTCAGGATCGCCAGGCCGAAGGCGCCGCCGACGTTGCGCGACAGGTTCACCAGCCCCGAGGCGTTCTTGACCATGTGCGGCGGCAGGGTCGCCATCGTCACCTGCTGGGATGCGATCATGGCCAGCATCACGCCGACGCCGCGGAAGGCCTGGACCGAGGCGAAGTTCCAGAAGCCCCAGTCATCGGTGACGACGCGCGCCTCCCACATCCCCCAGGCGCACAGCATGAAGCCGCCGAACATCAGCACCCGCGCATCAAGCTTGCGCACCAGTCGTCCAGCAAAGGGGCCGGTGGCGAACATGGCCAGGCCGGACACGACCATGGTGGTGCCGACCTCTGAAGACGAATAGCCGAGCACGCGGCCCAGGAAGAGCGGCAGCAGGAAGGTGCCGCCGAACAGGGCGAAACCGACGATGAAGGTCATGATGAAACCGACCAGGAAGTTGCGATTGCCAAAGGCGCGCAACTCCACGATCGGCTGGCGATAGGTCAGGGACCGCCAGATGAAGATCGGTCCGGCGACCGCCGCCACGACGGTCAGCAACAGGATGTGGGTGTCGTCGAACCAGTCGTTCTTGGCGCCCTCTTCCAGCACGAACTGCATCGACATCAGAAAGGCGGCCATCAGGCCCAGGCCCCACCAGTCGAAGCCCTTGGCCAGCGACGGATCGCCCTTGTCGAAGTTGCCGTAGCGCCCGACCAGGAACAGCACCAGCAGGCCCGGCCCCACGTTGATGAAGAACAGCCAGCGCCAGCTCAGCCACTCCGTCAGATGCCCCCCCAGCGTGGGTCCGACGGTCGGCGCCAGGGTGACGATCAGGCCCATGACCACGCTGGCGGTGACGCGCTTGTCGGGCGGAAAGGCGGTGAAGGCGACGGCGAAGACGGTCGGGATCATGGCCCCGCCCACAAAGCCTTGGATGGCCCGGAACAGGATCATCATGTCGATCGACGACGACAGGCCCGTGGCGATGCTCATCAGCACGAAACCCGCACAGGAGACCAGGAACAGCCGCTGCGTCCCCCACAGCCGCGACAGGAAGCCCGACAGCGGGATCATCACCACCTCGGGGATCAGATAGGCGGTCTGGATCCAGCTGATCTCGTCGGCCGAGGCGCCGACCCCCGCCTGGATCTGAGGCAGGGAGGCGGCGACGATCTGGATGTCCAGAATGGCCATGAACTGGCCCACCACCATGCCGGCGAAGCCCAGCAGCAGCATGGTCCAGTTGATCTCGGGATGGCCGGCGACGGGACCCTTTTGCGCGACAGGGGCCCCGCCATCTGCGGCGGGGTTGGCGGCGGTCACTGGCCTGCGGCTCCCGTCGTCGTGGCGGCTTCGGCGAAGCTCTGGCCGCCCTGGCTCTTCAGGTCGATCTTGACGTCCACCGACAGGCCGGGACGCAGAGCCAGGCTGCGGTCTGCGCCGCTGACGACGATGCGGACGGGCACGCGCTGGGTGATCTTGGTGAAGTTGCCTGTGGCGTTCTCGACCGGGATCAGGGCGAACTCCGATCCAGTGGCGGGGGCGAAGCTGTCCACGCGGCCCTCGATCTTGCGGCCGGGGAAGGCGTCGGCGGAAATCTCGACAGTCTGGCCCAGGCGCACCTTGTCCAGCTGCGTCTCCTTGAAGTTGGCGACGATGTAGGTGTTGGTCAGGGGCACGACCGACAGCAGTTGCGTGCCGGCGTTGACATACTGGCCGGGCCGCACGCTGCGGGCGCCGACGACGCCGGCGACCGGAGCGCGGATCACGGTGCGCTCCAGCGCGATGCGAGCCTGATCGACGACGGCGCGGGCCTGTTCGACGGCGGCGACGCTCTGCTGACGGGTCGAGCCCAGCACCCCGGCGGTGCGTTGTTCGGCGACCAGGGCAGCCTGGGCCTGCTGGACGCTGGCGGCGGCGGTGGCGGCCGAGGCGCGCTCGGTCTGGATGCGCTGTTGCGAGACCCAGCCCTGTTCGGCCAGTTTTCCATAACGATCGACCTCGGCGCGGGCCAGGCCGGCCTGGGCGTTGGCCTGGGCGACGGAGGCGGCTCGGGCGGCGATGGTGGCCTGTTCCTGCTCGGCCTGGGCGTCGACATGGCCGACGGCGGCGATGGCGGCGGCCAGATTGGCCTCGGCCTGAGCGAGCTGAGCCTTTTGGTCCGAATCGTCCAGCTTGACCAGGATCTGGCCTGCCGCGACCCGCTGGTTGTCGCCCACCAGAACCTCGGTGACCCGGCCGGACAGTTGCGGGCTGACCAAAGTGGTGTCGGCCTGGACGAAGGCGTTGTCGGTGCTTTCCCAACGCTGGCCGTTCACCCACCAGACGATGCCGCCCACGATCAGGGCCAGGCCGACGAGGGCGGCCGCGAACAGCGGCAGGCGTTTCTTGAGTTCAGGCGACATGGAAAATCCGGGGGAGGTGCGGCGTTTTGAAGCGGCGCTAAAATGGACCCCGCCGTCCAAAAATCAATAGGCGATTGGGACGGCGCCGATCACGACCGGTTTTCGTGTATGTCCTGACGCCATGAACCCCCGCATCTCCGCCTCCCAGCCGCTGCCGTCACAGGTCGATATTGTGGTGATCGGCGCAGGCGCCGCCGGCATCGCCGCCGCGCGTCGTCTGATGCGACCCGGCCTGTCGGTTCTGGTGCTGGAGGCCCGCGACCGGATCGGCGGGCGCGCCTGGACGGTTCGGGCCGAGGGCGAAGGGTTGGACATGGGCTGCGGCTGGCTGCATTCGGCCGATGACAATGTGCTGGCGGGACGGGTCGAGGCCGAGGGGCTGACGCTGGACCAGACCCCGCCGCCCTGGCGCACCCAGGTCTTCGATCACGAGATGACCCGCGCGGATCAGGCCGAGTTCGGCGAGGCCTTCGCCGCCTTCGACCAGCGGGTGACCGAGGCGGCGTCGCTCGTCCGCGCGGGTGTGGGGGAGGATCGTCCGGCGTCGGACTTCTTCGATCCCGACTGTCGCTGGAACCCGCGCATGGACGCCATCTCGGGCGCCCTGAACGGCGCGCGGTTCGCCGAGGTGTCCAGCTTGGATTACGACGCCTATGGCGACACCGGCGTGAACTGGCGGGTGCGCGAGGGCTATGGCCGCCTGATCGCGCGGCTGGGCGAGGCTGTGTCGCCCATCACGATCACGGACTGCGCCGTCAGCCGCATCGACCGTTCCGGACCTGTGCTGCGCCTGGAGACCAATCGCGGCGAGTTGACCGCGCGGATCGTCATCCTGACCGTGCCCAACAGCCTGATCGCCAGCGAGACGATCCGCATCGATCCGCCGGTTCCGGCGCTGCTCGAGGCGACGACGGGCGTGCCGCTGGGCCTGGCGTCCAAGGTGCATATGACCGTGCGCGGCGCCGGCGATTTCCAGCCCGACACCCAGTTGTGGACCCGCACCGATACGGCCGAGACCGGCGGCTATCACCTGCGGCCGTTCGGGCGGCCGATGATCGAGGCCTATTTCGGCGCAGACCTGGACTGGGGGCTGGAGGCGCAAGGGCCGGCCGCCCTGTTCGACTTCGCCGTGTCCGAACTGGTCGCAGCCCTGGGGTCGGACATGCGCCGGCGGCTGGAGGCGGTCGCGGTCAGCGGCTGGGGCGTCGACCCGTGGTCGCGCGGCGCCTATTCCCACGCCTTACCGGGCCATGCGGCGGACCGCGCCAAGCTGCGCACGTCGGTCGAGGACCGCATCTTCCTGGCCGGCGAGGCCACGGCGCCGGTCTATTACGGCACAGCCCACGGCGCCTGGATGGAGGGCAAGCGCGCCGCCGACGCCGCCCTGACTGCCTTGGGTCTTGACCCACGTCGTCCCGAGGACGACAGCGAGGCATGAAGCCCGCCAAGGCCAAAAAACCCGCCGCCAAGCCTGCCAAACGCCCGGCCGTGATGACCGGGGCGGCCATTCCCGTGCTGCGCTGGCCGCCCGATGAGGACCGTGTCGAGGCGATCTTCGAACGCCTGTCCGGCGTCATGCCGGAGCCCAAGACCGAGCTGGATTTCTCCAATCCTTTCACCCTCGTCGTCGCCGTCGCCCTGTCGGCCCAGGCCACGGACGTCTCGGTCAACAAGGCGACCGAGCGGCTGTTCAAGGTCGCGGACACGCCGGAGAAGATGCTGGCCCTCGGCGAGGAGGGGCTGATCCCCTACATCGCCTCCATCGGCCTTTATCGCGGCAAGGCGCGGAACGTCATCGCGCTGAGCCGCATCGTGCTGGAGCAGCATGGCGGCGAGGTCCCACTCAACCGCGCCGATCTTCAGGCCCTGCCCGGCGTGGGTCGCAAGACGGCCTCGGTGGTCCTGAACGAGCTGGGGATCGAGGCGGCCATCGCCGTGGACACCCACGTCTTTCGCGTCTCTCACCGGTTGGGCTTGGCCAATGCCGGAACGCCGGACAAGGTCGAGGCCCAGCTGTTCAAGGTCGTGCCGGAGGACTGGCTGCCCAAGGCGCACCACTGGCTGATCCTGCACGGCCGCTACACCTGCACGGCGCGAAAGCCCAAATGCCTATCCTGCATCATCGCCGACCTGTGCCCCTCGCGGGCGGGCCTGATGGGGCTGGGCGAGACGGGCTAGACCCCCGGAGCGGCGTCGGGGCCGTGGGTCAGCTTCTCGGCCAAGGCCTTCAGCACGCGAAGTGCGGCAGCCATATCCTCGTCCGAAACGCCTTCAAACATTCGTTCGCGCATGGCCGCGGCATGGATCTCGAACGCCTCGATTTCGGCGCGCCCGGCTGGCTCCATCTGGATCAGCCATGACCGGCCATCTCCAATCATCCGACGCCGGCTGACCATGCCGTCTTTCTCGAGTCTTTGCACCAGACGGGTGAGCGACGCGCCGGACAGCTCCATCCTGTTCGCCAACTCGGAAAGCGTCAGGCCCTTGGGCTCGTCCGCCAGGAAATAAAGCACCACGGTCGGCGCGCCCGTGTGTCCGGACTCTCGGAACAGATCGGCGACACGTAACTTCCATCGCTTGGCCGTCACCATCAGTGTCATGGCGACGTCGAGCTGAAGGGCGCTGCGCTGATCTGACGACAGCAGGTGCGGGCGTTGCGACAAATATGACCTCTTGGAACCAGCGGGCGGCGTAGCGGCTTTAAGGCGACTAAAGCTAGACCGCAGAGGAATATTCTCTCCCAGGTTGAGCCTTTAGCGCGCTAACCATGCTGACACCTGATTTAAAGTGTTGATGTGGCATTAACGTTCATCTCAGCACGAAAGATTTTTGCATTGCGCCTTTTTGCCAAAAACAGAGATGACAAGACGCTCAACGAGCTGCGCAACATGATGGCTGCCGTCAGTCGCTCTCAAGCAGTCATCCAGTTCGATCTGGATGGCGTCACTCTGGAGGCCAATCAGAACTTCCTATCAGTGGTGGGATACGATTTGTCCGAAATCGTCGGACGTCACCACAAGATCTTCGTCGATCCGACTGAGGCGCAGACGCCGGCCTATGCCGAGTTGTGGCGAAAGCTGAACGCAGGTGAGTTCGTGGCGGACAAGTTTGTGCGCTACGGCCGAGGCGGCAAGCGCGTGGTCATCGAGGCCAGCTACAATCCTATCCTGGACAGCGACGGGCGTCCCTACAAGGTGGTCAAGTTCGCCACGGACGTAACCGCCGTCGAGGAAGAGCGCGAACGCCGGGCCGAGGCGGACCGTCAGGCCGCGCAAGTTCAGGCCGCCGTCGTCGAAGGCACGGCCAGAGGGCTGTCGGCCATGGCGGCCGGCGACCTTTCCTATCGCATCCAGGACGACTTTCCGGGCGACTACGCCGTCCTGCGCGACAACTTCAACCAAGCCATGGCGACGCTGGATCAGGCGCTGGGCGTAATCGGCGTCAACGCCGGGTCGATGCAGTCGGGCGCACAGGAGATCGGCAGCGCCGCCGAAGACCTGTCGCGTCGCACCGAACAACAGGCCGCCAGCCTGGAGGAAACCGCCGCCGCGCTGGATCAGATCACCGCGACGGTGCGCAAGACGGCCGAGAACGCCCAGGCCGCCGACACCGTCGTCACCCAGGGGCGGACCCAGGCCGAGACCGGCGGCGTGGTCGTCCAGAAGGCCGTCGCGGCCATGGGCGAGATCGAACGCTCGTCCAATGAGATCAGCCAGATCATCGGCGTGATCGACGAGATCGCCTTCCAGACCAATCTCCTGGCGCTGAACGCCGGCGTCGAGGCCGCCCGTGCGGGCGAGGCCGGCCGTGGCTTCGCCGTCGTCGCGTCCGAAGTGCGCGCCCTGGCCCAACGGTCGGCGGAATCGGCCAAGGAGATCAAGACGCTGATCTCGGCCAGCTCCAGCCAGGTCAGGGACGGGGTCGTTCTGGTGCGTCAGTCGGGCGAGGCCCTGGCGGGCATCGCCGGCCGCATCGAGGAGATCACGACCCTGATGGGCGAAATCCGCGCCTCGACTCAGGAACAGGCGGTGGGTCTGGCCGAGGTCAACACCGCCGTGAACCAGATGGACCAGGTCACCCAGCAGAACGCGGCCATGGTCGAGCAATCGACTGCCGCCAGCCTGAGCCTGAGCCGCGACGCCGCCGAACTGGCCGAACTGGTCGGCCGCTTCGAGGTTAGCAAGGTCGCCGCGGCCCCGACGCCGATCCACGCGGCCTCCGTCCAGCAGATGAAGGCGCGCGTCGAAAGCTTCGCCCGCGCCCACGCCGCCCCTGCGCGCGCCCGCATGGCGGCTGGCGGCGGCGGGCGGGCCGCTGTGGCCACCGTTCAGTCGGACTGGGAAGAGTTCTGAGCTCCAGGCTCGGTTGGGCGCGATTCAGCGCCAGGCGGCCTAGGCCTCCAGCCGCGCTTTGACGGCCTCGGCGAAGCCGGCGCCGTTCGCGGGGTCGTGGTCCAGATAGAAGTCCGGTTCGATCAGTTCGGCCTCCATCAGCACCCATCGGCCGGCGTCGTCGCGGGCCATGTCGATGCGGGCATAGAGTAGCGGTTCGTCGATGGCGGCCAGCACCTGCTCAGCCAAGGCCATCGCCGCCGCATCCGGCGTCACGGCCGTATACAGGCCGCCGAACTGGACCTGGATGCGGAAGTCGCCCGCCACCGGCCGCTTGTTGACCGCATGGCTGAACGGGCCGCCGAAGAACAGCAGCGAGGTCTCGCCCTCGGTTTCGATCGATTTCAGATAGGGCTGGATCATCGCCGCGCCCTCGGGCGCATCGCTCAACACCTCGCCTGGCGTCAGGCGCAGGGTGCGAAACGCCCCGGCCGAGACGGTCGGCTTCACGATCAGCACTGGCGCGCCGGTCTCTGCGAAGGCGGCGTCCACCTGATCCTGGGTCACGCGGTCGGTCCAGCGCGTCTGCGGGATCGGCACGCCCTTGTCCGCCAGCCGCGCCAGATAGGCCTTGTCGGAGTTCCAGCGCAGCACCTCGGCGGGATTGGCGACCGCCAGACCGGCCTCGCGCCACGTCGCGCAGGCCTTCAGCCAGCGCCCATGATCGCGGTGATAGCCCCAGGCGATGACCGGCAGGATCAGGTCATAGGCCTTGAGGCCCGACGCGTCCTCGACATGATCGCTCCAGGGCGTGGCCGTGACCGTCGCGCCCGTGCTCTCCAACGTCGCCTTCAACCGTTCCAGCACCTCTGGCCAGCGCCCGACATAGGTCTTGTCGGCGGGATCGGGGGTCAGGACGGCGATCTGGGTCATGCAGTCCTCATACCGAAGCGACGTGGAGCATATAAGGGCTTCCTTATGTGATTTCGGGTGACGTGCGGGCATTGACCGGCTAAGGCGCGACCATGACCCAGAACACCGCCCAATATGACGTCTGCGCCGTCGGCAACGCCATCGTCGACGTCCTCAGCCCCTGCGACGCCGCCTTCCTGACGGCCCAGGACCTGGCGCCCAACTCAATGCAGTTGGTCGACGCCGAGCGCAGCGCCGCCCTGTATGACGCCATGGCGCCGGGCGTAGAGGCCTCGGGCGGTTCGGCAGGCAACACCGTGGCGGGCGTCGGCTCGTTCGGCGGCCGCGCGGCCTATATCGGCAAGGTCGCCGACGATACGCTGGGCCAGGTCTTCACCCACGACATCCGCGCCGCCGGCGTTCACTTCGACACGCCTGTCCTGACGGCCGGGGCGGATCAGGGCTTCGGCACCGGCCGCTGCCTGATCAATGTGCTGTCGGACGGCGCACGCACCATGGCGACCTTCCTGGGCGCCGCAAACCAGCTGTATGCCGACGACATCGACGAGGCCCTGATCGGCGCCAGCGAGATCGTCTATCTGGAAGGCTATCTGTTCGATCCGGCGCCCGCCCGCGCCGCCTTCGAACGCGCCGCCGCCGCCGCGCACAAAGCCGGCCGCAAGGTGGCCATCACCCTGTCGGACACCTTCGTCGTCGCCCGCTGGCGCGCCGAGCTACTGGATTTCATCACCCAGTCCGCCGACATCGTCCTGGCTAACGAGGCCGAACTGGGCGCCCTGTTCGAGACCGAAGACTTCGACGCCGCCGCCGCGAAACTGGCCGCCATCGTCGAGATCGCCGCCGTGACGCGCGGCGAGCAGGGCTCAGTCGTGATCAAGGGCGAGGACCGCGTCGTCGTCGCCGCCTATCCGGTCGCCAAAGTCATCGACACCACCGGCGCCGGCGACCAGTACGCCGCCGGCTTCCTGCTGGGCCTCGCGCGCGGCCTGACGCTTGAAGAGGCCGGCAAGCTGGGCTCGCTGGCGGCGTCCGAAGTCATCGCCCACTGGGGCCCGCGCCCGATGGTGAAGCTGGTCGACCTGGCCAAGGAGAACGGGCTGAAGCTGTAAGACCCAGTGTCCCCTCCCCACAAAGTGGGGAGGGGGACCACGGCGTCAGCTCTTCCACCTCAGCGTCGTCGGCTGGATCGGGTTCACGAAGGCTCGGTCTTCCGCCCGGCTCTTGGCCCATTCGCGCTTCAGCTGCTGATACCACTTGGCCTGTTTGTCGGCGTCGTCGATCCAGATCAGGGCAGGGTCGTAGCGCAGGCCTTCGTTCTGAAGGTTCACCATCCCGCCGTCCTGTTTCAGGAAAGCGACGACCCCCATCCGCAGGAAGGGCTTGGCCAGGCCGAACACCCGATGATCGGACCAGAAGATCTGCGTGATGCGCGTCTTGGTGTCGGTGATCGGCGTCAGGCAGGTCAGGGCCAGGACCTGTTTCTCGCCCACCTGGATGTGCTCCCAGCGGAAGCCCGGCAGGCGGAAGGTGATCTCGGTCGCGGGCGCCCCGCCCAGGATCTTGTAGAGGCGGCTGTTCGACGACGGCGCATGGCGGACCATGGCCCAGCCGAATTCGGTCGGGGCGAAGGCCTTGGATTTCTCGTGCATCGAATGCTCGGACCGCCACCACCATTGCTGGTGGACGTAGGGGCCGTGGGCGGGGTCCATCAGGCCGACGACCGCGTGGTCGATATGGCTGTCGAAATCCATCGCCTCGACCAGCTTCGCCTCGCCGCCGACCACGCCGGGGAAGACGGGCGGTTCATGGTCCGGCTCCATCGGGTTGCGGGCGTCCGACGCCATCCAGACGAAGACGATCCCTTGGCTCTCGCGCACCGGATAGGACCGTACGCGGATGCGGTTCGCCTCGAACGCCTGATCCTCGACCAGCGAAGGAATGGCGGCGCAGACGCCGTCGGGGCGGAAGCGCCAGCCGTGATAGGGACATTCGACCGTCTCGCCCTCGCCGGGCTTTTCGACCAGCTTGCCGGCCGACAAGGGCGCGGCGCGGTGGGGACAAATGTCGCGCATCGCATAGACCTGGCCGGCGCGAGTGCGGCCGATCAGCACCGGCTCGCCCATGATCTCGTAGCGTTTCAGGCTGGCCGGAGCGACGTCGCGGCCCAGGGCGACGAAATACCAGGCGTCGGTGACGAACCCCTTGCCGAACGGCTGCGCGCCGCCTTTTGAAGGGGCGGGTTCGACCTGGGGGGACTGGACGGGAGCGGCGTCGGCGGGCTTCATGCCGACTGTCTAACAGAGCCGCGCGCCGCCTGTCTCATATCACCTGACAGAGAACTTTACATATCAAAGTTGATGCGGCATAAGCGGGCGTCAAATGGGAGTTTGATCATGACCATCGCATCCATTCTGAACCGCGCCGTCGGTGCCGCAGCAGCCGCCGCCTTAATCGCTGTGGCGCCAGCGGCCTTCGCGCAGGACGGGCACGGCGCCCATGCCGAAAGCGGCCATGCCCACGGCCATCAGCATGCGGATTTCCAGTCCGACCGCATCCATGTCCGCGTCGACGGCGACGCCGGCGGGCGCGACATCATCCTGATCCCCGGCCTCAGCTCGTCGCCGGAGATCTGGCAGGGGACGGTGGATCATCTGGGCGCCGGCTGGCGCGTCCATCGCATCCACGTCCAGGGTTTCGCCGGCGCGCCGGCCGAGGGCAATGCGCAGGGCGCGACCCCGTCGCCCGTCGCCGCGCCGGTCGCCGAAGAGATCGCCCGCTATATCCGCGAAAAGGGCCTCACCAAGCCGGTCGTCGTCGGCCATTCGATGGGCGGCACCATCGGCATGATGCTGGCCGCGCGCCATCCCGATGCGGTCGGCAAGCTGATGGTCGTGGACATGGTGCCTTTCATGGGCGCGATGTTCGCCGCGCCGGGCGCCTCGGCCGAAAGCGTGACGCCGGTCGCCGACCAGATCTGGGCCGCCCAGGCCAACAGCCCGCGCGAGGCCTATGTCGCCCAGGCGACGACCAGCATCAACGGCATGATCAACACCGAAAGCCGCCGCGCCGAGGCATTGGAAGACATGCGCGAAAGCGACCAGAAGGTCTCGGCCGCCGCCTTCCGCGAGCTGATCACGTCGGATCTGCGTCCCGAACTGTCCAAGATCACCGCCCCGACCGAGGTGCTGTACGTCAAGTTCAACGATCCGCGCATGACGCCCCAGATCACCGACAGCATCTATCGGATGTCCTTCGCCAATCTGAAGGACGCGCAGTTGAAGCGGATCGACGACAGCGCCCACTTCATCATGTTCGACCAGCCCCAGGCCTTCTACGCGGATCTGGACGCCTTCCTGGCGAAATAGGCGCCGTGACCCATCCGTCCGCGAAACGAATCGTCGGCCTTTATCGGGACAAGGCCGACGACTGGGTCCGGGATCGGGGCGAGACCCTGTATTCCGGCGAAGACGGGGCGGACGAAGCGGTTTGGCTGGACCGCTTCGTTGCAGAGCTGCCCGCAGGCGCATCTATTCTGGATGTCGGCTGTGGTTCGGGCTGGCCCATCGGGGCCGCCCTGTTGGAGCGGGGGCATCAGGTGACGGGGGTGGATGCGTCGCCGGGCCTGATCGCCCATGCGCGGGCGACGCTGCCGGCGGGGGTCTGGTCGGTTGGAGATATGCGTGAGTCCCTGCCGCCGGGTCCGTTCGACGGCGTTTTGGCCTGGCACAGCCTGTTCCATCTCAGCCCCGACGATCAGAGCAGGGTATTGCCGAAGCTGGCTGCGTGCGTCGCCGACGGCGGGCGGCTGATGTTCACCTCGGGCCAGGCGCACGGGGAGACCATCGGCGACTGGCGGGGCGAGCCGCTCTATCACGCCAGTCTTGACCCGGAGGCCTATCGCGCCCTGCTGGCCGACGCCGGATTGCGCGTGGAATACGACGGGGCGGAAAGCGGCGTTTGGCTGTGCAGGCGCGCCTTTCTTTCGGCGAAATAGCCGCTCACGATCCCGTGAAGTCGGCGGGACCGTTTCGGCGGGCGTTCATACGCGATACACAGCCGATGAACGAGAACTCGCCCAAGGCGGCATCTGAAGGACGGACATGGCGGGACCGGTGAACGCGGGCGGACCACAGGCGCAGGGCAAGCCCCGCCGGTCGGCCCTGGGACGGTTGTTCTACTGGAGCGCCGTGCTGGCGGTCTGGGGGCTGATCTTCCTCGTTGTCTTCTTCGCCGTCTTTGCGCGCGGCCTGCCGGACACCTCCAGCCTGTATCAGGTCGATCGCCAGCCCTCGATCACCTATCTGGATCGCAATGGGGCGTTGATCGCGACGCGGGGCACCCAGATGGCGCCGCCCGCCGATCTGGATGCCCTGCCGGACTATGTGCCGGCCGCTTTCATCGCGATCGAGGATCGGCGCTTCTATCACCACCCTGGCTTCGACCCCATCGGCATGATGCGGGCGATGGCGACCAACGTCCGCGCCGGTCGGGTGGTGCAGGGCGGCTCGACCCTGACCCAGCAACTGGCCAAGAACCTGTTCCTGACGCCCGATCAGAACATGCGCCGCAAGGTGCAGGAGCTGATGCTGGCGGTCTGGCTGGAGATGAAATTCTCCAAGAAAGAGATATTGGCCCTCTATTTGAACCGGGTCTATTTCGGCGCCGGCGCCTACGGAATCGAGGCGGCGTCGCAGCGCTATTTCGACAAGTCGGCCAAGAACCTGACGGTCGGCGAGGCTGCGTTGCTGGCTGGCCTGCTGAAGGCGCCCTCGCGCTATTCGCCGGTGTCCGAGAGCGAACGCGCCGCCGCCCGCGCCACCGTCGTGCTGAACGAGATGGAAGAGGCCGGCGTCATCACCGCCGCCCAGCGCGAACAGGCCGTGACCCAGCCGGTCATCGTCTCGCGCACCCTGGCGACCCAGCACGCCCAGTATTTCATCGACTGGCTGGACAAGTCGATCCGCAGCCTGGTCGGCGAACCGACCGAGGACATGGTGGTCGAGACCACGCTGGACCTGACGCTGCAGACGGCGGCCGAGCGGTCGGTGCGCCGCATCCTGGATCGTGACGCCGGCAAGGGCGTACAGCAGGCGGCCCTGGTCGCGCTGGACGGCGACGGCCGGGTGCGCGCCATGATCGGCGGCTCCTCCTATGCCGACAGTCAGTTCAACCGCGCCGTTGACGCCAAGCGCCAGGCGGGTTCGGCCTTCAAGCCCTTCGTCTATCTGGCGGCGGTCGAGGCGGGCTATACGCCCCAGACCCCGGTGGTCGATCAACCGATCACCATCGGCAACTGGTCGCCCCGCAACTATTCAGGCACGTTCAGTGGAAACATGACCCTGGCCCAGGCCGTGGCCCAGTCGACCAATACGGTCGCGGCCTACGTCGCCGATCAGGTCGGGCGCGACAGCGTGGCCCGCGCCGCGCGGCGTCTGGGCATCGAAAGCCGCATCGGCCTGGAGCCGGCGATGGCGTTGGGCGCGGTCGAGGTCTCGCCGATCGAGATGGCCACCGCCTATGACGCCTTCGCCAACGGCGGGCGCCGCGTCGATGCCTATGGCATCAGCCGCATCCGCACGCCCCAGGGCCGCGTCATCTACCAGCGCCAGTCAGGCCAGAGCGGTCAGGCGATCAACAATCCGTCGCTGTACTACATGAACCAGATGCTGCGCGGCGTGGTGACCAGCGGCTCGGGGCGGTCGGCGGCGATCTCGGGCCGCGACCTGGCGGGCAAGACCGGCACGACCTCGGATTACAAGGACGCCTGGTTCGTCGGCTATACCGGCGGCTTCGTCACCGCCGTCTGGGTCGGCAAGGACGACAACACCGCCATGCGCGGCGTGACCGGCGGCTCGTCGCCCGCCGCCATCTGGAAGGGCTTCATGGAGGCGGCCTTGCCGCGCCTGGACGCCCCCGCCATCCCCAACGGTCCGCCCATGCCCGAAGGCTGGGTCGCGCCCGATCCGGTCGGCGACCTGATGAGCGGCCTGGATCAGAACGGCCTGCCCATCGAACCCGTCGATCCCCTGGCGGGCGAGCCCTATGTCTCGGACGACCAGGCGCCGATGCAGCAGTCGTCGCCGCAGCCGTCCAGTCCCGCGTCTCCCAAGGGCGGCTATCGCGATGCGCCGAACCCGCAGCAGCCCGAGGGCCGGCCGGCGCCGGAAAGAAAGGGCGATGCCCTGTTCTTCTGATCGCGACGCCAACGGCGCGTAAAAAGGGAGGCGACCCGGCGGTCGCCTCCCTTTGCATTTCAGCCCTGGGTCAGCGGGGGCAGGACAGGTCGCCTTCCTGACATTGGCTGAGGGTCCGCAACTGGCGTGTCCGCTCTGTCGTCAGACGCGCGAGGCAGGTCGAATGCACCATCGGATAGGCGGAACCGCCCTGAACGCCGGAGGCCTCGAAGCGGCATTGCTGATCGCGGAAGCTGATCCAGGTGCGTTGGGCGGTGCGCAGCAAGGTGCGGCTGGCGGGCGACAGCCGTCCCATCGTCGTCGTGTACTGGCTATTGAGCGCCCGATCGGCGCGCTGAAGTTCCTGAGCGGCGTTGGCGTTCATCGTAGCCTGCGACTGGGCGCTGGCGGACGAGGCGGCGGCAGCGGCGAGACCGAGCGCGATTGACAGGGTGATCATCGTTTTCATGGGGCGTTCCTGAGTGGGCGGGCCATGCTAAACGCGCCCGGCCGCTGGGGTTTCCGCCTAACGCCCCACGGCGTGAAGGGCGGCGCCGTAATCCTTCAGCCATTTGCGCCAAGGCTTGTGATCCCCGACCAGCCGTTCGACCACGGACCAATAAGCCGGGCTGTGGTCGGCGTGGACCAGGTGGGCGACCTCGTGGGCGGCGAGGTAGTCGATGACCGGGGGCGGGGCCATGATGACGCGCCAGGAGTAGCGGATGGTGCGGTTGTGCGGGCTGCACGAGCCCCAGCGCGACCGGGTGTCGGCGATGCCCATCTTGATCGGGCCCTGGCCCAGGGTGCGCAGATGGTGGTCGGTGCGTTCCAGAAGCGTCTCGCGCGCCTCGCGTTTCAACAGGTTTTCGACGCGGCGGGCGTAGGCCTCGCCCTCGCCGCCCGAGCGGATGATGGTCCCGTCCTCGACCAGGCGCGCGGCGCCCCCGCCGGGCACGGCCTCAAGCCGCACAGGCCTGCCGCGCAGGGAGATGACCTGTCCCGGTTCCAGCGGGCGGCTCTTGGGGCGGACGGCCAGGCGTTCGCTGATCCAGACGGCCTTGGATCGGGCGAAGGCGACGGCCTGGCTCAGGTCGCGCTCGGTCGGGGCGATGACCACGGCCTCGCCGGCGCGCGCATCGATCCGCACCGATAGGCGGCGGGCACGCGAATTGACCGACAGTCTTAGAACGGGACCGGCGCCGGCCCCGCTTTCGTCAAGCGGCAGCTGCTGACCGTTGCGATACGCCACCGGCGGCCTCGTTCTGGGCGATGAAATCGCGCACGCGGGGATAAATCTCGTCACGGAATCGCCGGCCGTTGAACACGCCATAATGGCCCACGCCCGGCTGGATGTAGAGGACGCGGCGATCCTCGGGAATGTTTGGGCACAGGCCGTGCGCGGCCTGGGTCTGGCCGACGCCGGAGATGTCGTCCTTCTCGCCCTCGACGGTCATCAGGCCGATGTCGGTGATCCTGGACAGATCGACCTTGCGCCCGCGATGCTCCAACAGGCCCCGCGCCAACAGATGCTGCTGGAAGACGATGTCGATGGTCTGGAGATAGAACTCTTCGGTCAGGTCCAGCACCGACAGATATTCGTCGTAGAATTCCTCGTGCTTTTCGACCTCGTCGCCGTCGCCGGCGATCAGGCTGGTGAAATAGTTCCAGTGGGCGTCGCGGTGCCGATCCTCATTCATCGACATGAAGCTGTAGAGCTGGACGAAGCCCGGATAGACGTGCCGCCCAAAGCCCGCATAGGGCAGGGGCACGGTGTGGATCATGTTCGACTTGAACCAGGTGAAGGGCTTTTCCTCGGCCAGCTGGTTTGTCACGGTCGGCGACAGGCGCGCGTCGATGGGCGACCCCATGAAGGTCATCGACAGGGGACGGTTTTCGTCCTCGTCCTCGGCCATCACCGCGCCGGCGGCCAGAACGGGCGGGCCGGGCTGGCACACGCCGACGACGTGGGCGCGGCCGCCGATCTCGGCCAGCATCAGGCGAACGTGGTCGATGTAGTCGAAGAAGTCGAACCGGCCTTCCAGCATCGGCACCTGGCGAGCGTTGACCCAGTCGGTGACATAGACGTCGTGGTCCTGAAGGAAAGCCTCGACCGTACCGCGCAGCAGGGTGGCGTAGTGGCCCGAAAGCGGGGCCACGATCAGGACGGCCGGGCCGGAGGCGGGCTTCTTGGCGCGCTTCAGGTCGCCGATGTTGCGGGCGAAGCGGACCAGGCGGCACCACGGGCTCTGCCAGATCACCTGTTCGGTGGTGCGCACCGGCTTGCCGCCGATGTCGATGGTTTCCAGCTTCCAAGCCGGCTTGCCATAGCGCCGCGTCACGCTCTCGAACAGTTCTGCCGAGGCGTAGGCGGTGCGGCCGATGGCGGTGTCGGCCGCCGGGTTGAACGGCGAGGTCCAGAAGCTGCGGGCCAGTTGCGCGCCGACCCGGAACGGCAGGGCCGACTGGTAGGCGAGTTCATGAAAGGCGTAGAGCATGACGATCCGATACGGCCGAGCGCCGTTTGTGCAGGGCAACATATAATGCATCACCCTGCAAAAGGATTATGGGGTCGCTGCTAACCCCGCGCCATCGCCTGTTCGATGATCTTGGTCGTCTTGTCCGGCCCCATTCCATAGGCGACGGCGGTGCGGAACTTTCCGTCCGGGCCCATCAGATAGACGGTCAGGGAGTGGTTCATCGTATAGCCCTCGCCCTCGCCGACCTTCTGATAGAAGGCGCGGTAGGCTTTGGCGGCGGTCGCCACCTGTTCGGGCGTGCCCGTCAGGCCGATGGTTCCCTTGGGAAAGCCGTCGGATGACAGATAGTCCTTCAGCGCCTGGGGCGTGTCGCGTTCAGGGTCAATGCTGACGAAGACGATTTGCAGATTGTCCGCCCTGTCGCCCAGCCGCTGCTGCACCGCGCCCAGCTCGGCCAGGGTGGTCGGGCAGAACTCGGGGCAGTAGGTGAAGCCGAAGAAGACCAGGCTCCATTTGCCGTTCAGCATCGTCTGATCGACGGGTTGTCCATCCTGATTGACCAGTTTGAAGTCGCCGCCGACCAGGGGCTGGCCGGTCGACGTCACCTCGGCGCCGTCCGACGTGGGCGCGCGACCGCTGACCACCACGACGGTGATGATGGCCAGCGCCACGGCGATGGCGATGCAGGCGCCCGCGAACAGCAGGATGGAACGACGCGGCATGACGGCCTCTCACGAAACGGATGTGATCGGTCTATAGAAGGCGTGTGACCTCGACAGAAGCCCGCATGGCGCCGCACCGCGTATCCTCTTCGGAGCCGTTGAACGGCTGGAGCGATGCGCCGCGTCGCGGTCGGGGGTTTTCGCTGCGGACCCTGATCGTTCTGCGCTGGCTGACGATCATCGGCCAGAGCGCGGCGATCCTGACGGCGCATCAGGGGCTGCATTTCCCGCTGCCGCTCTGGCCCTGCCTGATCGTGATCGCCATCAGCGCGGCTGTGAATGTGGGGGCCATGGCGCGCGTGCGCCGGCTGGAGGCCAGCCTGCCGGACGGGCGCACAACGGCGATCCACCTGGGCTTCGACATTTTCCAGCTGGGCGTGCTGCTGGGTCTGACCGGCGGGCTGGAGAACCCGTTCTGCCTGCTGCTGGTCGCGCCCGTCACCATCGCGGCGGCGGCCCTGCCGGCGCGTCAGGCCCTGATGCTGGGCGTGCTGGCCCTGATCGCGGTCGGGGTGCTGTTCTTCTGGTCCGAGCCCCTGCCCTGGCGACCGCACGAGAACTTCCACCTGCCGACGCTTTATCGCCTCGGCATGGCCATGGCCCTGGTGACCGGCGTGGTCTTCACCGCCGGCTATGCCTGGCGGGTGGCGGCCGATGCGGAGAAGCTGGAACTGGCCCTGGCGACCACCCAGGACGTGCTGCAACGCGAACAGAGGCTGGCGGCGCTGGGCGGACTGGCGGCGGCGGCGGCGCACGAACTGGGAACGCCGCTGGCGACCATTCAGGTGGTGGCCAAGGAGCTTCAGCGCGCCTCCGCCCCCGACAGCGACGCGGCCGAGGACGCGGCCCTGATCCTGCAACAGGCCGAACGGTGCCGGGGCATCCTGACCCAGCTGTCGCAGCAGCCCGAGGGCGACGACGCTTTGTATGCCGACGTGTCGCTGAAGGCGCTGCTGGAAGAGGTGGTGGAGCCGCACCGGGGCTTCGACCTGGCCTTTGATGTGCTGGTCAAGACGCCGCCGGGTCAGCCCGCTCCGCGCGTGCGCCGGATGCCGGAGGTGATCCACGGCCTGTCCACCCTGGTCGAGAACGCCGCCGATTTCGCCAAGACCACGGTGCGGGTCCAGGCGGTGGTGGACGCCGGCTGGATCGAGATCGAGATCCTGGACGACGGGCCGGGCTTTGCGGGGGACATCCTGCCCCGGCTGGGCGAGCCCTATGTGACCAGTCGGCCGCAGGGCAAGGCGCGCCAGGCCCTGGCCGCCCAGATCGCCACCGCCGCCAGACCCTCCAAGCCTCGCGCAACTGTCGAGCCGCCCATCGCCCCCAGCCAAGGCGGCATGGGGCTGGGCTTCTTCATCGCCCGCACCCTGCTGGAACGAACCGGCGGGTCGGTCAGCGTGGGCCAGGGCCTGCCGCAATCGGACGCCCAGACCGAGACACGGGCCGCGCCCCGCGGCGCGCGCGTGGCGGTGCGCTGGGCGCGGCCGGCGCTGGAGGTCGCGGCATGAGGCGATTGGGTCGAAGCGTCGCAGGCGGAACCTTGGCCTTGACCCGCGCGCTACCCGTCCCGACTTGAAGCGGCAGGAGAGAAACGCATGTCAGAACTCGAAGCCCGCATCGCCGCCCTGCCCGACAAGTCCCTGCTGCTGCTGGATGACGATCAGGCCCTGCGCACCCGCATGGGGCGGGCGCTGGAAGCGCGCGGTTTTCAGGTGACGACCGCTGAATCCGTCGCCGAGGCGATGCAGTTGCTGCGCGACAAGGCGCCGGCCTTCGCCGTGCTGGACATGCGGCTTGAGGACGGCAACGGCCTGAAGATCGTCGAGGCGGTGCGTGAGAAGCGCGAGGACGCCCGCATCGTCATGTTGACCGGCTACGGCGCCATCGCCACGGCGGTCGCGGCGGTCAAGGCCGGCGCCGTCGACTATCTGTCCAAGCCCGCCGATGCCGACGATGTGGTCAAGGCCCTGCTCGCCACCGGCGATTCGCCTGAACCGCCCGAAAACCCGATGAGCGCTGACCGCGTGCGCTGGGAGCATATCCAGCGCGTCTATGAGCTGTGCGACCACAATGTCTCGGAGACGGCGCGCCGCCTGGGCATGCATCGCCGCACCCTGCAACGCATCCTGGCCAAGCGCGCGCCGCGGTAGGCCGAACCCTCAATCCTCGTCGTCGTCCTCGACCACGTCGGGGATTTCCGGGGTGACCACGGTCGGGGCGATGGTCTTGATCTCGCCCAGCTTCGCGCCGGGGAAGGCCTGGAGCACCGCCTGGACAAAGGGATTGGCCTCGACCTCGGCGCGTTCGGCGGCGCGGGCCTTTTTCTGGATCTCGATGACCGTCTCGGTCCCGCCCTGGCCATTGGCGGCGATCAGCCAGGTGCGACCAGTCCATTCGCGCAGGCGGGCCGACAGCTTGCGCGCCAGTTCGATGGGCGCGCCCTGGACGCTTTCATAGACGATGGCGCCGGGCTTGAACGAGACCGGCTTCACATACCGCTCCACATCCATCTGAAGTCCGACCTCGCGCTTCTCGCCGATCAGGGCGACGACCTGTTCGAAGGTCTGCGGATCGGGCAGGGCAGGCGCCATCACCGGCCGCGCGGCCAGCTGCGCCGAAGTTCCGCCGCCGCTTCCACCACCGCCACCGCCACCACGCGGGGCGGAGCCGCCCCCCATCGGTTCACCGGACTGCAGCCGCTTCAGCGCCTCCTCCGGTCCCGGCAGGTCGGCGGCGTAGGCCAGGCGCACGATGGCCATTTCCACCGCATCGGCCGGATTGGGCGCGCGCCGCACCTCGTCCAGCGCCTTCAGCAGCATCTGCCAGGTGCGCGACAGGGTCGCCGCCGGAATGGCCGCGCCCAGGGCCGCCAGCTTCTGCGCCTGATCGTTGGGCAGGCGCGTCGCGTTCGGACCCAGCATCTTGGCGACCGAGGCGGCGTGGCAATGTTCCAACAGGTCGTTTGTCACCTGCACCGGATCGGCGCCGAAGCCGTACAGGGTGCGGAAACTCTCCAGCGCCTCGGGCGTGCGGCCGGCCATGACGCTTTCGAACAGGGCGATGGTCTGGGTGCGGTCGGCCAGGCCCAGCATGTCGCGCACCGTCTCGGTCTTGACCGTCTCGCCGCGCTCGGCCTGGACCAAGGCCTGGTCCAGCAGCGACAGGCCGTCGCGCACCGATCCCTCGGCCGCGCGCGAGATCAGGGCCAGCGCGTCGTTCTCGATCTTCATGCCTTCGCGGTCTGCGATCCGGCCCAGATGCTCGACCAGGATTTCCGGCTCGACACGACGCAGGTCGAAGCGCTGACAGCGGCTCAGGATCGTCACCGGCACCTTGCGGATCTCGGTGGTGGCGAAGATGAATTTGGCGTGGGGGGGCGGCTCTTCCAGCGTCTTGAGCAGGGCGTTGAACGCCTGCGTCGACAGCATGTGGACCTCGTCCAGCACATAGACCTTGTAGCGCGCCTCGACGGGCGCATAGCGGACGCTTTCCAGAATGTCGCGGATGTCGTTGACGCCGGTGTGCGACGCCGCGTCCATCTCCATCACATCCATATGCTGGCCGGCCATGATGGCGGCGTCGTGCCGGCCGTGGGCGGTCAGGGTCAGCGACGGCTTGTCGATGACGTCTGTTTCGTTGTTCAGGGCGCGGGCCAACAGGCGGGCGGTGGTCGTCTTGCCGACGCCGCGCACGCCCGTCAGCATGAAGGCGTGGGCGATGCGGCCCGTGGCGAAGGCGTTGGTCAGGGTGCGCACCATCGCCTCCTGACCGATCAGATCCTCGAAGGTGCGCGGCCGGTATTTGCGCGCCAGCACCTGATAGGCGGCGCCGTCATCGACGTGAGCCGCGAGTTCGGCAGGGGCGGGCTTGGCGACGGGGGCGGCAGCGGGCGTAACGACCGGCTCGGGCGCCGCGGCAGGCGCGCCGAACATGTCATTGGTGTTCTCGTCGCGCGGGGCGACGTCGTCCTCTTCCCAGGGCGGGCCGTCGAGATTCGTGTCGCTGTCCGTCATGGGGAGAAGTCTTACAGCGGGTGAGGTCCGCAGCGAAGCGGCCGTTCGTCCAAAAGGCTGGATTATCTCGGATCGAAAGCTCGACCCTGGGACTGGGTCATGCAGGCAAGTCCATCAGCCGCACGTGCTGGTACCCTCGCGTCTGCAAGTCCTTCAGGATTCCAACCACGTCGGTGTACCGATTGGATGCTTTCGGCTCGACGTAGATCGGGTTCCTGACATCGAGGCCCATTTCGTACAGGCGACGACCGATTTCACTTACGGAAGTACGTTGAGATTTTTCGCCGTTGTACGTCGAAATCTGGACGGTTCCGTCAGGGTTGAGATCGATCTGAGCGCCGTTTGTCTGAAGCGCCGTGTCGTAACAGCCCATCGTCCGGTAGACGCTGAACCCCGTCAACTGCGGTCGCGGCTCTGCGGGCGCCGATCCACAGGCGCACAACCCCAACAATCCAAGGAGCCATACAGGTCTCATAGGACGACGTTCGCAGAAGTTGTGGCGTATCACAACCGTCTGCCCTTGGCGTTCAAAAAATGGCGCGCCAAACGCGCTCGAGCAGCGAGCCGCCGTGCGGCGAGCGCTAGCGCAAAAAAGAGGAAGTAGAGACCGCGACCCGAAGGGGAATTCGTTGTGGCTGCTGCCTTCCGGCCCTGACCAGATTGGCGAAACCTTCGCCCGCGATCTCCAAGCGGAGATATGACGGGTGCGGCGGTTGGAATCAAGAGCTACAAACCCGCATGGCCCATCAGAACACCTTCGCCGGCAATCCGCTCGATCGGGCCGGGGACCTGAGGAATGATCCCGACTGGCTGGCCGAGCAGGCCGCCAAGCCCTACGCCCAGGCCCTGGTGCTCTGGGAAGGGCGGCTGCTGATCGAGGAGACGGGCGAGGGGCCGAGGCTGGCGTGGCTGCAGATGCGCCATGCGCGCGCTCTGGTGCGCGATCGCGAGGCCTTTCTGGGCCTGTGGAACGACGAACCCGTCTTCGCCATCGAGTTCGAAGGCTCCATCGATCCGACCGACGGGCCGCTGGCCGGGCTGGGCGCCTTTCACGACTTGCGGGCGGCGGCGGCGATCCTGCCAGCGGCGGATGCGGCGATCGCGGGCGGGGCCAAGAGCCTGTTCGACTGGCGCCGCAAACACGGCTTCTGCGCCAACTGCGGCACGCTGAGCGAGACGGCGTCGGGCGGCTGGAAGCGGATCTGCCGGGCCTGCTCGACCGAGCATTTCCCGCGCGTCGATCCGGTCACAATCATGCTGCCGGTCTATAAGGGCGGGGCAGAGCCCATCTGCCTGCTGGGCCGGCAGGCGGCCTGGCCTGCCGGACGAATGTCGGCCCTGGCCGGGTTCCTGGAACCGGGCGAATCCATCGAGGAGGCCTGCGCCCGCGAGGTGAAGGAAGAGGCCGGCCTGACCGTGATCGCCACGGCCTATCACTCCAGCCAACCCTGGCCCTTTCCGTCGCAACTGATGATCGGCCTGATCGCGGAGGTGTCGGACGATCAGGCGCAACCGGACCAGACGGAACTGGAAGCCGTCGCCTGGCTGACGCGGGCCGAAGCGCGCGCCGTGCTGGCAGGCGAGCATCCGAGCATTCAGGCCCCGCCGCCCTTCGCCATCGCCCACAGCCTGATCAAGGCCTGGGTCGACGAGGTCTAGGCTAGCGCCCGCGCCGCCTCCAGGTCGGCGGGATTGTCGACGGACAGGGGGGCTTCGTCGATGACGGCGGCCCAGATCTGCATGCCCATTTCCAGGGCGCGCAGCTGTTCCAGCTTCTCGCGTTTTTCCAGCGGCGACGGCGGCGCGGCGCAGAAGCGGTTCAGCGCTTCACGGCGATAGCCATAGACGCCGATGTGGCGCCAGACGGGGGCGTCGCCGTACAGGGTCGAGCGCGTGAAATAGAGGGCGCGCGCCTGACGTTCGCCTTCGCCCAGGGCCAGCACCGCCTTGACCACGTCGGGATTGGTCCGGTCCGACGCCTCGGCCTCGGCGGCGACCAGGGTGGCGATGTCGCAGGTCGGCTCGCCGTGCAGAATGGCGGCGCAGGCGACGGCCAGACCGGGGCTGGCGAAGGGCATGTCGCCCTGAACGTTGATGACGGCGTCGAAATCGCCCTCGGGGTCGATGGCGTCCACGGCGGCGCGAATGCGGTCCGAGCCCGACGGCAGGGCCGGGTCGGTCAGGACGGCGCGGCCGCCTGCGGCTTCCACCGCCTCGACGATCTCGGGATCGCCGGCGGCGACCACGACCGGCAGGCCCGAGGCCTCGGCCTGACGATAGGCGCGCACGATCATCGGCGTGTCGCCGATCAGGGCCAGCGGCTTGTTCGGCAGGCGGGTGGCGGCCATGCGAGCCGGTATCATTATCAACGGATTCATCGACTTCCCTGACGCCTGTCTGGCCCGTCGCGCGTTGGGCCGGTTGCGAAGGCGGCGCTACCGTGCCAGAGACGCCAAAGCAAGATTATGTCCGGGGCGTGTTTTCGAGGGGCCCGGCCGGCAGAGGGAAACGACCAGGCGTATGAGCGGCGATCTTAAGTGGAACAAGATTTTCGGCGCGGCTCTGGGGACGGCGTTCGTCATCCTGGTCGTCCAGCAGGCCTCGGGCCTCGTCTATCATTCGGAAGCCCCCGAAAAGATGGGCTATTTCGTCGATGCGCCCGAAGAGGCCGCCGGCGGTGAAGCCGCTGAACTGGCGCCCGACTGGGGCACGGTCCTGCCGACCGCCGATCTGGCCGCCGGCGAGGCCGCCTTCGCACGTTGCCAGGCCTGCCATGACGCGCACCAGGGCGGCGCCGACAAGATCGGTCCGAACCTGTGGGGCGTGGTCGGCGGGCCGGTCATGCACCGTCCGGGCTTCGCCTATTCCGACGCCATGGCCAAGCACAAGGCCGAGGCGCCGACCTGGGGCTATGACCAGATCAACAGCTTCATCACGGCCCCCGCCAAATATGTGCCCGGCACCAAGATGTCCTTCGCCGGCATCCGCGACACCCAGACGCGCATCAATCTGATCGCCTGGCTGCGCACTCAGGGCTCGGGCGGCTTCGCCATCCCGGCGCCGGATCCCACCCGTCAACCTGGCGCGGCCGCGCCGGCCGCCGACGCGCCTGCGACGGGCGAAGCCCCGGTGACCGAAGGCGCCGCCGCGACCGAAGCGACCGGGACCACCCCGGCCGCCGGCGCCCCCGCCGCGTCTCAGGCGACCCCGGCGGCCCCGCCTGCCGCGACGGCGTCTGCGCCGCCCAACACCTGATCGTTCCGGCGATGAACGACAAAAGGGCGGCCGACGGGCCGCCCTTCTTCGTTTCGGGCTGAGCGCTCGGCTCAGAGGATCTGCGCGGCCTCGTCGAACGACAGGCGCGGCGAGCGCGCAAACAAGTTCTCGTCCGAGCCATAGCCGAGGTTGAGGATATAGTTCGGCTCGACATTGCTGTCGGGGAAGAACTCGGCCTTCACGCCGGCGGGGTCGAAACCGGACATCGGCCCGACATCCAGGCCCAGCGCGCGGGCGGCGATGGTGAGATAGCCGCCCTGCAGCGAGGCGTTGCGGAAGGCGGTCTCGCGCCGGCCGGCCTCGTCTGCGAACCAGGCCTTGGCGCCTGGCGCGTGGGGGAATAGGGCGTCGAGGTGGTCGTGGAAGTCCATGTCCTGACCGACGATCACCGTCACCGGGGCCTGCTGCGTCTTGTCGCGATTGCCTTCGCTCATCAGCGGGATGAGGCGGGCCTTGGCCTCGGGCGAGGTGATGAAGACGAAGCGGGCGGGCGATCCGTTGACCGCCGTGGGCCCGAACTTGGTCAGGTCATACAGCCTGCGCAGCAGTTCCGGCGCGACGGGGCGGTCAGTCCAGCCGTTGCGCGTGCGCGCCTCGGTGAACAATTGCGACAGGGCGGCGTCCGACAGCGGGACGTCGCGTTGATGACTAGCGTCATAGGCCATGGGAATGCGTTCCTGACTTAAATAGCAACGAGTACAGGTGCTAATTAGGGTGTTTCGCAACAGCCGCAAGCGCCAATCCCGAAAGACTGGGTTTCGATATCACGCACCGAGCACAACCCCTCTGTCGCCCGGGCTTTGTTCGCCCTATCTAGAGGGCATGAAAGATCTGACCCAACTGATGCAGCAGGCCCAGGCGATGCAGCAAAAGCTGCAGGACGCCCAGGCCAGGATGGCTGAAACGACCGCCGAAGGTTCCTCCGGCGGCGGCCTCGTCTCGGTGTCCCTGAAGGGCCCTGGCGAGATTACGGCCATCAAGATCGACGACAGTCTGCTGACGCCGGGCGAGGGCGAGATACTGGCCGATCTGATCGTCGCCGCCCATGCCGACGCCAAGCGCAAGCTGGATGAGCAGAACAACGCCCTGATGCGCGAGGCCGCAGGCCCCATGGCCGGGATGAACATTCCCGGAATGCCGAAACTGTTCTGATGGCCGCCTCCGCCGGGCCGGAGATCGAACGGCTGATCTCCCTTCTCGCCAAACTGCCGGGTTTGGGCCCACGCTCGGCGCGGCGTGCGGCGCTGGCTCTATTGAAGCGGCGCGAGCAGTTG
Source organism: Brevundimonas sp. 'scallop' (assembly GCF_011045535.1). Lineage (NCBI taxonomy): Bacteria > Pseudomonadati > Pseudomonadota > Alphaproteobacteria > Caulobacterales > Caulobacteraceae > Brevundimonas > Brevundimonas sp. 'scallop'. The sequence goes on along the minus strand of NZ_CP039382.1, from coordinate 51,258 downwards.
CTGGTGCCGCTGGCGGCGTCGCTGGCCGAGACGGCGGAAAAGGTCGTGTCGTGCTCGGTTTGCGGCGCGCCGGATACGCGCGACCCCTGCGCCATCTGTTCGGACGGATCGCGAGACAATGGTCTGATCTGCGTGGTCGAAGAGGCCGGCGCCCTGTGGGCGATGGAGCGATCCGGCGCCTTTCGCGGCAAGTACCATGTGCTTGGCGGCCTGCTGTCCGCTCTGGACGGTGTCGGACCCGAGCATCTGCGGGTCACCGAACTGGTCGGGCGTGTGAGGGGCGGGGGCGTGCGCGAGGTCGTGCTGGCCCTGCCGGCCACGGTCGATGGCCAGACGACCGCCCACTATGTCGCCGAGCGGATCGCCGGGCCGGATGTGGAGATCACCTCGCTGGCGCGCGGAGTGCCAGTCGGCGGCGAACTGGACTGGCTGGACGACGGCACCATCGTCCAGGCCCTTCGCGCCCGCCGCCCGGCCTGACGGAGTTAGTTCGAAGGAACCGTCGGGGCGTTGACGTTCGGCGCTTCGCCCGTCGGTGTGGCGACGGCGCGGCCCGTCGAATCCGTTGGCGCGTCGGCGGCCTGCGGCGTCTGGCTGTCGCCCGCGAACGCCTGGGTCTCGGCGGCGGCGGCCTCAGGACCCGTCTCAGCGTTCTTGGCGTTGAAAGCGCCGTTGGTCACGAACCACAGTCCCAACAGCAGCACCGCGGCGGCGAGGGTCGAAACCGCCAGGATGACGGCGATGCGCGGGTTCTTACGGCCGCTGCGCACCAGTTCGGCGTCGACCGGCCGGCCGTCGTGCACCGCATCGGCGGCGGTGTCGTGTCGGTGGGGCTTTTCCGGGGTCATGGGCGGGTCCTTCGTGCAAATGGCTGAGACACCAACGTCATCGCAACGGCGACGTTCCGGACAAGCGGCGCCGGAAGGGCCCCGCTTCTCATTGAAGGCGACTCTCGCTAGGAACGGAGCATGAACATGCTTGTGCTGATCCTCGCTGTCCTAGCCGCCGCCTTCGCGGGTGGTTTTCTGTGGGCCTATATGGGCTGGCAGAAGACGAGCGGCGCGCTGGCGGCGGCCGAGGCGCGCATCGATCTGGTCGAGGAAAGCCGTGTGACCATGGGCGAACTGCTCAAGGCCCAGGCGGCGCAGTCGGCCCAGGTGGTGGCGGATCAGATGGTCAGTCGCGCGACCGAGACCTTCCGCGCCCAGGACCAGCTGGCGCGCGAGCGGATGGCCGCCCAGCTGAAACCTGTCGCCGACACCCTGACCAAGTTCCAAGAGCATGTCGCCGCGCTGGAGAAGACGCGGTCCGAAGAGACCGGGGGCCTGCGCGAGCAACTGGCCCAGCTGATGACGGCCTCGTCCGCCACGCGCGACGAGGCGCGCAAACTCACCGAGGCCTTGCGCGGCAATACGGGCCGTCGCGGCCGCTGGGGCGAGCAGACCTGCCGCAACGTTCTGGAGGCCGCCGGCATGGCGGGGCGGTTCGACTTCACCGAACAGACCTCCAGCGCTGACGACGAGGGGCGCCAGAACCGGCCCGACTTCATCGTCCGCCTTCCCGGCGGCGGCATGTTCGTTATCGACGCCAAGGTCCCGTTGGCCTTCGACGACGGGGAGGGCGACGAAGAGGCGCGCGCCCGCTCGGTCGGTCTGCGCACCGCCGCTAGCCTGAAGACCCATGTGCGCCAGCTGTCGTCCAAGGCGTATCAGGACCAGTTCAAGCCCAGCCCCGATTTCGTCGTCCTGTTCGTGCCCGGCGATGCGTTCCTGGTCACGGCGCTGGACCATGAGCCGGACCTGATGACCCAGGCGATGGCCTCGCGCGTCGTCATCGTCACGCCCTCGACCCTGTTCGCCCTGTGCAAGGCCGTCGCCTATGGCTGGCGCGCGGAAGAGCAGGCGACCAACGCCGACAAGGTCGCCGCCCTGGGCCGCGAACTCTACAAGCGGCTGTCGGTCATGGGCGGTCATGCCTCCGCCGTCGGGCGCGCGCTGGATACAGCCGTCGGCAAATACAATCAGTTCGTCGGTTCGCTCGAAAGCCAGGTCATGGTCTCGGCTCGCCGGTTCGAGGATTTGCAGGTCGATCACGAGGGCAAGGCCTTGCCGGATTTGACGCCGGTTGAAACGGCGCCCCGCGCCATCGCCCGTCCCGAACTGATCTCCGCCGCCAAGGTCGAGTAGGGCCTCTTTCTGTGGAAAGGGCGCTTGACAGGCCCTGAGACGTGATGTCAATGTAACTTGTCAATAGGACAAGGGGTGTTGACTGATGCGCAAGTGGCGGCCGGTAATCAAGGCGACGGTGATCACGTTCGGCGGCGGCCTGCTGTTCGCCTTCCTCGGCGGCATCGCGGTCGGCTACGCCTCGAGTTCGGGATGGATCGCGCCCGAGATGGGCGAACTGATCGTGACCGCAGTCTTCGCCGCCGCCATCATGGCCGGCGCCCTGTGGATCGGCGCCGAATGGATGCGCGTGATCGACGAGGCCGCGCGTGAGGCGCACAAGGCGGCCTGGTACTGGGGCGGCACGGCCGGCATGTGCGTCAGCGGCGTCGCCCTGATCCTGTCCTCGGCTGGGCCGTGGCGCGACATTATCGCGCGCGAGATCGGCTCGGGCGGTTCGCCCATCGATTACGTGTCCGCCGGCGCCGCCTTGATGATCGCTCCCATGCTGATCGGATACACCGTCGTCTGGGCGTGGTGGTGGCTGGCGCGGATGCGGGGCTGACCCATGAACAATCGTCTCAAGGTCCTGCGCGCCGAGCGCGACTGGAGCCAGGCGCAGCTGGCCGAACATCTGGGCGTGTCGCGCCAGACCGTGAACGCGCTGGAGACCGGCCGTTACGACCCCTCCCTGCCGCTGGCTTTCAAGATCGCCCGCGTCTTCGGACAGCCCATCGAAGCCATCTTCTCGGACGATCAGGCCTGATCCGTCCTTCTTCTCCTTCATTTTCGACAACAACGAGACCTCTCATGACCTTCACCGATCGCCTTCTGTCGTCCGTTTCCAGCCTGGCGCGCGGCGCCGTGGGCGTCGCCGGCGGCCTGGCGCTATTCGTCGCCATCGCCGGCGTCCCAGCCGACGCCTTGGCCCAGACCGCCGCGCCTGCCGCCCCTGCGCCGATCCAAGGCGAAGGTCCCGCTCTGTGGGTGGTCAAGGATGCGGACTCGACGCTCTATCTGTTCGGCTCGGTCCATGTGCTTCGCCCGACGACCGGATGGGCCAGCCCCCGCGTCGAGGCCGCCTTCGACAGCGCCTCGGACATCTGGTTCGAGATCAGCAATCCGGATGACCAGGCCGCCATCATGCCGCTGATCCAGCAGCACGGTCTGTCGCCCGAGACGCCCCTGTCCAGCCGCCTGACGTCGGAAGAAAACGCCGAACTGGATGCGGCCGCCAAGGCCATGGGCGCCTCCGCCGCCCAGCTTCAGCCGATGAAGCCCTGGCTGGCGGCGCTCAGCCTGTCGGTCGCGCCGCTGATCAAGGCCGGCTACGACCCCAAGTCGGGCGTCGAACTGGTGTTGAAGGCGCGCGCCGAGGCGGCCGGCAAGCCGATCCACGGCTTCGAGACCATCGACAAACAGGTCGGCATCCTGGCCGGCATGCCCGACGACGTGCAACTGGTCTTCCTGCGCGAGACGCTGAAGGACTACGAGAACGCGGCCACCAAGCTGGATGAAATGGTCGAGGCCTGGGCCAAGGGCGACGTCGCGACGCTGGACCGCGTCACGATCACGGAAATGAAGGAAGCCTCGCCGGCGCTGTATCAGGCCGTTCTGGTCGATCGGAATACCGACTGGGCCAACCAGATCCAAACCCTGCTCGAAGGCTCCGGCACTGCCTTCATCGCCGTCGGCGCCGCCCACCTGACCGGCGACGACAGCGTCCAGGCCATCCTGCAAAAGCGCGGCGTGACGGTCGAGGCGGCGAAATGAAAACGGAATGAAGGCGCGGCGGCAACGTCGCGCCTTCGCCGATCGGCTGGAGCGGGCAGCGGGAATCGAACCCGCACGAAAAGCTTGGGAAGCTTTCAGGCTACCACTACATCATGCCCGCGATGGCCTGAGGCCGGTCTATCCCAAGGCTGAACGGCGCTCAAGGTAAGACCAGACTCCGGGCGCGCGCTTCATTCTCTCGCGCATAGCGCTGGGCGATGATGGTGCAGGCGAACAGCTGGATCTGGTGGAACAGCATGATCGGCAGGACGATCAGCGGCACGGCGTGACCGGCGAACAGGATGCCGGCCATGGGGATGCCGGTGGCCATGCTCTTCTTGGAGCCGCAGAACAGGATGACGATCCGATCGGGCCGGTCGAACTTCAGCGCGCGGCCGGCGAACAGAGTCAGGGTCAGGACGATGGCCAGCAGGGCGATGTTGAGGCCAATGACCTTGGCCAGATCCAGCGGCGCGACCTGGGACCAGACGCCGGCGACGACGCCCTCGCTGAAGGCGGCGTAGACGATCAGCAGGATGGAGCCGCGGTCGACCAGGCCGGTCAGTTTGGCGTGGCGGGTCAGCCAGTCCTTCAGCAGCGGGCGGCACAGCTGGCCCATGGCGAAGGGGGCCAGGATCTGCAGACCGATGTCGAGGATGGACTGCAGATGGATGCCGCCATTGGCGCCGCCGATCAGCAGGGCGACCAGCAGCGGCGTCACGATCACGCCCAGCAGGTTCGACAGGCTGGCGCTGGTCAGGGCGCCCGCGACATTGCCGCCGGCGATGGAGGTGAAGGCGATGGACGACTGCACCGTGGACGGCAGCAGGCACAGATACAGCATCCCGGTCAGCAGATCGGGCTGAAGCGACCCCCGCATCAGGAAGACCAGCCCAAGCCCCAACAGCGGAAACAGCAGGAACGTCGACAGGAAGACCGTGCCCTGAAGCCGCCAGTGCATCAGGCCGGCCCCGATGGCCGCCGGCGACATTCGCGCGCCATACAGAAAGAACAGCAGGGCGATGGCGGCCTTGACTACCCCGTCCATGACGACGGCCGCCTGTCCGCTGGCGGGAAACAGCGCCGCCAGGATCACCATGCCGATCAGGGCCAGCAGATAGCCGTCGATCGGCAGGCGGGACAGGAAACGAGGCATGGACGGCTCAGGCTGCGGCGGGGTGACGCACAGATAGGCGCATCAGCCCCCGCATTGAACCCGCGTCTTCAGGCCCCGGCGCGGTTCTTGACCAGATCGTCTACGACCGACGGGTCGGCCAGGGTCGAGGTGTCGCCCAGCGCGCCGATCTCGTTCTCGGCGATCTTGCGAAGGATGCGCCGCATGATCTTGCCCGACCGGGTCTTGGGCAGGCCCGGCGCCCACTGGATTACGTCGGGGGCGGCTATAGGGCCGATCTCGTGACGGACGTGGGCGACCAGCGCCTTTCTCAGATCTTCGGTCGCCTCGGCGCCCTTGTTCAGGGTGACATAGGCGTAGATGCCCTGGCCCTTGATGTCGTGCGGATAGCCGACCACCGCCGCCTCGGCGACATCGTCGTGCAGGACGAGCGCGCTCTCGACCTCGGCCGTGCCCATCCGGTGGCCGGACACGTTGATGACGTCGTCCACCCGGCCGGTGATCCAGTAATAGCCATCCTCATCCCGGCGGCAGCCGTCGCCGGTGAAATAGCGGCCCGGATAGGTCGAGAAATAGGTGTCGAAGAAGCGCTGGTCGTCGCCATAGACGGTACGCATCTGGCCCGGCCAGCTGTCGGTGATGCACAGATTGCCGGAAACGGCGCCCTCCAGGGGCTGGCCCTCGGCGTCCACGATCTGAAGCTCGACGCCGGGCAGGGGCAGGGTCGCCGAGCCGGGTTTCAGGTCGGTGGCGCCGGGAAGCGGCGTGATCAGATGGCCGCCCGTCTCGGTCTGCCACCAGGTGTCCACGATGGGGCAACGGCCGTCGCCGACCATCTCGTGATACCAGCGCCAGGCCTCCGGGTTGATCGGTTCGCCAACGGTTCCCAGCAGACGCAGCGAGGCGCGCGAAGAGGCCTTCACCGGCGCATCGCCTTCCCGCATCAGGGCGCGCAGGGCCGTGGGGGCGGTGTAGAAGATCTCGACCTTGTGCTTGTCCACCACCTGCCAGAAGCGGCCGGCGTCGGGATAGTTGGGGACGCCCTCGAACATCAGGGTCGTCGCCGCATTCGCGAGCGGCCCATAAACCATATAGGAGTGGCCCGTGACCCAGCCGACGTCGGCGGTGCACCAGAAGACCTCGCCGGGGCGATAGTCGAAGACGATCTCGTGCGTCCAGGCGGCCCAGAACAGATAGCCGCCCGTGGTGTGCAGCACGCCCTTGGGCTTGCCCGTCGAGCCGGAGGTGTAAAGGATAAACAGCGGATCCTCGGCGTTCATCGGCTCGGGCGGGCAGTCAGCGTCGGCCTTGGCGGCCTCCAGCCCATAGTCGAAGTCGCGGCCCTCGATCATCGGCACGTCGGCGCCGGTGCGGCGGATGACCAGGACGGTATCGACCTTCACCTTCGTCAGGGCCTCGTCGACATTGGCCTTTAGCGGAATGTGCTTGCCGCCGCGCAGGCCCTCGTCGGCGGTTATGACCAGGTTGGAGCCGCAGTCCTCGATCCGGCCGCACAGGCTGTCGGGCGAGAAGCCTCCGAAGACGACCGAATGCACCGCGCCGATGCGCGCGCATGCCAGCATGGCGTAGGCGGCCTCGGGGATCATGGGCAGATACAGGGTGATCCGGTCGCCCTTCTTGGCCCCGTGCGCCTTCAGCACATTGGCCATGCGGCACACCTCGGCGTGCAGTTCGCCGAAGGTGATGTGGCGGCTGTCGGCGGGATCGTCGCCTTCCCAAATGATCGCCGTCTCGTCCTCGCGGTGGGGCAGGTGCCGGTCGATGCAGTTCGCCGAGACGTTCAGGACGCCGTCCTCGAACCAGCGAATACGGAAGTCTTGCTTATTGAAGGAGACGTCCTTGATCCGGGTCGGCGGCGTGATCCAGTCCAGACGCTTTGCCTGTTCGGCCCAGAAGGCGTCGGGCGTCTCGCGCGCGGCGATCCGCGCCGCCTCATACGTTTCCCGGTCCATGTGGGCCTTGTCGGCCCAGTCGGCAGGGACGGGATAGAGAGCGGGATCAGGCACGCGAGACGTCTCCGGCATCAAATCAGAATCCGTATTTGGCGAACAGGATCAGACGGGTCATGTCGCCGCTGGCGCCGGTTTCGATCTCGCGGTCCGCGAACATCAGCTCGGCCCCGACATCAAACGCCGTAACCGGCGACCAGATCAAGTTGGCGTGGAGGCTCTGGGCCGAACGGTTGGCGGCCAGGCCTGTGAAGCCGGTGTCGTTGTCCACCTTCTGCGCCGACCAGATCAGGCTGGAACGCCAGCCGGGCGCCCAGACGTGGCGATAGGCGGCGAAGCCGGCGACCACGCCGATCGCATCCAGATCGCCCGAGCCGTTCAGCACCGCGTCGTTGGAGAAGTTGAGACCGACATAGCGGCCGATGCCCTCGCCGCCCGTCACCATCAGGCGCAGATCGTCCTTGGCGCCGACCTTTATCTTGGTCGAGGCCGACAGCCCCCAGCCGGTCGCAGTGGAATCGATGTTGCTGGCCGGGCTCTGGTATTTCAGCTGGCGCAGCAGGCCCGCGATCTGGAAATCCCCCCAGGGCTTGGACACCGCATAGCGGGCGGTGAAGTCCGGCAGGCTGTTGTCGTCGGCGACGATGCGCGCGCCGCCGCCGAACGGGGTCACGGTCGTCTCCGGGTTCTCGACCGAGACCGAGAAGGGACCGCGCGTATAGCGGACCTGGACCTGACGGGCGAAGACCGTGCCCTCCGCCGCGCCGATGAAGTCGGCGGATTCAGGCAGGACGGCGGTGTTCTGGAAGTTGGTCCACTCCTGGCCGATCAGCCAGTTGTCGATGGTGATGAAGGCGCGACGCAGGGCCGGGTTGGCCGGGCTGGTGGTGCGCTGGTCGCCGGCGCCGGGCAGGGTCTGGAAGTCCATCTCCATCCGGGTGCCGATCTTGTGGCCGCCGACCATGCCGTCGGTGGTCAGCCAGAAGCGGGTCTGGCGGGCGTTGAAGTCGGTCGCCGTATCCTCATCGGTCCCGCCGATGGGGATGGAGCCGGGAATGTGGAATTCACGCAGCGCGTCGCCGTTTGCCGGGTCGCCGCCCGAGTAGCGGCTGGCGTAGGCATCGACCTTGACGAAGCCGCCGAACTTGACCGTGTGGTCGCCGATTCGGAAGCCGTCGCTGGGGGCGGAGGGCGCCGCGGCCTGCTGGACCGGGGCGGGCGCGGCGGGGCGGGTCTCCAGGCGGATGATGTCCTGCTGTTGCGCCGCCTGCTGGGTTCGCGCGGCGACGACCTCGGACTTCAGGGCGTTCAACTGGGCTTCGAGCTGAGCGATGCGCGCCTCGAGCGCGGCCTGGTCCTGGGCCGAGGCCAGGCTGGGCGTCGTCATCAGCGCAACGGCGGCGGCTCCCGCCATCAGGCTTTTCGTGATCATGATGAACCTCCCGCGCCCGTCTCGCGCGGGCGTCCCTTTGACGACCTTTCCGCCTCCGGCCTCGGGGAGCCATTGGCCATTGGTCTAATTTCGACCAAAGTCGAACCGCGCCATGATGGCGACGACGCGGCCGGTCAGACGCCGCGCACGGAAGGAAGCCCATGGATCGCATCGTCGTCGCCGACGACCATCCCCTGTTTCGCGCCGCCCTGCGCTCGGCCGTCGATAAGGCAGCGCCGGGCGCGGAGGTGGTGGAATGCGCCAGCCTGGCCGAGGCTAAGGCCGCCATGGTCGCGGGGGCCGTCGATCTGTTGCTGCTGGATCTGAAGCTGTCGGACAGTGAGGGGATGGCGGGCCTCGCCGCCGTGCGGGCCGAACAGCCGACCGTGCCGGTGGCGGTGGTCTCGGCCAGTGAGGACGCGCCCGTTGTGCGCCACGCCTTGGGTTTGGGCGCCGCCGGCTTCATTCCCAAGTCTTCGTCCCTGCCGCAGATGGTCGAGGCGATCGCGGCCATTCTGGCCGGCGACAGCTGGGCGCCGGATGTGCCCGAGGCCGATGACGATCTGGCCGGCCGCGTGGCCAGCCTGACGCCGTCGCAGCTGCGGATCCTCGAAGGGCTGAAGGCCGGCCGGCTGAACAAGCAGATCGCCTTCGACCTCGGCGTGTCCGAGGCCACCATCAAGGCGCATCTGACTAGCGTGTTTCGAAAGCTGGGCGTTCACAACCGAACCCAGGCGGTGATCCTGGCCAAGTCGCTGGACCCGGCTTAACTAGACAGGAAGGCCTTCAGCGCCGCCGGCTTGATCGGCTTTGGCAAAAGGACGGCGCCGGCCGCCGTCGCTTGTTCGTTCAGCCCGTCGCGGGTGTCGGCGGTGACCAGGGCGATGCGGCGCACGCCCTGGGGCCTCAGCCAGTCGATGACGGCGAAGCCTTCCGGCCCATCGCCCAGATGCAGATCGACCACGGCGGCGTCGAACGGCCCTTGCGCCGCCTTGGCCGCCTCGACGCTGGCGACCAGCGTCGGCCGCGCGCCCCAGCGGGTGAGCAAAGCGTTCAGCGCGTCCAGAATCACCGGCTCATTGTCCACGCACAACACGCGCAGACCCGACAGCGGCAGGCGCGCCTCGCGCACCGGCGGGGCCTCGGCGGGCAGGTCGGCCGCGCTGCGCGGCACGGTGATCCGGAAGGTCGTGCCGCGTCCCAAACGTGAACTCAGCTCCAGCGGGTGATCGAGCAGGCTGGACAGGCGGCGCACGATGGCCAGCCCCAGGCCTGCGCCCGGTTCGTCGACAGCGCCCGGCAGACGCACGAACTCGCCGAAGACGGTTTCGTGTTCGGTATCGGGGATCCCGCGTCCGGTGTCGCAGACGAACAGCTGCACCGTCTCGCCCCGCCGACGCGCCCCGACCAACACCCGGCCGGCATCCGTATAGCGGATGGCGTTGGCCACCAGATTTTGCAGCATGGAGCGCAGCAGATCACGGTCGGACGCGACCCACAGGCGGCTGGACATCACGGTCAGTTCTAGACCCTTGGCCTCGGCCACGGGCGCGAACTCGCGGCGCAGTTCGTCGAACAGGCCGCCCAGCGACAGCCGCGCGACATTGGTCCGCACGCCGCCGGCCTCCAGCTTGGACAGGTTCAGCAGGGCGGTCAGCAGACGGTGGGCGCTGTCGATGGCGCGGTCTGCGTTGACGGCCAGGGTGCGGCTGGTCGGGTCTTCCAGAGCCGGCTCCTCCTTTAAGGCGGCGATGAACAGGCGGGCGGCGTGCAACGGTTGCAGCAGGTCGTGGCTGGCGGCGGCCAGGAACCGGGTTTTGGAGGCCGTGGCGTCCTCGGCCACGCGCCGGGCCTCGTCCAGTCGGGCGGTGCGGTCCGCAACGCGCGCCTCCAGCCGTTCGTTGGCCTCTTCCAGCTCACGCGCGGCTTGGCGCAGGGCCGTGATGTCGGTGTAGCTGGTGGCGTAGCCGCCGCCGGGGATCGGCGCGCCTGAGGAGCGCAGCACCCGGCCGTCGGGCTGCTGGCGTTCGTGATCGTGGGGAATGCGGCGGCTCAGCGCTTCCAGCCGTCGCTCGACCCAGGCCTCGATGTCGTCGGGGCTCTCGCCGCGCTCGGCGTTCAGCCGATAAATGACGGCGATGGGCAGGCCGACGTGGACGAAGCCCGCCGGCAGGTCGAACATGGCGACGTAGCGCCTGTTCCAGGCGGTGACGCGCAGATCCTCGTCCACCACGATCACGCCCTGGTCGATGTTGTCGAGCGTGGTCTGCAGCAGGTCACGGTTGAACTGAACCGCCTGGGACGCCTCGTCCAGCATCCGCACCACATCCTCGGGCGCGCGCCCGACGCCGGCCAGCGCCGCCGCGATGACCCGCCGCGCAGAGGCCGCGCCGATGGCGCCGGCCAGCATCCGCTCGGCGGCGCGCGCCAGGGCCGCGTCGGCTGGGTCGGCGTCGCGCAGCTTGGTGTCGGTCTCATCGCCCCAGGCGGTGAAGGCGCGCTCGGCCCGTTCGTCGCCGATGAAGCGAGCCACCAGGGCGCGCAAATCGCCGACCGAGGCGCCCGACGGCGCGGGCCGGGCCTCCATCCAGTCCGGTCCCAGCCGATCCACGAAGGCGCGGGCCTGAACCCGGTCGATCAGGCGGGGCTGAGCAAAGCGCGACACGCCGACATAGGCCGCCAGGTTCAGCGCCAGGCTGACGAAGACGCCGAGCGCCAGCGGGTCGCCTATCCCCAGCATGACGTGCAGGTGCCAGGGCGCGCTGGGCGACAGCTGGGGAAGCGCCAGCATGACGATCCAGACGCCCATGCCGACCGTCATGCCCGCCAGCGCCCCCTGCGCATGGCCGCCGCGCCAAAGGACCGCGCCGAACAGGGCCGGCGCCAGCTGGGCCATCGCCGCGAAGGATACCAGCCCCATGGCCGCCAGGCCGCGCGACTGGTCCGTCGCCTGATAATAGAGCCAAGCCAGCAGCAGGACCGCGACGATGGCCCCGCGCCGGACCTGAAGGATGGTCCCAGCCATGTCGGAGGCGTCGCCGCGCACCCGCCAACGCTCGCGCGCCAGGAAGGGCAGGATCAGGCTGTTGGACACCATGGCCGACAGGGCGACGGCCTCGACGATGACCATGGCGGTAGCGGCGGAAAAGCCGCCGACGAAGACCACGGCCGTCAGCAGGGTCTCGCCGCGCTGGAACGGCAGGGCCAGCACCAGCAAGTCCGGATTCACTGAGGGCGCGAACAGGGCGCCGGCCGCCACCAGCGGCAGCACCGCCAGACTGGTGAGCAGCAGATAGAGAGGAAAGATCCACCGAGCCCGCTTTACGTCCGACGGCTGGGCGCCCTCGACGAAGGCGACATGGAACTGGCGCGGCAAGCAGAAGATGGCCAAGGTCGACAGCAGGGTGATGGCGGTGAAGCGCGGCGTGACCTCGGGCGGCGCGGCCAAGGCGCCCAGGCCCTCGACGATGCGTGGGGGCGAGCCTTCGTTCAGCAGCAGGACCAGGGCGAAGACGGCGACGAACAGCAGGGCGCCCAGCTTGACCATCGATTCCAGGCCGATCGCCTGGATCAGGCCGCGATTGTGCTCAGTCAGGTCGGGACGGCGCGCTCCGAACAGGATGGCAAAGAAGGCCAGGACGCCGGCCAGCACCAGGACCGTCAGACCCTCGGACCCCGCCACCGGCGTGCCGGCGGTCAGCAGGGCCCCGGCCATCGACAGCGACTTCAACTGCAGCGCGATATAGGGCAGCGACCCCAGGATGGCGACGACGGTGACCGCCGCGCCCAGGGTCTGGCTCTTGCCGTAACGCGAGGCGACGAAGTCGGCCATGGAGCCCACGTTCTCGCGCCGGGCGGCCGCCGCGATCCGGCGCCATAGCGGAAACAGCAACGTCAGGCCGATCACCGGGCCGATGTAGATGGGAAGATACTCCCACCCGTCGCGCGCCGCCGTGCCGACCGCGCCATAGTAGGTCCATGAGGTGCAGTAGATGGCCAACGACAGGGCATAGACCGACGGCCCCAACCCCTTGCCGCGCGCGCGCGCCGACGGCCGTTCCTGAGACCAGGCGACGGCGAACAGCACCGCCATATAGGCGGCGACCAGGCCGAGGATCGTCAGGCTGAACATCGGGGCATCTGAACCGGGCGCGGGGTGTTTCACAAGCGAAAGGCGGGCCGTCTTGCGACGACCCGCCCTTCATTCCGCCTGAAAGCAGGATCAGGCGTTCAGATCGACGTCCTTGCCTTCCTTGACCAGCAGGAAGCCCAGAACGACCGTCCCCAGGGCCACCACGATCGGGTACCACAGGCCGGAGTAGATGTTGCCCGTCGCCGCCACGATGGCGAAGGCGGTGGTCGGCAGGAAGCCGCCGAACCAGCCATTGCCGATGTGATAGGGCAGGGACATGGAGGTGTAGCGGATGTTGGTTGGGAACATCTCGACCAGGGCCGCCGCGATCGGTCCGTAGACCATGGTCACATAGAAGCCGAGGATGAACAGGATCAGCACCACCATCGGCTTGTTGACCAGGGCGCTGTCGGCCTTGGCCGGATAACCGGCGGCGGTCAGCGCCTCGCCCAGGCTCTTGTCCCAGGTCTTCTTCTGGGCGGCGAAATCGGCCGGGGCCATGGCGTCGCCCCGGAAGCTGGGGATGACGACCTGATCGCCGATGCGCACCTCGGCGACCGTGCCCGCCGGCGCCGCGACGTTGGTGTAGGTCACGCCCGCCTTGGCCAGATAGGATTTGGCCACATCACAGGAGTGGTTGAACACCGTCTTGCCCACCGGATCGAACTGCAGATTACAGTCTGCCGGATCGGCGTAGACCGTGACCGGCGCCGAGGCGGCGGCGGCGGCCAGTTTCGGATTGGCGGCCTGGGTCAGGGCGTTGAACAGCGGGAAATAGGTCAGGGCCGCGATCAGGCAGCCGGCCAGGATGATCGGCTTGCGCCCCACCTTGTCCGAAAGCCAGCCCCAGAAGATGAAGAAGGGCGAGGCGGCGAGAAGCGCGATGGTCAGCAGCACATAGACCAGGGTGGCGTCGACCTTCATGACCCGTTCCAGGAAGAACAGGGCGTAGAACTGACCGGTGTACCAGATGACGGCCTGACCGGCGGTGAGGCCCAGCAGGGCGATCAGCACCAGCTTCAGGTTGGGCCATTTGCCGAAGCTGTCCTTCAGCGGGGTCTTAGAGCCCTTGCCCTCAGCCTTCATCCGCTTGAACGACGGGCTTTCGGCCAGCTTCAGGCGGATCCACAGGGAGACGCCCAGGAGCAGGATCGAGACCAGGAACGGGATGCGCCAGCCCCAGGCGGCGAAGGCTTCCTCGCCCAGTGTGTAGCGAACGCTCAGGATCACCACGAGGCTCAGCACCAGGCCGGCGGTCGCGGTGATCTGGATGAAGGAGGTGTAGTAGCCGCGTTTGCCCTGCGGGGCGTGCTCGGCGACGTAGGTGGCGGCGCCGCCGTATTCACCGCCCAGGGCCAGGCCCTGGATCAGGCGCATCAACACCAGGATGATAGGCGCGGCTATGCCGATGACCGCATAGGGCGGCAAGAGGCCGACGACGAAGGTCGACAGACCCATCAGCAGCATGGTGACGAGGAAGGTGTTCTTGCGTCCCCACAGGTCGCCCAGCCGCCCGAAGACGATGGCGCCGAACGGCCGCACTGCAAAGCCGGCGGCGAAGGCCATCAGGGCGAAGATGTAGCCGGTGGTCTCGTTGACGCCGGAGAAGAACTGGACGGTGATGATCGCCGCCAGCGAGCCGTAAAGATAGAAGTCGTACCACTCGATGACGGTGCCGACCGATGAGGCGAGGATGACCAGGCGATCGCTGCGATCGACGGTGTGCTCCTCTCCTCCGGACGCAAGGGGTGCGTCGGTTGCCATGTTCCATTTCCTCCCGTGTCGCCGTTATCGGCCGTTCTGCACATCCTTCAGGATGCGTGGACGCCGACATTGACCGAGAGCGGGGCGGGTGGAGAGAGCGACTTTGGTCGAGGATCGCCGGTCGCCAAGGTGACCTTGGGGTCGAGGATCGCTGGCGATCAGCCGTCGATGGAGATGACCGGGCCGAGCTTGGGTTGCGCCTTGCCGCGACGGGCGCTGCGACGCTTCAGCCAGGCGCGGATGCGGGTCTGGATCGGATTGTCGATCGCGAAGTGGAAGGCGAAGGCGAAGGCGACCGCCGCGATGACGCCCAGGCCCCACAGGCCCCATTGAACGAAGAGGGGCAAGGCGACGCGCGCCTCGACTGCATTGACCACGCCGAACCAGACGATGCGGACCACCTCGTTGGAGATGAACATGGAGAAGGAGACCATGGCGGCGGTCTCCACCCACTTCGAGGGCTTGGTCACAGGCACGGCGCCGGCGGCCAGGATGATGATCGAGATCAGGGTCAGGGCGACAAGGGCGTGCTTGTCGTGAAGCTGAAGCGCGAAGAAGCCGACGGCGGCCAGCACCCCGGCCCAGCCGGCCAGGCGCGGGGCGATCCAGACCTTCTGGGCGAACCAGGCCAGGCACATGCCCAGGAAGAACAGCGGCAAGGCGCGGATGATGCCGTAGCGCATCGGCATCTGATAGACGGGATAGCCGAGGAACGACCAGCACAGCTGGTTGGCGATCAGATAGACGCCGACGCCGACGGCCAGGGCCGACCAAGGACCCAGACGCATCAGGCCGCGAATGATCCAGGGGAAGGCCAGATAGCAGCCGATCAGGGCCGAGATCGACCAGGTCGGCGCGTTCCAGCCCAGGCCGCCATGCACGCCATAGGATTGCAGCAGCAGCAGCTGGGCCGGCAGCTGATCCCAGGCGAACCATTCGGGATTGCGGGGCGGCGAGCCGGCGGCGGTGGCCAGAAGCACGAAGCCGACCAGCGAAAGCCCCATGAACAGATGGGCGGGGACGACGCGAAGGAACCGCTTGAGGAAGAAGTCGCCGGGCGACATCCGGCCTTTGTCCACCGCCGCGCCATAGACGCGCATCAGCACATAGCCGCTGTCGATCAGGAAGAAGTTGGTCAGCAGGAAGCCGCCGCGTTCGAAGATCGGATTGATCAGATGGGCGAGCGGCTCGGGCCCTGCGGCCTGGAAGTGATGCAGGATGATCAGGAAGGCCACGATGAAACGCAGTGCGTCCAGCCAGCCGCCGCGCGCAATCTGAACTGTCTCATTGCGGGTCGAAATCGGGGACCAGGGCATCGTCAGCGCCTCCTTTGATCCCTTCACCGCAAGCGTCGGGCCAGTTCGCCTGTCAGGCGAACGTCACGACAGCACCAGACGCATGAACTCCTCGCGCGTGCGGGGATCGTCGCGGACGACGCCGATCAGGTGGCTGGTCGACAGGCTGGCGCCGGGCGCATTGACGCCGCGCAGGGTCATGCAGCTGTGCTCGGCCTCGATGACCACGCCGACGCCGTGGGGGCGCAGGACGGTCTGGATGGCCTCGGCGATCTCGGAGGTCATCTTCTCCTGGATCTGAAGGCGGCGGGCGAAGCCGCGCACGACGCGAGCCAGTTTGGAGATGCCGACGACGCGGTCCGTCGGCAGATAGGCGACGTGCGCCTTGCCCACGACCGGCAGCATATGGTGCTCGCAGAAGCTGACGAAGCGGATGTCCTTCAGCACGACCAGTTGGTCGTAGCCGCCCGTCTCCTCGAAGGTCTTCTCCAGATAGGAGAGGGGATCCACCTCATAGCCCTGGAAAAGCTCGCGGTAGCTCTTGGCGACGCGGGCGGGGGTTTCCAGCAGACCTTCGCGGTCCGGGTTGTCACCGGCCCATTCGATCAGGGTGCGGACGGCGGCTTCGGCGTCGGCCTGGGAGACTTTGGAGGCGGGGGCGTCGGTCATGGCGGCCTAGATAGCGGAGCGCTTGAGGGAAGGGGAGAGGGCGAGCCGTCCCATTACGAGGCGGACGCGCGTTCAGACGGTGGAGTCGGAAAAAGAGAGTCTAATTCGTCTAATTCGTCTGAAATCGAATGGCTGGCGCTCCCCAAGGCGAAGGCGGGGAGGTCGGCATCGAAGCGGCGCCGTTCAAGGCCGCTGACGAGATTTTTCCATGGTCAGGGCCGCGCGAAGACGCGTGTGGTTAGCGGCCTGTTAACCATCCTGTCGGCATTTTCTGCCCAGTAGTTGCTGGAGTGGGCCGATGAACGGCGCGGAAGTTCTGGACGTCGGGCGCGACGCCATCTGGCTGACGATCCAGCTGTGCCTGCCGGTGTTGCTGGTCGGTCTGGTCGTCGGCGTGGTGATCGGCCTGTTTCAGGCCCTGACGCAGATTCAGGAGCAGACCCTAATCTATGCGCCCAAGATCATCGCCATCTTCGTCAGCCTGATCCTGTTCCTGCCGCTGATGGGCGCCCTGTTGGGCGGCTTCATGCGCCAGATCGCGGCCCGCATCGCGGGGATGTAGTGGACGCTTATGCGACCGCCGATCAGGTCTGGGCCGGCGGGCTGATCTTCGCCCGGATCGGGGCGATCCTGATGCTGATCCCTGGCTTCGGCGAGGCCTATGTGCCGCCGCGCGTGCGACTGTCGCTGGCTTTGGTCATCAGTCTGGCGCTGTGGCCGGTGGTGCGCGCATCGCTGCCGGGCCTGCCGGACAGCATGGGGTTGATGGTCGGGTGGATCATCCGCGAGGTGGTCGTCGGCCTGATGATCGGCCTGCTGCTGCGCATGTTCATGAGCGCCCTGGCGACGGCGGGCGAGATCGTGTCGTTGCAGACGACGCTGAGCTTCGCCCAGACCGCCAATCCGATGCAGGCCCAGCCCGGTTCGACCATCGCCGCCTTTCTGGCCCTGCTGGGGGTGACGCTGCTGTTCGCCACCGACACCCATCACCTGTTCATCGCCGGCATGGTGGGCTCGTATCGGCTGATCTCGCCGGCCCAGCCGCTGATGATGGCCGACTTCACCCAGATGGCCGTGCGGACCTTGGGCGACAGCTTCCTGCTGGGGGTGCAGCTGTCGGCGCCGGTGCTGGTCTTCGCCTTGATCTTCAACCTGGCGTCCGGCCTGGTGGCGCGGGTCATGCCGTCGTTCCAGGTCTATTTCGCCGCCGCGCCCTTGAGCGTCATCCTGGGCCTGTCGATCTTCGCGCTGAGCCTGGGTGCGCTGGGCACCCTCTTCATCGACCGCTACCGCCGTCTGGCGGAGTATTTCGTGCTGGGAGGCCCTGGTGGCTGAAGGCGCGGATCCCGAGTCGAAAACCGAAGAGGCGACCCCGCGAAAGCTTGAGGACGCCCGAAAGAAGGGCGATGCGGCCAAGTCGCCCGACGTCGCCCAGGTGCTGTCGCTGGCGGGAGCGGCGGCGGTGATCCTGATGGGGGGAGGCTGGTTCGCCTCGTCCATCGCCGAACAGATGCTGCCCTTCATCGCCGCGCCGCACGAGATGCTGGGGGTGCTGAACTCGGGCGCCGGAAACCAGATCATGGTGCGCGCCGTCTGGGCCGTGGCGCCCTTTCTGGGAGCCGTCATGCTGGCGACCATCCTGGGCGGGGTCGGGGGCAATGTCGCCCAGTCCGGCCTGATCTTCACCGCCGAAAAGCTGAAGCCCAAATGGTCGGCGGTCAGCCCGATGCAGGGGTTCAAGCGCATCTTCGGCCCCGACGGCCTGGCGCAGTTCGTCAAGACCTTCCTGAAGCTGATCGCCGTCTGCGTCGTGTGCTGGATGGTGTTGAAGCCGCACCTGCGCGAGTTCGAGAACATGGCCTCAATCAGCCCGCTGGCGATCCTGCCGCTGGCGCGCGACATGGCGATCTCGCTGTTCGTGGCCTCGATCATCCTGCTGGGCGCCACGGCCGGAGCCGACTTCATCTGGCAGAAGATGCGCTTCGCCAAGCGGATGCGCATGACCAAGGAAGAGCTGAAGGAAGACTTCAAACAGTCCGAAGGCGACCCGCACATCAAGGCCAAGCTGAAGCAGATCCGCATGCAGCGCAGCCGCCAGCGGATGATGGCCAATGTGCCCAAGGCCACCGTCATCGTGACCAACCCGACCCACTATTCGGTCGCCCTGCGCTATGAGCCGGATCAGGGCGACGGGGCGCCGATCTGCGTGGCCAAGGGCGTCGACGCCTTGGCCCTGCGCATCCGCGAAGTGGCGACCGAGCACGGCGTGCCGATCGTCGAGAACGTGCCGTTGGCGCGCGCCCTGTACGCCACCGTCGAGGTGGACGAGGTTATTCCGCGCGAACATTTCGACGCCGCCGCCAAGATCATCGGCTTCGTCTTCCAGTCCCGTAAGCGCCGGTAAGGCGGCATCAGGATTTGGGCGTATGATCGCAACACTGATTCGCGAGGCTGTATGACGTCCACCCGCCGCCCTTCGTTCGACCTGTTGTCCGGCGTGATGGCGTTCGGCGTCGTGGCGGCGATTGCGGCGTTGGCCTATCCGGCGTTTCGCGCCAACCCGACCTCGGCGCCGGGACTGGTGCTGATCCTGACCGTGGGCGCGATCGCCCTGATCGGTCTGTTCGGCTTCCGCCGGGCGGCGGACGCCAAGCCGAGCAGCGATGCGGCCATCGAGGTGCTGGACGCCATGGCCGAACCGGCGGCGCTGGTCTGGGATTCAGGACAGATCCTGGCCTTCAACGCCGCCTGGTCCGAGGCCAATGGCGCGACCGGCGCCCTGCCGCGCGGCAAGTCGGCCCAGGCCCTCTACATGGCCTTCGCCCAGGCGCGCAAAGGCGAGCCGGGCCGCGCCATCGTCATGATTGGACAGCGCGAGGTCGAGGTCGTCATCGGCCAGATCGGCGATGGAAAGACGGGCGAGGGCAGGTTCCTGATGCGCGCGGCGCCGGACGCCGTCCTGCCCATCGCCGCCGCGCCCGTCCACACGCCGGCCGCCGCAGCGACCGGCGAGGCGCGGGCCATGGCCGCCGGGGCGCCGTTCGGCTCGGCCGTGATCGGCGGCGACGACCTGTTTTCCGGCCGCGCGGAAGAGGCCAATCCGGCGCTTGCCGTTCTGACCGGACCGGGGGCGGCGCGCGATGCAGCCTTTGGTCATCTGTTCGATCCGGGCGGAATCGCCGAGGCGCGGCTGAAGCTGGCGGGCGGATCGTCGGGCCCGATCGAACTGGTCGCGCGGGCCTACCCCGACAAGATGCTGCATCTGTATGTGGCGCCCGAGGGCGACAAACGGCGCATCTGGCTGTTCGACGTCTCGGGTCAGAAGTCGATGGAGCTTCAGCTCAACCAGGCCCAGAAGATGCAGGCCGTGGGCCAGCTGGCCGGGGGCGTGGCGCACGACTTCAACAATCTGCTGACGGCGATCCAGCTTCAGCTCTCGGGTCTGCTGGAACGGCACCCGGTGGGCGACCCTTCGTACGAGGGGTTGAACGAGATCCGTCAGACGGCCATTCGCGCGGCCGACCTGGTGCGCAAGCTGCTGGCCTTCTCGCGCAAGTCCACGGTGCGGCGCGAGCGGCTGGACCTGGGCGAACTGGTCGGCGAGTTCGCCATCCTGCTGCGGCGGCTGCTGCGCGAGGACGTCCGGCTGGAGACCGACTACGGACGCGACCTGCCAGTCGTGCTGGCCGACAAGTCTCAGCTGGAGACGGCGGTGATGAACCTGGCCGTCAACGCGCGCGACGCCATGCGCGGCGTGGTCGAGCCGGGCGCCGGCGTCGTCACCATCGCCACGCGCCGCCTGACGGGCGACGAGGCGCGAGCCCTGGGCTGGGTTGATGCGCCGACGGACGAGGTGGCCCTGATCGAGGTCTCGGACACCGGACCCGGCGTGCCGCCCGAACTGGCGGACAAGATCTTCGAACCCTTCTTCACCACCAAGGCGGTGAACGAGGGCACCGGCATGGGTCTGGCCACCGTCTATGGCATCGTGCAGCAGGCGGGCGGCCACATCACCGTCAGCAATATCGAAGGCGCGGGCGCCGCCTTCCGCATCTTCCTGCCGGCGGCGGGCGAGGCGGAGCTGGCCGAGGTTCAGCCGGTCGAGGTCAAGGCCAAGGCGCCGCGCGACCTGTCAGGCGCTGGCCGCATCCTGTTCGTCGAGGACGAGGACGCCGTGCGCGGCATCGCCGCCCGGCTGCTGCGCCAGCGCGGCTATGAAGTCATCGAGGCCGCCGACGGCGAGGAGGCCCTGCTGCTGGCCGAGGAACACGCCGGCCAGATCGACATGATGATCTCCGACGTCATCATGCCGGGGCTGGACGGGCCGTCCTTGCTGAAGAAGGCGCGCAAATATCTGGGCGACGCGCCGGTCATGTTTATCTCGGGCTATGCCGAGAGCGACTTCTCGGACCTGTTGCAAGACGAGACGGGCGTGTCCTTCCTGCCCAAGCCGCTGGACATCAAGACGCTGGCGGAGCGTGTGAAGCAGGAACTGCACGCGGGCTGATCGCCCCCATAAAGGGCGGGTTCAGGCGGCGCGGCGAAGCGCGGACGGCGCCTTTACATACAGGCCTCGGCGGCCGTTCACGGCGCGGAAGGCGACCGTCTCGCCTTCAAGACTCTCGTCCACGCCCAGAAGAAGGCACCCGTCATCGACCAGGCGGCGCTCCAGTCCGTCGAGAAGACGCGCCCGGCGCGACGGGTCCATATCGGTCATGACATTGCGGCAGAAGATGACGTCGAAACGGGCGTCATCGGTCGGTTCGTCCAGCAGGTTGGCGCGACCGAAACGCACGGCGTCGGCCAGTTCGGCCTTGACGATCCACTGGTCTTCTCGCGGCTCGAACCAGCGCAGCATGGTTTTGGCCGTAAGCCCGCGCTGAATCTCGAAGCCGGTATAGAGGCCCGAGCGCGCCTTCTCGATCGCGCGCTGCGACAGGTCGGTGGCGACCAGATCGACATCGACGCCGATCTCCCTGGCCGTCATGGCGATGGACCAGGCCTCTTGGCCGGTCGAGCAGCCGGCCGACCAGATCTTGATCCGCCCGTCGGGCCGCGCCTTGGACAGGGCCGGCAGCAGTTCGGTTTCGAGAATGCGGAAAGGGGTGCGGTCGCGACGGAACCAGGTCTCGGCGTTCAGCAGGGCCTCGATCACCGACCAGGCCAGCGAGGCGACCGGATTGGCCCACAGGTTCGTCAGCAGAGCCTCGACATTGGCGTAGCCCTCACGCCGCGCGATCGGACCCAGCCGGTGTTCGGCCAGGTGGATGCGATCTCGCGACAGCCGATAGCCGGCGCGGGTGGCGAGAAGGGACTGCAGCTTGTCGAAGTCCTCTGGCGTCATGCGGCGATCGCTCCGACCTCCGTCAACTTGGATTGCAGGATTTCGCCGTCGAACGGCTTCATCACATAGTCGTCGGCGCCGGCCGCCAGGGCTTCGGCGATCCGCTCGGGGCGGGTCTCGATCGTGCAGAACAGCACCTTGGGTTGCTTGCCGCCCGGCATGGCGCGCAGGCGACGCAGGAAGGTGATGCCGTCCATCACGGGCATGTTCCAGTCCACCAGCAGGACGTCGGGCATGGCGCCGGTGCAATAGGCCAGGGCTTCGGAGCCGTCCGCCGCCTCATCGACCTCATAGCCCAGGCCCTCGACGATGCGGCGCGCAACCTTGCGGATGATGCGGCTGTCGTCGACGATCAGGCAGGTTCGGAAGTCCAAGGTCGATCCCTCAATGACACGACGGCTTTCGCCCGTGGCGCATGGACTGTTTTTATCTCAAACGCCAGTTAATGAGTCGTTTGGAAACGCCTCAGGCGGGCATTCGCGCGACCAGTGCGACCTTTCCGTCTTCAACCTTGACGCGTAGAGCGCCGCCGGCCTCGTTTACGGTCAGCCACAGCCAGTAGGGCTGGATCCACTGGCCGGCCAGGCCCTCGACCAGGCGTTCGCCGGCCAGACCCGTGACGGCCTCGGGCTTCAGCCTTGCGCGGGCGCCCTCGGCGAAGCCTTCCAGATAGAGCAGGCCGTTTTCCATCCGCGACTGAATGGTGGCGACGCCGCCCATCGGCAGGGCGCCGACGGTCAGATAGGCGAGGTTGGTCAGGGCGCGGGCCTGGGGCTTGGTGAACTCGCCGTCGGCGATGCGCCAGTCCAGCGAGGCGCGGCCCCCCTGGACCATGCCGGACACCAGGCCTTCGATCTCGCGGGTTGTGAACTTCTCGCTGGTGGTGGCGGCGCCGAAGGCGACGCGAGCGAAGTGAACCAGGGCGACCATCTTCCTGGCGCTCTGCTCGATCAGGGCCAGGGCGTCGTCGCGCATGTCCTGAGCCGTCGGGTCCTGCATCAGGTCCAGGCCGGAGACGATGGCGCCCGACGGGCTGATGAAGTCATGGCACAGCTTGGCCGCGATATAGGTCGCCAGCTCCGTCCCATCGACCGGAAGGTCCAGCGGAGCGGCGTCTGTGTCGTGGGGGGAGGTCATGATGTCTGGCGCGCTCAGGTCACAGTTCGTGTCGCGCGCGAAGTTGGAGTGATTTGCCGGTTCATGGAACCGCCCGGATGGTCTATCGACCCGCCAATGACGACCTCTTCCACATCTGCTCTTGAGCGCGATCTGACGTCCGGCGCGCTGTCCCTGGCCATCGCCGAGATCGCTGAGGAGGCCGCGCGGCTGATCCTGCCCTATTGGCGCGCAGGCACGGCGGTCGAAACGAAGTCGGACGATAGTCCGGTGACCCAGGCCGACCGGGCGGCCGAGGCTCTGATCCTGGAACGGTTGGCGGCCCTGTATCCGGGCGTGCAGACGGTGGCGGAGGAAGCCGTGTCGGCCGACGGCGCGCCTGAAACCGCCGAGGACTGGTTCTGGCTGATCGATCCATTGGACGGCACGCGGGGTTTCGTGCGTGGGGGCGAGGCCTTCACCGTCAATATCGCCCTGATCCATGACGGCTATCCGGTCGCGGGCGTGGTGACGGCGCCGGCGACGGCGACGACCTGGCGCACCGACAAGCCCGAGGGCGGCGCCTTCCGGCGTCAGTTCGGCGCCCTTCAGGCCGGCGAGGCCCATTCGGGCGAGGACTGGCGTCCGATCCGGGTGCGCGACCGGCCGCAGGAAGGCATGGCCCTGCTGAGCCACAGCGTCACCGACGAAGAGGCGACGCGTCTGGCCGCCCGTCACGGCTGCTCGCGCTGGCAGGGGACGGATTCGTCACTGAAATTCTGTCTGATCGCCGAGGGGCGGTTCGATGCCTATCCGCGCACGGGCCCGACCTCGGAATGGGACACCGCAGCGGGACAGGCGGTGCTGGAAGCCGCCGGCGGGCGGGTTCTGGCCGATGACGGGCAGCGGATGGCCTATGGCAAGACGCGGTTCCTGAACGGCGCCTTCGTCGCCATGGGCGGCTGAGGTCTAGGCCCTCAGAAGCGTCTCGGCGCGGTCGGCGAGGGCGTCGACGCCCAGTTCCCGTGCGGTCATCGCCGCCTCGCCCAGGATCAGCCCCAGATCGGTCGGGACGACGCCGCCCAGACGATGCCGCGCCAACATGATCTCGGCCATGCCGATCTGATCGGCGGCCCAGTCGAGCGGCGTCGCCGTCGCCATGCGCGCCCGCAACCGGGTCTCCAGCGTCATCAGGGCGGTCAGGTTCTTCACCGCCTCGGCCAGGGCCACCTCACGCGTGATGCGCCGTTCGCGCGCCAGGGCGCCAATGATCAGTTCGCCGCCCTGCGTCAGGGCCTCCGCCTGGGTCAGCAGCATCAGCGGCTGGGCGTCGTCGCCGACACGCAGCACCTGGATCGCGGCCCAATCCAGCGGGCTGTGATCCGGGGTGAACTGATCGGCGGCGGCGTCGAACATGATCCGCCCCTGATTGCGGGCCTCGTCATGCCCCGCGATGGCGGCCAAGGCCGACAGGCCAGCGCCGCATAGAGCCAGGGCGCGGGCGCGGGTCAGGGGGCGATGGTCAGGGGATGCGGCCTCGACCAGGGCGCCCAGGTCGCGGCCGGCCTGATCCAGACGATGCACGTCGCGCTGCACCACGCCCATTTCCAGCGACAGGGCCGCGCGATCCATACGCAGATCCATGTCCTCGGCGTCGTCTCTGCGCACCGCCTCATCCATCAAGACAGCCGCCTGATGAAGGCGGGCGATGTCGCCGCTCAGCCGGGCGGTGCGGACCGTCAGCCGGGCGTGAAGCGCGGCCATGCTGATCGCGATGCGTCGGCTGCGCGGTTGTCCGACCGCCGCAAGGGTCGTCGCAGCGCGATCCAGACGGGCGGGATCGCCGCACAGATCAAAGCGCAGCATCAGCACCGCCGCCTTCGCCATGGCGGCCCGCGCGATCTGGTCCTCGCCCACGGCTGAACGCGCCAGGCTGTCGGCGCAGCGTTCGGCTCGGTCCAGACTGTCGGCGGCGCCGGTGCGTCGGGCGTGTTCGCGCCACAGGGCGCAGGCGCGGTTTTCGGTCTCGAAGGGACGGGCGCAGGAGACGCGTCCGGCGTCCGTGGCCTCGCGTCTCGCTTCGGCGCGCAGCAGATCCGCGCCGATCAGTTCGACCCAGCCCAGGTCTTCGCTCTCTCGCGCCTGGGCGAAGAGTTTTCGAAGATCACGGCCGAATTCGAACATGCTGGACCTCGGTTATCCCGCTTCGGGACGCAGACTGCGTCACCTCCGGCGTCCAATGCAAACGCAGCGCCGGGAATGCGGTTCGGCTTGGCCTTAAGCCGGCGACCTAGTCGAGTTTCGGCGTCTTCTGCTGGCAGCGTTGCAGGTTGGCGCGCGCCTCGGGCGCCTCAGCGTTGAGCTGACGCACTGCGGCGATGCGCGCGCGGGTCTGATCGGCCTCGGCGGCCGGCGCCGCCTTGCCCGCCGCCGTCGCGGCCTGCATGGCCGCAAGGGACCAGTAGAGGGCGGCGTCATACAGCCGCCGGCCTTGCGCGCTCTCGCCGCCTTCCAGCTCCGACGCGGCCTGGGTCAGGCCCGCACAGCGCACCGCCTCGTCATACGAAACCAGCCCCACGGAAGGGGCGGCCTGCAGCATTAAGACGGTGCTGGCGAAGGCGAGAAGCGTCGACATGACCTGAGAATGGCTCAGCCGCGTGACCAAAGGAAGTCGTTTGCGGCGCCTGGGCTTACCCGCGTTCCTTCGTCTTGGTGAAGGCGATCTTGGGGAAGCGTTCGCCGACATAGCCGGTTTCCCAGCTCGACTTGGCCAGGAAGACCGGGGCCTGGTCGATGTCGCGCGCCATCTGGGGACGGTATTTGCCGCTGAAGTCCTCGACGTCCGCGTCGGAGCCCTCCGCGCCTGGAGCGATCCAGCGCGCCTCTGCGTAGGGGGAGGGTTCGAAGACGACGTCCAGGCCGTACTCCTCGCCCAGACGGTCTGCCATGACCTCGAACTGCAGCTGGCCCACGGCGCCGACGATGAAGTCCGAGCCGATTTCGGGACGGAACAGCTGGGTCACGCCTTCCTCGGCCAGACCTTCCAGCGCCTTCTTCAGGTGTTTGGCCTTCAGGGGATCCTTCACGCGAACCCGTTGCAGGATTTCCGGCGCAAAGTTCGGCAGGCCCGCGAAACGGACCACGCCGCTCTCCGACAGGCTGTCGCCGACGCGCAGCACGCCGTGGTTCGGAATGCCGATCACGTCGCCGGCGAAGGCGTCGTCGGCCAGTTCCCGATCCGAGGCGAAGAACATAATCGGCGCATTGACCGACAGGGACTTGCCGGTGTTCTGCACCTTCAGCTTCATGCCGCGCTTGAAGGCGCCCGACGCCATACGGAACATCGCGATCCGGTCGCGGTGGTTGGGGTCCATGTTCGCCTGAACCTTGAAGACGAAGCCGGTGACTTCGTTGGATCCTGGTTCGACCTCGGTCTCGACGGGGGCGGGGGCGTTGCGGGTCTCGGGTGGGGATTCCTTTTTGGCCTTCATGACCTTGGGCGCCGGGGCCCAGTCGCCGATGGCCTTCAGCAGTTCGTCGATGCCGAAGTGACGAAGCGCCGATCCCCACAGCACCGGCGTCATGTGACCTTCCAGGAAGGCCTGGCGATCAAAGGCCGGATAGCCGCCCTCGACCAGTTCGACGGCCTCGGCGAGGTTGTCCTGCTCGCCCGCCTCGAAATACTGGGCCGCCTGGTCCAGCGGCAGGGCGGGGGGGTGTTCGGGATCCTCCGCCGAACCGGCGGCCTTGCGGGTATAGGGCTGGAACCGGCCGGTGCCGACCTCGACCATGCCGCGCAGGCGATTGCCGCTCTCGGCCGGCCACCAGATCGGGGCGGGGTCCAACTGAAGGCGTGACGCGATGTCGTCCAGCAGGGCCATCGGGTCCTGGGCCTCGCGGTCCAGCTTGTTGATGAAGGTGATGATCGGGATGTCGCGCAGGCGGCAGACCTCGAACAGCTTCAGCGTCTGCGGCTCGATACCCTTGGCGGCGTCCAGCACCATGATGGCGCAGTCGGCGGCGGTCAGGGTGCGATAGGTGTCTTCGGAGAAGTCCTCGTGCCCGGGCGTATCGAGCAGGTTGAACATCTTGCCGTCGTGCTCGAACGTCATGACCGAGGCGCTGACCGAGATGCCCCGCTCCTTCTCGATCTTCATCCAGTCCGAACGCGTGCGGCGGTTCTCGCCGCGCGCCCGCACCGCGCCGGCCGCACGAATGGCGCCGCCTGCCAGCAGGATATGCTCGGTCAGGGTCGTCTTGCCCGCATCCGGGTGGGCGATGATGGCGAAGGTTCGGCGGCGCGCCGCTTCTTCAGGCAGGGTCAAGGAGGACATGGCGCGCGACTACCCTGCCGCGCGCCGAAAGTCACTCGTTGGCGGGAGATGGGGCGGATTCAGACGGTGTTTGCGGAGGGGTTTCCGGCTCCGGCTCGCTGATCTGAGGCGCTTCGGCATCTTGCGTGATTTCCGGCAAGGCCTGGCCCTTTTCGATGGCGGCGATCATGCCGCTTGCGAAGACGGAGGCGGCGCCGCCGTGGGGATTGTTGGCCACCGGTTTCAGCACCGCGATCGCCTCTTCCGGCTTGCCGGTTTTCACCAGGGCGTCCGCATAGGGGAAGCGCACCGCCGCCAGTTGAGGGGCGCGATCCAGCGCCAGGCCCAGGGTCAGCAAATCGTTTTCGTTAGGATAGCCGGGCTGGGTCCGACGGAGTTCGGACATCAGCATAAGGGTGCGGTAGTCGTTCTGACCGGCTGCATAGGCGCGAGAGAGATAGCCGCGCGCCTGGACGCGCAGCGCCTGAGCCTGGTCGTCGTCTTCGGCCTCGCGCGCTTGTTTGAGCCGCTCCTGCGCCAGGAACTGCAGGGCTTCGACATGGTTCGGATTGATTTCCAGCAGGCGTTGAAGCGCACGTTCGCCAGCGGCGCGATCGCCGAAATGGAGACCGGCATGGCCGGCTGCGAGCAAGGCCAAAGGATCGTCGCCATGCCGGGCCGCCAGCCTGGCGACCTCTTGGCCCAAGGCCTGGCGATCTTCGTCAGGGACGCCGATCTTGAGCCGTTGATTGATGAGCAGCAGATCATCGGCGGCGGGC
This sequence comes from Brevundimonas sp. 'scallop', assembly GCF_011045535.1. Taxonomy (NCBI): domain Bacteria; kingdom Pseudomonadati; phylum Pseudomonadota; class Alphaproteobacteria; order Caulobacterales; family Caulobacteraceae; genus Brevundimonas; species Brevundimonas sp. 'scallop'. Next base: position 23,392 of record NZ_CP039382.1, on the reverse strand, counting down.
GACAGTCGCGTGACGACGATGTCGGCCGTTGGAAACTGGCCGCTGAGCGTCCTGCCCATCAGGCGACCACGGGTGTAGCGTCGAAGCGCGACCTGAAGGTCACGAAGCGACATTCCAGTGGAAGCCTCCATCGCAGCTACGGAGTCCTCGCCGCCCGAAACGCGCTTCAGATAGTCTTCCAACTGCTCCAGGCGCGCAGGATCGCTGATGAACCAGTGGGTCAGCAGCCAGGCGATCGGATAGTAGGTCGCTTTCTGACTCTCGGATCGAACTTCACCCGGACGCTTGGTCAGCAGGACATCAAGCGGGATCCAGGTTTCCGCCATAATCCAGTAGGCACGGTTTTGGTTAAACTGGCCCAGTTGAACTTTCCGATCTCGGACGTCGATGTCCGCGGTCATGTAGTATTCGGCAAAGCCTTCGACGAACCACGCCGGGTAGGATCCGGGGAAGTTGCCCAGCATGAAGTGGTGGGCGTATTCGTGCATCAGGATGTCGTCGCCCGACATCCCGCCGTCGCCGTCGCCTCTGATGGCGACCGCAAAGATATCCTCTTCCGTCGGGAAGTAGGTGCCCATCGTGTTTTCACCGCTCTGCGGGTGCACACGCGTCAGGCCTCGGCGACCGCCGACGAGATAGATCGGCATCTTGCGCTGCGGCTCATCCGACATCGAGCCGCCGTGTCGGACCTGCATGACACGATCGAAAATCTCAAGTTTTTGGACGTAATCGCGCAGGGCGCGCTCGCCGCCGTCGCTATAGACGATGAACCGTTCGCTTTCGGCCCGCAGCCAGTCCGCCCGCGCTGGCTGAGCCATTGCAGCAAACACAATCGATCCCACCGCCGAAATGGCGCAGGTTACCAGCTTCGAACTCATACAATCAGTCCCGAACATCCCTTGAGGGCGAAGGTGCAACTTCCACGCGCCGACGTCCAGCCGATTGGTCCACGTAAAATAACCCCTCGCCACGAAGGGCTATCGGAGTCATGCTCGGTTCTGGAGGAGACGATCAGGCCGTCAGAGTCCGACGCTCCCCTCCCGGATCGATCCGGGATCATAGGGAAAGGACAAGGACGATGGCTGTCATCCATCCTCAAGACCGTATCGCCCATGCGCCGCGTGAGCGGGCGCCGCTGCATCCGGCGGTGGGGCTGGTCGTCGGCTTCGGCTTTATCGTAGCCGTGGCGACGCTGGTCCATGTGGTGTTCAACGCCGTCTTCTGACGGCGTTTCAGGCCGCGATCAGGCGGCCAGGCGGTTCCAGACGGCGCGGTCTGCGGAGACGGCGTCGAGGCGACGGCCCTTGGCCTGAAGCTGGCGCATCACCTGTTCGGGCAGGGTGCAGAAGCGCGGCTCGACGAGGTCGGGATTGCAGGCGGGGGCGGGCGCCGCGAACAGGGCGGCGTTCACGTCGGGGCTACGCTCTGCGATCAGCCAGGCCAGGCGACGGGCGCGTTCGGGATCGTTGCGGTGAAGCAGCGGGTCCTCGGCGAACAGTTCGCAACCCAATTCCAGCAGATAGTCCAGACCCAGCTTCTCGAACCGGCGCGCGTCGGCGGGCGTGACCGGGCAGGCCTCGTCCAGGTCGAACACGACATCGTTCAGAAGAAACAGCATGGGCGAGACGCTCGACTGGCCGGACGCGAGTTCGTCCGTAAGCTCACAATAGGCGCTGCCGCTTGCGGTCCCGTTCACGGACGCGGTTAAGAGTTTCTGACCAGCCGGCCGTCGCCTTGAACGAAAAGCGACTGCGATGACGCGACGTGACCCTTGCGCCAGTGTCCGGCCTCGGCTTACCTGATCACGCATTGTTACAGGCCGGCGTCGCGCCGGAGAGAGGCCGTCATGACGACCCATGAAGATCGCGCAGGGCTGAAGGTCGCTGGCGAACTGATCGCCCTGATCGAGCAGGATGTACTGCCGGGGCTGGGGCTTGATGCGGCGGCCTTCTGGAGCGGGGCGGCGGCGATCTTCGAGCGGTTCGCGCTCGAGAACCGGGCGCTGCTGGCGCGACGCGACGCCTTGCAGGCGCAGATCGACGACTGGCATCGGGCGCGGCGGAGCCAGCCCTATGATGTGGCGGCGTCGCAGGCCTTTCTGAAAGAGATCGGCTATCTGGTCGAGGAGCCGGCGCCGTTCACGATCGGGACGGAAGGTGTGGACGCCGAGATCGCACGCATGGCCGGGCCGCAGTTGGTCGTGCCGGTGCTGAACGCTCGCTTCCTGCTGAACGCCGCCAATGCACGGTGGGGCAGCCTGTATGACGCGCTTTACGGCACGGATGCGTTGGGCGACCTGCCGGCCGGCGGCGGCTATGACGCGGCGCGCGGCGCACGGGTCGTCGCGCGGGCCAAGGCCTTTTTGGACGAGGCGGCGCCGCTGGCGGAGGGATCGCATACGGATGTCGCCGGCTGGTCGGTGATCGACGGCGCGTTGTCGCCTGCGCTGAAGGATGCGGGACAGTTCGTCGGCTTTACCGGCGAGGCCAGCGCGCCCGCCTCAATCCTGCTGGTCAACAACGGGCTGCACATCGAACTGGTGATCGACCGAAGCCACCCGGTGGGGCGCGGCGATGCGGCGGGTCTGGCGGACGTGGTGCTGGAATCGGCCCTGTCGACCATCGTCGATCTGGAGGATTCCGTCGCGGCCGTCGATGCGGCGGACAAGGCCGAGGCCTATCGCAACTGGCTGGGTCTGATGCGCGGCGACCTGTCCGCGACGTTCAAGAAGGGCGGCGAGACCCTGACCCGCGCTCTGGAGCCGGATCGTCAGTGGACCGCGCCGGACGGGTCGTCGGTAATCCTGAAGGGGCGCAGCCTGCTGTTCGTGCGCAATGTCGGGCATCTGATGACGACCCCGGCCATCCGTCTGTCTGACGGGTCGCAGGTGCCCGAAGGGATCATGGATGCCATCGTGACCAGCCTGATCGCGCAGTATGACATTAGGGGGTTGGGCGGGTTCGGCAACAGCGCGACCGGCTCGGTCTATATCGTTAAACCCAAGATGCACGGGCCGGACGAGGCCGCCTTCACCGATCGGCTGTTCGACGCGGTCGAGGATCTGCTGGCCCTGCCGCGCCATGCGATCAAGGTCGGGGTGATGGACGAGGAACGGCGGACTTCAGCCAATCTGGCGGCCTGCATTCAGGCGGTGAAGGACCGGATCGTCTTCATTAACACCGGCTTTTTGGATCGCACCGGCGACGAGATCCACACGGCCATGCAGGCCGGGCCGGTGGTGCGAAAGGCCGACATCAAGTCCAGCGCCTGGATCGCGGCCTATGAGGCGAGAAACGTCGCCATCGGCCTGAAATGCGGGCTGTCCGGCAAGGCTCAGATCGGCAAGGGGATGTGGGCGGCGCCGGACCGGATGGCGGACATGCTGGAGCAGAAGATCGGTCATCCGAAGACGGGCGCGAACACCGCCTGGACGCCCTCGCCGACGGCGGCGACCCTGCATGCGCTGCACTATCATGCGGTCGATGTCTTCGCGGTTCAGAAAGATGTAGCTGGGCGCGAGACGCCGGGGCTGGAGGCCTTGCTGACCCCGCCGCTGGCGAATGGCGTCAACTGGTCCGAGGACGAGGTGGCGGCCGAGTTGGACAACAACGCCCAGGGCATACTGGGCTATGTCGTGCGCTGGATCGACCAGGGGGTGGGGTGTTCCAAGGTGCCGGACATCCACGACATCGGCCTGATGGAGGACCGGGCGACGCTGCGGATCAGTTCGCAGCATATCGCCAACTGGCTGCTGCACGGGGTCTGCACGGCCGATCAGGTTGAGGCGGCTTTCCAGCGCATGGCGGCCAAGGTGGATGGGCAGAATGCGGGCGATCCGCTGTATCGGCCGATGGCGACGGACCCGGATAACAGTCTGGCCTATCAGGCGGCGCGGGCGCTGGTGTTCGAAGGCGTCGAGCAGCCGAACGGTTATACCGAGCCGTTGCTGCATGCCTGGCGGTCGAAGGCCAAGGCGGCTCAGTCCGTCTGACGCGCCTTGGGCGGAGCGGGCGGTTCCGGCGTCTCGGCCTCGTCGTCGGCCATGACGTCGTCGGCGGCGTCGTTGGCGGTTCGGGCGGGACTTTGCGGGCCGGTCGGTCGCGGCGGTGAGCCGACGCCGTAGCCGAGGCGCTTCAAGGCCTCCTCGCCGTCCAGGCCGAAGGCGGTGCGCAGGCGAAGATCGGTCTGGGGCACCGGCACCTCGACGCCCGCCGCGTCCAGGGCGTCGGCGATCAGCCAGGTGTAGGCGGCATGCATGGCCGCCGGGCGTTTGACGGCGTCACGCGTCGGCCAGACCACCAGTTCGAACGACAGGCCCCGATCGCCGAAGGCCACGAGCCAGACCTGGCTCTTGCGAGCCTCCGTCTCCGGCAGGGTGAAGGGGCTGGCGCGGGCAGCAGCCAAAACGGCGTCGCGCACCTTTCCCCGGTCCGAGCCATAGGCGACGGTGAAGGGCACATGGATGCGACGGGTGTCGCCCTTCATCGTCCAGTTGGTGACGGGCTGTTCGATGAAGCGCGAGTTGGGCACCAGGACATTGACGTTGTCATTGGTGCGGACACGGGTGGCGCGCGGGCCGATCTCCATGATGGCGCCGCGGATGCCGATGTCCTCGATCTCGATATAGTCGCCGACCGACACCATCCGGTCGAAGATCAGGAACAGGCCGGAGACGAACTCCTTGACCACTCCCTGCAGCCCGAGACCCACGCCGATGCCCAGAGCGCCGGCGAAGACGGTCAGGGACGACAGGTTTAGCCCTGCCGCCGACAGGGCCGACATGATTCCCACGACGATGATGCCGTAGCCGGCCAGACGCTCCAGCAGATAGATCGCCTGACGGCTGCGGTCTGAGCGTTCGCGCACGCGGCGCAGCGACCGCGTCACGAGCCAATGGGCGGCGAAGGCGATCAGGAGGATCACACCCGCGCTGACCAGACCGCCCAGCGTCAGATTGATCCCGGCGATGCGGGCAATCTGCGACTGTTCGATGGTGTCGAGGCCCAGCTTCTGGATCGGATTGGTCATCAGTTCCTAGAGCGTCCGGCGAACGGTCAAGGTTCCGAACCTAGATGGCGGAGTCCTCGGTCGAGAAACGCCCATCCAGCCAGGCGACGATGCGCTTGGCGGCGTCCTCGGGCGACATGGTGGTGGTATCCACGACGATTTCGGGGCTTTCGGGGGCTTCATAGGGGCTGTCGATGCCGGTGAAGTTCTTGAGCTCTCCCGCGCGGGCCTTCCTGTACAGACCCTTGACATCGCGGGCCTCGGCCACCGCCAGGGGCGTGTCGACGTGGACCTCGACGAACTCGCCCGCGCCCAGCAGGTCGCGGGCCAGACGGCGTTCGGCGCGGAAGGGTGAGATGAAGCTGACCAGGACGATCAGGCCGGCGTCCACCATCAGTTTCGACACCTCGGCGACGCGGCGGATGTTCTCGACCCTGTCCTCTTCGGTGAATCCCAAATCGCGGTTCAGGCCGTGGCGGACATTGTCGCCGTCCAGCAGATAGGTGTGGCGACCGTCGGCGTGCAGCCGCTTTTCCACCAGATCGGCGATGGTCGATTTGCCCGCGCCCGACAGGCCGGTCAGCCAGATGACTCGACCCTTTTGGTTTTTGATGGCCGCGCGCGCGGCCTTGTCCACCGACAGGGCCTGCCAGTGGATGTTGTGGGCGCGGCGCAGGGCGAAGTGGAGCAAACCCGCCCCGACCGTGCGGTTCGAGATCCGGTCGATCAGGATGAAACCGCCCAAATCCTTATTCTCGTCATAGGGGGCGAAGGCGACGGGGGCGTCCAGCGACAGGTTGCAGACGCCGATCTCGTTCAACTCCAGCCGCTTGGCCGGCTGCTGCTCCAGGGTGTTGACGTTCACCTTGTGCTTGGGCTCGGTGATCGTGGCGCCCACTAGCTTGGCGCCGATCTTGAGCAGGTAAGGCCGGCCCGGCAGCAGGGGTTCGTCGTCCATCCAAACCACCGTGGCCTCGAACTGGTCGGCCGCCTCGGGCGGGGCGTTGGCGCTGGCCAGGACGTCGCCGCGCGAGACATCGATCTCGTCGTCCAGGGTCAGGGTGATCGACTGACCGGCGACGGCCTGATCCAGGTCGCCATCGGCGGTGACGATCCGCGCCACGGTCGAGGCCTTGCCCGACGGCAGGACGCGGACGGGATCGCCCGGGCGCACGGTCCCGGCGGCGATCTGGCCGGAGAAGCCGCGGAAGTCGAGATTGGGCCGGTTGACCCACTGCACCGGCAGGCGGAAGGGGTCGGCCTGAAGAGCGTCCCCGACCTCCAGCGTTTCCAGCAGGGTCATCAGCGGCGGCCCGGCGTACCAGGGCGAATGGGCGCTGGGTTCGGCGATGTTGTCGCCGCGCAGGGCCGACATCGGGATGGCGTCGAAGGCCTGAAGCCCGATCTGGGCGGCGAAGTCGGAGAAGTCGGCGACGATGGCGTCGAACACGGACCGAGACCAGCCCATGAGGTCCATCTTGTTGACCGCCAGGATGACGTGGCGGATGCCCAGCAGGCTGACCAGATAGGCGTGGCGCCGCGTCTGGGTCAGCACGCCGCGCCGGGCGTCGATCAGGATGACGGCGGCGTCGGCAGTCGAGGCGCCGGTGACCATGTTGCGGGTGTACTGTTCGTGACCCGGCGTGTCCGCGACGATGAATTTCCGCTTTTCGGTCGAGAAGAATCGATAGGCGACGTCGATGGTGATGCCCTGCTCCCGCTCGGCGGCGAGACCATCGACCAGCAGGGCGAAGTCGATGTCGCCGCCTTGCGTGCCGACTCGGCGGCTGTCCGCCTCCAGCGCCGCCATTTGATCCTCGAAGATCATCTTGGAATCGTAGAGCAACCGCCCGATCAGGGTGGACTTGCCGTCGTCCACGCTGCCGCAGGTGATGAAGCGCAGCAGGCTTTTGTGCTGGTGGGCGTCCAGATAGGCGTTGATGTCGCGGGCGATCAGGTCGGACTGGTGAGCCATCAGAAATAGCCCTCCTGCTTCTTCTTCTCCATCGAGGCGGATTGGTCGTGGTCGATCATCCGGCCCTGGCGCTCGGATGTGGTGGTCAGAAGCATTTCCTGAATGACCTCGGCCAGGGTCGTGGCCGTACTTTCGACCGCCCCGGTCAGGGGGTAGCAGCCCAGGGTGCGGAAACGGACGGACTTCATCTGCGGCGTCTCGCCGGGACGCAGGCGGAACCGGTCGTCATCGACCATGATCAGGGCGCCGTCACGTTCCACCACCGGCCTTTTGGCGGCCAGATACAGAGGCACGATGGGGATCCGCTCCAGATGGATGTATTGCCAGACGTCCAGCTCGGTCCAGTTGGAGATCGGGAAGACGCGAATGCTCTCACCGGGCTTTTTGCGCGTGTTGTAGAGCCGCCAGAGTTCAGGCCGCTGGTTCTTGGGGTCCCAGCGATGTTCGGCGGTGCGGAAGGAGAAGATCCGCTCTTTGGCGCGCGACTTCTCCTCGTCGCGACGCGCGCCGCCGAAGGCCGCGTCGAAGCCGTAATGATTCAGGGCCTGTTTCAGACCTTCGGTCTTCCACAGATCCGTGTGCAGGGCCGAGCCGTGATCGAAGGGGTTGATGCCGCGTGCGAGGGCGTCGGGGTTCTGGTGGACCAGCAGCTCGACGCCCAGATCGGCCGCCGCCTGTTCGCGCATCGCGTACATGGCGCGAAACTTCCACGTCGTGTCGACGTGCAGAAGCGGGAAGGGCGGCCTGGACGGATAGAAGGCCTTCTTCGCCAGATGCAGCATGACGGCCGAGTCCTTGCCGATAGAATACAGCATGACCGGCCGCTCGGCTTCGGCCGCCACCTCGCGCAGGATGTGGATGCTTTCGGCCTCCAGACGCTGGAGGTGGGTCAGGCGCGGCGTGGAAAGGGCGGCAGGTTTTTTGGTCAGGGTGGCGGTGGTCACCGGGGCGTCTCCGTCGAACGCCATGTGACAACGCCAAAGGGCGGGACGGGACAAGCGAGGGTTCCTGTTCCCCGCTAGGAGATTTTCGTCCCGCGGCGTCCGATTTCGCCGTCGGTGCGTAACGGAACCAGGGTCGCTGAAAGCGGCTTATGGCTTCGAAACGGAAACGCCCATGTCCAGCCTGAAATCCCTCGCCGCATCAGCCGCCGCCGCGATCGCGCTGGCGGGATGCGTGACCGCACCGTCGCCTTCCGAATATCGCGCGCCCCAGCCGGCCAAGCCGGTGGATGTGCAGCGTCTGTGGTCCGGGCGCTGGCACGAGATCGCGCGTCTGCCGGATCGGTTGACCGACGGCTGCGTCGCCGGCGCGTCGATCTATACGCCGGTGGAGGGCACGCGGGTCGATGTGCGCGACACCTGTCAGGTCGGCACGCCGGACGGCAAGGAAAAGGCCATCGGCGGACGGGGCGAAATCCTCGATCCGGGAATGAACGCCAAGCTGAGGGTCAAATATCTGGCCGGGTTCGTGACATGGGACTATTGGGTGCTGGACCGGGCGGACGACTACAGCTGGTTCATCTCGGCCGATCCGACCTTCAATCGCCTGTTCATCTACACGCGCGACCTGCCCAGCGAGCAGCAGGTGCGCGCCTTGACCGAACGGGCGCGGTCTCTTGGATACGACGTCAGCCGTCTGGAGTTCCCGGCCCAACCGGCGCGGTAAGGATCAAAGGCCATGCGCTCGCCACGGACGGTTTTGTTCGCCTCGACATTGCTCGCGACGGTGATCGGTTTGGGGGCCTGCGCGGGCGGGACAGCCTTGCCCGTTTCGGCCGGCTTTGGGCCAGACCCGCAACTGCCGGCGCCGCGTCAGGGCTTTCTGCCCACCGTCAACATCGCCCCGGCGTCGAGCTGGCCCGAAGGCGCGACGCCGGTCGCGGCGGCGGGATTGCGCGTACAGGCGTTCGCGACAGGCCTGGATCACCCGCGCTGGCTCTATCGCCTGCCCAACGGCGACATTCTGGTCGCGGAGTCGAATGCGCCGCCCAAGCCCGAAGACAAGAAGGGCGGTCTGCGTGGCTGGGTGATGGGCAAGGTCATGGCCAAGGCCGGCGCCGGTGTCCCGAGCCCCAACAAGATCGTCCTGCTGCGGGACGCGGACGGCGACGGCGTAGCGGAGACCAAGAGCGATTTCCTGACCGGACTGAACTCGCCGTTTGGCATGGTTCTGGTCGGCGACCGCCTTTACGTCGCCAACGCCGATGCGGTGGTGGCCTTTCCGTATCGGAGCGGCCAGACGCGCATCGACGCTGCGGCCACGAAGGTTGCGGACCTGCCTGCCGGCCGCAATCACCACTGGACCAAGAGCCTGGTCGCCAGCCCGGACGGCCGGCGGCTTTATGTCGGGGTCGGATCGAACTCCAACGTCGGCGAAAACGGCCTGGATGAGGAAGTCGATCGCGCGGCCATCCTCGAGATCGATCCAGCGACGGGCGCGCGGCAGGTCTATGCCTCGGGCCTGCGCAATCCGGTCGGCATGGACTGGAACCCGCAGACCGGCCAGCTGTGGGTGGCGGTCAACGAGCGTGATGAGATCGGTGACGATCTGGTGCCCGACTATATGACGGCGGTGACGCCGGGCGCCTTTTACGGCTGGCCGTGGAGCTATTACGGCCAGACTGTCGATACGCGCCCACCCGCTAATCCCGCGATGGTCGCGCGCGCGATCCGGCCAGATTACGCCCTGGGCCCGCACACGGCGTCGCTGGGGCTGACATTCGGGCAGGGCGCGAACCTGTTGCCGCCAGCCTTGCGCTCTGGTGTCTTCGTCGGCCAGCACGGGTCGTGGAACCGCAGCGTGCGCAGCGGCTACAAGGTGATCTTCGTGCCGTTCGTCGATGGACGTCCCGCCGGGCCGCCGCAGGATGTTCTGACCGGATTTCTGAACGCCCGGTGTCAGGCGCAAGGCCGGCCCGTCGGGGTGCAGATCGACCGAGAAGGCGCCCTGCTGGTCGCCGATGATGTGGGCAATGTCATCTGGCGCGTCAGCGGCGCCTGAACCTCGATCATAGAAAAAGCCCCGGCCGAAACCGGGGCTTTCCATTATTTTGCTGAGATCAGTTCAGCGGCTGGACCGTGATCGCCGGAGCGGCAGGCGTGGTCACGACGGGAGCCGGGGTCGAAGCTGCGGGCGCGGTGTTCAACTGGCTGGTGCTCGACGTCGAGGCGACTGGCGCGGTGTAAGGTTGCGGACCCGCAGGCGTAGCCGTCGTCTCAACACGGGCGGCGGCGGGTCGTTCAACGGCCGGCGCAGCGCGACGGGCCACAGGTTCGGCTCGGCGAGCGACCGGCGCAGGCGCGGCGGCGGGCGTCGGGGTCGCAGCCGGCGTCGGCGCGACCTCGACCGGGGCGGGCGTGACCGGCGCCTGGGCCGCCGTCATCGCGGCGGGCGCGGTCTGCATGGCCGGTGCGGCCGTCTCGGCGGGCTGGGCCGGAGCGGCCTGTTCGCCGCCCATCATCATGGCGACGCCGCTGCCCAGCAGCACCACCGCGCCGATCGGGGCCAGGATCATCCAGGTCTTCACCGACTTTTTGGACTTGGTCGTGCGGGCGTAGCGCGGGACGAAGGTCGTGTCGTCAGCGCGGGCTTCGGTGTTGGCGTTGGCATAGGTCATAGACATTGTTTCTGTCCTCCATAACGTCGATCAACCAACCCGCCGTCCCGCAACGGCGTTCCGCGTAAAGCCCAAAAGCCCCGAAGAAACACCGTTTCCGCCCGGAATGGGGCGAAGACCGTGCGCGCGGCCGCCGCATTTGCCGTCAATGCGGCAATAAAAAGCAGGGCGGTGCTCTGGATTTCCGCCGCGTCAACCGAACAAATGGATCACGGCCGGGCGGCAATTTGTCAGGTTCGCGAAGGATTGCGGACCCTACGGTTGACCCGACCGGCCGCCTTCGTCCATCACCGGACCGGGTGGAACACGCATTGACCGGAGTACGGCGCGCATGGGTTTTGTAGCCAATATCCGCAGGGATGTCCGGTTCGCGCGCGGCCTGTTCCGTCTGTTGAAACGCATCAAGCCAATCGAGCTGGACAGCGACGTCCTGCTCTGTGACGACTTTGAAGAAGCCGTCGACAAGTTCGCCGACAACATCGCCATCGACGACGGTCAGCGCACCCTGACCTATCGCGACCTGGACGCCATGGCCAACCGCTTCGCACACTGGGCCAAGAACCGGGGCCTGCGCCGCAGCGACACCATCGCACTGATGATGACCAACCGGATCGAGTATCTGGCGGCGTGGATCGGCTTCTCCAAGGTCGGCATCGCCACGGCCCTGATCAACACCAATCTGAACGGGCAGGGGCTGGCCCACTGCCTGGCCATTTCCAAGGCCTTCAACGTCGTCGCGGACGAGGATTGCTGGCGTCAGATCGAGGAGGCGCGGCCTCTGGTCGATCACAACCTGGCGCTCTGGGTTCTGGGCTTGACCGACGATCTGGAGACCAGCGACCGTCGCGGCCTGGACAAGCCCGTGCGCGGCGGATCCTCGGTGCGGCCGTCCAAGTCGGCGCGCGAAGGCCTGACCAACCGCGACACCGCCCTTTATATCTACACCTCCGGCACGACCGGCCTGCCCAAGGCGGCGCGCATTCCGCATTCGCGCGCCCGGACCTATATGCGCGCCTTCGCCGGCGCCACGCGTTCGACGCCCGAGGACCGGATCTTCAACGTCCTGCCGCTGTATCACTCGACCGGCGGTCTGGTCGGGGTGGGCGCAGCGCTGCTGAACGGCGCGCGGCTGGTGATCCGCAAGAAGTTCTCGGCCAGCACCTTCTGGCCCGACGTGCGCTCGTCGGGCGCGACCATGTTCGTCTATATCGGCGAGCTGTGCCGCTATCTGGTCAACTGCCCGCCGCACGAGGACGAGACCAAGCACAAGCTGCGTCTGGCGTTCGGCAACGGCCTGCGCGCCGATGTCTGGCCCGACTTCCAGAGCCGGTTCAAGATCCCCGACATCCTGGAGTTCTACGGCTCGACCGAAGGCAATGTCTCGCTGTTCAACTTCGACGGCAAACAGGGCGCGATCGGTCGGGTGCCGAGCTTCCTGAAGTCGCAGATCAATATCCGCCTGGTCGAGTTCGACGTGGAGACCGAACAGCCGATCCGCGGCTCGGACGGTCTGTGTCGCCTGGCGCGCGTCGGCGAGGTCGGCGAGGCCATCGGCCTGATCGGCAACGACATCCGCCACGACTTCTCGGGCTACGCCGACAAGGCCGCCTCGCAGAAGAAGATCCTGACCGACGTGTTCAAGAAGGGCGACCGCTGGTTCCGCACCGGCGACCTGATGAAGCAGGACAAGGAAGGCTATTTCTACTTTGTCGACCGGATGGGCGACACCTTCCGCTGGAAGGGCGAAAACGTCTCGACCTCAGAGGTCGAACAGGTGCTGATGGACGCACCGGGCGTGACCGAAGCCATCGTCTATGGCGTGCCCGTTCCGGCCCAGGACGGCAAGGCCGGGATGGCGGCCCTGGTGGTGGACGGCAAGTTCGACGCGCAGGCCTTCTCTGACCATGTCGAGGCCAAGCTGCCCGCCTATGCTCAGCCGGTCTTCGTGCGGTTGATCAAATCGGCGGAGACGACCGGCACCTTCAAATACCGCAAGGCCGATCTGGTGGTCGACGGTTTCGATCCGTCCAAGACCGGCGCCGCTCTCTATGTGCGGGGCGGGGCGACGGGCTATCAGAAGCTGACGGCGGCCGGACGCAACGCCATTCTGAAGGGCGAAACCCGGCTATAGCGACTGGGAAGGCGGCGGTCGCGAAACGCCGTCTTAATGATTAATGGCGATAGTCCCGACCTCTCCGCGTCAGGATTGTTCGCCTCCATGTTCCAGATCATCGGCATCGTGCTGCTGTTCGGCCTCGTCTTCGGCAGCTACGCCATTTCGGGCGGCAAGTTCGAAGTGATCCTGCACGCCGCGCCGCACGAGCTGATGGCCATCGGCGGGGCGGGCATCGCCGCGTTCCTGATCTCCAACTCCCTGCCGGTGATCAAGGGCTCCATGGCGGGGCTGGGCAAGACCTTCGCCGGGCCGAAGTGGAAGAAGCAGGATTACAAGGACCTGCTGTCGCTGCTGTTCCAGCTGACCAAGACGATGAAGTCCAAGGGCGTGGTGGCGCTGGAAAGCCATATCGAAAAGCCCAAGGAATCGACCATCTTCCAGAAGTATCCCAAGGTGCTGAAGGACCATTTCGCCGTCGACTTCATCTGCGACACCCTGCGGATGATGACGATGAACCTGGAAGATCCGCACCAGGTCGAGGATGCGATGGAAAAGCAGCTCGAAAAGCACCATCACGAGCATCTGGAAAACGCCCATGCGCTTCAGAACCTGGCCGACGGCCTGCCTGCTCTGGGCATCGTCGCCGCCGTGCTGGGGGTCATCAAGACCATGGGATCGATCACCGAGCCGCCCGAGGTTCTGGGCGGCATGATCGGCGGCGCCCTGGTCGGCACCTTTATGGGCGTGTTCTTGGCCTATGGTCTGGTCGGTCCGTTTGCGGCGCGCCTGACGGCGATCATCAACGAGGAAGCCGCCTACTATAAGATCATCCAGTCGGTGCTGGTCGCCCACCTGCACGGCAACGCCGCCCAAATCTCGGTCGAGATCGGCCGGGGCGACATCCCGTCGTCGGCGCAGCCGTCGTTCGGCGAGATGGAAGAGGCGCTGAACAGCATCACCGCCGACTGATCCCGACTTTCCTGATCTTAACTTGCCCTGCCGCGCGCGGCGGCCCTATCGTTTGCGCCAAGAGACGTTCCGGTCTCGCAAGCTTCGGAGACATCTTCATGCGTATCAAAGCCCTCGTCGCCGCATCCGCCGCGCTCCTGGTCCTGGCCGCCTGCAGCAAGGCCCCGGAAGAAAAGGCCGAAGCGCCGGCCACCGATGCGGTCGAGGCCGCCGGCAGCGCTGAAGAAGCCGCCCTGACAGTCGATCAAGCGGCCAAGGACGCCGAAGCGGCGGCCAATCAAGCCATTCAGGAAGACACCGCCGCCCAGTCCGCCACGACGATGCAGGGCGCCGACGCCTCCGCCGCCGCGCCCGCGCCTGTCGCGCCGGCCGAGCCTGCGCATGGTCCGGCGGCCGCCCACTAGGCCGCGTCGAAACCAAAGCCCGAAGAGGCCGCTCCGACTGGGGGCGGCCTTTTTCATGTCGGCGACGAAGGTGCTAGAGCCGCGCGATGACGCCTGATGACGACGCCTCGCCCCTGCTGACCTGGACCGAAGAGGGCGAGCCGCGCTCAGGCCGGTTCGGCGACGTCTATTTCTCGCGTGATGACGGCCTGGCCGAAACGCGGGCGGTGTTTCTGGAAGGTTGCGGCCTGCCGGACGCCTGGACCGGTCGGGATCATTTCACGGTGGCCGAGCTGGGGTTCGGCACAGGGTTGAACATCGCCGCCCTGCTCGATCTGTGGCGACGGACGCGGCCCGAGGGCGGGCGGCTGCACATCTTCTCTATCGAGGGGTTTCCGCTGACGGCGGCGGAAGCGGCGCGGGCGCTGGGCGCCTGGCCTGAACTGGCGGTGGCGACCGAGGCCTTGATCGCAAACTGGCCGGCCGCGACGCCGGGCTTTCACCGGGTGGACCTGCCGGGCTTCGACGCCGTGCTGGACCTGGCGGTGGGCGATGCGGCCTGGGCGCTGGAGCAGTGGTCGGGATCGGCGGACGCCTGGTTCCTGGACGGTTTCTCGCCTGCGCTGAACCCGGGCATGTGGTCGCCCGAAGTGATGGCCTTGATCGCCGAGCGCTCTGCGCCGGGCGCGCGCCTGGCCACCTTCACCGTCGCCGGAGCCGTGCGGCGCGGCCTGGCTGGGCAGGGTTTCGTCGTCGAGAAGCGCCCCGGTCATGGCCGCAAGCGCGAGCGGCTTGAGGCGCGTCTCCCCTCAGTGTTCGAACCGCCGCCGCCGCCCCGCGTCGCCGTGATCGGCGCGGGTATCGCCGGCGCATCGATGGTGCGGGCCCTGAAGGCGCAGGGCCTCCGGGCCGTGGTGTTCGAGGGTGAGCGCCCGGGCTCGGGCGGCTCCGGCTTTCCGGCGGCCCTGGTTACGCCGCGCCTGGATGCCGGCGACCTCGGCATCGCCGCCCTGCACGCCCAGGCGCTGGAGCGGGCGGCACATCTGTATGCCTCGATCCCGGACGCCGTAACGGGCCACGGCGTGCTGCAACTCCCCCAGACGCCGCGGGATGCGGCCCGGTTCGAAAAGATCGCTCGCCAGCAGATCTGGAATGACCATGACATGGCGGTGCTGGACGAAGGGGCGGCGTCAGCCGTCACCGGCGAAGCAACGGGGCAAGGCGGTCTGCTGATGAAGGGCGCATTTGCGGTGCGCCCTGCGGCGGTGCTCTGGAACTGGCTGGCCGACGCGGAGATGCGGTCTAAGCGCGTGATACGGCTGGAGCGCGCCGACGACTGCTGGCGGCTGATCGGGGAAGATGACGCGGTGCTGGGCGAGGTCGATGCGGTGGTTCTCGCCGCCGGGTGGGGATCGGCCGCGCTGCTGGACGGGTTCAACCACACGCCGCGCCTGTCGCCCGTTCGGGGGCAGGCGGACTGGATCGACGGGGACGTGACCGTCCACCCCATGGCCTGGGGCGGCTATGCGGTTCCGACGGGCCAAGGCGTGCTGTTCGGCGCGACCCATGATCGGGGCGACACAGACACGGCGCCGCGCGAGGACGACAGCGCGCGAAATCTGGCGACCTTGGAAGCGCGCCTGCCAGCGTTAGCCAAGCGCATCACGGCGGCCGGGTCGGTGCAGCATCGGGCTGCAGTCCGCGCCACGACGCCGGATCGCCTGCCTGTGGCGGGCGCTCTCGATGACGGACCCTATGTGCTCGGCGGTCTGGGGTCGCGCGGCTTCTGCGTCGGGCCCTTGCTGGGCGAGCATATCGCCGCCCTCATCCTTGGTCAGCCCTCGCCTCTGCCGCGAGATTTGGCGGCGCGCGTGTCGCCCCGTCGGTCTTCGGTTCTGGCGGACGCCCTTGCATCATCCTCGCCGACGCGCGCAGGATGATGCGGGGGCTTGTTCGGGAGTTGAATATGCATCGTCTCATCCTGTCGTCGGCGGCCCTCCTCGCCTTGTCGGCCTGTGCGCCGTCGCAGGGCGTGGCGACGGCCAGCCGCGCCGACGCCGGCCAGTGCTTCCGGCCCAATCTGGTGCGCAACTTCACCGCGCCGAACGACCAGACCCTATATGTCCGCACAGCCGACGCCGGGGTGTTCCAGATCGAAACTCCCTTCTGTCGCGACATGACCCGCGCCCTGTCGATCGCGCTGGAACCTGTCGCCGGATCCAGCCGACTGTGTCCCGGCGATCAGGCCTCACTGCTCAGCCCGGCGACGGGCCCTCAACCGTGCCGCGTGCGCATCGCCGGGAAGCTGACGACCGCAGAGATCGAGGCCCTGCCGTCTCGCGATCGGCCCTGATCGAAAACGCTTTTGGAGCCTTCGGGAGAGATTGAATTCTCGCGCGCGCGGGTATGAAATGAACGTCTTGCCTGGGGAGGGAAGAGAATGATCAGAACAGTTGGCGTGGCGGCGATCATGGCGACGGCGGCGATCGCATCGCCATCGGCGGCCGAAAGCTGGGCCACGTTTTCACGCAGCGACGCCACCGTCTATCTGGTGGATGTCGATGCGCTGGCGCCGGTGGACGGCGTGGCGACGACGCGCATGGCGCGGGTGCCCGCGCGCGGTGAGGCGACCAATCTCAGCCATGAGACCGAAGAGGTCATGGTGCGGTGTTCGGACGGCCAGTCGCGTTCGGGCGCGACGGTGACCTATGGCGCGGACGGGGCGGAAACCGATCGCTATTCCGAGGACACGCCGTGGGAAGCGACGCCGGCCGGCGGCATCTATGGCGCAATAAAATCCTTCGCCTGTGAGGACATGCGGCCCCAGACGGCGGCCTTCCCGACCATCCAGGCCTTCATCGCGGGCGGACGCGGCCAGTAGGCCGCGCCCCCTTCGCCGTCAGACGTCGACGGCGGCGTCCAGGGCGTTGTCCTGGATGAACTCGCGCCGGGGTTCGACCACGTCGCCCATCAGTTTGGCGAACAGGTCGTTGGCGTCTTCCTCGTGCTCGACCGAGACCTGCAACAGGGTGCGGGCGTTGACGTCCAGCGTCGTCTCCCACAGCTGCTCGGGGTTCATCTCGCCCAGGCCTTTGTAGCGCTGGATCGACAGGCCCTTCTTGCCCGCGTCCAGCACGGCGGTCAGCAGGTCTAGCGGACCGCGAATGGTCGTGGACTTGTCCTTGCGGCGGTAGGTGGCGGGGGCGACGAAGACACCGTCGAAAGCGGCTGCGCGTTCGGCCAGACGACGGGCGTCCAGCGAGCGGATCAGGGTCTCCTCCAGCACGATGGTCTCCTGCACCGCGCGACAGGTGCGGGTGAAGACTACGGCGCCCTGTTCGCCCGGCGCGCCCGTCCACTCGCCATCGCCCTCTTCGGCATAGAGGTTCAGGCGCACGGCGGCGGCGGCCGAGGCGGTCGCCATGTCCGAATGCTCGGCGAACAGACCGGCGAGCGCCGCCTGTTCGATAGCGAAGGCGGGGGCGCGCTGGCTGAGGCGATCGACGCTGGCGCTGAAGGCCTTGGCCTCGCGCACCAAGGATTGCAGGTCCAGGCCCAGTCGACGCTCGCCGGTGGACAGGTCCAGCTCGGCCTCTGACGAGCCTTCCTCGATCAGATAGGCGTCCATCTCGGCCTGATCCTTCAGGTAGCGCGACTGCTTGCCCTTCGAGACCTTATAGAGAGGCGGCTGGGCGATATAGACGTGGCCGCGCGTGATCAGCTCGGGCATCTGACGATAGAAGAAGGTCAGCAGCAGGGTGCGGATGTGGGCGCCGTCGACGTCGGCGTCCGCCATCAGGATGATCTTGTGATAGCGCAGCTTGTCGGCGTTGAAGTCGTCGCGGCCGATGCCGGTGCCGAGCGCCAGGATCAGCGTGCCGATCAGGTCCGACGACAGCATCCGGTCAAAACGCGCGCGCTCGACGTTCAGGATCTTGCCGCGCAGGGGCAGGACGGCCTGGTTCTCGCGGTTGCGCGCCTGTTTGGCCGAGCCGCCGGCGGAATCGCCCTCGACGATGAACAGTTCGGACTTGGCGGGATCGCGCTCCTGGCAGTCGGCCAGCTTGCCCGGCAGGCTCGAGATTTCCAGCGCGGACTTGCGCCGGGTCAGGTCGCGGGCCTTGCGGGCGGCCTCACGCGCTGACGCCGCCTCGATGATCTTGGCCACGATCTGCTTGGCCTCGACCGGATGCTCCTCGAACCAGGTCGACAGGCCTTCCGAGCACAGGCTTTCGACGGCCGGACGCACTTCGGAGGAGACCAGCTTGTCCTTGGTCTGGGAGCTGAACTTGGGATCCGGCACCTTGACCGACAGGACGCAGGTCAGGCCCTCGCGCGCATCCTCGCCGGTGACGGAGACCTTCTCCTTCTTGCCGGCGCCCGAGCTCTCGATATAGCCGCCCATGACGCGGGTCAGGCTGGCGCGGAAGGCCGACAGGTGGGTGCCTCCATCCCGCTGGGGGATGTTGTTGGTGAAGCACAGCATGGTCTCGTGGTAGCTGTCGTTCCACCACAGGGCGAGATCCAGTTCGATCCCTTCCTTCTTTCCGCGAATGACGATGACGTCCTTCAGGATCGGCGTCTTGGACTTGTCGAGGTGGCGCACGAAGGCCTCGACACCGCCCTCGTAGTGCAGGATCATCTCGACCGGCTCAGCGTGGCGCTGGTCGGCCAGCTTGATGACCACGCCCGAGTTCAGGAAGGCCAGTTCGCGCAGACGGTGTTCCAGCGTCTTCAGGTCGAAGTCGATGTGGCTGAAGGTCGTGACAGACGGGAAGAAGGTGACCTCGGTGCCGCTCAGCGGCTTGCCGGTGTCCTCGCGAATGGGGGCGTCGCCGGTGACTTCCAGCGACTTGACCGTGTCGCCGCGCTCGAAGCGCATCTGGTGCGCCTTGCCGTCGCGATAGATCTTCAGCTCCAGCCAGTCGGACAGGGCGTTGACCACGGACACGCCCACGCCGTGCAGACCGCCGGACACCTTGTAGGAGTTCTGGTCGAACTTACCGCCGGCGTGCAGCTGGGTCATGATGACCTCGGCCGCCGAAACGCCTTCGCCTTCGTGGATGCCGGTGGGAATGCCACGGCCGTTGTCGGTCACGGTGACCGAGCCGTCGCTGTTCAGGATTACCTGGACCAGGTCGGCGTGGCCGGCCAGGGCCTCGTCGATGGCGTTGTCGACCACCTCATAAACCATGTGGTGCAGGCCCGAGCCGTCGTCGGTGTCGCCGATATACATGCCGGGGCGTTTGCGCACGGCGTCCAGGCCTTTGAGAACCTTGATGGAATCGGCGCCGTATTCGGGCAGGTCGGCAATCGGATCGGTCATGAAGTCATTGGCTCTGAAGTCCCGACCGGGACGGGGATGGAGCGCCGGACCCGGCGCTCGAATCGACGGCGGGATCGCACCGCGCCGAAGCCCGCAACATATAGGAAATTCCGGCGAAAAAGCGAGGAATTCCGCGATCAGAACCTAGTCGGTTTCCAGCGCGCCGCCGGCCACGCGGACGAACTGGGCGCGGGCTTCCAGACCGGCGAAGAGATCGCGTTCGGTGCCGGTCATGAAGGCTTGAAGATCCAGCGCCGTGATCTCGTCGAACAGGGCCGTGCGGCGCGCCTCGTCGAGGTGGGCGGGGGCTTCGTCCAGCAGCAGGATCGGGCGGGCGGCGTGATCGGAAAGCCGCGCGATCTGGGCCAGGATCAGGTTCAGGACCAGGGCCTTCTGCTCGCCCGAAGAGCCCTCGGCGGCGGGGCGCTGTTTCTCGCGGTGAAGCGCGGTCAGGTCGGTGCGGTGCGGCCCGAACAGCGAGCGTCCGGCGGCGCCGTCGCGGGCGCGCGCCTTGGCCAGGCCGTCGCGGATCGCGGCGGCGATCTCGTCCTCCTCGGCACCCGCTTCGGCCATCTGTTCAGCGGCGCCGTCCAGACCCAGGTCGGCCTGGGGGAAGGGACGATCGCTGCGGGCGTCGATGGCGGCCTGAAGCGCGTGCAGGGCGGCGACGCGGGCGAGGGCGGCGCGGGCTCCGGCCTCACCCAGCCGGGCCTCCAGAGCGTCTAGCCAGACGGGGTCGGCCTCACGCCCGTCCTGGGCGTCGTTCAGCAGACGCAGCCGCTCACGCAAGGCCTTTTCATAGGCGGAGACGCTCGCGGCGTGATCGGGATCGGCGGCGAAGACCAACCGGTCGAAGAACTTCAGCCGCTCGGCGCGCGCGTCCGAAAACAGACGGTCCTGTTCCGGCGTCGCCCAGACGGGACGCAGATAGTCGAGCAGCCGCCCCGGCTGGGCCGTCTCGCCGTCGATCCGCACGATGCGCCGCGCGGCGCCCGCCGCCTGCACGCCGGTGCCCAGCCGCGTCTCATCATCCAGTTCGACCATGACCGCCCAGGCGCGTCCGGTCGCCTCGCCCGGCTCGCGCCGCCCCATCTCGGCGGCGGTGGCGCCCCTCAGCCCCTTGCCGGGGGTCAGCAGGCTGATCGCCTCTAGCAGATTGGTCTTTCCCGCCCCGTTCGGGCCATGAAGCACCACAGGCCCGGAGGTCATCTCCAGCCGCGCCCCTGCATAGGAGCGGAAGTCGGTGAGTGTGAGGGAGGTGATCACGCTCGCTCTCTAACGCGCGTGAGGCAGGATTACACCCGCAGCGGCATCAGCACATATTGAACGCCGGGATCGCCCGGATCGAGCACCAGGGTCGGCGAGGCCGGGTCGGCGAAGCGGAAGGCGGCGTTTTCGCCCGTGATCTGGCCGGCGACGTCCAGCAGGTAGCGGGCGTTGAAGCCGATCTCGAACGGTTCGTCGGAATAGCCGATCTCGACCTCTTCCTCGGCCTGGCCGGCTTCCATGTTGCGCACGGTCAGCTTCACGCGGTCGTTGTCGAAGGCCAGTTTCACCGAACGGCTCTTCTCGGCCGAGATGGTGGCGACGCGGTCGACGGCCTTGGCGAACAGTGCGTTGTCGATGTCGGCCTGTTTGTCGTTGCCGCGCGGGATGACGCGCAGATAGTCGGGGAAGGCGCCGTCGATGACCTTGGAGGTCAGGGACGCCTCGCCCATCTGGAAGCGGATTTTCTGGGCCGAGACGGTGACCTCGACCGGGCCGCCGGCGTCGTCCAGCAGGCGACGGACCTGATCCACCGTCTTGCGCGGCACGATGACGCCGGGGCCGCCGGCCGCGCCCTCAGGAGCTGGGGTCTCTGCCAGGGCCAGGCGGTGGCCGTCGGTGGCGACGGCGCGCAACAGCGGAATGCCAGCCTCGGCGACCGTGTGCAGATACAGGCCGTTCAGATAGTAGCGCGTTTCCTCGGTCGAGACCGCGAACCGCGTCTTGTCGATCAGGCGGGCCAGATCCTCCTTGGGCAGGACATAGGAGGCGCCGGCGCTGTCTGTGGACATGACGGGGAAGTCGCCCGCCGGTAGGACCGGCAGGTTGAAGCGCGACCGGCCGGCCGAGACGACCAGACGCGGATCGTCGCCCGAATAGAGCAACGAGACCTCGGCGCCTTCCGGCAGCTTGCGCACGATCTCGTACAGGGTGTGGGCGGGGGCCGTGATCTGGCCCTCGACCTGAACCTGGGCCTCGGCCTCGTCCACCATTTCCATGTCCAGATCGGTGGCGGCGAAAGCCAGCCGGTCGCGGCCTGCGCTCAGCAGGACGTTGGACAGGATCGGAATGGTGTTTCGACGTTCGACGACGCTCTGCACGTGGCCCAGGGCCTTCAGGAGCGCGGATCGTTCGATGGTCAGCTGCATGTCGTCTCGCCCGGCGCGGCCGACTCGCAAGGCGGCTGCGGTTAAGTGACCTGGGACACTAGCGGATTGCGCGGCGGGAGCAACGGGTCAGACCCGCTGCTCCACAGCTTCAGCCCCGCAGCTTGCGCGTCAGCGCCTCGACGTCGCGGGCGATCTGATCGTCCTGTGGCATCAGCTCCTCGATCTTGCGCACGCCGTGCAGGACCGTGGTGTGGTCGCGCCCGCCGAAACGGCGACCGATGTCGGGGTAGGAGCGGGTCGTGTGCTGCTTGCACAGATACATAGCGATCTGGCGCGGGCGGGCGACCGAACGGGTGCGGCGCTCGCTGAGCAGGTCGGCCTGTTTCATGTTGAAGTGGTCGGCGACCGTCTTCTGGATCTCGTCCACGGTAATGCGACGCTCGGGACCGCCGCGCATGGCCATGCCCAGCAAGGTCGAGGCTTCGTCGACCGACACCGACGACAGGCGCGCGCCCGCAGCGGCGGCCAGGGTATTCACGGCGCCCTCAAGCTCGCGCATCGAGCCGGGGGTACGGTCCACCAGCTGGGCCAGGACCTCCGGGTTGGCCTCGCCCTGGACGACGCCCAGAGCCGACAGCGCCTTCAGACGGTTCTGGGCCACGGCGATCTTCAACTCGCGGTCGCCTGCCTCGACCGGGCAGGTCAGGCCGGCGGCGAGGTGGCTGCGCAGGCGCGGCTCGACCTCGGTCAGGGCCATGGGCGCACGGTCGGCCGAGAAGACGATGCGTTTGCCGTCCTCGATCAGGGCGGTCAGGGTCGAGAGCAGTTCTTCCTGGGTCGACGTCTTGCCGCCCACGAACTGGACATCGTCCAGCAGCAGCATGTCGGCCGATCGCAGGCTTTCCTTGAAGGCGGCGGTCGAGCGGTCCTGCATCGCCTTGACGAAGGTCGACAGGAAACGTTCGGCGGTCAGATAGACGACCTTGGCCTCAGGCCGCAGACGCTGGGCCTCCCAGGCGATGGCGTTCAGCAGGTGGGTCTTGCCGTAGCCATAGGGGCCGCAGAAGAAGACGGGGTTGAAGTGTCCGTCGGCCCAGCTGGCCACCTGTTTGGCGATGGCCAGGGCGAAGGCGTTGCCCTGACCCTCGACGAAGCTGTCGAACGTCAGGCGATCCTGCAGACCGGCGGCGCGCACCGCGCGGGCGCCGTCAGCGCTGATGGGGGCGGCGGGCGCCATCTGCGGCGTGGCGGCGAAGGCGGCCAGGCGCGGGGCGGCGTCCACCACATTGCCCGGCATCACGGCCGAGGCCGGCGGCGCCGAACCCACTTCGGCGCGGCAGCGCACCTCGAGGCGGCGCGACAGGCCATCCAGCCCCAGCCACAGCTCGTTCATGCGACGCAGGGCGTTCTTGCGCACCCAGTCGCGAGCATAGGCAGTCGGCGTGACCAGGATCAGGTGGCCGGCGTTGTCCAGGCGGACGGCCGACGGGGCGATATAGGAGGAGAACGGGCCATCACCGATTTCAGCGCGCAGGCGCACGGACGCCTCGCTCCAGATGCGGTCCGGATCCGTCAGTCCCGACGTCTTCGTTCCGCCTGCCATCGCCGTTGCGCCCCCAACC